>OZ247491.1:1067500-4439212 GCA_965233445.1 Hoeflea sp.
TTCCGAAACCACATCGGCATACTTTGCATTCATGTCGAACAGGTTGGCTTCATGAGGCGCCGGGTGGCGATCACCACAGGCATCGGCGACAACGGTGGTCATGAAACCGTGCGACATCGAATCCACGCACGAGGCGCGGACGCAGCCGCTTGTGGTCAGGCCGGTCAGAATGACGTTGTCCACGCCGATGGAAGTCAGCGTCGATGCCAGTGAAGTTCCGAAAAAGGCCGAGGGATATTGCTTGGAGACGATGATTTCGTCCTCACGCGGCACAAGGCCCTCGGCAAATCTGGCTGTCTTTTCGCCTTTGACGAAACAGGAAAGCGGCTTCGCCTTTTCAAAGAAACGCCCTCCGTCGCGACCGCCTTTCTGATAGGTCACTTCGGTCAGGATAACCGGTATCCCGGCCTCGTGAGCGACTTCGCGAACCCGCAAGGCTGAAGCCAGCGCATCGTCAACGTCGGCATAAAGCACACAGTCGCGGTCGAAATAGCCCTGGGCGAAGTCGACCATCACAAGAGCCGGCGATTTGCCGAAGCCTGCCTTGTTGTCATAGGCAATCTTGTAGTTTTCATCGAGATTCTGTGTCATCAACGTCTCCTCAATTTTCGGCGTAGCGCTTCTCGAACTCCCAGACATCTTCAAAGCCCAGCAGCTTGTTGAACTCGGCAAAAGAATAAAGATCGATATCGGGAGACGTGATGCCATTGGACGCGAGATCCTTGTACGCACTGTCGAGCGCTGCACCAACACTGAGGAAGCCCAGCGCCGGGTGAATGGCAATGGCGTAGCCGAGTTCTTTCAATCGATCGGCCGACAGAAGCGGCGTTCGTCCGCCATTGACCATATTGGCAAACAGCGGCGCATCAATGCGTTCGGAAATCGTCTGCATTTCGGCTTCGGATTCCGGCGATTCAATGAAAACCACATCCGCTCCGGCTTCCCGGTAAGCGTCACCGCGACGGATGGCTTCATCAAGGCCGAGTGCTGTGCGTGAATCCGTGCGGGCGATAATGAGGAAATCGCCGCTTGAACGGGCGTCACTGGCAACCCGGATCTTGCGCACCATGTCTTCGAGCGGAATGACCCGGCGATTGGGCGTGTGACCACATTTTTTCGGGAATTCCTGGTCTTCGATTTGGATTGCGGTCACTCCGGCATCCTCGTAACCGCGGATCGTGTGGCGAACATTGAGAAGGCCGCCATAGCCGGTATCTGCGTCTGCGATCACCGGTGTGCTGGTCATTTTCACCATTTGACCAATGCGCTCGATCATGTCGCGATAGGTGGCTATACCCGCATCCGGCAGGCCAAGGTAGGAGGCCACCGTTCCGTAACCGGTCACATAAAGTGCCTTGAAGCCGATTCGATCAGCGACAAGCGCAGAGATCAGATCGAAAATGCCGGGGGCGAGGATGAACTCCTTGGCCTCGATGGCCTGTTTCAGGCGGGGGTCTGCCATGAGAGGCTTCCTTCTGGATGGTTCCCGATCGGGAGTGGTTGGACGACTTCGAGACACGTCCCGAAGCGTTCAAGGTGATCGTCATTTTCAGCAACTCCCCGGACGACGCAGGAGGCCGCCGGGTTGGCAGTGTGCTGGCATTATTCCGCGGTCCAGCCGCCATCGACAAGGATTGAAGATCCGGTCATCAGGCCCGAGGCGTCGCTGGCAAGCAGGACCAGTGCCCCCGCCAAATCTTCGACAGTTCCCACGCGCCCGAGCTTTATCTTGGCAATCACAGAGTTCTTGAAGTCTTCGTTCTCGAAATAGGGCGCGGTCATGGGGGTCTCGATGAAGGTGGGACCGATCGAATTCACCCGGATGCCGTGCGGGGCAAGTTCCACGGCCATGGCCTTTGTCATGCCTTCGATGGCGAATTTGGTGGTGCAGTAGATGGTGCGGTCTTTCGCTCCGACATGGCCCATCTGCGACGACATGTTGATGATCGAGCCGCGGCTGCCATCAGCGATGAGACGCCTGCTGACCGCCTGCGCAACGAAAAACGCCGCCTTGACGTTGAGATCGGTGACCAGGTCAAAGGCCTCCGGCTCAACCTCCACGAACGGACCAGGACGGTTGGTGCCGGCATTGTTGACGAGAATGTCGAAGGCCGGCGCCTGCGCAATTTTGCTTCGCACGGCATCGGTGTCGGTGACGTCCAGCACGAGGGCCTCGGCGAGACCGCCATCCGCTGTGATCGCCTGCGCGGCGCTGGAAATCTCCGCGTCACTGCGGGCGACGAGCGTGACATGCGCGCCATAGGCCGCCAGTGCGCGAGCGGCCAGCAGACCTATGCCACGCCCGGCCCCGGTGACCAGCGCCCGCTTACCATCAAGCCGGAACAGGTTGCTCAGATCTGTCATCGCCTACTCCGCAGCTGCACCGTAGGGGACATTCTTGCCGCCATAGCGGCGGACCCTGACATTGGCTTGTTCGGCGTGTCCGGCAAAGCCCTCGAGCATGCAGAGCCGCGAGCAGTATTCGCCGATCATCGCCGAGGCCTCGTCAGTCAGGACACGCTGGTAGGTCACCGTCTTGAGGAATTTCCCGACCCATAGGCCGCCGGTGTAGCGAGCGGTCTTTTTTGTCGGAAGCGTATGATTGGTGCCGATCACCTTGTCACCGAATGCGACGTTGGTTCTGGGGCCCAGAAACAGCGCGCCGTAATTGGTCATGTTTTCGAGAAAATAGTCCGGATCCCGGGTCATGACCTGCACATGTTCGGAGGCGATGTCGTCGGCGACCTTGACCATTTCCGCGTCATCCTCACAGACGATGACTGCGCCGTAATCGTTCCAGGCCTGACGGGCAACTTCTGTAGTCGGGAGAATGGTCAGCAGGCGTTCGACTTCCGCCATGGTATCGCGGGCGAGTTTTTCCGAGGTGGTCAGCAGGATTGCGGGCGAGTTCGGGCCATGTTCGGCCTGGCCGAGAAGATCGGTGGCGCAGATTTCCCCGTCGACGGTCTCGTCTGCGATGACCAGTGTTTCGGTCGGGCCGGCGAAAAGATCGATGCCGACACGACCGTAGAGTTGACGCTTGGCCTCGGCCACAAAAGCATTGCCCGGGCCGACGAGCATGTCCACCGGCGCAACCTGCTCGGTTCCCAGCGCCATGGCGCCGATCGCCTGAATGCCGCCAAGGCAGTAGATCTCGTCGGCACCTGCAAGATGCTGCGCCGCGACGATTGCCGGCGAAGGCCTGCCCTTGAACGGCGGCGCGCAGGTGATGATCCGCGGAACACCCGCCACCTTGGCTGTGACGACAGACATGTGAGCCGATGCCAGCAGCGGATACTTGCCACCGGGGACATAGCAGCCAACAGAATTCATCGGAATGTTCTTGTGTCCCAGCACGACGCCGGGCAACGTTTCGACCTCGATGTCGAGAAGGGCTGCGCGCTGGTGTTGGGCGAAATTCTGCACTTGCTCTTGCGCAAACTTGATATCATCGATATTGCGCTGCGAAAGCTCGCTCAGACAGGCTTTGATTTCGCTGTCGGTCAGCCTGTAGTCGTTGCGGTCCAGACCGTCGAACTTGACCGACATTTCGCGCACCGCTGCTTGGCCGCGGGACGCGATCTCACCCAGTGCATTCTCGACCAATGTCCGGACTTTGCTATCCTCGTTGGCGATCGCTTCTGCCTCTTTGCCTTGCTTGAGGTATCTCATTTTAAAAATCTCCATTCAAAACCAGTGTGAGCACCGGAATATTCGCCAGTGAATGCAAAAGGCCTCATTCCAGCGGATCAGCGACGTCGCGTTTCATGCGTCGCAGCGCAAGGATTCGGCTGTCCCGCCATGTCTGACGTTCTGCCACCTTATTGGTGGGAATTCGGCTCGCGAGCCGTGCGTGGGCGTCGGCAATCTGGTCCCGTGTCCAATCATAATCCGTCCGCGCGGACTGTCCGAGATGACGCATCATGGGACCGAGCCGATCGACAAATCCCTGCAATCCATCCGGTGCATTGAGGTGGGCAACCTCGAACGGGCCGATGGATGCCCAGCGAAGCGCCAGCCCGTCCGTCAGAACCGCGTCAATGTCTTCCGGCGTGCAATAGCCCTCACCGACAAGATGCAGGGCTTCTGCCACCAGCGTGAACTGCAGGCGGTTGAGGATGAAGCCGTCGATCTCCTTCTTGAGCACGATCGGCCGCATGCCGGCCTCGGTCATGACCGATCGAGCCTGTTCGAGCACGTCAGCGCTGGTCCAGTTCGTGCCGCACAATTCCACCAGGGGGATCAGGGAGGGCGGGTTGACCGGGTGGACCACCAGCGCCCGTTCGGGATTGGCGATATGGCCGAGAAAGTCCGAGCCCGGAATGGCCGATGTGGAGGACGCCAGAATGGCGTCGGCTGGCGCATGGGCGGCAATTTCAGCGAAGACCTGCCGCTTGACATCGACATCCTCGCGCACGCTCTCCTGAACAAAGTCAGCATCATCGACCGCTTCGGCAATCGATGCGGCGGGAATGATGCGGGCGATCACTGTCTCGACCGGCTCGTCCAGCATGCCGTTATCGGCAAAGAGCTCCAGCGTTTGCCTCGCGCCGGACAGGGCACGCCCTGCGGCTTCCCCCTCGAGTGCATCGTAAAGCCTGACCTGATGTCCTGCCCGGGCGAAGACGACAGCCCAGGCCCGGCCAACAGTTCCCGCACCGATACAGACGACTTTTCTCATTCTGCAGCATCCTTTGGCTCGCGCGCCCAGCGCCGTTCGAACTCCCAGACGTCGTCAAACCCGATCAACGAGTTGAATTCGCTGAAATTGAACAGCGGCACTTCGGGGGAAAGCGATGTTCCCTCGTTCTTGAGAAGATTGAGCACGGCTTCCGCTGCTGCGGCAGCCGCAAGGCCGGTGGCGGCGGGGAAGATCGCCATGTTGTAGCCGATGTCCTGCAACTCGGCCTTCGAGCGGATCGGGGTGCGGCCACCGTCGGCCATGTTGGCCATCATCGGCTTGGAGACGCGGCGGCAGGCTTCCCGCATCTCGTCTTCGCTTTCCAGCGCTTCGATGAAAACCACATCGGCGCCTGCATCGCCATAGGCGAGCCCGCGCTTCATCGCGCCTTCGAAGCCGTCGGTCTGTCGCGCATCGGTGCGCGCTATGATCAGGGTTTCCGGATTGCGCCGCGCTTCCACAGCGACCTTGACCTTTTCAACCATGTCGATCATCGGCACGACGCGCTTGAACGGTGTGTGGCCGCACTTCTTCGGGAATTCCTGGTCCTCGATCTGGATCGCCACGACGCCGGCCTCTTCATACCCGCGCACGGTGTGATGCACGTTGAGCAATCCGCCATAACCGGTGTCGGCATCCGCAATCACGCCTGCATTCGACGTGCGGCACAGCGTGGCAACGCGATCGACCATCTGGGTGTAGCTGGCAATGCCTGCATCGGGCAGACCCAGCGCAGAAGCGGTCATCCAGTAACCTGAAGCGTAGACAAAATCGAAGTTGAACTTGTTGCTGACCGCTGCGGTAATCATGTCATGGATTCCGGGCGCCAAAACAAATTGTCCGGATTCAAGGGCTGCCTTCAGGCTCGGTTTGCTCATTGTTGGGTCCTGTCAGATGGAGGGCGCTTGGAATCCGCCTCGGAACAAAGTTTCAAGCCGAGGCCTTGGGGTGTTTGTCGGCAAACAGACGTTCCAGCCGCCCGTCATCGAGAAACAGCCAGGGCTGGCTGGCGCGCAGCTGCGCTTCGAAGGCGGCAATATCCTCGGCATCGTCGGCAAGGATGCTGCCGATTTCATCCAAGCCAAGCATAAGGGTGCGGCGCCGGTAGGGGTCGATTTCGAATCCGATCACTTCGCCATCGGGAAGCTCTACAGACTGGGTTTCGAGACTGACCGTTATCGGCTTGCAAGTTTCCGCCGCCAACATCACGCGCTCATGCGCCTCGCCTTGAATGACCAAGGGCAGTGCGCCGTTCTTGAAGCAGTTCGAAAAGAAGATCTCGCCGAAGCTCGGGGCAATGACGCAACGAATGCCGAAATCGATCAGCGCCCAGACGGCCTGCTCACGGCTGGAGCCAGAGCCGAAATTGGCGCCGGCGACAAGGATCTCTGCCTTGTCGAATGGCGGCGTGTTCAGAACGAAATCTGTTTTGGCGCCATCACGGCGGTGCCGGCGTTCGTGAAACAGATGTTTTCCTAGACCGGCCTTGTCGAGAAGCAAAAGGAAACGTGCCGGAAAAATGACGTCAGTGTCGACATCGGCTTCGCGCAGCGCAGCAGCCGGGCTGGTTATCTTGACGAATTTTTGCATCAGGTGGATGGTCCCAGTTTGCGCACATCAATGAGGTGGCCGGCGATTGCGGCTGCCGCAGCCATCGCAGGGCTCATGAGATGCGTGCGGCCTCCCTGGCCCTGCCGGCCTTCGAAGTTTCGGTTGGAAGTCGATGCGCAGCGCTCGCCGGGCTTGAGCCGGTCGTCGTTCATCGCCACGCACATGGAGCAACCCGACGCGCGCCATTCGAACCCGGCATCCATGAAGATGCGGTCCAGCCCCTCGATTTCGGCCTGCTTTCTCACGCTGGCTGAACCGGGAACGGCGATGGCTGTCACTGTTGGGGCTACTTTACGGCCTTTGACGACCGAAGCGGCAATGCGCATGTCCTCAAGTCTGCCATTCGTGCAGGAGCCGATGAAAACGTGATCAACGCAGATCTCTTCGAGGGGCATCCCCGGAGTGAGATCCATATAGGCCAGGCTGCGCTCCATCTTGGTGCGCCGAACCGGATCCGATTGATTTGCGGGATCCGGCACGCGCTCCGATACCGGGCTGGTTTCCCCCGGATTGGTCCCCCATGACACGTGCGGGCTCAGCGCGGAGACATCGAGTTCGACATCCTTGTCGAAAACGGCATCGACTTCGCTCGGCAGGGTCTGCCAATGCGCAAGCGCGGCCTGCCAGGCCTCTCCGGCAGGTACAAGTGGCCGGCCCTTGAGATAGGAGAATGTCGTCTCATCCGGCGCCACCATACCCACTCGGCTGCCCGCCTCTATCGACATGTTGCACAGTGTCATGCGCGCTTCCATCGACAGCATTGCTATGGCCGGTCCTGCATATTCGATGGCATAGCCGGCACCGCCATTGGTGCCGATCTTGGCGATCAGGGCCAGGATGATGTCCTTGACGGCAACACCCGGCTGCAACGCCCCATTGAGCGTGACCCGCATGGTCTTTTGTTTTTTCTGGCGCAGCGTTTGTGTGGCGAATACGCATTCACACTCGCTTGCACCAATACCGAAGGCGATAGCGCCGAACGCTCCGTGAGTCGACGTGTGACTGTCGCCGCACACCAGCGTGGCGCCAGGCAGGGTAAAGCCGAGCTCCGGGCCGATGACGTGCACGATCCCGTGCCGGTCATCGGTCATTTCAATGTAGTTGATCCCGAAGCGGGCGCAATTTTCGATCAGGCGCGCCACCTGCCGAGCGGCCAGCCCTTCTGCCAGCGGCATATGCCTGTTAAGAGTTGGAACAGCATGGTCGGCGACCGATATGTGAGCATTTGGCCTCGCCAATGGCCTTTTTTGCTCGATCAGGCCGGCAAAAGCCTGGGGGCTGGAAACTTCCTGCACAAGGTGACGGTCAATGTAGAGAAGTGACGTGCCATCCTCATATTCCTTGGCGACGTGGCTCTGCCAAACTTTTTCATAAAGGGTTTTTGCGGTCATTGGCGATTTACAGTCCCGAGGCATTGTGGCGATGATGCCGGCGATCCGGATCGATCTGGAAAAATGTCCCAGCCCAGCGCATTTTCCTGTTGCGGACGGGCGGAAAGGCAATCTATGTTGAAATGAATACGCATGCAATATCATTTTGAGAGGCTTGCGAGATGGAGATCACAATGCGCATAGAGGAATTGTCATGAGACTAGGCGTCGACGTTGGTGGCACGTTCACCGATCTTCTGCTGCACGACGAAAAGACGCAGCGCACCTATGAGGCAAAAACGCCCTCAACCCCGGAAGACCAGTCCATCGGCGTCGCTGCAGGCGTAAAGCTGATATGCGAAAAGGCCGGCATCTCGCCGTCTGATGTTGAGTTGATCCTGCACGGCACAACGGTTGCGACCAACGCCGTATTGGAGGGCAAGGGCGCACGGGTAGGGCTTCTGGTTACCGAAGGCTTCGAATACACGCTGCATCTGGCCAAGGCCTGGACACCGGGGCCGCTCTTCGGTTGGATCAACATGGAAAAGCCCGATCCGCTGGCATCACTTGCCGATACGCGTGGTATCCCGGAACGGATGAATGCGCGCGGCGAGGTTGTTCGCGAACTCGATGTCGAGAAGGCTACTGCCATGATCGATGATCTGTGCAGCAGCGGCATCGAAGCGCTCACCATATCGCTGATGCACTCTTATGCGAACGCCGAACACGAGCGCAAGCTTGGCGCTATCGTCGGGGAACGCTATCCCGACATCCCGGTTTCGCTGTCCTCGGATATTCTGCCGGAATTTCGTGAGTATGACCGGGCCATCACCACGGTGATGAATGATTATGTCCGGCCGATAATGAAGCGCTACTTGTCGCGGATCGAAGACCGGCTGGACAAGGAAGGGGTTAATGCCCGACTCCATATCGTTCGCTCGGATGGCGGATTGATGAGCGCTGCTGCGGCGTCCGAACGTCCGGTTCATACAGTGCTCTCCGGCCCGGCGGGCGGCGTCACCAGCACCGTGATGCTGTCGCGGCGTTCCGGTTTTTCCAAGCTTCTGGCCTTCGATATGGGCGGTACATCGACGGACGTGTCGGTGATCATTGACGGCGAAGCGACCATCTCGCGGTCGACTGAAGTGGGGATGTTCCCTGCCAAGGTTCCGACGCTGGATGTGCGCAGTGTCGGCGCCGGTGGTGGATCCATCGCAGACGTGTCCGAACTCACCGGTTCGCTTCGCGTTGGTCCGCGCAGCGCAGGTGCCAATCCGGGTCCGGTGTCCTATGGACGTGGCGGTACGGAGCCGGCTGTCAGTGATGCCAATGTAGTGCTTGGCTATCTGCCGCCGGTTCTTCTGGGTGGTGATATGGCGCTTGATGTCGAGGGCGCGCGCAATGCGGTTGCTGGTATCGGCAAGACACTCGGCCTGTCGCCCGAAGACGCAGCAAAGGGCATCATCGATATTGCGAATGAAGTCATGCTTGGCGCGTTGCGGGTTATTACCGTTCAGCGCGGGCTTGATCCGCGCGAGTTCGGCATTGTCGCCTTCGGTGGTGCCGGCCCGTTGCATGCCAACGCGATCGCTGAATTGCTGGGCTGCTATCCTGTCATGGTGCCGCCAAATCCCGGCGTGCTTTCTGCTCTCGGGTTTCTCGAAGCCGATTTCAAGAACGAATTTGTCCAGACCTACATCCGGTCCACGGTCGGACTCGACCCGAACGCGGTGTGGACCCGCTTTGGGGAGCTCGAAGAAAAGGCCAAGGCTTGGCTCAAGGAGCAGGAAGTGTCGGCGGCCGACGCGTCGATCCACTATACGCTTGATCTGCGCTACGAGCAGCAGGGCTTTGAGGTCTCGGTCGATGTGAGTGAGGATCTTGTACGCCAGAAGGGCGGCCTGGAGCCCATTCTCAGCGACTATCACGCCCTGCACGAACGCCTCTACGGCGTGCGCTTCACGGTTCCGGTGGAGCTGGTGGCCTTGCGTGTCGTGGCCCGCGGCGCAACGCCGCCGGTCGACGAGGCCGCTCCCACCGGCGCAGGCGGCGACGTAAAGGCTGCGGTCATGGAAACCCGCCCGGCCTATTTTGATGGCGCCTGGCATGACACGCCGCATTATGACCGCAGCAAGCTGGGTGTCGGGTCACGGGTCGAAGGCCCGGCGATCATCCGGCAATACGACACCACAACAGTGCTGCTGCCCGCCCATTACGCCGAGATCGATGAGCACGGCAACGTCCTCATCTGGCCAATTTCGAAGGGAATGTGATCAAGATGGCAACCACAGTCGATCCAATCACTCTCGACATCATCGAGAACGCTCTCAAGAACGCCCGCTTCGAGATGGACGGCGTCGTCGTCCGTATCTCGCTCTCTCCGGTCATCCGCGAGCAGCATGACGAATTCCCGATGATCTGCAATGAACGAGGCCAGATGGTTGTTGGTCAGTTCGGATCCTATATTCCCTCCATCGTCGAAAAATTTGGCGGCGATGTGAATGAAGGCGATATCTTCGTCTGGAATGACCCCTACGCCTCCAAGGGTTCCATCTCGCACAACAATGACTGGTGCGTGATGCTGCCGATCTTCCATGAAGACGTGCTGGTCGGCTTCTCGTCGATCTTCGGCCACATGGTGGACGTCGGTGGCTCGGTTCCCGGTTCGATGCCGGCCAATGCCCGGACCATCTGGGAAGAAGGTCTGCGGGTGCCGCCGGTCAAGATCTATGAGAAGGGCGTGCTCAATCAGGGCGTGCTCGATATCATGCTCAACAATTCGCGCACGCCCGACATGAACAGGGCCGACCTGATGGCACTGATCGCAGGCTGCAAGACGGCGTCCACCCGGGTGCGTGAACTTTGTGATCGCTTCGGCCGCGAAACTTACATGACCGCCTGCGATATGCTCCTGGCTCGGACCCGCGAAGCCATGCGCCAGGTGATCCGGAAATATATCCCGGAAGAACCGGTCAGCTTCACCGACTACGTCGATGATGACGGTCTGGGGAATGGTCCGTTCAAGATGACGCTGACCATCTCCAGACGGGGCGACATCGCCGTCTTCGACTGGACCGGAACGGACGAGCAGGCGGAAGGGCCGATCAACTTTCACATCCACGAAGGCCTCTGCAAGCTGTTCTTCGGCGTCTACATGATCATGTCGTTCGATCCTTCGGTGTTGTTCAACGAAGGGTTCTACGATCTTTTCGAGATTGTTCTGCCTGAGGGTAGCCTGCTCAATCCGCGCTTCCCGGCAGCCCTTTCGAACCGGCTCAATACCCATACGAGGTTTTTCGATTGCCAGGCCGGTGCGTTGGGCAAGTTCGTGCCGCAATTGTCGATGGCCGCCGGTTACGGTACCAGCCCGCATTTCATCTTTTCGGGCACCGACAAGGACGACAAGTATTTCCAGCTGATGGAACTCTTGTTTGGCGGTGTGCCGGGACGCCCCAAAGGCGATGGTTTTGACGGGCACGCCTGGTGGCCGCTGTTCTCGGCGACGCCGATTGAATACATCGAGAACTACTATCCGGTTCTGGTCGAGCGCTACCTGCCGATCCAAGATTCGGGTGGCCCGGGGCTGCATCGCGGTGGTGCAGGCATCGAGAAAGTGTACCGTGTGCTTGCCGCAGGCAATGTCTCGATCCACGATGACCGTGAGGTGGTTCCGCCATGGGGCATCAATGGCGGTCTGCATGGCGGCACATCCAGCAAATGGGTGATCAAGGCTGGTGAAACCGAGCCGACCCGCATTCCGTCCAAGATCGATAATCTCAAGGTCGAACCGGGAGATCGCGTTGTATTCAAGACTGCAGGTTCGGGTGGCTGGGGCGATCCGCTTGATCGCGACAGCGCTGTCGTGGCGCGCGATGTCCGCTACGGGCTGGTCTCGCATGATCAGGCGAAAGACTCCTATGGCGTGGTCCTGACGCCAGACAATCACCCCGACGAGGCCGCCACGGCAACGCTTCGTGCTTCTGCCAAGGAAAAGCGCGGCGAACCCTCGGCCTTCGACTTCGGCTACACGCCGCCCAACGGGCAGGCATCAGGATAACAAGAAGGGGCTTTCGAGCCCCTTTTTTCGTAAAGCTTGGCTGTGCGGGCTTGAAGGCACGGCAAGAACATTGCCTACGTGCCGGAGCCGCTGTTCGTCGATGGTGATTTCAGCGGTTTTCTGCCGGTAACGGAATGGTGCTGCGCCAGATCAAACGGCCTTCGATTGGACGGTCTATGCCACGCTCGATACCATGAGATGGGTCGTCCAGATGCAAGATCGACAATGTTGCATCGATCATCTGGTTGATCGGCTGGCGCACAGTTGTCAGTTGGTACGGTGCCCGGCGTCCCTCGGGGATGTCGTCGAAGCCGGCAACCATCAGATCTTCAGGGACCCTGAAGCCAAGCCGGTAACGCAGTGCATCGATCGCGCCCATGGCCATGATGTCGTTGATGCCGAACAGCGCATCGGGACGGGCGCGGTTTCCGTCCCGGAAAATACTCAGGGCAGCATTGAATGCGCCTTCATAGGAAGATTGCCCTTCAACCTCGACAATGTCAGAGCGCTTGACCCCTGCTTCCTGCAGCCGCTCGACGAAGCCGCGCACGCGGTCCTTGCTTGTCGTCCCTTTCGGGTCGCCGGTGATCATTGCAAAACTCTTGGCTCCTGCCGCCAGAAATGCTTCTGCCAGCAACCGGCCGCCTGCGGCATTGTCACAGCGAACTCCCGACGCGTCGCTGCCGGGAATGTAGCGGTTGAACAGCACAATCGGGATGCCGCGATCATGGCACATGCTTGTCATGCGGGTGGACAATTGCGCGGCCGTCAGGATTACGCCGTCAACCTGATATTTCAACACATGAAGAATGGCTTCATCGCTTTCAGCGCCCGGGTCCACCGTGAAGATCAGAACCTGTCGACCTTGTTCCTGAAGTTTCTTGCTGAAGGCGTGTAAAACATGCGCATAGAAAGGGTTAGCCATGTTGCCGACGATCAACGCGACTATGTTTGTGCGCTTGGTGGTCAGGCTGCTCGCGATTGAATTCGGCACGTAATTGAGTTTGCGCGCTGCCTCGTAGACCTTCTTCCGCGTCTCCTCGGCAATGCTTGATCCGGGCGTGAAGGCGCGGGAAACCGCCGACTGGGAAACGCCGGCCAAAGCGGCGACATCAAACGAAGTGGAGCGGTTCGAGCTGCGTGTCATGGTGGTCTCTTCCATCGCGCCACTTCAACTGCACTGGCAGTGAAAGCCGCATATTGATCGATAGCCGTGACCCGGAAGGGTTTCAACCGTTTTGATGCGTGGCGAGGATGTGCACCGGGGACTTGCGTTCAATCGGCCGGCGATGATTTCAATATTTCGGAGCATGAGCGATTGACTCGGTCAGAGAGTTGGGTGAACAATGCATGCGTATTCATTCACGTGCGTTTCCTGCTGAGGGGCGGGGCTGCACACGACCGGACTGGGAGTTCAAAATGACAAAGCGCGTCCTAATTGCATCACTGACAACCATAGCCGCCACCATGTGCATGACTGGGGCTTCATTCGCCGATGCGGCGTCTGAGGGACTGGCCCGGGCCACGGAAAACATTGCCAAGTACAAGGCGAAGCCCGAATTCGTCGCGCCTGGCGATCCTTTCGACGCCAAGGCCTGTGCCGCCGGAAAGAAGATGCTGTCGATCCCCAACAGCAGTGGCAATCCCTTTCTCAAAGGCATCATCGACCGGATGAAGGTTGCCGGCGCCGAAGTGGGCCTCGAAGTTCGCGAATGGGAAAACCAGGGTCAGCCGAGCCAGTGGGTTCAGGGTGTCGAACTCGCAACCCGCGAAAAATACGATATCATCGATCTGATCTCGGGCATTGATCCCGGCACCATCGAGCCGCAGCTGAAGGCCGCCAAGGAAGCCGGTGTCAAGGTCATGACGTCGCACTTCTACGACCCCAGCTTCGAGCAGAACCCCGTTGTTTCCAGCTCGTTGACCATCGGCTTCGGTGAAGTCGGGACCATTCTGGCCGACTGGGCGGCTGTTGCGACAGATGGCAAGGCCAATATTGCCCTCATCGTGTCCAATGAGGTTCCGCCGACAATTCCGCTTGTGGCCAACTTCAAGGAGCAGCTGGCCAAAAATTGCCCGGAGTGCACCATCACCCAGGAAATCAATGTCGGCGTGACCGAATGGGGCACAAAAATCCAGACTGCGGTTCAATCTGCTGTTCAGGCAAACCCCGAAATCAATGTCGTTATCCCGATCTACGATTCCATGTCGCAGTTTGTCATTCCGGCCCTGCGCCTGACCGGCAAGACCGGCGAAGTGAAAGTCGGTACATTCAACGGTACGCCTTTCGTGCTCGATTACATTGCTCAGGGACTGGCTGACATGAATATCGGTGAGAGCCTCGACTGGATCGCCTATGCCACCGTCGATGGTCACTTGCGTGACGCTTGCGGTCTCGAAAGCCCCACCGCGCTCAACGTGCCGTTCTACATCTTCGACAAGGACAACATTGCCGAAGCGGGAACCCCGGCTCAGTTCGACACCGGTTACGGCGATGCCTACAAGTCCGGCTTCCGCAAGCTCTGGGGCATCGAATAGCATGCAACAGCCGGATCAGGCCAACCAGGATCCGGCAACCCGGCCGGGAGCGCGCCCTGTGCTCCCGGTCCTGTCGGTCGCCAATCTTTCCAAATCCTTTGGTGGCGCCAAGGCGCTGAACGATGTTTCCTTCGATGTCATGCCCGGCGAAGTTCACGGACTTCTGGGCAAGAACGGTTCAGGCAAGTCGACGCTGGTGAAGATCCTTGCCGGATTTCACGCCCCTGACGAAGGCGGCACACTTCATTTCAATGGTGAGCAGGTTCAATTGCCGCTCAAGGCCGGCGAGGGCCGCCGCCTTGGGATGGCTTTCGTTCACCAAAACCTCGGTCTCGTGCCATCGCTGACGGTGCTTGAGAACCTCCGCTTGGCCGAATTGACCAAGGACGGCAAAGCTTTCATCAACTGGTCGGCTGAAAAGACAGCAGCGCGCCAGGCACTCACACGCTTCGGACTGGACATTGATCCAGCTGAAAGGGTCGACAAGCTGACCCCTGTTCAGCGTGCGCTTTTGGCCATCGTACGCGCATTCGAGGAAATCGAGGCGGCGCGTGCCATCACCGGCAAGCCCGGTCTGGTGCTGCTCGACGAGCCCACTCCCTTTCTGCCGGCCAGCGGCGTTGCGCAGCTGTTCGAGCTGGTGCGGTCAATTACCTCTTTGGGCTCCAGCGTCATTTTTATTTCACACGATATCGACGAGGTGATGGAAATCACCGATCGCATCACCGTCCTGCGCGATGGTGAGCAATCGGGCGAGCTTGCGAAGGCGGATGCCACACACGCAAAGATCGTCGAGATGATCGTCGGACGAAGCATTTCGCGCGGGCAGGGCCAGGGGCAGAAAGCCGGCAAGACCAGCTTCCCTGTCTATGCACGTTTTGAAGTTCTGTCCGACAAGATGCTGCAGCCATCAGACCTGCATGTCGGCAAGGGCGAGATCCTCGGTCTGACCGGGCTGATCGGTTCGGGCTACGAGGAAGTGCCTTATCTGGCGTTTGGCGCACGCAGCGGCGCATCCGGCACCATCACGATTGAGGGTGGTGCGCCCTTTGCCCAATCAACGCTCAATCCGGCTGCGGCCATTGAACGCGGTTTTGCGCTGTTGCCGGGAGACCGGCACGCCGAAAGCGGGGTCGACAGCCTGTCCATCGTCGACAACATGTTCCTGCCCGATATCGGACGCTTCTTCAGAACCGGCTTCATGCGCAACGGCGCCATGGTCCGTGAGGCCCGGGAACTCGGCAAGGCTTACGAGGTCCGCCCCAATGACCCGGGGATGAAGCTTTCGGCTCTGTCCGGCGGAAATGCACAGAAAGTGCTGATCGCGCGCTGGATGAACCGCTCGCCGCTGCTGTTGCTGCTGGATGAGCCGACGCAGGGCGTCGATGTCGGCACCCGCCAGCAGATCTTTGCAGCGCTGCGCAAGGCGGCTGCGGAGGGCATGTCGATCATGTGCGCCAGTTCCGAGGCCGAACAGCTGGCCGAAATCTGCGACCGCGTCCTGGTCTTCGCAAGAGGCCGGATCTGCGATGAAATCACCGGTGAGCGGCTGACAAAGGAAGGCATCTCGGAAGCCTGCTATGTGTCTGCCGGTCCCGCTCCCAACATGACGACCACGCCGCGAGTTGCTTGATGACCGACACAGTGAAATCCGCCACCCCTCCGCAAACTCCGGTCAACTATGCCCGTCAGTTCGAGCGCGTCGCGCTGCTGCTGGTCTGGGCGTTGACGATCGCGCTTTTCAGCTTCCTGATCCCCAATAACTTTCTCAATTGGGGCAACTTCTCGATCATGTTTGCTTCCTATGCGCCGGCTGCGCTGCTGGCATTGGCAATCATCATTCCGTTGACCGCCGGGGATTATGATCTTTCTGTGGGGGCAACGCTCACCCTGTCGGCATCGACCATCGGTGTGCTCAATGTCTGGCAGCAAATGCCGATCGGCTGGGTTCTGGTCATCGTTTTGCTGATGGGGCTGGCCGTCGGCCTGTTCCATTCGCTGTTCATCATCTATTTCCGTGTGCCGTCACTGGTGGTGACGCTGGGGTCTACGTCGCTGATGAGCGGCATTGTGCAGTGGATCACCAATTCCTCGACCATCGGCGGCATCGACAACAGCCTGATCATGGCCGCGGTCGGCTACCGGCTCTTTGGCATTCCCTATGCGTTTTACTACGCTTTGGGCGCCGCCTTGATCATGTGGTACATTTTCGACTTCATGCCGCTGGGGCGCCGCTTGCTGTTTGTCGGCCGGGGCAGGGAAGTCGCCCGCCTCAACGGGATATCGGTCAACAAGGTTCGTGTCGGCGCGCTGTGCATGTCCGCTGTCCTCGCCTCGGCTGCCGGTATCCTCTATGCCGGCGTGCTCGGATCGGCAGACCCCTATTCAGGTCTCAACTACCTGCTGCCGGCCTTTGCCGCAGCCTTCCTGGGCGCCACGACCATACAGCCCGGGCGGTTCAACCCCTGGGGAACAATCGTTGCGGTGTATTTTCTGGCCACCGGCATCACCGGGCTCTCCATGCTCGGCATTCCACTCTGGGTCACCAACGTCTTCAACGGCGGGGCGTTGATCCTGGCCGTAACCGTCTCGCAGATCACGCGTGGCCGCGAAGCCTCGGATATCGGCTGACCAAGATGGCGGGCAGCGAGATGCCCGTTGTCGTCATCCAGCTATTGTTGCCGTTGACGGTCTTCCCGGAGGACTTCCCTGATGTCGCCGTTTGTTTTCAACACGACCAAGAGCATCCAGTTCGGAGCAGGGTCATTCTCGAGGCTCGGTGAACTGGCGCTGAGCACAATCGGACGACGGGTGTTACTTGTCACCGATGCCGGAATGGTGGCGACAGGTATCGTCGAAGAGGCTCTGGCTCATCTCCGAGCCGCAGGCGTGGAGGTGCAGTTGTATGCTGACGTCAAGGCTGATCCACCGGAAGAGATCATTCTGGCTGCGGCAGGAACTGCCAACTCCGCAGGCGTCGATGGCGTCATAGGCCTTGGCGGCGGCTCATCGCTCGATGCCGCCAAGCTGGTGGCGTTGCTTGCCGTTGGCAAGGAGGAGCTGAGATCGCTCTACGGAGTTGGCAATGTCAAGGGCCCCCGGTTGCCATTGATCCTGGTGCCGACGACTTCGGGCACCGGTTCGGAAGTCACGCCCATCTCGATCGTGACCACGGGAGCTTCTGAAAAGATGGGTGTCGTCTCGCCCGTGCTGTTGCCGGATGTCGCGCTTCTCGATCCCGAACTGACCTACGGCCTGCCCGCGTCCGTTACGGCCGCTACAGGGATAGACGCGATGGTGCATGCGATCGAGGCCTCTGCCTCGGCCAGCGCCAACAACAATCCTGTGTCGCGCACCCTCGCCAGCCAGGCATTGCAGCTGATGGGACCGGCGCTGTTGCGCGCGGTGCAAAACGGCAGCGATGCGGATGCGCGAGCCGACATGCTTCTCGGCTCCATGCTGGCTGGCCAGGCTTTTGCCAATTCGCCGGTGGCAGCAGTCCATGCGCTTGCCTATCCGCTGGGCGGCCATTTCCACATCCCGCACGGGCTGTCCAACGCGCTGGTGCTGCCGCATGTATTGCGTTTCAACGCGGTCACGGCTCATCACTCCTATGTCGATCTGGCCCCGCATCTGTTTCCCGATCTTGCTTCGCTCAAGGGCCAGGAGCGGGTCACAGCTTTCTGCGACAGGCTCACTGCACTTTCGGTTGATTGTGGCCTCCCGCAGAGATTGCGCGACGTGAAGATATCGGAAGACTGGCTGCCCAAGCTCGCAAGCGACGCGATGAAACAGACACGATTGCTGGTCAACAATCCACGTCGGTTGACCGAGGCAGATGCTCTGGCGATCTACACGGCAGCCTTCTAGCGCAGCTCTGCATTGGACTGGGGCGAACATAAAAAGGCTCGGTGCAATCCTGCCCCCGAAACCGGATCAAGGCCGTAAACCCGATAAGGTTGGCGGCTTTCTCGACTGCGACAGGCAAAGTCCTTCCGGTTCAGCTCGAAACGAGCGGGTTCCCGAACCTCATGGCCTACCGCGCCAGCCAGCCTCCATCCACCGCAACGATAGACCCGTGAATGAAACGCGCCATGTCGCTGCAGAGAAAGGCGACCGGTTCCGAGATCTCTTCCGGTTCGCCCCAGCGGTCTGCGGGGATTCGCGCCATCAGAGCCCGCTCTCGCTCCGGATCCGATTGCAGTGCTGCGGTGTTGTCGGTGGCGATGTAGCCAGGCGAGATCCCGTTGACATTGACACCTTTGGCGGCCCATTCGTTCGCGAAGGCGCGCACCAGTTGCGCCACGGCGCCCTTGCTGGCGGCATAACCCGGAACAGTAATCCCGCCCTGGAAACTCAGCACCGAGGCGACAAATACGATTTTGCCCGTACCCCGCTTGAGCATCGAGCGGCCGACCGCCTGGGTCAGGATGAAAGGCGCATCGGTGTTGACGGCCTGCACGTGATCCCAGTCTTCGATGGGGTGGTCGGCCGCCGGCGCGCGTCGAATGGTGCCTGCATTGTTGACCAGGATCGAGATGTCGCCGCGCCTCTCCATCTCTGCCGCGAACTCCAAAGTTGCTTCGCGATTGGAGAAATCGCAGCGACGGGCAGTGAAGTTTCGTCCGGCCGCGCGGACCGCCTGTTCGGCCTCGCTGCCTGAAAGGTCCAGCGACGCGCTGACCCCGACAATGTCAGCACCGGCTTTCGCGAGTGTCTTGCAGATGGCAAGGCCGATGCCGCGTTTGCAGCCGGTCACGAGCGCGGTCTGCCCTGCAAGGTCGATCGCAAGGCTCACGGCAGCACCATCCTTCGGGGATCTGCGAGAAGCGCGGCATAGCGTGCCATGAAGCGCGCGGCATCGGCGCCATTGATCACCCGGTGGTCATAGGAAAGATCGAGCGGCGCCATGGGAACGGGGACCCAGGCTTCATCCACCCACACAGGCACCATGTCGGTGCGGGTGATGCCGAGAATGGCAAGTTCCGGCGGATTGACGATCGGCGTAAAGGCCGTGCCGCCGATGCCGCCCAGGTTTGAAATCGACATCGATGCGCCGCCCATTTCCTCGGGCCGGATCTTGCGCGACTGGGCGCGGCCCGCAAGATCGGTGATGTCTTCGGCGATCTGCCACAGGCCCTTGCGGTTGGCATCCCGGATCACCGGCACCATCAGTCCGTGCGGCGTGTCGACCGCTATTCCGACATGGACATATTGCTTGAGCACAAGGGTTTCGCCGTCGGCGGACAGCGAGGCATTGAAGCGCGGGAACTCCTTCAGGCTGACCGACAGCGCCTTGACGTGAAAGGCGAGCGCGGTGAGCCTGACGCCGCGCCGCTTTGCTTCCGGCTTCAGCGACGCTCGCAGAGCCTCGAGCTTGCGCAGGTCGGCCCGGTCATGGTGAGTCACCTGCGGAATCATCGAGTTTGCCGCCGACAGGTTGGCGCTCGCAACCCTGGCCATCCGCGAGACCGGTTCCTCAACGACAGGGCCATAGGCCGCGTGGTCGACATCCCAGTATCCCGCGTTGTCCGGCAATGTGGAGGAGGCGCGCGTCTCGCCTTTCAGATGCATGTCAACGTCTTCGCGGGCAAGTGTTGTGCGGCCGGACTTTCGCGCGACCTCCGTGAGGTCAACCTTGTTGCGTCCGGCATAGGCCACCACGGACGGGCTTGCGATGTAGTTTTGTGTGCCCATGTCACCACTCTGCCGAAATGTACTGGGTTTCCATGAACTCCATCATGCCTTCATGGCCGCCTTCGCGCCCAAGCCCGGATTGCTTGACCCCGCCAAAGGGAGCTGCCGGATCGGAGACCAGGCCGCGATTGAGGCCGACCATGCCGTATTCCAGCCGCTCGCAGACACGCATCGCCCGTTTCATGTCCTCGGAGAACACATAGGCGACGAGCCCGTATTCGGTGTCGTTGGCACGCCGAATGACGTCCTCCTCATCGGAGAAACTCTGAAGCGCCGCCACCGGGCCGAAGATCTCGTCATGCACGCAATCGGCATCTTCCGAGACGTTGCTGAGCACGGTGGGCGGGTAGAAGAAGCCGACGCCATTCGGTCGGGTTCCGCCGGTTTCCACCTTGGCCCCCTTGGCGACCGCGTCGTCGACGAAGGCGGCGACCTTGTCGCGCGTTGCCGCATTGACCAGCGGGCCGACATCGACGTCGCGCTCGAGCCCGTCGCCGACCTTGAGCGCGGCCATGGCTTCGGTCAGCCTGACGGTGAAGGCCGGTGCGATCCTGTCATGGACATAGAAGCGGTTCGCCGCCGTGCAGGCTTCGCCGAGATTGCGCATCTTGGCCAGCATCGCGCCCTTGACCGCCTTGTCGAGATCGGCATCCTCGAAGACGATCAGCGGCGCATTGCCGCCAAGTTCCATTGCCGGCTTGAGCACCTGATCCGCCGCCGAGTGCAGCAGCTTGCGGCCGACCGCGGTCGAGCCGGTGAACGAGATGACCCGCACCCGCGGATCGTGCAGCATGTGATCGACAAGCCTGCCGGATGATTTGGACGGCAGCACGTTGACCAGTCCCTTGGGAACCCCGGCCTCTTCAAGCAGTGGCATGAGAGCAAGCATGGTCAGCGGTGTTTCCGAGGCTGGCTTGATGATCACCGGGCAGCCTGCAGCCAATGCCGGTGCGATTTTTCGCGTCCCCATCGCGGCAGGGTAGTTCCACGGCGTGACCAGCACCGCGATTCCGGCCGGCTTGTGCTGCACGATGATGCGCGCGCCGGAGGCCGGCGCATGGGTGATCAATCCGTCGGCGCGCACGGCTTCTTCGGCAAACCAGCGGAAGAACTCCGCCGCGTAAGCTGCCTCGCCGATTGCGTCCGCATGCGCCTTGCCATTCTCAAGCGTGATAAGACGGGCGAAATGCTCCAGCCGCGCCGTCATCAACTCCCAGGCCTTGCGCAGGATTTCCGAGCGCTCGCGGGGTTTGCGCGACGCCCAGTCGGCCGCTGCCGCGGCAGCAGCGTCGAGCGCCCTGTCGGCGTCCTCGATGTCCGCAGAGGCAACGGAAGCGAGCACCTCTTCCGTGGCTGGATTGAACACGTCGAAACGGTCTTTCGAAGCGCCGTCCCGCCATTCGCCATTGATGTAGAGCTGTGTGTGATCCATG
Source organism: Hoeflea sp. (assembly GCA_965233445.1). GTDB lineage: Bacteria > Pseudomonadota > Alphaproteobacteria > Rhizobiales > Rhizobiaceae > Hoeflea. The sequence continues at coordinate 1,088,887 of OZ247491.1, forward strand.
GGGCTCTCCTTTCAGAGGATGTGATGGAGCGGCTCTCGCAAACGCTCGGCGAAACTCGTGAGAACCCGGATGGCTTCATTCTCGCTGAGATCCCCGGGCTGGAAATCGAGATTGACGATGAAACTGTCGTCTTCGCGCAGAACCGTCAGCACCGGCTGCTCCGCAGGTCCGAGCTTCATGGCGGTCAGCATGCTGTCGCTGAAGTCGCGCAGGGTCAGGTCAGTCCTCTGGTCCTCATCGGCGCTTTCATGGGCCGGCAGCCAAATGTCCGGGTCGCGGTGGCCAGACCGTTCGGTATCCGGTCTCTCGAGGCTGACGACGAGGCTGTCCGCCGTGTCGGTCCTTGATTGGCGCAACGCGGCGGCGGCGAAGCTGAGCCACAGTTGCGCCGTGTCGAGTTCTTTGCCGGTATCCTGTCGGAACCATTTGGCGAAATCGTCAGATCCGCTGGCCGGAACCCGTGCCGCAAGGTGAAGCGGAAGGGAGACTGATGGTTGACCCGCGGGCAGGGCGGGCGGCAGCGCACGAAGCGTGTCGAGATCGGTCACATGGAAGGGTTGCTCATGACCCTCTTCAACAAGCCGTTTGAGGTCGAGACCCTGCTCCTGCGCCAGGCGCCGGGCCTTGGGTGACGCGAGTATCCGACCGCTATCTTGGGCAGATCCGGATTTCGGCCCGGATCGCTTTGAGGCGCCTTTCACGGGTTCCGGAGGCAGTTCCCTGTCAGGTTCGCGGTCTTGCGCAGGCTCTGGCTTTCCCTTTGCGTTAGACGCCGGGGAGGACGCCATGCCGCGCATGACCGGTTTTTGGGGTGCATCGGCAGAGATGATTGCAATCACGCTTCCGACTGGAACCGCCTCCTGAACCCCTGCAAGAATGGCGGCGACGAAACCGTCATGGCCTGCCTCCACCTCCATCACCGACTTGTCTGTTTCGACTTCCAGAAGCACGTCGGTGGCCGAAACCGGATCTCCGGGGGCCTTGCGCCAGGCAACGATCAGTCCGGTGTCCTGCGCCATGCCGAGCGCCGGCATGATGATGGACTGGCCGTCTGGAAGATCATCGTCATCGGCATCCGATTGCTGTTCCTCGCTCTTCGACGAGGCTGTCCCGGTTCGGTCGGTTTCTCCCCCGCTGGGGCCCTCGGCAGTTTCGGAAATCGTTGCCACCACATGGCCGACAGGCACATCGTCGCCAGCATCCGCCGAGATGCCGGAGAGAAAGCCGTCTGCCTGGGCTTCGACCTCCATGGTGGCCTTGTCCGTTTCGACTTCCATGATGGCTTCACCGGCCTTGACCGGGTCGCCGGCCTGCTTAAGCCAGGAGACGATCTTGCCGGTGTCCTGGGCCATGCCCAATGCAGGCATGATGACGTCATGCGGCATGGAAAAGCTCTCCCCGGACTGCAAGCCGTGCCCGCTCGGCAACCGTTTCGGCCGTGGGGACGGTGATGTCTTCGAGCGCCGGCGAGAACGGCACCGGCACGTCCATCGCGCCCATCCGCTGCACCGGCGCGTCGAGGTGATAGAATGCCTTCTCCGAAATGCGGCTCGCGATCTCTGCCGTCACGCCATAGCTTTGGTGGCCTTCGTCGATGACGATGGCGCGCGACGTCTTGCGCACCGAATTGAGAATGGTGTCCTCGTCGAGCGGAACGATGGTGCGCGGATCGATCACCTCCGCCGAGATGCCCTCCCTCTTGAGCTGCTCCGCCGCCGCGAGCGCCACCTGCACCATGGACGACGTCGCGACCAGGCTGATGTCGCGGCCTTCGCGCAGGATTGCCGCCTCGCCGAAGGGAATGAGATACTCCTCTTCGGGCACTGGCGCCTTGTCGTTGTACATCAGCTTGTCTTCGAAGATCACGACCGGATTGTTGTCACGGATCGCTGTCTTCATCAGGCCCTTGGCTTCATAGGCCGATGACGGCATGGCGACCTTGAGACCCGGAATATGGGCGACAAGCGCATGCAGCGACTGGGAATGCTGCGCCGCCGAGCGGCGCGTTGCGCCCAGGTTTGTGCGCAACACCAGCGGAACGCTGAGCTTGCCGCCGGACATATAGTGCGTCTTGGCCGCCTGATTGCAGAGCTGGTCCATGACCAGGTAGAGAAAATCGCCGAACATCAGATCGACGATCGGGCGGCTGCCGGTCATGGCCGCCCCCACGGCAATCCCCATGAAACCGGGTTCGGCGATCGGCGTATCGATGATGCGATCGGTGCCGAATTCCTCCACCAGACCGGAAAGCACCTTGAACGGCGTGCCGGCCTCGGCCACGTCCTCACCGATGACGAACACCGTCGGATCGCGCCGCATCTCCTCGGCGATGGCCTCGTTGACGGCCTTTGAGAGTGTGATCTCGCGCATGTCGGGCTCCTGCTAGGCGGCGTTGGAAGCGAACACATGCATGTCCACCTCTTTGACGGAGGGGTAGGCGGCCTTTTCGGCATAGGCGACAGCCGCTTCGGCTTCCGCCTTGATCTCGTTGTTGATGCCGACCAGTTCGTCCGCGGTGACGATCTTCTGCGTCTCAAGCCACTTGCCGAAATTGGTGATCGGGTCGCGGTTCTTTTTCCACTCCGCCTCCTCGTCCTTCGGCCGGTAATAGTCGCGGTTGATGTCTCCGACATGGTGGCCGTGATACCGGTATGTCATCAGCTCGACGAAGAACGGGCCTTCGCCCTTGCGGGCCCGGGCCACAAGATCGGTGGCGAGTTTGTTGACCGCAAGAACGTCCTGGCCGTCGACCTGGTGGCTTTCAATTCCGAAGGCATCGGCCCGAGCGGTGATGGAGCCTGCGGCGATCTCGTCGGTGCGGGTATACTCGCTGTAGCCGTTGTTCTCGCAGGCATAGATCACCGGCAGGTTCCACAGGGCTGCCATGTTCATGACCTCGTAGAGCAGCCCCTGGGCCGTGGCGCCATCACCGAAGAAGCAGACAGTCACGTCGTTCTTTCCGAGCCGTTTGGCCGAAAGTGCCGCCCCGGTTGCGATCCCCATCGAACCGCCGACGATCGCGTTGGCGCCCAGATTCCCGTTGGCCTGGTCGGCGATGTGCATCGAGCCGCCCTTGCCGCGGCAATAGCCCCCTTCCTTGCCCAGCAGTTCGCAGAACATTTCCTTGAACTCGGCGCCCTTGGCGACGCAATGGCCGTGACCGCGATGGGTTGACGTGATCTTGTCGTCAGGCGTGAGCGCCTCGCAGATCCCCACGGCGACGGCCTCCTGGCCCGAATACATATGGGTGAGCCCCGGCATCTTTGCCGACAGGTAGAGCTGGTTGGCATTGTCCTCGAAGGCGCGAATGCGCACCATCTGCCGGTACATTCTGAGATAGTCTTCCCGGTTCGACTTGTCTTTCCTGGCAGCGCTCATGGCTCTGGCTCCAATTGTGCGGGGGCGAAATCCGCCCGGCCGGTCTGGGGACCGGGCGGCGCCTTTCGGTTGAGGTCGGTCAGTAGCGGTTGGCGATCGGCAGTTCCTGTGCGGGGAACAGGCTGATCACTTCGCAGCCCGTGTCGGTGACGACCACCTCTTCCTCGATGCGCGCGGCGGAGAAGCCGTCGCTTGCCGGGCAGTAGGTTTCCAGCGCGAACACCATTCCGGTCTGGATCTCCATCGGGTTTTCGAGGCTGACGGCGCGGCTGATGATCGGCCGTTCGTGCAAGGCCAGCCCCAGCCCGTGGCCGAACTGAAGCCCGAAGGCGCTGAGTTCGTCGGGGAAGCCGAAATCCTCGGCTTTCGGCCACAGCTTTGCCACCTGGTCGGTGGTCACGCCCGGCTTGATGGCCTGGATCGAGGCATCGATCCATTCCCGTGCCTTGACATAGGCGTCACGCTGCGACGGCGTCGACATGCCGATATTGAAGGTGCGGTAGTAGCAGGTCCGGTAGCCCTGGTAACTTTGCAGGATGTCGAAGAACGCCTGGTCGCCGGGCCGGAACAGGCGGTCTGTGAAATTGTGCGGATGCGGATTGCAGCGTTCGCCGGAAATGGCGTTGATCGCCTCGACGTCGTCGGACCCCATCTCGTAGAGAAGCTTGTTCGAGAGCGCCACGATATCGTTCTCGCGCACCCCCGGCTTCAGTTCCTCGTAGATCATGTGGTAGACGCCGTCGACCATGGAGGCGGCCTGTGTCAGCAGCTGGATCTCGTCCCAGTTCTTGATCTCGCGGGCGCTGAGCATGATCTGCTGGCCGTCGACCACGTTGACGCCGGCTTCCTTGAGCGCGAAGAACATCGCGGTCTCGGCGTAGTCGACGCCCACGGGCATGTCGATCATTCCGGCATCCCGGATCAGCCCGGCGATTTCCTCGGCATAGCGTTTCATCAGGCCGAAGGATGGCGGGATTGTCCCGCGCATGCCCACGACGCCGGCCCGGCAGTGCTCGTCAACCAGCCAGTCCGCATACTTCTTGTGGTGGACCGCGGCAGACCCGAAATCCCAGACATAGGGCGCGTCGTCGCCGGTCAGCAGGCAGAACCGGCACATCTTGTCGCGTTCCCACTCGCCGATCTTTGTCGCCGAGACATAGCGGATATTGTTGACGTCAAAGAGCAGCAGCGATCCGCAATCGGACTTCTTGAGCGCGTCGACCGTCCGGCCCAGCCGGTAGCGGCGCAACCGGTCGTGGTCGATGCGGCGCTCGAAATCGACGCTGGTATGGCCCCAGGCCGGAAGCCGGCCCTCCCACTTCCACTGGGGTTCGAGATCCTGCGGGGTGAGCAGGTTTGGCATGAGCGCGCGGGACATGGCGGTTCTCCTTGGTGCGGTCATGCGCACCTGTTTATGGCGTGAAGGGTGGCGGGTGGCCTCGGATGGCAGGCGTTACTGGATGCACCAGCCGCCATCGATATGGATCATCTGGCCGGTCATGTAGTCGCTGTCGTCGCTTGCCAGGAACGAAGCGGTGCCGGTGATGTCGTCGGGGTAGGACACGCGCTTGATCACCAGTTCGTTGTTGGCGATGTCCTCGTAGGCCTGACCGGCTCTCTCCTTGAAACCGATCTCGACGAGGTCCTTGTCGAGCTGCTCCCACAGCGGGGTGACCACGACGCCGGGCGCATAGCCGTTGACGGTGATCTTGTGCTTGCCGAGCGCCACAGCCCCGCAATGGGTCAGCGCAAGGCAGCCATATTTCGATGTGCAATAGACGGTCACGTCCACCAGCGGCTTGCGCGATGCGATCGACCCGACATTGATGAGCTTGTAGGGATGATCCTCCATCGGACCCTGGGTGATCATCTGCTTGGCGGTTTCCTGCATGCCGAGCCACATCGCCTTGGTGTTGACGTTCATGATCATGTCCCAGTTGTCTTCATCGATATCCATGAAGAACCGGGGCTTGTTCAGCCCGGCGTTGAAAAGGCCGACATTGATCGTTCCGAACGCCTCCACGGTGGCGGCCACCGCGTTCGCATTGTCTTCGCGTTTGGTGACATCCATCTGGACCGCGATCGCCTTGCCATTGCCTTCGGCATTGATCTGGTCGGCAACCTTCTGTGCCTCTTCGAGATCCAGATCGCCGACGCAGATGTTGGCGCCCTGCTGCGCAAAGCAGATTGCGTTGGCGGCACCCATCCCGCGCGCCGCGCCGGTGATGAGTATGTTTTTGCCTTTCAGACGATTGGGGTCCATGGTTCTCTCCTCCTGAAACTAGTCGCTTTTGTTTTCGATGATCTCGTCCGCGCGCTGTTGCGCCTTGCGCAGCGCCTCCTTCGGGCTCACCAGGCCGCGCAGCATGTCGTGCAGCTCTTCACCGCATATCCGGATGATGTCGCTGATTTCGGGGACCGGCGGGCGCGGCCAGAACTGCAGTTCGTCGCGCCAGGACATGCCGTCGACAGCCTCGAATATCGAAGAGGACCGCCGGACTTCGGGATCTGCGCCGACCGAATAGCGCGGATTGGTCCGGCTGCCGTGCTGGATGTAGAGTTTCTGCGCTTCGGGCGATGTGAACATGATCAGCGCATCGGCGGCATCGGACAGCCGCTCGGGCGCAATGTTGGCCGGGATGCCCATCGCGTATCCGCCGACCGGCGCGATCGGCGAGGCGCCCGGACCGGAGGGGTGCGGGACATATCCCGTAGTCCCGCACGCCGGGGATGATTGGTCGAGCTCGAAATACGGTGCGAGAAGCGTGTAGCCATAGGCCATGGCGATATGGCCGGCCGCATAGGGCCGCACCCGCTCGTACCACGACATCGACAGAATGTAGGGCGGCGAGTAATCGAGCAGCGCCATCAGGTATTCCGCCGCCGTCAGCCCGGCTTCGGTGTCGATCTGCGGGCGGTAGGCCGCCTTGTCCAGATTGTCGGTGTCGTAGCCCCCGGCCGCACTTGGCAAGTCGAGGATAGGCTGCCCGAAATCCGCAAGCGTCATCAGGAATGTGTGGCCAAGCGCGGTTCCCCGGGCGGCGTTCCAGGCGATCCCGTAGCGGCCCTGTGCCGGATCGTGCAGCCTCCTGGCCGCCGTGAGGAGATCATTCGTGGTGGCCGGCGGCTCAAGTCCGGCTTCCGCGAAAAGGTCCTTGCGGTAAAACAGGAGCTCAGGCGTGGTCTGTGCCGGAACGCCGTAGGGACGGCCGCCCCAGTGGGTTGCCTTCCAGCCCGCGGTATGAAAGTCGGCGGGATCGACCCTCTCGAGATCGAGAGCATCATCCAGAGGCATCAGGATGCCCTTCCGGACCAGTTCCCCGATCCACGGCAGGTCGACCGCGACGATATCGTAGCGGCTGGTCTTGCGTTCCGCGTTGCGCAGGACCTCTTCGTGCAGCCGGTCGATCGAAAAGGCACGTTGATGGATTGGCGCGCCGAGCGCCTGCTCGAACTGCCGCTTGAGCGCGTCCATGACCATGAAGGTCGGGTCACCATGCACGAGAACCCGCACGCCGCCGGCCAGCTTCAGCGGTTCGGGCAAGACCTGAAGCGGCGGAATTGACCGCGCGGCCATGTAGGAGCTGCCATAGTAATAGTCGCTTGTGTCGGCGCGCCTTTCACCGAACTCGAAATTCTTCTGCGCCAGCCGTTTCAACCGGCCTGTCAGCTGCATCCAGGACTCGAGAAGCTTGTCGCTGGGATGGATGGAGAAGGTCTTGCCGGTACGGGTGCGTGGCCGCTGCTCGACCAGGCCCGCCTCGATCATTTCCTTCACCCGGCGCGCCGCGGTCGCATAGGGAACGCCTGCGGCGCCGATCAGGGAGGTCGGTGTGACCGTCTTGGCTTCGAGGTGGCTGCGGATCAGATGAAGCGACATGCGGAAATACGGATTCGGCGCATAGACCTCGACGACGTCTTCCAGTTCGTCGTCAAAATCCTTCAGAAACGAGATCGCCTGAAGGATTTCGGTTTTTGCCTGTGGCGATGACGCCAAGGTTTGCGCGCTTGAACCTCCCATGTGATAAACCCCTGCCTCTCTCCCGCCGTGTCGCTTGTCGTCACGGCCCTTTGAATGCGGTCGTTTCGGGTTTGTCATGCTGACCTCCAGCGAAAATGTTCAAAATGAGAGACTTGCAACAGCCTCAAGAAATCCAATATGAACATAAAAATTCTCAATATGGATATATTTTGGACTCTTGTGTTCGGCTCACTTCGTCATGCTTGATGAAGTCGTCTGAGTTGTCGGGTGACCGCCCTGGTTTGGAGTGGCCAGGGCGTTGAGGAGAAATCACGAGGGCTTCTCGCCCGGGAGGAAAAGAAAAATGAAGTTTCGCACCATTCTGGCGGCCACGACCGCTATTGCTGCAGTATCGCTTGCTGGCGCCGCATCGGCCGCCGACAAGATGACCATCGGCATCACCCAGAACAATGTGGGCGTCGACAGCTATCAGACGACCTACGAGAAGGCGTTCATCGAAGCTGCCGAAGCCAATGAGAATGTCGAAGCCGTCGTGCTTGACGCCGGCGGAGATGTGGCTCGCCAGATCGCCCAGATGGAAGATCTCATTCAGCAGCAGGTCGACGCGATCATCATCTGGCCGACCAACGGCAAGGCAGTGATTCCCGCGGTGCGCAAGGCGCAGCAGGCAGACATTCCCGTTATCGTCACGAATTCGAACATCGCCGAGGAAGGCCACCAGTTCGTCAAGTCGTTCTCCGGCCCGGACAACATCACGCAAGGGTCCCGCTCTGCGGAAATCATGTGTGACAAGTTCAAGGAAATGGGGATCGAGGATGAGGCGAGGGTGGTCCAGATCTCCGGTCAGCCCGGCTACACAACGGCGATCGAGCGCGCCAAGGGGTTCGAGGACCGTCTTCCGGAAGTCTGCCCGAACGTGACCCTTGTCGAAACGCAGCCCGGCGACTGGAACCGCGAAAAGTCCCAGAAGGTCATGGAGGCGTTCCTCGTCAAGTATGACGACATCGACGGCGTCTATTCCGGCGATGACAACATGGGTGTGGGCGCACTCAATGCCGCCAAGGCAGCAGGGCGCGACGGCATCATCTTTGTCGGTGCCACCAACTTTGCGGTCGGCTACGAAGCCATGGAGCGCGGTGAGTACTGGGGTTCGATCTACCAGTCGCCTGTCGATGACGCCAAGGCGGCGCTGAAAACTGCGATCGACGTGCTCAACGGTGACGAGGTTCCGTTCCTCAACTACTTCGACACGCCGAAGATCACCCAGGAAAACATGTCCGAATTCACCAAGCCGGTGTTCTGATAACCTCCCGGGGGCGCGGGGCTCGCATGCCCTGCGCCTCGGGTCTGTTTGTGTATTGGGGAGGACAGCATGGCGGATGGTGCCAGGGGGCGCCTGAGCGGCCGGTCGTGCATTGTGACCGGCGCTGCGCAGGGAATAGGCAGGGCGATTGGCGAGGCGCTGCTGGAAGAGGGAGGCGATGTCTGCTTCGCGGACATCAACGCCGAAATGGCCGAGCAGGTCGCGAAAGCCAATCAGGAACGTGCCGCCCGAAGCGGCGGAAAGGTTGCCTGGGCCAAGGTTGATGTGACCAAGCGCGATCAGGTTCGCGCCATGATCGACAGGGCGGTTGACGCCTTTGGAAAGCTCGATGTCAAATTCAACAATGCCGGAATCAACAAGCCGCTCAATTTTCTCGACGTGACCGAGGAAAACTGGCGCACGATCATGGAAGTCAACGGGCTCGGCGTGCTGATCGGAATGCAGGAGGCCGCCAAGCAGATGATCAGCCAGGGGGGCGGCGGCAAGATCATCAACACCGCCTCGATCGCCAGCCGCCAGGGGTTCGACAATGTCGCGCCCTACTGCGCATCGAAATGGGCGGTAGTGTCGCTGACGCAGTCCGGAGCCAGGGATCTGGCCAAGCACAATATCACCGTGACCGGTTTCGGGCCGGGGGTGGTGGCAACCGAGATGTGGCGTCAACTGGACAAGGACCTGATGGAAATCGGAGTGTCCGAGCGTGAGGGGCAGGCGATCGAGGAGTTCTCGGCCGACATCCTGCGCGGGAGGGTGGCAACGCCGTCCGACATTACCGGCACGACCACCTTTCTCGCATCGCGTGAAAGCGATTACATGACGGGACAGATCGTCATGATTGATGGAGGCATGACGCTGGTCTGATACGGGACTGCGCGTTGGGAGGAACAATGTGATGGCTGACGAACGGCTCGACGCAATCGGCAAGCTTGTGGCGCGTCAGGGAATCCTGATCGCCTTCGTGATCTTCATGATCGGCTTTGCGCTTCTCAATGATCGATTTCTGGCGGTCGACAACGTGCTTGGCGTTGTGCGGTCCTCAGCCATCCTCGGCGTCATGGCGATCGGTGTGACCTTCGTCGTCATCTCCGGCAATCTCGATCTGTCCGTCGGTTCCATGATGTCGTTCTCGACAATCGTGGTGCTGGACCTCCACGACAAGATCGGGCCGGAACTCGCGATACCCGCGATGTTCCTCATGACCATGGCGCTCGGCGCGTTCATCGGCGTGCTGGTCGGTTATCTGAAGCTGAACTCGCTGATCGTGACCCTGGGAATGCTCTCCGCGATCCATGGCCTGACGCTCACCTACAGCGGCGGCAAGAACATGGACATCGCCGACAAGGAGGGAACCTGGTTCAGCGTCATCGGTCAGGGCAGTGCGCTGGGCATTCCGGTTCCGATCCTGGTCTTTGCCGCGCTGGCCTGCCTGCTCGCGATGGTGCTGGCCAGGACGCCCTTCGGCCGAAAGGTCTACGCCGTTGGCGGCAACGGTGTTGCGGCGACGTTTTCCGGCATCCGCAGGCCGCGGGTGGTGCTGGCAACCTATCTCATCTCGTCCTTCTGCGTCGCCGTTGCGGGCCTGCTTCAGGCCAGCCGCTCAATGGGCAGCCAGAACACGGTCGGCCAGGGGCTGGAACTCGAGGTGCTGGCAGCCATCATCTTGGGCGGCGCATCGCTTCTGGGCGGATCCGGAACAGTGTTCAAGACGGTGATCGGTGTCCTGATCCTCGGCTTCATCCAGAACGGGCTGCTGCTTGTCGGTCTCGAATTCTATGTCCAGTACGTCGTCACCTGGCTGATCATCATTCTGGCCGTCTGGCTCGACATCGCGGCCAAGCGCGGCCGCCTGTTGTCACCGATCGCTTGAGGGGGCGGATATGAACGTTTCAAGCCGCACCAAGCTCATCAAGCGCGGAGCCATCTGGGGTTTCATAGTCCTTGAACTGATCTTCTTCTCGGTGGCGGGCCAGTTCCTGTCGCTGTCCGAGACCCGGTTCATGGATCTCGACAACATGTTGCTGCTCCTGAAGCAATCGGCGCCGATCGGGATCATCGCCCTGGGCATGACGGTGATCATGATCAATGGCAATATCGATCTCTCCGTCGGCGCGATATTCGCGCTCTGCGCCATCGTCATGCTCGATTCCCAGACATGGCCAATTTTTGCCGGACTGGGCGAGGCTGCGATTATTCCGTTTGCCTGGGGATTGGCGTTGCTGACGGGAATGGCGCTGGGCGCCATCAACGGGCTGATCGTCTGGAAGACGGGAGTGGACGCCTTCATCGTCACGCTTGGCGCGATGCTCGGCTACCGGGGGCTGGTCTTCATGTACAACGGGGAACAGCCGACGTTCCTGCTCAACTGGACGCTGGTCGACATGATCGAAACCAGTGTCTTCGGCCTGGAAGTTCCCGCAATCGTCTTCATCGCCATGACGTTCATGATCTGGTTCATCATGACCCGGACGGTGCATGGCCGGAACGCCTATGCGGTGGGCGACAACAGGGAGGCTGCGGTCAACGCAGGCATCCGCGTCGGTCCCCACATGTTGATGAACTTCGTTCTGATCGGGTTCCTTACGGCGCTGTCGAGCATCGTGTTCTATTCGGCCAGCGGGTCGGTCAACCCCAATGACGGCGAGCTCTATGAGCTCTGGGCCATCACGGCGGTGGTGCTCGGCGGCACCAAGCTCACCGGCGGCAGCGGCTCGGTCATCAACACGCTCGGCGGCGTGATCGCCATCCAGTTGCTGCGCAAGGGTCTCGGCCATATCGGCGCGGACACCGAGACGGTCAATCTGGTCATCGGGCTCATCCTGATTGCCGTGCTGTTTCTCGATCGCCAGCTGAACATCAAGGGCAAGGGAGAACTTCGGACATGAGCACGCAGTCGCCGGCCCTTCGGCTTGAGGGCATCGTCAAGACCTTTCCCGGCGTGAGGGCGCTGGACGGTGTGAGCTTCGAGGTTCTGCCGGGTGAGGTGCATGCACTTCTGGGCGAGAACGGCGCGGGAAAATCCACGCTGATGAAGGTTCTCGCCGGCATGCACCAACCCAATGAGGGGCGCATTTTCATCGAGGGCCAACAGGTCACCATGCGCTCGCCGCTCGAGGCGAAGGCCAAGGGGGTGGTGCTGATCCACCAGGAACTGAGCCTCGCCGAGGAGATGTCGGTCGCCGAGAATATCTATCTCGGTGAGTTGCCGCGCAAGCGCTTTGGTCTCGTCGACCGCAAGACGCTGCTCGAAAAGGCCGGCGCCATTCTCAAGCGGCTCAACTGCGGTTTTGGCCCCGATGCGACCGTCGGCGATCTCTCGATTGCCAACAAGCAGATGGTCGAGATTGCCCGCGCCCTGACGGTGGATGCCAAGGCCGTCGTTTTTGACGAGCCGACGGCATCGCTGACCGATGCCGAGAAAGTCGTGCTGTTCGACATCATCAGGGATCTGAGAGAGCGCGGTGTCGGCATCGTCTACATCTCCCACCGCATGGAGGAGATTTTCACGATTTCCGACCGCATCAGCGTCCTGCGTGACGGCAGCTATCGCGGCACGCTCGTTACCGCCGAAACCGATGAGGATGAGGTCACCCAGCTGATGATCGGCCGCAGCCTCGACCTGACGCGCAACCATGCGCATGCAGAGTTCGGCGATGTCTCGCTCGAAGTCCGGGATCTGTCCTGCGACAGCCTGTTTCAGGATGTCAGCTTCCAGGTCCGTTCGGGCGAAGTCGTCGGGTTCTATGGACTCGTCGGCGCGGGACGCACCGAGATTGCCGAAACGCTGTTCGGCCTGCGCACCCCTTCAGGCGGCGCGATCTATCTCGAAGGCAAGGAAGTCAGGATCAACTCGCCGGTGCAGGCAATCGAAAATGGCATCTCCCTGGTTCCTGAGAACCGCAAGGAACAGGGGCTGGTGCTCGGAATGAACTGCCGGGACAACATGACCCTGCCGCAGGTGGGGGATCTGACGGCAGGCCCGTTCGTCTCCGATGGTGCGGAGGTGGCAATCTTCGACCTCTACCGTGACAAGCTGGAGATCAAGACGCCCAGCTGGCGTCAGCAGGTCGGAAACTTGTCGGGAGGCAACCAGCAGAAGATCGTCATCGGCAAATGGCTTTCGATGCACCCCAAGGTGCTCATCGTCGACGAACCGACCCGCGGAATCGATGTTGGCTCGAAGTCCGAAATCCACAACCTGATCCGGGATCTTGCCAAACAGGGCTACGCGGTCATCGTCATTTCGTCCGAAATGCCCGAAGTGCTGCACGTCTCCGACCGCATCATCGCGATGTATCACGGCCGGATCATGCGCGAATTCACGTCGGAGGAAGTGACGGAAGACAATCTGGTGCAGGCAATTTCGGGCATCGCGACGAACGGCGACAAGGCCGCATGACGGCACCCGGACGAGGGCAGGGTCTTCGACTGTTCGATCGGTCACACGCTTGAGGATCTCAAGGTTTCCCAGGTGACTGAGATCATGCGGCGGGGGATGAATTGGGCTGCCAGGGGCAGCGAGTGAAACCGCCCTGTGATGAGTTCGGCCGGCAACAGCGGAATTAATCGGTTGAGTTGCCAGTCAAGCATGGGTATCTGGAGTTTGAAGGTGCGCGGGTGCCGCAAACGAAGAGACCCTGATGGCAAATTCCAACCCAGATTTTCTTGTGACCCATTCTGGCGGATTTCATGCCGACGAGTTGCTTTCGAGTGTGGTTCTGACCCGTCTCTACCCCGATGCGCGTATCATGCGAAGCCGCGATCGCGAGTGGATTACGGCTGGTCCTGACCGGATCATCTACGATGTCGGTGGCGCCTATGATCCCGATGCCCGGATCTTCGATCACCACCAACGCGGCGCTCCCGTGCGCGACAGCGGAGAGCCCTACAGTTCGTTCGGCTTGATCTGGAAGCACTATGGGCGGGACTATCTCTCGGCCAACGGCATCCCCGATACCCAGCTTGCCAAGGTTCATGAAGCTTTCGATTCAAGCTTCGTGCTCCCGGTTGACCTGATGGACAACGGGGCCATGAGCTCGACCGAGGCCGGGCGGCTCGCGCCGCTCACGCTTCCCGTCATGCTCGAGACCCTGAAACCGGCCTTCGACAATCCCGACCCGGAAGCTGAGACCGCGGCGTTCCATTCCGCACTTGCGATTGCGAGAAGCCTTCTCGAGGCCAACATCGCCGGGCACGCGGGAGAGCTGCGTGCCGAGGAGATGGTCAAGGCCGCGATCGCCAAGGCCGGCGAGAGCAGGATCCTTGAACTTCCCATGGGAATGCCGTTCCGCTCGGCCGTGGTGTCTGCGGGCGCGGATCACCTGCTGTTCGTGGTCCATCCGCGCGGAAAGGACTGGTGCCTGACAGGCATCCGCCGGTTCGAGGAGGGCTTTGACCTGCGGGCCGATCTGCCGGCCGCATGGGCGGGCCTGACCGACGCGGATCTTGAGCGCGCATCGGGTGTTCAAGGCGCCACTTTCTGCCACAAGGGCCGCTTCATCGCGGCGGCCCGCACGCGTGATGCGGCGCTCACCATGGCAAGCATCGCGGTAGAGGAAGCTCTCGCCTGACAAACGGCAAGAGGCGTTGGGCGCAGGCGCGCAAAACGCAGTGCGCGACCGCTGCTCCGTCTAAGGAGTCAGCCCATGCGCTCGGACGCGTAGGAGCCCGGGCTTGGCGGGAACACTACCGTCCGGTTTCCATTGATGAACACCCGGCGATGGATGTGCGCGTGGATGGCGCGCGCCAGCACGCGGGCCTCGACGTCGCGCCCCAGCGAGACATAGTCCCCCGGGCTTTGAGCATGCGTGACGCTGACCACATCCTGCTCGATGATCGGACCTTCATCGAGATCCTCGGTCACGTAATGGGCCGTCGCCCCGATGAGCTTCACACCGCGCTGATAGGCCTGCTTGTAGGGATTGGCGCCCTTGAAGCTCGGCAGGAACGAGTGGTGAATGTTGATGATCCGGCCTGACATCTGGCTGCACATGCGGTCGGACAGGACCTGCATGTAGCGCGCCAGCACGACCAGTTCGGTCCCCGTGCTTTCGGCCAGTTCCATGATCCGGGCCTCGGCCTGGGGCTTGTTTTCCTTTGTCACCGGAATGTGGTGGAAAGGAATGTCGTGATTGACCACGACCTTCTGGTAGTCGAAATGATTGGACACCACGCCGACGATGTCGATCGGCAGCGCGCCGATCCGCCAACGGTACAGAATGTCGTTCAGACAATGGCCGAAGCGCGAGACCATCAGCATCACCTTCATCCGGTCGGACTGATCGAAGATGCCGATCTCCATGCCGAACTTTTCCGCAACCGGCTTGATGCCGTCGCTGAGTGATTCCAGCGTGGCGCCTTTTTCGGATACGAAACCGATGCGCATGAAGAAATTGCCGGTTTCGAGATCATCGAACTGGGAACTGTCGACGATGTTGCAGCCCATGTCTGCAAGAAAGCCTGAAAGGGCGGCCACGATGCCGCGCGTCGATGCGCAGCTCACCGTAAGAACAAACGTCGTCATCTGCCAAACTCGCTTGATTGCATGTTGCTGGTTCCGCGGCGTTTACCCCGGTGATGACCGGGGTGCAACCGGTGTGTCAGATGTCCAGCGTGGTTTCGCGTTCCCAGGCGGTGAACTGCGAGCAGTAGCTGTTCCATTCTTCCCGCTTGAGCTTGACATAGGCTGAGGCAAACTCGGAACCGAGCGCCTCCTTCAGTCCGCTGTCGGCCTCGAATTCCCTGAGCGCGTCGAGCAGGTTGAGCGGCAGCTTCGGAGCGTCGGTGACCGTGTGTCCCTCCTTGTACATGTCGATGTCATGATGCTTGCCGGGGTCGGCCTTGCTCCTCAGGCCGGACAGCCCGGCCGCGATGATCACCGATTGCAGCAGGTACGGGTTGGCGGCGCCATCGGGCAGGCGCAGTTCGAACCGCCCGGGACCGGGTACACGCACCATGTGGGTGCGATTGTTGCCGGTCCATGTGACCGAGTTCGGCGCCCACGTGGCGCCCGACACCGTTCGCGGCGCATTGATGCGCTTGTAGGAGTTGACCGTGGGGTTGGTGATCGCGGCCAGCGCGGTCGCGTGCTTCATGATGCCGCCGAGGAACGACCGGCCCTGGCAGGACAGGCCGAAGTCTGCCTTGTCGTCGGCAAATGCGTTGACCTTGCCGTCGAGATCCCACACCGAAATATGCGCATGGCAGCCGTTGCCCGTCAGTCCCTTGAAGGGCTTCGGCATGAAGGTCGCGCGCAGACCGTGTTTCTCCGCCACCGACTTGACCATGAACTTGAAGAACGAGTGCTTGTCCGCGGTGCGCAGCACGTCGTCGAACTCCCAGTTCATCTCGAACTGCCCGTTCGCATCCTCATGGTCGTTCTGATAGGGCTTCCAGCCCATTTCCAGCATGTAGTCGCAGATCTCGGCAATCACGTCATAGCGCCGCATCACCGCCTGCTGGTCGTAGCAGGGCTTTTCGGCCGTGTCGTACTCATCGGAGATCTGCGAGCCGTCGGGAGAGATCAGGAAAAATTCCGGCTCGACACCGGTCTTGACGCGAAGCCCTTCCTGCGCGGCCTCGTCGATCAGCTTCTTGAGGATCACGCGCGGGGCCTGTTCGACCGGCTTGTCCTCCATCACGCAATCCGCTGCCACCCAGGCAACATCCCGCTTCCAGGGGAGCTGGATGACCGAAGAGGCGTCAGGAACGGCGAAAAGATCCGGATGCGCAGGTGTGAGGTCGAGCCAGGTCGCAAATCCTGCAAATCCGGCTCCCTCCTTCTGCATGTCGGCGATGGCTTCGGCCGGCACAAGTTTGGCGCGCTGACCGCCGAACAGGTCCGTGAAGCTGATCATGAAATATTTGACGCCCTTTTCGGCCGCGAATGCAGAGAGGTCCAGTGTCACGTCATTCCCCTTTTTTATATTGGTATCGATAGTCGCCTGTCAGCCGCATCCTCCCGAAATGCGATGCTTCGGTGCTCGTGCTCAGAACCCTGCCTTGCCGGGAAACCAGTTGGTTCCGGCGAGGGGCACCTGCGCCATGGCGGCAGCTTCCAGAGTGAGCGCCACCAGGTCCTCGGGCTCCAGATTGTGCAGGTGGTTCTTGCCGCAGGCGCGGGCGATGGTCTGGGCCTCGAGTGTCATCACCTTGAGGTAATTGGCCAGCCTGCGCCCGGCCGCGACAGGATCGAGCCTTGCCGCCAGTTCCGGATCCTGCGTGGTGATCCCGGCGGGGTCCTTGCCCTCGTGCCAGTCGTCATAGGCGCCGGCGGTGGTGCCGAGCTTCTGGTAATCGGCTTCCCACTTCGGGTCGTTGTCGCCGAGCGCCACCATGGCCGCCGTGCCGATGGAGACCGCATCGGCGCCGAGCGCCAGCGCCTTGGCCACATCTGCGCCCGAACGGATGCCGCCCGAGACGACAAGTTGCACCTTGCGGTGCATTCCCAGTTCCTGCAGCGCCTGGACCGCAGGCCGGATGCAGGCCAGTGTCGGCATGCCCACATGCTCGATGAAGACATCCTGCGTTGCCGCCGTGCCTCCCTGCATTCCGTCGAGAACCACCACGTCTGCACCGGATTTGACCGCCAGCGCGGTGTCGTAATAGGGCCGCGAGCCACCGATCTTGACGTAGATCGGCTTCTCCCAATCGGTGATTTCGCGCAATTCGAGGATCTTGATTTCGAGATCGTCGGGACCTGTCCAGTCCGGGTGCCGGCAGGCGGAGCGCTGGTCGATTCCCTTGGGCAGGTTGCGCATTTCGGCGACCCTGTCGGAAATCTTCTGCCCCAGCAGCATGCCGCCGCCGCCGGGCTTCGCACCCTGGCCGACCACGATCTCGATGGCATCGGCGCGCCGCAGGTCCTTGGGGTTCATGCCGTAGCGAGACGGGAGATACTGATAGACGAGGATTTCGCTGTGACCCCGTTCTTCATCCGTCATGCCGCCGTCGCCGGTGGTGGTGGAAGTGCCCGCGAGCGTCGCGCCCCGGCCGAGCGCTTCCTTGGCGTTGCCGGACAGCGCCCCGAAACTCATCCCGGCGATGGTGATCGGAATCTTGAGCCGGATCGGCTTTCGTGCATGGCGCGACCCCAGCACCACCGAGGTGTCGCAGGCCTCGCGATAGCCCTCGAGCGGATAACGCGAAATCGAGGCTCCGAGAAACAGAAGATCGTCGAGATGCGGCACCTTGCGTTTGGTGCCGCCGCCACGGATATCGTAAATGCCGGTGGCCGCAGCGCGACGGATTTCCGCCAGCGTGCTGTCGTCGAATGTGGCCGACTTGCGCGGGGGAGTGTGCGGGTTCTGGTAGGTCATGTAATCCCTCGCCTCAATACGCGTCGGCGTTGTCGATGTTGAAATTGTAGAGCTTGCGGGCAGAGCCGTAGCGGCGGAATTCTTCAGGTTTCACGTCGGTCACACCTGCGCGCTCGAGAAGTTCGGCCAGTTTCTCGCGATGCTCCGGCCGCATGTCCTTCTCGATGCAGTCCGCGCCGAGGCTCTTGACCGCGCCGCGCACGAACAGCTTTGCCTCGTAAAGGCTGTCGCCAAGCGCGTCTCCGGCATCGCCCAGCACCACCAGGTGGCCCGATTGCCCCATGAAGGCCGACATGTGTCCGATGTTGCCGCAAACAACGATATCGATGCCCTTCATCGAAATGCCGCAGCGCGAGGCTGCGTTTCCCTTGATCACGAGCAACCCGCCATGGCCGGTCGCACCGGCATATTGCGATGCGTCACCCTCGATGACCACCGTGCCGGACATCATGTTTTCGGCGACGCCCGGACCGGCCGATCCATGGACGGTTACGGTGCCGCCGTCGTTCATGCCCGCGCAATAATAACCGACCGAACCATTGACCTCGACACGCACCGGGCGGTCGATGCCCACTGCGACTGCGTGGTGGCCGCGCGGATTGTCGACGGTGAAGCTTGTGTCATTGGCGCCTTCCGGCACCTGATGGAGCGCAGCGTTGAGATCGCGCAGGGGCGTGTGTGACAAATCGAAAACGGACATGGTTCACAAGGCTCCGATAACGGAAAGGTTGGTCTCAAGCGGCATTTTCATGGTCCCAGAAATAGACCGTCGCCGGCTCGGGTTCCCAGACGCGGGCGGTCTCGATGCCGGGAAGGCTCGCGAGCGCACGGTATTCGGAGCCGAAAGCGACATACTGATCGGTCTCTGCCATGACGGCCGGTTTGCAGGCGATCGCATCGCGGACCACGCCGAAGCCTGACTTCGTGCCCACCACGAATGTGAAGAAGCCGTCGAGATCATCGAGGGCGCTGGTCAGCGCCTGGCCCAGGTTCTTGCCGGCGGCCATTTCCGCGGTGATGTAGGCGGCGGCGACCTCTGAATCGTTCTGGGTTTCGAACTCGATGCCCGCCCGGGCCAGTTCACGGCGCAGATTGTTGTGGTTCGATAGCGAGCCGTTGTGCACAAGGCACTGATCGGCGCCTGTGGAGAACGGATGCGCACCGAGCGTGGTCACCGCGCTTTCCGTGGCCATGCGGGTGTGGCCGATGCCGTGGGTGCCGGACATCGACCGCACATCGAAACGGGCAACCACATCCTTGGGCAAACCGGTTTCCTTGAAGATCTCGACACGGTCGCCCGATCCCATGATGCGGATGTCGGGTCGGAGAGATGCAAGAACGGAGCGGACCCTGCCGGCTTGGTCGGCAGCGACTTCGATGACGGCATGGGTGCTCTTGACCGCAACGCTTGCCTCAAGTTCCGCAGCCTTGAGGGCTGCTTCCAGTCCTGAAAAATCGACGTCAGGATCCAGGGACTGGACGGTTACCTTGGCTTTGCCTGCGTTCGCCGCACCGTACACCGCGATCCCTGCAGAATCGGGCCCGCGGTCCGTCATCGTGATCAGCATGTCCGACAACAAGGCGCCAAGCTGGGGTTCAAGCGACCGATCCTTGAGGAACAATCCGACAATGCCGCACATCGAGACCTTCTCCGTTTAACTGTCCTCGGTAGCTAGCACGAGGGCGAAGTCAAATCAACTAAAGAGAATATATTTTTCTTCAAAGGCAAAATTATGCAGTAGAGATCGCCCCGCGAGGAAACGGAGCCTCGCCTTGACCGACGCACGGGATCAGCCACGCCAAGATGCGCATCTGGAGAGGCGAACGAAGATCGAAGGGATCAGGTCAGCGGAGTTTCAGAGGTATTCCTGCGCCATCAGGCAGATGTCGTCCCAAAGGCTTTGGGCGAAGCCGCGCAGCACCATGATTTCGAAACCGTCAGGCGCAATGCGGGTGAGGTGGGCCGTGACATGGCCGATCTGCGTGGGTGTGGCATGTCCTGCGGGAAAGGCCGAGGGGGCGAGGTCTACGGCGGTTCCCTTGGCAAGGATCTGCTCGACCTTTGGACCGCTCAATCCGATCCGGACCCGGCCATGGCTCTGGTCGATGCAATCGGCCCTGGTCGCGAGGCTTTCGAAGAGTTCGTTGATCTCGTTTCGGGAAAGGGGCGTATCGCCCACAACGAACCACTGGCCCGGGCCGCCAGTCCGGACCGGGCAACCGGTTTCTTTTGAGGAAAGTTTCTCGAGATCCGCGTAAAGGTCCGCGTCGGGTTCCTTTGCCAGAACTTCGATCACATGCCCTTCGGGCAGGGGCGTGATCCGGATGCTTGCGCTCTCCTGCGGCGCGTTTCCCGAGAGAACAGCGCGATGCACCGGCGTCATGGGTGGCGTCATGCGATCAGGCATGGAGTTTCTCATTGTCTGGGTCGACGAAGACCGGGTTGCACAGGCGGCAGCGGGTCATCTCGTTGTGAAGCCCGTTCCAGACGATCACCTCCTCGCCATGTCTCTCGAGCCCCCGACGAACGAGCGCGAGCCCGATGGTCGAACCGACATGCGGAGAATAGGCGACGGATGTGACATAGCCCTGATCGTTCTCCAGTGTGGCCGCGGCATCCGTTTCGAGAACATGTGCGCCGGCCCGGAACCGCGCCTTTGGATCGATCGGCATCAGGCCGACCAGTTGCGGCCGGTCCGGCGCGACCAGGCCTTCACGGGCGACCATATGCTTGCCGATGAAATCCGGCTTCTTGGAGGATACCATCCTGCCAAACCCGAGATCGGCCGGGACCACGGTGCCGTTGATCTCGTTGTGGGTCACGTGGCCCTTTTCGATCCGGAGCACGCTCAGGGCCTCGATCCCGTAGGGCTGGATACCGTGCACACCGCCCGCCTCCATGATCGCATCGGCGGTGGCTTCTCCAAATCCGGCCGGCACCGCAAGTTCGAAGGCCAGTTCGCCCGAGAAGGAGATCCGGAACAGCCGGCCCGTCACTGTCCCGCCGAACAGCGAAACCTCGCGCGCTGCGAGGAAGGGAAATGCCTCGTTCGAGATGTCGTCATCCACGATGCTTGCGAGGATCAGCCGGGCTTTCGGGCCGGCAATCGCCATCTGTGCCCATTGATCGGTCACCGATGCCAGCCGCACATCGAGATCGGGCCAGAGGGCCTGCGAGCAGAACTCGAGATGGCTCATGACCTCGGCGGCATAGGCCGTCGTCGTGGTCATGAAATAGCGGTCTTCGGCGAGCCGGCTGGTGGTGCCGTCGTCGAAGATATGCCCGTCCTCTCGCAGCATCAGCCCATACCGGGCCTTGCCGACCGGCAGCTTCAGAAAGGCGTTGGCGTAGATGCGGTTCAGAAACTCCGCCGCATCAGCCCCCATGATCTCGATCTTGCCCAGCATGGAAACATCGCAGAGCCCGGCATTCACACGGACATTGAGAACCTCGCGGTCGACGCTTTGCCGCCACGTCGTCTCGCCATCCCGCGGGAACCAAGAGGAGCGGTACCAAAGACCGGTTTCCACGAAGACGGCGCCATTCTTCGCGGCCCAGTCATGCAGCGGTGATTTTCGCACGGGCCGGAAATGACCGCCATGCGCCGTGCCCGTCAGCGCGCCGAAGGAAACCGGTGTGTAGAACGGCCTGAAGGTCGTGGTGCCGATCTCGGCCGGGCTCAGGCCACGTGCCTCGGCAAGCAGCCCGATCGCGTTGACGTTGGAAAGCTTGCCCTGGTCGGTTGCCATCCCGTTGGTGGTGTAGCGCTTGGCGAGTTCGACGTCGCCGTAGCCCTCGCGTACGGCCAATTGAAGGTCGCCGGTATGGACGTCGTTCTGGAAGTCGACGAATGCCTTGCCGTTGCTGCCCGACACCGACCAGAGCGGCGGTGCCGGCGGGCAGGCGATATCGCCCTCGACCGGGCCGAATTCCTGCGCGCTCACCGAAAAGCCCAGCGACTGCATGAGGTCGGCAGCACGAACGGCGCCATCATCCAGGCAGGCGGCAATTCCGTCGACCCCGGTCACGGAGCCCGCAAGCGTGATCCCGGCCTGGCCCGCAGGGGCAAGAAAGCAGGACTTCTCGTCTGACCAGACCGGCTTGCCTCCGCGATGGCAGGCAAGGTGGATGATCGGGCTGAAGCCTCCGGACATCGCCAGCGCATCAACCTTCAGGGTCTCGCTCTTGCCGGCATGGACGACGGTGATCGAGTCGAGGGCTTTCCCACCCCTGGCCTCGGTGACCTGGCCACCCCTGATCACACGTATCGTCTCGATGCCGGAAACCTCAACCGGTTCGGCCCTGCTGTCGATGATGGCTTCGACATGTACTCCGGCTGCGACGAGATCCCTCGCCAGCGCGTATCCGCTGGTGTTGGTGGTGAAGATCGCAACCGACTTGCCCGGGGCCACCGCATGGCGATTGAGATAGGAACGCATGGCGCTTGCCATCATCACGCCGGGAATGTCATTGCCACCAAAGACAAGGGGCCTTTCCTCGGCGCCGGTCGCAAGCAGCGTCCGCTTTGCGATTATGCGCCAGAGCCGTTCCACCGGAAGATGGGCGTTCGGAACGCTGACGTGTTTCTGCTTCCGTTCGACGGCACCGAACACGTTGTCGTCGTACCAGCCGAAAGCAGTCGTTCGTGTCAGGATCCGCACATTGTCGAGAGTTGCCAGTTCGCTTGCGATGCGGGAGGCAAAGTCCGGCGCAGCCATGCCGTGAATGATTGCGCTCTCGGAAAGCAGCGAACCGCCGGCGGTCGAATGCTCATCGATCAGGATCACCCGCGCGCCGGCACGGCCTGCCGTCAGCGCCGCGGCAAGCCCCGTGGGTCCCGACCCGATCACCAGCAGATCGCAATGCGCCCAGCATTTTTCGTAGCAATCGGGATCCGCCTCACGGCTTGCCTTGCCGAGGCCCGCAGCCCGGCGGATCAGCGGCTCATAGAGCTTTTCCCAAAGCGGCGCCGGCCACATGAATGTCTTGTAGTAGAAGCCCGCACCGAGAAACGGGGACAACAGGCCGTTCAGCGCGCCCACATCGAAATCGAGGGACGGCCAGCGGTTCTGGCTTCTGGCCTCAAGCCCCTCGTACAGCTCCTGCATCGTTGCGCGTGTGTTGGGCTCGGTACGTGAACCGGTCCCCACGGTCAGCAACGCGTTGGGCTCGGCCGCTCCGGCGGTCAGGATGCCGCGCGGGCGATGGTACTTGAAGCTGCGGGCCACCAGTTGACGTCCATTGGCGAGCAGCGCCGAGGCCAGGGTATCACCATCAAAACCCTCGAGCTTCTTGCCGTCGAAGGAAAAGCCGATCGGGGTGCTGCGGTCGATCAGGCCGCCTCTTGAGAGCCGGTAGGAGGTCATGCGGAGGTCTCCGCTTTCAGGGCTGCCGCCGCATCGCGAACCGTTCCGGTTTCATGCGTGGCCGTGTTGCGGTTCACCACCAGCCATCGTCGACACCCGGTCGTGTGGTGCCAGTACTCTTCGTACTCGCCGCGCGGATTGTCGCGCAGATAGACGTAGTCCAGCCAGACATCCGACGCAGCATCGAATACCGGACGGCGCAGGGCCGCGCCCTTGATCGTGAACTCTTCCTTCGGACGCAAGCCGCAATGGGGGCAGGAAACCAGGCTTGCCATGTCAGTCGTCCTTGCTCCGGGGGGTCAATGCAGGTTCGGCTGGGCGCCCGCGCCCCGCTCGTCGATCATCAGTCCGCGTGCGAATCTGTCGAGGCGGAATGCGGTGGCCGTGGGATGCGGGGCATTGTGTGCAAGCAGATGGGCGAAGCAGTAGCCCGACGCCGGGGTCGCCTTGAAGCCGCCGTAGCACCAGCCGGCGTTGAGATAGAGATTGTCGATATCGGTCCTGTCGATGATCGGCGAGCCATCCATGCTCATGTCCATGATGCCGCCCCAGGATCTCAGCACCCGGATGCGTGAAAGCGCGGGTATCATTGCCTTCCCGGCTTCCGCGACATGTTCCACCGTGGCGAGGTTGCCGCGCTGGGCGTAGGAATTGTAACCGTCTATGTCTCCCCCGAAGACCAGACCGCCCTTGTCGGATTGCGAAATGTAGAAATGGCCCGCCCCATAGGTGACGACGCCATCGATGAAGGGTTTGAGCCCTTCCGAGACAAAGGCCTGAAGCACGTGGCTTTCGATCGGCAGCTTCAGTCCGGCCATCTCCGCCACGCGCGAAGAGTTGCCGGCGGCGGCAAGCCCCAGCTTCGAACAGCCGATGAAGCCGCGGGTGGTGTCAACGCCGGTGACCCGGCCGTTCTCGCGTCGGATTCCCGTGACCTCGCAATGCTGAATGATGTCGACGCCCAGCGAATCGGCGCCGCGCCCGTAGCCCCACGCTACCCCGTCGTGGCGGACCGTGCCTCCGCGCCGCTGCAGAAGGCCGCCCATCACCGGAAAGCGTGCGTTCTCGAAATCCAGAAACGGAACCATCTCGCGGACGGCCGCACGGTCGAGCAATTCGGCATCGACACCGTGCAATCGCATGGCATTGCCGCGCCGTGTATAGGCGTCGCGCTGGGCGTCTGAATGGTAGAGATTGAGCACACCGCGCTGTGACACCATGGCGTTGAAGTTGAACTCCTGCTCGAGCCCTTCCCACAGTTTCAGCGAGAACTCGTAGAACGGGTTGTTGCCGGGCAGCAGGTAGTTCGAGCGGATGATGGTGGTGTTGCGGCCGACATTGCCGGACCCGAGATAGCCTTTCTCGATAACCGCGACGTTGCGGATGCCGAATTCCCTGGCGAGGTAGTAGGCGGTCGCCAGGCCGTGCCCACCGCCCCCGACAATGATCACGTCATAGTGCGGCTTGGGGTCCGGCATGCGCCAGGCCGGCGCCCAGTCGCGGTTGCCGCGGAGGGCATTCTTGAAGATCGAAAAAGCGGAATAGCGCATCGGCGGCCCCTGAACAGGCCTTCAAGACTACCCGCGCAACCTTTATGAGGATTGCACCACGAAGACATTTCCGAATAGAAAAAAGACATGGATCCTGCCGTTGCAAGAGATACCCAGAAGGTCGGCTTTTTGCTGATGCCGAATTTCGCCTTGATGTCCTACGCGTCGGCGACGGAACCGCTCAGGGCGGCCAACCTGATCTCCGGCATGGATCTCTACGAGGTCGTGCCGCTTTCCGCAGGCGGACAAGCGGTGAGGGCATCATCGGGGCTGGTGGTGGATTGCCGAGACATCGCGGAAGCCGGCCATGGATGCCAGTTCGTCTTTGTGTGCGCGGGCGGAGCGCCGTCCGACTGGGGTCTGCCTGAACGAACCTACGGCTTGCTCAGGCGTCTTGCGCGGCAGGGCGTCCGCATCGGTGGAATCTCGAGCGGTGCGTTCATCCTGGCAGCGGCGGGGCTGCTCGACAATCGGGATTTCACAATTCACTGGGAACATGCGCCGGTGCTGCGCGAGACGTTCACGCATCTGACGCCACGACAGGCCCGCCATGTCATCGATGGCGACCGGCTGACCTGCGCCGGCGGTGTGGCCCCCATGGACATGATGCATTCGCTCATAGCCGGGCGGATGGGCGCCCATTTTGCCCGCCGGGTCAGCGACTGGTTTCTCTACACCCAGATAGCGGAGCCGGAAGCCCCGCAGCGCGCGTCCACCGCAGAGCGCTTCGGCACCCATCATCCTGCACTTCTCACGATACTCGAGAAGATGGAGGCGGCAATTGAAACGCCCCTGGACCGAAAGTCCATGGCAAGGCTCGCCGGCATAAGCATGCGCCATCTCGACAGGCTGTTTGCCGCACACCTCAAGACCGGATTTCTCGAAACCTATCGGCGGATACGGCTGACCCATGCCCGCCGCCTGCTCGAGCAGAGCCCATTGTCGGTTTCCGAAGTGGCATTTGCGACCGGCTTTTCCAGCGCAGGTCATTTCTCACGCAGTTTTAGGGAGGCTTTCGGAATCACGCCGAGCGCCTTGCGGCAAAGAATTTCCTCTCAATCCTGATCTTTTTCCTGTAAAGAAGGATTTGATTGGGGAGCAGGAGAAAACGATGTCGAAACCGAATCCCGCCGGGGATGCGAACCAGACGCTGTCACAGGATCCGCACGCCGTTCGAGAACCGCGCGACAAGAACCTGGAAAGCGCCATCGGTCATGAAGTCAGGGCCTACCGGAAGAAGCTTGGCATCACCGTCACCGATCTTTCGGTGGCGACCGGTGTCTCCATCGGCATGCTCTCCAAGATCGAGAACGGCAACATTTCGCCGTCACTGACCACCCTCCAAAGCCTTTCCCGAGCCCTGGGGGTGCCATTGACGTCGTTCTTCCGCGGTTTCGAGGAGCCACGCAACGCAACTTTTGTGAAGGCCGGAAAGGGCGTCAATGCAGAGCGCCGGGGCACACGCGCCGGCCATCAGTACAGCCTTCTCGGCTTGATCGACAACAACACGACGGGCGTGACGGTTGAGCCCTATCTGATCACGCTGACGACGGACTCGGATGTTTTCCCGACATTCCAGCACGAGGGAATGGAGTTTCTCTACATGCTGGAGGGCGAGGTCGTCTATCGTCACGGGGAGCAGCTCTACACCATGCAGACTGGTGACAGCCTTTTCTTTGATGCCGATGCACCGCACGGGCCGGAGCAACTGGTCACGCTGCCTGCGCGCTACCTCTCGATCATCTCCTATCCGCAACGCTGAGCGCGAGACCGCCCAGTTCAGTTGGCTTCGCCTCGGATCGGGTCTTTCATGGCCAGATTCAGGCGCATCAGCACGTCGATGTTGTACTCGTTGCCGGTAAGGTCGGCGATCGAGTAGCGATTGAGCGAATCGAAGAAGGACTGAAGCGCCTCGCTGAGCGCCTTGTTCAGCCCGCAGGTGTTGATCAGCGGGCAATCGGTCCCGCCTGCCTCGAAACACTCCGCCATTTCGAAATTTTCCTCGATGATCCGCACGACATCGCCAAGCCGGATCTGATCGGCGGGCCTTGCCAGGCGGATGCCGCCACCGCGACCCCGGGTCGTTTCGACAAGACCGGCTGCGGTCAGACGCTGCAGGATGTTGAACAGGAACCTCTCCGGCAGGCTGTAGAAGGCGGCGATCTCCTTGACCGTCGCGCGCTCGTTTTTCGAATCGCAAAACATGAGCATGCGCACTGCGTAGTTGGTCTGGCTTGTCAGCTTCATACGGCGTTATCCTGTTTGGATTCGTTCTAAACTATAGTGTTTGACTGAACTTTGCAATTTGTTTAGTCACGAGCTGAACTTTAACAGAGCAACGCCCGTGACCGACACCCAGCATGATCAGGATCAGGATCAGGAATGCCCGGCATCCCGCATTCTTGCGCGGCAGCCGGAAAGCCTGGTGGTTGGTGGCTATCGCGGATGGCTTCATTTCGCCAGCGAACGGAATGTCCAGCGCCTTCGCGAGGTTCGATCCCACTATATCGGGCTCTTGGGAGAGCAGGCCGGAGCTGCGGCGATGAGCGGCCTGGAACGTCTGATCGGCAACCTGGGCGCTTGCGCCAACTGCCCGCTGCGCTTCCTGTGTCAGGGCAGCAAGCACCTGTGCCGGGACGAATGCCTGATACTGGGACTGGTTTCCGGCCTGCAGAACGGGGATGAGGAGGCGGCACTCTTGAGCGCGCAATTCCTCTCGTCGTCCAGCCAGGCGCCGGAACTTCTGAGTGCGGCCGCCGAGTTTGCGATGACCTTGAAATTCGCCGGACAGCAATTGCTGCCCATTCATGCGCACACCGTCGACCAGTTCGGCGGCTCGATACACGCGCCACATCCGACACTGCATTGAGGCAGGGGGAGAAATTCATGAGCACCTTTACAAGGACAAGGTCACTTTTTGCGGCGACCGCGATCGTCGCGGTTTTTGCGGGTTCGGCCTACGCCGACGTCACGCCTGAAGCCGTGATCGACCACTATGCCGACATCGCCGAGGCAAAATATGACGACTCCCTTGAGACGGCCAAGTCTCTGGATCGCGCCATCGAGGCTTTCCTGGCTGCGCCGAGCGAAGACAGCCTTCAGGCCGCCAAGGATGCGTGGCTCGCAGCCCGCGTTCCCTACCAGCAGACCGAAGTCTACCGTTTCGGCAATGCCATTGTCGACGACTGGGAAGGCCGCGTGAACGCCTGGCCGCTTGATGAAGGTCTCATCGACTATGTCGACGGTGACTTCTACGGCGACGAAAGTGCGGAGAACGCGCTTTACACTGCGAATGTCATTGCCAATCCCGAGATCATCGTGAACGGCGAGACCGTCGACGCAAGCGAGATCACACCGGCACTGATCTCCGAGACCCTGCAGGAAGCAGGCGGTATCGAGGCCAATGTCGCGTCAGGATACCACGCCATCGAGTTTCTGCTGTGGGGCCAGGACCTCCATGGAAACGACGCAGGCGCCGGAAACCGCCCCTACACAGATTTCAGCCTCGAGAACTGCAGCAACGGCAACTGTGAACGCCGTCGCGATTATCTTTCCGCCGTGTCGGATCTGCTGGTCGCGGATCTCGAGGAAATGGCTGCCAACTGGGACGAGGATGGCGCGGCACGCCAGGCGCTTCTCGAAAAGGGTGTCGCCGGAGGCCTCTCCACGATCCTCACCGGAATGGGCTCGCTGTCCTATGGCGAACTTGCCGGCGAGCGCATGAAGCTTGGCCTTCTGCTCGGCGATCCGGAGGAAGAGCACGATTGCTTCTCCGACAACACCCACAATTCCCACCTCTACGACGCCGTGGGAATCCGCAACGTCTATCTGGGCACCTACGAGCGCATCGACGGATCGGAACTCAAGGGCCCGTCGCTTGCAGAGCTGGTGAGCGCAAAGGATGCCGCCATCGACAAGGAACTCAAGGCCGATCTCGACGCCACTGTCGAAGCCATGCAGACGATGGCCGACCGCGCCTCGAGCACAGAAGCCTATGACCAGATGATTGCCACCGACAATCCAGAGGGGAATGCCGTTGTTCAGGCCGCCATTGACGGTCTGGTCACGCAGACCCGCTCGATTGAACGGGCGATCGCAGCACTCGACCTCGGTTCGATCGAACTCGAAGGGTCGGATTCGCTCGACAACCCGGGCGCTGTCTTCCAGTAAGCCGAAAGAGCCGCAACATGATCGTGTGTCATTGCAACATTATCACCAAGTCGGACATCAGGAATGTTGTCCATGATTTTCTTGCTCAGGATGCCTGGCAGCTGATTACCGTCGGCATGGTCTATCATGCGATGGAGAAACGCGGGAAATGTTGCGGCTGCTTCCCCAATGCGATTGCAATCATTGTGGATTGCGTAGAGGCGTGGCATCGCGACAATGCCACGCCTGAAGCCGAGATAATCGAGTTTGTGACCCGGACGCGCAGCATGCTAAGTGAGCAGGAAGCGCAGCGCAGTGAGATGCGGCGGGCCAGATCCAACAGGCAGGCCGCTTGAGCGTTGGGCCCCGTTGATTTGGGTTGGAACGCTGAAAGGGCATGACATGAAGGGCAAGAAAGAGGTTATCGAACGGCTCAACGAGGCTTTGTTCCTCGAGCTTGGCGCAATCAACCAGTACTGGGTGCACTACCGTCTTCTCGAAGACTGGGGCTATGCCAAGTTGGCCCGCAAGGAGCGCGCCGAATCGATCGAGGAAATGCACCATGCGGACAAGATCATGGAGCGCATCATTTTCCTCGAAGGCCATCCCAATGCTCAGAAGGTCGCACCTCTGCGCATCGGCCAGACGATCAAGGAAGTTCTCGAATGCGACCTCGCCGGCGAACGCGATGCCTGGGACAGCTACACCAAGTCACGCGAGATCTGCCGTGAAGCCGGTGACTACACTTCCATGGGGCTCTTCGAGGATCTTGTGAAGGACGAGGAAGGTCACATCGACTTTCTTGAAACTCAGCTCGAGCTGCTCTCCAAGCTCGGCGAGGAGCGTTACGGCCTGCTCAACGCAGCATCGGCCGACGAGGCGGAATAAAAGGACACAGACGCAATGGACCCGGCATCGAATTCGGTTCAGTCCTCGGGCTGGGTCCCTTTCTCTGTTGCGTCAGTCCGTCCTGCGCGATCCGGGAGGTCGAGGTTCCGGGGCGTCACGGTCATGGCTGTCGCCGTGGCGTTTCTTACCGCATCCAATGGAGCCCTCGCGGCTGGCCTCTCGGAGCAATCGTCAGCTGACATTGCGCAGGAAGTCGAGGCGTTCACGGCGCGATGGCTGGCGCGCGACGACCTGTCGGGCAAGGACAGGAAGCGCGTGGAAGCCGTTGCGCAGCCGGCACGGGACTTCTCCAGGCCAGAGAATTTCGAGATCATGCAGGGCGGGGCCGGGACCTCGACCAAGATCGTCAGCCGTGACGCGTTCTCGCATTTCAACCAGAATCTGACCTTCGAGGAAGAAGAGCAGTTCAAGCTCGGCAACGCACTGTTTCGCAAGCTGTGGGTTTCATCCCCGGCCTCGACGAAGGCGTCGGATGGTCTCGGACCGCTGTTCAACGCACGCGCCTGTCAGAGCTGCCATCTCAAGGATGGACGCGGGCACCCGCCCGAGGGCGATGCCGACGCGACCTCAATGTTCCTCAGACTGTCCCGCGCGGCCTCAACCGATCAGGAACGAGCCGATCTCGAAAACTTCCTGCTGTCCAATCACCCGGACCCTGCCTATGGCGGCCAGTTGCAGGATCTCGCCGTCCCGGGCCTGAAGGCTGAAGGTCACATGCGGATCAGCTACGAGGAGCAGGAAGTCCGGCTTGGCGACGGGACCATCGTTCATTTGCGCAAGCCCTCCTATTCCGTTTCGGACCTTGCATACGGCCCCATGCATCCAGACACCACCTTGTCGCCACGCATCGCACCTCCGATGATCGGGATGGGCCTCATCGAGGCAATCCATCCTTCCGATTTCCTGGCCTCGGCCGATCCTGAGGATGCCGACGGCGACGGCATATCGGGAGAGGTTTCGCTCGTGCGCGATCTCGGCGGCGATCTGTCCATCGGACGGTTTGGCTGGAAGGCTCAAAACCCAACCGTCCGCAAGCAGTCTGCCAGTGCCTTTGCCGGCGATATCGGCATCTCCACGCCGGATGTCCCGAGGCACAACGGCGATTGCACCGACGCCCAGCCGGATTGCCTCGAGATGCCCAGCGGGGTGGAGGCAAGCCTCGGGGATACCGAGGCTCCCGACCCGGTCCTCGACCTTGTCACCTTCTATTCCGAAAATCTCGCGGTCCCGGCTCGCCGGGATGTTGACGATCCGGCCGTGCTCGCGGGCAAGAAGGCTTTCTACAGCCTGGGATGTTCCGATTGCCACCGGCCGAAATACGTTACCTCCCGCGAGGCTGCGAACGCTGCACACCGGTTCCAGCTGATATGGCCCTATTCCGATTTCCTGCTGCACGACATGGGAGAGGGGCTTGCGGACGGTCAGCGTGTCGGTCAGGCCGATGGTCAGGAATGGCGGACCGCGCCGCTGTGGGGGATAGGACTTACCGAGACAGTCTCCGGCCACACGTTCTTTCTCCACGACGGGCGGGCGCGCAGTCTGACGGAAGCCATTCTCTGGCATGGCGGCGAGGCTCAAACGGCCCGCGACGGGTTTGCAGCGCTCGAGGCGACCGACAGGCAGGCCTTGATCTCGTTTCTGGAGAGCTTGTAATGACGTTGTCTTCACTTTCGCGGTTTCGTGTCGCATGCATAGCGGCGATTGCCGGCACCCTGTTTCCTGTTGCCGGCTTCTCTGTTGAACTCGACGCCACGCCTGTTCTGAAGGACACGCTGAAGCTCTACGTTCAACCGGCGTATTCGCAGCTTGAAGACAGTTTTCAGGCTCTTGAACAGCACACCGAAGCCTTGTGTGATTCCCCGTCGGAGGAAGCGCTCGACGAGGCGCGAAACGCGTTCGAGGACGCGGCACTGGCATGGGCAGGCATCGAGTGGTTCAGGACTGGTCCGGCAATGTCCGACAACCGGCTCGAACGCATTCTTTTCTATCCCGATCGCAAGAGCACCGGTCTCAAGCAGGTTCGGCGCGCCATGCGCACCGAGGACAAGGATGCCGCCTCGAGAGCTACGCTTGCAAAGCAAAGCGTGGCCATGCAGGGGCTGGGCGCCATCGAGTTTCTGCTTTTCGGCAAGGATGCCGAACAGCTTGCCGATGGCGAGGCCGGTTTTCGCTGCACCTATGCGATTGCGGTGGCAGACAATCTTGTCGGGATCGCCGAAGAGCTCTCCCAGGGCTGGTCGGACGACGAAAAACTTGCGGCGCTTTTTGTTTCGCCTGCACGGGACAACCCGCTGTTTCGCGACCACGTCGAGGCGCTCAATCTTGTTCTCGGGACCATGATCCACGGGCTTGAGGCCATTCGCGACATTCGAATCGGCGGATTTCTGCGAGACCCGGGAAATGATCGCACGGTGAGTGCAATCTACCGCGACTCCGGCCTCACCATGAAGTCCATCGCGGCCAATCTCGAAGGGCTTGAGCGACTGTTCAACCAGAGCGGCATGGAGCGCGTGCTTCCCGACGGTGAAAGGGATCTTGCCGACCAGGTGCGCTTCGAGTTCAACCAGTCGATCCGCACGGCGAGAAGCCTTGAAGGAGATCTCGACGATCTGGTGGCGGACGAGGCAACCCGCAGGAAGCTTGTCTATCTTCAGAATTCCATTCGCTACACCATCAAGCGTCTCAATGACGAGATCGCCCCGGCTGCGGGTCTCGCCGCCGGCTTTTCCTTTGGGGACGGGGATTGATGTTCCGGCCACTCGAAAGGCGTGCCTTTCTCGCCGGAGCCGGCGCCGCGTTCATTGCAGGACTTTCCCCGCGATCGGCCGACGCGTTCGACCGTTCCGAGATGCTTTTTGCCACCGCTTACATGGACCAAGGCGGAACCTACGGGTATGCCCTCGTCACTCAGGATGGCGAACTTGTCCACCACGAAGCCATGCCCGGCCGCGCTCACGGTTTCACCTGGTCAGCAAAGGCGGGGCGGGCGGTGGCGTTCGCGCGACGTCCCGGCACATTCGCAATTGCCTTTGATCCTCTTCGCAAGCAGGCACCGGTGCTGTTTCACGCCCCCGAAGGACGGCATTTCTACGGCCACGGGATCTTCTCGGCAAAGGGCGACAAGCTCTTCGCCGCAGAGAACGCCTTCGAGGCGGGTATCGGCAAGATCGGGGTCTACGACGTACGTGGCGGGTTTTCGCGCATCGGCGAATTCGACACGTTCGGCGTCGGTCCGCACGAGATCATCATGATGCCGGATGATCGCACCCTTGCTGTCGCGAATGGCGGCATCCGCACGCATCCGGATTTCGGCCGGGCCAAGCTCAACCTGGCGGAGATGAGATCGACGATCGTGTTCATCGACAGCCGGACCGGCGACAAGCGGGCTGCTTTCGAGGTCAATGGCGAGGATCATCGCATGTCCCTGCGGCACATGGTGCCCGGCCATGACGGCAGCCTTTGGATAGGCGGGCAGTACCAGGGCGATGCACTCGCGCCGGTCTCGCCCGTCCTTCGCCTCGGCCGCGATGGCGACTTGCTGCCGGTCGAACTTCCGGATGACGCCGGCGCAACCCTTTCGGACTATGTCGGCGCGGTCGCGATCTCGCCTGACGGGAGGCTTGCAACCTTCTCGAGCCCGAAGGGCGGTGGCTACGTAAGCATCGATGTCACAACGCGAATGCCGATTGCACAGGTCACGCAGCCGCGCACAAGCGGCGTTGCGGCGAGCGCTGCCGGCGTGATCGCATCGAGCGAACACGGTCGCATCGGCAAGACCGGTCATCCGCTGCACTGGGACAATCACATCACCGCAATCGGCTGAAACGGTCATCCAGTGCAGCACTGGTGCCCGGCGCTAATCGAGTTGGGCCGTCACCTCGATCTCGATGAGCATTTCAGGCCGGATCAGATCACAGACGATCATCGTTGCCGCCGGGTCGATCCCGTCGAGGAACTCTGCGAGCACCGGCGCAACCGCGTCGAAATCTTCAGGCTTGGTCACGTAGTAGCGTGCGCGGACGATATCGTTCATGCTTGCATCGAGTGCTTCCAGCGATGCGGCGATGGTGGTCATGCAGTTGCGCGCCTGATCTGCCACGTCGGCAGGCATTTCCATCGCGGCGTAATCATAACCGGTGGTGCCGGATACGTAGACGAACTGTCCTTTCCGGACAGCGCGTGAATAGGCGGCTGCCTTTTCAAACGGCGATCCTGTACGGTGCTTGAGATGTCCGCTCATGGGTGGCCTCGATAGGCGCTCTCGGGTGTTGCCGTCACGAGTGGGCCCATTCCATGTAGAGTTCGCGCGTCTGGCGACCGACCGGGCCTGCCTGGAGCTCGCGGTCCTCGATCTTGATGACCGGCACCACCTTCGAGTGGTTGCCGGTCGAGAAGATCTCGTCGGCATCCATGAAATCGGTGACCGAAAGGCTCTTCTCGACGACCTCGGTGCCGGCCTCTCGCAGCAGCCCGATGGCCCGCGAACGGGTGATGCCGGTCAGGAAAGTGCCGTTCGGAGCGGGTGTGAACACGACGCCGTCCTTGACCATGAAGATGTTGGAAGTGCCGGTTTCGGCGACATTGCCGAGCATGTCGAGCACCAGCGCATTGTCGAAGCCGCGCGACTTGGCTTCCATCACCGCCCGGCCATTGTTGGGATAGAGGCAGCCCGCCTTGGCATTGGTCGGCGCGGTTTCGTAGGTCGGGCGCCGGAATGGCGAGACCGTCACCGAGAAGCCGGACGAGGCAATCATCGGACTTTCGAAAAGGCACAGGCAGAACCGCGTCGAATCCGGATCGGCGGGAACCGACATGTATCCGCCATGCTCCGCCCAGTACATCGGCTTGATGTAGACCGCGGTCTGTCCGTCAAACTTCTTGAGCCCTTCATGAGCCAGGTCCTCGATGGCTTCGGCCTCCATTGTCGCGCGCATTCCCAGTGCCTTTGCCGAGCGGTTGACACGCTGGCAATGGAGATCGAGATCCGGCGCCACGCCCTCGAACCACCTTGCCCCGTCGAACACGGTGGAACCCAGCCACATGGCGTGACTGACCGGCCCGATCAGCGGCGGGTTGCCTTCCAGCCATTCGCCATCGACAAAGGTCCATGTCCTGGTGCGGGCTTGCGTGTTGACGGCCATCGAAGTCTCCTCGTGGTATTGCTGTCTAGGCCCGACAATCGGCTGCTCGGGCACCAGCCGTCAAGCGGTCTGAGAGCGGGTGTCCACCGCACATGTCCCAATCGCACGATCCTTTCGCGGATCATGAGAGAGCTGCAACAATTCGCCGCCGCCTGCCTCCCCGCACCCCGTGCCGGGGACGTGAGGAATGCCGATGCCCCGCCCGCTTGACTGTTGCAGTGCAACAGGGGCATCGTGCCGCCGCAAGAGAGGAATGAACCAAATGTCACACGCGGCTTACGTATTCGATGCCTATGGAACCCTGTTCGACGTTCACGCAGCCGTCCGTCGCCATGCAGATGCAATTGGGCCCGACGGACCGCAGCTCTCCGAGATTTGGCGCGCCAAGCAGCTGGAATATTCCTGGACGCGGGCCTTGATGGGGCAATGGCGGGATTTCTGGGGGCTGACCGAGGACGCGCTGGATCACGCGTTCGAGCGGGTTCCAAGCGCGGACAAGAGCCTGCGGCCACAATTGCTCGAAGCCTATTTCAAGCTTGATTGCTACCCTGAGGTTCCCGCGGTGCTCAAGAGGCTCAAGGCAGGTGGCGCCAGGCTTGCCATCCTGTCCAACGGTTCGTCGGAGATGCTGTCATCTGCAGTCAGCAATGCGGCTTTGGGCGAAGTGATCGACGACGTCTTCTCTGTGGATTCCCTGCAGACATTCAAGACCGCCCCGGCAGTCTACGACATGGTGACAACCGCCTACCGACTGTATCCGGACGCCGTGTCGTTCCAGTCTTCCAATCGCTGGGACATCGCCGGTGCGACGAAATTCGGTTTTCGCACGATCTGGATCAACCGCGCCAGGATGCCTGACGAGTATCTCGATCTCCCGCCGTCACTCATTCTTCCCGATCTCAACGGGGTCGGTTAGGCGGACCTGCGAACCGTTCACGCTGATGTCATTGCAAACCGCATGCCTGTGGCAAGTTAGCCACAAGCTGGACGTGGCACGGTCACAATCGGAACTCAAATGTGCCTCCGCGCGTTAACGGCGGTCGGGCGGATTTGCGGCCCGTCCGCCTGTACGAGCTTTCCGATACCGCGACCCGAGGACTTTCCGAAAAAATGCACGGAACCAAGAAAAACGACAACAACATCATGTTCAACCCTGCCGCAACGGCTGGTAGCGAACCGGCTTATTCCCGCAGGGCTCTTCTCGGGCTGGGCATTGGCGCTGCCGCAGGGCTGGCGGGTTGCGCAGGACCGACCACCGAGCGGTTCGTCGCGGAGACCGCTCCGATCTACCGTACGCCTGCAGCCGGACGCTCCGGTCTGAGCCGCAGGACGCCCTATTATGACGCAATGTATGGTCCGAAACTCGATGAGCAGTTTCCTCTACCGGCCATTCCCTATTGGGAAATCGATCCCCGATACCTCCGCCAGGAGGTTGCGGACCCGACCGGCGAACGCCCCGGAACGCTGGTTGTCGATACGACGGACCGTTTTCTGTATCTGGTCCGCGAAAACGGCCGCGCCATGCGTTACGGAGTGGGCATCGGACGTGCAGGCTTTTCCTGGTCGGGACGCGCCGTCGTCCAATGGAAGCAGGAATGGCCAAAATGGACCCCGCCCCGGGACATGATCGCGCGCCAGCCGGAATTGGAGAAATGGTCCGCGGAGAACGGCGGAATGCCGCCGGGTCTGGACAATCCGCTCGGGGCCCGGGCGCTGTATATCTTCCAGGATGGGGTCGATACACTCTACCGCCTGCATGGCAGCCCGGAATACCGTTCGATTGGCAAGGCGGTCTCTTCGGGATGTGTCCGGCTGATCAACCAGGATGTCTGCGATCTCTATGACAGGGTGCCGACCAGGACACCGATAGTTGTGATTTGATAGAAGTGTCGAGGCGTTTCACTTGGAGCGTCCCTGTACAGACATGTTGACAGCGAGCGATGCTGGTGGCGCTCGATTGTCTTCACTCGAGCAATAACGTAAAAGCTCACGGCAAGCCTTTCAGCATCCTGCGTCTAGCCACTCGGCTTCCGTGGGTTGTACGGGCTTGGTTGGACGGCACGTTGCACACGTACCGCGACTGCTTCGTGGGGGCGAGCATGCTCGGGTTACTTCGCTTGAAATTTCACCGGCTCGCCGTGACTGCAGCGGTGCCGGTGTTGCTTCTTCCCGCTTTCGGCTGCGTTCCGGAGGACCATGGATGGGCGTCGGTCTATCGCCCTGCCCAGGAAAACAAGATCCAGGTGGTCATGCCTGCCGGCGCCCCGTCGATCTCGCAGCAGTTTCTGTTCAGCACCAATGGTCCCAAACACTTGGGCATCGACGTGATAGGCAAGGTCGGTGATCCGGTCATCGCTGCCGCCGGCGGTCGGGTGACCGGATCGTTCACCGAGCCCGCCTATGGCAATCGCGTCGAGATCACGCACGGTCCCGATGCTGAAGGCAGGGTCTCGCGCACGGTCTACAAGCACCTGGACAAAAGGCTTGTGAGCAAGGGCGACACTGTCGCCCGTGGACAGCTGGTCGGCACATTGGGGACAACCGGAATGCTCGGCGGCGGCATTCCCCATCTTCATTTCGAACTCTATCGCCAGTCCGGTGCCGAAGGTCTGGTGTCAACAGATCCGCATCGCCTCTGGGTTGACGGCATCGGCCGCGTAACCTGTTTCGATCCCGCCGCATCCTACGACGACGCCCGGTTCCGGATGACCTACCCAGCGCCCTGCCTCGGTCAGGCGGCAGCCGCCACTTCTCTTGTGGTAACTGGCCTAGAAGCCCTTCTTCAGGGACCCCAGGATCCCGCGGACGAGCGCCCGGCCGAGTGACGTGGCGGCTGATCTCGCCACCGACTTGATCACGGCCTCGGTCACGGTCTGCCGCTGGTAGCCCGGTCTCGACCCGCGTGATTTGCGCCGTTTGGGCGACGTGCGGCGGCCACGTTCGTCATCGTCGTCATCATCTTCATCGCCATAGCCGGGCAGGGTCCAGCGCCGGCTTTCCGGCGGCTCCCGCTCGCGCTCCTCTTCACGGCGACGCTCCTCTTCCTCGGCCTTGGCGGCTTCCTCGGCGCGCCGCGCCAGCATTTCGAAGGCGCTGTCCCGGTCAAGATCCTCGTCATACTGGCCGGCCACCGGGCTTACCGCAATCACCTTGGCCCGCTCGGCCTCGGTGATCGGGCCAAGCCGTGAAGACGGCGGCCGGATCAGCGTCCGCTCGACCATCGATGGAACGCCCTTCTTGCCCAATGTCGAGACGAGAGCCTCGCCCACGCCGAGCTGGGTGATCGTCTCGAAGCAATCGAAGGCGGGATTGGGCCGGAATGTCTCTGCAGCCACCTTCACGGCTTTCTGTTCCCGCGGTGTATAGGCGCGCAGTGCGTGCTGCACGCGGTTTCCGAGCTGCGAGAGAACGGTATCGGGAACATCCAGCGGGTTCTGGGTGACGAAAAACACGCCCACGCCCTTGGAGCGGATGAGCCGCACCACCTGCTCGACCCGGTCGACCAGGATCTTCGGCGCCTCGTCGAACAACAGATGGGCCTCGTCGAAGAAGAACACCAGTCTGGGCTTGTCCGGATCGCCCACCTCGGGCAGTTCCTCGAACAGTTCCGACAACAGCCAGAGCAGGAATGTCGCATAGAGCCGCGGGTTCATCATCAGCTTGTCGGCCGCCAGCACCGAGATCGCGCCACGTCCGTCATTTGTGGTGCGCATGACATCCGCGATCCGCAGTGCGGGCTCGCCAAAGAAATTCTCCGCACCCTGCTGTTCGAGAACCAGAAGCCCGCGCTGGATGGTGGCGAGCGACTGCTTGGTGATGTTGCCGTACATGGCGGACAGCTTGTCTGTTTCGCCAGCCATGTAGGAAAGCAGCGCGCGCAGGTCCTTGAGGTCGAGAAGCGGCAGGCCGTTTTCGTCGGCAAGCTTGAAGGCGATGTTGAGCACGCCTTCCTGGGCATCGGACATGTCCATCAGACGAGCCAGCAGCAGCGGTCCCATCTCGGAAATCGTTGTGCGTACCCGGTGCCCCTTTTCGCCGAAAAGATCCCAGAAGATGACCGGGAATTCCTGGTAGTCGTAGGAGTCGAGGCCGATGGTTTCGGCACGCTTTTCAAGAAAATCCTTGCTCTCGCCCATGGCGGCAATGCCTGAGAGATCGCCTTTCACGTCGGCGCAGAAGACCGGCACTCCCGCATTGGAAAAGCTCTCGGCGAGAATCTGCAGTGTCACCGTTTTCCCGGTGCCGGTGGCGCCGGTAATCAGCCCGTGCCGGTTGGCGTATTGCAGATCGAGGTATTCGCCCTTGTTGATGCTGTCGTCTGGATTGCGGCTGGTGCCGATATAGAGTTTGCCGTCTTCGAGCATGAGATCCCCGTCAATGCGCCGGTCCTGGCGGTTTTTGTTCGCATGCGACAGGCGCAGGCATTCCGTAATTCTTATAGGCAAGCCGCGGCGCGGGAACAATGGCCGATGAGGCTTCGATCGATGCTGCGCGGAAACCGCCGGACATGTCTAGGATCTGTTGATCTGCCTGATCACCTCGGCAACACGTGCCTGCGCGTCAAGATCCATGTCGTGGTAGCTCGGAAGGTTGATGGCGCGGCCGGCGATGTCGCGGGCGGCGGTGTTTTGGGGGCAGGGGGAAAACATCGGCAATTCGGACAGAGGCCAGAAGAACACCCGTGCATCGATGTCGGCTTGCCCGAATGCGTCGATCAGCATCTCGCGGGTGACGCCGGTGTCCCTGTCAAACACCACGGTCGGCATCCAGTAGCCGTTGACAGAGGGTTTCGGTTCGGCGTTGAGGCTTATGCCGTTGATGCCCTCGAGCAGATCCCTGTAGCGCTGCATGATCGTTCGCTTGCCCTCGATCAGCTCCGAAATCCGTTCCACCTGGGCACAGCCGATCGCCGCCGACACATTGGCCATCTTGAACTTGTAGCCGGTGATGGTGGGAAAGAACTGCCTTGGTTCCTTCGGGTCCCGGCCATGGTTCGAAAGCGTCGTCACCCGTTCGAAGAGCGCAGGGTCATCGGTGACGAACATGCCGCCTTCGCCGGTGGTCACCGTCTTGGTGCCGTGGAAGGAGAACGTACCGAAAGCCCCCATCGATCCGGCCCGTTTCCCGCGCCACAGCGATCCGATCGCTTCGGCCGCGTCCTCGATAACGACAACGCCGTGACGGGCACCGATGTCCAGCAGGCGGTCCATGTCACACATCGAGCCGTAGAGATGGACGGCAATGATCGCCTTTGTCCGCGGTGTGATTGCCGCTTCCACCTGATCCGGATCGAGGCACCAGGTGTCCTCCAGTATATCCACGAAGACCGGTGTCGCGCCCAGATGGACAACCGGGGCGACCGAGGCGATCCAGTTCGTGTCCGCCATGATCACCTCGTCGCCGGGACCGATTCCCGTAGCCGCCAGACCGAGTTGCATCGCGCCCGTGCAGCTCGATGTCGCAATCGCGTATCGGGTGCCGACATGGGCTGCGAACTCGCGCTCGAGACGGTGAATGTAGTCATAGCAGTGTGCGCCCCAGCCATTGCGTGCCGCATCCGTGGCGTAGGCCACCTCGAGCTCGGTGATGGAGGGCTTGGTGTAGGCGATGCGATCAGCCATCGGCGCTTTCCTTCCTGAAACATTCCTGCATTAGCGCCGCGATCCTGTGCGGAGATTGCGCTTCTTACCCAAAAAGCCGTTGGCGATGAAGACCGATTTCTGGCATGTAACCGTGGACCAGAAAACAGGGGGCCAGCATGCGCACAGTCTTTGTCAACGGAGAATACGTCTCCGAGAACGAGGCGAAGGTCTCGGTCTTCGACCGGGCATTTCTTTTCGGCGACGGGATCTATGAAGTGGCCTCGGTGCTCGGCGGCAAACTGATCGATTTCCCGGCGCATGTCGCGCGCCTGCACCGGTCGGCCAACGAACTGGGGATGCGTGTCGATGTCAGCGATGACGAGATCCTCGCCATCCACCGCGAGCTCGTCAGCCGCAACAGTGTCGAAGAAGGCGTTGTCTACATGCAGATGACGCGCGGTGCGGTCGACCGCGATTTCGTGTTCGACACCGAAAAGCTCAAGCCGACGCTGGTGCTTTTCACACAGAGCCGCCCGCTGATCGAAACGGCCGTCTCGAAGAACGGCATGAAGATCGTTTCGATCCCGGATCTGCGCTGGGGGCGCTGCGACATCAAGACCGTGCAGCTTCTCTATCCGTCGCTCGGAAAGATGGAAGCCAAGGCCCGCGGTGCCGACGATGCCTGGATGGTGCGCGACGGGGTCGTGACCGAAGGCACCTCCAACAATGCTTTCATCGTGACCAGATCTGGCGCCATCGTCACCCGTCCGCTCTCGAACGAAATCCTTCCCGGGATCACCCGCGCGGCATTGATGGCCTATTCGGCCGAAAGCGGAACGCCTGTCGAGGAGCGGCCGTTCACGATCGAGGAAGCCCGCGATGCCGCCGAAGCCTTCATCACGTCGGCCTCGGTCTTCGTCGGCCCGGTGGTTTCGATAGACGGCGTCGAACTGTCCGGCGGGAAACCCGGCCCGGTCACCCTCGGCCTGCGCAAGACCTACATCGAGGAAAGC
Organism: Hoeflea sp.; assembly: GCA_965233445.1. Taxonomy (GTDB): domain Bacteria; phylum Pseudomonadota; class Alphaproteobacteria; order Rhizobiales; family Rhizobiaceae; genus Hoeflea. The sequence goes on from OZ247491.1 coordinate 1,130,596, forward strand.
CTCAAGCGCGCACTCTGACGCGCTCGAGGACTGCTTTCATGCAGCTTCTGTTCAGACCGATTTGATCGCGCCGCCATCGCAACGGATCATCGAGCCGTTGATGTAGCTCGCCCGTTCGCTGACCAGAAATGCTGCTGTTGCCGCGAACTCCTCCACCGCGCCATAGCGCCCGATCGGGATCTGCCCCTTTGCCGCTGCAGCCACGTCTTCGACGCTCTTGCCCGAGCGTTCCGCGTTGGCGGCATCGAGTTGCTTGAGCCGGTCGGTCTCGATCCGGCCGGGCAGCAGCATGTTGAACGTCACGCCATCGCTGCCGACCTCGTTGGCCAGGGATTTCGACCAGCCGACCAGTGCCGAGCGCAATGCATTGGAAAGACCCAGATTGGGGATGGGCTGGATGACGCCGGATGAGGCGACTGTCAGCACCCGGCCCCAGTTCCGTGACCGCATGCCGGGTATGAGCCGCGCGGTCAGGTCCATCACGCTCAGGACCATGATTTCAAACTGGCGGTGAACCACGTCCAGATCCGCGCCGCTCATCGGTCCGGGCGGCGGACCACCGGTGTTGTTGACGAGAATGTCGATGTCGCCGAACTCGGATTTGACCGCTTTCTCGAGCAATTCCGGAGTTGCCCTATCGGTGAGATCGGAGACGATGAAATGCGCCTTGCCGGCCCCGCGTGCGTTGATCGCGGCTGCAGCGGCTTCGAGCTTTTCCCCGCTTCGACCGGTAATCATCACGTCGCAGCCTTCGGCGGCAATCGCTTCGGCGATCCCCAGCCCCAGTCCGCGCGACGATGCCAGCACCAGCGCTCTCTTCCCGGTCAATCCTAGATCCATGGTCTCTTTCCCTCGCTCCGGTTTGCCTGTTAAAGGCTTGTCGGTCATCAGTTGCCGTGCGCGGAACGGAAGGTCAACCCGCCGCGGCGGATTGACGGATTGCGAAAAGGAGATCGAGCGTGGACGAAATCACAATCCCGAAGCCCGATGACTGGCATCTGCACCTGCGGGACGGGGCGATGCTTGAGGGCGTCCTCCCGTTCAGCGCCAGGCATTTTGCCCGTGCGATCATCATGCCGAATCTGGTGCCGCCCGTGGTGACCGCCGCCGATGCGCGCGCCTACCGGGACAGGATCATGGCGGCATTGCCGTCGGGTCTCGATTTCAGGCCGCTGATGACGCTCTACCTCACAGAGACCACGAACCCTGCCGATGTGGCGGAAGCGCACGCATCGGGCCTCGCCACCGCGGTCAAGCTCTATCCGGCAGGCGCAACAACCAATTCCCATTCCGGCGTGCGCGATCTCGACAAGGTCATGCCGGTGCTCGAGAAGATGACCGAGATCGGCATGCCCCTGTGCATCCATGGCGAGGTCACGGATCCGGATGTTGACATCTTCGACCGGGAAGCCGTGTTCATCGAGGCCAAGCTGGAACCGCTGCGCCGGCGTCTGCCGGAACTTCGGATCACGCTTGAACATGTGACCACGTCCGATGGCGTGGACTATGTCAGCGCCGCCGAGACGAACCTTGCGGCGACCATCACCACCCATCACCTGATGATCAACCGCAACGCGATCCTCGCCGGAGGCATCAAGCCGCATTACTATTGCCTCCCGGTCGCCAAGCGCGAGACCCACCGTCTGGCCCTGCGCAAGGCCGCCACCTCGGGCGATCCGCGGTTCTTCCTCGGAACGGATTCAGCCCCGCATGTCGATCCGCTCAAGGAATGCGCCTGTGGTTGCGCCGGCATCTTCACCGCCATCAACACCCTGTCCTGCCTGGCTCATGTGTTCGAGGAGGATGCCGCTCTTAAAAATCTGGAAGCCTTCGCGAGCCGCAATGGTCCCGCCTGGTATGGTCTGCCGGTCAACACGGAGACCGTAACGCTCCGGAAGTGCCCTTCCGCGGTTGAATGGCCGGACCGGATCGAGACGGGAGACGGCCCGGTCACGGTTTTTGACCCGATGATACCCGTCCACTGGGAAGTTGCCTGACAGCCTTCCAACCCCGTCATGAAGCTGGTATTCGCTCAGGAGCGGTCGGGCCCGGTTTCGTTCGGGGCCTTCACGCATCTGCGGGGGTACGCTGAATGTTTTCCAACACCTTTCCTGACAAGGCTTTCGTCGCCGAGACAGTTGCGAAGATGCTGCTCGAGATCAAGGCCGTCCATTTCAACGCCACCGAACCCTACAAGCTTGCATCCGGCATGATGAGCCCGGTCTATATCGACTGCCGCAAGCTCATCTCCTATCCGCGGGTCCGCTCCGCGGTGATGGATTTCGCCGCGGCCTCCATTCTTTCGGAAGCCGGTTTCGAACAGTTTGATTGCGTTGCCGGTGGCGAGACGGCGGGCATTCCCTTCGCAGCCTTCCTTGCCGAACGACTCGGACTGCCGATGATCTATGTGCGCAAGCAGCCCAAGGGCCACGGCCGCAACGCCCAGATCGAGGGGGAATTGCGCGAGGGATCGCGGGTCCTCGTGATCGAGGACCTGACCACGGCCGGCGGATCGATGTTCAAGTTCATTGACGCGATCCGCGCCGCCGGCTGTACCGTTGACCACGGCATCGCACTGTTCTTCTATGGTATCTTCGGGGAGGCGGAGGCGCGCTTTGCAAATGGCAAGGTGCAGCTGCATTACCTTGCGACCTGGCGTGACGTGCTGGCCGCGGCCACCCGGCAGAAGGCTTTCGACGCCGAGACGCTTGCCTCGGTGGCTTCGTTCCTGGATGCGCCGCTCGAGTGGTCCGGGGCCCATGGCGGCGTGTCCGAGCTCCCAGCGGGGCGTTGAATCGACAATCTGGAACGGGGAGAGTTTCCATGATCATCTGTTGCGGTGAAGCGCTCATAGACATGCTGCCGCGCACGTCGACAGCCGGAGAGGACGCCTTTGCGCCCTATGCCGGCGGAGCCGTATTCAACACCGCGATCGCGCTCGGGCGGCTTGGACTTGAGACCGGCTTCTTCACCGGGCTCTCCTCCGACATGTTCGGCGACATCCTCCGCGCAGCGCTCGACGAGAGCGGCGTCGATCACAGCCATTGCGCCCGGCTTGACCGGCCCACGACGCTGGCCTTCGTCAAGCTGACAGACGGTCATGCAAGTTATGCATTCTTTGACGAGAATACCGCCGGCCGGATGATCACCGAAGCCGACCTTCCGCAACTGGACAGCAGGGTTGAGGCCCTGCATTTCGGCGCGATCAGTCTGATTTCCGAGCCCTGCGGGTCGACCTACGAGAGCCTGATGCGCCGCGAGGCCGCAAACAAGGTCATTTCGCTCGATCCCAACATCCGGCCAGGCTTCATCACCGATCCGGTGGCGCACCGGGCGCGGATCGACCGGATGATCGGAATGAGCGATATCGTCAAGATGTCGGATGAGGACTTGGAATGGTTCGGGCAGCCCGACATGGAGACGGCGGCGCGGGTATGGCTCGATCAGGGACCCGGTCTGGTGATCTTCACACGCGGCCCGAAGGGCGCCATCGCCTACAGCCGCAACGATGTCGTCGAGGTCGAAGGTGTGAGCGTGACCGTGGCCGATACCGTCGGCGCCGGCGATACGTTCAATGCCGGCCTTCTGGCCTCGCTGATCCGCGACCGGGTTCTCGACAAGTCTGCAATCAGGGCGCTATCCGCCGATGCTATCGGCAATGCCCTCCGCCTGGGCGCAAAGGCGGCCGCCGTCACGGTTTCGCGGCCGGGCGCAAACCCTCCCTGGGCTCGCGAGATCGGGCTCTAGAAAACCCGATCAGGACTGCATGCTCTGGATGGCCTTGGCCAGCGCCAGCGTCGAGGCGTCGTGGCCTTCGCCGCCGCTTTCGCCCTTGACCACCGGCAGCAGTGCGGTGGCCAGTTCCTTGCCCAGTTCCACGCCCCACTGGTCGAAGGCGTTGATGCCGAAAATCTGCGCTTCCACGAACACGCGGTGCTCGTAGAGCGCGATCAGGCGTCCGAGCGCGAAGGGCGTGAGCTTGTCATAGACGATCGTGATCGAAGGACGGTTGCCCGGAAACGTCTTGTGCGGCGCCAGCCGGTCTGCTTCCGCCTCCGAGGCGCCGCCCGCAATCAGTTGCGACCGTGCTTCCCCGGTGGTGCGGCCGCGCATCAGGGCTTCCGACTGGGCCAGGCAGTTGGCGATCAGCAATTGATGCTGGTGTTTGAGGGCCTTTTCATGCCCGTTTGCGGCGATCATGAATTCCACCGGGATGACATCCGTGCCCTGGTGCAGCAGCTGGAAAAACGCGTGTTGTCCGTTGGTGCCCGGCTCGCCCCAGACAATCGGGCCGGAGGCCGTCTCGAGCGTGGTGCCGTCGGTATCGACGGATTTGCCGTTCGATTCCATGTCGAGCTGCTGCAGATAGGCCGGGAAGCGCGACAGCCGCTGATCATAGGGAATGACCGCTCGGCTCGGGTAGCCGCAAACCAGCCGGTGGTATGCACCCAGGAGTCCGAGCAGCATCGGAAGGTTCTGATCGATCGGTGCATCCTGGAAATGCCGGTCGATCTTCCGCGCGCCTGCGAGAAACTCTGCAAAGGCCTTGCGGCCGATGGCAATCATCAAGGGCAGTCCGATGGCCGACCAGAGCGAGTATCGGCCGCCCACCCAGTCCCAGAACCCGAAGACGCGGGTCTCGTCGAGCCCGAATGCCGATACCTTGTCGAGCGCGGTCGACACGGCGGCAAAATGCTTCGCCACCGCATCCTCTCCAAGCTGCGCAACGATGAACTCGCGCGCGGTCCTGGCATTCGTCATGGTTTCGATGGTGGTGAAGGTCTTCGAGGCGACGATGATCAGCGTTGTCTCCGGATCGAGACCGGAAAGCGTGTCGGCGATATGGGCGCCATCGACGTTTGAGACGAAATGCAGCCGCGGTCCGTCGTGATAGGGCGCAAGCGCCAGCGTTGCCATCACCGGCCCGAGATCCGAACCGCCGATGCCGATATTGACCACGTCGGTAAAGGCCTTGCCGGTCGCGCCCGATACGGTTCCGTCGCGCAAGCCGTCGGAAAAGGCGCCCATGGCATCGAGGACCGCATGGACATCGGGCACCACGTTCGCGCCGTCGACCCGAATGTCGGCGTCCCTGTCCGCGCGCAGCGCCGTGTGCAGGACCGCTCTGCCTTCGGTGCTGTTGATCGCCTCGCCTGCGAACATCTTGTCCCGGGCGGTTTCGATGTCCGCGCTTGCGGCCAGCTGCTTGAGAAGCCCCATCGTCTCGTCATCGATCGCACATTTGGAATAATCCATGCGAAGATCATCGAGGCGCACCGAAAAGCGCAATGCCCGCTCGGGGTCGGAGGCGAAGGCTTCCCGCATGTCTATCGGTGCGGAGCCGGCTTTGTGGGATTGGAGCTTCGAAAGGACGGTTCGGATTGACGGGTTCAAATGCGGGGCCTCCTTTTGAGAGCACAGCTATGCGTCGAGGCCCGCGGAAAATCAAGTTTCCGCGGGCCTCGATCATTCAGTTCATCGTCATCGATTGCAGCGGATGTGTCAGTCCCTCAGCTCGCGACGAAGGATCTTGCCGACATTGGTCTTTGGAAGCTCATCCTTGAAGACGACGATCTTCGGTCGTTTGTAATTGGTCAGACCCTTGGCGCAATGGGCCTTCACGTCCGCTTCGGTGAGGGACGGATCCTTCCGGACAACGAAGAGCTTGACCGCCTCGCCGGAATTTTCGTCGGCCATCGCCACGGCGGCGGCTTCTGCGATTCCGGGATGTTCGACGGCGACTTCCTCGACTTCGTTCGGATAGACGTTGAAGCCGGAAACGAGGATCATGTCCTTCTTGCGGTCAACGATCTTGGTGTAGCCGTTCTCGTCCATGAAGCCCATGTCGCCCGAACGGAAATAACCGTCCTCGGTCATCACGTTCGCCGTTTCTTCGGGGCGGTTCCAGTAGCCGTCCATGACCTGCGGCCCCTTGATGCAGATTTCACCCACCTCGCCGAGCGGCATCGAGCTGCCGTCCTCGTCGCGAATGTCGATGTAGGTCGACGGCAGCGGCAAGCCGATGGTGCCGGAAAAGCCGTCCGCATCGAAGCGGTTTGCGGTTGCGACCGGCGCTGTTTCCGAAAGACCGTATCCCTCCGAGATCACGCAGCCGGTCAACTCCCGCCAGCGCTCGGCCACCGGCCGCTGCACGGCCATGCCGCCGCCCAGCGTCAGAAGCAGTGGCTTGAAATTCAGCTTGCGGAACTCCTCGTTGTTCAGGAGCGCATTGAACAGCGTATTGAGGCCCGGGAACACGTGGAATTCATATTTCCCGAGTTCCTTCACGAACCCTGGAATGTCCCTCGGATTGGGGATGAGGATGTTGTGCGCCCCCTGCGACATGCCCATCAGCGCGTTCACCGTCAGAGCGAAGATGTGGTAGAGGGGCAGGGCGCAGATATAGACCAGAACGTCGGGCTTTTTCTTCTTGATGAAGGCTGCCGGCAGCCAGAGGTCGTTCTGCGCCGCGTTTGCCAAGACGTTGGAATTGAGAAGCGTCGCGCCTTTCGACACCCCGGTGGTTCCGCCGGTGTACTGCAGGAATGCCACGTCGGAGGCGCTGATCTCGACCGGCTTGAGCCTCTTGCCATCGCCCGCGGCAAGGGCCGCCTTGAAACTGACATGGCCGGGCAGGGACCAGGCCGGCACCATCTTCTTGACCTTGCGGACGACAAAATTGACCAGATGGCCTTTCAGGCCCATCAGGTCGCCCATGCTTGCCACGCACACATGCTTGACACCGGTGTTCTTGACGACCTGCTGCAGTGTCAGCGCGAAATTCTCGAGGATGATGATTGCCTTGGCGCCCGAATCCTTCAACTGGTGTTCGAGTTCGCGCGGCGTGTAGAGAGGATTGACGTTGACGACCGTGTAGCCGGCACGAAGCACTGCGGCCATGGCCACCGGCATCTGCAGGATGTTTGGCATCATCAGCGCGACCCTGTCGCCCTTTTCGAGACCGAGAGACTGCAGCCATGCGCCGATCCGGTTCGAGTAGTCTTCAAGGTCCTTGTAGCTGATGGTCTTGCCCATGCAGGTGAAGGCGGGACGGTCGGCGAAGCGCTTGAAGGAATCCTCGATGAGCGCGGCGATGGAGTTGTGCTCCAGCGGCGCGATGTCCGACGGTGTGTTCGGCGGATAGCTCGAAAGCCAGATGCGGTCTGCGGCTGCGGAAATTGTCATTGCGGTCTCTCCCTCGTTTCCGGACGAGTGCGTCGGATCTTGCCGCCGCCGGGCTCCTCTATTCCCGATCCGGTTTCATCCAGATTTAAGGTCACCGCAGGTTTGTTGCAATCCTTCCCTTGACGTAAACGTCACTTTTTGTCCGAAAACTGGCGTGCCCCGGTCCCGGAACCGTGTTCTTGCCCGCCGGAGTTGCTGCCGATGGTTCGCAATTCCAGGGAACGATCGTGTCCGGCCGGTCGCCGGCGGTCACAGGGACCCTGTGCAGGCCAAAGTCCCGAGCCCGCTGAAACACGATCGACAGACTGCTCCTCCGGACATCGTCGGTCAGCGACACTCAATCCGAAACGGGCGCATGCCCCTTTCCGACGATCTTGTCATCGATTTCGCCGATGACGGCCCCGTTCTTGCCCGAATAGGGCAGGCCCGAAAGGATGGTCCGAATGACATTGATCCGCGCCCTGCGCTTGTCGTTGGCACGGATCACCGTCCAGGGTGCGTGGTCCGAATGTGTTGACTTGAGCATCAGGTCACGCTTCTCAGTGTAGTCGTCCCACTTGTTGAGGCTCGCGATATCCATCGGCGACAGCTTCCAGTGCTTGAGCCGCGAATGCCTGCGATCGTGAAAGCGCTTGAGCTGCATCTCACGGCCGATGTTGAGCCAGAACTTGAACAGGTGGATTCCCGCCTTGACCGGCATGCGCTCGAAATGCGGGGTTTCCTCGAGAAAATGCTGATGCTGGTCGGGCGTGCAAAATCCCATCACCGGCTCGACGCCGGCGCGATTGTACCAGGACCGGTCGAACAGGACGAACTCGCCCGAAGTCGGGAAATGATCGACATAGCGCTGGTAATACCATTGCCCGCGCTCGGTTTCGGTCGGCTTGGGGAGCGCGACGATCCGCGCTGAACGCGGATTCATGTAGGCCCGGGTGGCGCCGATCGATCCGCCCTTGCCGGCGGCGTCGCGGCCTTCGAAGACCGCCATCACCCGCGTTCCCGTTTCCCCGAGCCAGGATTGCACCTTGACCAGTTCGACCTGCAGCTCCTCAAGCGTTTTTTCATACTGCTTGCGCTTGAGCTTCTTGTCATAGGGATAGTCGTCCGAACCGAAGGCACGGTCTTCCACCCAGTCCGGCAATTTCGGATCATCGATGTCGAACGTCCGGAGTTTCCCGTCTATTTCGAGTTCCACAGCCCGGCTGGGGGCGTCGGTTTCAGCCATTCTCTTTCTCCGGATACCGTTCTCGCTCACCGACCGTCTGCTGGCGGTTCAACCAGGGTGGGTCATGTCCTCGGGACGGACAATACGGTCGTAATCCTCGGCTGTCACGAGGCCAGTCCGGAGCGCTTCCTCGCGCAGCGTCGTGCCGTTGCTGTGGGCCTTCTTCGCAATGGTCGCGGCATTGTCGTAGCCGATGGTCGGCGCCAGTGCGGTCACCAGCATCAGCGAGCGCTCGAGCGCTGCCTTGATGTTGGCCTCACGCGCCTGGATGCCCGCAACGCAATTGTCGGTGAAGGAAACCGCGGCGTCCGCAAGCAGCTGAACCGATTGCAGGAAGTTGTAGGCCATCACCGGATTGTAGACGTTGAGCTCAAAGTGCCCCTGGCTGCCTGCGAAACTCAGGGCGGCGTTGTTTCCGAAAACCTGCACGCAGACCTGGGTAAGGGCCTCGCATTGCGTCGGGTTGACCTTGCCCGGCATGATCGAGGACCCCGGCTCGTTTTCAGGTAGCGCCAGTTCGCCAAGCCCCGACCGTGGGCCGGAGCCAAGGAAGCGGATGTCGTTGGCGATCTTGAACAGCGCCGCCGCCGCCGCGTTGATCGCGCCATGGGCAAACACCATCGCGTCATGGGCCGCAAGCGCCTCGAACTTGTTGGGCGCCGTGACGAAGGGCAGTCCGGTGATGTCGGCGATCCGCTCTGCAACCTTTTCGGCAAAGCCCGTCGGCGCATTCAGTCCCGTCCCGACCGCGGTGCCGCCCTGGGCAAGTTCATACAGGCCGGGCAATGTTGCCTCTATCCGCTTGATCGCCGAGGCGACCTGTGCCGCATAGCCGCCGAACTCCTGCCCGAGCGTCAGCGGTGTCGCATCCTGGGTGTGGGTTCGGCCGATCTTGACGATCCCCGCAAAAGCCTCTGCCTTTCGGTCAAGGCTCGCATGAAGATGCTTCAGCGAGGGCAGAAGATGGGCGCTGATCTGTTCGGCGCAGGCAATGTGCATGGCCGTCGGATAGGTGTCGTTGGAGGACTGGCTCATGTTGACATGATCATTGGGGTGGACCGGTTTCTTCGACCCCATCTCGCCGCCCATCATTTCGATGGCGCGGTTGGAGATGACCTCGTTGGCGTTCATGTTGGACTGCGTGCCCGATCCGGTCTGCCAGACCACCAGCGGGAAATGCGCATCGAGCTTGCCGTCGATCACCTCCTGGGCAGCCGAAACGATGGCGGCACCGACCTCCGGATCCAGCCGGTCGAGGTTCATGTTGGTCTCGGCGGCGGCGCGTTTGACGATTCCCAGCGCCCGCACGATCGACAGCGGTTGGGTCTCCCAGCCGATCTTGAAGTTGCCAAGCGAGCGTTGCGCCTGCGCACCCCAGTATTTGTCCTCTGCCACCTCGATTTCGCCGAAGCTGTCGGTTTCGGTTCGCGTCTTGGTCATGCTCTGTATCCTGTTGCTCCGGGGACAGGCCGCATCAGCGGGCTCCCCGTCTTCATCTCTCTCCCCTCATAGGGGCCACATCGTCATTGCGATTTCAAGCAGCGGGTATAAACAGGCCGCACATGCCCCTGATACGGGGCTTTCCGAGACGGGTGAGGCAGATGGTTGATGCAATCGACGAGACCGCAGCAGACACGCCGCAGGACAGTCTGGCCTCTCGCGTCCTGACCTACCGCCGTCCACTTGTCGTGGCCGCCGTGATCGCCCTTCTGTCGATGATGGCCGGGCTGGAAATCTGGCAAGTCATTCTGGGCTATGGTGTTTTTTCGGCAGCCTTGTTGGTCTGGCCGGCCTCCCGCGCAGCGACACGGGCGAAGTCCATAGGCAGTTCGACCAGCGCACGCAGGCGAGAGCTGCAAATCATCGATGCGCTCGATTTCCCCACCGTCCTGTTCGATGAGGACACCGTGGTGATTCGCCAGAACAGCGCCGCGGCAACGCTGGTCGGCGCTTACCCCGACCGCGCCGCATTGTCCGCGCGTATCCGCTCGCCCGTCATCCTCGAACTGGTAGGCAGGGTCATCGAGACCGGTCAGCCCGAAAGCGTGGAACATGTCGAGCGGGTTCCGTCCGAGCGCTGGCATGAGGTCAGGGTGGCGCCGGTCGATGGTCGAAGCGAAGCCGGCGGGCGGGTCTTCGTTCTCACATTCAGGGATATGACCGAGGCGCGGCGCATGGACCGGATGCGCACGGATTTCGTGGCCAATGCCAGCCATGAGCTGCGCACGCCGCTCGCCTCGCTCATGGGGTTCATCGAAACCATGCAGGGGCCCGCGCGCAATGACGAGGCGGCCCGGACGAGGTTCTTCGGCATCATGCTGGATCAGGCGCAGCGGATGGCGCGCCTGATTGACGATCTCCTGTCGCTGTCGCGGCTTGAGCTGCGCGCCCACGTTGCCCCGCAGGGAGAAGTCGATCTCTGCCACACCGTTTCACATGTCATTGATACGCTGAGGCCCATGGCCGATGAACTGGGAGTTCAGATCGAGCTCTCCGCGCCGGCAACCCCGGTCCTGATTTCCGGAGACGAGGACGAGCTCATCCAGGTGTTTTCCAACCTGATCGAAAACGCCTGCAAGTATGGACAATCCGGCAGGAAGGTGGACATTGCCATCTCCGAGACAGCGGCGCATGGTGCCGAGATAACCATACGGGACTACGGGCCGGGCATCGCCAAGGAGCATGTACCGCGTCTGACGGAACGGTTCTATCGCGTCGATGTGGAGACCAGCCGGTCGAAAAAGGGGACCGGCCTGGGCCTGGCGATCGTCAAGCATATCCTGACCCGCCACCGTGCGCGGCTGGTGATCCGCTCCAAGTTGGGGGAAGGATCGACCTTCAGTGTCAAATTCAGCGGATCCAATCCGGGCGCCCCGTCATCGGATGCTGAATTGTATCAATAAATTCAATAATATAATATGTCATAAAAGAGTATTGAAACTGTCATAAAACAGAATCTCCACGGGCCTAGAAAGGGCCAGCCTCAGATGGCTGATCCACGGCCCGGACAACGGGCCACGACACCCTGACCCATGACGGGAGATTTCTTTATGAACGCTATCAAACTCGCAGCCGCCGCAATTCTGGCCTCGACGGCTCTTACCGGTGCCGCCGTTGCCCGCGACCAGGTCCAGATGGCCGGTTCCTCCACCGTGCTGCCCTACGCTTCCATCGTTGCCGAAGCTTTTGGCGAAAACTTCGAATTCCCCACACCCGTTGTTGAATCGGGTGGCTCGGGCGCAGGCCGCAAGAAGCTGTGCGAAGGCGTTGGCGAGAACACCATCGACATCGCGAATTCGTCCTCGCGCATCAAGCAGTCGGACATCGATCTCTGCGCCTCCAACGGCGTCACCGAGATCCAGGAAGTCCGCATCGGGTACGACGGCATCGTGTTCGCTTCCGACATCAACGGCGCCGAATTCGCCTTCACGCCGGCTGACTGGTACAACGCTCTCGCCGCCAAGGTCGTCAAGGACGGCGAACTGGTGGACAACCCGAACACGACCTGGGCTGACGTCAACCCGGATCTGCCTGCCCAGGACATTCTTGCGTTCATCCCGGGCACCAAGCACGGCACCCGCGAAGTGTTCGACGAGAAGGTTATCGAGGCTGGCTGCGAAGCAACCGGCGCGGACAAGGCTTTTGAAGAAGCCGGCATGGAAGACGGCTGCACCTCGCTCCGCACCGATGGCGTTTCCGTCGACATCGACGGCGACTACACCGAAACCCTGGCCCGCCTGGAAGCCAACAACAACGCAATCGGCGTCTTCGGCCTGTCGTTCTACGAGAACAACACCGACAAGCTGCGCGTTGCCACCATGGGCGGCGTCAATCCTTCGACCGAGACCATCGCATCGGGTGAGTACCCGGTTTCGCGTCCGCTCTACTTCTACGTCAAGAACGCCCACCTCGACGTGATCCCGGGTCTCCAGGAATACGTTGAGTTCTTCGTCTCCGACGAAATCGCCGGCCCGAACGGTCCGCTCTCTGCCTATGGTCTGGTTTCCGACCCGGAACTCGCCAAGACCCAGGAAATGGTCAAGAACCGCACCCCGATGGGCGTGCTGAACTGATCCGATCCGTTTGACGCCAAGGGGGCGGCGCTTTTCGCGCCGCCCTTCCTCGCGAACAGGGCGACTTCGAAATGACTCCAGGCACTCTCATCCTCATCGTGCTCGCGCTCGCCGCGATCGGCTACTTCACCGGCAAGCGGCGCGCGATCCAGACGGCCAAGCGCGACGGCAGGAAGCTTCACTCGCTGCCGAGCTACTACGGAGAGTCTGTCGCATTGTTCACGGCTGTGCCGGCCCTGCTGCTGCTTGCCGCCTGGCTGTTCGTCCAGCCGGTGGTGATCGAAAACAGCATCGTCGGGCAGATCCCTGAAACCGCCGTTCCGGAAGGGGGCGCCAAGAGCCTCGTCATGGTCGATGTGCGCCGCATCGCCGAAGGCCTCGACCTCATCATTGCCGAGGGCAGGCTCAACGAGGAAGACATTTCCGACATGAGGGCGGACGTGGTCGACGTTCGCTCGAGGCTTGCCGAAGTCGGCGTGGCGCTCGGGTCGAATGTCGAGCCGGTGGTTTTCCAGGCCGCGAAGGAATACCGCGACCTCGATCTTTCCGCCAGCTTCGCCCGTGACATCGCTGTCCTGCTGACCGCGCTGGTCATCGGGATCTGGGCGTTCTCGCGCATCCGGCCGACCCTGCGCGCGCGCAATATCAGCGAAAGTTTCGTCAAGGCGCTGCTCATCGGGGCATCCCTTGTCGCCATCCTGACGACGGTGGGCATCGTTGGTTCGCTCCTGTTCGAATCGCTTCAGTTCTTCAGGCTTTACCCGGCCTCGGAATTCTATTTCTCCACCGTGTGGAACCCGCAGTTCCGCGGCGGCTCTGATTTCGGTTTCCTGCCGCTGCTCTGGGGCACCCTCTACGTGTCCTTCGTGGCTCTCTTGGTTGCCGTTCCGATCGGGCTGATGATTGCAATCTACCTGGCGGAGTATGCGGGCAGCAGGCTTCGAAGCTTCGCCAAGCCTGCCATCGAGATCCTCGCCGGCATCCCGACCATCGTCTACGGTCTCTTCGCACTCATCACCGTCGGTCCGTTCCTGCGCGACTGGATCGCCCAGCCGCTCGGGCTCGGCAATTCCTCTTCCTCGGTGATGACCGCGGGCCTGGTCATGGGCATCATGCTCATACCCTTCATCTCGTCGCTCTCCGACGACATCATCAATTCCGTGCCGCAGGCAATGCGTGACGGCTCCTACGGCCTCGGCGCCACCCAGTCCGAGACCGTCAGGCAGGTCATTCTTCCGGCAGCGCTGCCCGGCATCGTCGGCGCGTTCCTGCTTGCGGCCAGCCGCGCCATCGGCGAGACCATGATCGTGGTTCTGGGTGCCGGTGCGGCCGCGCGGCTCGATCTCAATCCGTTCGAGGCGATGACCACCGTTACCGTGAAGATCGTCAGCCAGCTGACAGGCGACACCGAATTCGCAAGTCCCGAGACCCTCGTGGCCTTCGCGCTCGGCCTGACGCTGTTCGTCTTCACGCTCAGCCTGAACGTTCTGGCGCTCTACATCGTGCGCAAATACCGGGAGCAGTATGAATGACCGATTTCCCCGCAGATCAGTCCGCGGCCGGCGGCGCCTCCGGGCGTTCGCTTCTCAAGGTCGGAGAGCGCACCCGCAAGCGCAACGCTGCTGAAAAGCGCTTCCGCATGATGGGATTGGCGGCCGTCATCTTCGGCATCCTTGCGCTTTTCGGCCTGATGGCGTCGATCCTTTCGAACGGGCTTTCCTCGTTCAACCAGACCTATATCGAGCTCGACGTCTATCTGGACCCGGCGGTTCTCGACAAGGGCGGCAACCGGGCTCCGGAAGACCTCGGCAAGATCACGACCTTCACCATCCAGCCGCTGATCAAGGCGGCGGTCCAGGATCTGATCGACCAAACCGGCGTTTCGTCCGAGGGTGTCGACGCGAACGACGCTTTCGAGCTCATCTCGAAAGAGGCGCCCGCCGACCTGAGGCGTTTCGTGTTGAGCAATCCGGACCAGATCGGCGAAACCGTCTCCTTCGATCTGCTCGCCTCCGGCCGTATCGATGGCTACTACAAGGGCCGTGTGACGATGGAGAGCGCTGCGCTCGACCGCAACATCTCGCCGGAGCAGCTTGAACTGGCCGACCGGCTGAAGGCCGAAGGGGTTCTGGAGACCCGCTTCAACTGGTCCTTCTTCACTGCGCCCGATGCCTCCGACACCCGCCCGGAAGCGGCCGGCCTCGGCGTGGCCATTCTCGGCTCCGCCTACATGATGCTCATCGTGCTGGTTCTGGCATTGCCGATTGGCGTGGCCGCTTCGATCTATCTCGAGGAATTCGCGCCGCAGAACCGGTTCACCGATCTGATCGAGGTCAACATCGCCAATCTTGCCGCGGTGCCGTCGATCGTGTTCGGCATTCTCGGCCTTGCGATCTTCATCAATTTCGCCGGCCTGCCGCAGTCCGCCCCGATCGTCGGTGCGCTGGTGCTCACCCTGATGACGCTTCCGACGGTGATCATCGCCACCCGTGCGGCGCTCAAGGCCGTGCCGCCCTCGATCCGCGACGCGGCGCTGGGTGTCGGCGCCTCGAAAATGCAGGCCATCTTTCACCACGTGCTGCCCCTGGCGGCTCCCGGCATCCTCACCGGTGCGATTATCGGCCTGGCCCAGGCGCTCGGGGAAACAGCACCGCTGTTGCTGATCGGCATGGTGGCCTTTGTGCGGGAATATCCGGCAGCGCCGCCGGAGGGGTTCTTCGACCCCGCCTCAGCGCTTCCGGTCCAGGTCTACAATTGGACTCAGCGCGGCGACCCTGCTTTTGTGGAGCGGGCATCCGGGGCAATCATTGTCCTTCTGGTATTCCTGCTGATCATGAACGCGGTTGCCATCCTTCTGCGCAGGCGTTTCGAGCGCCGCTGGTAGCCATCCGGCTCAGGGGTTGAAGAATCAGGGTCCAACGGACCGGCAACGGACAAAAGGAACATGGAGATGAACATCATGTCAGAAGCGGCTACGGAAGATGCGGTCAAGGCATCGGTTGAAAAGCCCGCAATCAAGATGCGCGGCACCGATGTCAGCGTTTTCTATGGCGAGAAACAGGCGCTGTTCGATGTCAATCTCGACATTCGGCAGAACAGCGTCACGGCTCTGATCGGTCCGTCCGGCTGCGGCAAGTCGACGTTCCTGCGTTGCCTGAACCGCATGAACGACACGATCGACATCTGCCGCGTGACCGGCGATATCACGCTCGACAACGAGAACATCTATGCGCCGGCGATCGACGTCGTCGAACTTCGCGCACGGGTCGGCATGGTGTTCCAGAAACCGAACCCGTTCCCGAAGTCGATCTACGAGAACATTGTCTACGGCCCGCGAATCCACGGACAGGTGTCCACCCGTGCCGAGATGGACGAGATCGTCGAGCGCAGCCTGATCAAGGCCGGACTGTTCAATGAGGTCAAGGACCGCCTGCACGAAACCGGCACCGGTCTTTCCGGCGGCCAGCAGCAGCGCCTGTGCATCGCGCGTGCCATCGCCGTGAGCCCGGAAGTGATCCTCATGGACGAGCCCTGCTCGGCGCTCGATCCGATCGCCACCGCCAAGGTCGAGGAACTGATCGACGAACTGCGGGTCAATTACACCATCGTCATCGTTACGCACTCGATGCAGCAGGCCGCCCGCGTGTCGCAGCGTACGGCGATGTTCCACCTCGGCAAGCTCATCGAGGAAGGTCCCACCGACAAGATGTTCACGCGGCCCGATGAAAAGCTGACCCAGGACTACATCACCGGACGCTTTGGCTAGGCCCCGGATTGTCCTGTGCGGCCGGCAATGCCGTCGCAACTCCATGATTGAAGGATCAAGCAATGCCCGACGCACATACCGTCTCATCCTATGATGACGATCTCCGCTTTCTCGCTCGCCGTCTCTCCGAAATGGGCGGTGTGGCGGAGCGCATGGTCGCCGATTCTGTTGCCGCCCTCGTCAATGCGGATACCGGGTCCGCCCAGCGGGTCATCTCGGAAGACCTGCTCCTCGACAATGGCGAGCGTGAAATCTACGAAAAGGCGGTTCTGGTCATCGCCAAGCGCCAGCCGATGGCATCGGATCTCCGTGAGATCATCGGCGCGATCCGCATCGCATCCGATCTGGAGCGCGTCGGAGACCTGGGCAAGAACATCGCCAAGCGGGTGATTGCCGTGCACACAATGGCGCAGCCGCGCAAGCTTGTCCGCGGGCTCGAGCACCTGGCGGAGCTTGCCCTGACCCAGCTCAAGGAGGTGCTTGACGCGTTTTCCACGCGCTCGCCGGCGCTGGCCACCTCGATCCGCGAACGCGACGAGGAGATCGATGCGATCTACACCTCCCTGTTCCGCGAGCTTCTCACCTACATGATGGAAGACCCGCGCAACATCACGGCCTGCACCCATCTCCTGTTCTGCGCCAAGAACATCGAGCGCATCGGAGACCATGCCACCAACATCGCCGAAACCGTCTACTACGTGGCGACCGGCGAACAGCTCGCTGACGAGCGTCCGAAGGATGACGATTCGGCCAGTGTCGTTGCGCCGGAACCCGGCGCCGCGTGATAATGTGAAGGACATCGAACCATGGCGATGAATCCGCGTGTGACTGTGGTTGAAGACGAAGAGGCACTCTCGGTTCTTCTCCGGTACAATCTGGAAGCCGAGGGATATGAGGTTGACACCGTCCTCAGGGGCGACGAGGCCGAGATCCGTCTTCAGGAGCGTGTTCCCGACCTTCTGATCCTGGACTGGATGCTTCCCGGCATCTCCGGCATCGAACTGTGTCGTCGCTTGCGCGCAAGACCGGAAACCGAGCGCCTCCCGATCATCATGCTGACTGCCCGCGGCGAGGAAAACGAGCGGGTGCGCGGTCTGGCCACCGGTGCCGACGATTATGTCGTCAAGCCGTTCTCGACCCCCGAGCTTCTCGCCCGGGTGCGCGCCATGCTGCGTCGCGCCAGCCCCGAGGTGATTTCAAGTCAGCTCAAGGTCGGCGACATCGAGCTTGATCGCGAAACCCACCGGGTCCGCCGTCGCGCGCGCGACATCAAGCTCGGGCCCACCGAGTTCCGGCTTCTGGAATTTCTCATGAGTTCGCCCGGACGCGTTTATTCGCGTGCCCAGCTGCTCGACGGGGTCTGGGGCCACGATGTCTATGTCGACGAGCGTACAGTCGACGTGCATGTCGGCAGGCTGCGCAAGGCGGTCAATCTGTCCGGCATGCGCGATATCATCCGCACGGTTCGGGGCGCCGGCTATTCGATCGAAGCCTGACCTGACATCGAGACCCTGTCCCTGAAAAAGACAAAGCCCGGATCCAGCGGTCCGGGCTTTGATTGTCTCGGCGGCTTTCTCGATCAGCGAGAGCGCTTGCGCTCGCTGGAAGGTTGGAAAGCCAGCTTGGCGTGGTAGCCGCAATAGGGCGAGCTGTCGTCGGAATCATTGCCGCAGAAGTGAAACCCTTCCAGCAGCGGATCGCCCAGCGGCCATTTGCAGGTCCGCTCGGAAAGCTCGATGAGCGTGAGGCGGCGCGAAATCGGAACCACCACGTCTTCCATGGGACGGGTGTCGAGATCCTCGACTGCGACGGCATCCACATCCTGCTTCAGGGCGGTGTTGCCGCTTGACCGGCCGCTCATGGTCCGGGTTGTCTGTGCGGCTGTCCGTCCGGCATAGGCGGGTGCGCGCGGCGCGGCCGTGGCGCGCTTGGTCCGCACCGAAGATTGACCGCCGCTCTTTGCGCGTCCGGGCAGGTTGAGCCGGTGCACCTTGCCGATCACCGCGTTGCGGCTTACGCCGCCAAGCTGTGCGGCGATCTGGCTTGCGCTCAGTCCGTCCGCCCACAGTTTCTTGAGTTTTTCGACCCGTTCATCAGTCCAGTTCATGCCATCATCTCCATCTACCTCGTGGACCGGGAGGGCAGAATCCCTCTTCGCGGCTCCGGGTGACCGGAGCTCATACGCTCGGTTGCATTGAGGTAATTTGTGTCCGCCGCGAACGCTTGTTACATGCTCACAACGTAGAGCCCGCCGGACTCTGTGACAAGAGTCAGGGGAATCATGCTGATTCGTTTTTTCGGTTTTCCCCAACTTAGCGGAGCCGGATTCCGGTTCTGTATGACCGGGCGTGTGCTGACGGATACCGGATGATCATTCTCTGCTCTGGAGCACTGCGGAAAAGCTGTTTTGCCGCTTCCCGGGCGCAATTCCGGCGTCTCATTGACAGCATTGGAGGAAATGTAAATAGTGCCGTTGCCGCCCCCGGAAGGGCGGCATTTTGATTTTTCCGGCCCCCTCTGCCGGGCTCTGGGCACAAACCAAATCAGGCTCCGGCGGATATGTTCGGTCGGATGAATACGGGAGACGGGCGCCATGGCTGACGCCAAGCCGCTGTATGAGACTTACAACCGGGCGCCGATCGTTTTCGAGCGGGGGCATGGCGTGTGGCTGGAAACGGCCAAGGGCGAGCGTTACCTCGACTTTGCCGCGGGCATTGCCGTCAATTCGCTCGGCCACACCCATCCGCACCTTGTCGAAGCGCTCAAGTCGCAGGCGGACCGTATCTGGCATCTTTCCAATCTGCACGAGATCCCGGATCAGACCCGGCTTGCCGAACGGCTGACCCAAGCGACCTTCTCCGACAAGGTGTTCTTCACCAATTCCGGCGCCGAGGCGCTGGAATGCGCAATCAAGACCGCGCGCCGCCACTTCTATGTCAACGGTCAGCCCGAGCGCTACCGGATCATTACCGTCGAGGGGGCGTTTCACGGTCGTACGCTGGCCACCATCGCAGCCGGCGGCCAGGCCAAGTACCTCGAAGGCTTCGGACCCAAGGTGCCTGGCTTCGATCAGGTTCCGTTTGCGGACCACGAGGCCTTGAAGCAGGCGATCACCGATGAGACCGCCGCAATTCTCGTGGAACCGGTCCAGGGCGAGGGCGGTGTCCGGCCTCTGCCGGTCGAATGCATGCGCGGCCTGCGCGAGCTGTGCGATGAGAACGGCATCCTCCTTATCTTCGACGAGGTCCAGTCGGGCGTCGGCCGAACGGGCAAGCTCTTCGCCCACGAATTCGCGGGCATTGCTCCCGACATCATGGCGATCGCCAAGGGCATCGGCGGCGGCTTTCCGTTCGGCGCATGCCTGGCCACGGCCGAGGCGGCAGACGGCATGACCGTCGGGACTCACGGGACCACCTATGGCGGCAACCCGCTTGCCATGGCCGTGGGAAACGCCGTGCTCGATGTGGTTCTCGCCGACGGTTTTCTTTCCCATGTCAACGACGTCTCGCTCGTCCTGCGCCAGGGGCTCGCTTCGCTCAAGGATCGGTACCCCGATCTGATCGAGGAAATCCGCGGTCTCGGGTTGCTGACCGGCATCAAATGCAGGAAATCCAACGCCGATCTCGTCATGGCGTTGCGCAACGAGCACCTGCTTGCAGTGCCCGCTGGCGAGAACGTCGTGCGGCTTCTCCCGCCGCTTATCGTAACGGCGGAGGAAATCCGCGACGCGCTTCACAGGATTGAAGCCGCGCTCGAAATGTTATCTTCCCAGGCCAGCTAACCGGATCGCATGCCATGACTGAAACGAACAAGCCTGAAACACGGCACTTTCTGGATCTTTCCGCCGTAAGCGCCCAGGATCTGCGCGGAATGATCGACGCGGCAAAGTCTGCAAAGTCGGCTTCCGGTGAAGATCGGCCGCTGGCGGGCAAGATGCTTGCCATGATCTTCGAGAAACCCTCGACCCGGACCCGCGTGTCCTTCGACGTCGGCATGCGGCAGCTTGGTGGCGAGACGCTGTTTCTGTCCGGAAGCGAGATGCAGCTCGGGCGCGCGGAGACCATTGCTGACACCGCAAGGGTTCTTTCGCGATATGTCGACATCATCATGATCCGCACGATGGAGCATGAGCGCGTGCTTGAACTCGCCGAGCACGCGACGGTTCCGGTGATCAATGCGCTGACCGACGACACGCACCCATGCCAGATCATGGCCGATATCCTGACGTTCGAGGAACATCGCGGGCCGATCAGCGGCAAGACGCTCGCCTGGACGGGCGACGGCAACAATGTGCTGCACTCGCTGATCGAGGGCGCCGGCCGTTTCGGTTATCGCATGCAGATCGCGACGCCCGCAGGCTCGGAGCCGAACATGCGGTTCGTCGAGTGGGCTCGCGGACAGGGAGCTGACATCGAGCTGACCGCCGATCCGGACAAGGCTGCGCAGGGTGCGGATTGCATCATCACCGACACCTGGGTCTCGATGAACCAGGAGCACAAGGCGCGGGGACACAACGTGTTCCTGCCTTACCAGGTCAACGCCTCGCTGATGGCCAAGGCCAACGACGATGCGCTGTTCATGCACTGCCTGCCCGCTCACCGCGGCGAAGAGGTCACCGACGAGGTCATGGACGGTCCCCAGTCGGTCGTGTTCGATGAGGCGGAGAACCGTCTGCATGCCCAGAAGGCAATCATGCGCTGGTGCCTTGGCGCGCTGTAGCTTGCCAGCCGGGGGCTGGCGCGAAGGCGTCGGGTTTCCTATATGCCGATCAACACTCACGGGCGCCCCGTCGCAGGTGTTGCGCCGTGTCAAACGATCTTGACATGCAGCCGCTAGCAATGGCGCGCCAACAAATCGGGAAATGAACATGGAAACCGAAATCCGAAGTCTCGGAGAGCCGGGTTTTGTCGGCGACGACAGTGTCCTGCCTTTTGAGGTCGATGGTCTCGATGTGCGCGGTCGCGCTGTCCAGCTCGGCCCTATGATTGATGCCATTCTCGGCCGCCACGCGTATCCTGAGCCGGTCGCGCGTCTGCTTGCCGAAGCGATTGCGCTCACGGTGCTGCTTGGCACCTCGCTCAAGTTCGAGGGAAAGCTGATCATCCAGACCAAGGGTGACGGTCCGGTGGATCTTCTGGTCGCCGATTTCTCCTCGCCCGGCGACTTGCGCGCCTATGCCCGTTTCGACCCTGAACTCGTCGATGCTGCTCAGAAGGCAGGCGCGACAAGTCCCGCCGAACTGCTGGGCAACGGCGTTCTCGCCTTCACCATCGACCAGGGCGCCTACATGCAGCGCTATCAGGGCATTGTCGAGATGAAGGGCGAGTCGCTTGAAGCGATGGCCGAAACCTATTTCCGCCAGTCGGAACAGATCCCGACGCTCGTGCGGCTGTCGGTGGCCGAACTGTTTGACCGCGACGAAGACGGCAATCCGCGACACAGCTGGCGGGCCGGCGGCATCGTCGTGCAGTTCCTGCCGCAGGCGCCCGATCGCATGCGGCTGCCTGATCTTCCAGGTGGAGACGTGCCGGATGGCGGCGAGGAACACGTCTTCGAAGACGACGCCTGGGCTGAAGCCAAGGCATTGGTCGGAACGGTCGAACCCGGTGAACTGACGGATCCTGAAGTCGGCGCCGAAAGGTTGCTGTTCCGGCTGTTCCATGAACGCGGCGCCTGCGTGTACACGCCGGTTCCGGTGTTCGACCGGTGCAGTTGCTCCCGCGAGCGTCTTGGCGAGGTGCTTAACGGGTTTACGGCCGAAGAGATCTCCGACAGCGTCGAAGACGGGGTCATAACGGTCCAGTGCGAGTTCTGTTCGACGGCCTACCGCTTTGATCCGGCCGAGTTCGGTGCCTGAGGCAACGGAGCGGCGACCGCGCGGTCCGCAATCATGACAAAACTTTAATTTGCCATGTTTGGGCATTGCGTTACGTCTTTGGCTGGAACCGGAGGCAAGGCATGCTCGACAGGGCCGACAATCGCGATAACCGCCCGGTCGGCGCTGCTAACGCTCCCGCCGAACCGCGGCGGCGCGTCGGGTTCCTGCGGCCGGTAGCCCAGGTCGCACTCATGGCACTTGTGCTTGCCGGTGGCTGGGCAGGGATGCAGTATCTCGCAAGCTCCCGCGTCGATCCGGTCCGCAAGCCCTTCACTCCGCTTGTCTATGCGGTTGAGACCGCAGAGGCGGTGCTGTCGGACAATACGCCCGTCATCAGGCTCTACGGCCAGGTGGACGCGGGCCGCAGCGTGGAGCTCCGGGCTGCGGCAAGCGGCGAGGTTTCCGAGATCCATCCCGATCTGGTTGCCGGTCGCAGGGTGAAAGCCGGAACCGTGCTCCTGCGCGTCGATCCGTTTGTCTATGAAGGTGCCGTGGTCGAGGCGCGCGCCAATCTGGCCTCGACACGGGCGGCAATCGCCGAGATCGACGCCCGGCTGGCGTCCGAACGAGAGCAGCTGGACTCCGCACAGACCCAATTGGAACTGGCAAGAGCCGATCTCGAGCGGGCGCTGTCGCTTGCCGACACCGGGACGCTGACCGACAAGCAGGTCGATGACCGCCGCCTGATCCTTTCCCAGCGCGAGCAGGCGGTGAGCCAGCGCCGCAACAACATCCTGATCACCGAGGCTCAGCGCGCGCAGCAGGATGCAAATGCCTCAAGGCTTGAATGGAAGCTTCGCGAGGCAGAGCGGAAGCTTGAGGATACCGCGGTCATCACCCCTTTCGATGGCGTGATCTCCGACGAGAGCATCGAGACCGGCCGCTCGGTAAGCGCCAACGAGGTTGTCGCCTCGATCTATGACGACACAGCGCTAGAGGCCCGTTTCACGCTCACAAATGCGCAATACGGGCGCATGGCAACGGACTCGGATCCCTTGGTGGGGCGCGAGGTGGAGGTGAGCTGGAGCGTTGGCGGCCGGGAATATGTCTGGCCCGCCGCCATTGACCGGATCGGCGCGCGCGTTGCCGCCGAACGTGGAGGGGTCGAGGTCTTTGCGACCATTCTCGCAGCAGACAACCCGGTTCAGTTGCGTCCGGGCGCCTTCGTTGCGCTCACGGTGCCGGATCGTGTCTGGCGCGATACGTTCCGGTTGCCCGAAACCGCGATCCGGTCTTCGGATCATGTCTTCGTCGTCGTGGACGGCAGGCTTGAACGCCGTGCTGTCCGGCTGATCGCCTGGGATGGCGAGGACGCCATCGTCGAAGGCGATCTGGCCAATGGCGATGAGGTGCTTGCCACCCGTCTGACCGAAGCCACCGAAGGCGTTCGGGTGCGCAAGCCGGACCAGGGCAATGCCCCCGATGGTACGGTCGAGCAACCAGGCTCGGCCCAGAACCCGGCGGACGTGTCGGAATGAGCGGCACCGGATTTCCCGGAGGCGGGCTGATGCGCGGCGCGGGGCTGGTCTCCACATTCGTCCGCCACCCCAATGCCGCCAATCTTCTCATGGTGCTGATGATCCTGTTCGGCGCCTTTTCGATCGCGCGGATAAACACCCAGTTTTTCCCGACCATAGACCGACCGACCATTACCGTCGGGATCGCATGGTCCGGCGCCAGCGCCGAGGATGTCGAAACCAACATTCTCGCGCTTGTGGAGCCCGAGGTGCGCTACATCTCCGGCGTTGACGAGATGACCTCGACTGCGGCGGAAGGTTCGGCCTCGATCCGGCTGGAGTTCACCGAGAGCACCGACATGTCCCAGGCGCTCACGGATGTCGAGACAGCCGTCAAGGCAGTCAGCAACTTGCCTGAAGACGTCGAGACGCCGACCGTGACGCGGGCGGTGTTCTTCGATTCCGTGGCCCGTCTCGCCATTTTCGGAACCGCCGATGAGGCGGTCAAGCGTGCCTGGGCCAAGCGCATGCGCGACGACCTGATCGATCGCGGCATCGACAAGATCGACTTCACCGGCCTGCGCGCCGCTGAAATCCGCATCGAGGTGCCGGAGATCGAGCTGCGCCGGCTGGATACGACCATCGCCGATGTATCGAGGGCCATCGCCACCAACAGCCGCGACCTGCCGTCCGGCACGGTCGAAGGCGCGGTGGAGCGCCAGTTGCGCACCCTGGCGGATGCCCAGGGCGTGCGGGAACTGGCCGCGGTCGAGGTCAAGTCCTTCGACAGCGGCGAAAAGGTCCTTCTGGGCGATATTGCCGAGATCAGCGACGGCTTTGATCCCGACGCCACGCGCGGGCTGGCGGGGGGCTCGACCGCCATCGAACTCGATGTTCGCCGGGCGCCGACCGCCGATACACTGCAGACTGCGGCGATCCTGTCCGATTACATCGACGAGATCACCCCGCAACTGCCGCCCGGAGTTGAGATCGCCACTTACGAGGTCGCCGCCGATGCGCTCGCGGCCCGGATCTGGCTTCTGGTGAAGAACGGGCTCGGCGGACTTGTCCTTGTCGTCGCCATCCTGTTCGTTTTTCTCAATGCCCGCATCGCCTTCTGGGTTGCTGCCGGCATTCCGGTAGCGATGCTGGCCACCATCGGCTTCATGTATGTGAGCGGCCAGACAATCAACATGATCTCGCTGTTTTCGCTGATCATGATGCTCGGGATCATCGTTGACGATGCCATCGTGGTCGGCGAGCACACGGCGACACGTCTGCAGATGGGAGACGATCCGCATACCGCCGCGGAAAACGGTGTGCAGATGATGTTCACGCCGGTGCTTGCGGCGATGTCGACGACACTGGCTGCTTTTGCGCCCATTCTGATGATCGGGGATACCGTCGGCCAGATGATGGGTGTGCTGCCGCTGGTCGTTGTCGCGGTGCTGATTGCGAGCCTTCTGGAGTGCTTCCTGGTCTTGCCCGGCCACCTCGCCAATTCGCTTGCGGCCCGCAAGGTTCCGGGCTGGTCCTGGTGGCGTCAGCTGCTGGTTGCCCTGATCCTCGTTGTGTTCCTGACCGGTCTGAGCGGACGGCTCGCCGTCGATCTGGCACTCGGGGACGGGGGTGCCGGCTTGCGCGGGCTTGCGCGCAGTTTCGCCGAACTTCCCTCACTGGCCAGAATGGCGATTGTCGTTTCTGTCTCACTCCTGCTTTCGGTTCTGATGGAATGGCTTCTTCTGGCGTTGGGCCGTCGCAACAGCCGCAAGGCCGCCGCCAGCCAGCGCGACCTCGATGCAGGCGAAAGTCGCTTCCGCCAGGCGTTTGACCGCGGATTTGATGGGTTTCGCGACGGGCCGTTCGCCCGGCTGGTTCAACTCGCCTGGGACTGGCGCTATGTCACGTTGTCTATCGCAATCTCGATGGTGCTCGTGCTCGCCATCGGCCTGGCGCGGTCGGGACGCGTCGAGTTCGTCTTTTTCCCGTCCCCCGAAGCCGAGAACATCTCCGGCACGGTGGTCTTCAATGCCGGCTTGCCCGAGGCCGAGGCGCTTGATGCAATCGCTGCCTTCGATGATGCCTTGCGCCGCGCCGACCAGGCGCTCACGGGGGGTGGTCCGTCGCTTGTCCGCGCAGTCTTCACCACCTATGGCGCGTCGAGCCGGTCAGGCGCAGCCACCGCACGCATTCGTGTTCAGCTGACCACTTCGGAAGAGCGTGATGTGCGCACGCCCGACATCGTCAATGCCTGGCGGCAGGCTTCACCGGACATTGCCGGTGTTACGCGCTTTACAATCGCCCAGGCGCGCGGTGGTCCTCCCGGCCGCGACATCTCGGTCAGGCTTCAGGGAGAGCGCGTCGCCTCCCTGAAGGCCGCGGCAGCCGATGTGGTCGCCTTGCTGTCGTCGGTGGACGGCGTCACCGGGCTTGATGACAATCTCCCGTGGGGAAAGCCCGAACTTGTGATGCAGCTGACGCCGCAGGGTGCGGCCCTGGGCTTCTCGATCGAGGAGGTGGGCCGGCAGATCCGCAACGCCTTTGACGGCGCCGTTCCGTTCCGCTTTCCGCGCGGCAATGACGAGGTAACGGTCCGCCTAGTGCAGGAGCCCGCATCGCCCGGGTCCCAGGCGCTGCGTGAATTCGAACTGCGCAGCCCATCCGGAAATTTCGTGCCGCTGACGGAAGTGGTCGAGATGACCGAGCGCCAGGGCTTCTCGGCAATCCAGCGGCGCGACGGCAAGAGCACCATTTCCGTGACCGGCGACATCGACACGGCGGTCAACACCACCGGTGGCGTCGTCGAGCAGTTGACCGCCGGCGGCGGGCTCGATCTGATCGCCGCCGAGCATGGCGTCAGCTATTCCTTCGGCGGCCGTTCGGAGGAACAGGAAAATGCCTTCGCCGATCTCAGGCTTGGCGTGGTCGTCGCCATCAGCGTCATCTACATCATTCTCGCCTGGGTCTTTGCCAGCTACTGGCGGCCGCTCGCGGTCCTCCTGATCATTCCGTTCGGCGTTGTCGGGGCGATTTTCGGCCACTGGCTTCTGGGCTATCAGCTCACCATACTGTCCTTTATCGGACTGCTCGGGCTTGCGGGCATACTGGTCAACGACTCCATCATTCTGGTCGCGCGCCTTGAAGAACGCGTCGGCGCGGGCGACTCTCTCGCCGAGGCGGCGATCGGCGCCAGCCGTGATCGCCTTCGCGCGGTTCTGCTGACGTCGCTGACAACGATAGGCGGGCTTCTGCCGCTTCTCTACGAGACGAGCCTCCAGGCCCAGTTCCTGCTGCCGATGGCGATCACCATCGTGTTCGGTCTGGCGATGACCACCTTGCTGGTGTTGTTTCTGGTCCCGGCGCTGGTTGGCATCGGTGACGATTTCACGCGTGCCCTGACCTTTGTCTACGGTCGCCGGCCGCGACTGCAGCGCGCCTGACTGGTCCGGCGCTGCACAGGGTCACGATTTCCAGAAGCGTGGAAGCAGCAGCACCAGCACCGTGAACAACTCGAGCCGGCCAAGCAGCATGCCCGCCGACAGGAGCCATTTCTGCCCGTCGTCAAGCGGCTGGAAATTGCCCGCCGGACCGATGATGTCGCCCAGTCCCGGCCCGACATTCGAAAGCGCCGTGCCTGCGGCCGAGAGCGATGTGATTGCGTCAAGTCCGCTCAGGCGAAGCAGGATCGCGAGCGTGACGAACGAGGTCATGAATAGGAAGAAGAAGCTCATCACCGATGCGATGACGCGCCCTTCAATCGGCTTGCCGTTGAACCGGGCCCGGAACACCCCGTGCGGATACATGACCTGTGCGATGTGCTGACGAACGGCTTCGAAGAACACCTGGAAGCGAAAGATCTTGATCCCGCAGGAGGTCGAACCGGCGCATCCGCCGACAAACATGATGATGAAGAAGAACGCCACGGCGTGCGAGCCCCACAAGCCGTAGTCTGTCGATGAGTAGCCGGTTCCGGTGGCGATCGAGACCACGTTGAAGGCCGCATGACGCAGGCCCTCGAGACCGAGGTGATGTCCGCCGAAATGGGCCATCATCCATCCGGTCAGAATGCTCCCGCCGAGGAAGACGAAGAAGGCCTTGACCTGATCATCGGCAAGGATCGGACGGAAGCGCCCCTGGAGCATTTGCACGTAGAGGATGAAGGGGATCGAACCGAGGATCATGAACAGGATCGCGATCCACTCCACACCGGAATTGGCGAAATGGCCAATCGATGCGTCCTTGGTGGAAAACCCGCCGGTCGCGACTGTCGTCATGGCATGGATGACCGCATCGTCCGCAGCCATGCCGACAGCCATGTAGGCAACCGCGCAGACGCCTGTGATGCCGATGAAGACAAGCGTGATCGAGGTGGAAATCTGGGTCGCGCGCGGAAGGATCTTCTCTGCCGTGTCGAAGGCCTCGGCCTTGAACAATTGCATGCCGCCGATCTGCAGCATCGGCAACACCGCGATCGCCATGACGATGATCCCGAGGCCCCCGAGCCATTGCAGCAGGCCACGCCAGAACAAAAGGCCGGGCGGCGCCGTGTCGAGGCCCGTGATCACCGTTGCGCCCGTCGTGGTCAGTCCCGACATCGATTCGAAAAAGGCATCGGTATAGCTCGGAACGATCCCTGACCAGTGGAAGGGAAGCGCGCCGAATGCCACCAGCGCCAGCCACGATATCACCGTCATCAGCATCGCCTGGCGGGTCGAAAGTCCCCTCGGCACGCCGCGATTGGCTATGAAAAGCGCGAGCCCGAAGAGCGTGGTCACCATCGCCGAACTGGCGAAGATCATCCAGTCGTCATTGTCTGCCGCGAGATCCACGAGCGCCGGCAGCAGCATAGACACACCAAGGGCGGATACAAGCGCCCCGGTCACCAGCATCACCGGCCGGAATTCCGAAAGCGCGGTCAATTCAGGGTTCTTGCCATGCCCGGCAGGTCGAGAGAGAAAGCCGGGATTTCCACGTCGAAGAATTCCCCGTTGGACGATTGCATCTGGTAGCTGCCGGTCATCACGCCCGAAGGGGTGTCGAGAGGACATCCGGAAGAGTACTCATAGGTGTCTCCCGGACCCAGAACCGGCTGTTCTCCGACGACGCCGGGTCCGCGCACTTCATCGACGAGGCCGTTCTCGTCAGTGATGAGCCAGTGCCGGCTTCTCAGTTGCACGATTGCATCGGAATGGTTGGAGATAACAACACGGTAGCCCCACACGTAACGGCCGTCCTCGGGGTCCGACTGGTCCTCGAGATAATACGGCTCAACAGTCACTTCGATGTCACGTGTCAACGCGCGATACATGGTCAACTCCTGAACCCACTCATTCTACAGTGCCGCGCCTGCGTCAAGCGTGTCCGGGCATCAATCCACCCTGTCAGGACACGGGAGTGCTGACCTGATTGTGATCGACTGGACGCGTGGCGGGCGTGACGATCGGCCTGTGCCGGGCTATCACCGGGGTGGCAGAATGGAGTGACGCAATGCTGGACGGTGCCGCGCGGAAATGGATCCAGGGACCTCTCGACCAAGGCGGCCTGTGGCTGGCCGCCCGCGGTGTGCGGGCCAACCATGTCACGGTCATTTCATGCCTGATCGGGCTCGCGGCGGCCGGACTTATCGCCACTGGCCATATGGTCCTCGCGCTCCTGCTGATCCTGGTCAGCCGCATTGGCGACGGCCTTGACGGGTCCATCGCCCGGGCGTCGCGCAAGACCGACTTCGGCGGCTATCTGGACATCACGCTGGATTTTGTCTTTTACGGCGTGATTCCGCTCGGATTCGTGGTCTACGATCCCGTCGCGAATGGCCTTGCCGGCGCGGCATTGATTTTCTCGTTCTACGTCAACGGCGCAAGTTTTCTCGCCTACGCAATCGTTGCGGAAAAACGCGGCCTGTCGACCGAGGCCCGCGGCGTGAAGTCGATCTACTTCACCACTGGCCTCGCCGAAGCCAGCGAGACCTTCATCGTGTTCGGGATTTTCTGCCTCTGGCCCGCGGGATTCGCGCCGGTGGCTTGGGTCTTCACCGTGATCTGTCTCTACACGGCCCTTTCACGCATCATCCAGGCGCGCGCGGCGTTCGCCGAACCGCCTTCACAGACCTGACAGCGCCCGGGCGAAATCGTCCACAAGATCCTCGCAGTCCTCTATCCCGACCGAAAGCCGGACCACGCCGGGACCGATGCCGAGTTCGTCGCGCGCCTCGTCGGAGAGGTTCTTGTGCGTGGTGGTCGCGGGGTGGGTGATGAGGCTCTTGCTGTCTCCGAGGTTGTTTGAGATCTGCACCACCTCGAGCGCATTCTGCAGGGCAAACGCAGCGCTCTTGCCACCCTTCAGCTCGAAGGCCACCAGGGACGACCCGCCGCTCATCTGGCGGGCGCAGATTTCCGCCTGTGGATGGTCGGCGCGCCCGGGATAGATGACTTTGCCGACTGCCGGGTGATCGGCGAGGAAATCGGCGATCCGGCCGGCGTTTTCCGTCTGCTGGCGCACGCGCAGCGGCAATGTTTCGAGCCCCTTGAGCAGCGTCCAGGCATTGAACGGAGACAGCGACGGCCCGGTGTGGCGGAAATAGTCGTGCAGGTGCTCGTCGATCCACTCCTTGTCGGAAAGGATCACGCCGCCAAGACAGCGGCCCTGTCCGTCGATGTGCTTGGTGGCCGAATAGGCAACCACATGGGCTCCCAGCTCCAGAGGCTTCTGAAGCAGCGGAGTGGCGAAGACATTGTCCACCACCAGCTTCGCGCCGATTTGGTTGGCGAGCCGGGCTACTCCCGCGATGTCGACCACTTCGAGGGTCGGATTGGTGGGGCTTTCAAGAAAGAAGACCTTGGTGTTGGGGCGAATGGCAGCCTCGAAATTGCCGAGATCCCGCCCGTCCACGAGGGTGGATTGAATGCCGTATCTGGGCAGCAGCGTTTCGACGACCCAGCGGCAGGAGCCGAACAGCGCGCGGGCGGAGACGACATGGTCGCCCGCCTGCAACTGGCACAGCAGCGCCGCGGAGATCGCTGCCATGCCCGATGCCGTGGCGCGGGCGTCCTCCGCACCTTCCATCAGGCACATGCGTTTTTCGAACATGTCCGTGGTCGGATTGGCATAGCGCGAGTAGATGAAACCGGGATCTTCTCCCTTGAACCGAGCTTCGGCGGCTTCCGAGCTGTCATAGACAAAGCCCTGGGTGAGATAGATTGCCTCGGAAGTCTCGCCAAATCGGGAACGGGCGGTGCCGCCATGCACGAGTTGGGTCGCGGGGCGTAGCTTTCGGTTGTTTGTCATCGACTTTGTCCAAAACACAAAAATACCGGCTCGCGAAGTCGCCAGCCGGTTTTGCAACCCGACCTTTTAGCGACTTGTTTAACGTGGCTGCAAGCCGGTCGGCCAAATCACCACGGGATAAGCACTGTTTACCGGCTTGCCGCGCTTGCGTCAATTGTGTTGGCTTGTCATCAAGGCACCAGAGAAACCATGGCGAGGCATACAGTGGGCGCAGGCATTCTTTCGGATCGCGCAATTCGCGCGCTGTTTGACGGCGGAAAGCTTGTTGCTGGCCACCCGCTGGATGGCGACCAGGTCCAGCCGGCAAGCCTTGATCTGCGGCTCGGCGAGATTGCCTACCGGGTGCGTGCGAGTTTCCTTCCGGGCCCGACAAGCACCGTCAAGGACAAGCTCGTTCGGCTGAGCATGCACGAGATCGACCTGTCCGCCGGCGCGGTGCTCGAGACCGGGTGTGTCTACATCGTGCCGCTGCTTGAAAGCCTGGCGCTGCCTGACACCATCTCGGCTTCGGCCAATCCCAAGAGTTCGACCGGGCGGCTGGATATCTTCACCCGGGTCATGGCCGATTTCGGCCAGGAATTCGACAAGATCCCCGCAGGCTACAATGGTCCGCTCTGGCTCGAGGTCAGCCCGCGGACATTTCCCATTGTTGCGCGCAGCGGATCACGTCTGTCCCAGATCCGCTTTCGCGAGGGCAAGGCGCTGCTCGACGAAACCGAACTGCTGGCGCTCCATCAGGCAGAGACCCTGGTGGCCTCGGACAGCCCGAATGTCTCGGGCGGCGGCATCGCGCTCTCGATCGATCTCGCAGGCCAGGGCCCCGACAGTCTTGTCGGCTATCGCGGAAAGCACCACACAGCTGTGATCGATGTCGACAAGCGGGCCGCTCAGGATGTGCACGAGTTCTGGGAGCCGATCCACAACCGTGGCTCTGCCGATCTGATCCTCGATCCCGATGAATTCTACATCCTGGTCAGCCGGGAATCTGTCCATGTGCCGCCGGACTACGCAGCGGAAATGACGCCCTTCGATCCCCTGGTGGGCGAATTTCGGGTGCATTATGCGGGCTTCTTCGATCCCGGATTCGGTCATTCGGCTGCAGGCGGCGCTGGTAGCCGGGCGGTGCTGGAAGTTCGCAGCCACGAAGTGCCCTTCATCCTCGAACACGGGCAGATCGTCGGACGTCTGGTCTACGAGCGGATGCTTGAACGGCCCGACGCTCTCTATGGTGCGGGAGCCGGGTCGAACTACCAGGCCCAGGGCCTCAAGCTCTCCAAGCACTTCCGGTCGTAAGCCTTGTCAGGTCCGGTGCGCGACAAACGCGGACTGGCCGCAGATCAGGAAGATGTCGGGCGCTCGCCTTGGGCCCGCAGATCCGCCAGTTCCTTCCGGATTTCCCTGAGTTCGCGAAGCATCTCGCCCTGATCGTTCGCCATCGCCTCGCGGTCGGCTGAAGCCTCCGCGTCATGCTCTTCCTGCATCGCCGAGACGATGATGCCGATGAACAGGTTGAGCACGGTGAAGGTCGTTGACAGGATGAACGGCAGGAAAAAGGCCCAGGCCATGGGGTGAACTTCCATGACCGGACGGACGATTCCCATCGACCAGCTCTCGAGCGTCATGATCTGGAACAGCGAATAGGCAGACGCCGGAATGGAGCCGAACCAGTCCGGAAACGTGTCGCCGTAAAGCTTCGTCGCCATCACCGAGAAGACGTAGAACACCAGCGTCAGCAACAGCATGATCGACCCCATGCCAGGAAGGGCTGCGACGAGCCCGCCGACCACCCGCTTGAGCGATGGCACCATGCTGATCAGCCTGAGGACCCGGAGGATCCTGAGCGCGCGCAGCACCGACAGGTTGCCGGTCGCGGGCATGAGCGCCACCCCGACGACAACGAGGTCGAAGATCCGCCAGGGATCGCGGAAGAATTCGAGCCGCCAGGCCACCAGTCGTGCCAGAAGTTCGGCGACGAACACCGCCAGTATGGCCCGGTCGAGAAAGACAAGTGCCGGTCCGAAGCGCTCCATGACGGCGGGAACGGTTTCCAGGCCGAGCGTGATCGCATTGACCACGATCAGCACGGTGATGACAGTCTCGAACCGTCGCGTGGACAGGAAGGCTTTGAGTCGATCCATGAGAGGCATACCGTGGATTGGGCCGTGGAACTGGGGAGGCGGGCGCCTGTCATATGAGGTCGCGTCTGGTGTCAGTCAAGCGCGTTGCGCCTGATCGTCATGCACCGCGCTTGACAGTTTGGAGGATCACCGCCATGGATCATTTCAACGCGGGTGTAGCTCAATGGTAGAGCAGAAGCTTCCCAAGCTTAAGACGAGGGTTCGATTCCCTTCACCCGCTCCAGAGTGTCCGCTTCAAGGTGCGGACGGATTTCGGTTTCGCTCAGCTTTCTGCACAGCGTCCTTGGCTGCAAACTTCCGGCTGGACGCGTGACGCCGCGATCTCGGTGGCGGGTTCGGCGGGATGCGGGGTCTTTTCCCACAGATGCGCCTGGCCGGCGAGTTGCTTCAATGCACGCCAGCCGGCGCAGGACATAAGGAGCCAGTAAACCGGGGCCAGCAGCAGCCACCGACGACGGATACGTGCCTTCTCATAGGCTGTGAAACCGAACCAGCCGATTGCGCCGAAGGTCAGATAACTGCCGACGATGTTCGTTACATCTAGCCACATCAGGGCTGTCTGCGCGTCCGGCAGTGTGGATACATCCCCACTTGCAAGCCAGGCGAGCGTAAGCGCGATGAAGGCGAACATCAGGGGATGCGCGAGCGCGGAGACCAGCATCCCTGCGACCATCAGCTGAAACACCATGAAGCCCGGCGCGCCAAGCGATGCAAATGTGTCCGAGGGCCTGCGCATGACCACCAGCCAGGTTTGCGCCCACCCCTTGAGCCATCGGGTACGCTGCCTGAGCCAGACCCCCAACTCGACAGGGGCGCTCTCTACCGTCGCGCTGCGGATGATACCGGTCCGGTAGCCGTTTGCATGAAGTCTCAGCCCCAGGTCCGCGTCTTCGGTTACATTGTGCGGATCCCATCCACCGACGTCCTCAAGCGCTTCCCGGCGGAAGTGGTTGGACGTGCCGCCCAATGGAATGGGCATGCCGGTGCGGGCAAGAAAGGGGATGAGGACGCGAAACAAACCGCTGTACTCAAGCGCGAACAGGCCCGAAAGCCAGTTTGAACCGATGTTCGCGATGGCCAGCGGTGCCTGCAGGCAGCCGAGCCGCGGATCTCCGGTTGAGAACTTCTGCCAGGCCTCGCGCAACTGGCCCGGTCCCGGCTTGTCCTCGGCATCATAGACCGCGACCAGCGACCCGCGCGCGCCCTGCAGCGCATATTGCAGCGCCTTGGGCTTGGTGCGCGGGCCGAAATCCGGCACCATGACTATCTCGCACTCGGGCCCGAGTTTCTGAGCCTTGAGCGCGGCAATGGTCGCCATGTCGCCGTACTCGCAGATATATTTCACATCCAGCCGGCTCTTGGGCCACTGCAACGCCGAGATCCGTCCCACCAGCGCGGGAACCATTGCGGCCTCGTCGCGAAGCGCAATCAGAAGCGTATAGATCGGCGGCGGCTGGCTGGCATCCGTCTGGCTGCGTCTTGAAGGGGGGCAAGAGGCTGCCGTCACAAGCGCCGTCAGCCTGAGAAGAATGCCGCCCGAGAAAAAGAGGGTCAGCATGACATGCAGCGCCACGAAAGAACCGAACGGCCAGGCAACAACCGCGGCGACACCCAGGCAAAGCATCAGGGCAAGAATGAAGCCCTGGGCACCCGTCAGCACGCGGCGGGCGCTGGCCGAGCCGTGATCCTGATCGAGTGCGAAGGTGCACTTTCGAACACGCTCATTTTCCGAGGATTGCCAGACCGCACATCGAATTGTCGCCGGTGAAGCGACAACGAGGCGTTTGCGCAGGGCAGGATACGCATCAAGACGGGCCTTCTCGGTTTGCAGATGTCTTGCCTGGGGCGAGATGGCGGTAAGCGTGCCTTCCGGTCGCGCAAGCCGCAACGGACCGTTTTTGCGCAGCAGTGCATCGGTGGAGGCTGTGCGGACAACGTCTCCGGGTGTAATTCGGTCCAGATAGGGCAGGCCGAGTTCCGAGGCGAGCCAGCGGTAATACAACTCCGGGTCTATCAGCCGCTGTGCGATAAGCTCTTGCTCGACGGATGTCGTGTTTGTTGCGGCTGCCCGGCCCGCGGCCTCGACATGAGGCTTGCCGATCCCGCAGGCGAGGAAGAAACGCTGCTCCTGGTCGTCTTTTGTGGCGGCGGCCCTTGTCAAACTGGATAGCGGATTTGCTGGTCCGGCGCCGGCATCCGAGCTGGCAACCAGCCGCAAGGCTGCTGCGGCTTTGTCCCTCACGGGCCGATTGGTTGTATTGCCTGGGGCCATGACTCTGCTAAACACATGACGATTGCAGCGAGTTGATAAATCTATGGTAGTACAACCCTTGCCAGATGCACCCGACATAATCAAGTTTTTTTCGCGTTTTGCGTGCATCGCGATTGTACTTCTTGCGCCTTTGAGGCCTGTTCTGGCCGACGACGCGGTTCTGGTCCCCAATTACATGGATCCTCGCGAACGCATCGCGGCGCCGGATCTCCAGCAGTTTCCGCGTATCCGCTTCATTACCACGGTGGATTTCCCGCCCTTCAGCTTTCTCGATCAGACCAGCCGGCTTTCGGGATTTCACGTCGATCTCGCGCGCGCGATTTGTGCCGAACTCGAGATCCTGTCCAAATGCCAGATCCAGGCGCTGCCGTGGAGCGAGTTGCCGGGCGCTCTGCAGAGCGGGCAGGCGGAGGCCATTATTTCGGGAATAGCGATGACGCCCGCAAGCCGGTCGGAGTACCGCTTTACCCGTACCTACATGACACTGCCGGCGCGATTTGTGGCGCAGAACGAACTCGCTGGCCGGGACCGAACGGCTCAGACGCTGACAGAGGAACGGGTTGGTGTCATGGAAGGGACCGCCCACGAGGCGATGCTGCGCGCGTGGTTCCCGGATCTCAGGCCTGTAACCTTCTCCCGTCAGGAGTGGATGTTCGACGCACTCAAGTCCGGATCCGTTGCCGCCATCTTCGGTGACGGCCTGCAACTGTCCTTCTGGCTGGCGAGCCAGTCA
Source organism: Hoeflea sp. (assembly GCA_965233445.1). Taxonomy (GTDB): domain Bacteria; phylum Pseudomonadota; class Alphaproteobacteria; order Rhizobiales; family Rhizobiaceae; genus Hoeflea. The sequence continues at coordinate 1,166,607 of OZ247491.1, forward strand.
GCCGATGCATGCTGCGGTTTTTTGGACGGCCCTTACGTTTCCCAGCAGCATCTGGGCGAGGGGCTTGCGATCGCGGTTCGCCCGCGCAATGCGCGGCTGGCCGTTGCCTTCGACCATGCGCTCGCAGCGCTCAATCGCAACGGCCGCTTTGCGGAGCTCTACCTGCGCTGGTTTCCCAACGGCCTGTTCTGACCGGCGGCCTCGCTCTTGCCGCGCCCCGGTAAGGACCTGAACGGCAACGCCAGCGCCCAGACAAGGTTTGCCGGCCGGTCGTCTCGCCATTCTTTCAGGCCGATTTCGATTCCGGTCTCGCCGCGTCTGGGAGCGTGCGTGTAGGTCGAGAAGAGCCTGTCCCAGATTGCTAAGTTGAAGCCGTAGTTCGAGTCCGTCTCGCGGGGGTCGGTCGAATGATGGATCCGGTGCATGTCGGGAGTCACGATCACCAGCCGCAGCAGCGCATCGACGGATTTGGGCAGCTTTATATTGGCGTGGTTGAACATGGCCGCGCCGTTCAACACGATCTCGAAGACGAGCACTGCGAGCGGCGGCGCTCCAAGCGCGATGATGACCGCGGCCTTCCAGACCATCGACAGCACGATCTCGAGCGGGTGAAACCGCAGTGCGGTGGTCAGGTCGAAACCCGTGTCGGCATGATGCATGCGGTGGATGCGCCACAACAGCGGCCATTTGTGGCTGACCACGTGCTCGAGCCAGATCGCAAAATCCAGGATGATGAAGGCCAGGATCCCGGCAAGCCACAATGGCATCCCGATCAATGGCATCAGGCCATATCCCTGAGCCTGTGCCCAAAGCGCGGTGCCCACGGCCGCGAGCGGAAACACGATCCTGAGCAGCACGGACGACAGCACGACCATCGCGAGGTTGGTAACCCAGCGGCGGGACTTGAGCGCGCCGCGCATTTCATTGCGTTCAAGACGGGGGGCGGCAAGTTCGATCGCGGCCAGCGTCACGAAGATCGCCGAAAAGGCGATCAGGCGTATTGCCGGTTCTGACAGGCCGAAAACATCCATCGGTCGCTTTCCTGTGCGCGTGCTTGGATCGCCATATTCCATGTTTCGCATGGGATGGCGAAACACGTTCGAGTGAATTGCTCGCGCGCCGGCAGGTCAGGCGTGGCGGAACCGTGCGATGGCGCCACGTTCGATCGCCGCGCAGGTGAGCTTGTCGAGGCCAAGCCGGTCCCGGACCATCTGCAGCAGTCGGATTTCCTCCTGCTGAATATTGTAGTCCGCCGAGGCGATTTCCACCGCCAGTGCATAGGCCGTGTCGTAAAGCTTCGGCGGCACCGCGTCCCGGACCACTTCAAGCATGATGTCGAGGTCTTCCGGCCCCTTGAGAAGCTCGGCCGCAGATCGGGTCACCTCGACCAGCCGGTTTTCATCGAAGCCCTTGAACACCGGCAGGAAGGTGACCAGCCGTCCGATGCGGGCCAGTTCGGCGTCATTCATGGCCTTGTCGACGGCAGACATGGTCACCATCAGGTAGATCAGGGCGTCGTGGCTGTGAATATGGCTTGTCATGATCGAACTCGCTGTTGTTTCTGCGCAACAATAGAAAGTCAGGCCTGAGCGCACAAGCATGGATGCGCCGGGGAATTGTCTGCCGCGACAGTGCGGACCCAGACTGTCTCCGGGGCTACTGGCTTGCCCAGATGATCCGCGCCATCCATTCGATGTCCGACAGGTCGAAACTGCGGTTGGGGTGCTCCGGGTTGAGCGAGAACAGTTCGACGCTGCGCGGGCCTTGGCGATGAAGCACTTTCGCCATCACTTCGCCCTCGCGAGAGCGCACGACCACGCGGTCGCCACGCCGGACCTGTGCGCCCGGCTCGACAATCAGAATGTCGCCGTCGCGGTAGAGCGGCAACATGCTGTCGCCCTGCACCTCGAGCGCATAGACACCGGGCCGTTCCGCCGGTTGTGCCGGAAAATCGACGACATCCCATCCCTGTCCGGCGGGAAAACCGCCGTCGTCAAAGAACCCTCCGGACCCCGCCTGGGCAAACCCGAGAAGCGGAATGGTCCCGGCCTGCGGAGGAAAGGCACCCTCCTGGACCCCGCTCGAGGTGCCGCTTCGCGCGCCGCCGAACAGACCGATGAAATCGTCCAGCGACGACCCGGTCGCATCGAGAACCTTCGCCAGCGATTCGGTTGACGGCCACCGGTCGCGGCCATCCGCGCCCCGGCGTTTCGATTTGTTGAATGCGGTGGGGTCGAGGCCCGCGCGGCGCGCCAGTCCCGAAGCTGTCAGGCCGTGACGTTCGGCAAGCGCATCGAGCGCGGACCAGATCCGTTCATGCGAGAGCATCGGTGTCTTCCCGGCTATCAGGTCTGCCGCGACATTGCGCCGGACGGGGCGCGAAAGGGTCGGCAGGGAGTGGATGTCAGTATCGCCGCAGGCGAAGCCTGAGCGTCCGGTCGAACGCGGCTACACTCCGGACCGACCCTTTTTACATGATCGGAAGTCGCGGAGTAAAGCGGTCTAGGAAAAATATCCTCTTTCGATCGGGCTGCCGCGGAACCGGGTGAATCTCACACCGGCCGGAACGGTCCGCGGCCGGTAACAATCGCCTGTTCGAGCATTTCGATCCGGTCCTGGCCCCAGAACGGCTCCCCGTTGTAGACATAGGTCGGAACACCCACGGCATCCGCCGCGATGGCCTCCCGGGTATTGCGTTCCCGGATCGCCGCAATCGCATCTGTCTTTGCGTCCTTCAGCGGCGGGCTGGGGTCGAGCCCGACCTGGGACAGGTACGAGGCCAGAATGGCTTCGTCGGCAATATTGTCGTCATTGGCCCACACGCCGGAGAGAACCTTGCCGATGAAATAGCGCGGATCATGCCCGTCATTGACCAGCGAGATGACGACCTTGTCCGCAAGGGAAGGATCGACAGGCCAGTGTTGCGGCGCGGTCTTGATGGGCAGGCCGCGCCAGTGGGCGAGCCGCTGCAACTCGATCAGTCGCAGCCGCTGCCGGACCGGCGGGCGTTTCCCGGGAGGCACAGCACCGGATATGTCCCAGATCGCCGACAGATTGACCGGCTTGTAGTTCAGCTTCACCTTGTGTGTCTCTGCGAGGTCGCAGATCCGGTTGTGCCCCAGATACGTGAACGGCGACGCACTGTAGAAGTAGTAATCGATCTCTCGCACTGGGCGATCCTCCCTTTTGGCCGCACAGTGCATACACATCCCGGCGGCGGCAAGACAAATTATCCAATGACGGCCAAACCCGCCAACCGGGATCGGCGGTCCCGCCCGTTTCGCCAGGTGCCGTTGCGCCGTTTCACTGGAAAGCTTTCGCGACTCTGGCTACCAAGCTTTCTGTGTGAGCCCGGTGGGCGTCACGGAGCACGGTGTATGGGGGACCGTACCGGCATTGCCAATGGTATTGAAGCGACAACGCGTGCCAATCGTCTGGCCTGGTATGCCTCGGCTGGCCGGCACAAGGCCGGTTCTGCCTTCCAGCGTCAGCTTGCAGGATCTCGCAAGGTTCTTCGAAATCGTGTCCTCATTGCTGGCGGCCGGCGGACGGCTGGTGATCTACGAGACCCACCCCGTGCTGAACATGTTCGAACCCCATGCGGAAGATCCGCACCGGCCTGCCTATTCCTATTTCAGGACAGAACCCTTCATCACCGATGAAGAGATCGTCACGGGCTGCATCGAGGCAGGTCTGCAGATCAGGCAACTGACCGAGCACCCGCACTCAAACCGGGAGACGGATTACGACGTCTATGTCGGACAGGAGGCGCAGCTGCCCTTGTGCTGCACGCTGGTTGCGGAGAAGACCTGACAATAAAAAACGGGCCCGAAGGCCCGTTCTGGAATGCTTTCTTTGGGGGGGAGCGGTCAGGCCGCTTCCTTCTCGTCCCTGTAGGGATCGAAGCGGCCATAGAAGGTCTCGCCCTTTTCGGCCATCTCCACCAGCAGCTTCGGCGCCTTGAACTGCTTGCCGTATTTGCGCGCCAGGACCTTGCACATGTCGACGAAGGCCTGTGCACCCATGGCGTCGATGTAGCTCAGTGCCCCGCCGGTGTAGGGCGCAAAGCCGAAGCCGAGAATGGTGCCGAGGTCTGCTTCGCGGGGATCGGTGACAATCCCCTCCTCGACGGTGCGAACGGCTTCGAGCGCGATCACGGCAAGGAAGCGGTTCTTGAGTTCCTGGACGTCCACCTTTTCGGCAGGCTGTTGCGGGTAGAGCGTCTTGAGTTCCGGCCAGAGATGCTTCTTGGCCGGTTTTGCGGGGTAGTCGTAGAAGCCCTTGCCGTTCTTGCGGCCCAGACGACCTTCCTTCTCCACCATGCGCTCGACCAGTTCGAGATGCCGCGGATCGACTGCCTTCTCGCCGAGATCGGCGATGGTGGCCCGGACGATCTTCAGCGACAGGTCGATCGCCACCTCGTCATTGAGGGCAAGCGGCCCGACCGGCATTCCGGCCATCTTGGCCGAGTTCTCGATCATGGCCGGCGGCACGCCCTCGGCCAGCATGTTGTAGCTTTCGTTCATGTAGCGCAGCACGCAGCGGTTGACGAAGAAGCCGCGGGTGTCGTTGACGACGATCGGCGTCTTCTTGATCGCGGCGACATAGTCGAGCGCGACGGCCAGCGCCTTGTCCGAGGTTTTGCGGCCGAGAATGATTTCCACCAGCATCATCTTGTCGACAGGCGAGAAGAAGTGGATGCCGATGAAGTTCTTCGGACGCTTCGAGTTCTTGGCGAGCCCGGTGATCGGCAGCGTGGACGTGTTCGATGCATAAACGGTCGTCGGCCGGATCTGTGCCTCGATCGATTCCGTCACCGCCTTCTTCACGTCGCGATCCTCGAAGACCGCCTCGATCACAAGGTCCGCATCGGCGAGATCGGCATGATCGGTCGAAGTGCTGATCAGCGAAAGCAGCTTTTCGCCGGCTTCCTTGGTGGTCTTGCCCCTCTGGACGCCTTTCTTGACCAGGTCCTCGGAATAGGCCTTGCCCTTTTGGGCCGCCTCGATGTCGCGGTCGATCAGCACCACCGGAATGCCTGCCTTTGCAGTCACGTAGGCGATCCCCGCACCCATGAACCCGGCGCCGACGACACCGATCTTGCGGAACTTGGTCGGCTTGATGCCCTCGGGGCGGCGGGCGCCCTTGTTGATTTCCTGCAGGGACACGAAAAGCGACCGGATCATCGCCTGGGCTTCAGGGGTTTGCAGGATGTGGCTGAAATAGCGCTGCTCGATCCTCAGACCGGTGTCAAACGGTACCTGCAGGCCTTCGAAGACGCTCTTCAGGATCGCCTTGGCGGCGGGGTAGTTGTCCTGCGTTTCCCGGCGAAGGATCGCAGATGCGGCGGGCCAGAGCTGCGCGCCCTGCGCCGACCAGATCGAGCCGCCGGGTGCCTTGAAGCCCTTCTCGTCCCACGGCTGGACCGGCTTGAGGCCGTTCTTGATCATCGCCTTGGCGGCGGAGACAAGTTTCTTGGGCTCGACCACCTCGTGGACCAGACCCATGGCCTTGGCCCGCGAAGGCGTCAGCGACTGCCCCGTGGTCATCATCTGAAGCGCGTCCTGTGCATTGGTGAGACGCGGCACGCGCTGTGTGCCGCCGGCGCCCGGGAAGATGCCGACCTTGACTTCGGGAAGCGCCATCTTGACCGAAGGCGAATCCGCGACAACGCGGCCATGGCAGGCAAGCGAAAGTTCGAATGCGCCGCCCATGCAGACGCCGTTGATGGCGGACACCCACGGCTTGCCGCAGGTTTCGATCTTGCGGTAGAGCCAGCTCATGCGACCGACCTGTTCGAACAGCACCTTCTGGGCGTTGTCCGGGTCCTTGCGCTGCTCTTCGGCCATGCCCGCAAGCATCGTCTTCATCATGGTGAGGTCGGCGCCGCCGGAGAAGCTTTGCTTGCCGGAGGTGAAGACGACGCCCTTGACGTTGTCGTCGGCGACGAAGCGGTCAACCAGCTCGTCGAGCTGTTCGAGCGCTGCCTGTGTGAACACGTTCATCGACCGGTCGGTCATGTCCCAGGTGACGAGCGCGATGCCGTCGCCGTCCACGTCTACTGTGTAAATCTCATTGCTCATTGTGGTTCTCCCGGTATCAGACGCGTTCGATGATCGTCGCGGTGCCCATGCCCGCGCCGATGCACAGCGTCACAAGTGCGGTGTTGAGGTCGCGGCGCTCGAGTTCGTCGAGCACGGTGCCGAGGATCATGGCGCCGGTGGCGCCGAGCGGGTGACCCATTGCGATCGCCCCGCCGTTGACGTTGATCTTGTCGGACGGAATGTCGAAGGCCTGCTGGAAGCGCAGCACCACCGAGGCGAAGGCTTCGTTGAGCTCGAACAGGTCGATGTCTTCGATCTTCATCTTGGCGCGCTTCAAGAGCTTCTCGGTCACGTCGACCGGACCGGTCAGCATCAGTGCCGGGTCTGAACCGATATTCGCGAAAGCGCGGATCTTGGCGCGCGGCTCCAGGCCCATGGTCTTGCCGCCCCGCTTCGAGCCGAGCAGCACCAGGCCGGCGCCATCGACGATGCCCGAGGAATTGCCGGCGTGGTGGACGTGGTTGACGCTTTCGATTTCCGGATGGGCCTGAATGGCGACGGCGCCGAAGCCGCCCATTTCCGCCATCGCGCCAAACGAGGCGTTGAGGCTGGCGAGAGCCTGCATGTCGGTGCCCGGGCGCATGTGCTCGTCGCGATCGAGAATGGTCAGGCCGTTGATGTCCTTGACCGGCACGACCGACTTGGAGAAATAGCCCTTCTCCCAGGCATTTGCGGCCCGTTTCTGGCTTTCCACCGCATAGGCGTCGACGTCATCGCGCGAGAAGCCGTACTTGGTGGCGATCAGGTCGGCCGAAATGCCCTGCGGCATGAAGTAGGCCGGGATGTTGACCGACGGGTCCATGAACCAGGCGCCGCCCTGAGCGCCGATGCCGATGCGCGACATCGATTCCACGCCGCCGGCAATCACGATGTCGTCGGCTCCCTGCGCAATCTTGGCCGTGCCGAAATTGATGGCGTCGAGGCCGGATGCGCAGAACCGGTTGATTTGGATGCCGGGCGCTTCGGTGGCGTATCCCGCTTCGAAGGTCGCCGCGCGGGCGATGTCGCCGCCGGCCTCGCCGATCGCATCGACGCAGCCCATGACAATGTCATCAACCTTCTCGGTGGCGAGACCGTTGCGGTCGCGCAGCGCCTCGAGCATGTGGGATGCAAGCCGCACCGAGGGAACTTCGTGCAGGCTTCCGTCTTTCTTGCCGCGCCCCCGCGGGGTGCGCACGTGATCATAGACAAATACATCAACCATTGCGGTGATCTCCAGGTTATCGTTTCGTGTCAGGCTGTTGCCGTTTCGGGATCCATCCCGCTCGGCATCAGCGCTTCGGGTCGTTTGTAGCCGGGCAGGGCCGAGATGCGGTCCAGCCAGGCTTGAATGTTCGGATGGGCGGCGAGGTCCATGCCGATTTCCTCGGGCCAGAACAGGTATCCGCAAAGCGAAAGGTCGGCGATCGTCGGATGCCCGGCAACCACGAAGTCGCGGCCTTCAAGATGCGAGTCCAGCACTTTCCAGGCGCTGCGCGCGCGCGCCAGCAGGAACTGCGCTGCCGGGTCTTCGCCCTTCTTCTGAAACCGGTTCATGAACCGGTAGGTTGCGGAATAGCTGGTGAGCTTGTGGTTGTCCCACAAGAGCCACCGCAGGATTTCGCGCCGTTCCGCATCGTTGGTCGGGCCGAACCTGCCCAGTTCGCCCGCCAGGTAATCGAGGATCACGCCGGATTGGGTCAGCACCAGGTCCCGGTCGCCCAGATGGTCGGTCAGGACAGGAACTTCGCCCATGATGTTGAGTTCGCGGTACTCCGGCGAGCGCGTCTGGTCGTTGAAGAACGCCACGCGGCGCGGTTGCCAGTCGGCACCGCTCAGTTCGAGCATCAGCGCCGCCTTGTAGGCATTGCCGCTTTCCAGGAAGCAGTCGAGTGTAAAGCGCGCCATTGGTCACAAGCTCCTTGCGATCAACAGTTTCATGATCTCGTTTGTTCCACCGTAAATCCGCTGCACCCTTGCGTCGCGGAACATCCGGGCAATCGGATATTCGTTCATGTAGCCGTAGCCGCCATGAAGCTGCACGCATTCATCCACCACCTTGCACTGCAGGTCGGTGGTCAGATACTTGGCCATGGATGCGGTGGTGGTCGTCAGCTGCCCCTTCAGATGCTCGCCGATGCAGTGATTGACGAAAACGCGCGCCATCACCGCTTCCGACTTCAGTTCCGCGAGCTTGAACTGGGTGTTCTGGAAATCGATGATAGCCTTTCCGAAGGCCTTGCGCTCCTTGACATAATCGACGGTCACCGCAAGTGCGCGTTCGATCATCGAGATCGCCTGGTTGGCGATCAGCAGCCGCTCCTGCGGCAGTTCCGTCATCAGCTGCGCGAAACCCTGGCCTTCCTCGGTACCGAGCATGTTGGCGGTGGGGATGCGCACGTCGTCGAAGAACAACTCGGATGTGTCGTTGCTCTTCAGCCCCACCTTGTCGAGGTTGCGGCCGCGGCGAAAGCCTTCCACTTCCTCGGTCTCGACCACCATCAGCGAAACGCCCTTGGCGCCCTTCGACGGATCGGTCTTGCTCACCACGATGATCAGGTTGGTGTGCTGGCCGTTGGTGATGAAGGTCTTCGAGCCGTTGATGACGTAGTGATTGCCGTCCTTCTTTGCGGTCGTCTTGATGCCCTGCAGGTCCGAACCCGCACCCGGTTCGGTCATCGCGATGGCGCCGATCATCTCGCCCGTGGCCATCTTCGGCAGCCACTTGCGCTTTTGCTCTTCGGAGCCGAAATGCAGGATGTAGGGAGCCACGATTGCATTGTGCAGCGCAATTCCGAAGCCGTCGGTGCCGGTGCGTCCCAGCGCCTCTGCGATCACCGCCTCATGGGCATAGGTTCCGCCCGACCCGCCGTAGTCCTCGGGCATCGAGGCGCAGAGGAGGCCGGCGGCCCCCGCTGCTTCCCAGGCGCTGCGGTCGACCATTTCCTGCTTTTCGTAGCGGTCGTAGTGCGGCGCGACCTCGGCTTCCAGCCAGCGGCCGGCCATGTCTTCGAGCATGGCCACGTCGTCGTCCATCCAGTCCGGACGCGGTACGCCAAGCACTTCCGATGGCAATGTCGCCATGTCTTCCTCCCGATCCTCGGCCGGATGGTCTGTCGCCCGGCAAAAAATGTAGGGCCCGCCGGCGCTCAAGGCACCGGCGGACCCGAAAATCAGAACGCTGCTGCGTCGAGCTCCATCATAGTGTCTGCGCCGGTTTCGATGCGCGCCTTGCGCAGCGATGTCTCGGGCATGATGCGCTCCATGTAGAACTTGCCGACCAGAAGCTTCGCGGCCAGGAACTCGTCCTTGCCGTTGGCGCCGGCTGCACGCTTCTCCGCGGCCGCCTTGGCCATCAGGCCCCACATGTAGCCGAGGGCCACCAGTCCGAAGAGATGCATGTAGTCGGTCGAGGCTGCGCCGGCATTGTCCGGCTTTGCCATCGCGTTCTGCATCAGCCACATGGTCGAGGCCTGCAGGTCGTTGAGACCCTTCTTGAGGCTCTTCGTGTAAAGCGCCAGGTCCTCGTTGTTGCGGTTTTCCTCGCAGAAATCGCCCACTTCCTTGAAGAACGCCATCACGGCACGTCCGCCGTTCTGGCCCAACTTGCGGCCCACGAGATCGAGCGCCTGGATGCCGTTCGCACCCTCGTAGATCATGGCGATACGGGCATCGCGCACATACTGGCTCATGCCCCATTCCTCGATGTAGCCATGGCCGCCGAACATCTGCTGGGCCATCACCGCATGGTCGAAGCCCTTGTCGGTGAGCACGCCCTTGACCACCGGGGTGACCAGGGTCAGCAGATCGTCGGCTTCCTGGCGGTCGCTTTCGACCTCGGACTTGTGGGCCACGTCGGACTTGAGCGCGGTCCACAGCATGAAAGCGCGTCCGGCCTCGTTGAAGGCGCGGATTGTCATCAGGGTCCGGCGGACATCGGGATGCACGATGATCGGATCGGCCTTCTTCTCCGGCTCCTTCGGGCCCGAGAGCGAGCGGCCCTGAAGCCGTTCACGGGCGTACTCCACGGCATTCTGGTAGGCGATTTCGCCCATCGCCTGGCCCTGCAGGCCGACGCCGAGCCGTGCCTCGTTCATCATCACGAACATGGCCTTCAGGCCCGCGTTCTCCGTACCGATCAGGTAGCCGGTGGCCTCGTCGTAGTTCATCACGCAGGTGGCGTTGCCGTGGATGCCCATCTTCTCTTCGAGCGAACCGCAGGTGACCGGGTTGCGCTCGCCCAGCGAACCGTCCTCGCCGACCATGAACTTCGGCACGATGAACAAGGAGATGCCCTTCACCCCTTCCGGAGCACCCTCGATGCGGGCGAGAACCAGGTGGATGATGTTGTCGGACATGTCGTGTTCGCCGGCCGAGATGAAGATCTTCTGGCCGGAAATCTTGTAGCTGCCGTCATCCTGCTTCACCGCCTTGGTGCGCAGAAGCCCCAGATCGGTGCCGCAATGCGGCTCGGTCAGGTTCATGGTGCCGGTCCAGGTGCCTTCCACCATCTTGGGAAGGAACTTGGCCTTCTGCTCATCAGAGCCATGCTCGTGAATCGCGGCGATCGCGCCCTGGGTCAGCCCCGGATACATCATGAAGGAGAGGTTTGCCGAGGACATGTATTCGCCCACGGCCACGTGCAGGGCGTAGGGCAGGCCCTGTCCGCCATATTCGGCAGGTGCGGCAAGGCCGAGCCAGCCGCCTTCGCAATACTGTTTGTAGGCTTCCTTGAAGCCCTTTGGCGTCGTCACGCTCGCGTCGTCATGCCGGGTGCAGCCCTCCTGGTCGCCGACCTGATTGAGCGGCAGCATCACCTCTTCGGAGAGCCGGGCGCCTTCCTGCAGGATGGCTTCGACGATATCCGGACTGGCGTCTGCAAAGCCTGGAAGATTCATGTAGCGCTCATAGCCGAGCACATCGTTGAGAATGAAAAGCGTATCGTCGACGGGCGCCTTGAAGACTGGCATGTTTCCTCATCCCTTGTTCGGTAATGGCCGCGGGCACGATAGCCAGCCAGCCCATGGATCCACCCATACTCAATTTTGACGTTTGCGTAAACGTAAAAAAATGCGCTTCGGGGGCTTTCACTCTCCTCATCCTCTCAAAATCAACCAAAAAGCGGCTTTTTCTGTGTCAGGAGAATGTGAAAAGGCGAAAAAGCTGTCCGGGTTTTTCCTGTCGAACAGTCCGAGATTCTGGAAAAAATCGGCGGCCGGTCCTGCACTGCGGTCTTTTCAACGCGTCGCGAGGTGCTTCCGCGCATCGTGCAGTATGTCCAGACGAAAGATGCCGGAAAGAGCTGGAAAGCAGGTGCGGAGACCCTGGGGCGCGGGGCAAGACGATTGCTGGCGGTGATCAGGAGATCGCCGCCTCGCTCGGTTTCAAATGCTGGTGCGAATGGCCAATGGCCCGGCGCTACTCGGATTCCTCGAGCATCTCGCGCACCACGGAGATGGTGCGTTCGAGTTCGGAGATGGCAGTGTTGATGCTGTCGCGCTGTTCTTCCAGCACACGCATCTGCGCTTCGCCCTTGCTCAGGGCCACTTTGAGCTGAGTGACATTCTTGCCGCGTGGATCGTACAGATCGATCATCCGCTTGACCTCGGTCAGCGAGAACCCGACGCGCTTGCCCAGCAGAATCAGTTTCAGCCGGGCACGGTCACGTTTGGTGAACAGACGCGTGACGCCCACGCGCGTCGGCTTGAGCAGCCCCTTGTCCTCGTAAAACCGCAAGGTCCGCAAGGTCACGCCGAATTCCTCGGCCAGATCGCCGATCTTGTAGACCGCTTCATCCTGGTCGGCGCTGGTATCCGTCATGTCGTTCATGTTCAGCCAAAATTTCCCGGTATCGGTCATCCCAGACGTGGAGTGCGGTGTGACATTAAACCTTCTGTATCGTCAAGTCGCACAGTTCCGACCCGAAAGGTGCAAGAAAAGTAACCTTGGTTAACGGGTTGTTTACCACGTTTCGAGGATTGTGCGGCTTAAGAACAGCACCTTTTTGTACCGTTAGTCGTGTTCGCGCCGGCCAAGCCCGGTAACCATCCCGAGGGTTTGGAACAGCGCGCACCGAAAGCAAAGCAAGAGGTGTCTCGGACGGGACGGGGCGCGGGGCTCCAGCCCCACAACGCGAAGCGGAAGCGAAAATGAACGGATCGCGATCATATTCAAGCCGGCACGGTGGCGGAGATGCGTCCCTGGACGCGTTAAACCGCACGATTGAAGGTCTGGAAGCACGCATCGAGGGGATGCTTGGCCGTGGCGGACATCAGTCCGGTGTCTCCCGCCAGCCCGAACAGCCGGCGCAGCACAGCGCCGGGGCTGGCATGATTGACGGCATCCGCGCCCGCCAGCGCGCGCTCGAAAGTGCACAGCGCGCTCCGGGGCAGGCTGCAGGTCAGGCGTCCGGCTCTCGCATGCCGGAACAAAAGCAATCCTCACAGGCTGCATTCGGGGCCACCCTGGCTCCGGATCTCAGCCAATCCCTGCTGCGCGAAATGGCGCATCTTCGCAACGAGATGAGCGCATTGCGCCAGGAAGCACGCAACCAGGCGCTGCCCGATGACCTGCGCCGGGACCTTGCCGGCATCTCTGCATCGATCGATGCACTCGGCGCCCAGGATTCCAGCGCCGATGCCTTGCGGCTGGAACTCGATTCCATGCGGTCGATGGTTGACCGGCTGGCGCGCGAGGAAAGCGTGCAGGCGCTCGAAAGCCGCTGGCAGTCGATGGAAGATCAGGTCTCCGCACTCGATGTCGGCGGTCTGCGCGATGAACTGGTCAATCTCGCCTACCGCGTCGACGACATTCGCGAAGTCCTGTCCTCTCGCTCCGGTGACGCGCAGGCTCAGGTGATCGAGACAAAGATTGCAGAGCTTGCCGAATCGATCGAGGCGATGTCGCGCCAGAGCGCCGCCGCCGATCCGCAGCTTCCCCGCCAGCTCGATCAGCTTGGGTCACGGCTCGACGAGATCACCCGCGCGATCGCGGCCATTCCCGCACCTGCCGTGCCCGAACTCGATGCTGCACCCTTTGAGAGGCTCGAGGCACGGCTTGCCTCCGTTTCGCAGAAGATCGATCAGCTCGAACCCCAGCATGACGGCTCCGACATCGGCCATCGCATCGAAAGCCTTGCAGCGCGCGTCGCACAGCTGGCCGACGAGGAAGCGGTCGCACGCCTCGATGCACGCATCGAGCGGCTCCAGAGCCTGGTCGAAAGCGGCGCGCAGAACGATGCCATGCCCGAACTGTCGAGCCACCTCGCCGACATCTCCGGCAAGATCGAAGCGCTTGATACGCGCGGGATGGATCATTCACTGCTCGCGCGCCTCGATCAGCTGGCCGCCCAGATCGACAGTCTTTCATCCAACCCGCCTCAGGCTCAGGCTGTTCCCGATGCAGTTATCGGCCGCCTGGAGGCGTTGATCGGCCGTGCCGAGCAGACCGCATCCTTCAATGCCGACCCATTGCCCGGACTGGAAACCCTCGACGCCCGGCTCGCCGACATTTCATCGCGCCTGCAGCAGGCCGAGGTGGCTGCCGCGGGCCATGCCATGCATCCCAATGGCGGCCTGGAAACAGTCGAGGCCCAGCTGGCGGAAATCGCGGCGCGGCTCGACCGCCCGATGGAAGCTGCCCCTGCGTTCATTCCCGGCATAGAAAACCTGGAGGCACGTCTCGCCGACATCGCCAATCGCCTCGACATGTCGAGCGCGGCCCAGTCGGGCCCCAGCGACGAAGCGCTTCGCGGTCTCGAAGACCAGATCGCAAATCTGTCGCGCCTTGTCAGTTCGGCTCCGCAGTCGGGCGCATCGGACGTCTTCGACGAGCGTTTTGCCTCGATCGAGGAGCATCTGGCCACCAGCGATGAATTCATTGTTGAAGCTGCCCGTCAGGCCGCCGAAGCGGCGCTGAGCGCCTATTCGGGTCAGTCCGGCAATGCCCAGTCCCCGCAGGCCATCGCGAATATCGAGGTCATCACCGCGCTTGCCGATGATCTCAAGGCGCTTGAAGGACTCAGCCGCAAGAGCGACGATCGCACCATGCGCGCCTTTGAGGCGGTCCAGGAAACCCTGCTCAAGATTGCCGACAGGCTCGAGAAGCTCGATGCGATCCCCGCTGCGGTCAAGACCGCCGGCCTGGGTGAAATGCGCGAGGCAGTCGCAGACGCGCGTATGAGTGTTGAAGCCGTCATGCCTGCCGCTTCGACGGACGCTCTCGATAAGGCGGTTGCCCGTGAGGCAGACTACGGGACCGAGCCGGTCACCGCCGAGCTTCATGCAGATCACGGACGGAGCCGCAAGGTTGCCCAATCCCCGTCAGAAGCCGCCGCGCTCGCTGCCGCCCACGCCGCCAGCGAAAATGCCGTCGCTGATGATGAGGACGCAGGCGACAGCGAACAGAAATCCTTCCTGTCCGGTCTGGCCGCCCGTATCCGGCCGGCAAAGGCTTCGGCGAAACCGGCTCAGGGCGAGCTTTCCGAGCCGGAATTTGCGGAAAATGACAGCCCGCCGCTCGACCCTTCGATGGATCTCGATCCGGCGACGGCCAACATGCCCCTGGAGCCCGGTTCCGGCGCGCCGGACATCAATCGCATCCTGAAGAAGGTCCGCGAGGCCCAGGCCATGGAACGCCAGCGTGGCGACGTTGCCGATGACGGGTCGGACAAGGCCGATTTCCTAGCCTCCGCCAGACGTGCGGCCATGGCTGCGGCAGCCGAGGTTGAAACCATCGGAAAGAGCCGCAGCGGCAAGAGCGGCGGTTTGCTTTCGGTTCTCAAATCCCGCCGCCGTCCGATCCTGATGATTGCGGGCGCCGTGTTGCTGGTTGTCATGTCCTATCCGCTCGTGACCGGCTTCCTGTCCGGTGGCGGCAACGAGGCGAACGACCTGGCGGTCACCGAACCCGCAATCGTGGAATCTGCGCCGGAAGTCGAGATGTCCCAGGCTCCTGCCCTGGTCGAGCCGGGTGAGAACGGTCTTCAAGCGCCCATCGGTACGGCCGAACCGCGCCTGCCCGAGGTGCGTGTGATCGAACCCGGCGCCGCCGGAGGCAACGGCACTGAAGCGATCTCGCAGGCTCCTGCAGCGGACCCGCAGCTGGGGCCGGTCGCGACGTCACTTGAGGAAACCGCGGCCATTGCACCGGCAGCGGTCCCTGAGGAAAGCATCGCGGGCGAAACCGCTCCAGCCGGTTTCGAGGACGGCAGCGTGCTTGTGTCTGAACTCGATGCGCTTCCGGACGGCGCGACAACCCCAGCGCTCAAGGCAGCGGCCGCCGCCTCGGACCCGCTTGCCTTCTACGAAATCGGTGCACGCTTCACCGACGGGCGTGGTGTGACGGTGGATCTGGAGCGGGCCGCAAGCTGGTATCAGCGCGCCGCCGACCTCGGCCATGCACCGTCGCAGTACCGGATTGCCAATCTTTACGAGAAGGGCAGCGGCGTTGAGCGCGATCTGGCTGCCGCCAAGAAATGGTACCAGATGGCGGCAGAGCAGGGGAACGCGAGCGCCATGCACAATCTGGCGGTTCTTTACGCCACCTCCGGACCGGCGCCTGACTACACCAACGCCGCCGAGTGGTTCGAGCGTGCTGCCGAAATCGGTGTCCGCGACAGCCAGGTCAACCTCGCCATCCTCTACGCCCGCGGCGACGGAGTGCCCCGCGATCTTGTGCAGTCCTACAAGTGGTTCGCCATAGCAGCCAATGAGGGCGACAAGGATGCAGGGGTCAAGCGCGACGAAGTCTTCAACGCGCTCAGGCCCGAACAGGTCGAGGCTGCCCGCGCCGCGGTCGCCAACTGGACGGCCCAGCCGATCAACTCGGACGCCAATGCCGTGGAAGTGCCTGCGGAGTGGGGCGGCGACAGCACGCAGACAGCCTCCGTGGACATGGGCAAGGCGATCCGCAACATTCAGGCAATCCTGAACAACAATGGTTTCGATGCCGGTACCCCCGACGGGGTGATGGGCAAGCGCACCATCTCCGCAATCAAGGCGTTCCAGTCCTCGATCGGCATGGAGCCGACTGGTGAGATCAATGACAAGCTGGTCAAGGAACTGCTCGCCCGCAACGGCTGAAATCATGCAAGCCGATAGGCGGCGGCGAAGCCGGCAGACGAGCTGGATAAAGCCTCTCCATGCGAGGGGCTTTTTTCACGTCCGGAGCAACGAAAAAGGCAGAAACTGCTGCCCGCACAATGGCCGCAACCAGCGGACCGGATTTATTTTTTGCCGGACGGTGGTTTTGCCTGCGCTCATATTTGACTCGCGTGGAGTAAACGCGCAAAACCGTCCTGTCGGGCACGCCCCGAACCAAACCCCTTTTTCCCAGCCATGGACGCCCGGGGGCGCAAGGTGACCATCTACCTGCCGATCGCTGAACTGTCGGTCAACGTCTTCGTCATTCTCGGAATGGGCGCTGCCGTTGGCTTTCTGTCCGGCATGTTCGGCGTTGGCGGCGGGTTCCTGATCACGCCGCTGCTGATCTTCTACAACATCCCGCCCGCCGTTGCGGTCGCAACCGGTGCGAACCAGGTCGTCGCCTCCTCGGTTTCGGGTGCTCTGGCCCATTTCCGGCGCGGGACGCTGGACATCAAGCTTGGCCTGGTCTTGCTTGCGGGAGGTCTGATGGGCGCCACGGTCGGTGTCCAGATATTCTCGGCCCTGAGGCGGCTGGGCCAGCTCGATCTCATTATTTCGCTGCTTTACGTCGTCTTTCTCGGCTCCATCGGTGGCCTGATGCTCTGGGAGAGCGTCAATTCGATCCGCAGGGCAGCGAAGAACGGACCTGTGCCGCTGCGCAAGCCCGGCCAGCACAACTGGGTGCACCGTCTCCCTTTCAAGATGCGGTTCAAACGCTCCAAGCTCTATCTCAGCATCATTCCGGTCGTCGTACTCGGCTTTGCCATCGGCATCCTGACATCGGTCATGGGTGTCGGCGGTGGCTTCATCATGGTGCCGGCGATGATTTACCTGCTCCGCATCCCGACAAGCGTCGTGATCGGAACCTCGCTGTTCCAGATCATCTTCGTCACGGCCTTCACCACGGTGGTTCACGCAACGACGAACTTCTCGGTCGACATTGTCCTGGCATGGCTGTTGATGATCGCTGGTGTGATCGGTGCGCAGTACGGAGTGCGTGTCGGCCAGAAGATGCGTGGCGAACAACTTCGTGCGGGCCTGGCCCTGTTGGTCCTGGCCGTGGGGATCCGGCTTGGTCTCGGTCTCGTCATTCCACCGGATGAAGTCTACTCGGTGGTCAGCGGGAGCTTCGGTTTCTGATGCGCGCGCTGTTGACGGTTCCCGTACTCCTGATTGCCGCCTGCCTGCCGGCCGCTGCCCAGATTTCCGATCCGACGGTGACGATCAACGACAAGTTCGTGGAGCGCATCGACATAGGCATTTCCACCAACGAGATCGCGATTTCCTCGGATTTTTCCGGGGCGGACATCACGGTCTTCGGCGCGATCGACCGCGCCGATGAATTGCTTCTGGCGACTTTCGCCTATGATGTGGTTGTGGCGCTCGAGGGGCCGCGCACGCCCACGACCGTGCGCCGCAAGGAACGCGTCGCAGGCATCTGGGTCAACCGGCATTCGATCAGGTTCAGTCCCGTCCCGGCATCCTATTCGATGTCGAGCACCCGGCCGCTCGCCAATGTCACGAACATGATGGAGCTGGCCTCCCGAGATATCGGTATCGGCAATATCCGCCTCGTGCCGACCGGCCATATCGGCGATGGTTCGCGTCTGACGGAGTTCCGCGACGCCTTGCGCCGCATCAAGCAGATCGGCGGGCTCTACCAGCGCGACCCCACCGGCGTCCAGTTCATCTCGAAAGCGCTTTTCAAGGCCTCTGTGCGTCTTCCCGCCAATATTCCGGTGGGACAGCATCAGGTGCGCGCCGTGCTCTACAAGAACGGCGAGTTCGTCATGGAAAAGGTGATCCCGCTCAGGGTCGTCAAGACCGGCCTGGAGCAGTTCATCTTCAATCTGGCTCATACCTACTCGTTTTTCTATGGACTGATCGCCGTGATGATCGCCATCGTAACGGGCTGGCTCGGGAGCGTCATTTTCCGAAAGGATTGACGGGGCAATCGCATGACTTCTGAGACCGAACAGATCCGTTTCACCGCAACTGCCTGGTTCCTTGCCGGCTTTGGCGCTGTCCCGTTTGCGGCCATGGCTCTGGCCGGAGCGATCGCGCCGGGCCTTTCCGCCACCTACCTGGGCGGCGACGCCGCGTTTCTCGGATACGGCGCCGTCATCCTGTCTTTCATGGGCGGGATTCGCTGGGGTGCCGTTCTAACCGGATCATCCGGACCGGGCGCGGCGCAGACGCTGATCCTGAGCGTGGCGCCGTCGCTCGCGGGCTGGCTGGCATTGTTGATCGACCGGCCATGGTCATTGTTGCTTTTGCTGGCAGGCTTCGTGGCTCAGGGTGCATGGGATGTGGTGTCTGCGCGAAATGGCCAGCTGCCCGGCTGGTTCGGACGCCTGAGACTGGTCATCAGTGCGATCGTCGCAGCTTCGATCCTGCTTGTCTTGCTGGTCTGAGTGGGAGCCTCTGTCAGAGCTTCGGGCTTCAGGCATTAACCGGTTCAGCCGTTCATGCGTCTGAACGCAACCGAATAGATCCGCTCGCGGCCAAGAAGATGCGCGACGAGCTGAGCATGGTCAAAGAGCCCCCGCATCGCCGGATGACGCAGTTCCAGCCCTCCGGTGGTGGAGCCGAAAGCGGGCATCAGCAGGCGTCTTCCGTCACTTGCAAAACAGGCCCGCCGCACCGCCTTGCCGCGCCGGACCACCCGTGCCGCCGGGTGAAGATGCCCGGCGATTTCGCCCGCGCAGTCGCCTTGTTGCGGCTCGTGCCGGAACACCAGACCTTCGAGATGAAGTTCGCGGACCCAGTCTCCCTCGAGATTGTCCGGCCGGACGGGATCGTGATTGCCTTCGATCCAGGTCCATTCGCGGCCTCGCTGCAATGCCTTGAGCGATGCACGGTAATCATCGGGCAGGAACTGCGAGCCTGCACGGTCATGAAAGCTGTCGCCCAGGCTTATCACCATCCGTGGATCATACCGTCCCACCAGCAGTGCAAGCCGGGCGAGGGTTGCCGCAGTGTCATAGGGCGGCAGCATCATCCCCCGGCGCGCATAGGCTGCACCTTTCTCAAGGTGAAGATCCGAGACCACCAGGATACGGCTCTCAGGCAAGAGCAGCACGCCCGCGCAATCGCAGACCACGGCGGTGCCGTTGACCTCGATTTCCGCCACCGCCGGCACGTTCGGAAGGAAAGGGGCGATTGCCGCCGCACCTGCGCCCATGATGTCCCGCTACCTCATTTGCCGGCTGCCGCTTCCGCCAGCAGATCTTCGGCGGCTTCGGCAAGAATGCTTTCATGGGCCTCGCCGACAACCGGTTCACGCCCGATTTCGAGCATGATCGGCACCGCCAGCGGAGAAATCTGCGTCAGTGCACGGTGGCGGATATGGCCCTTGATTCGCTTGAGCATAGCGCCAAGCCGATGAATATCCAAAAGCCCTGATGCCGCATCCGCACGGGTTGCCTGCAGAAGGATATGGTCGGGTTCGTGGCTTCTGAGCACATCGTAGATCAGGTCAGCCGAGACCGTCACCTGCCGGCCGGTTTTCTCCTTTCCGGGATGCCGCCTCTCGATCAGGCCGGAAATGACCGCGCAATATCTGAAGGTGCGCTTGAGCAGCCAGGATTCGTCGAGCCAGGCATCGAGATCGTCGCCCAGCATGTCCTCGTCGAACAACTCGCCGAGATCGAGCCGGCGCGAAGCGATCATCGCACCCATGTCCTCGAGCCCCCAGATCGCCAGCGAATAATCCGTGGCCACGAAGCCGAGCGGGCGGGCCCCGGTGCGCTCGAGCCGCCGTGTCAGCAGCATGCCGAGCGTCTGGTGCGCCATCCGGCCCTCGAAGGGGTAGAGAACCATGAATTGCCGCTCGCCGCGCGGAAACGTCTCGATCAGCAGATCCTCGCGGCTCGGCAGTTCCGAGACATCGCGCTGCAGTCTGAGCCAGTCGGAGACCTGATCCGGAAGCGCAGGCCAGAGTGAAGGGTCCGAAAGCATCGTGCGCACCCGGTCGGCCAGATAGGTCGAAAGCGGGAACTTTCCGCCCGCATAGGCGGGGACCTTGGGGTCCTGGTTCCAGGCTTGCGAGACCAGGCATTCGTTCTCGCGAATTCCCTCGAACCTGAGAATCTTTCCGGAGAACAGGAAGGTGTCGCCCGGCGCGAGCGTCTCGAGGAAATACTCCTCGACCTGTCCCAAAGGTGGCCCGCCACGGCCTCCGCTTCGCCCGTTCTTGCGGCTGATCATCCGCACATTGAGCATCGGCGCCTCGACGATGGTGCCGATGTTGAGCCGGTATTGCTGGGCGACCTGCGGGTTCGAGATCCGCCAAAGCCCGTCGGCGCGCTTGCGGATACGGGCATAGCGGTCGTAGCTCCTGAGCGCATAGCCACCGGTCGCAACGAACTCGATGACCTTTTCGAAACGGTTTCGATCGAGATCGCGATAGGGTGATGCGCTGGTCACCTCTTCATAAAGTGCGTCCGCGTCGAAAGGGCCCGCGGCCGCCATGCCCAGAACATGCTGCGCCAGAACGTCCAGCGCGCCTTCGCCCGCCGGTGGCGTATCCTGGGCGCCGACATAGTTCGCGTCGATCGCCGCCTGGCATTCGAGCACCTCGAAACGGTTCGATGGCGTCAGGATCGCCCGGCTGGGTTCGTCCATGCGGTGATTGGCCCGCCCGATCCGCTGCGCCAGCCGGCTGGCACCCTTGGGGGCGCCCACATGCACGACAAGGTCCACATCGCCCCAGTCGATCCCGAGGTCCAGCGTCGAGGTGGCGACGACTGCCCGCAGCGCATTGCGACCCATCGCCGCCTCCACGCGCCGGCGTTGCGCAGCATCGAGCGAACCATGGTGCAGCGCGATCGCCAGACTGTCGTCATTGATGCGCCAGAGCTCCTGAAACAGCAGTTCCGCCTGGCTTCGCGTGTTGACGAAGATCAGCGTCGTCTGGTGGCGCTTGATTGCCTCGTACACCTCGGGAATGGCATAGCGCGCGGAGTGGCCGGACCAGGGAATGCGTTCGGAGCTTTCAAGAATGGTGATGATCGGGCTGGCGCCGCCTGCAACCGTGATCAGCCCGGCGAGGTTGTCCTGGTCGGATGCCTGCGGGACCAGCCAGCGCTGCAGATCTGCCGGTTCGGCGACGGTGGCCGAGAGCCCGATCGTCCTGAGGCCCGGCGCAAGCTGCCTCAATCGCGCGAGCGCGAGCGCCAGCAGATGCCCGCGTTTCGACGCGGAGAGCGAGTGCAATTCGTCGAAAATGACAAACCGCAGATCCTTGAAGAACCGCTCCGCATGCTGGTTCGCAATCAGCAGCGACACCTGTTCGGGGGTCGTCAGCAGGATATCGGGCGGATCCGTGCGCTGCCGCGCGCGCTTGGACTGCGGTGTGTCACCCGTGCGGGTTTCGATGCGGATCGGCAGGTCCATCTCTGTCACGGGGCGCGACAGATTGCGCTCGATGTCCACCGCCAGCGCCTTGAGCGGCGAGATGTAAAGGGTGTGGAGGGATCGTGCGCCCCTTGTCCCCGGCTTCGGCTTCTCGCGGCTGGCGAGATCGGTGAGACTTGGCAGGAATCCCGCCAGCGTCTTTCCGGCGCCGGTGGGAGCGATGAGAAGCATCGAACGTCCCGCGGAGGTCTCTGCAAGCAGTTCGAGCTGATGCGCGCGCGGCTGCCATCCGCGACTGGCGAACCAGTTGAGGAAAGGCGCCGGAAGTTCGAATCCTGGCGCGCCGGTTGCGGACCCGGACGGGGAGGGCGGAGAATCGCGTTTCACCTATCCAATCTAGTGCGGCCGTCTGCAGCCTCCAAGATGGCGGCATCGGTTATTGCGGAGGATCAGTTGGGACGGCTTGGTTGCGCCGATGAAAGCGCGGAGGCAGGTTCCTGCTCGCCGACCATGAGGCCACGCGCCAGTTGCGGTATGGTTGCCGCAACGGCCTGCCGCCGGGACGCGATCACCAGATAGCCCTCGATCGGCTCGCCCTTGTCGCAGCGGATGGTCTCGCGCTCGAATTTCTCCACGGTCAGGCCGGCCTTTTCCATCAGCGAGATGAGATATGCCTTGCTGTGGCAGTACCGAAGCGATGGCTGCAATTGCCACTCGATTTCGTCATCGCCGGCCTCGCAGGTGAAGGCGAGCAAGCCGCCAGGCTTGAGCATGCCGGCAGCGAGCGCCGCGGCGGTGGAAAGATCGCCGAAATAGGCAAACACATCGGCGGCGGCCACAAGGTCTGCCGGTGGCCCGGCCTGCAGGCCGGCCGCTTCCGCTCCGGCGCTGATATCGGCCTGCCCGAGATGATCATAGATGCCTTTGCCGGCCGCCACGGACAGCATGCCCTGTGAGAGGTCGTAACCCTCAAGCCACGACGAGGCGCGCCGCAGACGTTCCCCGAAAAGTCCGGTCCCGCAGCCAAGATCCACCACCCGGGCGAATTGCGTATCCGCGCCGGCCACTTCCGCCACAAGGCCGGCCAGCCGTTCCGGTACGCGATAGCCGAGGTTCTCGATGAGCGCCTTGTCGAAACGCTCGGCGTAACCGTCGAACAGGGCCTCGACATATTCCGCCGGCGGGGTGGCGGGCGTTTCGGTCAATCCCGCCAGCGACAGTTTCAGGCCCGCTCCGAAGATGTCGGCGGGAGCCAGCCGGATCGTTTCGCGAAACGCATCCGCCGCGCCGTTCGCATCCCCGCTCTTCTCGCAATAGAGGCCAAGCTGGTACCACCCGGCCGCCCAGCCGGGCGCAAGCTCCAGCGCCTGTCTTTGAAGATCGGCTGCCGCGGCAAGGTCGCCGCTCTCGCTGTAGAGGCGTGCGTAATGGGCACGGCGATCGGCGGTCAGATCGCCCGAGGAAAGCTGGTGGGTTGTCATGGTGTGACCGGATGTAGTTTGCCGCCGAGCCTATGATCCTGCATCGCGAAAAACGCAAGCCCTTTTGCAAGGGCCTCTCGCGCACTACTTTCCAGCGATGCCGATGCAACCCCAGAACCTGCTTGTTCCCCGTCCCGAGGGGCTCTACTGCCCGCCGGGAGATTTTTTCATCGATCCGGTGCGCGGTGTCGACCGCGCGTTGATTACCCATGGCCACGCCGACCACGCCCGGGCCGGCCATGCCCATGTGATGGCCACGCGGGAAACGCTCGACATCATGGCGATCCGCTACGGGGCGGACCATGCCGGGCAGACACAGCCCGCCGCCCTCGGCGCGGAAATTCGCATCGGGGATGTCACGGTGCGTTTCCATCCGGCGGGCCATGTGCTGGGGTCTGCGCAGATCTCTGTCGAGGCCAATGGCCTGCGGATCGTTGCCTCGGGCGATTACAAGCCGAGGCCCGATCCGACCTGCGCCACCTTCGAGCCGGTGCCCTGCGATGTGTTCATCACCGAGGCCACCTTCGGCCTTCCGGTCTTCCGGCACCCCGAGGCCGCCGATGAAATCGCAAGGCTGCTGAAATCCGTCGCCCGCAATGCGGATCGCGCCCATCTCGTCGGGGTCTATTCGCTCGGCAAGGCGCAACGGGTGATCCGGCTGATCCGGGACGCGGGCTATGACAAGCCGCTCTTTATCCACGGAGCGCTGCAGAAACTGTGCGATTACTACCGGGACCAGGGCATCGATCTGGGCGATCTCAGACCGGCCACGGTGGCCGCCGGATCGAGGGGCGATTTCGCCGGCGCGATCGTGCTCGGGCCGCCCTCGGCGTTCGGCGACAAATGGGCGCGCCGGTTTCCCGACCCGCTGATCGTTTTTGCCTCGGGCTGGATGCAGGTCCGCGCCCGCGCCCGCCAGCGCGGCGTCGAACTGCCGCTTGTCATTTCCGACCACGCCGACTGGGACGAATTGCTCGACACGATCAGGACCGTCGCCCCCGGCGAGGTCTGGGTCACCCACGGCCGCGAGGAGGCTCTCGTGCGCTGGTGCGAGCTCAACGGAATTCCCGCCAGGCCGCTCCATCTTGTCGGCTACGAAGACGAGGGCGACTGACCCGTGAACCGCTTTGCCGATCTTCTCGACCTGTTGGCCTTTACCCCCTCGCGAAACGCCAAGCTGGCGCTCCTGCAGGATCATTTCCGGAGCGTGCCCGATCCCGAACGCGGGTATGCGCTTGCAGCCCTGGCGCGCGACCTCGACATTCCTTCGGTCAAGCCGGCGCAATTGCGCGAGATGATCGGCAGCCGGATGGATGCGGAGCTTTTCGCCTATTCCTATGACTATGTCGGCGATCTTGCCGAAACCATCGCGCTCGCCTGGCCCGAGAACGGTGCACCATACCCGGGCCGAAACGATGCACCCGGACTGGCCGAGGTCGTCGAGACGCTGATCGCGTCGTCGCGCGGCAAGGGGGCGGCGCTTGTCGAGGGCTGGCTGGACCGGCTCGATCCACCGGGGCGCTACGCGCTGCTGAAGCTCGTGACCGGTGGTTTCAGGATGGGGGTATCGAGCCGTCTCCTGAAGCAGGCTTTGGCGGGGTTCGGCGAGGTGGACGTCAACGAGATCGAGGAACTCTGGCACGGGTTGGAGCCGCCTTATCTCGACTTGTTCGCATGGCTCGAGGGCACTGCCGAAAAACCGGTCAATGCCGCCGCGGCCCCGTTCCGGCCGGTGATGCTTTCGCATGCCATCGAGGATGCCGACTTCGAAAAGCTCGATCCGGGCGATTTTACTGCTGAATGGAAGTGGGACGGCATAAGGGTTCAGGCGGTTTCCGAGCGCGGCGTGAACCGGCTGTACTCGCGCACGGGCGACGACATCTCGGGCGCATTTCCCGATCTCGTCGATGCGTTCGGCTTCGAAGGCGTGCTTGACGGGGAACTGCTTGTGGCGCGACCGCTCGATGGCGGTCTTGAGACGGGTACCTTCTCGGACCTGCAACAAAGGCTCAATCGCAAGACCGTGACCGCGAAGCAACTCAGGGAATACCCGGTTTTCCTGCGGGCCTACGACCTGCTGATCGACGGCGATGCGGACCTCAGGAAACTGGACTTTGCCGAGCGCCGCGAACGGCTCGAGAAATTTGTCGCGAAGCTCGACGCCGACCGGTTCGATTGTTCGCCGATGCTCGAGTTCTCGGACTGGGAGGACCTTGCCGCACACCGCGCCGCCCCACCCTCTGCCGTGATCGAGGGCGTCATGATCAAGCGCAAAAGCGCGGCCTATGTTCCGGGACGACCGAAAGGCGAGTGGTTCAAGTGGAAACGCGATCCCTTCCTCATCGATGCAGTCCTGATGTACGCCCAGCGCGGCCACGGCAAGCGCTCGGGGTTCTACTCGGATTACACCTTCGGCGTCTGGCGGACCGATGAAGAACTGGTCCCTGTGGGGAAAGCCTATTTCGGCTTCACCGATGATGAGCTTGTCCAGATCGACAAATATGTCCGCAACAATACCATTGATCGCTTCGGGCCTGTCCGCTCCGTCCGTGCCGGGCCTGATAAGGGGCTTGTCTTCGAAGTGGCCTTCGAAGGCATCAACCGCTCTTCGCGTCACAAGTCGGGTGTCGCGATGCGCTTCCCGCGCATCAATCGCCTGCGCTGGGACAAGCCGCCGGGCGAGGCCGACAGGCTGGAAACACTCGAACGAATGATCGACACGCCGCGCTGACAGGCTTGCCCGCGCGCATGCCGATGCTTATGTGGAATCCGACAAGAACACGGGACACAGGCAAATGAGCAACGGTTTGACACGTTTTCTGGGCGATACGCCCGGTCGCACGATCCTGAAGCTCCTGGTGGCTTCCTTCGTGGTCGGCGTCGTCATGGCCGCCTTCAACTGGTATCCGATCGATGTCTGGTACTGGGTGCGCGATTTCGTGGCTCGGCTCTGGGAGAACGGCTTTGCCGCGCTCGGCCGCTTCGGCACCTACCTTGCCCTGGGCGCCGCGGTCGTCATCCCCGTCTTCATCGTGATGCGGCTCATCAGCTTTCGCAGATAGGGTGACGCTCAGACATACTCCGCAGCCGTCTCGAAGGTGATGAGATGGCGACGCGCCAGCGCGTCGATATCGTGGCTGTAGCCGCCTCCGATCACCGCGGCGACCGGTATGTTTCGCGACCTGAAAAACGAAAACACCCTGCGGTCCCGCTCCCTCAGCCCGTCATCGCTCAGCGACAGCCTGCCAAGCCGGTCGTCCTCGTGCGGATCGACACCCGCATTGTAGAAGACCAGATCCGGCGCGAAGCGGTCGATGGTTTGCGGCAGCAGCCAGTCGAGGGTTTCCAGGTAGGCGTCGTCGCGGATACCGTCCGGCAGGGCCACGTCGATATTCGAGGCCTGCTTGCGGGCCGGATAGTTCTTCTCGGCATGCATTGAAACCGTGCGGATGCACGGGTTGCCGCCGCAGATTTCGGCCGTGCCATCCCCCTGGTGGACGTCGAGATCCACCACCAGGATCCGGCCGGCCTCCCCATCGGCAATGAGCAGGTTTGCCGCCACGGCGACATCGTTGAAGGTGCAGAACCCTGCTCCCTGGTCGCGCCGTGCATGGTGACTGCCTCCGGCGGCGTTGCAGGCGATGCCGTCCTGAAGTGCAATCCTTGCCGCCATCACCGTGCCCGCCGTCGCGAGCCGCGCGCGCAGACTGACACGCTCGTCCACGGCAAAGCCGATCTCGCGTTCGATGAGGGGAGGCACGTTGCAGGCGATGACCTGGTCGACATAACTGCGCCGGTGCGCCATGGCCAGCCAGTCGGCAGGCGCCGGCCCGGGGACATGGAACTGGGCCCGGTTGACCAGTCCCGTCTCGGTCACGAGCTCCATCAAGCGGGAATACTTGCCCATCGGAAACCGATGACCCGGTGCAAATCCGGCGTCGTAGGCCGGTGCGTGAACAATGGCGAGATCTGACATGGATGAGGATGTGGCGCTTGCTGCGCGATTCGTCCATGTCCGGACTGTCCATTCTTCGATTCCCGGTCTAGTTTGGCGCCATCTTCAACGTGAATCGGTCAGGTCCGCGTGTCTTTCATACAATCGGAACAGGTTTTGCCCGCGCAGCGGACGCGACCGTTCGAGGTCACCAACGCGATGGTGTTCGGCATCGCGGTGCCGATGACGCTGGCGTTCCTGACCACGCCGCTCCTTGGTCTCGTCGACACGGCCGTTGTCGGCCGTTTGGGCGATGCCGCCCTGCTCGGCGGCCTTGCGATCGCCGCCATCCTGTTCGATCTCGTCTTTACGAGCTTCAACTTCCTCCGCTCCGCAACCACCGGGCTGGTCGCGCAGGCCATGGGCCGCGAGGATCCGACCGAGGAACAGGCGGTGTTCTGGCGTTCGCTGATGATAGCGGTGGTTGCCGGCATCGCGGTGATCCTCGCAACGCCGCTGCTGCTTCTGGCCGGCCTGTCCTTCATGGGCGCCGAGGGAGAACTAGCTCAAGCCGCGGGCACCTACCTCTCGATCAGGGCGCTCTCGGCCCCCGTCGCGCTCGCCAACTATGCAATCCTGGGCTACGTGCTGGGCCGCGGCATGGGCAAGACCGGATTGCTGATCCAGATCCTCATCAACGGCACCAACATCGTTTTGTCGATCTGGTTCGGCCTCGGGCTCGAGCTGGGGCTCGAGGGGGTTGCCTGGGCAACGGTGACCGCCGAAATCATCGGCTGCGCCGCGGGATTTCTGATCATCAGGCGCGGTTTCGATCCGGCCTTCAAGCCATCCTGGGCCAAGATCATCGACAAGACCGCAATCAGCAGGCTGATGTCGCTGAACGGCGACATCATGATCCGGTCGTTTGCGCTCATTGCCGGCTTTGCCTGGTTCACCCGGATGGGCACCGGTTTCGGGGAAACGTCCCTTGCCGCGAATGCGATCCTGATGAACTTTTTCATGGTCGCCGGCTACTATCTCGACGGATTTGCAACCGCCGCCGAGCAGATCGCCGGTCGCGCCGTGGGCGCGCGGTACCGTCCCGCCATGGTCCGGGCTGTAAAGCTGACGACGGGATGGGGCTTTGCGCTGGCGGCGGTGACCACGGCCTTCTTTCTGGCATTCGGCAACGATGTGGTGGCCCTGATGACCACGCTCGAAACGGTGCGCGCAGAAGCGGACATCTATCTTTTCTGGGCGGCGCTGACAGCGGTCTCGGGCGTGCTCGCCTTCGAGATGGACGGGGTCTATATCGGCGCCACCTGGTCGCGTGACATGCGCAACATGATGCTCGCCTCGCTGGCGCTCTTCATCGCGCTTTCGATCATACTGTCGGAGTTGTGGGGCAATCTCGGGCTCTGGATCGCCTTCAACATTTTCCTGGCGGCGCGCGGCTTCACGCTTCTGGCGCTGCTGCCCAGGCGTCTCGATGAGGTCTTTGGTCGGGCTCAGGCGCCCGAGGGCAAAGAAGCGTAGTGCGCCGTGCGGCTGTCGCGGAGCTCCCCGATCCGTGCGATCTGCTCGTCGTCGCAGATCCGAGACAATCCGCTGAGGATGCGTGACGGAAGCATCGGTCCGCCATAGATGAAGCCGGTGTAGAGCTGCACCAGATCTGCGCCTGCCCTGATTTTCTCTGCCGCCGTTTCGGCACTGTCGATGCCACCCACGCCGATGAGCGGCATGGCGGCTCCCAGCCTTTGCCGCATCTTGGCCAGCACAATCGTTGAGCGGGAGAACAGAGGACGGCCGGAAAGCCCTCCGGATTCCGAACTGGCGCGCGTTTCGGTCAGACCCGCTCGCGACAGCGTCGTGTTGGAGACGATCAGGCCGTCGAGCGGATGCGACAGGCATTCCTCTGCGATGTCATCGAGGTCGGCATCCGAAAGATCGGGAGCGATCTTGAGAAAGACCGGGGTTCCGGGCGCGCGTGCGGCGCGTTCGGAAAGCACGCGGCCCAGAAGTTCCGCGAGGGCCACGCGCGATTGCAGGTTGCGCAGACCCGGCGTGTTCGGAGAAGACACGTTGACAGTGAAGTAGTCGGCGACCTTCGCGAAGGCGCCGATACCGGCCACATAGTCGCCGATGCGATCCTCCGCGTCCTTGTTGGCGCCGATGTTGACCCCGAGGACACCCGACCTGGCGCCAGTCGAGAGGTTCACGCGCGCCGCCTCGTGCCCCCGGTTGTTGAACCCGAGCCGGTTGATCACCGCGCGGTCCCCGGGCAGCCGGAAGATCCGGGGCTTTGGATTGCCATCCTGGGGGCGCGGCGTAACCGTGCCGACCTCGACAAAGCCGAAGCCAAGCCGCGCAAGCGGCCCGGCGACCTCGGCATTCTTGTCGTAGCCTGCCGCCATTCCGAGCGGATTGGGAAACTCCAGACCTGCCAGTTCGACAGCCAGGCGCGGATCGGTGTCATTGCGGCAGCCGGGAACCAGACCCGATTTGAGCGCGGCAATCGACAGGCCGTGGGCAACTTCCGGATCGAAAGTGAAGAGCGCCTTGCGCGCAATTCCGTCAAGCAGTGCGCTCATGGCTCCATGTCCGGAAAGCGGTGCTCACCGTCATCTCCCAGCGGCAGATCCTTGACCCACTTGACCGCCGAAAGGGGCAGCGGTGCATAGAGGTGCGGGAACAGATCGCCACCGCGGGAGGGTTCGAACACAAGCTTCTCGCCAAGCTGCCCGGCATCGATTGCCACGAGCAGCAAATCAGATTGGCCGGCGAAATGCCGCCGCGCCGTCTCGATGGCCTGGTCACGGGTGGAAAAATGAATGAAGCCGTCGGCATGGTCGATTGGCGCGCCCTCGAACTGGCCTTTGGTTTCGGCTTCGCGCCAGAGGGTCGCCGGTGCGATCTTGTAGACTGTAGCATGCATGGCTCGTTTACCGCCTTGTTCTGCGTGTGATCTGGTCCGAAACCGTGATCCGATCGGGGACCACAGGCTTCATCCTCTCTTGGGCCGCAATTCGATGTCATGACATGCTCCGGCAAACCATTAGGGAGCACAGTCATGATGCGTTTCGCAATTCTTTCCGTTGCGGCCTTGAGCTTGTCCGGAACAGTCCCGGCGCATTCACAGGAGGCGATAGCAAACCGGTTCATTCTCGAAAAGACCGAAAACGGCTTTGTTCGCATGGATACCGGGACCGGTGAGATGTCAATCTGCACCCTGGAGAAAGAGAAGATGGTCTGCCGGCTGACCGCCGACGAGCGCCGGGCCTATGAGGAGGCCCTTTCCGATCTCTCCGAACGCGTGGCCGCACTGGAACGGCGTCTTCAAAGCGGTACGCCGGGCAACGACATGACAGGCATTCCCGGCGACGCCGAACTCGATCGCGCGCTTGGAGCGATGGAGAAGATGATGCGCGGTTTTTTCGGCATGGTGGAGGACCTCCGCCGCGAATTCGAGGTTTCTCCGCAGGAGCCCGCAACGCCGCTGCCGAATCGGACCTGAACAATTACCGGGGCCTGGCCGCCTGTGGCCGGGCCTGCATCTGTTTTCTGTTCGTGGCGCCAGCATGCATCCTTTTTGCAGTGGTTGACGTATGAAGCCGCAAGAAGGGCGTCGTGCATCGGCGTCCGTCGAGACGAACCCGATACAAGACTTCCGGAAGGACAGATTGATCATGCGCGCGCTTCAAATCCTGCTGGCCGCCGCCGCCCTGGCATTTGCCGGGCTCATTGTCTTCGCGATTGCCGACGGCTCGTTCTCCGCGGCCGGGGCCTGGCTGACGTCCGAACCATGGGGTCTTGTCACCCTCGCCGATCTTTATCTCGGGTTCATGCTGTCCGCGCTTGTGATCTGGTGGTTCGAACGGCAGCTTCCGCTGGCTTTGCTGTGGATTGTGCCAATTCCGTTTCTCGGCAATGTCTGGACCGCGATCTGGTTTGTGTACCGGTTGCCGCACTTGCGCGAGCGACTTGCGCGCCGCTAGAGTGCAACCCGACCCATTGCTTCGGTTCGCGCCAGTATCGCGGCCAAGCGACGGGGTGGGGGAGACTGCATGGCGGAACTGACATTCATCATCGCGGACGATCATCCGCTTTTCAGGGGCGCGATGCGCCAGGCCCTGAGCGGCATCGATGCCAGCATCAACATCATCGAGGCCGGGGATCTCGAAGGTGCGCGCAAGCAGGCTGCGGCCAACCCCGATGCTGATCTCATCCTGCTCGATCTCACCATGCCCGGTGTCTCCGGGCTGTCCGGCCTGATTGCCTTCCGGGCCGAATTCTCCAGTCTGCCGGTCGTGGTGGTTTCCGCCAGCGATGATCCACCCACAATGCGCCGGGCGCTCGAACTCGGCGCTTCGGGCTTTATCTCCAAGTCGGCGAGCATCGACGAGATTCGCGAAGGCGTGCGCACGGTTCTTGACGGAGGCGTCTGGACCCCGCCGGACGTGGATCTGGGTTCGGAACACGATCAGGAGATCGCAGGCCTCATCGCCCGCATTCAGACCCTGACGCCGCAGCAGGGCAGGGTGCTCGGGATGCTTGCCGAGGGCCTGCTGAACAAACAGATTGCCTATGAGCTCAGCGTATCGGAGGCAACCATCAAGGCCCATGTTTCCGCTGTTCTTCAAAAGCTTGGCGTCGACAGCCGCACCCAGGCGGTCATCCAGCTTTCCAAAATCGGCGCGGAGGTGCTGGGTCAGAACGAGAGCCCCTCAACCTGATCCTGTATCCCCATCATGCGTGAAATCCGGCGCGTTGCACCGGGCGCTTGAACTTCGGTTCACTCTGCCGCGCTTCGACGGCTTATCATCACCTGGTTGAGGAATGCCCTGAGTGCAGCGGGTTTGATCGGCTTGTTCTGAACCGCAATGCGTTCAACCGCGGCCCGGGCCCGCACCTCGGGGGTGCGGTCGGCGGTCACCAGCAGCGCGGGAATGTCCCGCTTCCAGATTTCCCGCGTCTCGATGACGGTCTCGATGCCGGTTCCGTCATCCAGATGATAGTCGGCGAAGATCGCATCCGGCGCCTCGACGGTTTCGGCAAGCTCGCGGCTCGCCGCCACCGAGGCCGCCGCCAGGACTTCGCATCCCCATCCCGACAGCAGCATGGTCATGCCCTCGAGAATCTTTGCTTCATTGTCGACGCACAGAACCCTCAGGCCGTCGAGGTTCACCCCGGCCTGCTGCGCGCCGCCACGCCGTGGCGTGGCCTGGAGTCTTTTGACATTGGTCTCGACCGGCAGTTCGACCCGGAAGCTCGTTCCCTTTCCGGCTTGCGAGGCGATATCCACCGAATGGTTGAGAACCCGGGCGATGCGGTCCACGATCGAAAGCCCGAGACCGAGCCCTGAAGCCGTTCGCGCACCTTCTTCGAGGCGTGCAAACTCCCGGAAGACCGTCTTGAACTTGCTCGACGGAATGCCGATGCCTGTGTCGAAGACGTAGATGAACGCCTTGTCGCCGCGCCGCCGCACGCCAACCAGAACCCTGCCGTGCCGTGTGTACTTGATTGCGTTGGAGACCAGGTTCTGGATCAGGCGGCGCAGAAGATTGGGGTCGGACCGGACATAGACACTGGTCGGCAGGACCGTGAATTCAAGATTGTTCTCCCGCGCGACCGGCGCAAAATCGGTCATTACACGCAGGAGAAGGTCGTTGAGCGGGAATGTCGCGATCTGCGGCTTCATCGCTCCGGTGTCGAGCCGTGAGATATCGAGAACCGCCCCCAGGATCGTCTCCACCGATTCAAGCGAGGAATCGATGTTCTGGACCAGCTTGCGGTTCGCGGAGTTGCCGAGCCTCTCGACGAGCGTGGAGGAATAGAGCCGGGCCGCATTCAGCGGCTGCAGGATGTCGTGGCCGGCGGCGGCGAGGAACCGCGTCTTGCCGATGTTCGCTTCCTCGGCCGTCAGTTGCGCCTTCTCGAGTTCGCGGTTCACCCGCGTCAGTTCCGCCGTGCGCTCGCTGACCCTTTGTTCCAGCGTCTCGTTGGCCTGCTTGAGCGCCATGTCCGCTGCCACCCGTTCGGTGATGTCGGCATAGGTTGTCACGATGCCGCTGTCGGGCATCGGGTTCGAACGGATCTCGATGATGCGCCGGTCCGGGCCGATGGTCAGCGAGAAGGTTTCGTCCATGATCAGGAAGCGCGCGAGCGCCGCCTGTTCCTCGCCGGGCTTGATGTCGCCGCGGGCCGCAAGGAGGGCGATGATGCTTTCAAGCGGGAACCCGACCTGACCGACATTTTCGGGCAGTTCCAGAAGCGCGCGGAACCGCTTGTTCCAGACAGTCAACCGGTTCGAGCTGTCGAACACCGTGATGCCCTGGTCCATCTGCCCAAGCGCAGTCTGAAGCAGATCGCGGTTGTATTGCAGGGCTTCGGACGCCTCGTCGAGCAGGCGTGCCGTGTCGCCGGGCATGTCGTCGGTGCGCTCGAACAGCAACGACAGCACCAGCCTGGCCGAGGCGGAGCCGATGGCGCTGCCGAGCAATTGCTCGGCAAAGCGCAAGAGCCCCATATCCGCCGGATCATCATCCTTGATCCACCGGCCGATGGCGCGTTCATGCGAATGAAACGAGCGCTCTGTGCGCTCCTTGCCGAGGTAGCGGCTGATCGTCTGCTTGAGATCGGCCACGGTGACCTTGGTTTTCCAGCTCCGGCCCGAATTGGTCAGCCGGCGGTTGTGAGGGATGAAGACTGCCGACTGGATTCTCTCGATGGACTTTGGCCGTCGCGACAGCGAGCCTGCCACGTAGAGAAGGCAGTTGACAATGAGGCTCAGCACCACCGCGTTGAAAAGCGGGTCGGCCTGCGGGCCCGATGAACTCTGGATCCCGGGGATCAGGAAATCGAGAATCGCCACGGCGACATGGGTGTTGTCGGGCCCGCCAAGGCTCGGCACCATCAGCATGTAGGCCCAGATGGCGATCCCGCCCGCAAGTCCTGCAATGGCGCCGCGCGCATTGGCCTGCCGCCAGAACAGGCCGCCGAAGAAGGCCGGCGCCAGTTGCGCAATCGCCGCGAACGACAGCAGCCCGATGGAGGCCAGCCCTGCATTGATGTCCGCGGCGCGATAATAGGCGAAGCCCAGCAGCAGGATTCCCACGATTGCGAGCCGGCGGATGAGGATGATCAGGTGCGAGAAATCGCCGCCGTGAACGCGCCGGCTGCGGCGCCTGAGCACAACCGGTACGATGATGTCGTTGGACACCATGATCGCCACGGCAACGGAGGCGACAATCACCATCGCCGTCGCGGCGGAAAAGCCGCCGATGAAGGTGATCAGGGTGACCATCGGCATGTCGTTCGCCATCGGCACGGTCAGCACGAAAAGGTCGCTTGCCTCACCCGATCCGAACTGCAGCAGCCCCGCGATCGCCACCGGAAGAACGAAGATGTTGATCGCAACCAGGTAAAGCGGCAGCAGCCACCCGGCGAGCCGGAGTTCGCCGGGGGTCCTGTTTTCCACGACAGTGACATGGAATTGCCGCGGCAGCAGAATGATCGCGAATGCCGAGAGCACCACCAGCAGGCCCCAGCGCTGAAGCGGTGTCTCATGGCTTAGCGCCGCCATGACATTCGCATTCTCTGTTGCGGCCCGAAGCAGGTCCCATGGCCCTTCGAACAGCACGAAGACCACCGACAGGCCGATGAGCGTGAAGGCCAGAAGCTTGACGACGGATTCCATCGCGATCGCCAGGATCAGCCCGTCCTGGTGTTCGGTGGCATCGGTATGCCGGGTGCCGAAGATGGCGGCGAACGCGGCCAGCACCAGGGTGACGAAGAAGGAGATGTCGGACAGGAAGAACGGCTCCGTCACCCGGCTGAGCTGTTCGGCGTCCACCATCACCGCGACCGAGGACGACACCGCCTTGAGCTGCAGCGCGATGTAGGGAATCGTGCCGATCACAGCGATCAGCGCAACCATGGCAGCCACCATCGGGCTCTTGCCGTAGCGCGCGGCCATGAAGTCGGCGATCGAGGTGAGTTTTTCGGCCTTCGCCAGCGTGACGATGCGCCTCAGGAGCGGCATGCCCACCGTGAACATGAGGATCGGGCCGATATAGATCGCGGTAAACTCAAGCCCGCGCGAGGCTGCAAGTCCGACGCCGCCGAAATAGGTCCAGGATGTGCAGTAGATCGCCAGTCTCAGCGCATAGATGATCGGCCGCCCCGCGGTGCGGCGAAGCCGCTGACGGGTCGACCTGTCGCCATAGGTCGCAATGGCGAACAGCATCAGCAAATAGACAAGCGCCGATCCGAAAACCAGCCAGCCGGGCATCATCTTGGCAACGCTCCTCCCATCCTCCGCACTTCAGCATAAAGCCAAGCGCCATATCCACAAGACAGCCTTTGGTGGCAGGGCCGGAGAAACCCGGACGATTCAGGCTCTCGATAAACCCATGGATTGTGATAGGAGAAAAATGGCCCTTTGGGGAGGCGCGCCCGGGGCACGGACATTCGATCGCGCAGCTTGGAGACAAAAAGACATGTTGAACGAGTTCAAGGCCTTTATCGCCAAGGGCAATGTCATGGACCTTGCCGTTGGCGTCATCATCGGGGGCGCATTCGGCCTGATCGTCAAGTCGCTGACCGACGACATCATCATGCCGATCGTCGGCGCGATTTTCGGCGGTTTCGATTTCTCGAACTTCTTCATTCCCTTGGCTGCGGGTGTCTCGGCCACAACTCTGGAGGCGGCGCGCGAGCAGGGCGCGGTTCTCGCCTACGGCAACTTCATCACGGTGCTGATCAACTTCCTTATCCTGGCCTGGATCATCTTCCTGATGGTCAAGGGGGTGAATTCGCTGCGCCGGAAGGAGGAAGCCGTTCCCGACAAGCCGGCCCCGCCGCCGGTCGAAGTGGCCCTGCTGACAGAAATCCGCGACCTTCTGAAAAAGTAACTTCTTGGCCTGCCGGGTCTGGCCCGGCAGGCCTCCTCCCGCAGGTCGCGTTGGTGGGCTTCACGCAGCCATCTCGTGCTGTCTCAGGAGCCGTTCGTTGTTCTTGTCCCGGCGGCGTCGGGCCCAGCGGGATGCATCAGAAAAAACGATGAAATGATAAGGCCGTTCAGGATGTCTTCGCCGTGAATTCCGGTTAAAAGCCGATGATCACGGAGTCCATCATGAACCAGTTTGAAAGTCTCAGCCGCCGCGCCATCGAAGCCCCGGAAAGCGGCATCGTCGCCGTCGTCAATCACGGTCGGCTCAAGCCGGGCCTGATCCCGCTCTGGGCCGGGGAGGGCGATGAGCCGACACCCGAGTTCATCGCCAGGCCTGCCGCCGATGCGCTGATGGCCGGGGAGACTTTCTACACCTGGCAGCGCGGCATTCCCGACCTGCGTCAGGCCCTTGCCGATTACCATGCGAAACATTTCGGACGCCGGTTGCCGCTCGATGCGTTCTGCGTCACCGGGTCGGGCATGCAGGCCATCAAGATCGCCATCGAGGCGGTGGTCGATCCCGGCGACGAGGTCATTCATCTGTCTCCCGCCTGGCCAAATTTCTCCGCCGCGTTGCGGCTTTCGGGCGGTGTGCCTGTTGCTGCAGAACTCGACTATGCCGAAGGCCGCTGGAGCCTTGATCCGGACCGCATCGCATCGGCGATGACGCCTCGGACCCGCGCGCTGTTCATCAACACGCCGTCCAACCCGACCGGCTGGACGGCCACGCGCGAGGATCTCGTCGCCATCCTTGAACTGGCGCGCAAACACGGGCTTTGGATCATCGCCGACGAGATCTATACGCGGTTCTTCTACGCCGGCGGTCGCGCGCCGTCGTTCCTCGACCTGATGCAGGACGACGACCGCATCCTCTTCGTCAACACCTTCTCGAAGAACTGGTCGATGACCGGCTGGCGGGTGGGCTGGATCGTCGCGCCCCCCTCCATCATCCAGGTTCTGGAAAATTCCGTGCAATACCAGACCTCCGGCGTGGCGCAGTTCATGCAGAAGGGAGCGCTGGCCGCCATCGAGCGTGGCGAGGATCATGTCGAGGCGCAGGTGGCCAAGGCCGCCAGGGCGCGCGACCTGTTCTGCGATGCGCTCACCAGCACCAACCGTGTCGTCACGCAAAAGCCCGACGGCGCGTTCTATGCCTTCTTCCGGATCGACGGCATCACCGACACACGGGCTGCGGCCATCGACATCGTTGACCGGGCCGGTGTCGGCCTTGCCCCGGGGACCGCGTTCGATCGCGGCGGCGCGGGGTTCCTGCGTGCCTGTTTCCTGAGGCGTCTCGACCATGTCGAGGAGGCGGCAGGACGGTTGGCGTCCTATATTTCGTCGCTCTGAACGGCGCGGTCTGGCAGCCGCCGGGCGATGAAATTTCAAGGCCTTGATCGCGCCATTCAGGCTTTCTTGAAACTTCGAGCGCATGCTGGGCCTTTGACGATGCAAGAGGGGCAATGGCATGGCGGTTCTGGTGACCGGCGGAGCGGGATACATCGGCAGCCACATGGTCTGGGCGCTGGTCGATGCCGGCGAGGACGTGGTGGTGGTGGACCGGCTCTCGAGCGGCTTTGGCTGGGCGGTGGCGCCGGAGGCGAAACTCGTCGAGGCCGACATTGCCGACTGCGACGCCATCGCAACCATCATCCGCACCCATGATGTGGAGTCGATCATCCACTTCGCCGGCTCGATTTCCGTGCCGGAATCGCTGGTCGATCCGATGGCGTATTACCAGAACAACACGGTCAATTCCCACGGTCTGATCCGAACCGCGATCGCGACTGGCGTGAAGACATTCGTCTTCTCCTCCACCGCTGCCGTCTACGGAACGCCCGACGACGATACTCCGATCACCGAGAGCGCGCCGCTCAGGCCGCAGTCGCCCTACGGAACCTCCAAGCTGATGACCGAGATGATGCTGGCCGATGCTGCCGCGCATGATTTCCGCTATGTCGCGTTGCGCTATTTCAACGTCTCAGGAGCCGATCCGCTGGGGCGCACGGGGCAGTCGACGGTCGGCGCGATCAATCTGATCAAGGTCGCCACCGAAACGGCTTTGGGGAAACGGGACGCGATCGAGATCTTCGGCACCGACTATCCGACCCGCGACGGCACCTGCATTCGCGATTTCATCCACGTTACCGACCTCGTCGCAGCCCATGTCGATGCGCTCGGCTATCTTCGCGACGGCGGGCAAAGCCTGGTGGCCAATTGCGGTTACGGCCGCGGCTACACCATCCGCGAAGTGCTCGAGGCCGTCCGGCGGGTGAGTGGCCGGGATTTCGAGGTTCGGCAAGGCGCGCGCCGTGATGGCGACATCATCACCTCGATCGCCGACTCCACCCGCGCGCGCCAGCTGCTCGACTGGCAACCGCGCCACGACGACCTCGACGAAATCGTCCGCAGCGCGCTGGCCTGGGAAGAACATCTTCGCCGCCGGAATCACATCTAGACCGACCGACTGCTCGTTGCAGAACAAGCACACGGGGGAATGGCAGACGCTGGATTGTCTGAAAAACCTGGTGCTGCCGGAGAGATTTGAACTCTCGACCTCTCCCTTACCAAGGGAGTGCTCTACCCCTGAGCTACGGCAGCCCTTTGCTTCGGCCTTCAAGCGGCGATTGTCCGCCGCTTCAACTTCGTTTCGCGCTTTCGATCCCTGATGAAAGGCTCCGAACGCCTGAAGCGGCCCGCTATTGCCACAGGTTTTGCATGAGCGCAAGCCACAAACGGGCAATTGTCCGGCCGCAGCGTCAAATGCTTCAGCCCGGCGCCGCGCCCAGGCGGTGCCGCGGGCTTCACCGGCGGTGTTTTTTGCGCTAATCCGGTGCAATCATGACCGGAAAAGAAGATGTGCAAAAGAAAACCGAGGCAGAGCGTCAGGCCGCATTGAAGGCCGAGCGGCTGGCGGCCAAGCTTCGCGCCAACCTGCAGCGCCGAAAGGCTCAGAACCGGGCCCGCCGGGAAGGCGCGGCCGACGACACTGACGGGCTTCCCGCCGCCGGGCGGCAGGACAATGCGACCGATTGAGCCTGCGGCGCATCCGGTCGCGGATTAACCGCCGCAAGGTCCTCTTGTTGCCGTATTCCACCGGATGATCTAAGACCGCCGGGAAATTCCCGGGAGCGGCGGCGGCCCCCACCATTCAAGGGCCGCGTTTCAGGCCGTATCACAAGCCAAGAGGACAGCATGGATCGTATCAGGATCGTTGGCGGCAACCCGCTCAATGGGGTTATTCCGATTTCCGGCGCCAAGAACGCGGCGCTGCCCTTGATGATCGCGTCTTTGTTGACCGATGACACGCTGACGCTCGAAAACCTGCCGCATCTCGCCGATGTCGAGCAGTTGCAGCGCATTCTCGGCAATCACGGTGTCGACATCGGGGTCGTCGGCCGCCGCGAGCGACAGGGCGAAACCTATGCCCGGACCGTGCATTTCACGGCCCGGACGATTGTCGACACCACTGCGCCCTACGAACTTGTCTCAAAGATGCGCGCCAGTTTCTGGGTGATCGGGCCGCTTCTGGCCCGCATGGGAGAGGCCCGGGTATCGCTGCCCGGCGGCTGCGCCATCGGCACCCGTCCGGTGGACCTTTTCATCGACGGGCTGGAACATCTCGGCGCCGAGATCGAGATCGAAAACGGCTACATCAATGCCCGCGCACCCAAGGGCCTTGTCGGAGGCCGATACGTCTTCCCCAAGGTTTCGGTCGGCGCCACGCATGTGTTGATGATGGCTGCAACCCTCGCCAAGGGGCAGACGGTGATCGAAAACGCAGCCCGCGAGCCCGAGGTGGCTGATCTCGCCAAGTGCCTGATCGCGATGGGCGCAAAGATTTCGGGCGCGGGCACGTCCACGCTTGTGATCGACGGTGTGACCTCGCTCTCCGGCGCACGGCACAAGGTGCTGCCGGACCGGATCGAAACAGGCACCTACGCCATGGCGGTGGCCATGACCGGCGGCGACGTGTTGCTTGAGAACACGTCGATGGACCTGCTCGAAAACGCGCTTCTGGCTGTCAGCCGTGCCGGCGTGGACATCCAGTCCGAAGGGGACGGGATCAGGGTCCGGCGCAACGGCAACGGCATTCTGCCTGTCGATGTCACGACCGATCCGTTTCCGGGGTTCCCGACCGATCTCCAGGCCCAGTTCATGGGCCTGATGACGCGCGCCGACGGCGTGTCGCACATCACCGAGACCATCTTTGAAAACCGCTTCATGCACGTTCAGGAACTGGCCCGCCTGGGCGCCAGAATCTCGCTGTCCGGCCAGACCGCGACCGTGACCGGCGTTCCCGTGCTCCGCGGAGCGCCGGTGATGGCCACGGATCTTCGCGCTTCCGTGTCGCTGGTGATTGCCGGGCTTGCCGCCGAGGGCGAAACCATCGTCAATCGGGTCTATCATCTCGATCGCGGTTTCGAGCGGCTTGAGGAAAAACTCAACAGCTGTGGCGCCCAGGTCGAGCGGATCAGCGGCTGATCCCGGCCTCCGCGACGGTCGCGCTTTCGGTCCGGGACAGCTGTGATGATGGAGGATGTCGCCCGACGGGTTGTGCCCGGCAGGCTCTCGAACGGTCCGCAGGTTTCGCCCCGACCGCCTTTCGCCGCATTGCGCATTGCCCTCCGGCTCCCTACCTTGCAATGCAGCACGCCATTGCGCGAAACCGCGGCACCCGAGGCCGCACACAAGATTTTTCGAGGATTACATGAGCAGTCTCAAACTGATCGCGCTTGACGAAACCGATCTGGCAGTCATTTCCGCGTGTCTTCAGGATGCGGTGTTCAAGACCGCCGATGCCGACTTCCACGGCAAGGACCGGACGTTCACGCTGGAAGCCAACCGCTTTGTCTGGGAAGAGCGCAAGGAAAAGACCAACGAGCGCCGCCGCAGCCTGCTCGCTGTCAAGCAGGTGGGTGCCGTGCGGTCGCGCGGGATCAATCTCAAGGACAAGGACTCGGTGCATGCGCTGCTTGCCGTGCGCTTCGCCCCGGGTGACGAGGCGCCAGCCGGCGCCATCGAGCTGGTCTTGTCCGGCGGTGCTGTCGTCCGGCTCGAGGTCGATTGCATAGAGGTCCAGCTTGCCGATGTCGGCGGCGGATGGGAAACCAAGTTCCGGCCGCGCCATCCGGTGAGCGGTTGAGTTTTTCAATGTTCTCGAAGTGAAGGGGCAGGGGATTGGTGCTGAGACTTTCATATGGCGAGCCGGATTTCGAAGCCCGTTTCGCCGCATTCCTGACCACCAAGCGCGAGGTTTCCGAGGACGTCGAAACCGATGTCCGGGCGATCATTCGCGAGGTGCGTGAGCGCGGCGACGAGGCGCTGCATGATTTCAGCCTGCGCTTCGATGGCCTCGACACCCGCAAGGCCGGACTTGCCGTCACCGCCGGCGAGGTCGAGGCCGCCTATGCCGCCGTCGATCCTGACGTGATCGCCGCGTTGCAGCTCGCCCATGACCGGATCGCCAGCCACCACGCCAGGCAGATGCCGCGCGATGACCATTACACCGACGCGCTCGGCGTGGAACTGGGATCGCGCTGGACGGCGATCGAAGCCGTGGGCCTTTACGTGCCGGGCGGCACCGCCAGTTACCCAAGCTCGGTGCTGATGAACGCCGTGCCCGCCAAGGTGGCGGGGGTCGAGCGGATCGTCATGGTCGTGCCAGCGCGCGAGGGCGCGCTCAATCCGGTGGTGCTGGCTGCCGCGAAGATCGCCGGGGTCGACGAGATCTACCGGATCGGCGGCGCGCAGGCCGTCGCAGCCCTTGCCTACGGCACGGAAACGATCGCGCCCGTGGCCAAGATCGTGGGTCCGGGAAACGCCTGGGTTGCAGCCGCCAAACGCCAGGTCTTCGGAACCGTCGGCATCGACATGATCGCAGGCCCCTCCGAGGTGCTGGTCATGGCCGACGCCGACAACAATCCCGACTGGATTGCAGCCGACCTTCTGGCCCAGGCCGAGCACGATGTCGGCGCGCAATCGATCCTGATGACGGATGACGAAGCATTCGCCAGGGACGTGATCGCGGCGGTCGAGCGCCAGCTATCCACGCTCGGAAGGGCCGATACGGCACGCCGGAGCTGGGCCGAATTCGGCGCGGTCATTCTGGTGCCGGACTGGGATGCCGCGATCCCGCTCGCCAACCGGATCGCTGCCGAACATCTCGAGATTGCCACCGCCGATGCCGAGAAGCTTGCCGGCCGGATCCGCAATGCGGGCGCGATTTTCCTCGGCCGCTACACGCCAGAAGTGATCGGCGACTATGTCGGCGGATCCAATCACGTGCTGCCCACGGCGCGCTCCGCGCGCTTCTCGTCGGGTCTTTCGGTGCTCGATTATGTCAAGCGGACCTCGGTGCTCAAGCTCGGTCCCGAGCAGTTGCAGTCGCTTGGCTCGGCTGCCATAACATTGGCGGGCGCGGAGGGCCTCGATGCCCACGCCCGATCGGTGTCCATCCGGATGAACCGCCGCGAGGGGAGTTAGAAGACCGAATGACGACGTCGGACACGCAAAGGCTCTCGGACGTCGTTCTCGACGAGACCATCGGGCGTGCAACGCCCGATGTCGAGCATGAGCGGGCTGTCGCCATCTTCGACCTGATAGAGGAAAACAGCTTCGAGCCGGTCGGTCATGACAAGGGGCCTTACAAGCTCAAGCTCTCGCTGATCGATTCCAAGCTGGTGTTCTCCATTTCCACCCAGTCCGACGACGGCCTCGCCACCCATATCCTGTCGCTGACGCCTTTCCGGAGGATCGTGAAGGACTACTTCATGATCTGCGAGAGCTACTACGAGGCGATCCGTTCCTCGACGCCGAGCCAGATCGAGGCCATCGACATGGGGCGGCGCGGGATTCACAACGAGGGATCCCAGACCCTGATGGACAGGCTGGAGGGCAAGATCAACATGGACTTCGACACCGCCCGGCGCTTGTTCACGCTCGTCTGCGTGCTGCACTGGCGCGGTTAGGGCACCATGGCGGACCCGGCGCCTGTTCCCGCCAGATCACCGCCCGGAGCGGTCTTGTTCGTTTGCGGCATGAATGCCATTCGGTCGCCGATGGCGGAAGCCATCGCCCGGTCGCTGCTGCCGCAGGGCACCTATATCGCCTCGGCGGGCGTGCGGCCCGGAGAGCGCGATCCGTTCGTCGACACGGTTCTCGATGAAATCGGCCTGACGCTCGGCAACCGCCAGCCGCAGGGGCTTGACGAACTGGAAGACGATTATTTTGATCTCATCGTGACGCTGGCACCGGAAGCCCATCATCAGGCGCTGGAACTCACGCGCAGCAACGCCGTTGACGTTGTCTACTGGCCGACGCCCGACCCGACAGTTGCCACCGGCACCCGCGAACGTATTCTCGATGCCTATCGCGAGGTGCGTGACATGCTGGTCCGGCGCATCCGCGAGAGCCTTGCCGGGCAGGGTTGAACGGCGGGCAATCTATTGTGTTCACAAAGCGCGAGTCTTTGTGTAGGTTCCGGCAAAATTCAGGGCGGGGCATTCTGCGCCCACCCATATGAAGAAAGACAGACACTGAATGGCGAAAGAAGAAGTTCTTGAATTTCCTGGCGTGGTGACCGAATTGCTGCCGAACGCGACCTTTAGGGTCAAGCTCGAAAACGAGCATGAGATCATTGCCCACACGGCCGGCCGCATGCGCAAGAACCGCATCCGCGTGCTTGCCGGTGACAAGGTGCTTGTGGAAATGAAACCTTACGACCTGACCAAGGGCCGCATCACCTATCGCTTCAAGTAAGCGAGGGAGATGACGCCATCTCATGGTCCGCTCGCAAAAACTGATCCTTGCCTCCGGTTCCCCGCGCCGGCTTGAACTGCTCGCCCAGGCCGGAATCGAGCCGGACCGGCTGATGCCGATGGATCTCGACGAGACCCCCCAGCGCTCCGAGCATCCGCGCTCGCTTGCCCGCCGCCTTTCGCGCGAAAAGGGCGAAGCGGCCCTTGCGGTGGTGCGCGATGATCCCGCCTGGCGCGGCGCCCATATTCTGGCTGCTGACACGGTGGTTTCGGTGGGGCGGCGCATTCTGCCCAAGGCGGAGCAGATCGACGAGGCCTCGAACGCGCTCTATCTGCTTTCGGGCCGCAATCACCGGGTCTTCACCGGCGTCTGCCTGGTCACGCCCGATCGCACCATCCGGCAGAAGATCATCGAAACACGGGTCCGCTTCAAGCGCCTCTCGACCACGGAGATCGAAAGCTATCTGGCTTCCGGCCAGTGGCGCGGCAAGGCCGGCGGCTACGCCATCCAGGGCCTGGCCGGCACCTTCGTGGTCAAGCTTGTCGGCTCCTACACTAACGTGGTCGGCCTGCCGCTTTACGAAACCGTGACCTTGCTTACGGGCGAAGGCTACGACGTTCACTTCAAATGGCTGGAGGGGTAATGCCCGCCGACGCGAAAGTCACGCCGCTCAGAAAGCCGCAGCCTTGCCCCGA
The DNA here is from genome assembly GCA_965233445.1 of Hoeflea sp. Taxonomy (GTDB): domain Bacteria; phylum Pseudomonadota; class Alphaproteobacteria; order Rhizobiales; family Rhizobiaceae; genus Hoeflea. The sequence continues at coordinate 1,211,014 of OZ247491.1, forward strand.
ATGCAAGCGGCCCTCGACCCGCGAGAGCTATCCGTTCTGTTCCGAACGCTGCCGCAACATCGATTTGAACCGCTGGCTCTCGGGCAGCTATGCGATCCCGGTGAGCGAAGTCGAAGACAACCAGGATGAGGACTTCGACGACCGGGGCTGACGCCGGGGGTCGCGCCGCCGTAACCGGCTGGCCAAGGAAACCGGCCCTGAAAACAGTCCATCGAAGTGCCGGTCCGCCTCCTTTTGTCGGCCTGGTGAGTGATGGAAGCAGGGATTTGCCGGTGCTGTCAAAAAAGCGTCAAAAGGGTGCTGGACAGGACCTTTGAAGATGCTATAACCCGCTCGCTTCCGGCGGAAAAACTACGCCTCGAAGCTCCGCGAAGCCGCCAGCCGGCTCCGGAACAGTGCCCGGATAGCTCAGTTGGTAGAGCAGCGGATTGAAAATCCGCGTGTCGGTGGTTCAAATCCGCCTCCGGGCACCACTTCTTTCTAAACGATAACAAGTTTTTATGGTGTGGCCGCACGCTGGGCATGTTGGCGCTGGATGCGCTTGGGTGCCATTCTGGGTGTCAAGTGCGTGCGCTTGAATGCGATGGTATGGGATGTGGATCGAGCAGTGCTATTTCAGGCGCGGGCCATTACAATCCATCTACGGTGTGGCTGAAGCTCGTTTGAAGCTATGGCTCCCAAAGTCCGAGCCTTACCGTTACCAAAATCATTGGATCATCAATGAAGCGCTAAACTTACAGATGATTTACGATTGTGGGTCCGTTAGCTGAGATCGAAGCGCTTCGTATTCATCCACAAGCAACGTGTAGCGCTCATCGAGCTCCATGATTTTGGACCGCCGGTCTTGATCGCTTCTCTTTTCCGTATCAGGACGTTCGACGTAGAGGGCAGGTATGAGCGAGTAATCCTCAATCTCCAGCTTCTCTCGTGATACGAGATTGCTGAATCCGTGTTGAGGTTGGCGTTCGTGAAAGGCGCTACCTATTCGGTCTACAGCTTCGTCGGATAACACCATCTTGTGGCCTTGGCGACGTCCTTGTTCTCTTGCATCTATAAACAGGATTTCAGAATTATGCTGTTCTTCTCTGCTTCGCTGCAAGACGAGGATTGATGTTTCGATTGTTGTAACAGGGGAAAAGAGTCGGGCTGGTAATCCGATCACGGCGCTTACAGCACCTCTGGTTACCAAGGATTCTCGTATTCGCCGATCTGTACCACCTCTGAACAGAAATCCGTTGGGTACAATGATCGCCGCCGTACCACTCCAAGATAATTTCTCGAAGGCTGCCAGAACGTGGGCTGTTTCACTCGATATTCGGAGGGGTAAATTATTCTGCAGGAGCTCCGATCCAAATTGCAACCAAGGCATCTCCGAGATCTTTGCTTGCATCCCAAACGGAGGGTTTGTGAGAATTATGTCAAATCGCTCCACCTTTTCACGTTGGCGATCATCTTGGCATTTCAGAATATTGAACAACTCAAGTTTGACGTTCCTGTATCCTTGGATCGCAAACCTGAGGTTCGCCCATGCCCAAGTTTCACCATAGCTTTCTTGGCCGACGAGGTAGGTATGGTTCTCCTCAAATCGTCGCGCAGCCGCCGAAAGAAGTCCGCCGGTACCGCAAGCTGGATCCAGAATGGAGCGGGCGGTCTCGTCAGTGAATAGCGAGACGATCAGCTGCGCTACAGAACTGGGAGTCACATGATGCGTTGGGAATTCTAAGTCATCTATTTTGTAAAGGAGCCATTCTCTGAAAGCGCTGTCAGCCTCGACGGTCGCTGCAATTGGAAGCCACTCGATTATGGCGAAAGGTTCAATTCGTAAGATGTTCGAGACAAGGTACTGACTAAACGGCTGCTTCGAGAAGCCATGATGTTGCTCTACGGCAATTGCGAGCTCCTCAACGAGCTTTGAGGGGGCCGATGCTGCGGCATCAAATCGAATGCCTATGTTTCGGCTGAGATAGGCAAGTCCCAATAGCGCCAGTGGTTCGTTGAGGCCGTGTCCCCCTGATGCCATGCTGATATGCTGCATCTCTTTCAGACGTTTGTCCCAATTAGTGGCCGTTTCATCCCTAAGCATCGCCAATCCCCATATAGTTTGCCGTGATACCTAACGCCTCCTCCCGTCGGAGTTGCGCGAGGTCAACGGCGGTTCGGTATTGCTCGTCTGAAACACAAACCAGTCGAACTAAAACCTCCTGAATATCACGAGGAGGGACGTCAACCGAAAGGAACTCTAGATCTCGAATTGTCAACGCTGGTTGGGCTGTGCTGGATACCCTGCTCATTAACAACGCTTGCGTATCGGGCTGCCGCAAAAACGCGCACAGCAATTCAGGGTGGAGAGAAGAGGTACTTCCCATCCGAATGACTATAAAGTTCGCGCTCGCAATGCATCCTTGATGGGTTGGTTGCATTACCGCACATTTCAGCAGGGTTCCTCGCGCACTAACCAGAACATCGCCTGATTGCAGTTTCTGATGCCCTAGTTTCCCGTAGGGGATGTTCACGCGCTCCAACTCTTCCTTCGACGTAAGCAGACCCTCACTGACGTTTTTCACATGAATGACTGAAACGAGCTCGGATTCGCTTTCTGTATTGGAATTGCTTACCCGAGCTAGATTTAGGCCCATGAATACGGCTTCAGCCAAATCCTGAATCTTTTGGGCTTTCACCGCTTTGTCCGATTGATCCACCAGATCCTCACATTGAAATATTTTAAATACTGCAGTTGCAATATGGTCGAGATGGAGCTATCTGTCAATGCGGAAGCCTTGGCGCGTTGAACCATCTCTAATTTGTTTGAGTGAGTGGATGTCAAAACGAGAAGTGGTTTGCAAAGCGAGTAACCCCTTGATGGAGGTAGACATGACCGGGATCGACATCAACCGCCTCTTGATGCTGTTGGGAGTAATCGCGATTGTAATAATCGCTGCCTTCACAAACTACCGCGTTGAAATCAGTCCAGCCGGTCTGAAGTTCGAAAAAAATGTGGCTCCTGCAGAGTCACGCGCGGTGTTGCCGCCTAAGCCCGAGGTGGATGAGGGCTAGATGAGGCGCCAAGCGTCCCATTGTTCGGGCGGTCCCAAAAAGTTTGGGTAAACTAACTTTCCACCCCAAATTCCTCAATCAAGAAATCCACGGTCGCCTGATCGCGCAGTTTGCAGACGATGTTCTGGTTTGCGAAGGCGCCCTTGAACCATTTGCCTTGTGAAGGCTCCACCGTTTTTTGCCAGTCGATGCCGACCACATATTCGGCCAGGCTCGGGTTGTCGGCGTCGTGAGCCAGGCCCGGGGCTTTCAGGGGCTGTTGTAGAAGCGGGCCGTCTTCGGTCATGAACTCGGCGGCGAGTGTCTTAGTGGCTGTGACAATCCCATAGCCGATAAAGCCATTGCCCTTATCGTAGGCGAAGATCTTGTCGCCGATGTTCAACTGGTCGAGCCGCTTGGAATAGAATTCGCCACCGCCAGCCGATACGAAGCCATACCGCTTGTAATCCTCCCAGGAGCGGTTTGCGTCCAGCCCGGCATTGACGAAGTAGTAGCCTGACCACGGCGGGCGAACCTTGCGCTCTGAGCGCTCTTCCACCTCTTCCTGATCGAGCAGGAAGTCGGTTGTCAGCCATTCCCGGCCATCGGCCTCGAAAACATTGAAGAACACCGTGTTGATGGCCACCCCGTGTTCTTCTGATAGATATTCCACAATCCGGCGTGATGCCGGGTCGAGTTCGCTGGCGACGATCAGCATCGAATGGCTGGCGTTGAGTTGGTCGGGGATCGCCTCGCCGAATTTTTCGCGGAAAGCGGTGACCAGCCGCGTTTTCAGATACTTTTCGGCGCGCTCGTAAATCTCCGGCGTTGAGAGCGTGCGTACCCATGAGGCATAGTCGAGCACCTGCGCGACGATCTCGCGCGGTGTGCGGTCTTTCTTGAGTTCGATGATCGTGAGCCCACCTGTGGCGTCCAGCGCCAGCAGGTCGATGAATTTGCCATGATCCGTGGGCACCTGCCGGCCGATGATCAGCGCGTCGAGGCCGAGCAGGGCCGGATCGGCGGCGACCCAATCCTCGATCAGGCTTTCTTTCATCAGCGCACGGCGGGTGGCCGGGCGCAGCTTGCCGTCAGCAATGGCGTAAAGCGATGTCATGCGGCCTCCTCGTCTTCCTCGGCAGGATAGAGCGCTGCCAGTGTCTCGTGAAGCTCTTGCATGACCTCGAACCCGGGTTCAGCGCGAAGCGGCTCAATATCAAGGAAACGGCAGAAGGTGAGGTCGGCTGTGGACATGTAATATTTGTGTACGAAGTTCGCCGTGATCTCATCGCCATAGACCGAGTATTCCAATTCCTCGGCATCGGCGCTCTCGCGAAGAAAGCTCCGATAGAGTTCGAGGATCACCGGCTGCATGTGCGCCTCGATATTGCGGACCTCCGTCATCATGTCGGCGATTTCGGCGTCAATCGCGGCTTGATCATTGAAGAAGACCGTGCCGCTCGGGTGGGCGATTTTGTTCCGTCGCTTTACAAACTTGGCGAATTCTCCAACCTGCTTATTGCTGCAGCCGATCAGCTTGAGGAACCGGAAGATCTGGCTTTCCTTCAGCCGGTCGTAGAACTTGAAGGGGCTCTCACAGTCGATCAGCCCACCCTCGTCATCCGAACGAAAACCCACCATCGCCATGGCAAAGGGCTCGGGCCTTGCCAGCCTGATCTGCCAGATCGAGAAGGAGACGAAGCTCATATAGAGCAGGTGAAAGGCGAGGCTGGCGAATTCGTAGCGCTCGGCCTCGTAGTTGGTCTGGAAGGCCGAACAGAGGAAATCGAGGTAGGCCTGTTCGCTGGCATTTGCGAAGGACTGCGGTAGGTAGGTGCCAAGTTCCAGTGCCTCGTCCATCAGGCCGCTGCCTCGTCAGCCTTAGCTTCGCCCCAGACGCGGGCGATGGCGGCGTCGATCTTTTTCTCGAAGCGGGCGATCAGTTCTCGGTTGCCGTTGACTAGGGTTTGCTCCGCTTCGATTTCGGCAACGATGGCACTCTGCATGTCAATGGGTGGCAGAGGGACTTGAAACTCTCTCAGCGCTTTTAGGGATACTGTCTTCTGCGCCACGCCGGTTGCGGCTTCATCTCCCTGTTTTTTCCCAGCCGGTGAGCGTAGAAAATGCAAAAGATAACCGCTCATTATTTCGTTCGAAGGACGCAAGAGCGCGATGTGGCGTTGGAAGCAGAACTCGCGGCTGCCATTTACTGGAACGACGACACCGTATGAACCGGTGACGGAATACAGCAAGTCGCCTGCAATCGGTCGTCGCGTTTCCTTAAGTGCGTCGAAATATTCACGAGGGACGAAGAACGTCTTTTCGAATTTCACGCCATCGGTTTCGTCCAGATTAGAAATCGTCACGAAAGGGATGCCCTCGTCTGCCTTAGGCGGAGGCTGGTGGTCACCGTCGGTGATAGATGTGCAGATGTCGACCATCGCAGCCACAGGCCACTCAGGATCAACCGGGATGTGAGGGCGGTAGTTGTCGAGGACGGCGCGGGCACCGTCGATGACGCGCTGATACCCCTCGACCTCGGCCACAATCTCGCGCTGCACCTCAAGCGGCGGAAGGGGAATTTCGAGAGCCAAGAACTGGGACTGCGCGATATTTTTCATACTTCCGCTGGTCCCGCCGCAGACCGCACTGATCTTGTTCCGATAAGTGGGCGAAGAAATAATAAGATGAACAAAACGCGAGACCACGTCTTCCCGGGAAATGACTGTCTGCCAAAGCCGATCAGGAAGGAACAGATTGGGGTAGTCGCCACTGACGTATGCGCTAGCCCCTACCAATGCCTCAGTGTTCATTCTGCTGATGAGGATTGAGCCATTTCGGGGGTTGCACTTCACGCGATCGATTTCTTCGGGCAAAACAGCTTTGTGTTCCATGGGCAGGAAAACCCCACTGGTGACAGCGCTGGTCTTCAATACACCGATCTCGCCCTCCTTCGCGACGCGATTTTCTGAGTTGACGCTGACTCCCGTTTCAAGTCGTTCAATCACTTCGGCCAAATGAACCATCGGCCAAACTGACGGCCTCTCATCGGCCACTTGGTAACGCTCGGCACTGAGATTGTAATTGCCCTCCTGGGCAAGCATACTTCGCTCTACAGCGCAGCCGAGGTCGCTTGCGAGCTGCTTACCTGTGCCCAACCGTGCGACTTGCAACCATGCTCCTAGCTCGGCCTTCACCTGCGGCAGTTGAGAGCCTTTATCGGCCTTACGTTGCGCGCCCAGGCTAAAGCCATCCTTCTCAATCTTGAAAAACGCGACGTGCTGGCTGGCCTTGGCCACCGCGCGGTCAAGGATCAAGATCGAGGTTTTTACGCCGGAATAGGGGTTGAACACACCAGCGGGCAGCGAGATGACGGCGGCAAGGTGGTTCTCGACCAGCATCTTGCGCAGCGCCACATAGGCGCTCTGGCTTTGGAAGATGATGCCCTCGGGCACAATGATGGCGGCGCGGCCCTGTGGCGACAGATGCTCGGCCATGTAATCGACAAACAGCACTTCGCTGCGCTTGGACTGAACCTGAAACCGCGTGTGCGGCTTGATCCCGCCCTTTGGCGACATGAAGGGCGGATTGGCCAGGATGACATCGGCCGTCTCCTGCCATTTGTCTTCCGACGTCAGCGTGTCGTATTCCTCGACCTTCGGGTCGGCGAAACCATGAAGATAGAGGTTCACAAGGCTGAGACGCACCATGTCGGGCGAGATATCGTAGCCCTTGATGTTGTGGGCCAGTTGCTTGCGCTCTTCGGGCGTCAGCAGATCACCGGGATAGCGCAGCGGACTTTCCAGCGCCTGCTCGGCAGCGTCCGTTTCCTGCCCCTTGCCGTGGCCGTTTACCACATGAGACGAGTTGGCCTTGAGGATGTGCTTGTAGGCAGAAATCAGAAAACCCGCCGTGCCACAGGCCGGGTCCATGACGATTTCGGTCTTCTTCGGGTCGATGATCTCGACCATGAAATCGATGACGTGGCGCGGCGTGCGGAACTGGCCGGCATCGCCCTGGCTGCCGAGAACCGAGAGCAGATATTCAAACGCATCACCTAGCTTCTCGCTGTGGTCATAGGTGAAGTGGTTGATCTCGCGCAGAAAGCTGCGCAGCGTCTCGGGGTCGCGGTAAGGCAGAAAGGCGTTGCGAAAGATCGACCGGAACAGTTCCGGCAACTGGTCGTTCTCGACCATCTTTGTCAGTGCTTCGGAGTAGGTGTTGAGCATTTCCTGGCCGGACACACCCGGCGCAACCAGCCTGGCCCAGCGGTAGCGTTCATAGTCTTTGGTGAAGAATTTCCGTTCGCCGCCCAGCTCCTCGGACTCAAGGTCCATGTCGTCCATGAATTTGTAGATCAGTGCGACCGTGATCTGTTCGACCTGACTTTTCGGGTCGGGAACCTTGCCCACGAGAATATCGCGGCAGGTGTCGATACGGCGCTTTGTGTCAGTGTCGAGCATGCGGGTCTTTCATCAAAGGAACGGGTTCAGGGACACATAGTCCTTGATATATTCGGGGATACGCCTGCGCCATGCTGCTGGCACTTCCTTGAGGTCGCGAGTCGTGAAGGTCGGGTTTACATTGAGGTCTCCGAAATGTCCCGCGTCGACCAGGGCGCGTACCTTGGCGTCACGGATATAGGCTTCGAAGAAATAGCGCATCTGGGCAACGCGGTCGGCTTCCTCGGGCTTTTGGTCAAGCAGAAACTTCTGGAATTCGTCATCGATCAATTCGGCTTTGCTCTTGAACTTGGGAATGAAGCCAAACGCCTTTTCTATCAATTCACGGATCGTGATGCGACGGTCAACGCCAGCCGCGCGGCGCAGGTGTTCCAGGTTGAAATACTCATCGGGCTTGTCGAACAGTTCCTCAATGACATGCCGGGTCGCCGTCTCCCAATTCTGCTGTTCAACCAGTTCGGCAAGCCGCTTGTCAGACCGCGCCATGTCCTCAAATTTCTTGAACAGCTCACGGTCGACGCGCATTCCCTCCGGCCCGATTTGCTGCTCGGCCTGGTAGACAACCTGATCGGGCTCGAGGAACTCGTAAAAAGCCGCGGCGGTGGTCGTTGTCGTTGTCGTGTCGCCTCCGGACGTCAGCGGCATTGCGGCGGGCTTGGGAAGCTTGAGCTCTTGATCGTACTGAAATTTCTCCTCGAAGAATTCGCAGTTGGCGAAGAAATCGAACAAGCGGTAGGCCGTTTTCTGAACATCGCCAAGCGCCGTTTTCTGCGCCGGATCGAACATTTCCTCGGAGAAATTGTGCTTGCGGGTGCCACGACCCTTCATTTGGACAAAATCAGAGGGGGAGAAAATCGGCCGCATCAGCGCGAGGTTCAACAGATCGGGGCAATCGTAGCCTGTGGTCATCATGCCGACCGTCACGCACACCCGCGCCTTGCTGGTCCGGTAGTTCTCCAAACCCTCACTGTGGCCAGCCAGATTGTTGTTGGCAAAGTTGATTGTCATCTTCTGTGCATGGGTGACATCGCTGGTCACCTGCATGGCGAAATCGGATTGGTAGCGGCCCGGCCAGAGCTGATCGGCCAACGTGTTCAGGATCTGTGTAATCTTCGCCGCATGGTTTTGGCTGACCGCGAAGGCGATGGTCTTGCCGAACTCGCCCGAGATCGGATCCCGCATGCCATGTTCAAGCAACGCCCGGCAGAAGACTTGATTGGTCGCCTCCGCAAAGAAGCGCTTTTCGAAATCGCGGCCAGCGAAGGCTTCCTTCAGTTCGGTTCCGTCCTCGGCGGTCGTTTCGACCGTGAACCCCTCTTCTGACAGCAGTTGGGTGGTAACGCCTGTTCGCGCATCGACGACATAGGGATTGATCAGGAAGCCATCACGCACGCCGTCCAGCAGCGAATAGCGATAGGTTGGATCGCCAGACTCGCAGCCGAAGGTCTTGTAGGTATCCAGCATCATCCGCCGTTCGGACTCGCGCGGATCTCTTTCGGAGGTTTTTCCTTTCACGGATTGCTTGAGATAATCCTTAGGCGTTGCGGTAAGCCCCAGCTTGTAGCCAATGAAATATTCGAAGACCGCGCGCGCGTTGCCGCCAATCGACCTGTGGGCTTCATCCGAGATTACCAGATCGAAATCTGTCGGCGAAAACAGGCGGCGGTACTTGTCGTTGAAGAGAAGGGACTGGACCGTGGTGACAACAATGTCCGCCTTGCGCCAGTCGTCTCTTTGCTCCTTGTAGATGATCGAGGTGAAGTCATTCTTGAGAAGTGCCTTGAATGCCTTGTCCGCCTGGATTTCCAACTCCAGCCGATCGACAAGAAACAGAACCCGCTTGGCATTGCGCGTTTTGAGAAAGAGCTTGACCACGGCGGCTGACGTGAGCGTCTTTCCGGTTCCGGTCGCCATCTCGAAAAGGAAACGGGTGGCGCCCTTTTTCGCTTCCTCCTGGATGCGTTCAATGGCGCGTTCCTGGTATTTGCGGAGAAACCGCAGCTTCTGCTTCTCAATGAATGCCGGTCGTTCGGCTTCGTTCTTCCAGGCGGCCTCATTGGCATAACCGGGCATCTGCGTGAGCGCGATAAAGTCCAGCCCTACCGGCTCCGCCGACAGTCGGCCTGCATTGGGCTCGAAAGCGTAGTGGTTCTTGATGTCATCGGGGCCGGGGAATTTTGAGATGACGCTGGGATTGCCCTGCTCAAGATCCCAAAGAAAATGCATGATGCCGTTGCTGAGGATAACAAAGCGCGCGTTCTGCGAGCGCGCATACTTTCGAGCCTGCTCTTTGGCCGAGAGCGGGTGCTTTTCCTCGGATTTTGCTTCCAGAACAATGAGCGGTTTGCCGTCCGCGTCGAGCAACAAGAAATCGATGAAGCCATTCTTGGCTTTCTCGAAATTTGTCCCGAGTGCTTCAATGTCGGTGTTTTTCAGCTTCACGTTCGGTTCAAGAACGATGTTCGCCGGACCGCGCTCGCTGTCGAAAAACCGCCACCCGGCTTCCTCAAGCAACTTGTTGATCTTGATCCGTGCGGTCGCTTCTTTATGGGCCGACAAAGCTCGTCCTCTGCTCAAACCGGGCGTGAAATCAATACCCTAGAGTTGCATAGAGGATTTGGGACGAGTTGTGTAGGTGGTGATAGTCGAATGCGGCATTATGGGGTGTATCGAGGGTGTCCAGAAGGAATTGAGTCCAATCGATCCGGAAATAGTCGCCAAAAAGAGCTGCCCAATTGCCGAACAGCCCTTTTGATCTGAAAACTCGCTTTTTGCTCGATGTCCCAAGTGCCGCTCTGGCCTCCTTTTCCCCAGCCGACCCTTTGACCCAGCTCCACGGTGCGCGTGGCTTGTGCATCTTGGCGAGTTCCGGATGCTTCTTCGGATCGCGGGCAGCAGCACGCAGGCGTTCGCGGGCTTCTCGCGGGTCGATTTTCAGTTCAGCGCAGAGCTGCTTGAGGGTGATGATGTCGGACATGATCGTCTCCTTTGTGGTTGGACGATCTATCTAATAAGACGACCACAAAGGGGTTGTCAGGGAAATTCTTGGATCAGCGAGCACGCAATTTCACGATGGCCTCGGCGCATGCTGCGACGACCTCTTTGTCGCCTTCAGCCAACGCCGAGACGGCTGAATTGATTTTTGAGCGCAAGGTGTCTGCGCTTGGTGCTGCATCAAAGCCCAGCAGCATATTGGGTGTGGTTTCCAACACCTGAGCAATGCGCACCAGCGTTGCGAGGTCGGGTTCGCGGCGTCCGCTAACATAATTCCCATATCGACGTTCGCTGAGGTTGGCGCGCCGCGCAGCTTCAGCGTTCGATATGCCGAGTTCCTCAGCCCGTGTTCGCAGGTTATTCGCAAATGAGTCCATGGGAACAAAATGTTCCTGACAGCAACCACACGTCTATGTACAATCTGGCGTGCTTACTGCCGACAAATCGTGGTTCAAGGTTCTGCCATGGATGACTACAATTTTCTCGCCGATTTGCTCGACACGTTTCAGTCGTCGTCCGACTATATCAAGACAGTGATCATTCTGACCCCACCTGCTTTCGTGCTTGGCATCGGTCACCTGCTGACGCGCCATCGTCGGGCCACGGCTGAGGGAGAGAATGCGGACTTCGTCGCCCTCACTCCAGTTGACACCTACATTGAACAAACGGACCGTCAGCCGAGACTTACGCATGAGCAGACGGAACGATGAGCAGCGTCTTCAACTAACCGGCACTCTACGCAGACATTCGCGCACGCGGCAGCGTTACAATGAGCCAGCAGCGCCGTTGGCCAGAATTCCCGAGGGTGAATACCGGCGACGACTGAAACGCGCGTCCTGGCTCGCCTCCGCACATGCTGTTGGCATTCGCACCGTCGGGCGACCGATCAACGCAAACGCATCCCAAAACCCAGATTTGGCACCCACCTGTCACCCAGCAAGAGCAGCCACAGGTGAGGAGGAAAATGGAGGTGTTGAATTGGTTGGGAAATTCGAACTTGTCGAGCGTATGACAGGCTGACAGATTATCAGCGTGTCAGTCTGCGGCCTCGTCATCGCTCAACTATCAGCGTTCGGCATATCGACTTTCACGTCCACACCGAACTGCAAGCCCGTGACGCGGCAAGCCTCTCGGATAATGCGAATCTTTTCACGGTTAGCTATGTTGAGCCCGACCAGCCAGCCCGGAGCAATCTCTGCTGCTCGCGCAAGATCAGGCCGCGCCGGGTAAATTTCCTCAGGCGAGCGGGCGATATGGTTCCTGCTTCGTCCTTTCGCTGCCTCTGCTATCGCCTCAATGGAGTTCGGAAACTGGCGGGCGATCGCTTGCAGGATATCAACAAGCGCAGCGGCGGCATTAGGTGCTGATTGGGCATTGCCGAACAGTTCGAATACCAATGCCCGTCCAGTCTGCGCCTCGCTGGCTACGGGCGGCGTGGGCTGTGATATCGTGGTCTGTGATGGCTCAGGTGTTTGGGCCGGCCTCCTTGCTGGTCGTGCAACTGATGGTGCCCCGACACGATCAGACTGCGTTAGAGAGCGGAGAAAGCTGATGACCTCCTCCGCGGATGGTCTGAAACCACAGTTGCTTTCGGTTTGGCTTGCCAGAAGTTCAACAAGAAGGTCTTCCGGTTGCTCAACGAGTTCGGTCCATGCCTTCGGCAAATTGCGTGCAGCTTCACGCGTCGAAGCAATGTCACGGTAATCGCGCATGGCATCGTCAAAAGCCACGCCACTCTTCACGCGTTGCTGTTCGAGGTAGCGCCGGAGTACCTGGGCTGATTCCGCGGGTGGCCGATCGGTCAATTGCAGACGGTAGAGGCGCCGCTCGTCATAAGAGCCCTGACCGCCGGGCAGATAAAAGCTCCAATCCCGGCCATCGGTTAACAAGCAAAGCGGGATACCCTCATGGAAAGCATACTCAAACAGTTGGCGATCCCCCTCCAGTGCCCGACCGACGCCTTTCACTTCGATAAAGATGCTCGGCCTCTTGCCCGTTCCACTGAGCGCAAAGTCTACCCGCCTGCCACCGCTGGCGTATTCTGGCATCACCTGCTCGGGGTCGCTATCGTCCCAACCCAATGCGCGTAGGAGTGGCATGACTACGCTGAAGGATATAGCGGCCTCATTCGGGTAGGAGCCCGCCTGAAGTCGCTCTTGAATTCTCTCAATCAGTGTTTCGATCACGATCGCCCCTTTGCATTGCCCGCAGGATGAACCTATCAATGGTTGAGGCGTGATGTCGAGAAGGTAGCGAATGCTGTAAGCGTCCATAAACGAAACGCGCCACGTGCAAGGTCAATTCGGCTATGCGGGAGGGCGTTTTTTCCTTGCGACCTGCTCGGGCGCCAAGTGGTGTGCATATCGACTGCCGAGGGTTTCAATAGCAAAAGTTTCCAACTTTCCTAGGCCTATGTTCGCGGAAAGTCGGAAAGTCTCGACGCCCCAGCCAACGCCAGCACGCTAAGGGCCGTCAGTAGAAGGTCTCATCGGGGAAGACATCCGCCAAGCGCGCCTTGCCCTTGTCGGTCACCTTGAGGACCTTCGGCTCCACCAGTTCATTGTCCCGCAGAAAACGCAGGTGCTTGCTGATGGCCGCCGCCTGAAGGTTCAAGACGCCTTCGAGGTCTTTTTGCTTGGTGAAGGACTTTCTGCCATCCTCGGAGGGGCCAAGATAGATGGCGTGGAGCGTGTGGTCCCTCGGCGTGATGGTGTGGAACGCGCTGTGTTGCCAGTCCATCGTGCCGTCCTCGTTCTCCTCAAGCACCAGCGTCATGTGATCAGGATCGGGCCGGATGCCTCTGGTCTTGGTGAATGTGAGATCGAAGCAAGCATTCATGTCGGATGCGGTCTTGGACTTTTCCAGCTTGATGGTGGTGTCCAGCAAATCCTCCAGGCGCGATGCACCGCGCTGGTCGCCTGTCTTGCTGGCGTGGTGGACGAGCATCATTGCATAGCCCTTGTGGCGCAGTCCCATGAGCCAGCCAAGGATGTCGTCGAGGGCCGAATTGTCGTTCTCTTCAGCCCCCATCCTCAGCGATGAGAGATTGTCGAGAATGATCAGGTCTGGATTACGACCGTCCTCGACCAACCTGTCCAGCATGGCGTTGATCAGGCCGCGATCCTTGCCATCGTTGATGTTCAAGGGATGGAATTCCCGATGCATGATCTCGGAGGCGAGGATATCGATGTTGTCCACCTTATCGGCACCAATCGCTTTGAACCGTTCTTGCAAGTCGGACAAGGGCATTTCTCCATCGATAAAAAGAACGCGGCGAGCCTTCGGCACCTCAAAGCCCAGGAATTTTCGCCCAAGCGCGATTGCCTTGGCGGCAGTGATGCCGAACCACGTCTTGCCAAGGCCGCGTGTTGCAAAGACGAGCATCATGCTGCTGGTCGGTAGGAAAGGAGCAATGATCATCTCCCTTGGCTTGATTTTCAGCTTGGCGAGCGTCTTGGCGGACAGGAGATAAGCGCTTAGGTCATGGCCATCGGGGCGGGCGTTTTCGACCAGCTCATGGATGTCCATGCCGTCGGGGATTTCGTCGGCCAAGTCCCAGCCTTTGGGTAGACCAAGCGGCAGCTTGACCAGCTTCGCTTCCTTGACACCAATCTTGATCAAGGTCTCGGCGATTGTGCTTGCTGCCTTCTTGCCAGGTGGATCAGCATCGGGCCAGATGGTGACCTTGCAGCTTCGCAACACGGACCAGTCGGAGCGGTGAACGGCATTCGCGCCCCCATGCCAGGACACGACAGCGTGAGAAGGAAACAGATCCCGCGCAGTATCGGCGGTCTTCTCGCCTTCAACTATGAGCACTGGCCTGTCGCCGTCGCCAAGCTCCTCCAGCCCATAGAGGGGACGTGGCCCGGCAAAGTCCTTCACCTGCCAGACGACATTGCCCTCAACGTCTTGCCAAGGCGTCACTTGATGGAAGCTCTTGTCGGCGAAGCGCAGAACATAACCGGTCAATAGGTCCTGGGCATTGCGATACTCATAGACTTGAGCGGGCCTGCGGCCGCAAAGCTTCTTGAAGTCAGGGCGTTTTTTTAAGGCGCGGGCGTACTTCAGCGGTTTAAGGCCGTCATCGACTGCTTGGGGTTTCGGTTCCTCAGCCTTTGAAGGCGGGTTGCCAAGGGCCTCGGTGATTTCACTGAACTCACAGCCGGCATGGCACTTGAACAACAGCCGCCCTTTTTCGCCGACACTGACACTTAGGCTGTTGCGGTGGTCGTCATGTGCAGGGCAAAGGGCCGTGAAGCTGTCGTCATTCTTCCATCTGACGTTTTCGAGCCGCCCGGCAATGCCGTCGATCGACGTGAGGCCGAAATTGATAGTGCGTTTCATGGTCAGTCCTTTCGCAAAAGGACTCCCATTTACTATGCATTTTGGCGCACGTATCGGGACATATATCGGCTATTCTGTCCCACTCGTGCGCCAAAAGTTTCCAAGTTTCTTTGGGCTATATGTATGGAAAACTGGAAAGTCTGAGGGGCACGTGGCCCCCCAATCAGAATTCAGCATAGACATGACGCTTGCGCTCTTCGGCGCGTGCATTCAGCCAGTCGTCGACCTCGCCTTTCAACCAAGCGACGGTGGTTCCGGCCATTCGGATGCGTCTTGGAAATCTGCCGGCGAGTTCCCAGCGCAACAGGCTGGAATTGCTGACCGCGATGCCCAGCGCCTTCAGGTCGCTTCGGGTTAGCAGGACTTTTGGATTTTCGAATGCAGTGGATGGTGTGTTTTGCATGCTGGCCTCCTGTTTTGCGAGGCCATCTATTTATCCGATAAAACTCCGCCCCGCTTGGGCGTTATATCAGTCCATTCCGTCCCAACGGATCGCAAGACGCGATACCGAGCGCTTGCAGGTCTTCAAAAATTCGCCTTAGTCGCTCGGCCTTTGGAGAGTCGCCACGGAAAAGACCTTCCAGTTCGGCCATGTCGTTCCCTGTTACGGACATTTCCTTGATGGCCCTGCGAAGCCAGTCTTCGGTGCTATCTGGCAGGACGCTTGGTTTCGCAAAATCGGATGCATGTTTCTTGGCAATCCCTCGAAGGGACGGGTCTTCCTCAGCCAGCTCCTCTTTCCACTGGGCTTGCACCTCTGGTTTCTGCGCGCTCATGAGTAGGCGAAGCATCTGGTCCCGGTTAGCCTTCAACGCGTCTTCGAGCAGGGGGAAAAGCTTCACGTCTTCTTGGATTGCCTTTCGGCCCTTCGGTGGTTTTTGACCCAACAAAGCTTCCCGCGCCTTTGCCAGCCGCGCTTCCGGTGTCGCCGTGGGATTGTGGTGAGGGTTGGCAGCGATAATGCCCTGCAGGAGCAGGTTGATCATGCGGTCGTGCGAGCGCTGTTTTTGTTCCTCTCGCGGCAATTGTGGTTCGAGCGATTTCTTCGACATGATTAATTCACCATCGAAAGTTTCCAAGTTTCCTGCGTATATGCACCGGGAAAGCCGGAAAGTTTCCCCCTCACGTTAAAACTGCGGTCTCGATGATTTTGGACGGGCGCTGTACGCAATCCGGTGTAGCAGCGATGAGGCTTTCGATCCTGTTCGCCCACAACTCCAGTGCCTCGCGTTTTTCATCCATGTACGCATGGCGATTATAGGTTGCAGCGACGCCTGAGACTATACCCGTTTTGTGGTTGAGGACGGCTTCAATGATATGCGGCTGAATGCGCATCATCGCCATGTTGGTTGCCATTGTGCGGCGCAGGTCGTGAAAGCGCCAATCTTCGGCGTCGAGACCAACGGCAATATCTAGGCGTTCTTTCAGTCGCCCAAAGCCTGAAATGGGTGAGGTGCCGGTGGTCGTGAAGACCAGATCGCTATCGAGGAACTTTGGCACTGATTTCAGGATCAAGGTCGCCAAGGGTGCCAAGGGTACGATATGCGACGTTGCGTTCTTGGCGCGCTTGGCAGGCAATGTCCAAATGCCCTTGTCGAGATCGAGCTCTGACCAGCGCATGCCAGCGACTTCACCACGGCGTTGACCTGTCAGGATGAGCAATTGCACAAAGTGCGCGAACGGAAAGCCCTCAGACGCGGCAGTATGCCAGCAGGCGATCATTTCCTCATCACTGAGTACACGATCACGCGCAATCTCCTTCGTGGGCGCTCTGAGAGCAGCCACAGGCGATGTTTCGATTATCGCGCGATCAATGCACCAGTTCATGAGTTTTTTGATCGCAGCCAGCGCCCGGTTCGCCCGTGTTGGTGCGCCACCGGCAATTATGGTGTCGAGCACGCGTACGATGTCAGCGCGTCTGATCTGATCGATGGGGCAGGGGAACAGAGGGGCGAATTTTTGCAGGACGCGGTCGGTGCCGCGCCAGTCACGATTGCGTGGCTTTGCGTACAGCTCGATGAATTGTGGCACGACATCGCCAAGCGTCAGGCGAGTGGCGCTTTCAGCCACAGATGTGGATGTCTGATCGTATTGCCCGAGTTCGATATCGCGCAGGATGTCTCGTGCCTTCTCTCGCGCATCAGCCAGCGACACGATTGGATACGCGCCAATGCGAATGCGCTTCATACGCCCATTGATACGGCGCGATACGCCAAACACCTTTCCACCTGTGGCTGCCACACGCAGGTGCAGGCCGGGCAGCAAGGCGTCACGCACTTCGTAGCGCTTACCAGTAGCTGGTGGCAGGGCATCAATCGTTTTGGATGTGAGCCTCTTTCTCATGCCACCTAAAATATGGTCAAAAAATCCGCGTGTCAGGGTATGTGTTGGGAAAGCTCCAAACAAATTGCATGAGGATTTCACCATCTAATTCGGAATGACGCTATTCGCGAGTTTGGAAAAGCTTAAGGGCTCCATCGAACTTTCTTGCTGTTTGCCATCCAGCGACCATTCACAGTTGTGCTTGAGGTCGGTATCTTTCCCGAGAAATGAGGAAAGTTACAACATGCAAGATATCGTAGGCAGCGTCCATGAATGGCTTCGGCGTCGGCAAGCGGCTTTGTGGTTGACTGAAGACTGTGATGTCGAAAGTGCGGGGGCTCTTATCCAAATTGAATGGGCCCGGGTTTGGTCAGCAGTGCCGCCTCGCGCTCTGGATCAGTGGAATTCAGATCGACGCATACGCTTAAAATTTTTTAATTCTCGTAGCGATGTTCCAATGGACGGGGCAAATCGGGGTTTTCAGTTTATCTACAATACTTCGAAAGAAACCGTTGGGGCAGAACCTGTCGGTTTACGGCGGCGGCGCGCAGAGGAAATGGAGAATTTCGTCGAGGGCTGGAGAGGAGCGATAATTGTCGTAGGGCACCTTTCCGAGCCATTGGACGACTTGTTTCAATCTCTTGCGCCATCCGCGACGGTCTTTGTGATTGATGCAGAAGACGCAGCTCGCCGCGCAGAATTGGTACAAGACTTTCTAACGAACCTACGGTTTTTGGAAGGCGCTACGGTCGACGAAGACACACTTGCACTAAGAGATGCGCCAAACCTAAAGCTTGATGCAGAGTATATGGAGCCGCTAGCACAATCTTGGGAAATCATCACTAAAGGCATCCTCAACTCGGGAAGCAGCGTTACACAAGCGGACTTCGATGGATTTCTTTCCGGTCAAAGAAGTTGGCCAAGCATTTCCGCCGGAGCGGCATATCCACGTGGAAAAGTGCTTAGCTCTGAAAACGATGACAAATTGGACCTAGTATCAGAAGTCGTCAAAAGCACCCGCTCGCTCGACAAACGAGAAGTCGACCCTAACGAGGCTGTTCTTCGCTTCCGCCTCTTTTGCGAGTCCGGAGGTGGCTGTACAACGCTTTTGAAGCAAACCGCAATTGAACTCGCACGCGCCGGTTACCCCGTCCTCATTTCGCGCCCGCACCCACACAATTTGCGACCGCAAGATATCGTAAGACTAGTTATCGCCATTCAAGACGCTTGGGCATCCCAACGGGAAGGGAAAGGGAGCGGAACAGGGAGTCTTCCCTTTTGTATAATCCTAGATTCTGACGCTGAACTTCCTGCTCAGGCAGAGAGTTTTGTTCGCACACTCTCGACTGGTTTGAATCGTAAACTGGTGTTCGTATCCGCCCATACACGATCCAGAGAGGAGATCGGAAGTTCCAGTGGCACCCTGAAACTCTATGCGAACACTTCAGAAGCAGAAATTTTGGCCCTTGGTGAACACCTGCGTGATTTCTGCGATCGAAATGGAATGCTGCCTGTGCCTTCGACCAGCGAGTGGAAAATATTTTTTCAGAATTTTGGACCGCTGAAAACTCACTCGCCCCTTGCTGTTGGCGGTGTCATCGACACGCCTGCGCTTTTTTTGATAGGCCTCTATCCCTTCGTTAAGGAACGCGTCCGCGATCAGCGAGGATTGTCGAGGTATCTCTATGAAAAGTGGAGCGAGATCGGTGATGACGGGTTAAAGAAGGTAATACAACTGTTAGCGGCGGCATCCGTATACAACTGTGCTGTTCCACTTGATTGTGCCATCAGAGATTCTGAGATTGAAGGCGCACTCGCTCAAAGCAAGTTGACCAAAGAGGATGAAAGGATAGGTGATTTCTTTTTCGATTGGGCTCGCTACGGCGCATACAAGTTCAATTGGGCAATTCACATGCGGCATCCTGCAATGGGTTCATTGTTACTGCGTCTGTTGGCTCCCGAAGAGGCAATCGCCCCGCACACGTCCCTTACGTTAATACTTACTAAGATGACAGGTTCAGAAGCGGATGTTTGGTTCTCCGAACAAATCGCTTTCAAGCTTGGAAAGTTCTTCCGCAGCAGTTCAGCTTCTTTCTCCCTAGAGGCGGATACTCCAATCCAATCCGCCGCACGTGCAATTTTTGATGCTATTCCGGAACAGGTTTCCAGTCAGAGCCGTGTTATCAAACATCATCATGCCCGGTATTACATCCACTTGCTCCACGCTTGCCTTGGAATTTTGCAATCTAAAGGTGAGATCAATATCTCAAAGCAAGTTGCGTTAGCTTCAGGGGAAAATTCTTTAAATTATGCCACTCAAATCTTGGAACAAGCTTCTGAAATAGAGTCGGAAAGGGAGAGTCTTTCGAACATCAAAAACTCTCTGGCTGCGGCTACAGCGCGATTCGCCGAAGGTTATCAGGGAAGGGATCAAGAGGCAGCTATCCTACACTTTTATCGAGCAATCGCAATCGCCACGGAAGCTGTGGAAGAAGATCTCGCCAATGGTCACGCTCATTTTACTATCTTAAGTTGCATTCAAAGGCTGTTCAGTTCCATAGAACTTTCGGCGTTACCCCCCCAAAGAGCAATTTCGTTTTTCGTGACTTGTGAGGATCACATCAATATCTTGCTCGATCTCAAAGAATCAAACAAATGGCGAAACGTCGACGAAAGCGGTTCTGAAATCGCCTTGGCTCAGCTTCTGGAACGTCACAACGAACTGGCTACTAAGTTGAATCAAAGTTCGATCACCAGAGAAGTGGTCGCTAAAACCCCAGGTGCAAAGGCAACAATACAACTTAGAGAAATACTCGGTAGTGATAGCATAAAAGAAGGCTTCGAGAACGTGCAAAAGTCTTCGCAACTTCGCGATCTACGAGACCGCTTGGTGAATGAATATTTCTTCCACGAGTTGCTTGATCTTAGATATCGCCTGTTCGTAAGCGACCCCGTCGGACGCTTCGATTTTGAAGCTCGTATGGACATTCTGAATCAGATGGCCCAGCGATCACCGGAGGAGTATATAGGGTATCTTCACGATCACGCGGCCGTCGCTTTTCAACTCGAACAATTTGAGCTGAGCACCGAATTATTCCGTGATCTCCGAGCGAGGCAAAGCAGCAACCCAAATCAATGGTTCTGGCATAACGAGAGAATCTACGTTTCCCGGCAAGGCAATGAAGTCACTGCTAAAGAGGTCGTCGTCCGAGTTACCGACCCTGTAGAAGGTTGGGCGAGTTACGACGATAGGGTTCGACTCAAGATTCAGCCTCGCCAGTGGGGGCAATTGAATGTCGGAAGTTATTTGAGTGTTTACTTGCGGTTCAGAATTGCTGGCCTACAGGGCGTAGAAGAGCGGCTTGCCAACTATGACTTAGAACGCATTGGCCTCCCCTCCATGATCGAGGACGCCAAAAAATGACCCCTGCAGGAGTTGGTCGACAATTTTACACTTATCTGGCACTTGAACTCGATCCGTTTTTGCCTCGAACAGGCCCCGTGCAGCTTGTGGTTGGAGGGCAAAGTGGCTTTCCTGATGAAGACGTCATCATGCTGGCTGAAGCGTTGATCGGCAACGGCCAGCGCGAAGCAGGACCGATTGCACACGTGGTGGTGTCTGATAGCACAACTGAACTGGAACTTGGAGCTGGTGGCAAAGTTGCGGATTTTCGAAACAATCGAAACCTTCCGAGTATCAATGAAAGCATTTTGTCTCGCACCGACGTGGTTTTTCTTACCGCTGCAAATCAGGAGCGCATCAAATGTCAAACTATAACATTTGACCGAGACGGTGGTCTGGCATTTAAAGCTGTCACAACGGCGTTCACGAAGCTGCTGCGAGAACTTGGCTATCGAAGTCAGGCTATTGAGATGCCGGCACGCTATTTGTTCAAAGGTTTCAATGCAGTGCTTCGGGAATTTGGTCTGGTTGAGAATGCAGCCCCATCGAGTATCGGACTGCAAAACCTAGCGGCAGTGGTTGCGGCCAATTGGCATTATGTGGATCAGCAAGTGCGTCCTGAGCAGATAGTAAACTGGGTGAACCAGTTTCCAGACGCGTCACGTGATGGGGCAATTGACGTTTTGAAGTACCTAAATTCGACAGGCTTTTATAGCCGAACCGAGATCGCGTTGATACTAAGTCGATTGCGGGAAGAGCACGCCGCCCATGCTCGAATGGTAACAATTCAGCCACCTAGGAAAAGCGAGAGCATGCTCTTGTATGAGATGAGGCTGCAGGAAGATGCCGACCCCATCTCGGAAGTATTTGCCTCATCCGCTGACGAGCTCGTTTGTGTGGACGATGTGATTGGAAGTGGAGATACGATTATCGAATGTCTCTTCCGGCATGGACAGCCCATTCATGATTGGTTGAGCCAAAGTGGAAAGTCGATAAAGGTTATTGCATCGTTTGCCAGCGCTGAGGGAGTTGAGAGAATACATACTGATCCACGGTGTCAGGGAAAAATTCACGTGTTTGCCGCCAAGGTGATGTCGTCGGATGACGGGATATTTTCACCTGACTGTAAAGTTTTTAGAAGCACAGAGGTCGCCAACCAGTTTAGGGCTGATTGCGAAAGAATCGGCGAATCAATTTTTTGGGGCTCGCCTTTTGGTTGGGGGGATTGTGCATGGGCGGTTGTAACGGGCTATAATGTACCTGATTGTTCACTACCTGTCATTTGGGGCGATTGCTCTGCTCCACCTTGGGTCCCGCTATTTGCACGGAGGTGAGCTGAAACAAGTCTTTGAAGCTACCGCTTGGTTCATACGTCGTTTGCTTGCTCGGGTTTATTTGAAGAAACCTCTCGACCTGTCGATCATTTCTCGGTTTTGGTATTCACGCTTGTGTCGACGGATGGGTGCCATCTGGGTGTCTAGATAACTGGGCTAGAATGCGGCATGCTGAAATGGTTTGAGCAGGCCCAGCGTTGCTAGAGTGTTCATCCCAATGGCATTTTGCGTCGGGCTGCGACAACTTAGTTGGGTCTGAAAAAAAGCCTAAGAAAATTGAAAATCCGCGTGTCGGTGGTTCAAATCCGCCTCCGGGCACCATTCCCGCCCACTTTCCTTGCCGGCCTTTCCCTGTTGAGGGGCGGCTCGCGTTTTACTGGATGCTTGCCCCTGGCGGCTCGAATTGGCTAGCTTGCCACCCATGCTCCCGCAAGATCAGGATCTGCCCGTTCTCTATTCCTTCCGGCGGTGCCCCTATGCCATCCGCGCGCGGCTGGCGGTTGCCGTCTCCGGGGTTGGGGTCGAACTGCGCGAGGTCGTGCTGCGCGACAAGCCGAAGGCCTTTCTCGAAGCCTCGCCGAGTTCCACGGTTCCCTGTCTGGTCATGGCGGGCGAGGCGGGCAGCGGCGCCGCATTTGCCTCTGGCGCTCAACCCGGGACACGGGTGATCGACGAAAGCCTCGACATCATGATCTGGGCGCTTGGTCGAAACGATCCGGAAGCCTGGCTCGATATGCCTGATGCCGGCAACGACTGGATCGCGCGGTGCGACGGGCCGTTCAAGCGCGCTCTTGACCGGACCAAATACGCGCCGCGTTACCCGGATGCGGACCCCGACGTCGAGCGCGCGCGGGCGCATGCCTTCCTGTCGGATCTCGATTCGGCGCTGGATGGTGAATGGATCTTCGGCCGGCCGACCTTGGCCGATTTTGCGATCCTGCCCTTCGTGCGGCAGTTCGCCTTCATCGACATTGAGCGCTTCGACGCCCAGCCATGGCCGCGACTGCAGCCGTGGCTCGACCGTTTTCTGCGATCGACACGTTTCGAGAGTGTCATGCGCAAGCATCCGCAATGGCATGACGGCGACGCGCCGACATCATTTCCCTGACAGCGTCAGGGATCGGGCACTTCACAGGCGCTCGAACCGGCTCAGAAAACCGGTGTCTGGCGTGTGCGAATGTCGCTTTTGTGAAGAAGCAGTGAGAAGCAGGCGAGGGTGGCGGTTGCGATTGCGATCGCGCCAATTCCGAGAACGGTCATGTCTCTATTCCTGGTGACTTCATTGTCATCGACAGGGAGCTTTCTGTCACAGTCAACTTGCCTGAAGCTGACCTTCGGGAACCCTAAAATATGGTCAGAAATAGTTTAACAGTGGTTGTACATTGTTAACCTTCAGGCAAGGATTAAACCGTAAAAATCGAGCACTCGTCGGATTGTGGCTGTAGGGGATTCCTCGATCGCACAAAGGCATGATGCCGCTTCGATGAACCGGACAGAGCACCGGATCCTTCCAACAATGATGAAAGCCGGGTTTTGCCCGGGCTGATCGCTGGTTCAGGCGGCTTGCTGCGTGCCGGACCGCTTTGCCCGCACAGGTGACGCCCGCACAGCCGGAAATCGCCGGGCTTCTTTGCCGGCAGGATGGGGTTAACAGCGTGGGGAATGTCCAGGCCAGGATAAGGGATGCGGCGGCGGCTGACGGCCTGCGTGCGCGCCTTGACCTGACGGCGCTCGACAACGAGGGCTGTGAGCGCCTGCGCGCCATTCGCCCGTTGATCGAGGCCGAATCCCGCGTCGCCCTCAGCGCCTTTTTCGAACGGCTGCAGAACACCCCCGAAATTGCCAATCTGTTTTCATCCGCCCGCCAGGTCGACCGCCTTGAGGAACTCGAGGCACAGCACTGGTCGATCCTTGCCGATGGCCGGTTCGACGGGCTTTATGTCGACCGCTCGGTGATCCTCGGTCAGGTCCGGCAGCGCATAGGGCTCGATGCCGGCTGGTCCATTGGCGGCCATGCCCTCGTGCTCGAGCGGGTGATCCGACGCCTGGTCGCCGAAAGCCATGGCGGTATCCTGAAACGCTTTGCACGGCGCGCCGATCGTGAGCTGCTCGCCGACCGCCTGGTTGAGGTGGTCAAGGCGGCGCTGATCGACATCGACATGCAGGTGTCCCACCGCTTGCGGGATCAGGCGAGAACGCTTGAGCAGCATCGGGAAGACGAGGTGGCCGGCGCGCACGAACTGGTCGAGAGCACGCTGGGCAAAGCGCTTGCGCAATTGGCCGGTGGCGACCTTTCCGTCCGCATCGATCCGGATGGCATCGAGGCCCATCGCCAGTCCGCCGAGGATTTCAACCAGGCGGTCAGCGCCATGGAGACTTTCTTCAACACGTCGGCCAGCCGTCTGGAGCAGGCCGAAACGCTTACCCGCGGGATGGCCGATGATCTTGAAGCGGTCCGCGTCGGGATCGAGAAGCAAGGCAACGCTCTGGGCGAGCGTCATTCCGATCTTGGCGAAGTGGCAATCCGCATCCGCGCAAGCGCCGAGACGGCGCGGCAGGCGGAGACCCTGATCGCCCGGGCGCGCCAAAGTGCGGAAGACGGCGACCGGGTTGTCGAAAGCGCCATCGATGCGATGGCCGGCGTCGAGAATTCCGCCGAACAGATCGGCAAGATCATCTCGGTCATCGATGAAATTGCGTTTCAGACCAATCTGCTTGCACTCAACGCGGGCATCGAGGCTGCACGTGCCGGCGACGCCGGCCGCGGCTTTGCCGTGGTGGCGACGGAGGTTCGGGCTCTGGCTCAGCGCTCGGCAGGCGCGGCAAGCGAAATCAAGGGCCTTGTCTCCGAAGCCAAATCCCAGGTCGGCCGTGGCGTCGAACTGGTCGACAAGACCCGCTCGGCAATCTCGGGCCTGGTCGAGCAGGTCGGCGACATCTCGAAATCGGTCTCAAGCGTTGCCCGGCAGTCGGAAACCGAAGCTTCGAACATCTCCGCGTCAGTCGAAGCGCTGGGCGAGGCCGCAGGCCATGTTTCCGCCGGCGGGTCGCGATTTGCGTCTGTGGCGGACACCGGCGCCGATCTGCAGCTTCTCATCACCGAGCTTGGCGAGCAGATCCGTCTGCACCGGCGCAGCCGGAACGCGGGGTTCGACACGGTCGAGATCTCCGGTGCCCAGGCACCTGTGTCCGGGGGGCACAGACAGACCTCATTCCGGAGGGCCGGGCAATGAAACATCACATGCATTCGGCCGCGGTCTTTGTCCCGGTCACGAATATCAAGAAGGAATACCGATATGCCGTCTGCTGACGTTGCCACGAAGGTCCTGAAGCTTCCGGAGGTCCTCGACCTCAATGCCGCAAACCGGCTTCATGAGCAGGTCCTCTCCCACAAGGGCGAAAACCTCGAGCTTGATGCATCACAAGTCAATCGCGTCGGCGCCCAATGCATGCAGATCCTGCTGTCCGCGGCGCAGAGCTGGCAGGCGGAAAAGCAGGGCTTCCAGGTTGTCGAAGCCTCCGATGCATACATCAAGACACTGCAATTGCTGGGAATTTCCGATGAGTCCCTGCTGCCAAAGGAGATGCTGAAATGAAGAAGAAGGTTCTCACGGTCGATGACTCAAGAACCATCCGCAACATGTTGCTGGTGACCTTGAACAATGCCGGATTTGAGACGGTTCAGGCCGAGGACGGTATCGAGGGTCTCGAGGTTCTCGAGGAAAGCGATCCGGATGTGATCGTCACCGACATCAACATGCCGCGTCTCGACGGCTTCGGTTTCATCGAGGGCGTCCGCCAGAACGACCGCTTTCGCGCGATCCCGATCCTGGTCCTGACCACCGAAAGCGACGCGGAGAAGAAGAACCGTGCGCGCGAAGCCGGGGCAACCGGCTGGATCGTCAAGCCCTTCGACCCTTCCAAGCTGATCGCAGCGATCGAGCGTGTAACCGCCTGACAGGATCTGTCCCATGGATATGAATGAAATCAAGGAGATCTTTTTCCAGGAGTGCGAAGAACAGCTCGCTGAACTGGAATCAGGTCTGCTCGCCCTCAATGACGGTGATACCGATCCGGAGACAGTCAACGCTGTGTTCCGCGCGGTGCACTCCATCAAGGGGGGCGCAGGAGCATTTGGCCTCGACGATCTCGTCGGCTTTGCTCACGTATTCGAGACCACACTTGATTGCGTTCGATCCGGCAAGATCGATGTCTCCCCCGAACTCATGAAGGTGATGTTGCGCTCAGCCGACGTACTGGCGGATCTGACCGCGGCATCCCGCGATGGCGGCAGCATCGACCCGTCGCGCACAACGGGTCTGGTTGCCGAGCTTGATGCCTTCGCCAAGGGTCAGCCCCTTCCTTCCGGCGGCGCTGCATCCGAGCCTGCGCCCGTGCAGGCCGCAGCGCCAGTCGAGGCAACGCCTGCCGAACCGGTCGCCGAGACACCGGCGCCGACCGACGACAGCGGCTTCCAGCCTGTGCCTTTCAGCTTCGACGAATTCGGCGACGAGGAAGACGGCTCCGGCAAATCGGTTTTCACGGTCCGCTTCAGGCCCCGTTCGGACCTCTATGCAAAGGGCAACGAGGCCGTCCTGCTTCTCCGTGAACTCAGCAAGGTCGGTTCGCTGCATGTCCGCTGCGAGACGGCCGATCTGCCGAGCATCGACCAGCTCGATCCGGAAGGCGCCTACTTCTCCTGGTTGATCCGTGTCGAAACCGACAAGGACGAAGAGGCGATCCATCAGGTTTTCGAATTTGCCGAGTGGGACTGCACGCTGGAGATCACCCCGGGTGCGGACGAGGAGGCGTTTGCCGCCCTGTCCCCCGAGGGCGAAGATCAGCCGATGGCGCCGGTGCCGTTCGATCTCTCCATGCTTGACGAAGCGCCCGCAGTGGCTCCCGGCGAAGAGCCGGCCGAAGCAGCCGCTGCGCCTGAGGCCAGTGCAGCCGCGCCTGCGACCGCTGAGGATGCCCCGGTCGCTCCGGCGAGCCTCCCGCGCGCCGCCAAGGCGATCGCGGCAGAGGCGGAAAAGAAGGAAACGGCTGCAGCAGCCGTGCCCGCCGCCCCCCAGACCATTCGCGTCGACCTCGACAGGGTCGATCGTCTGATCAACCTGGTTGGCGAACTCGTCATCAACCAGGCGATGCTCGCCCAGAGTGTTGTCGAGAACGAGACCGGCGGTGCGTCGGCGATCAATCTCGGTCTGGAAGAACTCCAGCAACTGACCCGGGAAATCCAGGACAGCGTGATGGCCATCCGCGCCCAGCCGGTCAAGCCGGTGTTCCAGCGCATGGGCCGTATCGTCCGCGAAATCGCCGACATGACCGGCAAGAGCGTGCGTCTGGTGACCGAAGGGGAAAACACCGAGGTCGACAAGACGGTTATCGACAAGCTCGCCGAACCGCTCACCCACATGATCCGCAACGCGGTCGACCACGGCCTCGAAACCCCGGAGAAGCGCACCGCACTCGGCAAGAACGCGGAAGGCGTTCTGCGACTGAGCGCAAAGCACCGTTCGGGCCGGATCGTGATCGAAATCGCCGACGACGGTGCAGGCATCAATCGCGAGAGGGTTCGTGCCAAGGCCATCGAGAACGGCCTGATCACCGCCGAAACGAACATGAGCGACGAGGAGATCGACAACCTGATCTTCCATCCGGGCTTCTCGACAGCAGAAAAGCTCTCCGACATCTCCGGCCGCGGCGTCGGCATGGATGTGGTCAAGCGCTCGATCCAGTCGCTCGGCGGTCGTATCTCGATCACCTCCAAGCCTGGTCACGGCTCGGTCTTTACCATGAGCCTGCCGCTCACCCTGGCGGTGCTCGACGGAATGGTCGTTTCGGTTGCCAACCAGACGCTGGTCGTTCCTCTGACGGCGATTGTGGAGACCCTCCAGCCCGAGAAGGCGGATATCCACTCCTTCGGTGCAAGCCAGCGCCTGATCGCGATCCGCGACACTTTCTGTCCACTCGTCGATGTTGGTCATATCCTCAACTTCCGCGCGGATCTGGCCGATCCGATCAATGGTGTCGCTCTGCTGGTGGAATCGGAAGGCGGTGGACAGCGCGCGCTCATGGTCGACGGGATCCAGGGCCAGCGTCAGGTGGTCATCAAGAGCCTGGAGGCCAACTACACCAACGTTCCCGGCATTGCAGCCGCCACAATTCTCGGCGACGGCAGGGTGGCGCTGATCCTCGATGTCGATGCCGTTGTAACGGCGTCGCGGGGGCAGGCGTTGCGTCCGGAAATGACGCTGGCGGCGACCGGTTGATGAGGCACGGAGCACGATGAACACCATGCCAAGCAACATGTCTAAGGAACTGACGGTTTTCGTCATCGGTGAACGCGAGTTCGCCATCGACAGCCATGCTGTCTGCGACGTCAGGGATTGGGCGCCGGCGATGACGTTGCCCCACCGGCCACGCCATATTCAAAGCGTGATCCCGGTGGATGGCTTGGTCGTTCCGCTCATTGACATGTCGCTGAAGCTGGGACTTGGCCGGGCCGATCCCTGCAAGCGCCACGCGGTCGTGCTGGTCCGGCTCGGCTCGCGCGTCATTGCGCTGCTGGTCGACGAGGTGCAGCCCCCGATCGCCGTGGAACCGGCCAGACTACAGCCTGTCGCCGGTCCGGCGCCGGAAAAGCCTCTGATCTCGGGCGTTGTGACGCTCGACGAACGCATGATCTGTTTCGTTGAACTCAACGCCTTGTCCGGCAATGTCGAAAGTGAGGCTGCATGAGCGCCGCTGCTATACTGCAATCCGGCAAGCCGGATGACTGCCTCGTCAACGGCGAATATCCGCTCACCCGCAAGGACCTGTCGGACATCGCCGGAATGATCTATTCCGACGCCGGAATCGCGTTGAACGAAACCAAGGCTTCGCTCGTTTACTCGCGCCTGTCCAAGCGGCTGCGGCAGATCGGGCTTCGCAGCTTCAAGGAATATTGCACACTGGTCAGTTCGTCCGAAGGCGCAGATGAGCGCCGGGAGATGCTCAGCTTCCTGACCACCAACTTCACCCGCTTCTTCCGTGAAAATCATCACTTCGAGCATCTTTATTCAGAAGTGCTCCCGGGACTGATCCAGCGCGCCAAATCCGGTGGCCGGGTGCGGATCTGGTCCGCCGCCTGCTCCGATGGTCAAGAGCCGTACTCCATTGCGCTCACCGTGCTCAAGGCCCTGCCAAACGCCGCAACGATGGACTTCCGGATCCTTGCCACCGACATCGACCCGAAGATCATCGCGAAGGCCAAGGCAGGCGTTTACGACGAGCAGTCAATCGACACCGTCGATGCCGGGATGCGCAAACAGTTCTTCACCCCCGTCTCGGACCGCAAGTTTCAGGTCAGCGATCAGCTTAAACAACTGATTACGTTCCGCGAGCTCAACCTGATGGCGCAGTGGCCCTTCCGTGGTCAGTTCGACGTGATCTTCTGCCGCAATGTCGTCATTTATTTCGATGAACCGACGCAGGCACGTATCTGGGTTCGGTATGCAGACCTGCTGGCGCCGGGCGGACATCTTTATATCGGTCATTCGGAGCGCCTTTCCGGGGAGGGCAAGGATCGCTTCGAGAACACCGCGATCACCACATACCGTCTCAAGGGAGGAGCTTCGCGGACATGACCACAAGAGCACGTGTACTTGTTGTTGACGATTCCCCCACGATGCGCGGATTGATCAAGGCGGTCTTGAGCAGCGATCCCGGCATCGTCGTTGTGGGCGAAGCCGGCGACGCCATGCAGGCGCGCGCGGCCATCAAGGCACTCAATCCCGATGTCATTACCCTCGACATCGAGATGCCGGAGATGAACGGTCTCGATTTTCTCGAAAAGATCATGAAGCTCCGTCCCATGCCGGTCATCATGGTCTCGACCCTGACGCATCGTGGCGCCGAGGCGACGCTGGCCGCGCTCGAAATCGGAGCGTTCGATTGTGTCGGAAAACCGGTTCCCGGCGATGGCAAGCCTTTTGCCCAGCTCGCTGAAACCGTGAAGGCCGCAGCGCGATCGCAGCGCCACCAGCCCGATCCGGCTGGCGCGGCACAGGGCGCGCAACCGTATGCGGCGCCGCGCGACTATCAGCCATCGCGAAAGATCATCGGCATAGGCGCCTCCACCGGCGGCGTCGAGGCGCTGATTTCCGTTCTGACAAAGTTTCCCGTCAATTGCCCGCCCACGGTGATAACGCAGCATATGCCGGCAGCCTTCACGAGGAGCTTTGCAGAGCGCCTCAACCGGCTTTGCGCGCCCCAGGTCAAGGAAGCGGAGGATGGCGACCGGCTCGAAATCGGGCGGATCTATCTGGCCCCCGGCGGTGAGCGCCACATGGAGGTCTCAAATCCAATGGCGCCACGCTGCATCCTCGTCGAAGGCGCGCCGGTCAATGGACATCGCCCTTCGGTGGATGTGCTTTTCGATTCGATCGTCCGGACGGCCGGCGCAAAGGCGGTTGGCGTTTTGCTGACCGGAATGGGTCGTGACGGGGCTGCAGGACTGCTCAGGATGCGCCAGGCCGGGTCCCAGACCATCGGTCAGAATGAAAAGACGTGTGTCGTTTACGGCATGCCCCGGGTGGCGCACGAAATTGGAGGAGTGGGCCAGCAGCTGCCTCTCAACTCCATCGGTGAAGAAATTCTCAAACTAACTGCAATAACCTCTCGCAAAGATAGGGTCGCGTGATGTCAATAGCACAGAAAATCAAGGTACTCATTGTTGATGACCAGGTGACCAGTAGATTGCTGCTTGGTGACGCGCTTCAACAGCTCGGATTCACTCAAATCACTGTGGCCGGAGACGGCGAGCAGGGTGCAAAGATAATGAGTCAGCAACCTCATCATCTTGTCATATCGGATTTCAACATGCCGAAGATGGATGGTCTGGGCCTGTTACAGGCGGTGCGGAGCAATCCGGCGACCAAACGGGCCGCATTCATCATGCTGACGGCGCAGGGCGACCGCGCGCTGGTTCAGAAGGCGGCTGCGCTCGGAGCCAACAACGTTCTGGCCAAACCCTTCACCATCGAGAAGATGAAAGCGGCCATTGAGGCCGTGTTTGGAGCTCTCAAGTGACAACTGACGGACAGGTCCGCCGGGTGCATGTCATTCAGGGCGAGTACAAAGTATCTGATGATCCCTCGGTGGTCCTCTCCACAATCCTCGGGTCCTGCGTCGCCGCGTGCATGCGCGATCCGGTGGCCGGCGTCGGTGGAATGAACCATTTCCTGCTCCCGGGCCAGGCCAACGGGTCAGGCGGCGAAGCGACGCGTTACGGCGTGCACCTGATGGAACTGCTGATCAACGGGCTGCTCAAGAAGGGTGCGCGACGCGAGCGGATTGAAGCAAAGATCATCGGAGGGGCGAAAACCATATCCGGGTTTTCCAATGTCGGTGAAAAGAACGCCGAGTTTGCGCACCAGTTCCTCACCGACGAGGGGATCCGGATCGTCGGAAGCAACGTGGGTGGCGACGTCGGTCGCAAGCTGGAATATTTCCCGGTCAGCGGCCGGGCAAGGCAGTATCCGCTGTCCGGAGCAGAAACCCAGAAGACCGTGGCTCTTGAAACAGCGCCACCGAAGATCATTGCACCGAAACCGGCGGTGGATACGTCGATCGAGTTTTTCTAGGGAGTACCGCCTCATGTCCAATTCGCCCAATGATCCTGGCGGAAACCCGAACGAACCTCTCAACGAGGTCCTTGAGCGGATCAGCGAGGAGCTTGTGGATGTCGCCGAGTTGATCGAACGGCTTGAACCGCTTCTGTCGAACGGTCGCTCGACCGAATTCCTCGCGTCGCCGGATCACATGCGCGTCATGCAGGGCATAGATCTCGCTGTGCAGAAGGCCCGGGGCCTCGCCACCTTCATCGAGGGAATTGGAGGTCGACTCGATGCCGATCAACTCGTTGACATCACCACGGCGCTCAATCTGATCACCCTTGAAGACATGAAGCGCCGTCTGCGTGCGCCCATCCATGAGGCGCCGTCAGCGGACATTTACCAGAAGGCCTCCGGGGACCTGGAGTTCTTCTGAACAGGGCATTCTGCCGGAAATGATCGGGGGATCGTCCCAGATCACTTTCGCGCAAGTTTCGCTGCTTAACTTGAGGCAACCGGTCATCCTGACCGGACTGCCCTGTTGAGCGTGGATACAGAATGACTCTGTTGAACCAGCTATCACAAATCGGAAAGAACCTTGCGTCGCTGGGTCAAGCCAAAATGCTGGCTCTCGCCGGCGTTGGCGTGTTTTCCGTTATTTTGATCATCGCAGCTGCGATATTCCTGAACAAGCCGGCGCATGAAACGCTCTACATTGGCTTGTCGGGCGAGGATATCAACCAGATCGGTCTGGTGCTTGCCGAATCGAACATCGACTTTGCGACCGGTATCGACGGAAGCTCGATCACCGTGCCCGCCGGGATGACCGGCCGTGCGAGAATGATCCTGGCCGAGCGTGGATTGCCGTCCTCCAACACCGCCGGCTATGAACTGTTCGATCAGGTCGGCTCGCTTGGACTGACCAGCTTCATGCAGGAAGTCACCCGGGTTCGCGCGCTTGAGGGCGAAATCGCCAGGACCGTCCAGTCGATCACCGGAATTTCGGCCGCCCGCGTTCACATCGTCATGGCTGACCGCGGAAACTTCCGTCGCGGCGAGCAGCAGCCGTCAGCTTCGGTCATGGTGCGATCCGGCAGCAATCTCGCGCCCCGCACGGCGAACTCGATCCGTCACCTCGTCGCCTCGTCCGTTCCGGGCTTGAGCGTCGACGAGGTGACAGTTCTCGATTCGACCGGGCAGCTTCTCGCCACCGGCGATGACTTCTCCAATTCCAATCTCAACCGTTCGCTGTCGATCGTGCAACTGGTCCAGAACGAGGTTGAAACCAACATTGAAAAGGCGCTTGCTCCCTTTCTCGGCATCGAGAACTTCCGCGCCAGCGTGACTGCGACCGTCAACACCGACAGCCAGCAGGTCCAGGAAACGATCTTCGATCCGGAATCGCGCGTCGAGCGTTCGGTCCGCATCACCCGTGAGAACGAGACGTCCAGCCAGTCGGCAACCGAAACGCCGGCAACGGTCGAGCAGAACATTCCTGATCAGGGACCGGGCGCCGGCGGAGCGGCAGGGCCCCAGTCCAGCGAACTTGCGGAGCGCAAGGAAGAGCAGACCAACTACGAGATCAACTCCAAGGTGGTCTCGACGGTGCGCAACAGCTACATGGTCGAAGGCCTCTCGATCGCTGTCGTCGTGAACAAGGCGCGCATCGCAGAAATGCTCGGTGAAGGCGCAACAGAGGAGCAGACCGCGGCCTATCTCGAGGAACTCCAGCAGGTCGTTGCCATGGCTGCCGGAGTCGACGCCGAACGTGGCGACCGCGCCAAGATCACCGTCATGGAGTTTCTTGCCAGCGAACTCCTCTCCGGCGCCGCCAGCGGACCCAGCCTTGGTGACACCCTCAAGACGCATCTGGGCAGCATCATCAACGCGATTGCATTCATCACGGTGGCCGTCCTCCTCGTCATGTTCGGCTTCCGTCCCCTGCTCGGCACTGCGAAGGGCGCCAACCAGGTCGAGGACCTGAGTGACGACGGCCTTGAATTGCCGGACTTCTCGCCCGCAGCCATGGGCGGTTCCGGCTCGATGCCTATGGACGGCTTTGGCGCCGACTTCGGTTTCGGAGAGGACGGCGACGGAGATCTCGAGCTCGAGGAATCGGGCTCCTTCAATCGCCGGGTCAAGGAAGGCCCGGAACGCCGTCTGGCGCGCATGGTCGAAATCAACGAAGAACGCGCCGCCAAGATCCTCCGGCGCTGGGCCTCCGGCGAAGCCGCCTGATGCGACGCCGGCCTGGCCGGAAGAGGTGCCAGGCTTGATTGATGCGAGGCAAACCAGGAGTGCGCTTGCGGCGACTGGCGCCGCAAGCACTTTGGCGCAAGCGGCATGATAGGCCGCTGGTTCCGATGGCCGCGGCCGGCTCCTGCGCGCGGCCCCCGCGCCGGCAAAAGGGCCAGAAACCCACTATTGCCGGCGCCGCAGCAATACTGAGACCACACAATATAGAATTTGACATTCGCCTTTAGCTGCCCAACTGTTGTGGATGCGGGCAGTCAAGTCTTGCGTTTGGTGATTCGGCGACTTTGTAAAGTCCCAAAAAAAGGCGATGTTAATTGAGATTCCATTGCGACACACTGAGTAACAGGGGGTTGATTCGTTAAGCTCCATCGCTTTGTGAGCGGGTCGAAATGATCTGCTTCGGGCCATCGTGCGTTTCACCAGAGAGCCGCTCTTGCAGGGCCGATTGAATGCGCAGAGTGGCCGGGCGTGTGGTAGAACGAGAGACAGTTGATGAAGGGGTACACGATGATCGCTCGGGCGGCGTTTATCGAAGAAGTTGAGAGAAAGGCTGCATGCGGCAACGTCAGCAGCGGAATTGACCTCATCGCAACCTACGCAGGGGCGCGTTGCTACCTGGTGGCCCGATATGACCACTATTCCGACCGGCATCACGATTTCATACTGACGTCCAACTGGCCTTTCGATCTTGTCCGCAGCCTGGGTGCGGCACTTGTTGATGCACAGGCGAGAACAAGCGAAGTCGGGCGCTGCCTGCAGTCCTTCGAACCAAGGTTCGAGGACATCGACACCAACCTCATCGAGTTCCCGGACAATCTGTCACCGCGGGTTTGCCTGCTGCCGTACAATGCCGGAAAGGCGCGGTTGCTGCTCGCCTTGCTGTTTGAGAATGACGCCTTCATCTCGCACGACCGTCTTCGTGATGCCGCGATAGCGGCATCCTACCAGGCGGCGCATTTCACGGACCTGACCCAGACCGGAGATGTTCTCTCGGATCTGACCGATCGCGAGATCGAATGCCTTTCCTGGATCGGGGAGGGCAAGACCAGCGACGAAATCGCATTGATTATTGGCATTTCGCGAAATACTGTAAACAATTACATTACCAGCATCATGAACAAGACCGGCGCGAAAACCCGGTCTGAAGCTGTTGCATTTGCGGTTCGTCAGCGCATCATATGATGAGGGAAGAGCCAATCCGATGGATGTAACGACACCCCCGAACGCCAACAACACAGAGGAACCCTTCCGGCGTATGGCGCGGAATGGATCGGGCAGCATGACAACAGGTTCCACGGCCGATCTCTTCCCCAGGCTTGTGGCGATGCAGAAGCAATGCGGCGCAGATGGATTTGCGGTTTTGTCGGCGCGCGAGAGAACCCTGCTGGCGGTCGGCAACCTCGACATCTCGATGAAGAGCCCCGGTTGCGAGGTCCTTTCCGAGCCGCTCCTCAAGGTGCAGAGCGATTTTCTGCTCAAGCATCTCGAAACCTCGCCACGTCCTCTGCTCTACACGGATATCCCGGTGGCCGAGCCATCTCCCGCAACACTGCGGCCTGAGGTCGTGGACGGGCGTACCGACCTTCTTTTTCCCGTGAATCTGGGAGCGATGGGCAACGGGTTCGTCTCGTTTTTCGGTGTGAGGTCCGCCATCGACAACGAATTGCTTGTCGATCTGCATCGCAAGTCGCTGTCGATCATGCGCGAAACCCTTCGCCTTGCCTTTGGTGTGACCCCCATCGCGGACAAGCTCAACGAGCGCGAGATCGAATGCCTGCAGCTTGTCGGCAACGGGATGAAGAGCGAGGCGATCGGCGAAAAGCTCAACCTCTCGGTCCACACCGTCAATGCCTATCTTGGATCGGCGACGACGAAGCTCGATTCCGTCAACCGGATCCAGGCCATTGCAAAGGCAATCCGGCTCGGGATTATCGCCTGATCGCAAAGCGCATGGCGGATCCGGGCGTTGAGCAAACCTGGAGACGCATGCTCTCGGTGCAGCACCAACCGGTCGGCCGGCACGGCACCTGGAGTGGAATTTCAATCCCGCCGTGGAATCCGGTGTTTGGAGTTACGCTGCCGGCCGCGAGATCTGGATCGCGGGCATGAAGCGCCGGTATGCGGCTGCGCGAAGGCTTTCTTCGAGGAAGGCCGTGTTTTCCTCGGGATCGGCACTCGGTGCGTCAAACGCAATGTGGCTCATTTCGATCCCGCCGCAGTCTTCTTCGAGCGTTAGCCTTGCATAGACTGTCACGCCTTTCGGCCGGATTTCGAGGTCCAGGACGACACGCGGCTGTCCGCCCCAGTCGAGATAGAAATCGCCTCCAATTCCCAGCGTGATGGTGCCGGGAAGGAAGAACATCTCTGCCGCGGAGGCCACGAGGTCCGAAAGATTGGCATTCCGCTCGAAGCGCAGCATCGAGATCAGGTCGGCCACGTCAATCAGCCTCAGTTCACTTGCGACCGGGCAGATGGCATCGGCAATGATTCGTTCTCTCTCTGACGAATAAGCACTTGGTTTCATGATTGAGCGCCTGCAGTTTGGGGTCTGGACTTGTCGGCATAGATACGGTGAACCAGTTCGGCCACAGCCTTGTAGAACACGGCCGGGATGAAATTATCGACCGAGACTTGCGCAAACATGGATCGGGCAAGTGGCGGGTCTTCGAAGACCGGAATGCCGTGGGCCTCGGCGACTTCCCTGATCTTCAACGCAATCAGATCCTGCCCCTTGGCCACCACGACCGGGGCTCCGCCTTCTTCGCGCACATATCTGAGTGCGACGGCAAAGTGGGTCGGGTTGGCGATCACCATTGTCGCCCGGGGCACGTCTGCAATCATGCGGCGCCGCGCCCGGTCTCGCGCCAGCGAACGCTGGCGTGCCTTGATGATCGGGTCACCGTCCGATTGCTTCAGTTCGTCCTTGATCTCCTTCTTGCTCATTTTCAGGTCCTTGTGCCAGCTGTAGCGGGTCCACAAGAGGTCCACGATGGCAAGGACTGCAGTGCAGATCAGGACGATGGTGATGACCTTGCCCGCAAGCCGGCCCATGTCGGGTGCGACAAGGGTGGGGTCCATGAACATGAAATCGAGCGACCGGAAGAATTCGACCTGCATGGACAGGGCCACAATCGTCGAAACGACAATGATCTTGAACATCGACTTCGCGAATTCGACCATTCCCTTCGCGCCGTAGATCCGGCCGAATCCCTTGATCATGGAGATGCGTTCAAGCTTGGGCTGAACCCGGTCGAGCACGGGGCTCGGCATGTTCTGAAGCACCGAGGCGGCGATCCCGAACCCCATCAGAAGCGCGAACACGGGCAGCAGCACCACCCCGGCCTCGAAGAACAGAGCCTGGAACAGCGCAAGCGCGTCACCGCCGGTTGTCAGCCGCCAGTCATCCGATTGTTCGAAAAGGTCGCGCAGCGTATGGGAGAAGCGGCCCGCGGACGAGGGCAGGAAGAACACCAGGAAGACAAGCATTCCCAAGGTCGAGGCAAAGGTCGCGACCTCGCGGCTGAAAGGGACATTGCCCTTGTCCAC
Source organism: Hoeflea sp. (assembly GCA_965233445.1). GTDB lineage: Bacteria > Pseudomonadota > Alphaproteobacteria > Rhizobiales > Rhizobiaceae > Hoeflea. The sequence continues at coordinate 1,248,308 of OZ247491.1, forward strand.
CGCGTCGCGGATCTTTTTCTCTGTTGGTTCTTCTGTTTTGCTTTCTTTGTCTTCGCCGTCAGCCATGGCGGCTCAGACTCAAGCGGCTTCGGCCGTCGCCGGCGCCGATGCCGGCGCGGCTTCACGCAGTGTCAGCTGGTCGAGGCCCGCAAGGCGGATGGCTTCCTGGGCGATCGTGCGCCGAGCAACCGCTATTTCGCGGGTGCTGGCATTTCCGTCGCCTGCGGCCAGGTCGGATTCGATCATCCGGCGCTGACGCGCACCGATTGCCGAAAGCACCGCTTCGCGCAATGTGTTGTCCGAACCGCGCAGGGCCGTGGTGATGATGTCGCCCGAAATGTCGTTGAACAGCGTGACACGGCTGCGCTGCGGCATGAGGACGATGTCGTCGAACAGGAAGATCCGTGGCCGTACCTTTTCGACCGCCGACTTCGAGACCGTCTCGAGTGCGCCCAGCAGCGATTCGACATCCGGCTTGGACAGCTCGTTCATGATCTCGGCCACCTTGACCGAACCGGTGCTTGCCATCTCGGCTTCCATCTCGGCCACCAGTTCGCGCACGCGGGTTTCGATGATCGCGGCGGCGCGGGGATTGACCGACTTCAGATCGACCGCCCTGCGCACGATGTCGACGCGGGCCTTTTCCGGAAGGACCATCAGGGTCTTGCCGGCGAAGGCAGTGGGAAGCATGGAAACGATGTATGCGGAGGTCTGCGGATGCTCGTCCTGCAGGAAGCGCCCGATCCGGACCGGATCGAGATCCTGAAGGCGGTCCCAGACCGTTGTCTCGAAAGCCTCGAATTGCGTGCGCCGACCCAGGAGGCCATCCACTTCGTCGGGTGTGAGGCCTTCCTCGAGAATGCCTTCCATCGCCTTGGCGTTGTCCATGAGGCCGGTGCCTTCGCTGAACAGCTCCTCGAACTCGTTGACCAGTTCGTCAAGTTCCTGCGGCTTGATGCTGCGCAGGTTCTGCGCCCGCTGAATGATTTCCTGAAGCTCCTCGTACTCGAAAAACTTCAGCAGTTTTCCGGCAATCGGCTTGCCCATCGCCAGAAGAACCGCAGCGGCCTTCTCGGCGGATGTGAGCGGCAACATGGCTTCAGCCGCGGACGTGTCGAACTCGTTGTATTCGGTCATCTCAGTCCGTCTTCTTCTTGGGGGCGCCCACAACTTCGATGATCCGGACGGCAAATTTCGTTTCGTCCGATTCGAGCACGGTGATTTCTCCGCGCCCGATCATCTTTCCGTTGACCACGATTTCGACCGGCTCGCCGATCTTGCGATCGAGCGCGATCGTCGCGCCTTCCGACAGTTCCATCAGAGAAGACACTGCCATCCGGCTTGAACCGAGAATGATCTGAACGTCGATGGGGATCCCCATGACGAGGTCCGCCCGTGTGTTGGCGCCGCTCGGCCCCATCTTCGGCGAGGGGGCAGCGCTTCCGGCGGAGCCGAAATCGTGGCCGGGCGCCGAACCGGCAGCCGCTGGGCCGCCGAAGTCCGAAGCACCGCCGAAATCCGCCGCGCCGCCGAAATCGGTGGCGCCCAGGTCCGGCGCGCCGATGCCGCCCATGTCGAGGTCATCGGTGCCGAGGCCGAGACCGTCGGCTTCCGGAGTGTCGCCGATGTTGAATGGATCGTCTGCGACTGCCGTCGCATCGTCGTCTTCGAAGTCGGACCCGAAATCGGATTCAAATGAGGCAGCCCCACCCATGTCATCCACGCTTTCATCATTGAGAACCGGATCGTCACCGGCATGTTTCTTCAAAACCCCGCGAAGGTCGCCCACAGCATCGTCGATGCTGCTGTCTTCAAGCGGAACGGATTCGATGTCGTCGTCGGTTGCTTTCTTGCCAGCCATCAGTTCTTATCCCGTCCCAAGCTTGCCCGGAGCCTTCCAACAGGCTCCTTCCTGCGGGTTCATGAAAAGTCCGATCTCCAGTTTTCATCAGGACCTGCCGGTCCCTCAACCTTGACCATGTACTGTGATCCGGATTTGCCCAGCGCGCAGGTGTACAGAGCCTTGCCGTTGGCGCTCAGCGTCACCTCGATGTCGCCGTTGTCGGCAAAGCCGATCAGATCACCGGGTTGCAGCCGGCTGATGTCACCAAGCGGCAGTGGCGCGAGAGCCACTGCGGCTTGCAGATTGATCTGCGATCTCGAAACCCTTTCGCTGAGCCGTTCCGTCCAGTCGTTGCTGGCGTCCCCGGGCTTCTTGACGGCGGTTCCGACAATTCGCTTGGTCTTGAGAAGAACGGATTGTGGCACGATCAGCGTGAGCGGGGTGCTGGAGTTGCCGAACTCCAGGTTGATCGTCAGAGCTGCGGCGTGAAAATCGGGAAGCGTGTCGTCTTCTTCCTCCGGAATATCAAGCAGCGGCTTGTTGACGACGCTCTTGTCCGCGGCGACCTTGCCCGCGTTGCCCTTGCCAACATTGCCAACGGGGGCCTGGCTCGGAACGCTTTTCGCCACGATCGTCTGGAGTGTCTCGTTGAGCTGTTCAAAGACCAGCAGGGACATGTCGAGTTCGATGGCGGAAAGCGGCCGGGCCACAATGTCCAGATCCTCGGGATCCGACCCGCCAAGCAGGCATTCGACCAGCGCGATGATCAGCTTTGTGCCGCACAGCGACGCGATTTCCTGCGACCAGCCCGGGATTTCGGATTCGCAGTAGACCGCATCATGACCAAGCGCCTTGAGCAGGTCGCGCCGCCGGCCCTGGTGAATGTCGCCCGGGCGTGCGCTGATTTCGATATTGGCGGCTTCCTGGAAGGCTTCCTCCAACGGACCGCAAAGCGCCTGGATCAGGGCCTGGCACCTGGTTTCGATCACCTGTGCATCACCCATGGCGCCGATCATCCGATCGAGCAGATCGGGATCGAAACCCTGTGGGCCGGTGTTGGGGGACGTAAGTTCGGAACTCATGGGATCAGGCCGCCTGACCGCCGCCAGGGTTCATCATTTCCTGCTCCACGGCGTCGATCGACGGACGTTCGTAGGAGGAGATGGTCTTCCGGCCGTGTTCGAGGGCCACCTGCGGAACCGATCCGTTCATGTAGGCAAGCAGCGTCTGCTTGACGATCGTGTAGAGGCGGTTCTGCTTGGTGCGGACGAGTTTGATGTTGGCGGCGATCGGAGCCACGACGCAATAACAAAGGAAAATGCCGAGCATCGTGCCCACCAGTGCCGCGCCGATCAGGCCGCCGAGCACTTCCGGCGACTCGGTGATGGCGCCCATCGCCTTGATCACGCCGAGCACCGCGGCAATGATCCCGATTGCGGGAAATGCGTCGCCCAGCGTGCTCATGGCGTTGTAGGACTTCAGGCTGTCATAGGAAATGGTATGGATTTCCTCATCCATGAGGGCTTCGATCTCGTGTGGCCGCGCATTGCCGATGATGATCAGGCGGACATAGTCGCAGATGAAGGAAGTCAGTTCCTTGTTCTTGAGCACCGTCGGTGCGGACAGGAACAGCTCGGATTCATCCGGGTTGTCGATGTGGGCTTCGATCTCGTTGCGGCTCTTGGTGCGAAGGTCGCGCATCAGCGAATACAGGATGTTGAGCGTATCAAGATATTCGCGATCCTTCGGGACCTTGTTCTTGAACGCTTCGCCCAGTGCCTTCAGCGTATCCTTGATGGTCTTGGTCGGGTTGGCCATGATGAAGCCGCCGATGCCGGCACCGCCGATGATCAGCAGTTCGAATGGCTGATTGAGCACCTCGATGTGCCCGCCCATCGCCATGAAGCCACCCAGGACACAGCCGAGGGTGACAACAAAACCAATGATCATATTCATGTTAGCCCGCCACAATTGTTCCCTGGTCACCAAGTCCTACGGGGCGAGCCTTGTGTGAAGCTGAATCAGACCCCTTCCTCAAGGCCTGCTTAACACCTTCAGCCTCGCACAAGCATGGTGCCCCAATCTGGAACGCATGACGGGGAACTGCGCCGCTCTTGGCCGCAGCAGGCCCTGTGGAAACGACAGGGGCCAATCCGGTGATATCGACCTACACAAGCTATCGCCTTATCGCTCAGGACATTCCGCGGTCCATCGAGCGCATAGCAAGCCAGCCTCAGGTGGCGCGCGAGAGCGAGTACTACCTTTCCAGAATTTCCGAGATCAAGTCGATCGACGAGTTCCTCGCGGACACGCGGGTGTTCAACTACGCCATGAAGGCCCACGGGCTGGAGGACATGTCCTATGCGAAGGCCTTCATGCGAAAGGTTCTGACCGAGGGCACCGATGACGAAAACGCCTTCGCCAACCAGCTTGCCGACACCAAGTACCGGGACTTTGCCGAAACGTTCAATTTCGCGCGCAACGGCGAAACCGCGACCATCTTTACGAGGGCGCAGCAGGGCACGGTCGACAAGTACCACCGCCTGACGCTCGAGGAAGAGGCCGGCGCCGACAATACCGGGGTTCGCCTGGCGCTCTATTTTGAACGCAACGCGCCCGAAATCACTTCGGTCTACGGGATTCTCGCCGACAATGCGCTCGCAGACGTGGTTCGGACCGCGCTCGGTCTACCATCCGAACTGGCGGCCTCGGACATCGACAAGCAGGCGGACCTGATCAAGTCCCGCATCGATCTCGAGGATTTCAAGGATCCCGAAAAGCTCGGCAAGTTTCTCGATCGCTTCACCGCGCTGTGGGAGCTCAACAACCCGTCCTTCGGATCGACGGATTCAAGCCTTCTGCTTGGAGCGTCTTCGGGTTTCGGACTGTCTCCGGAACTGATGCTCTCGATCAACAACCTCAAACTTGGAGGCCGCTGATGCAGGGCTCACTCTATGTCTCGTTGTCATCGCAGATTGCGCTTGAGCGGCGGATGAACACATTGGCTGACAATGTCGCCAACGCCAACACGACGGGCTTCAGGGCGACCGAGGTAAAGTTCAATGAAATTCTTGCCGACACCGGGCAAGCCAATGTCTCCTTCGTCAACGAGGGTGAGGATTTCCTCTCCACGGAGAACGGCGGCCTGAAAACGACCGGCAGCCAGCTCGATTTCGCCATTCGTGGCGAGGCCTGGTTCATGATTGAAACGCCGACCGGACCGATGCTGACCCGTGATGGTCGATTTTCGATGACCCAGGCCGGTGAGCTGGTCAACATCGACGGATATCCCGTGCTTGATCCCGGTGGAGCGCCGATCCAGCTCAACCCGGCAGGCGGACCGCCCAAGGCCGGTCGCGACGGCGGGCTGCTTCAGGACGGGGCCCGCATCGGCGCCATCGGCCTCTACCAAGCCGACTTGACGCAAGGCTATCACCGCCAGGGGTCGCTCGGCGTTGTGCCGGTGGTCCCGCCGGAGCCCATCGTGGACACCGCTGGCACCGGATTGCTCCAGGGCTACATCGAGGATTCGAACGTCAATCCGGTTTCTGAAATGAGCCGTCTGATCATGGTCTCTCGTGCTTTCGAAAACACCACGGCGATGACCCGCGCCACCGAAGACGTGTTCAAGGAAGCGATCCGGACCCTCGGCAGCGGTACGTGACGCCTGTGCGTGAGAGCGCATTCCATTCTGCTTCGGTTTTCAAGGAGCCTGTGTCGTGAGCGGTCGGCAAAGTCTTGCATTGCTTGCGCGCGAGGTGCGGGCCGTTACCCGCCCGCAGGGCGGCTATGATGTATCGGGCACGGTAACGGAAGTCTCACCCGGCCGTTGCGTGGTTCGCGGTCTCTCCCGCCATGTCAGGATCGGCGACTTCGTCAGCTTTCGCCAGAGAGATGGCGTCAAGCTTGCCGAAGTTGTGAGCCTCGGTCCCGATCAGCTTGTGGCCTGTCCGGTCGATGGCGCGGCGCAGGCCGCGATCGGCGAGAGGGTTTGGCGTTCCGGCGCGTTCAGGCTTTCGCCGGACGAAAGCTGGTGCGGTCGTACGATCAATGCGTTGGGCGAGCCGGTCGACGGTCTCGGCCCGCTGGTTCAGGGTCCGGTCTCGCGTGCGGTGACCGGGCCTCCGCCGGCGTCGATGCTGCGGCAGAGGGTCCGGGAGCCATTGCGCACGGGCATCCGTGTCGTCGACGTGTTTACACCCATGTGCCAGGGCCAGCGCCTCGGCGTCTTCGCCGGTTCGGGCGTGGGCAAGTCCACGCTTCTGTCCATGTTTGCCAAGGCCGCCGACTTTGACCGCGCGGTCATCGCGCTGGTGGGCGAGCGCGGCCGCGAAGTCCGCGAATTCATCGAGGACACGCTCGGCGAAAACATGAAGAAGACCGTCGCGGTGGTCGCAACCAGCGACGAAAGCCCGATGCTCAGGAAACTTGCGCCTCTGACCGCGGTCTCGGTTGCCGAGCACTTCCGCGATCGCGGCGAGAACGTGCTTCTGATTGTCGACAGCCTGACGCGGTTCGCGCACGCCCTTCGGGAAATCGGCATGGCGGCGGGAGAACCGCCGGTGGCGCGGGGATATCCGGCCTCGGTGTTCACCGCCCTTCCGGGCCTGCTCGAACGTGCAGGGCCCGGACCGGAAGGCGCGGGCGCAATCACCGCGATCGTTTCAATTCTCGTCGACGGTGACAATCACAACGATCCGGTCGCCGATTCCGCCCGCGGGATTCTCGATGGGCACCTGGTGCTCGACCGGTCGCTTGCCGATGAGGGGCGCTACCCTCCGGTCAATCCGCTCACCTCCATCTCGCGTCTGGCGCGAAAGGCCTGGCGCGGTGACGAGGAGAAGCTCGTCATGCGGCTCAAGGCCCTGATCCATCGCTACGAGGAAACCCGCGACCTGCGCCTGATCGGCGGCTATCGGCCCGGCACCGACGCCGAGCTCGACATGGCGATCAAGCAGGCGCCCGTGATCTACGAGTCGCTGCGCCAGAGCCCGGAACAACCACCCAGCGCCGACGCTTTCGCAGAACTTGCAGAAGCCATGAAGGCGGCCGCCGGAATTCCGTCAGCAGAACAGGCTAGAGAAAGGACCAACCCGTGACACTGACCGAATTGGATGAAGCCGCGGACTACGAGATCACCGCAAGCGAAGAAGAAGAGCAGGAAGCCGAATCCGCCCCTGCCAGAAAGCGGTCCGGCGACCGGGTGCTGGCCGTGACCGGCTTTCTGCTCGCCACGGCGGCGGCGTTCTTTCCCTGGTATGTGTTCTTCAACCAGGAAAGCTTCGGAATTGCGCCGATGGGCTACTCCGAAAACCGCGAACTCCCGAACGTGCCCGGCCGCGCGATTGTCACCGTGTCGCCGCTCGCGATACCCGCACAGCCGAACGCGACCGACCAGCCGTCTGCATTCGACCCGATTGTCACCGCGACCGTTCCCGACGGTCAGGATACCGGCTCCGTTTCCCCCAGCAGCGTCGACAATGGCGGCGTCCAGGAGTTTCCCGGAAAGCCGCGATACCGCCTGCTGCATGTCGCCAACGGGCGCGCTCTGATCGAGGACAAGTCGGGCATGTACATCGTCCGCATCGGATCGGTCCTGCCGGACAATTCACGCCTCGCAAAGCTTGAAGAGCGCGACGGAAACTGGGTCATCGTCACCTCGAACGGCGAAGTGATTCAGCGCTGACGAAATCGTTAAGAAATTCGTAAGGCACGCACAAGATTGACCGCATAATCTCCAGACTTGCAAAGGACGGAGTATCTTATGCAACCGATCCAGCTTTTCGAACTGACTTCCAAACAGGCACACTGGCTCACGGTGCGCCAGAGCGTGGTGGCGGGAAACATCGCCAATGTGAACACGCCAGGCTATGCGGCCCGCGAAGTGGCCGCATTCGAAGCCGTGCTGCAGGACACCGGTGCGCGGATGGCCGCGACCCATCCACGCCACATTCAGGAAGACCCCCTGCGTGGCGCCGTTCGCAGCGGCAGCCAGAACGGTGTCGAGGTGCTGCCGTCCGGCAACTCCGTGAACCTGCCGGATGAACTGACCAAGACCGGAGAGATCAAACGCATGTACGAACTCAACGCAGGAATGGTGAAAGCCTTCCACCGCATGATGCTGCTGACGGTGAGACGATGACCGCTGTAGACCCTCTTTCAGTTGCTTCGCGGATCGCGTCATCCGGCCTGGATGTCCAGGAAACCCGGATGCGCATCCTGTCGGAAAACCTGGCCAACTCGCAGTCGACCGGCGACACGCCCGGCTCCGACGCGTACCGCCGCAAGACCATCAGTTTCTCCTGGGAGCTCGACCGTTCGATCGGGGCGTCCCGGGCCAAGGTCGCCAAGATCGACTACGATCCGGGCGAGTTCAACATCGAGTACGACCCGGGCAACCCGGCCGCCGACAACAATGGCATGGTCAAGATGCCGAACGTCAATGTGCTCGTCGAACTGGCAGACATGCGCGAGGCAAACCGCTCGTACGAAGCCAATCTTCAAACCGTCAAGCAGACCCGTGAACTGGTCTCGATGACACTCGACCTGCTGAGGGCTGGCCAATGATTGACGGCATGAGCGGTGTGGGCGCGCTTTCGCGTCTCAAGACATCTGAAGACACCGAGATGGCAAGCGCGGCGATCATGCCGCAGATGCCGTCGGCTGCAAGCCAGCAGGCTTCGGGGTCCTTTTCCGAAGTGATGCAGTCGTTGGGCGTCGGCGTGATGAACAACCTCAAGGCCGCCGAAGGGCAGTCGTTGGCGGCCGTGCGCGGCGAGGCGGTCACCCGCGATGTCGTTGACGCAATCATGACCGCCGAGCAGTCACTGCAAACCGCAGTCGCGATCCGCGACAAGATGGTGACCGCTTATCTCGAAATCGCGCGTATGCAAATCTAGGGAACTCGCCATGAAGGCTTTGGCCATTGCCGCAACCGGCATGAATGCACAGCAGCTCAATCTTGAGGTGATCGCCAACAACGTGGCGAACATCAACACGACGGGTTTCAAGCGCGCCCGCGCCGAATTCTCGGACCTTCTCTACCAGGTCGAGCGCAATCAGGGCGTTCCGAACGCGTCCAACCAGGCGATCGTCCCGGAGGGCGCGCATATCGGTCTCGGTGTCCAGACCTCGGCTGTGCGCAACCTGCATATCCAGGGCAGCCTGGTGGGAACCTCCAACAAGTTTGACCTGGCACTGGTCGGCCGCGGCTGGTTCCAGATCGAAAATCCCGACGGGGAAACCCACTACACCCGCGCCGGCGCCTTCAACACCAATGCCGAGGGCCAGCTGGTGACCCTTGACGGCTACACCGTGGTTCCCGGGATCACCTTTCCCCAGGAAACCAGCGAGGTCGTCATTTCCCGCACAGGCCAGGTTTTCGCCCGTATCGGCAATGAACCCGAAATGCAGGATCTCGGCCAGCTGACGCTCGCCAATTTCGTCAACGAGGCTGGCCTCGAGCCGCTGGGTGACAACCTGTTCCGCGAAACCACGGCTTCGGGAGCCGCCATTGTCGGCGTTCCGGATGATCCTGGCTTCGCGCACATCCAGCAGGGCTATCTCGAGGGCTCCAACGTCGATCCCATCAAGGAAATCACCGATCTCATATCTGCCCAGCGCGCCTATGAGATGAACTCGAAGATCATCCAGGCAGCCGATGAAATGGCCTCGGTGGTTTCCAAGAACCTTAGGTAGCGGAGGACAGGGCCGAACATGACGTTTAGCCATTCATCATCTGACTTTGGAATCCGGCGCTGCGTCCTCGCGCTGGCTGGATTGTTCTGTCTCACCGTGGCCGCACATGCGGGCATGGGCACCGCGGTGGTGCCGGAGCGGACAATCTATCCGGGCGAGGAACTACATTCCGAGATCGTGCGCGAGGTCGAGGTCACGAACCCCAACCTCAAGCCCGGCTATGTCTCCGTGACAAGCGAAGTGCTCGGCAAGGTGACGACCCGGACCCTTCTTCCCGGACGGACCATACCGATGGGCGCTCTGCGTGATGCCTGGGCCGTGGAGCGCGGAAAGACCGTGGCGCTCGTGTTTTCGGGCAATGGGTTGACCATCACCGCCGTCGGCACGCCGTTGCAGAATGCTGCCATCGGCGATTTCATTCGTGTCCGCAACATCGAATCCGGCGTGATCATCTCCGGAACCGTGATGGGTGACGGAACTGTGCAGGTGGCGCCGAAATGATCGTGAGACTAGCCAAGATCATTGCCATTTGCTCGGCAGTCCTGCTCGCCGGCGGCCCCCTTGCGCAATTCGGGTTCGTACAGCAGGCCGATGCCGCATCCCGGATCAAGGACATAGCCCAGTTGCAGGCAGCGCGGGACAACCAGCTGATCGGATACGGTTTGGTTGTCGGGTTGCAGGGAACGGGCGACGGCTTGCGCAATTCGCCGTTCACCGAACAGTCGCTGCGCGCCATGCTGCAGAATCTGGGCATCTCGACCGAAGGCGGCGCCAGCCGCGCCAACAATGTCGCCGCCGTCATCGTCACGGCCAATCTGCCGCCCTTCGCATCCATCGGCTCGCGGATCGACGTGACGGTGTCTTCGCTCGGGGACGCCACCTCGCTGCGCGGCGGAACGCTCGTCATGACATCCCTCTCCGGCGCAGACGGCCAGATCTATGCCGTTGCGCAAGGCTCGGTGATCGTCTCGGGCATTCAGGCCGAAGGTGACGCTGCAACCCTGCAACAGGGCATCGCCACCGCAGGACGCTTGCCCGGCGGCGCAATCATCGAGCGCGAGATTCCCGCCTCGTTCAAGGGTGTGGGCGGGCTGGTCTACCAGCTGCGAAACCCCGACTTCACGACGGCGGTCGGCATGGCCGATGTCATCAATGCCTATGCGGAAGCCCGCTATGACGGGCCCATCGCCGAGGCCCGCGATTCCACGACGGTGGCCGTGCGCAAGCCTGAACGTGCGGATCTGGCGCGATTGACCGCCGAACTTGAAAACCTGATTGTCGAAACCGATTCACCCGCACGCGTGGTCGTCAACGAACGCACCGGCACCATCGTCATCGGCAACGACGTCAGGGTGTCCAAGGTTGCCGTCAGCCACGGCACGCTCACCGTGCAGATCAACGAGACGCCGACCGTGGTGCAGCCCTCGCCGTTCTCGCGCGGTGTCACCGCCGTCGAGCCTCTGACCGATATCACTGCCGGCGTCGAAGGCGGCCAGGTCGCCATCATCGATGGGCCGGATCTGCGCACCCTAGTGGCGGGGCTGAATTCGATCGGCGTGAAGCCCGACGGAATCATCGCCATCCTGCAGGGCATCAAATCGGCCGGCGCGCTGCATGCCGAGCTGGTGCTGCAATGAGCGCGCGTCTGAACTTCCTGCGGACCAGCCCGCTCATGCGTCTGGCGCCCGCCGGCGCCCTGGCGCTCACGCTGCTGATTCCGGGTGCTCTGGCGCAGCAGGCGCTTCCGACCGCCATGGAAGACGAGATCCGCGAATTCTGCGGCAACATCGCCGATGCGGCGCGCGACCAGCGTTATCTGATCCAGAAGAAGGAGCTCGAGGAGCTCCAGGCCGGTGTCGACGAGCGCATCCAGAGACTGGACGAACGGTCCCGGCAGTACCGCGACTGGCTGCAGAAGCGCGAGGAGTTCATGCGTGTCGCCGAGTCCCAGCTGGTCGACATCTACAAGAACATGCGGCCGGACGCCGCCGCCGAGCAGCTCGAGATCCTTCAGCCCGAAGTCGCTGCCGCCATCGTCATGAAACTGGCCCCGAGACTTGCGAGTTCGATTCTCAACGAGATGGATTCCAAGAAAGCCGCGGGCCTCACCAGCATCATAGCAAGCGCGGCAGCGCCGGATCTGCCGGAGGACCCGACATGATCAGAGCCATCGCCTTGACACTTCTCGCCGTCGCCCTGGGTGGCTGCAATTCGCAGACCCTCAAGGAAGTCGGACGCGCGCCCTCGATGAGCCCTGTCGGGTCCGGGCTTGCCTACGGAGAGACCCCGCAGATGGCGGCCTATCCGAAGCAGCCGCAGACGCGGGCCCATGGGTTTTCGCTGTGGGATGACCGCAAGGCGATGCTGTTCCAGGATGCCCGCGCCATGACTGTTGGCGACATCCTCACGGTGGATCTGGCGATCAACGACAGGGCGAGCTTCGACAACGCGACGGACCGCAGCCGCAAGAACCAGAGCGGCATTGCCGCTGGCTTCAACATACCGGTGATCGGGGTTGTCGGCGCTGGCGACCTCGATTACGGCTCCAACACCTCGACGCAGGGGCAGGGAACCACGGCCCGGTCCGAGCAGCTCAGGCTTCGTGTTGCCGCGGTGGTGACCGGAATCCTGCCCAACGGCAACCTGGTCATCAGCGGCAGCCAGGAGGTGCGCGTCAATCACGAGCTGCGCATTCTCAACGTCGCAGGCATTGTCCGGCCGCTCGACGTCGACCACAACAACACCGTGGCCTACGATAAGATCGCGGAAGCGCGCGTTTCCTACGGCGGTCGCGGACGCCTGACCGAAGTCCAGCAGCCACCGGTGGGTCAGCAGCTGGTCGACATCTACTCACCGATCTGACGGATGCAAAATGGCTGACAACGAAGATCAGGGTGAAGGACAGGGCAAGAAGAAGCCCGGGCTTGTCGTCACGCTCGCAATCGTCCTGGTTCTCAGCGGCGTCGCTGGCGCCGGGGGCTGGATGCTCGGCGGTGTCCTGGCTCCGCAGGTTGCGGTCGAGGAAGAAGCGGCCGCGGAGACTGCGGATGCAGGCGAAGAGGGTGAGGCCGAGGGGGAAGCGGAAAACAAACCCCGGGAAAACCTCATTCCGCTTGACCCGATCACCACAAACCTGTCGTACCCTTCGGACAGCTGGATTCGAATCGAGGTGTCGCTGTTGTTCGGAGGTGCTCCCGACCAGGCGCTCGCCGATCTGATCCATCAGGACGTGCTGACCTATTTGCGGACTGTATCCCTTCAGCAGATCGAGGGGCCCCGCGGGTTCCAGTATTTGCGTGACGATTTGCGTGAGCGCGTAAAACTGCGGTCGGAAGGCCGTGTCAACGACATCCTGTTCAGGACCTTTGTTATCGAATGATTCGATTTCTATCCGCCTTTGCCGCCATGATGGCGATAGCAACGGCCGCACACGGACAGACGGTGGACCCGGGGCTGCTTCAGCAGCCTCTGGACGGGTCCGTCGCGAGCTGGATCATCCGCACCTTCGGGCTGCTGACGGTCCTGTCGGTGGCGCCCGGCATCCTGATCATGGTGACCAGTTTTCCGCGGTTCATCATCGCATTCGCGATCCTGCGGGCGGGCATGGGGCTGGCGACGACGCCGGCCAACATGATCCTGGTCAGCCTGGCGCTGTTCATGACCTTTTACGTGATGGCCCCGACCTTCGATCGGGCATGGGAAAGCGGTGTCACGCCGCTGCTTGAGGATCAGATCACCGAAGAGGAGGCGATCCAGTTGATCGCCGATCCGTTCCGGGACTTCATGCTGGTCAACACCCGCCCCAAGGATTTGGCCCTGTTCGTCGATCTGGCGACCGAACGCGGCCAGAGCACCGAGACGGAAGGCAAGATCGACATGCGGGTTCTGGTTCCCGCCTTCATGATTTCGGAAATCAGGCGCGGCTTCGAGATCGGCTTTCTGGTTGTCCTGCCGTTCCTGGTCATCGATCTGGTCGTGGCCACCATCACCATGGCCATGGGCATGATGATGCTGCCGCCGACCGCCATCTCGCTTCCGTTCAAGATTTTGTTCTTCGTGCTGATCGATGGCTGGAACCTGCTTGTCGGCAGTCTGGTGAGATCCTTCGCCTGACGCCCTAAATTTGTTCAGTTGCTGTTAACCATATATTATTTCAAGAGAAATACCGTCATCGATTAATCAAATCGAAAGCAGCGGATGGGATCTTTGCGTCAACACGACGGAAGGGAACCCTTCGTGATGCGATGGGTTCCGACAGGCATGATGCCGTACCGCCGTGACCGGTAAATCCATAAGCCCGGTATGTCCCTCCTAAATGTATCTCGTAAAAACAAGGGACAATCCCAATGACAAGCATCATGACCAACTCGTCGGCTATGGCTGCGCTGCAGACCCTCCGTTCGATCAATTCCGACATGGAGATGACTCAGGGCCGTATTTCTTCGGGCTACCGCGTCGGTAGCGCCGCTGACAACTCGGCCTACTGGTCGATCGCAACCACCATGCGTTCGGACAACAAGGCACTGTCGACGGTTCAGGACGCTCTCGGCCTCGGCGCTGCCAAGGTTGACGTTGCCTACACCGGCATGAACTCGGCGATCGACGTGGTCTCCGAAATCAAGGCCAAGCTGGTTGCCGCCCGCGAGCCGGGTGTCGACAAGACCAAGATCGACAAGGAAATCACCGAACTCAAGAACCAGCTCGTTTCCGTCGCGGAATCGGCTTCGTTCTCCGGTGAGAACTGGCTCAACAACTCGATCTCGACCGCTTCCGGCACCAAGAACATCGTGGGTGGCTTCACCCGTGACGTTGGCGGCAACGTGACCATCCAGACGCTCGACGTGAACACCACCTCGACCACTCTGATCGGTGCAGCCAACGAAAGCCTCGGCATCCTGACCAAGGACATCGACGCCAACGCCCTGGATCCGAACGCAACCACGACCACTGCCCGGAACTACTTCCTGATCGACACCGGTTCGACGACCGGTACGCAGGCATCCGGTACCGGCATCTCGCTGACCGCGGCCACCACGGACGCCCAGGTCGACGACATGATCCGCGCTGTGGACTCGATGCTCACCCAGATGACCGACGCTGCTTCCAACCTTGGTGCGGTCAACAAGCGCATCTCGATGCAGGAAGACTTCGTTTCCAAGCTGATGGACTCGATCGACAAGGGTGTCGGCCGTCTCGTCGATGCGGACATGAACGAGGAATCGACCCGTCTGAAGGCTCTGCAGACACAGCAGCAGCTCGGCATTCAGTCGCTGTCGATCGCCAACTCCAACTCGCAGAACATCCTGTCGCTCTTCCGTTAAGGAGTGCGTCAGTTCCGCGAAGTGGACTGAAATGACGAGATCGCCGGGGAGAAATTCCCGGCGATTTCTTATAGGTCACATTGTCCGGATTGCCGAGGTCCGCTTAAACGTTCGGTAACCATGTTCCGCCATTTTGCTTATCAAGAAATGGCGGGTCGCTGCGCAGCAAAGGTACTGCAGCGACGGGCATGATGCCTTGCCGCTGTTGCCGGTAAACGAGTCCGGTATGTCCCAGAGTTTTCTGTCTAAAGGGACACTTCAATGACAAGCATCATGACGAACACCGCCGCAATGGCTGCACTGCAGACCCTGCGTTCGATCAACTCCGACATGGAAATGACGCAGAACCGGGTTTCCTCCGGTTACCGCGTCCAGACCGCAGCCGACAACTCGGCCTATTGGTCGATCGCAACCACCATGCGTTCGGACAACAAGGCACTGTCGACAGTTCAGGACGCTCTCGGCCTCGGCGCTGCAAAGCTCGACGTTGCCTACACCGGCATGAATTCGGCGATCGACGTGGTCTCCGAAATCAAGGCCAAGCTGGTTGCCGCCCGCGAGCCGGGTGTCGACAAGACCAAGATCGACAAGGAACTGACCGAACTCAAGAACCAGCTGGTTTCGATCTCCGAATCCGCTTCGTTCTCCGGTGAGAACTGGCTCAACAACACGATCTCGACGGCTTCCGGCACCAAGAACATCGTTGGCGGCTTTACCCGTGACGTCAACGGCTTCGTGACCATCCAGACGCTGGGCGTGAACACCACCTCGACCACGCTGATCGGTGCAGCCAACGAAAGCCTCGGCATCCTGACCAAGGACATCGACGCCAACGCCCTGGATCCGAACGCAACCACGACCACTGCCCGGAACTACTTCCTGATCGACACCGGTTCGACCACCGGTACGCAGGCATCGGGTGCCGGCATCGCCCTGACCGCGGCAACGACCGACCAGCAGGTCGATGACATGATCCGTGCCGTGGATTCGATGCTCACCCAGATGACCGACGCAGCCTCCAACCTCGGCGCCGTGAACAAGCGCGTGTCGATGCAGGAAGACTTCGTCGCCAACCTGATGGACTCGATCGACAGCGGTGTCGGCCGATTGGTCGATGCGGACATGAACGAGGAATCGACCCGTCTGAAGGCTCTGCAGACACAGCAGCAGCTCGGCATTCAGTCGCTGTCGATCGCCAACACCAACTCGCAGAACATCCTGTCGCTCTTCCGTTAAGAGCACTGGAAACCAGGGCCCGACAGGGTCCTGGATCCATCAGATCTGGAAAGGCCGCGTCGGTTCCGACGCGGCCTTTCGCATTTCTCTAAAATGATGAATAGCCATTGAGAATTCAGGCATTGAGTTAACTGGCCATTAACCATAAATCTTTAGACGTTAGATACCAACGGTGAACTGGGTCGCTAGGGCAATAGGCGTTCCGGTTGGCATGAAGCTATATCACCGCAACCGGATAAATGGCCGGTATGTCCCTGGGCAATTAGAGGGGCATGTTTCATGACCAGCATTATGACGAACACAGCCGCGATGGCGGCACTGCAGACACTTCGTAGCATCAATTCCGAAATGGAAACCACTCAGGCACGCGTATCCTCCGGATACCGGGTCCAGACAGCGGGCGACAACGCCGCCTACTGGTCGATCGCAACAACCATGCGGTCCGACAACAAGGCGCTGTCCACCGTCAAGGACGCTCTCGGCCTCGGTGCTGCGAAAGTCGACATCGCCTACACCGCGATGGACAGCTCCATCGACGTGGTGTCCGAAATCAAGGCCAAGCTGGTCGCAGCCCGCGAGCCGGGTGTCGACAAGACCAAGATCAACAAGGAACTCACCGAACTCAAGAATCAGCTGGTTTCGATCGCCGAATCCGCCTCGTTCTCCGGTGAGAACTGGCTCAACAACACAATTTCGACGGCAGCCGGCACCAAGTCGGTGGTTGGCGGCTTCAACCGTGACGTCAACGGTCTTGTCACCATCACCACGCTCGACATCAACGTGACGAGCCTGACCATGATCGGGGCGGCCAACGAAAGCCTCGGCATCCTGACCAAGGACATCGACGCCAACGTTCTGGATCCGAACGCTACCACGACCACGGCGCGCGATTACTTCCTGATCGACACCGGTTCGACCACCGGTACGCAGGCCTCGGGTACCGCGATCACTCTGACCGCGACGACCACCGATGCACAGGTCGACGACATGATCCGTGTGGTGGACTCGATGCTCAGCCAGATGACAGATGCGGCCTCCAATCTCGGTGCGGTCAAGAAGCGCATCTCGATGCAGGAAGACTTCGTCGCCAACCTAATGGACTCGATCGACAGCGGTATCGGCCGGCTTGTCGACGCGGACATGAACGAGGAATCGACCCGCCTGAAAGCCCTGCAGACACAGCAGCAGCTCGGCATCCAGTCGCTGTCGATCGCCAACACCAACTCCCAGAACATCCTGTCGCTCTTCCAGCAGTAAGCCGGGGCGCTCCTGGGTGAGCGCATTGAGCAATAGACATACTGCCATGCCGCCGGTCATCGGTCATGGTGGGTCAGCTGAACCGCGCCAATATTGCCCTTGGTGCGGTTCAGTGGCGTTTGGGCAAATGGTGCATGGCGGGAAAGAGGTGCGGCTCCGGCGTTCATGCTCACGCAAGTTTTGCTGGCTAGGCTTCCCTCGCGTCGGGCCACCATCAACCGGTTCTGCCTGCGCAATCAGATTGTGGAGAGGCATGAACATGACCGGCTTCCAGCCAGCCATTGCCTCGAATTGGAGACCAAGATGACCGCCAGTCTCGCCAGGTTCCTGCCGGATTTCGAGCTTTCGGGCATCCGATCCTTCTCGGGAATTTCCGACGAGGGTGGGGCGCTTCCGCAGCCTGCCAGGCCGGCTGTCGATGTGGAGGCGATTCGCGCGGAAGCCAGGGCCGAGGGCGAGGCCGCAATGCGCAACGAACTCGAGGCCCGGCACGCAACCGAACGCGATGCGGCCGCCGCGCGCCATGCGGCCGAACTGGAAGCGCTTCGCGCGGAACTCGAAACTCTCGCCGCGAAGTCCATCCCCGGGGCCATTGAGGCACGAAGCGCCGAAATCGCCGATGCCATTGCCGGCGACGTTGCCGAAATCCTGGCGCCCTTGATCGATGAGGCCGTCCGGGGCCGCGTGGTCGGGCAGCTGGCAGCCGAGATCCGCGGAATTCTCGCAACCGAAAATGCCGGCCAGATCACCGTTGCCGGCCCCGAAAGTCTGGCTGCAGCGCTTTGTGATCGCCTCGGCGCAGACGCCGCACGGATTTCCGTGATCCATGCCGAGCAGTTCGACATCGAGATTGAAACCGAGCGTACCCTTCTCGCCAGCCGGCTGTCGGAGTGGACCCAAGCCCTCAAGGAAAGCCTGGAATGAGCGACACCACCCATCAGGGCAAGAACGAGATCATCATCGTCAAACGCCGGGGCAACGGCGGCGATGACGGACACCATGGCGGGGTCTGGAAGATTGCATACGCCGACTTCATGACCGCGATGATGGCCTTCTTTCTGGTCATGTGGCTGGTCAATGCGGCAAACGAGGAAACCAAGGCGCAGGTCGCAGCCTACTTCAACCCGATCAAGCTGATGGATGACAAGCCCACCGAGCGCGGCGTCAAGCAGGTGGGCAACAGCAATGACGGGGAGGCCAACGCGCCGAAATCGAAGGTCGAGGGCGAAGACTCCTCCAACGGACAGTCCGGGGACGCCGGCTCGCAGGAAAATTCCACCGCCGGCGAGGAGGAGGCCTACTCGGAAGCCGACTATTTCGAGAATCCCTACTCGGTGCTCTCCGAGATTGCCATGGAAACGGGGACCCAGACGAACGTCTCCGCCAAGGGCGATGGCGGTGCCGCGGAGTCCGGACCGGCCACGGGTGCGTCAGGCGGCGATGCCTATCGCGATCCCTTCGACCCTGATTTCTGGACCAAGACCATCGATCAGGAGCGCGAGGCGATCGAGGAAAGCCAGTCGATGGTCCAGGCAGAGAATTTCGCCAGCAACGGCGCGACCCCTGATGCTTTCGACGCCACCGGCGCACCGGCTGCCGATCTTGACGGCGACGGCCAGCCCGACACCGGACCCGACGGAAATCTTTCCGCGCAGAATTCCGGCAATGACGGTGCTGAAGAGGCAGCAAGAGCGGCCGAACAGCTCGCCGACGCTGAAACCCTCAAGGAAGAAATCACCCAGGCTCTGGGCGGAACGCTCGGCAAGCTCGCTGAAGGCCTCACCGTGGAACCGGCCGAAGGCGGGCTGTTGGTGTCCATCACCGATCAGTTTGATTTCGGCATGTTCGAGGTCGGGTCCGCGGTCCCGGGTCGCGATCTGGTGCTGGCGATGGAGAAGATCGGAACAATTCTGGCCGAACGTCAGGGCGCGATCGCCATTCGCGGGCACACCGACGCGCGGCCGTACACGTCCGGAGAGGGTGACAACTGGCGGCTGTCGATGGCGCGCGCGCACTCTGCCTTCTTCATGCTGGTGCGCGGTGGCTTGCCTGAAGAACGCATCGTGCAGGTGTCCGGCTTTGCCGATCGACGCCTCAAGGATGCCGAAAATCCCTATGCCGAAGTCAATCGCCGCATTGAAATCCTTGTCGAGGCGGAAGCGAGTTAACCGATGCCGCAACGCCATCGCCTGAAAACAGCAAGCTTCGCCGCCCTCGCGGCGGCTTTTGCTTTGGCCGCGAGCGCCGAGGAACCGCCTGTGCGCGGCGCAATGGCGGAGGACGGCTTTCAGGCGCAGCAGGATCCGGGGATTGCGGAGACCGACGCCCGGTCGGCGCCGGTCTTTGACCCCACGGTCGGCTATCCGCCTCTGCGTGAAGGCTCTGCCGCACAGCCGGGCGATGCATCTCAGGTCCCGGCAGAAGATCAGGCTGGAAGCCACGCTGCCCAGGACCATGAAACGGCCGCGGCAGCGCCTGAGCCTGCTGCGGCTGCGCCGGCGCACGAGGGCGACGGGCCCATTGCCGAGCATGGTTCGGCTCCGGTGGAACCGGTCGGCGTCCCTGATTCAGGGGCTCCGGAAATGCAGGCGGAAGCAGCCCCCGAGGCACCTGCGCCACCGGTCGAAGGCGTCAGAGCCGAAGATTTTGCCATGACCGAAGACATGAACGAGCTGGAGCCGTACAAGCTCATACGTTCGCTTCAGGTCGTTCAGGATGCGGTGGTGAGCGGTGACCATTCGGCCATGGAGATGCAGCGCTTTCTGCTCGGCGTTATCGACAGTCGTTTGCGCAGCGCAGACGAGAAGGTCTTTGACGATCCGCGCAATGTCGATGCGGCACTGATCTACGCCATGAGCGGGGGCAATCCGGAAACCCTCGAGATCCTCGCGATCAAGGACAAGTTCGGAAATTTCGACAACGAGATCACGACGGTCCTGCGCGCCTATCTCAACGGCCGCGCGGCGAAGACCCAGGAGGAAATGCAGGAGGTCGTGAACATCTATCGCGACACCCCGGTCGGACCCTATCTGACCCTGGTTGCGGCAAATGTGACGGCTGCCCTGAATGACACATCCGCGCTCGAGCTGTTCGACTGGGCGCGCCTGACCGCTCCGGGAACCCTTGTCGAGGAGGCGGCACTGAGGCGTTCGCTGTTCATTGCCGAGCGCAACAACCTGGTGGACGAGGCGATCGCCTATGCGCAGCTCTATGCGCGCCGGTTCATCAATTCGCCCTATGCCGGCCAGTATGCCGATCTTCTGGTCGACCTGGTGGTGCTCAATTACAGCAAGGTCGGCGAAGACCGTCTGAATGCAATCCTGTCCTTCATGGATCGCCCGCGCAAGCGCGAGGTCTATCTCCGGATCGCGCGCAAGGCCGTCATCTCGGGTCTGCGCGACCTGGCGCTACTCGCCTCCGGAAAGGCCGAAGAACTGCTCGTGCCCGGTGACGAGGTTCCGAAGGTGCTGACCAATCTCTATGCCGGCATGGCAAAGGTTCCGACCGAAGGCGTCAACGCCGTCCTGGAAACGCTCAACGCTGTTCCCGAACGGCAATTGACGAGCCGCGACCGCGCGTTGCGCGAAGCCGCGCGCACCGTGGCCGCCGAAGTGATCCGCAAACCCGACCCGGACAGCCTCACGCAAGCAATCAGGCCGATATTGGACAAACCGGAACTGGAAGCCGGGACCGAGATCGCCGCTCCAGAACCGACGGGCGATCAGCCGGCCGAACCTGCCGATCTTGCAGCGGTTGCCGCGAAGAACGAGGAAGCGGCAGCCGCAGTCAAGGCTTTCGAAGGATATGTCTCGGACCGGAGGAAAACCCTCGAACGCATCGATGAGATGCTCAAGGGTGTAGAAGAGGAACAAGGCTCTTGAGCGCGTTGGATATGATCATGCAGCGTCAGGTACCTGCCAGGCCTTCGGTCCGGCAGCCCGGGACGCGTGATGAGAATGCTGCATCGGAAGACCCGTTCGCGAAGGTCCTCTCGGGTCAGCAGAAGAACCAGGATGGCGGCAAGGCGATCGGTCGCGGAGAAACCGCCCCCGGCAGTGCGGAAACCACTGCCGCCGGACACGACGCTGATGGGGAAGGGGCGTCAGGTTCAGGATCCGATGAGATGATGGCCTTGCTCGACGGCCTGATGTCGAGCGCCGCCTATCCCCGGGATGCCGGACCAGCGGGTCCGGACGCGGCGGTCGAGGAAGTGGACCCGGATACAGATGGAGCGGTTCAGGCCGAAGAGGCTGAGCTGGAAATCCCTGTCGAAGCTGATGCCGGTCTGCCTGGGGCTCTCGAAGATCCCGGCATGATCGATGATGCCGAAACCGGAAAGCCCGAAAATATGGGCGCCGGCGGCGACGAACCGGTTCCCGATACCGGGACGCAACCCCTGAACCAGGCGGCAAAGGATTCCCCGGCGGCGATGGTTGCCGCAGCGTCGTCACAGCCGGCGACGGCTGCCGCCGCGGCGTCACGGTCAATGGCAGCAAAGCCCGCGGCGCCGGCGAAGGGCCTCTCGGAAGAGAAGACGGCAGCGGCCACACCGGGCCTGCCGAAGTCGGCGGAACGCGCGGACGCGACCACGTCCGAGACAAAGCAGGCACTCAGGAACATGGGCGCGGCAACGGAACCGGTTCCTGCGGGGACCGAACCTGGAAAGGCAACCCGCAACGAGCGGTCCAACGCCTTCTCGGAAGCCCGTGCCAGCCTTGGTGCAACGAGGAACGAAGAGCGTCTCGAAGGCAAGGCGAGGAACGTCGAGGTTCTCGAGTCCCGGCGGTTTCTTGGCGCTCAGCCGGTCAGCGCAAACGCACAGATGCTCACGCGATCTCTCGGAGATGCGAGCGGAGAGATCTTCCAGGCTCAACGTTCGGCGCCGGCACAATCGGCTGCGCTGCCGGGGCAGCCGCAATCCGGTCAGATGCTGCATACGCTCAAGCTTCAGCTCAATCCGGCATCGCTTGGCAGCGTGACCGCTGTTCTCAAGCTCACCGGTGAGGAACTCACGGTGGACATCAAGGTCCACACCGCCGAAGCCTATCGTCAGCTCAGCGACGACAATCAGGCGATCCTGAAGTCCCTGCGGGCCCAGGGCTACGGCGTCGAGCAGATCAACATCCAGCACGTCGCGGGCGGTCCGGACCGGTCCGCAGGTCAGACACTCCAGCAAGGTCAGCAGAATGCTTTCCAGGGGCCGGGTTCAGGGGACGCGCAGGCCTCCGGACGGGAAGCAGGCGGACAGGGCGGTGGCCGGCAGACCGGCAAACAGCAGGGTAACCAGGGGCATGAGCAAACCTCCTATGCAAGCTCTGACACGCAGCGTTCTGACGGCGTTTACCTTTAGTCTCGGCGTTACGCTCGCCTCGCATGCGCAAGCCGCGGCTGGCGCCTGTGAAGCCGAAATTCTCAGGGCTGCGCGTGTCCACGGCGTTCCGCCCGGCATCCTTCATTCCGTGGGTCTCACCGAGACCGGTCGCAAGGGATCACTGCATCCCTACGCGCTGAACATCGAGGGACGAGCCGTCTTTGCCGACAGCAGCGATCAGGCTGTCCGCGAATTCGAAAAGGCGAGGTCCGAGGGCAAGAGGCTGATCGATCTGGGATGCATGCAGATCAATCATCGCTATCACGGCAAGGAGTTCTCATCGGTCCGGGCGATGCTCGACCCACGTTCCAACGTCGATTATGCGGCGCGGTTTCTCGCCCGTCTGCATGCGCGTCACGAAACCTGGACGATGGCGGTGGCGCGCTATCACGCCGGGCCGGACAACGATCCGGCGCAAAAGCGCTATGTCTGTCGCGTCATCGCAAATCTGGTGGCCACCGGCCATGGCGCATGGACAGCGCCGGCACGTGAATTCTGCCTTTGAAAAGTGCTCCAAAAAACAACCATTACGCGAACAGGACGAAGCGCGGGATTCAATAGCGATATTTGGCAAGAGTTAGGCAAAGGTTAACGCTGCAAGCAGAAAATTAACCACCCGTTAACTTTTCCCGGAAAAAATTGTGCCAATGGAGTTCCAGGGCACTAAATATGGCCAAATCAGCTAGAAAGATGGTTAATCAATTATTAAATCACACCATGCGGTTTTCATAGTTTACCCAGATTCACCCACTTCGTACCTCTTGGTTAACGAGGTACCACAGTGATTCGGAGGCGGACGAATGATCGTAGTGGTTGATGACAGAAAACTTGTGAAAGACGGCTATACTTCCCTTTTTGGGCGTGAGGGCGTGCCCTCGGCCGGGTTCGATTCAACGGAGTTCGGCGAGTGGGTCAGCACCGCAGCCGATTCAGATCTTGATGCGGTCGAGGCCTTTCTTATAGGCCATGGCGAGCAGACGATGGATTTGCCCCGGGCAATCCGGGACCGGTCGCAGGCGCCGGTGATCGCAGTCAGCGATACGCCGTCACTGGAATCGACGCTTGCCTTCTTCGACAGCGGTGTCGACGACGTGGTGCGCAAGCCGGTTCATCCACGTGAAATCCTGGCACGCGCCGCGGCGATCCGCCGTCGGCTCAAGGCCATTTCCAATCACATCGATATCGGACCGATCCGGGTTTTCTCCGACGGTCGCGATCCCGAGATTGAAGAGCGGACTTTCGCCCTTCCCAGGCGCGAGCGTCGCATTCTCGAGTATCTTGTCGCCAATCGCGGACGGCGCGTGACGAAGCAACAGATCTTCAACGCCATCTACGGAATTTTCGACGAGGACGTCGAAGAGAATGTCGTCGAAAGCCATATCTCAAAGCTTCGCAAGAAGCTGCGCAAGCGCCTCGGTTTCGACCCGATCGATTCCAAGCGCTTCCTTGGCTACCTCATCGACTGGAAATAGCAATTGAACGCCTGGCCGAAAAAACCGGCCAGGCGTTTTCCCACTGTGTGGGGAAACAGGTTCACGCAAGGCCCGCCAGCTAGGCTGGATTACCGTATAAACGAGGGAAAGAGCGATGAGCCTGTATGGAATGATGCGAACCGGCGCTTCCGGTATGAATGCCCAGGCCAACCGTTTGAGCGCGGTTGCCGACAACATGGCCAATGCGAACACCACTGGCTACAAGAGAGCATCGGCTGAATTCTCCTCCCTTATCCTGCCCGGCAGCGGCGGCGCCTACAATTCCGGCGCCGTGACCACCGACATCCGGTACTCCATCAGCCAGTCCGGCGCTCTGGAATTCACCACCTCCAAGACCGACCTTGCGATCGATGGCGGCGGCTTCTTCATCGTCAACGATGCCAACGGCCTTCCCTTCCTGACGCGCGCCGGTTCCTTCGTGCCCAATGGCGACGGCAATCTGGTCAATGCGGCCGGCTTTCAGCTGATGGGCTACAACTACGATGCGGGAACCCCGACCCCGGTGGTCAACGGCTTCGATGGCTTGGTGCCGATCAATATTTCGGCCGGCAGCCTGACCGCCACACCGTCGACGACAGGCTACTTCTCGGCCAACCTCGATGCCGGCTCGGCCATCGTGCCCGCCGCCGATCTGCCGTCGACCAACTCGGCCACTGCCGCCTACACCTCGAAGAGCTCGCTCATCGCCATCGACAACCTTGGTGGAGAAGTTCTGCTCGACTTCTACTACACCAAGACCGCGGCAAACACCTGGGAAGTCACCGTATACGATCGCGCCGCGGCCGCTCCCGGTACCGGTTTCCCCTATGGCTCGGGTCCGCTTGCAACGACAACACTCGACTTCGATCCCACCAACGGCCGGCTCACGGGCGGCAGCGCCACCGACATCACCCTCGCGGTGCCGGGCGGCACCTCGCTGACCGTCGACCTGAGCAGCATGAGCCAGCTCAACTACGCCTTCACGGTGGACGACGCCAACGTCAACGGCGAAAAGCCCAGCACCGTGACATCGGTCGAGATCTCCGAGGACGGCATTCTGTACGCCTCCTACGAGAGCGGCCAGCTCGAGCCTCTCTACCGGATTGCGCTCGCCGATGTGACCAGCCCGGACAAGCTTCGCCCGATGGCAGGCAACGTCTACCAGCAGGGCATCGATTCCGGCGTCATCACAACCGGCTTCGCGGCATCCGGATCCTTCGGAAAGATTGTCTCCGGCGCACTGGAAGCCTCCAATGTCGATATCGCGCAGGAACTCACCGACATGATCGCCGCGCAGCGAAGCTACACGGCGAACTCCAAGGTGTTCCAGACTGGCTCGGATCTGATGGACGTCCTCGTGAACCTCAAGCGTTAAAGTACCCGTATTGAAATAGGGAGCCCTGGAAGTGTCACTGACATCAGCACTCAACGCTGCGCAGACGTCCTTGTCGAACACCTCGACACAGACAAACATCGTCTCGCGCAACATCTCCAATGCCTCGGACCCCGATTACAATCGGCGGAACGCGGCACTGGCGACAAATGTCTATGGCGCCCAGGTGGTCTCAATCGAGCGCGCCCAGGATCAGGCACTCTTCAGGCAAACCATCAAGGGAACCTCCGCGGCCAGCGGACAGAAGGCGCTCCTGAGCGGACTGGAAACGATCAAGGGCATCTTTGGCGGCAACGATTACGAAACTTCGCCTGCCGCCATGCTCGGGACATTGCGCGATACCCTGTCGACTTTCGCATCCCAGCCCGGTGAGAGCACGCTGGCCCGGTCCTCTGTCGCCGATGCCCAGACGCTGGCCGCCGGGATACGGGATGCGTCGGCGGCGGTGCAGCGGGTCAGGCTGGACACCGATCAGGAGATCGAACGTCAGGTCGGCAAGCTCAATGAGTTGCTGGCAAGGTTTGAAACCGCCAACAACAACGTCACGCGCGGCACGCAGCTGGGTCGGGATGTCAGCGGGGACCTTGATGAGCGGGAGGGCCTGCTCAAGCAGATCTCCGATATCATCGGGGTATCGACGATCACCCGGAGCAACAACGATGTGGCGATCTACACCTCCGATGGCACCACGCTTTTCGAAACCGTCCCGCGGCCGGTGACGTTCACGCCGTCGGTCGGCTTCGCCGCGACCGTTCAGGGAAACTCGATCTACGTCGACGGCGTTCCCATGGGGGCCGGGCAGGGCGCCAACTCGACAGCCAAGGGTGCGTTGCAGGGCCTGCTCCAGGTCCGCGACGAAATGGCGCCCGCTGTCCAGACCCATCTCGACGAGATCGCACGCGCGCTCATCGTGACCTTTGCCGAAACCGACCAGTCGGCGATTCCGACCCTTCCCGATCAGCCGGGCCTGTTCACCTGGGCGGGCGGTACCGTTCCGGCAGGCGCGACAATCGTTCCGGGCATCGCTGCATCGTTCACAGTGAACGCCGCACTGATCCCGGCACAGGGCGGAAATCCGGAACTGTTGCGTGACGGCGGCATCAACGGCGCGGCCTATGTCGCCAATCCGACCGGGGCTGCAAGCTTTTCGGCGCGCCTCGATGGCTTTGTTGTCGCGATCGACACACCGATGGGTTTCGATCCGGCGTCGGGTCTGTCCCCGTCGACCAGCGTCATCGATTATGCCGCCGACTCGCTCGGCTGGCTGGAACTCAATCGAAGCGAGGCCTCCTCGGCTTCGGAAAACAGAGAGGCTTTCCGCTTCCGCGCGATCGAGGCCTATTCGAACGAGACGGGCGTGTCCATCGACGAGGAAATGTCGATGTTGCTCGAACTTGAGCAGTCCTACACGGCTTCGGCGCGTCTGATCAGTGCGATCGATCAGATGCTTCAGGCCCTGATGTCGGCAGTGAGATAAGATCATGAAAACCAGCTTCATATCCAACCTTGCGATGAACAACGCCATGCGCATGACCATCGCCCGCGGGCAGCTTGAGATACAGCAACTCCAGAAGGAGGCTGTGACCGGTCGTCACGCGGATATCGGCATCGCGCTGGGGGCGCAGACATCGAGCAGCGTATCGCTCAATCGCGACCTGATGCGCATGAACACGATCCTCGATTCCAATGCGCTGGTGTCGCAGCGCCTTGCCACGTCTCAGCTCGCGCTTGAGGCGATGTCGAACAGCGCGCAGCAGATGCTGGAGACCTTCATTGTCGCCAATGGCGCCAACGACGCCCCGAAGCTGGCGGTCATGCAGCGCGACGTGCAAGCGGCGCTCGAGACATTCACCGCGGCAGGCAACACGTCCGTCAACGGCGAATACCTGTTCGCGGGCATCAACTCGGACGTCAAGCCGCTTGAAGATTACACGATCGCCGGCTCGACGCCCAAGGCTGCCTTCGATGCGACGTTCCTGGGCCATTTCGGCTTCACCCAGAACGACCCTGCCGCAGCAGGCATCACTGTCGCCCAGATGGACAACTTCATCACCAATGTTCTTGAGCCCACTTTCATGGGGCCTGACTGGAACACCAACTGGTCGAGCGCGTCCGACACCAACATCACCAGCCGTATCCGCAACGGCGAGGTGGTGGAATCCGGCACCAACTCCAACAGCCTCGGGATGCGCAGCTTTGCGCTCGCCGCCGTGATCGGCATGGAACTGCTCACGGCGCCGGTGACCAGCGAAGTCCGCGAGGCCATCAATGCACGCGCCATCGAGTATTCCGGCCAGGCCGTGACCGGTATCGACAATCAGCGCAGCATCCTGGGCGTCTCCGAGAACCGGGTGACAAAGGCAGATGTGGCGCTCGAATCCCAAATCAGGATTCTAAAGCTGCATATCAACGATATCGAGGGCGTGGATCCCTACGAAGCCTCCACCCGCGTTAACAGTTTGCTAGCGCAGGTCGAGACATCATACGCGCTCACGGCCCGGATCCAGCGCTTGAGTCTGATGAATTATTTGTAAGTGCAGGCCCCCGGGGTCTCCGGGGCTCTATTGGACAAACATGAAGGGCGTCTGAATGTACCAGTTTTCCTATGCGGATGTTCAGGAGGATGGCGTTGCCGAAGCGCGTGAGCGCGAACGCGAGGCAATCAATCACTCCATATCCCTGCTGAAGGCCGCAAAGGCCAGTGGCATCGAATCCCGCGAAGCCGTTGAAGCCGTCTACTTCGTCAGCCGCCTTTGGGTCCGCTTCGTCGAGGATCTGGCGTCTCCCGAGAACCAGCTCGAAAAGGAACTTCGTGCCAACCTGATATCCATAGGAATCTGGGTGATCAAGGAAAGCGAGCGGATCCGCAAGCGCGAGTCGGACAACTTTCAGGGCATCATCGATATCTCAATGATCATCAGGGACGGGCTGAAATGAAAAGCTCACTGCGCATATCGCTGAAGGCGGGCGAACGTATTTTCATCAACGGAGCGGTTCTCCGGGTCGATCGCAAGGTGGCGCTCGAATTCCTCAATGACGTGACCTTCCTTCTCGAAAACCACGTCCTGCAGCCAGAAAACGCGACAACACCGCTCAAGCAGCTCTATTTCATCGTCCAGATGATGCTGATCAATCCCGAAGGCGCAGAGCAGGCGATGAGCATGTTCCGCAAGTCGATCGTGATGCTTCTGACCTGCTTCAAGAACGACGAGGTCCTGGCCGAGCTCAAGCACATCGACGGCATGGTCACGCAGGGCAGGGCCTTCGAAGCGCTCAAGGCAATCCGCGCGCTTTATCCGATCGAGGAAAAGATCCTCGAAACGCCGGCCATGCCTGCCGGCACAATCGAACAGATCCGCAGGGAGTTGGCTCCATGGACGTAAATCCGGTCGCAGCAGCCTCGGCTGCAAAAACCAGTTCAACCTCGCCGGCGGCGGCTGCCGCCAACAAGGCGACGCTCGATTACGACACGTTCCTCACCTTGCTCGTGGAGCAGATGAAGAACCAGGATCCGACCGATCCGATGGATTCGACCGAGCAGATCGCGCAGCTGGCGACCTTCAGCCAGGTCGAGCAGACGATCCAGACCAACAAGCATCTGGAAAGCCTCCTGCAGTCCTCGAGCCTGAGCCAGGCCGGATCTCTCATCGGACGCACCATCACGGCCTCCGACGATTCGATCTCCGGTGTGATCAAGGAAGTTCAGGTCTATTCGGACGGTCTGGTCGCGGTGCTCGAAAGTGGCGACAAGGTCGTTGTTGGCCCCGGAGTGATAATAAAGTAAAGACTTCGTATACGGACATGATGGTTCGGATACGTCGACGTGAACCCCTTGCCGGTCTGGTCCGGCATGCTGGG
This sequence comes from Hoeflea sp., assembly GCA_965233445.1. Taxonomy (GTDB): domain Bacteria; phylum Pseudomonadota; class Alphaproteobacteria; order Rhizobiales; family Rhizobiaceae; genus Hoeflea. The sequence goes on from OZ247491.1 coordinate 1,277,757, forward strand.
AAATGGCCTTCCGGGGTATCTCCGCCTGTTCGTTCGGGTGGACCATGGATTGCCATCGACACGGAATGACGCCGCGGCCGCAATGGCCCCGTCTTTTTGAAGGGCAGGCTCAATGAATGAAGCTGATGCACTCGACATGGTCCAGACCGCGATCTGGACCGTTCTCGTCGCCTCCGGTCCGGCAGTGTTCGTCGCCATGTTTGTCGGCGTCGGCATTGCCTTTGTCCAGGCGTTGACCCAGGTCCAGGAAATGACGCTGACCTTCGTGCCGAAGATCGTCGCGATCCTGATCACCGTTGCGGTGTCGGCCCCCTTTGTCGGCGCCCAGATCTCCACATTCACCAACATCGTGTTCCAGAGAATCGAATCCGGATTCTGATAGATGGTGCGCCCGGAGAGCCTCGTTCCGGATGAGAAGTAAGCCGCCCGCCCTCCGAGCGCTCACGGCCTGGCCCGGGGAGCATGGGCGCGGGTCGGGCGCGGGTCCGGCAATGCTTGCAGAATCCCGGGTTCCCGGACCGATCTGACACCTTCGCGCAAGCTTCGCATCCTAGTCTGGCCGCGACCTTTGCGCCGGCATGATGCTGGCGCTGTTGCTCCGGAGCGTCACAGATCATGGCCGACCCGCAAACGCTGGCGATCCAGAAGACAGCTTTTCAGGGAAAGGACATGGGCTTTGCCTTTGGCATTGTCGTCATTCTGTCCATCCTGTTCCTTCCGATTCCGGCATTCCTGATTGATGTCGGACTGGCATTCTCGATAGCCTTCTCGGTTCTCATTCTGATGGTGGCGCTGTGGATTCAGCGGCCGCTCGATTTCTCGTCCTTTCCGACCATCCTGCTGATCGCGACGATGATGCGCCTGTCGCTGAATATCGCGACCACGCGGGTGATCCTGTCCGAAGGACATCTCGGCCCCGATGCTGCAGGTCACGTCATCGGCGGGTTTTCGCAAATGGTCATGTCCGGTGATTTCGTCATCGGCGTCATCGTGTTTCTCATCCTGGTCACGGTCAATTTCATCGTCATCACCAAGGGCGCCACGCGTATCGCGGAAGTCGGTGCGCGTTTTACACTCGACGCCATCCCCGGCAAGCAGATGGCCATCGATGCCGACCTGTCGGCCGGCATGATCGATGAGAAGCAGGCGAGGGACCGCCGCCGTGAACTGGAGCAGGAAAGCTCCTTCTTCGGCTCCATGGACGGTGCCTCCAAATTCGTGCGTGGCGACGCCATCGCGGGCCTGCTGATCACCGGCATCAACATGTTCGGCGGCATCATCATCGGCTACGCCCGTCACGACATGCAGATCGGCGAGGCCGCCGATGTCTTCGTCCGGCTTTCGGTCGGCGACGGCCTGGTCAGCCAGATCCCGGCGCTGATCGTTTCGCTGGCCGCAGGCCTGCTCGTTTCCCGTGGCGGCCAGCTCGGTTCCACCGACGAGGCCGTCATCGATCAGCTCGGCGGTTATCCCCGTGCGCTGTTTGCCGCATCCGGGCTGTTGTTCCTGCTGGCGCTGATGCCCGGCCTTCCATTTCTGCCCTTCGTCATTCTCGGCGGCGGCATGGCCTTTGCGAGCTGGATCATTCCCCGCCAGCGCGACATCAAGGCCCGTGCGGAAGCCCAGGAGGTCCACCGGTCCGAACAGGAGGAAAAGGACAAGGAGAAGGACTCCGTCAAGTCGATCCTCAAGACCGCGGAAATCGAACTGGTGCTCGGCAAGCAGGTCGCAACCAAGCTGCTCGGAAGCCACGAGGAACTGGCCTTCCGGGTTGCCAAGATGCGCAAGAAATTCGCAACCCAGTACGGCTTCGTGGTTCCGGAGATCAAGGTGACCGACGACATCGGCATCAAGGACAAGAGCTACCAGATCCGCATCCACGGCACGACGGTTGCCGCAAACGATCTCCGGGTCGGAGAACTGATGGTGGTGCTCGCAGGCCCGCGCCGGCCGACCATTCCCGGCGACGAAATCCGCGAGCCCGCTTTCGGCCTGCCGGCCCTTTCGGTCCCCGACAGCTTCGGCGAGGATCTCAAGCGCGAAGGCTTCCAGCCGATCGACAATGTCTCGGTCGTGCTGACGCACCTGTCCGAAGTGATCCGCAACAACCTTCCGCAGCTTCTGTCCTACAAGGACATGAAGATCCTGATCGACCGGCTCGATCCCGAATACCGCAAGCTGGCCGACGAGATCTGCACGTCGCACATGTCCTATTCCGGCTTCCAGGCAGTGCTCAAGCTGCTCCTGGCCGAGCGTGTCTCGATCCGCAACCTGCACCTGATCCTCGAGGCTGTGGCCGAACTCGCGCCGCATGTCCGCAAGACCGAGCAGATTGTCGAGCATGTCCGCATCCGCATGGCCCAGCAGCTCTGCGGCGATATTGCCCGCAACGGCCAGCTCAACGTGCTGCGCCTTGGCAACCGCTGGGATCTCGCCTTCCATCAGGCGCTCAAGCGCGACGCCAAGGGCGAGATCGTCGAGTTCGACATCGATCCGCGCATGCTCGAGGAGTTCTCCGAGCAGGCCACGAAGGTGATCCGCGGACACATGGACAAGGGCGTGCCGTTCGTGCTGGTCACTTCGCCCGACTCGCGCCCCTATGTCCGCATGATCGTCGAGCGCATCTTCGCCACGCTGCCGGTTCTCTCCCATGTTGAAATCGCCAAGGGCGTCGAGATAAAGCTGCTCGGTTCGATCTCATGATGAGCGACCCCGAGGGCACCGTCCTGGCGCTGTTCGCGGCGTTCTGCAGGATCGGCGGCTGTTTCATGGCTCTGCCGGGGTTCTCGAGCTTCCGCGTGCCTGTCCAGATCCGGCTTTTTGTCGCGGTGGCTGTGTCCATGGCGCTTCTGCCGCTGCTTTGGGACATGCTTTATCCGCGTGTTCAGGCCGGCGGACGCATCTACATCGAACTCATCGGGGTCGAGCTCCTGATCGGCGTGACCTTTGGCCTGATCGCCCGCTACATCGTGCTTGCGTTGCAGTTTGCCGGCACCGGCATGTCGATGGCGATCGGCTTCAACGCCGCCCCTGGGGGCGGCCTGCTGGAAGCCGAGCAGGAAGGCCATCTGACCTCGCTGATCAGTTTCACCGCCATCCTGCTGCTGTTCCTCACCGATTTTCATCACATGGTCATTGAAGCTCTCGTTCGCTCCTATGATTTCATGCCGATCGGATCGGGGTATGACCCTCGAATGGCCTTGATGACGCTGACCGATACGCTCGCCGGCGCCTTCATGCTGGCGATCCGGCTGGCGAGCCCGTTTCTGGTCTACGGCATGGTGTTCAACATCACCATCGGCATGGTCAACAAGCTGGCGCCGCAGATCCCGATCTACTTCATTTCCATCCCCTTCATCCTGATGGGCGGACTGATCCTGTTCTTCTTCGGCTCGCAGGAATTCTTCAAGCAGTTCCTCGATGGATTCATCCCGCTTTTCATGGGGCTGCAATAGGCCATGGCCGGATCGCGCGCCGCAAAGCTCGAGCGTCTCGTCAGGGTCCAGCGCCAGCTCGAGCGCATGGCCGAAACGCTTCTGTCGCAAACGGTTCGCGAACAGGTTTCCGTCGACGACACCCGAAGTGCGCTCGTCGATGCGGTCGGATCGTTCGATCCGGTGCACGCGGCCATGTCACGCAACTATGCGCAGCGTTTTCAGCGCCTGTCAGCCAAATCGCAGCAGCTTGAGGGCATGAAGTCGGTTCAGGAAAAGCGGGTGCTGACGGAAAGGACAAAGGCCGACCGGCTTGCCGATCAAGCGGCGGCCGCCGCCTCGAACGAAGAGCGCGCGGCGACCGATGAAACCCTTCTCGATCTCCTCGATGCGACGATGAAACGCCGCTGATCGGGGGGCGTTCACCCCTCCTTCGCCGCCACCTGACGAAACATGTAGGAAAAGAACGCTGCATCCGGGATCCGGGGCAACAGCATTGCAATGGCTGCTGTCGCTGCCAGCGCGAAAACGATCCGTCCCGCGAGCACGCCCCATACATTCGCGCCGAGCGCCATGACGAGCAGCGTATCCTCGATCACGCTGTGGGCAAACCCCATCAGCACGCAGGAAAGGAACACCTGCCGCGGCGGGACAGCGCCCGAGCGCGCCTCGCGGATCAGAAGTCCGGCTCCGTAGGAGATGCCGAGGAAAAGTCCGACAGCAGTAAGGTAGCCGGCCTCGCCGCGAATTCCCGCGAGCCGGAGCAGCGGCGACAGTCCCTTCATCATGAATCCCAGCAGACCCGTCAGTCGCAGAATTTCGAGTGCCCAGGACAGCGCCACAAGAATGACCAGCATCGATACCATCGTTTCGGCCAGGCCAATGAAGAAGGTGGCCCAGTCGGCCGTTTCCGACATCGGCACCCAGGCCGGGTTAACCGGCTCGGAGAGCCAGCCGGTCGTCTCGCACACCCTGTGCAGGATTGCTGCATAAGCCAGCCCGCCGAAGATCCGCAGCAAGGTTGTCGCCACCATCCCCGGTCCCGCCTGCTGGATAACCTTCTGTTCCAAGGGCAGCCCGTGCGCGAAGAGGATCAGCGCCGAGAACACGGTCACGTCCGCCGCGCTCAAATCAGCCATCGGCACCAGGGTGAAGAGCAAAGGTATTGCGCCCCACAGTCCCACAATCATCGCTGTCAGCCAGGCGAGACCGAGTTCCGGTGGCAGACCGGCAAGTCCCATCACAGGAGCGAATACGGGTGCCACTGCCCCGATAACGCCCAATCTGGACAGGATCTCCGCCGCGATCGTGATCGGCACCATGATCCGAGCCAGCGTCCAGTAGATTTCGAGGGCTTCAGGTGTTTTGCGAAGGACGGAGAAAAACATGGGCATCGGATCAGGTCTCAGGACTGTGATTGGCGGGTCGGGCGGCAGATGCGGCACAGCACCCGTTCGAGACCGGCGAGGGGATCGCTGATCTGGCACACAAGGAGGTAGAGAAGGCAGGCTGCCCGCCCCCCGTGTTCCAGCATGAAGACGTTTTCCTGTCGCATTCGCCGCAACCGCGTGTCGTCCGCAGTGCGTCTGTCTTGGGGTATCCGGCAGAACATCTCGGCCTCCTTCCAGTGTTGATTTTCTCTAACGCAGGCCGTGTCGAATGTGTGGTCAAAGATTGCACAACATTGCAATATTGTTGCAAATCACTTGGAGATATCTATCCTGCCCGGCATGGACAGGATTGACCGGAAACTTCTGAATCTGATGCAGCACGACGCATCGCGCACCAATTTGGCGCTTGCTGAGGAAGTCGGGCTGTCACCCTCCACCTGTCTGCGCCGAGTGCAACGCCTTGTCCGTACCGGGGTGATTGATCGCATCGTTGCGATACTTGATCCGGCCCGCGCCGGACGTTCCATCAAGGCGCTGGTGACGGTAGAGCTCAAGCTGCATGGCGAACAGCACATGCGACGCTTCCTCGAAATCGCCAGCGCAGAGGAGGCAGTCTCGCAGGCTTATGCGGTCACAGGCGAGACCGATGTAGTGCTGATGCTGCGCCTGCGTGACATGGAGGAGTTCGACGCGTTGTGCGACCGGCTGTTCCGTGATCAGACCAATGTCGCGCGCTTCTTCACCATGATTGTCATCCGTACCGCCAAGGAGGAGACGGCGATCGGGCTTTGAGCTCTTTCGCGCGAGTGGACACCCGGCCGTCACCGGCACAAGGCCAGCGTAAGCTTCATCAGGCAATTTAGCGGAACCGAATTTCTGGCCGGCACGGCGGGGGGAAGCGCATTGTCCATTCAGACTGCAACCGATCTTATTCTGGATGTCGTCCGTGCGGCGGATCCGGCTGTGGCCCAAAAGGCCGAGGCGATGCTCGAGGCTGCCTCGGTCCGCAAGGCCGATGCCGCGGCACGTACGCCCGCCTTCGAGCGGCAGTTGCTGGCCTCGTCGGACGCGACCGCCCTGCCGCTGAGCAGGGCCATGGACGCGCTTGAGGCGAGGGCGGACTCCGCCGGCCCCAAGATGGTCGACAAGACCGAGGAAACCTATCGGCAGTTCGAGGCGATGATCTTGCAGAAGTTCATCGGCTCCATGCTGCCGCAGGACAGCGAAGAACTTTACGGCAAGGGCACGGCGGGTGAAATCTGGAAGGGCATGATGGCCGAGCAGCTCGGCAATGTGCTGGCCAAGGGGGGCGGCATCGGCATTGCAGACCGGATGCTGGCTGACCGGATCGGCGCCGTCGTCAAACCCGAGGCCGCTGGAACCATCGATTCCAACGTCACCAACAGGGCCGCCAACATGATCAATGAATTTCAGTTGCAGATCCTCGCGGATGTATCCGGTTCGGAGACCCGTGACGGTGCAGATGATCAAGACCTATCCATAACCCGGAGAGCATGACGACTATGAGCGAACCTCACACGCAGGATCAACGAATTCAGGGCGTCCTCTCCAGGCTGGAGTCTGTCATTGACGCGGAAAATGCTGCGCTTGGCGTCGACCGGGACTACGATCTTGGCCGTTCGAACGCGCTGAAGAGCCGCTGTCTGTACGACATGACGGTGCTGTTCAAGCAGATCGAGCCGGAAACGCTTTCGCCCGATCACAGGACCCATCTTCAGAGCGTGCGCACCAAGCTTGACCTCAACCATGCCAGGGTTCGGGCGCACATGGAAGCGGTGCGCGAGATCGCCGAGATGATCAAGAAGACCGTGGCTGAATCGGAGGCGGACGGCACCTATTCCGAAGATCAGTTCAGGCGCATCGAACTGTCATGATCAAGCTTCTCATCACCGGGATCTGGATATCGGCCGTTGCCCTGGCATCGGTCTATTACTCGGTGCAGACGGCCAACAAGAGGGAATCCACGGAGCCTGATCCAGCGATGTTCGGCGGGCTTCAGAGCATCCGTGGCGAGGTCACCTCGATCCCTGTGATCAGCGGTGGCGCGGTGAAAGGCTATTTCCTGACGCGGCTATCCTACACTGTGGACCCTGAGAAGACGGCCAAAATGACCATTCCGGCGCGTGACCTCGTTACCGATGCGCTGTACACGGCGCTGGTCGGCGATCGGCTCATCGACTTCCCCAACATGACGCAATTCGACCTCGAAGGCTTCAAGGCGCGGATCCTCGAAACCATCAACACGCGCCTCGGGGAAGAGGTTTTTCACGATGTCGTCGTCGAGCAGATAGACTACCTTTCGAAGGAAGACATCCGAACCAACATGCGGCGCAATACGGAAAACCCGCCGCCGGGTGGCGCCGCCCAGGGCAGCATCAAACCGGCCAGGAAGGCCGAAGCCGAAGTTTCGCATTGACCCGGACGGGCGGCCGATCGCTGGTCGATCGATCGCGCCGAAGCGGCCACTTTGGGAGCGAAGGCGGTTCACGCGCGTCAGTTGCTTTCCGGATTCCGGTACTGTTCGTTGACCAGTCCGGCCTCCGCCATCAGCCGCCCCACCGCCACCTGCAGATGATAGAGCCCGGCCACCGCCGATCCGGTCCGGGCCCACATCTTCACCCCGCGCAGAGGCGACGCCAGAAGCAGCGCAACCGACTTGCCCATCCTGCGAAGCCGGCCTGCGGCTCCGGGATCCTGGCGCTTTTCGATGATTGCGGAGATCGCGCCGTTGCGCAGGGAGCGCGCATTGAGCCATGAGAACTCGGTGCGGCGCGATGGAAGGGTCTCCATCACCGCTGCCTCCGCGCACCAGGCAAACCCGAATCCCCTTGCCTTGGCCCGGCGGTAAAAGTCACTGTCACCGCCGCCGATGAAATTGAACGCCGGGTCGAGGAACGGCCGTGGCATCGTGTCGAGCACCGCGCGTGAAATCAGGACGTTGCCGGATGAATACAGGATCTCCACAGGTCCGGTCCGGTCGTAGTGCGGCTGAAAGACCGGATGCTTTCTCCAGCGCTCGAGTGATGGATCCGAAAACACCGGTGTCTGCGGACCTCCCACCAGATCCGCCCCGGTATGTTCGGCGGTCTGCCGCAACCGGTCGAGCCAGCCCGGCGTCGCCAGTTCGTCGTCGTCGATGACCGCGATGTGCTCGAGTCCCGCGAAGGTCTGCAACGCGGTTTGCCAACCGGCATTGTAGGCATGGCAGTTGCCGCGCTGGTGCGCCACGATCACCAGCCCCTTGAGCTTCGAGCTCTGAAGCCAATGGCTGGCCGCATTGGCTCCCTCGAGCCCTTCACAGTCATTGTCCATCACGATGACGGCTGTTTCGTCACCGGCATTCAGCGCTTCGAGCGAATCGAGCGTTGCGACCAGATGCTCCGGCCTGCGGAAGGTCGGAAGCGTGATGGCGATCCTGACCTGCTTGGGCTCCAGGTCCGCGGAGCGGCAGTGCTCGGTAATCGTCTGTGTATCTGACTGCATCGACGGCCCTTGCTCCGATGCATGCCGCGTTCATGACTTGCATCTGAGCGATGGCGGCCTTGCATCAATTCCTTGACGGCGGCGTTCTCTCGCACCCGCGTGAATGCGCGGAGCCGCTGCCCGTCTCACCAAACCACAGGAATCTGAAGATTGCCTGAAAAGCGGCGTCCGCATTTGCGTGCTTGGCTTAACCGCCTTTTCAACGGATCGGGCTATACAATGGTCCCGGTATGAACTGGATTGCCCATGCACTTTGTCTTCATCTCCTCGCTGGTCCCTGTCGCCGCGCCCGCTTCGGGCTATGATATTGCCAACCGGGTGATTGCAGACGCCATCCGAATGCTGGGCCACCAGGTATCGGTAGTCGGATTTCTTCAGCCCGGGCAGCAACCGGCCCCGGAAGGCCGGACCAGACTTCTCGGCGAGCTGGAAGTCACAAACGCCCGTGTCGGCAAATGGCAAAAGGCGATGTGGCTCAGGGATGCCTTCGTCCATGGGGAACCGGTCTCCGTTGCCAAGATGCATGCGGTGCCTGCGGGTGATGTGCGCGCGGCGCTTTCCGGGCTCGAGCCCTTCGACGGGTTGATCCTCAATTCGGTGCAGCTGCCGGGTGCGTTTCACGACATCTTCAGCGCGTATCCGCATGCCTTCGTTGCGCACAACGCCGAGGCGAAGACCGCTGCCGCAAACGCCGCCGGATCAGGAACCCCGGTTGCGCGGATGCTCTATCGCCGCGATGCGCGACTGCTCGGGCGTCTCGAAGCGAAACTCTGCGCTGCCGCCAGGCACGTCTTCACCCTGTCGGATGCCGATCGCGCCGACCTGCAACTCGGGGAGTCGCGCCACGTCACGACCCTGCCGCTTGTCACGTCGGTCGCTCCGCCGGAGGCCCCGGCCATTGAACCGGCCGGCGATACAGCCGTTCATGATGTCGGGTTGATCGGGTCATGGGGCTGGACGGCCAACCGTGCCGGTCTGGACTGGTTCCTGCAGCAGGTCGTCCCGTTGCTCCCAAAGGATTTTACCATCGCAGTCGCAGGCGGGCTTGGTGCGATCCCGCCCGACGTGCCCGGGAATGTCCGTTTCCTGGGCCGCGTGCCGGATGCGCGCGCGTTTGTGCGGTCCTGCCGCGTCGTGCCGCTGGTGTCGCGGACCGGAACCGGTGTTCAGCTCAAATCCATCGAGACATTCGAACTGGGGCTCCCCGCCGTGGCCACGGAGAATGCACTTCGTGGCATCGCCGTCATACCCGAAAACTGCATGCATGCCGACAATCCAGCCGGCTTTGCCGATGCCCTGCTTGCTCAGGTCGAGCGCGCCCGCACCGGCGATGACCTCCGTCTTGACGGTCGGACCTTCCATGCGCGCCAGCTCGACGGGCTGAAGGCGGGACTTCAAAGGGGCCTCGCTGAGGTCGTGGATCATGGTTAACAAGAGGTAAACGTCGAGCTTAACCGCAACTGCGGAACGCCAATGCCAACCATTTAAGAAAGTGCTAACACCATTCCCGTGCCCGCCGAGACGACGTGGCGGGCCCGATTCTTTGAAGCGGATTTGGATTTGCAATGCGCGAACAGCAGTCGGAAATTCACCGGGATATCTTGGGCGTTCGGGTTGCCGCGCTCGGCTGGCCCGAGGCGCTGCGCAAGATCGAGCAGGCCGTCACGGGCGAGGGGCCGCAGCGGGTCTTCAATTTTCTGAACGCCCACAACGCAAACCTGGCGATGACCAACAAGACATACCGGCAAGGCCTGGCCAGATGCGAAGTGCTTCCCGACGGGGTAGGAGTCGATCTGGCATCACGCACGCTCCATGGAACCGCGTTTCCGGCCAATCTCAACGGGACCGATCTTCTGCCTGCGGTGCTCGTGCACATTGAAAAACCGCTGACCGTGGCCCTGATCGGCGCGCGGCCGGAAGTCCTTGAGCGTGCGGTTGTGAATTTCCGTGCGGCCACGCCCTGGCACAGCTTCCACGCGGTCTCGGATGGTTATTTCAAACGGGGCGACAGCGCGAAAGTGACGGAAAGGCTTGAAGCCCTTGATCCCGATATCACGCTTGTCGCGCTGGGAAGTCCGGCACAGGAGCTCTGGATCGACGCTCATATCCGGCCCGGCCACGGCCGGGTGGTGTTCGGCGTGGGCGCGCTGTTCGATTTTGTTTCCGGCTCGGTGGCACGTGCGCCCGAGATGATGCGCAAACTCCGACTTGAATGGCTCTGGCGGCTGATGCTGGAGCCCTCGCGCCTTTGGCGCCGCTACATTCTCGGAAACCCTGTCTTCCTGTTCAATCTGCTGAAGTACAAGATTGGTGGCGCCGGCCGCAACGACCGCGTCATGGCGTGAACTTCCCGCCCGTCGGGCAATCTTAGAGGATTGTCAACGTCCATCGGTCATTCTGGCGCCCTTGCGCGAAAGACACGCGCCCGAAGCACAGGCGCCCCAAACGCAGTCAAAAGAGCCGAGCCTGCCATGACAACAGCAGTGATGACCGCGTCCTATGTGGCAGATTTCGAGCGCTGCGCGCTTCTGTGCGAGAGCATGGACCGGTTTCTTGAGGGCGACTGGCACCATTATCTTCTGGTCGAGCGCGCGGATGCGCACCTTTTCAAATCGCTGGAAGGCGTCAATCGCACGGTGGTCAGCGAGGCGGACCTGTTTCCGTCCTGGCTACGCGCATTCCCTGATCCGCTCAGCATGGGCCGGCGCCGGGTCTGGCTGTCTCCATTCTCGCTTCCCCTACGCGGATGGCACGCACAGCAGCTCCGGCGTCTCGCCATGGCGCGCCACGTGGATGCCGGAACAATCCTCTCCATCGACTCGGACGTCGTCCTTGTCCGTCCCTTCGATCCGGCGGGTCTGTGGAGCGACGACCGCCTGCGCATGTTCCGGGCTGACAACGGAGCCCACGATGCGACCCCCGGCCATCTCGCCTGGCTGGCCCATGCGGGAACCATTCTCGGCCTGACGCGCCATCCCGAACCGGCGCACGACTATATTTCCAATATGGTTGCCTGGCGCACTGACACCGCGCGCGCCCTGCTCGATCATCTCGAGGAACGCTCCGGAAAGAGCTGGCTTCGCGCGGTCATTTCCTCGCGCGACATTTCCGAATGCATGATCTACGGCCGCTTTGCCGACGAGGTGCTGGGCGGCGCTGGGCACCGCCCCGATGCACGGTCGCTTTCGCACGTCCTCTGGTTCCGGGAGACATTCCCCCGGACCAGCGAGGGACTGGCCAGTTTCATGGCCGAACTGCAGCCCGACCAGGTCGCGATCGGCGTGCAGTCCTTCGTCGGTCATCCGCTCTCGGAGATCCGCCGGCTGGCGTTCTCGGTCACTCCGGCCTGATCCGCCCTTCAACGCGCCGCTGGCCTCGCGCGTCCGGCGCAGCCGCTCAGATCGGCCGCCTGGCGGCTCCCCGGAGCGCCCGGTAGGTAAGCAGGGCGGATTGGGCGTAGAGAACGAGGAACAGGATGTTCATCAGCTCGACCCAGACGGGGATGTCGAGGGCAAGTCCCAGGAGATAGGCAAGCAGCAGCGCCTTCATCGCCCCCAGCGAGGCCAGCACCAGCATCCGCACGAAGGTTCGGCCGGTCGCGTAGAGCAGTTCCGAATGATACTCGACGAGGTTCCTGAAGGCCGGCACCAGCGCCACCAGGATCAGAAGCGGCGCGACCTCGGCCACATTCCGCCCCAGGGCATTCGGGAAAACCCACAGGAAACCGGACATCGCCAGAAGTCCGGCGGTCGAGATCGACGCCACCCCGGCTTCCAGCATGACCCGGTACTTGAGTTGCTCCAGCAGCGCTGAGGTGCGCATCAGCTTCTGCGTGAGCAGTGTCAGGAAGGCGCGGACCGGAAGCGCGGTCAGGTCCACCAGGCGCATGATCATGGCATAGATGCCGGCGGCTTCCGCGCCACCAAGGGAAAGCACCAGCACCTTGTCGAGTTCGGACTGGATGTAGAACAGCATCTCGGCGCCCGCCACCGAGATCGCGTCGGCCCAGCGCCGCATGTAAAGCACCGGCTTCCATCGCAGACGGACGCGGGGATAGAAGAAGACGATCGCAACCAGCGCGGCGAGACCGTTCGCTGCGATATAGAACCATGCCCAGGTCGAGAGCGATCCATCGGCCAGGATGGCAAACGCGAGTGCGGCGGCGGTCTTGAACGAAGTCGCCATCACCACGAGCCAGGAGCCTGAGCCAAACCGGTTGATGCCGTAGCTCACGATCACCACGATTTCCATGATCCGCCAGCACAGCACTTCCGCCACGATGATCTTCGCGAAGGTCGAAATTGCCATCTGATCGGCAAACACCAGCCGGTGTGTAACCCATGCCGCAAGGGCGATCACCGGCAGAGAAAGCGCCGTCCCCGCCAGGAACCCTCCGGTGTAGGTGCCGAGCAACCGCTGCTTGACCGTTGCGATCCGGTAAAGGGGGGAGACGAACCCGAAGGCAAGCAGCCGCGAAAGCATGATCCCGCAAGCCGATGCCGTTGCAAACAGGCCGAATTCCGAAATCGAAAGGGTGTTTGCGATTGCAATGAAATAGACCAGCGAAATCACCAGGCGTCCCGCTGATCCGCCGATCATGGAAAGATAGGCGCGGACAGTGTCCTTGTAGGTGGTGGCGAGGGTCTTCAGGCGGGCAATCATCTCGATCCGGCAGCTCAGCGCTTGCGACGGTCGCAAGTGTCCTTTGAGACCTGGAGTCCTACCGGAAAAACGTTAACCCGGCGTTTGGAGACGCTTCCCGGGCGGCAACGCAATCTGCTTTTCCCAGGCTTTTTGCCGGACCTAATTTGCGGAAAAAGCGAACAAAATCGTCAGTCACTGCCGGAAATTAACTCTTTGTTACCCATGAATTTATAGCTTGCCTTAACGATTACGGGTTTCTTTCCAATTGAGGCGTCCTGGCCAGGCATGAGTGATAACGGAAATGATCGCAGGCAGCGGCCTGGCAGGGGCTCCTTGCTTGACCACGCCGTCGGCGCGCCGCCCGCACACCGCGGTGGCACAGGCGTCGAAAGGCAGCAGTCTCCGGCTGTTTCGCTCGCAACCCCGTCGCTCCTGTCGGCTTCGGCGCGCAGTCCGCGGGTCTCGACCGCCCGCATGGCGCGCGAAGCTCAACCGTCGGAACCCGTAAATTCGCAGTCCGGACAATCCGTTGGCCAAGCCGGCCGATCCGGACCTTCGTTCGGCGATCGCATCGCCAGACTGATGCAAAAGGCGTCTCCTTCGGCGGGCGAGCAGCGCACCGGCTCCGGGAAACCTGACGCTGACAACGGTACACAGACAGGTCGCACGACGGCTTCCGCCGAGGCACCCGGACTGGAGCCGGCCGACAGCCGGACCGCCTTTCCGGCGTCGGAGCCATACGGGGAGCCGCCGCGGGCACCGCAATTTGAACCGGCTCATTGGTCCGGTCCGGACGAGCGGCCGCTTCTCGACATATCGATCCTGATACAGGCGGTGTGGCGCTGGCGCTTTCTGATTGCTTTGACGACGATCGCCGGTGCGGTCATCGGCGTCATGATCGCGCTTTCAACGCCGCACAGATACTATGCGGAAAGCCGCCTCTTCGTGGACCCGCGCGAAGTCCGCGTCACCGAGGACGACGTGCGCAACCAGCAGCTTTCGACCGAGGCGATCCTGGCCATCATCGATAGCCAGCTGCAGATTCTCTCCTCGACCAACGTTCTTGAAACGGTTGTCGCCGATCTCGGCCTGGCACAGGATCCGGAGTTCAATGGCGCCATGTCCTCGGGCGGAATCGGCGCCGGGATCAGCCTGATCAAGGAGATCTTCACCGGCCGCGATCCGATGTCGGATGCCGAGCAGCAGGCGCTTGAAACCTTGCGGGACGCGGTTTCGGTCTCCCGTGATGCGATGACCTTCGTCATCATCGTGGGGGTCGATTCCCGCGATCCGGAGAAATCGGCGCTCATCGCCAACACGATTGTCCAGACCTATCTGGACGAGGAAGGCGAAGCCCAGTCGGGCCTGCTCGAGCGCACCTCCGAGGCGATCGACACCCGCATCAACGCGCTGCGTGAGGATCTCGACGAGGCCGAACGGGCGGTCGAGCGCTTCAAGGCCGAAAACGGCATCGTCGGCGTCGGTGGTGGTCAGTCGATCGACGACCAGGAGATCCTGGCGATCAGCGAGCAGCTTGCCAATGCCCGGGCGGTCAAGGTCGGCGTCAGGGTCAAGGCGGAAAGCCTGGCCAGGGCCAATCCCGAGGATGTCCTCGCCGGTTCCTTCCCGGAAGAGTTCCTGTCGGCCAACCTGATCGATCTGCGCAAGCAATACACCCAGACCAAGTCGACCGCCGATGCGCTGGCGACGCGTCTCGGCCCCCGGCATCCCCAGTATGTCTCCGCCAGGCAGTCGCTCGACACGATCCGCGAGGAAATGACCCGCGAGCTCCGGCGCATCGTCGCCAGCTCCCAGAGCGAGTTGCAGCGCGCAGTCGAGACCGAGCAGGAACTGGCCAGCCAGATGGCGGTTGCCAAGAGCCGCGCCATGGACCAGTCGGTCGAGTTCGTCACCCTGCGCGAGCTTGAACGCAAGGCCACCGCCACCAAGGAAATCTACGAGGCCTTCCTGAGACGTTCGCGCGAAACCAGCGAGCGCTCCAACCTGTCGACCCGCAACGTGCGCGTCATCTCGCCGGCCGAAGCGCCGCTGCAGCCGATGGGCCCGTCGCGGAAGCTGATCGCGATCGGTGGCATGATGGCCGGGTTCTTCATGGGCTTCGGACTGGCGCTCCTTGCCGGTGCACTGGAGAGCGTTCGCGCTTTCTCCGCCGCAGGCAACGGCAATGGCTGGATCGGGCGAAACCCGACGCCGCCTTTCGGCGAGTATCCGGCGTCCCCGCCCCCGTCTCCCAGGTCACCGTCTCCGCAGCCTCCGTACCCCGGGGCGCCCCGGCGGGAGTCCGGTCGCGGCCCGCGCTTGGGCGAAGAGTCACCGGCTTTCGGTGCACACGGCATGGACCATGCCGGCGGACGCCAGGCAAAGGCCGCAGGCCACGCGACAGCGTCCACGGACGATCAGGATTCCGTGCAGGCTCCGGAGCATGCGGCACGAAGCGCCGTCCCGTCAGCCGACACCGGAAATCCGGCACCGCAGGCGACCACGGTCGATCCCGTTGTGCCCGCGCACGCCGAGAGACCGGCTCACCGGTTGGCACCTGACCATCAGCGACCGGAACCTGCGGCCTATGGTTATCCGGCCCGCCCGGACCAGAGCCACCGGCCCGGCGTTGAAGGACATCAGGCGCCGGTCCATCAGGCCCCGGTGCAGGAGCCTTCCGGCCATCCAATTCCGCATCAGCAGGGTTACGCGCCCCATCCGCAGCAGTATCCGGCGCATCCCGGATACGGACCACAAGGCGACGCCGCACAAGGCTACGCAGCACAGGGCTACGCGCCACGGGGATATCCGCAGCCTTCGGCCGTCGCGCCGCAGCCTGCCGCCCCGTACCAGCCCGCCCATGAACCGCTGCAGGCCTACCAGGCCCCGCAGGACTATCCCGCACAGCCATATTATCCCGGGCATCCGACCTCGCACGATCCTGCAGCTTGGCACGCACCCGTGCAGCAGCATCCGGTCCCCGCGCATCAGCTCCGGGCTGCGGACGTACAGCCTCAGGCGCCAGACCCGCGCTACCCCGGTCATGCGCAGTATCCGCAGCATCCGCCGTTCCAGCCTTATCCGTCCCATCACGCGGCCCCGCAACAGCATGCCGCAGCCTATCCGGGCGGAGCTTCCGTTGACCCCGGCCATGCGCACGCCGGTCAGCCCTATCCCGGTCACGCCTATCCGGGCTACGGGACGCCTGAACCCGTGCGGCCTGCCGAGCCGTCCCCGCAGGCTGCACCGCAGTCCCGGCCAACCGCACTGGACCAGCCGCCGCGCGACCAGGCGGTGGACCGGATCCGTGAAAAGATGCAGGAGCTTCGCACCCGCATCGATGACCGCTCCGGCCATCGCCGCCGCGCCTGACGCCGGACCGGCCTTCACACCTGCACAAGAGTCCTGATTTTGACGTTTGAGGACGCTTTGAGGCTATCGGTTCACCGCCGTGATCCGTAGGGTCCGGATCGTCGAAGCGGATCAGCGCAAGGGCGAGCCGCAAGTTGGAGCGGGGCAGGGGGCACTCCCGTGCCGTCCCGGGATTTGGAGAAGTTGATATGGCCACTGTGATTGACGGAAAGGCCGTTGCCGCCGGTGTGGTGGAACAGGTGACCGCGGCCAGCGCCGCCTTCGAGGCTGAAACCGGCATGAAACCGGGATTGGCGGTCGTCATCGTCGGCAATGATCCCGCTTCCCATGTCTATGTCTCGTCGAAGAGCCGCATGGCCAAGCAATGCGGCTTCAAGTCGGTTCAGCACACCCTGCCCGAGGACACCAGCCAGGAAGACCTCGAGGCCTTGATCGACAAGCTCAACGCGGATCCCGAAATTCACGGCATCCTGGTGCAGCTTCCGCTTCCCGCGGCCCTTGACTCCGCGCCCGTGATCCAGCGGATCAAGCCGGAAAAGGACGTCGACGGGCTGCATGTGGTCAATGCCGGAAAACTGATGACCGGCGATCTCGAGGGCGGTCTGATCTCGTGCACGCCGGCCGGCGCCATGCTGTTTGTGCGCAACGCCCACGGCCCTGATCTTTCCGGCCTCAACGCCGTCGTGATCGGCCGCTCGAACCTGTTCGGCAAGCCGATGGCCGCACTGCTGCTGGCCGCCAACGCCACCGTCACCACCGCCCATTCGCGCACCAGGGATCTCGCCGGCGTCTGCCGCAATGCCGACATTCTGGTCGCCGCGGTGGGCCGCCCGCGCATGGTCAAGGCCGATTGGGTCAAGCCCGGCGCCACCGTGATCGATGTCGGCATCAACCGGATCGACGCGCCAGAGCGGGGAGAAGGCAAGACCCGTCTGGTCGGCGACGTCGCCTTTGACGAATGCGCCGAAGTGGCCGACGTGATCACCCCCGTCCCCGGCGGCGTCGGCCCCATGACCATCGCCATGCTGATGGCCAACACCGTGATCGCGGCGACCCGCTCGAAGGGCCTGAAGCCGCCGTCGTTCTGACAGGCGGTTCAAGGCAATGGCTGCGGCGAGGAGGGCGGAGGTTTGCGCCGCCCGAGGGCCCGAGGCTGCGGCAGGCCGCGGAAGCGGCCATTCGCCGCCCGCCGCATCGATGTCCTGACAGGGCGGAAAGCGGGTTTTGGCTGCGTCGGAAACCAGTGAGCGAATTGGGTCGGATCTAGGCTCGACGACCCAACTCAAGTTGCGCGAAGATCGGAAAGGTAGATCCGCACCGCTTCCTGCACGTGCCGGAAGCGGTCGCCACCCAGATGCTTGCCGCCGAACCACCGCGTGACCACGATGATATGGTCGCGCAATCCGTCCCGCTCCAGCATCCGCAAGATCACCATGCCCGCACCTGCTTCGCCATCATCGTTCTTCAACGGGGCATCGGCACACAGCAGAGCCCATGTGTTATGTGAGGCCTTCGCAAATTTCTTCTTGCGGCAAAGCGCCTTGATGAAGGCTTTGGCCTCCTCCTCTGAGGCGCATGGTCCGCCCGAGACTGCATATTTCGACCCGCGGTCGCTTATGACGTTATCGAGAATGCGCATGGCTCTGGATAAGGGCTCCCGAGGCTGACGGCAAGGCGTCTGCGGCTCATCGGCTCTTGTCCTTGCACGGTCCAGCCAGGGGACTGCCGATGGCGCGTTCAGTCAACCTCTGCGGGTCGCCGCGATGGCGTCGCAAACGCAGGCCAACGGCAGGACAGGCGGCGAGCGCGACTGGTCTGCCACTCCGTCGAATGGCAGCTTCGGGCCGAAAATGCCGGTTCCATCACTGCCATGCGATTGTCCGCGTGGCCGACTGGCAGTTGGCGAGGAAGCGAAAGCCATGCCCGCTTTGACCCGTCATCTCGGCCGGCGCGGACCGCTCGATCGTTCTCAAAGATCCTGCTGTTCCCGCCAGGCTTCGAACTTCTTGGCATTCTCTTCCTTGGTGCCCGGATAAAGGCCGATGATGCCGGCGCCTTGCAGGACTTGCTCGAGAACAAAGCTTTCGTAGCTCTCCATCCCGAGACACTCGTCCGCCAGTTCCTCGGCGAGGTCGGCCGGGATCACCATGACTCCGTCATTGTCGCCCACAAGGACATCGCCCGGAAAGACGGGCGCATCGCCGCAGGCGATCGGGACGTTGATGTCGAGTGCTTCGTGCAAGGTCAGGTTTGTCGGTGCCGAGGGATTGGCGCAGTAGGACGGCATGTCGAGTTTGCCGATCCCTTCGCAGTCTCTGAACCCGCCATCGGAGACGATGCCCGCCGCGCCGCGCATGGCCAGTCTTGTCACGAGGATTGATCCTGCGGTGGCCGCGCGGGAATCCTTCCGGGCGTCCATGACCAGAACTTGGCCTGCCGGACAGGTCTCGACCGCAACCCGCTGCGGATGGTCTGCATTGCGGAACACGGTGATCGGATTGCGATCCTCCCGCGCAGGGATGTATCGCAGCGTAAAGGCCTGGCCGACCATGTTCTCGGCTTTGGGTGCGACCGGCACCACGCCCTGAATGAACTGGTTCCGGAGACCCCGCTTGTAAAGGGCCGTGGCAATGGATGCCGTCGAGATTCGCTTGTATTTGGCGCGTGTCTCGTCTGAGAGTATGTAGCTGGACATTTAGGCGTTCCCTATTTCAGGCCGTTGTTTTTCAGGAATGCTTCCAGCGAAGACTGTTGGCTTTCCGTGAGTGGCCAGGCTGATGGTGGACGGGTGGGGCCACAATCGTTTCCGAGTGCGAGCAGCGCGGCCTTGACGCCGGTTACATTCGTGCCGTTCAGTTCTTCCGCTCGCACGTCCTCGAAAATCTTCATGTCGGCGATAAGAGCATTGGCTTCGTCGAATTTGCCTGCTTCCAGTGCTGCGTGGATCGCCATCGAGCGCTCTGGCCAGACATTGATGAGGCCTGATGTAAATCCGCGTGCGCCGACGGCATAGAGGGGCGGCGCCCAGACTTCTGCCAACCCGCCGACCCAGACGATGGAAGGATCGCAGGCCGCGATTGCCGATGCCAGTTTCAGCGGATTGGGGGTCGCCCACTTGACCCCCTTGACCCCTTCGATGTCGCAAAGGCGCCGGATGTTGTCCGTACCGATCAGGTCGTTCCGCAGATAGAGCATGATCGGCAGGCCGCCCGACGCCGACGAAACAGCCTTCACATAGTCGACCGTCCCGCGAGGCGATACGAAGGGATCTGGCGGCTGATGGATCATCAGCGCGTCTGCACCGGCATCGGCTGTCACTTCTGCAAGCTTGCAGGCATCGCGAATGCCACGGCCGATGCCCGCCAGCACCGGCGCACGCTTTCCAACCATTTGCACGACTTCGCGAACCATGGTGCAGGCTTCGTTGGTTGTCAGCGCATAGAACTCCCCGGTATTGCCGTTGACGACGGGAATGTGGACCCCGGCCGCCAGTGCTCGATCGATGATCGGTTCGAGCTTCTGCGGCGCAATATCGCCGTCCGGACCGTAGGGTGTCACGAGAATGCCTGAGATGCCCGTCAGGGCCTTGTTGAGATCATGTGCCATCAGAAAATATCCGGTTCGCCGGCGGTCTTGCCGAAGCCTCGTTCGAGGTAGTCAAAATCACAGCCTTTGTCGGCCTGGGTCACGTGCTTGGAGAACATGTAGCCCCAGCCGCGCTCGAAACGCGGGGTCGGTTGCGACCACTGCTTGCGCCGCTGTTCCAGTTCATCGGAATCCACCAGCATGTTCAGTTGCCGGTTGGGGATGTCGAGCCGGATCCTGTCCCCGTTCCGAAGCAAGGCGAGCGGACCGCCGATGAAACTCTCCGGCGCGACGTGCAGCACGCACGCACCATAGGATGTTCCCGACATGCGGGCATCCGAGATCCGGAGCATGTCACGATGACCCTGCTTGATCAGTGCCTTGGGAATGGGCAGCATGCCCCATTCGGGAAAGCCTGGTCCCCCTTGCGGTCCGGCGTTCCTGAGAACCATCACGTGGTCGGGAGTGATATCGAGGGATTCGTCGTCGACTGCCTTTTTCATTTCGGGGTAGCTGTCAAAAACGATCGCCGGCCCTTCATGAACGTGAAACCTGGGGTCGCAGGCCGCAGGCTTGATCACGGCTCCATCGGGGCAGAGATTTCCTCTCAGAAGCGCAAGGGACCCCTCGTGATAGACCGGGTTGGAAAGCGGGCGAATGACATCGTCATTGAAGACCTGAGCGCCTTCGAGGGTCTCGCCGAGCGTCTTTCCGGTTACCGTGATGGCAGAGGTATCAAGCCGGTCCTCCAGCTGCTTCATCAATGCCCGCAATCCACCCGCATAGAAGAAATCCTCCATGAGGTAGTCTTTTCCGGAAGGGCGGATGTTTGCGATCAGGGGAGTGGTTCGACCGAGTTCGTCGAGGTCGTCGAGCGTGTAGTCCACGCCGGCGCGGCGGGCCATGGCGATCAGGTGAACAACCGCATTGGTCGAGCAGCCGGTCGCCATGGCGACAAGAGCTGCATTCCGAACGGCTGCTTCGGTGATGATCTTGTCCGGAGAAAGATCTTCCCAGACCATGTCGACGATCCGTCGTCCGCAATCACTCGCCATCCGCTGATGCCCGGAATCGGCAGCAGGGATCGAGGACGCGCCCGGCAGCGTCAGCCCCATGGCGTCCGTGATCGCTGTCATGGTGGATGCGGTTCCCATCGTCATGCAGGTGCCTGCCGATCTTGCGATGCCGCCCTGGATTCCGAGCCACTCGTCGTCGGTGATGTTTCCGGCCCGGCGCTCGTCCCAGTACTTCCAGGCATCCGATCCTGACCCGAGGATGCGGCCCGCGTAGTGGCCGCGAAGCATGGGGCCGGCAGGCATGAAGATGAAGGGGATGCCTGCCGTGATCGCACCCATGACCAGGCCTGGCGTTGTCTTGTCGCAGCCGCCCATCAGGACGACGCCGTCCAGCGGATGGGAACGGATGACTTCTTCCGTCTCCATAGCCAGCATGTTTCGGTAGAGCATGGAGGTCGGCTTGGTGAAGCTTTCATCCACCGACAGCACCGGCATTTCGACCGCAAATCCGCCGGCCTGCAAGATCCCGCGCCGCACATTCTCGACCCGCTCGGGAAAATGGCTGTGGCAGGAATTCAGTTCTGACCACGTGTTCAGGATGCCGATGATCGGCCGGTCTCGAAACTCTTCTTCCGAATAACCGAGCTGCATCATCCGGGAGCGGTGGCCGAAGGAGCGCAAATCATCCGGGGCAAACCATCGCGCACTCCGCAGGTCGGCAGCCGCCTTTTTCTTCGCTGGATTAGTCATCGGAATCCTCCCAAGCTTTCACAGGCCGATGTATGCGCAAACATTATCACCTGTCAACACCGGTTAGTCGGTCGGAAATTATGGCAGAAATGCCGGTTGTTGCGGTGTTGACAGGCCCATTGAGGGTATGGCAAAGGTATGAATGCGCATACATTTGGTGTGAGCGGCCGCTGGAGATGCGGCCCGACTTGTCCAGGCCTGCCTACAGTGCGCAGGCAAACCGGGAGGAATTTCATGACTTTTACACGCAGGCTATTTATGGCCCTCACAGGCGCGACGGCGCTCGTTGCCACATCGGTTGTCGCGATGGCCCAGGAACTGCCGCGGAACGTCCGGCTTGTCATCGGCTCGACATCGACCGGTGGCGACACCTACCAGAACTCCGCGATCGTTGCGGACGCCCTGGCCGAACATCTCGGCATCAACATCAAGGTCGATGCGGTCGGCGCAACGGAGGCGTTCAAGGCGCTTGAACGCGACAGCCGCGGCACAACCCTCATGATCTTCCATGATCAGTCCTATCTCGGTCATCTGTACGGCCGGCAGGGCTACGAAGATCCATTTGCGAAGTACAAGATCGGACCGACTGTCGCAATCAACCCTGGCAACGCGTATCTTGCGCCGAAAGGTTCGAAATACAGCTCGATGGAAGCAATTCTCGCCGCCGCGGAAGCCGGTGAGAAGGTCCGCGTCGCGATTCAGCCGGGCGGTGTCTCCGAAATCGGTTTCTCGGCGATGAAGAACGCTGCAAAGCTTCGTTCGCCGGGCTCGGAAGAGAACATCGTGGCTGTCAACACGGGTTCGCAATCTGACAAGAACCAGGCCATGTGGGACGACCTTGCTGACGTGATCAATGGTTCCATTCAGGCAAACGAACAGTTCACGCAGTTGCCCGACGATGACCGCAAGGCCATGGAATTCGTCTGGATTACGGCTCGCCCGGCGACCCTTGAACAGGCTCCTGAACAGGGCATGGGTGATACGACCCGCGACGAGCTGCTGAAGTATGCATCGCCCGCGACCAGTGTTCCGCTCAGCGAGAGTGATGACTTTACCTTCGACAAGGAGTTCTTCTTCCTCTTCAATCCGGAGATGGACGATGCGATCGTGAAGCAGATCGACACCGCCCTTGCGGAGATCTTCGAGGCAGGCGAGATCCAGAAGCGCCAGAAGGAATCATTCTTCATCCCGAATTTCCTCCCTTCTGACGAGGCCCGCGCTCACCTCGAGTCGAAGAGCGAAACCTACAAGAAGGTGATTAGCGACATCACCGGCGGCTAAGCACTAGGCATGACCGCTCAACAAAGAATGCGGCCGCACGCGGCCGCATTTTTGACGCCAGAGCCGTATGGAGGAGCGCATGGGTGAACTGACCAGAATCTCGATAGATTTTGAATCGTCTCATCTGATTTTCCCGATCATTATCGCATGTTTGCTGGTCGCACTCGGCTTTGTCATCCTGGTGCGGGAGCGCAAACGGGTGGCGGCTTCCGGGCGCCACTGGGCAGAGATCATGGAGAAGATGGACAAGGTCCGCTTCTTCGGGACGATCGCACTCACCCTGATCTATTTCTCCCTGATGGTTCCGGTCGGCGACATCTGGCCGAACACCGGCATGGGCTTTCTGCTGTGCTCGATACCTTTTGTCTTCCTGACGGGGCTGCTGTTTCTTCATGACCGCGATGCCCGTTCCGTCATCACAGTCGCCGCCGTTGCGCTGGTGGTTCCGACGCTGGTCTGGTGGTTGTTCACCGAAGTCTTCTTTCTGACGCTGCCATAGGGGAGGAGACCATGGCCTTCTTTGAATTCATCACGCCGCTTTTCCTTTCGCTGGTCGTCGCAGGCACATTCGTGGGCATCGTGTTCGGGGCGATCCCCGGCATGACTGCGACCATGGCTGTCGCGGTCTGCTTGCCGCTTACCTATCCGCTGGGTCTGGAGAACGGACTTGCCCTCTTGCTGGGCCTTTACGTCGGCGGCATCTCGGGCGGTCTCGTTCCGGCAATCCTTCTCAACATCCCCGGCACGCCCTCGTCGATAACGACGACCTTCGACGGCTACCCGATGACCCAGAGGGGAGAGGGCGAGCGCGCCCTGAAGATCGGTATCGTCTCGTCGCTGGTGGGTGGCCTGATATCGCTGCTGATCCTTTTCCTCTTCGCGCCGGTTCTGGCTGATTTCGCCATACGTTTTTCCTATGTGGAGAAGTTCCTGATCATCCTCTTCGCGCTCAGCGTCATGGGGGCGCTTTCGAGGGACCTGCTGATCGGCATCTTTTCCGGGGTGTTGGGGATCTTCATCAGCCTCATCGGGGTCTACGATGTTTCGGATGGTGGAAACGGAAAATTGCGGCTCATCCCGCCCGGAACTGAATATTGGCTGGAGAGCGGCTTTTCGCTCCTGCCTGTTCTGATCGGTCTTTTCGGGCTTACCGCGGTCCTTTCCGAAGCTGAGCTGGGTGTCCCGAAGGGATTGACGCGGGACCAGGTCAAGGTCGGCGGCCATTCGAAATTTTCCTTTTCCGTGTTCAAGGATCAGATCGTCAATCTCATTCGCTCGTCTGGCATCGGCACCTTTGTCGGGATCCTTCCAGGCGTTGGGGGATCCGCTGCGTCCATCCTGGCCTACACAAATGCGAAGACCTTCTCGAAAAACCGGGACAACTTCGGCAAGGGCGAGCCGGCAGGCATCGTCGCGTCGGAGGCCGGCAACAATGGCTTGACTGGTGGTGCGCTCGTGCCGTTGCTGTCCCTGGGGATCCCGGGAGACTCGACGACGGCACTGCTGATCGGCGCCTTCACCCTGCAGGGTGTTCAGGTCGGCCCGCTGTTTATTGGCGACAACCCGGCGACCTGGAATGCAATGATCTTTGCAATGATGATCGCCAACGTCGCGATGTTCGTGATGATGTTTTTCGCGATCCGATACGTTGCCCTGATCGTGACCGTGCCGAAGCACATCCTTTTCCCCGTCATTCTTATGATGTGCGTGATCGGTGCCTATACGATCAATTACGGGGTCATGTTCGACGTGTGGACGCTGGCAATTTTCGGATTGTTCGGCTGGTTCGCCTACCACATCCGTCTTGAAATCGCGCCCTTCATCATCGGTTTCATTCTCGGGCCGTCGGCGGAGGTCTACTTCGTCAAAAGCCTGGAGTCCTTCGGTGACATAACGATCTTCTTCACAAAAAGCTGGATCGCGATCCTGCTGTGGATATTGATCCTCGCCTCCATCATCGGATCCGCCTATATCTCGAAATCTGCAAAGCAGGATTGAGCGATGTGCACAAACTGACCCGAGAAGGTGACGCCGCAATGCTTTCCCGCAATCCCGGGAATTGAGGAGACAATGGAGCAGTTCAAGACCCAGAAGCGCAAGCGCAAGGGCCGAGTCACGATGACGACTGTCGGTCGAATGGCCGGGGTATCGCAGGTCACCGTTTCCCGTGCCCTCAGTGAGCCGGACAAGGTGTCGCCTGAAACCCTGAAACGCATTCAAGATACGATCGAGCAGACCGGGTTTGTTCCAAATGCCATCGCCGGTGCATTGGCATCGCAACGAAGCAACCTTGTCACGGCGCTCGTGCCATCGCTGACAAACATTGTCTATTCGTCGTTCATGAAGACGTTCAATGACAGCATGAAAGAGGCCAACTACCAGATCTTGCTGTCTGAGACGGGCTTCAACCCGGCCGATGAGCAAGAGGCGATCGCCGCTCATCTTTCTCGTCGTCCCGACGCCGTGCTCCTGACGGGCATACACCACTCCTCCCAGACCCGCAGAATCCTTCTCGGGGCCGATATACCCGTGGTGGAAGTATGGGATATCACCGACAGTCCCATCGACATGTGCGTCGGATTTTCGCACGTCGAAGCGGGACGGTCAGTGGCCGACTACGTTCACAACAAGGGCTATGAGACCGCCGCTACGGTAACGGCGAACGACGAGCGTGCGCATCGCCGGCGAGATGCTTTTACATCGCGCCTGAAATCGATCGGTGCAAGCCCGGTCATTGCCCATGATTGCGTGGGACCCGCCAGCATCGAATCCGGCAGAAACGCGCTCTCCGACCTAGTCGATCGGCAGGGGTTCCGCGGGGGAGTCGTGTTCTGCAGCTCCGATGTGCTCGCGCATGGCGTCATCATCGAAGCGCAGGCGCGAAAGATCCGAATGCCTGACCAGATGGCAATCATCGGCTTTGGAGATCAGGAATTTGCTGCGCACCTGGAGCCCGCCCTCACCACTGTTCGGGTCGATCGCGAACGGCTTGGCGAGGAGGCTGCCGAAGCGATTCTGGCGCGGATGCGAGACGAGCCGATCGCCAGGACCGTTATTGATATCGGGTTCCAATTGATGGTTCGGGCTTCCGCGTGAACGCGATGCAAGGCACGCCTGCTCCTCTTGGCTCCGTGGACGTCCGACCGGTCGTTGCGTCGCTGCACTTGGCGGCCTGACGATCCGTCGGCCTTCACTGACGAAACGGCCCAATTCCGGCTTTCACACTGCGGCCTTTACTCCGCGGCCTCCGCAGCACGTCCGCGCCGGCCTCGTTTCCCCTCCGCCGGCGCCGGCCCGGTGCTGGCCCTGACGATCAGCTCCACCGGCCAGACCTCCTCGACCGGGCCTTTTTCCACCCCGTTGATGATGTCGACCAGACGCTCGCAAATGCGGGCTCCGGCCACCCTGATGGAGGAGCGCGTCGTCGTCAGCTGCACCGTGAAGCTTTCCGGCTTGAGGAACGGAAACACGTCGTCATGGGTGATGATCGATACATCGTCCGGCATGCGCATCCCGAGCTGGTTGAACGCCCGGACAATGCCAAGCGTGGTGAACATCGAGGCGGAGAGCACCCCCGTCGGCCGGGTCGCCGCGTCGGCATCGCGGAACAGCGCCATCGCCAGCCTGTAGCCGTTCTCCTCGTTCATCGCCGCCGAATGGTGCGCGAGCCGCTCCACCGGCAGTCCCGCCGCTGTCATCGCCCGGATCACGCCGTTGAGCCGGTGCACCGCGAATGTGTAGTCGGTGTCGCCGTTGATGTAGGCAAGCCGCGTGTGGCCCAGTTGCAGCAGCAGCCGCGTGGCATCGTGAAACGCGCCCTCATTGTCGATGTCCAGGAATGAGTATCCTGCTGATGGTTCGAGCGCCCGTCCATGGGCGAGGAAGGGAATCCCGAGGTCCCGCACCAGCGCAATCCGCTGTTCGTCATTGCGCATGGAGGACAGATACACCCCGTCGACCGAACGGCTTGCGGCGATCCTGCTGTAGGCCTCGGTCTCGCGCTCGAAAGGGGCGGGGGTCAGTGAAAGGTCCACCTCGCGCGACAGTGCATGTTCGCCCATCCCCGACAGGAACTCGACGAAGTGCGGATCGAGATCCACGTTGCGCCCCACCGGCAGCACGTAACCGATCGATCCCGCCTTGCCGGTGGCGAGCTTGCGTGCGTTGGAGTTGGGCTTGTAGCCATGCCGCTGCGCCGCTTCCAGCACGCGCCGCCGGGTTTGTTCGCGCACTTCGGGGTAGCCGTTGAGCGCGCGCGAGACCGTGGTTTGCGACAGTTCAAGATACTCTGCGAGCTGTTTGAGATTCACAGCGTCAGGTCCAGTTCTTCAAAGCGCTTTGAAAACAACGGCACGTCATTGCGATCCTGATCTTTCGGTACTTCCTGTCTCATGGTAACGTGAAACCGGAAAAACGCAAAAAATAGCCTCGCTGCGGTGCGAAAACATGTTGCATTGCAGCGAAATGACTCGTTTTTTTGAGCTTTGGCGCTCTAATTGCGTCTGAGGAGGGAACTAGAGGGTTGACTCAGTCACGCTCCCG
This sequence comes from Hoeflea sp., assembly GCA_965233445.1. GTDB lineage: Bacteria > Pseudomonadota > Alphaproteobacteria > Rhizobiales > Rhizobiaceae > Hoeflea. The sequence continues at coordinate 1,305,276 of OZ247491.1, forward strand.
TAATCCTCTGAAGGTAAGCCAAAGCGCTTTGAGTTTTCGGCGCTCCGGCTACGAGAACACTTAAGCTTCACGAAAAGGCCGGGACAGGCCAGGAGGAAGAAGTCCATGAACAAAATGCTTTTGACGAGTGCCGCAGCCCTCGCGCTGACGCTTGGCGCGGCCAACGCCCAGGAACTGATGTTCACCCCGGGAGAGGGTGATTTCAACTGGGAGAGCTACGAGGCGTTTAAGTCGTCGAACGATTTCAGCGGCCAATCTGTTACGATTGCAGGGCCATGGCTGGCAGGCGAAGCAGAATCATTTGAGAATCTCATCGCCTATTTTGAAGAAGCCACCGGTGCCGACGTGAGCTATGTGGGTTCTGATTCTCTTGAGCAGCAGATCGTGATCGATGCTGAAGCAGGATCTGCGCCGAACATTGCAGTCTTCCCGCAGCCGGGTTTGGCGAAAACCATGGCTGCTCGGGGTTTCCTCTCGCCTCTGGGGTCGGATGCTGCGTCGTGGGTGGCTGAGAATTATGCAGCCGGTGAATCGTGGGTCGACCTTGGTACTTATCCGGACGAGAGCGGCGAGGAGCAGTTTTACGGTTTCTTTTTCAACGTGAACGTCAAGTCGCTTGTCTGGTACGTGCCGGAGAACTTCGAGGATGCGGGCTACGAAGTGCCTGAGACCATGGAAGAACTCAAGGCGCTGACCGAGCAGATCGCAGCCGACGGCGAAACCCCGTGGTGCATTGGTCTCGGTTCGGGCGGCGCCACCGGCTGGCCCGCAACCGACTGGGTCGAGGATATGATGCTGCGCACGCAGCCGCCTTCGGTCTACGACCAGTGGGTCGCCAACGAGATCCCGTTCACCGATCCCGCAGTGGTCGGCGCGATTGAGGAATTCGGCTGGTTTGCCCGCAACGATGATTTCGTCGCAGGCGGTGCCGATGCCGTCTCCACGGTCGATTTCCGCGACAGTCCGAAGGGCCTGTTCTCCTCGCCGCCGCAGTGCTACCTCCACCGACAGGCGTCCTTCATTCCGGCCTACTTTCCAGATGGAACGGTTGTCGGTCGGGATGCTGACTTTTTCTATTTCCCGGCTTATTCCGAAAATGATCTTGGTACCCCGGTGCTTGGTGCCGGAACGCTGTTGGGAATTACGGATGACAGTGAGGCGACACGTGGGTTCATTGAATTCCTGAAAACACCGCTGGCCCACGAAGTCATGATGGCTCAGCCAGGCTTCCTGACACCGTACAAGGAAGTGGATAGCGCAAACTACATCAACGACACCCAACGTGCTCTTGGCGATGTGCTGCTCGGCGCCACCACCTTCCGCTTCGATGCATCCGACTTGATGCCTGGCGGCGTTGGCGCCGGATCTTTCTGGACCGGCATGGTCGACTACTCCGGCGGCGAGTCTGCCGAGGAAGTGGCCGACGCCATACAGCAGTCCTGGGACGCCCTCAAGTAAGCGGGTCTTTCCGGCAGACATGGAGATCCCGGCCTCGCGCCGGGGTCTTCGCAAAAACTGCTTGTTGGGGAGGAAACAATGCATCCGGCACTTCAGGGCATTATCACCATCATCATCGGTGTCGGCGGTTGCGTCGGATACTTTTATTTCTCCAATCAGTTTCTCGACCGGGTTCTGTTTCCCGCCACCGGCAAGAATGCGGGCCGCAACATCAACCGGGCCAACCAGATCAGGCCCTGGCTGTTCCTGTTTCCCGCGATTTTCGCACTCGGCCTCTATCTCGCCTATCCGGTTTTCGCCACGCTCTGGCTGTCGCTCACCGATCGCAGTGTCGGCGGCGCGTTTGTCGGGCTGGCCAACTACAGCCAGTTGTTCGGCGAGCCGAAATTCTGGGAGGCCCTGCGCAACAACATGCTGTGGCTGATCATCGTGCCGGCCTTTTCCACCGGTTTTGGTCTTCTCGCCGCACAGCTCACCGACCGGATCGCCTGGGGCGGCATCGCCAAATCGCTGATCTTCATGCCGATGGCGATCTCGTTCGTCGGCGCCGCGGTGATCTGGAAGCTCGTCTACGACACGCGACCGGCGGGGAATGACCAGATCGGCGTGCTCAACGCGGTCTGGCTCTCCTTCGATGGCGGCTTCCTTTCCGTGCTGATGCTGACGATTGTCCCCGCCCTGCTGCTAGCGGCTTTCGTGGCATTCACTCTGTGGTGCGTCTATCAGGCGATCCGTCCCTTCATCAAAACCGAATACGGCCACCGCAAGAGCGGCTGGTGGGACAAGCCGCTGCGCATCGTGCTGGCACTGATCGGCATCTGGCTTGTCTGGACGGCGCTCGGATCGATCTACTCGCTTTTCACGGCCACATTGCCCTATGGCGAACCGCAGACCTGGCTCACCATCCCGTTCTGGAACTCGATCTTCCTGATGATCGTGCTGATCTGGATCCAGACCGGTTTCGCCATGGTGATCCTTTCGGCGGCGCTTCGCGGCATACCCGAGGAGACCATCGAGGCGGCGGTGATTGACGGCGCCAACCCGTTCCAGATCTTCTTCAAGATCAAGGTGCCGCAGATCATGGGCACCATCGTCGTGGTCTGGACCACCATCACCATCGTTGTGCTGAAGGTGTTCGACATCGTCTTCGCCATGACCAACGGCCAGTGGGAAACCCAGGTTCTGGCCAATTACATGTACGACAAGCTGTTCAGGGCGAATGACTGGGGCGTCGGTTCGGCAAGCGCCATGATCATCATGCTGCTCGTCACGCCGATCCTGGCCTGGAACGTGTACAACGCCCGCAAAGAAACGCGCTGAGGGAGGCGAAGATGCAAGCATCGTCATCGAAGAAGTCGCCTCTCGTCTGGGCCGTGCATATTTCGGTCGTGGCCCTGGTCGCGCTCTGGCTGTTCCCGACCGTCGGGCTGTTCGTCTCCTCGTTCCGCACCGCCGACCAGATTGCCAATTCGGGCTGGTGGGCTGCGCTGTTCACGCAGGAACGGCAGGCCCCGGCGATCCGCATCGAAGGAAACGAGGCGGTGATCGACGGCGAATTCGTCATCGAGGGAGAGCTGTTCGAAGCCGGCGACGTCTCGATCAGCCGCTGGGGCACCAGTTCCCGCGAGCCCGAGGCCTATGAGCCCGGCGAAGTGGTCGATCTTGGCGACGGCGAGCGCCTGACGGTCGCCGAGAATGGAGCCTTCCGGCTTTCCGCGGATCAGAGCTTCGGCGACAGCCGCTTGCCCCGCGTCTTCACCACCGCCACCCGTCCGCCCGAATTCACGCTCGAAAACTACCGCTTCGTGCTGTTCGATCCGAACAACCGGGAAGGGATGGCCAAGGCCTTCTTCAACACGCTCACGGTCACCATTCCGGCCACCGTCATTCCGATCGTGATCGCCGCTTTCGCCGCCTATGCGCTGGCCTGGATGCGGTTCCCCGGGCGATCGCTGCTCGTTGCCGCTGTGGTCGGGCTCCTGGTGGTGCCGCTGCAACTGGCGTTGATCCCGCTGCTCAAGCTTCACAACGACATCGGCATCGGCAAGGGATATCTCGGTGTCTGGCTGGCCCATACCGGCTTCGGCCTGCCGCTGGCGATCTATCTTTTGCGCAATTACATGGTCGGTCTGCCGCGCGACATCATCGAAAACGCCCGCGTCGACGGCGCCACCGATTTCCAGATCTTCGTCAAGATCATCCTGCCGCTGTCGTTTCCGGCGCTGGCGTCCTTCGCCATCTTCCAGTTCCTGTGGACCTGGAACGATCTGCTCGTGGCCCTCGTGTTCCTGATCGACGCGACCGGCGAGACCACGGTGATGACCAAGCAGATCGTCGAGCTTCTCGGCACCAGGGGAGGCAACTGGGAAATCCTGGCGACATCGGCCTTCGTGTCGATCGCCGTGCCGCTTGTGGTGTTCTTCGCCATGCAGAAATATCTGGTCCGTGGCCTCCTGTCGGGCTCGGTCAAGTAATGGAGTATTGATGAAAACGATGACTTTGGCCGGAAAGCGTTTGCAAACCGGCGCTGAAATCTCATCGGATGCTGAATGGTGGCGTGGGGGTGTTATCTATCAGGTCTATCCGCGCTCGTTTCAGGACACCAGCGGCGACGGTGTCGGCGATCTCATAGGGATCGCCGAACGCATCGGCTACATCGCCTCTCTCGGCGTGGACGCGGTCTGGGTTTCCCCGTTCTTCACCTCGCCGATGAAGGATTTCGGCTACGACGTCTCCGACTACACCAATGTCGACCCGATGTTCGGCACGCTCGGTGATTTCGATCACCTGGTAAAGGTGGCCCACGATCATGGCATCCGCGTCATGATCGATCTGGTGATGTCCCATTCGTCCGACCAGCATCCCTGGTTCGTCGAGAGCCGGTCCAGCCGCGACAATCCGAAGGCCGATTGGTATGTCTGGGCCGAACCGAAGCCCGATGGCACCCCGCCCAACAACTGGCTGTCGATCTTCGGCGGCTCCGCCTGGCAGTGGGACGGCAAGCGTGAACAGTATTTCATGCACAACTTCCTCACCTCGCAGCCTGATCTCAACCTCCACAACATGGAAGTGCAGCAGGCGCTTCTGGACGTCGTGCGTTTCTGGCTCGACCGGGGCGTTGACGGGTTCCGTCTCGACACGATCAACTTCTATTTTCACGACAAGGAATTGCGCGACAACCCTCCGCTTGCCAAGGAACTGCGCAACGACAGCATCGCGCCCGCGGTCAATCCGTACAACCACCAGCTCCATCTCTACGACAAGAACCGGCCCGAGAACCTCGACTTTCTCCGCCGGTTTCGCGCGTTGCTGGATGAGTATCCCGGCACGACCGCGGTCGGCGAGGTCGGCGACGCCCAGATCGGGCTTCAGATCGTGGCCGACTACACATCGGGCGTCGACAAGATGCACATGTGCTACGCGTTCGAATTTCTTGCCAACGACAGGATCACCGTCGCTCGCGTCAAGCAGGTCATGAATGATTTCATGGCGGTGGCGCCGGAAGGCTGGGCGTGCTGGGCGTTCTCCAACCACGATGTGGTTCGCCACGCCACGCGCTGGGCCGCGGGCGTCAATGACCCCGACCGCTACATGCGTCTTCTTGTCGGTCTCCTGATGACGCTCAGGGGGTCTGTCTGCCTTTATCAGGGAGAGGAACTGGGGCTGACCGAGGCAGATCTCGCCTATGAGGATCTTCAGGATCCCTACGGCATTCAGTTCTGGCCTGATTTCAAGGGCCGTGACGGTTGCCGCACCCCGATGGTCTGGGCCGAGCATGAACAGTCTGCCGGCTTCACCGTGGGACAGCCTTGGCTTCCGGTTCCGCCGGAGCATCGCCATCTCGCTGTCGATGCGCAGGATCACGTCCAGGCGTCGATGCTCAATCACTACCGGAGGCTTCTAGCCTTCCGCCGCGCCCATCGTCCGCTCGCCAAGGGCACGTTGGAATTCCACGAGTCGGGGGACAGCGTGCTCTCGATCATCCGGCGCGACGGCAACGAGACCATTTTCTGCGCCTTCAACCTGAGTGAGGAAATGCAGGTCATCGACTGCCCGGATGGGCCGCTCGAGCCGCTGGACGGACACGGATTTTCGGGGTTCCTGCGCTCCGATACGATTGAATTGTCGCCATACGATGCCTTTTTCGCCAGGCTCGGATGAGATCATGAACGGCGTTACCGGGAGGAAAACATGGTCGGTCTGAAACTGAAGGGTCTGAAGAAGTCCTACGGATCGGTTGAGGTGATTCACGGGGTGGATCTGGAGATCGAGCAGGGAGAGTTCATCGTCTTTGTCGGGCCGTCCGGCTGCGGCAAGTCCACGCTTCTTCGGATGATCGCGGGGCTTGAATCCATTTCCGGCGGCACGCTCGAAATCGGAGACATGGTCGTAAATGACGTGCCGCCTTCCAAGCGCGGCATCGCCATGGTGTTCCAGTCCTATGCGCTCTATCCGCACATGACCGTCTATGACAACATGGCCTTCGGCATGCGCATCGCCAAGGAATCGAGCGAGGAGATCGACCGGCGGGTGCGCTCGGCCGCGGACATTCTCCAGCTCGGTCCCTATCTCGACCGGCTGCCCAAGGCGCTCTCGGGCGGTCAGCGTCAGCGTGTCGCCATCGGCCGCGCAATCTGCCGGGATCCGAAGGTGTTCCTGTTCGACGAGCCGCTGTCCAACCTCGACGCGGCGCTGCGCGTGGCCACCCGCATCGAGATCTCGAAGCTCAACGAGACCATGCCCGACACGACCATGATCTACGTCACCCACGACCAGGTCGAGGCCATGACGCTCGCCGACCGCATCGTGGTGCTTTCGGCCGGCTATATCGAGCAGGTCGGCCCGCCGATGGAGCTCTACCTCAGGCCGCAGAACCTCTTTGTGGCGCAGTTCATCGGCTCGCCGGCGATGAACATCATTCCCGCCACCATCGAGCAGGGAGGCGACAGCGCCCGCATTGCGCTCGCCGGCGGCAAGTCGGTCGATACCGGCATTTCCGTCCCCGAGAGTGAAAACGGCAAGAAGGCGTCGTTCGGGGTCCGTCCGGAGGACCTGACGATCTCGACGGGAGAGGATTTCCTGTTCGAGGGCAAGGTGTCTCTGGTGGAGCATCTGGGCGAAGTGACCCTGCTTTATGTGGACGGGCTCACCGAGGGCGAACCGATCATCGCCAAGCTCACCGGCCACCAGACCGTGGACCGTGGCGACAAGGTTCGCTTCGAGGCCGAACGCGAAAAGCTTCATCTTTTCGACGGCGACGGAAAAACCTATCGCAGGTAGCCGCGCCGCCCATACGCATCGAATCCTGCCGGTTTTTCGGTCCGCAGAAGCAGGATTTCGGCGGCGACAGATGAAAATCGGCAATTAACGGTCTTCGGTGATCTCTGTGCGATGTGTGCCATGACGGGACGCAAGTGTTCAGCCGCGGGCAAATATCCGTTCAAACCGCCGGCATCAAAACTCCGTTAAGCAATGCGTGTTTAGATTTGAGCCGTGACATCCACGGAGAGAATGTTGTGAGCAGTTCCGGAGTGCACTACCTTCAGAGGGAGGAATCCTTCATGTACGACCGCGAGACGCGGTTCACCATGGAAGAGACCCTCAACCACGCCCGCATCGAGTTTACCGAAAAGGGCGTTATGCACATGGCCTCGCGCCGGTGCACGATCATCGCCATTTCGCGGAGCACCGCGATCTTGGGCATTCTCACGCAGTTCAAGATTCCGGATCAGTTCTGTATCGATGTGCCCGAAGCGCGCATGGACCGGATCGGATGCGTTCTCAATCGCGTCAACGCCAACAACACCATCGAGGCCCGCTTCCTGCGGCTTCTGAGCGAACGCGATCTCAACCGCATCTTTGTCTACAGCGACCATCCGGCCCACCGCGACCACAAGCTTGACCTGCGCGCCTGAAGCAATTCGGGCAAGAGTGGGCATCGGTCTTGCGGATGGCATACCGAGGCCCGTGCTTGCGGCTCAGGCGACTGCGTGAGCGCTGACAACCCTCAGTAAAGCACGCTTGCGCCTTCGTCTGCCGGGCCGGCATTCTCTCGCAACCGGGCGAACAGTTCCCGTCCGATGCCCCATTCATTGGCGCTCAGATCGGCATCGGCGGGTTGGCGCGCGTCGAACTCGGCCGCGGCAACCAGCACTTCGAGCGTGCCTTCGACCGCGTCGAGCCTGATCATGTCTCCGTCGCGGATCCTTGCGATCGGGCCGCCGTCCTTTGCCTCCGGCGTCACGTGGATCGCAGCCGGCACCTTGCCCGAAGCGCCCGACATCCGTCCGTCCGTCACAAGCGCAATCTTCTGGCCCCGGTCCTGAAGCACGCCGAGCGGCGGCGTGAGCTTGTGCAGCTCCGGCATGCCGTTGGCCTTCGGTCCCTGGAAACGCACGACGGCGACGAAATCCCCTGTCAGGCTGCCGGCCTTGAAGGCGTCGTGCAATTCGTTCTGATCGGCGAAGACCCGGGCCGGCGCTTCGACCACGTAACGCTCGGGCTTGACCGCAGAGATCTTGATCACCGCCTTGCCCATGTTGCCGGTGAGCATCTTCAGCCCGCCATTGGGCTGGAACGGCTTGTCGATCGTCGTCACCACCTTCGGGTCGCCGCTTTCGACCGGCACCGGAACGCGTTCGACGCTGCCGTTGTCGCCGAGCTTGGCTTCCACCGCATAGGCCGACAGTCCCTTGCCCCAGACCGTGCGCACGTCTTCGTGCAGCATGCCGGTCTTGAGCAGTTCGGCAATCAGGAAGTTGAGCCCGCCTGCCGCCTGGAAGTGGTTCACGTCCGCCGGACCGTTCGGATAGACCCGCGCCAGCAGCGGCACGGCATCCGACAGTTCGGAGATGTCCTGCCAGGTCAGGATGATGCCGGCTGCGCGCGCCATCGCCACCAGGTGCATGGTGTGGTTGGTCGACCCGCCGGTGGCGTGCAGCCCCACCACCCCGTTGACGATCGAGCGTTCGTCGATCATCTCGCCGATCGGCGTGAACTCGTTGCCCAGCGCCGTGATCGCCAGCGCGCGTTTGGCGGCCTCGGTCGTCAGCGCGTCCCGGAGCGGGGTGCCGGGATTGATGAAGGATGCGCCGGGCGTGTGCAGCCCCATGATCTCCATGAGCATCTGGTTCGAATTTGCAGTGCCGTAGAAGGTGCAGGTGCCGGGCCCGTGATAGGACTTGGATTCGGATTCCAGAAGCTCGTCGCGGCCGACCTTGCCTTCGGCATAGAGTTGCCGGATGCGGCCTTTCTCGTCATTGGACAGGCCGGTGGTCATGGGACCCGCGGGGATGAAGATCGTCGGCAGGTGGCCGAATGTCAGAGCGGCGATCAGCAGGCCCGGCACGATCTTGTCGCAGACACCGAGATAGACCGCGGCATCGAACATGTTGTGCGAAAGCCCGACTGCCGCCGACATGGCGATCACGTCCCGCGAGAACAGCGAGAGCTCCATCCCGGGCTGGCCCTGGGTGACGCCGTCGCACATGGCCGGCACGCCGCCTGCCACCTGCGCCACGCCGCCGGCTTCGCGCGCCGCCTTGCGGATCAGTTCGGGGTAGGTCTCGAAGGGCTGGTGTGCCGAGAGCATGTCGTTGTAGGCGGTGATGATGCCCAGGTTCGGCACCACGTCGCCGGAAAGATTTGCCTTGTCTGCGGGCCCGCAGGCCGCAAATCCGTGCGCCAGGTTCCCGCAGGAGAGCGTTGCGCGATGCGGGCCTTTCGAGGCGGCGCTGCGCAGCCGTTCGAGATAGGTTTCACGGCCGGGCCTGGAGCGCTCGACAATCCGTCTCGTAACAGCGGCAATTCGGGGATCGACAGTCATGACTGGCATCCTTTTCAGGTGTTGGCTCAAGAAACCAGCAGTGCTGGTTGGAAGGGGCACGCTTGTTTGCCGGTTGCGCCGGCGGGCGCGAGTGCTTCAGGGCGCCCAGTAGATCTCGACCGGTTCCGCCGCATCGCGCAGCACCGAACGCACCGGTATGTCGGCATCCGGCCCCGGCTGAAGCGCCTCGGCCAGCACCGCCTTCTTCTCCGTTCCCTCTATATGGAGCACGACCAGCCCGGCTTCCACGATCCTCGGCAGCGTCAGCGTCAGTCTCGGCTCGCCGGCCCCGGGGGCTTCCATCGCGATCACGCTCATCGGGCAGTCGGGATCGGTCGCCTCCGCAAGCGTTGATCCGCCCGGAAAGAACGAGGCCGTGTGCCCGTCGGTTCCCATGCCGAGCACGGCCACATCAAGCGGTCCGTCAAGCCCGTCAATGCGGGTTGCGGCGATGCGGGCGGCCGCTTCGGCATCATCGGCCTCCGCATAGAGAGGGATGAAGCGTGCCCGGGCCGCCTTGTTCTTCAACAGGTGCCGGTTTGCCAGCCCGTGATTTGAGCGTTCGTTCTCGGGCGGCACAAGCCGTTCGTCGATCAGCGTCACGATGACCCGGTCCCAGTCGATCTCCTGCTCCGAAAGCGCCTCGAAGAACCGCTTCGGCGTCGAGCCGCCGGACACCGCGAGCCGCGCCTCTCCGCGGGCCTTGATTGCTTCCTGCAGCGTCGTAGCCACCCGGGTTGCCAGCGCTGCGGCGAGTTGCTGACCGTCGGCAAACGCGTGGTGACGAAGGGAAGGGGAGAGGCGGCCGTGATCAGTCGCTTTCATGCCAGGTCCTGCCGTCTCTTTCGATCAATGCGATGGCCTGGCTCGGTCCCCAGGTGCCTGCGGTGTAGGCCAGCACCGGCTGTCCGGTTTCCGCCCATGCCTTGAGGATCGGGTCGACCCAGTTCCAGGCCGCTTCAACCTCGTCGCGGCGCATGAACAGCGTCTGGTTGCTGCGGATCACATCGAGCAGCAGCCGCTCATAGGCGTCCGGATTGCGTTCCTCGAAGCGGTCGGCGAAGCTCATGTCGAGCGACACGTGCCTCAGACGCATGCCGCCCGGGCCCGGGTCCTTGATCATGATCCACTGCTTCACGCCCTCGTCGGGCTGCAGCCGCATCACCAGCTTGTTGGCGGTGATCCGCCCGGCGCTGGTACCGAAGATCGAATGCGGGATCGACTTGAAGGCGACGACGATCTCGGAAACCCGCTCGCTCATCCGCTTGCCGGTCCTGAGATAGAACGGCACGCCGGCCCAGCGCCAGTTGTTGATCTCGGCCTTGATCGCCACGAAGGTCTCCGTGTTGGAAACCCCGCCCTCGAGTTCGTCGAGATAGCCCTTCACGGCCCCGCCGGCGGATGCGCCGGCCTTGTACTGGCCGCGCACGGTCAGGCTGTCGGCATTTTCCTCGGTGATCGGCCTGAGCGAGCGCAGCACCTTGAGCTTCTCGTCACGCACCGCTTCTGCGTCCATCGACGAAGGCGGCTCCATCGCCACCAGGCACAAAAGCTGGGCGATATGGTTTTGAACCATGTCCCTCAATGCGCCCGCCTTGTCGTAATAGCCCGCGCGACCCTCAAGGCCTACGGATTCGGCCACGGTGATCTGCACATGGTCGATATGCGCCGAATTCCACAGCGGCTCGTAGAGCGCATTGGCAAACCTGAGCGCCATCAGGTTCTGCACCGTTTCCTTGCCGAGATAGTGGTCGATGCGGAAGATCTGCTCTTCGCTGAACACCTCGCCGATGGTCCGGTTCAACTCGTGCGCGGATTCGAGATCGCGGCCGATCGGCTTCTCGACCACGATGCGGGTGAGCTCTGTAATCAGCCCGTTGGCCTTGATCCGCTCGGAAATGTCACCGAACAGTCCCGGCCCGACCGCGAGATAGAAGGCGCGCACCCGGTCGTTGCCCTCGTCGAGCAGCGCCTTGAGGTTGTCCCATCCCTGGTCCGAGCGGGCATCGACGGACACGTAAAACAGCCGGCCCAGGAAGCGCTCGACCTCCGCCTCGTCATACTCGCCGTTCTTGAGATGCTGCTTCAGCGCATCGCGGGCGAAGTCGCGATAGGCGTCATGCGAAAGCTCGGAGCGTGAGGCGCCGATGATCCGGGTCGGCTCGCTGAACTGGCCCGCCCACTGGCGGTGATAAAGCGCCGGCAGCAGCTTGCGCTCGGCAAGGTCGCCGGTGCCGCCGAAAACGACATAGTCAAACGGATCGACCGGAATGATCTGACTCATGAAATGGCATCCTGTCCATGAACGGTGCCAAACACATAATCTAATCGATTAGATAAAGCTAGGGGCACGGCATCGTTCGGTGCCATTTCACGGTCCTGCCGGCGGTTGGCGCAGGCTTCACGGGGCATTGAACGTACGGTCCTCACGCGGACCGGAGAATTTTCTCCATCGCCCGGCCCTTGGCCAGTTCGTCGATCAGCTTGTCGAGATACCTGATTTCCTTCATCGTCGGTTCCCCGATGTCCTCGATGCGGACGCCGCAGATCACGCCCCTGATCATCTCGCGTGAAGGATTGGGCTTGGGCGCTTCGGCAAAGAAGGTTTCGAAGTCCGTCATCTTGTCGAGCACGTCCCCCAGCTGCGCCTGATCGTATCCGGTCAGCCAGGAGATGATCTGATCCACCTCCTGCTTCGTCCGGCCCTTCCGCTCGGCCTTCGCGACATAGAGTTTGTAGACGCTCGAGAAGCTGGTTGTGTAGATCCGGTGCTTGGTCATGGTGCCTCCGCGTGTTCGCGTTTGCTAAAACCTGTCCCTCAGCGAATACCAGGTCAGCGCCAGCAACAGCAGCGGCTTGCGGAAGCGGTCGCCGCCGGGGAAGGGGCCGACCTTGAGCCCGCGCATCGCCTCGAGATCCTCCGAGCCGCCATTGACGAAATCGGCGTAGAGCTTGCCGCAATAGTTCGACAGCATCACGCCGTGGCCGGAAAAGCCGCCGATCGATGTGACGTTCTTCATCACTTCGCGCACGAACGGCCGCCGCGACAGCGTGATGCCGACCGAACCGCCCCAGGCATGGGTGATCTCGACATCGCCGAGGTCGGGGTAGATCTCGGCGATCTGCCGACGGATGTGGCTCGAAATGTCGGTCGGATTGTCCGAAGTGTAGGCTTCGCGCCCGCCAAACAGCAGCCGACCGTCGGCGCTCTTGCGGAAATAGCGCACCACGAAGCGTGAATCGTCGACCGATTCCCCGCCCGGGATCACCGGGCTGTTGTGCCCGAGCGGCACCGTGGCGCCGATAAACGAGCGGATCGGCATCACATGTGCCGATGTCACCGGCTCCAGCCCCTCGATGAAGGCGTTGCACGCGATCAGGGCCTGGCCTGCGACGATGTCGCCCTGATCGGTCTTCACCGTCACCTTGCCGCCCGAATTCTCGATCGCGCGCGCGCGGGTGTTTTCGTGAAGTCGCGCGCCGGCCCTGGCCGCCGCCTTCGCCAGCCCCACCACATATTTGAGCGGATTGATGTGGCCGGTGCCCGCGTCGCGGCAGCCGCCGAAATAACGGGTCGAACCGAGTTGCGAGGCCAGTGCGTCACGGTCGAGGAAGGTCAGGTGTTCGTAGCCGTATTCCCCGGACATGCGGCTCACATGCTCGCGGTAATCCTTGACATATCCGGCCTTGTGCGCGGCCGAGATCTGGCCCGGCCGGAAATCGGCGTCGATGTCGTGCTCCGTGGCGAAATTCAGAAGATGCGCCTTCGCCCGCTCGGCCACCGCGAACAGCTGCTGCGATGCCGCCTTGCCGAAATTGTCTTCCAGTTCGTCAGGCCAAGCGCGCTGGCCGGTGCCGAGCTGGCCGCCATTGCGTCCCGATGCGCCGTCGCCGAAGCGCGCGCCCTCGATCAGCACCACGTCCTTGCCGGAAGCGGCGAGGTGGTAGGCTGCCTGAAGACCGGTGAAACCGCCGCCGACGATCACCACATCGGCGGTCGCAGGCCCGCCCAGCCGCCCGTATTCGGGACGCTCGCCAAGCGTTGCCTCATAGAAGGAAATCCCCGGCGATATCGGGCTTTGATAGGTCATGAAATACTCGCTTTACACGTTCAGCAGCAGGAATTCCCGTTCCCACGGGCTGATCACCTGCATGAAGGTTTCGAACTCACCGCGTTTGACACCTGCATAGGTGTTGATGAACTCCTGGCCGAACATGTCGGCAAAGGCGCTCTCGCTTTCAAGCAGCGAAACGGCCTCCAGCAGTCCGCGCGGCAGATCGACCGAGCCTTCGTTGACCGTTTCCTCGGCCGGATCGCTCGGCACGATGCCGTTGACCATGCCGAGATAACCGCAAGCAAGCGAAGCGGCGAGCGCCAGGTAGGAATTGGCGTCGGAGGAGGGCAGCCGGTTTTCCACCCGGCGCGCCGCCGCGTCCGAATGCGGCACCCGGAATGCGGTGGTGCGGTTGTCGTAACCCCAGGCATTGTTGACGGGGCAGGCCATGTCCGGGGTCAGGCGGCGGTAGGAATTGACATAGGGCGCCATCATCACAAGCGCCTTGGGCACGTAATGCTGCATGCCGCCGATGAAGTTGAAGAACGCCTGGCTTGGCCCGCCATCGGCCTTGGAGAAGATGTTCTTGCCGGTTTCCGCATCCACCACGGACTGGTGGATGTGCATCGCCGAGCCTGCATATTGCTGCATCGGCTTGGCCATGAAGGTGGCGAACACCCCGTGCTTGATGGCGGCCTCGCGAATGGTGCGCTTGAACATGAACACCTGGTCGGCCAGTTCCACCGGGTCGCCGTGGCGCAGGTTGATCTCCATCTGTGCCGGGCCTTCCTCGTGGATCAGCGTGTCGATCTCCAGGCCCTGCTTGTCGGAAAAGTCGTAGATGTCGTCGACCAGTTCGTCGAACTCGTTGACGCCGGCGATCGAATAGGACTGCCCGCCGGTGATCGTCCGGCCGGAACGTCCCTTGGGCGGCCTGAGCGGATAATCCGGGTCGTCATGCTGGGCCACGAGGTAGAACTCGATTTCCGGCGCCACCACCGGTTTCCAGCCGCGCTGGGTGTAGAGATCGACCACCCGCCTGAGCACGTTGCGCGGGGTGTAGCCCACGGTCTCGCCGTTGGTCTTGACCATGTCGCAGACCACCTGCGCCGTCGGATCGCTCTCCCACGGCACCACCGACAGGGTCGACAGGTCCGGCATCAGCTTGAGGTCGCCGTCAAGCGGATCATAGCGGAAATCGCCGGTCTCTTCCGGGTACTCGCCGGAGATCGTGTGCCGGAACACCGCCGAGGGCAGCGACAGCGAGGTGTTGGAGGTGAACTTGGAGGACGGCATCATCTTGCCGCGCGCCACTCCGGCGAAATCGGGCGTGATGCACTCGATGTCCTCGATTCCGCGGACTCTCAGCCACTCGGAAGCCTGGGACCAGCTGGAAACGCCGCGCTTGGCGTCAAGATAAGCGGAGGCGCTCTTTCGCGCCCCGGATTTCGATGCGGCCGGCTTGCCGGCCTTTCGCGATGTCATGAATCACCATGGGTATGGACACTGATGGTCCGATCATAGCCGTTTTTCGCCAACTGGCCAGAACTACCGGAATGCGCGCACCGGCGTCCGGTGCGGTGAAGCCTCCCGGATAGAAATGGCCGCCTGCCGTTCAGGTCTGGTTAACCCTGTGGTGCGAGTTTTGCGGTGCAATGGACCGGCTGCGGACGCCCCGTCGCTTTTCCATGGCGCGGGCATGGGCCGTGGCGGCCGCGTCTTGCGTCGACCCATCAGATTTCCAAGGACCAGCCCATGAGCATTGACCGGTTGCTTGCCCGTTTTTCCATCCAGACCAAGGTGATTGTCTTCATCGTGCCGCTGATCGGCGGCATCATCGCCATGGCGGCAATCAACCTTTACACCGGATCGCTGCTGGGCGGACGCCTCATGGGCACCAGCGCCAGCATCGAATCGCTGTCGGGCTTCAAGCAGACCTATTCCGGCATGACCGAGTTCTTGCAGGACCAGAACGCCGAAAAGCGCGCGATCGTTATGCAGAGCCTCGATGATCAGCTCGCCCGCATGGAGGACATTCTCGCTTTCGCCGACACGGACGAGCAGTCGCAGGCCATCGCGCGGTCCCGCGCCACTGCCGAGGCGCTGCGGGGCGATGTCGACCGGCTCTGGCAGCTTCAGGAACAGGAATTGGCCGTTCGCGACCGCTTCGGCCTGACGCTCGCCGAAATCGGCGGGCTTCGCACGCGGCTGGAGGACACCATCGCCACCGTCGGCAAATCCCTTGCCGATGCGGAAGCCGAGGCCAAGTCGATGCTGCGCTCGGCCGAACAGCTCGGCAACGGCGCGCAGACCGTGGTCACCATCTCGAGCTCCATTTCCGGCGCCCAGACCCCCGAGGCGGCCTTCGCGGCCGCAAGCGGACTGAGGCCCGACATCGAGACCATGCTCGAAACCCTGCCGCCGGCGGTCCCTTCCACCCAGCCGGCCGTCCGCAGCCTGATCGAGGACAACATGGCGGCACTGCTCGCCACGATGGATGCCGGCGTCACCGGCCAGCCCGGCATGATCGAGCTGCAGAAATACGCCAACGCGCTTCGCCCCACCGGCATCAAGCTGCAGGGCCTCGCCGCGCAGGTCGCCCGCCAGGCCACCGTCAAGTTCGGCGAACTCGACCAGCCGATCCTCGAGGGCCAGGAAATCATCGCTGCAGCCCGTGGCGTCCTCGCCCGCCTGGCGAGCCTGGAGCTGTCCATCGTCCGCTTCATGGGCGAACCATCTGAAATCGCAGGAAGCGACCTTTCGCAAGAGGCCGCAGCCCTTTCGGAAACGCTCGCGGGCATCGACGGAACCGGCGCGGCCCCGGTGATCAACGCGGCCGTCGGTCCGGACTGGGCAGGCCAGGCACAAGCCGTTCCGGCGCTCGTCGCGGAGCTGACCGGGCTCGAACAGGCCCACACCGACGCCTTCGCCGAGGCGTCGGGGCGCATCGACGAAGCCTGGAACGGCATCGTCGCCTTTGCAGGCCACCAGCAGCAGGGCGCCGAGGCCGTCCAGGACCGCGCCAGCGACATCACGCTGTCGGCTGTCGCCGGCGGCATCACCTTCGGCCTTCTCGCGGCCTTCTTGCTGGTCACCGCGCTCAAGGGACCGATCATTCGTCTGGTCAGCGCCATGCGCGGCGTCGCCTCCGGCGATCTCGACGTCGATGTCACCGACTCGGCCCGCGCCGACGAGATCGGCGAGATGGCCCGCGCGCTCGACATCTTCAAGCACAACGCGCTCGACAAGATCCGCATCGAGAGCGAGAGCGAGGACGAGCGCCACCGCGCCGATGAACTCCGTCGCCTCACCGATACCGAGAAGGCCGAGGCCGACCGGCAGCTGAGCTTCGCCGTGCAATCGCTCGGTGCGGCGCTGCGCAACCTTGCCCGCGGCAATCTCGTCACCGCCATCGACACGCCCTTTGCCGGCGATCTCGATGCGCTGCGGCTCGATTTCAACGAATCCGTCGAACGCATGCGCGCGGCCCTGATCGACATCCGCACCAATGCCGTCTCCATCGAGGCCGACAGCGCGCAGCTGCGCACCGCCGCCGACGATCTCGCCCGCCGCACCGAGCAGCAGGCCGCCTCGCTCGAACAGACCGCGTCCGCGGTCGAGGAGATTTCCGCCACCGTGCACACCGCTTCCGAGCGCGCCACAGACACCGACCGCCTCGCCCAGGAAGCGAGCCACGACGCCCGCGAGAGCGGCGCTGTCGTCGGCCGTGCCGTCGATGCCATGGGCCGCATCGAGGAGGCGTCCGAGAACATCGGCCGCATCATCGGCGTGATCGACGAGATCGCCTTCCAGACCAACCTGCTGGCGCTCAATGCCGGGGTCGAGGCCGCACGCGCGGGCGAGGCCGGCAAGGGCTTTGCCGTGGTCGCCCAGGAAGTCCGCGACCTCGCCGGCCGCTCCGCCACTGCGGCGCGCGAGATCAAGCAGCTGATCGAGCAGTCGGGCACGGAAGTCCGCTCCGGCGTCGCGCTCGTCGGCGAGACCGGCGAGGCGATCACCCGCATCATCGCCCGCATCGAGAACATCTCCGGCCATGTCAGCGCCATGGCGACGGCCAGCCGCGAGCAGTCGGCCGGGCTCGACGAGGTCAACACCGCCGTCGGACGCATGGACAAGATGACCCAGCAGAACGCCGCCATGGTCGAGGAGACCAACGCCGCAAGCCATGCGCTCGCCACCGAGGCCGCGGCACTCAATGAACTCGTCGGCCGCTTCCGCCTCGATGCGGATGGCGCCCGCGCCCTCGCCCGTCCGGCGCCCGCCCACCCCGGGTCGTCGCGCGCCGCCTGAAACAAACCCGGGCATAGGTCAAAAACCGGGTTTGCGTCGCCAACGGCCTGTCCATAAACAGGGAGCACGTTGAAGGCCGCTCGGGTTTCGCGCCAACGCTCCGGGCGTGGCGCGATCATGCGACCGGCGGGCCATTGGAATGTCCGGGGCGACGGACCCCGGCCAGAGAGTGTCGGCCAGAGAGTGTCGGCCAGAGAGTTTCGGCCAGAGAGTTTGGGGCAGGAAGGTTCGGAGTGTGAACACAGGCGTTGTTGCCGGGCTTTTCACCGGCATGCAGGTGGGTGCTGCCATTTTCATGAGCCAGCTTGTCGTCGCCGATGCGGGCGTCGGCCTGCTCGGCATGATGCGCTACGGCATCGCGCTCATCTTCCTGCTGCCGTTGGTTCTGGCGCGCAAGACCCCGCCGATAGCCACGCGCGACTGGCCCTGGATCCTGATGCTCGGCACCGGCCAGGTCGGCGTCATGATCACGCTGTTGAACATCGCCGTGCTCTACACGAGTGCCGCCCGCGTGGCGCTGATCTTCGCCACGCTGCCCGCCGCCAGCCTCTGCATCGACATGCTGCGCGGCCAGGTCACCGGCGGCAGGCTCTCGCCTATCGGCATCGCCTTTTCGATTTCCGGCATCGCCGTTCTCGTCGGCCACGATGCCTTCGCCGCCCGGCTGACGGCGGACGAGCTGATCGGCATGGGCGCCACGTTTACGGCAACGCTGATCGTCGCCTTCTGCTCCTCGCACTACCGGCCCTTCGTGGTCCGCTATGGCGGCCCGAAGATCGGCGTCATCGCCTTCGCTGCCTCCATGCTGCCCCTGAGCCTGCTGGTCTGGCTGATGCCGCCCGGCACCGCGCTGATGCAATGGCCGGCAACCACCTGGTGGCTGGTGCTCACCATCGGCCTGTCCTCGGGCGTGGGGTATCTCATGTGGTTCCACGCCATCGCCCGTCTCCCCGCCACCCGCGTCACCGGCTTCCTGGCGCTCAACCCGGTCACCGCATCCCTGCTGACGCTCATCTTCATGGGCGGCGAAGTCACCGCCTCGCTCATCGTGGCCGTCGCCCTTGTCTGCGCCGGCATCGCCTGCTTCGCCCTCTCCCCACCCGCCAAGGCCCCCGACCCGGAACCGACGCCACCGGTGTGAGCGGAGGGGGTATGCTTCCCCGACCTCCTGCTTCCCGTCATTTCCGGTTCTCCTGTCTTTCGTCATCCTCGGCCTCCGAGCCGAGGATCCACCATCACAGCCGCTCAATAGTCCCAACAGCCTGAACCATCTCATCCGCGCTTGCCAGCACAACCGCCAATTGCCAAACTGAGGCGCTGGATGGGATAAAGCATGGTGAACTTGCTGGACATAGAGGAAAATCACCCGCTCAAGCTACGGCTTGAAGGCAAGCCTCCCGACTGGTCGCAGCTGATCGCCTTGCGTGCAGCACTAAGGGTGTTTCCGATACTTTTCGGAGACCCGGGAAAAGTGCCGCGCCAGTATTTGGCGAATTTGCCCGGGGCAATAATCGCAACATGGCGTTGTTTGTTCATTTCGCTGGTCGCTCGGAGTCAATTGACGCAAGAACTTCGCGTCCTCGCCGGGGAAGCTGCGGGCAGCGCTGGCAGCCTGTCCGCTTCCGTATCTCAGGATGGAGTGTCCATCGCTGTAATGGCTGCTGCCGACGTAGCTGCCACCACTTCATCCGTATCGGATTACTATCCTATCAGAGCCGTCCAGATTGCTTCATACGCAACGACATATTCATCAGGTGATGTTCCCATTGGCGGCGGCGACTGGATCTGGGATTATGTTTGGAGTGATTGCGACATTCTTGAAACACTTGGCTCTCAAGCGCTGGAAACTGCGCCACTATGGATGAAGCAACAAAAAGCAGATGAACACGACCCGACCAGCGTAGCCGTGCAACCAGATTGGGTAGAGCCCGCTATCAACTATATGCTCGTTGAGGTCGTGAGACGGCTTGGGCCAGACGGGAAAATGATCACGGACTGGTACCTCCCGCTGGTCGCGGGGGAGATGCCACGAAACTGGTCCCGCATGTTTCTAGACAAGCGCGCCTATAGACTAGCGTCCAGAAAAAACTCGTTCTGGGCAGTCAGTGATCGACGCACAGCCGCAACCATCATGGAGGACATATCTGCGGCTCTGGGTTGGGAGAAACGCAATCCGTGGGGCGTGGATCCTGATGAGGAAGCCAAGAGGTTCATATTCCTCTCCCATGCCCGCGCTGATCGCCCTCGCGCAACCGCCGTCCGCAATTTGCTCATGGAACAGGGCTTTGAGGTCTGGTGGGACGACGACATTTCTGGCGGCGACGGCTGGCGCGACCGCATAGCCGAGCGGCTGGACAAGGCGGCTGTTGTTCTGACCTTGTGGAGCGAACACAGCGTTGGCCGAGACGCGGTCCGGGAAGAAGCTGCGAAGGCGCAGAGAAATCGCAAATTGGTTCACGCCAGACTGGATCGGGCCGACTTGCCGTACGGTTTCGGAGAGACCCACTACATCGACATGCAATCATGGGATGGCACCGCCAGCCACGAGGCTTGGCGCAAGTTGGCGCAGTCGCTTAGGGACAAGATCACTCCACCCGATGCAGATGACATGAGGCAGCGGCTCTCCGCCTCAAGCCCGATCGCCATGGTGGCGGAAAGCGGTATGCTGTCGCCGCGCGATACACCACCCAATGCGCGCCCAACTGTCGTCAATGCCCCGGATCTCGAACAGCGAATTTCCGCTTTGCGGGTGACTAGCAGCGTTCTTCGGTCCCGTGTAGATGAGGGAAACTACCAGGTCCCACAGGATCTGGGATTTTCTCTCGATATGGTTGCTTCCGCTATCAATGCCGAGCAGTTGACCTGGTATGCAATTGCTGACGGCCATCATTCCCTCTGCAACTGCATGATCGAGCACGATGCCGCCGACGCGTGGAACTCTACCCTGTTCAAGGATCTCCAACGCTTCGCCGAACGCCTTTTGGAACTCAGCCCCTTGCTTCAGCCGGAGCAGGTTCCTGCCGATCAACCGGGAGCCAAACCGCCTCAGCCCGAGCCGACAGTCCTTGAAAGCGAGATTACCGAGGTCGAGGACATCGCGGAAAGCTTCAGCGAAATCATGGACTCGGACGAGGCCAGGGCGGTGTTATCCGACAGTGCTCTCGCGATTGGGGACGCAGGTGCCGATCAGGTCGAAAACTCCGCAAACCAGCCCGACCCTGACAAAAGGCTGCCCATTCTCCGGGGCGGTCTCAAGCGGATGGCTTATGTCGCCGGCGGAATCATATCCGCCATTGGCGGCGGCGTGATCATCAATCTTCTGACTGCCCCCGAGGCCGCCGCAACGCTGGCAACACGGCTGAAGCCGCTTTACGACCTGATGGTGAAGTTCTTTATGTGACCGTCCCTCCGTCGTCATCCTCGGACCTCCCGTCTTTCGTCATCCTCGGGCTTGACCCGAGGATCCAAAGCCAGACCCTCCCAAGTCCCTTCACCACAACTCGTAATACAAATCCCGCCAATCCGGGTTGAAGCTCTCGATCAGATCGATTTTCCACTTTCGGTACCAGCGCTTGAGCGATTTCTCCCGCTGGATCGCATCGGCGATGTCAAAATGGTCCTCGTACCAGACCAGTTGGCGGCATCCGTATTTCGACGCGAAGCCCGGCGTCAGGGCCTCCCGGTGCTCGTGGATGCGGCGCTCAAGATCGGAGGTCACACCGATGTAGAGGGTGCCATGCTTGTGGTTGGTGACGATGTAGACATATCCCGTCATGCGCGAAGTTTGCTTGGCGTTGGATCCTCGGGTCAAGCCCGAGGATGACGACGGAGGGGGGCGAGCATGACAACGGATGGCAAGCCCGAGGGTGACGACGGAGGGGGGCCGGCATGACGGAGTGCGGGAGCTGGCATGCGAACTGTCCGCCACCAATCTCCCCCCCTTGCGGGGGAGATGTCACGAAGTGACAGAGGGGGGTATCGATCAGGGCTCTCTGTCTGCGGCTTCACCCACCCTCTGCCCTGTCGGGCATCTCCCCCCGCGAAGGGGTGGAGATTGGGCTCCGCCAAAGCAGCCGGATTCGTGGATGACGTCCGGGCCAGCCTCCTGGCAATTCCACCCGCACCGCACAAAATCCCCCCATTTCATCCACACCTCCCACCGCCGTGCCATACTTGCCGCACTCCCGCTGCCGGATGGACCGGAAACGTGCCGGTCCGGGCGGGAGGAAGGCCCCTTTGGCCGTGCCGGAACGTGCGGCAGGGCGAAAGGGGAGGCGATTGCCAGCGTGGCTCCGTCGGCGGGCCGGCTCACCTCAACGGGCGAGCGGGTCCAGCCGGCCACCGGGACGACCTCGGGCCGTTTGTCCGCACGGAGCGGGCGGCGGCCGGACAGCGGACCGGGCCTGTGGCGGAGCTTGCCCCGTCTCGCATGGCGCGTGAGGTGCTTCATCCGAGGCACCGCGCCCATGCAATCCGGGAGGGGGCAAGGCTTCGTGCCGGAAACCGCGCCAAACCCTTTCGCCGCCGCCCCCTGTCCGGGGCGGACGGTCCGGGGTCTCCCCGGATGCCCCTCGCGTCGGGCGCAGGCTGTCTGGCCACGCGCCCCCAAGCGGGGAAAGCGAAGCGGCAATTGCCTGTCGGATGCGGACATCATCCGGCGATCATCGGGCCGCGCACCGGTTGCGCCACCCCGTGCATGTCATTGTGAAAGCAGCGGCATGCATACCCAACCCAATTCCGAACGGCACAGCCAGCGCGCGGCCCTCCGGACCAAGAATGACAAACCCCGGCGGATCACCGCGCGGGATCGCGGCCGTGTGCCTGACGCAATGCAATCACTCCGCTCTCTGCCATGTCACCCCAGACCCTTCGCCCTGCCGATCCCGGCAACCGGGACATGACAGAAGCGGGATACCGCGATAGCCTCCGCAAAACACTCGGGCCAGAGAGAGCAGGCGAGATGCAACACACCATGGGCGGCTGCCTGTGCGGCAAGGTGCGGATCGAGGCAAGAGGCGAGCCGCTGCGGGTCGGGCTTTGCCATTGCCTCGATTGCCGCAAGCACCACGGCGCGCTGTTCCACGCCTCGGCGATCTTCCCGGTCGAGTGCGTCGTGATGACCGGCGAAACCGCCGAGTATCGCGGCCGGCATTTCTGCCCGGCCTGCGGTTCCTCGGTCTACAGCCGCTCGGGCGACGAGATCGAGGTGCATCTCGGCACGCTGGATGACCCGAATATGTTCGTGCCCACTTACGAACTGTGGACCATCCGCCGCGAATCCTGGCTGCCGGAGTTTCCTCTTGCCGAGCGCCACGAACGCGATCGCCACGGCGAAAGCCGCGAGGAGACTTGAGCCGCTGCCAGGGCGGCATCTCCCTCAGCCTCCAAGAATGCGCCGCCGCGCCGCCAATTGCGGCCTTGCTGCAACACTCTGCCGGTGAAACGCACCTTTCGGAACCTGCCGGGTCTTTTCCATGCGAAGCGTTGGGCGTAGAGAAAAACCAGCGCGTCATTTCTCGCGCCGCCCATTTCGGGAGTGCGTATCATGAACAATTTTCACCTGACCCGGTAGCCGGGGCGGAGTTCGTCCGGCAGGCGCGGGCCCTGTGTCCCGCCGTCTCCGGCAGCATCCGAATTCCGCCTGCGCACCGCGCGGCTTCACCGCCAGTCCGGGATCATCTTCCCGGGCACGGTCGCCCCTTCATCATGTCCGCTTGCCTTTCGCAGAAGGCGCGCCACGACACGTGGTTGGGCATGGCCCGCGTCGGCGATCATCGTTTTTCTGTAGGGCCCGCCGGTCTCATCATGCTTGGCGGTGCCGTCTATCTTCTCTTGAGGTCTGCAAATGTCTCCCTTTCTCCGCGCCGCGCTCGTGCTCGGCCTCATGTGCGCCGTCGGTCCGCTCGCGATCGACATGTTCCTGCCCGCCTTGCCCACCGTCGCCGGTGATCTCGGCGGCACGGCGTCGGCTGCGCAACTGACCATCACCGCCTATTTCATCGCCTACGGCCTTGCCCAGATGTTCTACGGGCCGCTTGCCGACATGGCGGGCCGCAAGCCCCCCGTCATCGCCGGTCTCGCGCTGTTTGCCGCAGGCTCGCTTGTCTGCGCGCTTGCGCCCGACATGAACTGGCTGATCGCGGGCCGGGTCGTGCAGGCGCTCGGCGGTGCCGCCGTGATGGTGATCCCGCGCGCCATCATCCGCGACATGCACACCGGCCGCGAGGCCACCCGGCTGATGGCGCTGGTCATGCTCATCATCTCGGTCTCGCCGATGCTCGCCCCGCTTCTGGGCTCGGGCGTCATTGCCGTTTCCGGCTGGCGCACGATCTTCGGCGTGCTCGCCGCAGCGGCAGGCCTCAGCATCCTGATGACGCTTCTGCTGCAGCCCGAAACCCTTCCGCCCGAACGGCGCACCCCGGTGCGGGTCAAAGCGATTCTCGGCGGCTCGGCCAGGCTGTTGCGCGATCCGCTGTTCATGGGGCTGACATTCGTCGGGGGGTTCGGCATGGCGAGTTTCTTCGTTTTCCTCGCCTCCGCCTCCTTCGTCTACACCGGCCATTACGGGCTCACGCCGACCGGATTCAGCCTGGCCTTTGCCGCCAATGCGGCGGGGTTCTTCTCCGCGTCGCAACTGGCCGCATCGCTGGGCGACCGGTTCGGACCCGAGCGGGTGGTCTCGAGGGCGGTGACCGGGTTCGCGCTGTTCGCTCTCCTGCTCCTGGCGCTGGTGGCGTCGGGGATCGATCATTTCGCGCTGCTGGTCGGGCTGCTGATCTGCGCCAATGCCTGCCTCGGTCTCGTCATCCCCACCACCATGGTGATGGCGCTCGATGACCACGGCGATGCGGCGGGGCTCGCCTCCTCGCTCGGCGGCATGCTGCAGATGCTGGCCGGCGGCGTGCTGACGATGATCGCGGGCCCGTTCTTCACCGACCATCCCCTGCCCATGGTTGCGGCCATCGCGGCCGCGGCACTGCTGTCGCTGGGCGCGATGCTGTTCACCCAGGCCGCCCGCAGCCGCCGGCCCATCGTTCCGATCCTGCCGCCCGACGCCCCGGTCTGATCGGACGTCGGCAAGACAGGGAGCACAACAATCAAACGAAAACCCCCGCCGCGAAACCTTCGCGGCGGGGGCTGTGCCTGGAGGCTGAACCAGTGTCCTGACGGCTCTGATCCGTTCGGAGGGTGCCTTGTTACCGGCCCTGGGTGACGATCACCGGGATCAGCAGGTCGCCCCAGTTGCCGTCTCCGCCATGATGGCGCGCCGACCGCACCAGTTCCACGGAGACACCCGCATCCACGGCCTTCATCACCGAGTGATTGAGCCGGTGCAGATCATTGGCAAGCATGCGGATCGCCGCCTGCTGGTCGTTCGACATGGCCGAGGACTGTTCTTCGGCTCTTTCCTTGACGCGGGTCTGGGGTGACATTGGCATTTCTCCTCTGACGGGGTTTGTGATCGGTTTGTCCGGTTGCGCCCTCCGCCCGCCTTGTGCGGGAAGCGGAGGGGTTTTGCGTTACTCGGCTGCCGGCTTGAACTGCGCCGACTCGGTGGATTCGCCCATGGCGGTGGTCGAGGACTTGCCGCCGGTGATCGCCATCGACACCGCATCGAAATAGCCGGTGCCCACTTCGCGCTGGTGCTTGGTCGCGGTGTAGCCGTTGACCTCGGATGCGAATTCCGCTTCCTGCAGCTCGGAATAGGCCGCCATCTGGCGTTCCTTGTAGCCGCGGGCCAGTTCGAACATGCCGTAGTTGAGCTGGTGGAAACCGGCGAGCGTGATGAACTGGAACTTGTAGCCCATGGCGCCGAGCTCGCGCTGGAACTTGGCGATCGTCGCGTCGTCGAGGTTCTTTTTCCAGTTGAACGACGGCGAGCAGTTGTAGGCGAGCAGCTTGCCCGGATGTTCCTTGTGCACGCCCTCGGCGAACTTGCGGGCCTGCTCGAGATCGGGCTTCGAGGTCTCGCACCAGATCAGGTCGCAATGCGGCGCATAGGCAGTGGCCCGCGCGATGCAGGGCTCGAGCCCGTTCTTGATGTTGTAGAAGCCTTCGACGGTGCGGCCGGCATCGTAATCGACGAACGGACGGTCGCGCTCGTCAATGTCGGAGGTCAGAAGCTTCGCGGCTTCGGCGTCGGTGCGGGCGATCACCAGCGTCGGCGTGCCCATCACGTCGGCGGCGAGCCGCGCGGCGTTCAAATTGCGGATATGCGCCGCCGTCGGGATCAGGACCTTGCCGCCCAGATGGCCGCACTTCTTCTCCGATGCCAGCTGGTCTTCATAGTGGACACCGGCAACGCCGGCCTCGATGAAGGCCTTCATGATCTCGAACGCGTTGAGCGGGCCGCCAAAGCCGGCCTCCGCGTCAGCGACGATCGGCGCGAACCAGGTGTCGACCGAAAGGCCGTTGCCTTCAGCGGTTTCGATCTGGTCGGCGCGCTGCAGCGTGCGGTTGATCCGCTTGGCCAGTTCCGGCGCGGCGTTCGCCGGGTAGAGCGACTGGTCGGGATACATCGACGAGGCGGTGTTGGAATCCGCGGCCACCTGCCAGCCCGAGAGGTAGATTGCCTTCAGCCCTGCGCGCACCTGCTGCATGGCCTGGTTGCCGGTCATGGCGCCGAGCGAATTGACGAAATCCTCCTCGTGGATCAGCTTCCACAACCGGTTGGCGCCCATTTCGGCAAGAGAGTGCTTGATGTTGACCGAGCCGCGAAGCTTCTGAACGTCCGCGGGGCTGTAGGGACGCTCGATGCCGTCGTAACGGCCTTCCGGCGCGGTGGGGACGAGGTTGTAAAAATCAGTCATGATGGGTCTCCGATCTGCAAACTGGCTTGGTTCGACGGACAGGTCTGGGAGCTTCTTGCCCGCCTTTGATGTGACGAGATTTACATTGCGCTGCACCTGAGGCCGAGAAAAATCCGTATTTTCAGTGAAAAATTGAAGTCACGCTGTCTTGCCTTTGACAGAAAGCGCTTGTAAATTTGTCAAAACTGTAAAACTCCGATGTCCGGAAAAATCGGGGCGGAGGTGTAAATATCTGTAAAGATGACGCTGCATGAGGAGCCGGGCGGTTGGTCTGGTTCTTCCGCGCAGCCCGGAACGAGACAGGCGCACATGGCCGATCAGAAAATATTCGCGGGGCCCCGCATCCGCCGCATCCGCAACGCCAAGGGGCTGACCCAGACCGCCATGGCCGAGGCGCTGGGGATATCCCCGTCCTATCTCAACCTGATCGAGCGGAACCAGCGGCCGCTCACGGTGCAACTCATTCTGAAGCTGTCGTCGGTCTACAAGCTCGATGTCGAGGAGCTGCAGGGCGAGGCCGCAGGCGGGGCGCTGTCGAGCCTCAAGGAGGTCTTTGCCGATCCGCTGATCGCCGGCGAACTGCCGGGCGACCAGGAGGTGGTGGAGATCGCCGAAGCCGCACCCAACGCAAGTGCCGCCATCGTCAAGCTCCACCGCGCCTACCGCGAGCAGGCTGAACGGCTTTCGGACCTTTCATCCATGCTGGCCCGCGAGGGCCATGCACCGTCGCTGTCGGGGGCCCGGTTGCCGATGGACGAGGTGCGCGAGGTGATGGAGGCCCGGCCCAACCATCATTCTGCGCTGGAGGAGGAGGCCGAAGCCTTCCATGCCTTGCTCAAGCCGGGCGATGATCTGATGGGCGCGCTCAAGGCCTGGCTCAAGACCGAGCACGGCGTTGTCGTCCGCTCTCTGCCGGTCGCAACGATGCCCAACTGGCGCCGGCGCTACGACCGGCATTCGCAGCGGCTCTTTCTCTCCGAGCGGCTGTCGCCCTTCGACCAGCTGCGCGAGGTCGCCATGGAGGCGGCGCTGATCCGCATGAATGTCGCCATCGCAGCCGGGATCAACGAGCTCAAGCTTTCGAGCGACGAGGCAAGGCGCATCGCCCGTTTCGAACTTGCCCGCTACGCGGCGCATGCGCTGATGATGCCCTATCAGGCCTTTCACGCCGCCGCCCAGCGCGCCCGCTATGACATCGATGTGCTGAAATCGCGCTTCGGCGTCTCGTTCGAACAGGCGGCGAACCGGTTGACGACGCTGTGCCGTGCCAATCTGCAGGGCGTGCCGTTCTTCATGCTGGAGGTCGATGTTGCGGGGCACCGCTTCCGGCGCGCCGGCGCGCAGGGATTTCCGCAGCAGCGCTTTGGCGGAAACTGTCCCAAGCTGTCCGTGCACGCCGCCTTCTCGCAGCCGGCCCAGGTGCTGGTGGAAGCCGTCGAGATGCCCGGCGGAGCGGAATTCATCACCATCTCCAGAACGCTGGAAGGTCCGCAGGGCTCGTTCTCCGAGCGGCCGCGACGAACCGCGATCCTGCTCGGCTGCGACATCGGCTTTCGCGAGGAGATCGTCTATGGCGAGGCCTTGCCGGTCAGCAACGGGAAGAGCCCGCGTGCCCTGTCCATTCCCGTCGGCCCTTCGTGCCGCCTGTGTGAACGCACCGGTTGTCTCGCGCGTGCCGAGCCGCCGATCACGCGGCCGCTGGGCTTGGATGAAATGGTCACCGGACTTTCGGCTTTCGATTTTCAGTAGATCTCCAAGGGTCGGGGCCCGGGCATGATTGCGCTGCAGCAATAAGCGGAATGATCGTGCATTCCCCTCTTGTTAGTCCGGCAATTCCTTTCTAGGGTTGAGCTTCCGCAGGCTGTTTCCATCGGTGCGGACCCATGCCGGACGCTGACCGGTGGACATGGCCGCCTCGCTGGATCGCTATTGCGCTGCATCCAGCCTGGTTGGGAAATAATGATAAAGAGAGGAACAGGAATGACCCTGAAAACCCGCCTATTCTCGGCAGCCGTTCTGCTTGCCGCATCGACTGCGCTCGCATCGGCTCAGGACCGCGTTGTCAACATCTACAACTGGTCCGATTACATCGACGAATCCATCCTCACGGACTTCACCGAGGAAACCGGCATCGAAGTCGTCTATGACGTTTTCGATTCCAACGAGGTGCTCGAAACCAAGCTGCTGGCCGGCTCGACCGGCTACGACATCGTGGTCCCGACCGGAACCTTCCTGGCCAACCAGATCCAGGCCGGCGTGTTCCAGAAGCTCGACAAGTCGAAGCTTTCCAACCTTGAAAACATGGACCCGGCCATCTCAGCTCGGCTGGAAAAATACGATCCGGGCAATGAGTACGCCATCAACTACATGTGGGGCACCACCGGACTCGGCTACAATGTCGACATGGTCAAGGAACGCCTCGGCGACGATGCCGAACTCAACACCTGGAACCTTTTGTTCGATACCGAAACGGTAGCCAAGCTGGCCGATTGCGGCATCTTCATGCTCGACGCCCCGACCGAGACCGTTCCGGCCGCGCTGAACTACCTCGGCATGGATCCAGACCTCAAGACCGCCGAAGGTTACGACGCGGCAAAGGCCAAGCTGCTTGAGGTCCGGCCCAATATCCGCAAGTTCCATTCGTCGGAGTACATCAACGCACTTGCCAATGGCGATATCTGCCTGGCCATGGGCTGGTCCGGCGACATTCTCCAGGCGCGTGACCGCGCCGCGGAGGCTGATGCGGGCGTGACCGTCGAATACACGATCCCCAAGGAAGGCGCTCTGATGTGGTTCGACAACATGGCGATCCCATCGGACGCACCGAATGTCGAGGAAGCCCATGAATTCCTCAACTACATCATGCGTCCCGAAGTCATGGCCAAGGCGTCGAACTACGTCTACTACGCCAACGGCAATGCCGCCTCCAAGGAGTTCCTGGCCGACGACGTGATCGGCGATCCGGCGATCTACCCGAGCGAGGAAACCGTGGAGCGCCTCTACACGGTCTCGCCCGAGAATGCGCGCGAGAAGCGCATGCTCAACCGGGCCTGGACCGAGGTCAAATCCGGACAGTGATGCATCGAACCCCGGCACCCAGGTGTCGGGGTTTTCATTTTGGACCGGGTGGGGACCGTCATGCCATCTCTGGGTAGTATCCGTCGTTCGTTCGCGCCGTGGGAAGACCCCGCTGCCAAACCCTATATTTCCTTTCAGAATGTGACCAAGCGCTTCGGCACCTTCACGGCTGTCGAAAACCTGTCGCTCGATGTCTATGAGCGCGAGTTCTTCTCGCTTCTTGGACCGTCGGGCTGCGGCAAGACCACGCTCTTGCGCATGCTTGCCGGTTTCGAGGAGCCCACGGAGGGCGAACTTTACCTCGACGGCCAGCCGCTCAAGGGCGTCCCGCCGCACAAGCGCCCCGTCAACATGATGTTCCAGTCCTATGCGCTTTTTCCGCACATGAGCGTGGCCGACAACATTGCCTTCGGCCTCAAGCAGGACGGCATGGAAACGAGCGCCCGCGACGAACGCGTCGAGCAGATGCTCAAGCTCGTCAAGCTCGAAGACTTTGCCCGCCGCAAGCCGCACCAGCTTTCCGGCGGCCAGCGCCAGCGTGTGGCGCTCGCGCGCTCGGTTGCCAAGCGGCCGAAGCTCCTCATTCTCGATGAACCGCTCGGCGCGCTCGACAAGAAGCTGCGCGAGGAAACCCAGTTCGAACTGATGGACCTCCAGCAGGAACTGGGCCTGACCTTCATGATCGTGACCCACGACCAGGAAGAGGCAATGACGATGTCCGACCGCATCGCGGTGATGGACAAGGGCGTGATCGTCCAGACCGGGACACCGGCCGAAATCTACGAGGCGCCGAATTCCCGCTACGTGGCCGATTTCATCGGCTCCGTGAACACGCTCGAAGGCAGGGTCACGTCTTCGGGGGGCGGTCAGGTGGTGCTCGACGGAGCGGACGGAAAGATCACCGGTGCGATCCGCGACGCTGCGCCGAAAGAGGGCGCCACTGCATGGTTCGCCATCCGCCCCGAAAAGATAGCGGTCAGCCGTATGCGCCCGGAGGGTGCGGTCAATGCGCTCGAGGGCGAGGTCTGGGACATCGCCTATCTCGGCGACATGACGATCTTCAATGTCCGGCTTGAGTCCGGAACCGTGATGCAGGCCGCCATCCTCAACAAGCAGCGCCTTGTCGAGGATCCGATCGGCTACGATGAACGGATCTGGCTGTCGTTCGGCGCGGATTCCGGCATCGTTCTGGACAGGTGAGCACCGATGGCTGCTGATGACATTGACAAGGCTCGCGCAGAGGCAATGGACAAGGCCTTCCGGTTCAACCGGCTGTCGGCTGGCCTCATGGTGTTCGGCATTGCCGCCGCTCTGTTCCTTCTCCGTCCTGAACTCGGATTGATCTTCCTCGCCTATGTCGGCGTTTCCGTCTGGAGCATGTGCGTGGCTCGAAGCCACGGAATTCTGGTCAGGCGCTTGCCGCTGAAGCACCAGAACATGGCCGCCTATGTCGCGATCTCAAGCGTGACCTTTTTCGTCGCCCTTTTCGCGGTGCCAGAGGTCATCGAGTTGTTCGGAACCGTGGTCTTTATCCTGATCGCCGTGATATTCGCAGTTCATGTCCTGTACGATGGACTGTATCTCGGCGGACGAAGAATTTCCCTGTTCGGGAGGCTGGGCCAGTGAACATCCTCTCCGCCATCAAGAGCCGGCTCGTCATCCTGATCCCCTATGTCTGGCTGCTGTTCTTCTTCCTGCTGCCCTTCATTCTGGTCCTCAAGATCGCGCTGTCGGACCTCGAATACGGCCAGCCGCCCTACACGCCGCAATTCAGCCTGGCTGACGGCTGGTCGGCCTTCTGGGACAGGCTCTCGCAGCTCGACCTCGAGAATTTTGCCTTCCTGATCAGCGACTCGCTCTACATCAAGTCCTATCTCTCGAGCCTGCAGATCGCGCTCATCTCGACTCTGTTCACCCTGATGATCGGCTTTCCGCTGGCCTACGGCATGGCGCGTGCGCCCGATCGGCTGCGTCCGACGCTGCTGATGCTGGTGATCCTTCCGTTCTGGACGAGCTTCCTGATCCGGGTCTACGCCTGGATCGGCATTCTCAAGCAGGAGGGGCTGCTCAACCAGTTGCTGCTCTGGCTCGGCGTCATCGACACGCCGCTCGAGATCCTGTCGACCAACACCGCCGTCTATATCGGCATTGTCTATTCCTACCTGCCGTTCATGGTGCTGCCGATCTATTCGGCGCTCGAGAAGATGGATGAATCGCTTGTCGAGGCTGCGCGCGATCTCGGCTGCACCCGCATCGGCGCCTTCTGGAAGGTCACCGCTCGGCTGGCGGTGCCCGGTGTCTTGGCGGGCTGCCTGCTGGTCTTCATTCCCGCTGTCGGCGAATTCGTCATCCCCGACCTTTTGGGCGGATCGGGCACGCTGATGATCGGCAAGACGCTCTGGATCGAGTTCTTCAACAACAGCGACTGGACCGTGGCTGCCGCGATCGCCATCATCCTGCTCATCGTGCTGGTGGTGCCGATCGTCTGGTTCCAGAACGCCCAGGCCAAGGCTGCGGAGGCAGGCAAATGAACGCGCGCTGGTCCTGGTTCAACATTTCATCGGTCGTCATCGGCTTTGCCTTCCTCTACCTGCCGATCGTGCTTCTGGTCATCTACTCGTTCAACGAATCGCGCCTGGTCACCGTCTGGGCCGGTTTTTCCACCAAGTGGTACGGCGAGCTGTTCCAGAACCAGGGACTGCTCGATGCCGCCTGGGTGACGGTGCGTGTGGCGTTTCTGTCGGCAACCATCGCGACCGTGCTCGGAACCCTTGCCGCCGTCTCGCTGGTCCGCTTCACCCGGTTCAACGGCAGAACGCTGTTTACCGGCATGGTCTATGCGCCGCTGGTGATGCCCGAAGTCATCACCGGCCTGTCGCTGCTGCTGCTGTTCGTCTCGATCGACTTCGGGCGCGGCTTCTGGACCGTAACACTTGCCCACATCACGTTCTCGCTGTGCTTCGTCGCCGTGGTGGTGCAGTCGCGCCTGATCACCTTCGACCGCTCGCTCGAGGAGGCGGCCCAGGATCTGGGCTGCCCGCCGTTCCAGGCGTTCATGAAGGTCACGCTGCCGGTGATCCTGCCTGCGGTGATCTCGGGCTGGATGCTGGCCTTCACGCTGTCGCTCGATGACCTTGTGATTGCAAGCTTCACGTCGGGTCCGGGCGCCACCACGCTGCCGATGAAGATCTATTCCCAGGTCCGGCTGGGGGTCACGCCCGAGATCAACGCGGTCTGCACCCTTCTCATCGCGGTTGTGACATTCGGTGTCATCGCCGCATCGCTGCTCAACAAGCGGCGCGAGATGAACCGCGAACGGGAAGAGCAGGCGGCGCACTGATGCGCCGCTTCGACCGGGGTTGTTTCAGGGCCGGACGGGGGAAATCACCGGCTGCGGCCAGGACCCCCCGATGAAGAAGCGCACCGGCTCCGTTGGCGCTCCCGATACGGCCTTTCCCTCCTGATCGAGCGTCGGGCCGAGAACGCCCGCAATGGCAAGGCTCGAACGTGTGTAGGGAATGACTCCGGAGAGCGAGAGTGTCTGCAGCGGCCCGACCAGCTCGGCAGTCTTGAGATCGGCTTCTCCGGCGGCGATCGAGGCCTCGAAACGCGCGCTGTTGAAAGCGAAGCTCCCGTTCTGTCCCAACTGCTCGAGATCGAAGAAACGCTCTGATCCGGAAAGCTCCCGGAACCTTGCGACATCGAGGCCGGGAAGCGTCCCGTTCGAAAGGTTGAGCGACAACTGCCCGGTCAGGTCGGTCAGGGCCGTCGCCCAGGTCGGGTAGGGGGAGGTGACCTTTATGTCCAGCGAGCCCGACCCCCGCGGCAACGGTCCGGCGAGGCCAACGGCGTCGAACAGCGCACCGAGATTGGTCTCCCTGGTGGAGAGCTGGACGTCGAGCCCCCCGTCGACGCCCTCTTCCGACAGCACGATGCGTCCGATCAGATTGCCGCCATAGGCGGTGGCGTCGCCCACGTCGAAATTGGCCCGGCCCTGGTCGACCCGGGCTGCGGCCGCGAGGTTTGACATGATCACCGGCCCGAAGCTGGCCGATTGCGCCGACAGTCTCAGATCAAGGCCGAGCTCGCGCAGAAAGCGCGTGTCGATCGTCGAGGCGATGTCGTCGCCGCCCTTTGGCAACGGGGTGAACGCCTGCAGGAAGGAGGCGATGTCGAGGCGGCTGAAGGCAAGCGTACCGGAGACCAAGGGCGGTTCGCCCTCCCGCAGGCTCAGGTCGATCACCCCGATCCCCCGGTTGGCGTCGATGAGGACGATCAGATCGTCGAGCCTGGCCCTGGTCGGCTCTACCGAAAGCTTCGCCGTCAGGTCCAGCGCGCCCAGTGCCTCGCCGGGTTTGATTTCGGCTCCCGACCATTCGAGCGCCCGGCGCACCGAAGCGCTGGCAAGGCGCAGCGATCCGGAGGCGAACAGGTCCGTGCCCAGACTGGCGGATCCGTTGAAATCCATCGACAGCGGGGAGGATGAAAGCTTGATGTTCACCGGCGACATCTGCTTGCCGAGCAGCAGCAGCGGCGCTGACGTCGTGGCCTCGAGCGTGAATTGCTCGCCCCTGAAGATGGCGGTGATGTTGGCGCGTGCCGGGGCGGTCGGGGCGGTCCAGGACAGCGTCCCGTTGATTGCCGTCAGCCGTTCCGCGGCAGCACCCGGATCGCGGATCCAGCGCAGCGCGCCGTCGGTAATCGTGACGGTGCCCAAGGCGGCCGATTCGGGAATGACAGCATCGGCAGGCACGGGTTCGCCGGCCTGCCGGGCGGCGTGACGCGCGAGCGCCGCAGTTACCCCCTGCGCCAGTTGTCCGTTGGCCGATGACCAGTTCGATGTTCCGTCCGGATAGAGTTCGACATTGAATGTGGGGCGGATCAGCTGGAAATCGGTGAAGCTCGGTGCGCCTGCAATGGCCGAGAACAGGTTGAAATTGGCCACGATGCTGTCGGCTCGAAGGATCGGGTCCCCGCCCGAAAATGTCGACGGGTTGATCACCACATTGTCGAGCTGGATGGTCGGCGTCGGCCAGAAGTCCAGTGACGGGGCGTCGCCGAGCGACACCGAATGGCCCGCCCATGCGCCGATGTCGCGCTCCAGCCGGTCCCGGACCACGCCGCTCGACACCGCCAGCGGAACGCTCACGACCACCGCCAGCACCAGAACCAGCGACAGGGCTACAGCGCCGATCACGAACCGCCTTGCCGGCCAATGCCACAGATTCAGCTTCAAGTCTTGCGTCTCCTCACCCAGCCTAGCGGTTCTGGTTAAAGCTTGGTGAAGGGGAATGCAATTGCTGCAGCCAAGGCGCTTGGCGCCACGGCCTGCCGGCCCGGTGTTTCACCCGCGAAGATGCTGGCCGAACACGCTGTTTGCATCATTGCGCCGCGATGCTACTAACCACCCGGTGCAATTCGCAGGAGCGCTCATGATGACCGATACCCCCTTGTGGAGCCCGAAACCGGAAGCCCTGGCGCGCAGCCCCTGGATGGCCTTTGCCGCGCTAGCCGGAAGCCGCGCCGGAAAGCCGCTCGAGGATCCGCTTGCGCTGCACAAGTGGTCGGTCGACGACCGCGAGGGGTTCTGGTCGACGCTGTGGGATTTCTGCCAGGTGCGGGGTGAAAAGGGGAACACGATCCTCGAGAACGGCGACGCAATGCCCGGCGCCCGCTTCTTTCCCGAAGCCCGCCTCAACTTTGCGGAAAACCTGCTCAGCCGGACCGGACCGGAACCCGCCATCCTGTTTCGCGCCGAGGACAAGATCGGCCGGCAGATGAGCTGGGATCAGCTCAGCGGACTGGTTTCGCGGCTGCAGAAGGCCTTTCGCGCCCATGGTGTGGGCGAGGGAGACCGGGTGGCCGCGATGATGCCGAACATGCCCGAGACCGTGGCCTGCATGCTCGCCGCAGCCTCGATCGGCGCCATCTGGTCATCCTGTTCGCCCGACTTCGGCGTTCGCGGCGTGCTCGACCGTTTCGGCCAGATCGAACCGAAGCTGTTCATTTCCTGCGATGGCTACTGGTACAACTCCAAACGCCAGGGCGTGGCGGACAAGCTTGCCGAGATTGCAGCCGAGCTCAAGCCCGAGGCGACGGTCATCGTGCCTCTGATGGGCGAGGCGGAGGAGGTTGCCGCGCGGATCGAGGGAGCGCTGACGCTCGAGGCCTTCCTCGCGGGGCATTCATCCGGTCCGGTCGAATTCACGCCGCTGCCGTTTTCCCATCCGCTCTATATCCTGTTTTCCTCGGGCACCACCGGCGTGCCCAAGTGCATCGTCCATTCGGCCGGCGGCACGCTGCTCCAGCACCTGAAGGAACACCGGCTGCATTGTGGGGTCATCCCCGGCGACCGGGTGTTCTACTTCACCACCTGCGGCTGGATGATGTGGAACTGGCTGGTGTCCGGCCTTGCTGCCGGCGCCACACTCTGCCTGTTCGACGGTTCGCCCTTTGCGCCGGACGGCAATGTGCTGTTCGACTACGCAGCTCAGGAACGCTTTGCCATGTTCGGCACCTCCGCCAAGTTCATCGACGCGGTGCGCAAGGCGGGGCTCGAACCGGCGAAAACCCATGATCTTTCCGGGTTGAGGCTTCTGACCTCCACCGGCTCGCCGCTGTCGCCGGAGGGCTTCTCCTTTGTCTATGAGGGCATCAAGCCCGACGTGCACCTGGCCTCGATCTCCGGCGGCACGGATATCGTCTCCTGCTTCGTGCTCGGCAATCCCGCGCTGCCGGTCTGGCGTGGCGAGATCCAGGGCCCCGGTCTCGGCATGGCGGTCGACGTCTGGGACGAGGAGGGCAACTCCGTCACCGGGGAAAAGGGCGAACTCGTGTGCACGAGGCCGTTTCCGGCCATGCCCATCGGCTTCTGGAACGATCCGGATGGCGAGAAGTATCACGGCGCCTATTTCGCTCGCTTCGACAATGTCTGGACCCACGGCGATTTCGCCGAATGGACTGCCCATCATGGCATCGTCATCCACGGCCGCTCGGATGCGACGCTCAACCCCGGCGGTGTGCGCATCGGAACCGCGGAAATCTACAATCAGGTCGAGCAGCTCGACGAAGTCCTCGAATCGATCTGCATCGGGCAGGACTGGGACGATGATGTCCGCGTGGTCCTGTTTGTCCGGCTTGCCGATGGCGTTGCGCTCGATGATGGGCTCAAACAGAAAATCCGCACCAGGATACGCACCGGCGCGTCGCCGCGCCACGTGCCTGCCGTCATCGTCGCCGTGGACGATATTCCGCGGACCAAGTCGGGCAAGATCACCGAACTTGCTGTCCGCGACATCGTCCATGGCCGCGAAGTCAAGAACCAGGAGGCGCTCGCAAATCCCGAGGCGCTCAAGCTGTATGAGGGGCTCGCGGAGTTGCAGGCATAGGCTGCGATGCGCTATTGATGAGTGGCATGTGCACATGGCCCGTCGGCCTGTTTCTGTCCGTTTGAAGGGGCGCCGGGATGAGCCGCTGACGCGGCGCCGAAGCGCTGAAGTTAACGTTCGATGCAGGCGATGGGGGCACGGACCAATGAAAAGAGTTGGCCCCCAACCCGTGTGCATGGCGCTTGAATGCGTGCCGAAACACACATAAGCTACTGAAAAATCGAAAAGCACGATAGGGAGTTATCATGAAGCATTTCAAATTCATCGCTGGCGCGGCACTGGCCCTTGGCCTGGCGACTTCCGCGACGTCCGCCGTCGCCCAGGACATGTCGTTCTTCCGCATCGGCACCGGCGGCACCGCCGGCACCTACTATCCGATCGGCGGATTGCTCGCCAACGCGATCTCCAACCCGCCCGGTTCCCGTCCCTGCGATCAGGGCGGCTCCTGTGGCGTGCCGGGTCTCGTGGCCTCGGCCCTCTCGGCCAACGGCTCTGTCGCCAACATCAACGCGATCGCCGGCGGCACGCTGGAATCCGGGTTTGCGCAGTCGGACGTGGCCACCTGGGCCTACACCGGCACCGGCATCTGGGAAGGCAAGCCTGCTGTCGAGCAGCTGCGCGCCATCGCCAACCTCTATCCGGAAAGCATCCACCTGGTGGCGAGCGCCGGTTCGGGCATCAGCAGCGTGTCCGACCTCAAGGGCAAGCGCGTTTCGCTCGACGAGCCCGGTTCGGGGACGCTGGTTGACGCACGGGTCATCCTGGAAGGCTACGGCCTGTCGGAAGCCGACATCACGCCGGAATACCTCAAGCCCGATCAGGCTGCCGACCGCATGCGCGACGGCGCCATGGACGCCTTCTTCTTTGTCGGCGGCTATCCGGCCGGCGCCATTGCCGAACTTGCCAGCCAGCACGACGTGAAGCTGGTGCCGATCACCTGCGACGAGGCTCCGTCCATCTGCGAGCAGTACACCTTCTTCGCCTCCGACACCGTTCCGGGCGGTACCTATGAAGGCAACGCGGACGACGTGAAGACCCTTGCCGTCGGAGCCCAGTGGGTCACCAGCGCCGACCAGCCGGAAGACCTGATCTACGGCATCACCAAGGCATTGTGGAACGATAACACGCGCAAGCAGCTCGACGCCGGCCATGCCAAGGGCAAGTCGATCACCAAGGAAACCGCGCTTGACGGCGTCGGCATTCCGCTGCATCCGGGTGCCGAGAAGTTCTACAAGGAAGCCGGCCTGCTGAAGTAGGCAAAGGCCGATTGCCTTGAGCGAAAGCGATCTGGCGAGGGCCGCGCATCGACTGCGCGGCCCTTGTTTTCTAAAGCCGTGAAAAAGTGGTGGGGACCATGAGCGTAGACAAGCAAAAGCCGAACGCAGCCGATGACGTGCGTCATCTTTCAGCAGATGAATTGCAGAAGATCGAGGAAACCTACGATCCCGAACTGCGCTTCCGCATCCTCGTCTGGCCGCTGACGCTCATCACCGCGGCCGTCCTGTTCGTCCTGTCGTGCTACCATTTCTACACTGCGGGCTTCGGCATTCCGCAGGCCACCGTGCATCGCGGCCTGCACCTCGGCGTCACGCTGCTTGTGGTCTTCCTGAGCTTTTCGGCTTTCGGAAAGAAGGAGATCAAGCCCGGCGCGCTCGCGCCCTTCGGCCTGCCGCTGATCGACTGGGTGCTCGGGATTGCAGGCCTTGTCGCCGCGCTCTACGTGCCCTGGATCTACAGCGATCTTGCCTTCCGGGTCGGCAATCCGCTTCCCATCGACGTCATCATGGGCACGATTCTGATTGTCGTCCTGCTTGAGGCCGTGCGTCGATCCATGGGCTGGCCGCTGCCGGTCATTGCCATCCTCTTCATTGCCTATGCCTATTTCGGCAAGTCGATGCCGGGGATCTTCGTGCACCCGGGCGCAAGCTGGTCGAACATCGTCAATCACCTCTATCTGACCTCGCAGGGCATCTACGGAACGGCACTCGGCGTCATCGCCACCTACGTGTTCCATTTCGTGCTGTTCGGGGTCATGGCCACCCGGATCGGTCTGGGCCAGCTGTTCATCGATGTGGCCTCCGCGCTGGCCGGACGCTACGCCGGCGGGCCGGCCAAGGTCTCGGTTCTTTCCTCGGCGATGCTCGGGTCGATCTCGGGCTCCTCCATCGCCAACACGGTGACCACCGGCGCACTGACCATTCCCGCCATGATCCGCGTCGGCTATCCACGCCATTTTGCCGCCGCCGTCGAGGCCGCGGCCTCCACCGGCGGACAGATCACCCCTCCGGTGATGGGTGCGGTCGCCTTCCTGATGATCGAGTATCTCGGTCTTCCGCTTACCACCATTCTGACCGCCGCGCTGGTGCCGGCCTTCATGCATTTCTTCGGTGTTCTGGTGCAGGTGCATCTGGAAGCCCGGCGGCTCGGGCTCCGCGGTCTCTCCGCGGAGGAACTGCCCAACGCCTGGAAGGTTCTCAAGCAGGGCTGGCTGTCGGTGGTACCCCTCATCGTGCTGATCGCCATCCTTCTGTCCGGGCGGACACCCTTCGCCGCAGCCTTCTGGTCGATCACCGCTTGCGTCGTGGTGCTCATCATCCAGCAGGTGCGCGCCAGCGGCATCGCCGCCGGTTTGACAGGTACCTTCCACGGCGTGTGGGAAGGCTTCATCCTCGGCGCCAAGCAGTCGCTTTCGGTGACCGCGGCGGCGGCCCTCGTCGGCGTCGTCATCGGCGTCGTGACGCTGACCGGTGTGGGCTTCAAGATCGCCTATATGGTCACCGGGCTGGCGCAGGACTGGGCCGGCTCGGTTCACGCCCTCCTGGCCTTCCTTCCCTTCGAACTGATGGCCGTGCCGACGCTGACGCTGCTCTTCACGCTGATCCTGACGGGCATTGTCTGCATCCTGATGGGCTGCGGCATTCCGACGACCGCCAACTACATCATCATGGTCGCGGTCGCCGCGCCCATTCTAGGTCTGCTCGGGGTCGAGCCCCTGGTCGCCCACTTCTTCGTCTTCTACTACGGGGTGCTGGCGGATGTGACGCCGCCGGTTGCGATGGCGGCCTATGCGGGCGCGGGCATTGCCGACGCCAACGCCTTCAAGGCGGGGAACACGGCTTTCCGGCTTTCCATGGGCAAGGCGCTGGTTCCCTTCGTCTTCGCGTTTCAGC
This sequence comes from Hoeflea sp., assembly GCA_965233445.1. Taxonomy (GTDB): domain Bacteria; phylum Pseudomonadota; class Alphaproteobacteria; order Rhizobiales; family Rhizobiaceae; genus Hoeflea. The sequence continues at coordinate 1,345,371 of OZ247491.1, forward strand.
CGGCGCTGCTGCTGGTCACCGAGAACTTCACCTGGACCGCCTTCGCGCTTGCCTTCGGCGGCACGGTGCTCGGCATCTGGGCGCTGGCGGCGGCAGTCTCCAACTGGCTGTTCGCACCGCTGCGCTGGTATGAACGGATCGCTCTCGTTCTTGCCGCCATCCTTCTGGTGGCACCGGACATGATCGCCACCGTCATCGGCCTGCTTCTCCTCGCTCCGGTCGCGGCACGCCAACTGCTGCTCACCAAGAGTGCGGCGCCGGGCTAGTACGGGGACCGGTCCCGAAAGGCATCCTTTTCTGCCGGCTCACACAAGGGTCCGGACAGACGAGGAGTGACGTCCGCCGCATGGCATTGCCGGAGCATCGAGCGGCGCTCCGGCTGTTGATGCTGCAGTGATGCAAGTTCAATTCCATTTGGTTTTATTAATTCCCGGTTCCTTATTGGAATTTCATTTAATAGGGAAAGGTTACGTCGTGTTTATGTGTCTTTTGACGAAATGAGATATAATCCATTTTATTGTTCCTGTTGGCGACATAATGAATTTGCCAAGTTGAAAATTCCGAGGGCTGAGCCACTTCGTCTGTAACACTGACGAAAGGTTTGCCGTGAAGCGTGTTTCAAAATTCTTGATTTCTTTCATTGTCGTTGTGGCTTTTGCTGCAGGAGGTGTCTTCGGCACCAGGGCGCTCCTCTCAGGCAAGGAGCAGGACTCCGGAGGTGACGGCGAAGGCCGGCAGTCGACGCGCGTAAACGTCACATCTCCCCGGATGCAAACCATCGAGGATGCAATATCCGCAGTCGGAACCCTCAGGCCGGTGCGCTCGGTGGAGCTTGTCGCCAACGCGCCGGGGCGCGTGACAAGCGTGCCGGTATCATCCGGGCAGGAGGTTGAGCAGGGCGCACTGCTGATCCAGCTGGATGATCGGGCCACGCGTGCCGCACTCGTCGAAGCGGAGGCGACCCTGAGCGAGGCGAGACAGAATTTTCAACGCATCGAGCAATTGACCGACAGCAACATAGCGGCCGAGGCCAGCCTGGAGGAAGCCCGCGCCAGGTTGAGCCGTGCCGAGGCCGGGGTGATGATGGCCCGCGCGGACCTGGAAGATCGCGCAATCACCGCGCCCTTCGCAGGAACGCTTGGGGTGATCGACACCGAGCCTGGAAGCTTTGTTCAAAGCGGCGTCTCAGTGGCAAGGTTGTCGGATCTGTCGGCGGTCGAGGTCTCGCTTTCCGTGCCCGAGCGGTATTTTGAACGGGTGCAGCAAGGCCAGGCGCTGATCGTGACCACGCCCGCCTATCCGGAAGAGAGTTTTGAGGGACGCGTTACGCTGCGTGCTCCGGAGATCAATCTCGGTTCCCGCAGCGTGGAAATCCGGGCCGAAATCGACAACGCCGAGGGCCGCCTCGTGGGCGGCATGTTCGCCAACTCCCGGCTCGTGCTCGATAGCTACGAAGGCATGGTCATCCCCGACGACGCGATCATCAGCGAAGGCCTGACGACCTATGTCTACACCGTCGAAGACGGCACGGCGCAGCGCACCGAGATCGACATCGGTGCCTCGCTTGGAGCGCTGACAGAGGTCCGGGAGGGCCTCGGTGCACAGGACAGCGTGGTCATCGCGGGATGGGATCAGCTCTCGGACGATGCGCCCGTGGAGATCGATGGGACTGTTGCACGGGAGGGCCTGGAATGACGCTTCCCGATCTGTGCATCCGCCGCCCGGTCCTTGCCACGGTGATGTCCATCCTCATCATCGTTCTGGGCATCGCCGGCGTGACCAGCATGCCGGTGCGCGAACTCCCGAACACCTCGACTGCGCGTGTGACCGTGAGCGTGGGGTATACCGGCGCCGGCCCCGGCGTCGTCGACAGCGAGCTGGCCTCTGTGATCGAGGGGGCGATTTCGACCGTTGCGGGCATCGACCGGATCTCGACCGAATCCGAACTCGGCGGCTTGCGGACCGTCATCACCTTTCGCCAGGGCCGCGATGTCGATCAGGCGGCCTCCGATGTCCGCGCGGCGGTTCAGGCCGTGGCCGGCGATTTGCCATCGGAGGCTGATGAGCCGCAGGTGGAGAAGAACGACAGCCAGGGGGATCCCATTGTCTGGATGACCATGACATCCGAGACGATGTCAGCGCCCGAACTGACGGACTACGCCGACCGTTTCGTGACCGACCGGCTGGAGACACTGGCCGGTGTCGCTGCGGTTCAGATCTACGGCGACCGCCCCTACGCCATGCGCATCTGGCTCGATCCGGATGCGATGGCCGCACGCGGTATCACGACCACCGAGATCGCCGATGCGCTGCGTGGCAACAACCTCGAACTGCCGGCAGGCCAGGTCGAAAGCAGCTCGCGTACCTATCAGCTTCGCACCCAGACACGGTTGTCGAGCGTCTCCGGGTTCGAGGACCTGGTTGTCAGGACGACGGACGAGGGCCGCATCCGCCTTGGCGATGTCGCGCGCGTCGAGATCGGGACCGAATCCGACAACAGCAAGTTCCGCTCGAACGGCGAGACCGCGATCGGCATCGGTGTATTGCGCCAGTCCTCGGCCAACACGCTCTCGATCTCCTCTGCGGTCAACGCCGAGGTGGAAGCAATCCGGTCCGACCTGCCAGGCGGCACTACGCTGCAGGTGACGTCAGACGACGCGAACTTCATCGACAGCTCCATTCGCCAGGTGCTGACCACGCTGGCAATCTCGGTCGCCATCGTGGTCGCCGTGATCTTCATGTTTCTGACCTCCATCCGGGCAACGATCGTGCCGGCGGTGACGATCCCGATCGCATTGCTCGGCGCCTGCGCGGGCATTGCCGCGGCCGGCTTCTCAATCAACATCCTCACGCTTTTCGCACTGATACTGGCCATCGGCCTGGTGGTGGATGACGCCATCGTCGTGCTGGAAAACATCGAGAGAAAGGTTGAATCGGGCGAAGATCCGAAGGAGGCCGCACGCGCCGGCGCCAACCAGGTGTTCTTCGCGGTTGTCTCGACTTCAGCCGTGCTGATCTCGGTGTTTGTCCCGCTGTCCCTGCTGCAGGGGGATATTGGCAAGCTGTTCCGGGAATTCGGCATCACGCTTGCCATTGCGGTAGCCTTGTCGACCTTTGTCGCACTTTCCCTTTGTCCGGTCATCGCCGGCCTCGTGCTGAAGAAGGGGATGAACGAAAGCCGCTTCGCTCGCGCAATTCACGGCGCGACGGAACGTCTGTCGAACACCTACCGAAGTCTTCTGACCCGAGCGATCGCTGCGCCGGTCGTCATCCTAGCCATTTCCGCCGGACTGACGGGGATGTCGTGGACGCTCTACCAGCAGCTTCCCTCGCAACTCACCCCGGAGGAGGATCGCGGCATATTCTTCGTCTCGATCCAGGCACCTGCCGGCTCGGCGCTCGGTCTGACCGATGCCGCGGTGACGCAGGTCGAGGATCTGATCGAACCCTACCGCGAGGATGGGGTGGTCGAGGACGTCATCGCGATTGTCGGCCAATATGGAGAGACCGGCCGGGCCTTTGTTGTCGCCACAATGGCGCTTTGGGGCGAACGCGAGATGGGGCCAAGGGAGGTGCTGGCGGAATTGCGTCCGGAGTTTGCCAAGATCGCGCTCGCCAATGTTCGCAGTTTTGCGCCCTCGGGGCTCGATGCTGGCGGCGGTTCGGGTCTTGAGCTCATTGTCACCGCCCCCAGTTTTGAGGATGCGGCGACCTACTCCGCCGAACTGGCGCAGCGTCTGCGCGACGAGCCTGACCTTGTCGGCGTCCGCCGCGACTACGAGATCAACACGCCCGGCTACGACATCAACGTGAACCGGGCCCTGGCGCGCGAGATCGGCATCGATGCGCGCGCGATTTCCGATGCGGTGCGCACCTTCTTCGCCTCTGCCGAGGTGACGGAGTTCATCTCGCGTGATCGCCAGTATCCGGTGATCCTGCAGGCCCCTGACGACCGTCGTGCTGCAGCCGATGATCTGCGCGGCATCAATGTGCGCGCCGAGAACGGAGTGCTGGTGCCGCTCGATGGTTTGGTGACGCTGGAGCGCCGCGCCTCGGTGCGGGCCTACAACCGGTTCAACCGTCAGCCCTCTGTCGAAATATCGGCCTCTCTGGCCGAGGGGGTCGATCTCGGGTCTGCCATTTCCACGATCGAACGGATCGCCGCCGACATGCCGCCGCAAATGCAGATTGCTTATTCCGGTCAGGCAGAGACCTTTCAGGAAACCTCGGGCGGGGTCGCCTGGACATTCGGCCTCGCGCTGCTGGTGGTCTTTCTGGTGCTGTCCGCCCAGTTCGAGAGTTTCGTCCAGCCGGTGGTCATCCTGCTCTCGGTGCCGCTTGCGACTGCCGGCACCTTGCTGACGCTGTTCACTCTGGGGGAGCCGGTCAACATCTACACGCAGGTCGGCATGATCATGCTGATCGGTCTCATGGCAAAGAACGGGATTCTGATCGTCGAATTCGCCAATCAGCTGCGTGAAGAGGGAAAGCCGGTGCGCGAAGCCGTGATTGAAGCTGCGGCCGTGCGTTTGCGTCCGATCCTGATGACCGTGTTGTCGACGGTGCTGGGTGCGGTGCCGCTGGTGCTGTCCACCGGCGCAGGAGCAGCAAGCCGCGTCTCGATCGGCATCGTCATCATCGGCGGCTTCCTGGTTGCATCGGTTCTGACGCTGTTTCTCACTCCGGTCCTTTACGATCTTCTGCAATGGGACACAAAGAGGGAAGGCAAGGCGGCCCAAGGTACCGCTTAGCACCGGCCGCAGGGCCTGAAGCCCCAGGATCGACGCCCAATTCCCTAACAGAACCTTACCGTCGAATTTAACCACGCCATGCGAAGCCGGCCCACCAGGTAAAATCTTAGGCAATCCGGCAAGGTCTCGGTAACGGATTCCGCGCATTAATCGCATCAACCATTCGGGCGGCTTCGCTCCCACATTCGATGGTCAGCACCAATGCAATTCAAAAAGGGGACGCCAAGGCGATCCCCTTCTTTTTTGTGCGCTTTTCCCTGCCTGAGTGCCGCTCTCGCCGCCTTCGCGCGCTGAAGCTGCTCAGTCCGCCAGGACCCGCTGCGGCGGAAATGCGATCGACACAAGCGTGCCTTCACCCGGCGTCGACACGATGTCGAAGCGGGCGCGGTTGGCTTCAACCATCGCCTTGGTCAGCGGCAGACCGAGACCGGTGCCGTCCCCGCGCTGGCGCGGGCCGGGGCCGACTTGGCCAAACGGTTTCATCGCCTGTTCCAGTTCCTTGCGGTTCATGCCGATGCCCGTGTCGCGGATGCGGATGACCACGTTGCCCGAGGGCTCGTAGGATGTCGAAACCACGATCTGCCCGCCCGCCGGCGTGTAGCGGATGGCGTTCGACAGCAGGTTGAGCGCGATCTGCTTGACCGAGCGCTGGTCGGCGACCACGTCGGGCACGCTTTCGGACAGGCTGGTGCGGATGATGACCCTCTGGCTGTTGGCCATCGGCTGCAGCAGCGAGACGCTTTCGGCGAGGTGTCCGTTCAGCGACACGGCGGTGAACTCCATGTCCACCTGACCGGCCTCGATCTTCGAAATGTCGAGCAGGTCGTTGACGATGTCGAGCACATGCTTGCCCGAATTGCCGATGTCATGGGCATATTCGAGGTAGCGCGGGCTGCCGATCGGTCCGAACCGCTCTTCGACCATCATTTCGGAAAAGCCGATAATGGCGTTGAGCGGGGTGCGGATCTCGTGGCTGACGCGGGCGAGGAAATCGGACTTGTGCGAATTGGCGGTTTCGGCGGCGCGCTTGGCGGTGCGCAGCTCTTCCTCGGTCCGCTTCCACTGGGTGATGTCGCGCAACACCGCGCAAAAGCCGTTCGAGCCCGAGAGCCTGCCGATCGTCATGAACAGCGGCAGGAACCCGCCCGCAGCCTCGCGGCCGATCACTTCACGGCCGTCATTCAGGACACTCGAAACGCCGTGCTCGGCGAGACCGGAGACGTAATCCATCACCGCGCGCTGGCTTTCATGGGCAAACAGCATGGCGAAGGGCTGGTGAAGCGTATCGCGCTCATCATAATTGAACAACGCACAGGCCGAGCTGTTCATCGATCGGATCGTGCCGTCATTGTCGAGAATGACGACCCCGTCAGTCGCGGTCTCCAGGATCGAGCGCAGCTCCTGCGCCTCGATCTGAAGCGCGTCGCTGGTCTCTGTTCCGGTCTTCGTCTGTCGCTCGTCCCCCTGCTCGTCACCGGGCTGGCCACCGCCACCGGCTTCCGGATCACCGCTTCCGGCAGGCAAATCCGCATGCGGGTTGGTGACCGGGAGGTTGATGACCTTTGCGGCGTCCGGGTCGGTATCCGGCGCGAGGTCGGTTGTGACGGCAGAGCCGGGACCCGAAACGCCGGACTGAACCGGTGTCAGCGCCAACAGCAATGCATGGGCATCCAGCCAGTTGACGGAGCGCAGGCGCGCCTTGACCCGGCGCATGCCGCCGTCGCCGCGCCGCACCACAAGGCTGCTGTCGTCGGCGTCGACCTCTTCGCCCGAGCGGTCGAGCAACGCATCGAGCCCGCCGGCCTCGGCCAGCGCGTCGAGTGACGGATAGCCTGCAAGCTCCAGAAACTCCGGATTGGCGTGAATGAGATCATCGCCGGCATGAACCAGCAGCGGCGAGGGGATCGCATCGATCAGGCTCGCATCGAGACCGGCCCGCATCTGCTGGCGTGCAGGAATGGCGAAAGCCGAGGGCATCGGCGCGGCGGCAGCCGTCTCCACCTGCGCAGAGGCAGGTGCCGCTTCGGCCGGCTTGACGTCGTCCTTCCGTGCGACCGGTTCTTCCCCGGTGTCGGCGGTCTCAGCGGCGTCCGACCCGGAGCCAGGGGCTTCGGGCGCTTCACCAACTGCCATTCCGGCCGTCGGATCTTCCACATTGACCGACAGGTCCTCGGCGTATTCTTCGCCTTCGCCTTCGCTCTCTGCTTCCGCCTCGGAGCGGTCCTCGGTCGGTGAGGCGTCCATCTCCGCGTCGTCGCCATGCGGCTCGGTGGAGGAATCGGCGGACAGATCGGTTGCCTCCGGCTCGTCCGCCGGGGTCTCGGCGTCCGGCGCATCATCCCCGGTTTCTTCCCCGGCTTCATGCATGCTGACGTGCCGGTCGGGTTCATTGGAGGCGGTGGCGTCGGTGTCCTGTTCGGTCTCGGCGTCAACCGGCTGATCGGTGTCGCTTTCACGCTCCATGCCTTCAGACGCGGCTTCTGCATCGTGTTCGTCGGTGACAGACGCTTCGTCTACGGGTGCCGGCGCCGACCCTTCAGCCCCGATGCCGCGGTTTTCGAAATCAATCTCTATGTCGCGGGTCTCGCCATCGGAATCGAGCGGCGGCTGGCGCTTGCCGAACGGTGGCTGCGATTCCGGCGTCCGGTTCTCGGCGTCTCCGCCGTGCGCGCCCGAGCTCTCCGACAGGCGGGCGCCGATCTCCCGGAAGGCAGCCTGTTCGCCAGCCGACAGGGCATCGCGCGCCGAGCGGCTTCGCCGGGTCTCGAGACTGATGATCTTGTCGCTCTCGCGCCGCATCGGGGTCTCGACCAGCCGCAGCGCCGGTTGCTCACCGCGGAACGGATCGTCCGAAACGGGATCCGCACCATCGTCGCCCGTGCCGTCATTCACCGATGGACCGGTCGTTTCGATCCCGGCTTGATCGGCCTCGTCGGTGAGGTCGACCTCGGCGGGATCGATGCCATCGAGCCGGGCGAGGTCGTCCAGATCTTCTTCGTCCCCGATGGTCTCGCCGTCGCCGTCGTAGGCCAGCCTGTCGTCCTCGGGATAGGCCGGATCGTCGGAAAGACTGTCGATATCCTGGTGCGGAGCCGGTTCATTCGGATCATCGCCGGTCGGCAAGCCGGGTTCAAGCGCCAGGCCGATCGCCTCGGGATCGGTTCGGGTTTCGCCGCTGCGCACGATTCCAAAGCCGCGAAAGCCGTCGAAGACACGGTCGCGGGTGTAGGTAGGCAAAGCCGCGAGATCGACCGGCGTGACCAGATCGGTGCCCTGGATCGGCCAGAACACCGTCTTGCCGGACCATGTGTCGCGACGGTTGAGCGCATCCTCGATGACATGCTCGGGGTCCAGATTGAAAACCCGGGCAAGATCGGAAAACCTGCGGCCAAGGATGTCTGCGGCATTGGGGCCGACTGCCTCGGCGAATTCCGGCGAAACCTCGCTGAATTCTCCGTCCCGGTTGATCTTCCAGACAAAGCGGGCCGGCTTTGCTTCGGGGTCGAACCTGAAGCCCGAGGCGGCGGGCGCAGACTGCTCTGGCGCTTCGTCATCGGCCGATGGTTGGTCTTCCAGCGCACTGGCAGGGGTCTCGATATCCCGGGCGTCCGCGAACGGTCGGGGAATGGCGTCCGGATCGGCTGGCGGCGCAACTGTCCGGGTCAGTTCGGAGCGTACACGCTCGGCATCGAAACGGCTCTTTCCCGTTTCCGCCGGCTCGCCGGTCTCTTCCGCAGGCTCGCTGGTGCCGTCAGTCTCTTCTCTCGCATCGTCGGATGTGGTCTGGCCGCTTGCGGTGTCAGCAGCCTCAACGCGGTTGCCGTCTTCCCCGTTGTCTTCGGCATGCCCTTCCGTGCTGCCGGGCACCTCGCCATCGCCGGAAGCGGCGTCATCATCCGCGCCAGGCTCGGATGCCGGATTTCCGGCCAGCCCGGTTTCGACGTGCTCTTCAGGGGTGACCGGCATCTCCCGTTCCGACAAGTTGCCGTCAGCGGCTTCGGGTGCGGTGTCTTCCGGCGCCTCAGCGGACAGAACCTGGCTGTCTTCGTCGGCCGACGGCTCGACGGCAAACAGCAGATGCAGCGCCGGGCTGTCTGTCAGGCGCGCAATCGCTGCCGGCATGGGGCTTTCGCCGGCTTCGACCATGCGCTTGATCAGGCGGTCCTTTTCATCGGCGACATCGGTGATCATGCGCCGGATGGAGCCCCGGTCGATGCTGATCGTGTCGAAGGTCTGCGAAGCGGCCAGCACCGCGCCCGTTTCATCGAGGACCGCGACATGGGTGCCGGTTCCCTCGAAGCCGCTGATGATCTGCCGTGCCCGCGCTCTCGGCGCCAGCGAGGATCTGGCCTGGCTCGACACCATGAGCCCGCGCGCGCCGTCGGGGAGCGCGATGGTCCGGAGGTTTGCCGGCGTCATGATCCGCGAGAAGCCGCGGCTGATCCGCATCATGAAATCCTGCGGCTTGCCGGTCCGATCGAGCGCGCTCTTCGCGCCGGCAATCTGCCGCCGGATCACAGTCTGGGCCGATAGCCCCTCATCGAGAATGTCATAGATCGTGGCGAAGCCGAAAAACTCGGCCGCCGCACCATTCGCCCAGAGTACGGCCTCAAGGTCATCGCTCAGAACCGCAATCGCATCGCCCTGGGCAAACCGCTCGCGGACGTCCGGATGAACGCACAGATCGATGAAGGGATAGTGATGAGGCTGCATGGCAGTCTTCCAGTTTCGGCCGGTCGAGCCGCACTTTGGCGGCGGATTAAGGCTTTGTTAATAGCTTTGCCGCGCCCGGCGGTCCAGCAATCGGCCGGGCCACCGCCTTGAAATGTCCTGAGAAGGTTAATATATGCTGCGGTGCACAAGAATGTTGCAATGCACAACGGAATGTGCTACCAACATGATGAACCTGAACGGGGCCGCGAAAAGGTCCTCTCACATCTCCAAAGGAGAATTGTAATGGCGACCAAGAAAACCGCAACCTCCGCCGAAATGTTTGAATTTCCGGCATTCGACATGAGCAAGATGGCTGACAGCTATCGCGAGATGGCCGACAAGTCGGTCAACCAGACCAAGGAAAACTACGCCAAGGTCAAGGCTGTCGCCGAAGACACCACCAAGGCGATCGAAGCAACCATGGAAAGCGCCCAGGCCGGCACCGTCGAACTGAGCCTCAAGGCCATCGACTCCGCACGCACCAATGCGGAGCTTTCGCTTTCGCACATGGAAGCCCTGCTCGGCGTCAAGTCGGTTGCGCAGATGTTCGAACTTCAGACCGCCTTCATGCGCAAGCAGGCCGAGATGATGGTTGATCAGACCAAGATCATGCAGGAAACCGCCAAGAAGGTTGCCGAGGACGTCTCGAAGCCGACCAAGACCGTTTCCGAGAAGGCCATGAACGAATTCAAGGTTGCCTGAAGCCAACCTGAAATTCGATGGGAACAGGCCGGGCATTGTGTCCGGCCTTTTTCATGGGCGCACGGCCGTTTGACGGCCCTGCTTCCCACAGGGGAATTTGGCAAAACCGGCGTCTCGCCTCTTGCAAAAAACAACTGCTCCCCGTATGTGAGCCACCAGAAAGCGGACAGGGCATTGCCCGTTGTCGCTGGCGTGCGGTTGTAGCTCAGTTGGTTAGAGCGCCGGATTGTGGATCCGGAGGTCGGTGGTTCGAGCCCACCCAACCGTACCACCCCTCCCGACTTTTCATCCCACCATACTGTCCGCCGCATCCGGCATGCGCCAGAAGCCTCTGAAACGTGAGCAAGTCTTCGCGCTCGCCTTCACAAGCCATTGCCTCCCGGGCAGCCTGTGGGAGCGCGTGAAAAAGCGTCAGAACGCCTTGAAGGTCAGGATGGTGTGGGTTCGTTCGACACCTGGAACCGTGTGGATGTTGTCCGCCACGAAGCGCCCGATATCCACATCGTCGTCGATATAGAACTTGGCGAGCAGATCGAACTGTCCGCTGACCGAGTAGATCTCCGAGGCGATCTCCCGGTTGGCAATCTCGTCGGCCACGGTGTAGGCCTCGCCGAGCTTGCACTGGAATTCCACGAAAAAACACTGCATCGCCGCTCTCCTCTGGTCATTGGCAGGCCGGCCCCGGAACCTTCTCGTGTGCCTGCATCGAGGCTCCCACCGGTCATGGGCGCGCTCCCGTACTTTCGAACCATGCCTGCAGCAAGATCGCAAGGGCCGGGATCCGACGAATTACTTTAAGCTTAAAAATACCACTGGAAATCTCTGCCGCGGCTGATAAGCTCTCGATCAACGCCAGTCCGGGCCGTAGTCCGGATTGTCGATCGAAAGAACTGGACGCCAACCGGACCAACAAGAACAACCGGCGGCACGGGAACACAAAATCGGAGGACTATCCATGAAGAAAGCAGTCATTGCACTTGCAGCCGCAACCGCTCTTGCCGCCGGCGCGGCGCAGGCCTTCGCAGATCCGGTCAAGGTCGGAATGATCACCACACTTTCGGGTGGCGGCGCCTCGCTCGGCATCGATTCCCGCGACGGTTTCCTGCTGGCTGTCAAGCAGTCCGGCAACAAGGACATCGAGGTCATCGTCGAGGACGACGCGCAGAAGCCGGACCTCGCAGTGCAGCTCGCCGACAAGCTCATTCAGTCTGACAAGGTTGACGTGCTCACCGGCATCGTCTGGTCCAACCTCGCCATGGCCGTGGTGCCGTCGGCAGTGGCCCAGGGCAAGTTCTATCTCTCCACCAATGCGGCTCCGTCGCAGCTGGCGGGTCCGGGCTGCAACCCGAACTATTTCTCAGTCTCCTACCAGAACGACAACCTTCATGAAGCTGCCGGCGAATATGCCAATGCTGCCGGCATGAAGAAGGTCTTCATCATGGCGCCGAATTATCCGGCGGGTAAGGATTCGCTCTCTGGTTTCAAGCGCTTCTACAAGGGCGAAATTTCCAACGAGATCTACACCCAGCTCGGCCAGACCGATTACGCCGCCGAGATCGCTGAGATCCGCGCCTCCGGCGCAGACGGCGTGTTCTTCTTCCTGCCGGGCGGCATGGGCATCTCCTTCATGAAGCAGTATGCTGGCGCCGGCGTCGAAGTGCCGCTGATCGGCCCGGCCTTCTCGTTCGACCAGAACATCCTGCAGGCCGTGGGCGACGCGGCGCTGGGTGTCAAGAACACCTCGACCTGGTCGAAGGATCTCGACAACGAAGCCAACAAGGCATTCGTTGACGCCTACCAGGCCGAATACAACCGACTGCCGTCGATCTATGCCGCACAGGGCTATGACACCGGCAACCTGCTGCTCTCGGCAATGGCTTCCGCGTCCGTCACCGATGCCGACGCCTTCCGCAAGGCGCTCGAAGCCGCCGACTTCAATTCGGTTCGCGGCAAGTTCAGCTTCGGCCCCAACCATCACCCGATCCAGGACATCTATGTCCGCGAGGTGATCAAGGAAGGCGACATCTTCACCAACAAGATCGTCGACACCGCGCTCACCGACCGGGCTGACGCCTACGCAGCCGATTGCAAGATGTGATCGTCATTCGTCATTGCCGGGCGGGCCGTCGTCGGCCCGCCCGGTTCGTTTTCCCCGCACTGGCGCGAGCCCGGTAGACGATGACTGTTGCCCTTTTTCTCGAGCAGATCCTCAACGGGCTTCAGCTTGGCGTCATGCTGTTCCTGATGGCGGCGGGCCTCACCCTGATCTTCGGGGTCATGGGGCTGATCAACCTGGCCCACGGCTCGCTGTTCATGGTTGGCGGCTTCGTCTGCGCCGCGGTGGCCGCATGGACCGGATCGTTCTGGATCGGCCTTGCCGCCAGTCTCGCCTCGGCTGCTGCCCTTGGCGCGCTGGTCGAAATCACCGTCATCCGCAGGCTCTATGACCGCGACCACCTCGACCAGGTGCTCGCCACGTTCGCGTTGGTGCTGATGTTCTCCGAAGGGACCCGTTTCGTTTTCGGCTCCTTCCCGCTCTATCTCGATCCGCCCGGATTCCTGTCCGGTCCGGTGACGCTGCCGGGCGGTCTGCCCTATCCCGCCTACCGGCTGGCGATCATCATAGCAGGCCTCGCGGTCGCCGCAGGCCTGGGCCTGCTGATCAGCCGCACGCGGCTCGGCATGCAGATCCGCGCCGGTGAATCCGATCGCGAGATGATCGCCGCACTCGGCGTCGACATCCGCTTTCTCTACACCGTCGTCTTCGCTCTCGGCGCGGCCCTTGCCGGTTTTGCCGGCGCCATGATCGGCGCCATCCAGTCGGTTCAGGTCGGCATGGGCGAACCTGTGCTGATCCTGGCTTTCGTGGTGATCGTCATCGGCGGTATCGGCTCGATCCGGGGCGCGCTCGTTGCCGCGCTCATCGTCGGCATCGTCGACACCATGGGCCGCTTCCTGCTGCCGAGCCTGCTTGAAAATGTCATGGAGGCCTCTGCCGCCCGTGGCGTCGGCTCGGCAATCGCCTCGATGCTGATCTATCTGCTGATGGCGGTGGTGCTGGTGTTCAAGCCGAAGGGGCTGTTTCCCGCCAATGCCTAAGCTGCTCACCGAACACCGGCTCAATATTCTTCTCGCGCTGATCCTGCTGATCGGGCCGCTGGTTGCGCATTACGCCGAAGAGCCCTTCCTCGTCACGCTTGCGACGCGCGCCACGATCCTCGCGCTCGCAGGCGTCGGCCTCAACATCGCCCTCGGTCTGGGCGGTCTCGTCTCCTTCGGACACGCCGCGTTTTTCGGGCTCGGCGGCTATGCGGTGGGAATCCTCGCAAGCCATCACCAGAACTACGAGCCGCTGATGACGGCTCCGTTCGTCATCAACGGCACCAACCAGATGCTGATCCTCTGGCTGGTGGCGATTGTCGTCAGCGGCATTGCCGCCCTGCTGATCGGGGCGCTGAGCCTGCGCACATCGGGCGTCTATTTCATCATGATCACGCTCGCATTTGCGCAGATGATCTACTACTTCGCCATCTCCTGGCCGGCCTATGGCGGCGAGGACGGGCTGTCGATCTATGTTCGCAACGCCTTTCCGGGTATCAACACGCTCCGCCCGCTGGATTTCTTTCTGCTCTGCTACGCGGTGCTGATCGTGGTGCTGCTCGCACAATGGCGGGTGACCGGCGCGCGCTTCGGTGTCGCGCTGCAGGCCGTGCGCCAGAACGAGGGCAGGGTGGCGGCGCTGGGCCTGTCGCCCTACCGCATCAGGCTCGCGGCCTTCGTGATTTCAGGCATGGTCACCGGACTTGCCGGCGCGCTTTACGCCGATCTGAACCGGTTCGTCAGCCCGTCCATGCTCTCGTGGCACCTGTCGGGCGAGATCATGGTGTTCATCATTCTGGGTGGCGTCGCCCGGCTTTTCGGGCCCGTTGTGGGCGCCTGCCTGTTCGTGCTGTTCGAGCACCTGTTCGGAAGCTTCACCAGCCACTGGCAGTTCTTCCTCGGTGCGGCATTGCTCGCGGTGGTGCTGTTTGCGCGGGGCGGTTTCATCGGGCTCGTGGCGGGGAGGGTGGAACATGACTGATCCCGTTCTCGCACTCTCCGGCTTGAGCAAGTCCTTTGGCGCGCTCAAGGTCACCGACGGTGTCGACCTCGATTTGAGGCCGGGCGAGATCCACGCGCTGATCGGTCCCAATGGGGCCGGCAAGTCGAGCCTGATCAAGCTGGTTGCCGGCGAACTGGCCGCCGATGCCGGCGCCATCCGCTTCGCCGGTCGGGACATCGGCGAGCTCGACCAGGTCGAGCGCGCGCGGCTCGGTCTCACCCGCACCTTCCAGGTTTCCTCTCTGATCCCGGAGTTCTCGGCGCGCGGCAATGTCGCGCTTGCTGCCCAGGCACGGCGGCGCTCGGTCTTCGGTTTCATCCGCCAGGTGGCGACGGACCCGGACCTGACCGGCGAGGCAATGGATGCGCTCGAACGCGTCGGCCTAGCCGAGCGCGCAGGGACGCGGGTCAGCGAGCTTTCGCACGGTGAAAAGCGGCTGCTCGAGATCGCGATGGCGCTGGCCATGAAGCCGCGGATCTTCCTGATGGATGAACCGATGGCCGGGCTCGGGCAGGAAGGCTCGGTGCGGCTGATCGGGTTCCTCGACAAGCTGCGGCACGAAGCGCCGATCCTGCTGATCGAACACGACATGGATGCCGTCTTCCAGCTCGCCGACCGCATTTCGGTGCTGGTGGCGGGCCGCATCATTGCCCGCGGCAATGCCGAGGAGATCCGCAGCCATCCCGAAGTCCGCGCCGCCTATCTCGGGGAGGACGGGGCATGAGCCTTCTTGAGGTGAACAATCTCGAAGCCTTCTACGGCGCCTCGCAGGCGCTGTTCGGCGTCGATTTCGAGATCGCCGAGGGCGAGTTGCTGGCACTCATGGGCCGCAACGGCATGGGCAAGACGACGACGGTGCGCTCGATCACGCGGATGCTCAGAACCACCCGTGGCACGCTGAAATTCGACGGCCGTGATCTTGCCGCCTTGCCCTCTTTCCGGGCTGCCCGTCTCGGCATCGGGCTTGCGCCGGAAGGCCGCCGCTGTTTTGCCGGCCTGACGGTGTCGGAAAACCTCATTGCCTCGGCGCGTCCCGGCCCCTGGAACGTCGAGACCGCGACCGCGCTCTTTCCGCGCCTTGGCGAGCGCATGGACCAGACCGCTTCCACGCTGTCGGGCGGTGAACAGCAGATGCTCGCCATTGCCCGCGCGCTGATGACCAATCCCAGACTGCTGATCCTCGACGAGGCGACGGAGGGCCTTGCGCCTGTGGTTCGTCAGGAGATCTGGGCGGCGATCGCCCGGCTCAAGCAGGGCGGACAGTCGATCCTGGTGATCGACAAGGCATTCTCCGAATTGCGCGCAGTCGCCGACCGTTGCGTCATTCTCGCCCGGGGCAAGAGCGTGTGGAGCGGGACGCCGCAACAGCTCACGCCCGAGGTCGAGACCGAGATGCTGGGCGTCTGAGAAGGCGGTCTTCGGCCGAAAATAAAAAAGGCGGCCCGGAGCCGCCTTTTTCGTGTCTGACAGGATTTCGTCCCTACTCGGCAGCTTCCGCATAGTCCGACATGGGCGGACAGGAGCAGACCAGGTTGCGGTCGCCATAGACATTGTCGACCCGGTTGACCGGGGCGAAATACTTGGCGTTGCGCATCGCACCGGGCGGGAAGATCGCCGCCTCGCGGTCATAGGGCCGATCCCAGGGGCCGACGAGATCCTCGATCGTGTGCGGCGCGTTCTTGAGCGGGTTGTTGTCCCGCTCCATGCGCCCGTCCTCGATGGCCCAGGCCTCGTTGCGGATCGCGAGCATGGCCGCACAGAAACGGTCGAGCTCCGCCTTCACTTCGGATTCCGTGGGCTCGATCATCAGCGTTCCCGCCACCGGCCAGCTCATGGTCGGCGCGTGGAAACCGCAGTCGATCAGCCGCTTGGCCACATCGTCTACCGTCACGCCGGCGCTGTCGACCAGCGGACGCGTGTCGAGGATGCACTCATGCGCCACCCGGCCGTTTGGCGAGGTGTAGAGCACGTCGTATGCGCCCTTCAGCTTTGCCGCGATGTAGTTGGCGTTCAGGATCGCGATCTTTGTCGCCTGGGTCAGGCCGTCGCCGCCCATCATCAGGCAATAGGCCCAGGAGATCGGCAGGATCGAGGCGGACCCGAAGGGGGCCGCCGAGACCGCGCCGGGCCGGCCATCGGTTGCCGAGTGTCCGGGCAGGTGATCGGCCAGATGCGCCTTGACCCCGATCGGCCCCATGCCGGGTCCGCCGCCGCCATGCGGGATGCAGAAGGTCTTGTGCAGGTTGAGGTGGCTCACATCGGCGCCGATGTCACCGGGGCGCGCGAGACCAACCAGCGCGTTGAGGTTGGCTCCGTCGAGATAGACCTGCCCGCCGTGGCGGTGGGTGATCTCGCAGACTTCCGCTGCCGTTTCCTCGAACACGCCATGCGTCGAGGGATAGGTGATCATGCAGGCGGCGAGATTGTCGGCGTGCTGCTCTGCCTTGGCGCGGAAATCGTCGAGATCGATGTCGCCGTTCTCGCGGGTCCTGACGGCAACCACGGTCATGCCGGCCATCTGCGCCGAAGCCGGGTTGGTGCCGTGCGCGGACGTCGGAATCAGGCAGATGTGGCGGTGGCTTGCGCCATTGGCGCGGTGGTAGGACCGGATTGCCATCAGGCCGGCATATTCGCCCTGGGCACCGGAATTGGGTTGCATCGAAATCGCATCATAGCCGGTGATCAGGCACAGCTTGTCCGACAGGTCGTCGATCATCTGCCTGTAGCCTTGGGCCTGGTCGGCGGGCGCGAAGGGGTGGATGTCGGCAAACTCCGGCCAGGTGATGCACAGCATCTCGGCGGTTGCATTGAGCTTCATGGTGCAGGAGCCGAGCGGGATCATCGACCGGTCGAGCGCCAGATCCTTGTCTGAGAGTCGGCGGATGTAGCGGGTCATTTCGCTTTCGGCGCGGTTCATGTGGAAGATCGGGTGCTCGAGATAACGCGACTGCCGGACCAGCGGATCCGCAATCTCCGGTCCGGTCTTGAACTCCGCAAAGGACAAGTCGCCGCCGAACGCGCGCCACACGGCTTCAACGGTCGCGGGCCGGGTAACCTCGTCGAGCGAGATGCCGATGCGGTCGTCGCCGACCTTGCGCAGGTTGAGCCCTTCGCGCCGAGCGGCTTCGAGAATCTCGGCCTGGCGGCCTTCGGCAAACACCGTGAGCGTGTCGAAATAGATTGCGGGGTCGATGATGAAGCCCAGATGCTTGAGCCCGGCAGCGAGCGCCGTGGCCTTGAGGTGCACGCGCCCGGCGATGGCGCGCAGGCCGACCGGACCGTGGAACACCGCATACATCGAGGCGATGACGGCGAGCAGCACCTGCGCCGTGCAGATGTTGGAGGTCGCCTTCTCGCGCCTTATGTGCTGTTCGCGGGTCTGCAGCGCCAGCCTGTAGGCCTGGTTGCCGCGCGCGTCCACGGTCACGCCGACCAGCCGGCCGGGCATCGAGCGCTTGTAGGCGTCCTTGACCGCCATGTAGGCCGCGTGCGGCCCGCCATAGCCCATCGGCACGCCGAAGCGCTGCATGGAGCCGACGGCGATGTCGGCGCCCATCTCGCCGGGCGATTTCAGCAACGTCAGCGACAGTGGATCGGCGGCGACGATGGCAATCGCCTTCTCGGCATGCAGCGAGGCGATCACATCGGTGAAGTCATGCACATGGCCGTAGGTGCCGGGGTACTGGAAGATCGCGCCGAAGACCGCGGCCGGGTCCAGTTCGGTGAACGGATCGCCCACCTTCACGTCCCAGCCGAAGGGTTCCGCGCGGGTGCGGATCACGTCGATCGTCTGCGGATGGCAATGATGATCGACGAAGAACATGTTGCGCTTGGACTTCGACGCCCGTTCCGCCATAGCCATGGCTTCCGCCGCCGCGGTCGCCTCGTCGAGCAGCGAGGCATTGGCGATGTCGAGCCCGGTCAGGTCGCTGACCATGGTCTGGAAATTGAGAAGCGCCTCGAGCCGGCCCTGGCTGATCTCCGGCTGGTAGGGCGTGTAGGCCGTGTACCAGGCCGGGTTTTCGAGAATGCAGCGCTGGATCACCGGCGGCATGATCGTGCCGTGGTAGCCCTGGCCGATCAGCGAGACCAGGACCGTGTTCTTTTTCGCCGTGGCGCGCAGGTGGTCCAGCACCTCGCGCTCGCTCATCGGATCGCCGAAGGCGAGCGGCTGCTTCTGCCGGATCGACGCCGGCACGGTCTCCTCGATCAGGGCATCGAGCGAGGGCGCGCCCACAGCCTCGAGCATGTCGGAGATCTCCGAAGGCGAGGGGCCGATGTGGCGGCGGTTGGCGAAATCGTAGGGATCGTAGTCGGTCAGTTTGACGGTCATGGTTAAACTCAGCCGATCATTGTCTTGTAGGCGGTCTCGTCCATCAGCGCGTCCGCGTCGGCCGCATTGGCGAGCTTGAGCTTGAAGAACCACCCGTCGCCTGTGGGATCCGAATTGACCAGCGACGGGTCATCGACGATCGCCTGGTTGACCTCGACGATCTCGCCATCAAGCGGGCAGTAGACATCTGACGCTGCCTTGACCGATTCCACGGTCGAGGCCTCGCCGCCCTTCTCGAAACTGGTTCCCGGTTCGGGCAGTTCGACGAACACCAGGTCGCCAAGCTGTTCGGCGGCATGTTCGGTGATGCCGACGGTGGCGACATCGCCCTCGATCTTCAGCCATTCGTGATCTTCGGTGAATTTGAGCATGGAACTGTTCCTGTCTTGTGCTGGTCTTTGGTAGGTCTGGTGTCAGCGCTTGTAGCCGGGCTTGACGAAGGGCAGGGCCGCCACCGCGAGTTCGAGCCGCTTGCCGCGCACTTCGGCGAAGAGCGCTGTTCCTTCAGCCGAGAGTGCCGCCGGCACGTAGCCCATCGCAACCGGATGACCGGCGCTGGGTCCGAATCCCCCGGAGGTCACCTTGCCGATGGGCTCGCCGCCCGTCTCGTTTTCGTAGAGCTCCGAGCCGGCGCGCACCGGCGCCTTGCCGGAGGGCTGGAGCCCGACCCGGAGCCGCGCCGGACCGGTGTCGAACTGCTTCAGGATCACCTCGGCGCCCGGAAAGCCGCCCTCGCGATCGCCGCCCGCGCGGCGCGCCTTCTGGATCGCCCATTTGAGGTTTGCTTCAACCGGCGTGGTGGTCTTGTCGATGTCATTGCCATAGAGGCAAAGGCCCGCCTCGAGCCTGAGTGAATCCCGCGCGCCGAGACCGATCGCCTCGACCCGCTCGTCATCGAGCAGCAGCCGCGCGACCCGCTCGGTCTCCTCTGCGGGGATCGAGATTTCGTAGCCGTCCTCGCCGGAATAGCCCGACCGCGAGACGACAACAGGTGTGCCCGCGATCTCGAGATCGGCCACATCCATGAAAAGCATGTCTTCGGCATCGGGCGCGTAGGACGCCAGAACGCTTTCTGCCGCCGGTCCCTGAAGCGCGATCAGGCCGCGGTCGAACTGCGCCTCGATCTCGCAGGTGTTCGACAGGGCGGCCTTGATGCGCGCGAGGTCAGCGTGCTTGCAGGCAGCATTCACCACGAGATAGAGGTGGTCGCCCCGGTTGGCCACCATGAAGTCATCCTCGAGCCCGCCCTTGTCGTTGGTGAAGAGCCCGTAGCGCTGGCGGCCCGGCTTCAGGCCGAGCACATCGACCGGTGTGAGGCTTTCGAGCGCGCGGGCTGCATCTTCCACATTGCCGCTTTTGGCGCGGATGAGGATCTGCCCCATGTGGGAGACGTCGAACAGGCCTGCTTCCGCTCGGGTGTGCAGGTGCTCCTTCATCACCCCCAGCGGATACTGGATCGGCATGTCATAGCCGGCAAAGCCCATCATGCGGGCGCCGAGTTCGAGATGCAGGGAATGAAGCGGTGTCTTTTGAAGGTCTGCGGTGGTGTCCACGCGCCAGTCTCCGTTCAGGGTGCGGGCGGGATGCCGCGCACGGGCCAATCTTCAGGCAAAATCTGCCTTCAACAAGCCCCCTCTGTCCTTTCGCCTGAGATTGCTATCCCTTCGGCGGGCGCAACAGGCGCCTCTCTCCAGAGTCCGTCCGGACCCGCTGGTCCTTTTGCCTGAGAGTTTCCGGGGCGGTTGCTCCTTCGGCACCGGCGCGAAACCGGCTTCTCCCAACGGGTTGGCCAACTATGCCGAAATGCGGCCGAAAGGCAAGGGGGAGGTTTAGGGATAACCGCCGTCCAGTCGACAGCAATTCAGCCGCGCCAAGAATGATTGAACGCGGGAGGCGCTGTATGTTGATCGGACTGTCTGGATGAACCACTATGCCTGCATTCCAGTGAGACTGCGGAGACGACCATCATGGCAAACAAGGACTATGTGCTCCTGATGGCGCGGTACAATGCATGGCAGAACGAGAACCTGATTAAGGCTGCGAGCGCGCTTGATCAGGCCGCGCGGCAAGCAGAGCGGGGCGCGTTTTTCGGCTCCATCGAGAAAACCTTTTCACACCTCATGTGGGGTGACGGCATCTGGCTCAGCCGTTTTGAGGGTCGGGATCCGCCGGCAAATTACAAATCCGACTCCACAGCGCTGATCGAGAGCTGGGAGACGTTCCAGCAGCAACGCACTGAGCTTGATCGGCAGATCCTCGGCTGGGCGCACGGGGTTTTGCCCGGATGGTTCGAAGGCGATCTGACATGGTCTTCCGGCATGACCGGCCGTACGGCCTCTCGGCCAAGGAAGATGCTGGCTGTGCAGATGTTCAACCACCAGACACATCATCGCGGCCAGATTCATGCCATGCTGACGGCTGCCGGTGCGAAGCCCGATGCGACCGATCTTCAAACCATGCCGCAGACCTATTTGGAGATGTAGGGAAAGGGGATGGCCTCGTTCCCCGCACACCGCGCCTGCGCCAAGCGCCGGCTTGCGGACCAATTTTAGAGCCCACAATGGGCCTCACTGCTTCAGCAGAGACAGAAGCCGCTTCACTTTCGGGCTGTAGGTTTTCACCTGGTTGCGGCCGGATTTCTTGGCGTCGTAGAGCGCCGCATCCGCTTTGTGGTAGAGGTCTTGCGGGCTGGAGGCGTCGGTCGCCATGCAAAGACCGAGGCTGATCGTGACCCGGCCGCAATCCAGCCCGTCATTGTGGTCTTTCAGCTGAGTCGAAGCGATCGCCTCGCGCACGCGCTCGGCGGTCTTCAGGGCCTCCTCCAAATCGGTGCCGTCCAGGGTGATCGCGAATTCCTCTCCGCCGGTGCGGGAAATGAAGGTTTCGCTGCCAAGCGTCTTCTTCATCACGGCAGCCGTTGCGCTGAGCACGCGGTCACCGACCTGATGGCCATAGGTGTCGTTGAACGCCTTGAAATGATCGATGTCGGCAATGATCAGCGCCTGGGCGGCCGTTCCGGACTTTTGATCGTAAATGGCAGACAATCGTTTGTCGAAGGCACGCCGGTTGGCAAGCCGGGTGACCGGGTCGATCGCGCAAAGACGCTTGTATTCTTCCAGTTCGGATTTGAGGCGCGTGAGTTCCGCCGCCTGCTCGACCATCTGGTAGATGACGGCTTCGCTCTTCTCCAGCGTGTCGCCGGTGGCAGACCACAGGATCCTGCGCAAGGTGTGCATGCCGTCCTTGTCTCTGGCATCTTTCCGCGACACTCGGGCGGACGTTTCCCCGAGCACGTTTGAATATTTTCGAAGCCTGGACTGGTCTTGCCTGAACATGCGGATCATGCCCAGCATTTCCTTGTAAACGCTGTCCAGGGACTGCTCTGCCGCGCTCTCGGGATAGTGGTGAGGCAGGAACCTCATGCCGACGGCGTCGAGTTGAATTTGGGAGGGGCGTCGCCCGAGGGCAGCGAATTCAAGGATGAGCTTCGGGTTCGATGTGTTCAGGAACTGGTACACGAGTTCATAGTTGCGCGGCAGCGAGGAAATTCCCTGCTCACGCATCTTCGTGATGACTGTTTCCGCGGGATCAACGCTCTCTGTATTGTCCGATGGAATCACGGTGCCGGCCGCCTGGGAGATAACGAAGTCGTCTGCAAAACCTAGATGACACATATAAAGAATTCTCTAACCATGATTGAACACGGTTCGCCTGCTTCCGCTTCCGGACACGCATGGCCCCGACGGCAGGACGCGGCTTTCATGGCCAAGCGTGTCCCTCCCATAATCTGCCTGCCGGTGTTGGAGTGTTTGTAAAGGGTTCAGGTCTACCCCTGTCCCGCCACACCAACCAACGAGGCGCCAGATGCCGAAATCATGCCCCGGGTGCCAAAGCGGCGTTCAGCTCGACTTTGAATTTTCCATGGCCTTTCAGCCGATCTACGACGCCGTCAATGCCCGCGTCTGGGGCTACGAAGCGCTTGTTCGCGGCCTGGACGGCGAGGGGGCGGGGTCCGTCCTGTCCCGGGTCCGGCCCGAGCAGAAATACGTGTTCGATCAGGCCTGCAGAACCAAGGCCGTCGAACTGGCGTCCCGGTTGTTTCCTGCTGGTGAAGACCTGAAGCTGTCGATCAACTTCATGCCGAACGCGGTTTACGAACCTGCGGCCTGCCTGCGGGCGACCTTCCAGGCCGCCAAGCGCTTCGGGTTTCCCAGGTCGGCGATCATGTTCGAGTTTACCGAGGACGAGCAGGTTTCCGATACGGCCCATCTGCGCAACATCATCACCGAGTACCGCAAGCATGGCTTCCTCACCGCCATCGACGATTTCGGCGCAGGATATGCAGGCCTCGGCCTTCTGGTGGATTTTCAGCCCGATCTGATCAAGATCGACATGAAGCTCGTAAGGGGCGTCGATACCAGTCCCGCGCGCCAGGCCGTGATCGCCGGGATCGTGGGAATGGCCCGCGCGCTCGATATCACCATCCTGGCGGAGGGCATCGAAACCGAACAGGAGTTCGCGGTTCTCAAGGCTGCCGGCATCGGCCTTTTCCAGGGCTACTGGCTGGCCCGGCCCGGGTTCGAACGCCTTCCCCAGATCAACCTGGCGCATGAGGCCGGGTTGCTGTTGACGGCCTGACGGGCCGGGAGGCCGCGTCGGCCTTTCCGCAAGTCAGCCCCGCGCCACCCGGCGCATCCTGAAATCCCGCACCTGGCTTGCCGCCATCGCCACCATGAACAGCGCGGTCAGGCACAGCACCATGGTCGGCGCCGGTTCGCTGTCGATGTGAAAGCTCGCGAAGATGCCGACCAGCGCCGAAACCACGACCGAACCGACCGCGACCGTGAGCATTCCGGCAAAGGTGCGTGCCACCAGAAACGCGATCGCGCCCGGAGCGACGAGCAGCGCGATCGAAAGGATGATGCCGACAGCCTTCAGGCTAGCGACGATCATCAGCGCAATCGCGGTCAAGAGCCCGTAATGGAGAAAGCCGGTTCTGAGGCCGATTGCGCGGGCGTGCAGGACGTCGAAGGCCTGGGCAACGAGATCGCGCCATTTGACCAGCAGGAAGCCCCCGCACAGGACGGCGAGAAGCGCGGTCGCGCCGATATCGGACCAGAGAACCCCGAGCATGTCGCCGAACAGGATGTGGTCGAGATGCAGGCTCGAACGGACGCTCACATGCAGCACCACCCCGAGCCCGAACATGCCCGAGAACACGATGCCCATCACCGTATCCTCCTTCACCCGGCTGTTGGCCGACAGCCAGCCGGTGGCGACCGCGCAGAACAGCCCGGCCGCAAATGCGCCGATCACCAGCGGCAACCCGGCGACATAGGCCATGACGATGCCCGGCAGCACGGCGTGAGCCATGGCGTCGCCCAGCAGCGACCAGCCCTTGAGCACCATCAGGGAACTCATCACAGCCATCGGAATGGCAACGAGGAAGGTGATCAGGAACGCCTTCTGCATGTAGGCAAAGCGAAACGGATCGAGAAAGAAATCAATCGAGAATTCCATCAGGACGCTCCCCTGTCCTCAAGCGCGTCGTCAGGCATTGCGGCCCGCACCTGTGCGCGTTGCGCCAGGAGCCCGTGGCGCGGTGCGAACAGGAAGGCCAGCAGGAAGATGCCTGTCTGCAGCATGATCACCACTCCGCCGGTTGCGCCATCGAGAAAATAGCTCAAATAGACGCCGGCAAAGCAGGTCAGCGACCCCATGGTGACCGCGATCAGGATCAGCTTCGGAAACCGGTCGGTCAGCAGGTACGCGGTGGCGCCGGGCGTGACCACCAGCGCAATCACGAGAAATGCGCCGACGGTCTGCATCGCGGCCACCGTGGAGGCGGCGAGCAGCGTGAAGAAGACGACCTTGAGCGCGGTGGCGCGCACCCCGATGGCGCGGGCATGGCTCTCGTCGAAGAACACCAGCATCAGGTCTTTCCAGATCACCGACAGCACCACCAGGGTAACCGCGCCGATGATCACGAGCTGGATCGTATCGGCCGGCGTGATCGCCAGCACGTTTCCGAGCACGATGGTCTGCACATTGATCGGCGTCGGCGAGATCGACACCATGAACAGCCCCAGTGCGAAGAAGGAGACGAAGATCATCCCGATCACCGCGTCCTCGCGAAGCCGCGTGCGGGCGCGGATCAGAAGCATGGCCGCCGCTGCCAGGCCGCCGGCCAGAAAGGCGCCGGCGGCGAATGGCAGGCCGAGCATGTAGGCGCCGGCGACGCCCGGCACGATGGAGTGGGACAGCGCGTCGCCGATCAGCGACCAGCCCTTGAGCATGAGATAGCAGGAGAGAAAGGCGCAGATCGCCCCGGTCAGCGCCGACACCCACATGGCGTTGACCATGTAGCTGTAGGAAAACGGTTCGAGCAGCACGCTCACGAGCGCTTGCCCACCGGGTTCGCGGCAGCCTCCCGCGCATCGGACTTTCGCTCGCTGTCGCCGTAGATGACGAAGGGCCGCTCGTCGTCCGTCAGCACCGTCACCTGGCGGGAATCGTCGTCGTCGTGCAGATCCTCGCCGCCAAGCACGAAGTGCCGCAGAACCCCGCCGAAGGCCTTCTGAAGGTTCTTCTGGGTGAAGACCTCTTCGGTTGGCCCCTCGGCAAGGATCTTGCGGTTGATCAGCACCGCCCGGTCGCAGAATTCCGGCACGCTGCCCAGATTGTGGGTCGAGACCAAGAGCACCCGTCCTTCCGCGCGCAGATCCTTGAGCAGTTCGATGATCTGGCTTTCCGTGGTGACGTCGACACCGGTGAAGGGCTCGTCAAGCAGGATGACCTGTCCCTCCTGTGCCAGCGCGCGGGCGAGGAACACCCGTTTCTTCTGGCCGCCCGAGAGTTCCCCGATCTGACGCTTGCGATAGGCCGACATGCCGACCCGGTCGAGCGCCTCGTCGACCGCGGCGCGGTCGCGCGCACGCGCCATCCTGAGAAAGTTCATGTGGCCGTAGCGGCCCATCATCACCACATCCTCGACGAGCACCGGAAACGACCAGTCGATCTCTTCGCTTTGCGGAACATAGGCCACGAGATTGCGCCCGAGCGCCTGGCTGACATTCATTCCCATGATGCTGATCCGGCCGGAAGCCAGCGGCACGAAACCCATAAGCGCCTTGAAGAGTGTCGACTTGCCACTGCCGTTGATGCCGACTAGCGCCGTGATCGATCCGCCGGGAACGGAAAAGCTCGCGCCGTCGAGCGCCCGGTTGCCGTTTCGGTAAATCACCGAAATGTCATCGACATCCAGACCCGGCACGTGAGCCGGTCCGGCCTCTGTGGCCGATGGCGTTGCTGCGGCTGTTGCCTCGGTCATGCTTGCCCCGGTCGTGGTTGCACCGGTCATGGTTGCACCGTCAGCCCTTCGACGATGGTCTCGGCCGTGACCTTCAGGAGATCGATATAGGTCGGCACCGGTCCGTCGGGCAGCGACAGGGAATCGACGTAGAGCACGCCGCCATAGGCGATGCCGGTCTCGCGTGCCACCTGCTGCGCCGGTTCGGGCGAAACCGTGCTTTCCGAAAAGATCACCGGAATGTCGTTGTCGCGGATCAGGTCGATGATCCGCCGGACCTGCTGCGGCGAGCCCTGGCTGTCGGCGTTGATCGCCCAGATCGACGCTTCCCTGAGGCCGAAATCCTGGGCCAGGTAGGAAAACGCCGCCTCGCTCGAGACCAGCCAGCGCCGGCTTTCGGGGAGGTCCTGGATCGCGGAACGGATCGGCCCGAACGTGGCCTCGATCTCGTCCTTGTAGCGCGCGCCGTTTTCGGCATAGGCGCCGGCATTGTCCGGATCGGTTTCCGAAAGCGCGCGCACGATGTTGTCGACATAGATCATCGCGTTGGCGGGCGACATCCAGGCATGCGGATTGGCCCGGCCTTCATAGGCGCCTTCCGCAATCGCGATCGGCTCCACGCCGTCGGAGAGCGTGTAGGCCGGAATATTTCCGAGGTTCTCGAGATAGCGTTCGAACCAGATTTCAAGCCCGAGCCCGTTCCACAGAACGACATCCGACCCCAGGCCGCGGCGTATATCACCGGGTGTGGGCCGGAAGGTGTGGATTTCCGCGCCCTCGCGGGTGATCGACACCACCTCGGCGTGATCGCCCGCAACGTTGCGCGCCATGTCGGCGAAGACGGTAAAGGAGGTCAGCACCTTGATCTTGGCCGAGGCCGGCGACATCGCCCCCAGTCCGAGGGCCACGCCGAGCGCGACGATGGTCAAAAACCGCATGAATTTCACCTGTGCTAGGTTCGAGTGCTTTCTGCGAATGGTTTGCAATAAGCAATCTATGCCGAATCCGCGTCAAGTCAACGTTGTTGCAACTCATTTGCAAAAACGACTTGCGTTGGGATGCGCTCTGCGGCGGAATGTCATCTGCCCTTGGGCCGCTTGCCACCCCAGTTAGGGATCAACCGAAAGGAGCTCCGCAATGGACGCCGTTCTGATGTCCCGAATACAGTTCGCCGCCAACATCTCGTTCCACATTCTGTTCCCGACCATCACCATCGCATTGGGATGGTTGCTTCTGTGGTTCCGTCTCCGCTTCAACCGCACGGGCGATCAGGCCTACATGGATGCGTACTTCTTCTGGGTGAAGATCTTCGCCCTTTCCTTCGGCATGGGTGTGGTCTCGGGCATCACGATGAGCTTCCAGTTCGGAACCAACTGGCCGGGCTTCATGGAAAGCGTGGGCAATATCGCCGGACCGCTTCTCGCCTACGAGATCCTGACGGCGTTCTTTCTGGAGGCGGTGTTCCTCGGCATCATGCTTTATGGCTCCCGGCGGGTTTCCGGCACCGTTCATACGACCGCGACCTTTCTCGTCGCCTTCGGGACCACGATGTCGGCGTTCTGGATCCTCGTTCTCAATTCCTGGATGCATACGCCCCAGGGCTTCGAGATGCGTGACGGCGTCGCCTATGCGACCGACTGGCTCGCCATCATCTTCAATCCCTCAATGCCTTACCGTGTCGTCCACATGCTCCTTGCATCCGGTCTGACCGTGGCGTTTCTGGTGGCGGGCGTCTCGGCGTTCCGCTGGCTCGCCGGCGACCGGCGACACGGCAATTTCCTGACCCTGCGGACGGGCCTGACGCTGGGCGCCATCCTGATCCCGCTTCAGATCCTGGCCGGTGACCTGCATGGTCTCAACACGCTCGAGCACCAGCCGCAGAAGGTGGCGGCGATGGAAGGCAACTGGGAGACCGGATCCCGGGTGCCGCTGCTTCTGTTCGCTCTGCCGGACGAGGAAGCACGGGAGAACAGGTTCGAGCTCGCCATTCCTGGGGGCGCGAGCCTGATCCTCACCCATCAAGTCGACGGGGTCGTTCCGGGCCTCAATGATTTCGTGGCAGACGATGGCGCCAGCTTGCATCCGCCGGTGGCTCCGGTGTTCTTCGCCTTCCGCATCATGATCGGTGTGGGTCTCGCCATGCTGGCCGTCTCCTGGGTCGGCGCATGGATGATGTGGCGGCGCCGCGACATCAACAGGCCCCTTGCCTACATTCTGGTCCCGATGGCCCTGTCGGGCTGGGTCGCGACGCTCGCCGGTTGGTACACCACCGAAATCGGCCGGCAGCCCTGGCTTGTCAGCGGGGTCCTCAAGACCTCCGATGCGGTCGCGGCCTTGCCCGCAAGCTCGGTCGGCACGACACTTGCTGCTTACCTGCTGGTCTATGCCGGACTGATCGCCGCCTATCTCTCGGTGATCGTTGCGCTGGCGCTGAAGGCCGCCCGGACGCCGCATGAAGCACCTCCGGGAGAGGACGATCCCGGGATGCACGCAGACCCGGCGATGACCATCGGAACAGGGAGTGCGAGCCATGGGTAATGTCGATTGGGATCTGTGGTTGCCCCTTGTCTTCGCCGGACTGATGGGCATCTCCATTCTTGTCTATGTCATTCTCGACGGTTTCGATCTTGGGATCGGCATTCTCCTGCCGTTCGGTGATGATGCCCAGAAGGACAAGATGGTTGCCGCCATCGGTCCTTTCTGGGATGCCAACGAAACCTGGCTGGTCCTGGCTGTCGGATTGCTGCTGGTGGCCTTTCCGGTGGCGCATGGCGTCATTCTGACGACGCTTTATTTCCCGGTGGCGGTTCTGCTCATCGGCCTGATCCTGCGCGGAGTGGCATTCGAGTTCCGCGCCAAGGTGAGCGCAGGCGCCAAGCCAGCCTGGAACGGCATGTTCTTTCTCGGATCGCTGATGACTGCGCTCTCGCAAGGCTACATGCTGGGGCTTTACGTGCTCGGTCTCGATACCGGCTGGCCGGCAGTGATCTTTGCGTTGCTGGTCGCCGTGTGTCTCGCCGCGGCCTACACGGCAATCGGCGCAGCGTGGCTGATCCACAAGAGTGAGAGCCAATTGCAGGTCAAGTCGGTCCGCTGGTTGCGCAGGGCGCTTGGCCTGGTCGCGCTCGGAATGGTGGCGATCTCGCTGGCAAGCCCGCTTGCAAGCGCTCGCATCTGGGATCGCTGGCTCGGCTATCCCGAAAGCCTGCTGCTGGCGCCGCTGCCGGTGCTGACCTTCGGATTGTTCGTCTGGGTCTGGAGGCTGTCGGCGCGGATGCCGCTGGAGGGCGACCGCCTAAACCTTGCACCGTTCGCAGCCCTTTCCGGGATCTTTGCCCTGGGCTTTGCAGGCCTGGCATGGTCGTTCTATCCCTATGTCGTCCCGGGCCGGATCACGATTGCCGAGGCGGCAAGCGCCACCGAAAGCCTGGCCATCATTCTCGTGGGCACCCTGTTCGTGCTTCCGGTGATCACTGGCTACACGATCTGGGCCTACCGGATATTCGGCGGAAAGGCCGTCGAGCTCCGCTACGACTGATCCGCGTTGCGCAAGTCGGACGGTCAGGCGCCGCCCAGTCTCGTGTTGCGGTCGATCAGATACTTGTCGAACAGCGGCAGGCTTGCGGCGCCGAGTGCCCGCGCGAGAGTCCCCACCGTGCCCGGCAGGATCTCCGGCGGGTCCAGTCCGCGCAGATCGTAGCGGATCATCTCGTTGCGGGTGGCGCTGACCAGATCCGCGCGCACCCCGGTGGGCAGGCCGCCGTCGATGATGACATGCTGGAAGTCGATGATGGATGCCGCCGAGACGATCGCCTGAGCCAGGGCGCCTGCGACGATGCCGACCCACTGCGCTGCAAGGTCATCGAAGCCCTGCCAGTGGTCCGGACTGTTCCACAGCGGGGAGGGGTCGCGGCCCTCGGCCCGCAGCATGCGCTCTAGCAGCATGATCGACGCGCGGTCGAGAAGTTGCACGGGAGCGCCGTCCGCACCCCTGACCGGCAAGGGGCCGAGGGCTCCGGCATTGCCGCTGCGACCTGAAAAGATGCCGCCATTGAGAACCACGCCGCCGCCGACAAAGGTCCCGATATAGATGTAGAGAAAGGTGTTGGCGTTCTTGTGCTTGCCGAAGACAAGCTCCGCCGCACAGGCGGCCGTGGCGTCGTTCTGGAGATAGACCGGCATGTCGCAAACCGCGACCAGTTCGCTCCGGAGATCGCAGCCGCGCCAGAGATCCATCTCCTCGCGCGGAGCATCCGCCTGTTCGGTCCAGTTCCACAGTTCGAAAGGCGTGGCGATGCCCAGTCCTGCGACGCGCTCGCGCAGCGGTACGGGAAGGCTGTTGACCAGCTCCGCGATCCCGGCTTCGACGAATTCGATGATCTGCGGCGGGGTCGGCCAGGGATAGCTCTTGCGCAGGGTGGCCTTCGGTTCTCCGGCAAAATCGATCAGGATCAGCTCCGCGCTGCGGCGCCCCACCTTCAGCCCGAGAAAAAACGCGCCGTCGGGATTGATCGAAAGCGGCACCGAAGGCTGACCCACCTTGCCGCGAACCGGTTCGCCCTTGACGATGAGATCCTCGGCCTCGAGTTCGCGCATGATGACGGAGCAGGTTTGCGCCGAAAGTCCGGTCATGCGTGAAATGTCGGTCTTGGCGAGGTTGCCGTGCGCATAGACAAGGCTGAGCACCAGCCGCTGGTTGTGGGCTCTCAATCCGCTCTGGTTCGACCCGCGCAGCGGCATGGTTGCTCCGCCCGTCCGTTCCTCGGCTGCATTGTTGTCCTGCGGCACCTGAATGCGTCCTCCGATTCCCGTCCCCGTATACGTCTTTTTGTTGGTGCGACAATGCAGGACCCGGGGTTTCGGGTCAATAAATAAATAAGAGTGATTTATTTATTGACAGCCAACTTTCAAATGTGGTGTCCTGTTGGAGACGCAGGCATCGGGAGTGAGGAGCTTCCGCATGGATGCGTGTGCAGATTGACCTGCTTGTGCAAAAAAATCCCGGGAGGATGAACATGAAACCGATTTCCCTACTCAAGAGCGCACTGCTTGCCGCAGCTGCTGTTGGCGCCATGGCCGCGGTTCCCGCCCAGGCCGCCAGCCACAGCGTGGGCGCATGCCTGATCACCAAGACCGACACCAATCCCTTCTTCGTCAAGATGAAGGAAGGCGCCGAGGCCAAGGCCGAAGAACTCGGCATATCGCTCAAGTCCTATGCCGGCAGGATCGACGGTGACCACGAAACCCAGGTCCAGGCCATCGAAACCTGCATCGCCGATGGCGCGAAGGGCATTCTCCTGACGGCTTCGGACACGTCGTCGATCGTGTCCGCCGTTCAGCAGGCCCGCGACGCCGGCCTTCTGGTGATCGCGCTCGATACGCCGCTCGATCCGATCGATGCCGCCGACGCCACATTCGCCACCGACAACTTCCTGGCGGGTGAACTGATCGGCAAATGGGCCGCGGCCACACTCGGCGATGAAGCCGCAAACGCCAAGATCGGGATGCTTGACCTTGCTGTCAGCCAGCCGACGGTCGGAGTCCTGCGTGACCAGGGCTTCCTCACCGGCTTCGGCATTGACGTCAAGGATCCGGGCAAGTGGGGCGACGAGGATGATTCTCGGATCGTGGGCAACGACGTGACCGCAGGCAACGAGGAAGGCGGCCGCAAGGCGATGGAGAACCTTCTCGCCAAGGATCCGATGATCAACGTGGTCTACACCATCAACGAGCCGGCCGCTGCTGGCGCCTATGAGGCGCTCAAGGCCATCGGCCGTGAGAACGATGTCTTGATCGTCTCCGTGGATGGCGGATGCCCGGGTGTGGCCAACGTCAAGGATGGCGTCATCGGCGCGACCTCCCAGCAGTATCCGCTGCTGATGGCGTCCAAGGGCATCGAGGCGATCGCCGCCTGGGCCAAGGACGGCACCAAGCCGCAGCCGACGGAAGGCAAGAACTTCTTCGACACCGGCGTGGCGCTCGTCACCGACAAGCCCGCGGAAGGCGTCGAGTCGATCTCGGTCGCCGAAGGCATGGACAAGTGCTGGGGTTGATAAGCATCAGCAACAGGTAAACACTTGCAGGGCGGCTTTCGGGCCGCCTCGTTTTCAAGGACGGGCCGGCGCGGTTCGGGAGAAACGGCGCCGATGCCTGCGGATCTGTCCGGGTGGCAGGTGGAGTTTTGGGAGGAACCATGTCCGATACGCAGGAATATGAGAAGGCGGCGGCCACCAGTCCGACGACCGTAGCGCAATTCGCATCCAGCCACAACAGCCCGGTCCGGCGGATCCAGCACGCGTTGCACCAGACCCCGTCGGCCGTGCCGCTGATCGTTCTCGTCGGCTCCATTCTGGTGTTCGGACTGCTGCTGGGCCAGAAGTTCTTTTCCCCCTTTGCCCTGACGCTCATCCTGCAGCAGGTCCAGATCGTGGGGATCCTCGGCGTCGCCCAGTCCCTGGTCATCCTCACCGCCGGCATCGATCTCTCCGTTGGCGCCATCATGGTGCTGTCCTCGGTGGTGATGGGGTTGTTCTCGTTCCGCTACGGACTTCCGGTGGAACTGGCGGTGGCCGGCGGAATAGCCTGCGGTGCCCTGTGCGGTTTCATCAACGGCTTCCTGGTGGCGGTGATGAAGTTGCCGCCGTTCATCGTCACGCTCGGCATGTGGCAGATCGTGCTGGCGACGAACTTCCTCTACTCGGCCAACGAGACGATCCGCGCCCAGGAAATTGCGGAACAGGCGTCATTGCTGCAGTTCTTCGGCAACAAGATCACCGTCGGGGACGCGGTCTTCACCTATGGCGCGATCTTCATGGTGCTGCTGGTGCTGGTGATGGCCTATGTGCTCAAGCAGACTGCATGGGGCCGTCATGTCTATGCGGTCGGCGATGACCCGGAAGCTGCCGAACTGTCGGGTGTTCAGGTCAAGCGCACGCTGATTTCCGTCTATGTGCTCTCGGGCCTGATCTGCGCCTTTGCCGGCTGGGCTTTGATCGGCCGGATCGGCTCGGTGTCTCCGACATCGGGGCAGCTCGGCAATATCGAATCCATCACTGCGGTGGTGATCGGCGGAATATCCCTGTTCGGCGGACGCGGCTCGATCCTCGGCATGCTGTTCGGTGCGCTGATCGTCGGCGTGTTCTCGCTCGGACTGCGCCTGCTCGGCGCGGATGCCCAGTGGACCTACCTGCTGATCGGGGTGCTGATCATCGGTGCAGTGTCCGTGGACCAGTGGATCAGAAAGGTGTCAGTCTGATGGAACCCATTCTCAAAGGCCGCAATCTGGTCAAGCGCTATGGCCGCGTGGTTGCACTCGACGACTGCGACTTCGACCTCTACCCGGGCGAGATTCTCGCTGTCATCGGCGACAATGGCGCCGGCAAGTCGTCGCTGATCAAGGCGATCTCCGGCGCGGTGTCGCTCGATGCGGGCAAGATCTGGCTCGAGGGCCGCGAAGTCCGCTTCCATTCACCGCTGGATGGGCGTGCTGCCGGCATCGAGACCGTCTACCAGACGCTTGCCATGTCGCCGGCGCTGTCGATCACCGACAACATGTTCATGGGGCGCGAGCTGCGAAAGCCCGGCTTCATGGGCAAGGTCATGCGGCAGCTCGATCACAAGGCCATGGATGCATTTGCACGCGAGAAGCTCAACGAACTCGGGCTGATGACCATCCAGAACATCAACCAGGCAGTCGAAACGCTGTCGGGCGGCCAGCGCCAGGGGGTGGCCGTGGCACGTGCAGCCGCCTTCGGCTCCAAGGTGATCATTCTCGACGAGCCGACCGCCGCCTTGGGGGTCAAGGAAAGCCGCCGTGTGCTCGAGCTTATTCTCGATGTGCGAGCACGTGGCATCCCGATCATCCTGATCTCGCACAACATGCCGCACGTCTTCGAGGTCGCCGACCGGATACACGTCCACCGTCTGGGCAAGCGCCTTTGCGTCATCAACCCGAAGGACTATACGATGTCCGATGCCGTGGCCTTCATGACCGGGGCGAAAGAGCCGCCCGAGGATCAGATCGCAGCTTGAGGGACGCGTGACACTGCAGGACAACGCACAGCGGATCGCCGGGACGGCGCTTGAAAGGGCAGGCGAGCGTCCGCGCTTCGTCATCGCCCTGGCGGGACCGCCCGGCGTCGGCAAGTCGACGCTGTCGGAAGCGTTGCTCGCTGCCTTTGACGCGCATGGCGAAGCCGCCTCCATCGTGCCGATGGACGGATTTCATCTCGACAACGCGGTGCTCGAGGATCGTGGGGACCTGGACCGCAAGGGTGCGCCCTTCACCTTTGACGCCGACGGTTTTGCCGCTTTGCTGCACCGGCTGCGCGGCCCATCGGACCGCGACATTGCCATCCCGGTGTTCGACCGCCTGCACGATCTATCGCGTGCCGGAGGCCGTGTCATTCCCGCCGGGCACCGGTTTCTGATTGCCGAAGGCAACTACCTTCTTCTCGAACAAGCCCCATGGCGGGACATGGCCGACCTTTTCGACATGACTGTCATGCTGACCGCTCCTGCCGAGACTCTGCGCGCGCGCCTGATCCGGCGCTGGATCGATCATAATCTGGCCGAACCCGATGCAATCGCCCGCGCCATGCACAATGATATCCCGAATGCGGAGCTGGTGCTTCAGGCCTCACGAGCTGCAGATATCACGCTGGAAAACGCCAGCTGAAGTCTCGCGGGCTGCGCCGTGACATGATCAGGGACAGGGCCGGACGGATGGCATGACCTGTCGCCTTCTACCGGAAGGAACGAGCTATCCGGTCTCTCGGGATCCGGCACCGACGTTCATCGCAGCAACGAAAAGCCCCGGCGCTCTCACGCCGGGGCTCTTCAAGCAAGCTTTGCGAGAAGCTTAGTCGATTTCAGCGTACTTGCCATCCGACCAGCGGTAGAAGACATAGCCCGGAAGCGAAACGTCACCCTTCTCGTCGAACGACAGATCGCCCAGAACGGTGGAGAAATCGCCCGAGTTCAGCGCTTGGCGCACCGCGTCGAAGTCGGTCGAACCGGCAGCGGCGACGGCCTGTGCATAGACCTGTACGGCTGCATAGCTGTACATGACATAACCTTCGGTCGAATTACCGGCATCCTGAATCGCTTTGACCACATCAGCAGCGGCAGGGTTCTTGGTCGGATCGGGCGAGAAGGTCATGAGCGTGCCTTCGCCGGCATCACCGGTGATGGCCCAGTACTCGTCGGTCACGAGCGCATCGCCCGAAACCAGAACGGTTTCCATGCCCTGTTCCTTCATCTGGCGTGCCATCAGACCGGCTTCGGTGTGGTATCCGCCGACATAGAGGACCTCAATGCCTTCCTGCTTCATCTTCGAAACAAGCGCAGTATAGTCCTTTTCACCTGCGGTGTAGGCTTCGTACATGGCAGGAGTTCCGCCACCGGCTTCGAAAGAGCCCATGGTCGCATCGGCCAGACCCTTGCCGTAGGCGGTCTTGTCGTGAACGAAAGCGATCTTCTTGTCGGCGAAGTTTTCGAGCAGGTAGGCTGCTGCGGTTTCACCCTGCTGGTCGTCACGGCCGCAGACGCGGTAGGTGGCGCCGTCGGCTCCGCCCGGACGTTCGTCGGTGAGTGTCGGGTTGGTGGAAGCAGGTGAAATCTGGATGATCCCTTCATCAGCATAGACGGCCGAGGCCGGGATCGACGAGCCCGAGCAGAAGTGGCCGGCTACAAACGCAATTCCGTTACCGGCAAGCTGGTTGGCCACTGCGACCGCCTGCTTCGGGTCGCATGCATCGTCGCCGATTTCGAGCGAGAGCATTTCGCCATTGATGCCGCCGGCTGCGTTGATGTCGGCGACAGCCTGTTCGGCGCCGATCTTCATCTGTTCCCCAAAAGTTGCATACTGACCGGTCATCGGACCGACGGTTGCGATCATAATGTCAGCCTGAGCCGAAGACATTGCGAAGCCGAATGCGGCTCCAGCCAAAAGGATCTTCTTCATTTTAACTCCCAGTTACACCTGTTCGTTTTCCTGACACCGGAGCCGCAGGCGTTTGTTTGGTTCGGATCCGGTGTGGGGGGCATTGTGCCCCGGATGTTGCCATCTAAGCTCAATTTCAAAGAGAAATACAGAGGTTTTGATTGGCAATTTATAAGCTCGTTTCTTCCGGTTAACGGCCCTTCTGGCGCCAGTTCAACGGACCGGAACGCTCGAAGGCGAAGCCGTACTGCCGGACGATCTGTCCTGCGCGGGTGTAGCGCATGCCCAAAAAGGCGAAGACCAGGATCACGACGAAATCGATGAGGAAATAGTAGCCGGACAGCAGCGTTCCATTGAAGAGCGCGAAATGGATGAAACGCACCGCAAGGCCGAGGATCAGCATGTACCCGACCAGTTGCAGCGGCGTGCGCCAGGTCTGGGCCACCGCGCGGCCTGTCATCCAGGCTGTGCCGCCGCCCAGGATCATGGTGACGAAGATGAATTCGGCAATCGAAACTTCCCACAGGAGGCTGTTTTCCATGTCTTACCTCTCAGTCGCCACGGCACGCATTCACGGGAATGCGAAACGGGCGTGCAGTGTTTTGGTTCGTTGTGTCAGCATTGCGGGTCGAATGAAGCCATTTGACGACATCGCGCATCAGTGAGCTCCGCCCTCGAGATAGGCCGCGCGAACTTCATCCCGCTTGAGCAGTTCGGCTCCGGTGCCCGACATCGTGATGTTGCCGTTGACCATCACGTAGCCCCGGTGGGCGAGCTTGAGCGCGTGGAACGCATTCTGCTCGACCAGGAACACGGTCAGGCCCTCGTTCGTGTTGAGTTCCTTGATGATCTCGAAGATCTGCTTGACGATCAGCGGCGCCAGCCCCAGCGACGGCTCGTCCAGCAGCAGCAGCGTCGGTCGGCTCATCAGCGCGCGTCCGATTGCCAGCATCTGCTGTTCGCCGCCCGAAAGCGTGCCGCCGCGCTGACCGGCGCGTTCCTTGAGCCGGGGAAAAAGTTCGAACACTCGCTTCAGGTCGTCGTCGAAATGCTTGTCGTCGACAAGCTGGGCGCCCATCTGCAGATTTTCCATCACCGTCATGCGGCCGAAGATGCGGCGGCCTTCCGGAGACTGGGCGATGCCCATGCGGATGATTTCGTGGGTCGGCGTCCGGCTGATGTCCTCGCCCTTGAAGATGATCTGGCCGGTGCGCGCGCGTGGATTGCCGCAGATGGTCATCATCAAGGTGGACTTGCCCGCGCCATTGGCGCCGATCAGCGTGACGATTTCACCGCGCTTGACCTCGACGTCGACGCCTCGCAGGGCGACAATCTTGCCGTAATAGGTTTCAACGCCGCGGATGGACAGGAGGGACTGATCGCTCATGACTTGCCTCCTTCTTCGTTCGCCGTTGGGGACTGCGTTCCGTGCTTGACGGGCATTTCGAGAGTTTCCTCGACCTCGGCGACTTCATCTTCGTCGACCCCGAGATAGGCCGAAATCACTTTCGGATCGTTCCGGACCTGTTCGGCTGTGCCGTCGGAGATCTTTTCACCGTAATCGAGCACGACCACGTGATCGGATATTTCCATGACGACGCCCATGTCATGCTCGATCAGAAGGATCGAGGTGCCGTGGTCCTTGCGGATGTACTGAAGAATGTCGTTGAGTTCGGTCGATTCACGCGGATTGAGGCCCGCCGCGGGCTCGTCGAGGCACAACAGTTGCGGGCGCGTGCACATGGCTCGCGCGATCTCGAGCCGCCGTTGGGCGCCGTAGGGCAGGTCGGCTGCCGGATCGTCGGCGCGATCGATCAATCCTGTTTTCTCAAGCCAGTAGGCGGCAAAATCGATGGCTTCGCTGCGCGCCTTGCGGAACCCCGGCAGCCCGAGAATGCCGCCGATCGTCATCGAAGAGGCGATCATCAGCGGATTGTGCTGGGCGACCAGAAGATTCTCGAGCGCGGTCATGCCGCCGAACAGCCTGATGTTCTGGAACGTGCGCGCGACGCGGGCCCGCTTGGAGATCTCGAAGTCAGGCATGCGTTCGAGCAGGAACACCCGGTCGTCGCCTTCGGCATCGAACTGCCTGCCGGTGCGCGTCAGGGCCTCGATCTTGTCGGCCTGCAGACCCTTGCCGTGGCGCATGACGATGCGGCCCTCGGTCGGTTTGTAGAAGCCGGTGACGCAGTTGAACACCGTGGTCTTGCCGGCGCCATTGGGACCGATAAGGGCGGTGATGTCACCGCGGCCGACATTGAAGCTCAGGTCGTTGACGGCGACGAGGCCGCCGAAACGCATGGTCAGGTGCTCAACCGAAAGAACGACGTTTTCGTCCCAGTTGCGCATTTTTTCGGATTTCATTGCCGTTTCCATCAGTGGCCCTCACCCTGAGCGACCATGTCAGAGCCGATCTTCTTGCGTTCCTTGTAGACGGCGGAAGGATTGCGGCTCGAGATGATGCCGCGCGGCTTCCACACCATGATCAGAACCATCGCCAGGCCGAAGATGAGCATGCGGTACTGGGTCGGCTCGAAGTCCGGACCGAAGATCTCCTTGAGGAAGCCGAGGTTTCGCAGCACCTCGATGCCGCCGATCATCACCACCGACGCGATGACCACGCCGATCTGCGAGCCCAGCCCGCCGAGCACGACGATGGCAAGGATGATGGCCGATTCCAGGAAGGTGAAGCTCTCGGGCGAGATGAAGCCCTGCCGCGTGGCGAAGAACGAGCCGGCGAAGCCGCCGAACATGGCGCCGATCGCAAAGGCGGTGAGCTTCGTGTTGGTGGTGTTGATCCCGAGCGAGCGGCAGGCGATTTCGTCTTCGCGAAGCGCTTCCCATGCACGACCGATCGGCAGCCTGCGGAGCCTGAGCGTCACGAAATTGGTGATCAGCGCCAGCACCAGGATGATGTAGTAGAGGAATATGAAGCGGTGAATGCTGTCATATTCGATGCCGAAGAATTCGGCGAAACCGCCGTTCCTCGACAACTCGAGGCCAAAGAATGTGGGCTTCGGAATGCCCGAGATGCCGTCGGGTCCGCCCGTGAACTCGTACCAGTTGAGGAGTACCACGCGGATGATCTCGCCAAAGGCCAGGGTCACGATGGCGAGGTAGTCGCCACGCAGCCTGAGAACCGGAAAGCCCAGGATCACGCCCCAGGTCGCGGCCAGAAGACCAGCCAGCGGCAGCGCCATCCAGAAGCCGATGTTGAAATACTGCGCCATCAGCGCGAAGGAGTAGGCGCCGACCGCGTAGAAGGCGACGTAGCCGAGATCGAGCAGGCCCGCCAGTCCGACGACGATGTTGAGGCCCCATCCGAGCATGATGTAGGTCATGATCAGGATGGCAAGGTCGATGAACTGCCTGTCGCGGTTGGGGAACAGCCACATCACCAGGAACGGCAGGAACGCGGCGATGAACAGCAGCACCGGGCCGAGAACCTTGCCGATGCCGCTCAATGTCGACTCCGACGCGGTGATCTTCATGTGCCGGGTGACCGGGTTGCGGGTCTTGAAGACCATCAGGTTGAGCACCAGCCGGACCACGAAGACGATCGCGGTTGCCGACAACCAGAGACCCCAGCGGTAGGTCAGGTCCAGGCCGCCGGGCCCGATATCTGTCCGCAGGGCGAAGAAGAAGAAGCCGAGGACGGCCGCCAGGAAGGCCGCGACCGCGGCATCCTTGACGGAGTCAGCCATGAGGCTGGGATTTGGAGCGATGCTTGTCATCAGACTTTCTCGACTTCAGGCTTACCAAGCAGGCCGGAGGGCATGAAGATGAGCACGATGGCCAGGATCGAGAACGCGGCGACATCCTTGTACTCGACCGTGAAATAGCCTG
The DNA here is from genome assembly GCA_965233445.1 of Hoeflea sp. GTDB lineage: Bacteria > Pseudomonadota > Alphaproteobacteria > Rhizobiales > Rhizobiaceae > Hoeflea. The sequence goes on from OZ247491.1 coordinate 1,385,070, forward strand.
ACCAGAAGACCTCGATGAGGCCGATCAGCAGGCCGCCGAGCATCGCGCCGGGCAGCGAGCCGATGCCGCCCAGGACCGCGGCGGTAAAGGCCTTCACCCCGGCGAGGAAGCCGATGTAGAAGTCGATCACCCCGTAAAGCAGCAGGAACATGAAGCCCGCCACGGCGGCCAGCGCCGCACCCATCACGAATGTCAGGGAAATGGTGCGGTCGACATTGACGCCGAGAAGGGCCGCCATCTTCTGGTCCTGCTCGCAGGCGCGCTGCGCCCGGCCGAGGGACGTCTTCGAGATCAGCAGCGAGAAGCCGATCATCAGGGCCAGCGTGGTGAAGATGATGATCATCTGCATGAACGAAAGCTGGACCGCGATCGTGCCGTTCTCGGTCACGCCCTCCATGAGGGTGATGCCGCCCTGGATCTGCGGCTGCAGCGGTTTGACGCGCGCGCCCTGCGTGATCTGGACGAAGTTCTGAAGGACGATCGACATGCCGATGGCGGTGATCAATGGCGCCAGCCGGAACGAGCCCCGCAACGGCCGATAGGCGAACCGTTCGACCGTCCAGCCCCAGGCAGAGGTAAACAGCATGGCAATGATCAGGGTCAGGAACAGGATCAGCGGCAATGCGGTAAAACCGATCGCAACCAGTGCCAGGAAGGTGGCCAGCGCGATGAACGAGCCAATCATGAAAATGTCGCCGTGGGCGAAGTTGATCATGCCGATGATGCCGTAGACCATCGTGTAGCCGATGGCGATCAACCCGTAAATGGAACCCAACGTAAGCCCATTGATGAGCTGCTGAACGAAATACTCCATCAGGCTTCAGACCCCTCTTGTTTTTTATGGGGGGCGCTGTCATCGCGCCCTCTTTTCCCCTTTGGCCTCTATACCGCCTTTTGAGATCCGAAAACAAGAAAACTTGAAAGTCCCCAGAGATTCGGATTCTCAAACGATTTTATCGGGTGGACACGGTGAAAATCACGGATTGCAGTCGTATCGACCGTGAATTTCGCGATCAGCGCTCTTGCACTGTGGTTGGACGTGCGGGTTTTTCAGCGCACGCGCTTGAGAAACCCGTCCGGAGCCACGGTGATCTGCAGTTTCCGGTCGATCCGCTTGTCGATCTCGAAGTCCCCGTTCGTTTCGAGAAAGGCATGAACTGCCGATTTCGGGCTGTTGCCCGGTCCCCAGGGGCGGTCGCCGGAAAGACGCGCGGGCATGTCTTCGATCAGGGTATCGTACACGATGCAGTAGCTTCCCTCGGTGACCATCGGGGCATAGGCCTCCAGTTCTGCCAGAACATGGTCATGGGTGTGGTTGGAATCGAGGCAGACCAGGATCCGTTCGTACCCGGAAGCCAGCGCCTTCACCTTTGCAATCGTGTCTTCGGCAATGCTCGATCCCTCGATCATCTCGATGCGCGGAGACATCGGATGCGCCTCGATCGCTTCGCGGTTATGGGCGCGGATGTCGATGTCGATGCCGAGCACCTTGCGTTTCGGCTTGCGGGGGTCGAGCACTTCACCACGCTCGCTCGCATCGCACATGTCCAGGAGCGCAAGCAGCGAAGCAGAGCAGATCAGCGAACCGCCATGGGCGATGCCGGTTTCGATGATCAGGTCCGGTCGCGTTTTCCAAACCAGTTCCTGAAGCGCCCAGGCGTCATTGGGGAACTGGATCGCCGGGCGTCCGAGCCACGTGAAATTGTAGGCATATTTGTGCGGCGAAACCTCACGGACCCAGGTGCGGGACAAAGCCTGCAGATCGTCATCGCCGACGAGGCCGTCGATGTTCTGTTCCACTTCCTCGCGGAAAGCCTTATGAGGATCCATCGGTAAACTCCTTCCAGTTCCGCGTCCCTGACGCGATTGATGCAAGACCGTCGCGGCCGCAATTGGCTACCAGATCGAGCGCGGTTACATAAGGCGTGAAATCGCCGTGGTTTTGCGGGTAGGGGATGCATTGGTAGTCCATGTAGGAGACCGACACTCCCTGTGATTCGAACAACCGGTGATCGAGATAGTTCTTGGCGCCGTGGCCGGTGATGTAGTCCGTGCCGCCCGCTGCCTTGACCAGCGCGAGCACCCGTTCGCTGCTGGACCCCGGAATGCCGAAGTCTCGTGAATCCATGAACCTCGTGTCCGCATCCAGGCCGAAATAACGGCTGAGTGCCAGCATGCTGTGCCGGCTTACCTCGGCAACGGTGGCGTGATCCGCGCCCGTCACGCCGGCAGCGAGATCGAGCGCGTCTCCGGCATGCCGGGCGCCTGCGAAACTTTTCTCGAGCAGTGCGAGATGGCGATCGCGCCAGGAGGAGGTCGGCTTGATCCGGACTTCGTCGATCGTCTGTCCGAGCCTGTGATCGCTCAGCGGCACGGTCATCCAGGCTCGTCCATCCGCCGTTTTCACCTGCACGCGGTTCGAGAAACTGCCTTTGGAGAACTGAACATCGTCATAGTGGATGAATATGTCGGCAAGGCGGATCTGCTCGAGCAGGCCAACCCAGGGAAAATACATCGACTGGCTGATCACCACCCTCATGCATGGGCACCAGGCATGCTCAGCGGCTTGGCCATGACAATGGCCTCCTTTGTCTCGCCGCAGACCACCACGCGTTTCGGCTCGGCCTCGTTGCGCTCGTAGCCCAGACGGGTGTAGCACCGGATCGCGCGCTCATTGGCCAGCCCGACTTCAAGCTGCAGGCTTTGCGCGCCGTGGTTTTCGGCAAGCAGCACTTCAAGTGCGGTCAATGCCGCGCTTCCGTTTCCGCTTCCCTGATAAGGCCGGTCGAGGCAGATGCCGAAGCTCCAGGCGCCGGCTGTCTCGTCCAGGCAGTCAGCCTGCAGATATCCCATCGGCGCATCGCTCTGGACATCGGCGATCACGCGGAACAGCCGGCCCGCTCCGGAGGTTCGCTTGAGGAGCCAGGCCCGCACCGCCTGTTCGTCACTTCCCCGCGCGGTTGCAAGGAGCAGGGCCTGGAGCGGAACATCATTGCGCAGCCGCATGAGAAACTGAAGGTCGCTCTCATGCCAGTCCCGCAGCGCCACGGAAGTCCCGCCCTGGCTCATTTCGCCGCGTCCTGCAGATAGATCACGCGCAATCCGTTTCGGCCGGCCCAGGGTTGGGACTTCATCACCTGATGTGCAATCGCGGGATTGAGCCCGGCATAGACCGTGTCGATATTCTCAGGCAGGTCCGAGGGAGCGAGAATCGGTGTCTCGAAGAGTGTCTTGCCCTGTTGCCACGGGCTTTGGTCCAGGAAACAGGCAACGCCTTCGGGCCTGGTGAGATTGGCATGAATGAATGCGCCGTAAAATCCCGACCCGTAGATCGCGGAACTGCCTGTTGCTCCGCCTTCCGGCTCGCTGGCCCTGATCCTGTCCGCCGCGGTTGACCAGAATGCGGAAAGTTCTCGAGCTTGCGCGAGAATGTCCGCCTTTTCGGCATCGTCAACGCGCGCGGAAGCGGTCTTCCCGACCTTGCGTCCGGTGACGATGAGCGCGCCGCGATAGGATGTCGTGTCGACGTCGATCGCGCCGAACCCGGCGTCCGCCAGGAGCCGGGCCGCCGAAGCGCGCGTGAAATGATTGACATGGTCGATGACGATGAAGTCGGCGGCATTGCCGGTCACGTCTGGAACGATCATGTGGAATTGCCCGCCGGGCTTGAGCAATTGGGCCACGTGCGCCATCGCCGCTTTCGGGTCCGGGATGTGCTCGAAGGCGAAGAAGGAGGTGACAAGATCGAACCGGCCGTTCCAGGCCTCGGGCGTGGTGTGAACGGCCTGCCTGTCCTTGGCGACGAACTTGTCCCAGAAGGGCTCGTACATGCGGCTGACATCGAACAGATGCATGTCGATGCCCGGTGTGGCTTGCGAAATCCTCCGGGCCATGGCGGCCTTGGCGCAACCGAAATCGAGAACGCTCAGACCCGGGGCAAGCGCGACCTTGTCCCGCAAGACAGCCATCTGGTGGTCCGTCCGGGTTACGATCTCCGATCCGCGCGCCTCGTAGATCTGGTCTTCCTCTTCGTCATCGAGAAGGATGCGATAGTCGGTTTCATAGAATTCATCCGCGTCCGCCACCCCATTGCCGGCCAGATGACCGCATTCCGGGCAGTAGCTGACGACCTTTGCGCCAGGCAAGACCTGGCACAGCGAACTCAGACTGGTTCTTGTCCCTGAATCGTAAACGGGAACCATTTCATCCGAGTGGCACACCGGGCAGTGTGCCGGCGCTTCAGCCATTGTCGGCCTCCACGAAAAGCTCCGGATGGATCGTTCGGAAGTCGACGCCTGCCGCATAGGAGCCTGACCACCCGTGGCCGCGCCCGACCGGGTTGGCGAGATTGTAGTAGCGGAACTGCATGGACCAGCGGGGCCGGTCGCTTCTGTTGTAGCCGGAGGCATGAAGCACCAGGAAATCGAGCACCACCAGGTCGCGCGGCGACGACAGCGGAGCAACCTTCTCGTAGCGCGCCAGCAGCTTTTCCTCGCCGGCAAGCTTGAGCGCATAGGCGCCGCTGCGACCGGCGTTCTCCGGATCGGCCAGACACACGGGTATCTGTCCTTCGCGATGCGAGCCCGGACAGAACACCACGGGGCCGAGATCTTCGGTCACTTTCACCAGAGGCGACCAGAACACCAGCCCGTCCGGGCTCTTGAGCTGTGCCGGGTATTCCTGGTGCCACATGGCCCGGAACTTGTCCTCGTTGGGGTTGTCGATCCGGATCCCCGAACCGCCCGATGTCAGGCCCGGGATCGCGCCGGGCCGAAGCTGGCGCATCAGTTCCTCATGTGCGCTATGGGCAATCAGCCGGTTGAATGCCGGAATTTCCTTGACGAGATCGTAGATCTCGCCGCCCCACCGCCGATTGGTGCGGATCAGATCCATGTAGCCGGCATCGAAGGTCTCGGAAGAAAAGGGCGGCCTGGTGTCCTCGATCTCGTGGCGCTGCATCACCTGCCCGATGATGGCATGAATGCCGACCTGGACGGCCGTGATGTCATCGGCGTCATAGAAATCCTGGATCACCAGAAAACCGTTTTGCGCAAATTCCTGCAGTTGGGTTTCGTTCAGTTGCATTGCCGGTATCCTTGGAGGGTGGTCGTTGTGGCGCAGTGTCCTGCGATAGTGGGCCGGTCAGCCTTCGTTGAGCCTGCTTTCCAGCAGTCTGACCGGAAACATCATTCCGTCGATCAGATTGTAATACTCTGCTGCGCTCTGCGCGTCGCCGATCGCCATGTCGAAACTCAGATGGTCTTCGGCAAATCCCATGAACTTCGGAATGTCGCTGCGGTAGCGATAGACCGGATCGAACATCTTGACCGCCTTCTCTCCGCCCCACGCCCGGATCGCCTTCTCATAGGCGGCCTTCTTGGCCTTGAAGCGTGCCCGGTCGGACACCGTTTCGCAATCACCCGCACAGGCTTTGATGAAGCCTTCCTCCCAGCCGTTGAGTTCGATGCCGTAGCGTTGCTTGAACCATTCGATCGTGTGCGCAACCGAGGCGGTGATACCAAGCTCGATCGGGAATGGAAAGTTCTCGGCTTCGAGTGCCCCCTTGTTTTCCTCGCGCACGGTCCTGATTCGCTCGAGGCCAACCTCCGGATCACGCAGACCGGCGCTGTTGGACTGGCTGCAGGTTCCGAAAACCGACAGGGGCCGTTCCCAGTAGATGCACATGTCGGCCAACATCACCGTCTTGCAGATGCTTTCGTAATCCGCATTGGGATGTTCGAAATAGCGGTCTGAAAACGTGCTGCGGATCCGCTCCAGCAGATCCTTCTTCAGCGCGCCGTGATAGATGCCGAAGGAGCAGGACGGACGGTCCTTGGCGCCTTCCCAGAAGAACATCCGGCGCATCAGGTCCTTCTTGTCCATGTGCATGAGATGGCTGCCGGTGGGAATCTTGGTGATCTCGCGGTGGGTACGCGTTTCGGGCCAGACGAAATAGGACCGCCCCCAGGTGAACGCGTCGGCCTGCGGCACCCGTTTCGTCGTCACGCGAAGCGCCTCGCAGAGTTCCGGATCGAGATAGTCATCGTCACCGATGATGCTGATCCATTCGCCGCGGCAGTGGGGTGGCAGTCGCTCCCAGTTGTCCTGCATGGAAAGAGGCTCTTCCGCAGGCGGCAGAAGCCGCAGCCGGCTGTCATTCTGTTCGCGCACGAAATCGGCGAGCGGCGCAGGGTCATCGGAGTTGTCGCCCAGCAGGATCTCGAAATCATCGCGGCTTGAGGCGAGCATGTGGCGCGCGGCGTCCATCGCATAGGACTGGCGGTTGCGTGTGGGAATGCAGATCGTCAGCAGGGTCATCGCGCAAACGCTCTCGCGCCGGAGGCAACGATCTCGACCGGCAGGATTGTGTGCTCGGCAAACCGGTAGAAATCGGCGGGAGTCGTGGACGGCACAGCGGCCTCCCGCAGGTAGAGCATGTCCTTGAGCACGCCGCTCAACTCGTTGAGCGAGGTGTTGCCGTTATAGGGCGCTGGCTTGAAGACATGACGCCACTTTCCGCCATCCAGGGCCTCGAAGCCACGCTCGAAATAGGCCCGCTTGATGTCGTAATCGGCCTCCGTGCGGGCGTAGCGCAACTCGTCCATCGCCGCATGCGCGAAGTTCTCGCCGAAACCGGCGGTGTCGACATCATAGGTCCGGCAGAACCAGGACGTGGTCGACGCGATCGAGGCGCACAGGCCGGCGCCGGGGTCGCTGATCGGGAACGGAAAGACCGGATCGTCCATGTCGACCTTGCCCTCGGTTTCCTTCTTGAATGTCCGTGCGCGCTCGACAAGGGTCTTCTGCGATTGTGTGCCGGCGGAGTTGGAGGCAGCACCGGCGCCCAGCACCGAGAACGGCCGCTGGCAGTGCACCAGCATCTTGGCCTCGCGGATCACCTTGCAGACGCTTTCGAAGTCGACCACCGGGTGTTCGAAATAGCGGCCACCATACTTCCGCTTGATCCTCTCCATCAGCGACCGTCTGACTGCGCCATGATAGGCGCCGAAGCCGCCCGACGGGACGCGCTTGCGCTCTGTCCAGCGGTAGAGATGGTCCTGCAGCCGTGATTTCACGGCAATGAAGGTGTCGTGGCACACAGGGATCGTTGATAGCGCGGGTTGCGGGCGGTTGTCGGGCCAGTTGTAGTTCATCCGCGACCAGCCGACCGATTCCACTTCCGGGTACAGGCGTTCGTAATGCTTGAGGATGAGCACCAGTTTGGGATCGATGTAGTCGTCGTCCCCGATCACGCTGATCCAGCGGCCCTTGGCGAGAGCCACGAGACGTTCCCAGTTGTCGACCATCGGGAGCACCCGGTCTTCCGGACCGACAAGACGAAACCGCTGATCCTTGAGTTCGGTCTCCAAGAAGCCGGCCAGAATGCCGCCATCGTCGGAGTTGTCGCCGACAATGACCTCGAAATCCGTCCGGTCACTCTGGGCGAGTGCGCGGATGGTTTCGATGCAATAGGTCTGCCTGTTGCGCGTCGGCAGGCAGATGGAAAGCTGGATCATGTGTCTTCTTCGCTTGAGGCCCGGAGCGTCCTAACCCTTTCAGGTCAAGCTTGCCCGATGCTTGCCCCTCCTGCGTTCCAGTGCCCAGGGGCGCCGGATGGAAACACCCAGGCTCGAACGGCTTTCTGCAGGGCTGGATTTCGGCGATGAATCCTGATCGATTGCGCGCCGGAGCAAAGCATGCCGGGAGCGCCCCATGAAAATCAATGATGTGAAGACGTTCGTCGTTGCCAATCCGCCGCCGCAGGCCGGCGGCCGCTACTTTCTATTCGTCAAGCTGACGACCGATGGCGGAGTTGTCGGCTACGGCGAGGCCTATGACGCGGCTTTTGATCCGCATCTGACAGCGAAGCTGATCGAGGATGTGGCCGTGCGCTATCTGGTCGGACGCGATCCGCACGACATCGAGAACTTCTTCCGGCTTTGCTATTCCTCGGGTTTCTCGCAGCGCCCCGACATGACCATGATGGCCTGCTGTTCGGCGCTGGAAATGGCCTGCTGGGACATCATCGGCAAGGAGGCCGGCCAGCCGGTCTACAAGCTGCTGGGCGGTCGGGTGCATGAGGGGCTGAGATCCTACACCTATCTCTATCCCGCAACCGGCAGTGCGGACCCGCTGTCCACCGACAGCCCGAGGAATGTCTACAACGATCCGGATCTGGCTGCCGCTGCCGCGATCGAGGCGGTGCGCCAGGGCTTCACCGCGGTCAAGTTCGATCCCGCCGGTCCCTACCGCGTGCAGGGCGGCCACCAGCCGCTCATGAGCGACATCGACCTCTCGGCCCGCATGGTTCGCGCTGTGCGTGAAACGGTCGGAGATCGTGCCGATATCCTTTTCGGCACACACGGACAGTTCACCGCCGCAGGCGCCATCCGCATGGCCCGCGCCATCGAGGCCGCCGATCCGTTGTGGTTCGAGGAGCCGGTGCCGCCGGATCAGGTGGCGGCAATGGCGGAAGTGGCGCGCGCCACGTCGATCCCTGTCGCCGCCGGCGAACGGCTCGTGACCAAGCATGAATTTGCCCGTGTCATCGAAGCCCGCGCAGCCGCCATCCTGCAACCCAATCTGGGCCGGTCGGGCGGACTGCTCGAAACCAAGAAGATTGCCGGCATGGCGGAAGCCTTCGGCATCCAGATCGCACCGCACTGCTATTGCGGTCCGCTGGTCGCCGCCGCCAATATTCAGCTTGCGGCAACGCTGCCCAATTTTCTGGTGCTTGAATCGATCAAGACCTGGGACGGGTTCCACGCCGAGGTGCTGAAGAAGAAGATCGAGTGGCAGGATGGGTTTGTGATCCCTTCCGGCGAGCCGGGGCTGGGCGTCGAACTCGATGAGGCGGTCTGCGAGGCCAACCCGTGGACCGGTGGCATGCTGCATCTCGAGATGAGCCGCGAACCGATCCGGTTCTGACCGGTTGCCGGGGGCGCGCTGTCAGCCGATGCGGCCCTTGTCCCAGTCCGGATCGTCAAAACTCTGGATCTCCACCCGGTAGCCGTCGGGCGAGTGGAACAGCGACGAGTAGACGCCGAACTCATCGCTGTGCGCGGGACCGCTGACATAGGTGACCCCCTTGGCTTCGAGGAATTCACGCCATCCGTCGACGTCCGGCGAGACGATGGTCAGCGTCACGCCCGCCGTGCCTTGCGGACGGTCAGGCAGGTTGCACACGCCGATGTAGCTCATCGGCGTCAGCCGGTAGATGTGGCAGGCGCCCTGATCGACGACGAAATCCAGTTCCATCACCTCGCGCAGGAAGCGGGACCCACGCTCCAGATCGCTGGTGTAGGTGAAGACGATGGAATGGCTGATCGGCGGTCTGGACATCAAAGGCTCCTGTTGAGTGTCGCCGGAGCCTGCCCCTTGCGGCATGATTCGGGCAAGAGGTTGCGGGCCTTTGCACAGGGACGGCATCCTCCTCGAGCGCCACGCATCCAGTCGGACGTGAAAAGGGGCGTTGTAGAGCGTCGCAGGAACGCGTGCCTGTGACCGCTCAAGGGAAAACCAGCGAGCGCGGCCTGCATTGGCTTGACCCGGACCGCTGCGATCGGGCAAAGCCCAGACCAGCAGAAGGCGAGCGGGAATGACAGCCGCCGCCGAAACAAGGATCGCACCATGTCAAAGCCCGTGCTCATTGCCCCGTCAATCCTGTCGGCCGATTTCTCGCGTCTCGGCGACGACATCGAGGGCGTGGTCCGCGCCGGCGCGGACTGGGTTCATCTCGATGTGATGGACGGCCACTTTGTCCCGAACATCACCTTCGGGCCCGGCATCATCAAGGCGGTCCGCCCGCGCACCGAGGCCGTCTTCGACTGCCACCTGATGATCGAACCCTGCGATCCCTACCTCGAGGCTTTCGCGGATGCCGGCTGCGACATCATCACGGTGCATGCCGAGGCCACAAAACATCTCGACAGGTCGCTGCAGGCGATCCGGTCGCTGGGAAGGAAGGCCGGCGTGTCGCTCAATCCGTCGACGCCCGAAACCGTGATCGAATATGTGCTCGACCGTCTCGACCTCGTCCTTCTGATGACAGTCAACCCCGGCTTCGGCGGCCAGGCCTTCATCCCTTCGGTGGTTGAGAAGGTGGCGCGGGTGAAGAAGATGATCGGTGATCGGCCCATTCATATCGAGATCGATGGCGGCGTGACGCCGGAAACCGCGCCGCTGGTCACCAAAGCCGGCGCCGATGTGCTCGTCGCGGGTTCCGCCGTCTTCAAGGGCGATGGCGAGGCCGACTGGGCGAATAACATCGCCGCCATCCGCCAAGCGGCCAGCTAGGGCGTTCGACGCCGGGTGGAAACGAAACGGCCCGGACGGTCGGTCCGGGCTGTTCGGTGCATCAAGATGCGGCGGTTTCCCGGTTCAGGCGAGGCGCCCGGACAGTTTCAGCCGGCTGACGCCTCCATCGGGGAAGATGTTGAGCCGGACATGCGTGACCGGTCCGACGTCGGTGATATGGTTCGAAAGGTCGTGCACGTGATCGGCCTGCAGCTTCTGGGGTGCGATCAGTTCCGGCCAGAACATCGAGGCGGTGATGATGGCGTCGCGGGCGTCGGCGCCGAATTCGCTCATGTCGGCGGCCTGGATCGAGCAGCTGTCGGGGAAATTGCCCTTGAAATAGGCCGTGTCGACGATCGCGCCGGAAAGGAGCCCGCGTCCGCCGAGCGCGATCACGATCCATTCGTTGCCGGGCACGCGCCGGCGGCTGGTTTCCCAGCCATCGCCCATGTTCTCGCCGCGTCCCGGAGCGAGCAGGCGGTGATATGAGCCGTAATGGGCATCGGAAAAACCGACGATTCTGCCGCCGTTGAGCGACGAAGACAGTTCGATCTCGCCATCGCCGGTTTGTGCCGGATCGAGATAGGGCTGGCCGAAGACCCTCAGCCGCGCCACACCGCCGTCGGGATAGATGTGAAGGCGCACATGGGTGAAGACCTCTGCCGAGGTTGATGCCAGATAGTGATGCGAACTCGGGCCCAGCGGGCTCGTGGGCAGGACCTCTGTCCAGACTGTCGCGGCATCGGGATCACCCGGCACGTTGCAGGCCTCGATGCGCGCTGCCGGCGGGTAGTTGCCGGTGAAATGCGAGGTGTCGACATCGAAGCCGTCGATCCGTCCCGCAACCGCCAGCCGGATGACGGCATGGTCATGTCCGAGCACACGTTTCCGGCGGCTTTCCCACCCGTCCATCCATTTGCCGTTGTCGTCATATTTGTCGGGAATGAACACGGCGGGCTGGTCGGCCAGCATGCGCTCCAGCGGCGCGAAAAACTCGTCGGTTGCCGACAGTCCGCGCGCGCCGAGGCCGGCCGACGCAAGATTGACGCTGTTGACGACAAAGCCTGGAACAGCCGCGGTCTGTTCGTTCATGTTCGTGCTCCTGGATGGTTGCGCCCCGAACGAGGCGCCGGCTCGTTGCTGTCAGCTTATCGCAATATAATGAGCTTTGGTTTCAAATTTTTCCTGAAGATGTTGAAGCGGCAACCTGCTCTATTGTGGCGCGTGACCCCCGGATCACATGGTCGATGAAAAGCTTGATCTTGGGATCCTGAAGACGCTTGTGCGGATAAAGACAGGAGAAGGGTTGCGGCACGGGCGGCGTGGACGGCGCCACCTCGACGAGCGATCCGTCCTCGAGATGCCTGGCCACGTCAAAGCGGGTCTTGCTGGTGATGCCGCAGCCCGCGAGCGCCCAGGCCGTCAGCACGTCGCCGTCGTCGCTCTCCAGCGAGCCTTCAGGGTGATAGGCGCGGATCTCGCCCTCGACGATGAGGTTCCAGAAGAACTCCGTGGCGCCGGGGTAACGCAGCAGCAGGCATTTGTGCTTTGCGGCGATGATCTCGTCGCCGCTTGCCGGCATGCCGTTGGCTTCGAGATAGGCCGGGGAGGCGACCAGGACCCGTTCGAAATCATGAATGGCGCGCACGCGGAAATCCGAATCCGGCAAGGCTCCCAGAACAAAGGCTGCATCCAGGCCCTCCTGGGCTATGTCGACCTTGCGGTCAGACAGTCTCAGCCGGACATTGATGTCCGGATATTCGGCCTTGAAGGCCGGGATCAGCGGGGCAACAAGCTTCTTGCCAAGCGCCAGCGGCGCCGAGATGAAGAGCGTCCCCTTGGGCTGCGCCGTGATCTCGGCGATGCTGCCCTCCACCTCCTGGATGGTGTCGAGGATCTTGATCGCGCCCTTGTAGAACAATTCGCCATGCGCGGTGGCGCGCAAGCTGCGCGTGGTGCGGTTGAACAAGCGCACGCCGAGGCTCTTCTCCAGATCCGAAATCCGGCTGGAGGACACCGCCGCCGATACCCTCAGGTCCCGCGCTGCAGCCGACATGCTGCCCAGCTCATAGACCCGGACAAATGTCCTGAGCATGTCCACATAGGCCATGATTGTGTCCCCCATTGTCCGGCAGTGTGACTGTCTGGCAAATCCCGGCGCTTCAAGAGGTCCGATTTTACGGAGTTGACTGAAGGCCTAGTCGATTATCTCGCTGCGCATGGTAATTCGGCTTGCCGGCGCGTGCAATCGCCAGGCGGCCTTGCAGATGCACTCAGCCCTTGCGCTTCAGCCGCACGATGGCGAGGTCCAGCGCGGAAAGAAAACGCGAGCGGTCGGGCTTGGAAAAGGGCGCCGGGCCGCCCATCTGCGCGCCACCCGCTCTCAGGTCCGCCATGATCGACCGTGTCGCAACCGCCATGCCGATCGAATCATGGGTGAAGGGCTTGCCGTTCGGCCCCAGAACGGCAGCCGCGTCGGCTTTCAGGCAGCGTTCGGCGAGCAGGATATCGGCCGTCACCACGACGGAGTGCTGCGTCACGTGCTCGACGATCCGGTCGTCGGCGGCATCGAAATTGCCCGGCACGATCTCGCGCTCGACCAGCGGGTCGGTTTCGATGCGGAAGAAGCTGTTGGAGACGAAGGTGACTTTCACGCCGTGGCGAAGCGCCACCCGCACGCATTCCTCGCGCACCGGGCAGGCATCCGCATCAACCAGCAGCCGGATTGGAGCCTGGGTACTCTGATTGTCGTTCATGGTCATGAAAGCCAGTTAACGGATTGAGGCCCAAAGGCCAAGCTTCGGGCTCTTTTGGAACCAAACCCGGTCCTCATTCATTTCACTAGGTAGAGAAAATTCAGGCGGGCGTGGGCGCTGTTGCGACGGCCGCTGCTGCCCGTGGACAAGGAAAGGCTTGAAACATGACGCACAAGACCACGAAGGAAGAAGTTCAGGAAATCCTGAGTGACGGCGGGAAAAGCGAATCTGCCAAGATCGAGACGCTTGAGTCCATGCGTGAGTCCCGGCGCGCTGAAATGCGCGCTGCGACCGAAAGCCCGATGGTTGCGGATGATGACGTCGGTGACGATCTCAAGATCATCGACCGGGCCCTGGCCGATCTTCACGCCGGAACCGTCTCGATTGAAGACAACGGGGCCGCAACGCTCTGAGCTCAATGCTCGTACCCGATTGAGGGTTCATGCCCACGATTGAGATGAAATCGAAACGGCCCGCGCATCCAACGAGATGCGCGGGCCGTTTCATGGTGTCTGCTGTGTGCCGGCGCGATTGGCTTCAGCGCGTCTCGGAAAGCAAACGGCCGGATTTCGGACTCTTCCAGCCCGGTCTCAGAAGCCGATGTCAAACCGTCGCAGGATGCCGAACTCCACGGAATACTGGTTCTTTGACCCTTGGGCCGTGATCGGTGAATCGGCGGCGTCACCGACGAGCCGGTCCCAACTGGCGCCGGCCTCGATCGCCCAGTACTCGTCCATCTGGTAGCGCAAGCCGCCTTCCAGTCCTGCGCTGATCAGTCCGCCCCCGACGGTGGTGGCGGCAAAGCGTGGCGAGGCTTCCGCGGGCGTCACGCCGAAATAGGTGTTCGCAAAGGTGCTGTCCGCGAAATCCAGCCGGGGTCCGCCATACACCGTCCATTTGTCGTCGGGCTGCACGATATAGTCTGCGCCCAACTCGCCCCGGATGCCTTCGTGACCACCGAAGCCGCGCCGCAAGGCGCCCTGAACCCGAAATTGCCCGGCGCGATATTTCGCCGCGAGACCGAATTCATAGGCGGTGTCGATGGTGTTCAGCCCGGCGAGTTCCGGGGAGTCCTTGGCGGAGCGCTTGCCGACCACGCCGAAAGAGGGGCTCAGAGAGAAGCCCTGGTCCGAACCGCCGCCGATGACGAATCCGTTGGGCAACTCCAGTCGCTTGAGCCGGATAAGCGGCACCGGCGACAGCACCATGTCGCTCGATCCGAAATAGCTCGGAGACAACCTGCCGGCTGCTCCGAGTTCGAATGAAATCCCGGGGCCGCTCTGGCTCGCCGCGTCCTGCGCCTGGGCCGAAGCGCCGAATGCGGTGCTGGCCGACAGCGTGACTGCGATCGTGCCGAGGATTCGAAGTGGGAGCATGAAAACTGTCCGGTGCTGGTGGAATTGAGATCGTGCCTTGGGGCGCCGAACTCAAACCATACGAGGCGAAGGTTAACAACCCGCCGATCAGGTTCGAGTTCGCTCCGATCTTTTCCGCAAGACCTGGACGGCCGGTCGGGAAGGTGTGCACTTCTCGAGTTCATGGCGCACATGGTCCCGCGCCGAAGCGACGGTCTGGATCACGGTTGCGCTTGCTCTGCCTTGCTTGGCGGCGAGAAAACCGTGCATCCACATGTCGAGGTCCCTGAGACGGTTGTAGCGCTTGTCTTGCTCGAGTGGAAAGACACCGGCGGCGAACGGATTGAAGAACAAGGTATTCCCTCTGGCTGGCAGGTGGTGCGGATCAATCGGGAAGCGGCCTGAAGCAGGCAGCGCCTGTCCGCGGTGAATGACGGTTCGGGAACCGGGCATGGTGCGCGCAAGGGCCGGGGCCGGATTGGCCCTGTCGCCCATGCCCGGTTCCACAGGCCCCTGCCTCAGGCGGGGGATCTGTCGGCCGATTGCAGAACCATGGCCTCGGCCTTCCGGATTTCGTCACGCAGATGAAGGCGGATGTTCTTCATTGACATGATCCGCAGCGTATCCTGGGAGGAGCGCATCTGCTCCCGCCGGATCCGGGTTTCGATGCTGCTGCGGCGGCTCCTCCGAGTTTTCGGTCTAGCCATTATGGCCGACCCATCCAGCTTGCGCATGACGGCAAGAATGGGATGGGCCGGATGATAGAGCAAATCGATTGTCTATATCGACTATATAGTTTCTAACTATCAGGCATGCCTTATCGACCGACCCACCGCCAGCTCGAGTATTTTGTCGCCGTCGCCGAGCGCGGCCATTTCGCCGAAGCCGCGCGGGCGTGCAACGTCTCGCAGCCGACACTGTCGACCCAGTTGCGCCTGCTCGAGGAGCAACTGGGAGCGGAACTGATCGAGCGCGGGGCGGGCCGGGCCCGGCCGACGCCGGTCGGTCTCAAGCTGCTGCCGCTTGCGAGAACCGTGATGTCTTCGCTTGACGAGATGGTCGGCCTGGCCGCCACCGATGCAGATAATCTCGGTGGTCTCGTCCGGCTTGGCGTCGCGCCGACCTTCGGCCCCTATTTCATGCCGCGCTTTCTGCCGCGGCTTCATTCGATGTTTCCGGCGCTCGAAGTCTACATCCGGGAAGACAGGCCGTCGGCGCTCGAGGAAGGCGTCGGCAACGGACTGGTTGATTGCGCCATCACCCCGGTGCCAAACCTTCCCGATGCGTTTGCCAGTTGTGTGATCTGTGAGGAGACGATCTATCTCGGCATTCCCGCGGAACACCCGCTGGCACGCGTTCGCCCCGTTACGATCGACATGCTCAGGGGCAGCCGGTTGCTGACGCTCGGACGGGGCCACCGTCTCTACGAGCAGGTGCAGACAGTGTCGGATGCGTCCGGTGCCAGGCTCAGCGAGGATTACGAGGGAACCAGTCTCGACGCACTCAGGCAGATGGTGTCGATCGGCATGGGCCTGTCCCTGTTCCCTGCCGCTTATGCGGCGTCGGAGGTGAGTTCCGACGGGTCTGTTCTCCTGTGTGAAATCGAGCGGTGGCCCATCCGCCGCGAGATCTGTCTCATCTGGCGCAAGGGCAGTTCCCGCGAACAGCACTTCCGGACGCTGGCAGGCTGCGCGGTCGAGGCGATCTCGGAGATGCGGGTTCCGGGAATTTCAGAGGCGGGATCCTGAAAAATGCCTGGTCTGCGGAGTGCCGGCAGGATCTGCATCACCTTCCGCTTTCCCTCCTGGTCCCAAGCCATTTTTATCCGGAACCGGCTCAAGACAGTGTCGGCCCCTGTTGCACAATCGGCACAACCCTCAAGAAGATTTTGGCAGCCGGCAAAGTCTCAGGGTTGAAATGCACTGTTAAATATGTTCGGTCATTTCTGCGTATTAATGCATTGTTAAGGCATCGGGTGTTGACCGTGCCTCCCGGGGGGAAGAGTGTTTCACTTTCGCAATCGGCTGGCTTGTTCCTCCTGCCTGACGGCGGCAATTGCGACCTTGTCTGCTGGCGTTGCGGCTGCAGGCGAGGTGCGCGACCCCTGGAAGAACCTGCGCACCAATGATCCAGGCCCGGATACGGCTCCCGCCAAGCGCACCCGGCATGCCGCTGGCCCCAATGTTCTGGAAACAGCCGACGCCACCTATGCGGTCGGTCAGGAAGATCTGAACGACAACCTCGATATCCTGCTGGATCGCAGCTACGGCGCGACCCCGGCGCGCGAGCGAGATTTCGTTCCCGGGATAGACGGGCTTGCGGGTGGAAAGAAGTGGCGCCCGCATGTCGAGTTCAGCGTCTCGCCCGGCAACAAGCGCACAATGGGTCAGGTCAACCTGTTTGCGCCGCTGATGCAGGATTCCGATTCGCTTTTCTATGCGGATTTGCGCGCATCGGCCTGGACCACGGATGTCCAGGAGGGCAATTTCGGGATAGGTTACCGGCAGATCGTCCCGGGGGCGTTCTTCGGCTCCGATGCGATTTTGGGCGTCTACGGCTTCGTCGATGCCCGCCATTCCGAATACGACAACATGTTTTACCAGGGATCGCTGGGCGCGGAACTGATCACGGATCGCTTCGAGTTCCGCGTCAACGGCTACTTGCCCTCCGGCAACCAGTATGTTGTCGCAACGGCCCCGGGCGGCGGGGTTACCCTCAATGGCCGCGACGTCGTCTATTCCAATGGCAATCTGGTCGAGCGCGCGCTGCCCGGCTTCGACGTCGAGGCCGGCGTAAAGATCGATTTCTCCGAGGCAGCGATCCGTTTGAATGCCGGGTATTTCCGTTTCGAACGCGGCGACACGCTTGTCGAAGGGCCGCGCTTCCGCGCCGAGGTCGAAATCGACGATCCGTTCGGCTGGGACGGAGCGAAGCTGAGCATCGGTGGCGAAATCCGTGATGACAAGGTGCGCGGCACCGAAGCGAGCGGACTGGTGCGGCTGCGGGTGCCGATCGGCGGGCGGAGCAAGGCCGAGATCGCCGACAGCCAGTTGAGCGATCTCGAAAAGCTGATGACGCGCCGGATCAACCGCGACGAGGATGTGGTTGCTCCCATTGTCCGAGGGAGCAATTCAGCCGGCACGGGCGCGGTGACCGACGCCGTAACCGGCGAGACCCTGCAGGCCTTCTTCGTGGCCAACACCGCGCAGGGAGCCGCAGATTGCTCGAGCGTTGCCAATGCCTGTGATTTTGCCACGGCACAGGGGCTCGCCGGCGCGGGTGATACGTTTCTGCCGGTCGATATTGCCGGCGTCATCGGCAGCCTCTTCACGCTCAACGGTGATCGCCAGCAGGTCATCGGCGCCGGAGGCAGCGGTCAGGCGATCGTCCAGCTGAGCGACGGGTCGGGTTCCTTCCTGATCGTGGGCAATCTCGGCGGCCGGCCCATCATGACCGGGGTCAACATTGGGCATTTTGCCGACACCCGCGTGGCCGGCATTGCAACCAACGGGGCCGCCGGCATCAGTGGCGACAGCATGACCGGCACGATCCGCGTCAATGATGTCGTTCTCAACAATGGCGGGCTCGATTTCGGCAATTCAGGCGCGGCAATCAATGTCTCCGGGGCGACGATCTCCAGCGGGACCGAGGACGGCATCCGGCTTGACCACCTGACCGGTTCCGCCATTTTCTCGGAGACAAGCATCTCCACCACCAGTGGCGACGGGGTGCGGATGTCCGCCAGCGGCGGGGCCTCGGTAACATTTGTCAACGGGCTCGACATCGACACCACCACCGGAACCGGCCTGAACGCATCCGGCGGCGGAACCCTGTCGGTTGGCGCAAGCGGTGCTGACGAGAGCATCACGTCGACGGCCGGTCGGGCGGTCGCCATGAGCGGCGTCGACATCGGCGCCGCCGGCGTGACCTTCGACAGCATCACCTCCACCGGCAGCCTCGGCGCGGGAATCGAGATGAATGGTGTGGGTGGCGGGACCTTTACGGTCTCTGGCGCGACCACCATTTCCGGCTCCGCGGGACCCGGGATCAATCTGTTCGGCAATTCTGCCGGCTTGAATTTCAGCGGTTCCACCAGCATCACCATGACGGCCGCCGCAGCCGGATTGACCATCTCCGGCGCCACGGGTGGAACGATTGTTCTGGCTGATCTCGACATTGCCTTGCAGGCAGACGGCGCGACCGCCCTCGATCTATCCGGTGCGACCCTCAATGCCAATCTGACGGCGACCGACTTCGACGTGACCTCCACGACCGCTGTGGGCACGACCGGGGTCAATCTGTCCGGCACGACGGGCGCCGGGATCATCCGGCTTGGGGATGCGGACGCGAACGGCGCCAGCGCAACCATCTCCGGCGTCAACACCGGCGTCCGGTTCACCGCGGCAACAAACGCAACCCTCGTGTTCGGCGACGGCGAATCGGCCACCGACCAGACGTCTTCCATTTCGGCGGTGACGGCGATCGCGGGCGGTTCGACCGTCACGCTCGGATCCTACGATTTCGATGACGTGAACTTCACCGGGACGCTCGATTTTGCTTCTACCGGAAGCCAGACCCTCGTTTTTGTCGGCTCCGCCGCCACCGGCGACGGCTCCGGTTCCAATGTCAGCAACCTGGCCAGTGCCGCGACGGCTGACGCAATCGCGGCCAGCAACACCACCTTCGTGCTCGTCAATGACGGCTCGGCCATCGATGACACCGACGGGTTCACCCTGACCGATGGCCAGACCATGGCGTCGTTCGGCAACGGCCGGACCTTTGCGTCGACAGGCCTGCTGATCCCGGCCAACTTCTCGGGCGTGCCCGGCGCCGGAACAAACATCGTCGATCCGACCGGCAACGGCGCGGCAACGCTGATCACCAGCGGCGCGGGCGACACGCTGACCGCATCGGGCACGGTGAACCTTCAGGACTTCATCATCTCCAACACGGCCGGCGGAGACGGCCTCGCGGCGAGCGGCGCAACCACCATAACCGCAACCGGCATCACCATTCAGAACGTGGGCGGCCAGGGCATCGATCTCGACAATCTGACCGGACCGGCATCCACCTTCGACAACACGGTGGTCTCCACCACGACCGGCAACGGCGTCGACATCGTCAACTCGACTGTCAGTTTCACCGGCGGCCTGGATATCGACACCACCAGCGGAACGGGCTTTGCGGCCGCCGGCGGCGGCACCATCACGGTCTCCGCAACGGCCGGTGACGAGAGCATCGTCTCCACCTCGGGCCAGGCGATCAGTCTGAACGGCGTCACCATCGGGGCGGGCGGATTCACTCTCGACTCCGTGTCATCGAGTGGCGCTGCCGGGTCAGGTCTCGCGTTCTCCGATGTTGCCGGTGGCACGTTTGCCGTATCCGGAACCACGACCGTCGGGGTCGGCTCCGGCGTTGGCGCGGCAGGCATCGATTTTGCCGGCAACACCACCACCGCGTTCTCGTTCGGCGCGACCACCATCACCAATGTCGGTGCCGCGGCCAACCAGACCGGCATTGATTTCTCGGGCGCCACGCTCGGCGGTGCAGTCAGTTTCGCTTCCGTGGCGATTTCCGGACCCGATACCTCGGTCACTTCCGTCGGCGTGAACCTGACCGGGGTTCTGGGCAATCAGGTCGTCAGCCTCGGAACGCAGACAAACCCGGCGACAGGCCCGTCAAGTTCGATCACCGATCTCCACCGCGGCGTTGTCATCGACAACACCGCAGCGGTGCAGTTCACCTTTGGTGACGGCGAAAGCGGCAGCGACCGCGGATCTTCGATCAATGTCAACGGCCAGGCAGGTGCTTTCACGGTCGATGCAGCAGGCGGAACGCTGGGCGGCTCGAGCTTCGATTTCAACGACGTAAGCTTCGGCGCGGGCGACACGGCGAACCTGCCGACTGCCAATGCGCCGGTTTTCGTCTCCGCAGCGGGAGGCCTGGTTGCCGCCGGCACCAACAATCTCAGCCAGGATGTGACGACCATCACGGTCGCTGCCGCGGAAGCGCAGGGCAATACCGGCCAGACCTTCGTCTTCGTCGGTGGCGCCGGCGGCACGCTTGATCTGTCCGGCGGCGGCGTCGACGGCTTCACGCTCGGCGCGGGCCAGAGCGTTGTCAGCTTCAACGACGGCAATGCGGTCTCGCTCGGCATCACCCAGCCGGTCAATCTCGAAGGCAATTTCAACATCTCCGGCGTGACATCCGACAATGTCACCGTGGGCAATTCGGCCGGCGGCGCGACCTCGGTGATCAACTCCACTGCCGCCGGCAACAGTTCGATTTCGAATTTCGATATCTCGACCGGTGTGACCGGCATCCTGATCAGTGGAAACACCGCGGGCGTCACCGTGACCAATGTCGGGATCACAGGCATTGCAGGGGCGGGAACGGGCGTTAGCATCCAGAACGCTCAGGCCGCCATTGGTCTCAACGACGTCGACATCTCCGGCACCAGATTTGGCATCAGCAATCAGGTGGGCGCGGCTGCGGGCGATGTCACGTTTGATGCGGCAAGTTCGGTCACCAACACAACGTTGGTCTCGATCCATCTCGGCAACAACGCGTCCGATTTCGGGTTTGCCGGAACGATCTCGGAAACCGACGCCGCAGGCAACGGCATTATCATGAGTTCGATTGCCGGCACGGTGTCCTTCTCGGGATCGGTCGCGCTGAACACCGGCGGTTCCACTGCCGTGTCAATGACCGCCTCTGCGGGCAGCCTCTCCTTCACCGATGTCCTCGACATCGATACGACGTCCGGCCCGGCCTTGATGGTCAATGGCGGCACGATTTCCGTGGCGGCGACGGCCGGAGACCAAAGCATCGTAACGACTGGCGGTATTGGCAATGGCCTTGATCTCGTCGGAGCGACCATCGGAGCGGCCGGGTTGAACTTTGACAGTGTCAACCTTGCGGTCGTAGGCACCGGTATCAACATCAGCGGCGGGGTGACCGGCGGCGACATCGTCCTGGGCGACGTTGACATCAGTCTCGCCGCCGGTGCGGGCGTGGTCAGTGCCATTTCGATATCAGGCGGTTTGACCAACAATCTGACGATCGCGGATTTCGACGCGACCGTGCAGGAGAATGACATCGGTTTCCAGGCGACAGGCGCGCTTGGCGGCACGATCAGCTTCGGCGATTTCGACATTGTCAGCGCCTCGACGACCGGGACAGTGGGCATCGACATCGCCGGTGCGACCGGCGGCACGATCCGGATCGGCGACACCAACACCAATGGCGGCTCGCAGATCACGCTCGGTTCCGGCGCCAATCCGCTTTCGATCGGCGTGCGCGTGGACGGGACCACCAACACGAACTTCACGCTCGGCGATGCGAACGGCACCTTGGGCGACCTGACGGCGTCCGACATCCATGCAACCACCGCCATTTCCGGCCCCCTGCCGACCAACGGCACCTACAATTTCCGCGATGTCGATTTCAACGCCAGCGGCATAGCCAACATTTCCGGCGGCGCGAGCTTCTTTGTCTTCGACGAGGAAGGCACCGCAGGCGCCGGAACCTTTGCGGATCCCGGCACGGCGGCCCAGGCACTGGCTGCCGGCGTCAATGTGCTCGTGGCGATCGACAATTCGGGTGTGGGCGGCAACATCATCGATCTGAGTTCCGCCGGGCAGGGGGCGATCAACACGCTCAGCCTCGATGACAACCAGGCGCTGATCAGCCTCATCAACGGCCAGTCCATTGATGTGTCCGCGCTGATCTCGGGCCTGGGTGCCGCTGCTCCGGCGAGTTTCCTGTTCACAAATGTGGGCGGGACGACGACGATCACGGGCTCCGGAGTGGCCGGCGCCGGCCTTGCGACCATCAGCACCACTGGCGCCAACAACACGGTGTCGCTGGCGGGATCGGCCGGAATCCAGAGCGTCAACATCACCAATGGCGGTACGGGCGACGCGATCTTTGCAAGCTATGGCGCGGCGGAGAATGTCATCATCCGGTCCAGCACGATCACCGGCGGCACCGGCGGCGATGCCATCGATATCGCCACAACGGCGGGCGCCTCGACCTTCGAACTCTCCGATCTCGGTCTGACACGAGGCCTGCGTCTTGACGGAAGCGCGGGCGGAACGCTTTCCGGTACATTCAACGGAACAAACACCATCAATGGAAGTGCCGGCGATGGCATCCGCATCGCCAACGCGTCCGCGACAATCTCCGGCGTCACCTTTGGCGCGACCTCGGCGATCGGCGGCGCGGGCATCCGGATCGACAACACCGATGGCACGTCGCGGACGGTCGATCTCTCGAACATCACCATGGGCTCGGGCGGCAACGGCGACACCACCGATGTGGCCGGGATCGGTGTCGACATCAATGCCTCAGGTTCCGGCGTCCTGACGGTCAACCTGACCGGAACCAACGTGATCCGCTCCACCGGCCAGGCGCTCGATGTTGACGAGACCAACGGGATTGCGACCGCAAACAATGTGCTGCTGAGCATTGACAACACCACGTTCGAAAGTGGCTCTGCCGGCCAGACGGTGGAAATCACCGGTCAGAACGTGTCGACCACCACGAATTCTGTCGGCGTGCGCGGTTTCGCCAACAACACCGTGATCGGCAACGGCACGGCAGGCGGTATCCTGTTCACCAATGTCGATTTCGACAGCGACGGCGCGGGCGCCCAGGTGGCTGGTGGCACGCTCAATATCGGACAGGGGACCGGCAACAGGGTTCAAGGCGACGGCCTGTCACTGATCAACGCCTCCGGCGATCTCGGTTTCACCACGCTCAATGTTTTCAACAATGCCGGCGTCGGCCTCGAGGTCGACACCAAGGGCGCGGGAACCGTGTTCAATCTGGACAATGCCGGGGGCAACGTCGACACCACCAACGGCACCGCGCTGTTCCTCGATCCTCTGACGATGAACCTGACGTTCACGGCGGTGAACTCGACCGGGGCCAACGGGGCGGGTGGCCTCGGTTCCGGCGTGTTCATCGAAGAGGGCGACGCATCCGGCGGCGCCGGCGCCAACGCGCTGACCATCGGCACGCTCACCGTCACTGGTTCCGCCGGAGCGGGTCTCCTGATCGAGAACTCCATTGGCACATTCAATTTCGGCGCCACCACGATCGACAACACCGCCACCGGGGGCGGCGGTGTTGACATCGACGCAACGGGCGGCGCCGCCGACACGCTGAATGTCAACTTTACCGGCGGTCTCGATATCGACACCGCGTCCGGCACCGGGTTCGACGCCAATGTGTTTTCCCCCACCTTCAATCTTCAGGTGGCCAATGCCGGGACCGAGACGATTAACACCACCACCGGACGCGTGCTGTATCTGCTGAACACCAATGCCACAGGCTCAGGCATCAACTTCGACAGCCTGACCGCTACAGGCGTGGTCAATGGCAATGCGATCGAGCTCGATATCGAAGCCGGCACATTCAATGGCGGCAATGTCACCATCGCGGGCACCAGCGCCGGTGGCAATGATGGCATTCTGATTGGTGTCGGCGGCGCGGGTGCGACCATCAACTTCACCGGCGCGACCATCGACAATGCCACGGGCGCGGCGATCAACTCGAGCAGCGCCGGTGCGGTCACCTTCGACACGGTCGATATCGACGGCGGCGCTACCGGTGTCAACGCGGCGGGGATCGGCTCTTTCACGATCAGTGGCGGCACCATTGGCGCGACCACCAGCGGCATCGCCAGGGCGTTTCAATCGTTGAACGGCAGCGGCACAATTAACATCGCTGCTTCACTGACGAAATCGACGTCCGGTGACCTGCTCAGGGTGGGCGGCCGCACGGCCGGCTCGATCACCCTGTCGGGCAATCTCAGCGCCACCGGCCTGGCTTCCGGAATCAATGTGATCGGCAACACCGGCGGCACGTACACCTTCTCCGGCACGACCAAGACGCTCAACACCGGCGCCAACGCCGCCGTGACCTTGACCAACAACACCGGCGCCACGGTCAATTTCACCGGCGGCGGGCTCGACATCGACACCACCTCGGGCACTGGCTTCACGGCCACCGGGGGCGGGACCATCAATGTCAGCGGCGGAGTGAACACAGTCAACACCGCCACAGGTCAGATCCTGAATTGGGACGGCGTCATTGTCGGCGCCAGCGGCGTGACCTTCACCAATCTGGCCGCCTCGGGCACCGTGGCCAACACCGCGGTTCTCTTGAACAATGTCGATGGCGGCGTATTCAACGGCGGTACGGTAGCGGTCGCAGGAACTTCCGGCGGATCGAGTGACGGTATCGCAATTCAGGGAGATTCGTCCGCGACGTTCAATTTCACCAGCGCCACGATAGACAATACCTTCAGGCGCGGCATCGGCATCTACGGAAACAGCGGCAATGTCACGTTCCAGACCATAAACATCGATGGCATGAACTCCGAAGGGATTGCGCTCATCAATCAGTCGGGCAGCTTTACGGTCAATGGTGGTTCGATCGGCGCGAGCAATGACCCGGGTCTCTCAGGTGTTGAGGTGCTGAACGGGGCGGGAACGGTCAGTATTGCCGCCGACATCACAAAGACAACGGGCATCAATATCGTCAGTGTTAGCGGCAGGACCGGTGGGACGGTTACCTTCTCGGGCAACCTCAGCGCTACGGGCAGTGCGAACAACGGTATCAGGGTTTTCAACAACACCAGCGGCAATGTCACGTTCTCCGGCGGGGTGACGCTCAACACCGGTGCCAATGCCGCCGTGTCGCTGACCAGCAACACCGGCGCCACGGTCAACTTCACCGGCGGTAGCCTCGACATCGATACGACCTCCGGCGCCGGTTTTTTGGCCACCGGGGGCGGGACCATCAACGTAACCGGCGCCGGCAACAACATCGACACGGCCACCGGCCGCGGACTGCAGTTCAACAATGTCACCGTTGGCGCAAGCGGCGTAAGCTTCGCCAACGTGCGGGCAAGCGGGACGACAGCGGCCAATTTCGTCGACGTGCAAACTGTTGCCGGCGGCAATTTTACGGTCGGGAACACCAGCGCCCTTGGCGTGACCGGCACCGGCATTTTGATCTCGGGATCGTCCGCCGCCTTCACCTTCAATTCGATCGTCCTTGGGGATATTAATACGCCAGGCCCGATGACCTACGGGATCGATCTCGACGCCAATTCGGGATCCTTCACCACGACGGCGTCGAACATCATCTACTACGCCCGGACGGCAGGCATCCGCATCAACAATGCGCAGGCCTCCTTCGTCGCGGACTTCCAGGGTCAGATGGAAGTCTCCAACCGCAACAACGCGGCCTATACCTTCGGCGGTGACGGGCTTGTGATGACCTCCAACAACGGGGGGGCCACCACCACCTTTGGCGGCGGTTTTGTGTTCACGGATTTCGCGCGCGGCGCCGGAAATGCCGGCGGGCAGGGAATCCTGGTCAACCAGGGCGGCAACCTCACCATTACCGGGGGCTCGGTCCTTTCCAACAACGCGCTCGGAAACGACGTGGCGTCGATCGATATCCGCAATACCGCCACCAACGTGACGCTCGGCTCGGTGACGATCGATACGGACGACGCCGGGGAAACCGGTGGCGGCATCTATCTGGAAAACAACGCCGGAACCTTTGAGATCCAGTCGATCGCAGGCTTGAGCACCCGCGCCTCGACCGGCATCTATGCCAACAATGCCGGTACGCTGACGATCGGCGGCGGCGGTGTTACGGCCAACGACCGTGCCGCGCTCGATATCAGGAACATGGCGGTCAACCTGTCCCTGTCCGGCATCCAGTCCTTTGGCAGCACCGGAAGCGGCGTGAACTTCAACAATGTCAGCGGAACGGTGAATGTTTCCGGCAACACCCGGATCGAGAACAGCACAAGCGCCGGTCTGAACATTGTCGGTTCGTCGGGAACCTTCAATTTCACCGGCGGATTTGACTACACCGGCACATCGGCCACCGCTCTCAACGCAACAAGCGGCGGCACCCTGACGATCGGCGGCACCGGCAACGTCATCCAGACCACGACCGGCACAGCCATCAACATCAACAACACGACCATTGGCGCCGCCGGCATAACGCTCGAAAGCGTTTCGAGCAACGGGGCGAACAACGTCATCGTGCTCAGCAGCACCGGTTCGTCCGGGGGGCTGACCATAACCGGCACCGGCACGACAGACGGCTCGGGCGGCACGATCCAGAACATATCCGGCAACGCGATCCAGTTGACCAACACCCGGGATGTCGATCTGAGAAACATGAACCTGACCAATGTGGCGTCCGGCAACGGTGCGGGAAGCTCGGTCTTTGGCGGGAACATTGCCAACTACATCGCCGCGATCAAGCTGAACAACGTCGTCAACCTCAGCCTCAACAATCTCGACATCAACGGCGGCGAGACCGGCGGAGCGAACGACAACCAGGGGCAGGTGGGCATTTCCGGACAGACAGTGTCGGGTCTGACCATCACCGACACCACGGTACAGAATTTCGGCAATCAGGCCGGTGAGGACAATATCCAGTTCCAGGGCCTCACGGGCACGGTGAACATCACCAACCTCGTCAGCAGGGACAGCGGCGGCAACCTCTTCGCCATCGACAACACCGGTGCGGGTGGCACCGCCGCAGGCGGCAACCTGACCATGACCGTCTCCGGCTCGACATTCGACGAAACCGTCCTTGGTGTCGGGGCCGGCGGCCTCAGGGTCAATACCCACAGTGCCGGCACAACCTCCATCTCGGTCAACACGTCCACCTTCGGAAACGGCACTGCTTCGCTGGTTGATGGCGGGCTCCAGGGAACCGGTGTGGAACTCGATGTCGGTCGTGGCCATGTCGGTACGCTGACCGTCGAGGACAGCGTTTTCAACGGGATGAATGTTGCCATTTCCGGCACGCTGGATACGGACGGCGCCGGTGTTGGACCGGACCTGACCGTCAATATTCGCGACGGCGCGGATGCGGGCACAGACGGCAACGTGATCACCGGAATCCGCTCAAACGCCGTCAACCTCTTCACCAATGGCACGCTTGGGCCCGGCGAGGGGATACTGCGCGCCACCATCTCCGGCAATACCATCGGCACTCTGGGTGTTGCCGGATCGGGTTCGGCCCTTGGCAGCGGCATCCGGGCCTCGAACGAGGGCGGCGGCATGATGAACCTGTTGATAAACAACAACACGATTCAGGAAGTCGCCAATTTCGAAGCCATCGTCATCACTGAAAACGTGACCGCCGGCATCACCAATGCCACCATCACCAACAACACGATCCGTGAGATCGACTTCGACCGCGCCATCCAGGTCCAGAGCATTGTCGCCGGCGGGACCGTTTGCACCAACATTACCGGCAATACCTTCTCCGGGACGATCCGCGGCGATACGCCGTTCAACGTGGCGACGAGCATTATCCGTCTCCGCCAGGATCTCGGAACGCTCAATTCGGTTCAGGGTGCACCGACGGCAGCCGCCATCGGGACCGAACTGGATGATGCAAACTCCATCGGAAACGGCAACGTCACGATCACCGGGATCGTGAACTTCAGCCAGCCGGCTTGTGTCCTGCCCTAGTCACCGGTTGCCGGGGTCTGGCGGCAGCGCAAAAGCCGTTGAGGCGCCTTGGCCGGCGACGCGCGAAAATCAGTAAATTGCTCCATCGTCCGGAAGCCGATCTGCCGTGTAACCGTGCGGTCTTCCGGAGTCGATTGCGCATCGGCAAAGCTCAAAAGATGTAATTATTACTATAAGACAATATGTTTGGGCGTGCTGTCACGTTGTCTTGCAAAGAATTGCCGATTGCGTGTTCCATTTTGTTCTTCTATGGTATTTCGAGTGATCGAGAAGTCGGGGTGGGGGATTATGTCGGAACCTTTTTTGGCCGAAGTCAGGCTTATGGGATTCAACTTCGCGCCGCGCGGTTGGGGTTTCTGTGACGGGCAGATCTTGCCGATCAACCAGAACCAGTCGCTTTATTCGCTGCTCGGCACCACCTATGGCGGCGACGGTCGAACAAGCTTCGCACTGCCGGATCTGCGCGGACGCACCCCCATTCACACCGGACGTTCGAATGGCGGGCAGGAACACCGGCTCGGCAGCAAGAGCGGTGAGGAAACCCATACGCTTTCCGCCAACGAGTTGCCGCAACACACCCACAATCTCCAAGCATCGTCGTCGGACGGCAATTCGGTCAATACCAGGAACACGCTGCTCGCTCGGGAAGTCGGTAACCCCTATTCAAACGATAACTCGGCCCTCGAGCTTTTCAGGTTTGGGACCATAGACAATGTCGGCGGCAGTCAGGCTCATGACAACATGCAACCCTACCTCGCGGTAAACTTCTGCATTGCGCTGCAGGGGCTGTTCCCGTCGCGAAACTAGTTCGAACGAAAACCCCTCAGTTGGCTTGGGAGGGCCGCGTACATGTCCGAACCATTTGTAGGAGAAATCCGCATGTTCGCAGGCAACTTCGCCCCGCGCGGATGGGCGTTCTGCGATGGCCAACTGCTCGCGGTTTCGCAGAACGACGCCTTGTTCTCCTTGCTCGGCACCATTTATGGCGGTGATGGGCGCACCACCTTCGGTCTGCCCGACATGCGCGGCAGATTGCCTATTCATGCCGGCCACGGTCCCGGGCTTTCGGAGCGGCGCCTTGGCGCCAAGAGCGGTGCTGAGAATGTCACTTTGACAGTCAATCAGATGCCGAACCACGGCCATCCCCTTGAGGGAACCATGATGAATGCGACATTGCCCAATCCGGCAGGAAACCGACTTGGTACCAATGTTGTTCTTCAGCCGTACAGCGAGACCGAGCCCCTCGACGAGAACATGGCCTCCGCCGCGGTCACCAATGCCGGCGGAAGCCGTTCGCACACCAATCTCATGCCGTTTCTCTGCGTGCATTTCATCATCGCGCTGTTCGGCATCTATCCGAGCCGTCATTGAGGGAGGCTGTCATGTCCGAACCGTTTATCGCCGAGATCCGCATCTTCGCCGGCAATTTCGCACCGCGCAGCTGGGCCTTCTGCAACGGCCAGCTCTTGCCCGTGGCACAGAACACGGCGCTGTTCTCGCTCATCGGGACCACCTATGGCGGGGACGGACGGACCACCACCGCGCTGCCCAACCTGGAAGGGCGCGCGCCCATGCATCCGGGCCGGGGGCCTGGGCTGACCTCGAGACGGCTCGGCGAGCGGGGCGGGGTCGAGGATGTCACGCTGAGCGAAGCGCAGATGCCCAATCATACCCACACGATGCGTGCTTCCGGTGAGAACGGAGAACAGGGGACCTTCACCGCGGGCGTTGCCCTGGCGCGTTCGCGCGGCGGCGCACTCTACCAGTCGAACACCGGCACCAATCTCGAGTCGATGGCGCCGCTTCCCAGCACCGGAGGCTCGCAGGCGCACAACAACATGCAGCCTTATCTGACCATGAACTTCATCATCGCGCTTCAGGGGCTTTATCCCTCGCGCAGCTGACTTTGGTCCCGGGGGCGAGACCGTCCACAAGGAGCTTGATCATGAGCGATGCCGTCAGAACCGAACTGGATCTCGTGGAGGGTGCGTTTCTGCCGTCTGGCGAGCCGGGCTTGACGCCCTTTGCCGAGTTGTCGCGGCTGATGCTGGTGGGCATCGATGCGAACCAGGACAATCACATCCTCTGGACTGCTCAGAGCATGCCCAACGGACCCTGGTCGGGCGCATTCGCCACCGTGAGCGACAACGCCTATCTCGTCCTCGGCACCGGCCTGACCATGGATGGGCGCGTGGCGATGGCTGCGCTCACCGATGCGAGCCCCGCGACGGTGCACTATATCGACGAGGCGCCTCAGGCCCCCGGCGGCGAGCAGCGATGGAATGTTCCGGTCGATCTGGGTCTGCCCGAGGGGGTGGAAGGTTTTGCTCAGATTGCCATGCAGCGCGATGCCGATGGCCGAATAGAAATATTCGGCGTGGATGGCGAGACGGGCTCCGTGTGGTGGAAATACCAGAATCCGGACAAGATCGTCGATACCACCGAAGAGGTAATCCCGCCCGGATCGGCAACGCCGATGACCGTCAACGTGAAGGTCAGCGCGCCGCCGGACTCACCCTGGGGCGACTGGATCCAGTTGCCGGGAAGCGGCTTGGCGCGCATGACCGTGGCCAACGACATCAACAGCCGCCTCACACTTGTGGCGACCAGCGACAATCCGGACGCGACCGAGGTCTTCGTCAACGCGCAGACCGAAGACCGGGTGCTGGAAACCTCCGGCTGGACCGGCTGGATCAGGATCGACGATGCCGCCAGCGGCACCGCGGGATCCCTGCCGACCGCGGTGCTCGATCCCGAGGGCTTCCTCAACATCTTCATGGTGGGCGCGGCTTCGCAGGTTGTGCAGACCCGGCAGACAGAACCGGCCAAGACCACCTGGTCGCAATGGCACCAGGTCAGCATCATCAATGCTGCCGTGGTCAACGTGACATCGGCCTTCGACAGCAACGGGAACATCGTTCTCGTCGCGCTTGATGAAAACCTCGGTCTGTACGCCAACTACCAGACCGATGTTCAAACGCAGACCTGGAGCGGCTGGCAGCGCATCGGGACCGCGCCCGATTTCGGTGTCGTGGCCATGGACTACAACGCCGATGGCGCGCTGAGTTACTTTCAGGGCGAGACGACAACCAACGGCGTCAAGTTCATTTCACAAATGGCGCCGGGTTCCACGCACTGGTCCGCCGGCTGGACCACGCTTGCCGACAACGGCATCTTCACCTACGGCATCGTGCGCGATCTGACGCCACCCGAACAGGATTGATGGTGCGTCATCGGTCGAATTCTCAGACCCCCGAGGTTGGGCTCGCAGGCGGCTACGTCCGTGCCGAGGCGATGGGACTTGTTCTGCGTCCGCTGACTGACGCCGACATGGATTTCCTGTGTGCGCTTTACGCCTCGACGCGTCAGGACGAACTGGCGCAGCTGCCCTGGAGCGGGGAGCAGAAACGGCACTTCCTGGAGATGCAGTTCCAGGCCCAGCATGCGCATTATCAAACCCATTATCCCGATGCGTCCAGGCTGGTTCTCGAGCATGGGAATGAAGCCGCCGGTCGTCTTTACATCGAGGAATGGCCGAGCGAACTGCGCATCATCGACATTGCTTTGATGCCTGCGTTTCGCGGGCAGGGGCTGGGCTCTGCCCTGCTCGGCGACGTCATGGAAAAGGCGGAGGCGGCTGGAAAGGCGGTCGGCATTCATGTCGAGAAGGCAAATCCGGCGATGCACCTATATCGACGGTTGGGCTTCCGAACCATCGAGGACAAGGGGGTGTACGACCTGTTGCGCTGGAGCCGGGAAGGGGTTTGATACAGCCGGGTCCGGCCGGCCCGGAGCAGCCTGCCGGGCTGCTTCAGGTAAAAACGGCCTCGTAATGCACGCCTTCGCTGGCCTGGCCGACCGGCACGATGAAAATGTCCAGATCGCCGAGGCCGTCGTGTTTGAAGGTGTAGCAGCCCTGCGGCAGGATGCTTTCGCTGTCCGATTGCCACAGCAGCGAGAAGGCGCCGCCCATGCGCTCCCCCTTGCCCTTGCGCACAACCTCGACCAGTCTGAGCCTTTGCGGCGGCTCGACGGTGGCCAGGGTAAAGGTCGCGCTGTCGAGGGTCTCGAAGTTTTCGGCTGTCAGTTTCTCGATCACGGGTTCTGCTCCTGTTTTGGAACACGGAAGATCCGCAGAGGCTTGAGGAACCGGGCCGTGCCGGCCGACGCATCGGACTCCGGAGCCGTACCCTGGTCCTGGCTGACCATGGCGCCGCGGCGGATCTCGTGGAATGTGGATTCAATCATCCGGTCGAAGCCGCCCCGATACATGCCGGACAGAAAGGCGATCGTATTGGCGGCCTCACCGCCGAATTGCCATGCGCACTCGTCAAAGCGGCACCCGGACAAGGAGGGGATTTCGCCGCCCGAATAGATCATGGTGCATCTGGCGAAGGCACAGCCGGTGAAACTCGAGCCGTCAAGCATCACTGTCTTCTCGAAGAAGTTGCGATCCTTGTGGCGGCCCTGAACAGGTGCGTTCATGGTCTCTAGCCGGCGGACAGCTTTTCATAGGCCGACGAAAACCCGATCAGGCTGATGGGAACCGAGACCGCCTGGCCTGCCACGGAATAGAACGTGATCTTGGCGATGCTCCCGGCCCTGAGTTCGGAAAGAAGCGCATCGCTGATCGGCTGATTGGCGAATGCGCCTTGCGGGGTGCTGGTGTTGACCACCAGATTGAGCGCCTCGTTCTCGTCGATCGCCACTTCCACACCCCTGGTGAAGTCGACGCCATGGGGCAGAGCCAGCGTCAGCATGTGATTTGCCTGTTCGGGCTGCGGCCGAATGACGACGGACAGCAGGCGCTGGTTGGTTTCGGTGACAGTCACGTTCTGCACCATCTGGCAGACCAGAGGTGAATCGGCGGTTTCGCCGGCGCCGCAATTGACTGCCCAGTTGTTCTTCGGGCGATCCGTGTTTGCCGTCCCGGATGTCTGAACGGACTGCGCGCTTGCGGGGGCGTATGCGAAGCTTGCGGCTGCAATCGCGGCAACGCCGATGATGCGGGTAAATGTACGGGCCAAGGAAGCGCTCCTAACTGTGAAACAGACCTGAAAGAACAGTGCCCGGTTTATCGCATTGCGGGTTATCTCTTACAAGACCGGGCTCAAAGGTTGTTGGCTCCGATCCCTCATGCGGCACGAGTGTCGAGACCGCTCGTATGGCGTGGTTTCCCGTATTTCCGGCTGCTGGAGGCTGGATCATGGTTACCAAATCGTAAAACGGCCGCTAACCATTGCAACGGTTTCAGCACGCGCAAAGTCTTCGGATGTGCTTTTGGGAGGGATGCAACAAGTCGGTCGGTCGCGGCAAGATCCCGTGCCGGACCGGAATCCGGAGATAGTGTCCCCATGAGCGTTTCAGAACTCGGCGAGCGTTTTTTATCTCGCAGCCAACCGGGTGAGGAGCGGTTGCCTGCGATGTTCGTCAGTTTCGCGAGCCTTGCTTTCGTGCTGGTGCTCTTGAGCATCGTGATTTCCGTGCATCTTTCGCCGCCCGGCAACCCGGCTCTGGAGTTCGGCGAGCAGGGGCTCAATACCGCGCTCAAGTCGCTTCTTGCCGCCATGAGCGGAATGGCCGCGGCGCTGGTATTCTACATTCGAGCGAAGCGTTTCGATCACGGCGCGCTGTTGTGGCTGGCAATCGCGGGGACTTGCGTGTCCTTCGCGCTCGCGGCCCGTTGGACCGGTGGCCTGCCAATTGCAACGCCGGCGATGGCGGGATGGGTTGGCGCATCCGCTCTGGGCATTGCAGCCCTTGCTTTTCTCATCCTGTTCGGTCGCGAACTCAGAGAGTCCCGGACGGTTCTGACCCTGTTCTCGGTGGCGGTTGCCTTTGTCGCGCTGGATATGGTGGTCAGCGTGGCAATGCCGGCCGCGACGGGGTGGGGCCATGTTCTCGCCGAGAGCAGCGGATTGATCGGCGTATTCCTGCTGTTCCTGGCGGTCAGCGCGCGGCTTGTCTTGCTGATTGATCAGCTGTCGGCACCCCGCCGCTTCGGTTGATGGGGGCGGGCAAATCGGGAACCGGACCGCGCAGGCTGGTTGGGCCCTACGCCCTCAGGGCGCGGTCCATGCGCCGTTCTTCTTCGACGATTTGACGCAAGCCTCCACGAAGGCCACACCGGCGACGCCGTCGCTGACCGAGGGAAACACCACATCCTTCGGAATGCGTGCACCGGACTTGCGCACTGCCCGGATGGCTTTGGCGGCTTCCGAATAGAGCGTTGCGAAGCCCTCAAGGTATCCCTCGGGATGCCCGGCCGGAACCCGGCTGACCCGGCCTGCGGCTTCGCCCGCGCCCGCACCGTTGCGCGTGATCAACTGTTTGGGTTTGCCGAGCGGCGTGTACCACAGATAGTTCGGGTCTTCCTGCGCCCATTCGAGCCCGCCCTTTTCGCCGAAAACCCGCAGGCACAGCCGGTTCTCGTTGCCGGGCGCCACCTGGCTCGCCCAGATCATGCCCTTGGCGCCCCCCTTGTAGCGCATCATGACATGAGCATTGTCATCGACCAGTCTTCCGTCCACGAAGGCGTCGAGATCCGCTGACAGGCTTTCGAGTTCCAGCCCCGAGACGAAGCACCCCAGATTGTAGGCGTGGGTGCCGATATCCCCCGTGGCCCCGCCTGCGCCGGTCTGCTTCGGGTCGGTCCGCCAGGAGGCCTGCTTCTGGCCGGTATGTTCGATCGGTTCGCTCAGCCAGTCCTGAACGTACTCCGCCTGAACAAGCCGCAGCTTGCCGAGCATTCCCTTCTGCACTATTTCGCGTGCCTGGCGTATCATCGGGTAACCGGTGTAATTGTGCGTGAGCACGAACAGCCGGCCGGACTTTTCCGCGATGGCGGCGAGGCGTTTCGCGTCCTTGAGGTTCGACGTCAGCGGCTTGTCGCAGATCACGTGAATGCCCGCTTCGAGAAAGGCCTTGGCGGCGGGATAATGCATGTGATTGGGGGTCACGATCGCCACCGCCTCGATCCCGTCCTCCCGTGCCGCCTCGGCCTTCGCCATGTCGTCAAAACTCGCATAGGTCCGGTCCGGATCGAGACCCAGTTCCCGGCCTGATGCAAGCGCGCGGTCGGGATCGGAGGACAGTGCGCCCGCCACCAGTTCAAACTCGCCGTCGATGCGCGCGGCGATCCGGTGGACGCCTCCGATGAATGCGCCCTGGCCGCCACCCACCATGCCCAGGCGGATACGGCCATCGGTTCTTTTTTTCGGGTTCGTCGCCGCCATTGTCAAAGCCCCAGCATTTTCCGGTTGGTTTCGCGATCGGTCTGGCCGCCGGCGAAGTCGTCAAAGGCCTTTTCCGTCACGCGGATGATGTGATCGGAAATGAAGGCCGCACCTTCTTTGGCACCGTCTTCGGGATGCTTGAGGCAGCATTCCCACTCGATCACCGCCCAGCGGTCATATCCATACTGGGCGAGCTTGGAGAAGATACCGCCGAAGTCGACCTGCCCGTCGCCGAGCGAACGGAACCGCGCCGCCCTGTCAATCCATTTCGCGTAACCCGAATACACGCCCTGCCGTCCGGTGGGGTTGAACTCGGCATCCTTGACGTGAAATGCCGAAATCCGCTCCTGGTAGATGTCGATAAAGGCCAGGTAGTCGAGTTGCTGCAACAGGAAATGCGACGGATCGTAGTTGATGCAGCAGCGCTGGTGTCCTTTCAGCTTGTCCAGGAACATCTCGAAGGTGGTGCCGTCGAAGACATCTTCGCCGGGATGGATCTCGAAGCCGACATCCGTGCCCGCCTCGTCGAATGCGTTGAGGATCGGCTCCCAGCGTTTGGCAAGTTCCGTGAACGCCTCGTCGATCAGACCGTCCGGCCGCTGCGGCCAGGGGTAGACATAGGGAAATGCGAGCGCGCCGGGAAAGGAGACGTGCCCTTCAAGTCCCATGTTGGCCGAAGCCTTGGCTGCCAGCATCATCTGCTCCACGGCCCAGGCCTGACGTGCCGCCGGATTGCGATGAAGCCGCTCCGGTGCAAATGCGTCGAAGGCAAGGTCATAGACCGGATTGACGGCGACAAGCTGTCCCTGCAGATGGGTTGAAAGCTCGGTGATCTCGACGCCGGCATCGGCGCAGATGCCCTTGACCTCGTCACAATAGGTGCGCGAGGCGGCGGCTTTCTCAAGATCGAAAAGCCGCGCGTCCCAGCTGGGAACCTGCAAGCCCTTGTAGCCAAGGGAAGCCGCCCATTTTGCAATCGACGGAAGGGAATTGAACGGGGCCTCGTCGCTGACGAACTGGGCCAGGAAGATTCCCGGCCCCTTCATGGTTTTCGGCCCCGTATTGGATCTAGGCATGTCTTTGTCTCTCCCTGATAGTCCCGCTTGTCTCGTCTGCCAAACCCGGCCGGCTTTCTCTCAAGCGGTCCGCAGCCGCGCCGCGATGGAATTGGTCCGCTCCAAAGCGCGAACTTGAACTTGATGTCTCACCCCGACCGTTGTGAAATGCCCCGCCGGAATGGCGGCGGCTGCGATACTCTCCTCCATTGCCTGGGTCCCGCGCCGCAATTGACCTGCCCGCAGACGCAACTTCCGCGGGGAGACAAGACCCCTTCAGCCCTGATCTTTTTCCTGATGCCGGGCATCAAAAAAGCCAGACTGAAACCAGTGTAATCGATTTCAGTGCCGATGGGCAAACCCGTTATTCGCAGCTTGCAGGGTTAGCTTTGCGCTTTGAGGGAAAGGCGCTCTCGCCGGCAGCATTGGCGACGGCTGGGGCTGAGGTTCAAGCACGGTCGTCCTGGCCCCCGTGGTCCGCGCGATCGGCGGCGACAGCGTCGACCATGCTTCGCAGGAGATCCGGATCGGCCGATTGCACCCGGCTCCAGTTCGGGATGAAGGGTGTTTCCATCGGGTTTTCGAGAAAGATCTGACCCGCATGCACGATATTGGCCGCAAACAGCTCCACCGCCTCTTCCTCCTGGTGGCGGTCGGTGTAGAGCCCGTTCATCAGCGCATCATTGTGGTACATCTCGATGAGGTCTAGCGCCGTTCGGTAATAGGTCGCCTTGATCGTGCGGAAGGTTTCCTGGCTGAACACGACGCCATCCGTGGCGAGCTTGCGAAACAGCGCCTTGGAGATGTCGACAGACATCCGCGACAGCCCGGTGCTGGCGTCCTCCTTGGAAAGTGTCTGGTGCTTGTGGTCATAGGCGTCGGAAATATCGACCTGGCAGACCGAACGGTTGGAGAGATTGCGCCAGACCTCCGACAGCACACCGATCTCCAGACCCCAGTCCGAGGGAATCCGCATGTCGGGGAGAATGCCGATCCGCATGGCGAATTCACCGGCAAGCGGATAGCGAAAGCCCTTCAGATATTCGATGTAGTCGTTGTGACCGCAGACCTTCTGGATCGACAGGAGCAGCGGAGAGACAAGCAGGCGCGAAACCCGACCGTTGAGCTTTCCGTCTGCAATGCGCGGGTAATATCCCTTGCAGAACTGGTAGGGAAATCCGGGATTGGCCACCGGGTAGATCAACCGCGCCAGCATTTCGCGTGAATAGGTGGTGATGTCGCAATCGTGCAGGGCGACGACATCCGCGTTTTGCGAGGCAAGCGCATAGCCGATGCAATACCAGACATTCCGCCCCTTGCCGGGCTCTGTCGGCGCAAGTCCTGCATAGGCGAGCTGGGCATGGATCGCCTTCAGGCGGGGTCCGTCGTTCCAGAGGATGTCGTGCCTTTGGGGAAGACGCGAAAAATACTGCTTGGCGAAGGCAAATTCCTCGGCGTTCGCCCTGTCGAGGCCGATGATCACGTTGCTGATGTAATCCGCGCCGGACAGTTCATCGAGGATCCGGGCAAGCGCATCGTGTTCGAGCTCGGAAAACAGCGACGGCAGGATCAGGGTGATCTTGCGGCTCTTGGAAAACTGCCTGAGCTGGCCTTCCATCAGTTCCAGCGGCATGCGGGTGAGATTGTGGAGCGTCGCAACGTTGCCGTTCTGATGAAAGTCAGCCATTCAACTCTCCTTGAGCCTGTTTTCCGTTTGGAACATTCGCAGCACCGCTTTGTTCCACCCCGCCGGACCTTCGTGTGTCTCGCGAATGATTTGCCCGTCGGCCTCGCCGGCAAGACGGGGAATGCCGGTGTGGCTTGAGTTCGGGATGATGACGCCGAGGTCGGCGGCTTCGAGCATTCCGATGTCGTTGCCTGCGTCGCCGAGCGCCAGCGCGAACGGCTCGAGTCCACGCTGCCGGTACCGATCGATGAGCTGCGTCATTCTCAAGGCCTTGTCGCTGCCGAACGACAGGGTCATGAACCGGCCGCCCTGCTGGGCCCGGATGCCTTTCTGGTCGAGGAGTTCGCAGAACCGGTCGCGCTCCGTGTCGCTGCCGCTCCACAGGCCCGGTTCGGAAAACTGCCGCTTTCGGGCCAGGGCCGCCTGTTCGATCGAAAGACCCGTGCGCTCTGAAACCTCTTCGTCGGTCCAGTCCGAGAAGCCCCGGAAATGCTCTGTCAATTCGGACGGAAGGCCCGCAACGGCGGACAGAAGCCTGTCATGGGTTTCCGATGTCCCGTCGCCGCTTTCGTAAGGCTCGAGAATGCCCGCGCCGTTCTCGACGATGGCCTCGCAACGGGAAAACCCGAGCTCGTTGCGCAAGGGTGCGATCTCGGCGGCTGTCTTGCTCGACGACAGGATCAGCGGAACGTCGTACGCCTGAAGCTTGGCGAGTGCGTCCGCAGCCGCGGCATGGGAATAGGTCTCGTGGTCAAGCAGCGTTCCGTCCAGATCGCTGAAGACGATCAACCGTCCGGGATCCGGCAAGTGAATGCGCGCGCGGGTCAGTTCGTGATCCAGCGGCATTGGTAGGGCTCGAACGAAATGTCGCTGCCGGCCGGGCCAATCTCCTCGCCTGATATCAGGTCGGTCCAGACCTCGCCGCCGATCAGGTTGAGCGCCATCACCGGAACGGAAACGGTGTCTGCGGTCAGGTTGTGAATGGCGAAGATGCTCTGCGCTCGGTCGAGGCTCTGGCGCCAGAAGCCGAACAGCTTGTCGCCGAGCTGCAGCGTGAACTGCGTTGCATTGGGGTGGAAACCCGGCTGGCGGGCCCTGAGTTTCATGAGCCGGGTCAGTCCTGCAAAGACTTGCGCGTGTGAGCTTTGCGGGTTTTCCAGCTCTCCCAGAAGGTCGGGATAGTGCCAGCGGCGGCGGTTGATTGCCCGGTTGTGCCCGGACTTCTCGACGCCCTCGTAGTCATTGCCGGTTCCAAGCAGCGAATGAATGTAGATCCCGGGAATGCCTTCCAGTCCCAGCGCGATCGTCTGGCTGCACAGGAAGCGCTCGATGTTCCATTCGTCCTTGCCATCGACGGTGCCCTTGAGAGCGTCGAACAGCGCGATGTTGATTTCGTAGGTCCGCACGCTCCCGTCCGGCATCTTGCGCATCGAGGCGAGGCCGCCGAAGCGCTTGGCCGTGGCGATGACGCCGTCGATGTCCTCGTCGCTCAAGAGCCCCTCGGCCGGCCGCATGCCGATGCCGTCATGTGAAGCGGTGAAATTGAAATAGGTGCAGCCAAGCTGCGCCGGCGGCATCGACATCTGCCAGGCATTCAAATGCTTCGAGGTTCCGTGAAGAAGCGCGTGAAGCAGCAGCGGCGGCAGCGAGAAATTGTAGACGACATGGGTCTCGTTGCGGTTTCCGAAGTAGCTCAGATTCTCGGCGTTCGGAACGTTTGTCTCGGTGATCAGCACCAGCGGATGCTTGCAAAAGTCAGACAATAGCCTGAGCAGCCTCACCACCGCATGGGTCTGGTGAAGATGGATCGAGGGTGAACCGACTTCCTTCCAGAGATAGGCGATTGCATCAAGCCGGATGGTCCGCACGCCGCGGTCGACGTGGAAGCGAAGAATGCGCAGGAACTCGAGCAGCACCTCCGGATTAGAGAAGTCGAAATCGACCTGATCGTGGCTGAAGGTGCACCACACGTGCTTTGTGCCGCTGGCCGTCTCCACCTCACGCAAGAGCGGGTGCGCCCGTGGCCTGACGACCATTGAGAGGTCGTCCTCCGGCGAGGCTTCGAAAAAGAAGTGGTCGTAGGGCGCATGGCCGAGCCGGTACTCGTTGAACATCACGCTCTGGCTCGAACAATGGTTGATCACAAGGTCCGACATGAGCCGGAACTGGCCTGCGATCCGCCCGATGTCTTCCCAGGCGCCGAGCATGCCGTCAACGGCGTAGTAGTCGGTGACTGCAAAGCCGTCATCCGAGGTGTAGGGGAAATAGGGCAGGATGTGCACGCCGGTCGCAACGTCGTGCAGACGGGTGTCGAGAAAATCGTAGAGCAGGTCCAGCGGCTTGTGCTCGCCGTTCACGAAGCTGTTGCCGTAGGTGATGATGTAGCTGTCTTTTTCGTTCCACAGCGTGTTGCCCGGCGGCCGTCCTCGGGGGCGGGGTCCCTCGTCCTCTGGCCAGAAGGCATCGAGAGCGGCCCCGACCAGCGCGCCGTTGTCGTGATCGGGATAGATCGACTGCAGCAGATGCGCGAGCCCCTCGCGCAACCGTTTCGGGATTCTCTTCGAGGATGAAGTCGGCGGCTCCGGCGCATCTGCATAAAAACTAACCATGGCTAAATTTTTAGCACCGTCACGGATTTACGCAAGAGCGGAAAGCTGTTCCGCCCGCTTCTCGTTCCCCGTGCTCAAAGGGAAGGAAAAATGCGGCGGGCGGCTTGCAATAAGGCGCAAAGTGAAATAAATTTCAGTAATTGAAAAAAATATAAATCCTGTTGACAGGAGGCTGGCTGGACGTTTAGATCGCCGTCGTGCGATAAAATTCGCATACTGAAATATCTTGCAAAGCGGCTTCGCTAGGGAGCCGGGAGAGAGGGCAAGATATAGCGTGGAGGAAAATCATGAGAATCGTTCAAATGGCCACGGCTTTGACCGCGGCCACAATGGCTGCCGTCTTTGCAATCCCGGGCGCGGCATCGGCGCAGAGCAAATTCCAGTGTGAGCCGGGGGAAACCTACATCATGAACGTGATGGTTTCGGCCCATCCCTACTGGGTCCCGGTCTATCAGGGCTTCAAGCAGGCTGCGGAAGCCATGGGATGCGAGACGGCATTCTCGGGCACGCCCGACTACGACATCACCAAGCAGATCGCGTCCTTCGAGCAGGACTTGGTGAAGCAGCCGGCCGGCATCCTTCTGCACCCGATGCAGTCGGATCCGTTCATCGAGCCAATCGACCGCGCCATCGACAGCGGTGTCGAGGTGGTGACCTTCGCCGCCGACTCGCCGAAATCCAAGCGCACCGCCTACATCACCTCCGACAATCTCGCCGAAGCCAAGTTTGCGGCCGAGGAAATCGTCAGCCAGATCGGTGACAGCGCGGAATATGCGGTGCTCGAAAACCCGGGACAGAGCAACCACGACCTGCGGGTAACAGCGCTCATTTCCTACATGGAGGAAAACTTTCCGAACATGAAGCTGGTCGGCCGCCAGGCGACCAACCAGGACAGCAACGCCGCCTACCGCGCGACCGCATCCATTCTCCAGGCCAACCCCAATCTCGGTGCACTCTGGATCCCGGAAGCGGGCTCCGCGGAAGGTGCCGTAGCGGCTGTGCTGGAAGCCAAGGCCGACGTGCTCGTCATGCACGCCGACGTGACGCCCACCACCCTTGAACACATCAAGGCGGGCAATATTCACATGGCCCTCAACCCGAACCAGGGCATGCAGGGCTTCATGGGGTTTGTCTCGTTGTTCATGGCCGCGCATTCCGACATGTTCGATCCGTTCAACGACTACAATGTCTCCGGTTTCAATCCGGTTCAGATCCCCTATGTCGACAACGGCTTCTCGGTCATCACCCGGGAGAACGCCGACTCGTTCGATCTCAACACATACATGGAAGGCCGCGATCCAAGCTGAGTGCAGCTTTCCAGTCAGGTCGCCCGCGTTCCCCAAACCGGTCCGCGGGCGGCCGGAACCAGCGGCCTTGGATGGTCACGGCTACGGCCAAGCAGGCCGGGTACAGCAGAGTAAGAATGAGATGAACAGCGACCTGATCCTTGAAATCAGAAACTTGAGCAAGTCCTTCGGGCCGATTCACGCGCTCCGTGGCGTCGACTTCGAACTGCGCAAGGGCGAAGTCCATGCCATCGCCGGAGAGAATGGCGCGGGAAAGTCGACCTTGATGAACGTGATCGACGGCATTCTGCGCCCCGACAGCGGTGAGATACGGTTTGACGGCAAGCCCGTCGACATTGCCTCACCCGCCGTAGCCCAAAGGCTCGGCATCGGTTTCGTGCACCAGGAGATCGCGCTGTGTCCCGACATCAGTGTGGCTGAAAACATCTTCATGGCGACCACGAATGTCAGCCGGTCCCCGCTGATGAATTACGCGGACCTCGAGCGCAAGGCGCGGCAGGTTCTCCACCGTCTGGGCGACATCGATCCGACTGCGCTGGTGCGAAGCCTGTCGATCTCCCAGCAGCAATTGGTCGAGATCGCAAAGGCGCTGACGCTTGATTGCCGGGTTCTGATCCTCGACGAGCCGACTGCGGCGCTGACGGAGAGGGAGGCGCAGATCCTTTTCGAGATCATGCGCAATCTCGTGGGCCAGGGCATCTCCATCATCTACATCTCCCACCGCATGGTCGAGATCTTCGACAACTGCGACCGCGTCTCCGTGTTCCGCGACGGGCAATACATCGTCACCCGCGATGTGGCGGACACGACGCCGACCGAAATCGTCAACGCCATGGTCGGTCGCGTCATCGACAAGCTTTACCCGGAGAAGCAGCCGGAGGCCGACAAGACGGATGAGACCATCCTGTCGGTCCGCAATCTCACCGAACGGCGCCGGTTCACAAACGTTTCCTTCGATCTCAGGAAGGGCGAGATCCTCGGTCTGGCGGGCCTGATCGGCGCGGGACGGAGCGAGATCGTCAAGGGCATCTGCAAGCTCGAGGGCGAGGTCACGGGCGAGGTGATGCTGAAGGGCCGCCGGCTCGCGACGGCCAACTACAAGGACAGCATCCGCGAGGGCGTCGTCTATCTTTCCGAAGACCGAAAGGGCGATGGCCTGTTTCTCGAAATGTCCATCGCGGAGAATGTGTCGGCGCTGAAGCTCTCCCAGGTTTCCGCGCCCAGGGGCATTATCAACGATCGGCTCGAGGCGGGCCTGGCGCGGCGGCTGGGCGCAATGCTCAACCTGAAATGCGGTCATGTGGGTGAACCGGTTTCAAACCTGTCGGGCGGCAATCAGCAGAAGGTTGCGATAGCCAAGCTGCTTTCGGTCAATCCGGAAGTCATCTTTCTCGATGAACCCACGCGCGGCGTCGATGTCGGCGCAAAATCCGAAATCCACCGCATCCTGCGCGATCTGGCGCGAGAGGGCGTCGGCATCGTGATGATTTCGTCCGAACTCCCCGAGCTCATCGGCGTTTGCGACCGCGTTCTGGTCGTGCGTGAAGGCCGGATCAGCGGTGAACTGGCAGGCAACGACATGACCGAGGAAAACATCATGTATCTGGCGTCGGTTTTGGAAACGCAGCTGGAGGCAGTCCAATGACACAAGACGTCAAGACAGCTGCGATTGAAGGATCGGGCAGCCAGCCGGGATCTCCGGACAGTGTTGCCGGCGCCGCGTTGCGATTGTTCCGCATGCGTGAAACCGGTCTGGTGCTGATCATCCTGGCGCTGTTCATCATCATGTCGTTTGCTTCGCCCTATTTCCTGACCTGGGTGAACATGCGGGCCATGGCCATGGCCTTCGCCGTCGAGGGCATCGTGGTCGTCGGCATGACCATCCTTCTGATTTCCGGCGGGATCGACCTGTCCGTGGGGTCGGTGACGGCTCTTGCGATGGTGATTGCCGGGCTCCTGTTCCTGGCTGGTGTCGATCCCTGGACTGCCTCTGCGCTGTCGATCCTCGCCTGCACGATGATCGGCGCGATCATGGGCTTCTTCGTCACCACGGTAGGGCTGCATCATTTCATCGTATCGCTTGCGGTCATGGTGATCGCGCGCGGAGCGTGTCTTCTCGGCACCGGCGGTCGCCCGCTCGGGCTCTACACGCTGCCGCCCGAGTTCAAGTTCATCGGACAGGGATCGATCGGCGTGATCCCGGTGGTGATCCTGATCTTCATCGCCGTCGTCATTGCCTCGGATTTC
The DNA here is from genome assembly GCA_965233445.1 of Hoeflea sp. Lineage (GTDB taxonomy): Bacteria > Pseudomonadota > Alphaproteobacteria > Rhizobiales > Rhizobiaceae > Hoeflea. Next base: position 1,429,140 of record OZ247491.1, read on the forward strand.
ATGCTCCGCAGGACCACCTTCTTCCGCAAGGTGTTCTACACGGGCAGCAACGAGAAGGCGGCCGCCTATTCGGGTATCCGCACCAAGCGCGTGGTGTTCTTCACGACGACCCTCTGTTCGGCGCTGTGCGGTGTCGCCGGCATCATCTACATGGCCCGTTTCGGCTCCGCGCAACCGACCTTCGGGATTGGCATGGAGCTCAATGTGATTGCCGCAGCGGTGATCGGCGGGGCGAGCCTGTCCGGTGGCTCGGGCACAATCCTGGGCGCAATCCTGGGCGTCATCCTGCTATCGGTCGTTTCCAGCTCGCTGGCACTGCTTGATGTCTCGGTCTACTGGCAGGACATAATTCGGGGCTCGATTCTGCTCGCCGCGGTGACCATCGACCACTATCTCAACAAGCGGCGGCGATAGGTCCGATGAAGGCAGGAAAACTGGAAGCCAAGCATGGTTGAAAACAGAGAAGAATTCGAAGCGATACGGCAGATGCACACGGTGCTCAGTCTTCATTATCTCGAAGAGATGAAGCAATCCGAGATCGCGGTGCGGCTCAACCTGTCGACCTCGAAGGTCAACCGCCTTATCGCCCAGGGCAAGCGCATGGGCATGGTCAAGATCATGATCGAGAGCCCGTACCAGCCGCTGGTGGATCTCGAGAACGGTCTGGTCGCAAGCACGCAGCTTGCGAATGCGGTTGTCACCCCGGCAGTGTCCGGCAATCCCGATACGAATCTGCAGCAGGTCGGACGGGCCGCCGCCAATCATCTGCTCGAGACCATTCGTGATGGCGATGTCATCGCGATCACCGGCGGCAAGGCCGTCAGCTCGATCGTGCAGAACTTGAACCCTGATCGGGCGTTCGACGTGAAGGTCGTTCCGCTGACCGGCGGGGTTCAGGGCAAGTACTACACCGACGTCAACCATCTCGCCACGCAACTGGCCGAGCGTCTGGGGGGCACGGCCATGCTGCTGCATGCGCCGCTCTTTGCCGAAAGCCGGGAGCAGCGCGACATGCTGATGGAAATGGGCTCCATCAGGGAAGTGCTGGACCTGGCGCGCAATGCGTCGGTTTCCATCGTCGGCATCGGTTCGATCCACACCCCCGGCTCGAGCTATTTCGATCTTCATCCCGGACCTGACACCGGCGGGCAACTGCCGATCGATGGCGGCGTCACCGGGGAGTTCCTGGCGCATCTGATCCTGCGGGACGGTTCGGTCGCCAATTATCCGCTCAACTCCCGCATCGTGGCGCTCAGCCCGGCGGAACTGGCGAATTGTCCGGTCATCATCGGCGTTGCCTCGGGAGACGAGAAGGTGGAGCCGATCTGCGCGGCGCTCGAGGGGCGCCTGTTCAATTCGCTCATCATCGATGAGCAGACCGCAGCCGCGGTCCTTCAAAACATACGAGAGGGAAGACATGTCGCATGAAACACTCACCCGCCCGATCGGAAACTCCGGCATTGAAGCGTCGGCGGTCGGCCTTGGCACCTGGGCGATCGGGGGCTGGATGTGGGGCGGCACCGAGGAAAGCAAATCGATAGAGGCAATAAGGACCTCGATCGACGAAGGCATTTCCCTGATCGACACCGCCCCGGCCTACGGCCAGGGTCTGGCGGAAACCATTGTGGGAAAGGCGATCGGGGGCCGCCGCGACAAGGTGGTTCTGGCCACAAAATGCGGCCTCGTCTGGCACACGACGAAAGGCAACCATTTCTTCGACTATGACAGCGGACCGGTTCACCGGTATCTCGGCAAGGAGTCGATCATTCACGAAGTCGAGCAAAGTCTCACGCGTTTGCGGACCGACTACATCGACCTCTACATCACCCATTGGCAGGATCCGACAACGCCGATCCAGGAGACCATGGACGCGCTGGAGACATTGAAGGCGCAGGGCAAGATCCGCGCGATCGGCGCCAGCAATGTTTCGACCGAAAATCTGCAAAACTATGTTGCAGCCGGCCAGCTGGATGCCATTCAGGAAGAGTACAGCATGGTCAAGCGCGACATCGAGACGTCGCTGCTTCCGATCTGTGCCGAGCATGGCGTTTCCACATTGAGCTATTCGTCCCTTGCCCTGGGGCTTCTCTCCGGAAAGATCGGCCCCGACCGGACCTTCTCGGGTGACGATCTGCGCAAGGACAATCCCCGGTTCTCAACCGGCAACCGCGAAAAGGTGGCCCGGCTCATGCAGGCAATCGAACCGGTTGCGGACAGCCACAAGGCAACAAATGCGCAGATCGTGATCGCCTGGACGCTGCAGCAGCCCGGCATCACCTTTTCCCTGTGCGGCGCGCGCAATCCGGATCAGGCGCGGGAAAATGCAAGGGCTGGCGCGATCCGCCTGTCGCCGGACGAAATCAACCTGATCAGTGAGGCAGCACGAACGCATCTGACCCATCTCGACGCCTGAAGACAATCCAATGAACGAAACCAATCGCGGACACCGCCCCGGGGGACGGTGAACGGAGAGTCTATGCCTGAATACCGCAGCGACAGCCTGGAAGAAGTCCGTGCAGACGGCGCCTTTGACGTTGTCGTCGTCGGCGGCGGCATCAATGGCATCGGCGTGTTTCGCGAACTCTCGCTGCAGGGCTTGCGGGTCCTTCTGGTCGAGCGCAACGACTTCTGTTCCGGCTGCAGTGCCGCCCCCTCGCGGATGATCCATGGCGGGCTGCGCTATCTCGAAAACGGAGAATTCGATCTCGTCCAGGAATCCCTGCGCGAACGTGATGCCCTGCTACGCAACGCCCCGCATTTCGTGCGGCCGCTGCCGACCGTCATCCCGATCAGTTCGGTGTTTTCAGGCCTCATGAACGGGGCCGCCGGTTTCCTGGGTCTGACAAGCAAGCCGGCGAAACGTGGAGCCCTGCCGATCAAGATCGGCCTGTCCCTCTATGACTGGGTGACCCGAAAACGGCGTGTCCTGCCGCGTCACGGGTTCCATGCGGCAGCAGAAACCTTCCGGCGCTGGCCAGACCTGACCCGGAAATTGCGCTTCTCCGCCGTCTATCATGATGCGTGGATCAGCCATCCCGAACGTCTTGGGGTGGAACTCATCACCGACACGATGCGCATGGCGCCCGATTGCGTGGCGCTGAACTATGCGGAGATCAGTCGAGAAGCGTCCGGCTTCCTCGTGACCGATCGTGAAACCGGGGAGAGGCTTTCGGTCACGGCACGGGCCATTGTCAACGCCACCGGCGCGTGGCTCAACGAGGCGGTCGAGAATTTCTCCGGCCAGAGGAACACTGAGGAAAGGCTGGTCTCCGGAACCAAGGGATCGCACGTCATCCTGAACAATCCGGCGCTCCATGAAGCGCTTCGTGGTCACATGGTCTTCTTCGAGAACACCGACGGCCGCGTCTGCATCGTCTTCCCCTATCTTGGAAACGTGCTGGCGGGATCGACCGACATCCGCGTCGACACGGTTGACCGGGTGCGCTGCGAGCCGGAGGAACAGCGCTACATTCTCGACGCGCTGCAACTGACATTCCCCGAAATCCGAGTAATGGACGAGGACGTGGTGTTCAGCTACAGCGGGATACGCCCGTTGCCCAGGAGCGACGAACGCTTCACCGGCCGGATCACGCGGGGTCATTTTGTCCATCGGCTCGATGGCGACGTTCCCCAGTTCTGCATGGTGGGCGGCAAGTGGACGACTTTCCGGGCCTTCGCCGAACAGGCCGCGGACGAGGTGATGTCGGCGCTCAAACATGAACGCCGGCTCGACACCCTCGATCTGCCGATCGGCGGTGGAGACGGCTACCAGGCTGACGGAGCGAAGCTGGTTGACGAACTCGTCAAGGCCCACGGCATCGAATCCGCCCGTGCAGCCCATCTCGTTGATGTCTACGGCAGCAGGGCGCGGGATGTGGTGGCGTTCTGTTCGGCCTTCCAGTCAGACGAACAGCTTGCACCTATGACGCAGATGACCCGCGGCGAGGTGGCCTATCTCGTGGACAGGGAGGCGGTCGTCCATCTCTCCGATCTCATTCTTCGCCGGACCCCGCTTGCCATTAGCGGGACGATATCCAGGTCCCTGATTTCTGAAATTGCGGAGATCGCAGGGCGCGAACTCGGCTGGACGGCTGCCAGGCAGCAACAGGAGATCGATTCGTTGGTCAGCGAACTCGGTGATTTTTACGGCGTCTCGCCTGAGATGCTCGAACAGAGAAACCTTGAAAGGAAGACAGGATGCGCCTGAGTACGAAAGCCCGGATGAACCGCATGTTCACCAATGGAGGCTGCCTTGATGTCGCCGTCGACCACGGGGTCTGCAACGAGCCCGGGTTCCTTCAGGGACTCGAGAGCATGGACAGCGTGATCGCCACGCTGGTCGATGCCAAACCCGACGCGATCCAGATGGCCTATGGTCAGGCCGACCTGCTGCAGAGCCGGCCCGAGAAGGACAAGCCGGCGCTGGTGATGCGGATCGACATGGGCAACCCCTACAATGACACGCGGCACCGGGTGATGTGGTCGGAACTGCAGAACCACGATGAGCCGATCATCGGCGCACTGGAGATGGATGCGGCCTGCGTGGTGGTCAACCTGTTCATGCTGCCCGACGAGCCGGACCTTTTTCGCCAGTGCGTGCGCAACATCAGCCGGGTGCGCGCGGCCTGCCACACCTACGGGATGCCGCTGATGATCGAACCGTTGGTGATGCTGCCAAACGACGTGCGCGGCGGCTACCAGGTGGACGGCAACGCTGAGAAGATCATCACGCTGGTGCGGCTTGCAAGCGAGATGGGAGCCGACATCATCAAGGCCGATCCAACGGAAAACCCCGAGGACTTTCATCGCGTCGTCGAGACGGCGCGTGTGCCGGTGCTGGTGCGCGGCGGCGGCAAGGAGGACCTGAAGACGGTGCTGAACAAATCGGCCGCGCTGATGGGGCAGGGGGCAAAGGGGATGGTCTATGGCCGCAACATCTATCAGCATGACAACCCGAAGGCCGTGGTCAACGCGCTGATGGCGATGATCCACCAGGGCGCGTCCGGTGAAGAGGCGTGGGACATCTACAACCGTGGCTGAGGGCAAGCGATACCTGCTGGGACTGGATGCCGGCAACACGGTCATCAAGGCCGTGCTGTTTGATCTCGACGGCAAGCAGGTGGCGATGCACGCGCTCGACGGTCAGACAACGGTCCCCGAACCGGGACACGTCGAACGCGATCTCGAAGAGCTCTGGTTGAATGCGCAGCAGGCGATCAGCGCCTGCATCGAAAATGCGGGCGTGGACGCCGGCGACATTGCGGGCGTCGGCTGTGCAGGCCACGGCAACGGGCTCTACCTGCTCGATGCCGCGCGTGAGCCCCTTCTGGGCATCCAGTCGCTCGACAGCCGCGCGGCGCGTCTTGCCGACGAACTTGCAGCCGGTGCAACCGGCGAGGCGCTGGAGGGGCTGTGCCTTCAGAAGCCCTGGCCATCCCAGACGCCAACGCTGCTGGCCTGGGTCAAGCGGGAAGCGCCCGAGCTTTATCGCCAGGCCGCCACCATGCTTCTGTGCAAGGATTTCATCACCTACAAGCTGACCGGGCGGCTGGTTTCGGATGTCTCCGACATGAGCGGGTGCGGTCTGCTGCGCATGCCCGAGTGTAGCTATGACAAGGAACTGATGCGGCTGTACGGTCTTGAAGACGCCTTCGACATGCCGCCCGAACTGCTTGAACCGAACGAAGTGGCAGGCACCGTGACGGCGGAAGCAAGCGCCTTGACCGGGCTCGCGGAGGGCACGCCCGTGGTCGCCGGCTTCTTTGACGTGGTTGCCTGTGCGCTGGGGTCGGGTGTGGTCGCCAATGGTCAGGCATCGGTCATCGTCGGCACCTGGAGCATCAACCAGGTGGTTTCCGAAAAGCCGGTGACGGCGCCCGAAGTCTTCATGGTCTCGGGCTTCGGCGCAGGTCGCTATCTCAACATCGAATCGAGTGCCACCTCGGCCGCCAATCTCGAATGGTATGTCCGCGAGTTCATCGAGAGCCGCGGCCATCACGAGGATCCCTTCGGCCACTGCAACCGGCTGGTTGCGCAGACGGACCCCCGCCCCGATGACCCGATGTTTCATCCGTTTCTCTACGGCGCCCGGCTCGGCTCGGAAATGCGTGCAGGCTTTTACGGCATCTCCGGCTGGCACACCGAAGGCCACATGCTCCGCGCGCTCTACGAAGGCGTGATGTTCGAGCACCGACGGCATATCGATGTGCTGGTCGCAGCGGGCGTATCATTCGACGACATCGTGCTTTCGGGCGGTGGCGCGCGCAGCGAGGTGTGGCCGCAGATCTTTGCCGACGGGCTCGGAAAGCCGGTCACCATTGCGGCATGCCAGGAAACCGGCGCGCTGGGCGCGGCCATCGCGGCGGGTTGCGGCGCTGGGCTTCTGACGTCCTACGAGGAGGGTGTCGCACGCATGACAAGCGCGAAAAAGTCGTTCTCGCCCGATCCCGCGTTGCGCGACCATTACGACCGGCGTTATGCCTTGTTCATCGAACTCGGCGCGGATCTGCGCCGCTTCTGGAGCAAGTTGCGTGATGCCTGAAACACCTGTCGCCGCCGAAAGCTACGATTACGTCATCGTCGGGGCCGGCACGGCCGGCTGCGTGCTGGCCAACAGGCTGTCTGCGAATCCCGACAACCGGGTGCTTCTGCTGGAGGCGGGCGGCAGTGACAATTATCACTGGGTCCACATCCCGATCGGCTACCTCTACTGCATCGGCAATCCGCGCACCGACTGGATGATGAAGACCGCGCCGGAGCCCGGGCTCAACGGCCGCGCGCTCGGCTATCCGCGCGGCAAGGTGCTCGGCGGCTGCACCTCCGTCAACGGCATGATCTACATGCGCGGCCAGGCCGCCGATTACGACCAGTGGGCGCAGATGGGCAACACCGGCTGGGGCTGGGACGATGTTCTGCCCTACTTCACGATGAGCGAGGACCACCATGCCGGAACAAGCGGGATGCACGGTTCGGGCGGCGAATGGAAGGTCTCCCGCCAGCGCGTGATCTGGGACATCCTGAAAGCAGTCCAGCAGGGTGCGCGGGAATTCGGCATCGAGCCGACCGATGATTTCAACTCCGGCACCAACGAGGGCTCGGGCTTTTTCGAGGTCAACCAGAAGCGCGGCGTGCGCTGGAACGCGGCCAAGGCCTTCCTCAAGCCTGCCCGCGGCCGCAAGAACCTGCGTGTGGTTACCCATGCCCATACCGACAAGGTCACGTTCGACGGACGCCGCGCGGCCGGGGTGCTCTACAGTCACAAGGGCAGGGAGCATCTCGCCACGGCCGGGCGCGAGGTGATCCTGGCGGCGGGTGCGATCAATTCCCCCAAGCTCCTCGAGCTTTCGGGCGTCGGCAACCGCGATCATCTTTCGGGGCTCGGCATCCCCGTGGTGCACGCGCTTGATGGCGTCGGCGAGAACCTGCAGGACCATCTGCAGATCCGCACGGTCTTCAAGGTGAGCAACACCAAGACCCTCAACGAACGCGTCAACAGCGGGTTCGGCAAGCTCGGCATCGGGCTGGAATATGCGCTTGCGCAAAGCGGGCCTATGTCGATGGCGCCAAGCCAGTTCGGCATGTTCACCAGAAGCGATCCGTCGCTCGCCACGCCCGATCTCGAATACCACGTGCAGCCGCTGTCGACCGACAAGCTCGGCGATCCGCTGCACAGTTTCCCGGCGATCACCGTCTCGGTCTGCAATCTGCGTCCGCAAAGCGTGGGTTCATGCCACATCACGGCCGCCGAGACCGACCGGCAGCCCGAGATCCGGCTCAACTATCTTTCCGCCGAGGCCGACAAGCAGGTCGCCGTCCGCTCGATCCGCCAGGCGCGCGAGATCATGACCGCAAAGGCGCTCGAGCCCTATTCGCCCACCGAGATCCTGCCGGGGCCGGTGCATCAAACGGACACAGATCTCCTGCGCGAGGCAGGAAACATCGCCACGACGATCTTTCACCCGGTCGGCACCTGCAAGATGGGGAACGACGACCGAGCCGTGGTCGACACACGGCTCAAGGTTCACGGCATGGAGGGCCTGCGCGTGGTCGACGCCTCGATCATGCCCAAAATCGTCTCCGGCAACACCGCATCTCCGGTCATCATGATCGCCGAACGCGCCGCCGAGATGATCCTGCAGGAAAGGTAGCGCAGGTGCCCGTCGTCGACATGCCGAGAGTCAAAGGTTCTCCTTGATCAGGATCTCGATGCGGATCTTCTCCTGGGAGGCCAGGGGAGTTCGTTGATCGATGCGAGCCTTCAAGATCCTGATCGCGCTTCTGACCAGATGGCCGGAATTCTGTGCGATCACCGCATCGATCTTTCCGCTTTTAAGGGCGGCCTCTGTAAACGGAGTGCGCTCATGGACGATTTTGACCAAAGGTGCATTTGCGACCATGGATATCTCCCGGATCGGAATCCGCGCTTCGGAACTCATGACATAGAGGCCCGAAATATCTGGGTGGTTTGCAAATACATTGCCGAAAATGTGCCTGGTTCTCATCGTGTCGCCGCGCGTTTCCACCGATGGAAGTGTCTGCAGCCCTGGATAATCGCGATTGATGACCTCATCGAAACCCAGCCTGCGTTCAATGCTGTCCCGGGCCTGCATGGTTTCGGAGACGACCAGTATCTTGCCTTCCCGGCCAGCCAGGAAACGGCCTAGCAGCTGAGCTGCCGTGGCGCCCGCCGAGTGATTGTTGATCCCGACGAAATCATGACTGCCCGCCTTCGGTTGCCCCGCAATGAACTGGACGACTTCGATGCCGCGCTCCAGCAGGCGATTGATTGCATCTCGAACCTGAGGCGATTCCGGCGCCATGATGGCGATGCCCTGCGTCGTCTCCGCATCAAGACCGCCCAGGTAAGCCGCCAGCTTGTACGGGTCCTCCACAGGCAGGCGAATGGCCACGACTTCCGCCATTTCATCGGCAAAGGATTTCCTCGCCTCTTCGATGTGCCTGACCAGAACATCGAGAAACTGATCGCCATGATCAGGAAGCAGGAAGCGAAACCTGTAGCTTTTCTTCCGGGCCAGATTGACCGCAGCGAGGTTGCGCACAAAGCCAATTCTCTCAATGGCTTCATTGACCTTTGTGACCGTCCTCGGCTTCACGCCGGGGCGGCCGTTCAAGACCCGGTCAATGGTCGCGAGGCTTACCCCGGCTTCAATCGCCAAGTCTTTTGCTGTGGGTCTCATAGGCCTCAAACATCCCGTTCAATCGGATTCGCCGCCAGGGGCACGATCCGATTTGTTCAACAAAATGAGCGGGAAATCAACTTTTGAGGTGCGCACCTCAAAAATGTCTTGCAATGAGGTGCGCACCTCATTACGGTTCTTGAAGGGAGAAGCCTGTCGTTCTGGCGGGATTGTTTAAATGGGAGGAATATCAGTCATGAAAAACAGAATGATGAACTCTACTGCCGCAGTTGGTCTGCTTTTCGGAGCGGGCCTTGCTGGTGCGGCACTGCCGGCGACCTCTGCACAAGCTGCCGATCTGACCCTTTGCTGGGCCGCTTGGGATCCGGCCAACGCGCTTGTCGAGATGAGCAAGGATTTCGAGGCCCAATCCGGGCACAGCATGAGTTTCGAATTTGTCCCCTGGCCGAACTTTGCCGACCGCATGCTCAATGAGCTGAACTCGGGCGGCAAGCTTTGCGACCTGTTGATTGGTGACAGCCAGTGGATTGGAGGTGCGGCCGAGAACGGCCAGTACGTCAAATTGAATGACTTCTTCGACCAGGAAGGCATCAAGATGGAGGACTTCCTGCCCGCAACCGTGACCGGTTATGCGGAATGGCCGAAAAACACTCCCAACTATTATGCCCTGCCCGCCTATGCGGACGTGGTCGGCTGGACCTATCGCAAGGACTGGTTCGAGCGTCCTGAACTGCAGGCCGAGTTCAAGGAGAAATATGGCCGCGATCTCGCTGTTCCGGCAACGCTCGCAGAGCTCAAGGACATCGGTGAATTCTTCCAGGGCCGCGAAATCGACGGCAAGACGGTCTATGGCGCGGCCATCTATACCGAGCGCGGCTCGGAAGGCATCACCATGGGCGTGACCAACGCGCTCTACAATTACGGTTTCCAGTACGACAATCCGGATGCGCCCTATGAACTGGAAGGGTTTGTGAACTCGGCCGGGGCGGTCGAGGGCCTTGAATACTACAAGGCCCTGTATGATTGCTGCACGCCTCCCGGCGCGTCCGATGCCTACATGTCTCAGAATATCGACGCCTACAAATCCGGACAGGTCGCCATGCAGATGAACTTCGCCTTCATCTGGCCGGGCGTGGAAGCTGACCCGAATGTCGGCGGGGGCAAGTCAGGCTACTTCGCCAACCCGGCGGGCCCTGCAGGTCAGTACGCCCAGCTCGGAGGGCAGGGCATTTCCGTTGTTGCGAATTCGGACAACAAGGATGCGGCACTGGAATACATCAAGTGGTTTGCCCAGAAGGAGGTCCAGCAGAAATGGTGGGACGTGGGCGGTGCATCCGCGATGCGTGCGGTGGTGGAAGATCCCGGGTTTGCCAGCAGCCAGCCTTTTGCACAGACGTTCCTCGACTCGATGGCCATCGTGAAGGATTTCTGGGCCGAGCCCGCCTATGCCTCCTTGCTGCTGCCGATGCAGGAGCGCATCCACAACTATGTTGTGGCCGGCAACGGCACCGCCAAGGAAGCCCTGGATGGGCTGGTCAAGGACTGGGATGAAGTCTTTGAAGATGAAGGCAAGAAGTAGGCCTTAACCCCGTATACTCCTCCCAAAGGATGGCGAGGCCGGAACCAGAGTATTTCGGCCTCGCATGTGGGAACCAGGTGAAAGCAATGGAAGAGACTGCAATAGACCGTGCGGCCCGGGCTACGCCGCCCGTTGTCGCGAGAAAGGTGAAAGGGCTGTCAGACAGGGCAATTGCCTGGATCTTTGTCGCTCCCACAATAGTCATCCTGTTGGCGATCAACATCTTTCCGCTCATCTGGACGATCTACCTGAGCTTCACCAATTTCCGGGTGAACCGTCCGAACAATGACATCGAGTGGGTGGGTTTGCGCAACTACGAGCGGATTCTGGGCGACCCGGATGTCTGGGTCACGATGCAGGCAACCGCCCATTTCCTGATCTGGACCATCGTTTGCCAGGTCCTGATCGGCTTCACGCTTGCTTACCTCATCAACAAGAAATTCCGAGGCAACGATCTCTGGACCACGATCATCGTGTTCCCGATGATGCTGTCGCCAGCCGTGGTCGGCAATTTCTGGACCTTTCTGTACCAGCCGCAAATCGGCCTGTTCAACTACATCGTCGGCTTTGTCAGCGGCGCCGATCCCTCGAGCTTCTCCATGATCGGCGAGGTTTCGCTCGCGCCCTGGGCCATCGTCATTGTCGACACATGGATGTGGACACCCTTCGTCATGCTGATCTGTCTTGCAGGATTGAGGTCCATTCCCGACAGCATCTACGAAGCCGCGGAATGCGATCGCGCCAGCAAATGGCGGCAGTTCTGGACCATCACGGTTCCGATGATCCTGCCGTTCCTGATGCTGGCGGTGCTTTTCCGCGGCATCGAAAATTTCAAGATGTTCGATCTGGTGGTGCAATTGACCGGCGGCGGGCCGGGCAACACGACCACGCTGACCTCCATTGATCTCAAGCGCGAAGCTTTCGAGAAATGGCGGACCGGCTATTCCTCCGCCTATGCCGTCATCCTCTTCGTCACGGTATTTGGATTGGCGTCCATCTATGTGAAGGCGCTCAACAAGGTGAAGCAGAGATGAGCTTTTCAGTGACCGAGCCGTCGCAGCGGCAAAAATGGTTCGCCGGCATTCTTGTTGTCGGCTATGCCCTGATCACCATGTTGCCGCTCCTGTGGATCGTTGCAACGGGCTTCAAGTCGTCCACCGATTCGATTGCCTACCCGCCCAAGATCCTGTTTGAACCGACGGTCGAGGGATACGTGAACGTATTCACCACCCAGACCCGGCTGAGCAGTGAACAGGCCGAGCAGCCGCGCGAGGATCTGCCCTGGTACGAGCAACTCGTGCGGGAGAAAGGCAATACGATTGTCGGTCCCTCGCGGTACTCCGAGCGCTTCTTCAATTCGATCATCATCGGTTTCGGTTCGACATTCTTCGCGATTGTGCTCGGAACCGCCGCAGCCTACGCCTTCTCGCGGTTCAAGGTGCCGCTGAAGGATGATCTGCTGTTCTTCATTCTTTCCACCAGAATGATGCCGCCGATTGCTGTCGCCATCCCGATCTTCCTGATGTTCAGGAATCTCGGTCTCAACGATACCCATGCGGGCATGATCCTGCTTTACACCGCGATTAACCTGTCGCTGGCAGTCTGGCTGATCAATGGTTTCATCGACGAGATCCCGATCGAATATGAAGAAGCCGCGCTGATTGATGGCTACACCCGCTTCCAGGCCTTCTACAAGGTGGTGCTGCCGCAGGCGGCCACCGGCATCGCCTCGACGGCAATCTTCTGCCTGATCTTTGCCTGGAACGAGTATGCCCTTGCGGTGCTTCTGACCTCAGGCACGGCGCAGACCGCGCCGCCGTTCATCCCCACGATCATCGGTGTTGGCGGTCAGGATTGGCCGGCAGTCGCGGCGGGCGCAACGATCTTCCTGGTCCCCGTGATGGTGTTCACGATCTTGTTGCGCAAGCACCTGCTCCGCGGCATCACCTTCGGCGCGGTGCGCAAATGACGGATTTCTTCTACGGCCTGCTCCGCTTCAAGCGTGGTCCCTGGGAAATGCTGGCGTCGGTTCTGATCGCCCTGGGTGTGGTCATGCTCATGCAGCCCTTCGTGCTGTGGCTGTACAGCTATTCCTTCATCATCACACTGATCGGCACGGTGATGTTCATCATCGTCAGCCATTTCCCGGAGTAACTCATGGCGCAGATCATGATCAGGAACGTGCGCAAGGACTTCGGGACGTTCACGGCGGTCAAATCCTCGACCTTCACCGTAGAGGATGGCGAATTCTTCATGCTGCTGGGACCATCCGGATGTGGCAAGACCACGACGTTGCGCATGATGGCCGGGCTCGAACTGCCCACAAGCGGCGAAATCTACATCGACGGGGAAGAGGTGGGCATGAAGCCCGCCAGCCAGCGCGATATTGCCTTCGTCTTCCAGATGTTTGCGCTCTATCCGCACATCAATGTCCGCAAGAACATCTCCTACCCGCTGGTAAGCCAGGGAATGCCGAGAACCCAGGTGAAGAAGAAGGTCGCGGAAGTGGCCGAGATATTGGGGATCACGGACATCCTAAACCGGCCGGTGGGCGGATTGTCCGGCGGTGACCGCCAGCGCGTGGCGCTGGGTCGTGCCATTGTGCGTGACCCCAAGGCGTTCTTCATGGACGAGCCGCTGGGTGCGCTCGATGCCGAGTTCCGAGAGCGCATGTCCGAAGAATTGCGTGCGCTGCATGATCGCATGGGCGCGACCACGGTTTACGTGACCCATGATCAGCTCGAAGCCATGCAGATGGGTGACAAGATCGTTGTCATGAACCACGGCGTGGTCGAGCAGTTCGGCCGGCCGCAGGAAATCTACGACTGGCCGTCGACCATGTTCGTCGCCAGCTTCCTGGGCTCGCCGGCAATGAACTTCCTCGAGTTCGATGGACAGCTCGATCACAACAGGAACAGCATTCGCATGCATGCCACCGACTTCCGGATCCCCCCTTCGCTTGAGGGCGCGAGGGGCAGGCTCGCACTTGGCGTCAGGCCAGAACATGTCCGGTTTTCCGATTCAAGCGACTACAAGGGCGAGGTGCTTGCGACGGAGTATCTTGGCACCACCCAGATCGTGACCATCGACACCCCGAACGGGATCATCAAGTCCCGGATGAGCGCCGCCCAGCCAATCAAGGTTGGCGAGACGGTGGGGCTTGAATTCGATTCCCGAACGATATCGATCTTCAATGTTGAGACCGGCCGGGCCCTGTTGTCGCAGGCCAATCAGGAGGTCTTGCGACATGGCTGACGTGGTTCTGGAAAATCTGACGAAGCGCTTCGGCGCGGATGTGGCGCTCGACAATGTCAGCATGACCATTCCAGACGGGTCTTTCGTCGTCCTGCTGGGGCCGACGGGGGCGGGAAAGACGACCACCCTGCGGATGATATCGGGCCTCGACAAACCGGATTCCGGCACCATCCGGATCGGTGGCCAGTCAATGGCCGGGCTCACTCCCGCGCAGCGCAACGTGGCCATGGTGTTCCAGCAATACTCGCTCTATCCGCATCTCACGGTTCGCGAGAATCTGGAGTTCCCGCTCAAGTCGCCGCTTCTCAAGACACCCGCAAACGAGATCGAGCGCAAGATCAAGGAGGTGTCCGAGGTCCTGCAGATATCCCACAAGCTCGACAACAAGGCGACCGCTTTGTCCGGTGGCGAGATGCAGCGGGTTTCGATCGGCCGCGCACTGGTCCGGACACCCGCAATCTACCTGATGGACGAGCCGCTGAGTTCACTCGATGCCAAGCTGCGCGCCGATCTGCGCATCGAGTTGAAGCGAATTCAATCCAACTCCGGCGCGACGCTGTTGTATGTGACCCATGATCAGATCGAAGCGATGACCATGGCAACCCACGTCGGTGTTCTCGACCGCGGCAGGCTGGTGCAGTTCGGCAGCCCGCGCGAAATCTATGAGAATCCGGTCAGCATCTATGCAGCAAGCCGTCTCGGCCAGCCCAGGATCAACATTCTGCCCGCGTCCCTGTTTGGCGGCGCACCCGCCAGGGCCGACAGGATCGGCCTGCGGCCAGAGCAGATCGTTCAGGGTGAGGGCGAGACAAGCCTGGTGACCCGCGTAGAGCACTTGGGTGACCAGACGCGATTGCATCTCAGTTTCAAGAGCCATGACCTGGTGACGGTGACGGATGCCCATACAGAACTGAGCGAAGGCGACACGGTGCAGATACGGCCGGAAAAGCCCTTCTATTTCGACGCACACGGCAATCGGATTGCCTAGACCGGCGAGGATACTTCCCAAACGCAGGACGCGTTTGGACCTTGCCCGAGATTACACCTGGAGGACCATTCGATGACCCAGTTCATGAACCAGAAGGAAAGCATCGTCACCGATGCCGTTGATGGCATTGTCGCGACATCCGGAGGCAAGCTTGCACGCCTGGACGGGTATCCGCACATTCGGGTCGTGGTCCGCAATGACTGGGACAAGTCGAAAGTGGCGCTGGTTTCGGGCGGAGGTTCGGGCCATGAACCCGCGCATGCGGGATTTGTCGGGGAGGGAATGCTGACCGCTGCAGTCTGCGGCGATGTGTTTGCGTCACCGTCTGTCGATGCGGTTCTGGCGGGCATTCTGGCTGTAACCGGGCCTGCGGGCTGTCTGCTGATTGTGAAGAACTACACCGGGGACCGGTTGAACTTCGGATTGGCCGCCGAGCGCGCCAAGGCCTTTGGTCTCAATGTCAGCATGGTCGTGGTCGATGACGATGTGGCCCTGCCGGATCTGCCGCAGGCGCGTGGGGTTGCGGGCACGCTCTTTGTCCACAAGATTGCCGGTGCGATGGCTGAGGCAGGCGCGAGCCTGGACAGGATCACCGCGCGGGTCGAAAAGGTCATTGCCGGCACCAAGACCATCGGAATGTCGCTCGATACATGTACGGTTCCGGGATCCCCGAAGGAAGCCCGCATTCCCAAGGGAATGGCGGAGCTGGGTCTGGGCATTCACGGTGAAGCGGGTGTCGAACAGATCCGGTACACCGACGCCAGACAGGCGATGGATGCCGTCTGCGGAAAGCTGGCCGCGCACATGTCGAGTGGCAGCCACGTGGTGTTGCTCAACAACCTGGGCGGAACATCGGTGCTTGAAATGGCCATCCTGGCCAATGAGCTGGCGAGATCGGAGATCGCCGGAAAGCTCAAATGGATCATAGGGCCCGCCGCATTGGTCACGTCGCTGGATATGCGGGGCTTTTCGGTGTCGGTCTATCCGGCAACCCAAGAGGACCTGGAGGCGCTGTCCGCGCCAACCCCGATCGCGGCCTGGCCGGGACTCGGGGAGATCACTCCGGTCGCCGTGCTCAATCTCCCGGACGGGCTTGCGCCGATCAAGCCGCTCCCCTCTGAGCACGCGGAAACCCGGATGTTCCTGACAACATGCTGCGAGATCCTGATTGCGTGTGAACGCGATCTGAATGTGCTGGATGCGAAATCCGGCGACGGCGACACCGGGTCGACGCTTGCCGGCGCGGCCCGCGCCCTGATCGCATCGATGGACCGGTTGCCACTGGCAGATCACACCCAGCTCTATCGTGCCATAGGCCAGGAGCTCAGCCAGACCATGGGTGGCTCTTCCGGTGTGCTGCTGGCGATTTTCTTTGCCGCAGCAGGCGACGCCGCATCGAGCGGCTTGTCCATGACCGGAGCACTGAAGGCCGGGTTGGCAAGGATGCAGGAGATCGGCGGCGCCAACCTCGACGACCGGACAATGGTGGATGCGCTTCATCCTGCCCTTCAGGCACTGGATGAAAGCGTGGCGAAAGCGGCAAACGCAGCCCGCGCCGGCGCCGACCACACCGCAACCCTGACCAAGGCGAATGCAGGTCGTGCAGCCTATATCAACGCCCAGCAGCTTGAAGGCCACAACGATCCGGGCGCTGAGGCCGTAGCGCGGTTGTTCGAGCATCTGCGGGACCGGGCCAGCTAGGGCCAGCGTACTGGCAGGATGGCTTTGAGCCACATTCTGTCAGAACCGGCGAGGCAGCCCGGGACTGAAGTGTCGACGACCACGGTCATCGCCCCTTGCTGTCACCTGCTTTCGAATTGCGTGCTGGAGCGCATCAGGGTCCGGAACCCTCGGCCATGCGATCCCCTGCAGCGGCATCGCCTGTCGGGCGCGCCTGTCTGAAAGGGCGGCGGGAGCCGATCGTTTGGTGCGTGTGCTGTCAAGCACGGGCATTCGGACGTCTGTTTGGCATCACGGGCGTTGGCCGTCGCCGGCGTTTGCGCATCTTCCATTCGCTATGACGAGACCGAGGCACGGGTCATTGCGTTACCTTGACCGTTACCCAAAGCCAAAGCCTTGCAGAGATTTCCGTCGAACGTATTGAAAAGGTTTGGCTGGGGAACCTGGATTCGAACCAGGACTAACGGAGTCAGAGTCCGTGGGTCTACCGTTAACCTATTCCCCAACGTCGCCGGGCCGTGCGAAACGGTCAGCGCGGCGGTGTATAACCAATAATGCCGGCCGATGCAAATGCCCGAATGAACTTTCTTTCGCGCCATGCAAGGGCGGAGGGGCAGGCCCGTGTCCGGATCTGACGCCGGCGCCGGGGCAGCGGCATGGGATTGGTCTTGCCACCGGTTGAGGCTGGCGAAGGCCGGTGACAGCCGCGTCTCCGCTTCAAGCCGGATCCTTTGTCTCTTTCCTTGTGGCGCGGAGGCTTTGCCGATCGCCTCACGGGCGGCCATCCAGCCGCGTTCCTGACCCCGACTGCTTTTTTTCCCGGTGCTCTTGTCTTTCGCCGGAAATGGCGACGCGACGAAAAAGGTTTTTGCGTTCTCACCGCCATTTTGATAGTCTTTGGCCAACGACACATCGTGACGCGCGATGCAGACCCCAGGTCAGCCGCGCACGACAGGACAGACCGTGAAAAACCTTCGGGACGGCGAAAAGCCAAACGCGGGGGTGACACTGGCCGGTGAAGGGCAATCCGGACGCGCCGAAAAGGCTGCGACGGAGGGCGTGGAGCAGGGACGCGGAAATTCCGCGCCCGAGGGCATCAATGCCGATGGCAAGCCGTCGGACAGGGCCCAGGCCAGCGACTCCGCTGATACATCCAACCGTGCGTCACGGCCCGGACGCCGCAGGCGCAGGCGGCGTAAGGCCGCGGGCAAATCGGCAGGATTCGCCACGGCGGCGAACGCGTCGGCACCGTCGGGCGCAACGACCTCTCAACACTCAAGAAGCGAAGGCGCGGAGGCTGCCGCAGCTGCACCCGAAACCGGCAAACGGCCGTCGGGCAAGAGCCGCCGCAGACGCAGAAAATCCAGCCGTGAAATCCAGGGACGCCCGCTGGCAAGGCAGCAGGGCTCCGGAGCCGGTTCCGGGGATGCCCAGCCGGTCGACGGCAGGCACGACGGACAGTCTCCGGCTGCGGCCGGAACTGCCGGCGGCAATGCCCAGCCCCCGTTCCGCCCGGCGCCGCGTGCCCATTTTGACGACCTCTATGCGGCGCTTGATCTGGGCACCAACAATTGCCGGCTTCTGATTGCGCAGCCCACCCGTCCCGGTCAGTTCCGGGTGGTGGACGCGTTCTCGCGGATCGTCCGGCTCGGAGAGGGCCTCGATGCCACCGGAGAGCTGTCCGCGGGCGCCATGGACCGTGCGGTGGAAGCGTTGAAGGTCTGCGCGGGCAAGCTCAGGAACCGCCCCGTGCGCCGCCACCGCCTGATTGCCACCGAGGCCTGCCGGTCGGCGCGCAACGGCGCCGAGTTTCTCGAGCGCGTCAAGCGCGAGACCGGGCTTCAGCTTGAGATCGTCACGCGCGAAACCGAAGCCCGTCTTGCCGTGGCGGGCTGTTCCTCCCTCGTCGGGCGCGACACCGACGGCCTGGTGCTGTTCGACATTGGCGGCGGCTCGTCGGAAATCGCCATGATCGACCTGACCGAGAACCGTTCGAACCGGCTTGCAAATCACATCAAGGCCTGGACGTCGCTCCCCGTCGGCGTCGTAACGCTTTCCGAGCGGCACGGCGGCTGCACCGTGACGCGCGAAATCTTCGACGCCATGGTCGCGGAGGTCGACGGGCTTCTCTCGGCTTTTGCGCCGCCGCCGATGCCGGCTTTCACCGGACAGGTCGACGCACGGATGCATCTGCTCGGCACATCGAGAACGGTTACCACCCTTGCCGGTCTCCACCTCGATCTTCCGCGCTACGACCGTCGCAAGGTGGACGGGCTCTGGCTCAGCAATTCCGAAGTCGATCTGATGCTCGACAAGCTTCTGTCCTGGGACTTCGATGCCAGGGCGGCCAATCCCTGCATCGGTGCCGACCGGGCGGATCTGGTTCTCGCGGGTTGTGCCATCCTGCAATCGATCCGCAAGCGCTGGCCGTCGCAGCGGATGCGCGTCGCCGACCGGGGCCTTCGCGAGGGCCTTCTCAACGAAATGATGGCCGCAGACGGCGTCTGGCGGACACGCGGGCGCAATCCCCGGCATCGCAACCATCGGCCCGGCCCGGGAGCAAAGCCATGACCAGACCGCCATCGGGGCCGACCGGCCGCAAGCTCGGGCAGAAAGTCAAGAAGGGGAAGCTCAAGGCATCCTCGAGACGCTGGATCGAGCGGCATCTCAACGATCCCTATGTGCAGCAGGCCAAGCAGGAAGGCTATCGCTCACGCGCGGTCTACAAGCTTCTTGAGGTCGACGAGAAACACAGGATCCTCGACAAGGCCAGGCGCATCATCGATCTCGGTGCGGCCCCGGGCGGCTGGTCGCAGATTGCCGCAAAGGTGACCGACTCCACCGACGAGGATCCGAAGGTCGTCGCCATCGACTTTCTCGAGATGGATGGACTGGCGGGTGTCAAGTTCCTGCAGATGGATTTCCTCGATGATGCGGCCCCCCAGGCGCTGATGGATGCACTTGGCGGTGCACCCGACGTCGTGCTTTCGGACATGGCGGCACCCACCACCGGCCACCAGCGGACCGACCATCTCAGGACCATGCATCTGTGCGAGGTGGCGGCGCATTTCGCCATAGAGGTGCTGTCGCCGGGCGGTCATTTCCTGGCCAAGACCTTCCAGGGCGGCACGGAAAACGATCTGCTGACGCTGCTCAAGCAAAATTTCAAATCGGTGGTGCACATCAAGCCGCCGTCGTCGCGCGCC
Organism: Hoeflea sp.; assembly: GCA_965233445.1. Taxonomy (GTDB): domain Bacteria; phylum Pseudomonadota; class Alphaproteobacteria; order Rhizobiales; family Rhizobiaceae; genus Hoeflea. Next base: position 1,449,006 of record OZ247491.1, read on the forward strand.
GAGTCGGTGGAGATGTTCGTGCTCGCCAAAGGCTTCAAGGGGCGTCCCTCCGAAGCCGAATAGGATGGCCGGCAGCCAATGGGGTGGTTCGTGCGGGTGTCGTGTCGATTGCCGCGCCCTTGGCGCCACCCGGTTTGCAGACCTCGATTGTCATTGTCTTCTCCGGGTTGACGCAGCGTCTCGCGAATCGTGAGCGCGGGTGCTTGCCGTTCGCAAGGGCCGCGCCATCTTCCACCGGTGCCTGTCTCAGTGCGACACCCTGTCCATAGCCCCGGAGGATACCATGACCGCATTTCGATCCAGCCTGTCCCGCCGTTCCCTGTTCAAGGCCACCGCGCTTGGCGCCGGTGCGCTTGCCGCCCCACAGATCCTGGTGCGGGCCGCCCAGGCCGAAGTTCCCATGGCAGCGGCCCAGCCTGCCGCCTACAAGCGCTTCAAGCTCGGCGATTTCGAAATCACCGTGCTGTCCGACGGTCACCGCATCGTCGAGAACCCGCATGGCATCTTCGGCATGAACACCTCGCAATCGGATGTCGAGGCGCTGCTGACCGAAACCTATCTCCCAGTCGACAAGATGCAGTTCACCTTTGCGCCGACCCTGGTCAACACCGGTGACGACCTCGTCCTGTTTGACACCGGCAACGGTGAAGGCGGCCGGGAGGGCGGCGTCGGCCAGACCCTCGCCAATCTTCAGGCCTCCGGGTACACGCCCGATCAGGTGACAGTGGTGGTGCTGACCCACCTCCATGGCGATCACATCGGGGGTCTCATGGAGGCCGGCGCGCCGGCGTTCCCGAATGCCCGCTACGTCACCGCCCAGGGTGAATACGAATTCTGGTCTTCCGAGAACCGCATCGGCACACCGGCCGAGAACGGCCACAAGAACGTCGTTGCGAAGGTCGTTCCGCTGGCCGAGAAGATGAGCTTTGTCGGCGACGGCGGGTCTGTGGTCCCGGGCATCACCGGCATGGCCGCCTTCGGTCACACCCCCGGCCACATGATCTATGGCGTGGAATCGGGTGGTCGCACCCTCATGCTGACGGCAGATACCGCCAACCACTTCGTGCTCTCGCTGCAGCGGCCCGACTGGGAAGTCCGCTTCGACATGGACAAGGCCGCCGCCGCAGCCACCCGAAAGTCGGTCTTCGACATGATCGCCTCCGACCGCCTGGCGTTCGTCGGCTACCATATGCCGTTTCCGTCGGTGGGCTATGTGGAGAAGATGGGAGAGGGCTACCGGTTCATCCCGGAGACCTACCAACTCGATCTGTGATTTTCGCGGTGTAATGTGTCGCGAGCGAAAGGAAACCCGGGCTTGATCGCCCGGGTTTTCCTGTCTCCGCTCCGGCAGCATTTGCGCTGCAGCGAAATTCGGTGGTCAAATCCAATCAGCCTCTTTCAAGTGTCATGGAAGCATGGTACCTGCCGCTGCCAACGCATGACACCGATGAGCACCGGGCCGACCTTTCGGGCCGGGCTCCGAACAGACGGAAACAACAGGCGATGGCGACCATTATCCAATCCATTACCGGCGTGGAAGCGCTGACTTTCGATGACGTGCTGCTGCAGCCCGGTCACTCCGAGGTGATGCCCGGCCAGACCAGCATTGCCACACGCATCGCGCGGGATTTCGATCTCAATCTGCCCATCCTGTCCTCGGCCATGGACACCGTGACGGAAGCCCGCCTCGCAATCGCCATGGCGCAGGCCGGCGGCGTCGGTGTGATCCACCGCAACCTGACGCCCTCCGAGCAGGCCGAGCAGGTGCGCCAGGTCAAGAAGTTCGAAAGCGGCATGGTCGTCAATCCGGTGACCATCGGTCCCAAGGCGCCATTGTCCGAAGCGCTGGCACTTATGAAGGCCCACGGCATCTCCGGTATCCCGGTCGTCGAGCACACCGGTTCGAGTGTCACGGGGCCGGGGCGGCTTGTGGGCATTCTCACCAACCGCGATGTCCGTTTCGCCACCAATCCCGATCAGAAGATCCATGAACTCATGACGAAGGACAGCCTGGTCACCGTCAAGGAAAGTGTCGACCAGACCGAGGCGAAGCGCCTGCTTCATACCCACCGTATCGAAAAGCTGCTGGTTGTCGACGGCGAGGGGCGCTGCGTCGGGCTGATCACCGTCAAGGATATCGAAAAATCGCAGCTCAATCCGCACGCATCGAAGGATGCGCAGGGGCGTCTTCGCGCCGCGGCGGCGACTTCGGTCGGCGATGACGGCTTTGAACGGGCCGAGCGGCTCATCGATGCAGGCGTCGACCTGCTGGTGATCGACACCGCTCACGGCCATTCCCAGCGCGTGCTTGACGCCGTGACCCGGGCCAAGAAACTGTCGAATTCGGTCCGCATCATGGCCGGCAATGTGGCGACTGCCGAGGGCGCCAAGGCGCTCATCGACGCAGGCGCGGACTCGGTCAAGGTCGGAATCGGACCGGGTTCCATCTGCACCACCCGGATCGTCGCGGGCGTTGGCGTTCCCCAGTTGAGCGCGATCATGAGCGCCGTCGACGAGGCTCAGAAGCACGACATTCCGGTGATTGCCGATGGCGGCATCAAGTATTCCGGCGATCTCGCCAAGGCGATTGCCGCCGGCGCTTCGGCCTGCATGGTCGGCTCGCTCCTCGCTGGTACCGATGAAAGCCCCGGCGAGGTCTATCTTTACCAGGGCCGCTCGTTCAAAGCCTATCGCGGTATGGGTTCGGTCGGCGCGATGGCGCGAGGTTCGGCCGACCGGTACTTCCAGGCCGAGGTGCGCGACACGCTGAAGCTCGTTCCCGAGGGCATTGAGGGCCAGGTGCCGTACAAGGGACCGGTTGGCGCAGTCCTGCATCAGCTCGCCGGCGGTCTCAGGGCCGCCATGGGCTATGTCGGCGCACCGGATCTCAACGCGTTTCACGAACGCGCCACGTTCGTCCGGATCTCGGGCGCCGGACTGCGCGAGAGCCACACCCATGATGTTGCGATCACGCGCGAAAGCCCGAACTATCCCGGGGCGGTGTGATGAAATGGCTGTGGCCCGGCTGGTTGTTTTGCGGGCTCACCGTCATTCTGTTCGTCTACATGGCGGCGTTCGAGGCGCCCGCCATCAGTGACAGGATCGAAGGCATGCGGCTGCCGGATGCGGTGGTCGCAGGCTATGATCTGGACGCCGCACGAGGCTTGCACGCTGCTTTCACAGCCGAACTGGCGAAGGCGGAAGCGGATGAGCGCCAAAGTGCCTCCGCGGCCTACCTGTCCATGCATGCCGGTTCCGATCTTCTGTTCCCGCCGATGCTGGCAGCAAGCCTCGCATTTCTGGCCTTTGCCGGATTGAACGCCCGCGGCCGCGACAGCGAAGCTCCCCGATCCGCCAAGATCATTCTGGGCATCGCGTTCGCCGTGGCGTTCACCTATCTGGGCTTCGATTACGTCGAAAACGCCGTCGCCGACGCGCTGTTCGGTCCGCCCTCCCTGAAACTGCCCCTGAACGCCGACCTTGTGCCGGTGCTCGAGGTGCTCACCCTCGGCAAGTATCTGGCCATTGCCGTGGCTCTCGCACTGATCTTGTCGCTGTGGATTGGGGCGTTGCGTGCCAGACGTGGCCGGAGCCCTGAGACGATCCCGTCAGACGAGCAAGCGACCGATTTCGGTCAGGCCGACTGAAGCAATTGCGGCGCCAACCCGGTGTCACCCATCAACAGCAGGAGACAAGACCATGGGCAATTCCAACGCGATATTCTGGCCCGTCATGGCCCAGGTGCTGCTGATCTATGCGATCTACACACTGGTCTCCGTGCGTCGCATTGGCGCGATAAAGGCGGGCAAGGCCAAGCCGTCGGATTTCAAGACCCCCTTCGTCGAGCCAGAGGCAAGCGCGGTCGCGGTGCGAAACCTGTCAAATCAGTTCGAGCTTCCGGTGCTCTTCTTCGCCGCTTCGATATCGCTGTATGTCACCGGCGGAGCAGGGACTGCGGCCGTGATTGTCGCGTGGATCTTCGTACTTGCGCGCCTCGTCCATGCCTACGTCCACGTAACCAGCAACCGCGTCCTGCTTCGGCGCCGCCTTTTCATTTTCAGCCTGGCCGTCAACCTGGTGCAATGGCTGATGCTGGCCATCCACATTGCCTGATCCTTCCGGCTATCGCGTCATGCGGCCAGCCCCATGCGGGAGCGTCCGGCGGTGAGAACTTCAAGGCCGATCTCCGACGCCACCGACGCAAGCGCCTCGTAATCGCCCTGACGCTCGCTCGCCGTTCGAAAGAACATGGCGATCTGGCGAGAGGGCGCCGGCGGGGCGAAGGGCAGAAATCGAATGTCCCCAAGCCGCGGGCTCTCCGCCGAAACGGCGATTTCCGGAAGCAACGTGCGGCCCATGCCGTGCGCCACCATCTGCAGGAGCGTGGTCAGCGATGTCGCGCCGAAATTGACCAGCGCCCCCTGGCTTTGCCCGTGGCAGACCGAAAGGGCCTGATCACGCAGGCAGTGGCCTTCCTCGAGCAGCAGAAGACGGTCGAAGGCTGCCTTGTGCCGGTTGAGCGGCGAATCGAGAATGTCATGGTCATTGTTGGAAACGGCCATGACGAACCGGTCCTCGAACAGCAGGCGATGGCTCAGCCCGGCCTCCCGGATCGGCATCGCGGCAATGACCACGTCCAGGTCGCCGCTGCGCAACTGGGCCACCAGCGTCTCGGTAATCGCTTCCCGGACTCCGAAGTCGAGTTGCGGAAAGCGTCTTGAAAGCTCCGGCGCCAGCGCCGGCAGCAGATAGGGGGCGAGGGTGGGTATCATGCCGATGCGCATGCGCCCGGTCAGAACGCCCGACTGCTGCTGCACCTGCTCTTCAATGGAGCGGACTTCGGCGAGCACCCTGCGAAACGAGGGCAGAAGCCGCTGCCCGTTTTCGCTCAGGACGATTGCGCCGCGCCTGCGCTCCACCAGAAGGCAACCCAGTTGCGCCTCCAGTTCGGCAATTTGCGCCGACAATGCGGGCTGGGAAACGTTCACGCGCTCCGCGGCCCGGCCAAAATGCAGGGTGCGTGACAGTGCGTCGAAATAGGTGATCTGCTTCAGTGTTATCATAAGAAAAAACTATCGTAAAAACTCAAAAATACAATTGGAAATTATCGCACGGTTCGGTCACATTGGAATCGTTCAAAACAAAGCTCATGTGGAGGAACGTGCGCGGATCGCCTGCGGTTCGGCACTTCAGACTTGACCGCTATCAACACAAAGAGCTCGGCAGCGCAGTAGACTACGAAGATCAGGGGGACGGCGCGCGAGGCGGGTATCGGTTCAAGACCGCCCTGCAGCGTGTTCCCCGAAAAGCAAATCCGCAATACGACTGGAGACATCACATGGGAACAACCGTCAAAGAGATCAATGACAGTTCGGCAAAGTGCCCGGTCATGCATGGCAGCATGACCCTGACCGGAACGACTGTCACCGAATGGTGGCCCAAGGCCCTCAATCTCGACATTCTTCACCAGCATGACACCAAGACCAACCCGCTGGGCAAGGACTTCAACTATCGCGAAGAACTCAGGAAACTTGATTTCGCCGCGCTGAAGAAGGACATGCACGCGCTCCTGACCGAGAGCCACGACTGGTGGCCTGCCGACTATGGTCACTATGGCGGCCTGATGATCCGGCTGGCATGGCATTCTGCCGGTTCCTACCGCTTGGCCGATGGCCGCGGCGGCGGCGGCGGCGGCAACATCCGGTTTGCGCCGCTCAATTCATGGCCGGACAACGGCAACCTGGACAAGGCGCGCCGCCTGCTCTGGCCGCTGAAGAAGAAATACGGCAACAAGGTTTCCTGGGCCGACCTGATCCTGCTTGCCGGAACCATTGCCTATGAATCGATGGGTCTGAAGACCTTCGGCTTCGGCTTCGGCCGCGAGGACATCTGGCATCCGGAAATGGACACCTACTGGGGTGCCGAGAAGGAATGGCTGGCCCCGTCCGACACCCGCTATGAGGACGTCTCCAAGCCGGACACCATGGAAAACCCGCTGGCCGCCGTGCAGATGGGCCTGATCTACGTGAACCCGGAAGGGGTCAACGGCCAGCCCGATCCGCTCAAGACCGCCGCCCATGTGCGCGAGACCTTCGCCCGCATGGCCATGGATGACGAGGAAACCGCGGCCCTGACCGCCGGCGGCCATACCGTCGGCAAGGCGCATGGCAATGGCGACGCCGCGACTCTCGGAGCCGAGCCCGAAGGCGCCGACGTCGAGAACCAGGGCCTGGGCTGGCTCAACCCGAACCTGCAGGGCAAGGCGGCCAACGCCGTCACCTCGGGCATCGAGGGCGCCTGGACCACCAACCCGACCAAGTTCGACATGGGCTATTTCGAGCTGCTGTTCGGCTACGAGTGGGAGCTGACAAAGAGCCCTGCCGGCGCCAACCAGTGGCAGCCGATCGGCATCAGGGAAGAAGACAAGCCGGTCGATGCGACCGATCCCTCGATCCGCCGGATGCCGATGATGACCGATGCGGACATGGCCATGAAGATGGATCCGACCTATCGCGCCATCTGCGAAAAGTTCATGGCTGATCCGGACTACTTCAAGGACACCTTCGCCCGGGCATGGTTCAAGCTCACCCACCGCGACATGGGCCCGAAGAATCGTTACGTCGGTCCGGACGTGCCGTCCGAGGAACTGATCTGGATGGACCCGGTCCCCGCCGGCCCGAGCAATTATGACATCGGGGCCGTCAAGTCGAAGATCGCGGCCTCGGAGCTGTCGGTGTCCGAACTGGTCTCGACCGCTTGGGACAGCGCGCGCACCTACCGCCAGTCCGACATGCGCGGCGGTGCCAATGGCGCCCGCATCCGTCTCGCTCCCCAGAAGGACTGGGAAGGCAATGAGCCCGCGCGGCTTGCAAAGGTGCTCGGTGTTCTCGAGCCGATTGCTGCCGAATATGGCGCAAGCATTGCCGATGTGATCGTGCTGGCAGGCAACGTGGGCGTCGAAAAGGCAGCGAAGGCGGCCGGTTTCGACATCTCGGTGCCATTCACCCCGGGTCGTGGTGATGCCACCGACGAGATGACCGATGCAGCCTCTTTCGATTCACTCGAGCCGCTGGCGGACGGGTATCGCAACTGGCTCAAGCAGGACTACGTCGTCAGCGCCGAGGAGATGATGCTCGATCGCACCCAGCTGATGGGTCTGACGGCACCGGAAATGACGGTTCTGGTCGGCGGCATGCGCGTTCTGGGGACCAACCATGGCGGGACCGGGCATGGCGTGTTCACCGATCGCAAGGGAGCGCTGACGACCGACTTCTTCGTCAACCTGACGGACATGGCCAACACGTGGGTGCCGGCGCACGACGGAACCTACGAAATCCGTGACCGGGCGACCAATACGGTCAAGTGGACTGCGTCGCGTGTCGACCTGGTTTTCGGTTCGAGCTCAATTCTGAGAGCCTATGCCGAAGTCTATGCCCAGGATGACTCAAGCGAGAAGTTCGTGCGGGACTTTGTCGCCGCGTGGACCAAGGTGATGAACGCCGACCGCTTCGATCTGCTCTGAGCAGGGTTGGCATTTCGCACCGACGCGAGATGAAAGCACGGCCGGGACCGCGAGGTCCCGGCCGATTTCCGTTCTACCAGGAAGGCAGGACCGCATCGTCGGGCCGGATGCGCTGGTCGCGCCGGAGCGATGCGCCGGGCCCGATGCCCTTGCCGCTCTCCTCCGCGCCCGGCGGGGTGATGTTGTCCAGGCTCGCGGCAATGTGCCCGCAGAGCGCGTTGACAAGCGCCGTGGGCGCGCCCGGCCGTTTCATCAGGCCGATCTGGGCCGGTTCGAGCGCGGGAAAGCCGTCCGTCGGTGACAGGATGCGCATGCCCGGCCGCACCGCGCATTCAGGCAGCAGAGAGACCGCAAGGCCTGACAGCACCGCGGACGCAACAACCGTCGCGGACCAGCTCGTGAACAGGATCTGATAATCCCGACCAGCGGTATCGAGGGCGGTACAGGCGAGGTTTCGCCAGTTGCAGGACCTGCGGCCCACCGCCAGCGGAACGACGTCGTCCTCATGCACGGTGTGGTTGGTCGAGGTCACCCAGTAGAGCGGCTCCGTGCGAACCACCTCGGAGGTCCGCTCGCGCGGATTGTGCGTCACAAGTGCCACATCCAGCTCTCCCCGCGCCATCCGCGCGGCCAGTTCCACCGACGGTTCGCACTCGATGTAAAGCTCGACATTGGGATTTGTCTTGGCAAACCGGGCGACGATGCCGGGCATGTAGCGGTCGGCGTAATCGTCGGGCGTGCCGATCCGGATCAGGCCTTCGAGCTGCTGGTCGTCGAAGGCAGCGATGGTTTCGTTGTTGAGCCGGATGATACGCCGCGCGTAGCTGAGCATGCGCTCGCCATCCTCGCTGAGCCGGTTGAGCCGCCCGTCGCGGACAAACAGCGTCTTGCCGATCCGCTCCTCGAGCCTGCGCATCTGCATCGACACGGCGCTCTGGGTCTTGAAAACCTTGTCGGCGGCACGCGTGAAGCTGCCGGTGTCGACAATGGCGACGAACGTCTGAAGCTGGTCGATATCAAGGGGAGCAGGCATCGCGAAAATCCTATCAACGGAAGTGATGATAAAGATTAGAAACATTCGCTGGTCTGATCAATCGCTTTTTGTCACACAGGAGCTGCAAGCCACTTTGCGTCGGCTCCGGCCACGAGGCGCATCTTTCGATCAAGGATATCTGTCATGACCGCCCACGATATGGCGACCGCCCCCACCCACGTCTCAAGCACCGGAATCGGTTCGGCTCTCAGCCGTACCCTGGTCTATGCGGCAGGCAAGGTGCGCATGGTGACGCGAGCCCTGATCAATCGTGCGAGCGCGCGCCGTCTCAACGAGTTCTCCGACCGGGAGCTCGCCGACATCGGTCTGACGCGGGACGACCTGGGGCACGCGTTCTCCATGCCGCTGACCGCTGATCCGACCGCCGAATTCGCACGCCGTGCGCGGGAGAACAGGCGCAAGCTCGATCGCGCCGCTTACTGAGGTCCCCTGCGGAATACTGCCCTGTGTTCCGCTTTCCCGGCCGCTTTGCGACACGATACGTGCCGCGGCGGCCGGTTTTTCATGGGAGGCCCGGCCGGATTACGCCATGCCTCAGTGCCGGTTCATGCCCTTGAGGTACTGGTCGAAAATGGATTCCATGTTCTGCTGATACCCCTGCTGAACCTTGCGGCCGGAATCGAACATCTGGCCGAACAGGTCGTCATAGGGATTGCGCGGACGGCCCGACGGCATGGTGTCCGGTTTCGGCTGTGTTCTGGGTTCAGGATCCTGATGCTGCTGTCCGCCGAGTGCGCCGCCGAACATGTCCTGGAAAATCTGGCCCAGCGGATTGTCGGAAAACGGGTTTGATCCCTGGCTCGTGCGTGGGGCGTCGCGCCGTGGCTGTCCGCCGCCGAACATTCCTTCGAGGATCTTGCCCATGGGATTGTCCATCGGCGAGGATTGGGGGCTCCGGGTGGCCCGGCTTCCACCGAGCCCCTGGCGCATCATTTCCGAGATCAGGTCACCGAGCGGATTGGCGCCTGCGGTGCTGCTTGCCCGCATCTGCCCCGTTGATTGCTTGAAAAGGCCGCCCATCACTGCCGTTGCGATCACCGGAAGCATCTGCTTGAGAATGTCCTGGCCGATGCCGGTCACCGACTGCGCCTGGCTTGCGACCGCGCGGCTGACCTCCTTGGAGCCGAAAATATGGTCGAGAATGCCGTTGCCTTCCTCCACGCCCTTTGGCGAAAAGGCTGTCTGCAAATCATCGAAATATTTGGCGTGATTGCCGGTAGCCAGCGCTGCGATGAAATCCGACATGTCGGCGGGCGTCTGTGCATTTCGTTTCAGACCCGTCGAAAAGGCAGGCATCAGCGCTTCCATCGCCTGTTCGACCTGCGTTTCGCTGAGCCCGAACTGGGCGGCCATGGCACGCATGGCCTCGCCGTTCTGGGCGTTCTTCATCATGTCAAAAAGCGGCATCATCTGCGCGTGTCTCCTCCCTTGGCCCATCGGCTCGCGCCGCAGGGTTTCGGGCAAGACTATACCGGCACGGCCTTCGTGCCTACACCACGCATCTGAAAAGGCCTGAGGCGGATCTTGCGCCTAATAGGCGTAGTCCCGGAAAACCGGCTCGACCGAGCCGTTCCAGCGGCCATGATAAAGCGCCAGCATTTCCTCGGCGAGCGTGGTGCCGCGCGCGATCGATTCCTCGAGCGGTGCGAGGAAGTGGCTTTCGTCATTGCCTTCGGAATTGAGCCGTGCCCGGTTGATGAGGCCCTTGCGGGAAATGCCAAGCACCGTGCGGCCGATATCGCGCAGGCTTTGCCCCTTGATCCTGGCATTGAGGCCGTCACGCGGTGTGACGTCACGCAGTTCGTTGACCTCGTCGAGGCTCCAGTCGCGGGTGAGTTCCAGTGCCTCGCCGATCGCCACCTCGTCATAGAGCAGGCCCACCCAAAGCGCGGGCAGGGCGCAGATGCGGCGCCAGGGGCCGCCATCGGCGCCTCGCATCTCGATGAAGCGCTTGAGTCGCGCATCCGGAAACAGCGTGCCGAGATGATTGGTCCAGTCGCCCATTGTCGGCAGCGGCTGCGCCAGCTCGTCCTTCAGCGCACCATTCATGAACTGCCGGAAGGTCACATGCGTGGCCTCGTGGTACTTGCCGTCCCTCAGAACGAAATACATCGGAACATCGAGTGCCCACTCGACATAGTCGAGGAACCCGAAATCGTCGGAATAGACGAACGGCAACTGGCCGGACCGCTGATTGTCGGTGTCCCGCCAGATGTCTCCGCGCCAGGAGACGAGCCCGTTGGGCTTACCTTCGGTAAAGGGCGAGGCGGCAAACAGGGCGGTTGCGAGCGGCTGCAGCTTCATGCCGAGCTGCATCTTGCGGCGCATGTCGGCTTCCGAGGCAAAATCCAGGTTCACCTGGATCGTGCAGGTCCGGTACATCATGTCGTGGCCCTGGCTGCCGACCTTCGGCATGTATCGGGTCATGATGTCATAGCGGGATTTCGGCATCCGCGGCGTTTCGTCAAAGCGCCATTTCGGACTTCCGCCGATGCCGAGAAAGCCGATCCCCAGGGGCGCGGCGATTTCCTGCAACTGCGCCAGATGGGCGTTGGATTCGCGGCACGTCTCGTGAATGTTGTCGAGCGGCGCGCCGGAGAGCTCGAACTGCCCGCCGGGTTCGAGACTGATCGCCCCGCCGCCGGTGGGGTTCGCCAGGCCGATGATCTTGCCTGCGTCGACGATCGGCTCCCAGCCGAGCTTGTCCGCCATGCCTTCAAGCAGCGCGCGGATCGACCGCTCGCCCTCGTAGGGCACCGGGTCGAGAGATTCGGTGTAGAACACGAATTTCTCGTGCTCGGTGCCGATCATCCATTCGTCCCGGGGCTTGCAGCCGGCCGCCATCCATTCCGCCAGCTCTTCGATCTTGCTGATCGGTGTGTCATCGGTCGTGTCGCGCGCCATGGCCGGCCCTTTGTTGTCTTCTCATCCGCGCAGCCAAACCACGCCTGTCGCTGATTGGACCGGAACCGGCCCGGCTTGCAAGCAAAAAACCCTGAACCGTGGATCAAACAGATTTGATCCGTGGCGGCACGCCTTTGTTACCAGTCGCCGATCGTCATCTGGACGGCGGTCAGTGCGGCAACCGCAGCAGTGTCGGCGCGCAGGATCCGCGGTCCGAGCGGAATGGCGGTGACAAAGGGCAGTGCGGTGAGCCGGGCGCGCTCGCGCTCGGAAAAGCCACCCTCGGGACCGACCAGCAGCGCCAGGTCGCGTTCCTCGATGCCGTTGAGGATATCCGTCGGATTGTCGCCTGCCTGGCTTTCATTGCAGAAGATGATCCGCCGCGTTGGCTCCCATGCCTCAAGCAGCACATCAAATTTCAAGGGCTCCCCGAGCGTCGGGATGGCCAGATTGCCGCATTGCTCGGCTGCTTCGAGGATGTTGGCGGCAAGCCGCGCCTCGTTCACCTTGTGCAACTGGGTATGGTCGGTGAAGACTGGAGTTATCCGCCTCACCCCCATTTCGGTCGCCTTCTGGACGATGTAGTCGAGCCGACCGATCTTGAGCGGCGCAAACAGGAAGTCGAGGCGTGCTTCGGCAGGTTGGGGCCGGGTCTGGTCTGTGATCAGCAGGTCTGCCGATTTCTTGCCTGTCGGCGTCAGGGTGGCCAGAAACTCCCCCTCCTCGCCGTTGAAGACGAGGACTTCCTGGCCCTCGCTCATCCGGAGGACATTCAGGAGATAATGGGCCTGGTCCTTGCCGAGCGGCACCGTCGTGCCTTTGGAAAGTGGCGTGTCGAGAAACAGCCGCTGAAGTTTGAAATTTGCGCGCATGGCGGCTTTCTTGCCCAAGCGCCGGCCAAGATCAAGAGCGGCTTTTCAGGGCCATGAGTTCAGTCGGTGGCGGACGGGTGCAGGACGGGCCGGTATCCCCGTCGAAGCGCCGCAATCGTAGGGGCGGGCGTGACAAGGTGGAACACTTCGCCCTTTTCGAGGGCGTCGGTTATCCGGGAGCCGTACCCGGAGAAGCTCCAGGGGCGCAGGTTTCCGTCGAGAACCAGGAAAAAGGCGCCGTCCCGGCGAACCATGACGCCATCGGGAAGCCCGGCGAGCTGTGCGCTCTCGATCCGGCGCGATGGATCATCAGGCCGGACGGCTCGGTCGGGCGCCAGCAGCGCGTCGATTTCCGTCGCCTTGAGCTGCTCGAGACCCCGGGTTTGTGCGACACTGTCGGCAAAGGCCAGCGCATCCCGCCGTCGGCATTCGAAGCAGGGCCGGTGGCCTGCCGCGAGTGCCGTTGCCTCGTCGAGAAAGAACAGCTCAGTGTAAAGTCCCGGCTGCATCAGGGCGCGGCGGCGATTTTTGAATTCGGTCAGGCAGATGATCCAGCTCTTGTTCTTTTGCCTCCGGACGATTTGCTGCGCGGCATTGTGCAATGGGCCGCCGCGATTGCCCATGAACAGTCCCCTGGCTGGAACTGCGACTATGTTTCCGGCAGGATCCACACGGTTCTGCAGCGGCATTCAGCCGGCCCTGCGCGTCAGGGCGGCGGCCACGCCCGCCATCATCAGAAGCGATGCACCGCTGCGGGTGGCTATCCGCATGACGCCGGGACGGCGGATCGCCCTGCGCGCCCCGGAAGCCGCCAGCGCGAACATCGTTGCATTGAGAATCCCGAGCGCCGTGAAGCTGATCACGTAGGTGGCAGCCTGCGGAAAATAGGGCAGTGCCGGGTCGATGAACTGCGGCACGAAAGCCACGAAGAACAGGATGCCCTTCGGATTGAGCGCGGTGACCAGAAACGAGTCGCGGAAGATGAGACCCGGCCGCGCCTTGGCATCGGCAGCCGCTGAGGTGTCCGCGTCGATCTCGGGGATCGAACCCGGTGTCCGCCACATCTTGTAGCCGATCCAGATCAGGTAGGCGGCGCCGAGGAACTTGAGCGCCTGGAACAGGGTGGCCGAGGTGGCAAGGATTGCCCCGGCACCGGCAATCGACAAGGAGGTCGCCAGCAGATCCCCCAGTCCCACGCCGATCACGCTTGCAAGCGCGACCCGTCGCCCGTGCGCCAGCGCCTGGCTGATGACGAGCACGATGGTCGGGCCGGGAATGATGAGCAGGATGACGCTGGCAAGCACAAAGGCTGCGAAATGTTCGGGCGAAATCGGCATTGCGGTCTTCCGGTGATTGCGGCAGGGCGAGCAAGCCGCAGATTCCGAGAGCCGTCAAGCCGTGCAGTGTTATCAAACGGCACCTTTCCTGCTCGCGAGCTCCGCGCCTTGCTCTCTCTGGAGTGGCCTGATCTCATCCCTTGTTGACCCGTGCAATGCGTCGGGCATTTGTGTTCTTGCAGAGGATGATTGATCAGGTCAGGATGCAGTCCAAATGGCGGCGACGGACACTGGCGGAGCCGCTTATCTCGAACAAGAGCGAGCACAATGACCTCCAGTCCTGAAATCAGCGCCCGGGTCATCGGGCTTTACCTTGGCAAGGTCAGTGAGCCATGGCCGGGAAAGCCGGCAACGGCGATCGCGAAGCAGCCGACCGAAAGTCCCCAGCAGCTGGGATGGGAGGGCTTCGAAAGTGATGCCCAGGCCGATCTGAAGGTGCATGGCGGGCGCGACAAGGCCGTCCACCACTATGCGGCCGATCACTACCCGCAATGGCACGACGATCTGGGAGAGCAGGCCGCTGATTTCGGGCCCGGGCGCTTTGGCGAGAACATCGCGACGCTGGGGATCACCGAGACCGACCTTTGCATCGGCGACGTGCTGAGGCTCGGAACCGCGATTGTCGAGGTGTCGCAGGGACGGCAGCCGTGCTGGAAACTCAATGCCCATACCGGATTTGCCGATATGGCGACGCGGTTTCAGCAGACCGCCCGCACCGGCTGGTACTACCGCGTTCTCGAACCCGGCGTGGTCGCGGTCGGCGACGAGATCAGGCGGATCGAATGTCCGAACCCGGGCTGGACGGTCGAGCGTGTCACGCGCGCGCGGCTTGGAGAGGAACTCGATCCCGAGACCGCGGCCCGGCTCGGCCGGTTGCCACGGCTCGCCAGCGGCTGGGCCGAGGCTTTCGCACGCAAGGCCGCGCGGCTGGCGCCGGAAGACACGAGTGCAAGGCTCGAAGGCCCAGGGGCCGGCTGATGCATGCCGCGGCTCGATTGGATCCAATTGAGCGGGAACGCAGATGCACTAAATCAGAGAGCTACTCCGGTGATCAGTCGACAATGACGATGTGCAGCGCCCGCGGGCCGTGAGCGCCGAGAATGATCGTCTGTTCGATGTCGCCGGAGCGCGACGGGCCGGTCACGAGGTTGAGCGCCCGTGGCATTTCGCCCTTGCCCTTGGCCTTGCGCACCATCGCCCAGACACTTTCCATGTCGCCCCTGATGTCGCTCGCCTTGACGACGACGATATGGTGCTCGGGCAGGAAGTTGATCGTTGTCGGATTGTCGGGTCCGGAGAACAGCGCCAGCGTTCCCGTTTCTGCGATCCCGGCCATCGCGTGGCTGACTCCGGAGAGGTCTCCGCCGTCCGATGCGCCGCGCCGCACCTCCAGGTTCTTCTCCGACGACCACTTCGCCTTCTCCAGCCGCTTGTCGGCGCCCATCCGGATCTCGGCGGGGAGGTTGCGGGCTCTCAAATAAGCCGAGACTTCCGCCGGCACGTCGGTGTAGCTGTCGACGCGCGTCATGGTCGCGCCGAACTTTGCGGCCATCGCGCAAAACAGCTCGATCTTCCCGTCCTTCGGCAGGTTGGCGCGGTCCGGGATCACGCCCTTCGGCGCATCCGAGAGCCTGGTTGAGACCGTGCCGCGCCGTGCGGCGTCATCGCCAGAAACGCCGTTGGCGCGGCGGAGCTTCGCCAGAACGTTCTCGCGTCCGCTCATTGTCCTGCTCCCCCGGCCGAAGGCTCCTGTTTGAGCGCTTCGCGCTGCGCCCAGGCTTGCAGGAAGGTGCGGCCTTCCGGAGCCGGCAGGTCGCGGTAGCGGGTCCAGCCGCCCGCCAGCGGCAATGACCTGAAGCGTCGCGACGTGCCGCCGAACAGCGACAGCAGCGGCATGCCGAAGGACACCGCCATCCGGTAGAGTTTGGGCCGCTTGGCGAAAAAGGCCCAGAACTTCAATCCGTACCGCGCAGTCGCAGGAGAGAGATTGCGTTCGAATTCGCTCTCGCGCCAATGCCGCATCATCTTCGGCAGCGGGATCCGCATCGGGCAGACGCTCTCGCAACGCCCGCAGAAGGTCGATGCGTTGGGAAGGTGGCCCGATTCATCAATGCCGTTGAGCGAGGGCGTCAGCACCGCGCCCATCGGGCCCGGATAGACCGAGCCATAGGCGTGGCCGCCGACCGCATGGTAGACCGGGCAATGGTTCATGCATGCGCCGCAGCGGATACAGCGCAGCATGTCCTGATACTCGGTTCCGAGCATCGACGAGCGGCCGTTGTCGAGGAGTACGACGTGGTATTCGTCGGGTCCATCGGGATCCTCCGGGCGGCGCGGGCCGGTGGAGAAAGTCGTGTAGACGCTCATGTCCTGGCCGGTGGCCGAGCGCGCCAGCACGCGCAGGATCTGCGACGTGTCCTCGAGCGTCGGCACGATCTTCTCGATGGACGCCACCACGACGTGAACCTTGCCCAAGGTCTGGGTCAGGTCGCCATTGCCTTCATTGGTGACGATCACCGAAGAGCCTGTCTCGGCGATCAGGAAATTGGCCCCGGTGATGCCGACATCGGCGGCGAAATAGCGCTGCCTAAGCACCTCGCGGGCCTCGCTGAGCAGTGCCACCGGTTCGGAGAGGTCGCGCTCCTGGCTCAGATGGGTGTGGACGCGGCGGAAATCACCCTCGACCTGTTCCTTGTTCAGATGCACCGCAGGCGCGATGATGTGGCTTGGGTGCTCGCCGCGCAGCTGGATGATGTATTCCCCGAGATCGGTTTCCACGGGCTCGATGCCGTTGGCCGAAAGATGATCGTTGAGCGCAATTTCCTCGGTGATCATCGACTTGCCCTTGGTCACCGTCCGGGCATTTGCCTTCCTGCAGATGTCGAGCACGATGCGGCGCGCATCTTCTGCGGTCTCGGCCCAGTGCACATGTCCGCCGGCTGCGGTGACGCGGGCCTCGTATTCCTCGAGATAGAGATCGAGATGGGCAAGTGTATGGTCCTTGATGTCGCGGGCATTGTCGCGCAACTGCTCGAACTCGGGCAGGGCGTCCGTGGCCTTCTTTCGCTTGCCGATGAAGCCCTTTTCCACATTGCCGAGCGCCTTTTGCAACTGAATGTCGATCAGCGCCTTGGAAGCATTGGCTTTGAAGTGTTTTGCTGCCAGTTCCATGATGTTGCTCCCTGCCGCCTACTTGCCCGAGCCGGCGATCGGCGGTTGATCGGTCATGCCTGCGAGCACCTCCGCCACATGCCGGACCTCGATGTCCGACCCCTGGCGCTTGAGTTTGCCGGCCATGTTCATGAGGCAACCGAGATCGCCCGCCAGCAGCATGTCCGCGCCCGAGGCGCCGATGTTGGTGACCTTCTTGGTCACGATGGCGTTGGAGATGTCGGAATATTTGACGCAGAATGTGCCGCCGAACCCGCAGCACACATCCGAATCCTTCATCTCCTTGATTTCGACCCCGTCGACCCCGGCAAGCAGCTTGCGCGGCTGCTCCTGAACGCCGAGTTCGCGAAGGCCCGAACAGGAATCGTGATATGTCACCGAGGCGTCGAGGCCGGCGCCCGTGTCCCGCACCATCATCACGTCGCTGAGGAACGAGATCAGTTCGTGGCATTTCTCGGAGAAGCGCTTGGCCCGCTCCTCCCATGCCGCATCGCCCGCAAACAGTCCCGGATAATGCTTCTTGAGCATCGAGGCGCAGGAGCCCGAAGGCGCGACCACGAAATCGAACTCCTCGAAGGCCTCGATCACCTGCTCGGCGATTTCCCGCGTATCGGCACGGTCGCCGCTGTTGTAGGCGGGCTGCCCGCAACAGGTCTGCGCCACCGGCACGTGAACTTCGCAGCCGGCCTGCTGCAGCAGTTTCACACTGGCGAAGCCGACCGAGGGACGGAACAGGTCGACAAGACAGGTGGCGAACAGCCCGACACGAGGTTGTGCGGCTGCGCCGGTAGTTGCTGACGTCACTGTGCAGCCTCCGATTGATTGTGCTTTGCTGGTTTTGCAGCGCCCGTCATGTCGGGTGCGCGCTGTTGAAAGCGAAGCTGTGAAACCCGCTCCCAATTGTCCGAGCGCTCGGCATCCACCATCGCCCGGGAGACGAAATCCATGTGCGCATGGGCTGCCCTGCGTCCCGCCTCGGGATCACCGGCCATCACGGCGTCGTAGATCGCGAGATGCTGGTCCAGAAGCTTGTCGCGTGCCCCGGGGAGATTGTAGACCATTGCGCGATTGTAGAAGACGCCTTCGGCAAGCAGCCTGTAGCAGGACCGCAGGGTGTGCAGCAGGATGATGTTGTGGGCGCATTCGCCGATGGCGCTGTGAAACTCGACATCGATGGCTGCCTCTTCCTCGAAGTCATCCTTTTGGTGCGCGGCCTTCATGGCGTTGACGAGGCGTGTGAGCAGTGCCTTGTCGGCCGCGGTTGCCCGCCTTGCGGCGAACTCCACCGTAATGCCTTCGACTTCGCGGCGGTACTCCAGATAATCGAGGGTCGCCTTCTGGTGCCGCGCGATCAATTCCATCACGGGCCGGGTGAAGACCTGCCCGATCACGTCGGCGACGAACGTTCCCCCGCCGTGCTGGGTGGTCAGCAGCCCGCGCCCTTCCAGCACCTTGAGGGCCTCGCGCAGGATCGGACGGGAGACGTCGAATTGCTTGGCGAGTTCGCGTTCGCCGGGAAGCTTGTCGCCAACCCGAAGGATCCCTTCGAGAACCAGGATTTCGATCTGGTGGACCACCTCGTCGGCGGTGCGGCTGTGTGCGATCCGTTCAAATATGTCGGTAGGCATCAGCCCTTCCCATCCTCCTGATTGCAGGGAACGTATCAAGCCGTGGGAAAGGTGGTCAATATTTTTATCCAGTTCACACGAAGTTTCCGCAAATGGTGCCGGGATCGCAAACTGGCGCTTGGCCGGAGAAACCTACTCGGCGGCGTCGAAGCGCCGGTTGCCGGGATCGGTCCTTGCGGCCTCGCTGCTGGCGCCGGAGACGTCCTTGCGGGGCGCCGCTGATCCGGAATCCTGGTGCTCGGCGGTCTGGCCGCCGTCATCCTCGTCGCGCTTGTCCCAGTAGGGCACCGGGCCGTAGAGGTCTGCGAGATAGTCGATGAACACGCGGACCTTGGCAGGCAGGAACCGCCTGCTGGCGTAGACCGCGTGAATGGCGACGTTGCGGGATCCCTCATGGTCCGGCAGGACCTGAACCAGCCGCCCGTCGGCCAGTTCCGCGCCGATGTCCCAGGTCGATCTCAGCGCGATGCCCACGCCGCCGATCACCGCTTCGCGCACCACTTCGCTGGAATTGGTTTGAAGCGGTCCGGAGGGTCGGTGGACAACCGGACCGTTGGGGCCTTCGAGTTTCCATGGGTCGTTGTTGTGGGGCGAGAGGCAGACATGGGCCTCGAGATCGTCGAAGCTGCGAGGAGCCCCCCTGTGGGCCAGATAGTCGGGCGCAGCCACCAGAATTCGCCGAACCGGGGCAAGTTTTCGTGCGACAAGGCTTGAATCGCTCAATTCGGCGATCCTGATGGCCAGGTCATAGCCATCGCCGACGATATCGACGAATTCGTCATGCAGGGAAAGATTGACGCCGAGATCGGGATTTGCCCGCATGAAAGTGTTGATGTGCGGGGCGATGTGCATGCGCCCGAACGAGGTCGGAGCGGACACCTTGAGCACGCCGCGGGCGAGTGCCGAGCGGCGCGAGACGAACGCCTCGGCGTCCTCGATACCCGCCAGAATTGCCAGAACACGTTCATAAAAACCCTGGCCGGCTTCCGTCAGGGATATCTGTCGTGTGGTGCGTTGCATCAGCCGGGTTCCAAGCCGGTCTTCCAGGCGCCGCAGGCGCTTTGAAACGACAGCCGGTGAAAGCCCCAGTTCGCGCCCTGCCGCGGACATGGAGCCGGCTGACACGACGCGTGCGAAGATCTCGAGATCTCCCAGATTGTTCATTCTCGTCCCACTCTCGGTTTGTCGGTCGGTTTTGCAGACGATATCCTTGACTATACGCCGAATGTCCTCGCGCGGATCACTTCAATCCGATGCGGGTTGCCCGGGCGGGGAGGCAACACTGGCCGGAGCGGCATGATTCATCGTTGCTGCTCGTCTTGTTAAGTGGTAAATAAAAAATACCAGTCTCTTGGGTGCGCGTGCACATGCGCCGGTTTTGACTGTGCAGGGAGGATGACATGACAGAGCTGATAGCCTTTCTCGAGCCCAACCGGTCGGTGACCGAACGACGCCCGGTCATCATCTCGGATCTCGAGGATTTGCTCCCTGAGGGTTGCCTTATCACCGAAGAGCGCGAACTGGTTCCGTTCGATACGGATGCATTCGTTTCCTATCGGCGGATGCCGCTCGCCGTTGTGCTTCCCGAAACCACGGCTCAGGTTGCGGCGGTTCTCAAGTACTGCAATGACAACGCGATCCCGGTAGTCCCGCGCGGTGCCGGCACATCCTTGTCCGGCGGGGCGATCCCTCAGGAAGATGCGATCGTCATCGGCGTCTCGAAGCTCAACCGCATCCTTGAAGTCGACTATCCAAACCGCGCCGCCGTCGTGCAGGCCGGCGTTACCAACATTTCGATCAGCCAGGGGGTGGATGCGGACGGCTTTTTCTACGCGCCTGACCCCAGTTCCCAGCTTGCCTGTACCATCGGCGGAAACATCGGCATGAACTCGGGTGGTGCACATTGCCTGAAATATGGTGTGACCACCAACAATCTCATGGGCGTGAAGATGGTGATGTTCGACGGCTCCGTTGTTGACATCGGCGGCAAGGCGCTGGATGCGGCGGGCTACGATCTGCTTGGCCTGATCTGCGGGTCGGAAGGACAACTGGGGATCGTCACCGAGGCCACCGTTCGCCTGCTCGCAAAGCCCGAAGGCGCGCGACCCGTTCTGTTCGGCTTTGAATCCTCCGTCGCAGCCGGCGCATGCGTGACCGACATCATCGGCGCCGGCATCATTCCCGTCGCCATCGAATTCATGGACAAGCCGGCCATCGAGATCTGCGAAGCCTTTGCCAATGCCGGCTATCCCATGGATGTGGAGGCGTTGCTGATTGTTGAAGTCGAGGGTTCGGACGCCGAGATGGACGCCATGCTCGAGCGCATCATCGAGATTGCGCGCCGGCATGGCGTGAAGACGATCAGGGAAAGTCAGTCGGCCACGGAAGCGGCGCTGATCTGGAAGGGACGGAAATCCGCGTTCGGTGCAACCGGGCGGATTGCGGACTACATCTGCATGGACGGAACCGTTCCGCTCGGCCAGCTGTCCCATGTTCTGGAAAAGACCTCGGAGATCATTGATCGCTATGGCCTGCGGGTCGCCAATGTGTTTCACGCCGGCGACGGCAACATGCATCCCTTGATCCTCTTTGATGCAAATGATCCCGAGGAAAGCCTGAAGGCGGAGATGGCCGGGAACGACATCCTCAAGCTCTGTGTCGATGCCGGGGGCTGCCTGACCGGCGAGCACGGCGTCGGCATCGAAAAGCGCGACCTGATGCGCCATCAGTATTCCGATGTCGATCTCGCGCAGCAGATGCGCGTTCGCGCCGCTTTCGATCCCAAATGGATCCTCAATCCCTCCAAGGTTTTCCCGCTCGACGGCCGGAACGGCAGCTATGCCGCTGAACCCGAAACCGGAAAGACCGCGGCATGAGCGCTCCGCAAATCCGGTATCCAGAGACCGAGGATGAGGTGGCGCATCTTGTCGCCGAAGCGGCCCGGACAGAAAGCCCGGTGGAAGTCCGCGGCGGTGGCACACGCAGCGGCCTGGGGAGGCCGCTGCAGACAGCCTCGACGCTTTCGCTCGCGAAACTCGCAGGAATCACCAATTACGACCCCACCGAACTGGTGATGGCCGCGCGCGCCGGGACCCCGCTTGAAGAGATCGAGGCCGCACTCGCCGAAAACAACCAGATGCTGACCTTCGAGCCGATGGACCATCGACCGCTGTATGGTGTCGATGGAAACCCCACCATCGGCGGCGTGTTTGCCGGCAACATCTCCGGCCCGCGCCGGATTTCCGCCGGTGCCGCGCGCGACAATCTTCTGGGCGTGCGCTTCGTCAACGGCTCGGGCGAGATCGTCAAGAGCGGTGGTCGGGTGATGAAGAATGTCACCGGCCTCGACCTGGTCAAGGTGATGGCAGGTTCGTGGGGCACGCTCGGCGTTCTCTGCGAGGTCATCTTCAAGGTTCTGCCACGCCCCGAAACCGCGGTCACGATTGCGGTGCGCGGTCTCAATGATGCGCAGGCGGCGGAAGCCATGGCTGCGGCCATGAGCATGTCGGTGGAAGTTTCCGGCGCGGCCCACCTTCCGGAAAGCGTCGCTTACAAGATGATGGGCGGCGCCCTCGACAGCGGGCCCGCCACGGTGCTCAGGCTTGAGGGTCTCGAGCCTTCTGTCGCAGTGCGATCGGAGCGTCTGCTGGAGGAGATGCGCCGCCGGGGCGAGGTGGCGGTGCTCGATGCCGACGCGACCTCTGTGCTCTGGCGCGAGATCCGCGACGTCAAGCCTTTCGAGGGCGGCGGGCCGAAGCCTGTCTGGCGGGTTTCGGTTGCGCCATCGACCGGCCACCAGCTGGTCGCGGCATTGCGGCTCAAGGCCGGCGTGGATGCTTTCTACGACTGGCAGGGTGGTCTGGTCTGGCTCCAGATGGAAGCCGATCCCGAAGCCGATCTTGTCAGGCAGTACATCAAGGTGCTTGGCGGAGGCCATGCCACGCTGGTGCGCGCAGATCCGGCCCTGCGGACCGAAGTTCCGGTCTTTGAACCTCAGCCTGCCGGGCTGGAGGCTCTTTCAAGACGGATCAAGGATCAGTTCGACCCGCGAGGGGTTCTCAACCCGGGCCGCATGTCATCCGTGATGTGATAGCCTTGCAAGTCCGACATCAGAAAGGGAGCCAGTCATGAGCAACCAAGACCAGACACCTGAACCGCGCCAGACCGACCGCTGGCTTGAACCCGGCAAGACCAATCTTCAGGTCATTTACATCCTGTATCTGGCCAGCTTCTTCATCGGCATTTCCGGCCTTGTCGGCATCGTTCTGGCCCATCTCAACCAGGGCAAGTCCGCCCCCTGGATCGAAAGCCATTACACCTGGGCGATCCGCACCTTCTGGCTCGGCCTGTTGGGCTCCATTGTCAGCATAATTCTGATGGTCGTTTTCATCGGCATGCTCACGATTTTCCTGGTCGCGATCTGGGTGATCGTGCGGGTCGTGATCGGCCTGCAGAAACTCGGACGGAACGAGCCGATCGACAATCCGAAAAGCTGGCTGCTCTAGGACTATTGGCACCGATTGCCGTTGCGGGGCAGCGACAGCGAAAAGACCTCAGGATCGAACAGGGATCGAGCAACATGCAGACCAATTTCACCGCCGAGCAGCTTGCCGATCCCGGCGTCGCCGAATCCGAGAAGATCCTGAGGAAATGCGTGCATTGCGGATTCTGTACGGCCACCTGTCCGACCTATGTGACGCTCGGCAACGAGCTCGACAGCCCGCGCGGCCGGATCTACCTGATCAAGGACATGCTGGAGAACGATCGTCCGGCCGACAAGCAGGTGGTTACCCACATCGACCGTTGCCTCTCGTGCCTGGCCTGCATGACCACATGCCCCTCGGGCGTCAATTACATGCATCTGGTCGACCACGCCCGCGCCCATATCGAGAAGACCTACAAGCGGCCGCTGATGGACCGCATGCTCCGCGGTCTCCTCGCCATCGTGCTGCCCCATCCCGCCCGTTTCCGCGCATCGCTCTATGCCGCGAAACTCGGGCGACCTTTCGCGCCCCTTTTCCGGGCCATTCCCGGCCTCAAGCCGATGGCGGCGATGCTGGACCTGGCGCCTGCCTCGATCCCCGAACAATCGGACCTCGGCCGTCCCGGTTCTCGCAAGCCTGTCGGCCAACGGCGCGGCCGGGTCGCGATCCTCACCGGCTGCGCCCAGCCGGTTCTAAAGCCAGGTATCAACGAGGCCACCGTCCGGCTGTTGAACCGGATCGGTGTCGAGGTCGTGGTGCCGGAAGGCGAGGGGTGCTGCGGCGCGCTCGTTCACCACATGGGCCGCGAGCATGACGCCCTTGCCGCCGCGCGGAAGAACGTCGATGCCTGGACACGCGAGATCGAGAAGGGCGGTCTCGACGCCATCATCATCACCGCATCGGGCTGTGGCACCACCATCAAGGATTATGGCTACATGCTGCGCGAAGACCAGGCCTATGCCGACAAGGCGGCGCGCGTCTCGGCTCTCGCCAGGGACATCACCGAGTATCTTGCAGGCATTGATCTGCCCGAGCCGGCGAACCGGGCAAACCTGGTCGTTGCCTATCATTCGGCCTGTTCGATGCAGCACGGCCAGAAGATCACGACCCAGCCGAAGGCCCTGCTCAAGGCTGCCGGGTTCACTGTCAAGGATCCGCCCGAGGGGCATCTGTGCTGTGGTTCGGCGGGCACCTACAACATCATGCAGCCCGAGATCGCCCGCACGCTGCGCGACCGCAAGGTCAAGAACATCGAGCGGACGACGCCGGATCTGATCGCAACCGGCAATATCGGCTGCATGACCCAGATCGCCGGCGGCACCGATATCCCGATCATCCATACCGTGGAACTGCTCGACTGGGTTTACGGCGGCGAGAAACCGGCGGGGTTGCCGGATCCGGCACGGCTTCAGAAACTCGAAGCCGCCGAGTAATTCACGGCCCGCAACGGCCTCTGGCCGAACTGTCCGCGGCTGTTCCTGAGCGCTGCACTTGAAGTTCGCGGTCCAATGCGAAAGAGGCGGCGCTGGTGCAACGCCGCCTCTTCAAGTCTGTGGCTGTGACCGTGAGGTCAGTGTGCCTGAAGGTCGCCCGTCCCCTCAGCCGCCGAAAATCGATCCGAAGAAATCCATGCCGCGATCCTTGTAGACCCTGCTGGCACCCTTTCCGTTCGGGCCGATGACGATCACCTTGGAGCCGATATCGGCGCGGCTGTAGAGATGTTCGACATCCTTGTTCATCATCCGGATGCAGCCCGAGGACATGTTCTGCCCGATCGTCCAGGGCTGGTTCGTGCCGTGGATGCGGAAGATGGTGTCGCGTCCGCCGCGGTAGAGATAAAGGGCACGCGCGCCGAGCGGATTGTTGGGCCCGCCCTTTACATAGCTCGGTATGATCCGGCCCTGGCGGCGCTCACGCGCGATCATCGTCGCAGGCGGACGCCAGTCCGGCCATTTCGCCTTGCGCCCGACGCTGACAGTGCCCGACCAGCCGAAGCCTTCACGGCCAACGCCGACGCCGTAGCGCGTCGCCCGGTTGTTGCCTTCCACGTAATAGAGATACTTGGTGCTGGTATCGACGATGATCGTGCCGGGCTTCTCGTCCGTCTCCAGACGAACCTTCTTGCGCCAGTACTTCGATTTCGGCTTCTTCGACTGGGTCGATGCCTCGACCAGCGGAAGCCCGGTATCCGGAGCGGGTGTTGCTGCACGCGGCAGTGCCGAAGCGGCCTGTGTCAGCGGTGCGATCATGAGTGCGCTCGCCCCTGCGGTGAGCATGAAGCGTCGTGTCATTCCTGTTCGTTTTGTCATATTCCCCTCTCTTGCGGCTGTGGCCCTCATCAAAAAGGTACCATTGATTCGGAGGGGATCAACCGTCGGGCGGGCCAAAGCCGTCACAGGTTTGTGACCGGAGCATCGGAAAACCGGCCCGGGATCGCTCGCGGGCCGGCCGTTTCGTCGCTTGCCAGGGACGCGGTATCGCGTGCCCGCCGGCTCAGATCACGATGACCTTTGCGCCGATCTGGGCGCGTTCGTAGAGTTCGGTGACATCCTCGTTGCGCATTCTGATGCAGCCCGAGGACACCGCCCGGCCGATGGTCCAGGGCTGGTTGGTGCCGTGAATGCGATAGAGCGTCGAGCCGAGATAGAGCGCCCGGGCGCCGAGTGGGTTCTCCGGTCCGCCCTTCATGTGGACGGGGAGGATCCTGCCTTCCTGCTCCCGCACCCGCTTGATCATTTCCGCCGGCGGGCGCCAGTCCGGCCATTCCGCCTTGCGGGTGATGCGCTCGGTGCCGCTCCAGGCGTGGCCCTCCTTGCCGACGCCGACGCCGTAGCGCCGCGCCTGGCCGTCGCCCAGGACAAAGTAGAGGAACCGGTCATTGGTATCGATGATGATCGTGCCGGGTTTTTCACCACCATTGTAGGCCACCGTCTGCGGCAGGAATTTCGGATCGAGCTGGCGCGCCGGAGCGGGTTTGACGCGTGGCGCCGCCGCTGCGGACACCCGGGTTACCTGACGCGGCGACGCAAACAGCGAGCGCTGCTGGACGGCGCGGGCGCGCTGGGGCTGCGGCTTGGCCCGGTAGACGATACCACCGCGCGGTGCGGCCTGGCCGCCAAGCTGCATCACCCAGGGTGCGGAGAGATCGGGGCTCAGCACGACGGGCGGTCGCTGGCCGTAGCGGTCGCCGGCCGTTGCGGGCGCCGAGAGGGCGGCGAGGCTCAAGGCCGCACCGGACAGCAGGACTGGCAGAAGTTTCTTCATCAGACGGACCCCTTACATTGCGTCACAGGTGTTCACGCTGCCGCCTGCGATCGGTGCAGGACGGCTGCTTTCCCGCTCATGCTGCGCCAGCGGTGGAATCAATTGATGAATCGTTTTCGATAAACTGCCTGTTGGAGCCGAAACCTTCGCTTAGGGTTATCACCGGCTTGCCAAACGCGGTGAACGACCGCTTAATTGCCGCCGATTCCCGATTAACCATAGGCCCTTCGAAGGCACTGGAGTGATAGTGTGGCGCACGACAACGGTCTGATCACCGGCGAAGACGGACGCATCCGGTGTTTCTGGCCGGGCGATCTTCCCGATTATCTCGCCTATCACGACCATGAATGGGGCAGGCCGGTCACCGATGATGTCCGGCTGTTCGAGAAGATCTGCCTCGAAGGCTTCCAGTCGGGCCTCTCCTGGCTGACGATCCTGCGCAAGCGGGAGAACTTCCGCGCGGCCTTCGCCGGGTTCGACTTCAACCGGGTCGCCCTCTTCGGCGATGCCGATATCGAGCGGCTCCTGGGTGACAAGGGCATCGTCCGCCATCGCGGCAAGATCGTCTCGACCATCAACAACGCGGCGCGCGCCATCGAGATGGTCGACGAGTTCGGTTCGCTCGCCGCCTATTTCTGGAGCCACGAGCCCGGACCTGCGGAGCGTCCGGAAACCGTGGATTACGCAACCCTGACCGCCAATCCGACGACCGCGGTCTCGACCCGTATGTCGAAGGATCTGAAGAAACGCGGCTGGAGCTTTGTCGGCCCCACGACTGTCTATGCCTTCATGCAGGCGATGGGGCTGGTCAATGACCACCTCGAAGGCTGCAACTGCCGCGCCGAGGTGGAAGCGCTTCGCAACAGCCTCGAGCGGCCCGGGATTGCAGGCAAATGATGCTGTCCGAGGCGAAGGAGCTGATCCACGAGGTGGCCGCCCGGACACCCGGGGTCGGACCGCTTGAGGAAAGCCTCAAATGGGGCGAGCCGAGCTTCACTCCGGCCAAGCGCAATGTCGGAAGCTCGGTTCGCATTGCGCCGCGCGCCAACGGCGATCTGGCGCTCATGTTCATCTGCCACACCAATCTGGTGGAGGAGTTCAGGGCGCTTTACCCGGCTGCGCTCACCTTCGAAGGCAATCGTGCGATAGTGGTGGAAGCCGGAAAGCCTGTGGACGCGGAAGCGCTGTCCCACTGCATCGCCCTGGCTCTGACCTACAAGCTGCGCAAGCGCCAGAATTCGGCCTGAAGCCGGAATGGCAGGAAACGAGGATGTGCCCGGATCAGCTTCGCTGCCTCTTGGCGATGATCGCAACCGCCACACCGCCCAGGATCAGCACCGAGGACAGCGCCAGCCTCAGCGTCCAGGCTTCATCGAGAAACAGCACGCCGCCCAGGGTGGCGATCACCGGCACGGTCAGCTGAACGATCGCGCCGAGCGTGCCGCCGATCTGTCGCAACACCCTGTACCACAAGGCATAGCCGAGGCCCGAGGTGATCGCGCCGGAGAGCACCGCCAGCAAAATTCCGGCGGTGGTGATGCGCAGGGGCAGCCCAACTGCTGCAACGATCAGCCCCAGCGGAACAAGAAAGGCGGTCGAACGCAGAAAATTGTGCGCGGTGGCTTGAAGCGGGTCGGGCGAGCCCCGTCCTCTCAGCGAATAGATCCCCCAGGCAATGCCGGAAATCGCCATCGCCGCTGCCGCCAGCGGGTCCGGTGCAGCCAGTCCGGGTGAGACCAGCCAGACGAAAGCGCCGAAAGCGGTCACAAGCCCGAGCCACTCCATGAGGGATGGCCGGTCGCCTTCCTTCAGGCTCCAGCCGATCATCGTGGCCTGCACACAGGCAAAGAGGATAAGCGCGCCAAGACCGGCTTCCAGCGCCACGTAGGCGAACGAAAAGGCGACCGCATAGGCAAACAGTGCGAAAGCCGATACCCACGACCCCCGTTTTGCGCGAACCACGCCGCCTTCGCGCCTTGCGGTCAGGGCGACAAGCAGCATCAGCATTGCGGCGCCGGACACGAGGCGGATCGCCGAATAGCTCGCCGGATCGATCAGCGGCCCGCCCGTCGCGCCGATTGCCATGCGGCCGAGAACCGAATTGGCCGCGAAGGCGATCATGGTCAGCGCGGTGAGGAGAAAAAGGCCCATGGGATGGCCCGCCTTGCGGTTTGAAGGAGAACGGTGTGTCTCTCGGTCCTATCACCGTTTAGCCGGCCGATGTCGACCGGAAAAACGATCACGCCTGTTCACGTGGGTGCGGGCACCGGTCCCGAACATGAACGCCAGATGAACGGGATGGTCAGTAAAGGTTCAAGCCCTTGCGGCTACAACCCTTTGGCAAGCTGCGGCGCGGCGATCCTTCCAGGGATCTCACCAGGCCGGAAAAGACCGTGGCGACATCGATGGCGGGCGCCGGCGCATGATCTTTCATGAATGGCGCAACCGACCGCCTGATTGGAACCATCCGGGCCCTAAGGCATTTTGTTGAAACGGGTTTGCCGGATTTGAGATTGAGGAGACTTCTATGTTCAGGAACACAATGGTGGCGCTGGTTTCAGCAACCTTCCTTCTGGCGCCAGTCGCCCCGGGCGTCGCGGCACCGCTGCAGATGCCGAAGCCTGCAGCCGCTGCCGGCGTCGAGGGCAATCTGGTCGAGATCGGGCACCGCAAGCGCGGGTTTCAGCGGCATCACCGGCGGGGGGTTCAGCGGCACCACAGGCGCGGCTTCTACCGTCACAACAACCACGGCTATTACAATGGTCATCGCGGTTTCCGGCACCATCGGAACGGATATCGCCGTTACAACGGTTTCTGGTTCCCGCCTGCGGCCTTTTCGTTCGGCGTGATCATCGACAACAATCGTCGTGGCGGACACGCGCGCCCCGGCTACACCAATCCGCAGCACGTTCGCTGGTGCGACAACAAGTACCGGTCCTACCGGGTGCGGGACAACACGTTCCAGCCCTACCACGGTCCGCGCCGCCAGTGCCGCTCGCCCTACTACTGAGCCGGCAATCCTGTGAACACGACCGGCGGCGCCATGGCGCCGCCGGTTTTGCGTGATTGGCCGCAATGCCGGGCGGTCTCGCCCCGGCCTGGCCCTGCAGCACAGCCAAGCCTTGCAGCCCGGGGGCCTGTCGGTTAGGAGAAGCGCACCACAGCAATTCTCCTTTTCCAGGCCCTTTTTCATGTCCGACAAGAAGCAGAAGCAAAAGAAGCCTCAGAAGCTGAAGGCCCGCCTGGCGCGCGGCTTCCCAGACCGTTCGCCCGCCGACATCCGCGCGACCGATGAGATGATGGCGAAGATCCGTCAGGTCTATGAGCGCTTCGGCTTCGAGCCCGTGGAAACCCCTTTCGTCGAATACACCGATGCGCTCGGCAAGTTCCTGCCGGATCAGGACCGCCCCAACGAGGGCGTGTTCTCGTTCCAGGACGATGACGAACAGTGGCTGTCTCTGCGCTACGATCTGACCGCGCCGCTGGCGCGTCACGTGGCCGAGAACTTCAACGACATCCAGCTGCCCTACCGCACCTATCGCGCTGGCTGGGTGTTCCGCAACGAAAAGCCCGGTCCCGGCCGCTTCCGCCAGTTCATGCAGTTCGATGCCGATATCGTCGGTGCGCCCGGCGTTCAGGCCGACGCCGAAATGTGCATGATGATGGCCGACACCATGGAAGCGCTCGGCATCAGGCGCGGCGACTACGTGATCCGCGTCAACAACCGCAAGGTGCTCGACGGCGTGATGGAGGCCATCGGTCTCGGCGGCGACGAGAACGCCGCTCGACGACTCACGGTGCTCCGCGCCATCGACAAGCTCGACAAGTTTGGACCTGAGGGGGTGAAACTTCTGCTCGGCGAAGGCCGTTGGGACGGCGGCAAGGAAGGCGAAGGGGATTTCACGCCAGGTGCTGGGTTGGAAGGAGAGCAATCAGAGTTTGTTCTGAAGATTGTGAACAATGAACGCTTTGTAGAGGGTGAAGTTGAGCTGTCGTTGGATGATGCCAGCAGACAGACAAAGGGTTTTACAGAAGGCTTTGCTGAGCTCGATCAAATTCGGACAATAATTGAGGAATCCGGCTACGGCCCTGACCGCATCAAGATCGACCCCTCCGTCGTCCGCGGCCTCGAATACTACACCGGTCCGGTCTTCGAAGCCGAACTGCTGTTCGACGTCACCAACGAGAAGGGCCAGACCGTGCAGTTCGGTTCCGTCGGCGGCGGTGGCCGGTACGATGGTCTCGTCTCCCGCTTCATGGGACAGCCGGTTCCGGCGACGGGGTTCTCCATCGGCGTGTCGCGCCTGATGACGGCGCTCAAGAACCTTGGCAAGCTTTCGGGCGAGGCTGCCTCCGGGCCGATCCTCGTCACCATCATGGACCGCGACCGGATCGGCGATTACGCGAAGATGGCGCAGGAGTTGCGCACCGCGTTGAACCCGGTGGATGAGAACAGCCAGCCGACAGGCCCCACGATCCCGGTCGAACTGTTCCAGGGCAACCCCAAGGACTTCCCCAAGCAGCTCCGCTATGCCGACCGTCGCGCATCGCCCATCGCCATCATCCAGGGCGGCAACGAGAAGGAAGCCGGCAAGGTCATCGTCAAGGACCTGATCGAGGGCAAGCGCATCGCCGAAACCATCACCGACAATGCCGAGTGGCGCGAGGCCAAGGCCGGTGAACACCTGGTCGACGAGGCGGATCTTGTCATCACGGTACGGCGCATCCTGGCCGAGCAGGCCTCCGATGCCCGGGACGCCTGATGACCCAGCACGGCGTTCCCACATTCGCAGATGATCTGGCAGGCGCGATGCAGGATCTCGGTGCGCCGCTGGTCGACATTCCGGTGATCCAGCCCGCCGAACCGTTCCTCGACATGGCCGGCGAGGACTTGCGCCGGCGCATTTTCCTGACCGAATCCGAGACCGGCGAAAGCCTGTGCCTGAGGCCTGAATTCACCATTCCCGTGTGCCGCGCCCACATCGCCGAGAATGTCGGCACACCGCGCCGCTATTCCTATCTCGGCAAGGTGTTCCGCCAGCGTCGTGATGGCGCCAACGAGTTTTTCCAGGCGGGCGTCGAGGATCTGGGCGAGACCGACGAGGCGGCAAGCGATGCCCGAGCCCTATCGGAAGCGCGCACCTTGATTGCGAATTTCACGCCCGGGCATGCTCTCACAGTCACGCTCGGCGATCAGTCGGTGTTTGAGGCGGTGGTTGCCGGTCTCGGGCTTCCCGTCGGCTGGCAGAAGCGCCTGATCCATGCCTTCGGCAACGAACAGGCGCTCGATGCAATGATCGCCCGCCTCGCCAGTCCAGACGGGTCGGCCCAGCCCGATGCCACCGTCGCGGGGTTCCTGGAGACGTCGGATGCAGCGGGTCTCGAGGCGCACATCGAAAGCGTCATGCAGGCGACCGGCTATTCCACCCATGCCAGCCGTTCGCCCGCCGAAATTGCCGCACGGCTGATCGAGAAGCAGGCGCTGGCCTCAACCCGGCTTTCGCCCGCATCGCTCGATGCCCTCAGGACGTTCCTAGCGCTGGACGTCCCGCTCGATCGCGCGGCACGGACGCTTTCGGATTTTGCGGCCAGCGCCGGACTCGACATTCAGGCAGCGCAGGCCAGCTTCGAAGCCCGTCTCGGCGCCCTGTCGGAGCGTGGCGAGGATCTTGCCGCCATTCGCTGGCGCGCAGCCTTCGGGCGGCCGCTCGACTACTACACCGGCCTGGTGTTCGAAATCGCCACAGGGACCGGCGGACCGGTTCTCGCTGGCGGCGGACGTTACGACCGGCTGATGACGCTTCTCGGGGCGCGCGAACCGATCCCGGCGGTCGGCTTCTCGCTCTGGCTCGACCGCATTGAAACCATGAGGGCCGGCCGATGACCGTGACGCTTGCGCTGCCTTCGAAGGGCCGGATGAAGGACGACGCCATCGCCGTCTTCGCCCGTGCCGGGCTGGAGATCTCGGCCATCGGCAATGACCGCAGCTATCGCGGCCGGATCGAGGGCATGGAAGATGTCGAGGTGGCTTTTCTCTCGGCCTCCGAGATCGCGCGTGAACTGGGAGAAGGTGCGGTCGATCTTGGCGTGACCGGCGAGGATCTGGTTCGCGAGAGTCTGGCCCGAGCCGATGAGCGCGTCGCCATCGAGGCGAGGCTCGGCTTCGGCAATGCCGATGTTGTCGTTGCCGTCCCCGACATCTGGAAGGACGTCGACACCATGGCCGATCTCGGCGATGTCGCCGCTGATTTCCGCGCCCGCCATGGCCGCCGCCTGACCATCGCAACCAAGTACTGGCGGCTGACGCAGAATTTCTTCTCCACCCGCCACGGCATCCAGCTCTACCGGATTGTCGAAAGCCTCGGCGCCACCGAAGGGGCGCCGGCCTCGGGCGCGGCCGACATCATCGTCGACATCACCTCCACCGGCTCCACGCTCAGCGCCAATCATCTTCGGATCCTGTCCGACGGCGTGATCCTGAAATCCGAAGCCTGCCTGGTCCGCGCCCGCAAGCCCGGCCATGACGCGGACCCCCGGATCGCCCGGCTGATCGCCGCCGCGCAAGCGTGAAGTGCGGCAAACGCGGCGCTTGCCCGGATCGGCAATCTGCTGGTCGCAGTTCACGCATCCGGTTCCAGACCTGATCTCGGCAAATGAAAAAAGGCCGCCTCGAACCGAGGCGGCCTGAACCGTGAGGGATCGGGAACCTCAGGGTTTTTGACGGTCACGGGATGTTTGATCGGGGGAACATCTCCCGCGACGTCCGAACAAGATACGCTCGGTCGGGCCGGCTGGATCATCACGCAGAAATTTTTTCGGCGGGCCTCAGCGCTTCCGACGGGAAGTGCAATCGGGGCCGCAGCACAGGGACCGCGGATCAAGCGGACTGAGCGAGCCATGCATGCTGTGAGGGCAATTGTATTTTCCAGCGGATCGGGCAATATCGAGCTGTCCGGGACAGACCCGGCCTGCACGCGTCCTTCGCGCTCCGCTCAATCATGCGGCCGGCGATCCGAATGGCTCCGCCAACCACAAAGCCGTTTCTCTGCCGGTTCAGCCTCGTCCCGGGCAAAGGGGCGTTTTTGAATTGTGGAGCGAACATGCAATTTTTCATCGGTGCGGCAGTGCTTCTGTCGTCTCTGGGACTGCTGGCGATTCTCGCCCGAATTTCTGTAAACAGAAAGGACTTCATCCTGCTTCGCAGCGATCTGCTGTCAGCCATGACGAGTGTCGCGATCGCGAGCGGCATGACGGTCGGTCTGCTGATCATGGGATTTGCCGGTCAGACCTTCTTCCCCTCGGTCCTGGTCGAAACCGTCGTCCTTCTGGGGTTTGCCATCGTTTCGGCAGTGGCAATTCTCAGGCTTTCACGGCCGACCTCGCATTGAGCACGCCTTTGACACGGCGATACCCTCCATCTGCGAAGAAACCCGGCAGCTTGCGGCTGCCGGGTTTCTGTTCGGGATCCCGAAAATTCGGATCTGGTCTCGGGCTTACTTGCGGCGGGCGTCGACCGACAATGTGCCGGGGCCATGGACTGCAAGCACAAGAAAACCGCCGGCAATCGCCAGGTTCTTCATGAAGCTGATCATCTGCATCTGGTCGTCGGGCTGGTAGTGGGCGAGGTAACCCGCAAGCAGACAGAACGCGGCGAGCGCCCAGGAGACGTAGCGGGTAAAGAAGCCGACGAGGATCGCAATCCCGCCAAGCAGCTCAAGCGCGATAACCAGCCATACGGTGATGGAGGGGAGCGGAATGCCCATGCTCGCCATATAGCCTGCAGTGCCTTCGACGCCGCCGAGTTTGCCGTAGCCGGCGGTGATGAAGATGATGCTCATCAGCACGCGGCCGATGAGAAGTTGAATGCTGGATGACATGGAATTCTCCGTTAAACGTGACTGCGGATCACCTACAGGAGAAGGCGTCGTTTCAACAGATGAACAAACAGAGACATATTGTTCACAAAAGCGACTACCAGTGCGTTGTTCCGGGGCGCCCCTTGATCGGCCCGGTTATGTTCTGCGTGACCCAGCCGCCATAGAAGTTCCCCGGCTGCGGAATGACACGTTCGCCGTCCACCAGCACCTCGTCCATCGGCTCGGCATACAGCGCGACATGATCCTGAAGCTCCCTGTAGCGGGACTCGGGTGTCCGGTAGGTCCATGCTGCGCGCGCCGCAATCGCATCCCCCGCCACCACATCGAAATAGCTTGCCTGGCCCTTCCATTCGCAAAGGGTCGTGGGCCCCTTTGACGGAACGAGAACACCGGAAGTGAAGCTTGAAG
The DNA here is from genome assembly GCA_965233445.1 of Hoeflea sp. Classification (GTDB taxonomy): domain Bacteria; phylum Pseudomonadota; class Alphaproteobacteria; order Rhizobiales; family Rhizobiaceae; genus Hoeflea. Next base: position 1,483,527 of record OZ247491.1, read on the forward strand.
ACGGGAGGTAAAAGGTCGGAGGATGATAGGTTTCGAGAATGCGGAAGGCTTCGCCCGTCTCGGCAACCAGGTGGCCATTGAAACGAACCCGGATAGAACCACTGAAACGTTCGATCGCGGGCGGGCGGGGATAGTCGGCCACGTTCTCGGGCTTCATCGCGCTCATGCATCTCTCCTTGCTCTGCGTGAACATGGAGCAGAACGGCGAAAAGCACAGGGCAGCAGCGCGGCTGGACCGCTGCTAAAGGTTCCTGCAAGGGCGCTGGGCCGGACGTTTACTGATTGAAGGCGCTTGACGTCTGTTCGACACGGAAACTTGCGAACACGAAGACCCCGTTGATGCTGCCCGCTCCATCTTCACCGAAGTCGAAGGATTCGCCGATGCACATCACCGGCACATGGCTGTCGTCGTCGAGAACGATGGTGGTGGAAAAACAGAAGGAGGAGGGGGCCATTGCGGCCTTCTCGAACAGTTCCAGCACATGCTGGCGGTGCTCTGCATCATAGCATTGCACCAGGTTCAGGAGTCCGATGCTCCCGTTCCCCTCAAGACCGTGCAGATGCTTCGCCGCGATGCCAAGATTGAATGCGCCGGTCGCTAGGTCGGCGGTCCAGTTTTCGATCCGGCAGAAATGCGAGACGAGTTCGGGATCCGGCGCCACGAAGTCCTGTGGTGGCGATCCAAATCCGGTAATCCCGTCTGTCTTTGTGATCTTGAACAAGACCAACTCCGGTCAATTGGTAAGAAAATATGCCTGCCGCTTACGTTGGGCAGACATCATCGGCATTCCATTCCATTCCATCCGGTTCCGGATCGGCCTCTCAAATTGAGGTGCCGGAGCCCGGACGCCGGTGCGCATCGGACAGAAACAAGCGGATCGGTAAACACACCTGAACAATAATACGCACCGGACTGTTTAGGCCCGATGCCCGATACGATCAATCCCATCCTTTATGTTCGGTTAATGGTTAAACTACAACTAAACCTATTGGCAAAATCCAGCGGGTTATGCGATCTTTAGTTGTATCGGCGGCAAAGAAAAAGCGGTCCGAAGACCGCTTTGACTGGTTTCCCTTGAGTCGCGCCGGGAAAAGCAATGCCCGGCGCGTCAGGCAAGATTGAGCAAAGTGTAGCTTTGAATAAGAGGCGTGCGCCTCTTACATCATGCCGCCCATTCCGCCCATTCCGCCCATGTCGGGCATTCCGCCGCCGCCGCCGGCGCCTTCCTTCTTCGGAAGTTCGGCGATCATGGCTTCGGTGGTGATCAGCAGGCCGGCGATCGAAGCCGCGTCCTGCAGGGCAGTGCGGACAACCTTGACCGGATCCACGATACCCATGTTGATCATGTCGCCATATTCACCGGTCTGGGCATTGTAGCCGTAGGTTTCGCTCTTCTGGTCGAGGATCTTGCCCACGACGATCGAGGCTTCATCACCGGCGTTGTCCGCGATCTGGCGGCAAGGTGCCTGCAGGGCGCGACGGATGATGTTGATGCCGGCTTCCTGGTCGGAATTGCCGCCCTTGACCTTGATGGAGACCGAAGCGCGCAGAAGCGCGGTGCCGCCACCGGCGACGATGCCTTCCTGAACAGCGGCGCGGGTCGCGTTGAGCGCGTCGTCGACGCGGTCCTTGCGTTCCTTCACTTCTGTTTCGGTCGCACCGCCGACGCGGATCACGGCAACACCGCCGGCCAGCTTGGCCAGGCGTTCCTGCAGCTTTTCGCGGTCGTAGTCCGAAGAGGTTTCCTCGATCTGGCCCTTGATCTGTGCGATCCGGCCTTCGATTTCCTTCTTCTTGCCGGCGCCATCGACGATGGTGGTGGTTTCCTTGGTGATGGAGACCTTCTTGGCGCGGCCGAGCATGTCGAGGGTGACATTCTCGAGCTTGATGCCGATGTCTTCCGAGATCACCTGGCCGCCGGTGAGGATCGCGATGTCCTCGAGCATGGCCTTGCGGCGATCGCCGAAGCCCGGAGCCTTGACGGCTGCGATCTTGAGGCCGCCACGCAGCTTGTTGACCACCAGCGTTGCAAGCGCTTCGCCTTCAACGTCTTCCGAGATGATGAGCAGCGGCTTCGAGGTCTGGACGACCGACTCGAGCACCGGCAGCATGGCCTGGAGGTTGGAAAGCTTCTTCTCGTGGAGAAGGATGTAGGCATCTTCCAGCTCGGCGACCATCTTTTCCGGGTTGGTCACGAAGTACGGCGACAGGTAGCCGCGGTCGAACTGCATGCCTTCGACGACTTCCAGTTCGCTTTCAGCGGTCTTGGCTTCCTCGACGGTGATGACACCTTCGTTGCCGACCTTCTGCATGGCTTCGGCAATGTCCTTGCCGATCTGGGATTCGCCGTTGGCGGAGATGGTGCCGACCTGCTCGACTTCGGAAGAAGTCTTGATCTTCTTGGCCTTCTTCTGAAGGTCCGCGATCACTTCGCTGACGGCCATGTCGATGCCGCGCTTGAGGTCCATCGGGTTCATGCCGGCAGCAACGGCCTTGTTGCCTTCGCGAACGATCGCCTGGGCCAGAACGGTTGCGGTGGTGGTGCCGTCGCCGGCGATGTCGTTGGTCTTTGACGCCACTTCGCGCACCATCTGGGCGCCCATGTTCTCGAACTTGTCTTCCAGTTCGATTTCCTTGGCGACGGTCACGCCGTCCTTGGTGATGCGCGGAGCGCCGAACGACTTGTCGATGATGACGTTACGGCCTTTCGGGCCGAGCGTGACCTTCACCGCATCGGCGAGGATGTCGACGCCGCGCAGCATTCTTTCGCGCGCGGTACGACCGAATTTTACTTCTTTAGCAGCCATTTCACTTAACTCCCGGGCCATGGCCCATCGTGTTGAGGCAGATTCAATTGATTAGAGAGGCTGGGCAGCCGGTTAGCCGAGAATACCCATGATGTCGCTTTCCTTCATGATCAGAAGGTCTTCGCCATCAAGCTTGACTTCGGTGCCGGACCACTTGCCGAAAAGCACGCGATCGCCAGCCTTGACGTCGAGCGGGACCAGCTTGCCGGCGTCGTCGCGGTTGCCGGAGCCGACGGCGATGACTTCGCCTTCCTGCGGCTTTTCCTTTGCGGTGTCGGGAATGATGATCCCGCCTTTGGTCTTTTCTTCGGACTCGACACGACGGACGACAACGCGGTCGTGGAGCGGACGGAACTTGGTTTTTGCCATTGTCTATATTCCTTGATCGAATGACAGAAGCGGCCGAGACCCCGAATTGGGTCTCATGAAAAGGTGTTAGCACTCTCACTGGGTGAGTGCTAACGAGCCGGAGATAAGGATGGCGGTTTGAAGAGTCAAGAGATCGACGGGGGAATTGAGGGCCCGGTTGCGCCGGCAGAAGCGCAAAATTCGTTCCGGGTCTTGTATTCCGGAACAAGCTGCGCGACATCCCTCTGCGCAACAGGAACACCCGTCATGTCACGCAAGATCACCGACCTCGACCAGCTGACCGAGCACGCCGACGTGCTTCTGTGCGACGTATGGGGTGTGATACACAATGGCGTCAACCCCTTTCTCCTTTCGGTGGAGGCGCTGAAGGCAGCCCGCGGCCGGGGTCAGACAGTCGTTCTCATCACCAATTCGCCGCGTCCGGCAGCCGGCGTCATCCAGCAGTTCGGCACGATCGGCGTCGACCCGGAATGCTGGGACGACATCGTCACCTCCGGCGACGTCACCCGGCAACTGGTCATGGAAGCCCCGCGCGAGATCTATTTTCTGGGTCCGGATCGCGACACGTCGCTGGTTGAAGGACTCGATCTTGAACTTGTCGGTCCGGATGCGGCGAGCGCCGTCCTTTGCACCGGTCTGTTCGATGACGAGACGGAGCAGGCAGCGGACTACCGGGAGCTTCTCGCAGGCTTTCGGGAGAAGAACCTGCCGTTCATTTGCGCCAATCCGGACCGGGTCGTGGAGCGCGGTGACCGGCTAGTGCCGTGCGCCGGGGCGCTGGCGGATCTCTACGCGGAGATGGGCGGAGAGACGCGGATTGCAGGCAAGCCGCACGCTCCGATCTACCGTGAGGCGATGGTGCGTGCACGGGCCTTGCGCGGCAGTGTCGACAAGGCAAGGACGGTCGCCATCGGCGACGGAGCCTCGACCGACATTCGCGGCGCGGCGGACAATGGAATCGTCGCGGTCTTCATCGCCCGGGGCATCCACGCCAAGCAGTATGCCTCAGGACGCACAACCGACGAGGCGCGGCTCAAGGAATTCCTGGACGCGGAAGGACTTCGGCCTGAATACTGGATGGAATGGCTGGCCTGAGCGGGATGGTGACGCAACACACAATGACGCGGCGGTTTCAGGATGTCAGCCGGTTTCCCGCTGATCTGAAGGGAGGGGTGGTGGCCATCGGCAATTTCGATGGCGTCCACCGCGGCCATCAGGCCGTGCTTGCGCAGGCTCTTGACGCAGCCGGAGCAGATAACCTGTCCGCTTCGGTGCTGACCTTCGAACCGCACCCGCGCACGGTGTTCAGGCCCGACGAACCGGTATCCCGTATCACGCCTGCCCCGATGAAAGCCGAAATCCTTGGCCATCTCGGATTTGATGCGGTGGTTGAGCAGCCTTTCAATCGGGAGTTCTCTTCCCAGAGTGCGGGAGAGTTCGTTTCCGGGATCCTCTGCGGCTGCCTTGGCGTCCGTCACGTGATCACCGGCTATGATTTTCATTTCGGCAAGGGCAGGGAAGGCAATCCCGACTATCTGAAGCAGGCAGGCGAGCGCCACGGATTTTCCGTCACCCTGGTCGAGCAGTTCAGCGACGAGGGCGGCGAAGTGGTCTCCTCGAGCCGGATCCGCGCCGCGCTTGCTGCAGGAGATGTGACCGAAGCCGCCGGCCTGCTGGGCTACCGTTACGCGGTCACCGCCGAGGTCGCGCATGGCAAAAAGCTCGGACGCACGCTCGGATATCCGACCGCCAACATGGCGTTGCCTCCGGAAACAAACCTGATGCCCGGCATCTACGCGGTCCGGTTCCGTCGCAGCAACGGGGTCCTGCATGACGGGGTGGCGAGCTTCGGCAGGCGCCCGACCGTTGACGACGACGGCGCGGCCTTGCTGCTCGAGACCTACCTTTTCGATTTCACGGGCGACCTCTACGGTGAGACCTGCACGGTATCGCTGGTTTCCTACCTGCGCGGCGAGGAAAAGTTCGAAGGGCTTGACCCCCTGGTCGCGCAAATGAAGGCCGATGAGGCCGAAGCACGGGCGGTGCTCGCCGGGATCAGGCCGCTGTCCCCGCTCGACGCCTCGCTGACGTTCGAGACCGTGACATGATCGGTGCGGGTTCGCGCCGCATCGTCATCACTGGCGGCAATGCCGGCATCGGTCTGGCGCTGGCCAAAAAGCTCGCGGACCGGCACCATCTGTTGATCACCGGCCGAAAGTCACCCGCCGATGTCGCCCGCATCATCCCTGGCGGCGTCCGTTATGTCTTGGCGGACCAGGGCGATCCCGAAGCGTCGGCACGCGCGCTGGCGGACGGGATGGGCGATCTCGGCTGGGACAGAATTGACAACGCCGTGCTCAACGCCGGCGTCGGCTTCGCAGCGCCGGACGGCTTCGACGCCACCGACGCGATCCGGCAGACGCTGGACACCAATCTTGCCGCGGCGATCGCCCAGGCGCGGATGCTGTATCCGTTCCTGGAAAAATCCCGCGGAACCCTGACATTCGTGGGGTCGGTCGCACATCGGGGCTCAGCCGCAATCCCGGCCTATGCAGCCTCCAAGGCGGGCCTGCACGGTCTTGCCCGCGCGCTCAGATCGGAGTGGGCCGGACGGGTTGCGGTGCAGATCCTCCACCCAGGCCCGACCAGGACCGATATGCACGAAAAGGCGGGCTATGATCCCGGCCGCATGCGCGCGCTGTTTCTCGATGCGGACGACACGGCCAAAATGATGGCAGCGGCAATCGCCTCCCGTCGGTCTCCGGTGACCGTATCCTGGCTGCGCTATCTTGTTGGCGGTGCTTTCACGGGGCGCCGGTTGTGAGCGGGTCCCGCAAGCGTGCGCTGGTCACGGGCGGCAGTGCGGGTCTCGGTCTGGCCTTCGTGCGTCAACTGGTGGCGACGGGCTATGACGTCCTCTCGCTTGACCGGGACAAACCCGACCCGGACGACCATGGAGGTGAGGCCGCCATCCGGCATGTCGGCTGCGATCTGTCCGACAGAGCACAGCTTGATCAGGTCCTCGGGGGACTGGTGGCCGACGGTCCGTTCGATCTGGTTGTTCTCAATGCCGGGATCAATGCGACCGGACGGTTCGAGACCATCGATCTGTCCAGCCATCTTGATGTGCTCCGGGTGAATGCCGAAGCCCCGATGATCATTGCCGCCCGGATGCTGGAATCGGACGCGCTCAAGCCCGGCGGCGCAATCGGCTTCGTCTCGTCGCTCTCGCACTTCACCGGTTATCCGGGAGCGGCAAGCTACGCCGCATCCAAGGATGCGCTGGCTGTCTTTGCAGCAAGCATGCGCAAGGTGGCCAAGGCGCGTAATGTTACCGTCACGGTCGCCTTCCCGGGGCCGTTGAAAACCGCCCACGCCCAGCAACATGCGCCCAAGGGTGCGGACGCAAGCAAGCGGATGGATCCGTCACGGGCGGCACAGCTGATCCTCGCCGATCTTGTCGCCGGGCGGAAGTCATCGGTTCCCGGTAGAGCCAACCGCGTGTTCGCCATTGCCGGCAGGCTTGCACCCAAGCCACTGACCGCCCTGATGCGTCGGCTGATCTATGATCGGCTGCAACGCTGACGGCGGTTTGTGGGGAAAATGCTCTATTCGACGCGATCGAGAAGATTCTCAATGAAGACATAACGCTTCTCGACACCGTTCTCGAGGTAGGTGATCACCATCTTGTTGGCGATCCCGTTGTCGTTGGGCCGGAAATTGACGCCGCTTGTCTGGATCGAGGCGGGTTGTCCCTTGAGGAAATAGAGGTCGCACGACGTCATGCCCCGGGTCACGGTGGTCGGACGCACCCGTTTTGCACCGATTGTCGCAATCGCACTGCTGCATGATCCTTGAGAGATGTCCTCGCTGGGATCCTGGCTTGCGCCGACCAGTGAAAGCCCCGTCGGTGTGATGGCGAGCCCCAATCCGTTCTGGGCAAGCGGTTCGGGCCGCGGTGCGCCACAACCGGCCGCAAAGCCGGCCAAAATCAGAACCAGTCCGAGCCTGTATCCCGTTCCCATGCGCACCCCCTTCATTTTGCTTGCGCGGATGGTCTCCGAAACCGACGATGTGATCAAGCATTGATCGATCGGTCGGGCTTCCAACAATAGGTCAGTGCGCGTGAGCGTTGTTCCGGAGTCCCGCGCCGTGGCCGCAAGGGCTGGTGTTGCACTTTGCGCTTCCCTGACCCCGAAGAGATTGATAAAAGCCCGGCCATGACCATGGCCGTCCCGATCACAGGCTCGCCGCCGATACGAATTATGGTCCCGGTTTCCCGCTGAGCAGGGCTCGCAGGAGACCGGGCATTTCGGCGCGTTTGCGCGCCCGCTTCAGAATTCTCCGATACACTGTCTACCAGGGGCCATCGGCCCAGAAGATTGCGACACCATGACCGACACCAAAGATACGCTCGATTACTCGAAGACCCTGTTCCTGCCCGAAACCGACTTTCCGATGCGCGGCGGCCTGCCGCAGAAGGAGCCGGAACTGGTCGCCCGCTGGCAGGAGATGCGGCTTTACGACAGGCTGCGCGCCTCGTCCGCCGGCCGTCCCAAATACGTGCTCCACGACGGCCCGCCCTACGCCAACGGCAACATCCATATCGGCCACGCGCTGAACAAGATCCTCAAGGATGTTATCACCCGCTCGTTCCAGATGCGCGGCTACGATTCCAACTATGTGCCCGGCTGGGACTGCCACGGCCTGCCGATCGAGTGGAAGATCGAGGAAGAGAACTACCGTTCCAAGGGCAAGGAAAAGCCGGACCTCAAACAGCCCTCGGCCATGCTTGAATTCCGCCAGGAATGCCGCGCCTATGCCGATCACTGGATCAGGGTCCAGTCCGAAGAGTTCAAGCGGCTCGGGATCGAGGGTGATTTCGACAAGCCCTACAAGACCATGGACTTCCATGCGGAGGCGCGGATCGCCGGCGAACTGCTGAAGATCGCAAAGTCCGGCCAGCTCTACCGAGGCTCCAAGCCGATCATGTGGTCGGTGGTCGAGCGCACCGCGCTTGCCGAGGCGGAAGTCGAGTACCAGGCTTACGAGAGCGACACGATCTGGGTGAAGTTTCCGGTCACCCAGGTTGGGGAAGCGCTTTCTCAGGCTTCCGTCGTCATCTGGACCACCACGCCCTGGACCATCCCCGGCAACCGCGCGATCTCGTTTTCGGATCGCATCGGCTACGGCCTGTACGAGGTGACCGCGGCGGAAAACGATTTTGGCCCGCAGCCTGGCGAGAAGCTGATCTTCGCCGATGCGCTCGCCGAGGAGTGCTTTGCCAAGGCCAAGCTCGAATTCAAGCGACTTTCCGATGTGAAGGCGGCCGACCTTGAGGGATTGGTGTGCGCCCACCCGCTCAAGGGTCTTGGCGGTGGCTATGATTTCCCCGTGCCGCTGATCGCGGGCGACCATGTGACCGATGACGCCGGTACCGGCTTTGTCCACACAGCCCCCGGCCACGGCCGCGAGGACTTCGAGGCATGGATGGACGCGGCGCGCGATCTCGAGGCGCGCGGCATCTCCGCGGCAATCCCGTTCACGGTCGACGACGCCGGTTTCTACACCAAGGACGCCCCCGGCCTCGGGCCCGACCGCGAGGGTGGGCCGGCCCGCGTCATCGATGACAAGGGCAAGAAGGGCGATGCCAACCAGGCCGTCATCACCGCCCTGATCGAAGCGGGCAACCTCTTCGCACGCGGCCGGCTCAAGCATGACTACCCGCATTCCTGGCGCTCGAAGAAGCCGATCATCTTCCGCAACACGCCGCAGTGGTTTGTCTACATGGACAAGGATTTCGGCGACGGCACCACGCTGCGCTCGCGTGCGCTGTCGGCGATCGATGAGACCCGCTTCGTGCCCGCCGCAGGCCAGAACCGCCTGCGTGCGATGATCGAGGACCGGCCCGACTGGGTGCTGTCGCGCCAGCGCGCCTGGGGCGTGCCGATCTGCGTGTTCGCCGATGCCGACGGCAATGTGCTGCTGGACGAGGCGGTCAACGCCCGCATCCTCGAAGCCTTCGAGGCGGAAGGCGCCGATGCGTGGTTTGCGGAAGGTGCGCGTGAGCGCTTCCTGGGAGATCTCGCCGGCGATCCGAAATGGATCCAGGTGACAGACATTCTCGACGTCTGGTTCGATTCAGGTTCAACCCATGCCTTCACGCTCGAGGATCGCCCGGATCTCAAGTGGCCCGCCGATGTCTATCTGGAGGGCTCCGACCAGCATCGCGGCTGGTTCCATTCCTCGCTGCTCGAAAGCTGCGCCACCCGCGGCCGGGCTCCCTATGACGCCGTTATCACCCATGGCTTCACCATGGCAGAGGACGGCCGCAAGATGTCGAAGTCTTTGAACAACCAGGTGTTCCCGCAGGACGTCATGAAAGAGTCCGGCGCCGATATCCTGCGCCTGTGGGTGATGAACACCGACTATTGGGAGGACCAGCGGCTCGGCAAGACCGTGATCAAGACCAACATCGACGCCTACCGCAAGCTCAGAAACACCGTCCGGTGGATGCTGGGCACGCTGGCGCACGATGCCGGCGATGCGATCAATCCGTCCGACATGCCCGAACTCGAGCGGCTGATGCTGCATCGCCTGTCGGAACTCGATCAGCTGGTGCGCACCGGTTACGACAATTTCGACTTCAAGCGCATCGCCCGTTCGTTGACCGATTTCGCCAATATCGAGCTTTCGGCGTTTTATTTCGATGTCCGCAAGGACGCGCTTTATTGCGATGCGCCGTCGAGCCAGCGTCGCAAGGCCTCGCTGCAGGTGATCCGCACCATCTTCGACTGTCTGGTCACCTGGCTTGCGCCGATGCTGCCCTTCACCATGGAAGAGGCCTGGCTCTCCAACAAGCCGGATGCCGAATCAGTGCATCTCGAACAGTTCCCGGAAGTTCCCGCAGCCTGGCGCGATGACGCGCTGGCTTCGAAATGGAAGAAAATCCGCACCGTGCGTCGCGTGGTCACCGGCGCGCTCGAAGTCGAACGCCGTGAAAAGCGCATCGGCGCATCGCTCGAAGCCGCGCCGGTGGTTTACATCGATGATCCGGAACTTGTTGCGGCTGTCAAGGATACGGATTTCTCGGAAGTCTGCATCACCTCTGGCATTGTCATCGAGCAGGGCATGGGCCCTGACGCGGCCTTCCGTCTGGACGAGGTGTCCAAGGTTGCGGTCGTGCCGGCAATCGCCGAGGGGCGCAGGTGCGCGCGTTCCTGGCGGGTGACGGACGATGTCGGCTCCGATCCGGCCCATCCGGATGTCTCGGCCCGTGACGCGGCAGCGCTGCGCGAGCTGGAGGCGCTGGGCCTGATAAAAGCTTGAATTGTCGGGGGACTTCATGGGTTCCCCGGACTTCGACATTAAGCCAAAATCAAAGCGGTCAATTGCCCTCCAGACAGCTATCCGGTACAACCCGGCATGAAAATGGCTGATCCTGCCTGAAAATGGTCGGATTGTGCGGCAACAACCGGTTTGAATTTCAAGTGACTGCCTGAGACGGGACCTGAAGCATGACAGTGAAGACAGAGTATCGCGCCAGCGTATCGATCGGCGCCGTCATCGCCGCAAGCCTTGCCTTGTCGGGCTGCCTTGGCCCGACCTATGGCACCGACAAGTCGTCGACAGAGCAACTGGTCGACGACCTCAGCGGTATTGCGTCGATCGGTCCTCAGCGCAAAGGCGCGGACATCGAGTACAAGCCGCGTCCTGCAATCGTCAAACCGCCTGAAACGGCGAGCCTGCCTGCGCCACAGCAGAGCATATCCGAAAACAACCCGGCTTGGGTCGAATCGCCCGAGCAAACCCGGGAGCGACTGATCGCCGAAGCCGACGAGAACAGCGGTGCGACCGGTTTCAGATCGCCGCTGGCACGCCGGGGCGTCGATTCCTCTGCAGGCAGCCCGACAACTCTGGGCGGAGCCGCTGATGGGCCGCCGACACCGCTCGAAACGAGCACGCGAGACAGGCGTCAGCGCGAAGCCTATCAGCAGGCGCGCAGGATTGAGCAGGGCGCCTATTCCGATCGCCGCCGCTTCCTGTCCGATCCGCCGCTGACCTACCGCAGGCCGGCTGAAACCGCACCGGTCGGCGAACTCGGGGAGCCGGAAAAGGTCAAGGAACGTCGCCGCCTTGCTGAGGCAAAGAAGGCCGGGACCGGAAACCGCAAATGGTGGCCCTGGTAATTGCGTCCGCCTGAAGCAGGCGATGGTTCAACCGCCGCGCAACCTGTTGGCCTCGTGAAAAAAAAGCCACAACGCTCTGGTCTGAAGCTCTGGTCTGAAGCTCTGGCGCCAAGCTGGATCTGATCGAATTCGATTCGCTTCAGTCGCGGCGGGCCGCGAAGAAATCCTTGAGCAAGGCCATGGCATCCGAAGCCGCGAGGCCGGAATACACATCCGGCGCGTGGTGACAGGTTGGCTGATTGAAAAACCGGACTCCGCTGGTCACTGCACCGCCCTTCTCGTCCTCCGCCGCAAAATACAGCCGGCGCAGGCGGGCAAACGAGATGGCGGTGGCGCACATGGTGCAGGGTTCGAGCGTGACATAGAGGTCTGCGCCGGTCAGGCGCTCCCGGAAGAGGGTTTGAGAGGCTTCTCGGATGGCGAGAATTTCGGCATGTGCCGTGACGTCGTTCAGCTCCCGGGTGCGGTTTCCGGCCCGCGCGATGACCTCGCCGTCCAGAACGAGCACGGCCCCGACCGGAACTTCACCGCGCTCGGCCGCCTGTCGCGCCTCGGCAAGCGCCAGATCCATGAAACCTTGTCCGATCATGCTGCACCCCGGTGCATGAAATCTCTTAACCCGATGCGCCCAACCTGCTAGAGAGCGGCAGGGGCGTGACTGTATAGAACCGGTCGCCCGAAAACGAAACGGGTCGGCTGCGCCGCAAATGCGCATTCACACTTATCACGGCAACCCATTCCCGCCACCATTGGCTGAGGCGCCGTAGAGCCAGGCAAGCAGGAAATGACATCAAGAGACAAACCCACCCGCGGCAAGTCCGGCCAGAAAGCTCCCCCATCCGTCGACCCTCAGGCTGCGGTCGAGAGCGGACGGATCGCCAAAATACTTGCACGCGCCGGCGTGGCCTCGCGGCGTGACGTGGAACGGATGGTCGCGGAAGGCCGCATCCGTGTGAACGGCAAGGTGCTCGAAAGCCCCGCTATCGTGGTTTCGCTCACCGACCGGATCGAAGTCGATGGCGAGGAAATCGCGGGCATCGAGCGCACCCGCCTCTGGATTTATCACAAGCCGGCAGGCCTCGTGACGACGAACCGTGATCCCGAAGGCCGAAAGACGGTGTTCGAAACCCTGCCCAAACATCTGCCGAGGGTGCTCAGCATCGGCCGTCTCGACATCAATACCGAAGGCCTGCTGCTGCTCACCAATGATGGCGGTCTTGCCCGGACGTTGGAATTGCCCGAAACCGGATGGCTGCGCCGCTACCGCGTGCGCGCCTATGGCGACATCGATCAGGCCCGCCTCGACACCCTCAAGGACGGCATCGCGGTGGACGGGGTTCTCTACGGCGCGATCGAGGCCACACTGGATCGCAAGCAGGGGCACAATGTCTGGATCACCATGGGGCTTCGCGAAGGCAAGAACCGCGAGATCAAGAATGTGCTCAGCGCCCTCGGGCTGGACGTCAACCGGCTGATCCGCATCTCGTTCGGACCGTTCCAGCTCGGCGACATTCGCGAAGGCGACGTCGTGGAGATCAGGAGCCGCACCCTGCGCGAACAGCTCGGGCCGAGGCTGATCGAGGAATCCGGCGCCAATTTCGATGCGCCGCTCAACGATGCGCCGCCGCCAGTCAAGGAAAACGAAAAGCCCAAGGCCCCCGCCAAACCGGCGCAGCGGGAATGGATCTCCAGCTCGGAGAAAACCGAACGCGCGCGCGCCCGGCTGGATACCAAGCTCGGCAGGCCGGATCGGGACGCCAAGCGCGGCGAAAGCCGGGGAGACGATCGCCGCAAGGAATGGGGCCCCGGCAAGGCGCGCGGGGACGAGCGCAGGAGCATGGGAGACAAGCCTGCAGGAAAGCCGCGCCGCGACGCTCCGGGTGCAGGGCGAAACGAGGAGCCGGGCGAAAAGCCGGCGAAGCGCGGGTTCATTCAGCGCAGCCGTGCGTCCAATGTCTGGATGGCGCCGGGCGCGCGCCCGGTTGCAGAGACTGAGAATGCGGGCAGCGGCCGGGATCCCGCCAAGCGTGACAGGAGCAAGCCGGCAGCCGATCCGCGCGCCGAAACCCGCCGTGGCAGCTTTCCCAAGAGCCGTGCCAAGCCTCGTCCGCCAAGGGACGACGAGAGCGGGCGGCCGGACCGCGCCAGAGGGAAACCGGAAGCGGGGTCTGCCGTGAAGCATGACGGCAAATCCTTCGGGGCAAAGGCACGTGGCGGAGCGCCCAAAACGGGCACTGGAAAGCCACAGGGTAAGCCCACCGGCGAGCGTCCGGAGCGCGATACACGCAACGGCAAGCCGGCGGGAAGCAAAGGACGCGGACCCGGTGCGGATCGTCGGCGGTGAATTTCGCGGCCGCAGCATCGCCGCGCCCAAGACGTCATCGATCCGGCCGACCACGGACAGGGTTCGTGAGAGCCTTTTCAACATTCTGACCCACGCCTATCCCGACGCGCTTGATGGCGGGCGTGTGCTCGATCTCTTCGCCGGAACCGGAGCGCTCGGGCTCGAGGCGCTCTCGCGCGGGTGCCGGTCGGCGCTGTTTGTCGAAAGCGGTGTGGAGGGGCGCGGCCTCATTCAGAACAACATCGAGGCATTGGGACTTCAGGGCAGGACCCGTATTTTCCGGCGTGACGCCACCAAGCTTGGCCCGGCCGGCACATCCGGACCTTTCAGGCTCGTGTTCGCCGACCCTCCCTACGGCAAGGGACTGGGTGAAAAGGCGCTGGCTTCGGCCGCATCCGGCGGGTGGCTCGAAGATGGCGCCCTGGTTGTGCTCGAAGAGGTTTCCAGTGCAGAGCCGGATCCGGGTCCTGCGTTCGGAATTGCCGAGATTCGCGCGTTCGGCGACACGAAAATGCGCTTTTTCCGTTATACTGCATCCGACTGAGTCACTGCGGCTCGTCGTTTTACCGGATCAACAACAGGCGATCACATGGCAGACACCGGCACAGCGGTTCCTGAACGCACAGTCCGAACCTCGGGCGACCCGACGGTTGCCATCGCCTTCGGCGGCGGCGGCGCACGGGGCATTGCCCATATCCACGTCATCGAAACCCTCAATGCAATGGGGATCGAGCCTGTTGCAATCTCCGGCTCCTCCATCGGTGCGATCATGGGCGCGGCCATGGCGTCCGGGCTGAGTGGCAAGGAGATCCGCGACTTCGCGCTTGAGAGCATCGGCAAGCCGACCAATGCGATCGGGCGGATCTGGAAGGCGGCCAAGCCGCGGGGCATGCGCGACGCAATGGAAGGCGGCCTGAGGCTCGGACAGTTCAATGTCGAGCGCATTCTCGAGGAATTCCTGCCTGAAACCGTCGCCCGCCGGTTCGAGGACCTGAAGATTCCTGCCAAGATCATGGTCACCGATTACTACGGTCATTGCGAAGTGGTCTGCGAAAAGGGCGACTTGCGTCTCGCCGTGGCGGCATCGGCGGCCATACCCGCCGTATTCAGGCCGGTCATGATCGACAATCGGGTGATGATCGATGGCGGGATCTTCAATCCGGTTCCCTTCGATCGGATCACCGGCCTTGCCGACATCGTCATCGGCGTCGACGTCGTCGGCCTGCCCTCCGGCGTTCCGGGCCAGCCGCCCTCGACCATCGACATGATGTTCGGGGCCAACCAGCTCATGATGCAGTCCATCATCGGCATGAAGTGCAAGACCCATCCCCCCGACATCCTGCTCCGTCCGGAGGTGCACCAGTTCCGGGTGCTGGATTTCCTCAAGGCAAAGGAAATCCTCGAGGGCTCCGCCGGTGTTGCCGAGCAGCTCAAGCGTGACCTCGACGCCGCCTTCGCGTTCCATCGCTAAGCCAACGGCCGGCGTTGCTGCCCCATTGGAAGGGCCGATTCAGGCAATGCCGCCGGAGTTAACGCTGTTGCCTTGACATTGAGCGGCAGACTTGACCCCAAATTGCATCTTCGTTGTTATTGCAAGCATCAGCTATGGGGGCGGGTCTTGTCAGCACATTTTTTTCGGGCGGCATCAGTGGTTCTGGGTCTGGTTGCATCCAGCTCCCTGGCTTCCGCCGCATCAACTGAGACTGTTGATTACACACCGGCGGAGGTTTCCGAGGTGCCGGGTCTGTTGGAGTATCTTGAGGAGAATTTCTCCGGGGCCAAGCTCGACAAGCAGACTTTGGATATCAAGCTGATCGATCTCGACCAGGAACCAGATGGTGTCGAAGAGATTCTGGTTGGCGTGAATGACTTCTCTTACAATTGCGGAAACAGGGGGTGTGACTACCATGTCCTGAGGAGGGATGGCGCGGATACGCTGACATCGATCTTCTCCATGATAACGTTTGATCTTGTTCCAACGGTGGGTTTTACGAACGGTTACAGGAACCTGACCACCGCTTCCCGCCTGCTTGATCATCCCATTCTCAGGTTTGACGGAACCACCTACGAGGTTTCAGGGCAAACGGTACTGGAATATATCGAGGCGACCAACCACCCCGCCAGGGATTGGCCGAGGAGCGTCTCCGGCAAATGCAGCAGAAACGGGACATGGTTCGGATATGCGGACCCTGTGGGCGCAACCGGAAATCCGCCCAGCGGAAGTGCGTCTTTCGGCAATTGCGGAGACGGTGAACACTGGTTCACCTTCCAGTGCACTCCGGGGTCAGATGACATTCAGTGGACCATCGAAGATACGATCCCGAACGCGCGGGACGGGCAGGAGATCCAACTCGAGGTCCGGGTTGACGGCCAGTCCTTCAGTCTCGATGGCAAGGCCCGCTTCACCGAGTTTCTGGGCGGTGTCCAGCCGGTCCTGAGCTTCGCGAAGGGGAACGGGTTTATCGCAGCCCTCAAGTCGGGGACCACGCTCAGGTTTACTTTGGGCAACGGCGCCGCGAAGATCCATCTCAACGGCTCCGGAAACGCGCTCGCAGCCATGGAACAGGGGTGCGACCCAGCGATTGCTGCTATCGCCACTACGCAAGATGCAGGTGAACAGGAAATCCTGAAGCTCAGCCTCGACGAAGATGGTGATGGCGGCGGGAGTGCGGCGGAGCCGACCGTTTCCATGGACGATCCCATTGCCGCCTGCGACCGCCTAGCCTCGGGACCCGTCGAAGAATTTTTCGGCTTCCCTCCAGTCCCGTTCCTGACGCTGCGGGAGCATGCCGATCTGGCGGTCGAGGCTTGCACCAAGGCCGTGGAAATCGACGGAGATGATCCACGATTTGCCTACCAGCTGGCACGCTCCATTGTTGCCCGGGATCATAACGACACGTCCGCGGTTGAATGGTTCCGCCGGGCCGCCGTTGTCCATTTCGCACCGGCGGTCAACGCCATGGGGGCCATCTATGACAAGGGGTTCGGGGTCGAGAGGGACAGTGTCAAGGCACACAACTACTTCGAGGCAGCCTACAGAGCCAAGTACCCTCCCGCTTTTGCAAACTATGGATCCTACTACATGAGCATCGGAAACCCCGAGGGCGGAGGTGACTATGCCAGGGCAGTGGAGATATTCCAGGAAGGTGTCGAACGTGGAGATGCGGTCTCAATGACCTATCTGGGGAATGCCTATTGGGGTGCATTTGGGGTTGCCGAAGACTATGAACTTGCTCTGCAGCTTTATGAACAGGCCGTCGCAGCAGGCGATGCGTTTGCTCTCGACCGTCTTGCAGACCACAATGGTTCAAACGGGCAATACGAGAAGTATCAGACCGAAGCCATTGAGAAGGGCAATCGCATGGTGCTGCTTCTCAAGCATCTCTACGGTTCAGGAGAGGAAAGCCGCCAGGCCATCCTCAATGCAGTCAACATGGAGAGCTACAATACCAAACGTGAAGGCGGGCTTCTGTACCGTGACACGGCTTCCGGCGACCATGACCATGGTCTCTTCTGGAGCATCATGTTTGCCAGCCGTCAGGACTACAGCAAGTGGGCTGATGAGGACTATGTGGCGTTCATGGCGCCGATCAAACAGCGGCATGAGTGTGTCGACGGTCAACTCTATCTTGTTCGCAACGGCGTTCTCGGCTGCGCGCGATAGCGCTCTTACAAGGTCGAGGCCTTGCCGCTGGTGAAGGCGGACTGGCCGGCCGGGGGCGTATGCACCGCTTCGGTCGGGCCGCCGTCATCGTCTCCGGGCTCCATTTTCGAGATGACCCGGAAACTCACGATGACGGCCGCAAGTCCGAACACCACGGCGCCGAGTCCGTAGCCTGCCAGTGCGCCTGAGGCATCGTAGAGCTGTGATCCGGCCCACACGAAGGGGATGACCCCGAGTGTCGAGCGCGACCAGTTGAAGACCGTCGAATAGAGCGCGAAACCGAGATTGTTGAAAGCCGCATTGGCCACGAACAGCATCCCGTTGAACACGAAGCTTCCGGCCACGAACAGGCAGAAGAACAGGATCACGTCGCGTGCTTCGCCTGTCGCGCCGAACAGGTCGGCGATCTGATTGCGGAACAGCGCCAGGATCGCCCATGTCACGAGCGTATAGGCAAGGATGAACATCAGGCTGTCGCGCATTGTCGAGATCAGCCGGTCGAAGCGGCGCGCGCCGTAATTCTGGCCAAGGATCGGTCCGACCGCTCCCGACAGCGCGAAAAGCGCCCCGAAAGCAACCGGAATCAATCGCCCGACGACGGCCCAGCCTGCAACGGCCGCATCGCCGTGCTGGGCCATGGTGACGGTGACATAGGTGTTGCCGACCGGGGTCGCGACCTGGGTCATCAGGGCGGGAAGGCCGATGGCGAGAAACGGTTTGAACTCCCGCAGGATCACCGAGGATGAAGGCATCGCGATCAGGTTGTGGACCCGTATCAGGCCGTGCAGCCCGATCGCAACCAGTGCGAAGCGCGAAATCACTGTGGCGATTGCGGCGCCGTGGATGCCCATGTCGAAACCGAAAATGAAGATCGGATCGAGCACCGCTGTCAATGCGCCGGCGCCGAGCGTGACATACATCGCCCGCTTGGCGTCGCCGACGGCCCTGAGCAGCGCACCCATGCACATGCCGACGCCCAGCACCGGAAGCGATGGCAGCACGATCTGCATGAATTCGGTGGCGAGTTCGGCCGTTCTGCCTTCGGCGCCGATCAGACGCACGAGAGATCCGATGAACGGGTAGGCGAGGGCCACGGTCGCGACCATGAGGATGAGCATGTAGGCGATCGAGGCCCCGGCAATCTCGCGTGCCTCCGCCCGAGCGCCCCGGCCGAGCGCCCGCGATGTCAGGGCGGTGGCGGCAATCGAAAGCCCGATGCCGATGGAGGTGGAGAAGAACAGAAGCGTTCCGGCATAACCGATGGCAGCGGCCAGTTCCTGCTGACCGAGAAGCGAGATGTAGAACAGGTTGAGCGCGTCAACGATGAAGATCGCCACAAGTCCGATGGACCCGGTCGCCGTCATCGTCACGACATGCCGCATGGTCGAGCCGGTGACGAATTTCGCCTGCTCGCCGGACGCCGGTGCGGCCGACCGCGGCGCGCTCACGATGCGAAGACCTTGCCCAGGTCAGAGAAGCCCTTGAACTCGAGCGCGTTGCCGGCAGGGTCGCGCAGAAACATCGTTGCCTGTTCGCCGGGCTGGCCTTCAAACCGCAGGGTGGGCGTCATGATCCAGTCGATGCCGTCGTCTGCCTCGAGCCGTGCCGCCAGGGCCTTCCAGTCTTCCATTTGCAGAACGACCCCGAAATGGGGGATCGGAACCGAGTGGCCGTCAACGGTTCCTGAGTCCCTTGCAGCACCCGCGCCCGGGCGGATATGCCCGGACATCTGGTGTCCGAAGAGATCGAAATCGATCCAGGTGTCCGTGAAACGGCCCATCGGACAGCCAAGCACCTCGCCGTAGAACCTGCGGGTTTCGTCTATGTCGCGAATTGGGAATGCAAGATGAAACGGGGTCATTGGTATCGGTTTGCTCCGGCCCGGTGAAGATCAGGTTCAATGTGAGATATCGGGTGCATGACAATTGTCCAGATGCAAGCCGTATTGATCGCGCCCGAAGTCGAACACCGAACCGCTGCAGGACACGAGCCGTCATGATCGCGCATCGGCTCAAGCCGGATCGGTTACGCCGCCGTCATTCTCGGCGGAACGCTCGAGATCGAGCCGTTCGGACTTGCGCTTGGGCTTGATCAGCGGCTCGGGCGTGACCGGCCGGGTGAGCAGCTTTTCGCGTCCCGCCAGCAGCCCCTCGACAGCCTGCAGCGCCAGCCTTTCCTCGTCGCGATGGCGGACGTCATTGCTGATCTCCATCGCGGTTTCTTCATTCGTGCCGAGCGCTTCAAGCGTCTTTCTGCCGAAGAGCATTCCGGATTCGAAAGTCTCGCGCGCCTCGTAATCGATGCCCCGCGCCCTCAGCGACAGCGTGTGGGTCCGGTCGTAGGCGCGCGCGAAAATTCGCGTGTTGGGGAATTCGGCCTGGATCAGGTCGACGATGCGATCGGTGATTTCCTTCTTGTGAGTGCAGACGGCAACGATCTTTGCCCGCTCGATGCCTGCGGCGATCAGCACATCCTTTCGGGTGCCGTCACCGAAATAGATCCGGAAACCGAATTTCGAGGCGGAACGGATTCGATCCGCGGAATGATCGATGATGGTCACATCGGATCCGCCGGCCAGCAGGATCTGGGAGGCAATCTGGCCGAAACGCGAAAACCCGATCATCAGGACATCGGATCCGGCGCCTTCAAAGTCCTCGTCCATGTGCTCGGCGCCCACCTCTCGCATCAGGCGTTTCGCGAGAATGGACGCAAGCGGCGTGAGCGCCATCGAGATCGTGACGATGGCGACCAGCAGCGATGCGGTTCCCTGGTCGAACACGCCGGCCGCCGCGGCGGCGCTGAAGATCACGAAACCGAACTCGCCGCCCTGGGGCAGCAGTCCGGCGATCTGGACGCTGACATTGTGGCTCGACCCGAACGCCCGGCAGGCACCGTAGATGACCAGGGCCTTGAGAACCATCAGCACAGGCACTGCGACGATGATGACGAGCACGTTGCTCATGATCACGCCGAGATCGAGTGACAGACCCACGGCCATGAAGAACAGCCCCAGCAAGATGCCGCGGAAGGGCTCGATGTCTGCCTCCAACTCATGCCGGTAGGAGGATTCGGCCAGCATCACCCCTGCGATGAAGGCTCCCATGGCCATCGAAAGGCCGGCAAACTGCATCAGCATGCCCGATGCCAGAACCACGAACAGCGCAGCCGCGATCATGGCCTCCTTGGCGCCGGTACCGGCAATCAGCTGGAACAGCGGGTTGAGCAGATAGCGTCCGGCCACCAGCAGTGCCACGATTGCGCCGACGGTGATGGCGATGTCGGCATAGATGGAGCCGCCATTGTCGCCCGTGGCCGGGGCCACAAGTGGAACCAATGCAAGGATCGGCACAATCGCCAGGTCCTGGAGCAGGAGGATCGAAAACGACTGCTGGCCATAGCGGGTGTTGAGATCGCCGCGCTCTTCGAGAATCTGGATGCCGAATGCGGTTGACGAGAGCGCCAGCCCGAAAGCGATCACGATCGCTGCGGTCCAGGCCTGGCCCGTGATCGCCATTACCGCGGCCATGATCGCAGCCGCGGACACCATCACCTGCGTCGTGCCCAGGCCGAAGATGTCGCGGCGCATCTGCCAAAGCCTCGACGGTTTGAGCTCCAGTCCGATGACAAACAGCAGGAGCACCACGCCGAGTTCCGCGAAATGGAGGATTTCCTCGCCGTCTGTGATGATTCTGAGCACCGGGCCGATCACGATGCCGGCAGCGAGATAACCCAGAACCGTGCCGAGACCGATTTTCTTGAACAGCGGGGCTGCGACAATCGCGCCACACAGAAGAACAAGACCTTCCGCGTAAAGGCCGGCGTCGGCTGTAGCCATATGGTGGTTCCTTATTCTGTATCCGTGCGGCGATCGGTGCGGTCGGCTCACGCCGGGCTTGATGCTTGACCGACAGGACAATACATGAGAGCCAAGCGAAAGGCGAAAAAACATGAGCACCACCAAACAATCCGACGGCCTTCTGGCAACAGCCGAGCGCCTTATCGACCACGCGCGCGCCGCTGGTGCCGATCAGGCCGATGTTCTGGTGGTGCGCCGCCGTTCGAGATCGGCCTCGATACGGAACGGCGCCGTCGAAAACACCGAATCATCCGAATCCGACGATTTCAGCCTTCGGGTGTTTGTCGGCCAGAAGGTTGCCACGGTAAACGCCGGACGCGGTGCCGACGAAACGGCGCTTTCCGAACGTGCGGTTGCGATGGCCCGTGTCTCGCCGGAAGACCCTCACGCCTGCCTTGCCGATGCGGACAGGCTTGCAAGCAAGTGGCCCGATCTCGACTTGTTCGACCCGACCGAGCCATCCGCCGAAAGCCTGGTGGAAGCTGCGAGCGAAGCCGAGGCCGCGGCGCTCGCCGTGCCGGGCGTGAGCAGTTCCGTGGGCGCAGGGGCCGGCGCCGGATTGTTCGGCATGGTGCTTGCGACCTCGCATGGCTTTTCCGGTGCTTTCGAGCGTTCCGGTTTCTCCCGTTCCGTGAGCGTGATCGCCGGCGAGGGCGTGAAGATGGAGCGCGACTATGATTTCGACAGCCGCGTCTTTCATGCCGATCTCGATCATGCCTCGGCCATCGGCCGCAGCGCCGGAGAGCGGGCGGCGGCGCGGGTCAATCCGCGCAAGGTCAAGACCGGCTCCAACATCAATGTGATGTTCGATCCGCGCGTGTCGCGGGGACTGATCGGCCATCTCGTCTCGGCGATCAACGGCGCCGCCGTGGCCCGCAAGACCAGCTTCCTCAGGGACATGATGGACAAGCAGGTGGCGATTGAGGGTCTCACGCTGGTCGATGACCCCTTTGTTCGCCGCGGTCCGGGGTCGAGGCCGTTTGACGGGGAGGGCGTTTCCGTCGGCGCGCTGACGATGATCGAGGCCGGCATGTTGCGCCAATGGTATCTGACCACCGGCGTCGGCCGCGAACTTGGACTGCCGACCAATGGACGGGCGAGCCGCGGCGCAGGTGTGTCGCCTTCGTCCACCAACGTCCTCGTCAGCCCCGGCGACTGTTCGCGTGAAGAGCTGATAAAGTCTGTCGGGACGGGCTTCTACGTGACCGAACTCATCGGGCAGGGCGTCAACCAGGTTACGGGTGAATACAGCCGTGGCGCGTCCGGGTTCTGGATCGAGAACGGCGAGATCAGTTTTCCCGTCTCCGAGGTGACCATCGCCTCCAACCTCAAGGACATGTTTCGGCGCATGACGCTCGCCAATGACATTGACAGAAAATTTGCGATCGCGGCGCCGACCATCGCGGTGGAAGGCATGACGCTTGCAGGCGATTGACGCGGACGCGAAAGACCTCGGCCTGATGCTCGAGGCGGCGGACACCGCCGCGCGCATCGCCATGTCCTATTTCCGCAAGGATCCCGGCGTCTGGTACAAGAACGGTGATCGCTCGCCTGTCAGTGAAGCCGACATTGCCATCGACAAGAAGCTCAAGCATCTGCTTCTCGGAGCGAGGCCGGACTATGGCTGGTTGTCGGAAGAGGCCGAGGATGATGACCGCAGGCTGTCCAGGCAACGGGTGTTCGTGATCGATCCGATTGACGGAACCCGCGCCTATATCGGCGGGCGCAAGGACTGGTGCGTCAGCATAGGGCTCGTTGAGGACGGTGTTCCGGTCGCAGGCGTGCTTGCGGCTCCTGCCCGCAAGGAAACCTGGAAGGCAGTTCGCGGCGGGGGCGCCTATCTGAACAACATTGCCCTTGATCCGGCCGGGACGGAGACCGGCGCGGTATTGCGCGTGGTGCTTCCCGATGTGGTCGCCAAGGCAATGCGCCCCGGGCATGCCCCGAAAGAGAGCCTGCCGGGCGGTCCTTCGCTCGCTCTCAGGGTCGCCGCCGTGGCGAACGGCGACTTCGACGCCGTCTATATCCGCCCCCACTCGAACGAGTGGGATCTCGCCGCAGCCGATGTGATGCTGCGCGAAACCGGACGCGAGATTGTCGGCCGGGCGGGTCATCTCATGCGCTACAACCAGCCCGATCCGTCGCGCTCCATTCTCTTGGCCGCCAGGCGCGAGCTGATCCCGGAGCTCCTGGCGCCACTGCAGCCGCCGGTTGGGCATTGACCTTTCATAAGAATTGCCGCAAACCGCGCCATATCCGGCTTATCTGTTTCAACCTGGAGCGCACTTATGTCCGAAGGCGAAGGCAAACAGCTTCTGCACCTTGTGTTTGGCGGCGAATTGAAAAGCCTGAATTCAATGGATTTCAGGGATCTGAACGATCTCGATATCGTCGGAATCTTCCCCAACTACGCCTCCGCGCATCAAGCATGGAAGTCCAAGGCGCAGATGACGGTCGACAATGCTCACATGCGATATTTCATCGTGCACTTGCACAGGATGCTCGACCCGGACAGCGACAGCAAGACCGGCTCCTGATCCCCAGGTCCGGGGCGAAAGACAAGAATGAACAAGCCCGACGCCGAGACTGCGCCGAGACTTCAGGGGCTTCGCGACCTGACGAACATGCGCCGTCTGGGCAAGAGATTGCTGCAGTCGGAATGGCTTCAGCGCGCCGGGTCCGCTCTGATCAGCGCGGCGCTGGCCACGATATGGCGGACCAATCGCGACACGCCCGAATCGACCGATTGGGAAGCTCTGCTCGACGGTGAGTTCCCGGCCATATTCGCGCTCTGGCACGGCCAGCACATTCTGGTTCCCTATGCAGGCCCGAAGCACCTGAAATTCGTGTCGCTGGTCTCTCGCAGCGCCGATGCGGAGATCAACGCCCGGGTGATCAAGCGCGCCGGTTTCGAGGTTATCCGCGCTTCGGGTGGCCGCGATCACGGCGCGGTGGCGCGCAAGGGCGGCGTCATGGCGCTGATTGCCATGCGCGATGCCCTCCGGCGCAACGTCAACGTGGTCATGATTGCCGACATTTCCAAGGGAGAGGTGCGCCAGGCAGGTGAGGGGATTGTCATGCTGGCGAAGATTTCCGGTCGTCCGATCGTGCCGGTGGCGCTGGCGACCAGCCGTCGTTATGTCCTTGAAAAGACCTGGGACAAGACCACGATCAATCTTCCGTTCGGACGGCGCTGCCTCAAGCTGGCGCCTCCGATCCACGTCCCTGCCG
The DNA here is from genome assembly GCA_965233445.1 of Hoeflea sp. GTDB lineage: Bacteria > Pseudomonadota > Alphaproteobacteria > Rhizobiales > Rhizobiaceae > Hoeflea. The sequence continues at coordinate 1,507,988 of OZ247491.1, forward strand.
ATGCAGGCAAGGACGAGGTGGCCGCGGCCCGCGCGCGGGTGACCGAGGAATTGAACCGTGTCACCCGTGAAGCAATGGACGCCGTGGAGGCACGCGCATGAGCCGCGGCTGGGCCAGGGCGGCGCTTGTCGGCTACCGGTGGTTCGGAGCCGGCATCTATCCCTTGCTGGGCCCCTATCTTGCCATCCGTGCCGCCAAGGGCAAGGAAGACCGGGCGCGCCGCAAGGAACGTTACGGGCGTTCAAAAATCCCGCGGCCCGGCGGCCCGCTGGTGTGGTTCCATGCTGCCAGCGTCGGCGAGACCAACGCGGTCGTTCCGCTGATCAAGGAGGTGCGCCGCCGCGGCATCGCCGTGGTCCTGACCACGGGTACGGTGACTTCGGCCGGAGTGGCCCGGGATCGCCTCGGCGAGGATGTGATCCACCAATATGTGCCGCTCGATCTCAAGCCGGCGGTGTCCCGGTTTCTCGATCACTGGAAGCCGGATCTCGCGATCATCGCCGAATCCGAGATTTGGCCGATGACAATTCTGGAACTCGGCGCCCGCCGGACGCCGCAGGTTCTTGTCAACGGGCGTCTTTCGGACCGCTCCTTTGCCCGCTGGAGCAAGCGTCCGAGCCTCGCTGATGCGTTGTTCGAGAACCTTTCGCATGTCGTGGCTCAATCGGATCTGGACGCCGAGCGGTTCCAGAGCCTGGGAGCGAGGCCGGTCACCGTCTCCGGCAATCTCAAGGTCGATACCGTGCCGCCGCCCTGGGATGAAGCGGAACTGCAAAAGCTGCTTGGCCAGATCGGCAATCGCGCCACCTGGGCCGCGATATCGACCTTCGAAGGCGAGGACGAGGTTGCGGCCGCGGTCCACCGGGCTCTCAAGCCGCGCCACAAGCCGCTGACCATTCTGGTGCCACGGCATCCGGATCGGGGCGATGCGATAGAGACCATGCTCAAGGGCAACGGGCTCCAAGTCGCCCGCCGTTCCCGCGGCGATCCCATCGGCCCCGACACGGATGTCTATCTTGGCGACACCATCGGGGAGATGGGACTGTATCTCAACCTGACCGAGATCGTGTTTGTCGGAAAGTCCCTCAAGGGCGGCGGCGGGCAGAACCCGCTTGAACCGGCAATGCTCGGTTGTGCGGTGCTTTCGGGCAGTCAGGTCGAGAATTTCCGCGAATCCTATGCCCGGCTTCTCAAGAATGGCGGGGCCCGTTTTGTCCGCGACGGCGAGATGCTCGCAAAGGGCGTCCACTACCTGCTGTCCAATCCGGAGGCGCGCAAGACCATGGCCGAGGGCGGAGAAAAGACGCTCAACGACATGCGCGGCGCGCTCAAGGCCACCATCCGGGCACTTGAGCCCTACATCAATCCGCTAACCGTGAAGGCACGGCTTCTGCCGCGCGAGAACGAGAATGCGGAGACGCGAGGCGGCGGCCAGTGGTAAGCGAAGCGCCTCCTTTCTGGTGGAAGCGACCGGGCCTCCAGTCGGCGCTCCTGTGGCCTTTCGGCTGGATCTACGGCCGCGTCGCCCGTCGCATCATGGACAACAACGCGCGCGCCCCTGTCGATGCGGCTGTCATCTGTGTGGGAAATTTCACGGTCGGCGGGTCCGGCAAGACACCAACGGCGCTCGCTCTGGCCGATGCGGCGCTGGCCAGGGGCCTCAAGCCCGGCTTCCTCTCAAGGGGCTACGGCGGCGGCGTGCGCCACGCAAAGCTTGTTGATCTGAGCCGGGACACGGCCCGGCTTGTCGGTGATGAGCCGATGCTTCTGGCTGAAAAGGCGATGACGGCCGTCTCTGGTGATCGGGTCGAGGGGGCTCGCCTTCTGGTTCAGGAAGGCTGTGACCTGATCATCATGGATGACGGCTTCCAGAGCGCCAGGCTCGTCTTCGATCAGGCGCTTCTCGTGGTCGATGCCCGCCGCGGCGTCGGCAATGGCAGGGTGCTGCCCGCCGGCCCTGTCCGTGCGCCCATCATCGATCAGGTCCGTCACGCGGATGCGCTCGTCGTCGTTGGGGAAGGGCCGGGCGCGGACCCGATGATCCGAATGGCGGCCCGGGCCGCCAAGCCGGTCCACCTGGCGCGGCTCGAACCGCGGGACCCGCACCGCTTCAGGGGCCGCAACTGCATGGCCTTTGCCGCGATCGGGGATCCCGGCAAGTTCTTCGCGACGCTCGAGGCTGCCGGGGTTCGTGTCGCCCACAGCCGGGGATTTCCTGATCACCATCATTTCGCCGATGACGAGATTGCCGACCTCCTCGATGAGGCCGAACTCTATGGTCTCGATCTGATCACCACGTCAAAGGACCATGTCAGACTGCGCTCGGGCCATGGAAGGGCGGCGGAACTGGTGGACAGAAGCGAGGTGCTGGAGATCGATCTCGTCTTTGACAGCCCTCACGTCGCCGGCGCCATCATCGACGCGGCAATGTCCGCCTCCAAGCGACGGCTTTCCGGAACCTGATCAAGGCGTCTCTCTGGTCGCCGACGACCGGCCTCAGTTGGAGTTGGGCAGGGCGCCTGCACGCTGCTCGGCGGTTGCCGAGGCGATGATGTCGACATAGGGCTCCTGCCGCGCGACGCTCCAGTATTTCAGCTCTTCGATCGGGATGGTCTTTCCCGTCACCGCGCACACCACGTGGCTGCCGGGCATCACGATCTGGAAATCGCCGTCCAGATAGCGGATCTTTGCCGGACGGGCGCCGGGGCCTTCAAATCTGTTCATGTCAGGTTGCGCTCCCGTATGTCACAAACCGTTCTATGCCGTTTCGAGGCCGCAAATGCAAGATTGCCGGCCCATGCCGTTGTCCTTCCGGCACGCCCATCAGCGGCGCGAGAACAGTTTTTCGATGTCGCTGAGTTTGAGTTCGATATAGGTCGGGCGGCCGTGATTGCACTGTCCCGACCCCGGTGTGCGCTCCATCTCGCGCAAAAGGGCGTCCATCTCCTCGCGGGTCAGCCGCCGGCCCGACCGCACCGAACCGTGACATGCCATGGTCGAGGCCACGGCCTCGAGCCTGTCCTTGAGGCCGCCGGTGCTGTCCCATTCCGCGATCTCGTCGGCCAGGTCGCGCACCAGGCCTAAAACATCGGCTTCCCCCAGCATCGCAGGCGTTTCGCGAACCGCGATGGCCCCGGGCCCGAAGCGTTCGAGAACTAGGCCGAACCCCGCCAGTTCCTCGGCGCGCTCCGCAAGCCGGTCGCAATCCTCCTCGGGCAGGTCGATGATTTCCGGCAGCAACAGGATTTGCGAGGCGACCGTTCCCTGGCGCAGCGCGGTCTTCAGCCGCTCGAAGACAAGCCGTTCATGCGCGGCGTGCTGATCGACGATCACCATCCCGTCCCGGGTCTGCGCCAGGATGTAGTTTTCATGCACCTGTGCCCGGGCCGCGCCAAGCCGGTGCGACTGGCTGACATCGTCCTCATGGTTCGCTTCGTAGCGTCCCGACGGGGTCGCCGCTGCCTCGAACTCCGCCTGGCCGGTCTCGCCGAAGCCCGGAGCCGGCATGGCCAGCGGCCGGGATGGAGACTGTCCCGGGCTCCATGCAGCCCGAGGTGTTGATCCCGGAACCCCGCCCTCGCGCAATTGCTGTCCGAACCGATCCTCGCGCGATCCGCCCCACGGTTCGGATGCGGGTTGACCCGGCGAAAATGCACGGGCAAGCTCGGACCGCGCCGAAGGCGAGGCCCGATCGCCCTCCGCTATCAGCGCCTGACGGATTGCACCGATGATCAGACCCCGCACAAGTGCCGGATCCCGGAACCTGACATCGGCCTTGGCCGGATGCACGTTGACGTCCACGAGCGCCGGATCGATCGTGATCCAGAGGACTGCCACAGGGTAACGGCCGCGCGGCAGGGTGTCGGAATAGGCCGCGCGAATGGCCGAGAGGATCTGCTTGTCCTGAACCGGGCGGCCATTGACGAATGCGTATTGCGACAGCGAATTGGCCTTGTTCCAGGTCGGCAGGCCGATGTGGCCGGTCAGTGCGACGTCCTCGCGCACCGCATCGAGTGCGATGGTGTTGGCAGCAAACTCGGCCCCGAGAACCTGTCCGATGCGCCCGAGCCGGTCTTCCCCGGTGGCAGGCATGTCGAGTGAAGACCGATCCGGGCCGGAGAGGGTGAAGCGAACCGCAGGAAAAGCGATTGCAATGCGCCGCACCACTTCGGTAATGGCCGCGGTCTCGGCGCGATCGGATTTGAGGAACTTGAGCCGCGCCGGTGTCGCGAAAAACAGATCCCGAACCTCAACTGTCGTACCGCGATTTGCCGCGGCAGGCTTGAGCGCGGACGGCATTCCGCCCTCGAGCGATATCTCGTTGGCATGCGCCGCATTTGCGGGACGGGACCGAAGCGTGAGCCGCGCCACGGAACCGATCGACGGCAGGGCTTCGCCGCGAAATCCGAGCGTGCGGATGTCATCGAGCCGTTCCTCTATCTTCGATGTGCAATGACGCCGCACGGCCAGTTGCAGATCCTCGGCATCCATGCCGCGTCCGTCGTCAATGACACGGATCAGCCCCTTGCCGCCGCCGGCAGTGGCGATCTCGATCCTGCCGGCGCCGGCATCGATGGCGTTTTCGACCAGTTCCTTGACGACACTGGCGGGCCGCTCGATCACCTCGCCTGCGGCGATCTGGTTGATCAGGGTCTCTGGCAATTGACGGATTCGCATGGCCCCATGTTCAGGGATTCGCGGTTGAGCGCAATGGAGCGCAAGCAGAACCACGCCTGAAATCGGGATTTGATTGCCGCGGACATTGCAAAACCATGCCATTCCGGCCTTCATGGGGGTGACCGGTGCCGGCATGAAGATGGGAGCGAAAATGACACATTCCGACAGACGGACACAATTGCTCGAACTCTTCGAAATCGGAGTCAGGGCGGCCGATCCGGCGGTTTGCGTCCCGCCTCACCTGCCGATGCCGCCGAAGGGGCGTACGCTGGTCATCGCTGCAGGCAAGGCTGCGGCATCGATGGCACGTGCCGTGGAGACCCATTGGGACGGCCCGATCCAGGGTATCGCGGTGACACGCTATGGCCACGGCGTCGAGTGCGAGCACATCGAGGTCATCGAGGCCGCGCATCCGGTTCCCGATGACAGGGGCGAAATCGCCGCGCGGCGGCTCCTTGAAGAGGCCCGGGAACTTGGCGCGGACGACCTCGCGCTCTGCCTGATCTCCGGCGGCGGTTCTGCGCTATTGGGCCTGCCTGCGCCGGGACTGACACTTGATCAGAAAAAGGCGATCAACCGTGCCTTGTTGGCATCTGGAGCACCGATCGGCGACATGAACACGGTGCGCAAGCACCTCTCCGCCATCAAGGGCGGCCGCCTGACCGAAGCAGCGTTTCCTGCGAGGATCCACACTATCGGCATATCGGATGTCCCAGGCGACGATCCGTCGGTCATCGCTTCCGGACCGACCGTCCCGGATGCAACCACCCAGGCCCAGGCCCTCGAAATACTCGAGCGTTACGCGATAGCCGTTCCCGATGCGGTGCTCGCGCATCTGTCCGATCCAGAAAATGAAACGCCGAAGCCCTCCAATCCGGTGTTCAACACGTCGAGCTTTCATATGGCCGCGAAGCCTGCCGACATGGTCGGGGCTGTTGCAGAAGAGGGACGCAGACGCGGCTGCAAGGTCATCTCGCTCGGAGCGGATATCGAGGGTGAAGCGCGCGATGTCGGCCTTGCCCAGGCACGGCTCGCACTCGAGGCCGCCGCCGGGCGCAAGCCCGGCGATCAGCCGGTCCTGATCGTCTCGGGAGGCGAAACCACCGTGACGGTGACGCACCCGGACGGGCGTGGCGGCCGCAACTGCGAGTATCTGCTGTCGCTGGCGCTCGGCCTCGATGCTCACCCTGACATCTGCGCCCTGGCTTGCGACAGCGACGGGATCGACGGCAGCGAAGAGAACGCGGGCGCTCTCATCGGGCCGGACACCTTGTCCAGGATCAGGGCAGCGGGGCTGGACCCGGCGCAAGAGCTCGAGCGCAACAATTCCTGGTCGGTGTTCTCAGCCGTCGGAGATCTCGTCACAACGGGACCCACGCGCACGAACGTCAATGATCTGCGGCTCATACTTGTGGGTTGAACCATCGAGCAGTTGGCAGCTCCGGAGGTTAATCGGGGATTAACCATACAGTGGCATTGTTGCTGCATGAGTATGACCGAATTGTCCGGGACAGGGATGTGTATCCCGTCCTATCGCCAAGAACCGGGTGGACAGTTGCGTATCGGGCCACAGTGTTATGGATCTGACTGAAGCCGACCTCCCGCGCGATGGACGCGACGGCAAGCTTGTAGAAGCGCTGGCGCTCGCGCTCGATATCGCGATCACGATCTACGACCGCAACGACAGGCTGATCGCGGCCAGTTCGCAGTTTCGACGTTTTTTCGACGTACCGGCCGAGTTGCTTGTCCCGGGAACCAGACTTCGCGATCTGCTCGGGGCAGCCTACGATTCCGGCGTCCGGAGCCTCGGTTCGCCTGACGGGAGCACCCGGGTCGTTTCCCGCGATGACTTTATCGCAGAGCGCATCGCGACCCATTGGCGCGAGCGCCACGAGAGCATTGAGCGGCTTCCGGATGGTCGCTGGGTGCGTCTTTGCAAGCGTCGGATGCCAAACGGCGTTCTCATCTCCACCACATCCGATGTCTCCGAACAGCACCGCCGCGATTCCGAACTCTCCCAAACCCGTCAGCAGGCCGAACTGGCCCAGCACATTCTCGACAATCTCGCCAATCCCGTCATGGTCAAGGATTCGTCGCTCCGGTATGTGATCGTCAACGATGCCTATTGCCGGATTCCCGGCGTCACCGCCCAGCGCGTGATCGGTCGTTTTGCCAAGGATCTGGTCGGTCCGGAACTCGCATTGCAGTTCGAGACCATGGAACGCCGCGTTCTGGAAACGGGCATTCCCTATGAGGCTGTTGAGCAGATCGTCAGGAGCGATGGGTCCATCATGCACACGGTCACCCGCGCGCGACGCTCGGGCACGCCAGGCAACTATTACGTGACGGTGTCCTTCGACGACATCACCGAATTCGTGCAGGCGGATGATCGCACCGGGCTGATCCAGGCCCCCGCAGAGACGGACGGGCACGCAGCAGCTTCGCTGCCGAAACAGCCGGAACGCGTGCTTGTGCTCGATTCCGAATCTGCAAGGGCAGCAGGCAGGGTGGCCGAATTGAAGGCCGGCGGCTGTGATGCGCTTGCCATTGGAGACGCGGCGGAGGCCATTGCCTTCCTTGGGGCGGCGGAAGCAATGCAGGCGGCTGTCAGCCGCATGGAGGTTTTCGAACCGCTGGCTCAAGATCTGGCCGATCGCGAGGACGCCCGCCGCTTCCCGGTGCTCGTCGCGGCGCTGGAGGAATGGCGCCGGAAACGAGCGGGCGCCGAGGCCCGGTCGAGCGGTCTTGCGCCACCCCAGTCGATCCCGTGCCACTACACTGTCAGAAGCACGGTCGAACGGACAGCAGCGGAAAAACTGCCGTCCCGCCCTGTCCCGGCACAGCCGCATGTCGACGAAGCGCCCGAGCTGCAGCCCGCAGTCGAAACCGTGGACGCGGCGAAACCCTCGGCCGGACCCGTCACTCCGGCTCCGGAAGTGGAGGACGGCCGGGTTCGCGTCCTTGTTGCCGAGGACAACGCGGTCAACCAGATCGTCTTCGAGCAGATTCTCGAGGGGATCGGCGTCGACTACAGGATTGTCGGAAATGGAGAGGAAGCCGTGGCCGCCTGGCGGGCTTCGCCGCCGGACCTGATCCTCATGGACATATCGATGCCCGTCATGAATGGGCTTCAGGCAACCCAGGCCATCCGCGACGCCGAACGCAACGGCGAAAGCCTCCGGAAACGCATCCCGATTGTCGCGGTGACGGCCCATGCAATGAGCGGCGACCGCGACCGGTGCCTGCAGGCCGGGATGGATGACTATCTTTCCAAGCCGGTCAGTCCCGACAAGCTTGAGGCGATCGTCTGCAAATGGATCGAGAGTGCAAGCGCCACCGCAGCACCTGACGGCTCAGTACAGTTTCGGCAGGGCCGCGCCGATGCAGTCTCTGCAAAAGTGTGAAAGCAGCGGGTCCCGCCCTAGGACAATATTAAGATCTATCAAGCAGATTGGTGCAGAGTTTCCATGTTCCAAGACAGCTGCTTCTAATGACACCTGAAGATGAAAATCCGGACGCGCTGTCCTCCAATCCGAAAGTGGTGGCCTACACGGATCCGTTGACCGGACTCGGCAACCGCCGCCGGCTGATGGACAAGATCCGCAAGCTGGCGTCCGAACGTGCCGACGATCCGGCGCCCTTTACGATCGGCATCGTCAACATCGACGGGTTCAAACCCATCAACGATCTTTTCGGGCATGCGTCCGGCGACGAAATTCTCTGCCAGGTCGCACACCGTTTGCGCGCCTGCCTGCCTGACGGCGGCTTTGTCGCCCGCATCGAAAGCGACGAGTTCGCTTTCGTCCTGCCGCTCGTCTTCGAGAAGAAGGGCGCCGAGAAGATCGGCCGCATGTTCAAGGACGTCCTGTCGGCGCCCTATGACCTTGGCGATCGCAACGTGCGTCTATCTGCATCCTTCGGTTTTGCGGTCTATCCCTTCGCGGGCGAGCAGTTCGCCGAACTGCTCAAGAGCGCGGACACCGCGCTGTACCGCTCCAAGCGCCGCGGACGCGGCCAGATTACCGTCTATTCCGAGGAGATTGCGGAGGAAATCCGGCGCGGCACCGAGATCGAGCAGGCCTTGCGTCGCGCCATCATCGCCGATGAAGTGGCCGTTCATTTCCAGCCCATCGTCGATATCGCCGATGGCACGATCCAGGGGTTCGAGGCGCTTGCGCGCTGGACCGATCGCGAACTCGGCTTTGTCTCGCCCGGCATCTTCATACCTCTTGCCGAAGAGCGCGGTTTCATCGATTCCCTGACCGAGACCCTTTTGAAGAAGGCTGCGGAAACCGCCAAGCACTGGCCGTCGGACCTGTTTCTGTCGTTCAATCTGTCCTCCGCACAGCTGATCGACCCGGCAACCGCCTTCAATGTGCTTGCCATCGTCAACAGGGTCGGTCTCGACCCGCGCCGGCTGGAACTCGAGATCACCGAAACCGCGATGATGAGCGATCCGGAAATTGCCGCCAAGGTGGTCAATGAACTCCACGCCATCGGCATCAAGGTTTCCCTCGACGATTTCGGCACCGGGCAGTCGAGCCTTGGCCGCCTGCGCAACTTTGCCTTCAACAAGGTCAAGATCGATCGCAGCTTCATCAGCGAGATCACGCTCGACAAATCCGCCGAGCACATCGTCCGCGCCATATTGATGATGTGCGAGGGATTGAACCTGAAGGTGATTGCCGAGGGCATCGAGACCGAGGAACAGGCCGAAAAGCTCAGCGCCCTGGGCTGCAAGTCCGGCCAGGGGTGGCTCTACGGCAAGGCTGTCGAAGCGTCCAAGACCTTCGATCTGATCGAAGCCCAGCGCAGTTCCCAATCCGTCAGGTCGCCGATCCAGGTCTTCAGTCGTTGAGCTTTCGGCCTTCCGCGGTGAGCCATTCGAGCACACGGCTTGTTTGCGGCGTGAGCGCCCGGCCCTTGGGCCAGATGACGTGAAACGCTGCTCCGGTGACAAGACTGTGCGCCGTCACCCTGTGCAAGAGACCTGAAGCGATCAGCCGTCCCGTCAGATGACGCCAGGCGAGCGCTACCCCCTGGCCTTCCATCACCGCCTGGATCACCAGGACATAGTCGTTGATCGCCAGTCCGCGATTGGCTGTGGCTCCGTTCACGCCGGCGCTCAGGAACCATTGTTGCCAGTCGCAGGCCACCCGGAACGGCTCTTCCAGATGAATAAGCCTGTGTTGAGTGAGATGGGCAACGCTTTCCGGTTCCCCGTGCTTTTCAATATACGCAGTGCTGGTCACCGCCTCGATGATCTCTGGCGCGATCAGAGCGCTGTCATAATCCGGCCAGTCCTCCGGTCGTCCGCCGCGAATGCCGAGTTCGATTGCCTCGGTGCGGATGTCGAGATCCCGATCGGCGGTCTGGATCCGCAAGTCGATGTCCGGCAGGTCGTCGCGCAGCCGATGAAGCCGCGGAAGCATCCAGAAGGACGCGAACGCCGTGGAGGCGGCAAGTGTCACGCTGGCCGGTTTTCCGCGATTGCGGATGTCCTCGGCGGATTTGCGGATATGGCTCAAGCCGAGAGTCACATCGGCGTGGAACCGCCTGCCTGCCTCGGTCAGGTGAACAGCACGGTGGGCGCGCTGGAACAGCGTCGCGCCGAGCTGGGTCTCGAGCGACCGGATCGCGTAGCTGACCGCCGCCTGTGTCATGGCGAGTTCACGCGCGGCCTTCGTGAAGCTCGAGTGCCTGCCCGCCGCCTCGAAGACGATCAGGTTTCCGGCCGACGGAAGGAGATGGCGCAGGTTATCCATAAGCGGAGCTTATCCTAAGCCGAAGAATTTTCCAGCATTACACCGCGACTTTCCGGTCCTAGTCTCGGGCTGTTCTGACGTCATGTCGAGGAGGGTTTGTCATGGAAAGCGTTGATGTGATCGCCGAGGCCCCTGTCGTACCCCGCCGCCGCGAGCGCGGTGGAGGCAGAGACGGCCGCCGCGCGGGGCAGGGCGTTGGTCTTCCCCATCGCGCCGCGCCCTATATCATTCGCAACATCCCCACCTACGACATTCTGGATGAGGCCAATCTGGAGAAGATCGAGGCCGCCGCAGACAGGATCCTGGCCGAGGTCGGGATCGAGTTCCGCGATGATCCGGTCGCAATTTCGCTCTGGAAGCAGGCAGGTGCTCAGGTCGACGGGCTGCTGGTCAAGTTCCCGCCCGGCATGCTGCGCGAGATCCTGAAGTCGGCGCCGGCGAGTTTCACACAGCACGCGCGAAACCCCGCCAACAGCATCGAGATCGGCGGAAAGAGCGTTGTCTTTGCCCCGGCCTATGGCTCGCCCTTCGTGATGGATCTGGACAAGGGGCGCCGCTACGGCACGATCGAGGATTTCCGCAATTTCATAAAGCTGGCGCAATCGAGCCCCTGGCTGCACCATTCGGGCGGGACGATCTGCGAGCCGGTCGACTTGCCGGTCAACAAGCGCCATCTCGACATGGTCTATGCCCACCTGAAATATTCCGACCGCTGCTTCATGGGCTCGGTTACCGCGGAAAGCCGCGCAGAGGAATCGATCGAGATGGCCCGGATCGTCTTCGGCCATGATTTCGTTGATCAGAACTGCGTCATTCTGGGCAACGTCAACGTCAATTCGCCGCTGGTCTGGGATGGCACCATGACCCATGCGCTTAGGGCCTACGCCCGCGCCAATCAGGCCGCTGTCATTGTGCCGTTCATCCTCGGCGGCGCCATGGGGCCTGTGACAAGCGCAGGCGCGATTGCGCAGGCCCTTGCCGAAACCATGGCCGGCTGCGCGCTCACCCAGCTTGAGCGCAAGGGCGCGCCGGTTATTTTCGGCAACTTCCTGTCGTCGATGTCCCTGCGCTCGGGCTCGCCCACCTTCGGCACGCCGGAACCTGCCATCGGTTCGATGGTGATCGGACAGCTGGCGCGGCGGCTGAACCTGCCGCTGCGCTGCGCCGGAAATTTCTCGAACTCCAAGCTTCCCGACGCCCAGGCGATGAACGAGGGCACCATGTCGATGCTTTCGGCCGTCCATTGCGGAGCGAACTTCATCCTGCACTCCGCCGGTTTCCTCGACGGCCTGCTGTCGATGTCCTATGAGAAATTCGTGATGGACGCCGACTTCTGCGGTGCACTGCATTCCTATCTTGCGGGAGTCGTCGTCGACGACAATTCCCTCGCGCTCGATGCCTTTGGGGAAGTGGGCGTCGGAAAGCACTTTCTTGGCTGCGCCCACACGATGGAAAACTATCAGACGGCCTTCTGGGATTCGGCAATTGCCGACAACGAGCCGTTCGAGAAGTGGGACATCGCAGGACGAACCGACGCGGCAAGCCGGGCAAACAAGCGCTGGAAGCAGATGCTCGCCGATTACCAGGCGCCGCCCATCGATGTTGCCGTCGATGAGGCACTGGTGGACTATGTCGAGCGCACCAAGACTGCCCAGGCCGATGCGTGGTATTGACAGAAAAAGGGTGTAACCGATGGCTCAAATCAATGATCCGCTGCTGCAGCCCTACCAGCTTGGCCGGCTGACACTCAAAAACCGCATCATGACCACCAGCCATGAGCCCGCCTATCCGGAAGACGGGATGCCCAAGGATCGCTACCGGGCCTATCACGTCGAGCGTGCACGGGCCGGCATCGCCATGACCATGACCGCAGGCTCGGCGGCCGTGTCGAAGGACAGCCCGCCCGTCTTCAACAATGTGCTGGCCTACCGGGACGAGGTGGTCGGCTGGATGAGGAAGCTCACCGACGAGTGCCACGAGCACGGCTGCGCGGTGATGATCCAGTTGACCCATCTCGGCCGCCGCACCCACTGGAACAAGGGCGACTGGCTGCCGGCGCTCTCGACCAGCCATCAGCGGGAGCCTGCGCACCGGGCGTTCCCGAAGAAGATGGAGGACTGGGACATCGCCCGCGTCATCAGTGACTATGCCGACGCCGCCGAACGCATGGCGGAGGCCGGTCTCGATGGCATCGAGCTCGAGTGCTACGGCCATCTGATGGACCAGTTCATGTCGCCGCTGACCAATGAACTGGATGGCCCCTATGGCGGCAGCCTGGAAAATCGCGCCCGCTTCGCGCTCGATGTGGTCGCCGCAATCAGGGCCAGGGTCGGCGACAGGTTGCTGGTCGGCATCCGCTACACCGCCGACGAGACCGCGAAGGGCGGCATCGACGAGGAAGAGGGCGTTGCCATCGGCCACTTGTTCAAGGCCACCGGCCAGGTCGATTTTCTCAACGTCATTCGTGGCCAGATCCACACCGATCCGGCAATGACCGATGTGATCCCGGTGCAGGGCATGCGCTCGGCCCCGCATCTCGATTTCGCAGGCCGGATCCGCGACGAGGTCGGGCTGCCGACGTTCCACGCCGCCCGCATTCCGGACGTGGCGACCGCACGCCATGCGATCGCGAGCGGCAAGCTCGACATGATCGGCATGACGCGGGCGCACATGGCCGATCCGCATCTGGTCCGGAAAATCATGGAAGGCCGGGAGGATGACATACGGCCCTGCGTCGGCGCCACCTATTGCCTCGACCGGATCTACCAGGCAGGCGACGCACTGTGCATCCACAATCCGGCCACCGGCCGCGAATTGACCATGCCGCACACGATCACCCCGGCCGAAAAGGCAAGGCGTGTCGTGATCGTCGGGGCAGGGCCTGCGGGACTTGAGGCGGCGCGCGTGGCGGCGGAGCGCGGGCACAAGGTCACGGTATTCGAGGCGCAGCCCGATCCGGGCGGTCAGATCCGGCTCACCGCGCAAAACCACCGCCGCAAGGAGATGATCGGCATCATCGAGTGGCGCATGGCGCAATGCGCCGCCCGCGACGTCGAGTTCCGCTTCAACACCTGGGCCGAGGCCGCGGATGTGATTGCAGAGGACCCGGACGTGGTGATCATCGCCACCGGCGGTCTGCCGCATACGGAGGTTCTGGAGGATGGCAATGATCTTGTCGTCTCAAGCTGGGATCTGATTTCCGGCGACGTCAAACCCGGCAGGCAGGTTCTGGTCTATGATGACGCCGGCGATCATGCGGGGTTGCAGGCTGCGGAAATTGCAGCGATGGCTGGCGCCTCGGTCGAAATCATGACACCTGACCGCAGCTTTGCGCCGGACGTGATGGCGATGAATCTCGTGCCCTACATGCGCTCGTTGCAGGACAAGGACTTGACCTTCACCGTCACCTACCGGCTGACCTCGGTCGAGCGCGACGGCAACCGGCTCAAGGCCGTCATCGGCAGCGATTACATGCCGCTCTCCAAGACCCGTCATTTTGACCAGGTGGTCGTCAACCACGGCACGCTGCCGCTCGATGAGCTTTATTTCGAGCTGAAGCCGAAGTCGTCAAATCGCGGCGCGGTCGACTATGACGCATTCATCGCCGGCGAGCCGCAGGCGCTCAATGGCGGTCCCACCGGCGGCGAGGGCGGTTTTCAACTCTTCCGCATCGGTGACGCCGTCGCGGCGCGAAACACCCATGCCGCGATCTACGATGCGCTGAGGCTGGTCAAGGAGATCTGACGCGTCAGAACGGGAACCCGCTGCAGCCGCGGGCAGCTCAGATCAGGTAGTCGGGCTCGAACCGGCCCTTGACCGGGTGGTCGAGTATGAAGGTGTTGCCGGCTTCGGGATCCCGCGCGAGCTGGTCCTGGTTCATTCCCTCCCGCGCGGATGTCACCAGCAGCCGCCCGGCATCGGGCCCCACGAAAGCGGGGCAGGTGCTCTTGCTCGCCGGCACTTCCAGCGACAGCAGGTGCTGTCCGTCGGGCGAATAGGCATCGACAGATCCTGCGCCCCAGCGCGCGTTCCAGATCACGCCGTCGACGTCGCAAACGGCTCCGTCAATCCCGCCTTCGCCGCCGCTGTCATCGACGAGAACCTCCGGCTCGCCGGTCGGAAGACCCGTCGCGGGATCGACCGCCACCCGCATCAGCTTGTTCACCGCCGTATCCGTGAAATAGGCGATTGCGCCGTCAGGCGAGAAACAGATCGCATTGGGAATGGAAATGCCGGGATAGAGCTTCGTCACCGTGCCGCGCGCGACATGGTAGATCGCACCCGCGCCCGTTTCCGCATTCTTGCCCATGGTGCCGAACCAGAGCGCACCGCTCTGGTGGACCCGGCCGTCATTCGATCGCGTGGCCGCGTTGTCGGCTTCGATCGGGGTCAACAGTTCCATCGCGCCTGTTCCGGTCTCGCGGAGGTAAAGCCCTGCCTCGGTCGCCACGATCTGCCGCTCCGAATCCACCCGCGCCAGCACGCTGCCCATGGCCGGAAGCGGATGCTGCCGGATCGCTCCGGTCGCAATCACGTGTTCAAACAATATCTTGCCCAGGATATCGAACCACCACGCCGTGCCGGTATGCGGATCGAATGTCGGCCCTTCGCCCAGCATGCAGGCCGGGGCCTTGATGGCCGTTCCGGAGAAGGTGATTGTCTTTTCGGCCATCATGCGCTCTCCAGTGCATCATAGGCGGCCACCGCCTCGCGGCCCCGCCGGGCCACTTCCTCGGCTGCCATGCCTTTCTTGTAAAGGCTCGATCCGAGCCCGAATGTACGAATGCCGACCTTGGCGTAGGCCGCGAAATCCGTGTTCGAGACCCCGCCCACCGCACCGATCGGCACGTCCGGCGGCAGCACGGCTGAAATCGCGTTGATGCCCGACGGCCCGAGCACGCTCGCGGGAAAAAACTTCAGCGCCGAGGCGCCCGCAGCACAGGCCGCAAGTGCTTCTGTGGGGGAGAAGACCCCGGGCATGGTCACCATGCCGTGGGAGGCCGCGCGCCTGATCACGGCAGCGTCGACATTGGGGCTGACCATGAGCCGCCCGCCGGCATCGTTGAGCCGGTCGACATCTTCGACGGTCAGCACGGTGCCGGCCCCGATAAGGACGCCTTCCGGTGCGCGCCGCGCCGCAATCTCGATCGAACGAAACGGTTCGGGAGAGTTGAGCGGGATCTCGATGGCGGTCAGGCCCGCCTCGATCAGGCCGTCGATGATTGCCTCGGTTTCATCGGGTCTGATCCCGCGAAGGATCGCCACCAGAGAACGTTTCATCGAAGGGAAGGGAATTCGTGTCATGTCTGCTTCCGGTTCTTGGACTTGGCGCTATAGGTGCGCCAGGCTTCGGTCAGGCCTCTTTGAACGGCCACGTCTGCATCAATGTCGTGCACCTTTGCGCCGCATTCTGTAAGGGCCACGTGGTAGAGCCGCTCGAGCGCGCCGCTGGCCACGAGGGCAATCGTTTCCCCGCCACGGATGCCTGCGCCCGACAATTCCGAGCCGATCAGAAGCCCGGACAGGCGGGCGCGATTCTCGTCGTCCGACCAGTTGTGAAGCAATTGACCGGCGCGCAGCGAGAACAGGTGATGCATCGTCATTTCCGGGCGGGTCCAGCCATCGCGCACACCGCTGGCGAAGGCCGGGTTGCGCGCATCGACCGCACCGCCGCCGCCCGTGGAATGGGCAAGGATCGTCTTGCCGCTGATGCAGGCAAACAGTTCGCCCGTCATGAAGGTCTCGAACCCCGAGACCACCGAGCCGCGCATCGACACCCATTTCGAATGGGTGCCCGGCATGCAGTAGCGTGCGCCTTCCGGCCGGTCGAGGGATGCGCCGAGCAATTGCGTTTCCTCGCCGCGCATCACGTCCGGCTCGTCGAGCGATCGGGTGGCGAGCCCCGGAAGAATGATGATCTCGCGCGACGTGCCGGGCACGCGGGTGGCGGCTTCGCCGATGGCGCCGACATCCGCAGGCGTGTCGAGATAACCGGCCTCGACCCAGCCCTGCCGTGAGCCCGCCATGCCGCAAATGACGACGGGAACGTCATCCGGAACGGACAGCGCCGCCAGATGGCCTTCGAGAACGGTCTCGAAGCCACGATCGGCGACATCGCTCATGCCTTCGTGGCTGCGGTGCTCGGCCAGCACGGTTCCGTCTGCAGACAACAGCCACAGTCTGAAACTCGAGGTCCCCCAGTCGACCGCGACGAGATGCGGAGTGGTGCTCACATCATTCCTCCATCGGCAATCAGGACCTGCGCCGTGATCATGGAACTGGCGCGGGAGGCCAGGAAAAGGCAGGGGCCTACCATGTCTTCCGGCTCGATCGCACGCTTGATGCATTGCCGGTCCATCATCGCCGCAAGGCCCTCGTCCGTCACCCACAGCCGCTTTTGACGCTCCGTCATCACCCAGCCCGGAGCAATGGCGTTGACGCGAATTCCGTCGGGTCCGAGCCTGCCGGCAAGGCCCTTGGTCAGGCCGACGATGCCGGCCTTGGCAGCCGTATACGCGGGCATGGTGCCGATGTTGAGCATGTAGGACGTCGATGTGAAATTGACGATTGCGCCGCCGCCGGCAGCGATCATGCCCGGCGCGACCGCCTTGGCGGCAAAGGCCACCGGCCTGAGGTTGACGGCCTGATTGGCGTCCCAGTAGTCCCCGTCCATGTCCAGAAATTCGTGGCGGTCATCGAGCGCGGCATTGTTGACGAGAACCCGTACTGGCCCGTGGGCACCCTCCGCGTGCGTCACGGATTCCGCGATGGCGTCGAGATCGGTGAGGTCCGCCTTGATGAACAGCGGTGCGAACCTGCCGAGACCTGCCAGCCCTTCGGCCAGCGCGCGGCTTGGCTCTTTGGCAATGTCGATAAAGGCGACCCTGGCACCCTGGCGCACGAACCCCTCGGTCAGCGCTGCACCGATCCCTGTTCCGCCGCCGGTGATCAGCACGGATGCGCCATCGAGGTCCGGATAGACCGGATATGCGGATGCTTCACTCATTTTGACTCCCTTGAGCGTGTGGTCTTGCTTTCCGTCCCGGCTGTCAAGAGCGAGCGCGACGCGAAGAAAAGCCTGGTGCGTCGTTTGGGTGTTCGAACAGGTCTGTCGCGACGGCTTCTCCCGCGCGACCGGTATCATGTCTCTGGGAAACGGTAGTCCTTGAGTTGTTCGCGCAAGGCGGTCTTCTGGATCTTGCCGGTCGCCGTGTGCGGGATCTCGTCGACGAAGATCACGTCATCGGGCATCCACCATTTGGCGATCTTGCCCTCGAGGAAGCCAAGGATGTCCTCCTTGCCGGGCGACCGGTCTTCCTTGAGGACGACCACCAGCAGGGGCCGCTCATCCCATTTCGGATGCGCCACGCCGATGACGGCGGCTTCCGCGACATCGCGATGACCCACCGCGAGGTTTTCGATTTCGATCGAGGAGATCCATTCGCCGCCGGATTTGATCACGTCCTTGGCCCGGTCGGTGATCTGCATGTAACCGTGGGGATCGATATGGGCGACATCGCCGGTATCGAACCAGCCTTCGCCATCGAACTGATCCGCTCCGCGACCCTTGTAGTAGGAGGACGAGACGGCGGGGCCGCGCACCTTCAGTCGCCCGAATGTCTCTCCGTCCCAGGGCAGTTCGTTGTTTTCGTCGTCGGTGATCTTCATCTCGACGGTGAAGGGCGGATGCCCCTGCTTGGCCTGAAGGTCGAGCTTCTTCTCGCCTTCAAGATCCGCATATTCAGGCTTTATCGAGCACAGCGTGCCAAGCGGGCTCATCTCGGTCATGCCCCAGGCATGCACCACGTCGACGCCGTAATTGTCCTGGAAGGCCTGGGTGATGGCCCTGGGGCAGGCCGAGCCGCCAATGACGACACGGTCGAGATCCGGGAGCGATCCGCCTTCCTTTTCCATCCGCTGCAGCAGCATCAGCCAGACCGTGGGAACCGCGGCGGTGATCGACACCTTCTCCTGGGTCAGCATCTGGTAGATCGATTCCCCATCCATGCCGGCGCCGGGCATGATCATGGCGCAGCCCGACATCGGGCCGGAAAAGGCGGTCGACCAGCCATTGGCGTGGAACAGCGGAACGACGGGCATCAGGCGGTCTTTGGACGCGAGATTGAGCATGTCCGGCTGCAGCGCGGCGAGGGCGTGCAGCACATTAGAACGGTGCGAGTAGACCACGCCCTTCGGGTCTCCGGTGGTTCCGGACGTGTAGCACATTCCGGCTGCCGTTCGCTCGTCGAATTCGACCCAGCGAAAGTCGCCGTCGGCCTCGGCGATATAGCTCTCATAGGAAACGGCGTTGGGAAGCGATGTTTCCGGCATATGCGCGTCATCGGTGAGGATGACGACACGCTCGAGGCTCGGAACCTTCGGGGCAATCACCTCGACCAGCTTGACGAAGGTCAGGTCGACAAAGAGGATCCGGTCCTCGGCATCGTTCATGATCCAGACGATCTGTTCGTGAAACAGTCGCGGATTGAGGGTGTGGTAGACCGCGCCGACGCCGAGGATGCCGTACCAGCTCTCCAGGTGCCGCCAGGTGTTCCAGGCCATCGTCGCAACCCTGTCGCCGAGGCGGATGCCGTCACGCGCAAGACGTTGAGACAGTCTGAGAGACCGCAGTCGTATGTCGGCGTAGCAGGTCCTGTGGATCGGGCCTTCCACCGAACGCGAGACCACTTCGCGCGCCCCGTGATAGGTGGCGGCATGATCAATCACCTTGTGGCACAGCAGCGGCCAGTCCTGCATCAGTCCAAGCATCAATTCCCCTCCCAAATGCGTTTTGCGCTCGCGGCTCGTCTGGCCCCGGCTGCCACCCGGACCATATCATGAAAATTTTTCAGGCAACCCGGTTTGCACCTTTCTGCGCCCGAGCGGATTTTGCATCCGGTCTGCGATCGGTATAGCTTTGCAGGGGAATCATATGGCATCAACCATGGCGCGATTTCAGCCGCGTGCCGGCATTCATATGCCCAATCCGCCCGGTACATATTTTTTAGGGGTTATGGATGAAGTTTTTATCCGCTAAAGGGCGTTTTCAGCCCTTGAGGAATCAAGCCAGTGCAAAGTCGATGACCCGCGCCATGAAGATCACGCGGTGGTCATGTGAAAACCGTTCAGGTGAGAAATGAACCCCCGCCGTTCAGATGACGAATCCCTGGATTCCATTCGTCTCAGGCTCGACAAATGTGCCACCCAGTTCGATCTGTTCCGCCTCCTGAGGGAAATCACCCAGCTTTACAGGTTCGACAGTTTCTTTGTGGCCGGACCGGGTGACGACGGTGCCCGGACCCTGACGGACATGATCATCATCAGTTCGGCGCAGTCCAACCTCATTCAACGCTATGATGAAATCGGTCTGTTCGACAAAAGCCCGTTGCGGCATGCGCTAAACGGGATTGGCGTGCCCTTTCACTGCCGGCTCGATGGCGATTTCAAGGGCTGTTCGCCGGAGCAGATTCAGGCGCTGAAGGCGTTCCGGGAGGAATTCAATCTCGACAGCTGTTTTGTGACGCCGGTCTATCATCGCGACTTCGGGGCCGGGACGGTCTGTTTTCTGGGCAAACTTGAGCCCATGGGCTTTGCCGACATTGCCGATCTGGCCCTGCTCTCACAACTCGCCCATCACAAGTTGAGGTCGGTTTCGGCCCAACCGGTGACGGTTGATTCCCCGCTGACAGAGCGTGAGCGCGAGTGTCTGGTCTGGACCTCGAGCGGCAAGACCTCGGTCGAGATTGCAAGGATCCTCAGTCTCTCGGAGCACACCGTCAACCACTACCTGAACAATGCGGCGCGCAAGCTCAATGCGGTCAACCGGACACAAGCCGTCGCTTTCGCGATCCGGCAGGGCTTTATCGACTGAACCAGTCGGTTGGGCGGCGACCCCAGGCAGGGGGCCGCCGTCGTGTGCTTCCTTAACGGGCGACCGGATACCAGTAGCGCGCATCCGCTTCCCCCCGGATGATGCGGACATGCTGGTTGGCGAATACCCTGTAGGGGTGGCTCCATTCGCCATCCGGCCACTGCACCCGGATGGTCGCCCGCTCGGAGACCCCGAGTCCCACATGGGAAAAACCCGCCTGACCCGAGGCATGTCCCCCGCCGACCTGAAGCCTGCGCGTCTGGGTCCGCGTCCCGGTCCGCACCGAGATCAGGGCGCCGACGGCGTGGGGATTGATCTTGCCGTTGTCGAGTTCGATCTTGACCCAGTTTCCGAGCGGCCTGTGCCCCCACTCCGTGGCCGCACCCAGGTTCCGGAACAGGCTTGCCCGGTGCTCGCGGTTGATCACCAGGAGGTCGAGCATGCCGTCCATGTTGAAATCCTCCACCACCGCGCCGCGGCCGCGTGTATCAAGGGCAATTCCTGCCGCATCCCCGTGCTCGTGGAAGGTTCCGTCAAAGCCGCCCAGCAGCAGGTTGTCGGGATCGTACCCGGCGAAGTCGGGCATGGCCTGCACGTTGCCCTTGGCGATGAACAGATCCGTCAGGGTATCGTTGTTGATGTCGGCGAACTGGCTGTGCCAGCCGGTCGAGGGCTTGTGGTCGCCACCGGTGTAAGGCCGGTGTGCCGTGGCACCTTTCTCGAATGCGATGTCGCGATACACCGGACGGCTTTCGTCAGCCTCTTCATCGAGCTTCTGCAGCTTCGTGTCACCCATCGAAGTGAGCGCATATTCCGGCAAGCCGTCGGCGTCGAAGTCGGTTTCGGCAATGCCCATCCCCCAGATGGTGAGCCGCTGCCAGCCCTGGGACGACGAGTAAAGCCGGGGTGCCCGGCCCTCGCGCAAATCCCAGAGTTGTTCCTGCCCGCCGCGATAATACTGGCGGTCGTTGGTGATCCGGAGATCCGCCGTCCCGGACCTGTTCCAGTCGGTGAACAGCATCGACAACGCGCAGTGTCCCGGTTCGAGCGCGCGTGCCTGGCTGTAGTCCGGCGCCTCTGCGTCGAGAGGCCTCAGGAGAGTGTTGGGCTCGCAGGTCCCGAACGGGGTACCGGGAGCGGACCGGTCGACATAATTGCCGATCGCTATGGTCGGAAACCGGTTTCCACCTTCCCACGTCGCCGACATGGCCGTCGACCAGGCCCGTCCGCCGTCAAACCCGAAGCCACGGTTGGCCTTCTCGAAGGTGCAGTCGGGGCCGCCCTTGAGAACGATGTTGCGGCCAAGACGCAGCAAGACGACATCCATGTGCCGGTCGTTGTCGATGTCGAGCGGGTAGGCGCCGAGCACCTTGTGAAGGTCCTCTTCCGCAAGGCCGATATCCTTCGGCCGGAAAGACAGTTGACCGCCGGTCGGGCTGTGATTGACAAGAAGCTGTGTCGGTGATGTCCCGCCCGCAAGCAGCAGGTCCGGCCGCCGGTCGCCGTTGCAGTCGAAGCTTGCGGCTCCTCCGCCGACGAAGAATTCCCAGGGGCCGGTGTAGCTGTGATCGACACCGGCAATCAGCGCCTCTTCCTTCAGAATGGGCACATCGCTCCCGCGGGCCGCTTCCGCGAGGGCATTGCCGGAAACGAAGAGGCTGGAAAGGGCGAAGGCAAAAACGGATCGAACAATCTTCATGGCTCTATCACCAGGGTCTTGAGAAACGCGATGAGTGAAAGCTTGTCCGCGTCCGGGCTTTCGGCGTAGGCATCGCGGGCCGTCCGTCCGTCGCCGCCATGGGCCAGTATGATCTCGTCAAGTGTGGTGAAATCATTGCGGTGGCCATAGGGCGCGGTGGAGCCGACACCCCAAAGCTCGGAGGTCTGGAAGATGTTTCGGTCAACAAAGCGCTGCGACAGCAGCTCGTTGCCAAGCGCATCGATGTGTCTGTCCGTCATGGTGTGGCGTTTCAGGTCGCCATAGAGCGGCACCAGGATCCGCCCCTTCTCATCCCGGGGCAGGTCCCTGGCCCAGTTCAGCAGTTCGAGGTCGTAAATGCCCGGTGCTTTCACCTGCCGGGCATTCAGGGTTCCCGCGGAATCAAACGGACCCGGGTCGGCAAAGCCAAGGCTCTCGAGCGGAAGGTGAGGGCGGTGGCAATCCGCGCAGCCAAGCGTTCCGAACATCTCCTCGCCGCGGGCGGCCGCTTCGGCCCATCCTTCAACCACCGGAACGACCTGTGTCGGGGCGGGAAGCGTGGCCTGCCAGGCCACCAGGGCAGAGATGTCGGCAGCGCTCACCTCGCGTGACATGCCGTCGCCGTCGAAGTCGTCTGTTCCTGTCCATCGGGCGCCAAATCTCTCGTCCGGCTGCATGCCGTGATGGTGATTGAGCGCATTGACCGTGAACTGCCTCAGCGATGTCATCACGCCCTTCTGGCTGAAGGGACGGATCACCAGGTCGGTATCGACCCCGTCGAGCTCGTCAAGCCGCACGGTGCCGTCTGCATCGGCGGTGATGAAGCCGAACTCGACGCCCTTGGTGACGAGTGCACGCCGGTCCGGCTCACCCGATGACCGTGCCGCTGCCAGCGCCTCGTTCCGGATTTTCTGCAGGTCGTGGCTCATCTCCCGGGCGAGCAGCTCGACCAGTCCGGACCCGAAGAGGTGGTTGGAACCGCGCTCGTTCGAGAACTGCGGATCGAGCGAATCGAAGTCCGCGCTTTCGAACCCCTCCGAGACGAAGACATTGGTCACGAAATCGCCCGCACCGCCCATCAGGGGCATGTTGTGGCAGGCCGCGCAGGACCCGCCGTCGGGCCCCGCGGTCCTGAGGAAGGGCTGCTCGCGCGGGTGCTTGCGCCGCGTAGGGTCGATGGCCTGCGTCGCTTCCGGTCGACCGGCGCCGTCGAGCCTTGTGAAGCTCGCCGCAAACAGCGCCTCGCCAACGGCAATGAGATGAAGCAGCTCGTCCTTCTGCAAAATGCCTTCCGGCATCGGCCCCACCGAGCCAAGTTCCGTGGTTCGTTCCGCCCACGGCACTTCAAGTGGCGAGGCGGCGGCCAGTTGATCTTCGGCGATAGCTGCGCCGGACGCCGCAATCAGGAGAGTGACCGCCCCCGACGCCAGCAGCAGACGCCCGTTGTAAAACCCTCGTGTCATGTGTCTTCTCCTCCTCGCCTGTTGCTTTAGGGCCCGTTGGTTCCGGGTCTGTCAATCCGGGTCCCGGTCGCCCTGGGTGCAATCGCCTCGCGGTCGATCACCGCCATTGTGTGGTTGAGATGTCCCTCGAACACCAGCCGCTCCTCGTCCAGTGACAAGGAGATGTCCGGCGGTCCTTCGATGCGGACGCCGAGCGATGCCGACAGGCCCTCGTCGATGCCGGGCCGCATAAGGTCGAAGAACGGCACACCCGGTCCGGTGAAAACGACCGGCATCTTGCCGTGCAGGCTGATGAGCCGGGCCAGGCCGTTTCCGATCGCAGTCCCTGCGTCCCGGAATGCGGCACTCGACAGCCGGTCGCCCTTTCGCGCCGCGCTGGCGATCTTCGCGATCTCCATGAACGGGACGAAATTGGCCGGAATCGTGTTCAACGGAACTTTGAAGGCCGCCCTCAGAATGGCGTAGGAACCGGCATAGGCCTCGATGCACCCGGAGGAGCCGCAGCGGCACAGGGCGCCGCCGTGGCTGTGTATCATGTGACCGAAGCCCGGTGCGCGGGCACGCGGAGATTCGTATCCGTCGGCATGGACCACGCCTAGACCGATCGAGTGCCCCAGAGACAAGGCCGCAAGCCGCGGAATGGGCCGGCCTTCGGACTGGCTCAGCGATGAATGCAGGGCGCTGGCGACGAGCAGGCTTTCGTGGTTGAGCATCACCTGTGCGTCCCAGTCAGGCTCCAGTGTCTTGCGCATGTCGATCTGTTGACTGCCCAGGACGGATGACCACAGAAGCGTCGTGTTGTCGTCTGCCACCACGCCTTTCGAAGAAATCGAGATGGCCTTCAGGTCCTCGCGCGACACTCTGGATTTGCTCGCAAGCCGGAAGAGCGCCGAGCGTATCCCCGCGGCGAAATCCTCGATCTTCTGGCCGGCATTGTCCCGCCTTTCCTCGATGCGGTGGATCAGCGTTCCAGAGTAGTCGACCATGGAGTATTGCAGCATGTCGGAGGAGATGCGCACAAAAGCCGCGTAGGCAGCCGACCGCCGCTGCTTGAACAGGATGCGCGGCCGTCCCCGCCCGCCCGCCGGTGGCGCTTCCGTCCGCTCGATGACCCTTTCATCGACAAGCTCATGCGTGATTGCCGTCACGGTCGCCGAGGCAAGTCCCGTCTCCACGGCGAGCTCGGTGTGGGACTGACCGTTTTTCCGGCGCAGCGCACCGAGCACGAGCGCGCGATTCTGCCGGCGTATGAGCTCGGTGCTCGATTTTGTCAGCATGATAAACGCGGCCGCTTCATGTGCAGATGACTGCCGGTGCATGCCCGGTGCGCCCGGGCTCAACCGGCCGGTTCCTCTCTTCGCATTCGCACGCGCCCTCCTGTTTTTCTCGGAGTTGTCGCGTGCGCGTTTCCATCCCTCGTGCGGGCTTCGTGCACCCCTGGTTCGGGTCGCATTCTATGTCCCGCAGTCCTGTCTGTCTCGCGCCGAAATCGGTTTTCCCGGCCTCCTGCGCCGGCCGGTTCCTGGCCGGAAGCGTCGCGGTCACCGGGGGCGTGTTGACAGCGTGCGGGAAGCCTGACATTAATTTTCTCGACTGTCGAGAAAAAGCTTGCTGCTCTTTTTGCGGGCTCGCAGTTGAACATTGGCCGGATCGGAGGAGTCCGACCGGCAGACAATTTCCTTGGGAGGACTACATGAAATCCATCATCCAACTTCTGGCCGGATCGGCCATCGCACTGACCATGTCGACGGCTGCCTTTGCGGCCGACAAGGTGATCGGCGTATCCTGGTCGAACTTTCAGGAAGAGCGCTGGAAAACCGACGAGGCAGCAATGAAGGCCGCCATCGAGGCCGCCGGCGACACCTATGTCTCGACCGACGCACAGTCGTCTGCAGCCAAGCAGCTTTCCGACGTGGAAAGCCTGATGGCGCAGGGCGTCGATGCGCTGATCGTTCTGGCTCAGGACACCCAGGCCATCATCCCCGCGGTTCAGGCGGCCGCCGATGAAAACATCCCGGTCATCGCCTATGACCGCCTGATCGAAGACGAGCGTGCCTTCTACCTGACGTTCGACAACGTTGAAGTCGGACGCATGCAGGCGCGCGCTGTTCTTGCCGCTGCTCCGAAGGGCAACTACGTCATGATCAAGGGCTCGCCGACCGACCCGAATGCCGACTTCCTTCGTGGCGGTCAGCAGGAAGTCCTGCAGTCCGCCATCGACGCCGGTGACATCACCATCGTGGGTGAGGCCTACACGGACGGCTGGCTTCCGGCCAACGCCCAGCGCAACATGGAGCAGATCCTGACCGCCGAAGACAACAAGGTCGATGCGGTCGTTGCTTCCAATGACGGCACCGCCGGCGGTGCCGTTGCAGCGCTCGCTGCCCAGGGCATGGAAGGCATCCCGGTTTCCGGACAGGACGGTGACCACGCTGCGCTGAACCGCGTCGCAAAGGGCACACAGACCGTCAGCGTCTGGAAGGACGCTCGCGCGCTCGGCACCGCAGCCGGCGAGATCGCTGCCAAGCTGGCCGACGGTACGGCAATGAGCGACGTCGACGGCACCGTGGAGTGGACCTCTCCGTCCGGCACCACCATGACCGCCATGTTCCTGGCCCCTGTTCCGATCACCAAGGACAACCTGACGACCGTCGTCGATGCCGGTTGGATCAGCCAGGAAGACCTCTGCCAGGGCGTCACCGACGGTCCGGCTCCCTGTAACTAAGACACCCTCTTTGTTACGACCAATGCGAACAGTGTCTCCACCCTTCGGGGTGGGGACTCATCTTTGTATTCTATCCGGAAGACGGTCATGACCGATACGCCACCCGCCATCAGCGCGCCGCCCAAGCCGCGCAGCTTCTTTGCCGCACTGGAAATCGACACGCGTCTGCTCGGCATGATCGGCGCGTTCGTGTTGATCTGCCTCGTGTTCAATTTCCTCACCGACGGGCGTTTCATGACGCCGCGCAACCTGTTCAACCTGACGATCCAGACGGCATCCGTGGCGATCATGGCGACGGGCATGGTCTTCGTCATCGTCACCCGGAACATCGACCTTTCGGTCGGATCGCTGCTTGCGACCTGCTCGGCCATGATGGCGATGACGCAGACCTGGTTCATCCCGGATCTGCTCGGTTTCGGGCTCAACAATCCGATCACCATGCCGGTTGCCGTCTTCGTCGGGATCATGGCCGGCATGATCATCGGCGGCTTTCAGGGCTGGCTGATCGGCTACATGGCCATACCCGCCTTTATCGTTACCCTGGGCGGGTTTCTGGTCTGGCGCAACGTTGCATGGCACCTGACCAAGGGTCAGACGATCGGGCCGCTCGACGAGAATTTTCAGCTTTTCGGAGGCATCAACGGAACCTTGGGCGAAACCTGGAGCTGGGTCTTCGCGGTGGTGGCCATCCTTGGTTCGATCTATGCCCTCTACCAGACGCGCAAGACCCGTGTGGCGCATGAATTCCCGGTAAAGCCGGTATGGGCCGAGGTCTTCCTGGGGGGCGTGATCGCCGCCACGATCCTCGGTTTCGTGGCCGTGCTGAATGCCTACGAGATCCCGACCGCGCGTCTTGAGCGCATCTATGAAGCGCGCGGGGAACTGCTGCCCGAGGGCACCGTCGCCGGTTACGGCATCCCGATCTCGGTGCTGGTGCTCATTCTCATCGTCATTGTCATGACCATTATCGCCCGGCGGACCAGGCTCGGACGCTACATCTTCGCAACCGGCGGCAACCCGGAAGCAGCGGAGCTGGCCGGGATCAACACCCGCCTGCTGACGGTGAAGGTGTTTGCGATCATGGGCATCCTCTGCGCAATATCGGCGGTCGTCGCCTCGTCGCGCCAGACGTTCCATTCCAACGATATCGGAACCCTCGACGAGTTGCGCGTGATTGCGGCTGCCGTGATCGGCGGAACCGCACTTGCCGGCGGGATCGGCACGATCTACGGCGCGGTTCTCGGGGCGCTGATCATGCAGAGCCTTCAGTCGGGCATGGCCATGGTCGGCGTGGACGCTCCGTACCAGAACATGGTTGTCGGCTCCGTTCTTGTTCTCGCCGTCTTTATCGATATCCTTTACCGCCGCCGGACGGGAGACAAAACATGACTACACCTCTCGTTGAAATGCGCGACATGGTGAAGTCGTTCGGCGGCATCAAGGCTGTCGACCATGTCTCCATCGATCTCTATCCCGGCGAGGTCGTCGGCGTTCTCGGCCACAACGGCGCGGGAAAGTCGGTGCTGATGAAGATGCTGTCGGGCGCATTGCAGCGCGACAGCGGCGAGATCTACATCAATGGCGAAAAGGCAGCGATCAACAATCCGCGTGATGCGCGCGACTACCAGATCGAAACGATCTACCAGTATCTCGCGCTCGCCGACAATCTCGACGCTGCTTCCAACCTGTTCCTCGGTCGTGAACTCATGGGCCAGGCAGGCTTTCTCGACGACGCCATGATGGAAGCCGAGACGCGCAAGATCCTGGCGCGCCTGAATCCGAATTTCCGGCGCTTTCACACGCCGGTGGCGGGTCTGTCGGGCGGTCAGCGCCAATCGGTGGCGATCGCGCGCGCGGTCTATTTCAATGCCAAGATCCTCATCATGGACGAGCCGACCGCCGCACTCGGGGTTCAGGAAACCCAGATGGTGGCCGAGCTGATCGAGCAGTTGAAATCCGAAGGCATCGGCATCCTGCTGATTGACCACGACATCCACCAGGTGAAGATGTTGTGCGACCGGGCCAATGTGATGAAAAACGGTCAGCTGGTCGGCACGGTCAAGGTTGACGAAGTGACCGAGGATGACATGCTTGGCATGATCATCGCAGGCAAGTGCCCGCCGAACGCCGTGCCCGGCCCGGGTGCGCTGCAGATGGCCTGACGAAGCGACGGGAACCGGACCGGCGTTCCGGTTCCCGATCACGCCCTTGATGGCGGTCCTTGAACACGCTTTCTTACACATCTCGAAATTTATTTACCGGAAGATCAAAAAAGATTCGCAGCGCCTATTGCGTTGCAGCATTTCTGCGCCCATATGCAGATCAACGCCACGCCGGACACCTCCTCCTCCTCCCAACGTCCGGCATGGCAGTCGTCGAAACGGTATCACCGGGATCCTCCTCCCAAGCACCGGTGAGAGGTTTCGACAGAGTACAAGCGCCTGTCGGGTCTGACCCGGCAGGCGTTTTGTTTTTCCGCGCAGGCGTGCAATGCGCTTTTGATCCGGCAGGTTTGATCCGGCACGAGCAACGGACAGTCTATTCGGCGGGAGCGAACATCGCCTTGTGGGACTGGGCCGTGGAATGGATGTGATCGGCCACGATGCGCACTCTGGCCAGATCGCGCGCCGATTCGTGGTAAACCATGTAATAGGACCGTTCGATCCGGTGCTCGGGGAGCACGCGAACGAGGTTCGGGTCGAGCCCCGCAATGTAGTCATGCAACACGGCCACCCCGGCGCCTGAGCGCACCGCCTCGGTCTGACCGGTGGCGCTGGAGATCTCGAACCGCGCCGTCCAGTTGCGCAGGATCTCCCGGGTGAAATGAAGCGAGGGCGAAAAGATCAGGTCCTCGACATAGCTGATCAGCCGGTGCTGCTTGAGGTCCTCTGCGCTCTGCGGCGCTCCATGCGCGTCCAGATAGCTTCGTGATGCATAAAGCGAGAGCGTGTAATCCACGAGCTTCCGCGCCACCAGCCGGCCCTCCACCGGCCGCTCTACCGTGATCGCGATGTCCGCCTCGCGTTGCGGCAGTGAAAAACTCCGTGGCACCGGTACGAGCTGCAAGCGCAGGTCAGGATGTTGTGCCGTGAGCGTTCCGAGCCGTGGCGCCAGGAACGAGACACCGAATCCGTCCGGCGCGCCGATCCTCACCGTCCCGGATATGGTGCTGTCGGTGCGTCCCAGACTGGCCTGGGCGGAAAGCCATTCGGCTTCCATCCGTTCGGCATGGACGAGAAACGCCTCGCCTTCGCCGGTGAGGCCGCAGCCATTGGTGCGGCGGACGAGCAATTGTGTGTCGAGCGCCGTTTCAAGAGAGGTGATCCGTCTGGCCGCTGTCGCATGATTGATGCCCAGCCGCCGCGCCGCCGCAAGTATCTGTCCTGCTCTCGCGACCGCGAGGAAGACCCTTATGTCATCCCAGTTCATGGAATCCCCGCTGCGCAGGCCTGACAGGAGAGCGGCCTTTGCAGCGTTTTGCGGGATCGTCCGGGGAGGGTCAAGATTGCAATCGGAGGCGGACGTCCCGGGTACCCGAGGCCTCCGGCCCGATCACGCGGTCCAACATGCAAAGGCTGTGACCGTTCCTGAAAAGCAAACCGCCGCGCATCAAACGTGATGCGCGGCGGTTTGGAATGGTCAAAAAATTATGAAATCCGGACCGTCATTCAAAAAGCTTCGGTGGTCGAACGCCCGAGCGCGTCAGGTATCAGGCGCCTGTCGGCTCGGTGGCCTCCACCCGCTCGAGGCATTCTGCGGGAATGTTCGGCCAATAGGCATCCTGACAGGTTTCCACCTTGATCGCGCCGGACAGCACGCGGCGGACGCTCGCCCTGGACTGAACCGGCTGCGGGTCTGCGACAGGTTCAATGCTCAGCCTTGACGTGCGAAAGTCACTCGCGGAGGACACGACAGTTTGGCTCTCCGGCGTCGGCTTGTTGAAGTCAGCAGCGCCCAGCGAAACGGCGCCGAGGGCGAGCATGGAAGCGGATATGATTGCGATCTTTTTCATGCCTTGATAACGCCCAAATCGGCTTCTGGTTCCCGGCAAACGCCAGGCTGCCTTCCCGGACTGTCCTTGGCCGGGTCCTTTCAAGATACCGCCGACGGCGAATTTGGCGCTTTGAAGCCGGGCTCTGATGCCTTATACGGGCTGCAATGTGTGGCCGCCTTGGTTGATTGTAATCCATCCCTGCCACCGGCCCGGCTTTTGGATCCAGGCACTGGAATTCCCCGAACGAAAGAAAACGATGACGTCAAGGACAGATATCCACTCAGCCATTGATCATGCGCTGACCAAACGCGGCTATGATGCGCTTACCCCGGTGCAGGAAGCGGTGCTCGCGCCGGAATTGCGTGATGCCGATTTGCTGGTGTCGGCCCAGACCGGGTCCGGCAAGACAGTCGCTTTCGGCATTTCGCTCGCCCCGACACTGATGGGAGACGAAGCGGTGCTCGGGCGCGCAGGGACGCCGCTCGCCATCGTCATCGCCCCAACCCGCGAACTGGCATTGCAGGTCGAGCGCGAACTGTCCTGGCTTTACGGTGAAGCAGAGGCGCGCATTGCCACCTGTGTCGGCGGCATGAACATGATGACCGAACGGCGCACGCTCGAGCGCGGCGTCCATATTGTTGTCGGGACCCCCGGCCGACTCCGCGACCATATCGAGCGTGGTTCGCTCGACCTGACCTCGATCCGCGCCGTCGTGCTCGATGAAGCCGATGAGATGCTCGATCTGGGTTTCCGCGATGATCTGGAGTTTATTCTCGATGCCGCTCCGGACCAGCGCCGGACCCTGATGTTCTCGGCCACCGTCCCCAAGGCCATCGCAAGCCTCGCCAAGCGTTATCAGACCAACGCGGTTCGGGTCACGACGGCGGGCGAGCAGAAGCAGCATCTGGACATCGAATACCGCGCCCTGTCCGTGGCGCCGAACGACCGCGAGAACGCGGTCATCAATGTGCTCAGATATTATGACGCCAAGAACGCCATCGTCTTCTGCAGCACCCGTGCCACCGTCAATCACCTCACCGCACGCTTTTCCAATCGCGGCTTTGCGGTGGTCGCCCTGTCGGGCGAATTGAGCCAGAATGAACGCAGCCACGCGCTGCAGGCGCTGCGTGACGGCCGGGCCAAGGTGTGTGTCGCGACGGATGTGGCGGCACGCGGCCTCGACCTTCCCGATCTGGAACTGGTTGTCCACGCCGATCTGCCGAAGACACCCGAGACGCTTCTGCACCGCTCGGGCCGGACCGGTCGCGCCGGCCGCAAGGGCGTGTCAGCCCTCATCGTGCCCTACAATGCCCGCCGCCGCACCGAGCGGCTTCTGTCCGACGCCCGGATCTCCGCCGATTGGGCGCGTCCGCCCTCAGCCGATGAAATCGTCGCACGGGATGATGAGCGGCTGCTGGCGGATGCTCATTTCGAAGCGGAGATCGGCGACGAGGAAACGGCAATGGTCA
Organism: Hoeflea sp.; assembly: GCA_965233445.1. GTDB lineage: Bacteria > Pseudomonadota > Alphaproteobacteria > Rhizobiales > Rhizobiaceae > Hoeflea. The sequence goes on from OZ247491.1 coordinate 1,539,651, forward strand.
AGGCCTTGCTGGATCGCCATGGTGCAGAGAAGGTTGCCGTCGCGCTGATGCGGATGCATCGCGCCGGCCGCTCGGCGCCGGAAGAGCTGATCGATGCGGGCCCCGTGTCCGCGCCCGGCGGCAGCTATCCCGAGCGTCAGCCGCGCGAGCACGTTCCGTTGCAGAACGCGGTCTGGTTTTCGCTGTCGCTCGGCCGCAAGCAGTCGGCCGAACCGCGCTGGCTGTTGCCGATGCTTTGCCGCGCCGGCCACATCACCAAGGCCGACATCGGGTCGATCAGGATCCATGATCTCGAAACTCATGTGGAAATATCGGGCAGCGCCGCGGCCAAGTTCGAAGCCGCCGTCGGTCCGACCCGCAAGATCGAGAAGAATGTCACCATCACGCGGCTCGACGGTGCGCCGGAAGCGCCTGCGCGGGGCCCGCGGCCACCAAAACCGGATGAGGGCGCTGCGAGGACTGCACGGTCCGGTGGCTCCTGGGACTCCGATGGTGAAAGGCCCCAGCGTGCCAAGCCGGACTACGCCAAGAAGCGTCCATTCACCGGCGGAAAGTCGAAGCGACACGACCGCCCGCCCCGTGATGACGTCTATGCCGACAAGAAGCCCGGTGCGGGTGACGACCTGCCGGCCGGCGCCACTCCGGGCGTCTGGCCCTATGATGACGTCGCGCCTGCCAAACCATCGGCCGCCCCTGCCAAGGCGGGCGCAGATCGCCACAGTCCCAAGAAGCCGGGCGGCCGGAAGTTTGCAAAGCCGGAGGGCGGCGGAGGCTATGCCGAGGGCGCCGGCAAGCCCGCGAAACCTGGCGGTAAGGCAGGCAAGCCGAAAGGCGATCGACCGGAGGGGGGTACCGAACAACCCGGCGCAGCGGCTGCAAAAGCCAAGAAACCGCATCGCAAGGGTGGCTCTGCCGGATCTGCTCAGGACAACCGTCCCGGCTCTGGCGGACTCAAGCGCAAGCCGAAGGCCTGACCGCGGTCAGGCCTCTTGCGGGGTGAGGGCACCTTCATCTGCGCCATAGACCAGCAGATCGCAAGGTTTGGGCCGATCCTGAACGGTGCTCTTTCGGGGGCTGGCCGAGAAAATCACCCCCTAGAAATCGGAGGCCGCGGGCTGATGTATTTCCATATTCTTAAGGAAAGAGTGTTTCTATCAGCACAACGGAAGAAGTGTCCCGAGAAAGCCATGTGAGGACTTCGCCAGATTGAAACCCGCGCGAAAGTCACATGCAAGCTTCGGATGGTCTTCTACGACGAAACAGAACCGTATTTTTCAGGGCCGTACGGCGACTGCAACAAAGCCAATGGGCCCGGATCACTTGAAGTGAGGACAGGATGAACGAGACGCAATCCGGAAAGAAGACCTCAGGTCTTGAGATCATTTCGTTTTTCCTTGGCGATCAGGTGTTCAGCGTGAACATCATGTCGGTCAGGGAAATTCGCGGCTGGGCTCCGGCAACGCCGCTGGCGCATGCGCCCAAGCACGTGCTCGGCGTCATCAACCTGCGCGGCACCGTCATTCCGGTGATCGACATGGCCCTGCGTCTCGGGCTTGCGGCCATTGACCCGACCGAACGCTCCGCGATCATCGTTGCAAGCATCCGTGGACAGCTGGTCGGCCTGCTGGTCGACAATGTGTCGGACATGGTGACGGTCAGCGAGGACGAAATCCAGTCGGTTCCGGAAGTCGGCGCAACCGAGATCCAGCGCATGACCACGGCGATCATCGCCAAGGACAAGCAGATGATCTCGCATCTGGACCTCGATTCGCTTCTCGACGAGGAAGGTGAACTCGCAGCCTGAGGCTGCGTTCGCGAACCATCCGTCGTTGCGGGCTCTCACATCGAGCTATGATATCGGGCGGGCGCCGTCGGCTGTTGCCGATCGCGCCCGCTTTTTATTGCGTTTGCATCCTATGCAATGACATTGGGTGCACGCGCGGCGTGATCGGCGGTGGACAGGGTGGGACAGGCCATGCATGCTGTGGCTCGGCTTTTCGCAGCCACCAAACAGGTCCCCCATATGTCCATTCTCGCAAGCATTCACCACCTGACCCATTACAAGTATGACCGCCCCGTGACCCTGGGCCCGCAGGTCATTCGGCTGCGACCCGCGCCGCACAGCCGTACACGGGTGGTGTCGCATTCTCTCAAGGTCACTCCAGACAATCATTTCGTGAACTACCAGCAGGATCCCTACGGAAACTGGCTGGCCAGGTATGTGTTTCCGGACCCTGTCCGCGAACTCAAGATCGAGGTCGATCTGGTCGCAGACATGACGGTCTACAACCCGTTCGACTTCTTCGTGGAGGACTTCGCCGAGGAATGGCCGTTCGAGTATCCGGAAGACATCGCCCCGGACCTGGTCATCTACCGCACGCCGGAACCGGCCGGCCCTCGGCTGTCGGAATTTCTGCAGACGATTCCGCGGGACCCCGCCCGGACAGTGGATTTCGTCGTGGAGCTCAACGCCCGGCTGGCCAATGAAATCGGATATGTCATCCGCATGGAGCCCGGTGTGCAGACACCGGAGGAAACATTTCAAACCGGAAAGGGCTCCTGTCGGGATTCGAGCTGGGTCCTGGTGCAGGCGCTCAGGCATTTGGGGTTCGCGGCGCGGTTTGTCTCCGGCTATCTAATCCAGCTCAAGCCGGACCTTGTCGCCATCGACGGCCCTGCCGGCACCGATCATGATTTCACCGATCTGCACGCCTGGGCGGAAGTGTACCTGCCTGGCGCAGGCTGGATCGGCCTCGACCCCACCTCCGGCCTGCTCACCGGTGAAAGCCACATTCCGCTCGCGGCCACGCCGCACTACCGCAACGCAGCGCCCATCTCGGGCATGGCGAGTTTCGCGGAGGTCGATTTCGCCTTCGACATGAGCGTGACGCGGATGGCGGAGCATCCGCGCATCACCAAGCCGTTCAGCGAGGAAAGCTGGGCGGCGCTCAACAAGCTGGGCACCGACATCGATGCCAAGCTCGAGGCGGGCGACGTCCGCCTGACCATGGGCGGCGAGCCGACTTTCGTCTCCATCGACGACTTCGAAAGCGCGGAATGGAACACCGCTGCCGTCGGTCCCCAGAAGCGCGAGGCCGCCGACAAGCTGATCCGAAGGCTGCGTGAACGCTTCGCGCCGGGCGGTTTTCTTCATTACGGTCAGGGCAAGTGGTATCCCGGCGAAACCCTGCCGCGCTGGACCTTTTCGCTTTACTGGCGCCGTGACGGCAAGCCGATCTGGCGCAATCCCGAACTGATTGCCACGGAGACAGAGGAAACCGGAAAGGCAACCCCGGAGACCGCCCAGGACCTCCTGGAGACCATTGCCGGCAATCTCGGAATTGATGACGATCACGTGGCGCCAGCCTATGAGGATCCGGCCGAATGGATCATCAAGGAAGGCAATCTGCCGGACAATGTCACGCCGCTGAATTCGAAGCTTGAGGATGCCGAGGAAAGGCACCGGATCGCAACCGTGTTCTCGCGCGGACTGGCCAAGCCGTCCGGCTATGTATTGCCGGTCCAAAGATGGCAGTCGAAGGCCGCGCCTCATGGGTGGCGGTCTGAAAAGTGGAAGACCCGGCGCGGCCACATCTTCCTCGTTCCCGGCGACAGCCCGGTCGGTTACCGACTGCCGCTCGGATCACTGCCGCATGTCCCCGCGTCGGACTATCCCTTTGTCAATCCTGCCGATCCGACCGAACCGCGCGGCGATCTGCCCGATCCGAATGCCGTTTCGAATGACGGGCCGGGCGCGGATGCGCGCGCCGCCGATGCGTCAGGCCAGCAGGTTGCCCATTTCACCGCGTCCGAGGGCGCGCAGCAACGCATCGAACAGGAACTCGGGGAGCTTGGCGGCGCGGTTCGCACTGCGATTTCGGTCGAGCCCAGGGACGGCAGGCTGTGCGTTTTCATGCCCCCGGTCGAGAAGGTCGAGGATTATCTGGAACTGGTCTCGGCTGCCGAGACCGCCGCTGACGAACTCGGGCTGAAGGTGCATATCGAAGGCTACGGCCCGCCGCATGACCCGCGCCTCAACGTGATCCGTGTTGCGCCCGATCCCGGCGTCATCGAAGTCAACATCCATCCCGCGGCCGACTGGAACGATTGTGTCGCCATTACGGAGGGCGTCTACGAGGAAGCCCGGCAAACCCGGCTGGGCGCCGACAAGTTCATGATCGACGGACGGCACACCGGCACCGGCGGCGGCAACCACGTGGTTGTCGGCGGCGGCACTCCGCTCGACAGCCCGTTCCTGAGACGTCCGGATCTGCTCGCCAGCCTGATCCTGCACTGGCAGCGGCATCCCAGCCTGTCCTATCTGTTTTCCGGCCTGTTCATCGGGCCGACCAGCCAGGCGCCGCGCATTGACGAGGCACGCCACGACAGCCTCTACGAACTCGAAATGGCGCTTGAACAGATTCCCCACCCCGATGCGGGAAATCCGCCCTTGCCCTGGCTTGTCGACCGGCTGTTGCGCAACCTTCTCACCGATGTGACCGGAAACACCCATCGCGCCGAGATCTGCATCGACAAGCTCTATTCCCCGGATGGACCCACGGGACGGCTCGGGCTCGTCGAATTCCGCGGCTTCGAGATGCCGCCCGATCCGCGCATGAGCCTTGCCCAGCAGGTCCTGATCAGGGCGCTCATCGCCCGTTTCTGGGAAAAGCCTGCGACCGGACGCTTCACCCGCTGGGGGACTGCGCTCAATGACCGCTTCATGCTGCCGCATTTCATTTGGCAGGATTTCATGGAGGTTTTGGCCGATCTCGGGGATCACGGGTTTCAACTGCGGCCCGAATGGTACGAGGCCCAGGCCGAGTTCCGCTTCCCGTTCTGCGGCGAAGTCGAGTTCGAAGGGGTCCGGCTCGAGCTCCGGCAGGCGCTCGAACCCTGGCATGTGCTCGGGGAAACCGGTGCGATCGGAGGAACCGTTCGCTACACCGACAGTTCTGTCGAGCGGCTTCAGGTCAAGCTCGAGACGACCGACCCGAAACGCTACATCGTCGCCTGCAACGGCCGTCCCGTGCCCTTGACGCCTGCAGCCAAATCGGGTGTCGGGGTCGGGGGCGTGCGCTACAAGGCCTGGCAGCCCGCATTGGCACTTCACCCGGTCTTGCCGGTCGATGCTCCGCTGACCTTCGACATCTTCGACACCTGGTCAAATCGTCCGCTGGGCGGCTGTGTCTACCATGTGGCGCATCCCGGCGGCCGCAACTACGATACGTTCCCGGTCAACGGCAACGAGGCCGAAGCCCGCAGGCTTGCGCGTTTCGAGCATCGCGGCCACACCCCGGGCGCTGAACTGCCGACGCCCGAAACGCCCCATCCGGAGTTCCCGTTCACGCTGGATCTCCGCCGCAAGCCCGGTCTGTGAGAACGGTTGGGTTTGCGATGACCGACACCCCGGATCGTCCTTCGATCCTTAAAGCCTATTCGCTTTTGCCCGGCGTTCCGGACGAACTGCTGGGGGCCGGCGGTGGGATAAATCCGGCGTGGAAGGGGCTGATAGGCTATCTCGAAGGCCTGGCGCCGGAGGAACGCGAACGCGGCTTTTCGCGCGGCGCGCAATATCTGCGTGATGCCGGCGTTTTCGTGCGGAACTACGGCGAGGAAGCCTCGCCGCGCGACTGGCCGCTGAGCCCGGTTCCGGTGATTCAGCCCGAGAGCGAATGGCGGGGACTGGCGCAAGGGCTGGCCGAGCGGGCCGATCTTCTGGAGGCCGTCGTCGCCGATCTTTATGGCGAGAACCGCCTGGTTGGCGAGGGGCACTTGCCGGCCAGCCTCGTGGCAGCCAATCCCGAATGGCTGCGCCCGCTTGTCGGGGTGAAACCGGCGTCGGGATACTTCCTGCATTTTCTCGCTTTCGAGATCGGCAGGGGACCGGACGGGGGCTGGTGGATTCTCGGCGACAGGACCCAGGCGCCGTCGGGAGCCGGTTATGCGCTCGAAAACCGCGTTGCATCCATGCGCACCTTCGCGGCCTATTACAATCAGGCCAATGTCGAGCGGCTGGCGGGCTTCTTCCGCGCCTTCCGTGACGAACTCAACGCCTCCCGGAAGGAAGCCGGAAGCCGGGTGGGGATCCTCACGCCCGGCCCGCTCAACGATACCTATTTCGAACACGCCTATATTGCCCGCTACCTTGGCATGATGCTGCTGGAGGGCGACGACCTGATCGTCGAGAACGGTCGCCTGATGGTGCGAACGGTCTCCGGCACCGAGCCTATCAGCGTGCTGTGGCGACGGCTGGATTCTGTCTGGGCGGATCCGCTCGAACTCGATGCGGCCTCACGGCTGGGAACGCCGGGTCTGCTCGGCGCGGTGCGTTCCGGCGCCGTGACCATGATCAATGCGCTGGGCGCGGGCGTGCTCGAAAGCCGCGCCATGCTTGCCTTTTTGCCCAAACTCTCGGAGATCCTTGCCGGTCGGCCGCTGTCCATTCCAAACATCGCCACCTGGTGGTGCGGCGGCGATGCCGAACGGGCGCATGTGCTGGCCAATGCCGACAGGATGTTCATCGGACCTGCCAACTCCACCCATCTGCCGCTGGAGCCGGAACCCGGATCCGTGCTCAAGGGCGACATGTCGCAGCGCGGCGGCGATCTCGAGACCTGGCTTGCCAGTGAGGGCAGGGACCTCGTCGGGCAGGAAGTCGTCTCGCTGTCCACAACACCCGGATGGGAGAACGGTGCGCTGACGCCGAGGCCCATGAGCATCCGCGTTTTCCTTGCCCGCACGCGCGACGGCTGGCGGCTGATGCCCGGCGGCTTCGCGCGTCTTGCCGCCAGCAACCAGGATTCGTCGGCGGTTTCGATCCGGCGCGGCGGGTCGGTTGCGGATGTCTGGGTGGTGTCGGATGCACCGGTGCCGGAGGATACGATGCTGACCCGGCCCGGCGAAGCCTTCGTGCGGGCCGCCTCCGGGCTTCTGCCAAGCCGGGCTGCCGACAACCTGTTCTGGCTCGGCCGCTATGTGGAGCGCGCAGAAGGGCTGATGCGCCTTTACCGGGCGCATATGAGCCGCCTGCCGGACAGCCCGCCGGGCGGAACGCCGCTGACAACCAGTCTCGAAGAGTACCTCGCGGCGCGAGGGGTAGGGACGGATGAGGGCATTCCCAATGCCGTCGAGCAGACGATCGCGATGGCCGTGAACGCGGCCAACCAGGTGCGTGACCGTTTCTCGGTCGATGCGTGGGCTTCGCTCAACGATCTTCAGAAGACGCTCGGAAAGATGCGCAGGACCGTGGTGCCCGGCGAGGACGCGGCAGCCGCAATGGGAATTCTCCTGCGCAAGATCACCGGGTTCTCGGGCCTTGTTCACGAGAACATGTACCGCTCGTCGGGATGGCGCTTTCTGACAATCGGCCGGTCCATCGAGCGGGCGATGGCAATGGCCGAACTGCTGGCCGCGTTCGCCGAGTGGTCGGGATCGCAGGGCGGCTTCGAACTGTGTGTCGAGGTCGGCGACAGTGTCATGACCCACCGCCGCCGGTATGCGGTCACCGCGAGCCGCAACACCGTCATCGACCTCCTCGCGCTCGATCCTCTCAACCCGCGTTCCGTCGCCTTTCATGTCGACGAGATCAGGGAGCAGGTGGGCCTGCTGCCCGGATCGGTCATCGATGGACACGTGTCGACGCTATCGGCCTCGGTCATCAAGATCCAGGAGCGTCTCGCCGATGCCGCACCGGAGGATCTGGATCATGACGCGCTGGTGGAACTGGGCCGAGAGATCGGGCTTCTGACCAACGACATACACGCCCAGTATCTGGGATAGCCCATGCTCTACGACATCAAACTTGCGCTTGATTACGCATTCGAGGCGCCGGCAGCAGGGGCCCGGCAGGTCCTGCGCGCCATGCCGCTCGGCATTCCCGGGCGTCAGCAACTGATCAACGGCGCAGTCAGCGTGTCGCCGCTTCCTTCGACCTGTGTCGACCGGTCCGATTTCTTCGGCAACACGGTGACCGAGATGGCCTTTTCCGAAGCCAGCCGCAACATCGTGATCTCGCTTGAAGCGCGCGTCGAGGTTACAGCCGGAGCATCGCCGGTCGCGCCTGCGTCGACGCTGCCGCAACTGCGCGAGGCGATCGGAGCCTTGCGTGATCTCGGGCCACGTTCGCCCATGCATTTCCTGCCCGCTTCGCGCTACACTCCGGAGGATCCGGGCATCCGCAACTGGGCGTCGGGCCACTGGAGCGGACACCGTGCGGTGAGCGAAATCGTCTCGGATGTGGGGGAGGCGATAAACGGTGAAATGCGGTTCGATGCGGACGCGACCACCGTGGATACTCCCGCGGCAGAGGCCTTCGCGGCGCGCCATGGAGTGTGCCAGGATTTCACCCACATCATGATCATCGGGTTGCGGGGCCTGGGCATCCCCTGTGGATATGTCAGCGGTTATCTCAGAACCTTGCCGCCCCCCGGCCAGCCGCGGCTCGAGGGGGCCGACGCCATGCACGCCTGGGTCTGTGCCTGGTGCGGCCCGGAAGCAGGCTGGGTCGAATATGATCCGACCAACGCGACGTTTGCCGGCACCGACCATATCGTGGTGGGCTACGGACGGGATTATGCGGACGTTGCGCCGATCCGCGGCGCAATTCGAACGGCGGGCGGACACACGAGCAACCAGTCGGTCGACGTGATCCCCGTCGGGCCGTAGGACTTGAGCCGCCAGCGCTGAAGATCAGCGTCCGCGAATGCGCGGGTCGAGCGCATCGCGCAGCCCGTCGCCGATATAGTTGACGCTCAGCACCGTCAGCGAGATCGCAAGTCCCGGCCAGAACACGCGCTCGGGATACTGCTGCAGATAGTCGATGGCGTCGAACAAGAGCCGGCCCCATGTCGGGAAGTCCGGCGGAAACCCGAGCCCCAGGAAGGACAGCGCCGATTCGGTGATGATCGCGGTTGCAATGCCCAGAGTGGCCGAAACCATGATCGGCGAAAGCACGTTGGGCAGGATGTGGCGCAGGATCATGCGTCGTGAAGGCGTTCCGATCGATCGGGCGGCAAGCACGAACTCCCGCTCCTTGAGCGCCAGAACCTCGCCGCGCACGATGCGCGCGGTCTGCATCCAACTCGTTATGCCAATGGCTGAAACGATCAGGATGAAGGTTCCCATCTCCGGTCCGAAACTGCGGGACAGGGTCTCGCGGAACAGCATCACCATCACCAGGAGCAGGGGAAGCAGCGGCAGTGCCAGAAACAGGTCGGTCAGCCCCATCAACATGCCGTCGAGCCTTCGGAAGAAGCCGGCGACAACGCCGATAAGGGCGCCCAGGAGCACGCTGATCGCCATTGCCGTCAGCCCGACCGCAATGGACACCTGCCCGCCGGCCATCATCCGCGCCAGGATATCCCGGCCCAGCTGGTCGGTGCCGAAGGGATGGGCAAGCGACGGCCCCGAATTGCGCGCCCGGATGTCGATGAAGGTCGGTTCGATGGTCCAGACCAAGGGGCCGATCGTCACGGCCAGGAGGATGAACAGGAAGACGCCGGCGCCGAACAGCGCACCCTTGTGTGTCTTGAACTGGTCCCAGACATCCCACCACTGGGATCGGCCGGACGTGTCGCGCGGGATCGGTTTGGCCATGGGCTGATCAGTCATAGCGGATCCTCGGATCGAGCATGCCGTAGAGAACGTCTGCGATCAGATTGCACAAGACGATGAGCACGGCGAAAATGAAAGCCAGCGTCTGCACCATCGGCAGGTCGTTGGCGTAGATGGCGGTGATCAGCAACTGGCCGAGGCCGTTCACCTTGAAGATCTGCTCGGTGATGATCGCGCCGCCGAAGATCGACGGGATGCCGAGAGCAATCACGGTGACCACCGGGATCATCGAGTTGCGCAGCACGTGAACCAACAGCACCACCTTTTCCGTCATGCCCTTGGCGCGCGCGGTGCGAACGTAGTCATGATTGAGATTGTCGAGCATGGATGCGCGCATGAAGCGCGACAGCTGCGCCGTTGTCTGCAGCGCAAGCACCAGCACGGGCAGCGTCATCTGTCGGATCTGCTGGCCGAAACTCTCGAAATCATTGACCACCAGAGTGGTGTCGTAAATCGAGGGAAACCACGGCAGCATGATCGCGAACAGCACGATCATGAGAACGCCGGAGAAGAAGGGCGGCACCGAAAATCCGATCATCGAGATGAACGTGCCCACCTGGTCGAACCAGGAATATTGCTTGTAGGCGGAAATGATGCCGATCGGCAGGGCGATCATGACGCCGACCAGATAGGCCAGGCCAACCACCCAGAGGGTCTGGGGCAGACGCTGGATGATGATGTCGAAGACCGGGGACCGGAACTGCCACGATACGATCCGCTGCATGCCTTCGGAGAACCCGGTGCCGAGTGCCCAGTCGACAAACACCAGCGGCTCCACCCAGAAGAACTGCTTGGCCCAAAGCAGGTAGCGGACATAGGCGGGAGAATCGAGGCCCAGGGCATCGCGCATCTTCTGGCGCACTTCGGGAGGGATGCTCAAAGGCTGGTTTGCGAGCGGGTCGCCCGGGGCCAGGTCGAGCAGCAGGAAGATAATCAGGCTGATGAGCACAAGCGTCGGAATTGCGAGCAACAATCGTCGGATTGTAAATGTCAGCATGAGCGACGCCTCGGTTCAGCAGCAATGTCTTAGGATATGGGAAAGGAAGGCCGGTCCCTCCCGCGAGGTACCGGCCGGATGCAGGCTTACTGGATGCGGTACCAGTCCGCGGCATTCCAGATTTCGGAATCCCACGTGTTGAGCACAACACCGCCAAGGCTGTTGGAGTGTGCCGAAACGCGGCCACGATCCACCAGCGGTACGATTGTCATCGATTCCTTGGTGATCATGTCGTTGAGCTTCTTGGCGATTTCCGCGCGCTTGGAGATTTCGCCGGTCTTGCCAAGCTCTGCTACGAGGGCGTCGTATTCTTCGTTGCAGTAACGGTTGATGTTTTCGCCCTGCCACTGCGTTTCGGGCCGCGGGGCCTTCTCGCAGGTGTACTGGCCGAGATACTGCTCCGGATCGGTGCCGTCGAAGTTGTTGGCGTACATCTCGACGTCCGCATAGAACTTCTGGAACGTGTCCGGGGACGCCGGGTCGCCGCCGAAGAACACCGAACCGTCAATGTTCTTGAGTTCGGTCTGGACGCCAATGTCAGCCCACCACTGCTTGATCAGCGCCTGGAAGTCCTGACGCACGGCGTTGGTCGATGTCTGGTACAGAAGCGACAGCTTCATGCCGTCCTTTTCGCGCACGCCGTCGGCTCCGACGGTCCAGCCGGCTTCCTCGAGCAATGCCTTGGCGCCCTCGACGTCCTGCGTCAGGCAGTCGGTGTTGTCGGACGCAAACATGTCCGGGGCAGGGACCAGGTTGCAGGTCGGACGGCCTGCCTGGCCGTAACCGATTTCAACCAGCAGGTTGCGGTCGATCGCCATCGAGAGAGCACGGCGAACGCGTTCGTCCGAAAGGATCGGATGCGGATGCATTGCGGTTGCGCGCTCCCCTTCCGGCAGATCCGGAGACGGATCGGTCATGTTCATCTCGATACGCTCAACCAGTGTGCCGAAGCCGGAGATCGGAGTGCCCTTGCCGCCTTCGGCCATCTGCGCGATGACTTCCGGTGCAAGCTGCAGGTTCCAGGCGTAGTCGAATTCGCCGGTTTCCATCACTGCGCGGCCTGCAGCAGCGGCGTCGCCGCCGCCCTTGAAGGTCAGCGTCGCGAAAGCGGGCTTGGCGGGATCCCGATAGTTTTCGTTCGCCTTCATGGTGATCACGTCGTTCGGCTTGAAGTCGGTGACCACGAAGGGGCCCGTGCCGATCGGACCGAAGTTGGCGTCCGTGCATTCCTGCGCCTTGGCGCCGAGGCAGTTCTCGAACTGCGCCTTCTGGATGATCGGCGACTGCGCGCCGACAAAAGCCGCATAGGGAACCGGCTTGGGGCCGCTGAAGTTGACGACGATGGTTTGCTCGTCCGGGATGTCGATGCTTGCAACGCCGTCGAACTTGGCGCTCTGCGCACAACCGCCATCCGGCGCCATGCAATATTCGGCGGTGAACTTGACGTCGGCGGAGGTCACGGGTGTGCCGTCGGACCACAGGAGCCCTTCCTTGAGCTTCCAGGTGATCGATGTCAGGTCCTCAGACACACCGCCGTTCTCAACGGTCGGAATTTCGTCAACCAGCCACGGAACCAGCGCGCCGGTGTTGTCGAAGCGGGCCAGCGGCTCGACGATCAGCGATGCGGATTCGATGTCCTTGGTGCCGCCCGAAAGATACGGGTTGAGGATCGAAGGCGCCTGCCAGTAGATGATCTTGACCTCGCCGTCCGAGCCGCGCTCGGCATTGGCGACAGGCGCAAACGCCAGCGCGGCCACTGCTCCCATCAGGATTGTCTTGAGTTTCATGAGACTGTCTCCTTGTTGATTTTCTTGGTTGTTTCGCCGGCGGTTGGCTCCGCGGTCATTGTCATGTTGTCCGAATAGAGGTGGCAGGCCACCTGTCTTCCGTTCTCGAAGTGGACGATTTCCGGCTCTATCTGCCGGCAGACATCCATGACCTTCGGGCATCGCGTGCAGAAATTGCACCCCTTGGGCGGATTGGCCGGCGAGGGAACATCGCCCTTGAGCACGATCGGCTTGCGGTTGCGCTCATAAGTCGGGTCCGGTTCGGGAACGGCGGAAAGCAGGGCCTGTGTGTAGGGGTGCAGCGGCTCGGCGAAGAGCGTGTCGCGCGAGGCGATCTCGACGATCCGCCCCAGATACATCACCGCCACGCGGTCGGCGATGTGGCGCACCATCGACAGGTCATGGCTGATGAACAGGTAGGTCAGATCGAGCCTGTCCTGCAACTCCTCAAGAAGATTGACCACCTGGGCCTGGATCGACACATCAAGTGCCGCGATCGGCTCGTCGCAGACGATGAATTTGGGATTGAGCGCCAGCGCCCTCGCTATCCCGATCCGTTGGCGCTGACCGCCGGAAAATTCATGCGGATAGCGTTTGGCGAAAGCCCGGTTCAGCCCGACCCAGTCCATCAGTTCGTAGACCCGGGCCAGACGCTCGTCCGGACTGAGCTTCAGATGCTCGTCGAGCGGCTCGGCGATGATGCTCGCCACCGTCATGCGCGGATTGAGGCTCGCCTGCGGATCCTGAAAGATCATCTGCATCATCGGCCGCTTTGAGCGCAGGCTGTCCCTGTCGACATGGGCGATTTCGCTGCCGTTGATTTCGACGGTTCCGCCGGTGATGTCGTAAAGCCGAAGGATGGACCGCCCGACCGTGGACTTTCCGCACCCCGACTCTCCGACCAGGCCCAGCGTTTCACCCGGTGCGATGTCGAAGCTGATCCCGTCGACGGCCTTGATGTCGCCGACATGGGTCTTGAACAGCCCCGCGTGGATCGGAAAATACATCTTCAGATCCCGCACCTTCACGAGCGGTCCGTCAGACTTGGGGTCAGCCATTCACGCTCTCCGGCTGGTGTTCGACGGTCTCATCGAGAAGGAAACAGGCGGCCTGATGTCCCGGCGGTCCGATCTCCCTGAGCGCCGGATTTTCGTGCGCGCAGCGATCAAAGGCGAAGCGGCAGCGGTTTCTGAACTGGCAGGCGGCCGGTGCATCGGTCACGATCGGCGGCTGACCTTCAATCACCTGCAGCTTCTCGGCGCGCGCGCCCCGAACCGCCGGGACCGTTTTCAGCAGTGCCTGGGTGTAGGGGTGCTGGGGATCCTCGAAGATCTCGCCGACCGGTCCCTTCTCCACCACCTGGCCCGCATACATGACCATCACGCGGTCCGCGATGCCGGCGATCACGCCCAAATCATGCGTGATCCAGATGATCGCCATGCCGAGTTTTTGCCGGAGCTCCTTGATCAACTCGATGATCTGGGCCTGGATCGTCACATCGAGCGCGGTGGTCGGCTCGTCGGCGATGAGCACCTTCGGATCGCACGCGAGCGCGATGGCGATCATCACCCGCTGCCGCATCCCGCCGGAGAACTGGTGCGGATAGTCCTTGAGTCTGCGGGTCGCATCGGGAATTCCGACAAGCTCAAGAAGTTCGATCGAACGTGCCCGGGCCTGTGTCTTCGACATGCCCATATGCGCCCGCAGCGGTTCGGCCAATTGAAAACCGATGGTGTAGACCGGATTGAGCGAGGTCATCGGATCCTGAAAGATGAACCCGATCTTTGAGCCGCGCACATTGCGCAGCTCCTCGTTCGAGATCTTGAGCAGATCCTGCCCGTCAAACATCACCGATCCGCTGCGCGTTTCGGCGGGCGGTGAAGGCAGCAGCCGCAACAGCGACATCATTGTGACGGATTTTCCGGACCCGCTCTCCCCGACCACGCCGAGCAGCTCGCCCGGCCTGAGGTGGAAGTCGACTGAATTGACCGCATGTATCTCGCCGCCTCGCGTGCGAAAGACGGTCTTGAGCCCTTTGACATCCAGAATAGGCGAAGCCGCGTCTGGCATACTGTACCCCTCGGGAGATGGTTTCCCGTTATTTTCTTTGCCGGTCAGTTCTTGCGACGCCGGTGGTGCATACTATTGACCAATTTTTGGACGGTTGACCAGTGGGTTTTAAAAAATGAGCGAATCCTGCCCGACGGCGCCGCTCGGCAACATTGAAAAGCATGGGATGCCGTGTTTGAAATGGCACTGGCACGGTGACCTGAACTGTGAAAATGTACCGCTTGGCGCTCACTGCCGGACTGTGGAAAACAACGATGCAACAAGACCTTACCCCGCGCGAGATCCTGACCGGACTGGTGTCCTTCCCGACTGTCAGCCGCGACACCAACCTGCCGCTCGTGGATTGGGTCGAGTCCTATCTCAATGATTTCGGGATCCGTTCGAAACGCATCATGAGCCCGTGCGGCGAGAAGGCGCATCTGTATGCGCAGGTCGGCCCGGAGGTCGATGGCGGGGTGATCCTTTCCGGGCACACGGATGTCGTTCCGGTGGACGGCCAGGCCTGGAGCACGGACCCCTGGACGCTGACCGAGCGCGACGGGAAACTGTTCGGTCGGGGCGCCTGTGACATGAAGGGTTTCGACGCGCTGGCGCTGCATGCCATGGCGCGCGCGAGCAAGCTCGATCTCAAGCGACCGCTCCAACTTGCATTGTCCTTCGACGAAGAGGTCGGTTGCGCAGCGGTCATCGATCTGGTCGAGACCATGCGCGGCGAACTGCCCAAGGCGCGCGAGGTGCTGGTGGGCGAGCCGACAATGATGAAGGTGGTGTCCGGTCACAAGGGCGGGCTTGGTTACCGGGTGCACGTGCGCGGCTTCGAGGTGCACTCCTCGTTGCTCCCCTATGGCGTCAGCGCGATCATGCAGGCCGCACGGCTGATCGACTGGGCAAATCAGAAGAATGCCGAAAATGCGGCACGCCCGCCCTCGGAGCTTGCCGCACCGTTCCACCCGCCGTTCACAACATTGCATGTGGGCACCATCGAAGGCGGCACCGCGCACAACATCACGGCCAAGGATTGCCGGTTCTTCATCGAGTTCCGGTTCGTGCCCGGAGAAAGCCCCGAGGACTGGGCAGCCGCCTTCGAGGCGCGCGCCGCTGAACTGACTGCCGAGATGCAGGCGATCCATCCCGATACGGGCATCGATCTTGAGCGGGGCTTTGCACTTCCCGCTCTGACGCCCGAGATCGACGGCGCCGCCGAGACGCTCGCCCGGCGGCTGACCGGCGACAATGGAAGCCACGTCGTCAGCTACGGAACCGAAGGCAGCCAGTTCCAGACCCGCGGCTACTCAACTGTGATTTGCGGCCCGGGCGATATTGCGCAGGCGCACCAGCCCGACGAATTCATCTCGCTGGAACAGCTGGCGGCCGGCGAAGCATTCATGGACAAGCTGCTCGACCAGCTCTGCACCTGATCGACGCTTTCGAGGCAACCGAGAACGCGGGCTTCAGGCATCACGCCCGGTCGATGAACTCGATGAGGCAGGGGCGCGGGAGCGAAGCAAGCGCCGAGGTCAGCTCCGCGGCACTGGAGACCTTCCGAGCGGGAAGGCCATAGGCCTCGGCAACCATCGCGAAATCCGGCGCTGACGGCGTCACCCCGACCGGGGTGATGCCGGCGGACACCATGGACGTTTCGATTTCCAGGTAGCCGGAGTTGTTCCAGACCACGAACGCCACATCCGCATTGCAATCGCGCGCACTGCCGAGTTCGGCGAGCGTGAACTGAAGGCCGCCATCTCCGAGAAGCGCAACGACAGGATGGCCCGGCGCGCCGAGCGCGGCGCCGATTGCGGCAGGAGCCGCGTAGCCCAACGTTCCGAACCCGGTTGCCGAATTGAACCAGGACGATGGCCGCGGGGCTTCCACATACATGTTGCCGGCATAGACCAACTGTGTGGAGTCTCCCACGACGGTGGCGTCCGGCAGCACCTTCCAGATTTCTTCAAGCAGCGCGATCATCCCGACATAGGGCTCGCCGGTTTCCATCAGTGCGCCCGTGCGGGCTGCGGCGGCCCGGCCGGCACCGTCGCCCGAGCGCTTCAGCGATCGCATGGCGTCGACGTCCATCAGGTCACGGATGAAGGTGCCGAGATCGGCCTGGACCGCCAGGGCCGCCCTTTGCCCGCGGGCAAGCTGATCCTTGTCGATGTCGACGCGAATGAAGGTATCCGGCAGCACGAAATCCCCGTTTTCGTACATGTCGACATCGGTGGGGCCGAGTTCGGTGCCCAGAGCCAGCACAAGGTCCGAGCCCCTGAGCAGATCCCTGATGCAGCCCAGGCTCGGGCTGGCCGGGACATCCAGCGGATGACCTGCAAGAATGCCGCGGGCATTGGTGGTGCTGACCACCGGCGCGTCGAGCGCATCGGCCAGCCGCCTGACGGCTTCGGCATGACGGGCAGCGCCGCCTCCGGCGAGGACAACCGGCATTTTGCTTCCCGCGATCAGCTCTGCCGCTCTCGCCAGATTGTCGGCAGACGCCGCAAGCGGCGTCGCAGCCGGCAATTCGAAGGTGGCGGTTGCTGCTGGAAGCTTCATCACGTCCGTCGGGATTTCGATGTGCACGGGTCCCGGGCGGCCTTCCGTCATCACGGAAAATGCCCTGGCCAGTACGGAGCCGAGCTCTGCGGGTTCCTTGAGTGTGTGCGACCAAAGTGCGACCGTGCGTATGAGCGCGGCCTGATCGGGAAGTTCGTGCAGGTGGCCACGGCCCTTGCCGAGTGTCGATGTGGCGTTGACGCCGGAGATGACGAGCATCGGAACGCTGTCGGCGCGCGCCTGCGCCATCGCCGTGAGCACATTGGTCAGGCCCGGACCGGTGATGACGAAGCAGACGCCCGGCCTGCCGGTGGCCCGGGCATAGCCGTCCGCCATGAAGCCCGCACCCTGTTCATGGCGCGGTGTGACATGACGGATCGTGCTTGCGGCGAGACCCCGGTAGAGTTCGATTGTGTGAACACCGGGAATGCCGAAAACCGTATCGACCCCGGCGGCTTCCAGCATGCCGACCAGCGCTTCGCCGACTGTCTGGCTGGTGACCTCCATCACAGGCCTCCCGCGAACTTCGCGATGCGATCGCAGGCAGCTTCGACCATCTCGTCCGGGACCGTCAGGCTGAGGCGGATCAGCCCGCCGGCATTCTCCCCGAAGGACGAACCCGGCATGACCGCCACGCCGGCTTCAAGAAGCCGCCAGGCAAAGCTTTCGCCATCCAGGCCGGTGTCTGAAACATCGACAATGATGAACATGCCGGCCTGCGGACGATGCGGGACAAGCCCGCCCACGGCGGCCAGCCGCTCGGCAAAGATGTTGGCGCGGCGTTTGTAGTCGGTGCGCATCCTAGCGGCAGTCGAGATGTTCGAGGTCAGCGCGAAGGCCGTCATGTCGGCAATGAAGGGCTGGTTGCCGAACAGCATGGTTTCCGACAGTGGCAAAAGCCTTTCGCAAAATTCATGCGGGCCGACCGCCCAGCCGCTCCGAAAACCCGGGGCCGCGTGGGATTTCGAGATCGAGGACAGCGCCACGACCCGTTCGGCAAGCGCCGGATCGTCAAACGGCGAGGCGAACACGCCGTCGAACACCAGATCCGCATAGACCTCGTCGGCGACAATCCACAGGTCGTGGGCCTTGCAGACAGCGCCTATGCGGGCAATTTCCTCGGCTTCGAGAACGGCGCCGGTCGGGTTGTGCGGTGAGTTCAGCAACAGAACCCGCGACTGCGGCGTGATTGCGGCTTCCAGATCGTCCGCCGAAAGCCGGAATCCGTTCTCGGCCCTGAGTGGCACCGATTCCCTGTGCGCCCCGCTGGCGCGGATCACGCCTTCATAGGTCGCGTAGAACGGGTCTCCCACGAGCACGCCGTCGCCGGGCCCGGTCAGCCCCATCAGGGTTGCGAAAAGCGCGGTCTGCGTGCCCGGGAAACACATCACGTTGTTGGCGTCGACCCCGGGACGCCGCCGCGAATACATGGCCGCGATCGCCTCAAGCAGTTCCGGCTCTCCGCGACCGCTCGAATATCCGGTTCTGCCGGCCATCATCGAGCGGTGGCACACCTCGAGAAGCTGCGGATCGGGCGGTAGGTCCGGTTCGCCGATCGTCAGCTCGATGATGTCGGCGCCAGCCCGCTTCATCTCGCGGCAGCGCTGATGAATGGCCCATTTGGCGCCGCCGGTATCGGCCAGGCGGCTTGTGATTTCCGCATAATGCATGCTGGTCATTCCCTGAAGGTTTTGGCGTCGATACCGATAAGCGTTGCCACCGAATCGAGCGCAATCCGCACCACGTCGAGCCGCGAAAAATCATCGCCGCCCATGGAGATTTCGATCCAAAGCCCGTCAAGCAGCGCATTGATGACAATGGCCTTTTGCCGAACCTGCTGTTCGCTTAAAGCCTCGCCGCGCTCGACCATGGCTTCGCGCACCAGCCGTTCGATGAGATCCCGAAAGGCCTGGTAGCCGTCACGGTGAACCTCCGCCATCACCGGGTCCGAATGGACCGTGCCGATGAAGGCGGCCCAGATCGCCAGTGTGCGACCGTCGGCGACCGGCGGCGTTACGCAGGCACGCACCAGGCCGGCCAGCCGTGCCAGCGGAGGTCCGTCACCGCAGCCCGCCTCGGCGTCGGCGATGAGATCGGCGATGAACACCTTGTAGGCGGCGATCACCAGCCGTTCCTTGTTGTCGAAGTAACGGCGGATCAGACCCGGCGTCACACCGGCCCTGAGCGACACCTCGCGCACCGTCGCTCCCGAAAGCCCGAGCTCGGCGATGCTGTCCAGCGTTGCGGCAATCAGATCCTTTTGCCGCACCGATTCCGGTTCACGATGGAAGATGCGCCGGGTCATTCACCGGTCGCGGATGCACGCCAGACCGGACGTGTCAGGCAGGTCGGACCGCCTTCGCAGGGGATGCACAGCGCATCGGCGTCAAAAACGGTAACCTTGCAGCCTGCATTTTCCATGAGTGCGCGGGTCTTGGGAAAGCCGTCGACCATGATCACATTGCCCGGCGTCAACGGCAGCACATTGAGGTTGAGCCCGTTGGAGGCGTCAAACTCGTCGCGCGGGGCTTCGAGGAGGGTGTAGCCGCTGTCCTTCAGAAGCTTCCAGAAACCGAAGGGCAACATCGGCGCGAAGACCAGCCCGAGCTTCTCATCGAGCGGCGACATCACCGACATCAGGTGAAGGCAGGCTTCCTCGCCGTTTCCGAACGGCAGATCATATCCGAGCACGCTCACGCCGAGCGGCTTGAGAATTGCGCCAAGCTGCTCGATTCCCGCCTGGTTGGTGCGCACGCCGCGACCGACGGCCAGCGTCTTGTCGTCGACCCAGATGCAATCGCCGCCTTCCACCGTTCCGGGAGCCTCGATCTCGCCGAGAATCGGGATCCCCGCCGACTGGTAGGCGGCTTTGTGCAGTCCCGGCTCCCTCATGCGGCCCGGCTTGCCCATGCGTAATATCACCGCACCCCTGTCGGTCATCAGGGACGGATCGTGGGTAAACATGGCGTCGGCCAGGCCGTCGCCCTCATCCTCGAGCCAGATGACCTCGGCGCCCGATGCCTCGACGTGCTGAGCAAAAACGCCGAACTGCGCCACCGCTTTCGCGCCGTCAAAGCCCGCGCCGTAGTGCCATTCCTCGGCCTTGGCCGCAATCAGGCTGGCGCCAGGTCTGCGCATCAGCACCCGCCGGATCGGCAGGGCCATGGATTGGGATCCGTATGTCATTGAGGGGTCCATCGAAAAGAAAAGCAATGACCGAAATTATACACTTGATTAATTACTGCGCAAGGGTCACGATTGTGCAACTTCGCTCCGAACGGAGCCAATTGGGGAATTGCATGAGCAGTCTGAATAGCGGCGCCACCGCTGTCATGAACGAGAAACCGGCCGTCCAGGTGGACGGATTGCACAAGTGGTTCGGAGACCTTGAAGTCCTCAAGGGGGTGTCGCTGTCCGCAGGCAATGGCGACGTGGTCGCGATCATCGGTGGCTCCGGCTCCGGCAAGTCCACCATGCTTCGCTGTATCAACATGCTCGAGCTTCCCACCAAGGGCACGATCAGCATTCAGGGCGAAACGATCGAGATGAAATCGGATGGCCGCGGTGGCCTGCAGCCCGCCGATGCGGCGCAGCTTCGCCGGATCCGGACGCGGCTGGCGATGGTCTTTCAGAGCTTCAATCTCTGGCAGCACATGACAGTGCTCGGAAACATCATCGAGGCACCGGTGCACGTGATGGGCGTCAAGCGCGACGAAGCCATCGCCCGCGCGGAAAAGCTGCTCGACCGCGTCGGCCTGTCCGACAAGCGCGACGTCTATCCAGCCTTCCTGTCGGGCGGCCAGCAGCAGCGCGCCGCCATTGCGCGGGCCCTGGCCGTGGAGCCGGAGGTGATGCTCTTCGATGAGCCGACTTCCGCGCTCGATCCGGAACTGGTCGGTGAGGTGCTCGCCGTCATCGCCGATCTTGCGCGCGAGGGCAGAACAATGCTGCTGGTGACCCACGAGATGAAATTTGCCCGGGAAGTCGCCAACCATGTGGTGTTCCTGGCAGATGGCGTGATCGAGGAGCAGGGCGCTCCCGATCAGCTTTACAGTGCGCCGAAATCAGAGCGCTTGAAAAAATTCCTTGCGACTGTTCAATAGTCCGAGGCTCAATGGGCAAAGCCCTAAATTCCAACAGGGGAATGTGTAAATGAAAACCAAACTGATCACCGCCATTGCGGCTTTCGGAATGACCGTCGCCGCAGGTGCCGCCTCGGCGGAAACCGTTCGTGTCGGCGTGGCCGCCGAGCCCTATCCGCCGTTCACCGAGCCGGACGCCTCCGGCAACTGGACCGGCTGGGAAATCGACTTCATGAACGCCGTGTGCGCTGAAGCTGGTCTCGATTGCGTTGTCACTCCGGTTGCATGGGACGGCATCATTCCGGCGCTGACGTCGAACAAGATCGACGCCATCATCGGCTCCATGTCGATCACCGAAGAGCGGATGAAGACGATCGACTTCTCCGACAAGTACTACAACACGCCGTCCGTGATCGCTGCAGCTGCAGGGTCGGATATCACCCCGGATGCCGCGGGACTTGAGGGCAAGATCGTTGGCGTGCAGGTTTCGACGATCCACCAGGATTACGTGACCACGCATTTCGGTGACGTGGTGGCCGAGATCAAGGAATACCAGACCCAGGACGAAGCCAACCAGGATCTGGCTGCCGGTCGGGTCGATGCGATCATGGCGGATTCGCTGGCGCTTGATGCCTTCGTGAAGTCCGATGACTGCTGCGAAATCGTCGGTGCCGTCGAGGACGATCCGGCAATCCTGGGCGCCGGCGTGGGCGTTGGACTGCGCAAGGGCGATGACGAGCTTCGCGAGAAGTTCAACTCGGCCATCGCCACGATCCGGGAAAACGGCACCTACGACGAGTTCTCGAAGGCCTATTTCGACTTCGACATCTACGGCAAGTAACATGCCGGAATTTGCGCAAGGCGCAACAGGCCGGCCGGCGGGTGCATCCCGCCGGCCGGTCGGATAAGCACAATGCTGGATTGGATGGCCGGGCTTGCCGCCTGGGAGTTGCTGGCGCTTGAACCGCCGGGCTGGGGCGGCGTGCTGCTCCGGGGCCTTGCGGTTTCGCTTCAGGTCGCCATCGGCGGCTACATCCTCGGATTCCTGATCGGCGTCGGCGGCGCCACCGGAAAGCTCTATGGCGGGCCCATCCTGCGGGATATTCTCGAGGTCTACACCACGTTGGTCCGCGCAGTGCCGGAACTGGTGCTTATCCTGCTGCTCTATTACGCGGGAACCGATGCGCTCAACAAGATCATGATCCTGCTCGGTGCGGGACCCGTCGACATCAGCGGCCTGGTCGCCGGCATCTTCGTGATCGGGGTGGTCCAGGGCGCCTATCAGACGGAAGTCCTGCGCGGCGCCTTCAAGGCCGTTCCCCATGGCCAGATCGAGGCCGCCCGCGCCTATGGCATGACCGGAACCCAGGTCTTGCGGCGTATCACGCTTCCCGGAATGCTGCCGCATGCGGTGCCGGGATTGGCAAATCTGTGGCTGATCGCAACAAAGGACACCGCGCTGCTCGCCGTCGTCGGTGTCGCCGAACTCACCCTGGTGACGCGGCAGGCCGGCGGAACCACCAAATCCTATTTCCTTTTCTTCTGTGCGGCGGGACTGCTCTACCTGATGGTGACGCTGATCTCGAATGTGATCATCCGCCGGGTTGAGCGCCATGCCCGACGCGGCATGCCGGCGGTGCGCTGATGGGACCTGAACTGAGAAGCTGGAAAGAGCCGCATCGCCTCGTGCTGATCGCCATCGGCATCGGCATCATCCTGCTGGCTGCCTACACCATGCGCTGGGACTGGCTGCCGAGATATTCCGGCCGGCTGATTGAAGGCGTGGGAACCACGATCTGGCTCCTGTTCATCACCTCGATCATGGGTTTCGTGCTGGCAATCCTGCTGGGGCTGGCTCAGGCTGCCGGACCGTTCTGGCTGGCCGCACCCGCGCGCACCTTTTGCACCGTGATCCGTGGAACGCCGCTGCTTCTTCAGCTCTGGCTGCTCTATTACGGGCTTGGCTCGCTCTTCGCCCAGTATCCCGAAATTCGGGAGTCCTGGGCCTGGACCTATCTGCGTTCGGCCTGGCCGTACGGTGTGCTGGCGCTGACCATGTCGTTTGCAGGCTATGAGGGCGAGGTGATGCGCGGGGCGTTCGCGGGTGTCCCGAAGGGCGAGCTTGAAGCCGGCCGCGCCTATGGCATGTCGCCTTTCACCATGTTCCGCAGGATCTGGCTGCCGCGCGCCATTCACAGGGCCTTGCCGACGCTTGCCGGCGAAACGGTCCTGCAGCTCAAGGCTACACCGCTGGTCGCCACCATCACCGTGGTGGATGTCTACGCCATCATCTCGAGAGTGAGGCAGGACACCTATCTCACCTATGAGCCGCTTCTTCTGCTGGCGCTGATCTACATGATCCTGACGGGGATTCTCATCCTGGCGTTCCGGTGGGTTGAAGGCAGGGTTCCGGTCAAGGGCTGATCCGCGGACCGGCAGCTCACACGGGTTTCCCGGTTCCCAGACGGCTCTGCGATGGCGAAAGCCCGAATTGCCGCCGGAACGCGCGCGAGAACGCCGGCTGCGAGGTGAAGCCGGTTCGCGAGGCGATGTCGGTGACGGACAGATGCGTGTCCTGGACCAGCCTCCGCGCCGCGCTTAGCCGCAGCGACAGGAAATAGGCGCCCGGCGTCTCGCCCATCTGCCGCATGAACAGCTGCTCGAGCCCCCGTGTCGACATCGCCACCCGCCGGGCAATGGCGGCAATGCTCAGCGGCGCATCGATATGGGTCTCCATGATCCGGATCGCCCGCACCATCCGGGGGTCGTCATGGGCGTTGTCGATCATGACGTTGACCTGCGGGTCGTCCGCCGCCCGCATGTCATCCTGAACGAAGCTGCTTGCGACATCGAGCGCCAGCGGCCGTCCCAGAACCTGGCCGATCAGGTCCACCATCATGTCGAAGGTCGGAGAGGCACCCGAAGTGGTGATGAAGCGACCGTCGGTGACATAGCGGTCGGCTCTGAGATCGACGTTGGGAAACGCGGCAGCGAAATCCTCGAAATCCTCCCAGTGGGTTGCGGCGCGATGCTCGTCGAGCAGGCCTGCCCGGGCCAGCAGCCATGCGCCGGATTCGATGCCGAAGACCAGCGTCGCCCCGCGCGCGGAACGGTAGATGTGGGCGATCAGTCTTCGGTCGGTCAGACGCGCCGCGCCGAATCCCGCAACGATGGCAAATATGTCGGTGCGCGAGGAGGGGGCGTGCGGCCCCGATACCGGCCAGCCCATCCCCGATGAGGTTTCCGGCGGCTCGCCGTCAACGGACAGGAACCGCCAGTCGAACACCGTTCTGCCGGCCTGCCGGTTTGCGGCCCGAAGCGGCTCGGCAGCACTCGCCAGCGTCAGCATCGAACTGCCCGGGAGCACGACCAGATCGACCCGGATCGGGCGATCCAACCCGGAAATCGATGCAAGGGCTTTGTTTTGTGTCATCTGTTCTTCGTAAATTGGAATGCAAACGGCTGCAACCGCGTCATCATGGCCAGTCTGTGAACAGGAGGATTAACTGCATGCCCTTGACCATGAATCGCGAGGTCTTCATCACCTGCGCTGTCACCGGATCAGGATCCACCCAGGATCGCAGCCCGCACGTGCCGAGGTCGCCGGAGCAGATCGCAAACTCCGCGATCGAGGCCGCGAAAGCAGGTGCCGCGATCGTGCATTGCCATGTCCGCGATCCCGAGACCGGGGCTCCGCGCCGCGATGTCGAACTCTACCGCGAGGTGACCGAACGCATCCGCGACGCCGAGATCGACGTGGTCCTCAACCTCACCGCCGGGATGGGCGGCGATCTGGTGCTGGGCGGAACAGAAACCCCGCTTCCCGCGGTTGCAGGGACCGACATGGCCGGCGCCACCGAACGCATGGCCCATATTCGCGCGTGCCTGCCCGAAATCTGCACACTTGATTGCGGCACGATGAACTTTGCCGAGGCCGACTATGTCATGACCAATACGCCCGGCATGCTGCGCGCCATGGGCGGCATGATGACCGAACTGGGCGTCAAGCCCGAGATCGAGGCCTTCGACACCGGTCATCTCTGGTTTGCCAAGCAACTGGTGGCCGAAGGCGTGCTCAAGCCCGACGCGCTGGTCCAGCTTTGCATGGGCGTTCCCTGGGGCGCGCCCGACGACCTCAACACCTTCATGGCGATGGTCAACAACGTGCCGTCTGACTGGAACTGGTCGGCCTTCTCGCTTGGCCGCAACCAAATGGCCTACGTCGCCGCTGCGACGATCGCGGGCGGCAATGTCCGTGTCGGCCTTGAAGACAATCTCTGGCTCGGCAAGGGGCAACTCGCCACCAACGCGGAACTGGTCGAGCGTGCCGTGACGATCGTCGAGGCGCTCGGCGCCCGGGTGATCGGTCCTCAGGAAGTGCGCGAGCGGCTCAATCTGGTCAAGCGGGCGCCTGCAGCGGCTTGAGCAAACCCCGGGGAGGGAGCGATGGAAAAGGTCAAGTTCACCGCAATGAAGGATGGCGACAGGGAGGATTACGAATTCCTCACCCGCCACGAGATCGATTACGCTTCCAAGACCGCCGCGCGGCTGCTTGCTGCGCTTGTCGACCTTGACGAGAGCTTGTCGGGCTACCAGGTCACGCGGCTTGGTCATTCGCTGCAGTCAGCCACGCGCGCATGGCGCGACGGCGCCGACACCGATTGGGTGGTCTCGGCGCTGCTCCATGACATCGGCGACATCTACGCGCCTTACAACCACGATGAATACGCGGCCGCCATCCTGAGGCCCTTCGTGCGCGAGCAATGCGCATGGGTGGTGGAGAAGCACGGCGATTTCCAGAAGCTCTATTATGCCCACCATCTGGGTGGAAACCCTCATGCCCGCGACGCCTACCGCGATCACCCCTATTTCGATGCTTGCGCCGCCTTTTGCGAACGCTGGGACCAGGCGAGCTTCGATCCCGACTACAAGCATCATGACATCGGGTTCTTCCGCGAGATGGTCGAACAGGTTTTCGCCCGCAAGCCCTATGATCCCGACGTCATCCGATCCGGCGCGCGCGTGGCGCTGACCGATCCCTCCATTGCCGAAGGGCGAAACTGATGACTGCAAACAAAAATAAGGCCGCCATTGTCGGCGGTGGTGTAATCGGCGGCGGCTGGGCCGCGCGCTTTTTGCTCAACGGATGGGACGTGTCGATCTACGATCCCGACCCGCAGGCCGAACGCAAGGTCGGCGAGGTGCTGGAAAACGCCCGCCGTTCGCTGCCCGCCCTCTCCGATGTCACCGTGCCGGAAGAAGGACGGCTGTCCTTTGCATCCTCGATCAGGGAGGCCGTCGAAGGGGCGGACTGGGTCCAGGAGAGCGTGCCCGAGCGCCTCGACATCAAGCACGCGACCTTTGCAGCAATCCAGACCCACTGCGCTCCCGATGCGCTGATCGGTTCCTCAACATCCGGCTTCAAGCCCTCCGAATTGCAGCAGGGTGCGGCAAGGCCGGAGCAGATCTTTGTCGCCCATCCGTTCAACCCGGTCTATCTGCTTCCGGTCATCGAACTGGTCGGCGTCGAGGCAACCTTGCTGCGTGCCCGTGATGTGCTCGAGGCCATCGGCATGAAGCCGCTGCTGGTGCGCAAGGAAATCGATGCCCACATTGCCGACCGGTTTCTCGAGGCGGTCTGGCGCGAGGCCTTGTGGCTGGTCAAGGACGGCATCGCCACCACCCAGGAAATCGATGACGTCATCCGCTACGGTTTCGGCATGCGCTGGGCGCAGATGGGCCTTTTCGAGACCTACCGCATCGCCGGCGGCGAAGCCGGCATGCGCCATTTCATCGCCCAGTTCGGTCCGTGCCTTTCCTGGCCCTGGACCAAGCTGATGGATGTGCCCGAACTCACCGATGAACTGACCGACATGATCGCCACCCAGTCCGACGAGCAGTCTGGCATGCACACGATCCGCGAACTCGAACGCATTCGCGACGACAATCTCGTCGCCATGATGCGGGCGCTCAAGGGCCGCAACTGGGGCGCCGGGGCGCTGCTCAACGAGTACGATGCGCGCGTCGCTCCGCCGTTGCCCACCGGCATCGACAAACCGGTCGACACGCTCAGGCGGGTGATCCCGGTCGACTGGCTCGACTACAACGGCCACATGAATGAAAGCCGCTACGGCCAGGTGTTTTCCGACGCGGGCGATGTGGTCATGGCGATGGTCGGAGCCGACAGGGACTACATCGCCGGCGGGCTCTCCTATTTCACCGTCGCCAACGAGATCGGCTATTTGAGCGAGACCCGTCTGGGCGACGTGATCCACGTGCGCACCCAGGTGCTTGAAGCAAAGGGCAAGAAGCTCAGGCTCTATCACGAGATGATCCGCAGCACGGATAACGAGCTGCTTGCGACCTGCAACCAGCTTTTGATCCACGTCTCGCTCGAGACCCGCAAATCCTGCGAGCCCGAGGGCGAGGTTCTCGCCAGGATCACCGCACTCGGCGAGGCGCAGGCGAAACTGCCCCGTCCCGCCAGCCTGCGCGACTGACCGCCGAACGATGGTGAAACCGGTCCCCCGACGTGTTGTCCGGCGGCCGGTTTCAGTTGACGAAAAGAGACAGACCCGAAGGGTGAAAGACAATGGATTTCGGACTGACGCAGGAACAGGAGATGATCGTCGAGACCACGCGGTCCTTCGTCGAGAACGAACTCTATCCGCATGAGGCTGAGGTCGAGCGGACGGGCCATCTCGACTTGGACCTGGTGCGCGAGATCCAGCAGAAGGCCATTGCAGTCGGCCTCTACGCCGCCAACATTCCCGAGGAGTTCGGCGGTGCAGGCCTCGATACGCCGACATGGCTTCTCTACGAGAAGGAACTCGGCCGCGCCAACTACGCGCTGCACTGGACCTGCGTGGCGCGCCCTTCCAACATCCTGTGCGCCGGCACGCCCGAGCAGCGCGCCCGTTACCTCGATCCCTGCGTCGCGGGCGAGAAATGGGACTGCCTCGCCATGACCGAGCCCGGCGCCGGCTCCGACTTGCGCGGCATGAAGGCGAGCGCGAAACAGGATGGCTCGGACTGGGTGCTCAGTGGCACCAAGCATTTCATCTCCCATGCCGACATTGCCGATTTCACGATTTGCTTCATGGCAACCGGCGAGGAAGACACGCCGCGCGGGCGCAAGAAGCTGATCACCGCCTTCTTCGTCGACAAGGGCACGCCGGGCTATGCCGTGCGCGACGGCTACCGGAACGTTTCCCATCGCGGCTACACCAATGCAATTCTCGAATTCGACAACTGCCGCATCCCGGCTGAAAACGTTCTCGGTGAAGTCCACAAGGGTTTCGACGTTGCCAACACCTGGCTCGGCGCCACAAGGCTGCAGGTCGGCGCCACGTGCCTGGGCCGCGCCGAGCGCGCATTCCGGCACGCGGTCGAGTGGTCGGCGACGCGCGAACAGTTCGGCCAGCCCATCGGCAAGTTCCAGGGCGTCTCTTTCAAGCTCGCCGACATGGCGATGGAAATGAAGGCCGCGGAACTGATGATCCTCGAAGCCGGATGGAAATTCGACCGCGGCGAAGCCACCGATGCCGATATGGCCATGGCCAAGCTCAAGGCATCGGAAATGCTGGCCATGGTCGCCGACGAGGCGATCCAGATCCACGGGGGCATGGGGCTGATGGACGAACTGCCGCTCGAGCGCATCTGGCGTGACGCCCGCATAGAGCGCATCTGGGAAGGCACGTCGGAAATCCAGCGCCATATCATCAGCCGCGCGCTGCTCAGGCCGCTTGGTGCTTGAGGACATCGCCATGAAACCATCGGGCAGCAGATCATGAAACCGGCCATCACCATAACCTATTGCCGCCAGTGCAACTGGATGCTGCGCTCCGGATGGATGGCGCAGGAACTGCTTTCGACCTTTTCGGAGGAGCTTGGCTCGGTCACGCTCGTGCCCGGCACCGGCGGTATCTTCACCATCGAAGTGGATGGCGAGCTGATCTGGGACCGGAAAACCGATGGCGGCTTCCCTGACGTGAAGGCGCTGAAGGGGCGTGTGCGCGACCGCATCGATCCGGACCGCGATCTCGGCCATGTCGACCGCGCGGGCACGAGCGAATGACCCTCGACCTGTCCCGCCTCCTGAGGCCCAGATCCGTCGCCCTGTTCGGTGGCGGCTGGGCCGTCAATGTCGTCGCCCAGTTGAAGAAATCCGGCTTTGACGGCGACATCTGGCCGGTCAATCCGAAGCGAAGCGACATTCTCGGCGTGCCTTGCCTTGCCTCGATCGATGATCTGCCCGCAGCACCCGATGCGAGCTTCATCGGTGTGAACCGGGACGCCACTGTCGAGGTGGTCCGGCGGTTGAGTGCCATGGGGGCTGGCGGGGCGACCTGCTTTGCGTCCGGCTTTCGGGAAAGCGAAGGCGAGGGGACAGGCGGGTCGGGCTTGCAGGATGAACTGGTCGCGGCCGCGGGCGCCATGCCGATCCTCGGACCCAACTGCTACGGCCTGATAAACTACCTGGACAATGTCACGCTCTGGCCGGATCAGCACGGCGGCGTACCCGTGGAAACCGGCGTGGCGATCGTCGCGCAATCCTCCAACATCGCCATCAACATGACCATGCAGGCGCGTGGGCTGCCGATTGCCTATGTCGTCGCGGCGGGCAACCAGGCGCAGATCGGAGCGAGCGGAATTGCCTCGGCGCTTCTGGATGATGACCGTGTGAGCGCCGTCGGTCTCTATCTTGAAGGCTTTGGCGACATCCGCGCGTTGGAAGACCTCGCAACAAAGGCGCGGACGAGGAACAAGTCCATCGTCGCGATCAAGATCGGTCGGTCGGACAAGGCGCGTGCGGCAACGCTCACCCATACCGCCTCGCTCGCAGGAAATGCCGCGGCCGGATCGGCGCTGCTCAAGCGGCTCGGCATCATCGAGGTCGACACCATTGCGGTGTTTCTGGAAACGCTCAAGCTGTTGCACACGATCGGCCCGCTGCCCGGTGCCTCCGTTTGCTCGGTCAGCTGCTCGGGTGGCGAAGCCAGCCTGATGGCCGACATGAGCGAGGGCACGGCGCTCTCGTTCCCGGAGTTTGCACCGGCCCAGCGTGCCGAGTTGAAAGCCGAGCTCGGCCCGATCGTCACCATTGCCAATCCGCTCGATTATCACACCTTCATCTGGGGCGACACGGAGCGGATGACCCGCGTCTTTTCCACGGTGATGCGCGAGAGCTTCGATCTCACGGTCTTCATCCTCGACATGCCGCGCGCGGACCGTTGTGATCCCTCCGGCTACCAATGCGCGGTCGATGCCATCATCGCCGCGAAGGCGAGAACCGGCGCGCGGGTGGCTGTGCTTTCGAGCCTGCCGGAGAACATGTCGGATCACTTCACCCGCAGCTTCATGGATCGCGGCGTGGCGGTTCTTCATGGCATGAGCGAGGGAATCGCGGCAATCGGGGCCGCCATCGCCGCCGGGCGGTATAAGGGTGCCGATCCGCAACCGCTCCTGCTGTGCGAGAACCCGGCCGGTTCATCGCAAATGCTCTCCGAAACAGCGTCCAAGCAAGCACTCTCGCCCTACCGGTTGAAGATCCCGCGCTCGATACAGGCGAGTTCCATCGACGACTTGATCTCGAATTCGAGCCAGTTGGATTTTCCCGTGGTGCTGAAAGGCGTGGGCCTCGCCCACAAGAGCGAAGCCGGTCTGGTGGCCCTCAACATTCGGGACCAGGCAAGCCTTCGCGCTGCGGCCCAGAGCATGCGATCGGCTACCTCCGATTTCCTCGTCGAGGAAATGGCGGAGGGCGCGGTGGCCGAAGTGCTGGTGGGTGTCACCTGCGACGCCACCGGAACCTTTCTGCTCACCATGGGAGCAGGGGGTGTTCTCACCGAAATCCTCGGAGATACGGTCAGCCTGTTGCTGCCCGTCACCAGCGAACAGATCATCGATGCTCTTCAGAGCCTGAAGATCGGGCCGCTTCTCAGGGGCTATCGCGGCAAACCGGCAGCCGACATTGCAGCGGTCGCCGAAGCGGTCCAGTCTGTGTGCCGTTATGTCGAAGCCAATTCCGATCGGCTGCTCGAACTCGAAATCAATCCGCTGATCGCCCGCGAGCACGATGCCGTCGCCGTCGACGCGCTGATCAGCCTGCGTGAACACTGAATCCGAAAGGAAACCACCATGACCGGTCCCGTCAAAACCCGCATCGTCGGGCATGTTCTCGAAGTCACGCTGGACAGGCCCAAGGCCAACGCGGTCGATCTGGCCACCAGCCGGATCATGGGCGAAGTGTTCCGCGATTTCCGCGACAATCCCGATCTGCGCGTGGCAATCCTGACCGGTGCCGGCGAAAAGTTCTTCTGCCCGGGCTGGGACCTGAAGGCCGCCAATGACGGCGATGCGGTCGATGGCGATTACGGCGTCGGTGGTTTCGGCGGGCTTCAGGAACTGCCGCACATGAACAAGCCGGTGATCTGCGCGGTAAACGGCATCTGCTGCGGCGGCGGGCTCGAGATCGCGCTCTCCTGCGACATCATTCTCGCCGCTGATCACGCAACCTTTGCGCTGCCTGAAATCCGCTCCGGCACGGTGGCGGATGCCGCATCGATCAAGCTGCCGAAGCGTATCCCCTATCACATCGCCATGGAGATGCTGTTCACCGGACGCTGGCTCGACGCCGCGGAAGCCAACCGCTGGGGCTTCGTCAATCACATCCATCCGGGCGATCAGCTGATGACGGAAGCCTGGAAAATGGCAGAGCTTCTCGCCTCCGGCCCGCCGCTGGTCTTTGCCGCCATCAAGGAAGTCGTCCGCGAGGCCGAGGGCGAAAAATTCCAGGACACGATGAACAAGGTCACCAGGCGGCAGCTCAGGACCGTCGACGTGCTTTACGAATCCGAGGACAACAAGGAAGGTTTCCGGGCGTTCGCCGAAAAGCGCGATCCGGTCTGGAAGGGCAGGTAGCGCGTCGCGGCGTGGGCAGGGGGTCAGATCTCGGTGTGCATCCGGTAGCCCGGCGCGAAGGTGAGCCGTACCGAGGTGATCACCTGTGACTGGTTCCAGGTGCTGCGCTCGATCACGAACAGGCCTTCGCCTTCGGAACAGGCGAGAATCTCGGCCTCGCGCTCACCCGCCGTCATTGCCGAAAAGGTAAAGTCTCCGCCTTCGAAGGGAATGTTTGTCACCAGCCATTCATTGGCGCTGAGCGCCGTCAGGTCAGCGGTGTCGATGCCCGGCGCGGCTGCGGGATTGATCCAGCGGTCGCCGAAGACGTAGGGCTTGCCGTCGGCCATGTGCAGCGTGACCAGATGCATGAGTTTGACGCCGGGCTCCGTGCGCATCCGGGCCCGGATTCCGGCGGGCGGCACGGCGAGGCCACGGGAGAGCACCTGGTGGCGATAGCTTTGACCCTTGCTCTCGATCTCGCGTCGTATGACCGGGATGGCGAGCGTGGCCTTGCGAACCGGGTGGAGCGCCACCCGTGTTCCGGCCTTGCGCCGCCGGTCGAGCAATCCCGATTCCGCGAGCCCCCTCAGCGCCCGGTTGACCGTGGCGCGCGCGCAGCCGAATTCACGCGAGAGTTCGGCTTCGTGCGGAATGAACTCGCCGGGTTTCCATTCCCGGCTGTTGATCCGGCGCAGGACCTCCGCCTGCACCGCCTGCCAGCTCTTGATTGCAGGATCCCTCAAAGCGCCTCCCCAAGCTCTTTCATGGTTTTCACGTACCGTGCTGCGATCTCGCCGTGCTTCACATGGGTGCCCTCCCGCACCATGTGCCGGCCCGCCGACCAGACATCGGTTATAAGCCGATCGTCGCCGGCAAAGACATAGCAGTCGATCAGCGTATCGCCGCTTTTGCCGGCCAGATCCACTGCGCCGGCATCGAGCGCCATCAGATCGGCGAGCTTGCCCGGCGCGATTGTGCCGGTATCGCGGCCCGAAACGCTGGCGCCTCCGGTTGCGATCGCGTCGAGAAGACGTCGCCCCGTCGACTTTGTGCCACTTGCCAGCGCCGCGCGGGAATTGTCGCGCAGCCGCTGCGAGTAATCGAGCGTGCGCAATTCCTCTGAAAGCGAGATGCGGATATTGGAATCCGATCCGACGGCGATCGCGCCGCCTGCATCGAACCAGCGGACCCCGTCGAAAATCCCGTCCCCAAGGCTCGATTCGGTGATCGGGCAGAGACCGGCAACGGCGCCGCTCCTTGCCAGTCCCTCGGTTTCGTGCGGCAGCATCTGGGTGCAGTGGATGAAGCAATGGCGGGCGTCGAGGTCCATCGTGTCGAGCACGAATTCGACGGGACGCTTGCCAAGTGCCTCGACCACTTCCTCGACCTCGGCTTTCTGTTCGGCCAGATGCATGTGCAGCGGGCCTCCATTGGCAAGTGTGGCATGGAGGGAAAGGCTCTCCGGTGCGACGGCGCGCAGGCTGTGGGGCGCAACCCCTACGCGCGCGTCCGCCGGAAGCGACCTGATCGCGTCTTTCGAGCGGGCGTGCAGGTCGCCATAGGCATCAAGCGTGTTGCCGAAGCGGATCTGTCCAGGGCCGAGCGGCCGCTGGTCGCATCCGCCATACTGGTAGTGAACCGGCAACAGGGTCAGGCCGATTCCCGTGATGGCGGTTGCGGCTGCGATCCGCCCTGCCATCTCGGCAGGGTTCTCGTAGGGTACGCCCCCCGGCTGATGGTGCAGGTAGTGAAATTCGACATTGGCCGAATACCCCGCCTCCAGCATTTCCATCTGCACGAAGGCTGCGATGGCCTCGACATGATCCGGGGTCAGCCGATCGAGAAACCGGAACATCAATTGCCGCCAGGTCCAGAACGAATCGGAGGGGTTGGGCCCGCGTTTCTCGGTCAGCCCCGCCATGGCGCGCTGAAAGGCATGGCTGTGGCAATTGACCGGGGCAGGGAGGAGGATGCCCACTCGGGTTCCTTCAGCCTCGCGGCCTGCCTCGACGGTTCGGATCGCACCGGATTCATCCAATTCGACCCGGACATTTTCGGCCCAGCCATTCTCCAGCAACGCCGTCTCGGCCCAAATCACAGTCATCTCTTTCCACCTCTTGACAGGTTTTTATGTCTATACTTATAGTCAAAATACACCGACATAACAATGGCGATTTCATGCTGCTGACCAACGCGAAACTGGCGACGATGGACGGATCCGCTGCTTACGGGCTGATCGGCAACGGCGCTGTGGCGATCGAAGGCGAGCGGATTGCCTGGGCCGGGCCGGCGAAGGATCTGCCTGCCGCCTACCGTGCGTTGGAGACCGTCGATCTCGGCGGACGGCTGGTGACGCCGGGCCTGATCGATTGCCACACCCACGTGGTTCACGGAGGCAATCGCGCCCGCGAATTCGAGATGCGGCTCGAAGGCGCGTCCTATGAGGAAGTGGCCCGCGCCGGTGGCGGTATCGTCTCCACCGTCGCGGCCACACGCGCTGCCACCCAGGATGAACTTCTCGAGGATGCCCTGACCCGGGTGGACGCGATGATCGCCGAAGGTGTTTCCATCATCGAGATCAAGTCGGGCTATGGGCTCGACATCGAAAACGAGATCAAGATGCTGCGCGCGGCGAGGGCGGTCGCAGCCAGACGCCCGGTCCGGGTGCGCACCAGCTATCTCGGCGCCCATGCGGTTCCGCCGGAATACAAGGATCGCCCGGACGCCTACATCGACGAGGTCTGCATACCCGGGCTGGAAGCCGCCCACGCCGAAGGGCTTGTGGACGCGGTTGACGGGTTCTGTGAGGGGATTGCGTTTTCACCCGCTCAGATCGCACGCGTTTTCGAAAAGGCGAAGGATCTCGGGCTGCCCGTGAAGCTGCACGCCGAACAGCTCTCCAATCTCGGGGGCGCCCGGTTGGCTGCAGGGTACGGGGCGCTGTCGGCGGACCACCTGGAATATGCCACGGCAGAAGATGCCGCTGCCATGGCGAAAGCCGGGTCTGTTGCGGTCATCCTGCCCGGTGCATTTTACACGTTGCGCGAAACAGCACTTCCGCCGATCGATGCGTTCCGCCAGCAAGGGGTCGCCATGGCTGTGGCGACCGACTGCAACCCGGGCTCCTCGCCGATGAGTTCGCTGCTGTTGAGCATGAACATGGCCTGCACACTGTTCCGCATGACGCCGGAAGAGGCGCTTGCCGGCGTGACCGTCAATGCGGCCCGGGCTCTCGGCCTGGACGATAGCGGCATGATCAGATCCGGTCTCCGGGCCGATCTCGCCGTCTGGGACATCGAGCATCCCTCGGAACTCTCCTATCGCATCGGATTCAACCCGCTCTGGAAGCGGATTTTTGGAGGCGCGTTGTGACGCTTACACTGACGCCCGGCGCAGCCACGCTCGACCAGCTTGAAGAGATCTGGCGTGAGGGCGGAGCTGCAGTTCTCGACGATTCCGCCCGGCCCGCCATCGATGCGGCTGCCGATCTGGTGCGCGCGGCGGCCGAGGGCGACGAGGCTATCTACGGGGTCAATACCGGCTTCGGAAAGCTGGCAAGCGTCCGCATCAAGCCCGGCGACACGGCGAGGCTGCAGCGCAACCTCATCCTCTCGCATTGCTGCGGCGTCGGCGAAGTCCTTGATGTTCCGACAACCCGGTTGATGATGGTGCTCAAGCTGCTGTCTGTGGGACGCGGGGCATCCGGGATTACCTGGAAGACGCTTTCAGTCATTCAGCAGATGCTGGCAAAGGGTGTCACGCCCGTCATCCCGTCGCAGGGATCGGTGGGCGCATCGGGCGACCTCGCCCCGCTGGCGCACATGGCGGCTGCGATGATCGGCGAGGGCGAGGCGGAATTCGAGGACGTCCGCATGCCGGCCGCCGAGGCCCTGGCCAAATCCGGGATCGAGCCGGCGGTGCTTGCCCCGAAGGAAGGCCTCGGGTTGATCAACGGCACCCAGTTTTCCACCGCCTGCGCCCTTGTCGGCTACTTCAACGCGATCCGCAATCTCGAGGCGAGCATTGTCTCCTCCTGCCTGTCGACGGATGCGATCATGGGATCCACCGCGCCGCTGGAAGCCGGTATCCATGCATTCCGGGGTCACCGCGGACAGATTGACGTGGCGGCTGCGATGCGTGCGGTGATGCACGGTTCGGAAATCCGCGAAAGCCACCGCTCCGGCGACACGCGGGTGCAGGATCCCTATTGCATTCGCTGCCAGCCGCAGGTGGCGGGTGCTGCGCTCGACCTTCTGCGGTTTGCGGGACAGACGCTCGAGGTCGAAGCCAATGCCGTGTCCGACAACCCGCTCGTGCTGGTGGACGAGGGCAAGATCGTCTCAGGCGGAAATTTCCATGCCGAGCCGGTTGCCTTTGCCGCCGACCAGATCGCCATCGCCGTCGCCGAGATCGGCGCCATCGCCCAGCGCCGCGTGGCGCTGATGGTGGATCCGTCACTGTCCTTCGACCTTCCGCCGTTCCTGACGCCCGAGCCCGGCCTGAATTCCGGCCTCATGATTGCGGAGGTAACCACCGCCGCCTTGATGAGCGAGAACAAGCATCTCGCCAATCCCTGCTCTACCGATTCCACCCCGACATCGGCCAACCAGGAGGATCACGTCTCCATGGCCGCTCACGGCGCGCGCCGGCTCAAGCGCATGAACGACAATCTCAATGTGATCATCGGGGTCGAATTGCTTTGTGCCGCCCAGGGTGTCGAATTTCGCGCGCCGCTTCGCACCAGCCCGGCGCTTGAGAACGCCATATCGCTGATCCGCAGGGATATTGCCTCGCTGGCCGAAGACCGCTTCATGGCGGGTGATCTGGCGAAGGCCGCGCTGATCGTTTCCGACGGGCGTCTGCAATCGGAAATCGGCGTTGCCGACCTGCTTGCGGGAGGTGCGCAGTGACCGCGGATGTTTCACCTGTCGACGTGAAGCGGGGCGGCAGTCCCGTCGTTCTCGGTCTGCCCCATAGCGGTACGCACGTGCCGGCGGCGATCTTCGACCGGCTGACGCCACTCGGCCAGACGCTGGGCGATACAGACTGGCATGTCGACCGCCTCTACGACGGATTGCTCGATGGCGTGACCATGGTCCGCGCCAATTTCCATCGCTACGTGATCGATGCCAATCGCGATCCTTCGGGTGTCAGCCTCTACCCCGGCCAGAACACCACCGGCCTGGTTCCGGTGACCAACTTCGATGGCGAGCCGCTGTGGCTTGAAGAACCGGATGCCGCCGAGATCGAGGACCGCCGGCTGGCCTGGCACGCACCCTATCACGCGGCACTTGCCGCCGAACTGGAGCGCGTCAGGGAGATCCATGGTGTGGCGATCCTGTATGATTGCCATTCGATCCGCTCGAACATTCCCTACCTGTTCGAGGGAACGCTCCCGGACTTCAACGTCGGCACCAACGAAGGCGTCACATGCGCGCCGGTGATCGAGTCCGTGGTGGCCGGGATCTGCGCGGGCGCGGAGGGCTATTCGAGCGTGCTCAACGGCCGCTTCAAGGGCGGATGGACCACGCGTCACTACGGCAGGCCTGCCGACGGCCTTCATGCAATCCAGATGGAACTCGCCCAGCGCACGCATCTGAAGACCGAAGCCGTGCCGTTCGATTACGATCCGGAAAAGGCCGCGCGCCTGCGGGTCCATCTCAAGACCATTCTGAATTCAGTTGCTGACCTTGCAGCTTCATTGGGAGGCCAATCATGACCAATCCGCGACACAATCAGCGCGACATCTATCCGCCGACCGGAACCGAGATCACGGCCAAGAGCTGGCTCACGGAAGCGCCCATGCGCATGCTGATGAACAACCTCCACCCCGACGTGGCGGAAAATCCGCATGAGCTGGTGGTCTATGGCGGCATCGGACGTGCGGCGCGCACATGGAAGGACTTCGACCAGATCGTCGCAAGCCTGAAGGACCTCAACGAGGACGAGACGCTGGTGGTGCAGTCGGGCAAGCCGGTTGCCGTGGTCCGCACCCATGTTGACGCGCCGAGGGTTCTGATCGCAAATTCGAATCTGGTTCCCCACTGGGCCAATTGGGATCATTTCAACGAACTCGACAAGCGCGGGCTCGCAATGTACGGCCAGATGACCGCCGGATCGTGGATCTATATCGGCACGCAGGGCATCGTTCAGGGCACCTACGAGACATTCGCCGAGGCCGGACGTCAGCACTATGGTGGCGATCTCACCGGCAAGTGGATTTTGACCGGGGGGCTTGGTGGCATGGGCGGCGCTCAGCCGCTTGCTGCCGTGATGGCCGGCGCCTGCTGCCTCGCCGTCGAGTGTGACGAGACCCGCATCGATTTCCGCCTGCGCACCCGCTACGTCGACGAGAAGGCGCGTTCGCTCGACGAAGCGCTGGCCATGATCGACAAATGGACCAGGGCGGGCGAAGCCAAGTCGGTAGGCCTGCTGGGCAATGCGGCTGATGTCTTCGTCGAACTGGCCGAACGCATGAAGGCCGGCGGACCGCGCCCCGATATCGTGACCGACCAGACCTCGGCCCATGATCCGCTGCACGGCTACCTGCCACAGGGCTGGAACGTGGCGGAATGGCGCGAGAAGCAGGAAAGCGATCCGAAAGCGGTCGAGAAGGCGGCCCGGGCTTCGATGAAGGCCCATGTCGCGGCTATGGTCGATTTCTGGAATGCCGGTGTGCCGACGCTCGACTATGGCAACAACATCCGCCAGGTTGCCCGGGAAGAGGGTTTCGAAAACGCCTTTGCCTTCCCCGGCTTCGTTCCAGCCTATATCCGGCCGCTGTTCTGCCGGGGCATCGGTCCGTTCCGCTGGTGCGCGCTGTCGGGCGATCCCGAGGACATCTACAAGACCGACGCCAAGATGAAGGAACTGTTTCCCGAAAACGAGCACCTGCACAACTGGCTCGACATGGCGCGCGAGCGTATCTCGTTCCAGGGCTTGCCGGCCCGCATCTGCTGGATCGGTCTGGGCGACCGCCACCGCGCCGGTCTGGCCTTCAACGAGATGGTTGCGTCAGGCGAGTTGAAGGCGCCGATCGTGATCGGCCGGGATCATCTCGATTCCGGTTCCGTTGCCTCGCCGAACCGCGAGACGGAAGCCATGAAGGACGGCTCCGACGCTGTCAGCGACTGGCCGCTGCTCAATGCGCTGGTCAACACCGCCTCGGGTGCAACCTGGGTGTCGTTGCATCATGGCGGCGGCGTGGGCATGGGCTTCTCGCAGCATTCGGGCATGGTCGTGGTGGCCGACGGCACGGATGGTGCTGCCCGACGGCTCGAACGCGTGCTGTGGAATGATCCGGCTTCCGGGGTCTGGCGTCATGCCGACGCCGGCTACGATATCGCGCTTGATTGTGCGCGTGAGCACGGGCTCAATCTGCCCGGCATACTGGGGTGAAACGACAAACCAAACTCGAAACAGAGAGGAACTGACATGCAAAGACGGAAATTTCTGAAAGCCGGCGTTGCCGGCGCAGCCGCGGTGACACTCGCCGCTCCAGCCATCGCGCAGGACAAGCGCGAATGGAAGATGGTCACCGCATGGCCGAAGAACCTGCCCGGTCCGGGCGTTGCCGCCCAGCTTCTGGCCGATCGCATCACCACGCTTTCGGGCGGCCGCATCGAGGTCAAGCTCTTCGCTGCGGGCGAAATCGTTCCCGGTCCCGGCGTTTTTGACGCTGTCTCGGAAGGCACCGCCGAACTCTACCACGCGGTTCCCGCCTACTGGGGCTCCAAGTCCAAGGGTATCCTGCTGTTCGGGTCCCAGCCTTTCGGCCTGCGCGCCGACGAGCAGTTCGGCTGGATGCAGCATGGCGGCGGCCAGGCTTTGTACGACGAAATGTATGCCCGCTTCGGCGTCAAGCCGTTCCTGTGCGGCAACTCCGGCCCGCAGTGGGCCGGGTGGTTCCGCAACGAAATCAATTCGGTCGAGGACCTCAAGGGCCTGAAGTTCCGCACCACGGGCCTCGCCTCGGAAATGGCCACGAAGCTCGGCATGGCGGCGGAAGCCATGGGTGGACCGCCGATGTTCCAGGCGCTGCAGACCGGCGCGCTCGATGCCGGCGAGTTCATCGGTCCCTGGACCGATTCCGCGCTCGGTTTCTACCAGGTTGCGAAGAACTACTACTGGCCGGGTGTCGGCGAACCGTCTTCGGCGGAGGAATGCGGTGTCAACGCAGAGGCATATGCCGCACTGCCCGAGGACCTGCAGCAGGTCGTCTCGCTGGCTTGCGAAAGCCTCTACAACCCCGTCTGGACCGAGTACACGACCAAGCACGCCCAGTCGCTCAAGACGCTGGTCTCCGAGCACGGCGTCAATGTGCGCAAGCTTCCCGATGACGTTGTGGCTGCGATGGGCAAGGCCGCGGAAGAGGTCATTGACGAACTGCGCCAGAACGACGATGAACTGGTCAAGCGGATCACCGAAAGCTTCATCGCCTATCGCGATCTGGTCGGTGGTTACATGACCTATGCCGACAACGGCCAGATGAACGCCCGCGCGGCGATCATGGGCTACTGATTGTCATTGACCGGCCTGCCGCTCAACGGCGGGCCGGTTGCCTGGCGGGCGAAGGGGACCCCATGCAGCGTCTTGCGGATTTTCTCGACGGCATCGCCCGCGCGACAGCAAGCATCGTGCGCTGGCTTGCGCTTGTGATGGTGCTGGTGCAGTTCGCCATCGTGGTGGGCCGCTACGTTTTCGGCGTCAACTCGATCGCCGCCCAGGAAAGCGTGCTCTACATGCATGCGACGCTGTTCATGCTTGGCGCCGCCTACACGCTGCTGGTCGACCAGCACGTCCGCGTCGATGTCTTCTACGCCAAGGCTGAAGCCTCCACGCAACGCCGTATCGACATCTTCGGCCACATCGTTCTGCTCATTCCGTCCATGCTGGCGCTTGCCTACTGGTCGTGGCCTTCGGTCAGGAATTCCTGGAAGATCCTCGAAGGGCCGATTTCGGTCGGCGGCATCGAGGCCGTCTTTCTCATGAAATCGCTGATTCCCGCCTTTTGCGTGCTGTTGATCATCCAGTCGCTTTCCCTGCTGATCCGGCTTCATCTGCCGCAAGGCTCGACGCCACCGCGCGAGGGCAACACGTGAGCCAGTACCTCGATCTCATCATGTTTGCCGGCCTGATCGGAGCGATCCTGCTCGGGTTTCCGGTCTCCTTTTCCATCGCCGGCGTGGCGATCATTTTCGGCTATCTCGGCTGGGCAATGGGTGTGATGGACATCACGCTGCTCGGTGCGACCGGCCAGCGTGTGTTCGGGCTGCTGTCGAATACGGTCCTGATCGCCATACCGCTCTTCGTGCTGATGGGCGCGGTGCTCGAGAAAAGCCGTATCGCAGAGGAACTGCTCGATACGATGGGCCGGCTTTTCGGCCAGTTGCGCGGTGGTCTCGGCATCTCCGTGGTTCTCGTGGGCGCCCTGCTTGCGGCCTCCACCGGCATCGTCGGCGCCACCGTTGTCGCCATGGGCATGATCGCACTGCCGACCATGCTCCGCGCCGGTTACGATCCCCGCGTGGCTTCGGGGATCGTCTGCACGGCGGGAACATTGGGTCAGATCATTCCGCCGTCGACATTGCTGATCATCCTTGCCGACGTGATGTCGAACTCCTATCAGCAAGCCCAGTATGAACAGGGCAAGTTCGCCGTCGAGGCACTGTCGGTGGGGCAGTTCTTCGCTGCGGCCATCATGCCCGGCCTGGTGCTCGTGCTGCTCTACCTGATCTACATTCTCATCCGGGGTGCCTTGCGACCGCAGGACATGCCTCCGGCATCCCTGGACACGCCACGGCCCGAGCGCGCCGAAGTGCTTGCTGCCGTGGTCCCGCCGGTGCTGCTGATCATCGCCGTGCTGGGCGCAATTCTCGGCGGGGTGGCCACCCCCACGGAAGCTGCGTCGGTGGGCGCCATCGGCGCGCTTCTCATGGCCGGTCGCAGGATCAGCCGCAGGCCGAAGATCATTCTTTTCGGGGCTGCCGCGCTGGTCCTCCTGGGCGTGCTCGCCGGCGCCTTTCCGATCCGTCTGCAGCGCAGCGACCTCGGTTTCCTGTCCCAGGCCGCTGGCGGTTTCTATGTGATCCTGACCATCGTCGGCGCCATCGGCATCGTCTACGCGCTCAGGGCCGCCTTCCGCGAGAAGATCATCCACGCCGCCGTCACCTCGACGCTGACCATGACGGCCATGATCTTTGCGACCATTCTGGCCGCGGGCATGTTTTCGCTCGTCTTCATCGGACTCGGCGGGGAGGAGCGGGTCGCGGAAATCCTCACCGGAATGCCGGGTGGGCCGACCGGCGCGCTTCTGTTCTGCATGGCTCTGGTCTTCGTGCTCGGCTTCTTCCTGGATTTCGTCGAGATATCGGTAATCGTGCTGCCGCTGATTGCCCCGACCCTGATCCTGATGGGACACGATCCGATCTGGCTCGGCGTGCTGCTGGCAATCAACCTGCAGACCAGTTTTCTTACCCCGCCCTTCGGTTTCTCGCTGTTCTACCTGCGCGGCGCGGCGCCCAAGGAAATCTCAACCGGCCAGATCTATGCTGGGGTTATGCCGTTCATCGGATTGCAGATCCTGGGCATGGCGCTGGTCTTCTTCCTGCCCCAGGTCTCGACCTGGTTGCCGCGGGCGCTTTTCTAGCCGTTCATTCACGGACACCGAACGACCAGGCGGGGGTCGAGGCATTCGGTGCGGCTATTTCTGGTGCTTGAAGGAACTTTGCGCCACCACCGAACGTTTGGGTGACTGACGCCCCGGGCAAAAGCGCTTGGCGCGACGAAGGACATTGCCCGGAGCCATAGGATTGACCGAAACCGTATTGATCGCAATTTCACTGATCTGTCTTGTTGCGAGCCTGATCCCGTTCGTGCCGTCACCGTTCGGCGCCATCCGTGCCTTCGACTTCGGACGCTTGCAGATCTTGGCGCTGTCCCTCGTCGCGCTGCTTGCGACGCTGGCTGTGGAAATCTGGATATGGGAGGGTTGGACAGCAGCAGGCGTTGCGGCAATCGCCATGGCCACGGCATCTGCAGCCATTCAACTTGCCCACATCTTGCCCTTCACGCCGATATGGACAGTGGAGACGGCAAGGTTCACAGGTGATGAAACCACTGTTCCGACGCTTTCCCTGCTTGCCTGCAACGTCAAGCAGGGCAATCGCGACTATCAGCGCGTCATTGATCTCGTCGCCGAGACCAGCCCTGACATTGCAGTCTTCATGGAGACGGACGAGGGCTGGGCCGATGCGTTGCGCCCGGTCCTCTCGGAGTACGCGCACCTGATCGAACAACCCCAGGACAACAGCTACGGCATGATCATGGCGAGCCGGTTCGAGATGGAGGATCCGAAGGTTCAGTTTCTCCTCAACAAGGAGGTGCCAAGCATCACCGGGGTCTTGCGGTTGTCGGACGGTCGCAAGGTGAGGATCCTTGCCATTCATCCGGAACCGCCGGTACCTACACGGGATACGCTTGGTCGCGATGCGGAAATCCTTGTGGCGGCCCGACTGGCGCGCGAGGAAAGCCTGCCGATCCTGATTACAGGCGATCTGAACGATGTGGCATGGTCAAGAACCACACAACGTTTCCAGCGCCTTTCCCGGTTGCTTGATCCGCGGCAGGGGCGGGGCCTCTACAATTCGTTTCATGCGCAGTATCCATTCGCACGCTGGCCGCTCGACCACATCTTTCATTCGAGCGACTTCCAGCTGCTGGAGATCGATCGCAAGCATCCAGTGGGATCCGATCATTTCCCGATGTACTACCGCTTTGCTCTCGCAGGTAACGGAGCCAACGAAACACCGGCTCCGCCTTCGGAGGAGGATTACACGGACGCAGACGAGGCGATATCGGTTGAAAAGAAACGTGACCGACGCCCCGCAGGGGCCGACTGGGAAGACTGAAGCACCTCAACACGCAAAACGGCGCCGGATATCAACCGGCGCCGTTTTGCATTTTTCGGAAGGCTACTCTGGACCCAGAAGGATCTTCGGTCCCCCGGGCCTGGG
Organism: Hoeflea sp.; assembly: GCA_965233445.1. Classification (GTDB taxonomy): domain Bacteria; phylum Pseudomonadota; class Alphaproteobacteria; order Rhizobiales; family Rhizobiaceae; genus Hoeflea. The sequence continues at coordinate 1,583,665 of OZ247491.1, forward strand.
TCAGTTCAAGCCAGGTCTGACCCGCAGCAGGCGTCAGATGCCGCCCAGGCAGATGTACTTGATTTCGAGGTAATCATCGCAGCCGTACTTCGAGCCTTCACGCCCCTGGCCGGACTGCTTGACGCCGCCGAACGGCGCAACCTCGGTGGAGATGAGGCCGGTGTTGACGCCGACCATTCCATATTCCAGCGCCTCGGCAACCCGCCAGACCCGCGAAAGGTCGTTGGCGTAGAAGTACGAAGCGAGCCCGAAAATCGTATCATTGGCCTGCTCGATGACATCCTCGACGGTATCGAACTTGAACAGTGGCGCCACCGGGCCGAAGGTCTCGTCGGATGCCACCTGCATCTCGCGTGTGACGCCGGTCAGAATCGTCGGCTGGAAGAACGTGCCGCCCAGTGCGTGCCGCTCGCCGCCGCTCAGAACCTTGGCGCCCTTGGACTTGGCGTCATCGATATGTTCGATCACCTTGGTCACTGCCGCTTCGCTGATCAGCGGCCCTGCGGTGACACCCTCTTCGAAGCCGTCGCCCACCTTCATCTTGGACACTGCGGCGGCGAGCTTTTCGGCAAAGGCATCATAGACCCCGGCCTGAACGTAGATCCGGTTGGCACAAACGCAGGTCTGGCCGTTGTTGCGGTACTTCGAGATCATTGCCCCTTCAACAGCCGCATCGAGATCGGCATCGTCGAAAACGATGAACGGCGCGTTGCCGCCGAGTTCCATCGAGGTTTTCTTGACCTGGTCCGCAGACTGGCGCATCAGGATCCGGCCCACCTCCGTCGAACCTGTGAAGGTGATCTTCCGCACCTTGTCGTTCGAGCAGAATTCCTTGCCGATCTCGGAGCTGGATTTGGACGTGATGACGCTGAACAGCCCCTTGGGAAGACCGGCATCCTGTGCCAGCTTGGCCATCGCCAGCGCCGACAGCGGCGTTTCTGCGGCCGGCTTGGCGACGAAGGCGCAGCCGACGGCCAGCGCCGGTCCGACCTTGCGGGCGATCATCGCGTTGGGGAAGTTCCATGGGGTGATCGAAGCCACAACGCCCACCGGCTGCTTGATGACCACGATGCGTTTGTCGGGCTGATGGCCGGGAATGACATCGCCATAGACCCGCTTCGCCTCTTCGGCGAACCATTCGATGAAGCTTGCGCCATACATGATTTCGCCCTTGGCCTCGGCCAGCGGCTTGCCCATTTCGGCGGTCAGGATTGCGCCCAGATCATCGGCATTGGCGACCATGAGATCGTTGAACTTGCGGAGCACCGCGCTGCGTTCCTTGCCGGTCTTCTTGGCCCAGTCCTTCTGTGCGACTTCGGCCGCGTCGATGGCCTTCCGTGCTTCCTCGACGCCGAGATCGGGCAGGCTCGTGATCACTTCACCGGTTGAAGGATTGAGAACGTCGAAGGTCTTGCCGCTCGATGCCTTCTCCACCCAGCTGTCGCCCACAAGCGCCGCGCTGACAAGGAGATCCGGATTCTTCAGCATCTGGGAAAGTGTCTTACTCATAAAAAGTCGTCTCCGGTTTCACGTTTGAATGGTCGAATTGTGCATGTCCGGCATGCCTCACGATCCGCATACGCCATCTCGACCGGTTTTGGGAAGGGCAATCGGGGCATGCGATGAAAACACCCAACATGGCGCAGTCGACCGCGGGCGATTCCGCGGCCCCGCAAGTCGGGGCATCACGCCGGTCCGGTTTCCTGGTGCGGGATTTCCTCGCTGACCTGCGCCTTGGCAAGGAATGTGAAGATCAGCGTTCCACCGACAACATTGCCGAAGAGAACCGGAATGAAGAAGGTTCCGACGGCGCTGAAGATGTTCATCTGACCGGACACGATCATATAGGCCATCTCGACCGATCCGGCGACAATATGGGTAAAGCCGCAGACGCCGATCAGCCAGGTAAACAGGGTGATCACCCAGAAGATCGAGCCACCGGCTTGCGGCAGCATCCATACCAGGGCTGCGATCAGGATGCCTGCGGGAATGCCGCGTGCGAACCCTTCGGCGGCCGGAAGCGACATTGCCTTGCGGGAGATGTCGTCGAAGGCGGGCAGCAGTTCGGGCGGAAGCACCGAGCCATAGGTGATGGTCAGCGCAGCGATAAAGCATCCGATCAGATTCGCGCCCAGCACCAGACCCCAGAGGCGTCCCAGGCGGGCGAACATCACGCGCGACGGCTTTGAGGCCACGGGCAGCACGGTCATGATCGTGTTTTCGGTGAAAAGCTGCATGCGGCCCAGGATGACCAGCAAAAAGCCGAAGCTGTAGCCCAAATTGTCAACCAAGTGACGCCAGGGCATATCCGGAAGGTAGGTTTCGAACACGGCCTTGCCGACGATCGAGAAGCTGATGAGGATGCCTGCGGCGACGCCCGACCAGAACAGCGACTTGAAAGGGCGCCGGAGCTCTTCTTCGCCGTCAACCCGTATGACCTCGTGGATCATTCGGGGGGAAAGCTTGGAAGCCTTGTTGACGGACGCCGACTTGGCTTCCTCGACCACCTCTTCGACTTTTTCTTCAGTTGTTTCGATTGTCTGTTCGTTCACGCGGGGGATCTTTCGAGGATCTCGGCGCGCGCGCCTGCTTGCTGATGGGCCGTCAGTTCATCGCGCAGGATTGCCGCGTTGCGCAGGTTGGCCTTGAACCCGACGTCGAAGATGTCGCCGACCAGTGGAACCAGTCCTATGACATAGTCGATGCCCGAATTGGCAATCATCCGGGCAAGCGCGCGTCTGCGGACGCCAAGCCGATGGCCCCGCCAGATCATCCAGGCCGAAGGTGCGGCGGTCAGTGTGTCGCCGATGCCGGGAATGAGGCCCGCAATGCCATCGATGCCGAACCGGATCGAAGTGCCCGGAAGGCTGAACCGTGCGTCGAGCAGATTGGCGAGCCGCTCAAGACGCACGAGTTCCGTTTCGATTTCGTCGCGCCGGCGTTGCAGGGATTGGGCTGATTGAGACATGCAGCCTTAACCCCTGAACTCGCCAATGGTTCCCGTCGGAGCACCGGGGACGTTGCGATACAGGCGGTGGCGGCCGGCAGCTTCCCAAGCCTGGTTGTTTCAGCCCTGAGCATACACGTGACTTCGCACGATCGTTTCCAGTGAACCTTTCCCTGCGGTGCGCATTAGGTCTCAAACAGGAACCCCTCCCGCATGCCATTCAATGACTTTTCGCTGACCCTTCTGCTGGCAATCCTGGCGCTCGCCGGTCTCGCCATTCTTGTCTGCGGTATCCGGATGACCGGGCTTGCCGACCGCATTGCCGACAGGACGGGCCTTGGCGAAGCGCTGATAGGCGGTGTCCTGCTGGGCGCAGCCACCTCTCTGTCCGGCTCGGTCGTGTCGGTGACTGCGGCGCTCGATGGCCGTGCATCGCTTGCCTTTTCAAACGGCGTCGGCGGCATCGCCGCACAGACCGCGTTTCTCGCGCTTGCCGACATTCTCCACCGCCGCGCAAATCTGGAACATGCCGCCGCCGAACTGGCGAATGTCTTCCAGGGGGCGTTGCTGGTCCTGCTGCTCACGATCCCGATCATTGCCTATGCCGGGCCGGATGTGGCCATCTTTGGCGTTCACCCGGGTTCATTCGTCCTGCTTCTTGTCTACGGAGTTGGCGTTGTCGCGTCCAAGCGCGTGCGCGAGGACCCGATGTGGCGCCCTGTGGGAACGTCGATGACGGAAAAGGATTCGCCCGACGAGGAAGAAAGCGACAGTGCCGGCAACATGAGGCTCTTCCTGGTCTTTGGCGTGTTGATGCTGGTGATGGGTGTCGCGGGCTGGATGGTGGCTCGGGTCGCGAACGAACTCACCGACCGCTATGATCTCTCGGCTTCGCTGGTGGGGGCTCTCATGACGGCGATCGTGACCTCGCTGCCGGAACTTGTCACGACACTTGCCGCGGTCCGCAGAGGCGCGTTGCAGCTCGCGGTGGGCGGCATCATCGGCGGCAACACGTTCGATACGCTGTTTCTGACGTTCTCCGATGTCAGCTTCCGTGACGGCTCGCTCTATCACGCGCTCGAGCGGGCCGACTTCTTCTGGCTCGCAACCGGCCTCGCCATGACCTCGGTCCTGCTGCTTGGCCTGATCGTGCGCCAGCGCGCAGGGCCGGGCGGGATCGGCTTCGAAAGCGTGGGAATTCTGGCGATTTATCTCATGGCCATCGGTGTGCAGGCATTCGCCATGTGAGCGCCAGGAATGACTACATTCCGGGATTATGCGGCATCGGGAGGTGGACGCCAGGCGGCCCGGACTGTTTTTAAAGACCAGGCCCTACAGGAACACCGCCGATATGGCCCACACCACTGCCCCGACCGGAAGCAGGGCGATCAGCGCATAAAGCCCGTCGCGCGTCAGCATCGAAAACGACAGCAGCATGACCGCGGCTCCGAGCAGTGAAGAGGAAAAAGGAACCAGTTCGAGAAGCGGCATCAATGCACCGAACAACGTACAGGCCAATGGCGGGATGAAGCGGAACGGGCGGTGGAACAGGAAGCCGAAGCGCTTGCGTGTATGCCGGTCGAGGCGAGAGGTCCAGGGCCGGATCTTCTCGAGCGCATCGCGAAGCCGGTCGCCGCTGATCTTGCGGCGCATGATCCATTGCGGCAGCCAAAGGTGCTCCCGACCGGCAAGCCACTGGACGGAGATGAGAAAGATCAGGATGCCGCAGAAACTGGAAAAAGCCGGAATGCCGCTGAGCGGCGTGACGACGAGCAGGGCCGGGACCAGAAGCAGCGGAACGAAGCTCGCATGGCCGAATGCATCGAGGATGTTGTCGACAGTCACATGCTCGCGCCGGGCCACACCGGCCGCCCGGTCCATGACATCGCTCAGGGAATGCAGTGCTTCCTGTTCGCCGTCGCTTCTCGTCATGCTCGCTTCCTCCGATCTGGTGAACCAGTTTGTTTTCGGACATTCGATGGGCGTCCGCAATCGAGGCACAGTGTCGTGGCGCCACCGACCGTCAAGGGCGTGCAGCCCGGTTGAAACTTCGTTTTCGTCATCACTGCCTTTCGGGCATTGACCCACCACACCACAGCGTTCATGCCCCCTTGGTGGCCGGCCCTGCCTGTCAATCCGGGATCCACGCACTGAAAAGCGAAGTGAGGTGGATCGCAGCCCCCTGGCCGGACTGCCGAATGTCGTCTCCGGGGAATGGAATTCGCCATCCCGAGGACGCCCTGCAGGAGCAAGAAGCCCGAGACGGACCTTTTGGTTCCCGTTGGGGCCATGTTGACGGATCGCGTTTCTCCGCCATCTGTTTGAGCAAGGCCGGAGTTTTCCGTCATACGTCGGCAGGTTCGGATCAAGGCTGGTATCGAAGGAGATAGCCCATCATCGTTGTTCACGCCACATCACTCGAAAGACAGAAATGCGCATCGGCAAGGGCGGAGCCTTCATGGTCATTTGCGAACACGGCCACTCATCGCGGTTGCCGGGCATGAACACCGTGCCTGATGCAAAGGTTCCCTCGCGGCTTGACGCCCGGGACTGGTTCTCGGCGACCTGGGTCACCGCGCAGTCCGCGTTCGACCTCGACACCAGTTTGCGCTGCGCCGGCGTGGCATTCTTCGGATTTCTGTCGGTATTTCCGGCCTTGAGTGCGGCCATTTCCCTGTTCGGACTGGTGGCCGATCCTGGAGCCATCGATGTGACAGAGCTTCCCTTCGCCGTGGCCCTTCCCGGCGAGGTGATCACCGTGATCAACGAGCAGGTCGCTTCCTTCGCTGCGCGCGACGCGAAACTCAGCTTTGGGCTTGCCATCAGCCTCGCCGTTGCGCTCTGGACCGGATCGCGGGGCATGAACGCGCTGATATTCGCGGTCACCCGGGCCTACAGGGAAGATGAGGAACGCGCGTTCCTGCGCAGCGTCCTGATGTCCTTTGCCGGAACCGTGGGTGCGTTCCTCGTGATCTCCGTCATCGTGGTCGCAGTAACCCTGATACCGGTGGCGGCACTGGTGCTCCCCTTTCCCGAAAGCCGGGAGGTGGCCGTCTTGTGGTTGCGCTGGCCGGTGGTTGCCGCGGTACTGGCGGGCGCTGTGCTGCTGCTTTACCGCTTCGCGCCCAACCGCCGCTCGCCACGCGCGAGATGGGTGATTCCAGGCGCCCTTGTCGCCACGCTGCTCTGGCTGGTCGTCTCCATGGCGTTGTCCTTCTTCGTGGAAAATTTCGGCAGCTACAACGCCACTTTCGGATCGATTGCCGCGGCTGCAATCTTCATGCTCTGGCTCTACGCAAGTGCCATGGTGCTGGTTTCCGGGGCGCGTTTGAACGCCGAGCTTGAATGGCGGACCCAGCATGACACGACGGTCGGCCCCTATCGCCCCATGGGCGAGCGCGAGGCTTACGTGGCTGACACACTGGCGCCCGGGATACGCGACCGCGATTGATCGCGCAGGAGAGGGTCGGGTTTGACCCCTCCGGCCGGCATTGGATCGGGCGGCAACCGGAGCGGATCCATCAAATGACCTCTGCCGGGTCGAGGCCGTGGGCATGCGTTCCCCGACCTCGCTAGAAACGGCGTGGTTCAGCCGACTGAAAAAAATCCTCGCGAACGTACTGTGCGCCAGATGCTGGAGGCGGAACATCTTGGGTGCAGCCGAGTTGGTTGCCGATGACGCAGGAATTCTTCGCTCAGTGGCACGCGGCTGCACGCACGACGACGGGACTGTTCTGGATGGCGTTCTGGGCCTTCGGGCTCGGGTATCTCATCTCCAGCATGATCCAGGTCTTCGTCACGGAAGCGAGAATGAAAAGCAGCCTCGGCGACACCGGTCCCAAGAGCGTGGCGCTTGCCAGTTTCTTCGGCTTCATCTCGAGTTCCTGTTCCTTTGCCGCACTCGCCACCACGCGCTCCCTCTTCGCCAAGGGGGCTGGCCTCGTGCCCTCTCTGGCATTCCTGCTGGCCTCTACCAATCTGGTTGTCGAACTCGGGATCATCATCGCGGTGTTCCTGTCGTGGCAGTTCGTGGTCGGGGAATACATCGGCGGAATCCTGCTGATCCTCCTGATGTGGCTGATCATCCGCCTGACAGGCTCGCACAAGCTCATCGAAACCGCCCGTGAACGCGCCCGTGAACAGGAGGGCGGGGAGGACGAGGATACACCGGACTGGCGTAGCCTTGTCCGCCGGCGCGAAGGCTGGCGCAGGGTTGCGCAGCAATATTTCATGGAATGGGCGATGGTCTGGAAGGACGTGACAATCGGCTTCACGGTCGCCGGCATTGTCTCGGTCTTCATCCCCCGGAGTTTCTTCGAATGGCTGTTTGTCGGCTCCGGCAGCGGTGATCTTGGGTTCCTGCAGCTTCTGCAGCACGCCCTCATCGGACCGGTGGCGGCCTTTTTCACCTTCATCGGCTCCATGGGCAACATCCCCCTGGCCGCCGTCCTGTTTTCCAATGGCGTTAGCTTCGCCGGCGTGATGGCGTTCATCTTCGCCGACCTCGTGGTGTTCCCGGTTCTGCGCATTCAGGCCAAATATTACGGCTGGCGTTTTGCACTCTACGTTCTGGGTGTCTTTCTTGTGGCTCTGGTGACGGCCACCATCGCCATGCACTACGGGTTCCAGTTTGCAGGTCTTCTGCCCGATCCGTCATCAGCGCGAAGCGCGACAGACCGGGATTATTTCGTGGTCGACTACAAGCTGTTCCTGAACATCGCGTTCTTCGCCGTCAGCCTGCTTTTTGTTGTCTGGAAGGCGAGGACCTCGGGCCTTCCGCTTGGATGGGGGAAAGATGTGACGGAACGCATATTGTTCGTCCTGACCATGCTCGCCTTTGCGTGGCTTCTCGGCGGGTGGCTGGTGGCGCCGCAGCTTGCGGCATGACCAAGCTGCATTTCTCCGTTGAGAAGTGGGTGCCGCGTTTGCTGATCACATGCCTGGCGTGAAGGCGCCGAGCGTTTCGGCAACCAGCGGATTGGGGAAGCGGCGCTGCAGGGTGACGGCGAAGAAGTTCTCGGTGATTCCGTCGAGACGCGCATACTCCACCAGCGTTCCGGCTTCCAGTTCGTCGCGGACCACGATGGGTGGAATGACCGCGAGCCCCGCATTGGCACGCGCAAGCAGGCGCAGCATCGCCATGTCGTCGGCCTCGGCGGCAATCCTCGGGACGACGCCGAGTTGTTCGAGAAGCGCATCGAACGAGGCCCGCAACGCGGACTCAGGCGTCGGCAGGATGAGCGCCTGCGTTTGAAAAAGCTCCCGGGACGAGCGGGTCTGAAGTCCGGGGTCGGGGGTGCCGATAAGGCTTACCGGTTGCTCCGACAGCTTGTGCACCAGATAGGGGCTCGCCGCGTCGCGGGCAGGAACGAGGTTGGTCAGAACCACGTCAATCGCCATCGCCTCGAGTGCGCGCAGCAGTTCGGCCTGGACCCCGGACCGGAGCACGGCCTCGACATCCTCGCGCCCGATAATGGGCTTGATAAATCCGATCTGAAAGTTGCGCGACAGTGTTGCGAGCGCACCGATCCGCAGAACCTGGCGCCTCGCGCCCGCCGACTTGAGGGTCGCCGCGAGGTTCTCCGAGGCCCGAAAGATCTCCTCGGCATGGTCCAATGCAATGCGGCCGGCTTCTGTCAGGACGAGGTTCCGACCCATGCGTTCGAACAGGTCGTGACCCAGCGAAGCCTCCAGCGCCTTGATCTGGGTCGAGACCGCTGACTGCGAGATGTTGAGCGCGCGGGCCGCGCCCGTGAGTGTTCCGTCACGCGCCACGGCGCGGAAGAGGCGCAGATGATGAAGATTGATGGTGCTCATGGTTCCATTTTATAGAATGAATATTCAAATAATATGTAATTTTATTGATGAATGCCATCCTCTATCTCGTGGCCTCACACGCTCACACACCGTGCTGCTGGAGGTTGATCATGGCATCCGTAGTCTCCCTGTCATTCCTGACACCGCTTGCGCTTCTTTGCATTGCGGCTTTCGCGCTCGCCCGCCCGGGACGCAGACCCGGGGTGCTGCCGCGCCTGTCCGAGGGGGCGACACTGGCCGCCCTTGCGCTGTCGCTTGCGGGCCTCGTCCAGTTCCTCATCATTGGTCCAAGCCGGGCTGGTCTCCTCGACGGCTGGGCCTATCTCGGCCTGCGCGCGGATCTGGTCAGCATCACGCTCGTCGTCCTGGTCTCGTTCATCGGTTGGGTCGTCATGCGTTACAGCCGGACCTATCTCGACGGCGAGGCGCGGGAAGGGGCCTTCCACGGGCTGATGCTTGCCACCCTTGCGGCAGTGCTGGTTTTCGTTCAGTCCGGCAGCCTCATCGTGCTGGTCGCGGCGACGTGCGCCGTGGGCATTTCGCTAAGGCACCTGCTGCTGTTTTACAGCGGGCGGGCGGAGGCCCGGCGGGCGTCCATCAAGTTCGGTCTGGTCTGGCACGGCGGCGATGCAGCCCTCGCTCTCGCGGCACTGCTTCTGGTCGCTGCCTTCGGCACCGGCAATCTCGATGAACTGGGCGCTTCGGCACAGGCTGGCGGTCTGGGGCTCACCGGCCACTTAGCCGTCGGGTTCATCGTGCTCGCGGCCATTCTCAAGACAGCCTCGTTCCCGCTGCATGGCTGGCTCACCGAGGTGATGGAGGCGCCGACGCCGGTGTCGGCGCTCCTGCATGCAGGCATCATCAATTCGGGCGGCGTCATTCTGCTGTTTGCCGCGGACTTGGTGCAGATGAGCCCGGGAGCGATGGCGAGCCTCGCCATGATCGGCGGCTTCACCGCGCTTTTCGGCGCATCGGTCATGCTGACGCAAAGCGCGATCAAGACCTCGCTCGCCTGGTCGACGGTCGCACAGATGGGCTTCATGCTGCTGCAGTGCGGACTTGGCCTTTGGGCGCTGGCGCTGCTCCATATCATTGCCCATTCGCTCTACAAGGCGCATGCCTTCCTCTCCTCGGGCGGCGCCGTGACCCAGGTCGCATCGCTCGGGCGGCCCGGCCCGGTTGCCGTGCCCGGCTTTCAGGTGGTTCTGAGGTCCTTTGCGCTGGCGCTCGGCCTCTATGGCGCCATCGCGGTGCTGTTCACCATGGGGCTTGGTCCGAAGTCGGCACAGGCGCTCGCACTTGGGGCAATCCTGATCTTCGGGGTCGCCTATCTCGTGGCGCAGGGGCTCGCGGATCTCGCACCGGTCGCCCTGACGCGGCGCACGGTCATGGCCTCGGTCGCGGCCGCCATCGCCTATTTTTCCTTCCAGGCCGGAGCGACGGCCATCTGGGGCGGCGTGCTTCCGTCAACGCCTGTTCCGGGCCCGCTGGAATGGGCGCTGATCGTGCTTGCGATCGTCTCCTTCGGGCTCATGGCCTTCGCCCAGGCGCTGTTCCCTCTTTGGGCGCATCACCCGGCCACTGCGGGGGTGAGGGTTCATCTGGCCAACGGTCTTTATCTCAACGCCCTGCTCGACCGCGCCATTGGCGGCTTCCGGTCGACCAGATCCATCTGACACCATGGAGACGGACATGTTTCAGAAGCATTCGCAAATCATCCCGGCGCCGGTGTCGGACATCATGCGGTCAGCCGAAGCCGCCGCGCGGGCCATTCCGCCAGGCTTTCCGCTGGAGGCGACCGTTGCGGTCAATCCCTTCCTCGGCCAGACATCCGAAAGCCTGGCCTTGGCCTCGGCCAGGCTGATGCGGGTGGCAGGGGTCCGGATCACGAGAAGCCCCGAGGACTATGTTCTTTCAATGCAGCAGGATGAGATCACGGACGCCGATCTCACCCAGGCGCTCTCGGCGTCGAGCGATCCGCAAAAGCCGGCCAGCGTTTCGGCACTGAAGGAAGCTGTTTCCATGCACGGCGACGATGTGACCGGGCCGCTTCCGACCATCGCCGATCTCGCCGCCGCCTCGACCGGCATCGACTGGCCTTCGGTCATCGAAAAGACCGTCGGGCTTTGGGCCGCAGGACATTTCGACAAGGGGCAGGCGCTCTGGTCGCCCGCTCCGGGTCTCGATGTTTTCGCTGCCTGGCGGGCCTGGGCCGTGCATGATCTGACACCGGAAATTGCCGGCCTCGCAGGGTTCTGCGCCCATGTGAGCAATGCGCCCGATACCGCCGAGCGGGCGATCCTGCGTGCGTCCGGGGCGATCGGGCTGATCGAGGCTGCCGCGGAAACCGCCTTCCACAGGCTCTACATGGATCTTGGCGGATGGTCGCAGCATGCACGCTGGCAACTCTGGCAGGCCGAGAAGGAGGGTCGGAGCGACACCGCGCTCATCGGTCTTCTGGCGATCCGCCTGATCTGGGAGGAGGCACTTCTTGCCCATGTGCCCGACATCGCGGATGCCTGGGCGCGAGCGGTCAGCGCGCATGCCGCCCCGGTTGAACCCAGCCCCGGTCAGGTTGCACTTGCCATCCTGCAGGAGGCGGCAGACCGGGCGCATCAGCGAAAGCTTGCCGATGCGCTCGACGGAGCCGGATCGGCCGGATCGATGGCGGAAACCGGACGACCCTTCCTGCAGGCGGCTTTCTGCATTGATGTGCGCTCGGAGGTGTTCCGGCGGGCGCTGGAGGGTGTCGAATCGTCCATCGAAACAATCGGTTTTGCGGGGTTCTTCGGCTTGCCGATAGCCCACAAGGCGAAGGGTTCGGATGTGTCCGAAGCGCATCTTCCCGTGCTGCTCAACGCTGCGATAGAGACCACAAGCCATTGCGCCGCCGCCCGCGAACACGAACTGCGGATTGCAGCAAGAACCAGCCGCGCCTGGGGGCGTTTCCGGCAGGCTGCGGTCTCTTCTTTTGCGTTCATCGAAGCGGCCGGTCCACTTTATGCGGCAAAGCTTGTCCGCGATGCCCTTGGTCTGGGCCGAAATACCCAAGAGCCCGATCCGGTTCCCCGGATTGTGGGTGGTCTCTCGGCCGAGGCGAAGACGGATACCGCGCAGGCGGTCCTCAAGGCGATGAGCCTGACAGGGGGGCACGGCGACTACGTGCTGCTGCTCGGGCATGGCGGGCATGTCACCAACAACCCGCATGAAAGCGCCTATCACTGCGGCGCCTGCGGCGGGTATACGGGCGAGGTCTCGGCGCGTGTCCTCGCCGCCTTGCTCAACGATCCGGAAACGCGGACGGGTCTTGCCGGGCGCGGTATCGGCATCCCCGATGCCACAAGGTTCATCGCCGGGTTGCACGACACCACGACCGACCGTGTCACGCTTTATCCGGACGGGCTGGGGATCGGCCGCGAAGCCGATCTCGAAAAGATCGAGACCTGGCTCGGTCAGGCAGGCGAGGCCGCACGGGCCGAGAGGTCACTGAAGCTGCCGGGCTCCACCCCTGCGACGGTTGCTTCGCGTGCGTTCAACTGGGCCGAGGTGCGGCCTGAGTGGGGGCTCGCGGGCTGCGCTGCCTTCATCGCGGCGCCGCGGGCGGCAACGGCAGGAAAGGATCTCGGCGGAAGAGCCTTTCTGCACAGCTACGACTGGACGGCGGACGACGGCTTCGCAACGCTCGAACTGATCCTGACAGCCCCGGTCGTCGTGGCAAGCTGGATCAGCCTTCAGTACTATGGTTCCACCGTCGCGCCGGATGTTTTCGGCGGCGGCAACAAGCTGATCCACAACGTGGTTGGCGGCATGGGCGTGGTCGAAGGCAATGGCGGAGTCCTGCGGCCCGGACTGCCCTTGCAGACGGTGCACGACGGAGAGAGGCCGGTGCACGAACCGCTCAGGCTTTCCGTGATGATCGAGGCCCCTCGGGAGGCGATCGGCGATGTGCTCAAGCGCCATCCGGAGGTTTGCGCCCTTTTCGACAATGGCTGGCTGCACCTGTTCGCCTTGAAAGACGGAAAGATCGAAGCCCGCTACCGGCCGGGCCTGTCCTGGTCAGCGTGCTCGGAGCAATCGACCGAAGCCTGATCCGAACGCCCGAAGAACGGTCGGCCTTTGCGTGAGCAAGGGGGAGATGCTGTTCGGGCGCCGGAAAGCGCCAGAACGCGCGTTTCCATCGGGTTAGCCGATCTCCGCAACCGCTGCGATTTCGATGCGCAGGCTTGGGAAGGCGAGGCGCGCCTCGTAGGTGGCCCGGGCGGGCAGGTTGTCGCGGTCCACCCACTCGTCCCAGACGGCGTTGAAGTCGGCGAAGTCCTTGATGTGGGGCAGCAGCACCGTCACCATCATCAGTCTGGACCGGCTGGATCCGCCCTTTTCCAGGAGGTCGTCGATCTTGGCCAGAACCTCCCGGGTCTGCACCTCGAGCGAGCCATCCTGCGTGTCGGCCACCTGGCCCGAGATATAAAGGGTCCGTCCGTTTCCGGTGGCCGCGGCAAAGTGGGCTCCCGGCTCGATGCGGGTGATATCGCTCATACGTGTTCTCCTTGCTCTCCGTCGGCGGTGTCGATGTTTACTGCCGCGAGACCCTCGAACGCATCGCGGCGCCTGGTGATGTCGCGCAGCGCCTTCATGTCACGGCTGTTCACGTGTCAAACCTTCGATCGTGAAAACTGGGAACGCGGTAGAACTCTGCCGCAGTGCCAGCAAAAAGGGCGTATTGATCGCGCTCCGGCAGGTCGGAGAAGACACGGCGGAAATGGTCATAGGTCTGACGGAACGATGCTGAAAGCGTGACCACCGGGTGGTCGCTTGCCAGCATGCAGCGGTTTGGCCCGAAGGCATCCAGACAGGCACGCGAGACGAGGGCCAGGCTTTCTTCCGTCCAGTCCGGATCGTAAGCCACCAGATCGGAGATCTTGAGCCAGACATTCGGGGCTTTCGCCAGCCGCTTCAGCCCCTCGGCCCATTGGGACAGGCCTTCCGGGCTCCGGTCGAACGGCGACCCGCAATGATTGATGACGAAGCGGATGCCGGGGAAGCCATCAAAAAGATCCACAGCGTCATCAAACTGCCAGGGCGACATCAGCAAGTCGAAGGAAAGATCCAGCGCCTCGAGCCGGGCGAGACCCGCTTGCCATGCCGGATCAAGCATCCGGCCCCTGTTTTTCACCGCCGAGCGGGCCGGATCCGGATGCCAGCTCACGATGTCGCGGACACCCACAACCCGCTCATGGGCAGCATGCGCGTCCAGAGTTGCGGCGGCATCGTCTGATGCGAGATCGGCAAAGGCGACGTAGCGCACGGCGATCCCGTCGGGCCGCGCAAGTTCATCCAGCCATCCGATCTCGCCCAACGGATCGGCCGGATCCCAGTTTGCCTCGACATGGATGCTCGCTGCGAGGTCAAACCCTTCCGCGGCTGCCAGATAATCTTCAGGCAGGCAGGATCGCCCGAGCGGCGCGCCCTTTCGCCCGCGCAACCAGGGATGCCGGTCCATCGACAGATCCCACAGATGGTGATGGGCATCGACGATTGGCCCGGCATAAAGCCCGTCGGCGTCCAGCAGGCTCTGCACCTCAATGACCCATGTGGCGGCGCTGGGCGAGCCGGTTGGCAAGCCACAGCCAGCGACGCGTCATGTCGGGCGAAGCAGCCGGAACCATGTCGAGCGCGGCATCTGCAAGCGCATCGAGCCGGGCAACCGGGAGGCTGGAATTCGCGTCGATCTCTTCCGTGATCTCGATAAACCTGTTGGCGTTCTCCACGGAGCCGAACAGGGGCGCGACATCGCCGGATACGAATTCGTCCCATGTCAGTGAGGGGTTCCATCCGAACCGGGCAAAGGCGAGATAGCTGATCTCGCTCGTGGCATTGTAGTCGGACGGCTCGCCCCAGACAGTCAGGCCCTGCATGCCCATTTCGCCGCCCTTGATGCACATGTCGGCAAAGTCGCGCGCGTTGAGCGCGTAGCGTTCGGTGCGCGCGTCGCCGTTCCATTGGCAGGCAAACTGGCAGCGCAGAACATTGGGCTGGGTCGGAAGTGCCTCGACTTCCTCTGCGGTGATCGCATTGCGCAGCCGTGTCCAGTAGGTGCGGTTGGCCGTGTGCTGGTAGATGGCGCCCCTGGGCAGGGCGGATTGCGCTTCGATGGCCACCGGCTCCAGCAAGTTGTCCCACTGCATCTCGCAATAGATCCAGAGATCCGGCTTTGCGGCTTTCGCGGCCTTGTAGAGGCGGGGAAAGTTCGCGGCCATGTCCGAATGCGACCAGCTGTCGCCATACTCGGCGGCGCGGCGGGCCGCCTCGGCATCATTGGCGCGGCGGGCGACGCAGCGGTCGCAGTCGCACACGCCGTAATCGCCGCTTTCGATGTTGATGCCTCCGATGTCGAAGGTCCGGGCCAGCCAGGAAACGGCTTCCTCCATCCAGTCTAGCACCTCCGGTGCGCTGGGGCAGGCGGTGACGGTGTAATCCGAATGAGGGAAATTGAGCGGGAAATCGAGATCGGCGATCTGGAACCCGATATCGCGGCTGAACTGCGCCTTGTGTTGCGGGTTGTCCTTGAGCCAGGTCGAGAGATTGTAGCGGTGCTTGCCCTCCCAATAGACGCCGCCATAGGCGCCGATGGCGATCCCCGGGATGATGCGCACGCCGCGCTCGCGTCCGTACCGGCACAGTTCGTGCGCGGCGTCGATGCCGCCGTGGCTGTCGCGCAGGAAACCGTAGATGACGATGCCGCCGATGCGGTTGTCGGAACAGAAGTCGATGAGCCGCCGGTAATCGGCCAGAAAGCCCGATGGCGGCTTCTGGTAGGGATTGAAGACCCCGATTTCCTGCTGCCCGATCTGGGACAGTTCCCAGTTGGTGGAGTGGTCCCAGGTCCAGAAAGTGCGATAGGCAAGGCCCGGACCGTCGGAGACGGGTCCGCCGGAAAGCGCCGAGAGGTCAAGGGTTGGTCCGGCCCGGGCGGCAAGCTCCTGTGCGCCGTAGATGACGCCGGAAAACGGCCCGCCGCGCACTTCCGCCCCACCTTCGACCGCAGACAGGACGAAATGTCCTTCCGGCAGGGTGTCGTCCAGCGTCAGGGTGATGGAGCAACTCGAGACCGCCGCCGCGTCGGTCCTTTCGCGCAGAACGCGCGCGGCGTGCGGGTGAAGCTCTTCTCCGTGGATTGGCATTCCGGTTCCCTCCGCTGGTCTGATTGACACACTACAGCAGAAACAATATCAAATATCAACGTTAGTTTTTGCTAGTGATACTGACGGGCCCTGCGCCCAAGCCGGAGAGATCGTTCATGGCGCAAATCAGCGAGACACTGGCGGGCCTTCGCCAATCCTGGCCGATGCCTTCACAGCCGCGCCCGATCACCATCATCGGCTGTGGTGGGATCGTGCGGGACGCCCACCTGCCGGCCTATCGCAAGTCAGGGCTTCCGGTCGCCGGGGTCTTTGACGTGAACCGCGAAACCGCCGACGCACTGGCTGAGGAATTCGAGGTGCCCAAGGTGCACGCGACGCTTGACGAAGCCCTTGCCGCCTGCGGCACCGAAGGCGTTTTCGATCTGGCGCTGCCGCCGGCCGTTCTGCTCGACACCGTCAGGCAACTGCCCGAGGGAGCGGTGGCTCTCGTACAGAAACCGCTGGGCCCGGATGGAACGGCCGCCCGCGCCATCGTCGCTGCCCTCGATGAGCGCAGGGTGACCGCTGCGACCAATTTTCAGCTTCGCTTCACGCCCTCGATGATGGCGATCGAGGATGCGGTGCGCAAAGGGCTGTTCGGCGAGGTGGTCGATGTCGACATACATCTTGCCGTCTACATGCCTTGGGAGCTGTGGTCCTTCATTCCGCACCTGCTGGCCGTCGAACTGCCGCTGCACTCGATCCATTATCTCGACTGGATCCGGGGCCTGCTTGGCGAGCCCCGCAGCATCTACGCCAAGGCGGTCAAGCACCCGCGCTATCCCGATCAGGCCGATGCACGCTCGAGCATCATCCTCGACTACGGCGACACCGTGCGCTGTGCGCTCTCTCTCAATCATACCTACAACAAGGGGCCGAGGCATGTTGATGCTACGATCCGCGTTGAGGGCACAAAGGGAGCAGCCCATCTGACTGTGGGCTATCTGATCGACTATGTCCGGCCTGAGCCTGAAAGGCTTGAGATCTGCTTCGAGGGGCAGGCGTGGACCGAACTGCCCCTGACAGGCGAGCGCGTTCCCGATTCCTTTGCCTATGTTCAGGCCAATCTTCAACGCTTCGCGGCGGGCGAGGATGACCGGCTGGTCACTGACGTTCACGACTCCATGCGAACGATGTTCCTGGTCGATGCCGGGCTGGAGTCCAGCCGGCGCGGCGGTGTGGTGCCTGAGCGATGAGGGTTGCGCTGATGTCTCTGTGCATTGACTGTTTGCTGTCCCGAAAGCGGAGATTGAACTGTGCGATCACCGGAGCTTTGCAATGACCGGTGCTTGTGAGGAACGCGAAGAACCCCTGGTCTTTCTCTATCGACTGAAACCCGGCATGGGACCTGACTATGACAGGGCGCACCAGTCGGTCTGGCCGGAGATCATCGCCCTGCTGGATGAGGCCGGGTTTTACGATTATCGCATCTGGCGCCGCGGCGACCTGGTTGTCAGCAGTGTTCGCACTCGCCGGGGCTACAGCCACGCTGCACGGGTGACGGCGGCAAGTGCCATCCAGGCGCGCTGGACCGCGTCGCTGTCTCATGTTTTCGAAGACATTGCCGACGACAGCGGTGAACCGCTGTGGCTCGATCCGATCTTCTCCCATCGTCCGGACGAAGGGAGGTGACTGCGTTGCATCGTGTTTCAACCCGCCCGATCGGGAGGTCGCTTGGCGGCAATCCTGGCAAGCGGAAAGCGGACCTCCGGCTGGCGTCCACCGAGCGCGCCGGTCATCTTTCGGGCAGCTTCGAACGTGGCCTGGCATGCCGCCTCGAAGCTGACTTTCTGCCGGGCGGCCGGAAGGAACGGCATTGTCAGGACAGCCTGGGCGTGGCCGGTGCTGTCAAGCAGCGGAAAACTCACGTCGGTGATGCCCTGCAAGCCTTCGCCGGTGACCATCTCGTACCCCCGCGTCCGGATCTTCTCGGTCCTGAGGATCAATCCTTCAGCTTCGTCGGCGGGTCTGGTTCGCCGCAGGTCCTCGAGAATCCAGTCCTTGATGGCCGGGCGCTGAAAGGCAACGAGCAGACGGCCGGAGGAGGTGGTCATCGCAGGGTTCTTCGTGCCGACGCGAAGCCGGAAGCCCAGCGGGGCTGGGCTGTCAACCTGCGCAACGACGCGGATGAACGTTGTGTCGAGAATGGCGATGTGCAGCGCCTGGTCGGCGGTGACCGAGGCCGCGTTCATCAGCGGCGTCGCCATGTCGACAAGGCGAGCCAGCGGCGGATACAGATGCGCCAGTTCGTACATCCGGTTGGCGAGACAATATCCGTCTTCGCCGGGGCGCCGCTGAATGAAGCCGCGCCGTTCCAGGACCATCACGACCCGGTAGACCTCCTGCAGGGAACGGCCAAGAAGCTGGGCGATTTCGCTTTGGGTGACGCCGTGCGAAAGCCCCGCCAGCAACTCGAGAATGTCGAGCCCCTTCTCAAGCGCCGGCGCGCCATAGGGTTGCTTTTCGGATTTGACGGAAGGCCTTTCGGCGGCTTTGTCTCCGGCGGGGGAGCGGGGGGTCGCGATCTTGGCCATGGGGTCCGGCGGCTTCCGTATAAGAACACTGGCGTCATATATGAAAAACTGAATTTAATATATGAAACTGAGCAAACGCAAGCGCAGGGCTTGCGACAGACGAATTTTTGAAGCTTGTCCACATACTATACAAAGAGAACGATGATGAAGACAAATCTCTCCAAGGACCTCACCCATTGCACGATCGATTTCGACGCGCCGGGCAAGCAGATCGGCAGCTTTTACATTCCGCTATCGGTGCACGATGATGCCTGGGGGGTGATCCCTGTTCCAATTGCGGTGATTGCCAACGGCGAAGGCCCGACGGTGATTTTTGAAGGTGGCAATCATGGAGACGAATATGAAGGCCCGATCGCTCTGGGCGAGATGATCCGTGACATCGACGTGGAAAAGGTGTCGGGACGCATTATCGTCATTCCAGCGATCAACTTGCCGGCAGTTCTCGCCGCCAGGCGCACCTCTCCGGTCGATGACCTGAACCTGAACCGTATCTTTCCCGGCAATGCGCTTGGAAGCGCGACCGAGCAGATTGCTGCCTTCGTCAACGATGTGATCTTTCCGCTGGGCGATGTCTTTGTCGATCTTCATTCGGGCGGCACCTCGCTCGACATCCTGCCAAGCGCGGTGATCGAACCGGGACTGACACCTGCGCAACACGAGGCGAACGTGAAGGCGGCCTCCGTCTTCGGCGCGCCGATCGCGGTGGTGATCGACAATCGCGGTGATCCGCGGACGGCGACGGCGTCGGCCGCCGGCCACGGAATGACGACGATCGGGACCGAAATGGCGGGAAGCGGCACGGTGTCGATCGAGGCGCTGGCCGTGTGCCGCCGCGGCATCTACAACGTGCTCGCGCATGCAGGCGTCGTGCCTGAGGAGATGGCCTCGCCAGCGCCGGAGCCGAAGCTCTACACGCTTTCTTCGACTGCCCACCTGATCTGTGAGGATGACGGCGTGCTCGAAACCCTGCATCCTCTCGGAACCGAGGTGAAGGCGGGGCAGCTTGCAGGGCGCGTACATTTCCTGGGGCAGCCCCAGCGGAAGCCGGTCGACCTCCACTACCGTGCCGACGGCATCGTCTATGGCCGCAGGCGGCCCGGCCGCGTTCGTCCCGGCAACTGCTGCCTCGTCGTCGCGTCCTCGATTGAAGGAGCCAGGACATGATTGCTCTCGATGACATCCGCAGCGCCGCAGGTCGCATCAGGCCGCATGTTCGCCGCACGCCGACGATCGAAGTAACTTGCGTGTCGCAACCTGTGGCAGACGCGCGGCTGTTCCTGAAACTTGAAAACCTGCAGGCCTCCGGCTCCTTCAAGGCCCGGGGCGCGACCAACAAGCTTCTCAGCCTGCCGAGTGATGCGGTGGCAAAGGGGATCGTCACCGCATCGGGCGGCAACCACGGGCTGGCGGTCGCCCGCGCCGCAAGATTGGCGGGTGTCGAGGCGACAGTTTTCGTGACCGAGAGCGCGACCGAGGAAAAGCGCGAAAAGCTGAAGCTCTGGGGCGCCAGGGTCGAGGTGCTCGGCAGGATCTGGAACGAAGCCAATGTGGGTGCGCTTGCCCATGCCGAGGAAAGCGGCGCCGCCTATTTTCATCCCTTCGCCGATCCGATGGTCGTCGCCGGGCAGGGGACGGCGGCTCTGGAACTGCTCGCGGATGCGCCCAATCTGGACGTCGTTCTGGTCGCCATCGGCGGCGGGGGCCTGATTTCCGGCATGGCCGTGGCGCTCAAGGCGCTCAAGCCCTCGATCCGCCTGGTCGGGATCGAGCCGGTCGGTTCACCGACCCTGAAGGCGAGCCTGGACGCCGGAAAGGTGGTCCGGCTCGACAGTGTCACCAGCAAGGTGGCGACGATGAGCTGTGGCGAGACAGATCCCGGCGTGTTCGAACTGATCCGCGATCATGTCGATGACATCGTGCTGATAAGCGATGAGGAGATGGAAACGGCCGCCAGGTGGCTCTGGTTTGAGCTTGGCATGGCTGCTGACCTCAGCGGAGCCGCTGCCATCGCGGCTCTGCGCAGCGGCAGGGTTCAACTTGACGCCGGGGACAATATCGGCGCGCTGGTCTGCGGCGCCGGCTTGGATGGCGTCTAGCACAGGGGCATTGCCCGCGACGGTCTGAATGTTGACGACAGTCGGGCGCTTGGCGGCCGTGCAAGGCAAACAGGGTGGCCGGCCACGGTCAGCCGGCTTCCATCCTGCGGACACCGCATTGCATGTCGTCCGTGATCTACCTGAGCCTTGGATCGAGTTTGCCGCCGGGAGTCGACCCGACAAAGCGCCGATGCGCCTTGTCTGCCGCAACTTGCAGCCTGCGCGCGCTGGCGGTCTTTTGTCCGATGGAACTCAGCGCGCAGGGATGTTCGTTTCCAGCTTTCAGGCAGCAGGCCGCCCGCAAGAGTGTCGCAGGCAGCGAGAAAAAACCTGGGTCTGGCTTCGCTCGAGGCGGCGTGGTCGTCCAATGCCAAAGCCGATGGGAGTCGGTGATGAGCCCTTCGCAACCTGCTTTGGAACTGTGAAACGCACTGGTTCGAAACTGCGTTGCAGACCGGGGGGCGATTCAAACGGCTCGGCGCTGCCCTGCGGTCCGAAGAAGATGGGTACATTCGTGAAGCAGGTCAGTTGGCGACATTGCTCTCGGCGGGGTTGAGAAGCCTGCCCAACCGCAATGCGAGGTGAAGCTCCAGCGCCTTGAGGGGATCGTCCCAGCCACCTGTCAAGTCGCGCAGCGTTTCCAGTCTCTGGCGAACCGTGTTGATGTGAATGCCGAGATTCTCGGCGGTTCGCTTGACGCTGTATTGGGCTTCCAGAAAACTCAGCAATGTCTTCTTCAGCTCGTCGGATTGCCGCGGCGCCTTTGTCTCGATCGGACGAAGGATCTCCTTCATGTAGCCGGCAAGGGCTGCAGCATCGCTGGTTTCAAACATGCGCGCGAACAGATTGATTTCCGACTGTGGAACAAACTTGTTCAGTCCGTCCATCCTGATCATGACCTGCAGCGCCTTGCTCAGCTGTGAATATCGTGTCGGCGCTGTCACGATGTCGGTAAACGGCTCGGAGGTGATGCCGCCGGGTTTCCAGTCGGTTGCAAGCTTCGTGAGCAGCTGAAGGAAGTTGGCGACCGCCTCTTCCGAGCCGAGCACCACGTAGGAATCATCCAGCAGATCCACCAGAACGTTCGTCCTGGATGCACAGTCGCGTATGGTTGAGGTCTGTGACATCCGGTCGAGCCTCGGAACCGTCAAGAGCGCCAGCACGACGGGTTCGTCAGGGTGGAGGCCCAGCCGGCCAGCGATGGCCGAGACGGTCGAGGGGTCCGCGGGCGTCACAAGAACCAGGTGGCGCAGCAGGGTGGACGAGGCGATCAGCTTGTCGGTTTCCCGTTTCTCGTTCCACAAGCGGGCGATAGACAGCGCAACGGCACTGCGTTCGAGATTTCGAATTTCGATGGCGTCGAGTTCTCCCTGGTGGCAGATGACCAGGCATTCACCAATCCCCACCCAGCCGTGCAGCGCGATGACGCGGACATGCTCCTCCGCGTGGCTTTGCATGGTGACGGAGCGCCCGGTATGCCGCGACTGCGAGGTTGCGCCGATCAGTTGGGCGGTATCGAACTGTCCCGAATTGAGATTGGATATCATCCGGCCGTGATAGGCCGACGAGGTATACTCGTCGCGCACTCTCAGATCGGCGTCAAAAAGAAGGATTGCGCCATCGATCTGCGTCGCCATTCGCTTCAGGAACTGCCGCATCTCCCCGCCGGATGCGAGAAGAGAGGTCATTTCATCATGCGCCGCCGCGGATGCCTCGACGCGTTGGATATGGTCGATGAGGGCTTTGCGGTTTCGCTGCGCTTCGGCGAGCGCCTCCGACAACAGACGGAAGGCATTGGCGTTGCGCATTGCCACGCCGGCGTGGAGTGCAAACGATCCCAGCACCGACATGTCGCGGCCGTTGAGCTTGCGCGCATAGCGATCGGCCACAAACAGGAAGCCGTGCACCTCACCCTCGTTGAGGATCGGAAACCCCGCGAGTGAGACAATGTTCTCGATCCTGAATGCCCGGTCGAGTTCGGGAAGGTGCTTGAAACGTGTGTCGTTGAGGTAGTCCTGGGTGTCGAAAAAGCTCTTCGACTGCATGATCAGACTGACCGCGCCATACTCGAAATTGCTGGTCATCACCGCCGCAGAGGGAGAAAGATACCCTTCTGATGCGACCGAGCGGAACAGCCCGCTTTCCTCGTCGAGAATGGTCACCCAGGCAAGGTTCGCACCGACGAGACTCCTTGCTCTTGAAACAATGATGCGAAACAGGTCCGGAAGTTCCAGCGTTTTCGAAAGGTCGTGGGTCGTCTCTATGAGCAGGTTGAGCCCTTTCTCCGACAGGGCCGTGTTCCGGATCGACTGGCTGATCTGCTTGATCGTGGATTGCAGGCGGTTGAACGTCTCGGTGTCATTTTCTGACGCCATCTCGCGCGAGAACCGATCGAGCGCCGAAGTGATCGCCGCCTCATCATCGTCCCTGCTGACTTTCTGAAGGATCTCCAGAACTTCCAGAAGCATGCCTTGTTTCAAATCAACCTCCCGATGACGGCTGGGCCGCGATTAAGGTCCTGCAGCACTCCGCCATGACTTCAAATGTATCAATAGCACATCAGAATGAGAATTATTTGGTGGAAACAGACATGGAACTCCGGAGGCTTGGCACGGATAATCCGCCCCATGTCGCACCAGGGAGAGTGCGGTTGGGGAGGATCATGGCAAAAACCGGCACAGCCGTTCCGACACTGATGGCAGCATCCTGCGTCAGGCCGATGTCTTTGGATCTGGTGCGTTCACGATGAAGCTCTCCAGGCGCAAGGTGATCGTATCCTGTGCGGTCAACGGACCGGCGCACACGCCGTCGATGTCCGACAGCCTGCCCTATTCGAAAGAGCAGATCATCCGGCACGCCGTCGAGGCCGCACGGGCGGGCGCTTCGATCCTGCATCTGCATGCCTGTGACCCGGCCGATGGCAGCCCCACCGAGGATACGGCGGTATTGGATGACCTTCTGCCCGCGATCGCGGCGCAGACTGATGCGATCATCAGCGCGATGCCGGCTGCTCCGGAACGGAAGCCGGAACTCATTTCACTCGGGATGGGATCCAGCAACCATGCCTTCGGCAAGGCGGTTCGCGGCATATCGAAATGGAAGTTCGCATGGGAGAAGCCATACCTCGAAGCATCCGAGGATGGGGTTCACAGAAACAGTTTCCGGGACATCAAGACGATGATGGCGCGGTTGGCCGATGCCGATGAAACCCGTTGCCAGTTCGACTGCCGTGATCTTGGCCATCTCTACAGCCTTGCCCAACTGATCGATGAAGGCCTGGTGATGGGGCCGCTGTTCCTGCAGTGCAGCCTCGGAATGGCAGGCGGCCTGAACTCGGACCCTGAAAACCTGTTCCTGTTCCGCTCCACCGCGGATCGGCTGTTCGGGCGGGAGAACTACGAATTCTCGGTGCTGGCGGCCGGCCGCCAGCAGATCCCGCTGGTCACGATGGGTGCGGTGATGGGCGGGCACGTGCGCGTCGGGCTTGGCGACAGCCTCTATCTTGGAAAGGGATTGCTGGCCACGTCAAGCGCAGCGCAGGTGCTCAAGATCCGCCGGATACTCGAGGAACTTTCTTTTGAAATCGCAAGTCCCGAAGAGGCCCGCGCAATCCTTCAGATCAGAAGCGCTCGCGTGTCCGGTGTCGCCAACAGGGAAGTCGGACTGAATGGCTGAGATGAAATCCATGCTCATGACAGACAACAACAGGGGCAAGCTTCTCGAAATCGTTGTGGTGATCGTGACCGTTGTGCTGATCGCGGCGTTCTCCGTCTCCGTGGACGGTTTTGCGACGCTGGGGAACCTGCAGGTCATTCTGTCGAATTCGGCCTCGCTGGTGATTCTCGGTTGCGCGATGGCGGTGGTCATCATTTCGCGCGGCCTGGATCTGTCGCTGATTGCCGTGATGATTGCCGGCGCGACCACATTCAGCATCTTCATCAACGCTGACATGCCTGTCCTCATTGCCCTTTCGCTGACCGTGTTGGCGATGGCGATGGTCGGTCTCGCGAATGCCTGGTTGATCGCCTACGTGGAAATCCCGGCGATGCTCGCCACCCTGGCATCGGCCATGTTCGTGGTCGGCCTGTTCCGTTTCGCGATCCTGCGCGGCGAGTTCCTGCTGTTGCTGACAAAGTCCAACCCGGCGGTGATTTTCCTGTCGGGAGAAGTGCTCCCCGGCCTATCGACACCGGTGGTGCTGATGGGCCTGGCAATGCTCGCAACCTGGTTCCTGCTTCGCGGAACCTCGGCGGGCCGGACCATCTATGCAATGGGCGACAATTTCCAGGCGGCACGGCTGACCGGCCTTCCGGTCCGCACCACCACCATCGTCGTCTATGTCTTTGCGGCGCTGTTCGCCCTTTGCGCAGGGCTGGTGACATCGGCGGCAAGCGGTGCGGTCGATTTCCGCACGGTCACCAACGGCACGCTTCTCTTCGAGGTCATCCTGGTCGTCGTGCTCGGCGGAATTCCGCTGCGGGGCGGACGTGGCGGCGTGCGCAACATCATCATCGGCGTGGCCCTGATTGCGGTGCTGCGCAACGGGATGACGCTGATGAACTTCACATCGCAGACACAGGACGTGCTCAAGGGCCTCGTGCTGATCGTGGCGATCGTCGCAGACAACTATCTCAACCCCAGAGACACGGAAACCGACACCGTCGGCGATCTCTGACACAACCGAACCAACAAAGGAGGAGACTATGTTGAACAGTTTGGGAGACACGATCCGCAGGGCCGCGAATGGCCTCTTGATCGGGGCATGCGTCATGCTCGGAGCAGGCACGCAGGCTTCGGCAGACGTGGACATCGCAGGCAAGAAGGTTGTCTTCGTGCCAATCGCAATGGGCATCTCGTTGACCGAAGGCTGGGCGCGCCGGATGCACGAGCATGCCGACATGCACGGCTACAGCTTCGATGTGCGCGACGCAGCCTTCAACACCGGCTCCATGGCCGAACTCCTGGCCAAGGCGATCAGCGAAAAGCCCGATGTTCTGGTGGTCCACAACCCCACCGTCCAGTTGCTGGCGCGGCAGATCAGGCAGGCCGAATCCGAAGGCATCAAGGTGCTTCAGATCAACCTGCAATCGAACCAGCCGTCGTCGGCCTTCGTCGGCGCCAACTGGGAGCGCATCGGCAGGGAGATTGCCGAGGACATCGTCACGGAATGCGGTGCCGGAAGCGGCAAGTCGGGCAAGGTCTCGATCGTGCCGGGGCAGTTGACCGCGGCTGACAGCGTGATCATGAACGACGCCGCGTTCAAGGTGTTCGAGGCGCATCCGGAGATCGAGGTCGTCTCCAACCAGGCCTCTGACTGGGAGCCCGAGAAGGCGCGCCAGATCACCTCGACCGTGCTCCAGCAGCATCCCGACCTGTGCGCCATCTTCGGCCACTGGGACGTTCACACCATGGGCGCGGGCAACGCGGTCAAGGATGCCGGTCTTGCAGATGACGTGCTCGTCTACGCGACCGGCGGCGGCGACGACGTGGCCTGCAAGGCGGTTGAAGACAATGTGCTCGACCGGGTCTGGAGCTACGACGCCGACGGTCAGGGTCGTGATGCCGGCACCATGATCGACCTTCTGCTCCAGGGCGCATCCGGTGCCGATGGCGGGATGATGCAGGTCGAATCGCCCATGAAGATCATCAAGGCCGGGGAGTCCTACGACCCCGGACTTTGCTGGAAGATGTAACCAGGCCTCCCAGGCTTGAATTCCCGCGGGGTTCGCATGAACCCTGCGGGTCTTACCCGATGGGACTTTCCAATGTCAGCCGACATCAAATTTGCCACTCTTCCGAAGCAGCGGGTTCCTCGCTTCATGCTGTCTCCGCGGCGTATCCTTGCGGACGTTCTGTCCAGCGGCTGGGTCGAGAGTGCGATCCCGTTCCTGGCATTCGTCTGCGTGGTCGTGGGCGTGGTGTTGACGACCCAGGACTATTTCGTTGCTTCCAACCTGCGCAACCTTGCACAGTACTCCGCCGATGGCGGACTGATCGTGCTGGCGATGCTGATCGTCGTCGCGGTCGGAGGCATTGACCTCTCGGTCGGCTCGAACTTCGCAATGTCCGCCTTCGTCGCCCTGTTCTGCTTTCACATTCTTCAACTCCCGGTTCCCGTGGTGCTGCTCGCAAGCCTCGCCTGCGGCGCTCTCGTGGGAGCGACCAACGGCATTCTGGCCGGACTGATCGGTTGCGGCGCTCTGCTCACCACGCTCGGGACCATGATTACGGTGCGCGGCATCTTCACCCTGTCCTCCCAGTCGCAGATGGTGGATATTTCCACCAGCGCCCGGATCGATGATCTGTGGGACTGGATCGGGTTCGAGAAATTCCTGACCATGCCGATCGGCTTTTGGGTTCTGCTGGCCGTGGCGATTGTGATTTTCGTCATGTTCCGGCAGTCGGCGTTCGGTTGGCATGTCCTGGCCGTTGGAGGAAACCGCAAGGCGGCCCGCCACGGCGGCATCCGGGTCAAGTCCACCATCTTCTTTTCCTACATGCTGACCGGACTGATCGTTGGCCTGTCGGGCTTTCTGTTTGCCGCCCGGCAGAACAGCATAAGCGCCGACACCGGCATCGGCATGGAGTTTTTCGTGCTCACCGCGCTCGTCGTCGGCCTTGGCGGTTTTGTACCCGGACGTGGCGCGGTCGTTCCGGTGCTGATCGGCTTTGCGACGATCTACATCCTCAACAATGCGATGATCAATTCCGGGTTTCGCGGTGATTTTGTCCAGCTTTCGCTGGGCGCGATCATCATTGTCATCCTCGCGATAGACGTGAAGTTCAGGAAAAACCGGCATCGGCTGCTTGCCTCGACCTATCTCGATCCGGTCAGGGTGGTTCTCAAGCCCGCCACCGGTATGGCCGGACTGATGCCGGACGAGACAGCGCCCAGGCTTGCCGCGGCCACCATCCTCGGCGCGGGCAGTCTTGACGGCCCCGAGGATGTCATCCTCGATCGCGACGGCAATCTCTATTGCGGCAACCGCGATGGCCGCATCCTGAAGCTGTCCGGGCCGAACCATTTAGATATCAGCGTGGTTGCCAAGATTGGCGGCCGGCCGCTTGGCCTGGCGTTCGACAAGGAAGGCCGCATCGTGACCTGTGTGGCAGGCATGGGGCTGCTGCGCGTCACACTCGACGGCGCTGTCGAACTGTTGACCGACCAGACTGCCAGGACGCTGCTCAGCGTCCAGGACGACACGGCAATCCGCATGGCCGACGATCTCGATATCGCGCCCGACGGAACGATCTACTTCACCGATGCGACCAGGCGATACGACATCGACAACTGGGGTCTCGACCTTCTCGAGGGGCGACCCAACGGCCGCTTGCTCAGCTACGATCCGAAGACCAGGAAAACGCGCACGGTCTGCGACAATCTGGTGTTTCCGAACGGCGTCTGCGTCACCCATGACGGCAAGCACCTTCTGGTGGCGTCGACTTGGGGCTGCTCGATCCTGATCTTCGATCTCGCCGATCTTTCCGCCGGTCCCCGGATTTTCCTCGACGGCCTGCCTGGTTACCCCGACAACGTCAATCGAAGCTCCGACGGCGGCTACTGGATCGCGCTTGCGGGCATGCGCAACCCGATCATGGATCAGGCCATGAAGTATCCGGGCCTGAGGCAGCGCATGACAAAGCGGGTGCCGCCGACCAACTGGCTGTTCGGCAATCTCAATATCGGTGGGGTGCTCAAGACCGACGGCAAGGGCGAGATTGTCGATGCCCTGTGGGATGCACCCGACGGGCCTCTCTACATGATCACATCGATGCGCGAGCACGAGGGCGCGTTGTATCTGGGAGGCGTGACCAACGACAAGATCGGGCGTCTGGAGCTCGAAGATGCGGACCGCGGCTGGAACGGCCCGCAGAGCTACTGGGGAAAAGGGTAGGCCATGTTTTTCAGTTTCAGAAGGCGCGAGCCGCCGGCAATGACGCTCGAAGGCGTTCTTGGCCCGAATACCTTCCTCGACGATGCCGCGGGCATGAAGGTGGACGCGCCTCAGGCGCTGTGCCCGGTCAGCGACGATCTGTTGCTGCTTAGTTCCGGCAAGGCAGTCCTTGCGCTCTCGGCATGGGGTGCCTCGCCGGAGCCGTGGTGCGTGTTTGACCATCAGGTCACCGCACTCTGCGCGAGTCCGGACGGCGCGGTGGGCGTCGGCCTGGCCGATGGAAGTTTCACCGTGCGCGATCGGGCAGGCCAACCCCTCAAGGGCTGGGGGCAGCCGACGGGCATCGCCTCTGTATCCGACTGCATCTTCGTGTCCGAAGACGAGATTGCAATTGTCGACAATGGCTATCCCAGCGGCAACGACATCCTGTCGCTCGCATCCTGGGATGACACGGCCCGTGGTCAGGTTGTTTCGATCAATCGCAACGGGGGATCACGACAACAGGCGGGCGGCCTGCATTGCCCGATGGGCATAGCCCGCGGTGCGAATGGCGAACTGGTCGTCAGCCTGCTTGAGCGGGCCTGTGTCGTCGACCTTTCGGGCAAGGTCAGGCAGTCGGGCTTTCCCGCCTACCTCGGACGGATCCGGAATGCTGGCGCGGGTTATCTCCTGTCGTGCCTGTCGCGTCGTGATCCGCTGATCGAGTTTCTCAAGACCGAGAAGGAGTTCGTCGCCGAGATGAAAGCCAGCATCGATCCGCAGCACTGGATTTCGCCTCGCGCCAATCCCGAGTTCAGCCATGACTTTCCCATCGAGCTTGGCGCCACGCGCCTGTTCGGTGAGATCAAGCCGTGGGCTCCGTCGTTTTCCTATGGCTTGGTCATCGCTGCCGACAGCACGTTCGTTCCGACCGGTTCGGCGCATTCGCGCGCCAACGGAGCACGCCACGCCATTGTCGATGCGGTGTCCTGGAATGGCAGGGTAATCGCGCTCAGCAGGGCAAGCGGCGAACTTCTCAGCTTCGAATTCGCGGGGGATGCCATATGAATGGCCGGCCGATCATCAGCCTTGAAAACGTCACCAAGAGCTACGGTGGCATCAACGCGCTCGAAAACGCCAACTTCGAGCTCTACCCCGGCGAAATCCACGCGCTCGCGGGTGAGAACGGTGCCGGAAAGTCCACCTTGTGCAAGCTGATCGCCGGTGTGATTTCCCCGAGCGAAGGCATCCTGCGGATTGACGGCGAAGTGGCGAAGTTCTCCGCGCCCAAGGACGCCAGCAAGCACGGCATCTCCATGGTGTACCAGGAAACCAGCCTCGTGCCGCAGCTCACCGTCGCGCAGAACATGGTTCTGGGACGGGAGAAGACGTTCAACTCGGTGCGCAAGGTGCGCAATGCCGCAAGGCAGGTGTTGCAGCGGCTCAACTTCAAGGTCGACCCGTCGCAGCTCGCCGGCTCGCTCTCGACCGCCAAGCGGCAGATGGTGGAGATTGCACGCGCGGTGCTCAATCAGGCGAGGGTCATCATTCTCGATGAGCCGACGGCAGCGCTGACGCCGGAGGAGACAGACCACCTGTTCGACCTGATGAAGACACTGCAGGCCGACGGCGTGGCCATGATCTTCATTTCGCATGCGCTCGAAGAGGCGCTCAACCATTCGGACAGGATCTCGGTACTGCGAAATGGTCAGCTGATGGCCACCGGCGAAGCAGGGGAATTCGACCGCAACAAGCTCATTCGCCACATGATCGGCGAGGAATTGAACGAGCAACTGCATGGGTCCGCGGGGCGGCGTGCCGTCCGCTCGGCGCTGCCGGTGCTCAGAGTCGAGAACATCCGGATGGGCAGCATGGTCAACAACATGTCGTTCTCGATCTTTCCCGGACAGATCACCGGCTTTGCCGGCCTGATCGGCTCCGGACGCAGTGAGGTCGCGAAGGTCATCATGGGGCATACCAAGCGCAATTTCGGAGGCGGACGGATCTGGCTGGATGGACGCGAGGTCCGCTACAACCTGCCGGCCCAGGCCGTGGCCGACGGCATCGCCTATGTCAGCGAGGATCGCAAGCTCGACGGATTCTTCGACACGCTCAGCATCTCCGAGAACATCGGACTGGGCTGGCTCGCAAAGTTCGGGCGGCGGACCGTGCTGGCCCCGCTGCGCAAGATGAGCAAGCTGTCGCGGGAATGGGAGCAGAAACTGTCGATCCGCAGCATCGGCGCCGACCAGTCGGTCTTGTATCTTTCGGGCGGCAACCAGCAGAAGGTGGTCATTGCCAAGTCGCTGATCCAGAAGCCGAAGCTCGTGATCTTTGACGAACCTACGCGTGGGGTCGACGTCGGGGCGATCGCGGAGATACGCCAGATTGTTCGTCAGTTCGCCGAAAGCGGCGCCGGTGTGATCCTGATCTCCTCCTATCTGCCGGAGATCCTCGACCTTTCCGACCGCGTCCTGGTCGCAAAGAGCGGCACCATCGTCGCGGAGTTCGCAAGGGCGGATGCCACGGCGGAGAAGATCCTTCATGCGGCCATTCACTGACCGGGCCCGGAACGCCCACAGGATGATCGGGCAGCGCCCCGCATTGGCCTTTTGACCGGGAATAGCCTCGCCACCGGTGCACCGGACGCCGGGCGGTGTGAAGGGCAGGGCGGAGGAGCGGGAAGACCCGACAACACGGAGAACGAAATTGAGAGAAGCAGTCATCGTCAGCACCGCACGCACCGGCATGGGCAAGGCCTATCGCGGCAGCCTGAATGCCATCAAGTCGCCGACACTGACCGGCCATGTGCTCAAGCATGCGATCGACCGGGCCGGCATCGAGCCCGCCGAGATCGAAGACTTCGTTCTGGGCACCGTTCTCGGTGCCGGCACGGCCGGCATGAACCTGGCCCGCAATTCGGTCTTTGCAGCAGGGGCGCCATTGACCGTGTCCGGGCAGACCATGGACCGTCAATGTGCTTCGGGCTTGATGGCGGTGGCGACCGCCGCGAAGCAGATCATGGTCGACGGCATGGATGTGGTGGCCGCTGGCGGCCAGGAGAATATCTCCGCTGTGCAGGAACAGTACTTCGGTTGGGTCCAGGCTGAAGCCGACCCCATGGTCACCAGCCGCGTGCCGCATGCGTACATGCCGATGTTGAAGACAGCGGAGTACGTGGCGAAGATATTCGGTGTGAGCCGGCAGGCGCAGGATGAATATGCGCTGCAATCGCAGGGCCGCACGGCAAGGGCCCAGGCTGCGGGCCTGCTTGACGACGAGATCGTCCCGATCAGCACGAAGATGATGGTCAAGGACAAGTCAAGCGGCGAAGTCTCCTTCCAGGCCGTCACCCTCGACCGAGATGAGGGCAACCGCCCGCAGACGACACTCGACTCTCTTGCCGGACTGAACCCGGTGATCGAGGGGGGCGTGATCACCGCCGGCAATGCGAGCCAGCTTTCCGACGGGGCTTCCGCCTGCATCCTGATGGACGCAAGACTGGCCGAGCGCCGCGGCTTGAAGCCGTTGGGGATCTATCGCGGCATTGCGGTTGCCGGGTGTCCGCCGGAAGAGATGGGAATCGGTCCGGTCTACGCGGTTCCGAGGCTGCTCAGCAGGCATGGCCTCAAGATCGGCGATATCGGCCTGTGGGAGCTCAACGAAGCCTTCGCGGTTCAGGCGCTCTACTGCCGCGATCATCTCGGCATCGACCCGGACATCTACAATGTCAACGGCGGCGGCATCTCGATCGGCCACCCCTACGGAATGACCGGGGCGCGTCTTGTGGGCCATGCGCTGATCGAGGGCAGGCGGCGCGGCGCGAGATATGTCGTCGTCACCATGTGTGTCGGCGGCGGCATGGGGGCGGCCGGCCTGTTCGAAGTCAATCCCTGACATCGCTTCAGTTTCATCGGGCAAGCAAGGTAGGTGGAAATCAGGTGACTACTCAAGACTTCACTTCGGTGGCGGATGCCGTTGCCGTCACGACCGAGGAGCCGGCTGTCGACGGGTCGATGCAGCCCTATGCGCTGACACTGGACAAGTTCCTCACCCATGCGGCGCGCTGGCACCCCGCGGCGGAAGTCGTCACGGCCGGACACGACGGGGCCCGCCACCGCGTTGCCTATGCCGGCCTGCGGCAAAGGGCACTTGGTGTCTCTTCCATTCTGGCCGATCTCGGAGTGCGCGAGTTGACCCGCGTGGCGACCCTGGCCTGGAACACCCAGGCGCATTTAGAGGCCTGGTACGGCATCATGGGAATGGGGGCGACCTGCCACACGCTCAACCCGCGCCTGACCGCCGGGCAGACCGTTGCGATGCTGCGCCGGTCCGGTGCACGGATTGTCATCGTCAGCGCCGATCTGCTCCCGCTGGCGCGGCAGATCGTCGACCATGCTCCTGCGGTTTCGCACGTGCTGGTGATCGACGGCGATCCGGGCGAATGGCAACCGCACGGCGACCGTCCCGCCATCGCGGTCCTGCAGCCTGATACCGCTGCAGGCGAGGGGGCGCCGATCTGGGGAAGTTTTGACGAAACAACCCCTTCGGGCCTCTGTTTCACCTCCGGGACCACCGGCGCGCCGAAGGGCGTCACCTACACCCATCGCTCCGGCTATCTTCATACGCTCAGGATGTTGCAGGCCGATGTCCTGGGCATCACTCGGATGGACACGGTTCTGGCGGCGGTTCCGATGTTTCATGCCAATGCCTGGGGATTGCCATTCGCCGCGCCCGCCGTCGGCGCCCGGCTGGTGCTGCCCGGCAGGCACACCGACGGGGCAAGCCTTGCGAAGCTGATTGCCGAGGAAGCGGTCACCCTGGCGGCCGGCGTGCCCACCGTCTGGCTCGGCCTGGTCGAACATCTGGAGGCAACCGGCGGCGAGCTGCCGAGCCTCCAGCGGATCCTTGTCGGCGGGGCGCCAATGGCGCCGGCGCTGATGCAGCGCATCGAGCGCGGCCTTGGCGTTACCGTGCAGACCAGCTGGGGCATGACCGAGCTTTCGCCGTCGGGAACCATGGCCTTGCCCGGTGATCCCGAGAGGACCGCCTTCAAGTCTGGCCGCCCGGCGGTGGGGCTGGACCTGCTTCTGACCGACGCCGAGGGCCATGCCCTGCCGGCGCAGCGCGATGTCGAAGGGCATTTGCGCGTGAAGGGAGCGTCCGTCGTCGAGCGGTATCTCGGCGACCATGTGGTCGCCACCGATGCCGATGGCTGGTTTGCCACGGGCGATCTGGCGAGGATCGACGGGAGCGGGAACCTTGTCATCACCGGCCGTGCCAAGGACCTTATCAAGTCGGGCGGAGAATGGATCAATCCTGCGGAGATCGAGGCCATTGTCGGTGCGCTGCCCGAGGTTTCGCTCGCCGCTGTCATCGGCCGTGCCGATCCGAAATGGGGCGAGCGGCCTGTTCTGCTGGTGTCCATCCGCATGAACCAGGAGATCACGGACGATGCGCTGCTCGGTTCGCTGCGCGGGCGGGTGGCGTCCTGGTGGATCCCCGACAGCATCGTCCGTCTTGACCAGATGCCGATGGCTTCGACCGGCAAGATCGACAAGCTCATGCTACGGCAACGATACGGCGGCGCCTGACGTGATCCCGAGACTGGAAAGGATAAGGTTTCCGGCTCCGCCCAACCGTAGATCAGGTCAGCCCAGGGAACTGGCTACGCTGCAAGCCATCCCCTGAGCGAGCCAAATGAACGCGAACCCGAGAATCAAGAGAAGAGCGCCGGCAGGTGCGCAAGGAGACTGTCATGACGTTGAAAAATCGTGTTGCAATCGTCACCGGAGCAGGGGGAGGCCTCGGCAGGTCTCATGCGTTGTTCCTGGCAAGTCGTGGGGCAAGAATTGTCGTCAACGACATGAACGGCGAGAACGCTAAGCGGGTTGCGGATGAAATCAGGTCCGCCGGCGGTCAGGCGATGGCAGTGGTTGCCTCCGTCACCGATGAAGCCGCGGTCGCTTCAATGGTTGATCGGACGATGGCGGAATGGGAGCGCGTCGACATCCTTGTCAACAATGCCGGGATTCTGCGCGACAGGAGCTTCGCCAAGATGGAGATCGCCGACTTCCGCGCGGTGATCGAGATTCATCTGATGGGCGCCGCCATCTGCACGAAGGCCGTCTGGGAGATCATGCGCCGGCAGAAATACGGGCGCATCGTCATGACCACCTCGTCTTCCGGCCTTTATGGAAACTTCGGCCAGTCCAATTACGGCGCCGCAAAGATGGCATTGGTCGGGCTGATGCAGACCCTGGCGATCGAGGGCGAGAAATACGACATACGGGTCAACAGTCTGGCGCCGACCGCAGCGACTCAGATGACTGACGGCGTCCTGTCTCAGGATGTGCTCGCCCGCCTGTCCCCGGATCTTGTAAGCCCCGGACTGCTCGCCCTGGTCTGCGAGGAAGCACCCACACGTGCCATCCTGTGTGCTGGAGCCGGCCATTTCGCCCGCGCCCACGTCACGCTCACGGAGGGTGCGACGATCGGAAACGGGCCCGATGCAGGAGAACGCCTCATTGCCCGCTGGGACCAGACAGGCGACCGAGACGGCGAGATCGTGCCTTCGTACGGGTTCGCACAGGCGGAAAGGGAACTTGAAAAATCGGGTTCCAAGCCAGGGACCATCGCCGCCGGGAGATAGCGCGGGAGTGGACAACCCCGGTCGCCGTCGGGTCCCGTTTTCATTTGGAATTGCGGGACCTGTGACGCAACCTCGCCAGATCAGATCAGATCAGATCAGATCGGCGGTGGTTGGAATACTCCAGCCATGGTTCCTCGACCGGCAGGTGGCCAATCCCAACACATCCGCCAGGGATTCACCAAGGTTGTTCCACGGGCACGCACGCATCGAATGTGACGGTCTGCTCTGCCGACGAATGTCTCGCAGGTTCGGCTCTGAATTCGCCGGTTCAAGAAGGGGCATTCTGTCGATATCCACCCCTCATCTGAGCCGCATTCGGGTTTCCGTGTCGAAAAAGTAAGCCCGTGCCGGATCGAACTCGACAACGACCTCTGTTCCTTCCTCGATCGCATCATCTCCCTTGATCTCAGCGATAATGCGTTCACCGGTCGGTGTTTTCAGATAGTCGTAGGATACGCCCCCCAGGCGCTCGCGGATATCGACCGTCACTGGAGAGGCTTCATGGCGAATGCCAATGTCCTGGGGCCGCAGGCCAACCAGCACTGTCGCACCCACGGCGGGAAGCGACACCTGCGTCTCGATCTCTCGGCTGCCGAGCGCGGCGACGGAAACCTTGCCTTGGCCTGAAACGGTTCCTTCAAGGAAATTCATGCTTGGTGACCCTATGAATCCTGCAACGAATGCATTGTCGGGATCCTGGTAAAGCGTCATGGGCGCGCCGACCTGCTCTATCACGCCATCGCGCAGAACCACGATCTTGTCTGCA
Source organism: Hoeflea sp. (assembly GCA_965233445.1). Lineage (GTDB taxonomy): Bacteria > Pseudomonadota > Alphaproteobacteria > Rhizobiales > Rhizobiaceae > Hoeflea. The sequence goes on from OZ247491.1 coordinate 1,619,532, forward strand.
AGCGTCATCGCTTCAACCTGGTCGTGGGTGACATAGATCATGGTCGCGCCGAGCTCCTTGTGGAGCTTCGAGATCTCCACACGCATGTCCACACGCAATTCCGCATCCAGGTTCGAGAGGGGTTCGTCGAACAGGAACACCTCGGGGCCGCGGGTAATGGCCCGACCTATCGCCACCCGCTGACGTTGACCGCCCGACAACGCCTTCGGCTTCCGCTGCAGATACGGGCCCAGCTGCAGGATTTCCGCTGCCTGTGCCACCTTGCGCTTGATCTCGTCCTTGGGATGTCCTGTCATCTTGAGACCGAAGCCCATGTTTTCCTCGACCGTCATGTGCGGGTAAAGCGCATAGGTCTGGAAAACCATCGCCACACCCCGCTCCGAGGGGTCGGCGTTGGTAACGTCTCGTCCACCGATGCTGATGTTGCCGCCGGAGACCTCTTCAAGTCCTGCAATCATGCGCAGAAGCGTGGACTTTCCGCATCCGGACGGGCCAACAAAGACACAGAACTCGCCGTCGGCGATTTCGAGGCTGACGCCGTGTATGACCTGCACGTTCCCATAGCGTTTGACCGCATTCTCCAGTTTTACACCGGTCATTTCATCTCTCTCCCTTTGTCAGGACGGAAACTGCCAGTTTGTGGCCTCAGCCCCGATTGTCTCTGCTGTCTTGAGCAACTCCGCGCGATACGCCTCCAATCCCTCCAGCGAATGCCGCGTTGTCGATGTTGCAATGGATATCGCACCAAGCACCCGGCCGTTGCTTGATAGCACTGGCGCCGCAATCGATATGATCCCCAGCTCGTGCTCCTGCCTGTCGTAGGCGACGCCTTCACGCCGGATCTGTTCAAGCTGCACGATCAGGCTCTCGGCATCGGTCAGTGTGGTTGGCGTGAAGCGATAGTAACTCTGCTGACGAAGCGTCAGCTGCAGCCTCTTGGGGGCCAGAAAGGCGAGCATCGCCTTGCCCACCCCTGTACAGTAGGCCGGAGCAACCTGCCCGACCTGTGCCAGCGTCTCGAAACGGTTGGTCGCCTTGAGCTTGTCGACAAAGATTACCTGGGCGTTGTCGAGTTGTGCCAAGTGTATGGTTTCACCTGCATATTTGGCGAGAGCCTGAACATGCGGCCGTGCAATCGGCGCAAGGGAAGCATTCTTCCAGGCCGCATGCGCAAGGCGAATGAGCCTGGTCCCGAGCGAGTACGAACCGTCCTCCGGATTGTGGTCGAGCATGTTCTGGTTGGTGAGGATCTGAAGGAACCTGTAGAGCGTCGCTTTCGGGTATGTACTGGTTTCCAGCAATTCGGTGAACCGCACCGGGCGACCATGGGCAGCCACACTGTCCAGGATCTCCAATGCCTTGCCTACCGTGCCGTCGCTGTGCGGCGGAGCGTTCACCTTGTCCCCCTCCTGCCCGATCGGTCACAGCGGATCCGGGCTGTTGACTTTGCATACACATTGTGGTGGGTATTTTCAATAGTTGGGAACTCGGTTCCATTATTTGGAACTCTTGTCAACGGTGATCTGGTTGGAGCTAAAGGGAGGAAACCATGTTCCATCGCACGACGCTCGCCGCGGCTTTGGCGGCGACGACCATGCTTGTTGCAGTCTCGGCACATGCGCAACAGCGGGTTGTCCGATACTACGCGGATTTTGATCCGGCGCCACTCGCCGCTTTTGAGGCCGCCATTGCGGACTTCGAAGCTGCAAACCCCGAGATCGACATTCAGTTGCAGAATTTCGACCATGAGGGCTACAAAACGGCCATCCGCAACTTCCTGACAGCGGATGCTCCGGATCTTGTGAACTGGTACGCCGGAAACCGGATGGCGCCGTTCGTCAATTCCGGTCAGTTCATGGACGTTACGGATGTCTGGGAAGAGAACGGCCTGAACGACTCGCTCGCCTCGGCGGCCGCGTCGATGACGATTGACGGCAAGAAGTGGGGCGTGCCCTACACGTATTACCAGTGGGGCATCTACTACAACAAGGAAGCCTATGAGGCTGCTGGCGTGGATGTTCCGGCCAACTGGGAGGAGTTCATCGCAAATTGCGAGACCTTCCAGGCCGCCGGTATCGATTGCCTCACGACGGGAACCAGGGCGCTTTGGCCCGGAGCCGGCATCTTCGACTATCTGAACCTTCGCACCAACGGCTACGAGCATCACATGAAGCTCGCGAACGGCGAGATTCCCTGGACCGACGACAGCGTCCGCGCGACCTTCGCCGAATGGGCCAAGCTGCAGCCATACATCACGGCCAACCATGCCGCACTCGACTGGCAGGACGCAGCAGCACTGCTCGTGCAGGGCAAGGCAGCAAACTATGTCATGGGCAACTTTGCCGTCGCGGTGTTCAAGGAAGGCGGGATGACCGACGAGACGCTTGGTTTCCTGCCATTCCCGACCATCAATCCTGACGTGCCGAGGGCAGAGGAAGCTCCGACCGATACGGTCCATATTCCTGCCGGTGCGACAAACGTCGAGGATGCCAAGGCATTTCTTGCCTTCCTGGCACAGGCGGACGTCCAGACCAAGTTGAACGAGGCGCTGGGCCAGTTGCCGATCAACAAGGACTCCAGCGTCGGAGACGATCCGTTCATCCAGGCCGGCTTCGAACTGTTGTCGACAACACCGGGCGGCATCGCTCAGTTCTTCGATCGCGACGCTCCGGCGGAGATGGCGAAGATTGGCATGGAAGGCTTTCAGCAGTTCATGGTCCAGCCCGGCCAGCTCGACGCGATACTCGACCGTCTCGAGAACGCGCGGCAGCGCATCTACAAGTAAACCCGGCAAACGGGGCGGCCCGCAGGTGCGCGGCCGCCCCGACCGAATTGAACCACCGCAGCGAGGAGGACTGTGATGACGGAAGCTGCGCTGCCCGTGACCAATGCCGAACCGCCGCGGCGTTCCTGGTGGCGGCAGAACCAGCAACGGCTCACGCCGTGGCTTTTTCTGGCGCCGGGAATGTTCATGTTCGGCCTGTACGTGATCTGGCCGATCTTCGAGAGTTTCTGGCTGTCCTTCTACGATTGGGACGGCCTCGGCACCAAGCAGTGGATCGGGCTGTCAAACTACGACGAGCTACGGAACGATCCGGCATTTTTCACCTCCTTGAAGAACAACGTCATCTGGCTTGTTCTCTATCTGCTTGCGGTGCCGGCTGGCCTTTTCATTGCGATGTTCCTCAATCAGAACGTCTTGGGAATCCGGCTCTACAAGTCTTTGTTCTTTTTTCCATTTGTGATCTCTCAGGTCGTCGTCGGCCTGATGTTTTCATGGTTCTACGCGCCCAATTTCGGGCTTTTCTACAATCTGATCGAGTGGCTTACGGGCAGGAGTGTCGCCGTCCTTGCCGATCCGACACTCGTCACCTACGGCATCATCGTTGCCGGCCTGTGGCCGCAAATCGCCTATGTGATGATCCTCTATCTGACCGGCCTCAACAACGTCTCCCCGGACCAGGTCGAGGCGGCGCGGCTGGATGGCGCCAGGGGCTGGCGCATGCTTTGGTACGTGATCCTTCCGCAGCTGCGCCCGGCCACCTTCATAGCAATCGTCGTGACCGTCATCGGCGCCCTGAGATCCTTTGATCTGGTGTCGATCATGACCGATGGCGGGCCGTTCGGGTCTTCGCGGGTGCTGTCATTCTACATGTACGAGCAGGCGCTTTCGGAATACGGCTTCCGCATGGGGTATGGCGCCGCCATCGCGGTTGTGCTGTTTCTCATCATGATGGTTTTCATCAGCGGCTTCATTTGGAAGATGGTGCGCGACGAGAGGGAGAGCTACTGAGATGTTTCCCCGTCCCGTCCAGTCCCGCGGCCCCGGCGCGGTCGCCACCTACCAGGCGCTTTTGCCCATTGCGCTGATCCTGTGGCTTCTTCCGTTGCTTGGTGTCGCCCTTACATCGATCAGGCCCGCGGCCGACCTCGCTTCCGGCAACTATTTCGGCTTGCCATCGGCATTGGCATTCGAGAACTACGCCGAGGTTTTCCGCAATTCGCCGATCGGACGATACATGCTGAACTCGCTGGTCGTGACGGTTCCGACCGTGCTTGGCGCCGTGGCACTCTCCTGCCTCACCGGATTTGCGCTGGGTGTCTACCGGTTCCGTGGCAATCTGTTGATCTTCTTCATGTTTGTCGCCGGCAACTTTGTACCGTTTCAGATTCTGATGGTCCCGGTGCGCGACATGACCGTGCAGTTCGGCCTCTACAACAGCTACACAGGCCTGATCCTCTTCCATGTCGCATTCCAGACCGGGTTCTGCACGCTCTTCATGCGCAATTTCATTCGCTCTCTCCCGCGTGAACTCATCGAGGCGGCGCGGGTGGAAGGCGTGGCCGAATGGCGCATTTTCTGGTTCATCGTGCTGCCGCTGATGCGCCCGGCCATTGCGGCACTCTCTGTGCTGATTTTCACCTTCATCTGGAATGACTACTTCTGGGCGACGGTGCTGACCACGTCGGCCGCCACGCAGCCGGTGACGGCTGGATTGTATTCGCTGAACGGACAGTGGATCGCGCAGTGGCATCTGGTTTCCGCCGGCTCGATTCTGGCCGCCCTGCCGCCAATCATCATGTTCTTCCTTATGCAGCGCCACTTCATCGCCGGCCTGACGCTCGGCGCCGTCAAATAGGACACTTCAATGCCGCCGAAAATCGCTTTCATTGGCGCCGGATCCACGGTTTTCATGAAGAACATCGTGGGCGACGCCATGCATTTCGAATCGTTGAAAAACGCGACATTCGCACTGATGGATATCGATCCTGAACGTCTTGCCGAGAGCGAACTTGTCGCACGCAAGCTGGCGTCGGCGGCAGGTTCCCATGCCCGTATCGAGACCCACACCGATCAGCGCCGGGCGATCGAGGGCGCCGATTTCGTCGTCGTCGCATTCCAGATCGGGGGCTACAAGCCCTGTACCGTAACCGATTTCGAAGTGCCCCGCCGCTACGGTTTGCGCCAGACGATTGCCGACACTCTCGGTGTCGGAGGCATCATGAGGGGGCTTCGCACGGTGCCACATCTGTGGAAGCTCGCCGAGGACATGCGATCTGTCTGCCCGGATGCGACCATGCTGCAATACGTCAATCCGATGGCGATAAACACGTGGGCGATCGCTGAGCGCTTTCCCGATATCAAGCAGGTCGGGCTCTGCCACTCGGTCCAGAATACCGTCGAGGAACTGGCATACGATCTTGATCTGCCCAAGGAGGAAATCAGGTTCCGGGTGGCTGGGGTCAACCACGTCGCCTTCTTTCTTGATCTCGAACATGACGGCAGAAGCCTCTATCCGATGCTGAGGGACGGATATGCGTCCGGGCGGCTGCCAAAGCCGCCGCTGCACATGCCGCGATGCCCCAACAAGGTTCGGTACGAAGTCATGCAGCAGCTTGGCTATTTTTGCACCGAAAGCTCCGAGCACCTTTCGGAATATGTTCCGTGGTTCATCAAGGACGGAAGGGACGACCTTGTCGAGGAATTCGGGATACCGCTCGACGAATATCCGAAGCGCTGCGAAGAACAGATCGCGGCATGGAGTGCGCAGGCAAAATCCTATCTCAACGAGGAAACGGTCAGCCTCACCAAGAGCCACGAATTCGCCGCCGACATCATGAACGCCATGATTGCCGACAGCCCCTACGTGATCTACGGAAACCTGCCAAATCGTGGCCAGCTGCCGCAACTGCCGGCCGGCGCCGCAGTGGAAGTGCCCTGTCTTGTCGACGCCAACGGCATCCAGCCGAGTGTTGTCGACAATGTGCCGCCGCAACTGGTTGCGCTCATGCGCTCCCAGATCAATGTCCAGGAACTCGTGGTGCGCGCCCTGGTGGATGAGGATTTGGAACATGTCTATCATGCGGCGATGCTGGATCCGCACACCGCAGCCGAGCTCGATCTGCGTCAGATCCGGAACCTGGTGACCGACCTGCTGTCAGCGCATGGCGAATGGCTGCCCGACTTCGCCCGGCTCAAACCGGCGATCGGTTAGAGGCCGTGGAAGGGCGGTCGGCACTCGCGGCAGATCCGCTTGCGTGATGGCGGCTTTCCCGAGGGCCTCTTGCGCCAGGCAAGGTGCCGCAGGCATGCCGGATCCAAAGTCACGACAACAACCTGAACGAGGTGCAGTCTTCATGAAACGTGCAATCGGTGTCTGCTACTACCCCGAACACTGGGACCCCGAGATATGGACCGAAGATGCGCGCCGCATGGCGGATGCGGGGATCGAGTTCGTACGCATCGGTGAGTTTGCATGGTCGCGAATGGAACCCGAACCCGGCAGCTATCAGTTCGAGTGGCTGGACGTTGCGATCAGGACCCTGGGCGAAGCCGGTCTGAAGGTGGTTCTCGGCACCCCGACCGCGACGCCGCCTCGCTGGATGCTGCAGCGCCATCCCGATATGCTGGCCGTCGATGCGCAGGGACGCAAACGCGGCTTTGGTTCCCGTCGCCACTACGATTTCAGCCACGAAGGCTACAAGGCTGAATGCGGACGCATCGTCACCGAATTGGCCAAGAGATACGGCGCAAACCCGCACATCGCTGCCTGGCAGACCGACAATGAATATGGATGCCACGACACGGTGCTGTCGTGGAGCAGCGCGGCGAGGGATGCCTTTAGGCAATGGCTGCGCCTACGCTATCCCGGGGCCGGCAACGATGGCGACATCAATGCGCTCAACGAAGCCTGGGGCAATGTGTTCTGGTCAATGGAGTATCGGGATTTCGACGAGATCGATCTTCCCAATCTGACTGTTACCGAGCCAAACCCTTCGCACAGTCTCGATTTCCGCCGGTTTTCCTCGGATCAGGTGGTGGCGTTCAATCGCGTGCAGACGGAGATCATCCGCCAATACTCGAGCGCGCCGATTGCGCACAACTACATGGGAAAAGTCACCGAGTTCGACCACTTTGCCGTGGGCGCGGATCTCGATATCGCCAGTTGGGACAGTTATCCTCTCGGCTTTCTGGAGGACCGGATCGAGGCGAGCGACGACTACAAGCGCCGCTTTGCCCGTCAGGGCGACGCTGATTTCCAGGCGTTTCATCACGATCTCTACAGGGCCGTCGGTCGCGGACGCATGTGGGTGATGGAACAGCAGCCCGGGCCGGTGAACTGGGCGCCCTACAATCCGTTTCCCGCCCCTGGCATGGTGCGGCTCTGGGCATGGGAGGCCTTTGCCCATGGCGCCGAGGTTGTGTCCTACTTTCGCTGGCGCCAGGCGCCGATGGCCCAGGAGCAGATGCATGCAGGCCTGCTTCGGCCGGACAGTTCGGAAGCGCCCGGCCTCGCGGAAGCCGCAAGGGTGGCCCGCGAGATTGCAGACGCCCCCAATGTGTCGGTCGGGCAGGCGCCGGTTGCAATCGTCTTTGACTATGACGCGGATTTCGCATGGACCACGCAACCGCAGGGCCGCGGCCTCGACTATTTCTGGCTCGTGTTTGACTTCTACAAGGCGCTTCGGTCGCTTTCCCAGTCAATCGACATTCTCATGCCAAGCGTTCGGGATTTTTCGGGGTACGAGCTGGTGGTGGTGCCGGGCATGATGCACATGCCGGCCGATCTCAAGGCAACGCTTGCAGAAAGCGACGCATCGGTGCTCGTTGGTCCGCGCAGCGCCTGTCGCGACGCGTCGATGCGTATCCCTGTTCCACTTCCTCCAGCTTTGCCGGGCCTCGATGTCACGGTGGCCCGTGTGGAAACTTTGCGCGCGGATATGCCTGTCCCGCTGGCTGGCGGCGGAACGATCGGCAGGTATGTGGAAGCGCTTGAAGGCAGTGCGGACGTCATGGAGAAGACCGAAAAGGGGGAAGCCGTGCTGATGGCGGCGACCAATCTTCATTACCTTGGCGGGTGGCCGGATCAGCAGGCGGCACGACGCATCCTTGCGAACCTTCTCAGTGCCAGGGGCGTGAAAACGGAACTCCTGCCGGGGGGGTTGCGAGTGCGCGACACGCCCGATGAAAGGTTTTGGTTCAACTATGCAGACGAGGAGGTTGAACTTAATGGACGCGTATTTCCGCCTTGCTCCGTGACCATCGACAATGAGCGCCGCCGCCGTTGATGCCGCTGGATCGGAGGGTGGTCATTGTCTGCGGGTCACGAAAGTTTTGAGCACCCGATCGGATCGTTTTCCATTTTCCCGGGACGGAGTTGCGGGTGCTCGAAGGCTCCCGCGATCATGAAAGGCTTGTGGCCCACGCCACGCGCCAACCGGACACGGCACTGTGCATCGGCCACGGATGCTTCTGGGTCCCGGAAGCCTCTGATGTCCGAGAAAGCAGCAGGATTTCCGCTTCGCCGGAACGCGAGCACCGGTCCTAGTCCTTCATTTTTGGGGTCTTCAAGGCCGCGGGTTAGGGCTGTTGCCTCTCGGGCTTTTTCGCCGTTCGTTTGCGCAACCCTATCGAACGCCATGTGGCGGGTGCGATGGGAAGCCTTGAGAGTGTCGTGAGAACAGGACGGGCCACCGACCGTTTCCCGACCCGTTCACGTATGACAATGTACAGACCTGAAACGATGATGATCGTGCTGCCCAGGAGCGTGGCGGGGTCCGGGTATTCGCCGAACAGGAGCGCTCCGAAGGCCGTGGCCCAGAGGATCTGGCTGTAGTTCATCGGGGACACCACCGCGGCTTCGCCGGCCCGGAATGCCGCGATGACCGTGAGGGATGCCACGAAGTTGAGCGCTGCCACGAGGGCAAAAAGCATGAGATGGTCGAGCGGTACAGGTTGATACACAGTCGGCAATGCGATGCCCGACAGCACAAATGCTGCAAGCATCGGGTACAGCAGAAGCACCGCGCTGCGCTCGACCTCGCCGACCTTGCGGCCCGAGACCGCCGCTAGCGCCCCGCCGAAAGCCGCGCCGAATGCCGCAAGGTGGCCGAGACTCAGTGCCGTATCCCCGCCCGGGCGAAGCACCACCAATACGCCGGCGAACCCCATCAGAACCGCGCCAAGCCGTTGTACCCCCAGTCGCTCACCCAGGACAGGGACCGCCAGCAGCGTGATCATCAGGGGGCCCGTGAACAACAGGCTGTAGACCTCTGTCAGCGGCAGAACGGCGAATGCATAGAAGCCGCAGATCGAATTGACCAGGTAACCCAGGACGCGCAGCCCGACCCAGAGCGGGTGCCTGGGCCGGAGGCTTGCTTCAGTCGGGTCGCTTACAAGCATGACAAGCGCCACCGGAAAACCGAACAGAACAATGAAAAACAGCGTCTGGATTGGAGAGTATGACTGGCCAAGCACCTTCACGACGATGTCGTTGGTCGCGAAGATCGCGAAGCCCAGCAGTCCGAGTGACGCGCCTTTTAGGTTCGGGGATAGGTTCGCCATAGACCGGGCCTTGTTTGTCTGGAGATGGTCACGCCGTCTCCAGGATGAGGCTGGCGACGCGCCGTGAAGCGTGAAGATCGTCTGATTTCCCAGGTCGGTCAACCGTTTGTCGGGCGTGGTGCTGCGCAAGCACAATCGATCTGGCCCGACCAATCCTGCGACGGGCGCGACAATGCGGCTAGATATGCCGGCAAGACGTGCGCACGGTCAGGCTGGGCGCGACGCGCTCGATTCGCGGCGCTGCCTGGTAGGAGCCGTCAATGCGCTCAAGCAGCATCTGGGCAGCTTTTGCGCTGAGGGTGGAAATGTCCTGGGTGAGCGAAGTGATGGACGGCGTCCAGCCTTCCGCCGGGTGAAAGCCGTCGAACGCCACGACCGACACGTCGTCGGGTACGCTCAGTCCCATCGCCTGAAGCCCCGCCATTGTCCCGAGAAGCTGGGCGATGGAGATGCAGCAGATTGCGGTTGGCGGTGTCTTGAGCATCATCAGTTGCTGAACGGCGTTGTAGGCAAGGTGTTTCTTGTGGATCGAGTGATGCACGAGGTCGCTTCGTACCGTGTGTCCCGCGTCGGCAATGGTCTGGCAAAACCCTTCGAACCGTTCGAAGGATGCCGAGATTCCGGGCCGGCCGACGAGAAATGCGATGTCGCGATGGCCGAGGCTCAGCAGGTGGTGTGTGAGCAGTCTTGCGCCGAGGAAGTTGTCGTCGGTCACCGCATCGAAAGGGGTATCGGGCACGATCCTGTCCACCAGAACGGCAGGTTGCCGGACGACCTTCTTCAGGCGTGCCGCATAATTCTCGCCATGCGTCGTGGGCGCGATCACCAGTCCTGCCACCCGGTGGGCCAGGAACAGGTCGATCTCGCGGAATTCCCTTTCAGGATCGTCATCATTGCTGGCAAACAGCATGTTGTAGCCGATATCGGAAAGGGCGCCCTGCATGGTCTTTGCCAGATGCGCCGCCCAGGGTGTTGCGATGTCCGGTACCACCAGGCCGATGGTCTTGGACTTTCCCATGCGAAGATTGCGCGCGATGGGGTCGGGATGATAGCCGGCTTGCTTGACTGCTTCCCACACCCTGGCGCGCAGTTCCTTGCTGACGGGTGCGGTTTCATTCAGTGTTGCCGAAACTGTTGTAACCGATACGCCTGCGAGTTGTGCAACGTCCCTGATTGTGGCCACTTTGTTTCCTCTCGCACTCGATTCCCAGTACATACACAAATCGTTCCGCGTGCGCCAGTTTCCTGCCGTGCTGGGGTTCGGGGCAAGTTTGCAGCGGTTGCCGACTAACATGTTAGTGTTGATATTCGGATTTTATTGCGGTAAACACAAAACGTTTCGTGTTGCAGGATGCCATGGGCTGCAATGACCTTTGGCAATGGGAGTCATGAAACGCGTAACGTTTTGCGATGCGCGAGCAACTTGGGAGGAACCAAATGAGTTTGACTGGATTTTTGAAGGCAGCGAGCCTCGCTGCCGTACTGGCGACGTCGGTTGCCGCGCCGGTTTGGGCGCAGGAAGTGCTTCGGCTGCGTTTGAATGGGGACATCAACACGATGGACCCGATTTCCACCACCAACTTCACCATCCGCAACGCAGCGTATCTGATGTACGACACGTTGTTTGCACTGGACTCCAACTATGAGCCCCAGCCGCAGATGGCCGAGGGATATGAGCTTTCGGAAGACGGCCTGACCTACACGATCACGCTGCGCGATGGCCTCAAGTTCCACAATGGCGATACGGTCAACGCAAGCGATGTCGTTGCCTCGCTGGAGCGCTGGGGCAAGGTCGACGGCCTGGGCAAGACCCTGTTTTCCAAGATGGAGGCGATGTCGGCGGCAGACGAGAAGACCATCACCATCCGGATGTCCGAGCCATGGGGGCAGGTCATCCCGGCCCTGGGCAAGATCTCGTCGAATGTTCCGGTCATCATGACCGCTGAACAGGCGGCAAATGATCCGTCCGAGCCGGTGGCGACGCCAATCGGGTCCGGACCCTACAAGCTCGTCCCTGATGAATGGGTGCCGGGCTCGGTCGCCGTGTTCGAAAAGTTTGAGGACTACGTGCCGCGTTCGGAGCCCGCCGATATGGCGGCGGGCGGAAAGGTGGCACATTTCGACCGTGTCGAACTCGTCTATATTCCGGATACGGCAACCGCCATTGATGCGCTGATCGGTGGTGAGATCGACTGGATCGAAGAGGTTCCCGCCGACATGTTGCCCTTCTTCGAGGGTGCGGATACCGCCAAGCCGATCGCGGCGCGCCAATCCGGCAATTCCATGCAGCTCGTGGTCAACCATCTCAATCCGCCCTTCGACAACGAGAAGGTGCGTCACGCCCTGCAATGGGCGCTTGAGCAGGAGCCCTTCCTGCTTGCCGCCTACGGAGACGCAACGGAGCGCTACCTCGAATGCGCTGCCGTTTTCTTCTGCGATACGCCCTATGCAAGCGATGCCAACACCGAGCGCGTTCTCACGCGCGATGTCGGGAAGGCCAAGGCCCTGCTGGAGGAAGCCGGATATGACGGGACGCCGGTCGTGCTCCTCCACGTCACCGACATTCCTGCTCACGACGCCTACTATTCGGTTCTCAAGCCGATGCTCGAAGAGGCGGGTTTCGTCGTCGAGCAGCAGATGAGTGACTGGGCGACTGTTGCGACGCGCCGCGCCAGCAAGGAACCGGTCTCCGAAGGGGGATGGAACCTTTTCTTCACCGGTTGGGGCTTCGTCGATCAGTCCAACCCGATGACGAATGTCTATGTTTCCGGTGAAGGTGAAAACGCCTGGTTCGGCTGGGCGAATTCGGAAGAGCTGCGGGACCTGCGCAAGCAGTTCGCCGATGAGTCCGATCCGGAGGTGCGCAAAAAGCTTGCCGAGCGCATGCAGGTCCTCACCCACGACCTGGTGAGCTATGTTCCGATGGGGCAGGCCTTTCCCTCTCAGGGAATAGCCACCAATCTTGAGGGCTTCATCGAAAGCCCGGTGCCCTTCTTCTGGGAAGTGCGGCGCGCCGATTAGGCTTCAACGCAATCCGCCACCCCGCAGGCTGCGGGGTGGCGCCAAAGCATCAGGGGGGAGAGCATGCTGCGCTACGTTGTCGGCCGTCTCTTGGCAGCCATTCCAATCATCTGTCTCGTGGCAGTTTTCATCTTTTCACTGGTTCATCTCACACCGGGTGATCCTGCGGTTCTGCTCGCCGGCGACAATGCCAATCCCGAACAGGTGGAGAAGATCCGGGAACGCCTGCATCTGGACGAGCCGCTTGTCGTGCAGTTCGGCATATGGGCGGGCAACGCGCTCACGCTCGATCTCGGCGACTCGATCTATTCAAACCAGCCCGTGACCCGGCTGATTGCCCAGCGCATCGAGCCCACACTCGTTCTGGCCGCAGTCACCCTTGTGCTCACGGTGGCCATCGCCGTGCCGTTGGGCGTCATCGCCGCCTGGCGCGCGAATGGGTGGCTCGATCGCGGCATCATGGCCTTTGCGGTCCTGGGCTTTTCGGTGCCGGTCTTCGTCATCGGCTACCTGCTCGTTTATGTCTTCGCGGTGAAATTGCGCTGGTTTCCGGTGCAGGGATACAAGCCGCTTGAGGATGGCGTGCTGGCGACGCTGCACTCGGTCACCTTGCCCTCGGTTGCGCTTGCCATGATCTTCGCGGCCCTGATCGCGCGTGTCACCCGCGCATCCATGCTCGAGGCGCTGAGCGAGAACTTTACCCGTACTGCCCGCGCCAAGGGACTGGGCACTTTGCGGATACTCGTCGTCCACGCGCTCAAGCATTCCGGCGTGCCCGTTGTCACGGTCATCGGGATCGGCTTCGCAACGCTTGTTGGCGGCGTGGTGGTGACGGAAAGCGTGTTCAACATCCCCGGCATCGGCCGACTGACGGTCGATGCCATCACCCGTCGGGACTATCCGCTGGTGCAGGGCTCTATCCTCTTCTTCTCGGCACTGCTGATCCTGATCAACCTTCTGGTCGACCTCAGTTATGCGCTGTTCGACCCACGGGTGAGGGGCTGAACCATGACCGATGCTTCTCTCGCCCGTCCCCCACGGGCATCTCGTCTCGGCAGGCTGGCTGCAGGGCTGTCGCACGATCCGGTGACCGTGGCATGCCTTGTTGTCCTGGCGGTGTTCGTTGCGGTCGCCATCTTCGCACCGCTGATTGCAGGGGACCCGGTCAAGATCAGTCCCGCAGATCGGCTGGACGGCCCCAGTGCCGACGCCATCTGGGGGCGTGATCATCTCGGTCGAGACGTTTTTGCCCGTGCGGTCCACGGCACGCGCATCTCGATGACCGTCGGCTTCTCGATCGCCGCCCTGACCACGATCCTTGGAGTGGCCATCGGCATCTATGCCGGCATGTCGCGTATCGGCGGCGCCATCGTCATGCGTCTGAACGATGCGATGATGGCCATTCCGGCAATCCTGCTTGCCATCGCGCTCGCCGCGCTCATGGATGCAGGGCTTCTCACCGTGATCATTGCCATCACGATCCCCGAGGTGCCCAGAATGGTGAGATTGGTCCGGTCCGTCGTCCTCGGAGTGCGCCAGCAGCCCTATGTCTCCGCGGCGATTTCGATCGGCACATCGGGCCTCCCGCTGGTCTGGCGGCACATCCTGCCCAACACGTTGGGTCCTGTTCTCGTGCAGGCGACCTATGCCTGTGCCTCGGCCATCATCGCCGCAGCCGTTCTGAGCTTTCTCGGCGTCGGCACGTCGCCCGAAATTCCCAGCTGGGGTGGAATGATGGCCGACGCGCGGTCCTTCTTCAGGATCCATCCCGAGCTCATGGCCTATCCCGGCGTCCTGCTTTCGATGCTGGTGCTCGTGGTCAACATTCTCGGGGACCGCCTCTCGGATGCGCTCGACCCGCGCAAGCAGAAAAGGGGGGCGCTGTGATGAACGCGCTCAGTCCCGTGACCGGTGAAACCATTCTTGACGTTGAAAACCTGTCGCTTGAATTCTCCGGCTCGAGCGGCACTGTCCGTGCGCTCGACGATGTCAGCTTCAGTGTGAAACGAGGCGAGATTCTCTCGCTCGTGGGTGAAAGCGGCTGCGGCAAGTCCGTCACGGCGATGACGATCATGGGTCTTCTTCCTAGGCACGGCGCCACGTTGCGGGGCGCAGTCTCTCTTGCCGGGGAAGACCTGCTGGGGGCCAGCGAGAGGCGCATGCGCACCATTCGCGGCAACCGCATCGGCATGATCTTCCAGGACCCGATGACATCCCTCAACCCGGTCCACACCATCGGCATGCAGATCGGCGAGACCGTGCGGCGCCACCGCGGCGTGAGCTGGCAACAGGCCTATGCACGGGCGCTGGATATGCTGGAGTTCGTGCGCATCCCCGACGCGAAGAACCGCCTCAACGCCTATCCGCACGAACTCTCCGGCGGCATGCGCCAGCGCGTCATGATCGCCATTGCGCTCGCCTGTGATCCCGAATTGCTGATCGCGGACGAACCGACAACGGCACTCGATGTCACCGTTCAGGCACAGGTTCTCGAACTCATAGCCGAGCTCAGGGCTGAATTGGGCATGAGCGTCATACTCATCACGCACGATCTCGGGGTCGTCGCCGCTCATGCAGACCGCATGCTGGTGATGTATGCCGGCCGCATCGTCGAGCAGGCCCCGGTCGAGGCCTTGTTCGCGCACCCGGCACACGGCTACACCGCCGGTCTGCTGCGGTCGTTGCCGGGCATGAACGCGCGCCAACGCGGGGCGCTGGCCGAGATTCCCGGAGCGGTGCCGCGCCTCGACAAACCCATGTCCGGCTGCAGCTTCGCACCCCGATGCGCTTTCAGAACGGACGCCTGTGAACAGCCTCTGCCGCCACCGGTCGCCATCGGGCCCAACCACACGGCACGCTGCATCCACGCCGACGCCGTGTACAGGGCCGTCGCAGATACAGACATCGTGAAGGTCTGGTCATGACCGCTGCTCCCCATCTCGTTCTCACCGACGTCTCGAAGACCTACACCGTGCAACGCCGCGGCCTGGGGCAACCCGTCCAGCGGATCAGGGCCGTCGATACTGTCTCGTTGCATGTCAATGCGGGCGAGACGCTTGGCCTTGTCGGCGAAAGCGGCTGTGGAAAGTCGTCGCTGGCCCGTCTGATGCTCCGGCTCGAGGAGCCCAGTGGCGGCGACATCACCATCGGTGGCCAGAACATCGCGCATCTCTCCGGGCCTGCGCTCAAGCAGGCGCGAAAGCAGTTCCAGATGATCTTCCAGGATCCCTATGCGTCCCTGAACCCGCGCATGAAGGTGCGGGCCATCATCGCCGAGGCCATGCGAAACTTCAGGCTCGGCAGCGCTGCCGAGATCGATGCCCGGGTCGAACGCCTGGCGGAACAGGTGGGACTGAGCGCCTATCATCTTGACCGCTTCCCCCACGAATTGTCAGGCGGTCAGTGCCAGCGCATCGGGATTGCCCGCGCGATCGCGCTCAGTCCCCAACTTATCGTCGCCGATGAGCCCGTTTCCGCGCTCGACGTTTCCATTCAGGCGCAGATCCTCAATCTCATCACCCGCCTTCAATCCGAACTCGATCTCACCATGGTCTTCATCTCGCACGACCTGTCGGTGGTCTCGCATGTCGCGGATCGCGTCGCCGTCATGTATCTGGGCCGCATCGTCGAGACCGGTCCGACCGACACCATCTTCGACCGCCCCGCCCATCCATACACCCGGATACTCCTTTCCGCGGTTCCGCGCGCGCTGCCGAAATTCCGGCATGCGCGGGCCGGCGTGAGGGGCGAACTGCCAAGTCCGCTCGATCCGCCATCCGGCTGCCATTTCCGCACGCGCTGCCCTCTCGCCGTCGATCGCTGCGCGTCGGAAGTGCCGATGCTGCGCGAGATGGGTAACGGCCGGCAGACGGCCTGTCATCGTGCCGAGGATGTTCTCGCCACGCCATCCACCCCCGCCACAGAGACATCCCATGCGTGAAACAGTCGTCCTCATCCCGGGTCTTCAATCGGACCGGAATTCCTGGATGTTCCAGCTGGCACATCTCCGGGATCGCTACGACGTGATTGTGCCGGAAGGCCATCAGGCTCTCGGCACGATCCGGGACATGGCGCAGAAGGTGCTTGAACAGGTGCCGGAGCGTTTCCACCTCGTCGCTTGGTCGATGGGGGGCTATGTCGCACTGGACATGCTGCCGCACCTCAAGGGACGATTGCTCAGCTTCGTGATGATCTGTACCTCCGCCCGTCCGGAGGATCCGGCGAACACCGAGCGCCGCATGGCCAATCTCGAAGTGGCGGAAAAGGAAGGCCTCGCTGCGGCCCATATGCGCACCATGGCCTTCAGCTGTATCGACTATGCCTCCCTCGATGCCGGAGTCCGCGAGACCCTCAGGACTGCCGCGGTCGCACTCGGCAAGGAGGCATACCGGGCCCAGCAGTTTGCCATCATCGAACGCCCCGACGGCCGGTTGAACCTGCCGCTGGTCGACTGCCCGGCACTGATCATGGTGGGCGAGGGCGATCGCGTCACGCCGCCGGACCGCTCGGAGGAAATCCATGCGGCGATCCCCGGCAGCGACCTTCGCATACTGGAAGGCTGCGCACATTGTCCCCCGCTGGAGTGTCCGGACAAGGTCAACGAGCTGCTGTCTGACTGGCTTGTCCGCCATGGCGGCGCAGCCAAGGAAAAGTCTGAGGTCACGGCCTGACAGCGAGAGGTCTGTCGTCACCTCCGGTTTCCGCCGTGTCGGAGCCGTCGTCCTGACCCGGTCCACCCTGATGGACGCCAATGTGACGCCGAAACGCTGTGCCGCGATTTGCCTTTGCAGAAGGCACCGCTTGAAGACTTGGATAGAGGTTTTGAAGTGGTGGCGCACCCGAGAGGATTCGAACCTCTGACCTCTGCCTTCGGAGGGCAGCGCTCTATCCAGCTGAGCTACGGGTGCATCCGTGTCGCGCGGGGCAGGGAACAGGCACGTGAGCGGCCTAGTTTCCCGGCCGCGGCGCAGCTGAGATGAGGTCTTCTAGCCGATCCTTGGCGGCGCATCAACGCAGAAAACGCGTCAGCTTCGGACGAAGTTGATCCTGTCGAGATAGCGGGGTTCAAACTCCGGCTGTGACGGTGCGATGGAGCCACGTATTGTCTTCTGCATTCAGCCGGCCTTTCCCGGACGGCGAAGCGGGGGCAGGCGGATCGGACAGTCCGTTCAGCGGCGAAAGCGGCGGGTTTGGCGCCGTGCGGTGGGCGGTCCCGTCTGGTCAAGGCGCGTCCCAGGCCCGGTTCAGGCCGGGTTCAGGCAATGTGGCGCGGTCGCTCCCGGCGCAGGAATGCCGTCAGCTGTGCCGAAGACATCGGTCGGGCGAAGGCGTAGCCCTGCAGGCCCTCGCATCCCATGTCGCGCAGGATTGCCGCATGGGCCATCGTTTCCACGCCCTCGGCGATCACCCTGATGTCCAGCGACCTTCCGATCTCCACGATCGAGGCCACGATCTGCCTCTGCCGGTCGCATTCAACCAGGGGGATGACCAGCCTGCGGTCGATCTTCAGACGGGAGGGGCGTGTGTTGAGAAGGCTCACGATCGAGGCGTAGCCGGAACCGAAATCGTCGATCTCGATATCTATGCCGAGCGCATTGAGCCTCTCGATGTTGCCGGCAACCCTTTCGCAGCGCTCGTCCAGGAAAACCGATTCGAGCAGTTCGAAGGAGAGCCTTCCGGCCATCGGTCCGAGGTTGTCGAGGCTTTCGATGAAGCCAGGTTCATTGAACCGCCCGGCCGATACGTTGACGCTGACCTTCGGCGCCTGTCCATCCTCGGACGCCCATCTCGCCTGATGAAACAAGGACTGCTCGAGGATCGAGCGATCGATCATCTGGACGACATTGAGCTCCTCTGCGGCCTTGAGAAAGGCGTCCGGCGCCAGAAGCCCCCGTTCCGGATGGTCCCATCGCGCCAGCGCCTCGACACCGGTCACCTGCAGCGTCCGCGCGTCGAACTGGGGCTGGAAATAGGGAATGAATTCGCCCCGCTCCAGACCCGCAAGGATCTCGTCGGCAAGGCTCTTGCCGTTGACGATTTCGGCCTTCAGTTCGGGCGTGAAGAACTCATGCCGGTTGCGGCCGCTCTTCTTTGCCCGGTAGAGCGCGATGTCCGCATCGATCAGCAGGCGCTGTCCGTAGTCTCTTGTTCCGGTTTCCGCGAGGGCGATGCCGATGCTCACCCCGAAGCGGCATTCCTGCTTGCCATAGGGCACCGGCTGACGCATCCGGTCGATGATCCGGGTCGCCAGCCGCTCGAGATCCGCCTCGCAGGCGCCACCGGTGATCGCGAGGACGAACTCGTCGCCGCCGATCCGGGCTATAAAGTCGTCGCTTCGCGAGCTGGCTTTCAGCACTTCCGCTGCGTGGACGAGCATCGCATCGCCGGCGGCGTGGCCGAGGGTGTCGTTGATCTCCTTGAACCGGTCCAGATCGATGTGAAGCAGCGCGGCAATCGCCGGGGCCGCGCCGTCCTTGCCCGAGGCGGCTGACAGGCGCTGGTCGAGATAGCGCCGGTTGGGAAGCCCGGTCAGGCTGTCATGGAGTGAATTGTACTCCATCAGCGCCCGGGCCTCCTCGAGCTCGACATTGCGAAGTTCGGCTCGCTTGTTGGCTTCCATGAGCCGGCTCTTGAGTTCGATATCCTGCGAGACGTCCCAGTTGACGCCGAGAATGTTGCTGCGCCCCCGCGCGTCATGGCTGACCGCGCCGATGGTGCGGATCCATCGCACCGCCCCCTTGCGATCGGTGACGCGGCACTCCGTCTCGAACCGTGACCCGGAGCTGATGGCGTGCTCGAAGGCCAACCTTGCCGCTGCCCGGTCATCCGGGTGCATCATGGCCTGGCACTGCTCCAGCGGGGGTTCGGGTGCATCCGCATCAATCCCGTAGAGTTCGCGCGTGCGGCTGTCCCAGGTCAATCTGCGGGATTCGATGTCCATTTCCCACACGCCTATGCTGGAAGCCTCCAGAGCCAGCTTCAATCGCTGGGAAAGACGTTCTAGTTGCCGTTCACGGCGGTTGATTTCGCGCAGGTCCGCGCGGTGCCGGTCGTAGTAATGGCCGGCGACCAGGATCGGCACCACCACCAGCAGGCCACCGAGAAAGAGAAGACTGCGAACCAGCCACGCATCCGGTGGAACTGTGGACCAGCCCTTGCGCGGAATTGCTGCCACATGCCACGAGCCGCCGGGAAGGCTGACCGTCGCGGTCACGGGATCCGTGTCAAGCACGGAAGGAGATCCGTAGAACACCGGGCCTTCAATGCCGGTGCCGTCCTTGCCGGCAATTGTCAGTTCGATCGCCAGGTTCTCGTCATCAAGCCCGCTGGCGGTGTAGAACGTGTCGACATCGATGACAGTGGAGATGATCCCCCAAAGCGACTGCGGCGTCTTTTTCTCATCAAGGAAGACCGGGAACCTGGCCACGAAGCCCTGTCCGCCCTGGCGAAGATTGATGGGCCCCGCAAGCAGCATTTCACCGGTTTCCACCGCCCGCATGGCTGCCTCGCGCTGATTGGCGTCTTTCGTGTAGTCCAGCCCGATCGCAGCACTGTTTCCCTCCATCGGGTGCATCAGGCTGATCACGAGGCCCGGCGCTCCGGCGATGTTGCGCAGCAGCGGCTCGTCGCCCAGCATGTTTGCCGCGATCCTTTCGAAGCGCTCCTGGTTCAGGTCGGGCTCGAGCTTGATCACCGCGATCAACCCCCGGACCAGCTGAATGCCGCTGGTGATCTCGGCTTCCAGGCGGGCGCGAACTTCGCCCAGCTGCTGGCCGACGAAAGCACGTTCCTGCTGGTGGTGCGCGGCCTGATTCTGCATGTCGGCAAACGCGCCGGCTGCAAATGTGACCACGAGCGCAATACCGGCTGCAAGCTGGCCCGGATTGCGACCAACTTGCTTGATAAGGTATGCGGCGCGCTTAATTTTGGACATTGTCAAAACACGGATCGGGTTGGCAAGGATCCGCGCGGGTCGCGGACTTCTGTATTGACGCACCGTAGTTGCGATGCCTGTAGATTTGGTAAAGGAGTTTTTCCGTGAAATGCTTCATGGCTGAAGCAAATCCGCCGATCCATTCCGGGCCGCCCGGCAGGAATAGTGCGCTGCCCGGCACAATCCCTACGCTTTGCGGTTGCAACGGGTCTTGGTCTGTCCCGTCACTTTGGAACAATTGCAATCCATCCCAAGTGGATCGAAAGGGCAATGGATGGGATGACAAAGCCTCTCACGGATGTATTAATGCAAGCGCTGTCATCCGCTGATCCGGGAGAGAGGGACGGGCGGACGGCAGGCCAGTTCATTGCGCAGGTTGCGAAAAACCTTTGCAAATCAAGATAATACCCACGGGAGGAAGTCATGCTCAAACTTAAAACCGTCAAGACTCTGGCGATCGCCTCGGCCATCGCGGTCGGCGCTGCAACCGGTGCGCTCGCGTTTCCGGACAAGCCCATCGAATACATCATTCCGTTCGGTCCGGGCGGCGAGTCCGACATCTCGGCGCGTTTCCAGCAGCCGTTCTTCAAGGACAAGTTCGGGCAGGATCTTGTGGTCTCCTACAAACCGGGCGGCGGCGGAGCGGTCGGCTGGGCGCAGCTCAACTCGATGAACGCCGACGGTTATACGATCATGGGCATCAACCTGCCGCACATCGTCATTCAGCCGGCGCAGAAGGACGTGGGCTACACCACCGATGACATCAATGCGTTCTACATGTTCCACTACACGCCCGATGCAATCGTCGTGACGGCGGACAGCCCCTATCAGACACTTGAGGATTTCGTTGCCGACGCCAAGGCCAACCCGGGTTCGGTCACGATGTCGGGGTCCGGCAAGGCAACTGCCAACCATCTCGCGCAGATCCGCTTCGACAAGATGGCCGGGATCACCACAACCTACGTTCCCTTCAAGGGCACCGGCGCCTCCACGACCGCCAATCTCGGCAATCAGGTGAAGGCGCAATGGGGTTACACCACCGTGGGTGCGGCCCAGGGTGATGCCGTACGGATGCTCGCGGTCGCCATGGAAGAGCGTCACCCGCTCTTCCCCGACGTGCCCACCTTCAAGGAGCTTGGCTACGACATGGTCGGCGGCGCCTATCGCGGCATGGCGGTTCCCAAGGATACGCCCGACGATGTGGTAAAGGCGCTCTCCGATGCCTTTGGCCAGGTCAATGCCGACGAAGCCTTCCGCAAGCAGATGCTCGATGGCGGTTTTGCCCTTCTCGATGTCGGCGTCGAGGAAATGGACGCCTTCATGGAGGCCCGCAAGGCCGAGTACATCGAAGCTGCCACCGAGGCAGGCCTTCTCAACTGACAATGACTTTCGCATGCCCCTGCGTACTGAAGCAGGGGCTTGCGGCCGACCAACAGCTCGCGGCGCGCGCGAACAGTGTCAACCGTGCGCCGCGATCTCCCGACTTGCCGTAACCAGTAATTTTTTGGGTGGACCTGATGGATTGGGGCAATCTCGCCAACGCTTTGACCCTGGGCAATCTGGCGCTGGCGCTGTTTGGCGTCGTGGCCGGAACGGTGATCGGATCGATCCCGGGTCTGTCGGCCACGATGGCGGTGGCCGTGCTGGTCCCGATCACTTTCGCCATGGAGCCGGCCTCGGCGCTGATTCTGCTTGGCGCCATCTACACCGGCGCGATCTACGGCGGTGCCTATTCCGCCATCCTGCTCAACACGCCCGGCACACCGTCCGCGATTGCCACGACATTTGACGGCTATCCGATGGCAAAGCGCGGCGACGGCGACCTTGCGGTCGCGATTGCCTGCTATGCCAGCGTTTTCGGCGGCCTGGTGGGCGCCCTGGCGCTCTTGCTGCTGGCGCCGCCCCTGTCCACGGTGGCATTGGCGTTCGGGCCGGTCGAATATCTGTGGCTGTCGGTGTTCGGTCTGTCGCTGATCGCCTCGCTGTCGACCGGCAATGTGCTCAAGGGGCTGGCCGGCGGCGCGTTCGGTCTGCTTCTTTCCTGTGTCGGGGTGGCGGAAATTTCAGCCGACATCCGGCTGACCTTCGGCAGTTCCACCATGATCGGCGGCATCGAGGTCGTGGGCGCGCTGATCGGGCTCTACTGCATTCCGGTGCTGATTGACCTCGTCGCCACCCCGGAACGCCATCTCAAGGTGGAGGACGAGGTCCGCTCGGTCCGATTCAAGGAAGGTGCGCTGATCGCGTGGAAGTCGCGCATCAATCTCCTGCGGTCATCGGTCATCGGCACCGTCATCGGCATTCTGCCGGGCGCCGGAGGTTCCGTCGCAGGCCTCGTCGCCTATTCGGAGGCCAAGCGCACGGCCAAGCCCGGCCAGAAATTCGGCGAGGGTGAACCTGACGGTATCATGGCGACCGAAGCCGCCAACAACGCCACCGTTGGCGGCGGCTTCATTCCCACCCTGGTTTTGGGCATTCCCGGCACGCCGCCGGATGCCGTGATCCTGGGCGCGCTGCTGGTGCAGGGGGTGCGGACGGGCCCGGCACTCTTCGACGGCGGCGGCTCGATCGTCTACACCTTCATATTCGGGTTGTTCATCGCAACGATCCTGATGCTGCCGACCGGTCTCTTGATCGGGCGCTATGCCTACAAGACCATCGTCACCATTCCCAAGACCATCCTGGTCCCCACGGTCGGCTTCATGACCATCATCGGCACCTATGCAATCCGGAACTCGATCTCGGATGTGATCATCATGATCGGCCTGGGGTCCGTCGGCTGGGTTCTGTCGCGTTTCGGGTTCGCGGCTTCGCCGATCGTGCTCGGGCTGATCCTCGGGCCAATCGCCGAGCAGGGCTTCGTGCAGGCATGGATCATTGGCGAGGCGACCGGAAACCTGACCGGCATGTTCTTCGGGCGGCCGATCTCGCTCGCCATCATCGCGTTCACGATCCTGACGCTGATCTATCCCGTCATCCAGAGCCGCCGCGCACGGCGGGTCGCCAGGACGCAGGGCAATTCGAATGACTGAAAACATCACAAAGCCCGGCGGCAAGGACATCGGGACCCTTCTCATTGCCGCAATCTTCGTGGGACTGGGGTTGCTCACGCTTTACGATGTCAGCGGTTATTCAGACAGCGATTCCGTCGTTTTCCCGTCGTTTGTGGCCTATGCGCTGATTTTCTTCTCGGTTCTGGTCATCATCTATTCCTGGCTCAAGCCGAACCTGGAAAACGGCTTCGGCAGCGGTGACTGGTGGCGGCGGCTGTTTCTGGTTGCCAGCATGATCGCAGCCTGTCTGATGATGCCCTACACGGGCTTCCTTCCTGCAACGGCCGTGGCCTTTGCAGGAAGCCTGATCGCGGCGCGTCATGAAGGCTGGGATTTCAGAAGCGCGGCAGTGTTCGCTGGTTCCGGCGCCGTCATCATGGGCGCGTTCTATGCGCTGTTCCGGTTCGCGCTCAACGTCCCCCTGCCGTAAAGGTCCGGGTCCCGGCATTTCCGGTGACAATCAACGACCGAAAATGCTTCTCCCCGAAGCCGTGCTGTGGTCATGGATTCGGGGACTTGGTTCAGCGGTCACCGCTTTCCGCTAGCTCACATATTTGCGCCAGTCGTGCTCTTCCTTGAAGCCGAGAACTTCACGGATTTTCCGGTTCGAGTAGAGCGCTTCGTTCGCTCCCAGCTCGCGGGTAACAGGGACGCCGGGGAAGAAGCGCTCGACGATTTCGGCCGTCGGAATGTTGACCGAATTGGTGTCGTTGCCCGCATTGAAAACCTCGAATCCGAGTCCGTCCTTCTTCAGGCACAGATCGACGATCTGGCCGAGATCGCGAGCGTCGATGTAGCAGAAGATGTTTCGGCGGCGCATCCCGGGGTTGGCAAAGAACTCCTTGAACATCGGATACTCATGCGGCTCGATCACGTTGCCGATCCGGAGCGCATAGATGTCGTAGCCCGAGCGGCGCTGGAAGGCGCGCGCGGTCTTTTCGTTGACCACCTTGGACAATCCGTAGGAATCCATCGGATTGACATCCATGTCCTCTTCCACGGGGAGGGCAGGGGGATTGACCGTGCCATCCGCGAAGCAGACGCCATAGGTTGTTTCCGAAGAGGCCACGACGATCTTGCGGATTCCGAGCTTCACCGCCGCTTCGATGACGTTGTAGGTCCCGATCGAGTTGACCCGGAACGTCTCGTTGTCCGGCTCGATAAGAATCCTTGGGATCGCAGCGAAATGCACGACCGCGTCGATCTTCTCGACGCCGTTGCCGGGCTCGAGTTCTCCGAGATTTGCATAGCTCGTCATGACGTTGAACATCTGGCCCGAGTCGGTGATGTCGGCGGTGATGTTGTCCACGCCCGGATGATCGAGCGGTTTCAGGTCGATGTTGATCACATGGTGACCCTGATCGACCAGGTAAGGTATGACGTGACGGCCCGCCTTGCCCGAGCCTCCGGTAAACAGAATACGCATCGTTTCACTCCCTTTTGGTGTTTTGCCTGGCGTGATGGGCCGGCGATGCCAGAGGTCTGAGCGGTTACAAGGATAGGGCGCAACTGCCGCCGTGCCACTTGCTCAGACAAACCGTCCAGCCGCGACACCGGAGGACCACGCCCATTGGAAATTGTGTCCGCCAAGATGGCCGGTCACATCGACGACTTCGCCTATGAAATGGAGACCCGGTACCAGCCGGCTCTCCATCGTCTTCTGGTTCAGCTCTTTCGTGTCGACCCCGCCAAGCGTGACTTCAGCCGTGCGGTAGCCCTCCGTACCTCCCGGAACCACCCCGAAACCATGCAGCCGTTCGGCAACTTCCTCGATGGCGGCGTTGCCCATGTCGGCTAGCCGCTTGGCGCCGGAGGCGAGATCTTCCTCAAGCTTTTGACTCAGACGCTTGGGCAACACATCCGACAGAACGCTCCATGGGGAAGCTTTCGGTCGTTCCGACCGGGCCGCCTTGAGAACGGCTGCCACATCGGCTTCGGGCGCCAGATCTATCCGCAGTCGGTCACCATCGCGCCAGTAGGACGAAATCTGCAGCATCGCCGGGCCTGACAGGCCCCGGTGCGTCAGAAGCATCGCCTCGCGAAAGGAGGAGCCATTGCACTCGGCCTTTACCTCGACAGAGACACCGGAGAGAGCCTTCCAGCTCTCCGCCATGTGCGATGCCCAGGTGAACGGGACCAGTCCGGCGCGCGTTTCGGTGACCGTGTGACCGAATTGCCGGGCGATGTCGTAGCCAAGGCCGGTGGCGCCCATCTTCGGAATCGACTTTCCGCCGGTGGCGACAACCAGCCGCTCGGCATGCCAGACGCCGTTGCCGGTCCGGATTTCGAAGTGGGAATCGCGATGGGCGACCTCTGCAATCTCCGTGGAGAGCTCCAGCCGCACGCCGGTGTCACGCATGTCATCGGTCAGCATGCCGATGATGTCGCGCGCGGAGTTGTCGCAAAACAGCTGTCCCAGTGTTTTCTCGTGATAGGCGATGCCGCGCGATTTCACCCGGTTGAGGAAATCATGCTGGGTAAAGGATTTGAGTGCGGAGATGACGAATCTCGGGTTTTGCGACAGGAAATTGTTCGGGCTGCAATGAAGATTGGTGAAATTGCAGCGACCACCGCCGGAAATCCGGATCTTCTCACCCGGAGCGCGCGCATGATCCAGTATCGTGACCGTGAGACCACGCTTGCCGGCCTCTGCCGCACAGATCATGCCCGCGGCGCCGGCGCCGAGCACCATCAGGTCGGTCTTGGTGGCTGCTGGCATGGAGGCTCCGCACGGTGGTGGACGAATTCATGCGAGCCCTATCGCATCTGGTGCCGGGTCAAGACAACCGGATCAGGCGCTTTTAGGCTCAAAGGACTGCATTTCGCGCCAGCGGCACGCACGAAAAGCATTTCCTGCCGCCACGAACCGCTCTATTCAGGTCAGCTTTGATGCAGGACCACGACATGCCAGTTCTCAGTTTTCAGCTCGCCAATGTGTCTTTCGCGATCGACCTCAGCGTCGGACATCTCGTGCACTTCACCGTTGCCGAGGACGGCCGCGTCCTGTCTCCGTTGCACCGTGCGCCTTGGGTGGATGATCCCGATGCCGTGTTCGAGGAGACCACGCCTCCCAATGTCCGGCGGCTTTCCGGCGATTTCTTCTGTGCGCCTTTTGGCCGAAACGATATCGAGCCGGGACCCACGCACGGCTGGCCGGCCAACAGCGCCTGGAGCCATTCGGGCACCGACGAGACGGAGGACCGGCTCACGGCTGTCTTCACGCTGGATCGCAAGGTGATGGGCGCGACAATCGAAAAGCGCCTGTCGCTCAGGGCCGGACATCCATTCCTCTACCAGGAGCATTTACTCTCCGGCGGTGAAGGCGCGATCTCGGTTGCGCATCATGTGATGGTGCAAATGTCGGCCGGTGGTCATCTTGCCGTTTCTCCCAAGGCGTTCGCCTGCACTCCTGATGAAGCGCTTGAACCGGAGGCTGCGCGCGGACGTTCGATCCTTGCCTATCCGGCCGAAACCCGGGATCTGGCATCCTTCCCGCTCGCCGATGGCGGTGCTGCCGATCTTGGTCGGTATCCGCCGGGCGAACGCCATGAGGATTTCGTGACCCTTGCCGAAGCCGCATCGGAGGATCCGCACATGACGCTGGGGTGGAGCGTTGCCAGCCGCAATGCGGAAAATGACCGTGTTCTCGTTCTCAAGAATGCGGCCCAATTGCCGGTCACGATGTTGTGGATAAGCAATTGCGGGCGTGACTATGCGCCCTGGTCCGGCAGCCACGCCGGTGTTCTGGGTATCGAGGATGCCCGTGCTTCCGGTGCGGGACATGCCGATTCCATTCGTCCGAACCTGCTCACTGAGAGAGGCATTCCAACGGCCTACACGCTGTCGGAGGGACAAAGCATCTCCGTTCGCCAGGCAATCGGAACCTGTTCAATTCATGAAAGCGAAGGAGACGTGAACGGTCTGGCGATCGGATCCGGCGAAATCACGTTGCGCTTTGCGACAGGCAGAGAGCGAAGCCTGACGTTTGACGATGGCTTTCTTGCCGGGCGGTGAACCAGTCGACTGCGCCTGTTTCAAACGTGCGAACCGCGATGGAAAAAGCCCCTGTCACGTGGGTGACAGGGGCTTGTGGAAGGTCGAAACTCAGTAATTGCTGGGGCACGCTGCCACGTAGATGTTGCCGTTGGCATCACGGTAGCGGCAATCGCCCGGGGAGGTCGCAGCGCCGATCAATGCGCCGGCCGCGCCGCCGATCAAGGCGCCCGTTGCAACGCCCCTGCCGCTGCTGCCGGTTGCGGCGGCTACCAGAGCGCCGGTACCAGCTCCGACAGCGGCACCCGTGCCTGCGCGTCTTTCGGTCGTCGAGCAACCCGCCACCGCGATGAGCGAAGCAGCTGCAAGCGTTGAGATAAGAACTTTTTTCATAAGAGGCTCCATTGGTGCGGCGCGGATATTGGCGGGATTAGTCCCGGGCGTTCACTTGCTTCCGAACCAGCGTTTCATTGTAAACAATAACGATGGCAGACACCATCATGGCGATGCTCATGGCAAGTGCAAGCGTAGAAATCAACATCATCGTTCCTTTCAGCTTCAACCTTGCCCTCCTAACGCATCCAACTGCCATTTGGTTTCACACCTTTTTCATCGCGGCGCTTTATGGCGAAAACAAGCCCGCAAAATTCTGGCGTTCGCGATTTAAGAAACATCGCGACACGACGTCTGCGCCGAAGGCCGGAGGGTGGCGTAGCCTGTCAAAACGTCAGCTGCGCCGGATGTCTCGCCAAGTTGCCCATTTTTCGGGCAGCCGATTGCGGCGCACATAATGCCGCCCGATTTCCCGAGCGCTGCCCTTGCGTATTGCTCCGGCATTTCCGATGATCGTGTTTTCACGAGCGAAATTGTCCGATGACTTCAGTCTTTCCCGTTCCCTCTGTCCCCGGCAAAGCGCCTGAATCGGTCGCGCCGATGCAGCGCGCGCGCGGTGTCGGCAGGCTATCGGCAAAGAGCGACCGTTCTCAGAACCGCATCGACCGGCTCTATCAGGAAGGATGTGCCCGGATCCGGCTGCCGCGGGTGCCGCATGGCGCGCCGCTCGAGGCCGTCATGATCAATACGGCAGGCGGGCTGACGGGTGGCGACCGCATGGACTGGCAGTTCGAGGCGGGTGAAGGCGCACGCATGAGCCTGACCACCCAGGCCTGCGAAAAGACGTACAAGGCACAGGGCGAAGATCCGGCAGCCGTGTCGGTGCGGCTCGCGCTCGCCGAGAACAGTTCGATGGCCTGGCTGCCGCAGGAAACCATTCTGTTTGACCGTGCGCTGCTGCGCCGAACCATCGACGTCGAGATGGCAGAGACCGCACGGTTGCTGGTTGTCGAGCCGCTGCTGTTCGGCAGGCTGGCGATGAACGAAACCGTGATCCGCGGCGGGTTCCGGGATCGATGGCGCATTCGTGTCGGCGGACAGCTGCTTCACGCGGAAGACACGAGCTTCGGCCCCGATATTCATGCGCAGCTCCGGCGCGGTGCAATCGCCGACGGCAACCTCGCCATGACGACAGTGGTGATGATTGCACCGGAAGCGGAAGGCCTGCTCGATGCGGCGCGGCGGATCATAGGCCCTGCGGGCGGTGCAAGTTTCGTCTCGCCGCGCTCTTCAAAAACTGGCAAGCTTCTTGCGAGGATCGTGGCAGCCGACAGCTATGATCTGCGCAAGCGGCTTGCTCCGCTGATCCGGCTTCTGAATGCCGATGGCGGTGTGCCCAAGGTGTGGACGACATGAGAGAGACCCGATGAACCTGACCCCGAGAGAAAAAGACAAGCTTCTGGTTGCCATGGCGGCGATCGTGGCCCGCAAGAGGCTCGAGCGTGGCGTCAAGCTCAACCACCCCGAGGCTGTCGCCCTGATCACCGACTTTGTCGTGGAGGGTGCGCGTGACGGCCGGCCCGTGGCGGAACTGATGGAGGCCGGCGCCCATGTGATCACCCGTGACCAGGTGATGGAGGGGATTGCCGAGATGATCCACGACATTCAGGTCGAGGCGACATTCCCTGACGGCACCAAGCTCGTCACCGTTCATGAACCGATACGATGAGGCATTTCCATGATCCCCGGTGAAGTCATCACGAAAGACGGCGATATCGAGCTCAATGCCGGCGCCCAGACAGTCACGCTGAAGGTAGCCAACACCGGCGACCGCCCGGTGCAGGTCGGCAGCCACTACCATTTTTTTGAAACCAATCCCTCGCTTCGCTTCGACCGTGACCAGGCGCGCGGCATGCGTCTCGATATTGCCGCCGGCACGGCGGTGCGGTTCGAACCCGGCCAGGAAAGGGACGTGACGCTGGTGCCGTTGCTGGGCAAGCGTGAGGTCTACGGTTTCCGCCAGGAGGTGATGGGAAAGCTATGATGCGGAGCAACGATCATCCGGCAAAGCGCACGCCAGTGCTGCCCGGAATGTCATCCGACAGGTAAACCGGAAAACCGTCGCAACGGAAAAAGCATAAAGACCAAAGGAGAGCAGCAGATGTGCCATGTTTGTGTGATCAACAACGTCAAGTCCTCGATGCTGTCGCGCCGCGACTTCTTTCGCAAGTCCGCCGCCGCAGGCTTCGCCGCAGCCGCTGCGGGCGCTGTCTCCGCCCGACCGGCGCTTGCGCAATCGACCGGCAAGGTGGTCGACCTGACCCATACGCTCGATGGCGATTTCCCGACCTTCGACGGCAAACCCGGTATCCTCTATACCGAGAACGTCAATTTCGACGCCTCCGGCTACCAGATCTGGGAACTGACGGTTTTCGAGCATTCAGGCACCCATATCGATGCGCCGCTGCATTTCTCCAAGGACGGGACATCGGTGGATGAACTGGATCCGGGCAACCTCATCTGTCCGCTGTGTGTTGTGGACATCAAGGCCAAGGCCGCCGATGAACCCAACGCCATGGTCGAGCCTGAAGACATCGAAGCCTATGTCAGCGCCCATGGCGATATCCCCGAGGGAGCCTGCGTGGCGATGAATTCCGGCTGGCAGGACAAGGTGGGCGATCCGAGCTATCGCAACAATGCCGAAGGAAATTTTGCATTCCCCGGTTTCTCGAAGGCTGCGACCGACATGCTGGCCGAAATGGGGGCAGCCTCGATCGGGGTCGATACCCTCTCGCTGGATCCGGGCAACTCAGCCGATTTCGCAGTCCACTATTCCTGGCTGCCCGGTGGACGGTTCGGGATCGAGAACCTTGCCAATCTCGATCAGGTGCCGGCATCGGGCGCCACGATCTTCATCGGTGCGCCGAAGCACCGCGATGGCACCGGCGGTCCGGCCCGCGTCATGGCGATGGTCTGATGGCCCGGAAAGCGGCCACTCCAGCCCAGATTTGGCGGGCCTATGCCGGTCTCGGAATGCTGGCTTTCGAGGCGCAGGCGGTGGTGGGCATGCGGCTGCTCGGGATGAGCGGCGCATGGCCGGTCGGCAAAGGCGAAAACCGCAAGATGCTGTCGGAAAAGCCGCCGGCCTTGGCGAAGGCCGCCACCGCAGCGGCGGCGAAGGCGGCCAGTGGCGGAAGGCCGGACCAGGTGCTCACGGCTGCCGTCAAGCCGCTGACCAAGATCGCACGCGCCAACCGCAAGCGTCTGGCGGCCAAGGCGGTGGTCCGGCGGAAGACAACATGAGGCGATTGAAGATGATCGTTGGCATCGGGGTTGGAGTTGCAGGCCTCGCCGGTCTGCTGGCGACCTCCACGCTGGCCGATGACAAGCCCGATTGCGACAATCCGATGGACCAGTTCTCCATCACCTATTGCGCGGGCCAGGAGTACGAAAAGGCCGACGCAACACTCAATGATCTCTGGCCGAAGGTGGTCGCCATCGCGCGCGAGAACGACGAACATGTCGCCGACCTCGCCCGCGACTGGGGCGTGCCGACGACGGTCGAGGCATTGCGTGACGCCCAGCGCGCCTGGATCAAGTTCAGGGATGCCCAATGCGCCTATGAAGCCTACGAAGTGTTCGGCGGCACCATGCAGCCCATGGTCGGCAGCCTCTGCCTCTCCCGCCTGACCGAAGAGCGAAACGCGTTCTTCCGTTCCGTGCTGGAAAGCCGCCCATGACCCATGTCCTGATCTCAGGCGCCGGACCTGTCGGACTGTCGGCCGCGATCGCCTGTCGGCAAAAGGGCATGGACGTCACGATCATCGACCGCGGGGACGGCGCGACCACCGAAAGCCGGGCGGTCGGGATTTCATTCGCGACTCTCGATTTGCTCGCAAGCTCCGGTGCGGCGGGTCTCGTTCTCAAGGAGGCCGAACGGGTCCGCATGGTCAGGGTGTCAAAGGCCGGACGGAAACTCGCAGAGATCCGCGTACCCGGCCAGACCCGGAAACGGCCCTTCCTGGTCGCCCTCCCGCAGAGCCGAACGGAACAGATCCTGGAAGAGGTGGCGAACGGTCTCGGCGTTCACATACGCCGTGGCACTGAGCTTCATTCGGTTGAAATACGTGACGGCAAGGCGGTGGCGGGATTTGGTCCACGGCGCGAAGGGCTGGGGAGAGGTGATCCTGCGTCAGGAACGGACGAGACACTCGTGGCAGATGCCTTGTTCGGTGCAGAAGGCTCGCATGGCGCGACCCGTGAAGCGCTGGGCATCGGTTTTCCCGGCAAGCGTCTGCCCGGCGAGTGGAGCCTTGCCGACATCGAATGCGACTGGCCGTTTGCGCCCGCGAACGCCTGCGTTGATGTCCATGACGACGGCACGCTGATTTTCATCATAACGACTGGCGGCGGCACGTTTCGGTGCATTGCAAATCACCCCGAGGTGATTGCCCGGGCAAGCGGGCTTTTGAAACTGGATCGCGTCATTTCGACCTACAGGTTCGCTATGGAAATCCGACTTGCCGACCGCTTCGGAGAAGGGCCGGTCGCGATCGGCGGCGATGCGGCTCATGTTCACACGCCCGTCGGCGGGCAGGGAATGAATTTCGGCATCGCTGACGCGTTTGCTTTCGCCGATGCGGTCGCGGCCGGTGATCTGGAGACCTACAGGACCCGTCGCCGCAAGATTGACGGACGAATGGTGCGGTTTACCACTGCAGCCTACCATGTCGCTTCGGCTCGAACGCCCGGGCTTCAAATGCTGCGCGGCGCGGCTTTCCGGACCGCAGGCTTTCTGACCGGTCTTCTCGTACCGCTTGCGGCTTCGCCGGGGCACGGCTGATGATGGTGTTCGGACTTTTGGACAGGAATGGGAAGGTCAGGCTGCGCGGTCGGCGCTGCCTGCCGCCTTCGTCACGACGAAGGTTTGGCGGCCGCGAAGATCACCACGTGCTTGTCGCCATCGAACTCGATGCCGACCACGTCGGTAATCAGGATATTGCGCGAATTGATGGCATGATAGAGCAGGGCATTGCTCTCGAGCTCACGCCGCAGGCCGTCAATGCCCTCGCTGTTCTCGTCGAGCTTGCTGGCGATCTCGGGCGGCGGCCCGCCTTCGACTGCAGCGGAGTCCGGCATGAAGATGATGTCGACGCGATCAAGATCCGTGACCTTGCGGACAAGGCTGGTGTTTTCGCTCGCCTGCTCGATGGCCGCGATCACCCTGCCGGGATCGTCCGCGGATTGAACCTGCTCTTCATGGACTTCGGAATCGACGATCCGGTCGACCGGCGCAGCCTGCTGATCGCTCGCGCTCGTCTGAGCCATGGCGGCCGGCATCGAGACAATGGCGGCCACAAGACTTGCCGCGAAAACGGAAGGCAGGCGGTTTCGGGAGGGCATTCTCGGGATCATTCGTCGTTTCCTCTTTGCATTGGCGCGCGCTCCGCGTCATTCGGTTGGAGCGGACGGAAGACGCGTCGCCTCCCGCCCGATCCTTTTGGTCGTAAGGCTGAAGCTGCGACCCGGTGGTCAGCTGTCCTTGCGGGTGACAATGGTCAGCGTGCCGGTTTGCGTCAAGCTGGCCGCCACCACATCCGCGGGCGTGGCACCCTGCTTCTCCAACGCATCGACGAGAGCGGGAGAGCCTTCGATGGAGGTTCGCAGGGCTTCGAGCTGGCTCTCGCTGCGCTCGGCTTCGATCTTCGAGATCTGGGTCTGCGAATCCGCGGGGAGATCGGCGACATCGACAATGCTGACCGCGCGTATCTCTGTACGCTGCTCGGGAGCCTGCGTCTGCGCCTGCGGCGTCGTCTCCGCTTGCGGGGCAGGCTGGGCGGACTGCGCGAGCGCAGGCGTGCCGGCGAAGGCCGCAGTTACAGCGAGAATAATGGTGCGTTTCATGGTGTGTCCCTTCCTTTGGGGTTCGGGGTCATCCTTCCGGTTCGAAACGGGTTGTCTCCGGACAACGCCCGAGACCCGGCAAGGTTCACGCACCAAAACGTTCGAATGCGCCGCCAGCCAGCCGTGCGCAAGACCATCGCAGGGCAATTTTGTGGTCGCAATGTGATATCGCAGACAAACCGACACCGGGAGATGACCTCATGACGAAACTGTCGCGCCAATCCTATGCCGCAATGTACGGTCCGACCGTCGGTGACAAGGTGCGCCTCGCCGATACCGAGCTTTTCATCGAGGTCGAGAAGGATTTCACCACCTACGGCGAGGAGGTGAAATTCGGCGGCGGCAAGGTGATCCGTGACGGCATGGGCCAGTCCCAGATCACTCGCGCCGGCGGCGCCGTCGACACAGTCATTACCAACGCCCTGGTGGTCGATCACACCGGCATCTTCAAGGCCGACATCGGTTTGAAGGACGGACGCATCGCGGCCATCGGCAAGGCCGGAAATCCTGACACCCAGCCGGGCGTGGACATCATAGTCGGCCCCGGCACCGAGGCGATCGCCGGCGAGGGGAGGATCCTGACCGCCGGAGGATTTGACAGTCACATCCATTTCATCTGCCCGCAACAGATCGAGGAAGCATTGATGAGCGGGCTGACGACGATGCTCGGCGGCGGCACCGGTCCTGCCCACGGGACGCTGGCCACAACCTGCACGCCCGGGCCATGGCATATCGGATCCATGATCCAGGCCTTCGACGCCTTCCCCATGAACATCGGCCTTTCCGGCAAGGGCAACGCCTCGCTGCCGGCGGCACTTGAGGAAATGGTTCTCGGCGGCGCCTGTGCGCTCAAGCTGCACGAGGACTGGGGCACCACGCCTGCGGCCATCGACAACTGCCTGTCGGTTGCCGATCAGTACGATGTGCAGGTGATGATCCATACCGACACATTGAACGAGAGCGGCTTCGTTGAAAGCACGGTGGAGGCGCTCAAGGGCCGCACGATTCATGCCTTCCACACCGAAGGTGCGGGCGGTGGTCACGCGCCCGACATCATCAAGGTCTGTGGACTGGCAAACGTGTTGCCCTCATCCACGAACCCGACGCGCCCCTACACGGTCAATACGATAGCCGAACACCTCGACATGCTGATGGTCTGCCATCATCTCGACTCCTCGATCCCCGAGGACATCGCCTTTGCCGAAAGCCGGATCCGCAAGGAAACGATCGCCGCCGAGGATATTCTGCATGATCTCGGCGCATTCTCGATCATCGCTTCGGACAGTCAGGCGATGGGCCGGGTGGGCGAGGTGATCATCCGCACCTGGCAGACCGCCGACAAGATGAAGCGCCAGCGCGGCAGCCTTCCCGAGGAAACCGGGGACAACGACAATGTCCGGGTCCGGCGCTACATTGCGAAATACACCATCAACCCCGCAATCGCCCACGGCATCTCGAGGCACATCGGTTCGGTCGAGGTCGGAAAGCGCGCCGATCTGGTGATGTGGAGCCCGGCATTCTTCGGGGTCAAGCCAGACATGGTGTTGCTGGGCGGCATGATCGCGGCGGCTCCCATGGGGGATCCCAATGCCTCCATTCCAACCCCGCAACCGGTGCACTACCGCCCGATGTTCGGGGCCTTCGGCAAGGCGCGGACCAACAGCTCGGTGACCTTTGTCAGCCAGGCGGCGATCGAGGACGGCCTCGCGCACAAGCTCGGGACCGCCAAGCAGATGGTCGCAGTCGAGAACACCCGTGGCGGCATCTCGAAATCCTCGATGGTGCTCAACGACCTCACGCCGGATATCGAAGTCGATCCCGAGACCTACGAGGTTCGTGCCAATGGCGAGTTGCTGACCTGCGAGCCGGCAACCGAGCTGCCTATGGCGCAGCGGTATTTTCTCTTCTAGGAACCTGCCCGTGCGGAACAGTCGGAGCCCGGATGCATCGGACGTCGCCCGGTCGGGAAGGATTCGGCGGGAATTCCCTGGCCTGCTGTTGCGGAATGTTGCCGCTACGACAGCTATGCGTGGAGCGCATGGCCGCTTTACCCGTTCAGCGCTTTGCTGCAGCGCAGCAAAAGCGTACTGTGTCGGAGCTTCAAAGGAGTTCTGTCATGGCGACTACCAATCATCGGGTCCGCAATTTCTTCACCGCAGTGGTCCGCTCCATCGATGTCGCAAGGGAAGCGCGCACGATGTACCGCACCCCGGACGATGTCTTCACCGCGCGCGGCGTGACCCGCGAGCAGGCGCTCCGCGACTTGCTGGACCAGCTCTAGGTCGCGAGCAGCCCCACAATCCCGGATGCAACCTGCGTCCGGCCCTGCTGTCGCCATGCTTGCCAGGAGCAGCGCGATGACGCTCCCGGTCGCGGCAACGATCACGCGCCGGTTTGAAACGCCCGCGGCGACGATCACGCTCGATGAAACGGCGCGGCACCGACGGCGGATGCGGATGATTTCCGACCGCCTGCCAAACGGTTCGACAATCACCTTCATGCTCGATCTGCCGACCGCCCGGCTGTTGCGTCACGGTGACGGATTGGTGCTCGACGACGGGCGCATCATCGAGGTGCACGCCATGCCGGAGCCGCTCTTGGAAGTCCGCGGTCGCGATGCACGGCATCTGCTTGCGCTTGCCTGGCAGATCGGCAACCGGCATCTCGCAGCCGAAATCACCTCCCAATCCATCCGGATCCGGCGCGATCACGTGATCCGCGAGATGCTGCTGGGCCTGGGTGCCGAGGTCGCCGAGATCGAGGCGCCCTTCGACCCCGAGGGCGGCGCCTATGGCGGAACCCACCATGCGCATGAACACCATCATCATGCTCCCGGCGGAGATCACGATCATGGCTGACGGATTCGACTGGCATTGCGATCCCATCACCGGTGGAACGGTGATCGACGCGAATTACCGCAACACCCAGAATGTGCGGCGCTTCTTCAAGGCGGAAATTGGCGAGCATTTCAAGTTCGACCGGCCCTTCATGGCCTGGATGAAACAACATCGTGGGGCAAGGATGGCCGAGGCTGTGTCGGAATGGCGCAAGCGGGAGCAGGCAAGGTAGCGTCACTGCATCAATTTGCGCTCTGCGTTGCTGGCAGGGCGGTTGGCTAGTGCGCGCGAGACGGCTAGAGTTCTGGTCGAACAGGAGAAATCTGATGATTTGTGTAATCGCCGACCTCAGGATCAAGGCGGGAAGCCAGGATGAGTTCTTTGCGGCCGCGCGCGCCATGCTTGCCGCCACGCGTGCCGAACCCGGATGCATCCGCTACGACCTTGAACAGAATATCGAGGATCCGGAACATCTGACATTCGTCGAGGAATGGGAAACCCGCGACGCGCTCGCCGCACATTTCAAGACGCCCCATATGGCTGAATGGAGAACCGCCTCTGAGCCGCATCTGGTCGACCGGAACGTGAAGATCCTGCATGTGGGCGATGTCGAAGTCCTTTAGATCCGACGCCTTGCGTCCCTCCCGGTCCGCATCGGCGCAGCCATGACCGATACCGCAACCCTGGTGCGGCTGATGACCTGGCTGTCTCCGACATTTCCCGTCGGTGGCTTCAACTACAGCCATGGCCTCGAACAGGCGGTTGCCCGGGGTCTCGTGACCACCCGGGCCTCACTCGAGGACTGGATCGGCTCTTTGCTCCGGCATGGCTCCGCCTGGAACGATGCCGTGCTGCTGGCCGAAGCCTGGAGAGTGGCGACGGCTGGCGGAGACCTTTCCGAAGTGTCGGAACTCGCAGAAGCGCTGGCCGGTTCGGCCGAACGGCACCTCGAAACTGTCAACCAGGGCGTCGCATTCCTTGCCGCCTCCCGTGCCTGGCCGCTGCCGGTGCACGAGAAGCTCGGCGAAGGTGCAGCTTGGCCGGTTGCCGTGGGCGCTGTCGCGGGCGCAGCCGGCATTGCGTTGCAGCCGACGCTCGCCGCCTTCCTGCATGCCTTTGCCGCCAATCAGGTGCAGGCCGCCCTGCGGTTGATGCCGATCGGTCAGGCCTCCGGCGTGGCGGTGATGGCCGCTCTCGAAAGCCAGATCCGCACAGTTGCCGCACATGCGGAGCAATCCGGCCTTGACGATCTCGGCTCTTCCGCGATCAATGCGGAGATCGCCGCGATCAATCATGAAACGCTCAACTCACGGATTTTCCGGACATGACCTCAACCAACGGACCTTTGCGCGTGGGCATCGGCGGACCTGTCGGCTCCGGCAAGACGGCGCTGACCGCACAACTCTGCAAGGCGATGCGGGAAACATGGTCGGTCGCCGTCATCACCAATGACATCTACACCCGCGAGGATGCCGAAGCGCTCGTCAGGATGCAAGCGCTGCCGTCCGACCGGATCAGCGGCGTGGAGACCGGCGGCTGTCCGCACACCGCCATCCGCGAGGATGCCTCACTCAATCTGCGTGCCATCGACGAGTTGAACGCGCGTCACCCGGACCTCGATGTCATCTTCATCGAATCGGGCGGTGACAATCTCGCCGCCACCTTCTCACCGGATCTGGCCGATCTGACGATCTACGTCATCTCGGTCTGTCAGGGAGAGGAAATTCCACGCAAGGGCGGTCCTGCCATCACCCGTTCGGATCTTCTGCTGATCAACAAGATGGACCTGGCGCCGCATGTCGGAGCCGATCTCGAAATCATGGACCGCGATGCGTCGGCGGGAAGGGCTGGAAGGCCGCACCTGTTCACGGACATGCGGCGCGGCGACGGCATCGGTCAAGTCGTGGACTTCATCAGGGAAACCGGCGGGCTGAGTGCGCCCCTGGCTGCGCAGTAGGACGCTCCGGAAGCAAGAGGGAGGCTGGATTTGGCCGCAGGCCGTCAGTCCCGCTCAAAATCCGGCAGGCTGTTGAAAGCCGAGCGCAGCGCATCCGACCATCCCTCCGATATCGCCCGGTAATAGGGGTCGGCCGCCTCCACGCGCTTTTCGTACCCCTTGACCAGGCTGTCACGCTCATAGAACTGCAAATCGAGCGGCAGTCCGACGGAGAGGTTCGATTTCAGCGTTGAATCGAAGGACACATAGAGCAGCTTGGCCGCCATTTCGAAGGTCATTTCGGGATCAAGCGCCCGCACCAGGATCGGCTTGCCGTATTTGTGCTCGCCGATCTGGAAGAACGGATTGTCGTCCGTCGCCTCGATGAAGTTGCCTTCCGGATAGATCAGGAACAAGCGCATCGCGCCGCCGGAAATCTGGCCGCCGAGAATGAACGTGGCGCTGAAGGCAGCCTGGCTCTGGGCGCCCCCGTCCGACGCGGTCTTGATCACCTCCCGCACGGTTTCGCCGACAAGCCGTGCGGCCTGAAACATCGAAGGGACTTCCATGATGTCGGGATGACGGTCGCCGGCCGCCTTTGTGTGCTCCTCGAGAAGGCCTACGACCGCCTGCGTGGTGGCCAGGTTTCCCGCCGACAAAAGGGTGATCAGCCGGTTTCCGGGCTTGCACCATGTGTACATTTTCCGGAACGAGGAGATGTTGTCGACGCCGGCATTTGTGCGGGTATCGGACATGAAAACCAGGCCGCGATTGAGGCGTATCCCGACACAGTAGGTCATCGTTTTCGAATCAGTCCTTCAGAGGTGAGACCGAATCTTATTGCTCTACTGTGATGCGGACTGCAAGCTGTTCTTCACCCGTCCCGGTTCGGATGCCCGAAACCGGTGCTGCGTCCCGGTAATCAAGCCCGTAGGCGATGTGCACATAGCGGTGATCGGGGGACATGTCGTTCGCCGGGTCGAACCCGACCCAGCCGAGTCCCTCCACATGCGCCTCCGCCCAGGCGTGGCTCGCGGCCTGGTCCGGCGTGTCGTCCATCATCAGGTAGCCCGAAACATAGCGCGCCGGAAACCCGGCGACCCGCGCTGTGGCCGCAAAGGCCTGCGCATGATCCTGGCAAACACCCTTTCCTGCCGCCAGCGCTTCCTCGGCCAGCGTACTGGTCTGCGTGGCTCCAGGCACAAAGGCCATGGACTGGTGCAGGGCGCTCTTGATGGCGTGAAGCCGGTCGATGGGTTCGCCTTTCGGAAGGCTTCGCGCCAGTTCCCGGATCAGCTTGCCGGGTTTGGTCAGCGGTGTTTCGCGCTTGTAGAGCCACAGCGGCATGTATCCGCGGTGGGGGCCCAGCACGCCGTTCCTGTCGACCGTGTCGACCGTCCCCTTGGCGACCACACGGATGTTGCTGGTGTCGCGACTGGCGCTGACGAGCTCCACCACATTGCCGAATTGGTCGTGGTAGCGCGCCTCCACCTTGCCGCCCTCGATCTCCGTCGACCAGGAGTGAACGGTTTGCAGCCAGCTGTCCTGAGGGGTGAGCCTGAGCCGCTGCAAGGCGTAGTTGACCGGTTGGCCATAGGCGTACTCGGTGAGATGGGTGATCTTCAATTGCATGATATCAGTCCTGGTAGAACCGGTAGGCTTCGGCGATTTCCGCCGCAACACGGTTGTTCTGACCTATGAAACCCTCGAGGAACTCGTGCAGGCCGGAATCCATGATGGCCTGTATCTCGCCACTGCGAAGCATGGCCAGCGTCGAAGCCGCAGTCTCGTGGGCAGGGTGGCGTGTGCCGTATTCGCGCTCGAGATAGCCAAGGTTCGAGTTGATCTTGTCGTAACAATAGGCAAGCGACCGGGGCATCCGACCGTTCAGGATCAGGAAATCGGCAATGTTGCTTGGCTTGTAGTCGTCATCATAGACCCAGCCGTAAGACCTGTGGGCCGAGACCGAACGCAGGATCGATTCCCACTGCACATTGTCGAGCGACGAGCCGACATGGGAGACCGAGGGGAGCAGGACGTAATACTTGACGTCGAGGATCCGGGACGTGTTGTCCGCCCGTTCGATGAAGGTTCCGATCCGCGCAAAATTGAAAAGTTCGTTGCGCAGCATCGTTCCGTGGAAGGCGCCGCGGATCAGCCCGGTGCGCTGTTTGATCTCGTCGATCACCGCGGGAAGATCGGCATTGGGAACACGTCGGGAATACCGCGACTTCAGCATCAGGTAACATTCGTTGATCGATTCCCAGGCCTCGCGGGTCAACGCTGTCCTCACCATTCGACCATTGTTGCGCGCGGCTTCGATCGCCGACACAACGCTCGACGGGTTGGACTTGTCGCGCAGCAGGAAGTTGATCGCATCCGCGCTGGTGACTTCATCGTGTTGTTGCAGATAGTTCGCGTGGACACCCGCGCTTCTGAGCACGGAATCCCAGTCTTCTTCCTGACCTTCCATGCGGGTCAGAGACATTCTCAGTCCGGCATCGATCAGCCGTGCGGTGTTTTCTGCCCGTTCGATGTAACGGAACATCCAGAACAGGCCGTTTGCGGTTCTTCCTAGCATATCAGTCCTCCAGCACCCATGTGTCCTTGGTGCCGCCGCCCTGGCTGGAGTTGACCACCAGCGAGCCTTCCTTCAGCGCCACGCGGGTCAAGCCGCCGGGGATGATCTGCACCTTGTTGGAAACCAGCACGAATGGCCGGAGGTCGACATGCCGCGGTGCAATGCCTTTCTTCACGAGGATGGGGACTGTGGAGAGCGACAGCGTGGGCTGCGCGATGTAATTGCCGGGCCGTGCCTTGAGCTTGTCCGCAAATTCGCTGCGTTCGCGCTTGCTCGCGGCGGGTCCGACAAGCATGCCGTAGCCGCCCGATCCATGGACCTCCTTGACCACCAGTTCGGCCAGGTTGTCGAGAACGTATTGCAGCGTGTCCGGCTCCGAACAACGATAGGTCGGCACGTTCTCCAGGATCGGCTTGCGTCCGGTGTAGAACTGGACGATTTCCGGCATGTAGGAATAGATCGCCTTGTCATCGGCAATCCCGGTGCCCGGCGCATTTGCGATCGTGATATTGCCGGCACGGTAGACATCCATGATCCCGGGGACACCGAGCGCTGAATCAGGACGGAAGGTCAGCGGATCGAGGAAATCGTCGTCGACGCGGCGGTAGAGCACGTCAATGGCTTCGTAGCCCTTGGTCGTGCGCATCCTCACCTTGCCGTCCATCACCTTGAGGTCGGATCCTTCCACGAGCTCGACGCCCATCTGGTCGGCCAGGAACGCATGCTCGTAGAAGGCTGAATTGAAGATGCCTGGCGTGAGCACCGCGATCCGGGGCTTGCCGTCGCAGCCGGGCGGCGCAAGCGCGCTCAGACTCTGCCGGAGAAGTTTCGGATAGTTCTCGACCGGGCGCACCCGGTTGAGATGAAACAGCTCGGGAAACATCTGCATCATCGTTTCCCGGTTTTCCAGCATGTAGGAAACGCCGGAGGGTGTGCGTGCATTGTCTTCCAGCACGTAGAACTGGTTCTCGCCGGTGCGCACGATGTCGGTGCCGATGACATGCGTGTAGACGCCGCCAGGTGGGCGCATCCCGATCATTTCCGGCAGGAAGGCGTCATTCTTCTCGATCAGTTCGCGCGGAATGCGTCCCGCCTTGATGATCTCCTGCTTGTGATAGATATCGTCAAGGAAAGCATTGAGCGCGACGACGCGCTGCTCGATCCCCTGCGCGAGTTTTCGCCATTCCGATCCGGAAATAATGCGCGGGATGATGTCAAAGGGGATCAGCCGCTCGCTGGCATTTTCCTTCCCGTAGACGGCGAAGGTAATCCCGGTCTTCCGGAATACGTTCTCTGCATCCCGTGACTTTTTGATCAGGTCGGATGCTTTTTGCTCTGAATGCCACCGGAAGTAGCCTTCGTAAGGTGTGCGCGGAATGTCATCCGCAGTCAGCATTTCATCGAACGGCACTTTTGTGCTCCCCTCTGTTTTTTATTTGACCGCATCACAAGGGATAAAGCAAGAACCGTGCAGAAGTTCCGGAATTTCCGGCCTTTCTGGAAAATATCCGCGAATGGACGGATTTTGCTGGCTTTTGCCGCGATTTTCGCTCGAACGCGCAGCTCTGTTCGCGGGCAAGAAGGCGTGTCGGCTTGCCTGCCGGTACCAACCGGGCTATCGCTCCGTCGCGCATCCCTCTGAAGCTTTGTTGCTTTTCGGCAATCTGCTCAAAATATAGCCAACTGGAAACCGTATCATGACGCTCGACCGTATCGCGCCCGCCTTGTTCGTGCTGCTGTGGTCAACCGGGTGGATCGTGGCAAAATACGCCAGTCCGCATGCGGATCCGCTGACATTCCTGAGCCTGCGGTTCTTGCTCGCAGCGGTGCTGTTCGCCGTCATCACCAGTGTCAGCCGTGCCGTGTGGCCCGCGTCGAGAAGCGGCTGGATTCACGGCGTGGCTTCGGGTGCACTGCTTCATGGCGTCTATCTCGGCGGTGTCTGGTGGGCCATTTCACAGGGGGTTCCCTCGTCTGTGTCCGGCCTGATTGCCGCCCTGCAGCCGCTGCTCACGGCCATTGCGGCACCCTTCATCGTGGGAGAGAGGCTGTCGGCAGCGCAGAAGTCTGGTGTTGTGCTGGGACTTGCCGGATTGACGGTCGCCATTGCGCCACGGTTGGCGATCCTTGATGCCGATACGCTTCAGATCGCGCTGCTGCCTCTGGTGGT
Organism: Hoeflea sp.; assembly: GCA_965233445.1. Classification (GTDB taxonomy): domain Bacteria; phylum Pseudomonadota; class Alphaproteobacteria; order Rhizobiales; family Rhizobiaceae; genus Hoeflea. Next base: position 1,662,639 of record OZ247491.1, read on the forward strand.
GAATATCCTCGCCATGGCCTCCGTGACCGCCGGCACGATCTATCAGAAGCGATTTCTCCAGCAGGGCGACCTTCGCGCCATCGCCACGCTTCAATATGTGGGTGGTTTCGCAGTTGTGGCGCCCCTGGCGCTGCTGATCGAACCGCTCAGGGTGGATTGGACCACCGAGTTCTTCCTTGCCATGGGCTGGTCGGTCCTCGGGCTTTCGCTGGTGTCGATCATGCTGCTGCTCTACCTCATTCGCCGAGGGCAGGTGTCGCGCGCAGCCTCGCTGACCTACCTGGTGCCGCCGGCCGTGGCCATCGAAAGCTGGTTCCTGTTCGGCGAGCAATTGACGGTGCCGATGATCATCGGAACGCTCATCGTCGTGGTCGGAGTTTGGCTCACCAACCGAAAGACAAGGGTCATCGCCTGATCAGAAATCGGTCGGAACCCCGCCCTCGCTCTTGCGACGCGCCACGAAGCTGTCGAGCTCCTCCCGAACTGCCGGATCCAGTGCGGGTTCCTCGTAATTGGCCAGCGTGTCCTTCCAGATGCGGTTGGCGTGGTCGTAGGCCGTCGGCTGGCCGGCCAGGCTCCAGCTTTCGAAATTCCGCCAGTCAGAAATCATGGGCGAGTAGAAGGCGGTTTCGTAGCGGGAGAGCGTGTGCGCGGTTCCGAAATAATGGCCGCCCGGGCCGACCTCGCGGATGGCGTCGAGCGCGAGTGCGTCGCTGCTCACATCCATCGGCTTGAGCGTTTCGGCGACCATCTGCAACATGTCGACATCAAGGATGAATTTCTCGAACGAAGCCGTCAGCCCGCCCTCCATCCAGCCCGCCGCATGCATGACGAAGTTGCCCCCGCCCTGCACCACGGCCCAGAGCGACATCATCGACTCGTAGGCGGCCTGGGCGTCAAGCGTGTTGGCGGCGCAGGTGTTCGACGTGCGGTAGGGCACTCCGTAGCGGCGCGCCAGTTGCCCGCCTGCGGTCACGGCTTGCATGTATTCCGGTGTCCCGAAAGCCGGCGCCCCCGATTTCATGTCGACATTCGAAGTGAAGCCGCCATACACCACCGGCGCCCCCGGCCTGACAAGCTGCGTGAAAGCGATCCCGGCCAGGGCCTCGGCATTCTGCTGAACCAGCGCACCGGCGATCGTGACCGGCGCCATGGCGCCGGCAAGCGTGAAGGGCGTGATCACCACGACCTGGTTGCGGGCCGACATTTCAACAATGCCCTGAAGCATCGGGGCATCATAGCGAAGCGGGGAGGAGGCATTGATGATGGTGAAGAGCGACGGTTCTTCCTCGAGTTGGGCGGCGCTGATGCCGCGCCCGATCCGCGCGATCTCGAGCGCATCCAGATTGCGTTCCCGGCCCAGTGAATAGGCATGGAAGGGTTTGTCGGTCAGCTTCACGAGATCGGCGAGGCAATCAAGGTGCCTGGTCGATGCGTGAAGGTCCGTGGGCTCGACCGGGTAGCCGCCGGTCATGTGGACGACATCGAAGGATTGCGCCAGCTTGATTAGGTTGCGGAAATCCGTCTGGGTCCCGCTGCGGCGGCCGTTGTCCCGATCGGAGCAGTAGGGGGCGGAAGCGATCTGTGCGAAGGCGATGTTGCGGCCGCCGATCTCGATGTCGCGTTCCGGGTTGCGGGCATGAAGCCTGAACGGACCGGGAGCCTTCGCCACCAGGTCCATGACCAGGTTGCGATCAAGCCGCACCCGCTCCGACCCCTCCGTGACGTCCGCACCCGCCGCCTTGAGCCTTTCACGGGCCTCGGCCAGCATGAAATCGATGCCGATCTCCTCGAGAACCGTGAGTGAGGCGTCATGGATGGCCTCGAGCCCCTCGTCCGACAGAATAAGGGACGGCTCGCGCGTGTTCAGGATCGAGCGGTAGCGCAGCGTTGGCGGCGACTTCCGGCCTTTGCCCCGGTCCCCGCCGCGTCCGCCGCCGGCCCGGCGTCGGCGTTCGGGGGCGCCGGCAGTGTTTTCGACGGAGGCTGCAAAGATGTCGTCGATGGTGCTCATACCGGATGTTCCCCAACCTGAAGTGAAGCCTGCCGGACCGGTGCTGCCGCCGCCCTGGCCGGATTGGCTAAGGTGACGCTATTCCGGCTTTTTAAATCCCGCAAGCGCCGAAATCGCACACCTGCCGAGAAAGAAGAAGGTGGACGGGGCGTCAGCCGAACGGGCGAAGCTTCAGGTTGATTTTCAATCAGATGTGGCATCTTGCAATGATGGTTAACGCTTTCTTCAAGACATCCATGCATTGCTGTTCGACCTGAGGCGGGATCATTCCAAAAAAGGAGAAGGGCGGGTGGAAGACAGCGGGCGCACCGATTGCGATGACCTTCTGGCGCGCGTCACTGCCACCGTTGCCGGTGATTCCAATCCAGCCTTTATCAAGGACTCCGAACTTCGCTACATCGCCGTCAATCCCGCCTATGCCCAGCTTTGGGACTGTTCGCCGGAGATGCTGCTCGGCAAGAAGAGCCATCAGCATTTCGACGCAACCGAGCAGAACGAACGGGATGAAAAGGAACGCCGCAGCCTTGTTTTCGGCAAGGATCAGGTCGCGCTTTTTGCCCACCCGCTCAAGAACAGCCGCTACCGGATCCGGATTCAGCGGCACCGCAGCGCCGATGGAAAGACTTTCATTGCCGGCCATTTCGAGCCCATCGCGGGCGTGCGCTTCGAAACCGGCGCACAGTCGGCGGTTCAAGCCGACACGGTGGTCCAGGCAGCCCTGCCGCAGTCCGAGGCGGCGTTGCGGGGACATCACAAGCTCCTTCGGGCGGCCATCGAAGCCGCCGCGGTGCCGATTTCAGTCAGTGATGCTGCCGGCAATGTGATCGCCGCCAGCAGTTCCTGCAAGACCGCCTCGGGTCCATGGACGGAGACCAGTCTGCCGGACGGCGGCGTGATGCGCATGATGGCACAGGCGTCGTCAGGATCCTCCCGGACCGACATGCGGGATCGGGTTTTCAATGGGCAGGGCATGGGAGCGGCCGGGGAAGCGGTCCCGCACGGCGCGCTCGTCTCCCATTGCCGCGAGATCTTCGACGTTCTCGATGCGGGCATCGTGGTCTACGACCCCGAGGATGTCGTTCTCTACGTCAATCCCGCCATGGACTCCATTACCGCGCCGGACTACCGGATCAATTCCGGTGAAACGCTGGAGCAGGTGCTTGAAAAGACCTGTCACATTGATGCCGAGGAACATCCGGAAGCGCGCAGAAGGTGGATCGAAAGACGCTTGTCCGTCCACCGTGACTACAATGAACCGACGGTCGAGAAGCTCAGGAACGGTCGCTGGATCCGCATCGTCAATCATCCGCTCGGGAATGGCTGCACGCTCGGACTTCGCATTGATGTGAGCGACCTCAAGCAGCGCGAGGTTTCCCTCGAGCTGCATGTGGCCCAGAACCAGCTGTTTCAGGCAATCCTGGATCAGATGCCGGTTTCAAGCTTCGTCAAGGACGAGGAGTTCCGTTACACCTACGTCAATCGGGCCCACGGTGAACTCACCGGTTTCGATCGTGCCGACATCATCGGCAGGGACGACTTCGAGATGTTCGGGGATATGGGACAGTCGCTTCGCGACACCGACACCGGGGTCATGCGCGGCGACAAGGTTTATGAATCCGAGGTCGAACTCAAGTCGGCCGATGGCGGGACGCTGCAACTGGTCGACCGCAAGGTGGCGTTCACCGATCCGAATGGCAGACGTTTCCTGCTCGGAACCACGCTCGATGTGAGCGAGCGCAAGCGCCGGGAACAGCAGCTCTTCGAGGCCCGCCGCCTCGCCGAGATCCACAGGGACGATCTCGAGAGTGTGCTCGAGGCGATGCACATGGGCGTTGTGGTCGTTGACAGAAACCTGACCGTGGAGCTCGTCAACGAGGCCTTCTTCCGGATCTGGAAAGTCGATACAGGAAAGGATCTCACCGGCATTCATTTCCGGGAGCTTATCGAGATCAACCGCTACAACAGCATCTATGCGGTTCCCGACGATGATTTCGACGCCTATGTCGAATCCCGCCTCTCCGAAATCCGGAGTGGCTTCGCCGAGCCGCGTCAGTTTGACCGCGCCGATGGCAAGACCCTCATATTTTCCGTGCGCGCCCTGTCGGAAGGCAAGCGCATGATCACCTATTTCGACGTCACCGAACTCAAGCAGCGTGAACACGAACTCGACCTCGCGAAGATTGAAGTCGAGCGGGCAAGCGAGCTTCTCAGCGTTGCCGCAGGCGCCATGGTTCAGGGTCTCATGGTGACCCGGGATGCGAAGATAGAGTTCGTCAATGAGAGCTTCTTCGAGTTGCTCGACGTGCCGGCGGGTGCCGTCTCCATCGGCACGGATCTCGATGAATACTTCGATTTCTGCCAAAGCCGCGGCGACTACGGCTGTGACGAGGAGGCCGCGGCCACCCGGTCGAAAACGCTTGAGTACCACAGGAACGGTATCGCCCATTCGCTGGAGCGCCAGACCACGTCCGGCCGTTGGCTGCGGATCGACGCCAAGCCCACCCAAGACAACGGAATGGTCATCAGCTACACCGACATTACCGAAGCCAAGGCGCGCGAAACAGACCTTCAGGACCTCTTGGGCAAGGCTGAAAGTGCGGACCGGGCGAAGTCGGAATTTCTGGCGAACATGAGCCATGAGATCAGGACGCCGATGAATGGCGTCCTGGGCATGGCCGAACTGCTTTCGCGCACCGAGCTTGACACGCGCCAGCGCACCTTCACCGATATCATCGTCAAGTCCGGCACCGCGCTGCTTACAATCATCAACGACATTCTGGATTTCTCGAAGATCGACGCCGGTCAGGTCACGCTTGAGGCCGAACCCTTCGACCTTCGAGAAACCATCGAGGACGTCGCAGGTCTCATCTCCGGACGCGCTGCCGAACGCGATATCGAGCTCATCGTCCGGATCGATCCGGCACTGCCGGCACGGCTCATCGGAGATTCCGGCAGAATTCGTCAGATCGTGACCAACCTGGCCGGCAACGCGATCAAGTTCACTGAAACGGGACATGTGCTGGTGGAGGTGACTGTCAACGGCGAAACCGATGCCGGTGTGGATCTCGTCTTCCGCGTTCACGACACGGGGATCGGAATCCCGGAGGACAAGCTTCAGGCTGTCTTCGACAAGTTTTCTCAGGTCGATGCCTCCTCGACCCGCCGTCATGAGGGCACAGGGCTCGGCTTGGCCATCACCTCTCGACTGGTCGCCCTCATGGGCGGGCGGATCACTGCCGAGAGCGAGACCAACAAGGGATCTGTCTTCAGTGTCGAATTGACAATGCCGGTCAGCGATCAGGACCGGTCCGCGCGCATCGTTCCGGTGGACGTCTCCGGCAACCGCGTCCTTGTGATCGACGACAATCCGGTCAACCGGGATATCCTGATAGAGCAACTCGGCGCCTGGGGTTTCGACGCCTGTGCCGCTGTCTCGGGGGAGGAAGGCCTTGGCGTGCTCAAGGCAGCAACCGAGTTCGGCGTGCGCGTCAACGCGGTGATTCTCGACTACCAGATGCCTGACTGCAATGGCGCGATGGTGGCGCAGAGAATACGCAAGGACTATTCCAGCGAGGACTTGCCCATCGTGATGTTGACCTCGATGGACATGAAGGCCGGCGAAGGCGACCTTGGCAAGGGGGCCATCCAGGCCACCCTGATGAAGCCTGCGAGATCGGCGGAACTGCTGCAAACCCTTGTCAGGATCCTGCAGATCGCGGCGCAACCCGCCGAAAACGGCGTTCGCATGCAACCTGCAGCCAAGTCGTCGCCGCTGACGGCCAGCCGGGAAATCCGTTCCGGCAAGGAAGCCGCAGGCGGGCCGCAGGTCGATGAAGTGCCCGTCCGGCCCGCACAACCCGAACTTCCGCACGCAGAGCAAGATGCTGCTCGCGCGGTCCCGCGACGCCCTGCATCAGGCCTTCAGATCCTTGTTGCCGAGGACAACGAGGTCAACCAGATCGTTTTCACGCAGATCCTCGACGAACTGGGCTTGAGCTACCAGATCGCCGACAATGGCGGGACGGTCGTCGAACGCTGGAAAGCCGAACGCCCGGCTCTTGTGCTCATGGATGTTTCGATGCCGGTGATGAACGGCCACGAGGCAACCCAGGCTATTCGCAAACTCGAAGCCGAGGACGAGACGCTTGGCCGAACCCCCATCATCGGGGTGACGGCCCATGCGCTGACCGGGGACATGGAACGATGCCTGGAAGCGGGCATGGATGATTACATGACCAAGCCGATCAGCCCGGAAAAGCTCGAGGCAAAGATCAGCGACTGGCTCCCGGCCGAAATCGCGGAGATGATGAACCGCTCTTGATCGCGCGGCCTGCCAGGCGTGCTGTTCATATTGCAAATGCCCGGGCTTGCCGCCGGATCATGCCGCCAGCCGGCCGATCGTCATGTCGCGTTTGCCCGCGTGCCCCGGGCGTTTTTCAACCATGAAGCCCGCAGCCTCAAGATTGCGCCGCACCCAGCCGGCGGCCGAATAGGTCGCAAAGGTTCCTCCGTCCGCGGTTTTCGTGGCGACGGCCTTGAGCAGGTCGGCCGACCACATCTCAGGGTTCCTCGAGGGCGCAAATCCATCTAGAAACCAGGCGTCCGCTCTTGCATCCAGTCGCGGCAACGCCTCGTGCGCATATCCGCGATGCACGAACAGCCGGGTTGTTTTCGTGCCCGCCGCAAAGGCCAGCGCAACGTCGTCATGGATGGAGTCCGGCCAGTCCTCGAGCATACAGTCGATCCGTTCCTGAAGGTCAGGCCAGACTGAAAGAGCGCGCCTGATCGTCGGCGCATCAAGCAGGTTGAGTTCGAAGGAGTGGAACGTCAATTCGGAGCCTTCGGGTGCTGTCCGCTCCCAGGTGTCCCAGGTTTCGAGGAAGTTCAGGCCGGTTCCGAAACCGAGCTCTGCGACAGTGAAGCGTGATGCGTTTTCAAGGCGCTCCGGCAAGCGGTTCCCATCGATGAAGACGTGCCTCGATTCCGCCCGGCCGTCTGCCCGGGAATAATAGAAGTCGCCAAATTCCTCTGAATAAGGCATATCGCCCTCTCGCCATGAGAGGGCGTTCGGACAGTCCTGATCTTCCGGCGCAGACTTGAAAGGAGTTGTCATGGGGATTGCCGATAGCGGCACGGGCGAGGGCGGTCAACCGCATGCGGATCTGCTTGTTGTCGGTGCCGGTGTGGCCGGGCTCTGGCTTTCACTCAAGGCGGCAAGGGCCGGCCTGTCCGTCATGCTCGTTGAGCGGGACCGTATCGGAGCAGGCGCCAGCGGCGGTTTTCTCGGCGCGCTCATGCCCCACAGCCCGGAGCGCTGGAACGAGAAGAAGGAGTTCCAGTTCCGCGCCCTGGTTGATCTCGAATCTGAAATCTCCGCCCTGGAAAGCGAAACCGGACTTCCCAGCGGCTACCGCAGGGTTGGCCGCATTCTGCCGCTGCACAGCGAACGCGCGCGGGAAACCGCGCTTGACAATATCGACCAGGCACGGAGCAACTGGTCCGGCCGGTTCCGGTTCAACGTTTCCAATACGCCCGACCGTCACGATTGGCCGAGCATCCTTTGGGCGCCGCGCGGCATTGTGCATGAAACGCTCTCTGCGCGCCTGTCGCCCCCGGCCCTGCTCGCAGCTCTCGCTGCACGGCTCGGGCAGATGCCCAATGTCGTGATCCGCGAAGGGGTGGCCTTGACCGGGATTTCGCATCAGGCGCGACGCGCACGGCTTTCGGACGGTTCGACGCACGCATTCGGTCACATCGCGCTTGCCAACGGCGTCGATGCCTTCGGTCTGATCGCCGAGGCGCGAGGGACGCCGGACCTTGATCTCGGCGGGCCTGTCAAGGGGCAGGCGGCCTTGCTTGATGCCGGCGCACCGCCGGATCTGCCGGTGGTCTATCACGACGGCGTCTATGTGCTCGTGCATGAAAACGGTCTGGTCGCGGTGGGCTCGACCAGCGAACGGGACTTCGAAGATCCGACCGCAACCGACGGGCAGCTTGACGACGTCCTCAAGCGTGCCCGCAAGCTCTGCCCGCTCATCCGGGAGGCGCCCGTGGTCGGACGATGGGCCGGTGTCCGGCCGCGCGCTGTCGGCCGTGATCCGATGCTGGGTCCGGTTCCCGCTGCGCCGCATGTGCTTGCGATGACAGGCGGGTTCAAGATCAGCTTCGGCATTGCACATCGCATGGCCGATTGCCTGATTGCGCACATGACCGGGGCCGAAGGGCCTGCCTTTCCGGAGAGCTTCTCCGTGGAAGCCCACTCCGCAAAGGCCAAGCCATCGGCCGCACGACCATGAACCGCTCTTGTGGTTGCGCAACTGTTTGAGGTTTTTCTTCAAAGTGGAGCACTCGACTTCTCGGCAGCGGATGATAGCGTTTATGCTGATCATTTCCACGGTCGCCCCTTGCCGCCCTCTTGAACCACGGATGATGAAATGAACCAGCCTGCCTATCCCCGTGACATGATTGGATACGGTCGCAATCCGCCCGATCCGAAGTGGCCGGCGGGCGCGCATTGCGCGGTCCAGTTCGTCGTGAACTACGAGGAAGGCGGTGAAAGCTGCATCATTGATGGGGATGCCGCTTCGGAAAGCCTGTTGTCGGAGATCGTCGGGGCGCAGCCCTGGCCGGGTCAGCGCAATATGAACATGGAATCGCTTTACGAATACGGATCCCGTGCCGGTTTCTGGCGGTTGTGGCGGCTGTTCACCGAGCGCAACATGCCGGTGACGGTCTATGGCGTGGCGCTCGCCATGCAGCGCAATCCCGAAGCAGTGGCCGCCATGAAGGAGGCCGGTTGGGAAATCGCCAGTCACGGCCTCCGCTGGCTCGAGTACAAGGACTTCACCGAGGAGGAGGAACGCCGACACATCGCAGAATGTGTCCGCATTCACACCGAGGCAACCGGCGAGCGGCCCTTGGGCATCTATCAGGGAAAGCCGTCGGTCAACACGTTGCGGCTGGTCATGGAGGAAGGCGGTTTCGTCTATTCCGCCGACTCCTATGCCGATGAACTGCCCTACTGGGTCGATGGCCCGAAAGGACCGCACCTGATCGTCCCCTATACGCTCGACGCCAACGACATGCGGTTTGCCACCGCGCAGGGCTTCAATTCGGGTGACCAGTTTTTCGCCTATCTCAAGGACAGTTTCGATCTGCTGATGGCGGAAGGCGCTGCCGGCAGCCCGAAAATGCTCTCGATCGGTCTGCATTGCCGCCTGGTCGGCAGGCCCGGGCGCGCTGCGGCATTGGCGCGGTTTCTGGACTATGTGGCCGGACACGACAAGGCCTGGGTGACGCGCCGGATCGACATTGCCAATCACTGGCACGCGCATCATCATCCGGAGGCAGCCAGATGATCGACAGGAACGACTTCGTGGAGCGGTTCGGTGGTGTTTTCGAGCATTCCCCCTGGATCGCCGAACGTGCCTATGACCGGGGCAGGATCACCGCGCCGCTGCGTGCGGGGGAGGTGCACGACGCACTCTCCAACGAATTCCGTGCAGCAAGCCACGAAGAACGGCTCGGCGTGTTGCGCGCGCATCCTGATCTCGCCGGCAAGCTTGCGATCTCGGGAAACCTGACGCGGGAGTCGAAATCCGAACAGGCCGGCGCCGGCCTTGATCGTCTCAGTGAAGCCGAGCATGCCCGGTTCACCGAGCTCAACGAACGCTACATGACGGATTTCGGGTTCCCCTTCATCATTGCGGTCAAGGGACTTAACAAGGACGACATTCTCAGGGCCTTCGAGGCCCGTGTCGCCAACGACCCGACCACCGAGTTTGAAACCGCATGCACCCAGGTCGAAAAAATCGCGGGATTGCGGATCGCAGACCTCTTGCCCGGAGATGACACCTGAATGGATGAACTCGAACTGGAAACGCTGACCGCGAAGGAATTCGCGCCCTTTGGAACGGTCCTTGATCGCGACCTTGCCGAGAAGCGGATGATCAATGAAGGAACCACCGAACGCTTCCACGCGCTTGCGGCCGCCGATATAGGAGCCGAGGGCGGGCAGGCCATTCTCTCGCTGTTTCGCGGACGTCCGCGCTCGTTTCCCTACAAGATCACCATGATGGAGCGGCACCCGCTGGGCAGCCAGGCCTTCTTTCCGATCACCAACAGGGTGTGGGTCGCTGTCGTGGCACCCGATGATGACGGCCGACCGGGGCAGCCGCGAGCCTTCCGCGTGCCCGGCGATGTCGGGGTGCAATATGCCCGCAATGTCTGGCATCATCCGCTGATTGCGGTCGGCGAGCCCAGTCTGTTCGTCGTGATGGATCGCGAGGGCGACGGCGACAATCTCGAGGAGATCGGCTATCCGGCCCCTTATGTGATCAACGAACCCTGACCTTTGGAGAACACACCGATGTCCGCCACACCTGTCCCCACCGGCCGCCTCACAACCCATGTCCTGGACACGGCTCGGGGTTGCCCGGCATCCGGTCTGGTGATCGAACTTGTGCGGATTCACGGTCAGGAGCGGCATTTGGTCAAGGTCGTGACCACAAACTCCGATGGCCGGATCGACGAGCCGCTGCTTCAACGGGGCGACCTGGCCAGCGGCGTCTACGAGCTTGTCTTTCATGCCGGCGACTATCTGCGCGGGGCAGGGGATACCCTGCCGGACCCGGCCTTTCTCGACGTCATCCCGATCCGCTTCGGCATAGCCGATACCAGTGCCCATTACCACGTGCCGCTGCTGATCTCGGCCTATGGCTATTCGACCTACCGGGGCAGTTGATTTGGGGATCGGCCGGTCCAGCGGTTGACTGCGCTTGCCGGGAAAAACGCTCAGGTGCTTCTGTGAGGCGTTCAGCGACGATCGCAACCGAAGCCTTTGGGCTGTCTTGGGAGCGGAACGGTGAGCTGGACCAAACCATGATCCGAAAAAAAGCAAAAGCCGCGTGGCAGTACATCCGTGCTCACGCGACTTATAAACGGTTCAATTCAGAACCGCTGCTGAACTACAGCTTGCAGGATATGGGTTAACGAAAAGTTAAGACGGTTTTATGACGTCAGGGCCATTGCCGTGTTATGCCATCGATACCGGTTCGCCCGCCACGTAAACGCTGCGCACCGAACGATCATCACCCAGGGTCTGAAGAAGGAACAGTTCCTCCTCGAGCGTCGTGACGGTCTCCATCCGGATCGCCATGGCGGGCGTGGCTGAGGCATCGAGCGCGATGATGTCGGCATCGGTTCCCGGCTCGAGCGTTCCGATGCGACCGGCAAGACCGAGTGCTTCGCCGTTGCCCCGCGTTGCCTGCCAGAAGGCTTCCAGAGGCGAAAACCGAAAGCCGTTCAATTGCTGGATCTTGTAGGCCTCGTCCAGTGTCCGCAGCATCGAGTAGCTTGAGCCTCCGCCAATATCGGTGGCGATGGCCGTGCGGACATTGTTAGTCCGGATGCGCTCAAGGTCGAACAGCCCCGATCCGAGAAACAGGTTCGAGGTGGGGCAGTGCACCGCCACCGCGCCGGCTTCGGCGATGGCCCCCATTTCGCGGTCCGAGAGGTGGATCGCGTGGCCCAGAAGCGCCTTGTCGGTCAACAGGCCGTAGCGCGCATAGATGTCGGTATAGTCCTTGGCCTCCGGATAGAGTTCCAGCGTGTAGGCGATCTCGGCGTCGTTTTCCGAAAGATGGGTCTGGATCAGCAGATCGGCGTGTTCCCGTGCCAGTGCGCCGGCCGCCTCGAGCTGGCCAGGTGTGGATGTGATCGCAAATCGCGGCGTGATCGCCACGTGATTGCGGGCCTTGCCATGCCAGTCCGCGATGACGGACTTGGTGTCGTCATAGCCCGATTGGGCGGTATCGGTCAGCGCCTCGGGCGCATTCCGGTCCATCATCACCTTGCCGCCGACCATCAGAAGGTTCCGGCGGGCTGCCTCGGCGAAATAGGCGTCTGCCGAGCCCTTGTGCACGGAGCAGTAGGCTGCGGCTGTCGTGGTGCCGTGGCGAAGCAATTCGTCAAAGAACAGCTTGGCAAAGCGTGCCGCATGGGCTTCATCCCCAAAACGCTGTTCCTCGACAAAAGTGTAGGTGTTGAGCCATTCGAGCAGGTTTGCGGCGTAGCTTGCCGTCACCTGCATCTGCGGAAAGTGGATGTGCGGGTCTATGAAGCCGGCCATCAGAAGGTGGGGGCGGTGGTCGATGATCTCGACTCCCGCCGGCGCCTTGCCGATCATGTCGTCATAGCCGCCGGCTGCCTCGATCCTGCCGTCGGCAATCAGAAGTCCGCCATCCTCTTCATAGACGTAACTCCCGTGGTCGTCGCGCGCCTCGGGGCGCCGGACAAAGCTCAATGTGCGGCCGCGCAGCAGCTTGGAGGTCATTGACCGTTGTCCCCGGCCACGGCGGATTCGTACCAGGCGACGATAAGACGCCTTTCCGCAGGCTCCACAAAGGTGATGTTTCCGGGCGGCATCGCGTGGCTGCGGCCGGCCTGGAGGTAGATCTCCCTGGCGTGGCGGGCGATATCAGCTTCGGTTTCAAGCTTCACGTTCTTGGGTGCGTGGCCAATTCCGTCCCAGAAAGGCTCGGCGGCATGGCACATGGAACAGCGCCCAAGCACGGTGTTGGTCACATCCTCGAAATGCACGTTGTCGACAAAGCGCTGATGCACCGGTGCAAGCTGCGCCTCCTCGATCACGTCTTCGCTGTGTGGAAGGCTCGAAAGCCACATGACGACCAGGAACAGCCCGGCCGTCGCGGCCCAGGTCCAGTGCGGCTTGCCCTTGCGGGCATGCACCGTGTTGAACCAGTGCCGGATCGTGACCCCCATCAGGAACACCAGCGCCGCGATCAGCCAGTTGTATTCGGTCGCGAACGCCAGCGGATAATGGTTCGACAGCATCAGGAAGATGACCGGCAGCGTCAGGTAGTTGTTGTGCAGCGAGCGCTGCTTGGCAATGCGCCCGTATTTCGGATCGGGCGTGCGGCCGGCCTTCAGGTCTGCCACCACGACCTTCTGGTTGGGGATGATGATCATGGCGACATTGGCGCTCATGATCGTGGCGGTAAACGCGCCCAGGTGCAGAAGCGCCGCGCGGCCGCTGAACACCTGCGTGTATCCCCAGGCCATGGCCACCAGCACGGCGAACAGGACCACCATAAGCCCGGTCGTGCTCTGGCCGATGGGTGACTTGCACAAGAGGTCATAGATGACCCAGCCGAGCACGATCGAGGCGATCGAAATGGTAATCGCGACGGGCGCCGACACATCGAGCACGTTGGCGTCGATGAGATAGAGTTCGGCCCCGGCGTAATAGACCACGCACAGCAGCGCAAAGCCCGAAAGCCACGTTGCGTAGCTTTCCCATTTGAACCAGGTCAGATGTTCGGGAAGCCGCTCGGGCGCAACCAGATACTTCTGGATGTGGTAGAAGCCGCCGCCGTGGACCTGCCATTCCTCGCCATGGGCGCCTTCGGGAAGGCCCGGTCGCTGAACCAGTCCCAGATCGAGCGCTATGAAATAGAACGATGACCCGATCCAGGCGATGGCCGTGATCACGTGGAGCCAGCGCACGGCGAAGCCGAGCCATTCCCACAAGAGTGGATATTCGTACATGGATGCCCCTCGCACCTGGTTGCGTCTTTTTTGCAGTGCACATGATGCGCAATGCGCACGCGAATGAAAAGCCCGTGCCTGCGTTGCTCCCGGTAAATCAGTTCCCGGTTTTTCCTGATAATGCATGGCCCGCTTTCAGGCCTTGGCGGACAATCGTGGTTCGAGCGGCTTCTTTTGTGGATTGTCACAGAACCTCAACAAAACCGTCACCGAACTGAATCATGACCGCTCTAATCGGCTCCATGGGTTCTACGTCCCCTTCCAGAACAGCTTTATGGAGCAAGCAAATGCTGAAACAGAATCTTGTCGCGGCTGCGGCTTTCGCACTCAGCCTGTCGGCCAGCACGGTCGCACTCGCTGAAACCCAGATCACCTGGTGGCATGCCATGGGTGGCGCACTCGGCGATTCAGTCAACGAGATTGCCAATGACTTCAACGCCAGCCAGAGCGAATACAAGATCACTCCGGTCTTCAAGGGCACCTACGAGGAAGCCCTGACCGCCGGTATCGCCGCCTTCCGTGCCGGCGAGCAACCCAATGTCATGCAGGTGTTTGACGCCGGTGCGGCAACCGTGATCGGCGCCAAGGGCGCGACCATCCCGGTGCAGGACCTGCTGGCCCAAAACGGCATCGACTTCAACATCGAAGACTACATTCCAGGCGTGCGCTACTTCTATGCCGACGTCGACGGCAAGATGATCGGCATGCCCTTCAACTCCTCGACGCCGATCATGTATTACAACGTCGAAGCCCTCGAAAAGGCCGGCGTCACCCCTCCCAAGACCTGGGAAGAGTTTGAGAACGTGACCGCACCGGCCCTCAAGGAAGCCGGTTACATCCCGATGGCGCAGTCCCACCTGCCTTGGATCTTCACCGAGAACTTCTTCTCGCGTCACAACCTTCCCTTCGCCACCAACGACAACGGCTACGGCGACGGCGAGACCGAGATTCTGGTCAACACCCCGGAAATCAAGGCCATGTTCACGGCCATGAAGGCCTGGAAGGACGAAGGGTTCTTCGAGTGGTACGGCACCGGCTGGAACGATAACCAGAAGCCGTTCGAGGAAGGCAAGATCGGCATCTGGTTCGGGTCTTCGGGCTCGTTCGGCGGCCTCCAGAAAACCGCAACCATGCCGTTCTCGGCAACCTTCCTGCCCTACTGGGAAGCCGTGACCACCGAGCCGACCCAGACCTTCATCGGCGGCGCCGCGCTGTTTGCGATGTCGGGCAAGTCGGACGAGGAAAACAAGGCAACCGCCGAGTTCTTCCGCTTCCTTTCCTCTCCGGAGGTGCAGCTCAAGTGGCACAAGGACACCGGTTATGTTCCGATCACCAACGCCGCTTATGAGCTGGCCAAGGAGCAGGGCTATTACGAAGAAAAGCCTGCCGCCGAAGTCGGCATCCAGCAGCTTTCGCTGCCGGGCGGTGAGAACACCAGGGGCTACCGCATGGGCTTCTACGTCCAGATCCGCGACGTGATGAACCGCGAATACGGCCGAATCCTGACCGGTGAAACCACCGTTGATGAAGCCTTCGCGACCATCGAAAAGGAAGCCAACGAGCTTCTTGCCCGCTTCAACAAGACCCAGGGCTGAGCCTCGCGGCTTCTCTGACGACATGCGGCCAGCGGCTGTCTTGACCGACAGCCGCTGGTTCGATCATCGAAGGGACCTCCGCCATGAAACGTGCCGGTTTTGACAAGCCCGGTCTGCCCGTCCTGCTGTTGTTGCCGCAACTCGCGATCATCGGGTTGTTCTTCTATTGGCCGGCTGCCTATGCCATCCAGTCGTCCTTCTTTCTGGAGGACCCGTTCGGCTTCGGCTCGACCTTCGTTGGGCTCGCCAATTACGCGGGCCTGATGAATTCGGCGCAATACCTCAAGGTCGCCGGCTTCACGCTGGTATTCACCGTGGCGGTCACCTTTCTTTCGCTCTCGATTGCGCTGATTCTCGCAGTCAAGGCTGACAAGGTCATTCGCGGCGCGCGAACCTACAGGACGCTGTTGATGTGGGTCTATGCAGTCGCGCCGCCTGTGGCCGGCTTTCTGGGCGTCATGGTGTTTTACCAGAACAACGGCCCGATGACCGAGTTCCTTGCCCTCTTCGGCTACGAATTCAGGCTGGGTGTGAACTACTCCGACACCGCGGTCGCCATGGTGGCTGTGGCAACCTGGAACCAGATTCCGGTCAATTTCATATTCCTGCTGTCCGGGCTGCAGTCGATTCCGCAGTCGGTCAAGGAAGCCGCGATGATCGACAACCGCTCCGGCAGCCGCAGGTTCTGGGACATCACCTTCCCGCTGCTGGCGCCCACCGCCTTTTTCCTGCTGGTCATCAACATCACCTATTCGCTGTTCGACACGTTCGGAATGATCGACGCCCTTGTCAAAGGCGAGCCCGGCAACAATCCGATGACGCTCGTCTACAAGGTCTATGTCGACGGCTTCCGCGGCAATGATCTGGGCGGTTCCTCGGCCCAATCGGTCGTCCTGATGATCCTTGTGCTGCTTCTCACGGTCTTTCAGTTCCGGTTTCTCGACCGGCGTATTCACTACACTTGAGGAGAGAGAACCATGACAGTTGCCGCAGACGCTCAGTCCATCTCCGCCCCTCGCTCAAGGGTCCGCCGTCCCGTGAAATGGCAGGCCGTCGGCGATCATGCCATCCTGATTGTCGGCTCCCTCCTGATGATCTTGCCGGTGCTCGCCGCCTTCTTGACCATCGGGGCAAGCGATGTCGAGATCTCCCGCCATGGAATGCAGATTTCCGATGGCTCCCATCTGCTTGAGAACTTCGAAAAAGCGATGTTCACCGAAGGTGGCTTTACCGGGAGCATCACCGGCAGCACGATGCTCCTCAATTCATTCATTCTCGGAATAGGCTTTGCCATCGGCAAGATCGCGCTGGGCATGATCGCAGCCTACGCGATTGTCTATTTCCGGCTCCGCTTCGCCACCTTTGCCTTCTGGATGATCTTCACGACGCTGTTGCTGCCGCTCGAAGTGCGCATCCTGCCGACCTACGAAGTCGTCCACGGAATGGGCCTGATCAACACCTACACCGGCTTGATCGTGCCGCTGGTGGCCTCGGCTACTGCCACGTTCTTCTTCCGCCAGTTCTTCCTGTCGGTGCCCGAAGAACTGGTCGAGGCGGCGCGGATCGACGGCGCCGGACCGGTGAAGTTCTTCATCGACATCCTTGTGCCGGTTTCGCGCACGATGATCGCGGCCATCTTCATCATCATGTTCGTATACGGCTGGAACCAGTATCTCTGGCCCACCCTGATCACCACGGACGAAGCCATGTTCACGCTCGTGCGCGGCATCAAGCAGATCTACCAGGCCATAGATGGCGGATCGGACATCCCCGAATTCGGCCGCTCGCTCGCTCTTATTTTCATCGCCATCCTGCCGCCTGTGCTGGTGGTCATCATTTTCCAGTCCTGGTTCGTCAAGGGACTGGTTGAATCCGACAAGTAGAGGTCTCCCATGGTCCACGTTGCACTCAAAGACATCTCCAAGGTCTATCCGAACGGCGTCCGTGCGGTTCAACCCACAAGCTTCAACATCGAGCAGGGCGAATTCATCGTCCTTGTGGGCCCATCCGGGTGCGGCAAGTCGACGTTGCTCAGAATGATCGCCGGACTGGAGGAGATCACCGAGGGCGAACTCTCGATCGCGGGTCGCGTGGTCAACGATGTCGGTCCCGCCGAACGCGATATCGCCATGGTGTTCCAGAATTATGCGCTCTACCCGCATATGACGGTTTACAACAACATGGCCTATGGACTGCGCAACCGCGGGATGCCCAAGTCCGAGATCGATGCAGCGGTCAACCAGGCTGCTTCGATGCTCAATCTCAAGGAATACATCGACCGGCGTCCGAGCCAGCTGTCCGGCGGCCAGCGCCAGCGTGTCGCCATGGGCCGCGCCATCGTGCGCAATCCGGCGCTGTTTCTCTTCGACGAGCCGCTGTCCAATCTTGACGCGAAGCTTCGCGGGCAGATGCGCATCGAGATCAAGGCGCTGCAGCGCCGCCTCGGAGTGACCTCGGTCTATGTCACGCACGACCAGATCGAGGCCATGACCATGGCCGACCGGATCATCGTGCTCAACCAGGGGCGCATCGAGCAGATCGGCACGCCCGCCGAAGTTTACCACCAGCCCGCCAGCACCTTCGTGGCAAGCTTCATGGGCGCGCCGCCGATGAACCTCCTGCCGGCGCGCTACAACGGCAATGGCCGGGTCCACCTGACCGACGATGTCTCGGTTTACGCACCTCAAACGGTCGACTACAGCGGCGATATCCATCTCGGCGTTCGTCCGGAAAACATCGGTGTGGTCGAAGCAGGCCATCCCGGCGCGCTCCCGTTCAATCTCGATTTCATCGAGGAACTCGGCGCCGGGCGATTGCTGCACGGCCGCGTGGCCGATCGCGGCATCGTGGTCCATCTGCCGCACACCGCACCGGTGCCCTCCGGCGAGGTCTATATCGATCTGCCGCAGACGTCCCTGCTGATGTTCAACCCGGCAACCGGGGTGCGGCTTTGAGCGGACCCGCCATCCACACCCGGACCGTCGCCACGCTGCCGCTTGTCGATGATGCGCTCAAACAGTCGATCCTCTCCGGTCCGCGTACGGTGGAAGCCCACCGGGAGCACATGGCCTCGATCGAGGCGATGGGAATGGTGGAAACCGGAGGGACGGGGAGCGCGGATCGGATCTCGCCGGATTTCACGATCGCCGCATGGAACATCGAGCGTGGCCTGTTTCCGGAAAAGAGCGCCGGGCTTCTCGGAAGGCACAATCCCGACGTGATTCTGCTCTCGGAACTCGATTGCGGCATGGCCCGCACCGCGCAGCGTCATCCGGCCGCCGAAATCGCCGGGGCGCTCGCCATGCACTACGCCTATGGCGTCGAGTTCTTCGAACTCGGTCTCGGCGGCGAGACCGAACGCCCTTATTGCATCGATGACCACAACGAGGCCGGGTGGCATGGCAATGCGGTCTTGAGCCGTGCGGCCCCGCACCGCGTCGCCCTGATCCGGCTGGATGACGCCGGCCATTGGTTCGCATCCTCAGACTTGTCCGTTGATGCCACCCAACCCCGCATCGGCGGTCGCATGGCCATCGCGGCCATTCTGCCGACTGCTGCCGGGAAAGTGTGCGTGGTTTCGACACATCTTGAAAGCAACGCCGGATCTGCGCGGCGGGCCGGACAGATGGAGGCGCTGCTTGAAGCCGTAGAGAGTTTTGCGCCCGACATGCCTGTTATCATCGGCGGCGACCTGAACACCGGCAACGACGCCGACCAGCCGGACTGGAGCAGGGAAGAGCTTTTCGACCTTGCGCGGGCGCGCGGCTATTCGTGGGACAACAACGCCGAGGGCATGACAACGCGCCGCAGCTATCTAACGCCGCATCCGACGCGAACCATGAAGCTCGACTGGTTCGCTGCGCGTGGACTGTCGCTGGACGGGGCCGAAATTGTCCCGGCAGTCGATTCCGAGGGCGAGCCGCTGTCCGATCATGAATTGATTGTCGGACACTTCGCCATTCCCTGAACTGCCGCCTGTACGCAGGCTCTCGCCATGCTCCCTTCGAGAAATTCGGTGAGTTGAAACGCGGCAGATTCTGTGACAACGCTTCGATGAACGGAGACCGGCAGGAGGGCTTTGAGCCCATGCCGGTCTGAGCCGTGACTACGCGTTCTTAGGGCAGGCCGGTCATGCAAAATCCCGACTTCATCATCATTGGCGCGGGCTCGTCCGGTTGTGTCATGGCCGAACGGCTGTCCGCATCGGGGCGGCACAAGGTGCTGGTGCTCGAGGCAGGCGGCGACGACCGCCGCTTCTTCGTCCAGATGCCGCTTGGCTACGGCAAGACCTTCTTCGATCCGAAGGTCAACTGGATGTACCGCGCCGAACCCGATCCCGGGCTTGCAGGCAATGTCGATCACTGGCCGCGCGGGCGGGTGCTGGGCGGATCCTCATCGATCAACGCCATGGTCTGGATGCGCGGCAACCGCGCGGATTTCGACGACTGGCGCGCAGCCGGCAATCCGGGCTGGGGGTCGGACGAGATGTGGCGGGCCTTCCGCGCCGTCGAATGCGCAGTCATAGGTGACGAGCTCAATCGCGGCCGGACCGGGCCGCTCAATCTGTTCGTTCCCGGCCCGACGGTGCACCCGCTCACCCGCAAGTGGTTCGAGGCGGGAGAGGCGGTGGGTTTGCCGCTCAATCCGGATTTCAACGGCGAAAGCCAGGATGGCATCGGTCTTCTCGAATTCACCATCCACAAGGGCCGCCGGCTGTCTGCTGCCCGGGCATTCCTGCGTCCGGCCATGAAGCGGCCGAATGTCCGCGTGATCACCAACGCCCATGTCACCGGGCTCACGTTCGACGGTGCCCGTGTCACCGGCGTGACCTACCGCCGTGGCGGCAAGCTGGTCACGGTCAAGGCCGAACGCGAAATCATCCTGAGCGGCGGCGCGGTCAACTCGCCGCAGATCCTGCAGCTTTCCGGCATCGGGCCTGCAGACCATCTCAAGGGGCTTGGCATCGATGTACGGCATGCAAACGGCAATGTCGGGCGCAACCTCGAGGATCACGTCGGGACCAACTACACCTTCCGCGCCAACTGCGCGACCATCAACCAGCAGCTCGGCCCCTGGTGGGGCAAGCTCCATGCGGGTCTGCGCTACCTGCTGATGCGCGACGGGCCGCTGTCCGTCAGTCTCAATCAGGCGGGCGGTTTCATCCGCACCGATCCGGACCGGCTGCGGCCGAACATGCAGCTGTATTTCCAGGCCTTCTCGACCGTCATCCCGAGGCCGGGCGAACGGCCGATCCTGAGCCCCGATCCCTGGCCCGGGTTCTCCATCGGCTGGTCGAACTGCCGCCCCAAGAGCCGGGGCGAAATCATGGCTCGCTCATCCGACCCCTTCGAGGCGCCGCGCATTACTCCCAATGCGCTGTCCCACGAGGACGATGTCGCCGAGATGCTTGCGACCGGCAAGTTCGTCCGCCGGATGGCGGCCGCAAAGCCGATGGCCGACTGCATTGACGCCGAACTCCTGCCGGGGCCGGACATCGTCGAAGATGAGGCGATGATCGACGACATCCGGAGACGCTCCGGTACTGTGTACCACCCCGTCGCAACCTGCCGCATGGGACCTGACTCCGAACATGCCGTTGTCGATCCGCGCCTCAAGGTTCATGGCCTTCACGGGTTGCGGGTCGTCGATTGCTCGATTTTTCCCAACATCATTGCCGGAAACACCAATGCCGCGGCCATTGCCACCGCATGGCGGGCTTCGGAACTGGTGCTTCAGGACGCCGGCTGAGACTTGTCATCGCGCCAGGCCGAAACCGCTGCGATGATGTCCGCCGCGACCGTGGCTGCGATCACTTCGGGACGCTTGTCGGGGATCTTGCGGCCGATCGGGCAGGTGAGTTTGGCGAGCTCAGCCTTGTCGCCGCCCTCGCGGATGAACTGGTGCTCGAAGGTTGCCCGCTTCGTGTCGGATCCGATCATGCCCAACTGGGCGAGGTCGTTGCGGGCAAGTGCCGCCGAGACAATCAGGAAATCGAGTGCGTGGTCGTGGGTCAGGACGATCACGGCGCTGCCGGGCGCGATTGAAGCGACCAGGCTCTCGGGCAGGGCGGTCAGATGCTGTTCGGCGCCCTCCGGTGTGAGCATCAACTCGGTCTCCCGTGTCTCCACCACATGCACCTTGACCGGCAGCAGGAGCAGCGCACGCGTCAGTGCGCGGCCGACATGGCCACCGCCGAACAGCCAGACCTCCGGGGCGGCTTCATCCTCGGCTTTCACCAGTGTCTCGATCTCGTCGAAGCGCGCAGAAGAAATGATTTCAAACGACAGTGTCACGTGCCCGCCGCAGCATTGGCCGATGGCCGGACCGAGCGGCAGCGCGAGATCGGAGGCTTCGCTTCCCGCAAGGATCGAGCGCGCCTTTTCGACGGCTTCCATTTCCAGCCTGCCGCCGCCGATGGTCCCGAACATGCCGTCTTCCGACACCAGCATCCAGGCGTCGGTTTCGCGGGGAGTCGATCCCTTCGCTTCGACGACGCGCACCAGAACGAAACCGCTGGATCCGGCTGTCTTCTCGAACGTCGAGTAGGCGGCATGCCTTGCCACGGCCGTCAGGCCTCGGTGTCGCCGGCGGCCATCGCCTTGAGCCGTTCCACCGCCATCAGCACGCGCTCGGGCGTTGCCGGGGCATCCAACCGGGGGCAGACGCTGTAATCGGCGATCGAGGCCACGGCCATGCCGAGCGCCTCGAGAACCGAAATCGGCAGCATGAACGGCGGCTCGCCGACAGCCTTTGAACGACGGACCGTGGGTTCCCGGTTCTCCGACCAACTGGCCAGTTCCACATTGAAGATTTTCGGCCGGTCCGATGCCAGCGGGATCTTGTAGGTCGACGGCGCATGGGTTCTCAGCCGGCCGTTGTCGTCCCACCAAAGCTCTTCCGTTGTCAGCCAGCCCATTCCCTGAACGAAGGCGCCTTCGATCTGGCCAATGTCGAGCGCCGGATTGAGCGAGCGTCCCGCATCGTGCAGAACGTCTGTCCGGTCAACCTGGTATTCGCCGGTGAGTGTGTCGACCGAAACCTCCGAGACCGCCGCGCCATAGGCAAAGTAGTAGAACGGACGGCCCTTGCCGCTGGCGCGGTCCCAGTGAATGTCCGGCGTCTTGTAAAACCCCGCCGCCGAAAGCTGAATCCGCGCGAGATAGGCCTGGCGGATGAAATCGCCGAACTCCAGAAGTTCGTTGCCGACCCGCACGTGATTTGGCTCGAACACCACCTGCTCTGGCGGCACGCTGAACTTGTCGACCGCAAACGCGATCAGCCGGGCCTTGATCTGCTGCGCCGCATTGGCCGCCGCCATGCCGTTGAGATCGGTGCCCGAAGAGGCGGCTGTGGCCGATGTGTTCGGCACCTTGCCGGTCGTTGTCGCGGTGATCCGGATCATGTCGAGATCAACCTGGAACTCGTCGGCCAGAACCTGCGCCACCTTGGTGTTGAGCCCCTGGCCCATCTCGGTCCCGCCGTGATTGAGATGGATCGAACCGTCCTGGTAGACATGCACCAGTGCACCGGCCTGATTGTACCAGGTGGCGGTGAACGAGATTCCGAACTTCACCGGTGTCAGCGCGATGCCGCGGCGGATCACCGGGCTCCTGCTGTTGAAGTCGATGATTTCCGCGCGCCGCGCCTGATAGTCCGAAGACGTTTCGAGCTGCTCGACGATCTGGGAAATGATGTTGTCGGTCACCGTCTGGTGATAGGGAGTAATGTTGCGACCTTCCGGATCATCGGCGCCGCCATAGAAATTGGCCTTGCGGATTTCCAAGGGGTCGCGCCCGAGCGCATAGGCTACCTCCTCGATGACCCGTTCGCCGCCGAGCATGCCCTGCGGTCCGCCGAAGCCGCGGAAGGCGGTGTTGGAGACGGTGTTCGTCATCATCGGCTTCGAGACGAAACGGACATCACGATAGAAATAGCAGTTGTCGGCGTGAAACAGTGCCCGGTCGGTGACCGGTCCGGAGAGATCGGATGAAAAGCCGCACCGGGCTGCGAAGCTGGCATCCACCGCATGGATGCGGCCGCTCTTGTCGTAGCCGACATCGTAGTCCACCACGAAATCATGGCGCTTGCCGGTGATGATCATGTCGTCATCACGGTCCGGACGGATCTTGACCGCGCGGTTGAGCTTCTTCGCCGCGATGGCCGCGATGGCGGCGAACTGGTTCGATTGCGTTTCCTTGCCGCCGAAACCTCCCCCCATGCGCCGCACCTGCACGGTCACAGCGTTCGAAACGGTGCCCAGGGCATGGGCCACCATGTGCTGGACTTCGCTCGGGTGCTGTGTCGAGGACCACACCGTCACCTCGTCGTCTTCGCCCGGAATGGCGAGGGCGATGTGGCCTTCGAGGTAGAAATGGTCCTGGCCGCCGATCCGCATCGCGCCCTGGAGGCGCAGCGGCGAGCCCGCAAGGCCGGTTTCCACATCCCCGCGTTCGAGCTTCAGCGGATCGGTCACGAAGGGATAGTTGGCGTCGATTGCGGCGCGCACATCGGTCACATGCGGCAGGTCTTCGTAGTCGATGACGGCAAGTTGCGCCGCCCGCCGCGCTTGCTCGCGGGTTTCGGCAATGACGGCGAAGACCGGTTGACCGTGAAACAGCACTTCGCTTGTGCCGAGCACCGGCTCGTCGTCGCGGCCGCTGGGAGAGATGTCGTTGATGCCCGGCACGTCCGCGCCGGTGAGCACCGCGACCACCCCCGGCGCCTTGCGCACCGGATCGAGGTCGATCGAGACGATCCGCGCATGCGCCCGCGCACTCAGCCCCAGATAGCCGTGAAGCGTACCGGCTGGTACCGGCATGTCGTCGATGTAGTCGGCGGTTCCGGTGACATGCTTGTGTGCGGAATCGTGCTGGCGTGGTGTGTGGGCTCCGCCGGAGATTTCGGTTTTGCTGCGGGTGGCTCGGGTGTCCATGATCAGGCCTCCGCGGGCGCAGCGTGACGCGAGATCCGGACCGGCGCGCCGCAGGTTTCAAGAAAGAAGCGGATCAGCAGGTTCTGTGCGGACACCATCCGGTACTCCGCGCTTGCCCGCCAGTCGCTGAGCGGCTGGTAGTCCTGGCTCATCGTCAGCCGTGCCGTTTCGACGGTTTCCCACGCCCAGGGCTTGCCCAGCAGCGCAGCCTCGGTGGCCGTCGCGCGCCGCGGCGTCCCCGCCATTCCGCCGAACGCGATGCGGGCCGAGGCAACAAGGCCGTCCTCGTCGAGCGTGACATGGAAAGCCCCGCAAAGTGCCGAGATGTCCTCGTCGCGCCGTTTGGAAATCTTGTAGACGGCAAAGAAGGCATCATCGGCCAGTGCCGGAACGGCGATACTTTCGACAAATTCGCCCGGCTGCCGGTCCTGCTTGCCGTAGTCGATGAAGAAGGTCTCGAGCGGAATCACCCGTCTGGCGGCACCCTTGCGCAGCGTCACGGTTGCGTCGAGTGCGATCAACGGTGGAGGCGTATCGCCGATGGGCGACCCATTGGCGATGTTGCCGCCGATGGTTCCCATGTTGCGCACCTGTTCGCCGCCGATCCGGTCCCACAGTTCCGCCATCTGCGGAAAGGCAGCGATCAGCGCCATCCGCGCCGCGGTGTAGGAGACCCCGGCACCCAGCGTCACGCCCTCCGGCTCGATCGTCATTTCGCGCAACGCATCGAGATGCCCGATGAAGATCGCCGGGGTAATCTCGCGCATGTGCTTGGTCACCCACAATCCGACATCGGTCGATCCGGCGACGATCGTCGCTTGCGGATGGGCTTCGTAGAGGTCTGCAAGATCATCGAGATCGGCCGGCAGATACGTCGTGCCGCGATCGCTCTCGATTGTCACGCGGGCGCCGTCGGCGAGTTCGGTGAGGGCTGCCACGGTTTGGTCATAGGCGGCCACAAGACGGTCGTTCTCCGCGTCCGGAATTGTTCCCGCCGCATCGATCGCCGCTTTCACGATCGGCTCGTAGCCGGTGCAGCGGCAGAGGTTGCCCTGCAACTGCCGCTCGATATCGGCCGGGCCGGGATTGGGATCCGAAAGCCAGAGGGCGTGCAGGGATGCGACGATGCCCGGGGTGCAGAAGCCGCATTGCGAACCGTGGCGGTCGACCATCGCCTGCTGCACGGCGCTCAACCGGCCATCGGGCCTGTTGAGATGCTCGATGGTGACGACATGGGTGGCGTCAAGCGAGCCGACGAAGCGGATGCAGGCATTGACGGTTTCGTAGTTGAGCACGCCGTTGTCGAGACGTCCGACAAGCACCGTGCACGCGCCGCAATCGCCCTCGGCGCAGCCCTCCTTGGTTCCGGTGAGCCGCCTGTCGAGCCGCAACCAGTCAAGCAGGGTCTGATCGGGCGCAAAGCCCGAAAGCTCGACTTGCCGGTCGTTGAGCAGAAAACGGATGGATGTGCGGTGGAACTGCGCCATGTCGCCTCGTGACTTGGGAGTGTTCAGGTACAAGCGAAAAACCTAACGCACCTCGTTGCAGTGCGAAAGCCTGCCCGGTCACAGAGACAGTTTTAGGCAAATCCGGTCAATCCCCCGTCTTTCAGCTTTTTCCGTTCAATTGCTGCCCACGGCCTTGCCGGACGGCCCGTCAAGCGGGCGCGGTCCGGGAAGGCCGAGATACTGGCTTTCGAGGTCCACCGTCGAGTGCTTGCCCAAGGCACCCCTGTTGGCCGACAGCCAGGCATCTGCTGCGGCCCTGCCGCGGTCGCGAAGATCGGTGAGAAAGGACCAGTTGACGTTGAATTTCGACTCCACCGACAGATGCTTGAGCGCGTCATCAGCACGAACCGAATGCACGAGAATGTGCCGGAGCCGGTCCTTGTATTCGTCCTTCAGCCAGTCCTGCTCCAGAAGCCGGGTGACGAAATTGATTGCCCGCATTTCATTGATCAGCGAGGAATTGAAGGAAATCTCGTTGATCCTGTTGAGAATGTCGGGCGCTGTTTTCGGCACCTCCTCCCGTTCCATGGGATTGATGTGGACGATCATGACATCGCGGCTTTCGCACTTGTAGAAGAACGGAAACAGCGCCGGATTGCCGACATAGCCGCCATCCCAATAGTGCGCGCCATCGATCTCCACAGCCTGGAACAGGAACGGAAGGCAGGCCGAGGCCATCACCACGTCGACATCGACCTCGTGGGATTCGAACACCCGCACCCGGCCGGTATGGACATTCGTCGCACTGATGAAAAGCTTGGTGCTGCAGTGCTTCTTCAGCGCCTCGAAATCCACGCACTCCGAAAGCGTGTCTGTCAGCGGATTGATGCCGAACGGGTTGAACTCGTAGGGCGAAAAGGTCCGCGTCAGCGTGTCGAACACGGAGTAGACCGCGGCTGAGAACATGGCGAGGCCCGGGATGGGGCTCACATACTGAGGCCGCGGTGGCGACCACACCGACCCTGTGCTGCTCGACCGGCGCCAGAAATTCTCGAGTGCGGCCTGACCGCCCCTGCGACCATCCTGCATCAGCCCTTGCGCAAGCACGACCGCGTTAACTGCGCCTGCCGAGGTTCCGGAGATGCCCTCGAAGCCGATATCCGGTTCGTCGAGCAGCCGGTCTATCACGCCCCAGGAGAAGGCGCCGTGCGCGCCGCCGCCCTGAAGCGCAAGATTGATGAAATGGGGCCCATTTCCGGACCCGTTTGGCGCGGGGCTGGCACTCCGCGATGGCGCGCCGGCGGTTTTTCCATTCGCTGTTTTCTGACCGGTCTTTGCCTTTCCGGTCATTGCGCGGTCCAGCCGCCATCCATCGGAAGTGCCGCACCGGTGATCTGCGCCGCCTGCTCGGAGGCAAGATAGAGTGCAAGTGCCGCGATCTGGCCAACCTGCACGAATTGCTTGGTCGGTTGTGCCTTCAAAATGACCTCGTTGACCACGTCCTCCTCGCTCATATCGCGCGCCTTCGCCGTATCGGCGATCTGTCCCGAAACGAGCGGGGTCTCGACATAGCCCGGGCAGATGGCGTTTGCGGTGACACCGAACTCCGCGCCTTCCAGCGCCACTGTCTTGATCAGCCCCAGTATCCCGTGCTTGGCCGCCACATAGGCGCTCTTGTAGGGCGAGGCGACCAGTCCATGGGCGGAGGCAATCGAGATCACGCGTCCGAACTTGCGCTCCTTCATGCCCGGCATCGCGGCGCGGATCAGGTGAAAGGCCGAAGACAGGTTGATGCCGATGATCGCGTCCCATTTGGCGGGCGGAAAGTCCTCGATTTTTTCGACATGCTGGATGCCGGCATTGGGCACCAGAATGTCGATCGCCCCGAACTTCTCCTCGGTGGTCTTGACCAGATCGGAAATCTCTTCGGGTTTGAGCATGTTCGCGCCGTGAAAGATCACGTCTCCCGCGCCCAAGGTGTCGAGCCGCGCGCGGGTTGCCTCGATTTCCTTTTCGTCGCCCAGACCGTTGAGGACCACATTGAAGCCGTTGATGGCAAAATTCTCGGCAATTCCCAGCCCGATGCCGCTGGTTGATCCGGTGACGATGACGGTTTTCATGGCGCGGTCCTTTCCATTTGTGTTGCATTGCACAAATAAGGTTTCGCGTCGGAAGTTCCAACCATGTTTCGCGTTCGGGCGGTTTCAAATTCCGTTGATGACGCCGCTGCCGTCTTGAAAGCCGCTTCCATCGGGTTCAAGGATTGTCTTTGTCCCTGTCCTGATCCGGCTTTCACAGACCTTGTCCCAATCACCACACGATGCCGCCACTTCGCCTGCTCCCGGCCAGGCCATCTGGCTGACGGCGCTCGCGGGCGCTGTTGCCATGGCCGTGGCGATGGGGCTGGGACGTTTCTTCTACACGCCTGTCCTGCCGGCGATGATGGATGGGCTTGGTCTCGATCCTTCCCAGGCGGGCTGGATCGCATCGGCCAATTATGCGGGATACCTGCTCGGCGCCGTGCTCGCGGCCTGGGGCTGGGCCGAAACGATCGAGCGCAGGGTCGCGCTATCCGCACTCCTTGCCACTGCGCTCCTGCTTCTCGGAATGGGGCTTGCCAGCGACATGATCCTTCTGGCCCTGATCCGTTTTCTCGCCGGCGTGGCAAGTGCTTTCGTCATGGTTTTCACCTCGGCGATCGTGCTGTCACATGGCCTGTTCGCGGCGCGTCCCTGGGTCCAGTCCAGTCACTTCGGCGGTGTTGGCGTCGGGATTGCCGGCTCCGCGCTGATGTTTGGTCTGCTGCTGCTCGCTGGCGGCGGGTGGCGGCTCGCCTGGTTTCTTGCAGGGATTCTCGCCCTCGCCGGGCTTGCCGTCGTCTATAGTTATCTTCCACGCGAAATCATGCGCAGCGGACCGGCGCGGCGCGAGCCGCCGCTTGTCTGGAGCGCGCCCCTGGTGGCGCTGACCGTCGCCTACGGAATTTTCGGGTTCGGCTACATCGTTACGGCAACATTCCTGGTGGCAATCGTTCGCGATGGCGGAGGGTCGTCAGGGTTCGAGGCGGGTGTCTGGCTGTTCACGGGCCTGTTCGCCGCCCCTTCGGTTGCCTTGTGGATGCCGGTGGTGCGCCGAATCGGTCTTGTCAGTGTCTTCGCGCTTGGCTGTGTGGTCGAGGCGGTCGGCGTCGCGGCCAGCGTACTTGTTCGCCTGCCTTTCGGCCCGCTTGTCGGAGGCGCGTTTCTCGGGGGGACCTTTGTCATGGTCACCGCTTTCGGCTTGCAGGCGGGGCGCGAACTGGCGCAGGACAGCCCTCGGCGGGCTCTGGCGCTGATGACCGCCGCCTTCGGCGTTGGCCAGATTCTGGGTCCGGTCGTGGCCGGATATCTGGCGGATTGGACCGGAAGCTACACATGGGCTAGTTTGGCGGCCGCGGTCGGTCTTTTGGCTGCGGGCACCATTGTGCTCGTCTTTTGCACAAACCGACCGAAACCGGTTTAGGCCGGTAACGGGCGCAGGGGGTTCGACGGACCTTTGCGCCGCCATGCGTCAAAATGGCGCATTTCGACCATTCGATGGCGGTACGCCGCCGAACATCGACGGCGATGACCTGAATTAATGGCCGGGTACATGATGTGCAGTCCGGCCACGGCTTTTTTTACCGCCGCATCGCCGTAAACATGAGGGGGGACTTTATGTCCGACACAGACGCAATCGATCCTGAACTGACATCCGATTTCGAGGTCGGTCAGGACAACGTCCAGGTCCTCGGCCTGGATGTTCACAATCCTGTTTTCTTCGTTTCATCCGTTATCATCGTCGCCTTCGTGATCCTCACCCTGATCTTCGGGGAAGCGTCATCGACATTTTTCAATTGGCTGCGCCCGGCGCTGACCGACACATTCGACTGGCCGCTGCTGATGGCGGCCAACGTTTTCGTTCTCTTCGGCCTTGCGCTGATCATCACTCCCTTGGGAAACATCCGGCTTGGCGGGGTCGATGCGAGCCCGGACTACAGCTACCTGGGCTGGTTCGCGATGCTTTTCGCGGCCGGCATGGGCATCGGCCTGATGTTCTTCGGTGTCTCCGAGCCTCTTTCGCACTACGCAAGCTCATTCGGGGGGACGGTCGTCGAGAACGGCGTGCGGACCGACTGGGCGCCGCTTGCCGGCGCGCTTGACGATCCGGAAGCTGCAAGGCTCAACGCAATGGCTGCGACGATCTTCCATTGGGGTCTCCACCCCTGGGCGATCTACGCGATTGTTGCTCTTGCGCTTGCGTTCTTCTCCTACAACCGCGGCCTGCCGCTGACCCTGCGTTCGGCGTTCTACCCGCTTCTGGGCGAGCGTGTCTGGGGCTGGCCTGGCCACGTCATCGACACGATGGCGGTGTTTGCCACCCTGTTCGGTCTTGCAACCTCGCTCGGCTTCGGCGCGGAGCAGGCCATGGCCGGCCTCGACTTTCTCTTCGGGCTGGGCGTTGCAGATACGGCCAAGGTCATCCTGATCCTGATGATCACTGGCGTTGCGCTTGTCTCGGTGGTCGCCGGCCTCGATGCCGGGGTCAAGCGGCTGTCGGAAATCAACATGCTGCTCGCCTTCGTGCTTCTGGGCTTTGTGCTGGTGCTCGGTCCCACCGCGGTGATTGTGACGGGCTTCTTCGAAAACACCGTCGCCTACGCGCAAAACCTGCTGCCTCTGTCAAACCCGTTCGGTCGTGAAGACACCAACTTCATGCATGGCTGGACGGCGTTCTACTGGGCCTGGTGGATTTCCTGGTCGCCCTTCGTGGGCATGTTCATCGCCCGCGTCTCGCGGGGACGAACCGTGCGGGAATTCATCACCTGCGTGATCCTGGTTCCGACCGTGGTCTGCATCGTCTGGATGTCCACCTTCGGCGGCTCCGCCATCGACCAGGTGATCAACCAGGGCAATGACGCTGTCGCAAACTCCGATCAGGCGGTCATGCTGTTCGAGATGCTCAAGTCCTATCCGCTGACACAGATCGCGTCCTTCATCGGCATCGTGCTGGTGATCGTGTTCTTCGTCACCTCGTCGGATTCCGGCTCGCTCGTCATCGACACGATCACCGCTGGCGGCAAGGTCGATGCCCCCGTCGCACAGCGCGTGTTCTGGGCGACCTTCGAAGGGATCGTCGCGATCGTGCTGCTGATTGGCGGCGGTCTGGGCGCGTTGCAGGCTGCGGCTGTGGCAACGGGTGTGCCCTTCGCGGCGCTGCTGCTTCTGATGATCTGGTCCACCTACAAGGGCCTGATGCAGGAACACCAGATGCTCAAGAACAAGTAACGCAGTTCCCTGGACAACAAGCAAGATGGCCCGCTCTCCCGGCCCGGGAGGGCGGGCCATTGTTTTTGCACAATGGCGTGATTGGACTTCCCTTCGATTGCCGCGCCGATCACAGTATCCTAGGTACTATCTCGACGAACCACGAATCACGTTCCGGCACGCCGGAACCAAGAGCGGGACCTGCCACACGTGTTTGTTTCCTTCTTCCCCACGCCGAAACTGTTCTTTCTCTCGGCGGTGGCCTGGACCGGACTTGCCATGGCAATCTGGTTTCTCGGGTTCAACGAATGGCAAACGGGCCTCAACATTCTCGGCGGATACGTTCCGCCGGTGATCGAAGGCGAACGTCCGCCCTTCCTCTCGGCAGAAAGGGCATGGACCTATATCTACATCGTCGCCAACGGCGTCCTGTTCGTTGCTGCCTGGTTCTTCATCGAGCGCAACAGATGGTTCATCTGGTCGGTTGCCGGAACCACGCTGATCTTGCTGTCGACTTATTTCAACATGCAGATTTCGGTTTACCTGAACGACTGGTACGGGGATTTCTACGATCTCATCCAGAGAGCGCTGAGCGAGCCGGGGACGGTGACCGGAGGCGAATATTTCGGCAAACTCGCCACCGTTGCGTGGATCCTGATCCCCTACATCATGGTGCTGGTGCTGCTCGATTTTTACGTCTCGCACTATGTCTTTCGCTGGCGCACGGCCATGAACGACTATTACATGCGGCACTGGTCGAAGCTGCGTTCCGTCGAAGGCGCGGCCCAGCGCGTTCAGGAAGACACCATGCGTTTCGCCCGCATCGTCGAGGGACTCGGCGTATCCTTCGTCCGCTCGATCATGACGCTGATTGCCTTTCTGCCGCTGCTTTACGGCCTGTCGCAGCAGGTCACGCAACTGCCTGTCATCGGTCAGGTCGACGGCTCGCTGGTCTATGTCGCGCTCCTGTCGGCGGCCTTCGGAACGGTTCTTCTGGCCGCCGTCGGTTTCAAGCTGCCGGGACTGGAGTTCAACAACCAGAAGGTTGAGGCCGCCTACCGCAAGGAACTGGTCTATGGAGAGGACAACGCCGAACGCGCGGCGCCGCCCCACATAAGCGAGCTCTACTCGGCGGTTCGGCGCAACTATTTCCGGCTGTACTTTCACTACCTGTATTTCGGCATTGCCCGATGGTCCTATCTGCAGGCGTCGAACTTCGTGCCGCTGATCGCGCTGGGCCCGACGGTCGTCGCGGGTGCGATCACCCTCGGCGTGTTCACCCAGATCAACAACGCCTTCGGTCAGGTGGAAGAAAGCTTCAAGTTTCTCGCCAATTCCTGGACAACCATCATCGACCTGCTGTCGATTCACAAACGCCTGATCGCCTTCGAGGCGCTGATCCACGGAGAGCCGTTGCCCGATCCGATGCCTGGCGCCAGCAACGCCTGAAGAAGCATGACCTGAGGCCCCTTCGGGCGCAGGTCATGCCGCTTCGGTCCTCTGGCCAGTGACTTGATTGGAGTCAGCTGTCCTGGTCGACCTGTTGCGGTTTCAGGCGGCGCATTGCCTCCTGGTAGGTGATGCATGCCACCTCGGGCCGGCCGCAGGTCTCCAGCGCAAAGCGTTCAAGTGCCCGCCAGTAAGCGCCGCCGTTCATCTCCACGAAATGAAAACCCAGTTGCAGCGGACGCCGCTCGCCGGAATATTCGGCCTCGAACGCGGTGCGAAACGCCTCGAGCGCTCGGGTCTCGAACTCCGCACTTTTCGAGGGGTCTTCCTCGGCGCCCGAGTGGCGGACGTACAAATTGTAGTCCATCGCGATGATCGGCCGCCCGCTCGGGCCTTCAGGAACCATCGGAAGCGCGAACCGGGCCACCGGCTGCGTGAAGTCCGGGGAGGCGGGTCCGTTCGAAACGGTGCTCGCGTCGTAGCTTAGCCCGTGGGCGGCAAGGGCCGGATGCAGCGCTGTGCCCGTCGAAAGATAGGGCGCGCGAAAGCCCTTGATGTCCGATGCGACAAAGTCGCTCCAGCCGGCCGGAGGCTGCATTTCATTGTCCGTCCAGGCCGTCGAGGCAATGCTGTCGAACTGCTCGAATTCGGCAATCCAGTCGTTCTTGCTCCACTCCTTGCCGTCGAAATGGCCGCAGCCGTGACTGCCGATTTCATGCCCCTGCTGATGCGCGGCCCAGATATGGCCGAGGCGTTCGACGACATCGGCACGGTCGGGCGCGAATCCGACATTCGAGCGCCCGGCTGAATGGCCCGGGGCCTTGTATGACTTCCGCGAATCCCGGCTGATCAGAAACGTGCAGGACAGAAAGTAGGTAAACCGGGCGCCGGTCTGTTCGGCGGTCTTCAGGCTGCGCTCCCAAAGGCGGTTGTCATGAGCGCCGTCAAAGGAAATCAGGACGATCTGCTCGGGCCGTGCCGGCTCTGCCACTGCCGTGTTCAAAGATGTGATGAGCAGGGAGATCGCGGCGGTCAGGCCGCCCGCGCGCAGTTTTGCGCCGGCACCGCCGGCCGGCTGTTTCGGAAATTTCATGGTCAGGCAACCCGTTTCACGCGCAATCGGAACAATTGCGGTCTGTTTGGCGCGCAAATGCGGCGGTCGTGTGGATGGGGCTTTAGGAGGCGCAGCGCACGCACCGCTCTGCCATCGGGTCGATGGCCAGACGCTTGTCGGGGATTGCGTCTCCGCACTCTGCGCACCAGCCATACTCGCCGGTGACCAGCCGCCGCTCGGCCATCTCGACGCGGACCAGATCGCGCTTTCGTGCGCGCTCCTGAGCTTCGGCCATCTTCTGGTGTTGCATGGCATCCATTCGCGACAGCCGGCCGACCGACTGCTGGTCCAGAGCAACAGGTGCCCGGGCCTCTTCGGTCATGGCCGACATGGCTTCCAGTTCGGCCTTTTTCTCATTGAGCCGGCGTCGCGCAGCGTCCAGATCGGGTTCCATGGCCCGATCTTGAAACAAGCTGACCGTCGAGACAATGCGCCACATGAACTTTCCGAACCTGCACGCCGTCGCCGCTTTGCTTCCTTGCCTCTCCGGGCTATGTTGCCGCCAAATCCGGATCGGGCTGCCCGGTCGCGCCAAAGGGAGTTTGTGAATGATCTGGCTTGTCATCGGCCTTGTGCTGTTCCTGGGAATCCATTCCGTCCGCATCGTCGCGCCGGAGTTCCGCCAGGCCCAGATCGATGCGCGCGGAATCTCCGCGTGGAAAGGCATCTACGCCGTCGTGGCGATCATCGGTTTTGTGATCCTGGTCTGGGGCTACGGCCAGGCGCGCCTCGACCCTGTCGTCTTCTGGGTTGCTCCCGCCTGGATGAGCCACCTGGTCGCGCTGCTGATGATCTTCGTGATGATCCTGCTGGTGGCGTCGCAGCTTCCCGCGGGGCGGATAAAGGCTGCGGTCAAGCACCCGATGCTTCTCGCCGTCAAGATCTGGGCCGTCGCCCATCTGCTGGTCAATGGCGACCTCGCTTCGATCCTGTTGTTCGGCAGTTTTCTTGCATGGGCGATTGTCGACAGGATCTCGGAGAAGAAGCGCTTGAGGGCGGGGCTGACCACCAATCCCGTCGCGGGGCCCGTCAAATGGGATATTCTCTCGGTTGTCGGCGGTCTTGTGGTCTATGTTCTGTTCCTGGTCTGGCTGCACAGGTTGTTGATCGGTGTTGCACCGATCGTCGGTGTCTGACCCGGGGGCCGGGCGGTTTCGCGCGCTTTCGTGACGCTCCCCCCTTACAGGAGCCTGAAAATCCGCTAGAAGGCCTCACGAAACGCCCGTTGCGGCATGATTGAGAGAGGACCGGCGCCAGGCCGGTAACGCTATGAGCGACGACAATTCAACCTTTATCCGCGAGGTCAACGAAGACCTGCGTTCGGACTATTTCAAGGCCCTGTGGGCGCGGTTCCGCTTCCTCATCATCGGCGTTGCCATTGCGATTGTTGCGGTGACGGCGGGCCTGCGCGGCTGGCAATACTGGCAGGAAAGTACCGCCGCAAGATCGGGCGATGCCTTCCTTGCCGCGCTCGAGCAGGCGCGCGAGGGCAACACCGACGCAGCACTCGAGGGCTTCAGGGAACTCGAACAAACCGGACACGGCGCCTATCCGGTCCTGGCCCGCATGCGCGCCGCCACGGTTCTTGCCGATCGCGGCGATACCGCGGAAGCCATTTCAGCCTTCTCTGCGGTTGGCAACGATGCGTCCCAGCCTGCGGCGATCCGGGATGCTGCACGTCTGCGGGCAGCCTATCTTCTGGTGGACCATGGCAGCTACGACGAGGTCTCCGCCCAGGTCGAGGTTCTTGCCGTGCCGGGAAATCCCTCGCGGCACTCCGCGCGCGAGGCGCTTGGACTGTCGGCATTCAAGGCCGGTGATTTCGAACGGGCCTCGCAATGGTTCGGCGAGATTGCCGCGGACAGCGAGACGCCGAACGGTGTCGCCAACCGCGCCGGCCTCGTTCTCGACTTGATCGCCGCGCGCGGTGGCGCATCCTGAGTGCGTCGGGCCGATCCGGCTTGAGCCCCGCGGCACGTTTCCAACGGTGAGGGAGACACCATGAGCCTGACCCTTGCCATTGTCGGCCGACCGAATGTCGGCAAGTCGACCTTGTTCAACCGGCTTGCCGGACGCAAGCTCGCCCTGGTCGATGACACCCCGGGCGTGACCCGCGACCGCCGGCCCGGTGATGCGCGTCTTGTCGATCTGCGGTTCACCATGATCGATACCGCGGGCCTTGAAGTGGCCGGACCGGACACGCTTGAGGGCCGGATGCGCGCCCAGACCGAGGCGGCCATCGACGAGGCCGACGGTGCGCTTTTCCTGATTGACGCGAAGGCCGGTCTCACGCCCGCAGACGAACTGCTCGCAGACATCTTGCGCAAGCGCGGCAAGCCCGTGGTGCTGGTCGCCAACAAGGCGGAGGCGAGGGGCGCGGAATCGGGCATGCTCGATGCATGGCGGCTCGGTCTGGGCGAGCCCTGTCCGGTGTCCGCCGAACATGGTGGCGGCATGCTCGACCTGCGCGATGCGATCGTCGAGGCGTTCGGCGAGGAACGCTGTTTCCCCTCGAGCGACAGCGCCTTTGGCGAGGCCGTGACCGACGTCGATGTGCCCACGCCCGCCGATGGCGCGGACGAGAATGACGAAGGCCCCGAATACGACGAAACCAAGCCCCTGCGCGTGGCCATCGTCGGTCGTCCCAATGCCGGAAAATCGACCCTGATCAACCAGTTCTTGGGTCAGGACAGGCTGCTGACCGGTCCAGAAGCCGGCATCACGCGCGATTCCATCGCTGTCGATTTCGACTGGAAGGGCCGCAAGATCAAGCTGTTCGATACGGCCGGACTGCGGCGCAAGGCGCGGGTTCAGGAAAAGCTCGAAAAGCTCTCTGTCGCCGACGCGTTGCGGGCGATCCGCTTTGCCGAGGTGGTGGTGGTGGTCCTCGATTCCACCATTCCCTTCGAAAAGCAGGATCTCCAGATCGCCGACCTGATCGTTCGCGAGGGCAGGGCGCCGGTGATTGCCTTCAACAAGTGGGACCTGATCGACAACCGTCAGGAAAAGCTTGCCGAATTGCGCGAGATGACCGATCGCCTGCTGCCCCAGATCCGCGGCATCCGTGCAGTCACCGTCGCAGGTCAGACGGGTGAGGGCCTCGAGCGGTTGATGGAAAACATCGCCCTGGTCCACCGCGTCTGGAACAAGCGCATTTCGACGGCCAAGCTCAATCGCTGGCTCGATCATGTGGTCGGTCATCATCCGCCGCCGGCGGTCTCGGGCCGCAGGCTCAAGCTCAAATACATGACCCAGATCAAGGCCCGGCCGCCGGGCTTCATGATCTCGTGCACGCGACCCGACGCCGTGCCTGAATCCTACACCCGCTACCTGATCAATTCGCTCAGGGCCGATTTCGAGATGCCGGGTGTTCCGCTTCGGGTGGTCTACCGCAGCGGCGACAATCCCTATGCGCCCAAGGACGGGAAGACCCGGCGGCCTTCGCTGATGCCGAAGAAGTCCGCGACCCGCTCGAAGACCGCCGGATCCGGCAAGTCGAAGGCTGCCAAACCGAAGTCTCCGAAAAAACGCGGCTGACCGAGATCCTGTGACGCTCTCGATTCGAGAAGGAGTTGCTCAGATCCCGCGCCGGGATTCGCGTGCCGCGCCGGCAAACGGCGCCGGCCATGAAATGAACCAAAACCTGCCTTGGACATGCCGCGATCTTTGGCCACAGACGAGGCTCTGGGTGCACGATTGCTTCAACCTGTTCCGGCATTAACGCTCCATCAAGGTTAATGCTCCATTCTCTTACGCAGTGCCCAGTTGCGTATGTCGAGTCCCGGAGTAGTTGCCTTGCGTCATAAGCGTCGTTTGTCCGCCAGCGGCCATTCTCTGCTCGGACATTTCCGTATTCCCGCGCCGATCCTGTTCGGCCTTGCGGCTTTTGTTTCCACACCGACAATTACCTCGCATGCCGACATGACGGCGATGCTTGCCGGGGGAGAAACCTCCCAGGCGCGGTGGCAGACCCATCTGACTGCATCCCCGGCCGGGTCGATTCAGAAGGCCGAACTTGCTTTCGTCGATCCGATCCTGACGTCATCGACTTCCGCAGGTGCGGGCGTGACGCTGCCGAACGGCGACAAGATCGCATTCAAGGGAAAGATCGGCATCGCCGATCCGCGGCCGGATGAGGAGCGGGTCACCCGTCACCTCAAGAAGGGCCGGGTGATCGCCGTGGCCCCGGTCAGTCCGCCCAAGGATTTTTCCGCCGGCTCGGTGCTTGAACGACAGTCGAGCCTGCTTCGTCCGTCCATCGACAGCGACGAAGCCATGGCATTTCTCAAGCCCGCCATTCGCGGCAAGGAAATCGAGATCGCCACGGCATTCTACGCCAGCGACAAGCCCAAGCAGCAATCCCAGGTGCCCGCCATGCTCGCGAGCCTGGTGACAAACGACAACCCCGACATTCTCGCCACCGCCTATGCGCCACCGGCACCGGACTATGCCCGCCAGTCGCCGTTCAGTTCGGTACTGCGCGAACAGCCGGTGCGCGGCCGCTTCATCCCGCCGGTGACGCCCGACGACCATGCCTGGGCGGCGACGCCGCTGCCGGCGAAGGTGTTTTCCGCGGCCGAGCAGCGCTGCCTTGCAGCAGGCATCTATTTCGAGGCCCGCGGCGAGAAGCTCGAGGGTCAGGCCGCCGTTGCCCAGGTGATTCTCAACCGGGTGCGAAACCCGACCTACCCGAACACCATCTGCGGCGTCGTGTACCAGAACAAGAACTGGCGCAATCGCTGTCAGTTCTCCTTCGCCTGCGACGGAATCAAGGATCGCGTGCGCTCGCCCAAACACTGGGATATGGCCGAGGAAATCGCCCTGGCGACGACCGCGGGCAAGATCTGGCTTGATGAAGTGGGATCCTCCACGCACTACCATGCCACCTATGTCAGCCCGCCCTGGGCCCGCAAGATGCGCAAGGTTGGCCGCATCGGGCTGCACATCTTCTATGTCACCTACGGTGGCGGCTGGTCCTGACAGGCGGTTCACTGCCGCCGGTGTCTGCGTGAGTCTGACGCAGCGGCCCAAGTTTTTCTGATACTTCTGTAGCGGTCCGATTTGCCGGGCTTTCAAGCTGTTGAAAAATATAGATAATTGAGCCGAGGGTGACGGGCGCTGCGCGCCTTGACTATAACCAAGCCTAAAACTATGTTGCGCCCGACTTCAAAGCGGCCTTTTTGTGGCCGTTGCTGGCATGTCAGGGGTGCGCGTCCATGGATGAAAAGCGCGGGTCTGGCGACCCGGACACTCCGGATACCGGCAATGGCGGCTTGGAAGGCCGGTCAGAAAGCCTTGAGGCCCGTAGACAGCGTCTGGATTCCGAACTTCTGGCCCGCCGCAAGGTGGAACCCGGAAAATCGTCAGGCCAGAGTTCTGCAAAGGGCTTCGCGCTTGCGGTCAAGCTGTCGAGCGAGTTCATCGCCGGCGTGGTCGTTGGAGCGCTGATCGGCTATCTGATGGATCGTTTTGCGGGCACGGCGCCCTGGGGCATGATCGTTTTCCTGCTCCTGGGGTTTTGTGCCGGTGTGCTCAATGTTCTGCGCTCGACCGGCGCGGTTGCTTCGTCCGATCCCAGCGGACACAGCCGGACCGGTGACCGGAGCGGTGACAGGAAATAACAAGTCCGGTTCGTCCGGATAGCGAGAAAGAGGCGTCAGGTGGCCAACGATCCGATTAGTCAGTTTCAGATCAAGAATATCGTGCCGATCGAGATCGGCGGGCTGGATCTGTCCTTCACCAATTCCTCTCTTTTCATGGTGGCCACTGCCGCTGCCGCTGCAGGCTTTCTGTTCCTGACCACCAGCAATCGCGGTCTGGTGCCCTCGCGGCTCCAGTCGGTCTCGGAAATGTCCTATGAATTCGTGGCCTCGATGCTGCGGGACGGCGCAGGATCTCAGGGGATGCGCTTCTTCCCCATGGTCTTTTCGCTGTTCATGTTCATCCTCGTGGCGAACCTGCTCGGCATGTTCCCCTACTTCTTCACCGTGACCAGCCACATCATCATCACCTTCGCGCTGGCGATGCTGGTGATCGGAACCGTGGTGGTCTACGGCTTCTGGAAGCACGGGCTGCATTTCCTCAATCTCTTTGTGCCTTCCGGGGTGCCTGGCATTCTCATGCCGCTGGTGGTGATGATCGAGGTGATCTCGTTCCTTTCGCGCCCCATCAGCCTCTCGGTTCGTCTTTTCGCCAACATGCTGGCCGGCCACATCACGCTGAAGGTCTTCGCAGGCTTCGTCGTATCGCTTGGCAGCCTCGGCGCGCTCGGCATCGGCGGCGCGGTGTTGCCGCTGCTCATGACCGTGGCGCTCACAGCTCTCGAATTCCTCGTCGCCTTCCTTCAGGCCTACGTCTTTGCGGTGCTGACATGCATGTACCTCAACGACGCCCTGCACCCCGGCCACTAGGATCCGTTCACCGGCGGGCATCCGCCACCAATCAGT
Source organism: Hoeflea sp. (assembly GCA_965233445.1). Lineage (GTDB taxonomy): Bacteria > Pseudomonadota > Alphaproteobacteria > Rhizobiales > Rhizobiaceae > Hoeflea. The sequence goes on from OZ247491.1 coordinate 1,702,490, forward strand.
TGCATCCATCCCATTCCAAAGGAGCTCAATCATGGAAGCAGAAGCAGCAAAGTACATCGGCGCCGGCATCGCTTGCCTCGGCATGGGTGGCGCAGGCATCGGCCTCGGCACCATCTTTGGCAACTACCTGGCAGGCGCTCTGCGCAACCCGTCGGCAGCTGACGGCCAGTTCGGCCGCCTCATCTTCGGCTTCGCCGTGACGGAAGCTCTGGGCATCTTCTCGCTGCTCGTCGCTCTCCTTCTGCTCTTCGCCGTCTGATATCGACGACTGAAGACTAGGCTTGCCGCGCCGGATCCTCCGGCGTGGCAGTTCATCTGGAGGTGACCATGCTTGTTGTGACCGAGGCGCATGCCCAGTCCAACCCCACCGAAGGGACACATTCGGAAACCGGTGCACACGGCGCCGACGCCACTGGTGGCGGTGATTTCCCGCCCTTTGACCAATCGACCTTTGCCTCGCAGCTTTTGTGGCTGGCGATCACCTTCGGGCTGTTCTACCTGCTGATGTCGCGGGTCATCGTTCCCCGCATCGGAAGCATTCTGGAACACCGGCGCGACCGGATTGCCCAGGATCTCGATGAAGCGAACCGGCTGAAGGAAGAAGGCGACAACGCAATTGCCGCCTACGAGCAGGAATTGGCCGAAGCACGCAAGAAGGCTGCGGCAATTGCCGAAGCTGCGCGTGAAAAGGCGAAGGCTGCGGCAAACGCCGAACGCACTGCGACGGAAGCCGAACTCTCTACCAAGATGGCTGAAGCCGAAAAGAGCATTGCCGCCATCAAGGCGAAGGCGCTCGCTGACGTCGACACCATTGCCGAGGAAACTGCCAGCGATCTGGTCAAGCATCTGCTGGGCGGCTCCGTGACCAAGGCCGAGGTCGCTGACGCGATCCGCGCCGCGTCCGGCAAATAAGCGGGAGAGACGATTATGGACGCTACATTCTGGGCTCTCGTCGGTCTGATCATTTTTCTGGGCATCCTGGTTTACGTCAAGGTGCCGGGAACCATGGCAAGCGCGCTCGACAAGCGTGCCGATCAGATCCGCAATGAACTCGAACAGGCGAAAAAGCTGCGTGAAGAAGCGCAGCAGCTCCTGGCCGAGTATCAGCGCAAGCGCAAGGAAGCCGAAGCCGAAGCTGCGGATCTTGTAAGCGCTGCCGAAAGGGAGGCTGCCGCCCTTCGGGCCGAAGCCAAGGCCAAGACCGAGGACTATGTCACCCGCCGCACGGCGATGGCCGAGCAGAAGATCAAGCAGGCCGAGACGGATGCGATCAACGAGGTTCGAGCTTCGGCTGTCGATCTGGCGATTGCCGCTTCCGAAAAGCTGATCGAAAAGAAGGTCGATGCCAAAGCAAGCGACGCACTTTTCTCGAAGTCGCTGACCGACCTGAAGGCGCGGCTGAACTAGACCTCAATCAGTCATCGCTGAATGAACGAAGGCCGGGTTGATCCCGGCCTTCTTCGTTTCCTCGGTTTCGCTTCCTCTGGCCTGGGTGTCCGCTGGTCTTGAGTGCGGGGCGGGTGCTGAATCCCCGTGTATCAATCTGTCCGCAATGGCCGAAAGCTCATCCGGTGCAGGGCACATGGACCGTGGTCGGCGATTGCGGACAAATGGCGTGCCGAGCCGTAGCCCATGTGGCTGTCGAAGCCGTAATGTGGATGGGTGAGAGCTGCTCGCATCATCATGCGGTCACGGGTCACCTTGGCGACAATCGATGCAGCAGCGATGGATAGGCAGCGTGCATCGCCCTTGACGAGGGCCCCCGCCGGGCAGGGGAGGCCAGGCGGTATGTCGCGGCCGTCCACAAGCGCGTAACCCGCCTTGACCGGCAAGGCCAGCAGCGCGCGCCGCATCGCAATCAGGCTGGCCTTTCGGATGTCGGTCGCGTCGATTTCACGTGCGGAGGCGCTGGCGACGCCGACGATGGACGTGGCGAGGATCTCCTCGAACAAGCCCTCGCGCGCCTTTCGGCTCAGCGCCTTGGAATCATTGAGACCCTTTGGCGTGGCCGCCGGATCGAGAACCACCGCGGCCGCCACCACCGGACCTGCCAGAGGTCCCCGCCCTGCTTCGTCGAGACCCGCCACAAACGAAAATCCGCTCCCGGTCATGTGCCGTTCAAAACGGTCGTCGGGCGCGGGCGGAATATCGGGAAACAGCGAATCGGGCGGGGTGCGAGCCATGTTGCGGCGCAGCTTGCACACCCGCCCGATCCTCTGCAAGGCCCGGCGGCACGGGGCGGGGAAGCCGCTCGGGCACCGGATCGTCCCAAAGGGGCGGAGGGCGATCCGGGATGGACGGGAGGCGGGGTGCACGTCACGCAAGCCGCCTCCGCGGAGGTTACAGAAGGCTCAGCTGCACGCCGTCGCCCAGAGGCGGCACGAAGTGATCCGTCCTCAGCGGAGCCTTGCGAAGATTGAGGCCAAGACGCTTGCAGGTCATCTGGAAGCGTCGTGAAACCTGCCAGGCATAGGGTCCTGTTCCGCGCATCCGCTTGCCGAATTCGGCGTCGTAATCCTTGCCGTCACGCATCGAACGGATCAGTGACATCACGTGCCGGTAGCGGTCGGGATAATGGCGGAGCAGCCAGTCGCGAAACAGCGGGCTGACCTCGATCGGCAACCGCAGCATCACATAGCCTGCCGCGTCCGCGCCGGCGGCCTTGGCCGAATCGAGGATCCGCTCGATTTCGTGGTCGTTGAGCCCCGGGATGACCGGTGCCGCCATCACGGAAACCGGAATCCCCGCATCCGACAGCGAGCGCATGGCCTCGAGCCGCTTTTCCGGTGTCGAGGCTCTGGGTTCCATCGTTCGCGCAAGTTTGCGATCGAGCGTCGTCACCGACAACGCCACCCGCGCGAGCCCTCGTGAGGCCATGCGTGACAGGATGTCGATGTCCCGGGTCACCAGAGCGGATTTGGTGACAATGCCCACCGGATGTCCGGCGGCTTCAAGCACTTCGAGCATCTGCCGCATGATGCGCCATTGCCGCTCGATCGGCTGGTAGGGATCTGTGTTGGTTCCAATGGCGATCGGCTGCACCTTGTAGCCAGGCCTGGACAGTTCACGTTCAAGCAACCGTGGTGCATCGGGTTTGGCAAAGAGCTTCGCTTCATAATCCACACCCGCCGACAGGCCCATATAGGCGTGCGAAGGCCGGGCGAAGCAGTAGACGCACCCATGCTCGCAGCCACGATAGGGATTGACCGAGCGGTCAAAGGAGAGGTCGGGCGACTGGTTGCGTGTGATGACGCTTCGCGGCTTCTCGATCTGCACTTCCGTCTTGAAGGCTCCGAGCTCCTCAATGCTGCTCCAGCCGTCGTCGAAGACCTCCCGGCTCGTGGGCTCGAAGCGACCCGACATGTTGAGCCCGGCGCCGCGGCCGCGAATGCGCTCGTCCGCCACCCGCAGGCCGCTTGCCCGGACCAGGGCATCTGCTTCCATGGGCTGCAACGAGGGTGCGAATGCGGTCTGTTTCAATGTCGAAAGGCTGGGCATGAAACCTCCGGTGAGAGCTTGACTGGGTGTGGCGCTTGGTTTGTTCCAGTGATTATATTCCTATGCGATAAAGCGGAACATAGCAAGAACAAAAAGAAGAAGGGTGCCTTGCCGGAAGGGTCGTCAACAGTTTCCCGAGGGTTGGTGGTCATGCGGCCCCGGCGCAAGACACGTACCACTTCCGTATCTCTTTGATTTTAGGGGGCAGTCGCATAAAAGAGGGCATGATTAGCGTCTTTATCGAATGCAAGGATCAGGAAAGCGCTTTGGCGGTCACACTCGCCTCGCTCGTCTCGGGCGCGGTCGAGGGGTTGGTTGCCGAGGTGGTGATTCTCGACCGGGGATCGCGGGACGGAACGGCGATGCTGGCCGATGCCGCCGGTTGCAGGTTCATCACCAACGGTGACCTCCGCGAGGCGGTGCGCTCGGCCCGGGGGGAGTGGCTGTTGCTCATCGAACCGGGCGCAAGGCCGATGCTCGGTTGGGTCGATCAGATCGGGCAGCACCTGGCGCTCGGCGGACAGGCGGCGCGAATGCGCCCCTCCCGGGAATACCGCCTGCCGTTCTTTGCCCGGTGGAGGCGGCGGCTGTCCGCGCTGGAATATGGCGCCCTCATTCCGAAGCGTCAGGCGATCGCCAATGCGCGTCCGGACCAGTCACTCGAGAGCCTGGCGCGCGGTCTTGCCATGAAGAAGTTGCACTGTGAAATCGTCCCGGCCGCCGTCCTGGCATTCTCCTGACAAGGCGTCCTCTGCGATCTCGGACAGGCTCCGGGTCAGGCTTTGAGGTGATCCATGGCAGCGGCGTTCTGCGCCAAGGTGGTCGTTGCAGCCACGAACCAGCCCGGCTTGTCTTGCCGTATTGCGCTTGCCGCGGCCTCCGCCGACAGCCGGTCTTCGAAGATCCCGAAGCAGCTTGCTCCCGATCCCGACATGCGGGCAAACAGCGCACCGGCTTCGTGCAGGGCATCGATGCTGTGACGGATTTCCGCCACCATGGACGAGGCGGCAGGTTCCATGTCGTTTCGCGTTTCGCCGAGCCAGGACAGCAGGCTTCCCAGATCGGTCCAGTTTGTCGCTGAGGGCAGCGGCGGGTTGTCACGACGCTGAAGCGCCTTGAACACCGCCGGTGTCGATACGGGAACACGCGGATTGAGGATCACCAGATCGAGTGGAAAGCCGATTTCGACAGGAGCAAGGCGCTCGCCGATTCCGCGGGCGATCAGCGGACGCTGGAGCAGGCACATGGGAACGTCAGCGCCGAGTTCCAGCCCGATCGCGGCGAGTGTCGCGCCATCCGTCTCAAGGCCCCACAGACCTGCGAGGATCCGCAACGCTGCTGCCGCGTCTGCCGATCCGCCTCCGATCCCCGAAGCGACAGGCAGGCATTTTTCGAGGGTGAGATGCACCGGCGGAGCTTCCCGTCCGCTCGCGCGGGCTTGGATGCGGAGAGCGTCACGGGCACGGCAGACCAGATTGGATTGAGCCGCATCACCGAGCAGGGGGCCGGCCTCCGGGCCATCGATCGTCAACCGGTCCTCGTCGGCCACGACAGCCGTCAGACGATCTCCAAGAGCGGAAAAGACTGCGAGGGTCTCGAGGAGGTGATACCCGTCGTCCCGGCGACCGGTCACATGCAGCGCGAGATTGATCTTGGCGGGGGCCTCAACACTCTCGAGCCCGGGTTGCGCTTGCATCTGTGCGGGATCTCAGTTGAACCAACCCGGTGATCCCGCGCCGGGGAGCCTCGCATGCCGCTCGAAAAACTCGTTGGGACCGGCATCGCCCTTCTTGTCCGGCCCGGCCCCCTTGAGCTCAGGTGCGTCATCCTGCGACGTGCCCTCGGCGGCGGTGGCGGGCACGGCCGACCCGTCGTCCTCGGCAAGTCCGTTGGCGAGCTTGTCTTCGATCGTCTGTTTCAGTTCCTCGTCCGGATCGTTCGACAGGGCACGGTTCCACTGAAACGTGGCTTCGAGCTTGCGGCCGACTTTCCAGTAGGCATCGCCCAGATGATCGTTGATCGTGGGATCGGCCGGACGGAGTTCCACAGCCCGTTCGAGTTCGCGCACGGCGTCCTCGTATTCACCGAGCCGGTAGTGGGCCCAGCCCAGCGAATCGACGATGTAGCCGTCATTCGGCCGCAGATCCACGGCGGCGCGGATAAGGTCCATGCCCTCTTCCAGGTTCATGTTCATGTCGATCCAGGAATAGCCCAGATAGTTCATCACCTGCGGCTGGTCCGGATAGAGTTCGAGTGCGCGCTTGAAATGGGCCTCGGCGCGCGGCCACTGCTTGAGCCGCTCATGCGCGATTCCGGCCTGGAAGAACAGGTTCCAGTCATTGCGTGTCGGGGTCGGTCCGGCAATCGAAATGGCGGTCTCGTAATTGAGAGCCATTTCGACATAGTCCTTGTCCCGCGACAACACGCTGCCATAGGCGAGGTAGCTTCGCAGGTCACTCGGATCGGATTCGATCAGGGACTTGAGATGATCCTTGGCCTCCGCGTTTCGGTCCAGATCTGCCAGCGCCAGCCCGAGTTGCAGTTCGGAAACCCGGCGCATCGGAGATTCCTGCGGCACCATGTCGTAGAGCGCGATTGCATCCTCGATCTTGCCCAGCCGTTCCTTGAGGCCGCCAAGCACCACCAGCGTCGCGGCATCATCCGGATCGAGCGCACGGGCAAACTGCAGATAGACTGCAACGGTTTCCTCCGCGCCGTCGCGGTTGAGTGCAGCAGCCAGCGTGAACAATGCCGCCGATGCGCCCTGTTGGGCCGTCCGGATGCCGGGCTGCGGCTTGCCATCCTCTTCGATCAACTGCCTGAGCGCTGCAAGCGGCGCGTAATTCGGAGTGAAATCCTCCCCGGCGGACAGAGCGTCAAGCGCAGCGCGCTTGTTGCCTTCGCGCGCTTCCATGCTTGCCAGCGCCATCACGGTGCGGATGTAGGTGTCGGGTGCCGCACCTCCGCCCTGGGGATCGGCAACGAGGTCCGTGAAATGTGTCCGCGCCACAGACTTCTTGCCCTGTGCGAGCGCCATCGCGCCGGCATGGTAGCGGGTAAAGACCGGGTACCAGGCCGGGCCCTCGAGTGCGAGAATTGCCTCAAGCGCCGCATCGCCCTTGCCGTCCCCGTAGTCCGCCCAGGCCTTGAGAAGGGTATTGAGCAGCCGGTCGATCGGGTTGGAGTTTGCCGGATCGAGAAGATTTGCGGCCTTCCGGTATTCACGCTTCGCAATTGCTTCCACCGCCATGGCCATGTGCGCCACCTGCTCGACGGAAGGATCGTCCTTGAGCTGGCGGGCGAGAGCAACGCCCTCGCTGAAGCGCCCGTCGGTAAACAGCGCCACCATCAGGCGCTGCTGCACCTCGATGTTCTCCGGATCGAACTCAAGCGCCTTGGTGTAGAATTCGATCGCATTGCCGGTGTCGTTGTCTATGTCGGCAGTGCGTGCGGCCAGAAAGGCGCTGGCGAAGCCAAGGAAATTGGGCTGTTGTTCTTCCTCGGTCGCCGCCTGTGCAGCCAACCCGGGGAACCCGGTCATCGTCGAGCCGACGGAAAGGAAAACGCCAAGCGCCACGCTGGCTGCAAGACGGGCTGTCATGTATCGCCGCATAAATTCGTGCCTCATATTCTTGTGGCCGCGCATCGACCGGTCGCCGAAGCATTCTAGGCAACACCATGGCTTTTTTGGCGCAACGCGGCAAGGCGCACCCGAAGATGCAGTCGATCTCCGGCAGTACGGGAGATGGCCTTCAGTTGGCGCGGTTCACGCAGAAGGCAATGACTTCGAGCAACGCAGCCTTTTCCACCGAATCGGGCAGCGGCGCCAGCGCATCGCGGGCAATTGATGCGTAGTGCTCGGCGCGTGCCGTCGTATCCTTGAGGCTGCCGTACTTGGCGATCAGCCCGTGTGCCTTTTCGAGGGCCGCATCATCGCTGTTGCCGCCCTCGATCGCGTCACGCCAGAACGCGCGCTCCGCCTCCGAGCCGCGCCGGTAGGCCAGCACCACCGGAAGGGTGATCTTTCCCTCGCGGAAATCGTCGCCCACATTCTTGCCGAGATCGCTTGCCGAACCGCCGTAGTCGAGCACGTCGTCAATCAGCTGGAACGCCAGTCCCAGATTCATGCCGTAGGAGCGCAGCGCGTTGCGCTCGGCCTTGCCGGCTTCGGCAATGATCGGGCCGACCTCGCAGGCTGCCGAAAACAGCGCGGCGGTCTTGGCGCGAATGACGGAAAGATAGTCGTCTTCCGTGGTCTCCATGTTCTTGGCCACGGAAAGCTGCAGCACCTCGCCCTCGGCGATCACCGCTGCCGCACCCGACAACACGTCGAGCGCTTCGAGCGATCCGACCTCGACCATCATCTTGAAGGCCTGGCCCAAAAGAAAGTCGCCCACCAGAACACTTGCCTGGTTGCCCCAGATCATCCGTGCAGTCGAGCGTCCGCGTCTCAGATCGCTTTCATCGACGACGTCGTCGTGCAGGAGCGTGGCGGTGTGCATGAACTCGACCGAGGTGGCGAGTTTCACATGGGCCTCGCCCTCGTAGCCGAACATCGTGGCCGAGGCGAGCGTCAGCATCGGCCGCAACCGCTTGCCGCCGGAAGAGATCAGGTGGTTGGCCACCTCTGGGATCATCGCGACATCGGATCCGGCCTTCGACAGGATAAGCTGGTTGACGCGGTCCATGTCCGCACGCGTCTTGTCGACAAGCGGCTTGACCGAAGCGTCACGTTGTTTTCCATTTTCCAGCGGTACGACTACGCCCAAGGGACCAGACTCCTGTTTAAAAGGTTGCGCTACATTATTCAGCCCGGAACACTGTCGCAAGCGGCGAATTGGCGCGGAAGTGGCTTGATATCTGATACGTTCGGATGAAACAAACACGCAGAGGACAATAGATGCACGATCTTATCCGCACCAACGATCCGGTGCTTATCTCGTTTGTCGAAAGCCTGATGCGGGATGCGGGGATTGCCTGCCTCGTGGCCGACAGCGGCATGAGCATTCTCGAAGGGTCGGTGGGTGTCATCCCGCGGCGCATTCTGGTGGATGAGGACAGCGCCTCGCAGGCCCGCCGAATCGTCATAGACGCTGGCCTCGAAAACGAACTCCGGCCGTGGAACGATCGTGACGAACGGCGCTGACGGGCCTCTTGGGGTTCCAGGCAGTCTGACGGCGTCGCCGGCCGCGCCGCCGGGTTACAGCATCGATGCGTTTCATCACGGCGGATTCTACGTTCTGCAGCCAGAAGCGGAGGGCCATCGCGCCGGCCTGGACGCCATGCTGCTTGCCGCGACCGTTCCGGCGGAGGCCACAGGGACGCTCGCCGATCTGGGCGCCGGCGCGGGCGCGGCAGGTCTGGCGGTCGCAAGCCGGCTTGAGGGGATGCGGATCGTTCTGGTGGAGCGAACGCCGCGGATGGTCGAATGCGCCCGCATGACGATCGCGCATCCGTTGAACGCCCGATTGGCTGGGCGCGTCAGGGTGATCGAGGCGGATGTGACGCTCCGCGGCGGGGCACGAAGCGCGGCCGGACTGGGCGACCGGGCCTTCGACCACGTGATCATGAACCCTCCGTTCAATTCGGCCCGCGACCGCACCACCCCCGATGAACTCAAGGCGCAGGCGCATGCGATGGAGACGCCGGACCTTTTCGAGGAATGGCTGAGAACCGCAAACGCCATTTTGAAGCCAGGCGGACAGGTCTCGCTGATTGCACGCCCCGAATCGCTCGCAGATATCCTTGCAGGACTGGAGAGGCGCTTCGGCGGCATCGAGATCACGCCGGTCTGTCCACGCGCAGGCGACGACGCGATCCGGATTCTCGTCACCGCGGTCAAGGGCAGCCGGGCGCGGTTGGGTCTGCGCGACCGGATCGTCATCCACGAAGGCACGGGGCGTGATTTTTCGCCGCTCGCGAACGAACTGGCGAACGGCCGCAGAGACTGGCCGCGCAGGACGCGCCAATCGGCGCAAAAGCGCGTGGAGTAACGGCCCGGGTGGTTGCCCGCCATTGCACTGCCCGTCAAAAGACATACATGGAACGGAGAAAATTCATTCGAACAAGCGGCCTTCGGGCAGCGTCTCATTTCAGGATTCTATCTTCATGCCCACTCTGAAGTCCTTTCTCCCGGCCCGTTTCCGCAAGGACGTCACCGTCATTCCGGTGGTCCGCCTGAACGGGGCCATCATGTCGGGTGGAAACCAGTTTCGTCAGAACCTCAACTTGGCGAATGCGGCTCCGCTGCTGGCCCGGGCGTTTTCGGACAAGCAGGCGCCGGCAGTGGCGATCATGGTGAACTCGCCCGGAGGATCGCCCGTGCAGGCACGGCTGATCTACCGTCGCATCCGTGATCTGGCGGAGGAAAAGAACAAGAAGGTGCTGATGTTCGTCGAGGATGTAGCGGCCTCCGGCGGATACATGATCGCCTGTGCGGGCGACGAGATCATCGCCGATCCGTCATCGGTTGTCGGCTCGATCGGAGTGATCTCTGCGGGCTTCGGGTTCACCGGCCTGATCGACAAGATCGGGGTCGAGCGCCGTGTCTACACCGCCGGTCAGAACAAGTCCCTGCTCGATCCGTTCAAGCCGGAAAATCCCGAGGACGTGGCCTACCTCAAGGAGCTGCAGCTCGAGATCCACAAGGTCTTCATCGATCTCGTCAAGCAGAGCCGCGGCGAGCGCCTCAAGGACGATCCGGATCTGTTCACGGGGCGCTTCTGGACCGGCCAGCGCGGCAAGGAGCTTGGGCTTGTCGATGATCTCGGCGATCTGCATGCGGTTCTGCGTGCCCGCTTCGGCGACAAGGTCAAGCCGCGTCTGATTGCGCCGCAGCGCGGTCTTTTCGGCCGCAAGGTGCCGGGTGTTGCGACCGGACTTGCCGCCGGCGCACTTGCCGGAATCGGTGAAGCAGGATTGAATGCGCTCGAAGAGCGCGCGCTTTGGGCCCGCTACGGACTTTGATGTCGAGGGATGACAGAAGGTTCGGCCTGAACCCTGAAGGGAGGTTCGTTCCATGCCGCAGTTGATATTGCTTGCCGCCGTCGGCGCGGTGGCCTGGTTGGGCTACAAACGTTTTCTCTCCGAAGCAGAGCGTGTGAGCGCACGCGTGCGCGATGCCGAAAAGGAAGCGAAATCCGGGGCGCAGGGCACGCTGATCGAGGATCCGAAGACGGGCGAATACCGCCTAAGGAAGCCCGACGAATAGGCGCATCCAGCGGACCGCATTCGACAACGGTTCGGCGCTTTTGCGCGCGTCCGGCAGCTTCCACGCCCTTGACCGCATTCTTGAGCCGTGGCACCTGTCGCCAGCGCTCCCGGGGCCCTTGCCTCACGTTCGGGGTGCGCCGACCGATTGCCGTCCATCCGGAACCACGCCATGCCCGCTACAACGACTGCCAGCACATCCGCCACCAGCCCGGATCACATGCATCCGACCCGCTCGTTTCAGGGGCTGATCCTAGCGTTGCATCGCTATTGGGCCGATTACGGCTGCGTTGTGCTGCAGCCTTACGACATGGAAGTGGGCGCCGGCACCTTTCACCCCGCAACCACGCTCCGCGCACTGGGCCCGAGGCCCTGGAACGCGGCCTATGTGCAGCCGTCACGCCGACCCAAGGATGGCCGCTATGGTGAAAACCCGAACAGGCTCCAGCACTACTACCAGTATCAGGTGATCCTGAAGCCCAACCCGTCCAATCTGCAGGAGCTTTACCTGGGCTCGCTCGCTGCCATCGGCGTTGATCCGCTGCTGCATGACATCCGTTTCGTCGAGGACGACTGGGAAAGCCCGACGCTGGGCGCATGGGGTCTTGGATGGGAATGCTGGTGCGATGGCATGGAAGTCAGCCAGTTCACCTATTTCCAGCAGGTCTGCGGCATCGAATGCGCGCCGGTCGCCGGTGAACTGACCTACGGGCTGGAGCGCCTGGCCATGTATGTGCAGGGCGTGGACAATGTCTACGATCTGAACTTCAACGGCCGCGAGGGAGCCGAGAAGGTGACCTATGGCGATGTGTTCCTGCAGTCGGAGCAGGAATATTCGCGCTACAATTTCGAGATCGCCGACACCGCGATGCTGCTCAAGCACTTCGAGGACGCGGAAAGGGAGTGCGAGGCCATTCTGAAATCCGGCGCTCCCGGAGATGCGGGCGGACTGCACAGATGCGTGCTGCCCGCCTATGACCAGTGCATCAAGGCAAGCCACGTGTTCAATCTGCTCGACGCGCGCGGCGTGATCTCCGTGACCGAGCGGCAGGGCTACATTCTCAGGGTTCGCAACCTCTCGCGCCAGTGTGGCGAGGCATTCCTCATGACCGACGCCGGCGGCATCAACCTGCGCCAGGCGGCGGAATAAGGACCGGCTACGGCGTCACGCCGTCGCGCAACCAACCCCGTACGTGTCCGTGTGAACGGCCTTTGCCAGCGATGATCTATCCGCGGGCGGCCACTGCGTAGTCCGGATTGAGCGGATCACGCGCCGAAAGGCGCTTGTGCTCGTACATCGCGATGTCGGCACGCTTGACCAGCGCATCCATGCTCTCGCCTTCATGGCTGGTGGCCCGGCCGATCGAAACGCTCAACGGCGCATTCGAATAGAACTGGTTGTTGATGTGCAGCAGCTCGTAGATGGTTTCGACCATTGTGTTTGCGGCCTTCGCGTCAGCGCCCGGCATCAGCAGCGCGAATTCGTCGCCGCCGATGCGCGCAGCGCTGCAGGGCCGCGAAACGACGCCCTCGAGCACTTCGCCGAAACGGCGCAGAAGCGAATCGCCGGCATCGTGACCGAGCTGGTCGTTGACCTGCTTGAGACCGTTGAGGTCCATGACGATCACCGACACTGGACGCAGGGACTTGCGTTCGAGGCGGTTGAGTTCATCGGTGTAGAAAGCGCGATTGTAAAGTTTCGTGAGCACGTCATGCTTGCCGAGATACTCGAGATAGGCTTCTGCCTTCTTGCGCGCGGTGATGTCGGCCAGCGCGATCTGGACTTGCGACCAGTCATGCTCGTGGCCCGGAAGTACCGAAAAATGCAGAAGAATGTTGCGGATCGAGCCATCGAGCGCATAGTTCACCACTTCGCGGTGGTGATGCAGCTTGCCGTCCCACAGGTCCAGAAGCTGCTCGCGAAACGGCTTTTCCATCTCGTCTCGGAAGATCTCGCTCTGCCGGGCAAGCAGTGTCTGGAGGTCGCTCGCGCCAAAAAGCTCGAGGGTCGCCTGATTGACGTCAATGATCCGGATCTCGCTCATGCACTGGCGAACGAATTCCGGATGCACGTCCAGAAACACACGGAAATCATCGACGCCGCTCAGGCGTACGTCCTCGAGAAGATCCTTGATCGCGCTGAAATCCTCGACCCACAGGGACACCGGCGAATTGCTGAAGAGCCCTTCGGCATACCGACGGCTCGCGATTTCGCTGCGCCGCGCACTTTCGCGCTCGGACACGTCTTCGGTGGTCAGCAGCACCTGCGCGAGCGTTTCCTCGTGGCCGGGCATGACCGATCCCTTGAGATGGATGTCCATCCGCCGGCCCGAAAGCGAGTAGTTCACGCCCATGCTTTCGAACTCGGTCTCGCCATGCCACAGCGCGCTCAGTTCGTTGATGTGGCTGTGGAGCATCTCGTCGCGGAACACCGTCGAGAGGTTTCCTTTGAGATCCTCCAGTGTCTTTGCTTCGTAAAGCGACAGCGTCTTCCTGTTGACGCCAAGCACCTCGATCGCCTGCGAACAGGCCTCGACCCGGCGCATGTCCTCCTTGAGGAAGGCGCGGATATCCTCGACGCCATCGGCCCGCCAACGCTTGAACAGCCGTTCGACTCCGCTGAAATCCTCAATCCACATGGCAATCGGCGCCAGGTCGAAAATGCTTGAATCAGAAACGTTCATAACCGTGTGTGAGCTTTCGGTTTCAAAGAGTTGCCCTGCCGGGGGAGCGGCGGATCTTGGTTGCGACGTCTATTTTGTGCACCCGAATGGTAAAGCCCTGCTTTACAGACAGTGACCAATTATGTGGACAGTTGCCAAAAACCGGGGCCAGTGGTGAGGGGTCTGAGACGAGGCCAAGGCCAAGGCCTCCCGGTCGCTTTGGTCTTGGCAGAAGCCTTCTTCCGGCATATCCCGTGGATTTCCCGGGGCGTCTCGTTTAAGCTTGCGGGGCTGTCAGGACGGGCCTGCGCAACCGGTCAATTCTAGCCTTTGAATGGGGATGTAATGGGGACTTGGATCATTCTGGCAGTGCTTGCCGGCGTCGTGCTTTACGGCGTCTCGCTCTACAACAGGCTCGTCAAGCTCAGGCAGATGGCAGGCGAAGGCTGGAGCGGAATCGACGTGCAGCTCAAGCGGCGCGCCGATCTCATTCCCAACCTGCTCGAAACCGTGAAGGGGTACATGACCCATGAACGCGAGCTGCTCGAAGAGGTGACGCGGCTGCGCGGCCAAGCGGTGTCGAGCAGCAGCGGTTCGCCGGAACAGCGGGCGGGCATTGAAGGCGCGCTCAGCGGCGCGCTTGGCCGCCTGATGGCCGTGGCCGAGAACTATCCGGACTTGAAAGCCAACGAGAATTTCAAGGAATTCCAGGAGGCGCTCGAGGAAACCGAAAACGAGATTTCCATGTCGCGGCGCTACTACAACGGGTCGGTACGCAACCTCAATGTCGCCGTCGAGTCGTTCCCGTCCAACCTGATTGCCAACCAGTTCGGCTTCGTCAAGGCGGAGTATTTCGAGATCGAGAACGATGCCGACCGCGCTGTTCCGAGCGTCAAGTTCTGACCCTGCGCCAGACCGGAAAATCGGGAAAGACCATGAAGACTGAAAGGCTTACGATCGTGCCGCCGACAACCGCGCTTTCCGGCGCGGTCGCCCCTCCCGGTTCGAAATCGATCACCAATCGTGCACTCCTGCTCGCCGGGCTCTCGGATGGCGTGAGCCGTCTGACCGGAGCTTTGAAGAGTGATGACACGCTCTACATGGCCGAGGCGCTCCGCGCCATGGGTGTCGGTGTCGAGGAGCCTGAGGAGACCGTCTTTGTCGTCACCGGAACAGGCCGGCTGACACCGCCCGACCAGCCGCTTTTTCTCGGCAATGCAGGCACCGCGGTCCGTTTTCTTCCTGCCGCGATCGCGGCGCTGGTGACCGGCGAGGTAATCGTGGATGGCGACCAGCACATGCGCAAGCGCCCGATCCTGCCGCTGGTCCAAGCGCTGAGAGCGCTCGGGGTCGAGGCGCAGGCGCCGACAGGATGTCCGCCGGTGACCATCTACGCAACCGGTGGGTTTTCCGCGGATCGCGTCGTCATCGATGCAGGGCTTTCCAGTCAGTATGTTTCCGCCCTGCTGATGGCGGCGCCGTGCGCGGGCAAGCCCTTTGCGGTCGAGCTTGCCGGGGACGAGATCGGCGCGCGCGGCTATATCGATCTGACGGTGGCCGCGATGCGGGCTTTCGGCGCTTCGGTCGAGCAGGAATCCCCGTCGCGCTGGCGCATCGAGCCGACGGGGTACCGTGCTGCCGATTACCGGATCGAGCCCGATGCGTCTGCGGCCACCTATCTCTGGGGTGCGGAAGCGCTCGGCGGCGGTCGCATCGACATCGGCACCCCGTCCTCCGGCTTCACCCAACCCGATGCGCGCGCATATGACGTAATCGCATCGTTTCCGCGCATGCCGGCCGTCATCGACGGCTCCCAGATGCAGGATGCCGTTCCCACGTTGGCGGTGCTTGCGGCTTACAACACCACTCCCGTTCGGTTCACAGGCATTTCCAATCTCCGGGTCAAGGAGTGTGACCGGGTGCGTGCCCTCTCGCTGGGCCTCAACGCATTGAAGGACGGACTTGCGCGCGAGGAGGGCGACGATCTGCTCGTCGAGGGCGATCCTTCGCTTGCGGGCCGGCATTTGCCGGCGGAGATCGACACCTTCGCCGATCACCGAATCGCCATGAGCTTTGCGCTTGCCGGCCTCAAATCCTCAGGCATCACCATTCTCGATCCGAAATGTGTCGGCAAGACCTATCCCGGCTACTGGGACGCGCTTGCATCGCTTGGCGTGACCTATCTCGAGGAGCTTCCGGGATGAGGCGGGTTTCATCCCTTATCTGGGTTCTGCTTTTCACGCTCGCACTGTCGGTTGCGGCCCAGGCAAGGGAGGAAATTCGCTTCTTCGACGCTGAAATCCGCATCAATGCCGACGCCTCGATCGAAGTCACCGAAACCATCACCGTCAACGCAGAGGGCAGGGAGATCAGGCGCGGCATTTTCCGCGACATCCCGCTTCGCGCGCTTGATGAATGGGGCCTCTGGACCACCAACGGTTTCGATCTGATCGAGGTTCTGCACAATGGCGAGCCGTCGCCTTACAACACCGAGTGGCAGGGGCGGTTCTTCCGCATCTACATCGGAGATGCCGACACCTATATTCCGAACGGCGAACACACCTACACCATTCGCTATGTCACCACCCGCCAATTGCGGTTCTTTGAAGGTTACGACGAACTCTACTGGAACGTGACCGGCAATTTCTGGAGCTTCCCGATTCTCGATGCCGAGGCGCGGGTGTACCTGCCCGACGGTGCGAGCGCGATGCGCGACCGGATCGCCGCCTACACCGGAGCTTTCGACGCAACCGGTGGCAATTACCAGGGCTCGATCCTCGATGGCGGGTCCGAGGTTCGGTTCTCGCTGACCCGGCCGCTCGGCCCGCAAGAGGGCCTGACGATCGCCGTGGGCTTTACCGAAGGGATCGTGTCGTCCGATGCTGGCGGCAGCGCGCTGCTGGTCTGGGACAATATCGGCATCTTCCTGATGATTGCGGGCTGGATCGGTGTTCCGGTGTATCTCCTTTGGGCCTGGAACAAGGTTGGGCGGGACCCGCCGGGGCCGCCGGTCATCCCGCTGTTCCATCCGCCGGAAAACCTCTCGCCCGCCGCCCTTTCATTCGCGCACTTCAACGGCTTCCGGACCGGGCGAAAGGGTGCGGATCTCCCGTTCATCGCGGCGCTTCTCTCGCTGGGGGTCAAACGCTTTTTGCGCATTGACGAGGATGCGCGCAAGAAGGTGACGCTCCAGCGCGGGACGGCAGCCGGTTCACCCGGTTCGGCGACATTGCCTGCAGGCGAGAATGCGCTGTTGTCGACACTCCTCGGCAATCGCGACGAGATCATTCTCGACAAGCACAACGGACCTGTCTTGAAGAGCGCCGTGACGAAATTGCGGATGGCGATTTCAAGGGAATATTCCGGCCGCTACTACAATTCCAATCTCGGCTGGTTCATTCCGGCAATCCTCCTCGGCGTGGTGGCCTTCATTCTGGGGATCGTGCTGCAGGGCCCGCCGGACGATGGTCTCGGCTATCTCATCCTGCCCGTCTTCACGTCGCTTTTCGGCGGCGGCATGGTGGTTGCGGGACGTTCGCTGTTCAGCGATCCGACCTCCGGTTTCGGGAGCCGGGTGGCCGGCGGGATCCTGTTTCTGGTGGGCGCCGCGGTGTTCCTTTTCGGCCTGTTTGTCACCACCTTGGGCGACGGCTTTGCCATCTACCGGGCGGCAAGCGCGCTTCTGATCATCGGACAGGTGGCAATCATCGCGGGTTTGTTTCTGCTCGGCGCGCCGACCCTGGAAGGCGCCAAGGTGCTTGCCGACATCAAGGGGTTCAAGCTCTATCTCGAAACCGCCGAGACCAACCGCCTGAACATGCGCGACGCACCGGAAATGTCGGAGGAATTGTTCGAACGCTTCCTGCCCTATGCCGCGGGGCTCGGGGTCGAGAAACCCTGGTCCGAAGCCTGGGCCGCACATCTGGCGCGGATCGCGCCGGACAGGGATCGTGAATATCGTCCGAGCTGGCACAGCGGCTCGTCCTGGTCGCCGGGCAATCTGGGAACAGCAACCGCGGCTTCCGTGGCAGCGGTTTCGTCGGCGATGGCGGCGTCGATGCCGCAGCCCAAGAGTTCCTCCGGGTCATCGGGAGGCGGGTCCTCCGGTGGTGGCGGAGGCGGCGGTGGCGGTGGCGGCTGGTAGCGCAGTCACCACCCGCGGGCCTTGTCGTGCCCGCCGCTACTTCTTTCCCGCGCTTCCGCCCACTTCCTGCATGTCGTCGTGGTCGACCAGGGTCCATGGCAGACCCGCGTTCCGGTAAATCCGCTTCTTGAGGCGGGTGTAGTCACCGACATCATGGGCAAGCCGTTCGCCGACCACGATGCATCTGAAGAGAGCTGTCCCCGTGTTCTTGATTGAATGCGCCAGTCCGCCCTTGCGGTAGCCGATGAAATCCCCGGCTCCAATTTCGAAGGCCTCGTCACCGACATAGGCGGTGGCCGTGCCTTCGAGCACATAGATGCACTCGTCCTCATGGTGATGGCGATGATGCTCCGTGGTCTCGAAACCGGGCTCGACCTCGATGATGTGGAAGCCGAAGCCGGTGAGTCCGGTCATGTCGCCAAGCGACTTGTTGATCCGTTGCGCCTGCGGATTGAGAAAATGGGTCTTCTTCAAGCCTTCCGTGCCCGCGATTTCCTTGGCGGTGATCAGATACCTGTCCTTGTCCATACCTTGGCTCCATGGCGACTCGCATCTTGGTCAAACCTAGCATGCCGGATCGGTGGCGAGGAAAGGAGCTGCAATTCCGCCCGAAAGCCGAACGGCGAGAGGGTTGCGGTCCAATCGGCGGATGACAATCGGGCTCCGGCTTGCTAAGCCGCGCGCACCACCTCATTGACCGTGTGAGACCCGATGCCTGACCTGCTGATTGAACTCCGTCCCGAGGAAATTCCCGTGCTGCCGCTCGCCCGCAGCGGCGGAGCCGCGAGGACGGGCAGAACCGAAAGAAGCATGCGCGCATTTGCTGTGGAGTTGAACTGATGCCCGATCTGCTGATTGAACTCCGTTCCGAGGAAATTCCCGCGCTGGCGCTCGCCCGCAGCGGCGGAGCCGCGAGGACGGGCAGAACCGAAAGAAGCATGCGCGCATTTGCTGTGGAGTTGAACTGATGCCCGATCTGCTGATTGAACTCCGTTCCGAGGAAATTCCCGCGCTGGCGCTCGCCCGCAGCGGCGGAGCCGCGAGGACGGGCAGAACCGAAAGAAGCATGCGCGCATTTGCTGCGGAGTTGAACTGATGCCCGATCTGCTGATTGAACTCCGTTCCGAGGAAATTCCCGCGCGCATGCAGCGCAAGGCGGCTTCCGATCTGAAAAAGGCCGTCACCGATGCGCTGGTCGATGCCGGGCTGACCTATGAGGCCGCGCGCGAGCACTGGACGCCGCGCCGGCTGGCGCTCGACCTGCGCGGCCTGACCGCCGGCTCGAAGGATGTTCATGAGGAAATCAAGGGTCCCTCGACCAAGGCGCCCGAACAGGCCGTCGCCGGCTTCATGCGCAAGGCGGGGCTGAACGACATTTCGGAAGCCCACATCCACAGCGATCCCAAGAAGGGCGATTTCTACGTGGCCCGGATCTCGAAGCCCGGACGCAAGGCCGAGGAGATCATCGCCGAGATCATGCCGGGCATCATCCGTGGCTTCCCCTGGCCCAAGTCCATGCGCTGGGGGCCGTCATCGGCTCAGCCGGGCTCGTTGCGCTGGGTGCGTCCGCTGCAATCGATGATCTGCACCTTCGGTCCCGAAACCGAGGAGCCGGAGGTCATTGCATTCGCGGTCGACAATCTGGTTGCCGGCAACATGACGTCCGGCCATCGCTTCCATGCGCCCGATCCGTTCACCGTGCGCCGTTTCGATGATTACGTGGAAAAGCTCGAGCGCGCCAATGTCGTTCTCGATGCGGATCGCAGGAAAGAAATCATCCTTGCCGACGCCCGCAATCTTGCGTTTGCGTCCGGTCTCGAACTGGTCGAGGACGAAGGCCTTCTGGATGAAGTCTCCGGCCTCGTCGAGTGGCCTGTGGTGCTGATGGGCGAGTTCGAGGAGGATTTTCTCGAAATCCCCGACGACATCATCCGGCTGACGATCAAGACCAACCAGAAATGCTTCGTGCTGAGAAAGCCCGGGGCAGGGCTGTCCAACAAGTTCATCCTTGTCGCCAACATCGAGGCCAGCGACGGCGGCCGCGAGATCGCCCACGGCAATGCCAAGGTGGTGCGCGCGCGCCTGTCCGATGCGCTCTATTTCTGGAACACCGACCAGGCCAATCTGCCCGATCTCGACAAGCTCACCGCTTCGGCCGAAGCATTCGGCCTCGACATGAGCAAGCCGCTCGACCAGCGCATGGCGCGGCTCGATGCGCTCAATGTCACGTTCCACGCCAAGCTCGGCACGCAGGGTGAGCGCGTGCAGCGGATCGCAAAGCTCGCCACTGAACTTGCTCCGATCGTCGGGGCAGACCCGGTGCTTGCCGTTCGCGCAGCCATGCTCGCCAAGGCCGATCTGCAGACCGAAGTCGTCGGCGAGTTTCCCGAGCTCCAGGGCGTCATGGGCCGCATCTATGCCGGTCTGCAGGGCGAGGCGGAAAGCGTCGCAGCGGCGCTTGAAGAGCATTACAAGCCGCAAGGCCCCTCCGACGCGGTGCCGACCGATCCGGTCTCGATTGCCGTGGCGCTGGCCGACAAGCTGGACACGCTGGTCGGCTTCTGGGCCATCGACGAAAAGCCCACCGGCTCGAAGGATCCCTATGCGCTCAGACGTGCGGCCTTGGGGGTGATCCGGATCCTGGTGGAGAATGGGGTGCGCGTTGAAATGCGTGCAGTGTGGCACTTGGCATGGTTGGAGATGTTTTCAATCTTTAACGGCAAGGAGAGTAGAGTGCTTATCGATGGTGCCCTATCTCTTGGAATGCAGCTCCGGCCCGAATACCTCGACGTCATTTTGGGAGCAGTGGAGACTAGTCGTCGCCAAGAAATTGCCGGTATGGCACCGAAGTGGGCAGCTGAGTTGACAGCCAAAGAAGAAGACCTCCTCTCCTTCTTCCACGACCGCCTGAAGGTCTATCTCCGCGACCAGGGCGCACGCCACGATCTGATCGATGCAGTGATCACGCCAGGGTCCGATGACCTGCTCGACATCACCCGCCGCGTCGAGGCGCTCGGCGCTTTTCTCGACACCGAGGACGGCAGGAACCTTCTGGCCGGCACCAAGCGCGCGGCCAACATCCTGGCGGCCGAGGAGAAGAAGGGAACGGCTGTTGCGGATGCGGTCGATGAAACCCTGTTCGAGGTCGATGCGGAGAGAAAACTCTTTAACGCGGTGACTCAATCTGTCGGAATGGCCACGCAAGCCATTGAGAAAGAAGACTATTCATCGGCCATGAGTGTGCTTGCCGCACTGCGTGAACCAGTTGATTCATTTTTTGAAGATGTGCTGGTCAATGCCGATGACGAGAAGGTCCGCGCCAACCGTCTGGCGCTGCTGGCCATGATCCGGGAAACCACCGGTGCGGTCGCCGACTTCTCGAGAATTTCCGGCTAGAATCGCGCGATCCGGAAACGGCCGGAGCCGGCAACCCCTGGAGGAGGGCGCCGGCTCGGTGCCATCGCGTGCGGTCCGGTTGCGGACCCGGCGGGGCAGGGACCGATCAGTTCAGCCTGAGCTCGAAGCTCGAAGGGTCGAAGGGCTTGTCTTTTGCGGTCAGCGCGGATGTTGTCGATGCGGCATCGATCCCCGGATTGCTGTTGGCGACCACCGGCTCGAAGAGCGGTGTGCGAACAAGTTCTGGCGCGTCCATCGCCGGTTCGGTGACGGCAGGCGTCTGCGCTGTCTCGACCACGCTCTCATCCTCAACACCGTCGTCGACTGCAGGCGCATCCGCGATGTTGGTCTCGGGTTCCGCCGTCTCGGGGGTCACGATCCCGAGCGCGATCAGATCGGCCTCGCTCGCCTTGCTGACCATGGTGACCGGCGATCCGCCGAGCCAGCCTTCGGTACGGTAGATCATCTGTTCGCCTTCGACCTCGCGAACCTCGACGATCTGCTCGCCCGGTTCAAGCCGGACTTCGGCCTCCGCGGCCGCCGCCTCGGCGGCGCGTACGCACTCGTGACAGCCGATTTCCATGATGCTGCTGCGGGTGCTGGAGGTTTCCTTGAAGGCTTCGATCGACGACGCGCTGGCGGCGCTTGCGCCCGCACACAACAAGGCTGCGGCAATCAATCTGAGCATGGCTTCGTACTCCCGTTCGCGCCGGAAAACCCGGCCTTTGGTGAGTGAAGCCTAGCAACAGGGCGTTACGATCCGGTTGTTTGAAGCGGTTAACAGTCAGTCAAGATTGCGTTCGCGTGCGACTGCCCGCCATCCTATGTCACGGCGGCAGAACCCGCCTGGCCAGTCGATCAGATCCACCGCCGCATAGGCGCGCGCCTGGGCGGTCTGCACATCCTCGCCGCTCGCGGTCACATTGAGAACCCGCCCGCCAGTGGCGACCAGCGCGCCGTCTTTAACCGCCGTGCCGGCATGAAACACCTTGGCGCCGTCTGCCTCGGCCTTGTCCACGCCGGCGATGACCGTGCCTTTCCTCGGTGTGCCGGGATAGCCCTCGGCCGCCATCACAACCGTCAGCGCCGTCTCGTCGGACCAGCGCGCCGAGACATGCTTCAGGCCGCCGCTTGCTGCCGCTGAGAGCAGCACGAGAATATCGTCCTTGAGCCGCATCATCAGCACCTGGCATTCGGGATCGCCGAAGCGCACATTGTACTCGATCAGTTTCGGTCCCGTCTCATCGATCATCAGGCCGGCGTAGAGGACGCCGGAAAACGGCGCGCCCATCTCCGCCATGCCCCGCATGGTGGGTTCGATGATGTCCCGCATCGTCTGCGCGATCAGGTCCTCGGTCATCACCGGCGCGGGCGAATAGGCGCCCATGCCGCCGGTGTTGGGGCCGGTGTCGCCGTCGCCCACGCGCTTGTGATCCTGGGCGGTCCCGAAGGGCAGGGCGGTTTCCCCGTCGCACAGGCAGAAGAAGCTTGCCTCCTCGCCCGTCAGGAATTCCTCGACGACCACTTCCGCTCCCGCTTCGCCATAGGCGCCCTCGAAACAGTCCTCGATCGCATCGAAGGCCTCTTCCAGCGTCATCGCAACGGTGACGCCCTTGCCCGCGGCGAGCCCGTCGGCCTTGATGACGATGGGCACGCCCTGGGTGCGAACATAGGCCTTGGCCTTGGGCGCATTGTTGAACCGCTCGTAGGCGGCGGTCGGAATGTCCTGGCGGGCGCACAGGTCCTTGGTGAAGCCCTTGGAACCCTCGAGCTGGGCGGCTTTCGCAGACGGTCCGAAGACCTTGATGCCGGCCGCGGCAAGCGTATCCGCGAGCCCGTCGACGAGCGGCGCTTCCGGTCCCACCACCACCAGATCGATCGCCTTGTCCCTGCACAGGGCGGTTACCGCCTGATGATCCGTCAGATCGATTGCCACGAGGTCTGCGTGATCGGCGATCCCGGGGTTGCCGGGAGCGGCGAAAAGAGAACCGAGCATCGGTGATTGGGCGATTTTCCAGGCCAGCGCGTGCTCGCGGCCGCCCGATCCGATCAACAGCACATTCATCATTGTCTCACTCCAAGGCCCGGGCTCGGGGCACGCTGTCCCGGCTGCGTTCAGGTGTCATGGGGTTATGAAAAGCCCGGCCCGGGGTCAAGCCAAGATCGGCCGTGATCAGTTCTCACCCGGAAAACTTTGCACGAACCGAACCGCGGGATGTTTACCGGCAGTTGACGATGCCCCTGTACAAACCTTGCGTTACAGAGGTCCGGTCGCGGGGATGCGTCCAAGGGAACAAGGTCCAGCATGATCCAGTTGCTCTACGTCAGCGGTGCTTCGCGAGAAATGTCGGAAAGTGATCTCGACACCATTCTCCAGACCTCGCGCACAAACAACCAGCGAAACGGCATCACAGGCATGCTCATGTGGGCGGACGGCGTCTTCATCCAGATCCTCGAGGGTGAACCGGACCGTGTCCGCCAGCTTGTTGCGCGGATTCAGGGAGATCCGCGCCATTGCTATTTCATGGTGATGCACGAGCAGACCACCGATGAGCGGCTGTTTTCGGACTGGAGCATGGGCTTCAAGAAACTCGATCCGCAACGGACCGCTGACAGCGATGTGTTCGCCTTGTCCAAGGCAGCCCTTTCCGAGCGCGTCGGCGATCACGATGGCGGCATGTTTTTCGACATCATCCTGGCCTTCAGCCGTGATTTCCTTTCCGAGGTTCCTGCCTGACGCGCAGCCTCCCATGCATCCGCCACCCGGGGCCGATTTGACGCCTTGACCTGTTTGGCCGCGGGTGGCAACAGTCGCGGCCATGGCCGAACCCCACAATCAGTCCGGACAGGGCGATATTTCCGATGGCGGGAATGCCCGTGTTGCCGATGCGCCCTCCAACAACTGGGTGTACCGGGTGCTGCCGCGTGCGCTCTGGCCGCATGCACAGCTTGCGCGCTGGGACCGGCCGATTGGCTGGCAACTGCTGATGTGGCCCTGTTTCTGGTCGGCAGCTCTCGCCGCCAATCTTGCATCCGCAACCGGCGTCTGGTCGCCTCAGGTCACCGTGTGGCATCTGGTTCTGTTCATGGCCGGCTCTATTGCCATGCGGGGCGCGGGGTGCACCTGGAATGATCTGGTCGACTACAAGATCGATGCGCAAGTGGCCCGGACGCGATCGCGTCCGCTGCCTTCGGGCCGGATATCGCGCCGCGCGGCGGCAATTTTCCTGGTCGTCCAGGCCCTGTTCGGCTTTGTCGTGCTGATCCAGTTCAATGCCTTCGCGATCCTGCTCGGCATCGCCTCGCTCGGCGTCGTCGCCATCTACCCCTTTGCAAAGCGCTTTACCGACTGGCCGCAGTTCTTCCTGGGGTTGGCGTTCTCCTGGGGTGCGCTGATGGGATGGGCAGCCCTTTTCGGTGAGCTGGCGCTGGCCCCCGTGCTGCTCTATGGCGCCGCGATCTGCTGGACCATCGGCTACGACACGATCTACGCCCATCAGGACAAGGAAGACGATGCGCTGGTGGGTGTCCGCTCGACCGCGCGCCTTTTCGGCGAGAACACGAAACGCTGGCTGGTCGTCTTTTACGGGATCTTCGCCGGTCTTGCCCTTGCTGCTTTCTGGCTTTCCGGAGTCGCCTGGCCGGCCTATGCAGGCCTTGCCGTGGCGGTCGCAGTGCTCGGATGGCAGATCCGAGTGATCGACATCGATGATGCAGACCAGTGCCTGTCGCTGTTCAAGCTCAACAGCCGGGTGGGCCTGATCCTGTTTCTGGGCCTTTGCGCCGCTCTTCTGGTCTGACCGAAAATCCGAAAAGACCCGCCGGTCTTGCGACGGGCGGGCCCAGTTCGGGTTTCAAGTGAACGGCTCTCAGCGCCGGGCGATGATTTCGCGACCCTTGATCTTGAGCCGCATGCCCAGGGTGCCGGTGGTGCGGCGAACCAGGAAGCGCGGCCGACGGTCGGCAATCTGGTTGTGCCTGCGGCGGCGGCTTGGGGCGGGGGCCGTGTACTGGATCGAATTCTCGTCGAGCGGGCGCGCCACGCCGTCGGCTTCGACCATCAGCATGGGAAGGCCGTAAATGCCCGCCCACATGCGCCAGTCCGAAGCAATGTCTTCAAGGTCATGGGCCACCAGCAGCGGCACGCACAGCGCCGGGTCGGCATGATGCAGTTCCAGCGTCACGGTCACGGTGCCGTCACCGTGATCGATCGCCCGGGCGGCAACGCCGTTGAAAGCACGTGCAGGCAGCGCGATCGACAGCGGCAGACCGGATCTGGACAGCATCTTCTTCATCACTGCGCCGCGCTCATCGAGCGTGACCGAAACCTCGTCCCGTTCGTCGCGGGCGGCATAGGACACGCGCTGCGGAAAATTCAGTGGATCCAGTCTGAGTTCGTACCCGGCCCAGACGGGTTTCAAAACTGTGTTGGTCATGGTTCTCGCCTTCTGTAACCCTTGAGAGCCGTATTTTACGGGCCTCGCTTTCGGGGCTTTTCGCCCTCTGACAGGACGCACCATGACCCGCGGGCCGTTCCAGACGGCTTAAGGAGTTGGGTTAAGAAAAGCTATGTTTTGGCGATGGTTAGCGAAAG
This sequence comes from Hoeflea sp., assembly GCA_965233445.1. Taxonomy (GTDB): domain Bacteria; phylum Pseudomonadota; class Alphaproteobacteria; order Rhizobiales; family Rhizobiaceae; genus Hoeflea. The sequence continues at coordinate 1,727,994 of OZ247491.1, forward strand.
ACAACCGGCCCGTTTTCGATTTGGAAAGGTTACCGGGGGGCAACCACCTTGCCCGGATTCATGATGCCCTCGGGGTCGAAAGCGGACTTGATCCGCCGCATCAGTGCCATTTCGACAGGCGAGCGGATGGCTGCAAGTTCATCGCGCTTGAGCTGTCCGATCCCGTGCTCGGCGGAGATCGACCCGTTCAGTTTCAGGACAATGGCGTGAACGATCTCGTTCATTTCCTTCCAGCGCGCCAGGAACCTGTCCTTGTCGGCATCGAGTGGTTGGGAAATGTTGTAGTGAATATTGCCATCGCCCATGTGCCCGAAGGCCACGATCCGTGCCCCGGGCATCGCCGAGAGCACGGCCTTGTCCGCCGTTTCGAGGAACTCCGGCACTTTCGCGACTGGCACGGACACGTCATGCTTGATGGAACCGCCCTCGGGCTTTTGAGCCCAGGACATGGATTCCCGCATGTGCCAGAAGGCCTGGCGCTGGGCCTCGGATTCGGCGGCAGCGGCATCCCGGATCAGTCCCTGCTCGTCTGCGGCAACGAAAAGCCCCTCCAGCATCGCTCGCGCAGCCTCCTGCGACTGGCCCGAACTGATATCAATGAGCGCGTACCAGGGATGGGGTTCGGCAAGCGGGTCCCGCACACCTTCCATATGGCGCGTGGTGAATTCGATGCCGATGCGCGGCATCAGTTCGAACCCGGTCAGGGACGGACCGCAATAATCCTGCGCCAGCCGGAACAGTTTCAGCGCCGTCTTCGGGCTGTCGACACCGGCATAGATCGTTTCGTGGCCCTTTGGGGAAGGAAACAGCTTCAAGACCGCGGCCGTTATGATGCCGAGCGTTCCCTCGGCGCCGATGAACAGGTCCCTCAGGTCGTATCCCGTATTGTCCTTCTTGAGTGCGCGCAGACCGTTCCAGATCTCGCCATCCGGCAGCACAACCTCCAGGCCCAGGCACAATTGCCGCATGTTGCCATAGGCAAGCACTGCCGTACCGCCTGCGTTCGATGACAGATTGCCGCCGATCTGGCACGAGCCTTCAGAGCCGAGCGAAAGCGGAAACAGCAATCCGGCGTCGTTCGCTGCCGACTGGGCGTCGGCGAGCACCACGCCGGCTTCTGCCACCATGGTCTGGCCGACCGGGTCGAGAGAGCGGACCTTGTTGAGGCGGGCGAGCGAAAGCACGATCTCGCCGGCCCCCGGACGCGGCGATTGCCCGCCGACCAGCCCCGTGTTGCCGCCTTGCGGCACCACGGCTGTTCCGGTCTCGCTCGCAAGCTTGAGGATCGCTGCCACTTCCTCCGTGCTGCCGGGCCTGAGAACCAGCGGGCTTTCTCCCTTGTAGAGGCCGCGCGGCTCGATCAGATGGGGGGCGATGTCGGACGCTTCGGTAAAGGCGTTGCCAGGGCCGGTGATGGCGCTGAAGCGTTCGATCAGGGAGCGGTCGTTCAAGAGTCCGGACATGATCATGGATGTAGCTTTGACGGACCTTGAAGTCGAGTGGCGGGTGAGACGTCTGCAGCAATCGTTGCGCCGGAACGCCGACCGTTCCAACTGCCGGTGCCTCGCTTTCGCGGCGAGTTCAACTGTAAAGTCAGCGCTTTCGGCACAAATCCTTCAAATTTGATCTTGCCGTTTCAAAACAATTTAATCCCTTTGTGCAAAGTTCGCGTCAGTTCAAGAGGATATTGACGTGCGTAGATTTCTTAAAGACAGATCGGGCAATTTCGCCATCTTCACGGCCTTGATGCTCGTGCCTGTTTTCGGTGCAGCAGGACTGGCGCTCGATTATTCCAATGCACTTTCAATCAAGACGGAAATTCAGGGTGTGGCGGATTCCGCCGCTTTGGCCGCGATCGCCGAAAGTTCGGCAGGTGTCGAGCAGGCCTATTCCCTAGAAGGCGACGGCGAAGTCCCGCTCGGCGCCACCGAGGCTCTGAAATTTTTCCGGGCGCAGATCGAAACCGACACCGGTTATGAACTCGACGAGATTACCGCAAAAGTGGTCAAGCAGAACGGCCGCCTGTTCTCGGTCGTCGACTACAAGGCCACTGTCCCGACCACGCTTTCCAAGGTTCTGGGCAAGCAGTCGATTTCCGTGGTCGGGCAGGCAAGGGTCGAATACCAGACCGAAGTCTATCGCGATTTCTATCTGCTGCTCGACAACACGCCCTCCATGGGGGTTGGCGCCACTCCGGACGATGTCAGCACGATGGTGGCCAACACGCCCGACCAGTGCGCCTTCGCCTGCCACATCGTCCAGAACGGCAAGGAAGACAAGAACAGCTATTACAATCTCGCCAAGCGACTCGATGTGACGACCCGCATCAACGTTGTTGCGTCCGCCACCGCAGCGCTGATGGACACCGCGCAGGACTCCCGCATCAGCAGCAACCAGTACCGCATGGGCGTCTACACATTCGGCGAGAGAGCCGAGGACACGAAGCTTCTCGAGGTCGTTGCACCTACGACAAACCTGAAATCGGCGAAAGCCAAGGCCGCCAAGATCGATCTGATGTCAATTCCCTACCAGGGCTACGACAACGACCAGCAGACCGATTTCGACCGGGCTCTGACCCAGGTCGGCGAGAAGATGGGCGATGCCGGCTCCGGAATGACGGCGAACGATCCCGAGAAGATCCTGTTCTTCGTGTCGGACGGAGTGGGCGACAGCTACAAGCCGACAAGCTGCACCAAGAGGACCACCGGTGGGCGCTGTCAGGAGCCGATCGATATCAGGCATTGCCAGACGCTCAAGGACAAGGGCTACAAGATCGCGATCCTCTACACCACCTATCTGCCGCTGCCCACCAATGGCTGGTACAACAGCTGGATCAAACCTTTCCAGAACGAGATCCCCAAGAAGATGGAAGCCTGCGCTTCGCCGGAACTGTTCTTTGAAGTGAGCCCGACCGAGGGCATCAGCGAAGCGATGAACCGTCTCTTCCTCAAGATCGTTAACGCACCGCGCCTGACCGGATAAGCGTGCGGAGCTCTTGGGGAAATCTGACGTTCGGTCTGTGCCGGGAAGGATCGCCCGCTGCGGTCCGGATGTGACCGGACGGAGGTCTCACTCCCGCGGTGCGGCGGCCCGGCTCAGCCGGTCGTTGATGGCTTCCCCAAGTCCTTCACTGGGAATCGGCGCCACGGCAATTCCGGCCCGGTTGTTGCCGTCGGCCTGTTTGAGAAATGAAAACAGGTTGGAGGCGGCCTCCCGCAAATCCGCTGTGGGGGAAAGATCCCTTGCCCATGACGCCTGGTCTTCCCCCTCGAGCACCTTGCCGCCATACCTGATCAGCGCTTCGCCGGGACGCACGTCGACGGCATTGAGCCGCAGCCTTGCCTCGGGCGCATAATGGGAACGCATCATCCCAGGCGCGATGATACCGCTTTCGGCGCTGTCGTTTCGCCGGACTTTGACATGGGCTGCTTCCTCGATCGCCTCGACCGGGACGCCACCCGGACGCAGCAGGGTCAATGTGTCCCCGTCAACGGCGATGATCGTCGATTCCACCCCGACCGTGCATGGCCCGCCGTCGAGAACGAGGTCGATACGATCCTTGAGATCCTCGGCGACATGGCTGGCGGTGGTCGGGCTGATGCGCCCTGACCTGTTTGCACTCGGTGCGGCGAGCGGCCGGCCGAAGGCGCGGATCAAGGAGCGTGCATAGCCCTGCGGAACCCGCAGGCCCACGGTGGCCAGTCCGGCTGTCGCCAGTTCATGAATGCCGCCGTCTGTCTTCAGGGGGAGGACAAGGGTCAGGGGGCCGGGCCAGAAGGTTTCAGCCAGGCGCTCGGCCAGCGGCGAAAGCAACGCGTGCATTCTGGCCATTTCCAAATCGCTGACATGGGCAATCAGCGGGTTGAACCGTGGACGCCCCTTGGCTTCGTATATCGCGGTAATGGCAGCGGGGTTCGTCGCGTCCGCGGCAAGTCCGTAGACCGTCTCCGTGGGCATAGCGACGGGCTCACCCCGGCCCAGGGCCTCGACGGCCAAGCGGATGGTCTCGGGATCCTGAACCTGAAGTATGCGCGCCATTTCATCACCCAACAACTGGCGCAAGCCTCTAGCAGCGGACCCGGGCGGATGCAACGCGCCTGTATCTGCCGCGCAATGTGAGAAAAATGACCGAGATCCATCAAATTGAGAGGATGAACTTAGAGCCGGGATAACCTTTTCCCCATATCCGATAGGATACGGCAGAAATTCAAAGAGACAGTGCAATGAACCAACACATCGCGGCAGAAAAATCAGTCGGCATTCGTGTTGCCACGGCGATGCTGCAGATGGGGATTGAAGGCCTGCCGCGCAATTATGAGCTCGTCTACGAGGCTTATTCCGGCGTGAATGCGGAATTGACCAAGGAGTTCATTGCAATCGGGCGCGTCAAGTCGCAACGCGCTCTCGATGAACTGGGCCGGAAGTACCTCCCGCACCACCACGAGGAAACGGTTCTGAGCAAGACCAGCGACCGGATGCGGTTGCAGATGTCGACCTTCATGACGCTTCTCGAAGAGGAAAAGAGTTCGCTGACGGACTATGGCAGGATCATCGACCAGGCCTCGCGCTCCATATCCGTGGACGGCGAAATCGACCGCGACAAACTGGTCAACTCGATCCGGCAACTCAGCGAGGCGACCGAACAGCAGGCCTCCAAGAGCGTGGCCATGGCCGTGGAAGCCCGCCAGCAGGCGGCCTCACTCGATGAGGTCAGATCGGACATCGACACTTTCGGGAAGATGAAATTCGTCGACCAGTTGACCGGTCTCGCGAACCGCCGGGCCTTCAACAAGGCGATTTCCCGGATCTATGCCAACGCGGAGCTGCCGATGATGTGCGGTCTCGGCCTCGCCGAAATCGACAGCATCAAGCAGCTGGTTTCGGCCGGTGAAGGCAGCGACACCGGCTCGAACGATCGCTTCATCAGGCACGTGGGATCGCTACTGCACGCGGCAAACAGGAACGGCGAATTCGTGGCGCGCCTTGATCGCGATCGCTTTGCATTTCTGATCAATTCCTCCGAGGAAGTCGAAATCATGCGGGTCATCGATGCCCTGAGACTGGGTGTCTCTTCCAAGCCGCTGATCAGCCCGAAGAACGGGCGAAGCCTTGGCAACGCGACCCTTTCGGTGGGTGTCGCCATGTCCACTCTTGCCGACAACGCCGCTCAGCTGATGGATTTCGCCGAGAAGGCGCTGGCTGTTTCGGTTCGCGACGGCGGCAATCGAGCGACCCTTTATTCCGGCAACGCACAGCCCGGCGCCAACCGGGACTGGATGATCTACCGGCCCTGATGCCGCCCCGCTGGCAAGCCATTGGCGCCAATCGCGCAGGTACCATGTTGAGGCTCCCAGATTGCCGTTCGTCCCTCTCTCAGGTCGCAAGGTCAGCTGCAGAACGGCAATCTGTCCGTAACGCTCGTCTCCCGGTCTCTTGCCGAAAGCCCTTGCCGTGAAGCGGCACGGCGTCGCATCCTTGCGGCAATCGAGCACACGGCTTGATCCGTAAATTGACGTTTACGTAAAAATCACTTAGCCGTACGTTCAGATTGGTGTTACCGCCACCGTCATCGAGAAGGCAGGGAGGAGACGACATGTACCGTGCGCCAGTGGACGAGATTTCCCATACGCTCAAATCCGTTGCAGGCTTGCGCAAGGCGCTTGAGGAGGGCCGGTTCGGGGATCTCGGCGAGGATCTCGTCGACGCGATCCTGACCGAGGCTGGTCGCTTTGCCAGTGATGAGATCGCGCCGCTCAACGAGATCGGCGACCGGGAAGGGGCGGCGCTCGAGGATGGCGAGGTCACGACCCCGAAAGGCTGGAAGAAGCTTTACCGCGACTGGATCGAGGGCGGCTGGAACGGCCTGACAGGACCGGAAGAGTATGGCGGGCAGGGACTGCCGACGCTTTTGTCGGTCGCGGCGCTTGAGATGTGGAATTCCGGTGCGCTGGCCTTCGGGATCGGCCCGACCCTGACCATGGGCGCGGTCGAGGCGATCGAGAAGCATGCCACGGACGAACTCAAGGCGAAGTATCTCGAAAAGCTGGTGACGGGCGACTGGATGGGGACGATGAACCTCACCGAACCGCAAGCCGGCTCTGATCTGAACGCGCTCAAGGCGCGCGCCGAGCCCGTGGGTGACGGTACCTACCGGATTTTCGGGCAGAAGATCTACATCACCTATGGCGAGCACGATTTCACCGACAACATCATTCACCTGGTGCTCGCGCGTCTTCCCGACGCGCCGGCGGGAACCCGGGGCATCTCGCTGTTCCTGGTGCCGAAATTCCACGTGGGCGATGACGGATCGCTGGGAGAGCGCAATGACGTGTTCTGCTCCGGGCTCGAGCACAAGCTCGGCATCCATGCCTCACCCACCTGCACCATGATCTATGGCGACGGCAAGTTCGGCGATGAGCCGGGCGCCATCGGCTGGCTGATCGGCGAGGAGAACAAGGGCCTGGCCTGCATGTTCACGATGATGAACAACGCTCGACTGGCTGTCGGCATGCAGGGCGTGGCAATCGCCGAGACCGCCTATCAGAAGGCGCTCGCCTATGCCAAGGAACGCACCCAGGGCCGCGCGCCGGGCCACACCGGCGAAGGCATGAGCCCGATCATCGATCATCCCGACGTTGCCCGCATGCTCATGACCATGAAGGCGCTCACCCAGGGCGCGCGTGCGATCTGCTATTCCTGCGCCGAGGCGCTCGACATGGCCCGCGTCAACGAGGGCGACGAGGCGAAGGCCTGGTTGGAGCGCGCAAGCCTGATCACACCGATCGCCAAGGCGTTTTCCACCGACATCGGCATGGAAGTGGCCTCCCTCGGCGTCCAGGTGCATGGCGGCATGGGCTTCATCGAGGAAACCGGCGCCGCACGGCTCCTGCGCGATGCCCGCATCGCCCCGATCTACGAGGGCACCAACGGCATTCAGGCGATCGATCTGGTCATGCGCAAGCTGCCGTTGTCGGGCGGCGAGACGGTGACCCGTCTGATCGCGGACTTCAAGGCCGATGCGGACGCCGCGCGCGCCTCGAATGCGCCGGAACTCAAGGGAGTGGCGGAACGGCTCGATGGCGCCATCGCCGATCTGGAAACCGCTACCGGCTATCTTCAGAAGGCAATTGCAGACGGCCGCCAGACCGACGCGCTTGCGGGGGCAACGCCCTATCTCAGGCTGTTCGGCCTGACCGCAACCGCTGCGATGATCGCCCGCGGTGCGCTCGCCGACATGGAAGCGCCCGAAGCCGGCGGCCGGGCAGCGCTTGCCCGCTTCGCTGCCCTCAACCTGGCGCCTGATACGGCAGGGCTTCTGGCAAGCATCATCACCGGGGCAGATTCGCTTGAGGCCGCCAAGGCAGCACTTGCCTCCTGATCAGCCCGGCCTTGCCGCTGGCGCGTGACAATTCCGAAAAGGACCAACCATGAGCGACCACATTCTCATCGAGCGCGCGGGCGAAGCCGGCGAAATCAACATCATCCGCTTCAACCGCCCGGAAAAGAAGAACGCCATCACCCGCGCCATGTACGCGGCCATGGCGAAGGCGCTGGTCGATGGTGACGCCGACGATACGGTCCGCGTTCACGTGATGCTGGGCACGCCAGGTGCGTTTTCCTCCGGCAACGACATGCAGGACTTCATGGCGGTGGCCATGGGCGCGGAAAAGGGAACCGAGGTGCTCGATTTCCTCGGCGCGTTGGCGGGTGTGAAAAAGCCGGTCGTCTCCGGGGTCGATGGCCTTGCCATCGGCGTGGGCGCCACCATCCATCTGCACTGCGACATGACCTTCGCGACACCGGAGTCGCGCTTTCACACCCCGTTTGTCGATCTGGCGCTGGTCCCGGAAGCGGCCTCCAGCCTGCTCGTCCCGCTTGCCATCGGCCATCAGCGCGCCTTTGCGCTTCTTGCTGCGGGTATCCCGTTCTCCGGCGAGGAAGCCGAACGCGCCGGCCTGATCTTCAAGACTGTACCGGCTGCGGAACTTGAACCCACAGTCCTTGCCACCGCAACGGGTTTGGCGCAAAAGCCGCCCAAGGCGCTGGCGCTTGCCCGCCGACTGATCAAGCCGGACACCGAACAGGTGATGGCGCGCATGCGCGAGGAGGCCGATCTGTTCGCGAAGCAGCTCAAGAGCGCCGAGGCGCTCGCGGCCTTCCAGGCCTTCATGGCGCGCAAGAAGTAGGGCGCCGACGGGAAAAAACGTGAGAGACCGGGCATCGCGCACCGGCAACCGTCGCATCGCGGTCACAAGACGCTGGCAAAACGTGGCCAGCCACCCCGCAGAAAGCACCATCAAGGGAGACACCATGCTCAATCTACGTTCGACGATCTTCGCGGTTGCACTGGCAACCGGCGCCGCATCCGGGACCGCAGTCCTGGCGGAGAACCGCATCGACACCCAGCGCCATGACGCGCCGGAACTTGCAGCCTATGGCGACTACAAGATTGGTGTCAGGACGCTCGAGATGGTCAACCCGGACCAGATCGACATCCTTGCCATCGACCCGGCGGCCGACAAGCCTGCAGAGTTCCCGCGTTATGACCGGCCGCTCACGGTCGAGGTCTGGTACCCGGCCGACGCCGCGGCCGAAGGCTCGAGCGAACTCAAGGCCTTTCTCCGTGACGGCAAGACCGAGGTCACCCTTGTCGGACAGGCAATGCGGGATGCCGAGCCGCTCGATCCGGACAGCGCTTTCCCGCTGGTCATCGTCTCGCACGGATATCCCGGCAACCGCTTCCTGCTCTCGCACCTGGCCGAAAACCTGGCGTCAAAGGGCTATGTGGTGGCCTCGATCGACCACACCGATTCCACCTACCGCACCCGTGCCGCCTTTGGTTCGACGCTGGTGAACCGCTCCCTCGACCAGCTGTTCGTGCTTGATGAAATTGCCCGTCTGTCGTCCGAGGATGGCAACTTCCTCAATGGCCTTGCCGATGCGGACAATGCCGCAGTCATCGGCTACTCCATGGGCGGCTACGGCGCCGTGATCACCGCCGGCGGCGGCGTGACCCGGGCCGCGGTCGACCTGAGCTGGGGGGCACCGCACGGAACCCTCGGGGTGCATCTGAGCGGCAGCGACAGCCACGACGATCTGCCCGATCCGCGCATCAAGACCATTGTCGCCTTTGGCCCCTGGGGCATGGAGCGCGGCTTCTGGGATGCCGAAACGCTCAAGGGCGTCGAGATTCCGGCCCTCTTCATCGCGGGTTCTGTCGATGACGTTTCGGGTTACGAGAACGGCGTGCGCGCCATCTGGGAGGGCGCATCGAGCGTCGACCGTTCGCTGCTGACCTTTGACAACGCGAACCACAATGCCGGCGCACCGATGCCTGCGCCCGCCGACGCCGACAGGATGGACGAGGGCTTGGGCTTCAATCTGGCCGAGCACTACAATGATGCCGTCTGGGATTCGGTGCGGATGAACAACATCTCGCAGCATTTCGTCACTGCCTGGCTTGGCCAACACCTCAAGGGCGACGAGGCCATGGCCGGCTACCTAGATCTCGTCCCCAACGCCAATGACGGCGTCTGGGCCAAGGCCGAGGACGGTTCGAACAAGCCCGAGCATACGCACTGGCAAGGCTTTCCGAACCGCACCGCCAAGGGCCTGCGATTCGAGATGCTCAAGGCCGGCGACTAACGCGGGGCCTTCGGCGGCAAGACCGGCCACCGGCCTGAATCAGACCAAGGCGGCGCACAGGGGTGGGCCGCCTTGTCCGTTTGGAAGACATTCCTTCTCACGTTTCGTCATCCTCGGCCCCCGAGCCGAGGATCCATTCCGTGATCTTTCCGAACACCGCGACGGTATTGGCATCGGGGTGTGGATCCTCGCCTCAAGGGCGAGGATGACGAAGAATGGGTGGCTGGATGGCCGGTCCCGGCCTGCTACCTTCTCGGCCGCTCCAGCAGCGCAACCACTTCCACATGGGCAGACCACAGGAACTGGTCGATGGGCGTGACCGAAGAGAGCCGGTAGCCGCCCGCAATCAGGATTTCGAGGTCGCGCGCCAGCGTCACCGGGTTGCAGGAGACGGCAGCAACGCGCGGGATCACGGATTTGGCGATTTCCCTGGCCTGGGCCTCGGCGCCTGCGCGCGGCGGGTCGAAACAGAGGCCCTGATAGGTCTTGAGCTCGGAGAACATCACCGGACGGCGGAACAGGTCGCGCCGCTCGATGCTCACCGGCTTGATGCCCTGCGCGTGGCGCGCTGCGCGGTCGAGCGCATCGAGCGACGGCTGGTCGCTTTCCACCGCATGCACGTGGCTTTTTTCGGCAAGCCGAAGCGTGAAGGTGCCAGAGCCGGAAAACAGATCCACCACGCGCTTGGCCTTCTTGAGGTGGCCGGTGACGAGTTCGCCCATGATGGCCTCGGCGGCGTCGCTCGCCTGCACGAACCCGCCCGGCGGCGGGTTGACCGTCACCGTGCCGAAATCGAGCTGGGGCGGCTGCTTCTCGATCAGGATCTCGCCGTTGAAGGCAAGCCGGGCCATGCCCGCTTCCTTGCGCATGATGGCGATGATCTGCAGCCGGTCGGTTTCGCTCAGCCGGAACGGCGCGTCGACGGCAAGATCGAACCCCGAATGGGTGTCGAGCACCGTGAGCCTGAAGGCCTCGCGGCTCACCGCAACCGATGTTGCGATCCTCTGAATCGCAGGCAGGGCCGCGTTGATGCGGCTGGTGGCGACCACGCAGGTCCTGACCGGCACGATCTCGTGGCTCTGGGCCTTGTTGAACCCGAGCGCGAGGCCCGCATCGGTTCGCCGCGCGGCAAACACCACCCGGCGCCTGTTGTGCGGTTCGGTCGTCACCAGTGGCGCAATGTCCATCCTGATGCCGCGGCCCTCAAGGGCCGAAACCACCAGTCCGCGCTTCCAGTCGCGATAGGCGTCAGCGGACATGTGCTGGACCGCGCAGCCGCCACAGGCGCCGGCTTCTGCATCGGGGCCGAAATGCGGGCAGGGCGGCTCGGTGCGGTCTGCCGACGGCTCGAGCAAGGCCATCAAAGTTCCCCGGTCTTTCTCGACCGCGGCATTGACGATGTCGCCGGGCAGGGTGAAGGGCACGAAAACCTGTCCCCTCGGTGTCTCCGCGATGCCGTCGCCCTGGCCGCCAAGACGGGTGATTTCGAGTTTCTCAGCGCTCATGATTTGAGGCCTCCGATGAGGAATTCCTGGTTGCCGTCTCCGCCGGCAATCGGCGAAGCAATCGGGCCGGTCGCGCGCCAGCCCTCGAGTGAGTCGAGCCACGCGGCAAGCTCGCGCGCGATTTCCGGTCCGAGTGATGGATCCTTCAGAAGCCCGCCCTTGCCGATGGCCGCGCGGCCGGCTTCGAACTGCGGCTTGACCAGAAGCACCGCGAAGGCCCCCGGGGCCGCCAGCGCCAGTGCCGGGGGCAGTGCGAGCCTGAGCGATATGAAACTGACATCGGACACCACGGCTCCGATCCTGCGGCCATCGAGATGCTTAGCCGAAAGATCGCGTGCATTGAGACCTTCGAGATTGGCAACCCGCAGGTCTGCGCCGAGATCGGGATGCAGCTGACCGTGGCCCACGTCGATGGCGGTGACATGCGCAGCACCGCGTTCGAGCAGCACCTGGATGAAACCGCCGGTCGAGGCGCCGATATCGAGGCAGTTCAGACCCGAGGGGTCGAAACCGAAGGCCTCCAGCCCGGCCACGAGCTTCAGCGCCGCCCGGGACACGTAGGTCTTCGCAGGGTCTGAAATTTCGATGACAGCGGACGCGCTGACCGCGGCTCCGGGCTTGGTGACGGCCTTGCCGTCAACGCGGACGGCTCCGCGCGCAATTGCATCGCGGGCACGCGAGCGGCTGTCGTAGTGGCCAAGCCGCACCAGGATCTGGTCGAGGCGGTCCCTTTCGGGCCCGTCTGCTGCCGTCCTGTGCCCGGATGTTTCGATGTTGGTGCGTGCCATGCCGCCCTCTTGACGCGGATGGGGGGCAGGGGCAAGCGCTTTGTTGCGCGCAATAAAGCGATTTCAGTAGTGCAGGATGCTTCCGCTGTCGCCGGAGCGCACCGGATCGCTGCGGTTTGCAGCGGCGTGCGGCTCGGGCATTCGCCGGCTCAGCGGCGGATAAAGATGGTTGTGCGCGACGAGGTCGAGCGGGCCGCGGATCTCTCCGAGCTTCGGCTGCAACATCCGGATGGCTGCTTCCTCGATGCGCCGGTCATAATCGGGCTTGTCCCCGAAGGCGGCGACAGCCCGTGTCAGGCCCAGACTGCCGGCAAGCAGGACGGCCGATGCGATCGCGATCTTCAGCGCTCGTGGCTGTGTGCGTGCCGTTTTCATGTCCCCTCATGATCCCCTTTGCTTGAATGGGGATAACACGGCGGACCTTTCGGAACGCCCAAGGGACGTGGTTACGGAATCGCAAAACCTTATGGTTTCAAGAGTGTAACCGGAGAGCTGATGGTATTTTCGGTGCCAAGTGCACGGAAGACCGTGTCGACGATGCCCTTCCGGTCGAGCCCGGCGCGCGCATACATCACCTCGGGCGCGGCATGGTCCATGAAGATGTCCGGCATCACCATGGGCCGCACCTTGAGGCCACCGTCGAGCAGGCCTTCAAGTGCGAGAAACTGCATGACGTGGCTACCGAACCCTCCGACCGAACCTTCCTCGATCGTGATCAGCACTTCGTGGTTGCGTGCGAGTTGCCGGATCAGGTCGGTGTCGAGCGGCTTGGCGAAGCGTGCATCGGCGACCGTGGTGGACAGGCCTGCCGCATCCAGGTCTTCGGCTGCCACAAGGCATTCGGCGAGCCGCGTGCCGAAGGACAGCAGCGCGACCTTCGTGCCTTCGCGCATGATCCGGCCCTTGCCGATCTCCAGGATTTCGCCACGTGCCGGCATCTCGACGCCGACGCCTTCGCCACGCGGATAGCGGAAGGAAATGGGGCCCTCGTCATAGGCGGCTGCGGTACGCACCATGTGCTTGAGTTCGGCCTCGTCTGCCGCCGCCATCACCACGAAACCGGGGAGGCAGGAAAGGTAGGCGGTGTCGAAGGAGCCTGCATGGGTGGCGCCATCGGCGCCCACGAAGCCCGCGCGGTCGATGGGAAAGCGGACCGGCAGTTTCTGGATCGCCACATCGTGGACAACCTGGTCGTAGCCGCGCTGCAGGAAGGTGGAATAGATCGCGCAGAAAGGCTTGAGCCCCTCCGTTGCCATGCCGGCGGAAAAGGTGACTGCGTGCTGCTCGGCGATGCCGACATCGAAGGTCCGCTCGGGAAACACCTTGGCGAACTTGTCCACGCCGGTGCCTGAAGGCATCGCCGCGGTCACGGCGACGATCCTGTCGTCGTGGCCGCCCTCCTGGGCAAGCGTCTCTCCGAAGACCGACGTGTAGCTCGGCGCGTTCGGCTTGGCCTTCGCCTGGGTGCCGGTGATGACGTCGAACTTGGAGACGCCGTGATACTTGTCGGCTGCGGCTTCGGCGGGCGCGTAGCCCTTGCCTTTCTGGGTGACGACGTGGATCAAAACCGGGCCGTCACCATTCTCGCGGACGTTCCGGAGCACCGGCAGAAGGTGTTCGAGATTGTGCCCGTCGATCGGGCCGATGTGATAGAAGCCGAGTTCCTCGAACATGGTGCCGCCGGTCATGTAGCCGCGCGCATGCTCGACGGCGCGGGTGATCGCGCGGTCGATGTTCTTGCCGAGATAGGCGGTCAGTTTCTTGCCCGCCTCACGGATACCCATATAGGTCCGGCCTGATGCCATGCGCGCCAGATAGGCGCTCATCGCTCCGGTCGGCTGGGCGATCGACATGTCGTTGTCGTTGAGGATGACGATCAGGCGGGCGTCGAGTGCGCCGGCGTTGTTAAGCGCTTCGTAGGCCATTCCGGCCGACATCGCACCGTCGCCGATCACCGAGACCACGTGCCGGGGCCGGTCCGTGACCTTGCTCGCAACCGCCATGCCGAGGCCGGCGGAAATCGAGGTTGAGGAGTGTGCCGCCCCGAACGGGTCGTACTCGCTTTCGTCGCGCTTGGTGAAGCCGGAAAGCCCGTTCTCCTGCCTCAGTGTGCGGATCCGCTCGCGCCGGCCGGTCAGGATCTTGTGCGGGTAGCACTGGTGGCCCACGTCGAAGATCAGCCGGTCATGCGGCGTATCGAAAACCTTGTGAATGGCGATGGTCAGCTCGACCACGCCAAGGCCGGCGCCAAGATGGCCCCCGGTCCGGGAGACCGCGTCGATCATTTCGGCGCGCAGTTCCTCGGCAAGCTGTGGAAGCTGCTTGTCGTCGATCTGTCTGAGATCGGAAGGGTAGTGGACTTTGTCCAGAAGCGGCGTTTCGGGCGGGTTGGTCAAGTCAGGCCTCACTGTCGATCACGCCGTAGACCGGAACCGATTTTGTGTAAACCCGGTTAAACGTCGCATTCTCCCAACTGTGCTGAACAGCGGATCGTCCCAACGTAGGGGATAAGAATGCGACGTCAATGTGATGCGGGGACAAACTCGCGTCTGTCCCCGTCTTAACCGGTCAACCCGGGAGCCTTTCGTGTGCCCCGGTCAGGGATCAGCTGTAACCCTGGCTTTTCAGCTTGGCTTTCCATGTCTTGAAGTTGTCGGCGCCGCCAGGTCCCAGACGCTTCTTCGGGCCGGACTTCAGGAACGATATCTTCTCGCTCAGAAAGCAGCCGGAATTGTTGCAGGCGAGCGAATAGCTCTTGCCGTCTTTCTTCAATGTGGCATTTCCGGCAGCCGCCGGCGCGACCAGCGCGAGCGAAAATGCTGCGCAGATAATGATTTTTTTCATGTCTGGTCCGATCAAATGTTGAAGCTTGCTGGTGCAGCATAACCAAGGGTTGCATGTTCCACAACAGCGATTGTGTGCAGCCGGTCACTTGTTGAAGTGCTGGAGACTTCACTCCGGCAGGGGAATAAACTCTTCGGCGTCCCCGGGTACGATGTCGAAACGGCCTGATCGCCATTCGGCCTTGGCCTGTTCGATCCGTTCCTTTGAGGAGGAGACGAAATTCCACCAGATGTGCCGTTTGCCGGGCATGCTGTCACCGCCGAAAAGCATCATCCGGGCGCCTCCGGGACCGGCCGTGATGGTGATCGCATCGCCGGGACGCAGCACCAGCAGCTGATCGGGGCCGAAACGGTCGCCGGCGATCTCGATCTCGCCTTCCAGCAGATAGAGCGCCCGTTCCTCCCATTCGGCGTCAAAGGGCGCGGACACCGAGCCTTCCAGCCGAAGATCGACATAGAGCGTGCCGGAATGCTGTCTGACCGGCGACAGGGCGCCGCCGAATTGCCCCATCACGACCCGCGCGTGAACGCCGGCATGGCTGATTTCCGGAAGCGCGGTCGTGGCGGTGTGCTCGAAGGCCGGATCGATCTCCTCCATCGCTTCGGGAAGCGCCAGCCATGTCTGCAATCCGGACATCGCCATGTCGCCTCCGCGCAGTTCCTCGGGCGAGCGTTCCGAATGGACGATGCCGCGGCCCGCCGTCATCAGGTTCACATCGCCCGGACGGATCACCATTTCGGTGCCGAGGCTGTCGCGGTGGCGGATTGCGCCGTCAAAGAGATAGGTCACCGTTGAAAGCCCGATATGCGGGTGCGGCCGCACATCCATCGCTTCGCCGCCCCTGAGGATGGCGGGGCCCATCCTGTCAAAGAAAATGAAGGGGCCGACCATGCGGCGCCGCGCGGTCGGAAGCGCCCGGCGGACGGAAAAGCCGCCTATATCGCGCGATGACGGAATGATCAGGTGCTCGATTGCGTCACAGGAGAAGGCATCTCCCGGGTGCGGGTCATTACCGGGAAAGAAACTCATGCCAGTCTCCTGTCTACGGATTATTCAGTGTCGAGCGGCTCCGTGCCTGCCGGTTGGCCCTGCCGGTCAAGACGGATCTTCTCGATCCTCTTTTCAGCGGCAGAAAGCAGTTTCTCGCAATGCGCCTTAAGTGCCTCGCCGCGCTCGTAAATCTCGATGGACTTGTCGAGCGCAACGTCGCCGCGTTCAAGCTGTTCGACGATGCCTTCCAGCTCGGCCACCGCCGCCTCGAAACTCATCGCGGATATCTCGTTGGACTGGCTCATGGCTCAACCTCTTTGCAGACGCATGACGTGGGCCGCAGCCGATTCGGCGAGCCCGACGAGATCATAGCCGCCTTCCAAGAGGCTGACGACCCGGTTGCCCGACGTCCGCCCGGCGATCTCCATCACCTTGCCCGTGGCCCAGTCGAAATCATCGGCGGTCAGGTTGATCTCGGCCAGCGGATCGCGGTGGTGCGCGTCAAAACCTGCCGAAATGATGATGAGATCCGCCCGGGCGTCCTCGAGCGCCGGCAGGATCCGGCTCCTGAAGGCCTCGCGAAAATGCTCGCTGCCGTCGTTGGTTGAAAGCGGCGCGTTGAAGATGTTGCCCTTGCCGGTTTCGTTCAGCGCACCTGTACCGGGGTAGAGCGGCATCTGGTGGGTGGAGAGATATACGACGCTCGCATCGTCATAGAAGATGTCCTGGGTGCCGTTTCCGTGGTGCACGTCCCAGTCGATGATCGCGACGCGTTCGGCCCCGTGGACCTTCTGCGCATGCCGCGCGGCAATGGCTGCCTGGTTGAAGAGGCAGAACCCCATCGACTTGTTTTTCTCTGCATGGTGCCCGGGAGGGCGCGTGGCCACGAAGGCGTTGTCGGCCTCGCCTGCGAAAACGGCGTCGACCGCCTTCAACGCGCCGCCAACCGAGCTCAGCGCTGCATCCATCGCATGGGGGCCTGCAACGGTGTCGTCGTCGATCCGCGCCATCCCGCTTTCCGGAATGGTCGCGCGGATGCGCTCAAGATAGCTTTCGGGATGGGCAAGCAGCACCGTCTCGGCCGCGGCGATCGGCGCTTCATGACGGACCAGCGTATTGAAATGCTCATGCTCGAACACCGCTTCGAGTGCGCGAAGCCTGTCGGGCCGTTCGGGATGCCCGGCAGGAACTACGTGTTCGAGGCAGATCGGATTGGAATAGAAGAATGTTGTCATGGGGCATATCTAGCGTTGAAAGGCACGCGATGCCAGTGCTGCCGCCACTTCTGTCTGAGGTTGCGGCGATCCGCCGAAAAATTGGTTCATCAAATGCGCCGTCCGATCGCGTTGGAACTGCGAACGGTTTGCTCGGCGCTTGAACAAAGAGCGAACATGCTTAGGCTGGTGGAATGACGATTCGGCTTTCCAACATTGCGGCCCGGCGAATTTTCCTTGCCAGACAGGGTCTGTCGGCCTCGCCAGCGCAAGCGATGTCCAAGACCGATCTTCTTCGGCTGATACACGCGATCGGCTTTGTGCAGGTCGACAGCATCTCGACGGTCGAGCGCGCCCACAACCAGATCCTGTTTTCGCGCAACCAGACCTTCCGGAAAGAGCACCTGCGGCAATTGCTGGAAGAGGACAGGAAGCTGTTCGAGCACTGGACGCACGACGCCTCGATCATTCCGACCGAGTTCTACCCCTATTGGAAACACCGGTTCCGGCGCTGCGAGGAGCCGATGCGTGCCCGCTGGACGCGCTGGCAGGGTGCGGATTTCGACAAGGCGTTCGGGGAGACCTTCGACCATATTGTCGAGAATGGCGCGGTGCTGGCCCGCGACATCAAGCAGGCTGATCACAAGTCCGGCGGCTGGTGGCAGTGGCATCCGTCGAAGAAGGCGCTCGAATTCTTCTGGCACACCGGTGCCCTGGCCATCAGCGGCCGGCAGAACTTTCAGAAGATCTATGATTTGAGCGAGCGCGTCATTCGTGACGAGCATCGTCTGGCCGAGGTTTCGGAGGCGGAGTTCATCGACTGGGCCTGTCGCAGCGCGCTCGAACGGCTCGGTTTTGCCACGCATGGGGAGATTGCGGCCTTCTGGGATCTGATTTCACCCGATGAAGCAAAGGCCTGGGTTGCGGCCAATCGCGATCTGCTCGACGAGGTTGAGATCGAATGCGTCGGTGACGCCAGGTCGCGTTCCGGCTACGCGTTCAAGGGACTGTCGCCGGACCCGGGGGATTGGCCGGAGCCGCCCGGAAGGGTCAGGGTTCTCAGCCCATTCGATCCGGCCCTGCGCGACAGGAACAGGGCCGAGCGCCTCTTCGGCTTCCGCTATCGCATAGAGGTCTTCGTGCCCGAGGAACGGCGCGAATACGGCTACTATGTCTTTCCGCTTCTCGAAGGTGACCGCTTGATCGGCCGCATCGACATGAAGGCCGACCGCAAGACTTCCACGCTCAACGTCGCGCGGCTGTGGTTTGAGCCGAAGGTGCGCGCTTCATCCGGCCGCATGGCGCGGCTCGATGCGGAACTCTCACGTGTCGCCCGGTTTGCCGGAGTGACCGATGTGGTCTACGCAGAAGGATGGTTGGCCACCTGAGCGTTCTCAGCCCGCGGGGAAAAGCGGTTGCGGCAGAAAAACGCGGGTCGGGCCGAGAAATTTTGGCTTGAAGCAGTTGTTGATTGCGGGCCAGTGTGAAAAACCCTCTTACGAAGGCCGCGCGATCCTGCGCGCCGGACTTATCCGAGGCGAACACACATGGTCAAGCCCGTCATCGGCGTCGTTGGCAACACATTTCGCGTGGAAGACAGGTTTACGGTCCAGATGGCCGGACAAAACAACCTGGAGGCACTGGCGGACGTTACCGGTACTCTCCCGCTGATCTTTGCAGGCAACCCCAAGATCACCGACATCGCTGACCTTTTGGCTGTCGTCGACGGCATTTTGCTGACCGGTGCACGGGCCAATGTGCATCCCGGCAATTTTGGCGCCCAGCCCGATCCGCGGCATGAGCCCTATGATGAGAACCGTGATGCGGTCGCACTTCCGCTCATCGAAGCCTGTGTCGAGAAGGGCGTGCCGCTTTTCGGAATCTGCCGGGGCTTTCAGGAGATGAATGTCGCCGGTGGCGGCTCACTGCATCCAGAGATCCGCGAACTGCCGGGCCGCATGAACCACCGGATGCCGCGTCTGGAAAGCGGTGAGATTCACCCCGATCCCGAAGTGGTCTTCGCCGACCGCCATGATGTCACGCTAGTGCCTGACGGGGTCTTCGCCCGGCTCTATGGCCGTGAGGTGATCCGCGTGAACTCGCTGCACGGGCAGGGTGTGCTTGATCTGGGAGACCGGATCATCTGCGAAGGCGTTGCCGAAGACGGCACGATCGAAGCCATCAGGTTCAAGGAGGCGCCCGGCTTTGCGCTCGGGGTGCAATGGCACGCCGAGTACGACCCTCAAAGGAACCCGGTCAATCAGGTCCTTTTCAAGGCCTTCGGCGAGGCCGTAGAGCGCTACCGTCAGGCTAGATGATTTCGGTCGAAGAGATCCGGATTCCGAAGCCTTCGAGGCCCACATAATGCCGTTCACGGGATGAATAGAGCTTGATCGAGGAGACGCCCAAATCCTTGAGGATCTGCGCGCCCAACCCGATTTCCAGCCACTCTTCCTCGCGCGCCTTGGCTTCCGCGTGTTCTTCGCCTTCGATGATGGTCTGGCGGCGTGACGCCTGCTTGCCCACGCCGACCGATCCCTCGCGAAGATAGACAACGACACCCCGGCCATCCGCCGCCATCCGCTTCAGGATCGCCGTCATGGGCTCGTCTTTCGCAAACACGTCCTCGACCACCGATTCCAAGTGCAGCCTGACGGGAACGTCGACGCCGTCGCGAATGTCGCCGAACACCACGGCAAGGTGATGCATCGGGTCCCAGGGCAGCTTGTAGGAATAGGCCTTCGCGGTACCGGCGACGGTTTCCACGTCAAAGCTGTCGACATGCTCGATCAGTGTTTCCTTGCGCTGGCGATAGGCAATCAGATCCGCGACCGAGACCTGCTTGAGGCCGTGCTTGACGGAGAAGGCGTCGACCTGTTCGCCGCGTGTCACCGTGCCGTCGTCGTTGACGAGTTCACAGATGACGGCAACCGGCGGCAGTCCGGCGAGCTTGCACAGGTCAACCGCGGCTTCCGTGTGGCCTGACCGCATGAGAACTCCGCCTTCGCGCGCCACCAGCGGGAATATGTGCCCCGGGCGTGTGAAGTCATCCGCGCCCGCATTGGGGTTGGCGAGGTTGCGCGCGGTCAGCGTCCTATCATCGGCGGAAATGCCGGTGGTGGTGCCGTGCTTGTAATCGACCGAGACGGTGAAGGCTGTTGTGTGTGCCGAATCATTGTCGGCAACCATCGCCGAAAGGTTCAGCCGTTTGGCTTCCTCCCTGGGCATCGGCGTGCAGACGATCCCGGAGGTGTGGCGCACGATGAAGGCCATCTTCTCGGGCGTGCAATGAACCGCCGCGACGATGAGGTCACCCTCGTTTTCCCGTCCGTCGTCATCGGTCACAACAACGATTTCGCCGGCTTCCATGGCACGGATGGCGTCGACGACGCGGGCTTGGTCATAAGACATCTGTCTGCTCTCAATCGAGGCGGCCGGTCTGGCCGCGGTCTCTCAGGTAATGGTCGGCGATGGCGCAGGCCACCATGGCCTCGCCGATGGGCACGGCGCGAATGCCGACGCAGGGATCGTGCCGGCCCTTGGTCCGCACATCCACTTCGTTGCCGTCGGCATCGATCGAGCGGCGTTCGGTCAGGATGGAGGAAGTGGGCTTCACGGCAAACCGGGCGACCACGGGCTGACCGGTGGAAATCCCGCCCAGAATGCCGCCGGAATTGTTGGACAGGAACTGCGGCTTGCCGTCGTCCCCGATCCGCATTTCGTCTGCATTCTCCTCGCCCGAAATCCGCGCCGCCTCGAACCCGTTCCCGATTTCAACGCCCTTGACCGCGTTGATCGACATCAGGTTCGCAGCGATGTCCTGGTCCAGCCTGGCGTAGATCGGCGCGCCAAGCCCGGCGGGCACATTCTCCGCCACCACCTCGATCACCGCGCCGACGGAGGAGCCTGCCTTGCGTATCGTGTCGAGATAGTCTTCCCACACCGGCACCATGGCAGGGTCAGGACAGAAGAACGGATTGTTGTCGACCTCGGCCCAGTCCCAGTTGTCACGGTTGATCCGGTGTTCGCCGATCTGGACGAGAGCGGCACGGACCACGACGTTCGGAACAACCAGGCGCGCAAGACCGCCCGCGGCCACGCGCGCAGCGGTTTCCCGCGCCGAGGACCGGCCTCCACCGCGATAATCGCGAATGCCGTATTTCACATCGTACGTGTAGTCCGCGTGCCCTGGCCTGTAGCGCTTGGCGATCTCGGAATAATCTTTCGAACGTTGGTCCGTGTTCTCGATCATGAGCGAGACTGGCGTCCCCGTCGTCACCAGAGTGTCGTCGTCCTCGCGCATGACGCCGGACATGACCCTGACCTCGTCGGCCTCGCGGCGCTGGGTGACGAAGCGCGACTGACCGGGCTTTCGCTTGTCCATCCAGTGCTGCAATTGCGATTCGGTAAAGCGCAGGCCCGGCGGGCACCCGTCGACCACGCAGCCCAACGCCGGCCCGTGGCTTTCGCCCCAGGTGGTAACGCGGAAGAGATGGCCGAAAGTGTTGTGCGACATCAAGGTCCAATCATACGAGCGCGCGGGCTGCGCTGCCCGCCTTTGTGGGTTCGGCGTGACTTCTAAATGAAACGGGGGGCTTGGGGGAAGTCTTTTTGTTCACACTGCGTCTTCGTCGGCGCCGTTTCGTTGACAGCGAACTGGATTCGCGATCACATGGCGACGTGAATTTGCCACATTCAGCGCCTTGAAGAGGCGCACCAACAATTTGAGCAGGGACTTTCGAAATGCGTTTTGCCATATCCGCCTTGTTGGGCGTATCAGCCATGCTCGCACCGTTCGCCTCTTGGGCGCAGAGTGCAGATGTCGAAGCAACCATCACCGACGTATCGACCGCGCAGCTGACCATCAGCCTCGATGACGGCAAGGTCTATCAGGCCCCGTCCGAGTTCAACTTCGAAGGGTTGGAATCCGGCGTGAAGGTGCTGGTGTTCTACACCGAAGTCGATGGCAAACGGATGATCAACGATCTGGAATTGATCAACTGATCTCCGGTTTCATGCACCCCCGCGCGTCGCCAGGATTGCGCGGGGAGGGCGCGCAGCGACGGTTACTTAACCGCGAATTTTGGACGGACGGTTCTGCTCGGAGCGCCACTGTCATTCAGATACCTTATCTGACGCACCGACAGGACAAAGCTGTCGGGTCCGCGATAGCCGCGGTTGGGTGTGTAGATGACCTGCAACCCCTTCACTTTTCCCTTGCATCTTGCTGGCAGGTTCGGGGCTGTCGTGTTCCCAAAGGCAAAGTCCAGACGACCATGCTTTGGCGCTGCCCGAACCTTGTAGGTGGGTTTGCCGGGATAAGAACAGTCTTGGGGAAACCAAACCGCAAAATCGTAGACAACCGAGGACTTGTTGGCCGGGACCGTAAACTCCGCACTGGCCGCGCTAGCGATTCCCATTCCGAGGATAAGTGCTGAGGCCAGATATTTTCGGAACATGATCATCTCCTGGTTGTGTCGATGACCTTTTATTGCGCCTCGCTGCGGGCATGTCCAGCCGTCAAGCCTTGATAATCCCTGACAAATTGGTTTTCAGATCCAGCCGATTTCACTGTCTGCGATCCTGAGGATCCGATCCTGCGGGATGTCGAGCAGCGCCGCGTCGTCATCGGCGACCTTGCCGATCCGGTTGAACAGCGTGCGGATCACGCCGCCATGGGCCACACATATGGTCGGCTGCGTGACCTTGGAGAGGAACCGGTCTGTCCGCTCGGCGAGCATGGCGTAGCTTTCCGCCTTCGCACCGGGTGGTCGGAAGCGCCACTTGTCCTGTTCACGGGCCTTGATAAGTTGCCCGGAATGCTGGCCGACCTCCTCAAGGGTTTGGCCTTCCCAGTCTCCGAATGACAGCTCTGTCAAAAGCGCGTCCGTTCGATAATCCCGTGGATCCAGCCCGGCATTTTCCCTGACCAGTTCCATTGTCTCCCGGGTACGGGCAAGCGGGCTTGAAACCCAGTCGAACCTGTCGAGAGGCCATTCGAGCGCTGTCGAGGCGAGGGTACGTCCGTTCTGTCGGGCCTGTCCGCGTCCCGTGTCGTTGAGCGGGATGTCGCGGGCGCCTTGCAACCGCAGTTCACGATTGTAGTCGGTCTGGCCGTGTCGGATCACATAGAGCAGCATGGTGGTCCTTCGTCGGTGCTTGAAACTGCGCAAGGCGGCGGGGCGTGAGACGGATGCCGTCCACCGATGAAAGCGCCGTTCCCAAATCGACCCGCAAGGCTTCAGTCAGGTTCAGCCGGAACAGTGCACCCGGATCGGGTTAAACCACGCTGATGTCAGGGGCATCAACGGCTTTCATGCCGACTGTATGATAGCCCGAATCGACGTGCAGGATTTCGCCGGTCACCCCGCGCGAGAGATCGGAGACCATGTAGAGCGCCGAATCGCCGACCTCGTCGATTGTGACCGTCCGCTTCAGCGGAGAGTTGTACTCGTTCCATTTCAGGATGTAGCGGAAATCGCCGATTCCGGAAGCCGCCAATGTCTTGATCGGCCCAGCTGAAATCGCGTTGACGCGGATGTTCGAGGCCCCCAGGTCCACCGCAAGATACCGGACGCTGGCTTCCAGCGCAGCCTTGGCAACGCCCATCACATTGTAGTGCGGCATGACCTTTTCCGCGCCGTAATAGGTCAGCGTCAGAATCGAACCGCCGTCGCTCATCAGCGGCTCGGCTCGCTTGGCCACAGCGGTCAGCGAATAGACCGAGATGTCCATGGTCCGGTTGAAATTTTCCCGCGACGTCTCGACGTAACGGCCCGTGAGTTCGTCCTTGTCGGAGAAAGCGATGGCGTGAACAACGAAATCGAGCTTGCCCCACTTGTCCTGCAGTTCGGCGAACACGGCATCGATGCTGTCGAGGTCGGTGACGTCGCAATGTCCGGCAACGATCGCGCCGAGCTCCGAGGCCAGCGGCTCGACGCGCTTCCTCAGGGCGTCGCCCTGATAGGTCAGGGCCAGTTCGGCCCCCGCGTCGGCGCAGGCTTTTGCGATGCCCCAGGCAATCGAACGGTTGTTCGCCACGCCCATTATGAGGCCGCGTTTGCCTTTCATAAGGCCGGAAGTGTCAGCCATTGCAGTCTCCCTACAGATTGTCGCGCAGGCTATGGCATACAGCGCCATCTGCTGCAAGTTGCCGTCACCGCGTATCCCCGGACATCGCGGATATCCCTTGCAAGCGGAATGTCAGAAGAACCATGATCGTCGATTGGAGCGCATCAGGTCAATCAACGCCCGATCAGGTGTTTCGGGCAGCATCACGCGCAAATGGACAAGAAGCGCACCGCGCTCTCCGGCCGGGGTCGGCAATCCCTGGGCAGGGACGCGCAGCACCTTGTCAGACCCCGACCACTCCGGAAGCGTGATCCGGACGGGGCCTTCCAGTCCTTCGTAGACAAAGGATCCCCCAAGCACCGCCTCCATGAGCGAAATTGCATGTTCGCCGTGCAGATCGGCGCCAACGGCCCGCAATCGCGGGTGTCTGGCGTGTGTAAGCTTGACGATGGCGTCGCCGTGAACGCCGGGATCGGGTGATTGTACCCGTACCTCTGTTCCATCCAGTGTTCCGGGGGGCGTCGTGAATTCGACCCTGCAATCATCGCCGAGTTCGATTTCCCCGGTGTAGCCGGTCATGGCCGTTTCAAGCGATATTTCGACGTGATGAACCGTTACCGGCTTTTCCGTCTTTGCCGATGCCCGGGAGCCGGGCTTTCGTCGCGTCTTCCATTTGGCGAAGAGTTCATCCAGTGCCGCCAGCGGATCCTCGTCCAGGCCGGGGGCATTGGCCTGCTGGCGCTCACCACCCTTTTGCGCGGTGTGGCCTGATTGCTTCGCAGCGGCTTCTCCGAAGATGTGGACGACCATTTCTTCGAATCTGGCCTCTTCGGGCGCATCCTCGGGAGCCGCGGATTTCTCGCCGGTATCCTGATCTGCCGTGGCTGCGCGCCGGGCCTGCTTGAAGGCATTGAACGGGTTCGCGGCAAATCCACGCGCCGGTTTCGGACGCCTTCGGCCACGCGCATCGATATCGCCCTTGTCAAAGCTCGATCGCAAGTCGGGATTGATGAGCAGCTTGTAGGCATGCGCAATTTCGGCAAACCGCATGGTGGCGCTGGGGTCGCCCGGATTCTGGTCAGGATGCCAGGTCTTGGCAAGCTGCCGGTAGGCGCTCTTGATATCGTCCGCCCTGGCGGTCTTCCCGACGCCGAGCACCGTGTACGGATTACGCATGTTACTTTCCCGTATGGGCTACTCAAGGAAAGGTAACGGCGATTTGCTAACCGTCCGTGTATGAAAAGGGATTTGTCCCAAAAACCCGGAAAAACTCAGCCGCCTGCCGGTTCGAACGAAACGATCCCCCAGCTTCCGTCATCTTGCCTGCAGATTTTCCCGTCAAACAGCGAGACCCCGTCAAATGCATGACGTGTCGTCTTGAACTGACGGCAGGATCCGGTTTCACCCGATGGCGCCTGGAGGCCGCTGATCACGCCGGCGGAGCCCGTGAGGGGATTGGACCAGGGGTGCAGCCCGGAGAGACGGGACGAATCCAGGCCTCCGGCGAGATCACGAACCACGCTCTCGTCCGACATGATTTCGCTGTCGGCCGAAAGCGGAGGAACCGAACTCGTCGTCACAGGGTCAATCATGAGCGCAGATGCGGCATTGTCGCGGCTGCTCATGCAGCCTGCCAGAGAGACGAGAGCCAGGGGCACGAGCAGCGCCAAAAGAGCGCGGTGCTTCACCCGGCTCTTTCCGCTCACTGTCGCTTCTGTTAGATCCATCGCCAATGTCGCATGCTCCATCAGGAGGCTTGAGGAACGAATATGACCGAAACAGGGTTAACGATTGGTGACTTCACCGAGGCGTCCGAGCCGTACCGCCTTTTTGCGACTTGGCTTGAAGAGGCGACCGCGTCAGAACTCAACGATCCCAACGCCTTGGCCCTCGCAACCGTGGACTCCGACGGAATGCCCAATGTCCGCATGGTTCTGCTCAAGGGGTTCGATGAACGCGGCTTCGTCTTCTACACCAACTTCGAGAGCCGGAAGGGTGTTGAAATCCTCGGGTCGATGAAGGCGGCCATGTGTTTTCACTGGAAGAGCCTGCGCCGGCAGGTTCGGGTGAGGGGACCGGTCGAGCGCGTCAGCGAAGCCGAAGCGGACGAGTACTACGCATCGCGCCCGCGCGGGAGCCGCATCGGCGCCTGGGCATCGCGGCAGTCACGTCCGCTGGAAAGCCGGTTCGCTCTCGAAAAGGCGGTTGCCGAATACACCGCAAGGCACGCGGTCGGAGAAATCCCGAGGCCGCCGCACTGGTCAGGGTTTCGCATTCTTCCGCAATCGGTGGAGTTCTGGCACGACAGGCCGTTCCGCCTTCATGACCGGGTCGTCTTCGAGCAGAAGGGCAAGGATTGGGAAAAGACCCGGCTCTACCCCTGACGCGCGCGTTGTAACGGAATCCCGTGCCGGTTCGATTTCGGCTCAGGCCGATCTCGAAAATGCGAAGGGAATGCCTGAGGCCAGTGCGTCCACATAACGGTCGCGCTGGTAGTAGCCGTTGAGAGAAATACGCGGCAATGCAAAGCGCGATCCGGCACTGCGCGCGTTCAGAACGCCGGGGTTGGTGGTGACGGCGAGTTCGAAGCCAAGCTCTTCCGCCGCAGCGTACTCCCGTGGTCCCGCAGCGCAGCGATCGCCATAGGGATAGGCGAGCGTTTTCGGCGTCTTGCCGGTGATGTCGGCAACACGTGCCGCCGATCTCGTGATTTCCTCACGCATCCGGGCTTCGGGCGAGTGGGCCAGATTGACATGGCCGATCGTATGCGCGCCCAGTCGACACAGCGGTCGCTCGGCAATGGCCCGCAATTCGGCTTCGTTCATGACCTCACGGTCGACGATGCCGGTCGGACAGATGCCTGCGTCTTTCGCCTGGGCGTCGAGCCGCGCAATGATATCCTGCTGCTCGGTGCACGACAGCGATTTGTGAAGCATGTCGAAGGCCGCGTATTTCTGCTGCAGTGTGCGGGTCGGCAGGGCCTTGTCGCCGGCGCCGAAATCAAAGACAAACTCGTCGCGCTTGGCGATCAGCTGTTCCGCGGTTTCCCACCAGATCGAATGGGTGCGGTCCACGAAGCCGCCGGAGACGAAGATGGTGTAGGGGATGCCATGCCGTTCGAACACGGGGCGTGCATGCTCGTCATTGTCGCGGTAGCCGTCATCGAGCGTGAAAACCATCGCGGGACCGGGGCGTTCGGGCAGCGCCAGGAACGAGGCCAGGTCTTCGAGCGCGACCGGAACGTACCCCTCGGACTTGAGGCGCCGGATGCTTGCGTCCAGGAATTGCGGGGTGACCGACAGATGGGCGACGGGATCGAACGGTTTGTGCGCTGCCGGCCGGACATGGTGCAGCGTAAAGATGGCGCCCATGCCTCGTGCGCTCGGCATCACGCCGGCCCGGGCAAGCAGCGACACGGCCTCCAGTCCGCTCTGAATGGCTGCTCTCTTGGCCATGCGCCGCGCAGCAACTGTGTGAGGTCCGTGCATGCAAATGATCCGGAGGTTTATTCTCTAGTCCGGAAGCACTCTATCAGCATCGACTTAACCGTTGTTGAATCAATTTGCGGTTGCTCTTGCGGGACGGGAAGTCCTGACAAGGAAGGGCTGTCCTGAGATCGCGACGCCTCAGGCCTGGGTGCCGCCCACGGTCATGGCGTTCATCAGCAGATGTGGCTGCCCCACACCCACCGGAACGCTCTGTCCGGCCTTGCCGCACATGCCGATGCCGGTGTCCAGCGCGGAATCATTGCCGATCATGGAGATCCTCTGCATGGCGTCCGGCCCGTTTCCGATCAGCATGGCGCCCTTGACCGGCGCTCCGATCTTGCCGTCCTCGATCATGTAGGCCTCGGTGCAGCCGAACACGAACTTGCCGGAGGTGATGTCGACCTGGCCGCCGCCGAAGGAAACGGCGTAGAGCCCCTTCTTGACCGAGGAGATCATCTCGCCCGGTGAAGCGTCTCCCGACAGCATGTAGGTATTGGTCATCCGCGGCATCGGCTGGTGCGCGTAGGACTGGCGGCGTCCGTTGCCGGTGGCCTGCATGCCCATCAGGCGCGCGTTCTGCCGGTCCTGCATATAGCCGACAAGAATGCCGTCCTCGATGAGAACATTGTACCCGGAAGGCGTTCCTTCATCATCGACCGACAGCGAGCCACGACGACCTTCGATGGTGCCGTCATCGACGACTGTCACGCCCTTCGAGGCAACCCGCTCGCCCAGCAGGCCTGAAAAGGCCGATGTCTTCTTGCGGTTGAAGTCGCCCTCCAGGCCATGGCCGACCGCCTCGTGCAGCATCACGCCGGGCCAGCCCGCGCCGAGCACAACGTCGAGGGTGCCCGCCGGCGCGGCAATCGCGTCGAGATTGACGAGCGCCTGCCTGAGCGCCTCGTCGGCCCCGTGGCGCCAGCTTTCCTCGGTCAGGAAGTCGCCGAAAAGCTTCCGCCCGCCCATCCCGTAGGAGCCGTTTTCCTGACGGTCGCCGACGCCTGCGACGACTGAGATGTTGAGCCGGGTCAGGGGCCTTACGTCGCGCACGCGGTGGCCGTCGGCGCGCAGGATCTCGACCACCTGCCAATTGGCGGCAACAGAGACCGATACCTGGCGAACACGGTCATCCTTCGAGCGCAGATACTGGTCGATGGTCTGTAGCAGCTTGACCTTGTCCTCGAAGCCGGGCGACGCCAACGGATTGTCGGCGGTGTAAAGCAGCTTGTTCGTGCGCTGGGGCGCGGCCGAGTAAGTGCCTGTCGCGCCACTGGTGACGGCGGACACCGCGTCGGCGGCACGCATCAGCGCGGCTTCTGAAAGTTCGCCTGCATGCGCGTAGCCCGAGGTTTCGCCA
The DNA here is from genome assembly GCA_965233445.1 of Hoeflea sp. GTDB lineage: Bacteria > Pseudomonadota > Alphaproteobacteria > Rhizobiales > Rhizobiaceae > Hoeflea. Next base: position 1,756,896 of record OZ247491.1, read on the forward strand.
AGCACGGATCTCAGGCCGAAGCCGCGGTCCGTGGAGTAATTGCCGGCTTTCAGCTTGCCGTTGTCGAACAGCAGCGATTCCGTTTCCTCGTATTCGAGATAAAGCTCGCCATCATCGGCACCCTTGAGCGCATCGGCGACGATCCGCTCCACCTTGGCGTCGGAAATGTCGAATTGGCTGGTCAGCGCATTCTGCATCGCAATGTCCGTTTCATCAGTCCGTTTGTTTCGCTCTTTACCCACCATATAGGTGGTCGAGCCGTGATTGAAACAGCACTGCGACCGGAGAACCGTCGTCGCGTCAGACTGTTCGCGGGAACGGCGAAATCCGGTGCCAAAGGTCGCGGTCCTTCAGCCCCTCAGGCAAAAACCCGATGGGGGTCACGGCAGGGCGGCATATCCGTCGGTGAAGCCCGACAGGTCGACAGGGATGCCGATGCCTTCTTCCGGGGTCTGGAAGACGATGAAGGTGGCCGTGGTTCCGGCTCTCATCGTCGCAAGCAGTGTTTCGTCGAGGATCACCTCGGCGTAGCAGCCATCGGAGAAGCAGCGCACGAAATAGGCCCGGCCGATATCCTTGCCGTCGACATTAAGACCGAGACCCGAAGGCAGCAATACGCCCAATGGCGCCAGCACGCGCAGGATCCGGGCCTGCTGGTCGGCCGTCTTGAGAACGACCACGGACAGCCCGACTTCGGGCCGGTCATCGGCGATCACGTTCTGCATCAGCGCACATTGTTCGCCCGGTGCGCCCGCTGGGGTGTCGCACACGATGGACCATGCCCCGTGCTGGGATTGCACCTTGCCGGCCTGCTGGGCCTCCGCTTCGAACGCACCGGTCGTGGTCACGACGAGCCCGGCGAAGAGGGTCAGAGCCGATTTTGCTTTCAATGAGAATGCCATTTGAACTCCGCGGCGCCCCGAATCACAGTCCAATTTGTAAGCCCGTAAGGCAAAATTGGAACCCTTGGCATCAACTCTCTCACGCTTTGTGCGGCAAAAATGCGGCTTGCCTGCCTGAATGCAGCCTGCCGGGCCCGTTCCGGCATACTCGCGTGCAGCGCGGAGCCCCGGTAAATCGCGGTTCCGGCCCGCTTTGGAACGTAAAATCAGGGGGAAAGCATGATTGACGTCCGCGCCGCGCAAAAATGCCGCATCCTCAGCAGGTGACGAAGGTTGCGGGCGCTGTCATTCTGTGGTTTGAAGCGCCCATCATATTGAGGGATTCCGTCTGATCACGCGGACGGCGCGATACTCGAGGGAGACAAAACGTGACCAACAAGCTTTTTGCAGGGCTTGCCGCGTTCGCATCGCTGGGCACCAGCTCAGCCTACGCCGCGCAGCCGACCGAGTGGCAGATGACCCTGCAGCCTGCGGCAACCGAAATCATGCAGCAGATCAGCAGTTTCGAAGTCTACACACTCTGGTTCATCATTCCGATCACGTTGTTCGTGCTGGCTCTGCTGGTCTATGTGATGGTCAAGTTCCGCGCCAGCGCCAACCCCACGCCCTCACGGACGAGCCACAACACTGCCATCGAGGTGATCTGGACGCTCGGTCCGGTGGTCATCCTGCTCGCGATCGCCGTGCCGTCCTTCAACCTGCTGACGGCACAGTATTCTCCCCCGCCGGCGGACCTCACCATCAAGGCCACCGGATACCAGTGGTACTGGGGTTACGAGTATCAGACCGAAAACGAGCTGTCGTTCGATGCCCTGATGCTTCAGGAAGGCGATCGCGCCGACTACGGCAAGGAAGATGTCGCAGCCTATCCGCGGCTTCTGGCCGTCGACAACGAGGTTGTCGTGCCTGTCGGCCAGACGGTTCGCCTGCTGGTCACCGCCGCCGACGTTCTGCATGCCTTCGCCATGCCGGCATTCGGCGTGAAGATGGACGCAGTCCCGGGTCGCCTCAACGAAACCTGGTTCAAGGCGGACGTCGAAGGCCTCTATTACGGTCAGTGTTCCGAGCTTTGCGGCAAGGACCATGCCTTCATGCCGATCGCCGTGCGCGTCGTGTCCGAAGAGCAGTTCAATGACTGGCTTACCGCAGCCGCCGACGATGTCGAAGCTGCAAACCGCAATCTGATGGCCGCCATCGAGACCGCCGAGAAGTCGGTCGATGTCGCAGCCAACGAAGACAACTGATTAGAGGGGACTGAGAGCAATGGCCGGTTCAACTGTCGCTCACGAGCACGATCACAAGCCCCAGGGCTTTGTGCGTCGCTGGCTCTATTCCACCAACCACAAGGATATCGGTACCCTTTACCTGATCTTCGCGATCATGGCGGGCATCATCGGCGGTCTTCTGTCGATCGCCATGCGCATGGAGCTGCAGGAGCCCGGCATCCAGATCTTCCACGGTCTGGCTTCAATGGTCTACGGCGTCGACGGCGACGCCTCGATCGATGCCGGCAAGCACATGTACAACGTGTTCACGACGGCGCATGGCCTGATCATGATCTTCTTCATGGTGATGCCGGCGCTGATCGGCGGTTTCGCCAACTGGATGGTGCCGATCATGATTGGCGCGCCGGACATGGCCTTCCCGCGGATGAACAACATCTCCTTCTGGCTCCTTCCGCCGGCCTTCATCCTGCTGCTGCTTTCGATGTTCGTCGAAGGACCCGCGGGCGCCATGGGCGTTGGGGGTGGCTGGACCATCTATCCGCCGTTGTCGACCTCCGGGCAGCCCGGACCGGCGATGGACTTCGCCATCCTGTCTCTGCACGTGGCCGGCGCATCCTCGATCCTCGGTGCGATCAACTTCATCACCACCATCTTCAACATGCGCGCGCCGGGCATGACCCTGCACAAGATGCCGCTGTTTGCCTGGTCGGTGCTGATCACCGCGTTTCTGCTGCTGCTGTCGCTCCCGGTTCTTGCCGGCGGCATCACCATGCTGCTGACCGACCGTAACTTCGGAACCGCATTCTTCGCACCCGATGGCGGTGGCGATCCGATCCTGTTCCAGCACCTGTTCTGGTTCTTCGGGCATCCGGAAGTCTACATCCTAATCCTGCCGGCTTTCGGCATGATCAGCCACATCGTCTCGACCTTCTCGCGCAAGCCCGTGTTCGGTTATCTGGGCATGGCCTACGCCATGGTCGCGATCGGCGCCGTCGGCTTCATCGTGTGGGCCCACCACATGTACACGGTCGGACTGTCGCTCAACACGCAGCGCTACTTCGTGTTCGCTACCATGGTGATCGCGGTGCCGACGGGCGTGAAGATCTTCTCCTGGATCGCCACCATGTGGGGCGGCTCGATCTCGTTCCGCACGCCGATGCTGTGGGCGATCGGCTTCATCTTCCTGTTCACCGTGGGCGGTGTGACGGGCGTACAGCTCGCCAATGCCGGTCTCGACCGTGCGATGCATGACACCTACTACGTGGTCGCCCACTTCCACTACGTTCTGTCGCTGGGTGCGGTGTTCGCGATCTTCGCGGGCTGGTACTACTGGTTCCCGAAGATGACCGGCTTCATGTACAACCCGACGGTTGCCCGCATCCACTTCTGGGTCACCTTCATCGGCGTGAACCTCGTGTTCTTCCCGCAGCACTTCCTCGGCCTTGCCGGGATGCCGCGCCGCTACATCGACTATCCGGATGCCTTTGCCGGCTGGAACGCGATCTCGTCCTACGGATCGTACATTTCGGGCGTCGGCGTTCTGATCTTCCTTTACGGTGTCTGGGAAGCCTTCTCGAAGAAGCGCATCGCCGGTGACAATCCCTGGGGTGAAGGCGCAACGACGCTGGAATGGCAGCTGTCTTCGCCGCCGCCGTACCACCAGTGGGAAAAGCTGCCGCGCATCAAGTAATCGCGGGCAGTCGAACAAGAATGACAGACCGCCGGCACCGCCCGGCGGTCTGGGTATAAGGCCGGAAGAGATGATCCGGCATCCGGGATGCACCCGGTAAGAGGAAAGGCGAAACGCCAATGGCAATGACCGACCAGCATGACGCATCCGCCGCTCCGGTGATGATGGAAGGCGAAGCCCGCGATTTCTTCGCGCTGCTCAAGCCGCGCGTGATGTCGCTGGTCGTGTTCACGGCGTTCGTCGGAATGCTGCTGGCTCCGGGCGAGATTCACCCGGTCATCGGTTTCATCGCCATTCTCTGCATCGCGATCGGCGGCGGCGCCTCGGGCGCGCTCAACATGTGGTACGACGCCGACATCGACGCGCTCATGGGGCGCACGTCCAAGCGTCCGATACCCGCCGGCAAGATTTCCGCCGAGGCGACGTTCGCTTTCGGAATGGTTCTTTCGGTGTTTTCGGTCGTCGTTCTGGGCCTGACGGTGAACTGGCTTTCCGCCGGTCTCCTGGCATTCACGATCTTCTTTTATGCCGTGATCTACACGATGTGGCTGAAGCGCTCGACGCCGCAGAACATCGTCATTGGCGGCGCTGCCGGCGCGTTCCCCCCGATCATCGGCTGGGCCTGCGTGACCAATTCGATCTCCATCGAAAGCATCGTGCTGTTCTCGATCATCTTCCTTTGGACACCTGCGCATTTCTGGGCTCTGGCGCTGTTCAAATGCGCCGACTATGGCCGGGCGGGTGTTCCGATGCTGCCCAATGTCTCGGGCGAGCGTGCGACCAAGAACCAGATCGTTCTATATGCGGTGCTCACTGCAATCAGCGGCGTGGTCCCGACCCTCATGGGGTTCACCGGCATTGTCTACGGCATCGTGGCTGCAGCTTTGGGTGCGGGTTTCGTCTGGTACTCGGTCAAGACCTGGCAGATGCCGGATGGCGACGAGAAGATGATCCCTGCCAAGAAGCTGTTCGGCTATTCGCTGCTCTATCTGTTCGGCATCTTCACCGCGCTTGCCGTTGACGGTCTTGCGGTCAAGTTCCTTGGCGCGACGGTGTAGCAATGGAACAGGTGGAACTCACAGAAAAGCAGAAGAAGGCCCGCAGATCGCGTTCGGTCGCGCTCGCGATCATTCTCGCTGTTCTCGTGGTGCTGTTTTACGTGGTGACCGTCATCAAGATCGGTCCCGGCATTTTCAGCAGGCCCATGTGAGGCGATGCGAGGTGACCGAATGACCGCAGAACCCGATCAGAACGACAAGGTGAAGACGCGCTCCAACCGGCGGATCGTGATTGCCTGCGCGGCATTCGTTGCGTCGATGGTGGGCGTCAGTTTCGCCGCCGTCCCTCTTTATCAGCTGTTCTGTCAGGTGACCGGCTATGGCGGCACCACCCAGCGTGCGGAACAGTTCTCTGACACCATTCTCGACCGCACCATCAAGGTCCGTTTCGACGCCAACACCGCCTCCGGACTGCCTTGGGATTTCAAGCCGGTCCAGCGTGAGGTCGAGGTGCGGATCGGCGAGACCATCCTGGTCAACTACACGGCTGAAAACACGTCCGATCGGACCACCACCGGGCAGGCGACATTCAATGTCACGCCGATGGCCGCCGGAGCGTATTTCAACAAGGTTCAGTGCTTCTGCTTTACCGAGACCGCGCTCAAGCCCGGCGAATCGATGGAAATGCCGGTGCTGTTCTTCGTCGATCCTGCGATCGTCGAAGCCGTTGAGACCAGGAATATCGACACGATTACCCTTTCTTACACTTTCTTCCCGCACGAGAGCGAAAAACCCGTTGCGGCTGCGGCGGAGCCGGTGCAAGACAACAACACCTTATAGGACCACTACCGTCCGGACGTTCAGGTCCGGACCGGTAAACGATGACCATCGGGGAAAACGACATGGCCGACGCACATGAAAAACACCATGATTATCACATCATCGATCCGAGCCCCTGGCCGCTGACCGGATCGATCGGCGCGCTTGTGATGGCGCTGGGGGGCATTGGCTGGATGCAGGGCTTGAACGGCGCGGATTCGCTGCTCGGTCTGCCGATCACCAATCCGGTTCTCTTTCTGGTCGGTCTGGCAATCGTTCTCTACACCATGTTCGGCTGGTGGGGCGACACCATCAAGGAGGCCCACCAGGGCCACCACACCAAGGTCGTCGGGCTGCATCTGCGCTACGGCATGATCATGTTCATCGCCTCCGAGGTGATGTTCTTCGTGGCCTGGTTCTGGGCGTTCTTCGATGCGAGCCTGTTTTACAATGAAGCGAACCAGGTCGCGCGCACCGCGTTTACGGGAGGTCAGTGGCCCCCCGCCGGCATCGAAGTGCTCGACCCGCTGCATCTGCCGCTCTACAACACCGTGATCCTGCTTCTGTCCGGAACCACCGTCACCTGGGCACACCATGCCCTGCTGCATGGCGACCGCAAGGGCCTTGTCTACGGCCTGACGCTGACCGTCATCCTCGGCATGATCTTCTCCTACGTTCAGTTCTACGAGTACACGGTCGCTCCGTTCGACTTCAAGAACTCGATCTACGGCGCCACCTTCTTCATGGCGACGGGCTTTCACGGCTTCCACGTTCTGATTGGCACGATCTTCCTGCTCGTCTGCCTCGTTCGCGCCCTGCGGGGAGACTTCACACCGAAGCAGCACTTCGGTTTCGAGGCTGCCGCCTGGTACTGGCACTTCGTTGACGTTGTCTGGCTCTTCCTGTTCTTCGCGGTTTACATCTGGGCATCCTGGGGCGCTCCGATCTACCACCACTAAGACAGGTTTCCATGCATCTTGTTCGGGGCGGCGGGGCAACCTGCCGCCCTGTGCTTTTCCGGCCTGCCGCCACGGTCCAAATGTCGATCGGAGATTTCCATGAGCAAGGATGAAGCCCATTACCCGCCGGTGGATCCGGTGTCGGTCGGGTTGCGCGGACGCTGCCCGCGGTGCGGTGACGGGGCGATGTTCGACGGGTTTCTCAAGCTCAGGCCGGTCTGCGGCGTCTGTGGCCTTGATTACGGCTTTGCCGATGCGGGCGATGGCCCAGCGGTGTTCGTAATCATGATCGTCGGATTTATCGTGGTCGGTCTGGCGCTTTGGATGGAGGTCAATTACAGCCCGGCGCTTTGGGTTCATCTGCTCCTCTGGATCCCGCTTGCGACCATCCTCTCGCTCGGTCTGCTGCGCAGCCTCAAGGGACTTCTGGTCGCGCTTCAGTATCGCAACAAGGCAGCAGAAGGCCGTATCGACCGTGACTGACGCCAACAATGCAGCGGCAATTCCTTCGCGACTGCGTTTCTGGGCGCTGGTAATCCTTCTGCCGTCCGCATTTGCGGTGCTGATTGCGCTTGGCACCTGGCAGGTCCAGCGGCTGGCCTGGAAGCAGGACCTGCTCGCGTCCATCGAACAGCGCAGCCGGATGCAGCCGGCCGCCATCGAGGAAGTTGAGCAGACGCTCGAAGCGGGCGGTCCGGTGGAGTATCGCACCGCCACCGTCACCGGCGAATTCGTTCATGACGGCGAGCAGCATTTCTTCGCCACCTTCAACGGGCAGACCGGTTATTACGTCTACACACCGATGAAGCTCGCCGACGGGAGGTACCTGCTCGTCAATCGTGGATTTGTGCCCTACGACCTCAAGGAGCCCGAGACGCGCCCCGGGAGCCTGACGCCGGGCGTTCAGACCGTGACCGGACTTGTGCGTGAGAAGCTCGAGGAGAAGCCCTCCTTCATCGTGCCGGATAATGACGAAGCCCAGAACATCTACTACTGGAAGGATCTTGACCGCATGGCCGCCAATGCCGATCTCCCGGCAGATGCGGTGCTTCCGTTTTTCCTCGATGCTGATGCAACGCCGGTGCCCGGCGGGTTGCCGCGGGGAGGCGTGACGGTCATAGACCTGCCCAACAATCACCTGCAATACGCGATCACATGGTATGGTCTGGCGGCAGCCCTGCTGGGGGTCGGTCTGTTCGCATGGTTCCGGCGAAAATCCTGATTGCCGCTGGCACACCGGGGCGATGCCGTGGTACCGGGGCAGTGAGGTGAGGATCGACGGCGCCGGTGGCGTACCGGTCCGTGTGAAGGGACAGGCATGGCGACAGTGGCAGTGATCCTGGTTGCGCTCGTGGCAATCGAACATATCTACATACTGGTCCTCGAGATGTTTCTCTGGACCACGCCGCGCGGCATGAAGGCTTTCGGGCTGACTGCCGAAAAGGCTGCCTCGACCCGCGTGATGGCTGCCAACCAGGGGCTCTACAACGGGTTCCTGGCAGCCGGGCTGATCTGGGCGCTGCTCCATCCCGACCCGGGGATTGCCTTTCAGCTCAAGCTGTTCTTCCTTGGCTGCGTTCTTGTTGCGGGTCTTTACGGCGGCGCAACCGCATCGAGGAAGATCTACGTGATCCAGGCCCTGCCGGCGACCTTGGCGCTGTTGGCCGTTCTTGCCGCCGGATAAACCGAAATGCCGAGCCACGGATAATCCCATGACCCGACCTTTACTCAAAATCAGGCTTTGCGGTCCGCGCGGTTTCTGCGCCGGCGTCGACCGCGCCATCCAGATCGTCGTTCTGGCGATCAAGAAATACGGCGCGCCGGTCTATGTCCGCCACGAGATCGTGCACAATCGCTTCGTGGTCGAGGGGCTTGAGGCGCTTGGCGCCGTCTTTGTCGAGGAACTCGACGAGATTCCCGCCGAGCACCACGACCAGCCGGTGATCTTCTCCGCCCACGGGGTCCCGAAGTCGGTGCCTGCCGATGCGCAGGAGCGCAACCTGTTCTTTCTCGATGCGACATGTCCGCTGGTCTCCAAGGTCCACAAGCAGGCCATGCGGCACGAGCGGCTTGGCCGTCATGTCGTCCTGATCGGTCACAAGGGCCACCCCGAGGTAATCGGCACGATGGGGCAGCTGCCACCCGGTGCGGTCACCCTGGTCGAGACGGTCGAGGATGTCGATGCCTTCGAGCCGGAGGATCCGGCGGCACTCGGCTTTGTCACCCAGACCACGCTGTCGGTCGATGACACCGCCGACGTGATTGCGCGCCTGACGAAAAAATTTCCGGAAATCACCGCACCTGCGGCGGAATCGATCTGCTACGCCACCACCAACCGTCAGGATGCGGTCAAGCAGGCTGCTCCAGGCTGCGATCTGTTCGTGGTGGTCGGGGCGCCGAACTCATCGAATTCGAAGCGCCTTGTCGAAGTCGCGTTGAAGGCCGGCGCCAAGCGGTCGATCCTGCTTCAGCGCGCCCACGAGATCGACTGGGATCAGGTCGGCGACATCGGGGTGCTCGGGCTGTCGGCCGGGGCGTCCGCGCCCGAAGTCGTGGTTGACGAGATCATCGAAGCCTTCAAGTCGAAGTTCGAGGCAACCATCGAACTTGCCGAGACGGTCAAGGAAACCGAGAATTTTCTGGTCAACCGCGAGCTTCGCGACGTCGAGCTCACCGCGGCCGACATGGCCTTTGTCAACGGGGCGCGCTGAGCATGGCTGTGTATACCGATGTGGGCGAGGAACAGCTCAAGGCGTTCCTGACGGAATATGATGTCGGAACGCTGTTGTCGTGCAAGGGCATTGCCGAGGGCGTGGAGAACTCCAATTTCCTGCTCAAGACAACCTCGGGCTTCTACATTCTCACGCTCTACGAGAAGCGCGTCGCCGCCGCCGATCTACCGTTCTTTCTTGGATTGATGGATCACCTTTCACAGAAGGGATTGAGCTGCCCCCTGCCGATCCCGCGCCGCGACGGTGAGAGCCTCGGCGAGCTGGCGGGACGTCCTGCGGCCATGGTGTCGTTTCTCGACGGCGCCTGGCTCCGGAAGCCGAAGCCGCTGCATTGCCGCGAGGTGGGGCGCGCCATGGCCGAGATGCATGTCGCGGGACAGGACTTTTCGATCCGGCGGGAAAATGCGCTGACGGTCGAAAACTGGCGTCCGCTCTGGGAGGGGTCTCGCGCCCGCGCCGATGAGGTGATGCCCGGATTGACGGATGAAATCGACCGTGCGCTCGCAGCTCTGGAAGAAGGGTGGCCGACAGGCCTTCCCGAAGGCGTCATCCATGCCGACCTCTTTCCAGACAACGTCTTTTTCATCGACGATCGGCTGTCGGGTCTCATCGACTTCTATTTCGCCTGCAATGATTGCCTCGCCTATGACGTGGCCATCTGTCTCAATGCCTGGTGCTTCGAGGCCGATGGCGCCTTCAATCTCACCAAGGGGATGGCCCTGCTCGAGGGCTACCAGTCGGTGCGTCCGCTGCAGCCCGAGGAGGCGAGGGCGCTGCCGGTTCTCTCAAGAGGCGCCGCGCTGCGGTTTTTCCTCACACGCCTCTACGATTGGCTGATGACGCCGGAAGGAGCTCTCGTGGTCAAGAAGGATCCGATCGAGTATCTGCGCAAATTGCGCTTTCACAACCAGGTAGCCTCGGGTGCCGAATACGGGCTGCGGGACAGGGATACGGTCTCGTGAAGCGGGTCGAGATCTTCACCGACGGCGCCTGCTCGGGCAATCCGGGACCGGGCGGCTGGGGCGCCATCCTGCGCTATGGCGAAACCGAAAAGGAGATGTCCGGCGGCGAGGCAGGTACGACCAACAACCGGATGGAACTGATGGCGGCGATTGAGGCGCTGGGGGCGCTCAAGGGCGCATGCGAGGTCGATCTCTACACCGACAGCAAATACGTCATGGACGGGATTTCAAAGTGGATCCATGGCTGGAAAAAGAACGGCTGGAAGACCGCGGCGAAGAAGCCGGTCAAGAACGCCGAACTGTGGCAGCGGCTGGAAGAGGCTCGCAAGGCCCACAAGGTGAACTGGCATTGGGTCAAGGGCCATGCCGGCCACGCGGAGAATGAACGCGCGGACGAGTTGGCGCGCGCCGGGATGGAACCCTACAAGGGCAAAACGGCGCCCCGCAGGAGCGCCGCTGAATAAGCCCGCAATCAAGGCTGCTCAGAGCTGTTCGAGCAGCGCCTGCGCACCCGAGGTGACCGCCTTGCCCGGAGCATCCTCGATGTTGAGCGAGGTAACCTTGCCGTCCTCGACAATCATGGAATAGCGCTTGGAACGTGTTCCCAGAGTGCCCGCGGACAGGTCCGTCTCCATGCCGATCGCCTTGGTGAAGCTCGCGTCCCAGTCGGAGAGATAGCGGATCTTGCCTGCGCCGTTGGTCGCTTTTTCCCATGCAGCCATCACGAAAGCATCGTTGACGGAGATCACGGCGATGTCGTCGACGCCCTTGGCGAGGATCGCGTCACGGTTCTCGAGATAGCCGGGCAGGTGGTTGAGGTGGCAGGTGGGCGTGAAAGCTCCCGGCACGGCAAACACCACAACCTTCTTGCCGGCGAAAAGATCGCCGCTCTTCACTTCGCTCATGCCATCGGACGTATTTTCCTTGAACGTGGCTTCCGGCAAAGTGTCTCCTACTGAAATCGTCATTTCGGCGCTCCCTGTGCTGTCCGTTGGTAGACCCGCAAGATAGGTGCAACGCCGCAGGATTTCGAGGCCGGAGCGGATTTAAATCCGCTGCCGTCTGGTCAATTGGGAGAACGGTCCGATCCGCCCAGATTGGCGGCCATGGATCGCCGGCCATAGGTCACCACCGCCTCCACGTCGGAGGGATCGAGCGCCCCGCCATTGACCTGCAGGCGTCTGATCTCGACCTGCCAGCGCGCCACGCCATTGGCGTCGGACAGCAGTTCCGGTGCTGCAAAGGCAACGCCCTGAGGCCCGGAGAGGAAGAGAGCAGGCTCCGTTCCCGCTGGCCTGAAGGCGGGCAGGGCAACGCTGACATCCATCCTCATTCGCTCGCCATCGATATCAATGTCGGTGAAACGGAAATCCTCGGCCTCGGGTTCTGGGAGGGCGGCCATCGCCTCGTTCACGATTGCCTTGGCCTGATCCGAACCGCTCGTGGTCGCCGGCATGTCGACGGCCAGCTCTGCCTGGAACGGAATACAGATCTTCTCGCAAATCCCGATGAAGGCGAGTGCGCGGATTTCTCGCGGCCCCGATCCGGTCACATTCAGCGACACCGGAAACCGCACCGGCGCGGTATATCCCGCCCAGACCGCATAGCCGTCGTCGACCCGCACCGGCGGGGGAAACATCAGCTCGTTCATCGCCACTCCGTGGCTTTGTGAAAAGTCGAGCGTCGGCGGAATCCCGGCGCTGCCCGGCTCGCGCCAGTATGTCTTCCATCCGGGCTCCAGGTCGACATCGAGAACCGCCATGATCGAACCGTCCGCGCGCGGCTCCGGATCGACGACAAGGCGCATGCGCCCGCCCTCGGTTTCCGCCCAGTCGCTCTCGAGCGCGCTCGCCGGCACGATCGTCACGCCAACCGCCAGCCCCACGACGAGGCTGTTCAGGCAAAGGCGTCTGCAGGCCCGCAGGAGGGCAGAAGGAAAAGCCGGGAACGCGGTCATGACGTTTCTTTAGCGGATCAGGGGTTTCCAAATCCAATAAATCCGGCTCCCGTGACCTCATTTTTCCGTGACCGGTTCGGGCCTTGGCGGCATTGATTGGTCTTCTTCGGATGGGGGACTTTCAATACCCCGAAAACTTGTTAGGCTCTTCTCATGTTAGGGATTGAAGACCACCTCTCCCGGCGGAAACGGGGATGCCTTGACGGGCATTTCCTTGTGGCCATGCCGGGTATGAATGACGAGCGCTTCGAGCGTTCGGTCATCTTCGTTTGCGCTCATTCCGAAGACGGCGCGATGGGTTTCATTCTCAACCGTCCGCAGCCTTTGGGCTTCGAGGAGCTCCTCGAAAACCTAGATCTCGACAGCCATGCCCGGCGCAAGGCGGATGCCAGCCGCAAGGTCGGGATGAGCGAGTGCGCGCGGGATTTCCCGATCCAGTTCGGCGGCCCGGTCGACACCGGCCGTGGCTTCGTGCTGCATTCGGATGACTACATGAGCGAATCCACCATGCCGGTGAATGATGATCTCTGCCTGACGGCGACCGTCGACATCCTGCGAGCCATCAAGGATGGCTGCGGCCCGGCACGCGGCGTGATGCTGCTCGGCTATGCCGGGTGGGCTCCGGGACAGCTCGAAGCCGAGATGGCGGCCAATGCCTGGCTGAGCTGCCCGGCGAGGGACGAGATCGTGTTCGACCGCGACCACTCTTCGAAGTACGAGCGCGTGCTCAATCACATGGGCGTCAGCCCGGCCATGCTCTCGATGGAGGCCGGGCACGCCTGACCGGCGTTGCGCCCACTCGGGATTTCTCAGTTGGGCTTGGCGACGGGAAACCGCTCTTTCAGCAGCTTCTGAACCGATTCCGCGCCGATTGGCGGCCCGAAGAGGAAGCTCTGGCCAAAGTCACAGCCCATTTCCGACAGCTTGATCGCATCGTCCTCCGACGCAACGCCTTCGGCGACCACGCGCATGTCCAGCTGCTTGGCAAGATTGACGATCGAGCGGATCAGGACATCGCCCTTGTCCGACTGGTCGACCACCAGAGATTTGTCGATCTTGATGGTCTTGAACGGAAACCGCGTCAGATAGGCAAGCGAGGAGTGGCCGGTGCCGAAGTCATCGAGCGTAAGCCCGATGCCGGCCTGCGAAAGCCGCGACAGCGTCATCAGCGCCTGCTGCGGATTGTGCATCACGAGTGTTTCGGTCAGTTCCAGCCTGAACTGGGCCGGATCGCAGCGGGAGGCGGAGATCGCCTTGATCACGTCATTGCAAAGATCGCTCTTGAGCAATTGTGCGCTCGACAGGTTCACCGACATGAACACCGGAACGTCGCCGACCGTTTCCTGCCATGTCGCCAGATCGTCGGCAGCCCGCTTGAGCGAATACATCCCCATCTCGAGGATCAGGTCGGAGGCCTCCGCCACCGGTACGAACTCGGACGGCGGAACGGTGCCGCGCTTCGGGTCTTCCCAGCGCAGCAGAGCCTCGAACCCGGCAATCTCGGCATCCTTGAGCTCGACGATCGGCTGGTAGACGAGGGTCAGTTCCTTGCGCTCGAGCGCACGCCGGAGATCGCTTTCAAGCCGCTGACGGTCGGAGCCTACGGTCCGGAAGGCAGGGCGGAACGGCTCGATCCGGTCGCCGCCGAACCGCTTTGCCTGGTACATCGCCAGTTCCGCATCCTTGATCAGGTCCTCGGGCTGGGCGTTGCTTTCAACCCAGGTGACGAGGCCGATGGAAGCGGTGAGGCGGATGTCCTGTCCTGCGAAATCGATCGGCGCAGCAATGGCCTTCGAGATTGCCTCGGCCAGCGCGGCGACCTTCACCGCGTCCTGTTCGGACACCAGAACCAGGCCAAACTGGTCGCCGGAGATGCGCGCCAGCGTGTCCTGCGGCTTGAGCAGTCGCTTGAGCCGTCGGGTCAGAGCCAGAAGAATGGTGTCGCCCACCGACATGCCGAGCTTGTCATTGACCTTCTTGAACCGGTCGAGATCGATCATGAAGACGCTGGGCCGCACGTCGGGGTTCTGTTCCGCCATCCGGATCATCGTCTGCAGCCGGTCCACGAACAATTGCCGGTTGGGAAGCCCGGTCAGATTGTCATGCACGGCGTCGTGCAGCAGCCGGTCCTCGGAGGTCTTCTGCTCGGTCACGTCGATGATGGTGCCCACGCAGCGGATGACTTCGCCGTTGGAGCCGATCACCGGTCGCGCCCTGAGCGCCATCCAGTGGTAATGGCCGTCTTCGGCGCGCATCCGGAACTGATGGTTGAGGCGACCCTTGCGGTGCTCGAGCAACACGTCGAGCGTGGTGCGGAACCGGTCGCGGTCATCGGCATGAATGCGCGGCAGCCAGTTGCGTGCCGGCCCTGCAAGCGCGCCCGGAGAGAGCCCCAGTTGCGGGGAAAGGTCCGGCGAGGTCACCACCCGGTCGCGCGTCACGTCCCAGTCCCAGACCGTGTCGCCGGATCCCGCGAGCGCCATGGCCTGGCGCTCCATGTCGGAAAACAGCCCCTGGTGATAGGCGCCACCGGCAAAGGCGTGCTGCATCACCGTAAAGCCCATCAGCAGAACGATCAGCACGAGGCCGCCGCCGAGCGCGGGCTGGACGATGTCGTTTGCCAGCTGGCCGGTCACCGTGACCCAGGCGCCGAACAGCCAGCACAGGATCAGTGCCCATGTCGGGATCAGCATCACCGCCCGATCATAGCGGTTGAACCCCAGATAGGCGATCAGCGCGACACCGGCGATCGCCGTGGCGGCAAAGGAAATCCGTGCGATGCCCGCCGCCACGGGCGGATCGTAGATCGCCACCGCAAACAGCGCGCCAAGCCCCAGGATCCAGGCCACCGTCACGTAGGAGAGGTTGGAGTGCCAGCGGTTGAGATTGAGATAGGTGAACAGGAACACCACGAGTCCCGTCGCCAGCAGCACCTCGGTGCCCGCCCGCCAGACCCGCTCGTCGCCCGGCGTGACCAGGATCAGCTTTGACAGAAAGCCGAAATCCACCGACACGTAGGCCAGGACCGCCCAGGCCAGCGCCGCGGTCGCGGGAAGCATCGAGGTTCCCTTGACCACGAACAGGATGGTGAGAAACACCGCAAGAAGGCCGGCGATCCCGAGCACGATGCCGCGATAGAGCGTGTAGGCGTTGACCGTGTCCTTGTAGGCCTCGGGCTCCCACAGATAGATCTGGGGCAGTTCCGGCGAGGCCAGTTCGGCGACGAAGGTGATGACGGTGCCAGGGTTGAGCGTGATGCGGAAGACGTCGTCTTCGCTGCTCGGCACCCGGTCGAGCGCAAAGCCCTCGCTTGGCGTGACACCGAGGATGCGCGATGAGCCGAGGTCGGGCCACAGCAGACCGGAGGCGACCAGCCGGAAATGCGGCGCGACGATCAGCCGGTCGATCTGCTCGTCGGTCACATTGGCCAGCGCGAACACCGCCCAGTCGCCCGAATGCTGCGGCGAGTTGGCGCGCACCTCGATCCGGCGAACGATCCCGTCGGCGCCGGCCGCGGTGGATATCTGGAAGGCATCTCCGCGCTGCCGGTAGATTTCGGTGGTCGCGGTCAGGTCGAGGGCCGTGTCATCCCTGCCGATCTTGACCGGCTCGACCGCGAAC
Source organism: Hoeflea sp. (assembly GCA_965233445.1). Lineage (GTDB taxonomy): Bacteria > Pseudomonadota > Alphaproteobacteria > Rhizobiales > Rhizobiaceae > Hoeflea. The sequence continues at coordinate 1,772,762 of OZ247491.1, forward strand.
GAGGGCAGAACGGATGAAAACAGAAGCAGGATTGCGAACAGGCCGGTAAAGAGCAGCGCGGCTGCAAGCTGAAGGCCCGAAGCGGCATACGGCACTGCAGGGCCGGGCGCTGCCGGACTGCGATCAGCCGCTGACGCGCCGTCGCGCCCGGTCAGATTGATACCATGTATGCCTGTCATCCGCCGGATCCGGAACTTTTCTTGCGCATCGAGTGCCAGTCCTCGGCAATCAGCGCATAAAGCAGATGATCACGCCAGGCACCGTTGATTTTCAGATAGCCGTTCAAGTATCCCTCGCGCCGGAACCCGACATTTTCAAGGAGGCGCTGGCTCCTTGTGTTGTCCGGAATACAGGCCGCCTCGATCCGGTGCAACCTCATGCTCTCAAACACATGGGGAAGGAGGGCGCCGATTGCATCGCGCATCAGTCCCTTGCCTGCATGTTCCTCGCCCATCCAGTAGCCCAGCGTGCAGGTTTCGGCCACGCCGCGGCGGATCGCACCGAGGGTGACCCCGCCCACAAGCCGGCCCGAGGACTTGAGACAGACGAAGAGGGGCAGGGCCTGGCCGGCGGCGCGGTCGGCATCGTAACGCTGGATCCGGTACTTGAATGCCGACCGCGTCAGGTCGTCATGCGTCCAGCGCGGCTCCCATGGTTCAAGAAAGGCACGGCTTGCCTCGCGCAGCCGGCTCCATTCCGAATGGTCGCCGATCACCGGGTACCGCAGGAATGTCCTCTCGCCGTCGAGACGGAACGATGCCTGGCTCCGGTTGCGGAAACGAAACACCGGCGAAGCCATGCCCATCTTCCCCGCGGTTTATTCCGCCGCCGCGGATCGCCCGCCATGATGCGAGAGCGAAAGCGCCATATCCTTGGAAGCGAGAAGGTTGTCGACCGGACCGATGGCCGAAACCGTGATCGGCGTGTCGAAGAACAGCCGCTGCGCCAGATCCGTCAACCGCTCCGGGGTGATGTTTTCCAGCCGCTCCATCAGTTCGGTATTGCTCACCGGCCGGCCGAACAGCAGCATCTGCCGTGCGATCTGGCTGGCGCGGGCCGCGGGACTTTCCTGGGCCATCAGCAGACCGGAGCGCACCTGCGCGCGCGACCGGTTGATTTCCTGCTGGTCCACGCTGTCGGCCGCCTTGCCGAGCTCGGAAAAGATCACCGGAACCAGTTCCTCGAGGTCTTCCGCCCCTGTGGCTGCGTGAACGCCGAACAGGCCCGTATCCGAAAAGCCCCAGTGGAAGGCGTAGACCGAGTAGCAAAGCCCGCGCTTCTCCCGGACTTCCTGGAACAGCCTCGAAGACATGCCGCCGCCCAGAATGTTGGCCAGCAGTTGCGAGCAGTAGAAGTCGCGAACCTGATAGGCTCGACCCTCGAAGCCGATCAGGACCTGCGCATCCATCAGGTCGCGGTTTTCCCGGTAGTCTCCGCCGGTGTAACGCGCTTCCGGAATTTCCCGCAATTGCGTTCCCGTCGGCTTGATCGACTGGCCGAAGCGCTCGTCGACCAGCTTGACGAACGCGTCATGATCAACAGCGCCGGCGGCGACCACGACAATCCGGTCGCCGGTGTAATGTCGCGCCAGGTAATTCCGGATCTGTGTTGGCGTGAAGGACTTGACGGTTTCCTTGGTGCCGAGGATCGGACGGCCGATGGTCTGGTCGCGGAATGCCGCCTCGGCGAAGCGGTCAAACACCACATCGTCCGGGGTGTCGTTGGCCGCACCGATCTCCTGCAGGATGACGTGCTTTTCGCGTGTCAGCTCGGCTTCGTCAAAAACCGAGTCTGTGAGGATGTCGTGCAGGATGTCGATGGCAAGCGGGACATTGTCCTTGAGAACCCGGGCATAATAGGCCGTGGTTTCCGTCGACGTCGAAGCATTGAGCTCGCCGCCGACATTCTCGATCTCCTCGGCAATCTGGCGGGCACTGCGCTTGCGGGTGCCCTTGAAGGCCATGTGCTCGAGCAGATGCGCGATCCCGTGTTCATCTGCCGTTTCATCCCGGGATCCGGACTTGACCCAGACCCCGAGCGCGACGCTCTCCAGATGAGCCATGGTTTCTGTCACGACGGTCACGCCGTTGGCGAGACTGGTTGTGTTGACTGTCATACTGTCACTTTCCGCGGCTCATTGGGTCGCCCGCGTGTGTGTCAGGATATGGGATTCGACCTCTTCCTGCTCGTTGGGCAATACGCTGAACCGCTCCTCCCGTTGCATCAGGTCAGAGAGCCACGCCGGAAGCGCCGGGTCAATACCGCAGGCCTGTTTTACGGCATCGGGGAACTTTGCCGGATGCGCGGTTGCCAGTGTCACCATTGGCGCTTTCGGCTTCATCATCCTGTCTGCGACAAAAACGCCGACGGCCGTATGCGGGTCCAGCACATAGCCGGTTTCAGCCTGCACATCGCGGATGGTCGCCTTGACCTGGCGTTCGCTCGCCCGTCCGGCACGAAACTCCCTGCGGATCGTCTTGAGCGCCTCCGGCGCGATTTCGAAGGCGCCCGACTGCTTCAGTCCGGACATGGCCTGGCGAACCGCTTCGGCGTCGCGGTCGAATGCATCGAAAAGCAGCCGCTCGAAATTGGACGAGATCTGGATGTCCATCGAGGGCGAGGTTGTCGGTGTGACGCCGCGCATTTCATAGCGCCCGGTCCGCATGGTTCTGGCCAGGATGTCGTTTTCGTTCGTCGCAACCACCAGCTTGTCGACCGGAAGCCCCATGCGCTTGGCGCAATAGCCCGCGAAGATGTCGCCGAAATTGCCGGTCGGAACCGTGAAGGAGACCTTCCGGTCCGGCGCGCCGAGCGAAACCGCGGCGGTGAAGTAATAGACGATCTGGGCCATGATCCTGGCCCAGTTGATCGAATTGACGCCGGAAAGCCGCACCCGGTCGCGAAACGAGACATGGTTGAACATGGCCTTGACCATGTTCTGGCAGTCGTCGAAATTTCCCTTGATCGCCAGTGCGTGAACATTGGCGGCGGTGGATGTGGTCATCTGCCGCTGCTGCACCGGGGACACGCGGCCTTCCGGGAACAGGATGAAGATGTCTGTGCGGTCGCGTCCTGCGAAGGCGTCGATGGCCGCGCCGCCGGTGTCGCCGGAGGTCGCCCCCACGATCGTGGCGCGCTCGTCGCGCTCGGCCAGCACGTGGTCCATCAGCCGGGCGATCAGCTGCATCGCCACGTCCTTGAACGCCAGCGTCGGGCCGTGAAACAGCTCCAGCACGAAGGCGTTCGCCCCGCTTTGCACCAGCGGAACCACCGCGGGGTGACGGAAGGTCGCATAGGCTTCATCGATCATCGCGCGAAGCGCGACCGGGTCGATATGGCCTTCGGCGAACGGCGCGATCACCCGGAAGGCGATTTCCTGGTAGCTCTGGCCGCGCATGGCGCGGATGTCCTTGCGCGAGAATTCAGGCCATGTGGATGGGACGTAGAGCCCGCCGTCGCGCGCCAGGCCCGCCAGAAGGGCGTCGCTGAAGCCAAGTGCGGGCGCTTCGCCCCGTGTCGAAATATAGTCCACAGACATGGTCTCCGGTGGTGGACGCCGATAGCGCGAGGTGAGATAACGCCGGTCGATTTTTCGCCGCGCGGCTGATATAGACCATGGGCGCTTGTCATGCAAAGGCCATATAGGAGCGGCAGACCACGCGCATGCTCTCGATGCAGATGAAGGTAGGTTAATGGTGTCATACAGTAAGGTGCGTTTTGTCCCGGCATTGTTCGGAGCAGCCCTGATCGCGGGCTGCACGTCCGCCGATCCCGGCGCCATCCTCAATTCGGGCGCAAGTCCGCAGCAGCAGGCCATAGATCCGGTGACCAATGCCGCGGTTGTGCAGGGCGCGTGTCCCACGATTGAACTGCGCGAGGGGACAGCATTCTACCGCACCTATGAAAAGGGCGGCGAAGGGGATCCTTCAAAGGTCATCCATCAGGCTTCGATTGCCGATACGACCCGCCAGTGCGTGGTCAATGGCGACCAGATAACAGCGACCGTGGTCGCTTCGGGCCGTGTCGTGGCCGGCCCGGCGGGCAAGGCCGGACAGGTCGAGGTTCCGGTGCGGGTTGCCGTTCTCGACGGCGAGAACGTGCTCTATTCCGAGTTGCAGAAACAGCCCGTGTTCCTGCCCGACAACCAGCCGACGACACAATTCGTCTTCACCAACGCGGCTGTCACCTTCCCGGCGAGTGCCTCGCGCACCGCGAAGATTCTCATCGGATTTGATCCCGGCCCCTACAACACACCCTGATCGAACTGTGCTCGCCGGCGCCTGTCGCCGGCTGGAAACATCTTCGGCGGTTTCAGTCGAGCTCCGACCATTCAGCCAGCGCCGCGACAGTTGCCGGCAGGTCGGCCATGCGTGAGATCACGGTCTCTGCGCCGGCCTCGGTCAACTTGTCGGCGTGACCGGGATAGGTGTGCGAACCGCCCGTGAAACCGACCACGCGCATCCCGGCCGCACGCGCACCCTGGATGCCATGAACCGAGTCCTCGATGACCAGCACATTCGCCGGATCGACGTCGAACTGGCTTGCGCCGTGCAGGAAGACATCCGGCGCGGGCTTGGTCTTGCCTTCGCCGAGGTCCTTGGCGGAATAGACATGGTCGCCGAAGGCGAGGTCGAGGCCGGTTCGCTTGAGCATCGCCGCGAGCCGGTGCGCCGAGGAATTCGAACAGATGCATCTGCGTCCCGGTATCCGGCTGATTGCCGCTCCGACGCCGTCTATGGCGCGCACGTCCTGGGCCAGCTTCTTGTCGAGCGCCGTTTCCGCTGCGTCGAGCAGCGAGGCTGACAGCGGAATGTTCGATTCCCGCTCCACTTCCAGCAGGATGTCCTTCCACGTCAATCCGGCAAAGCGCTCCGCCATGTCCCCGGGCGTGATCGGATAGCCCGCCTCGGTCAGGAGCTGAGATTCCACTTCGGCCGCGATGATCTCGCTGTCGACCAGAACGCCGTCGCAATCGAAGATAACAAGCTCGAAACCGGCCATGAGAATGTTCCTGTCTGGAAGAGGCGGAGGAGGGGATTGGATTTCGCGAAGGGACCTACAGCATGCCGGGATGAACGGCAAGCACGGGCTTGTCTGTCTCCCGATGTCCCGCTTCCCGTCGGGTCTTTGTGCCATTCACCGGATGTTTACCCTGTTCGGTAACCATGAGGATCAGTTGTTGCGTCTTTGTAATGTGAGTATCCCATGGCCCGTTCCCTTTCGCATGCCGAAATCCCATCAGTCACAGCCGCGCGCCAAACCTGGCTCGACACCATCATCAAGGGGGACTGCGTTGCCGCTCTCGAAGCGCTCCCCGAAAACTCGGTCGATGTCATCTTCGCAGACCCGCCCTACAATCTTCAGCTCGGAGGCGATCTTTCGCGTCCCGATCAGTCCGTGGTCGATGCCGTCAACGACCACTGGGATCAGTTCGAAAGCTTCGCCGCCTATGACGCCTTCACCCGCGCCTGGCTGCTGGCCTGCCGTCGCGTGCTCAAGCCGAACGGAACGATCTGGGTGATCGGCTCCTATCACAACATCTTCCGGGTCGGCTCACAGCTTCAGGATCTCGGGTTCTGGCTGCTCAACGACATCGTCTGGCGCAAGACCAACCCGATGCCGAACTTTCGTGGCCGCCGTTTCCAGAACGCCCACGAGACCATGATCTGGGCGTCGCGTGACCAGAACGCCAAGAGCTACACCTTCAACTATGAAGCCATGAAGGCCGCCAATGACGACGTGCAGATGCGCTCGGACTGGCTGTTTCCGATCTGCACCGGCGCCGAGCGCCTGAAGGGCGAAGACGGCAAGAAGGTGCATCCGACCCAAAAGCCCGAGGCGCTGCTCGCCCGGGTGCTGATGGCGTCCTCGAAGCCGGGCGACGTGGTCCTTGATCCCTTCTTCGGCTCAGGCACAACCGGTGCGGTCGCGCGCCGTCTCGGACGCCACTTCGTCGGCATCGAGCGCGAGCAGGACTATATCGACGCGGCCCGCGCGCGCATCGATGCGGTCGAGCCTCTGGGCAAGAACGAACTGACCGTGATGACCGGCAAGCGCGCCGAGCCGCGGGTCGCGTTCAACGTCCTGATCGAGGCCGGTCACGTCAAGCCGGGCGATGTGCTGGTTGATTCCAGGCGCCGCCATCAGGCCATCGTGCGCGCCGACGGCACGCTCGTCGCAGATGGGCAGGCCGGGTCGATCCACAAGATCGGTGCGCATGTTCAGGGGTTTGACGCCTGCAACGGCTGGACCTTCTGGCATCTCGACACGCCAGACGGGCTCAAGCTGATCGATGATTACCGTGCCGAAATCCGCAAGGAGATGGCGCGCGCCGGGTAGTTTCCGGCAAACAGGATCCGGCGGGAGTCATGTACCTTCAGTCACCGCTGCGATGAAGCGCCCGGGATGTCTCGCGACATTCCGGGCGTTTGTCTTTCGAACATTGAGGGGTGGGGCCGTGAGCCGCGTCACGCAGCCTTGTTGATGTCCGACACGGCAAGGTTCGTCAGCTTGGAGTTGGCAGCCTTCTCCTGGTCGAGAATGCCGGTCAGGAGATCGTGCGCTTCATCGTGTCCAAGGATCTTGGCCCATTCGCGCAACGTGCCGTAACGGGCGATTTCGTAATGCTCGACGGCCTGGCAGGCGCCGATGAGCATGGCGTTCAGCGCTTCGCCTTCGGCTTCCTCGATGAGGCCGTCGGTTTCCTTGATCAGGCCTTCGATGGCATCGCATTTCTCGCCTTCGGGCTTCTTGCCGATCGACTTGAACACCTTGTCCAGGGTTTTGACCTGTTCCTTGGTTTCGCTCAGATGCTCTTCAAGCGCGTCCTTGAGCTTTTTGCTGGTGGCTGCCTTGGCGACTTTCGGCAGCGCCTTGGTCAGTGCGTTCTCTGCGTAGTAGATGTCTTTCAGGGTGTGTTCGAATGCGTCCGACAGGGTCTTCATGGTGGTGCTCCAAGAGTTGAGTGCGCTGATAAACGCAGGCCCTGGAAAGCCGTTCCCTGCTCACTGCAAATAACTTCGAGGCCCTTCGCCCCCCGGGGGTCACCTGATATCGAAGCCGCGCAAATCCTCGCGCAATGTGGCTGCATCGGTGAACAGCACCGAATGCCAACCCGCCTCGATGGCGCCGTCGACATTCTTCTGGCTGTCGTCGATGAACAGGGCGGCGGCGGGTTCGAGATCGAAGCTCTTGACGTGCGTGTCGTAGATCGCGCGATCCGGCTTGATCAGTCCGATGTCTCCGGAAACCGTCACTCCGCGCGGCACCTTGAGAAAGGGAAACATCTCCTGCGCCTGCCGGAAGGTATCGGCGGCGAAATTGGTGAGCATCGTGACGTCGCGTCCCTGCTGGATCAGATCGAGCATGATGTCGACGCTTTCGTCGTAGGCGTGGCTGACCATCTCGTGCCAGTGCTGGCGGAAGGCGCAGATCAGCGGCTCCTTGTCCGGGTGCTCGGCGATGAGCAGGGCTTCCGCCTCTTCCCAGCTGCGGCCCCGGTCTTGCTCGAGATTCCATTCATGGGTGCAGACGCTCTCGAAGAACGCGTTGCGTTCCGCATCGTCGGGGATCAGCCGGCTGTAGGGAATGTGCGGATCGTAATGGATCAGCACCTTGCCGATGTCGAAAACGACGTGCTGGATGACTGGTTTGGTCTCGCTCATGCTCGGCCTTTTCAAAATCGATCGGGGAAGGCGCTCGCGAGCGCCTTCTTCATCACGGTCGGCAGGGCTTCCCCGGCCAGCGAATCTCTTGAACTCCACCAGCCCGGATATTCCTCCCGCCCGGTGACAACCGCATGAAACACCTCGAGCCGCAATTCAAAATGTGTGAACACATGAGATATGATGCCGGTATGACGCCAATTCGCGTCAAAGGGTGCTGCTCTCGGACCTGTTTCGCCATCGGAGCGCACGGTCCAGTTCGTGGTCGGAAGCCCGGCCATGCCGCCCAGAAGCCCCTTGTCGGGACGCTTGACCAGAAGCACCGCGCCGTCACCGCGCTCGGCCACGAAGGCCGCGCCCTTGCGCACCGGCTTGGCCTTCTTGGGTGCCTTGACCGGATAGCTTTCCTGAAGGCCCGAAGCTTTCGCTTCGCACTGTCCTTCCAGCGGACACAGCGCGCAGGCCGGGCGCTTCGGGGTGCAGATCGTCGCGCCCAAGTCCATCAGCGCCTGTGCGAAATCGCCAGGCCGGTCATCCGGCGTTTGGATTCCCACAAGCCGCCCGATCTCGGATTTGGCAGCAGGCAGGGGCGTCTCGATCTCGTAAAGTCGGCTGAAGACACGCTCGATGTTGCCGTCGACCACCGCGGCCGGCACGTCGAAGGCGATCGCCGCGATGGCTGCGGCCGTGTAGGGGCCTATCCCTGGCAAGGCGCGCAGTCCGCTTTCGGTTTCGGGAAAGGTGCCGCCAAGGTCGCCGGCCACCTGGTCTGCGCATTTCTTCAGATTGCGCGCCCGGGAATAGTAGCCGAGCCCCGCCCAGGCCTTCATCACGTCGTCGCTTTCGGCGGCGGCAAGATCCATGACCGTCGGCCAGCGGCTGACAAAGGCGTCGAAATAGGATTTGACCGCACGCACCGTGGTCTGCTGCAGCATGATCTCGGAGAGCCAGACATGGTAGGGGTCGGGCCGCACGCCCTTGCGCCGGTCTGACGGGTTCACGCGCCAGGGCAGCGTGCGCGCATGCCGGTCGTACCAGGCAAGCAGCGGGGCCGCGATGCGCCGGTCTGTCGGCAGGGATGCGGTCGGGGCAGGTGACATAAGGCTCGCGGGAGGCTAGGAATGGGGTCGCGCTTCGGCGGTTCGTTCGTGCGCGATCATGTCCCGGCCACGCGCCGGACGCAATCCGTATGACCCGCTTTTCCCGCATGCATCGCGGGGCTGAGCCGTCTCACCTCGGAGAAGTTTGCGGTGGCAAAACCCTTTACACGCAAAGGCAGCGTTCAGATCGCCGAGATTGCCAACGGGTTGATCGACCCGATCCTGGCACGGCGTGCGGGCATCAACACCATGCTGCTTGGTTCGTGGGACGACATTGCAGGCGAGCAGTTTGCCGGATGTTCGAGGCCCGAGCGGATTCGCTGGCCGCGTCAGGATGGCCCCACCGAGACCGGCGGCGGGTTCACCCCCGGTGTGCTGACCGTCGCCTGCGAGGGCGCGCGCGCGCTGTTCCTCATGCATCAGCAGGCCGAACTGATTTCCCGGGTCAACAGTTTCTTCGGGTTCCAGGCGATCTGCGAAGTGCGCATCGTCCAGAAGGCCATTCATGCCCCGAGCCAGAAGCCGGCCAGACGCCCGCTCGATACGCTCGAGAAGCGGCGTCTCAACGACATGCTGGCCGATGTGGACGATCCGAAATTGCGCCAGGCGCTCGAGAGGCTTGGGGCGGGGGTCATCGGGTCCCGGCGCAAGTAGCCGGGATCCGTGGCCGGCAGAACACCCGGCTTTCTCGGTGATCACGGCTGCGTGAAGCACGCGCTCTTGTTTGGCCACATTTGACGTTATAGGAAAAGAGCCGACGAGAGATGACAATGGTCCGGATCCGGTGCCGATCGCCGTGCCGGGTCACGCTTTCAAGCGAACCAACAGTGCTATCTAGGACAGGTGAATTTGATGTTCCGTACGAAGTTCCGACTGACTGCCGCCGCGACCGTGTCGCTCCTGGCTCTGACACTCGCAGGCTGCTCGGACTCCTCCGATGAGAGCTCGGCTTCCAGCGGGACGACGGAAACGGCCGCGCCGGCCGAGACAGCCGCAAGCGAACCTGCCGAAACCCAGACCGCACAAGCCGAGGAAACCACAGCCGCAGAACAGCCGGCTGCGCCAGTTACGCCCGCCGTTCAGGCGCCGACCGCCGATGGCACGGTGGACATGGCCGCGGTGCTCGAGCCCGGTCCGCTCAAGGAGATGGTGCTCGGAGACGAAGATGCGCCGGTGACGATCGTCGAATACATGTCGATGACCTGCCCGCACTGCGCGTCCTTCCACACCGACAATTTCAAGCCGCTGGTGGAGAAATATGTCGATACCGGCAAGGTTCGTTTCATCCTGAGGGAGTTTCCGTTCGACCCCCGGGCCGCAGCCGCAATCATGCTGGCCCGCTGTGCTCCCGAAAATCAGTTCTTTCCCATGGTTGACGTGCTGTTCAAGCAGCAGAGAAACTGGGCGACCGCGCCCGACGGACGCGAAGCGCTTCTCCAAATCGCCCGTTTGGCCGGTTTTACACAGGAGTCCTTCGAAGCTTGCTTGACGAACCAGAAACTTCTGGACGATGTGAATGCGGTGAAGACCAAGGCGGCAAACGAGTTTGGCATCCAGTCGACGCCAACCTTCATCATCAACGGCAAGCGCTACCCGGGGAACATGTCGGTTGAAACCATGTCTGCGATCATCGATCCTCTGCTCTGAGCAGTTTGGGCATGATGCTGCCTCGCGGGTTCACTGGCGGGGCCGCGGTGTCATGCGGATGATTGCGGCTGGCCGGGAGGGCCGGCCATGAGGTTTACCAAACTCCGCGTTCTGGGTTTCAAGTCCTTCGTCGAGCCGACCGAGTTCTATATCGAACGCGGTCTGACCGGCGTCGTCGGCCCCAATGGCTGCGGCAAGTCCAATCTTGTCGAAGCCATGCGCTGGGTGATGGGCGAGAACTCCTACAAGAACATGCGCGCGTCCGGCATGGATGACGTGATCTTTTCGGGATCCGGCAACCGCCCGGCGCGCAACACCGCCGAGGTCGGGCTTTATCTCGACAATTCCGACCGCACCGCTCCTGCCGCCTTCAACAACTCCGATGAGATCCAGGTCACCCGCCGCATCGAGCGGGAGTCAGGTTCGGTTTACCGGATCAACGGCAAGGAAGCCCGCGCCAAGGATGTGCAACTGCTTTTCGCCGACGCGTCAACCGGCGCGCGTTCGCCCTCAATGGTCGGCCAGGGCCGGATCGGCGAACTGATCCAGGCCAAGCCCCAGGCGCGGCGGCAACTTCTCGAAGAGGCCGCGGGCATATCGGGTCTGCACTCGCGCCGCCACGAGGCCGAACTGAGGCTCCGCGCGGCCGAAAGCAACCTCGAACGGCTCGATGATGTCACTTCCGAACTCGAGAGCCAGGTCGAAAGCCTGAAACGGCAGGCGCGTCAGGCCAACCGTTTCAAGATCCTGTCTGCCGATGTACGCCAGGCGGAGGCCACGCTGCTGCATCTGCGCTGGTCGATCGCAAAGACCCAGGAAGCCGAAGCCGAAAGCGCGCTTTCGCAGGCCACTTCGCGTGTCGCCGAACTCGCCCAGGCGCAGATGGAAGCGGCGAAATCTCAGGCGATAGCGGCCCACAAGCTGCCCGAATTGCGCGATGCCGAGGCGGCTGCGGCGGCCGCCCTGCAGCGGCTCCAGATTGCCCGGACCCAGATCGAGGAAGAGGCGGAACGGCTTGAAAAGCGCCGGCAGGAACTCGACCGCCGGCTCGCCCAGCTCAAGGCCGACATCGAGCGGGAACAGCGGCTGATCGCCGACAATGCCGGCGTGATGGAACGCCTGACACAGGAAGAGACCGAACTGCGCGAAGCGCTTGAAGGCAGCGGAGAGCGTTCGGAGGCTCTCAGGCAGGCATTCGAGGCTGCCCGGGCAAAGCTTGCGGAAACCGAGACATCGCTCGGCGTCGTCACGGCCGAGCGCGCCGAGGCTGCAGCCGAACGAACCCAGCTTGAACGGGTGATCCGGGAAACCGGCGAACGCAAGGTCCGGCTCGAGCGCCAGATTTCCAGCCAGGACAACGATCTGGCCGCCATCGCCGAACGGATTGCCGGCCTGCCGGATCCGGCGGCGAAGCGACGCGAGACTGAAATTGCCGAAAAGGCTCTGGCCGATGCCGAGGCGGCGCTTGCAAGCATCGAGACGGCGCTTGAATCGGCCCGCGAAAGAGAAGCCGGCGCACGCCAGCCGGTCACCGAGGCGCGCGCCAGGCTCAATGCCATCGAGACCGAGGCCAAGACCATTTCCCGCATGCTCAACGCAGGGCAGGGATCGGACCTGTTTCCGCCGGTCGTCGAGAAGATCAAGGTGGATCGCGGCTACGAGACCGCGCTTGGCGCAGCCCTCGGCGACGATCTCGACCTGCCTCTGGACCCCGCAGCGCCCGCGCACTGGGCCCGGATCGCGCCTGCATCCGATGATCCTGCGTTGCCGGATGGCGTCACGCCGTTGTCGACCCATGTGCGCGCACCGGAAGAGCTTGCCCGGCGTCTCGCGCAGGTGGGTCTGGTCGCCGATGCCGATCACGGACGGGCCCTGCATGCGGCGCTCAAACCCGGACAGCGGCTCGTCACCCGAGATGGGGCGCTGTTGCGCTGGGACGGCTACATTGCCTCCGCCGACGCGCCGACGCCGGCGGCCATGCGGCTTGAGCAGAAGAACCGGCTTGCCGAACTCGACACAGAAGCCGTCGAGGCGACAAAGGCGCTGCGCGCGGCTGAGGCGGCATTGCAGGAAAACGAAGCCGCTGTCGCAAAGCATGTCTCCGAAGGCCGGGATGCGCGCGAGCTGATCCGGGATGCGGGCAAGAATCTTTCCCGTGCGCGCGACGAACTGGCCCATGCGGAGCGCGCCTCCGGAGAATTGTCGAACCGGCGTGCGGTGCTGACCGAATCCCGCGCACAGGTCGGGGCGCAGCTCGCCGAGGCCGAAAGCGCCCTGGAGGAGGCCGCGACCTCGCTCAAGGCCTGTCCGGATCTGTCGGCACTTGATGCGTCCCTCGGGCAGGTGAACGCCGAAGTCGCCACCGATCGCGGTGCGCTGGCCGAGGCCCGCGCCGCCCACGAAGGTCTTGAGCGTGAAAACCAGGCTCGGGCGAAAAGGCTCGAGGCCATTGCTGCCGAGCGGGCAAGCTGGACCGAGCGCGCCGCCAATGCCGAGAGCCATCTTGCCGCGCTGACTTCAAGAGCTGCCGAAACCGAGGCCGAGGCAAGCCAGATCGCCGAAGCCCCGGACGAAATCGCCGTTCGCCGCCGTGAACTCATGCACCAGCTGTCCGAAGCCGAAAAGCGCCGTCAGCAGGCTGCGGACGTCCTCGCTCAGTCCGAGACCGTTTCGCGCGAGGCCGACAAGGCGGCGACCGAGGCCATAGGTCACCTGTCACAGGGGCGGGAAGCACGCGGCCGTGCCGAGGAGCGCCTGATGGCTGCGCGGGAGCGCCGCGAGGAAGGCGAAGCGCGGATTCGCGAGGCGCTCAATTGCGAACCCCATCTTGCTCTCCGCCAGACGGGCCTTGCCGCAGACGCCCCGATGCCGGACCCGGCTCAGGTCGAGCGCAATCTCGAACGGCTCAAGATCGAGCGCGAACGGCTGGGTGCGGTCAACCTGCGCGCCGAGGAAGAGCAGGCCGAGCTTTCCGAACGGCTTGAAACCATCATCACCGAGCGCGAGGACATCATCGACGCCATCAAGAAGCTCCGCGCCGGCATCCAGAGCCTCAACAAGGAAGGCCGCGAACGCCTGCTGGTCGCCTTTGATGTCGTCAACGAGCAGTTCCAGCGGCTGTTCACGCACCTCTTCGGCGGCGGCACGGCGGAGCTGCAGCTCATTGAATCCGACGATCCGCTGGAGGCAGGTCTCGAAATCCTTGCGCGGCCGCCCGGCAAGAAGCCGCAGACGATGACGTTGCTCTCGGGTGGCGAGCAGGCACTGACCGCCATGGCGCTGATCTTTGCCGTGTTCCTGACCAATCCGGCGCCGATCTGCGTTCTCGACGAGGTCGACGCGCCGCTTGACGACCACAATGTCGAGCGTTTCTGCAACCTGATGGACGAAATGGCGGCATCCACGGAAACCCGCTTCGTCATCATCACCCATAACCCGATCACCATGGCCAGGATGAACCGCCTGTTCGGCGTCACCATGGCCGAGCAGGGCGTCAGTCAGCTCGTTTCGGTCGATCTGCAAACCGCGGAGCAGATGCGCGACGCGGGCTAGAGAAGGGAGGAAGTGGATGAAACTCGTAAGGGCGGTTGCCACGCTTTTTCTGATCTTCGGCATCGCAGGTGCAGCCTATGCGCACAGCGGCGCGACCGGTATCGTCAAGGAGCGCATGGACAAGATGGGCGAAGTCGCTTCAGGGATGAAAGTGATTGCCCGTATGCTGAATGGACAGGTGGAATTCGACCCCGCCGTCCTGGAGGCGTCAGCTTCCGAAATTGCGGACCATGCGTCCGGGTTCGCGCCCTTGTTTCCGGAGGGCTCTGTTTCATCCCCAAGCGAGGCGCGTCCCCGGATATGGACCCGTTGGGACGAATTCATCGACCATTTCAGCACGATGGAAGCGCGTGCCGTCTCCCTTGCGGATCAGGCCGCTTCGGTTGAAGACCCTTCGGACCTGAAGGGTGCCTTCGGCCAGCTTGCAGACACCTGCAAGTCCTGCCACCAGGATTTTCGTCAAATGAAGTAATGCCTGGGCCTTCCGCCGCGGTTCAGCCGGAAAGGCTGGCCATGCGCCGGACAAAATCCGAACAGGCTTCTGGCGCAGTGACCGGAATCATGTGGCCGCGTCCGGGCAATGTCTCGTAACCGAGCCCGAATTTCTCCATGGGTCTGCCGTGAACATCGGGCGCGAGCAGATTGTCGTCCGTGCCGAACAGGATGCCGCCGGGGACATCGAGATCGGAAGCATAGCGCGCACCCTGTTCGGCCATCGACGCATGCACGCCGATCAGGTCGGCCGACGCGGTGATGAAGGCCTTTGGCCGCATGCCGAGGATTCCGCCGCCCCGGCTCATGAAATCGGCAGGCGGTTCCTCCGGCGCGAAGACCTCCCTGACCACGGTCTTGCTGGTCATCCGGGCAATGGGGGCGGCAAGGGTGTGGCCGATGAACCGCCGGATGGCAGGCGACGCGATCCTGAGCGGCTTGAACACCGGTGGCGGCTCCGACATCGCGGCTGTCAGCGGCGCCACCAGCGCCAGGGCACCGACTTCGCCCTTACGGTCCATAGCCATGGCCAGCGACAGTGCGCCGCCGAGCGAATGTCCGACCAGAACCGGCCTTTCGGCGCCGATCTTGTCGAGAAACGCCCAGACCATCGCCGACTGCGCCGAAAGACTTGCAAGATCATCGGACTGGCGGGTCGAATAGCCCGATCCGGGACGATCGATGGTGATCACCCGGAACTCCTGGCTCAGATCCTCGATCATCCCGTAGTGGAAGTTGCGCATGTTGCCGGCGAGACCGTGGATCAGCACCACGACCCTGGCCTCGCGAGGACCGGCATCGGTATAATGAATGTCGCCGCCCTCGACCGCGATCACGCTTCCGATTTCAGGGGCGGTCTTCTCCGCCGTGGCGGCAAGCAAGCGTGTCCAGATCCAGAAAACGGCGACGTCGGCAAGCGCAATCAGCACCAGGATGGCGACGTAGAACATGGCGAATTTCTCCCTCGAGCGGGGAGTATGGCAGCCGCCGGGCCCGCGTCAATCGGCCAGATCGTCGAGATACGCCTCGACGAGGTCCATCCATAGCGGTGGTATCGCCGCCACCCAGTGCCCGTTGCCACTGCCGCGCACCGTGATCGCGTGGTAGTCTGCCGATCCCCCGTATTTTGTGAACTCGGCGTGCATCGCCCTGGTATGGGCAATCGAGTAGTAGGGATCATCTTCGCCATAGAGCCACAACATGGGCCGCTTGTAGCCGGAGCCCCGGCGAACGAGATCCTGGTTGATCATGTCGCTGGTCTCGCAGAGTTCGCCGATCCATCCGCCGACGAAGTTGATGACGCCCGAGACCTGGTCGGGGTACTGACCGGCATAAACCGCCGCAAGCATGCCGCCACGGGAGACGCCGGCGATCAGCACGGGCGCGCCCGATACGTCATCACGTCCTCGCAAAGCGGCGATGGCGGCTTCGAGATCCACCAGTGCGCGGTCTGCGCCTGCAAGCGCGCGTTCCGGATTGCAGCTGTAGCCTTTTGTCCTGTCAGCCTCGAAGCCTTCGTCATAAAGCCCGTCCGACCGTCCACGTCCGCGCCTCTGCGGGAACACCACCAGATAGCCCCGTTCATTCAAGACATCGGCCAGCCAGTCGTGCGACCAGGTCTGCGCGAAGAGCGCCGGATCGTTCCCGAGACCCGTGGAGCCGTGATTGACAACCGCAAGTGGGTGTGGACCTGGACCGTCGGGTGTGTAGAGCACAGTCTCGAGGTTCACGGGGACCTCGTCTTCCGTCAGGCCGGTTGAAAGTTGCAGGCTTTCACCAGGGCTCCAGTCGATCTCCGTACCGGGTTCCAGCAGGTCTTCGAGGGTTCGTTTTGTCAGAATCGCAAAACTGTATCCGTCGCCGAATACGGCGCGCAGTCGGCCTGTCTTCGAGAACGTCACCACCAACGAAACCCCGGGACCCGTGACCAGCATTCGGGAACCGTCGACCTGTCCTTCAAGCCGGAACCAGGCTCGGTCGAAGCCGCGCTGCGGGTTGGCGGCGATGGAATACACAACCTTGGCAAAACCGTCGGCGTCGATGGATTCCACCACGAGAACTGTCTTGAGAAAGCCGTCCCAGCGGCCGATCCAGGCACCGGCAAATGGCGACGCCGGATCGGATTCGACCTTGACATCGGCCGGGAGCAGCAATCCACCGATCTCGATGTCAGTCTGTGCAGACATGACGCTTGTCATCTGGACAAGCAGCATGGTCGAAGCAGCAATCAAAGCGATCTTCCGCCAGACCGAAACGAAAAGGCGGAGGAATCCATGAGGCATTTCTTGCGTTCCTGTGGCAGAGGTGTCGCGAAATTTCCGCTTGCCAATGTTAACGCGAGAGCCGTGACGGCTGAAACCCCTACAGCGCTGAAACCAGCGCCTCGACCACGCGGTCCTGGGTTTCCTCGTCCAGATAGGGGTGCATCGGCAGGCTGAGGACGCTGGCGGAGAGCTTGTCGGTCACCGGCAAGGCGCCGCCGGCAACGCCGTGGTGGCTGTAGGCGTCCTGAAGGTGCAGCGGCTTGGCGTAGTAGACCGCGCTCGGCACGCCCTTGTCTTTCATGTGAGCCTGAATCGCGGCCCGGTCGGTGCCTTCGGGCAGCTTGACGGTGTACTGCGCCCAGACCGATTGCAGGCCGTCGGGCACATGCGGTGTTTCGACATGGCCCGAAAGCAATGCCGAATAGCGCGCGGCAATCCGGTTGCGGGCCTCGATCTCCTCATCGAAAATTGCCAGTTTCTCGATCAGGATCGCCGCCTGCATGGTGTCGATGCGGCCGGTCATGCCGATACGGACGTTGTCGTACTGGCTGGTGCCCTTGCCGTGGAACAGGATCGATCGCAGGGTCTCGGCGAGGTCTGCGTCGTCGGTGAATATCGCGCCGCCATCGCCATAGGCGCCGAGCGGTTTGGCGGGGAAGAAACTCGTCGCCGTCGCCATCGCCAGTGTCCCGACGCGGCGGTTGTGATAACGCGCGCCGTAGGACTGGGCACCATCGCCCAAGACCCAAAGCCCCTCGCGCGCCGCGATTTTAGAGACGGCATCGTAATCGGCGGGAACGCCGAAGAGGTCGACCGGAATGACGCCCACCGGCTCGTGACCAGCCGCGCGCGCATCGGCAATCGCCATCTCGAGAGACGCCGGGTCCATGTTGAAGGTGGCAGCATCCACATCCACAAACCAGATGTGAGCGCCGAGCCAGGCCACGACTTCAGCCGTCGCCACAAAGGTGAAGGCGGGGCAGAAAATCGCCTGTCCGGGACGCACGTTCTTCGCCATCAGAACCATGGCCAGCGCATCGGTGCCCGAGGAACAGGCGATCGAATGCGCGGCCCCGCAATGGGCCGACAGTTGCGACTCGAATTCCGAGACTTCCGGGCCCATGATGTACTGGCCATGATCGAGAACCCGGGCGATTGCGGCGTCTACGCGGCCTCGGATGCGCTCCTGCTGGGCGACGAGATCGACAAAACGGACAGGGGCAGGGCTGCTGGCTGACATGGCGCGGGAAGTCCTTGAGGCTCGGGTCTGTCGGGATCAACTGAGAGGCTGCGTGCACCGGAACCGGTCCCGGCTGCAGGCGCGATCCACCCGTTGGCATGGAAAACCTGTTACTTGGCTTGTGCCGCCGGGTCCATACGCCGAAGGTGCGATAAACCGTCCTTGCCGGCGTTGCCACAATCACTTTGCGTTGCCGATGATGACGCCGCGTGACAAGGCTCCTGCCGCTGACCGGTCCGCTCGCCTTCGAAGCCGCCGATCGGACCCGCTCTGTCGCCGCGGCGGCCGCGCGGTCCGACCATGGTTGCGGGCACCGCTGAAAAAACCGATGCAAGGATGCTGCTCGACCGTCTCAAGGCCAACGCAAGTCGCTGAAAAGGCTGGTCCCGAGGATTCTCGCAGGGCAGGTCCGGTTCGCCCGTGTTTTCAATCGATATAGATTGCACCGCTGCCAAAGGCGGGGTTGACCTTTGAACCGCGCAACGCCTAAGCCTTGCGGAAAAAGCAGGCTGGACACGTGTCTCCGGCAGGCGGAGTGGAGAACAGTTGCATGACCAAATGGGTCTACACTTTCGGTGACGGCAAGGCGGAAGGCTCCGCGGCTGACCGCAACCTTCTGGGTGGCAAGGGCGCCAATCTTGCCGAAATGTGCAATCTCGGGCTTCCGGTCCCCCCCGGCATGACCATCACCACCGAGGCCTGCGTCTGGTATTACGAAAACGGCCGCAAGATGCCGGAAGGTCTCGAGGCGCAGGTTACCGATGCGCTGGTCGGGGTGGGCGAAATCGCCGGGCGGCGCTTCGGCGATCCCGAACGGCCGCTTCTGTTGTCGGTGCGCTCGGGCGCACGGGCCTCGATGCCCGGCATGATGGACACGGTTCTCAATCTCGGTCTCAACGACGAGACGGTGATGGCGGTCGCCCGCGATTCCGGCGATGAGCGTTTTGCCTTCGACAGCTACCGGCGTTTCATTCAGATGTATGCCGACGTGGTGATGGGCCTCGATCATGAGGTCTTCGAGGATATTCTCGAGGATGAGAAGGCCCGCCTCGGCCATGAGCTCGATACCGACATCAGCGCCGACGAATGGCGCGGGGTGATCGGCCGGTACATGGAAACCATCGAGGAGGAACTCGGTGTTCCGTTCCCGCAGGATCCGCATCAGCAGCTTTGGGGGGCGATCAGCGCGGTCTTTGCAAGCTGGATGAATGCCCGCGCGATCACCTACCGGCAGCTTCACGACATTCCCGCCTCCTGGGGAACGGCCGTCAATGTCCAGGCAATGGTGTTCGGAAACCTGGGCGATCACTCGGCAACGGGCGTTGCCTTCACCCGCAACCCTTCAACGGGTGAGAGCGAACTCTACGGCGAATTCCTGGTCAATGCCCAGGGCGAGGACGTGGTCGCCGGCATCCGTACCCCGCAGTCGATCAGCGAGGCAGCGCGCATTGCCGCCGGCTCCGACCGGCCTTCGCTGGAAAAATTGATGCCGGAGGCCTTCGCGGAATTCGTCGAGATCTGCAACCGTCTCGAGCAGCACTACCGCGACATGCAGGACCTCGAATTCACCATCGAGCGGGGCAAGCTGTGGATGCTGCAGACCCGTTCGGGCAAGCGCACCGCGAGGGCGGCGCTGAAGGTGGCCGTGGACATGGCGGAGGAGGGGCTGATCAGCCGCGAGGAAGCGGTGCAGCGTGTCGACCCGGCGTCGCTTGACCAGCTTCTGCACCCGACCATCGATCCGCATGCACGGCGTGACGTGATCGGGTCCGGCCTGCCCGCATCGCCGGGTGCTGCGACCGGCGAGATCGTGTTTTCCTCCGACGATGCTGTGGAAGCGGCAAAGGCGGGCCGCAAGGTCATCCTCGTGCGCGTCGAGACCAGTCCGGAGGACATTCATGGAATGCACGCCGCCGAAGGCATTCTCACCTCGCGCGGCGGCATGACCAGCCACGCGGCGGTGGTCGCGCGCGGCATGGGAACGCCTTGCGTTTCCGGCGCCGGCGGTCTGCGCATCGATGCGCGCAACAGCACGCTCGTCGCGCTTGGCGTTACCCTCAAGGCGGGAGACGTGATCACGCTCGACGGCTCGACCGGGCAGGTGCTCAAGGGCGAGGTGGCCATGTTGCAGCCCGAGCTTTCCGGTGACTTCGGCCGCATCATGGAATGGGCCGACGGAACGCGGCGCATGAAGGTGCGCACCAATGCCGAAACACCCGCCGACGCCCGGGCCGCCCGGTCCTTCGGCGCCGAAGGTATCGGGCTTTGCCGCACCGAGCACATGTTCTTCGAAGGCGACCGCATCACGGCGATGCGCGAGATGATCCTTGCTGACGCGGAGGAGGGACGCCGGGCAGCGCTGGCCAAGCTCCTGCCGATGCAACGCTCCGACTTCATCGAACTGTTCGAGATCATGAAGGGGCTCCCGGTGACCATACGGTTGCTCGACCCGCCGCTTCACGAGTTCCTTCCCAAGACCGAGGAGGAAATAGCCGAGGTGGCATCCGTCATCGGCGTGTCGGTGGAGAAACTCGGCCAGCGCGTGGACGAGTTGCACGAGTTCAACCCGATGCTGGGTCACCGCGGTTGCCGTCTGGCGATCTCCTATCCCGAAATTGCCGAGATGCAGGCCCGAGCGATCTTCGAGGCGGCGGTCGCCGCGGCCAGGACCACCGGTGCCCCCGTCGTGCCCGAGGTCATGGTGCCGCTTGTCGGGCTCCGCGAGGAACTCGATTTCGTCAAGGCGCGGATCGATGCCGTGGCAAAGGAGGTGATCGGAGAGGCCGGGGTCGAACTCGAATATCTCGTCGGCACCATGATCGAATTGCCGCGGGCCGCAATCCGCGCCCATGCGATTGCAGAGGTCGCCGAGTTCTTCTCCTTCGGCACCAACGACCTGACCCAGACCACCTTCGGGATTTCGCGCGACGACGCGTCCTCCTTCCTGATGACCTATCAGCAGAAGGGCATCATCGAGCAGGATCCGTTCGTCACCCTCGATATCGAAGGGGTGGGCGAATTGGTGCGCATCGCATCGGAGAAGGGCAGGGCCACCCGGCCCGACATCAAGCTCGGCATCTGCGGCGAACACGGCGGCGATCCGGCGTCGGTCCGGTTCTGTGAATCCATCGGGCTCGATTATGTCAGCTGTTCGCCGTTCCGCGTGCCGATCGCCCGGCTGGCGGCGGCCCAGGCTGCGATTGCCAGGGCAGGCTAGGATGGCCGCATAGCCATCGCGACAAGGCCGGTCGAGCGAAATCAGTCGTGCCGGCGGGCCGTTGACTTGGGGCGCCCAAGGGACATCTGACACCTGAGACATCGGGTTCGGCGATTGCCGCGGTCGAAACGGCTCGCTTTGGGGCGGAAGCCAGATCCGGAAAATCCATGCCGGTCAGCGCCATGTCGTCAGAGCTGTTCAAGCACCCCGACGAAGGCCTTCGCAAACTGGACGAGATCGCGGGTCTCCGGACCCGGCTCCATCGCGTTGATGCGGTCGCCATCGGGCGAGAGCAGGACCAGTCCGAACTGCCCGCCTTCGTTGCGTGACAGGCAAACCACCGCGATCCGTTGCGCATCACGGACCAGGCCCGAGGCCGGGAGATCGAAAAGGTATTCGGCGCCGGCGGTCGCAGCCGCATCGCGAACGGCATCCCGGAATCCGTGTTCGGCAAGGTCGTCCGGGTCGAGCGCGAGTTCGAGTTCCACCAGTTCCAGCGACAGCGCGCGTGGTGACGCTTCGACCACCTCCGCAGGTTCCGGAGTGGCCTGCAACTCGGCATCTTGAGAAGGTCGCTGCGGCCCGATTTTCAAGGGCTTCCCATGCGCAAGAGCGGGCGCGGGTGTCTGGGCGACGGTCTGGGCGGGTGTCTCTGTCTGCATGGCGGATCTCCTTTGCCGCACGGAACCGTGCGCTGGCGAAACGCCCCCCACGAAGGAAGGTTCCCCGGCAAGCATGGCCGAAGTGTGGCGCTTGCCGCGCAGGCCGTGAGCGGCTAATGAAACCACTCGTTTGCCTCTCGCGCACCTCTTGCGCCCCGCCCGTCCGGAGACCGGTCGCAACCATGCCCTTCCGCCATCAAAGACCAACTTCCACGGCAGCCGCTTGGTCTCGCAGTCTTGGCAGGTTTACGCTGGTCTTGGCGCTGATCGTGGTTGTCCTGCATCGCATCTCGATGCTGTCACTGCCGAACGCGGTGGCCGTCATTCTGCTTGCGGCCTTTCTGGCATGCATTACCCTCGGTCTGGCGGTGATCGGCTTCTTCATGCTCTGGCAGATCGGCGCGAAGGGCGGCCATGCCTCCTTCAGCGGACTTGTCATGGCGCTTCTTGTGCTCGGGCCGGTCAGTGTTGCCGCGTCGCGCCACATCACGCTGCCAACCCTGCACGACGTCACCACCGATGTCGACGACCCGCCGAACTGGCTCGAACCGCCGCCATTTTCATCATCGTGGTTGCCCCGTTCGGATGCCGACGATCCGGCGGCCCGCCAAGCACAGCGGGAAGCCTATCCACAGATCACCGGCCGTCGTTATGAAGGCGCCATAGACCGCGTTCTGCTTGCGGTGAACGCAGCTGCCAACGAGGCGAAATGGGACCTTGTCGCCAATGTCGGCGCCGATGCACTGGTCGATGGCCTTGAGGAAATCCCTGAACCGGAAGCCGACGCCGAAGCGCCCGCGCCCACCGGCGAGGCCGATCCTGCGCGCGCGCCGGTTCCCGTTCCGCGGCCCGACACCGACAGCGCCTGGTTCGAACCGCTTCCGACCTATGCCCTGCTCCAGTACCGCACCGAGACGCTGATCCTGGGCATTCCGCAGGACGTGCTCGTGCGGCTTTCCGAGGAAGAAGAGACCACTTTCGTCGACCTGCGCGCGGCAACCCGTGACGGAAACCACGACCTTGGCCTGAATGCGGAACTGATCAACGGTTTTCTGCGTGATCTGGATGTTCGACTGCTCGGCATCGCCGGCGGATGAGGCCTGGGGCCGGCGGACAGTCGAGGTGCACGCAGCCGTCAAGCCGGCCGGTATTCGCCCGCAATCGAGGGGGGGCCGTCCGTCACAACCGCGCCGCGGCCGACCAGATCCTCGAGATGCGCCAGAACCGAAAGCGCCGCCGCCCCGTGCAGCCTCGGATCCGTCTCGCGGTAGATGACCGCCACCATTTCGCTGATCAGACGGTCACCGTTCTCGATCCGCCTGAGCACCGCCTGCTCGCGCATGCGCCGGTGGGTTCTCAGCGCCCGCACGAACTGGCGCGGTTCCGTCACAGGTCCTCCGTGGCCCGGCAGATAGCGGCTGTCGTCGCGGGTCAGCAGCATGTCCAGCGAGGCCATGAAATCGCTCATGGCGCCGTCCGGAGGCGCGATGATCGAGGTTGCCCATGCCATCACGTGATCACCGGAAAACACGTGCCCGCTGCCATTCAGTGCAAATGAAGCGTGGTTGGCCGTGTGGCCAGGCGTATGCAGCGCCTCCATGGACCAGCCGTCGCCTTCCATGACGTCGCCGTGCGCGACAGCGATATCGGGCGCAAAGTCCATGTCGGAACTTTCCTTCAGCGGATTGACCTCGCCGGTGTGAAGCGGCCGGGCAGCCCGGTGTGGCCCCTCCGCCACCACCGTTGCCCCGGTCTCGGCCTTGAGCCGCGCGGCGAGCGGTGAATGATCGCGATGGGTATGGGTGACGAAGATATGACTGACCGGCCGTCCGTCAATGGCCTTGAGCAGTGCTTGCCAGTGGGCATCGTCCTCAGGGCCGGGGTCGATGACGGCCAGCGTTTGGCGCCCGACCACATAGCTGTTGGTGCCGTGAAACGTCAGCGGTCCCGCATTCGGCGCGGTGACCCGGACGACATCCGGCGCCACAGGCACCGCCTCGCCGTGGGCGGGCTCGAAGGCCCGGTCGAATTCGGGTTCGCTCAAGGTCTGCTCCGGAGTTCTTGCGCTGCCCGAAAACGGCACGGCAGCGTTTGTCGTGACTGGCGCCTGACGCCGATGATCGCCGGGACTTTCATGATCCGCACCTGTAAGTCAACTCCGCGGCTGCGGGGGCGGGCCAGAGATGGGAAAGCGGGGCGCTTTCCGGTTTCATCTCTCGTCGCAACACACCTCCCGCAACTCGTTCCTGCCCAGGATACCCATTCACTTCAGGCGCCCGGTTTGACCGGCCGTAGAGCGGATGAAAATCGTGGGACACGTGCATCTTACGCGCTTGTGATCCGATCCGGCTTTTGCTATCCCCCGATGGCCTGAGCGGCCGGCATGCGCCGGGTCAGGACGGTGGGGCGTAGCCAAGTGGTAAGGCAGCGGTTTTTGGTATCGCCATTCCCTGGTTCGAATCCAGGCGCCCCAGCCACTTCTCTTTGCCGCCCCTTTTCCAGTCGTCCTTCGAACACACGGTGCCCGGAGCCGCAGTCGGCTTTGCCCGGCATCGGCTCCGATGCTATGTTTGAGATGCCACAGGGGACAAATTGCAAGGGGCTGGGTGGCGGGCACCCGAAATCAGGCACTGAATGAGCAACCGGAAACTGGGTCTCGGGCTTGAACGGCTGGGCTTGTGGGCAATGAACTGGCCGCGGCTGTCGGGCTTGATCGTTATCGCCAGCCTGGTGCTGGCGGGTGCGCAATTTTCACAGCTGAAATTCGATGGCGACGTGCGTGCCGTTCTCGACCCGGCCTCCGACGCTTTCGTGCAATATTCCCGGCTCCAGGCCCTGTTTGACGACGACTCCCGGGACGTGGCGCTGCTGGTGCAGGTTCTTCCCGATGTGGATCCGTCAGACGCGATCAGCAGGCTGCGCGAACTGCATCTCGAGCTTTCCGGCCTGGAAGGGGTCGCCGCTGTTCGATCCCTGTTTTCCCATGCCGGGCTGTTGTCCGCAAATCGCCCCATGCCCGAAGCCGGTGGCATTGGCGGAGTGTTCGGCATGATCGTGGGTGCCTATCCCGCGCTCGGCACTTTCGTGTCCCCCGATATCAGCAGCCTGGTTTACCTCATCCGCATGAAGGATGATGCCTATCGCACCAATGCAGGTCTTGAGCAGAGCCTGAGCGAACTTGAACAGAAGGCGATCAGCACGCTTGGTGGCACGGCAGAGACGGAGTTGACCGGACGTCCGGTTCTCAGGGTCGAGATTGCACGATCGATCGTCGAAAATCTCGCCCTTCTCCTGGCAGCCGGGATAGGCCTCGCCTTCCTTGTGTCCGCCTTCATCTTCGGAAGCGCCGGAACGGCACTGGTCTGCACGCTTCCACCGATCGTCTGCATCGTTCTGACCCTGGGTGTTTTCGGCGCATCAGGCGTTTCTGTGACCTACCTCACGGTTATCGTTCCTGTTCTGGCGCTCGTCATCTGTTCCGCCGACACGATAGTGCTTGTCTACAAGGCCATGAGTTCCACGGCTACGGAAATGGGCGCGAGTGCCTTTTCCAGCGCCATACGGACGGTGGGGCCCGCATCGTCCCTGACCTCCGTAACCACGGCGCTTGCCTTCGCTTCGTTCGGTTTCGCCGGCAATCGTGCGATCTCTGAGCTTGCGGTCTTCGGTGCAATCGGCGTCTGCATCGCCTTTGTTTCGATGATGCTGTTGCTTCCCGTCGTGGTGCACCTTCGCCCGCGTCTGATGAAACCCTTTGCCCTGTCCGCGCCACGCCAGCTTGTGCGAATGGGAAAGCTGATGGCGGAAGGCGCGCCGGCAGGCAGGCCGGCCTTCATGATCGCGCTCGGGGCCGTGCTGATCGTCCTCGCATGCGGGCACTTTGCTTTGCAGCCCTCATATTCCGTTCGCGACTATGTGCCGAGGGATGCGGAGGTGCTGGCGGCGGAGGAGACGCTGGACCAGTATTTTGGCGGAAGCGCGCGCCTGCATGTGGTGCTGGACACTTCGGGCAGTCCTGCCCCCCTGGATGCCGAAAATCTAGGGCGGCTGGCGGAGCTTGCAGCCGTTGTCTCTAAAACGGCCGAAGAAAACGGTATCCGGTTGCAGCCCGTCCTGTTTGAAGCCTTGCGAACCGGCGATGGCACTCGATCGTTGTTGAACGCGATCCCGGGCCAACTGCGAAGCCAGATCGTTGCGGGGGACAATTCGGCCATCCGCATCAGCCTGGGGGTGAGTTCGCTGCAAAGCACTGACGCCACGGTCCGGATGGTCGAAGCGCTTGAAGAGGGCGTGTCCGGGCTCTCGTTCGCATCACGGGTTCGCGTCACCGGTTTCAATGCGGTGCTGTCAGACAACTTCCCGCGACTGCTCGATCAGATGCGCCTGAGCCTGTTTATCTGTATTGCCCTGGTCTTTGTCATTCTCTGGATCGTTACCCGGCGTTTCGCGCTCGCAGCCGCTTGCATGGTTCCGAACCTGTTGTCGGTTCTGATCGTAGAAAACTTCATCTGGGCTCTCGGGCTCGATCTCAACCTCACCAACCTGATCGGCCTGACCATCGCTTTCGGCATTTCCGTCGACAATTCGGTCCATGTCGTCAACGCGCTGCTTGAGGCCGGGTCGGGCAACGCGATCGGGCGTGCCGCGCTACGGCACACGATCGGAGCCATTGCGCCCGCACTGATCGCGGGAACCTTGATAATATGCGTGTCAGCCGGCGCCATGGCCGTCAGCACAATACCGGCGATTGCGCAGCTCGGAATTCTGATGGCCGCCTCATTGCTGGTTGCTCTTCTCTCCAATCTCGCGGTTCTTCCGGCCAGCCTTCTTGCGTTCGGCGCGGTCAGGCGGTGAATACTGGTCTAGTGTTGTTCCTGCTGTGCCCGATGAAGTGCTTCCGGCGTCGCGGGCAATCCGGGTTTTCCACATGGCAGGTCGCCAGGACAGGACAAAACGTGCCTCAACTCCGGCATTTTGCCCAAACAAGTGGCAACACAATCGGAATCCACGTGGAGATGTTGCGCAAATGACACGTCTTTAAGGAAACCCTTAAGTCACGCATTGATCAGTTGTTTACGCCAAATCTGGAATCTCCTAACTTTGGCCAACAACAACTCTTGGGCGACGTGGGTGGCTGAAATGAACAAATTCCTGATTTCAAGTGTATTCCTTGCGGCTTTTGCAGGCTCTGCTGCCGCTGCAGACATGGGCTTCGATGTCGATGGCAAGCCGTGGTACTTCACCTTGCAGGGCAGCTATGGGCCCGTCCTTGCCGACAACGACTTTTTCGCACCCAATTCGAACGCCGCGGGTCCGCTCTTCGGCAGCATCGACTACGGCAATGCTTTCGTGCTTGGCACATCTGCAGGCATGTTTCTCAATGACAACTGGCGTGTCGGCGCCGAAATTAACTATTTCAATCTCGACACGGACGCCATGAACTTCAGCGCCGCCAGTGCCATCGGTGCGCTGGGTGTGACGCTCGGAGGCGATGCCGACGGCTTCACCGCGATGATTGACGTGGGATACGAACACGACTTTTCCGACAGGTTCGGAGGGTTCGTGGAAGCGGGCGCCGGTCTGATCAATCTGAATGTCAACGCCACGACCGGTCCGGGTTTCAACGGCTTCGTGAATTCGTCTGACACGGTTTTCGCAGGAAAGGTGGGCGCCGGTCTGACCTATGATCTGACCGAGAACATCGAATTCTTCGGCAAGTACAATTTCATTTTCGGTGAAGACGCCAGCCTTCAGTTTACCGCTCCCGGCGCCGCTCTTAATCCGGTGCCGTTCACGGTCGAGACCACGCAGCACACTGTGCTGTTCGGATTTCGCGTGAAAATGTAAATCATGCCGGATCGAGTGATTGGAAAACGCGGCATCTTTGCCGCGTTTTTTTATTGTATCTTCTCAAGGTCTTGTGCCGGTTCAACCGCCCGGGTCTCGTAAGGCGATCTTTTTGCGCACGGCGGACGAGGGCGGATCGGGATTGGAGGAAGGATGCCGAGTGCCCCCCGGTCGACGGATTTCAAGGAACGTCGCAAGCCGCCAGAACCGGAAAGGCCTGCCGCGCGTTTTCTGTCGCCGCTGGTTGAGGGCTACTGCCAGCCGGAGTTCGCGGCTGTTGCCGACGCGTTCTGCCGGAACTTCGTCGAGCACGGAGAACTCGGAGCCAGCGTCTGCCTGATGCAGCACGGCAGGACCGTTGTCGATCTCTGGGGCGGATACAGCGACGCTGCCTGCACCAGGCGGTGGCGCGAGGACAGCTTGTGCCTGATATTCTCAAACACCAAGGCGCTGGCTGCGATTTGTGTCCATGCCCTGATCGATGCCGGGCTGCTGGCAGCCGAAGACCGGGTGGTCAGGGTCTGGCCCGAATTCGGCAGCAACGGCAAATCCGACGTCACCGTCGGTATGTTGCTCAATCACACGTCCGGGATGGTCGCGTTTCGTGACAAGGTAGAGCGCGGGGCGAACGCGGACTGGGACTACATGATCGACCGCATTGCCAACGAGCGACCGTTCTGGGAGCCCGGCAAGCACGTCGGATATCAAATGTTCACGCATGGTTGGCTGCTTGGGGAAATCGTCCGGCGGGTGACCGGCATGTCTATGGGGACCTTCCTGGCCCGGAACATCGCGCAGCCGAATGATCTGGACCTCTATCTCGGGCTTCCGGTCTCGGAGTTCGACCGGCTTGCGCCGGTCGAGATGTTCGTGCCCGACATCGACAATCCGGAGCACCGGTCGATCCAGAACTTCCTCGGGGGACCTGGCTCTATGGCCAGTCTTGCCCTTTTCAACACCGGGATTACCCACCCCAATTCAGAGGATCAAATCTCTGCGGAACTTGGCGCCCACGGTGCGGTTGCCAATGCACGATCGCTATGCCGGCTGTTTTCCCTGCTCGAGCGGGATTTGTCTTGCCAGACCGGAACCATCATGTCGGCAAGGCAGGCCGACCGGTTGGTGTCGCCGTCGAGCGAGACCGCCATGGACCTCTCCTTCCTAATCCCGATGCGCTACAGCCAGGGTCTCATGCTGCGCAACGACAATCGCGAATTCACCAAACAGCGTGCGAGCTCACTGCTGATCGGCAGGAATGCGTTCGGCCACGCCGGCTGGGGCGGATCCTTCGTTTTTGCCGACCCCGACACGGGCATCGCCATGAGCTATGTGCTGAACCGGCTCACCGGCGGGCGGCTGGTCAACAAGCGCGGGCAGGGGCTTATCGATGCCGCCTACCAGTCGGCAGATCCAAGTCCGCGATAAGCTCCTCTCGCGCCCGGCACCTGCTTTCGGGTCTCTGTGACGACGGAATTCGGATCGGTGGTCTGACCGCAATTCGGCCCTGCAGTCCATTTAAATAAAACATCGTTTATATTATATGTGATTCACAGCGAGCCTTACTGGAAAGGAATTGCCATGCGATATGCGCGCGCCGAAGGGGCCCCCTACAGCCCCGTCTATTTTCTCTCGAGCCTCGGGGCGGGTGGCCTCGCGGTATCCTTCTTCATGTATCTGATGTGGATGACTCCCCACAAAGGCCAGCCCATCCCGTCCTTCTCAACGCTCCTGGTCGCTGCGCAAGGCGGCGATCTCTTCACGCAGGCCGTCATCGCCCTCGGCGTGCTCGGCATAGCAAACTTCACCATCCTGCATGTGCGCACGCTGGTGTGGAACCTGCGCGAATATTTCGCCTGGAAGAAGACGCCGGGCTATCAGGCTTTTCTCAGGTCCAACAACCAGAGCCAGTTGACGGCGATGCCGCTGGCCTTTGCGATGTCGATCAATGTCGGCTTCATCGTTGGTGCCGTCTTCGTGCCCGGTCTGTGGGAGATCGCCGAATACCTTTTCCCGGCGGCACTTCTGGCCTTTGCGGTAACCGGCTACTTCGCCATCAAGTTCTTCGGTGACTTCTTCACCCGGGTTCTCACGGAAGGTGGTTTCGACTGCACCCGCAACAATTCGTTCGGTCAGTTGCTCTCGGCGTTCTCGCTCGCCATGGTCGGTGTCGGGTTTTCGGCCGCAGCGGCAATGAGCCACGTCAGACTGACCTCGGCGATCGGCTTCATGGGATCGACCCTGTTCCTCTCGGCCGCGGTAATCCTGGGCGCCATCTTTCTGGTGATGGGCTTCCGCTCCATGATGGAAAACTCCGCCGAGCGCGAGACCACGCCGACGCTTTGGATCATCATCCCGTTCATCACCGTCGTCGGCATCGCCGTCTACCGGCTCAACAAGGCGCTTGAACACAATTTTGGCGTCGAGTTCTCCGCCGGATCGGCCTTCGCCCTGCTGTCGGTGCTGTTCTCTGTCCAGCTGGTCTTCGGCCTGCTCGGTTACATGGTGATGAAGCGGTTCGGCTATTTCGACCATTTCATTGCCGGCGAGGGAAGGTCCCCCGGATCCTACGCGTTGATCTGCCCGGGCGTTGCGCTGTTCGTGTTCGCCAACTTCGTCATCAATGCCGGGCTGGTACAGATCGGCGTCATCGAGATGTTCTCCGTCGCCTGGTTCGTGCTTTACCTGCCGCTGGTCTATCTGCAGGCCAGGACGATTGCGGTCTATTTCCGCCTCAACGGTAAGATGCTGGGCAACCGCCCCGCCAGCTCCTCGACGCCGCTGGCCGCCTGATCGCCTCAAACAGGACAAGATTGCCGCCAACCCGGTTTCCGGTTGGCGGCAGCCGCGCAACTTGACGCAGGATGTGTGGCCCGGCTTGCCGCATCCACACGGCTTCTGTAATGCGTCATCGGCAATCACACGCATGAGGGATACTCGGTGAACACAGGTATCGGCAGATCGGGCTGGCTGCGCATTCTCTGCGCGCTGTCGCTGCTGCTTGTCGCCTTTGCCCACAATCCGCTGGGTTTCCCGGATCGGATGGCCGCCTATGGCGAGGCGGATCTCGCTGCTTTTGTGCTGCCCGATGGCAGCCTGCCCGACATCTGCATCACCGATGAGGGGAGTGAAGATCACCACGACGCATTCGCCGGCTGCGAGGCCTGCCGGCTTGTTTCTTCGGCCGGCCTTCCGCCGGCACCCGGTGACATCGCATTCAATTGCCCGCTTTCAGCGGAAACACCCGCCTTTGCCGAAGCAGCACCGGCTGTTGCCCAGGTTCTCAGGCAAGGGGCGTCTCCGAGGGCTCCCCCGCGGTCCTTGGCTCACGTTTAGGTCGTGGTGACGAGGAGCCCGCACTTTTGTCGTGCGGTCCCGATCAACGCGACAGACTGCACAACGCACCAGGTTTCCGTGCCGTCAGCCAAGTTTCCAGGAAACTCATTCACACTGGGCCCTTCTGCGGGCCAGGACACAGATGTCAGCTCCCAAGGGAGCCAAGATTACAAGGCTATTCCCATGAAAACGCTCACCCTCGCAGCCGCCGCCACATTCCTCGGCCTTTCGCTCACCGCCTCCATTGCCCACGACTACAAGCATGGGGCGCTCGAGATCGGCCATCCCCACGCGCGGGCAACGCCGCCGAACGCGCCGGTTTCCGGCGGGTATCTGACCATCCGCAACACCGGTGATGCAGCCGATCGCCTCATTGGTGTAAAGGCCGGGTTTGCCGACCGGGTCGAGATCCATGAAATGAGCATGGAAAACGACGTGATGAAGATGCGCGAGGTCACGGACGGCCTCGAAATTCCGGCAGGCGGCGAGGTCGAACTCAAGCCCGGCGGCTACCACATCATGTTCATCGGGCTCGACAGCCGGATGGCGGAAGGCGAAACCCGCACCGCAACCCTGGCCTTCGAAAAGGCCGGTTCCATCGAGGTCGATTTCAGCGTCGAGAACATCATCAAGATGAAAGAGCGCATGAGCAAGGACGGTCACGCGGACATGGATCACGGGGACATGGATCACGGCGACGGCGGTCATGGCGGAATGAAACACGGCGGCTGACCCCGCAAGGGGCGGAATCCATCCGCTCCCTCAATCCGCGGCGGCCCGGTCTTTGACCGGGCTGCCGTCCTCAAGCGTGTCTCCGGGGTAGAGAACGATCCGGTCGCCCGCATCGAGCCCGGCAAGGATCTCGGCGGTGCTGTCGGTCATGTGGCCGATTTCGATTGCGGCGACGCGCGCAACACCATCCTCGATGCGAAACACCGCCCATCCGCCGTCGGCGCGGTAGAGCGCGCTCACCGGCACCTGCAAGGCGTCCTCGGACGACCAGGTCACCATGCTCGCAAGCACCCGGAAGCCGTGACCAAGTTCCGCCGGAGGCGGATCGTTGAGCGTCAGGATGGCGTTGACGCGCTGCTCGGCGATGCCGAGCGCCGAAACCTTGGTGAAGCCGGAGGGTTCGATCCGCTCCACCACGGCCTCCAGCACGGCATCACCGCCCCAGTCCGAGATCCGGACCGGGGTTCCGGGCCTCACCCTGACGGCATCGGCGGAAAGCACGTCGACGGTGATCTCGAGATCGGACGGATCGCCGACCTCCGCAATCAACTGGCCCACGGCGGCGGCCTGTTCACTCCTGGCGTTGAGCGACAGGATGATCCCGTCGATGGGAGAGGGGATGGCAACGCAGCATTGACTGTCGGCAGCTGTGATCGGGGTCTGTCCAGGCTGGGCAAGCCTTGCCTGGGCGCTTGCGAGTTCGGCGCGCCTGAGCGCAATCATGGCCTCGGCGGAGGCCACCTGGGCCTCGGCCAGCTCCAGTTCTCCTTCCATCCGTTCAAGCGCGCTTTTCGAAACGATATTGGTCCGCGCCAGTTCGCGTGCCCTTTCCTGACTGGCCTTGGCGAGGTCGCGCGCCGTGCGTGCGCGCGTCAGCTCCACCTCCGCCATCGAAACGCCGGAACGCGCGGCATCGATTGCCGCCATGAGTTCGGTCCGCGTGCGGGTGTCGAGGAAGGGAGGATCGAGCGGGTGAACACGCGTGATCGCCTCACCCGCCTGAACCGGATCCCCGACCGACAGGGCGACACGGTCGAGATGCCCTGCAATCGGGGCAGAGACCGCATAGACGTTGCGAATGCGGGTGATCCCGTCTTCCTCCACCGTCACCTGCATGGGGCCGGATCTCACCTCGGCAAGATCGACGAGCACGGGGTTGGGTTTGAAAGCGACATAGAGCGCGCCGCCGATGGCGGCGACGGCGACCAGCGAAGCAAGACTTTTGAACAACATATTGGCCATGAGGTCAGTCCCTTGTCTTGAGGACACGGATGAGGTCGAGATGGTCTATGCGCCGACGCACGATCAGCGCCGAGACCAGAGCCGCGCCGAGCACCACGAGGCTCGACAGCGCATAGGTATGTGCATTGATGACAAGCGGGATCCGGAACAGGTCGCTTTCAAAGCCCTTGGCGACCAGTTCCGAAAAGCCGCGGCCGATGAGCCAGCCGAGCGGTTGCGCGAGAACCACCATCACGCCGAGTTCGGTCAGAAGCACGCCCGACACTTCCCGGTTGGTGAACCCGAAAACCCGGAGACTGGCGAGTTCCCGGGCGCGCTCTGACAGTTGGATGCGTGCGGAATTGTAGATGACACCGATGGTGATGATCAGCGCCAGAGAAACGTAGATCGTCACGCTGATCCCGATGTTTTCTTCGATCGTTGCCCGGAACTTCTCCCGGGACACGCCCTGCAGGGCAACCGAGGCAATGGCGGGCGTCTGTTTCACGGCGGCATAGAGCGCGCCGAGCCGGGCCTCGTCGACCATGATCCTCGCCCCCGATATCCTGACGCCTTCACCGGCCAGGCGGTTGAGCGCGGCGCGGCTCATATGGGCGTTGAGACCGACATAGCTGTTGGTCACCCCCACCAGCGGCACCAGCGCCTGCCGGCGGGCTCCGCTGCTCAGTTCGACCTCGACCAGATCTCCGGTCCGCAAACCGAGATGGCTCGCCAGCCGCTCCGACAGGAGAATGCCTTCCGGCGGTAGGGAAACGGGTGCGAAATCGAGGTCGAGCACCCGGCCTATGTCCGTTCGGGTATC
Source organism: Hoeflea sp. (assembly GCA_965233445.1). Lineage (GTDB taxonomy): Bacteria > Pseudomonadota > Alphaproteobacteria > Rhizobiales > Rhizobiaceae > Hoeflea. The sequence goes on from OZ247491.1 coordinate 1,806,556, forward strand.
GTTGGCGATGATCTGCACACGCCGCGAGCGGTGACCGTTTCGCAAGGTCGCCGCCGCGGCCCGAAACGGCTCGGCGGCGATGACGCCTGGAAGCCCGGCAACCGCCCGGATGGCATCCTGGCTCCGCTCCGAAGCAAACGTCAGTGTGGCATCCTGGCGGTCGGCCCGGAACCAGACCGTCTCGATCATCTGGTCGATGGAATCGAATGCGAACAGCGAGGTGATGAGCAATGCCACAGGCAGCGCGGTGCCAAGCGTCGTCAGCGCGGTGCGCATCGGCCAGCGCACCAGGTGCCTGAGCGCCATCACCGTGAGCTGGGAGACCGGCAACCCGAAACCACCGCCGCTTCCCCCGAACACGCTCCGGTAACCGGTCGGTGCGGGCGGCCGCATCGCCACCGCCGGTGGCAGCCGGACGGCACCGGCTATGGCGCGCGCAGCGCCGGCCAGAGCCGCAAGAAACGTCACCAGCGCAGATATCACATAGAGGTCGGGCTCGCGCGAAAACACCAGGAACGGGAACGAAAAGAATTCGCCGTAAAGCGAAGCCATCCCGCGTCCGAGACGCGTTCCCGCCACGGCACCGATGATGACCCCCACCAGCGAGATCAACAGCGTCATCTTGGCGTAATGCCACGCAATGGCCCCATTGGAGTACCCGACGGCCTTGAGAAGGCCAATCTGCTCGCGTTCGAGGGCAATCAGGCGGGTCAGGATCATGTTGACCAGGAAGGCCGAGATAAACAGGAAAATCGGCGGGATCACCTGTGCCATGGCCCGCAGCTGCACCAGTTCGGCGTCGAGGAAGGCATCGGAGGGATGATCCGTGCGATCGTAGGATCCGGTACCGCCGTGGCTTTCAAGCAGCGCATCGAGCCGCGCCATCACATGCCGGGCATCGGCATTGCGGGAAAGCGTCAGCGATACCTGGTTGAATGCCCCGGCCATGTCGTATGCGCCCTCAAGCGCTCCCCGGCGCATGTGGATCACCCCGTAGCGCCGCTGGTCCGGCACCATGTCGCCCGGACCGATGGCATAGACATGCTCCGGCGAAAGCGTGATACCGGTGATCGTCAGCGTGCGCTTGCGCCCGTTGATCAGCACATCGAACCGGTCGCCGGGACGGAACCAATGCGCATCGGCAAACGCTTCGATGACCGCAGCCTCGTCGCTTCGGCGCGGTTCCGGCAGGCGGCCCGAACGAAGGTAGAGCCGGTTGACCGCGGGCTCTCCATGGTCGGGGATCGAGATCAGCATGCCGGTCGCGGGCTCCGGCATGCCGGTTATATCGATCAGTACCGGATTGACGATGCGTGTGGCTGCGGCGGAAACCCCGTCGATCGCAAGAATTGATGACTTGAGGGAATTGGGCGCCCGGGTGGCCGAGGCAAAGATGTCGCCGAAACGGGTGCGGTCGTAAAACGCCGTCCGTGTTTCATCGAGCGCGCGGGTCGCGCCGAGTGCGAGGATCAGTGTCATCACCCCGCAGGCCATGACCAGCGCCACTGCCAGCGCCTGTGCCCACAGGCGGCCGAGGTCACGAACCAGCTTGCGGTCGAGCATGCTCAACCCGTTCACCAGGTCACCTCCGAGGGTTTGATCCGGTTCTCGTTGATCTCCTGAGAGACGATCCGCCCGTCATGAAACGAAAACACCCGATGCGCGATCTTCCGGATGCCGGCATTGTGGGTGATGATGGCGGTCGTCGCCCCGGTTTCCTCGTTCACCCGCGCAAGCGCCTCGAGCACGATGATGCCGGTCGCCGAATCGAGCGCGCCGGTGGGCTCGTCGCAAAGCAGCACTTCCGGGTTCTTCGCGATCGCGCGCGCGATCGCAACGCGCTGCTGCTCCCCGCCGGACAGTTGCGCAGGGAAGTGGTTCATCCGGTCTTCCAGCCCGACCAGCGCCAATGCATCCGCGGCCTTCATCGGATGGCGCGCGACCTCGGTGATCAATGCGACATTTTCCCGGGCGGTCAGGCTCGGGATCAGGTTGTAGAATTGAAAGACGAAGCCCACGTGATCGCGGCGATAGGCCGTGAGTTCACGGTCGCTGGCTCCGGAAAGTTCCTTTCCCTTGAACTTGATGGAGCCGGAGGTGGGCCGGTCGAGACCTCCGACAATGTTGAGCAGGGTCGATTTTCCGCTGCCCGAGGGCCCCAGCAGCACAGCCATCTCACCGGCCTCCAGCACCAGGTCCACGCCATTGAGGGCGCGAACCTCGATCTCACCGGTTCGGTAGATCTTGGTCATGCCGGCAATGCTGAAAACCGGAGGCGGCTTGGGGGCAGGATCGGGTGTCATGATCCGATCATAGTGGCGATGGATTCTGGTCACCTTGATTCTCGTCAAGTCGGCGACCGGTGTGTGCGCCGGGCGAAGGCTTCAATCGCATGCGGACAGATATGCGACATCTTGCAGGTTGGATTTCGAGACAACTCGTCTACACTCGGTTGCAACGGGGAACGCCATGGATATCCAGCGAAAAGACGTCCACAATTCGGATACGCCGGCCCTGTGCAGGGCATGTGAAAGCCGCCACCGCGGTGTTTGCGGCGTTCTCAACGGCGAACAACTCTTGCGGTTGAGCAAGCATTCCACCCGCCGCACCGTGGAGCCGGGCACCGAATTGTCGGGCGAAAGCACGAGAACGACGGGGTATTCCAACATCATCTCCGGCGTGGTGAAGCTTTCGAAGATGATGGCTGACGGCCGCCAGCAGATCGTCGGGCTGCAATTTGCCCCGGACTTCCTCGGCCGTCCCTTCCGCACCGAGAATTGCGTCAGCGCGGAAGCGGCGACGCAAGTCCAGGTCTGCTCGTTTTCCAAGAACCTGATCGAGCGGATGATTTCCGAAACGCCCGAGCTCGAGCACAAGCTGCTGGAACAGACGCTCAACGAACTCGACGAGGCGCGCGACTGGATGCTGACCCTGGGCCGCAAGACCGCCGGTGAAAAGGTTGCAAGCTTCCTGTTGCTGATCGCCACCCATGCCTTCCCGGACAATGAGGGGGACTCGATCGAATTCGATCTGCCGATGAGCCGCGTCGATATCGCAGACTTCCTTGGCCTGACGATGGAAACCGTAAGCCGCCAGCTCACCAAGCTGCGCAAGGAAGATATCATCCGCATCGTCAACAATCGCCACGTCACGGTGCCCGACATCTCGATCTTGTCCGAACGCGCCGGCTCCTGACGCCGTCCGCACGCCAAGGCGGATTGTGGCGGCGTAGCTTACCTCTTCAGATGTTGCGTCATCCCCGTTTCCAATCGCTCAATGCTCGTCTAACCTCTCATCAAGATGATCGGAGGAGGTCATTGGGGGAGTGCAATGGAGTTCGACTATGTGATCGTCGGAGGCGGTTCTGCCGGTTCCGTACTTGCCACCCGGTTGAGCGAGAACCCGTCGGTCACGGTTTGTCTGCTCGATGCCGGCGGTGAGGGCAAGGGAATCCTGATCAGGGCGCCGCTTGGCATGGTCGCGATGCTGCCGGGCCGCCCGAAAATCAACAATTGGGCCTATCAAACCGTTCCCCAACCCGGGCTTGGCGGACGCCGCGGGTACCAGCCCCGTGGCCGCGCGCTCGGCGGATCCAGCGCCATCAATGCGATGCTTTATGTTCGTGGCCATCCATCCGATTACGACGACTGGGCTGCACAGGGTTGCGACGGTTGGGGCTGGGCGGACGTCCTGCCGGTGTTTCGCCGTTCGGAAGCCAATGTACGCGGCGAAGACGATCTTCACGGGGCAGCAGGCCCGTTGCAGGTTGCCGAACAGCGAAATCCGCGTCCGATCAGCCAGGCCTTCATTGCGGCGGCAGCGGAGATGCAGATCCCCCGCAATGACGATTTCAACGGCCCCGATCAGGAAGGCGCGGGGCTCTATCAGGTCACCCAGTTCTGGAAGGATGACCGCCGGGGCGAAAGATGTTCGGCGGCTGCGGCCTATCTGCACCCTGTCATGGGACGCTCCAACCTTTCGGTCATCACCGGCGCCAGGGCCACACGCCTCGTTATGGAAGGCCTGCATGCGAAGGGTGTGTGCTATCGCAAGGACGGCACAGAACACCGCATCACCGCCCGCGCCGAGGTGATCCTTTCCGGCGGCACCTTCAACTCGCCGCAATTGCTGATGCTTTCAGGCATCGGCCCCGGCGAGCATCTGCGCTCGCGCGGCATCGATGTGGCCAAGGACCTTCCCGGAGTGGGCCGCAATCTCCAGGATCATCTCGATTTCATCTACACTGCAAAGACCCGTGACACCGACGTGCTGGGCCTGGGTGCCATCGGTGCCTACAAGCTGATCCGGCACATTCTTGATTGGCGCCGCGACGGATCCGGACTGGTTGCGTCACCGGGCGCGGAAGCCGGCGCCTTTTTGAAGTCTGATCCGTCGCTGTCGCGGCCCGATCTACAATTGCACTTCGTGGCGGCGCTGGTGGACGACCACTCGCGCAAGCTCCACTGGGGATATGGTTTTTCCTGCCATGTCTGCGCGCTAAGGCCGCATTCGCGCGGCGACGTCGGGCTCAACGGACCGGATCCGCTGCTGCCGCCGCGGATCGATCCGAAATACCTCTCCGATGAACGGGATGCGGACCTCATGCTCAAGGGTGCAAGACTCACCCGGAAGATTATGCAGGCGCCCGCCATGCGAAGATATCTTCACCGCGAGGTCTACACGCGTGACGGCATGGATGACACTGAGCTGATGGCGCATATCCGGGACCGCGCGGATACGATCTACCACCCTGTCGGGACCTGCAGGATGGGCAGGGATCGGATGGCGGTCACCGATCCCCGGCTCAGGGTTCATGGCGTCAGGGGCTTGCGGGTGGTGGATGCCTCGGTGATGCCGACCCTGATCGGAGGCAACACCAACGCGCCAACGATCATGATTGCGGAGAAAGCTGCCGAAATGATCGCCGCCGATGCCGGTGGCTGATCTCGTGGTGTGCGGTCAGGGCCGTGGGTGAGTGACTTTCCGTGGCCGGTTTCGGGGTTCTTGACCTGCAGTGAAATGAGCTGCTCGAGGCCAGCCGTCGGGGACCGGGATACCCGATCAGAATTCGCTCCAGTTTTCGGTTTGCCGCGCGGTTGCGGCACCGGAGAAATTTGCCCGCAGTCTATCGGTAAGATCGTGTTGCGGCGAAGTCTTGCTCTGTCGGGCGGGCGAGGGTGCCTCCGCCTCATTGCGCGGGGCACGGACTGTCTGAACCACCTTGGAGCCCAGCTTGAAACGACCCAGGAGCTCGAACAAGGCTTCCGCTTCACTGGCCAGGCCATGAGTCGATGCGGTGGTCTGCTCCACCATGGCCGCGTTCTGCTGGGTTCCCTGATCGATCACCGTGACCGCCTCGCTGATTTCGCGAAGACCGGCCGACTGCTCTCGCACGCTTGCAGCGATGGTCTGGATGTTATGGTCGATGCTCTGGATCTTGCCGACGACTGCGCCGAGAGCGCCGCCGGCCTTGTCGACCAGTGACACGCCGAACTTGACCTGTTCGCTGGAAGCCGTGATCAAGTCCTTGATGTCCTTGGCCGCGTTCGCCGAGCGTTGCGCCAGTTCGCGGACTTCCTGAGCGACGACCGCGAAGCCCTTGCCGGCTTCACCCGCGCGGGCCGCCTCGATGCCTGCATTCAGGGCCAGCAGGTTCGTCTGGAACGCGATTTCGTCAATGGCGCCGATGATTTTCGACATCTGCTGCGACGAGGATTCGATCGCGCTCATCGCGGTCACGGCTTCGGTAACAATCCGTCCCGAGCTCTCGACATCGCAGCGCGTCTCGGTCACCAGTGTGGCAGAGGCGTCTGCATTCTTGGTAACCTCGGAGACATTCGTGGTGATCTCCTCCAGCGCGGCCGCGGTTTCCTCCACCGAAGCAGCCTGCCGCTCCGTGCGTTGGGCCATGTCGCTGGTCGCCGAGCGGATCTCCGCAGATCCGGAGGAGATGCTGCGCGCATTGGCTTCCACCGCAATCATGGTCGCCTTCAGCTCCTCAAGGACTTCGTTGAAGTCCTTGCGGATCCGCTCCATGGTCGGGACGAAAGGCGTTTCCAGCGTCTTGGTGAGATCTCCTGACGCAAGCGCTCTGAGCGATCCGGCAAGGTGCGAGATTGCGGTCATGCGGGCCGTCACGTCGGTCGCGAACTTGACCACCTTCACGACTTCGCCCCTGTCGTTTCTGATCGGATTGTATGCGGCCTGAATCCAGACTTCCGTACCATTCTTGCTTAGCCGCATGAATTCGTTGGACGAGAACTGGCCTGCCGCGAGATCGTTCCAGAATGCCTTGTATTCGTCGGTGGCCGTGTAGGCCGGATCGCAGAAGATCCTGTGGTGCTTGCCGACAATTTCGTGCAGTTCGTATCCGAGTGTTGCACAGAAATTTTCATTGGCCGTAATGATGGTCCCGTCCGGCTTGAACTCGATCACCGCCTGGGACTGCGATATGGCCGAGAGTTTCGCCGCATCCTCGACCGCCCTGTGCTTGCTTTCGGTGATGTCTGTGGCGAACTTAACGACCTTCACCGGCTTGCCATTCTTGAAAACCGGATTGTAGGAGGCTTCGATCCAGATTTCGCGCCCGTTCTTGCCGAAGCGCTTGTATTGCCGCCGGTCAAACTTGCCTGTCGCCAGTTCCTTCCAGAATTCCCTGTATTCGGCGCTTTCCGCTTCGACCGGATCGACGAACATGCTGTGATGCTTGCCGACAATTTCCTTGAGGCTGTAGCCCAATGCCGTACAGAAATTCTCGTTTGCAGTCAGAATATTACCGGAAAGATCAAACTGGATGATTGCTTGAGAGCGAGAAAGGGCCTCCATGATTGTCTTGCAATCACTGTTGATGCTCAAGGACAGGGACATTACGGTTTCCTTCTGAACTTCGGCATGGCGGAGTGGTCTTTCGCAGGACACTCCCAATTCTGACGAATGATTGGGAATGAGAATTGATTACTAGGTTTCCGCTCGCCTTATATTTGATTGCACAACTCAAGGGTGATTTCGATTTTTCTAAATTGCGACCAAATCGCTTAAGAAAGAAATAATTTTTGTACTTGAGCTCTACTGTAGATACAGTGAATTTTCGCCAATGCTTTTTGGGGGGGTGTCCCGCTGCCTTCGCCGCAAGGGTCGCGAAACGGTTGCCTATGCGACCCGGTTCATGGTTCTTGCTGTGCCAGCAAAAGCGTTTTCATGAATCAGTCTTGGAGCCGGAGCAATGTCTGTAAAAATTACCATCCTCACGGTTTCCGATCGCGCCAGCCGCGGCGAATACGAGGATCTTGGTGGCCCCGCGGTCAAGGCCTGGCTTGAACGGGTCATGTCGAGCCCGGCCGAGATCAATATTCAAGTGATCCCGGACGGGCTGGAAAGCGTGCGCGACACGTTGATCCGGCTTTGTGACGTGGAGCAGGCCGATCTTGTGCTGACCACCGGCGGCACCGGTCCGTCCCCGCGCGACCTCACGCCGGAAGCGATGAAGGCGGTCATGGAAAAGGAACTTCCCGGTTTCGGCGAACTGATGCGCAAGGTGAGCCTCGAGCAGGTGCCGACCGCCATCCTGTCGCGGCAGACGGCGGGCACGCGGGGCAAGACGCTGATCGTCAACCTGCCCGGCAAGCCGGGCTCGATCGACACCTGCCTGACCGCCGTGTTCCCGGCCGTGCCGTTCTGTCTCGACCTGATCGGCGCCGGTCGGATCGAGACGCATGATCACGTTCTCAAGGCATTCCGCCCGTCGAAATAGCTCGGGCCTCCTGAACCGACAGAGCGGCGTTGCGCGGGGCTGCCGGGCGACGGCGCGACCCCGCGTTCCCGGATCAGGCGAGTTTGTAGTCGAGCAGGTGAACCGGAAACGACAGCGCATTGATCAGCCGGTAGAATCCGGCAGCATCCCGTGTGCCGTCCATCTCCATGTCGAAATGAAGCTCGCCGTCCTTCACCCCCTGGAAGCGCGGGACCTTCGGCTTGCGCCTGAATTCCGGCTTGAACGTCTTCAGCGCACGCTTTCCCGACCATTGCAGGATTGCCTTTTCATAGGCTGCCTTGCGGGCGTGAAACGTCTCGCCGGAGCTTGCTGTCTCACAATCGCGCGCACATGCGGCGATGAAGCCGTCTTGCCAACCGTCGAGTTCAATGCCGTAGCGGCGCTTGAACGCTTCGATCGCGACGGCGATCCGTGCTGCAACACCTGTGTCCGGGTCGAAGGGAAAAGCCTTCCAGCCTGCATCATCGATCGCGCTGGGAACGGACGTCTTGGTGGTCTCGATTGCTGTGACGCACTGAACCGAAAGCGGCCGCTCCCACATCACCATCCGTTTGGCGAGCATCGTTACCTTGCACAGGTTGTCGATGGCGGGCTGCGACTGCTCGAAGACCTGCCCCGAGAACGCCTCTCCGATCCGTTCGAGAACATCGCGGCGCACGGCTCCGTGCCAGACCCCGAAATGGCAATCCGGCCGGTCGGATGCCCCTTCCCAGTAAAACAGCCGGCGCATCATCTCGGTCTGCTCCGGCGCCAGCAGCTTGCTGCCTGTGGGGATCCGCGCAATTGTCTGCCCTGTCCTGGCAAGAGGTGCGATGAATTCGGCACGGCCCCAGCTCAGCGCGTCCGCGTCGGGCACCCGCTTGAGCGTCGCTGCAAGCACTTCGCAGATGTCCGGATCTGCATGGTCCTCCGCACCGATCACCGTGATCCATTTGCCGCGACTGTGCGCGAGCAGATGGTTCCAGTCATCGCAGGGTCCTTTGGCGCCCTCCGACGGGGCGACAATCCGCAATCTCGGGTCATCGCTCCATTCGGAAAGGGCATGCGTAGACTGCTCGGGGTCGTCACCGGCTGTGCCAATCACGATCTCGAAATCGGTGCGCGGGCTTTGCAGCATCGCGCCGATGGTCGGGTGAGAGCCGTTGCGCTCCTGTGCGAACGGAATGCAGATCGAAAGCAGCGTCACAGCGCAAACACCTGGGTTCCGTTGATGAGGCTGTCCATGGGCGCGATGGCGTGCTCGCCGAAACGGTAGAACTCGGCGGGTGTCGCCGCCCCGATATCGGCTTCGCGGACATTGAGCCGGTCATCGCCGACGCCGCTGATCTGGTTGATGGTTCTGGGAGGCTTGAAGGGCGCGGGCTTGAAGTGGCCCGCCCACCTGCCGTCGTCCCACTGGTCGAAGCCGCTCTGGAAACAGGCGACCTTGGCTTCGTATTCATCCTGGGTGGCCGAAAAGACGCACTCGTCCATGGCGGCATGGGCGAAGTTGACGCCGAAGCCGTCGAGACTGACGCCGTAGGTCTGGCAGAACCAGGACGTGGTCACGGCAATGCTCAGGCATATCGATGCTCCGCCGGTTTTCAGCGAAAACGGAAACTCGGGACGGTAGAGGCTGATCGGACCTGTTGTCTCCTTCTCGAAGGTTTCGATGCGCTGCTTCATCACCTTGGGAGAAAGCGTGGCCGCCGAGTTGGACGCGGCGCAGGCTCCGAGCACGGAAAACGGCCGCTGCGAGTGAATGATCAGGCGGGCCTGCATGATGACCTTGCAGCTGCTCTCCCAGTCCGGGTTCGGATGTTCGAAGTAGCGCCCGCCATAGGCCTCCTTGATCCGCTCCATGAGCGACCGCTTGATCGCGCCATGGTAGATGCCGACCCCGACGCTCGGCCGCCGCTTGCGCTCGCTCCAGCGGAACAGCTGGTTTGCCAGCGCCTCGGTGGAGTTCGGGCCAGTGCCCTGTCCGACCGGGATGTTGGCCAGTGTCGGCACCGGCCGGTTGTCCGGCCAGTTGTAGCTCATGCACTCCCAGCTGATCGCATCGACATCGCGGTAGAGAACTTCATACCGCCTGATGATCGCGACCAGCCTCGGGTCGATGTAGTCGTCATCCCCGATCACCGCGATCCAGCGCCCTCGCGCGTGCTCCAGCGCGCGCTCCCAGTTCGCCACCATCGGCAGGACGGAATCCCCGGGGGGGATCAGCCGGAACCTGGGATCGGCAAGCTGGTTGGCGAGATAGTCGGCAAGCGGGGCGGGGTCGTCGGAATTGTCGGCGACAACAACCTCGAAATCCGGGCCTTCCGCCTCGGCCAGCGCCGCGATGGTCTTGATGCAATAGGCCTGACGATTGCGCGTCGGCAGGCAGATTGTCAGATGAACCATGGGTGTCTTTCAGCGGCGGGATCGGGATCTCGAAAACCCTGACAGGCCAAGCTTGTGCCATGCTTGCAGTCGGCGTTACCCCGCTCAAACCGGGTTTACGTGTCGCCCGGGTCTGGCTGCCGCAATCGTGCCTCCCGCGCGAGTTCAGAACGCCTTGCCGCGGGCAGTGACCGGCCAGATGCACTCGACCTTGCCGTCCCGCACGCCCACATACCAGTCGTGCAGGTTGCAGGTCGGATCGCAATGCCCCGGCACCAGGCGCAGTTTGTCGTTGATCTTCAGAAGCCCTCGCGGATCGTTGATTTCGCCGTGTTCGTCCGAACAGGTGTCGTAGACAAGGTTCTCGCGCCCGAAGACCACCGGCAGTCCGCTGTCGACGGATTGGACCTTGAGCCCTGCATCGCACACCGCCCGGCCGGGCTTGGCGTGGCTCATCACCGAAGTCAGGATGAACAGCGCATTCTCGAAGCCGCCGTCGTCCAGCCGCCTGCCGTCCTCATCGAGGATCCGGCCATAGTCCGCGTCCATGAACGCATAGGAGCCGCACTGGATTTCGTTGTAGACGCCCGAGCATCCTTCGAACATGTAGCTGCCGGTGCCGCCACCGCCGACGATGTCGCATTCGAGGCCGTGCGCGGCGAGGGCGTCGACCGCGTCCCTGACCATGGCGACGGCAGTGTCGATGGAGGCCTTGCGGTCCGCATGGCTGACAAGATGCTGCATGGTGCCCTGATAGGCCTGAAGGCCGCTGAACCTGAGACCGGGCGCAGCGTTGATGGCCTTGGCGAGCGCCACCACCTCGGCGCTGGTCGAAACGCCGCACCTGCCTCCGCCGCAATCGATCTCGACCAGGCATTCGATCGTGGTTCCGTGACGGGCGGCTGCGCGCGACAGATCGTCTATGTTGTCCGGATCGTCGACGCAGCAGATGAGGCGCGCACCGAGCTGCGGGAGCCTCGCCAGCCGGTCGATCTTGAGGGGATCGCGCACCTGATTGGTGATAAGCACGTCCAGAATGCCGCCACGCACGAAGGCTTCAGCTTCGGAAACCTTCTGGCAGCACACGCCCACCGATCCGCCGAGTGTTTCCTGCAGCTTCGCAATGTCGACCGATTTGTGCATCTTTCCGTGAACACGGTGCCTGACACCCATCTCGCGGGCATGCCGGCCCATCTTGATGATGTTTCGCTCCAACGCATCGAGATCGATGATCAGGCACGGCGTCTGGATCTCGGCCTCCGCCATGCCGGGAAGGGCGGGCACGTCGTAGCCCACTTCGAGCCCGGAAAGATTGCCGGCAGTCTGCATGTCCATGTCCTGTTCCTCCGGATCTCACATTTCCCCTGACCTTATCGTATCGCCGGTGGCGCATGAACCGAACTGACGGATGCGTGAACGTCTGTCGAGAGCGATGATGCTGTTCGTTGCAATTGACCCTTCGGGGTGGTTCAGGCATTGGAAGCTCTCTTGTCACAGGCCGGAAGGGTCAATCCCGTGTGAGTGACAGTGTGGCTGACCGCGAAGGAACAAAGACATGCGCATGGTTCTCATCGATTTCCGGCATCCGTTCTTTCGGCCGATGACGCGCCGCATTGTCGTTTTCGCGGTGATCGCGGCCTGGACAGCGTTCGAATTCTGGATGGGATCGAACGCCTGGGGCATCTTCTTTGCAGCGCTCGGCGCCTATGTCGGATGGGGCTTCTTTCTATCAGGGCAGCCCGACGAGCCTGAAACTCCGCCAAAGAAAGACGATACGCCGCCCTCCGGCGACGCAGACTAGGCGGCTTCGCCACGGCAGTCCCGTCGCGCCGCAGGGCGTGAGCCAAAAACATTTTTTCATCGTGCCCAATTGCGCATTGGGGGGCTTGTGGCGAGCCATTCGCCGGTCTATAAGCCAGCCCGCTGGTCACGGAGTGTAGCGCAGCCTGGTAGCGCACGTCGTTCGGGACGACGGGGTCGCAGGTTCGAATCCTGCCACTCCGACCAGACCTTTCCAAGATCCCGAGACATTTGCCCGATTTGACACCTGAAAAGGGTGGTCAGGCCTTTGCGCAAGCGTGCGGCGATGTTGCCGTGTCGTCCCTGTTCCGGTCAGCTCCAGACAGGCAGGCAGCATGGGTCCTGAAGCTCGCGAGTTCCGCCATGCCAATCATGATTTGATTCTTGGCCTCTGTCTGCGGTGCGCGCCACGGCCTTAGGTTCGTCATTTCGGACCGGTCGTGAAATTGGAAATGCCTTGCGATTGAAACTGGGGTGCGACCATCGGGATGGCTCTCCGGCTCAGATGAATGTTGTCCATGAACCACTGATCGGCTGAGCGTCCATCCGGTTCCAGGAAGGGTTCGAACATGTCGATGAACGGCAGGCGGTGTTCACTGCAATAGTCCTGCATCTGGTCGCGCATGCACCGCAGGGCCTGATTGCGCAGGGCCCAGTCGTCGGCATAGGTCGGATGTTGGGCGTTGTTCAGAAGCAGGCGCTGACGCCGGGGGATGAAGTTTTTCAGTATCCGGTACAAGATCCGCGCGGTTCGGCTTCCCCGGCTTCTGCGCAAGAGGCGGAACAGGGCTCCCTGACTGGCGTGGCTGTCAAAGGACGCGGTGGGTGGTGGAGACAACAAGCCGATCGAGATCTGCCTTTCAGAAGCAGCTGCACGGAAATCATCGACGAAACTGAAGTAGTTTTTCATCGCGGATGTGACCGCGGATCCGATTCCAGCTGCATCAAATCCGGCTCTGCGCGGGATATGAACCCGGCAGTCGATTTCACCGAAGGACAGGAATATGAATGACTTCGGCTCCAGGCCTTGCAGAAGCTGAAACGCGTTTCTGCGCCCACCCTCGGTCGAATTCTCGTTGTGCATGGTCGCCGCCAGGGGCGCCCCCAGTCGGCAGATCCGGACATTCGGAAAGATGCTGTCGGACACAACCATGTATCTTGGGTCAACGGCCTCCTCTCCTGAGAAAGCCGAAACATGGCTGTCGCCGATGATGTACACCAGGGGCAAGCCAAGGGTGTGAAAAGGCGTTTCGGTTTGATCTTGGCGCTGCACGAAATATGTACCCGGTCCCGTATGGTCTTCTGCGAATTTGTCCGGTTTGGATCCAGTCGGATATCTACGCTCTCCGTTCATGAAGTTGCAATCCTTGCGACGTCCTGTTCCGGCTGAACCTTCCCGCTCCCGCAGCGGCTGCATGATCGGTGCCATGGTTAGGATCCTCTCAAGAGTGTCTGCGGCTATCCGGCCTTCCGCGGCAGGCGGGCCGAGGTCGTTCCGGGCCGGAACGTGCCGACGGTACGATAGTTTGATTTCAATGGAATTCCTGGTGGAAATCGCCGCGCTTGTCCTTGATAGTGGCGGCCCTAGGTCCCAGTACTGTGCATACCAGTTCGAGCCCCGACACCGCCCCCCGCGAACCAACTCTCAGGAGATCGAGATGACTGCTCCGATACTTGCCGCCGCAACCGCCCTTGTCCTTGGCGTAACCGCATCCGTTGCGGCTGCCGAAACAGTGACCTGGCGTTTCAACAACAATTACGCGCCGACGCGTCCCGAATCCGCCCATATCCGCACGTTCGCGGAGAACGTCGAGGCCAATTCCGGCGGCGATTTCACGATCAATGTGATCGAGGGCGGCGGCATGAACCTCAAGGATGCGGATGCCCTGCGCTGGATGCAGACCGGTACGCCCGAGATCGCCTTCATCTGGCCCACCTTTATCGGCCGCGATGCGCCGGATCTGGCCAGCCTCTATGTCTACGGATCGGTCTCGACCGCGGAAGAACATCTGCGCGCACTGCCGGCCGTCGAAGAGGCGCTCACCCAGGGATTCGCCGAACGCAACATTCCCGTGGTGGGGTTCATGGCGCTGCCGATGATCGATGCCTCGCTGTTCTGCCGCGAACCGGTCAAGACGCTCGACGAGTTGAAGACCAAGAAGCTGCGCGTCGGCTCGCGCGAACAGGTGGAAACCTTCACCGCGCTCGGTGTGGCAGCACAGATCGTGCCGCAGAACGAACTCTATTCCGCGCTGCAGACCGGCGTGGTCGATTGCGCGCTCTATGCCGCCCGCTTCGCCAAGTCCATCTCGCTGCAGGAAGTGGCCAAGCACGCGGTCTACACCGGCTTTCCCTTCCCGCCCGCGCCCTATGCCATTGTCGCCCACAAGGCCACGCTCGAAAGTCTGAGCGCTGAGAACCGCGCCGCTCTGGACAAGGCGCTTGCCACGCTGAAGGAGGAATCCTTCCAGTTCGACGGCGATGCGGAGGCCGAGGCCGCCGCCCGCGCCGCGTTGAGCGAGGAAGGCGTGACTTGGTATGACGACTTCAGCGAGGAGGACGTGGCAGCCATCCGCGACGCCGCCGCGGACACCTGGCTCAAGCTGTCCGAGGAGGGCGGCGAGACCGCAGTCGGCTACCGTGCCAAGATCATCGAGCTGATCGGCCAGTAAGGCACTTCGGTGGCAACCCTGCCGGAAACAGTGGACCGGGCGATCCTGTGGGTCACCCGTGTCCTTGCCGGCCTCGGCGTGGCTTGCGTCGCCGCCATGGCGGTGCTCACGGTTCTGGCCGTCGTCATGCGCTATGCGGTGGGCGCCCCTTTCGCCTTCACCGAGGACCTGGCGGGGCTGCTGCTGGTCTGCGCGGTCTTCCTGGGGATGCCCTATGCGCTCGCCACCCACGCCCATATTAGGGTCAACCTGCTCTATGACCGCACCCGGGGCCGGGCGCGGCGCGGACTGTTCGTGCTGGGACAGCTGATCTTCCTGGCCTTCGCGGCGGTGTTCTTCCGTGATGCGCTGGCGGACCTCAACCTCACGATGATGCTCAAGCTCAAGACCGAGGTGGCGCGGATCCCGCTCGTCCCGTTCGTGGCGATGATGGTGGCAGGCATCGCACTGTCGGCGCTGGTTGCTGCCTGGCAGATGCTGCGCCCGCCACCCGAGGGAGCCGTCATGTCAGATGTGCCGGAGAAAGGGTTCGACCATTGATCTGGGCGGCAATGGGCGGGACGCTTCTGGGCACGGTGATGACCGGGGCCATCCTTGGCGCCTCGCTGGGCCTGACCGGTTTCGTGATCCTGCATTTCTGGTCTGGCGGGGCCACCAGCCTGGGCGTCCAGGCGGTCTGGAACACCTTCAACAGCTTCACCCTGACTGCGATTCCCCTCTTCATCCTGCTGGGTGAATTGCTGGTGGCATCGGGGCTGGCGCGCGGTGTCTACCGCGCCATGTCGCCCGTTTTCGCCCGCCTGCCTGGCGGCCTGCTGCACACCAATATCGCGGTCTGCGGCCTGTTCGGGGCGGTCAGCGGCTCGTCCATGGCTGTTGCAGCGGCGGTGGGCTCGGTCGCCTATCCCGAGCTCACCAGGCGCGGCTATGACCGCGCTGCGGTGGTGGGAAGCCTTGCGGGCGGCGGAACGCTGGGGCTGCTGATCCCGCCGAGTCTGAGCCTCCTGATCTACGGCGCCTTCACCGAGACATCGATCGGCAAGCTGTTCCTGGCGGGGATCATTCCGGGCGCCTTCGCGGCGCTATTGTTCATGCTCTGGATCGGCTTTTCATCTTGGCGCAATCCGCATCTTGCGCCCGAACCCGCGCCCGACCAGAGCCTTGGCCGAGCGCTGATGGGCCTCATTCATATCTGGCCGCTGCTGGCGCTGATCGGCGCCGTGCTGGGCAGCCTGTTCGCTGGCCTCGCCACACCGACAGAATCCGCGGGCGTCGGCGTGCTGGGGGCGATCATCATCGGTTTTGTGGCGGGCGATCTCACGCTTCGCGGCATCCTGCAGGCGCTGATGAACACGCTCCTCACCTTCTGCGTCATAGGTATGGTCTTCATGGGCGCGGTGATCCTGGCTCAGTCCATCAGCGTGCTCGGCCTGCCGCAGGAATTGTTGCGCCACGTGGAAGGGCTCGGCATCGGTCCGCTGGGCATTCTCGGCATCGTGGTCCTCATCTATATCGCCATGGGCACCATCTTCGACGGGCTGTCGATGATGATCATGACGCTCCCGATCGTGTTTCCGTTGCTGGTGGGGCTCGGCTATGATCCGGTCTGGATGGGCGTCCTGATCACCTTGCTGATCGAGATCGGCATGCTGACCCCGCCCGTCGGCATGAACATCTTCGTGCTGACCGGCATGACCGGCGGGCAGGTCAAGCTCGGGCAGGCGGCAATGGCGGCTTTGCCCTATTGGTTCGCCTTGCTGTTTTTGATCGGGCTGATCGTGCTCTTTCCTGGACTTGTCACCTGGCTGCCAAGCCTCGCCTCACTGTAAAGGACCGCTGAATGCCCGCATTTCTGGACCGTATCCGTGCACAAGGCCTGATGCAGGAAGCCGGAATCGACGCTCTGATCCTGCTCTCCGCCGAGGCCTTCCGCCACGCCACCGGAGCTGCCGCTGGCGTGGCCACGATGTGGCGCGAGGCAGGGGCCGTGGCGGTGCTGGTGCCCGCCGACGCTTCCGTGCCCGAGATGGCGGTGGCAAGCGACCTGTTCGCGCCAGCCTTCCGCGCCGCAAGCCATATTGCGGACCTGCGGGAAAGCCCGATCTGGGTCGAAGCGCTGGAAGCCTCCGACTTTGATCCGGATCTTCCTGCCGCGCCGCAGATTGCCGCACGGCGGGCCGACGCTCCGGGACCGGCGCAGCGCCCCGCGACTTTCGATCCCGGCATCTGCTATGCGCACCTTCGCGACGCGCTCGTCGAGCGCGGGTTGGCGCAGGGCCGGATCGGGGTCGAGATGGCCGCGATTTCGGCCGCCGATCTGCCGGCGCTGAAGGCAGCGTTGCCGGATGTCGGTCTCATCGACGCTACGTCCATCTGCCGCCGCCTGCGTGCGATCAAGGCGCCTGGCGAGATCGACCGCCTGCGGCAGGCAGTGACTTTGGCCGAACAGGGAATACGCTCGATTCAGGAGGCAATTCGCACCGGCGTCAGTCGCGACGAACTGGCCGCCGTATGGTCCGACACGATCCGCATGCACGCCGCCGGCCTGGCGCTCACGGGCGCGTGGGAATATATCTCTGTCGGCCGCAACCCGTGGGGCGGCAACGCGGTCGCGAGCCCCGGCGACCTGATCAAGGTCGACGTGGGCTGCCTGATCGACGGTTACACATCGGACACCGGCCGCACCTTCGTCTTGGGCAAACCCAGCCGCGCCGCGTCCGAGATCCACGCCGCGCTGATGGCGGGATTCGAGGCAGGCTTCAGGCGTCTCAGCCCGGGAACGCCGCTGTCCGAAGTGCATCGCGCTGCAGGCGAAGCCATCCGTGCCCGCGGCTTCGACAGCTACGCCCGCGGCCATTTCGGCCACAGCCTTGGTACAGGTCCGGGCAGCGAGGAGTGGCCCTTCATCGCCGCGGATGCGACCGAGATGGTCACGCCGGGCATGGTGCTCGCCTTCGAATGTCCCTGGTACATCACCGGCCTTGGCGGCTTCATCATCGAGGATCAGGTCGAGATCACCGCGGACGGACCCGTGTCGATGAACAGTCTGCCGCACGAACTGATCTGAAGCCACGACAGGGCAACACCGGTGCCGGCGGGTCCTGGTCTTCCGGCGGTCGACGCCGGAGAGCGTCGTCAGTGTCACTGCGACCTGCCTCCGGCCCTCGCGGCGGCTGCATGATCTGTGCCATAGTGAGGATCTTCCCAAGAGAGCGATTCCATGCCGCAGACCCAAACACATGCCTTGTCCGGTGATTGCGCAACGCGCGACCCGCTTGCCGTTCTCAAGAGTGTCTACGGCTATCTGGCCTTTCGCGGCAGGCAGTCCGAGGTCGTCGACCGGCTGATTGCCGGTGGCGATGCGGTGGTGCTGTTTCCGACCGGCGCCGGAAAGTCGCTGTGCTTCCAGATCCCGGCGCTCTGCCGCAACGGCGTTGGCATCGTCGTCTCGCCGCTGATCGCGCTGATGCGGGACCAGGTGGAAGCGCTCAGGCAGCTGGGCGTGCGCGCCGCAGCCCTCAACTCCTCGCTTTCCCGGGAAGAATTCATGGATATCCGCTCCGCCATCTCCCGTGGCGAGCTAGATCTTCTCTATGTCACGCCTGAACGTATCGTCACCCAGGGCTTCAGGGACATGATCGGCAGCGCGCAGGTCGCCCTGTTTGCAATCGACGAGGCCCATTGCGTGTCGCAATGGGGGCATGACTTCCGTCCGGAATACCGGGAGCTCGGCCATCTGGGCGAGGCCTGGCCCGGGGTGCCGCGCATTGCGCTGACCGCCACCGCCGACCCGCACACACGGCAGGACATCATCGACAGGTTGGACCTCGGCTCGGCCGAGGTGTTCACCACCTCCTTCGACCGCCCCAACATCGCCTACGAGATCGTCGAGCGCGACCAGCCGCGCCAGCAATTGCTCAGGTTCCTGACGCGCCACAAGGGCTCGAGCGGCATCGTCTATTGCCTGTCGCGCGCCAAGGTCGAGGACACCGCCGAGTGGCTCAACAAGCAGGGAATCCGGGCCAGGGCCTATCATGCGGGCATGGAGCGCGCCGACCGCGAGGCCAACCAGGATGCGTTTCTGAAGGAGGAGGATCTGTGCCTTGTCGCCACCGTCGCCTTCGGCATGGGCATCGACAAGCCCAATGTCCGCTATGTCGCCCATCTCGATCTGCCGGGCTCGGTTGAAGCCTATTACCAGGAAACCGGCCGGGCCGGTCGCGACGGGCTGCCGTCGGATGCCTGGATGACCTACGGCATGGCCGACGTGATCCAGCGCGGCCGGATGATCGACGGCGGCACCTCGACTGAAGACGTCAAGCGGGTCGAGCGTGCCAAGCTCAATGCGCTCCTCGGGATCTGCGAAAGCGCGGGCTGCCGCAGACAGGCCATTCTCGCCCATTTCGGCGAGGCCCATCAGGGCAATTGCGGCAATTGCGACACCTGTCTCAAGCCGGTCGAGACCTGGGATGGAACCGACGCCGCCATCAAGGCGCTGGCAGCGGTCTATCGCACCGGTGAACGCTTCGGCGCCGGCCACCTGATTGACGTGCTGATGGGCAATGAGAACGAAAAGACCGCGCGTTTCGGCCACACCGACATGCCGGTCTTCGGCGCGGGAAGCGACATTCCGGCCAAGACGTGGCAGTCGGTCTACCGCCAGCTGCTGGCGGCGGGCCTTGTCAGCGTCGACCACGAGGCCTTTGGCGCACTAAGGCTCGTGCCGGAGGAGGCCCGGGCAGTGTTCAAGCGCGAGCGTGAGGTGCGTTTTCGCAAGGACCGCCCGGCGGGTCCGAAAGCGTCACGGCGCCAGTCGTCCGGCGCGGCGAGCGCCAAATCCACGCTCGAGCAGGCCGATGGCGAGCTGTTCGAGGCGCTGCGGGCCGCGCGGATGGGGATCGCAAAGGAGCTCTCGGTGCCGCCCTATGTGGTGTTTCCTGACACCACGCTCGTGGCGTTCGCAACCGAACGGCCCACGAACCGCGAGGCGCTGCTTGCCATCTCCGGCGTCGGCCAGTCCAAGCTCGAGCGCTACGGCGAGGCGTTCCTCAAGGTCATTCGCGAACATGGCCGCTAGTGCTTCGCGCTCAATCGGAGCCAATGGAAAGCCGCACTGCAGGACCTGTTTGACTGCAATTACCGCTTCGGGGCCTTTTCCACCAGAAAATCCACGAAGGCCCGCACCCTCGGCAGATGCTGCCGGCCCGGCGGCATCAGCGCGGTGATCGGCACCGTTTCGGAAACATGGCAATCGACCAGCAGCGGTTTGAGCCGTCCGTCTGCAAGCGCGTCGTCAATCACGAAACTGCCGAGCCGCACGATCCCTGTCCCTGCCAGAGCCATCTCTGCCAGGATGTCGGCATTGTCGCAGGTCAAGGCCGGCTTGATGGCGACCGGGCGGACCCGTCCATCGACCTTCAGCGGCCATTCGGAAAGCCGTGAGAAGCCCGTGACCACAAGGCAGACATGGTCTGCGAGGTCCGAGGGCTTCCGGGGTTCGCCGAACCTGGCCAGGTAGTCCGGACTTGCCGCGATCACCCGTTTTGCCTCTCCCAGACGCCGCGCCACGAGGGGGGAATCGGTCAGTTGTCCGGTTCTGATCGCCACATCGATCTGTTCGCCGATGACATCCACTCTCCGGTCGGCAACCGAAATGTTGAGATCGATCTCGGGATAACGCCTGCGGAATTCGGGCATGACGGGAGCGAGCCTGTGCTTTGCATAGGCCGTGCCGACATTGATCCTGATGGTTCCGCGCGGTTTGCCTCGAGCCGCCATGACCTCGGCCTCCGTGGATTCGATCGCCGCCAGGATCTCGCGCCCGCGCGTCAGCAGCAGTTCGCCCTCCGCCGTCATCATCAGGCGGCGGGTTGTCCGCTGCAGCAGCTTCACGCCGAGCCGGTCTTCCAGCCGCGTCACCGCCTTGGACACGCCGGAGGGCGTGAGTCCGGTGTCTTCAGCCGCGGCTGCAAAGCTGCCGCGTTCCACGACCTTCACGAAAATGCCGATCTCATCGGACGTTGACAGCTTATTCATGACTGAAATTCCAGAGTGAATGCCAATATTGGCTAATTATATATCACAAGAAATGCAATATGTCTGTTCTCACACTGGACATCGCCTCTTCCGAACCCGTCCAAAAGGAGACAGTCATGAGACCTCAGATCAAGAATCATCGCGCAATGGGACCCGATCACACGACTTGGCCGGACCACACTCCGGATTTCCTTCAGCTCCGCGAGCGCGCCATGCAGGAACGCACGCTGGCCATCAATTCTGCCTTGTCGGCGCTCTGGGGCCGTCTGAAGATCAATTGATTTCCCTTGCAACAGGCCTGTCCGAGCGCTTTGCTCAACGGCCCTTGTTTCGATGGAAATGTCCCGGGAGATGATCTAATGCTTGTCGCGTTCAATCGGGCGACAAGATAGATGCATCCTATGGGGATCTCGCAGCGTCCCTTGTGCATCCAGCTGGATGCACGGGACAGCGGGAGATCGGGGTGCCGGCGCGGAGGGCTCCGCGCCGATCGGCATCTTCAGGGCGGTTTTCCATGGCCAAGCCGGCTTTTGCGGCGACGAGATACTATGTCACCGCCTTTCTCTCGACGGCAGTCACCGTCACCTATCTGCCGATCTGGCTCAACGAGCGCGGCATCAGCGATGCGCAGATCGGACTGATCAACACTGTCCCCATGCTCGGAATTCTGCTTTTCAGCGTGCTTGCGGGACGGCTTGCAGACCGCGCCTCGGACTGGAAACAGGCGATCATGGTCGGCACCGGCGTGGCCGCCCTGTTCTCGCTGCTGCTGGGATTTGCCGAAGGCTTCTGGGCCATCCTGCTGGTGTGGACGCTGACCATGTTGCCCGCGGGGTTGGTCAATCCGGTGGCGGATGCGGCGACTTTGCGCCTGTCGATGCGGTCGGGCTTTTCATTCGGCACGACGCGCGCCTGGGGAACCGTGGGCTATCTCAGCATGTGCTTTGCCACCGGTTACATCATTGTCTGGTTTGGTGCGGGCGCTTTCGTCTGGCTGTTTGCGGCCACTTGCGGGCTGAGGTTTGTCTCGTCGATGGGGTTGCCAAGGCTGCGCGCGCCGGACGGTCCGCGCGCCGTCTCCAGTGGCCGCATCGTTTCACGGGAGGTCATCGAGGCCTTCCGGCCTTGGGTCCTGTTGCCCGTGATCGCCGGTGCGATCCTGTTCTCCAATCACATGGTCATGAACGCCTTTTCTTCGCTGGTCTGGAAGGAGCAGGGTCTCTCCGAACCCGCCATCGGAGGGCTGATCGCCCTGGGTGCGGCAGCCGAAGCCGTGACAATGTTCGCCTGGCGGCGGATCAACACCAGGTTTCCGGCCCGCGTGCTGATCTCGCTTGCAGCGGTGGCGGCGATGCTCCGCTGGGCCGGCATGACCTTCTCACCGCCGCTTGCCGTGCTCGCGGTCATGCAGCTCGGCCAGGCAGTGAGCTTCACCTTCGCCTATCTCGGCTGTCTCTATTTCATCAACAAGCGAACCGACGAGAACATCTCTGCCGAAGCGCAGAGCCTGTTCGGGGTCATGATGCAGGGGTTTTCCATTCTCGTCGTCGCAGGCTTTGGTGTGGCTTTCGGACTGTTTGGCGCCCAGGCGTTCTGGATGTGCGTTGCGCTTTCCGCGCTGGCCCTGGGCATGGTCCAGGTCTCGTTGAGAATGCACGGAACCGATCCGGCCGGCTGACTCCCGGCGGGCTGGCGGGCATCGGGGTCGAGGCCGGCTTCAGCCCGATGACGGACGGTGCATTGCGTTGGCCATCTGGATGGCCTGACGAACGTCGTTTGCCACGATATCCGCAC
This sequence comes from Hoeflea sp., assembly GCA_965233445.1. Classification (GTDB taxonomy): domain Bacteria; phylum Pseudomonadota; class Alphaproteobacteria; order Rhizobiales; family Rhizobiaceae; genus Hoeflea. Next base: position 1,828,993 of record OZ247491.1, read on the forward strand.
CCGTGGCCGTCATCTCCGCCCTGCGGCTGCTCAGAGACGGTCCGCCCAGCAGAATTGCGGTCTCCCGGTCCGGGCAGGCCTTGCGCAGGTTCTTGACGACGGCTGCAACATCCTCGGTAGACGATCCGGCTGCGACCGAAACGCCTATCAGCTTGTAGCCGCCGTCGCGGATCATGGCATAGGCGCGTTTTCCGGTCTGAAGGCTGGGCCCGCCGTCCACTGTCCAGCCCTCGTCCTGAAACACGGCCGCGATCACGCTCAGCCCGAGCGTGTGATCATTGCTGGGCATCCGCATCAGCAGGATCCTGGAACGTTCCTCGTCGTAGAAGGACGGGCCATCCGCCTCGGTCAGGCTGGTCAGAAGCATCTGCAGGCGCGAGGACGCGGCGGTGATCGACGCAAAGCTTTCGATGTCCTCGCACCACATCCGTCCCAGTTCCTCGGCAATCGGAACGATCAGGGTTTCGCAAATCACCAGCAGCGGCACGTGTTCCTCGCGCAGCCGCTCGAGCGCTGCCCGAAAGTAGCGCGGGTCATGCTCCATGAGGGCGCTGAGGAACTGTCGAAAGTGGATTGTCCCGTCGACGCCCAGCATGTCTTCGGCGCGAAACGGTTCCGGAGTGTCCTCATGATGAAACAGATGATGCCGGATCGCCTGCTCGAGCTTGCCCCGATCCGTGGTTCCTAGGGACTCCGGGCGGGCTTTGGTGACGCGCCGCTCGAACGACGCATGACCGCCTGGAACGCGTTGAGCATGCGCTTCAACCGCTATGGATTGTTTGGATCCACCATCTTGGCTGTTGCCTGACATTGATCCTCCCCACCGCGCGGCCCCTACCTCGCAACGGAAAGACTAGGATGAATTCCACAACCAGACGAGGCCAAAAAAGACCATACTGCATTGCGGCTTTTGCATAAAACGAAAAGAAGCGGCGGCGCGTTACAGGAAGAAACCCCTAATTTTGCGGTTCTTGCGAAAGTTGTCCTAAGTTATGGCCACCAGTCTTGCGCTCTGCACTGCCGCCTTCTCCCGCTTATCCACAAGGCTGGTCATGGCAATATCGGCCAGTTGCGGCGCGTTCAGTCCTGATCTTTCATACATCACGCTCGGGCTGGCGTGCTGCTCGAACCGGTCGGGCAGGGTAAGTGTCCGGATCGCGAAGGAACCATCTAGACGTCCCTGGGAGGCAAGGTGCTCGAGAACGCGCGCACCGAAGCCGCCGCCGGCACCTTCCTCGACCGTGATCACGGACGCATGGCTGCTCGCCAGCCGTTCGATCAGGTCGGTATCAAGCGGTTTGGCGAAACGCGCGTCGGCGACCGATGCCGACAGACCGCGGGCCGCCAGAAGGTCGGCCGCCGCTTCGCATTCCGCAAGCCGGGCGCCGAAGGACAGGAACGCGATGTCGCGGCCTTCCCGGATCATGCGCCCCTTGCCGATGGGGATCGGCACGCCGCGTTCGGGCAAGGCCACTCCGGTGCCTTCGCCGCGCGGATAGCGGAACGCGATCGGCCCGCTGTCGTGATCCCTGGCCGTGGCCACCATGTGCACAAGTTCGGCCTCGTCGGCGGCGGCCATCACGGTAAAGCCCGGAAGGTTGGAAAGATAGGCGATGTCGAAAGCGCCGGCATGGGTCGGGCCATCGGCCCCGACGAGCCCGGCGCGGTCGATCGCAAAGCGCACGGGAAGCCCCTGTATCGCCACGTCATGGACGATCTGGTCATAGGCCCGTTGCAGGAACGTGGAATAGATGGCGCAGAAAGGCTTCATGCCGGCAGCTGCCAGGCCCGCAGCGAAGGTCACGGCATGCTGCTCGGCAATGCCGACGTCGAACATCCGGCTCGGATGGTTCTTGGCAAACACGTCCAGACCTGTCCCCGAAGCCATCGCAGCGGTGATCGCCACCACCGCGGGATCGCGCCCGGCCTCGTCGCTGAGCGCCTGGGCAAACACCTTTGTATAGGCCGGGGCGCTGGGTTTGGATTTCGACAGCGCGCCGGTCTCGGCGTCGAAGCTGCCGACGCCGTGGTACTTGTCGGCGCTGTTCTCTGCCGGCGCATACCCGGCGCCCTTGCGTGTGATGGCGTGGATCAGCACCGGTCCGTCTGCGGCTGCCTTGAGAGTGCGCAGGATGGCAAGCAATTGCGGCAGATCGTGCCCGTCGACCGGGCCGACATAGGAAAATCCCATCTGCTCGAAGAGGCTCGACGTGCCCGCAAGCGCCCCGACGGCCTGACGCGCCCGCGCCGCACCGGTCCTGAAGGGTTCGGGCAGCAGCGAGGCCGCCTTTCGCATCATCACGTCCATGCTGACGCCAGGGGCCTGGGCACACAGGGCGGAAAGATGCTTGGAAAAGGCGCCGACCGAGGGCGAGATCGACATCTCGTTGTCGTTGAGAATGACGAAGAGCCGCTTGCCGAGCGCGCCCGCATTGTTCATCGCTTCATAGGCCATGCCGGCAGACATCGCGCCGTCGCCGATGACCGCGATCGCGTCGCCGTCGCCAAACCCCATGGAACGCGCGGTGGCGAAGCCCAGGCCTGCCGATATCGAGGTCGAGGAATGGGCGGCGCCAAACGGATCGTAGGGGCTTTCGCTGCGCTTGGTGAATCCGGACAGGCCGCCATCCTGCCGCAGGCCTGCCATCGCCTCGCGCCGACCGGTCAGGATCTTGTGGGCATAGGCCTGATGCCCGACATCCCAGATCAGCTTGTCGCGGGGAGTGTCGAACACGGCGTGAAGCGCAACGGTCAATTCGATGACGCCCAGGGTGGATCCAAGATGCCCGCCGGTGGCGGCTACCTTGGCGATGGTGTCGCGCCTCAGCTCTCCTGCAAGGGTGACAAGGTCCGGATCGCTCAATTGGCGCAAGGCAGCAGGGCTGTCGGTCCGGTCAAGCAGCGGCGTTGAATGTTCCGGTTTGGTCACGATCCCCATACTCGGGCCTCCCTTCGTGTCCGGCATGTCGCCGGGAGGGCCGGGATCACGAAGGTGACTCCGGTCCGTCACGCATACTTGCCATTTCGACGGCAAATGTAAACAAAATTATACATATTGAATGTCAATTACAGTTTACACTAATACGGCGGACGCCGATGCATGCGCTGGTCGTGCCCGGTCTTTGCTGCCGAACCAATGCCAAGACAACCCGCCGGCATGAAATGCGTTGGCCGATTGCAATACGCCAAGGAGTGTATATTCTGATTGACGTCGCCATGTACAAACAATTGGACACTGCCGCGACTGTGGTGTCCCGCGTTCGAGCCAGGTCCTTCAGGCCGAAACGGCTGAAAGCGAGAGCGGAATGAAAGGTGCCAAGCCGATGGCCAGACCCTATCCCTTCAGTGCCATTGTCGGTCAGGATGAGATGAAGGACGCGTTGCTGATGGCAGCCGTCGAGCCCGCGCTGGGCGGGGTCCTGGTTTTCGGCGATCGCGGGACAGGCAAGTCGACCGCCGTGCGCGCGCTGGCGGAACTGACCCCCGAACTCGTTTCGACTGAGGGCTGCCGCTACAATTGCGATCCCGCCAACCCGGCAGAACCCTGCCGGGTCTGCTCCACCGCCCCGAAATCGGCACGAATCAGGCGTCGCGCACCGATGGTGGACTTGCCGCTCGGGGCGACCGAGGACCGTGTCTGTGGTGCCTTGGACATCGAAAAGGCGCTTGTGTCGGGCGAACGCGCCTTCGAGCCCGGGCTGCTCGCCAAGGCGCATCGCGGCTTTCTCTATGTCGACGAGGTCAATCTGCTTGAGGACCATCTGGTCGACCTGCTGCTTGACGTTGCCGCCTCGGGCGTCAACGTGGTCGAGCGTGAGGGGTTGAGTGTGCGCCATCCCGCCCGCTTCGTTCTCGTGGGCAGCGGCAATCCGGAAGAGGGCGAGCTGCGTCCCCAACTGCTCGACCGTTTCGGCCTGTCCGTGGACGTGACCTCACCCGCCGACATCGCATCGCGCATCGAGGTGCTCAAGCGCCGCGATGCCTACGAGCAGAACCCGGAAGCCTTTCATGCACTGTGGGAAAAGGAAGAGCAGCGCCTTGCCCGCCGCATCGCCGCCGCCCGCAAGGCCGTGGCGAGCGTGGAACTCTCCGAGCGCCTGATGACCATGATGGCGCATCTTTGCATGCAGCTCGGCGTCGACGGTCTGCGTGGGGAACTCACGCTGATGCGCGCCGCCCGTGCCAAGGCAGCCTTGTCCAGGCGCAGGCAGGCCACTGTCGATGATGTGCTGGCGGTGGCTCCCATGGCGCTGAGACACCGGCTCCGCCGTGACCCGCTCGACGAGGCAGGTTCAAAGGTCCGCGTCGATCGGGCAATCAGCGAACTCGCGGGAGAGCCGGTGGGAAATGCCTGATCCGGAAACAGTTTCAGCCTCGACGTCTCCGTCCCGCTCCGGCCCTCCCGGCGCCGTCCCGATTGCCGAGCCGGACACGTCCGGTACGGCCACCATGGATTTGCGCTGGGACGACGCGCTTCTGGCCGCCCGCGTCCTCGCCGCGGCCACCGGAACGCTCGGGGGCGTTCGGCTGCGCGCAGGCGCAGGTCCGGTGCGCAACCGGTGGCTCGAGATGGCGCGCGCCATGATGGATGCCGCCGAAGCCGTGACGGGGCAGGGTGTTGGCAGGCCGTGGCTTCGCATCCCCGCTTCATCGGCGGCAGGCCGGCTCACAGGCGGCATCGATATCGCTGCGACCCTGACCGCCGGCCGTCCGGTGCACGAAAAAGGCCTTCTGGCCCGCGCCGATGGCGGCGTGATTGTGCTGGGTATGGCCGAACGGCTCGCCGGGGCGAGTGCTGCGATCATCGGGCGGACGATGGATGACCGCGCAACCTCCGGAGCATCGGGCCGAAGCCACCCCGCGCGCTTCTCGGTGATTGCGCTCGATGAATCCGCCGAGGAGGACGAGGACGTGCCGGCAGCACTCGCCGACCGGCTGACCCTCGATGTCCGGCTCGACGGGCTGTCGATCCATGACGCGCCCCTCGATCTGGATCAGGCCCATGACATGGGTGCGGACTTGCCGGATCCCGAGGCCTGCAGCGCTCCCGCAATCAGCGACGATGTGCGCGAAGCCGCCGCAGCGATCTCGCTTGCACTTCCGGGGCGCCCCCTGCGCCGCAGTCTTGACCTCTTGCGGGTGGCCCGGATTCTCGCCGCCTTTGAAAAAAGTCCGGATGTGGATGGCGCCCACCTGGCCACCGCCGTGCGTCTTTGCCTCGGCATGACATTGAACACCGAGGCGCAGCCGTACGAGGATTCGGCGCAGCCCGATCCGGGGACGGCGGACGAGCCGCAGCAGCCGGCGGATGCCGATGAGATGCAGGCCGAACCGCCGCAGGACGACCGGTCCGAAAACAACGAAGCCGACCGTTCCGAGACGGAATTGACGGAAGAGGACATGCTGGTGGCCGCGGCCGCGGCTTCCCGTGCAGTGCTGGCCGAGCTCGACCGCCCCGATCGTTCGGCCGCGGGAAAATCGGCCCGGACCGGCAAGTCGGGCGGCTTCAAGTCCGGTTCGCGGCGCGGCCGGCCGGCTGGGATCGTCTCGCGTCCGCCCTATCCGGAGGCCCGTCCCGACATCGTATCCACGCTTCGCGCGGCCATCCCCTGGCAGCGGCTGCGCAATCCCGAGTTCGCGCTTGCGGCGGACGGAAGCGCGCCCCCCTTGCGCATTCTGCCCTCGGATTTTCGCTACATCCGGTTCCGGCACAGGACCGAATCCACCGCGATCTTCGCGGTCGATGCTTCGGGCTCGACGGCCATGGAGCGTCTGGCCGAAGCCAAGGGCGCGATCGAGCTTCTGCTCGGCGATTGCTACGTGCGCCGCGACCACGTCGCGCTGATCACCTTCCGTGGCCGGTCGGCGGAAACGCTGCTTGAACCGACGCGCTCGCTGGTGCGCGCCAAGCGGTCTCTCACCGGTCTTCCCGGCGGCGGCCCCACGCCGCTTGCCGGCGCCATACGCCGTTCGCTGGAGATTGCGGGCATGGTTCAGCGCCGAGGGCAATCGCCGCTGATCGTCTATCTGACCGATGGCAGCGGCAACATCGCGCTTGACGGCGAACCGGACCGCGCCCGCGCGCGCAACGATGCGCAATTGCTCGCCAGGCAGGGTGCGGCGCTCGGCTACCGGTCCATCCTGATCGATATCGCGAGGCGGCCGCGCGAAGCGACGCGGGAACTTGCCCGCTCGATGCAGGCGCAATACTGCCCGTTGCCCAATGTCTCCGCCAATGCCGTCAACGCCATCGTCAGCGCGGAACTGCAAAAAGGCGCAAGATCATGAGCCTTTCTGCGCGCCCTCCCGATCTCGAAGTCGAGGGCCGCAACTGGCCGTTTCGCCGGCACAGCCGCCTTGTGGCCGCCAGCGGGATTGAATGGCACGTTCAGGAGATGGGCGAGGCCGATGCGCCGGTCGCGCTCATGGTCCATGGCGCCGGCGCCGCAACCCACTCCTTTCGCGGTCTCATGCCGCTGATGGCTGAGCGCTACCGCGTGATCGCGATCGACCTGCCGGGCCATGGATTTACGCGCGGTGCAAGACCGGCGGACCTGACCCTGCCCGGGATGGCCCGCGCCCTCTCCGGGCTGCTGCGCGTGCTCGAACTTGAGCCGGACATCGCCATCGGCCACTCCGCCGGGGTCGCCGTTCTGCTGCAAATGTCGCTGGGTGAAGACTTTCGCCCCGGCCACATTGTCGGACTGAACGGGGCGCTCGAACCCATTCGCGGCAATGCGCTGCTCTCGCCCCTGGCAAAGCTTCTGTTCGCCAATCCGCTGACCTCGCGCATGGTTTCATTCCAGGCCCGCATCGTCGACATGGCGGGCCATCTCCTGCGGGCAACCGGCTCGCAGATCGATGCCGAGGGGCGCGATTGCTACGCCATGCTGCTGCGCCAGCCCGCCCATGTCAGCGGCGCGCTCGGCATGATGGCGAACTGGAACCTCGATCCGCTGATCAGCCGTTTGGGCGCCATCGCCTCGCCGGTGACGTTGATAGCGGCCACGGACGATCCGATGGTCCCGCAACGGGTGTCGCGCGATGCGGCACGGCACATTCCGCAAGGCCGTTTCGTCGATTTCGGCCCGGGCGGGCATCTGTTCCACGAAACGGCGCCAGAGGCGCTTTTCTCGCTGATCGATGATGCCGCGCTCCGGCCTGCCAGCAGATCGGTGGCCTGAGATGGCGATCACGAGAACCCGCCGGCACCGAAACCGCCAGCCAGCCTCCGGGAAGGATACGGGATCATGATGACGGCACATGATCCGCTGCTCGCGGGCGGCAGGGCCGCGGACCAGCGTCCCCATGCCATCGTGATCGGTGCGGGCTTCGGCGGGCTTGCCGCGGCCGTCCGTCTCGGCGCCAGAGGCTACCGGGTGACGGTGCTTGAAAAGCTCGATCAGCCCGGCGGCCGCGCTTCGCAGTTCCGGCAGGATGGGTTCACCTTCGATGCGGGCCCCACCATCATCACCGCGCCGTTCATCTTCGAGGAACTGTGGGAATTGTGCGGACGCAGGCTGTCCGACGACGTTTCGCTGGTCTCGCTCGATCCGTTCTACACCGTGCGTTTCGACGATGGCCGAGAGTTTCACGCCTCCGCCAACGATGCGGCGATGGAAGCCGAGATCGCAAAATTCTCGCCCGGGGATGTCGCCGGATACCGCAGGTACCTTCTCGAAAGCGAGCGCTGCTTCATGGCAGGCTTTCTCGGCATGATCGACAAGCCATATGCGAGCATCGGCGCGATGATCAGGGCGCTGCCGGATCTGGTCATGCGCCGCGCCGACCGGTCCGTCTACAAGCTCGTGTCGAAATACATCCGGAATGAACAGCTGCGCCAGGCGCTCAGCTTCCATCCGCTGTTCATCGGCGGAAATCCGATGCGTTCTTCCGGTGTGCTCAGCCTGATCTCCTATCTCGAACGCGAGTATGGCGTTCACTACGCCAGGGGCGGCACCCATTCCCTGGTCCAGGGGATCGTCAAGCTGATTGCCGGGCAGGGGGGCATGATCCGGACCTGCGCCGAGGTCGAACAGATCACGGTTCATGATGGACGCGCGACCGGCGTGCGGCTTGGCAACGGCGAAGCCATTCCGGCCTCGGTCGTCGTCTCCAATGCCGATGCCGGCTGGACGTACTCGAAACTGCTCGCCAACCATCCGCGCAAGCGCTGGACCGACCGGAAGATCGCGCGCGCGAAATACTCGATGAGCCTGTTTGTCTGGTACTTCGGCACCAACCGCCAATATCAGGACGTGCCGCATCATACGGTGATGATGGGGCCGCGCTTCGCAGGCCTGCTGCACGACATCTTCGACGCCAAGCATCTAGCCGAGGACTTCAGCCTCTATCTCTACAGACCATCGGCCAGTGACGCCTCGATGGCGCCCGAAGGCTGCGACAGCTTTTACGTGCTCGCCCCGGTTCCAAACCTGGATGGCGAAACCGATTGGGCAAGCATGGCCGAGCCCTATCGCCGCAAGATCGAGGCGCATCTCGCCGCCACCGTGCTGCCGGGCCTTGAGGATCATGTCGTCACCTCGAAAGTGATGACCCCGGCCGACTTCCGAGACCGGCTGCTTTCCCTCAAGGGTGCGGCCTTCGGCATCGAGCCGGTGATCACGCAACTCGCCTGGTTCAGACCGCACAATGCGTCCGAGGAAGTCAGGAACCTGTTCCTCGTCGGCGCAGGCACCCATCCCGGCGCCGGCCTGCCGGGCGTTGTCTCCTCCGCCAAGATCCTCGACAAGGTTGTTCCCCATGCAAGCACCGTCAACTGACAGCTTCGTGCTTGATCCCGGGCTCCGCCGCGAGTGCGAGGAGGCGATCCGGGCCGGCTCCAAGTCGTTTCTGGCCGCTTCCATGCTGTTGCCCGGATCAACCCGCATGGCGGCGCGCGCGCTTTATGCCTTCTGTCGCGCCACCGACGATCTTGTCGACGAAAGTGCCGATCCCGGCAGGGGGCTCGCCGAAATTCGCGCCCGCCTCGACGCGATCTACCGCGGCCAGCCGCGCGATCATCCCGCCGACCGCGCCTTTGTCGCCGTGGTCGAGCACTATGCCTTGCCGCGCGCGCTTCCCGAGGCGCTGGTCGAGGGTTTTGAATGGGATGTCGAGGCGCGCACCTACCGCGATTGCAGCGAACTCTGCGCCTATTCAGCGCGGGTGGCGTCCACCGTCGGCGTGATGATGACGCTGATCATGGGCGTGTGCGACCGGGCCGTGCTGGCCCGCGCCGCCGACCTTGGTCTCGCCATGCAACTCACCAACATCGCCCGCGATGTCGGGGAAGATGCCCGCCGGGGGCGGATCTATCTGCCGCTCGACTGGCTCGACGAGGCAGGCATCGATTCCGAGGCCTTTCTCGCCGATCCCAAGGCTAGCCCAGCCATGCGCGCGACCGTCGAACGGTTGCTCAATGCCGCCCAGAGCCTCTATGCCCGCGCCATGACCGGGATCGCGGGCCTGCCGCTGACCTGCCGGATGGCGATCCGCAGTGCCGCGCTGATCTACCGCGAGATTGGCCGCGAGATCGAAAAATCCGGACATGACAGCGTGACGCTGCGCGCCCATACCTCGACGCGCCGCAAGCTGGAACTGATCGCCCAGGCGGCATCGACGCCTTTCCTGTTCCAGCCGGTCTCCACCGAACCGGCCCATCCGGAGGTTCGGTTTCTGGTCGAAGCCGCCGCCGCCGGCCGGATCCATTCACCGCGCGGCGTCGACGCCAAGGCAGGTCGCATGATCGAGCTGATGGCGCTGTCCGAGGATCGCCGCCGTACGGCGGTGTAACGGGATGATGCCCAGAAACCGGGAGTGACCATGAAATATGCGGGACTGATCGAAATTGCGCTCACCTTCGGCGGCTTCCTGATTTTCATCATCTGGCAGATGCGCTCGTTGAAGCGCGACATCCGCGCCCGCGAGGAACGCGAGGCGAACGAAGCCAATGAGCAATCCGGCGATCCCGCTGATGGCAACGGTCCCTGAATTGCCCCTGATCGACCGCTGACCCGGATCGGCCAAGGGAAAGCTGACATTTGACATTCCCCCTGCTGGAAGCCTTACCTTGTGCAGTCGAACGGGAGGCTGAAGCGTCATGTCGGCATTGCCTGAATTCTCCATCATCGTCTTTTCGTTCCTGCTTCACTTCGTCTGGGAGTTCTGGCAGGCGCCCACCTATGCGGGGATGATCGAACTCAACCATTGGGACGGCATCAAGCTCTGCTCATCCGCCACGTTCGGTGATGTGGGGTTCGCGCTCACGGCTTTCTGGATCACCAGTGCAGCGGCGCGCACGCGCTACTGGGTTCTCCGACCGGCACCGTGGCAGGTGGTGTTGTTTCTGGCGGTGGGCATCGCCCTGACCGTCGGGTTTGAATACTACTACACGAACATGACGCTGCGCTGGACCTATTCGGACCTGATGCCCCTCGTGCCGCCGCTCGGTACCGGGCTCAGTCCGCTGCTGCAGTGGCTCGCAATTCCGCTGGCAGTCCTCTGGTTCACACGCAGGCAAATGCCCGCGCCGCCCGGCTCCCCCCGGGATCAAGGAGGAATCTTGTCATGATGAGTGAAGCGCACGGGACCATGATGGGCTTTGGATGGATCTGGATGGCGGTCGTTGGCCTCCTGGTCATCCTCGCCATCGCCGCCCTGATCAAGTACCTGCTCAAATAGGTTTTATGATCGCCGCCGCGGCATTCTGAAGGGCAGCATCGCCTTGACGATGGGCGATGCGAACCGGTCGCCCGACAGGCTTTCATGCATGAGGTCGATGTCTTCGCCGAACAGCCGGGTCCTGATCACCGAACGCGTGTAGAACGGCCCGTCCTCGAGCGTGCGGACAATCCGGGTCCGGGTCGGCGCAAAGTCGTTGCCATCATGGTGGCCGGCGCGCGGAACGCCCCAAAACCCCTTTGAAAGATCGGTCTTCTGCGGCATCGCGAATTCGTCGACTGTTCCGTCCGACGCGATGCGTAGAGCGATCCGGCCATGCCCGCCGCCCCGGTGCGCGGCATCATAGAGGATCACCGCATCGCCATTGGGCATCAGTCCACGGGCCCAGTCCCAGATTGTAAATCCGTTCTCCAGTGGTTCGGTTCCCCAGTTGCTATCCATGTAGCCATGGCCCGACCAGTCTTCCCCGCCGCGGGCCATTTCGACCCTGATCCGTCCGGTCGGCGAAATTGGCCACCAGCGGTGTCGGCCCTGTCCGTCGATGTCGAAAACCCTTGAGGTCACGGCATCGGGCGCAAACCGGATCCTGCCCTTGATCCGTCTTGGAAGCAGTTGCGCCGGAGGGCGCGGCACCGACACTTCGTCGAAGTCGATGACGATCTCGCCGTTTTCGCTGCGGATGCTGCTGGGGCCGACGGTGAACGACACCTCGTCACGCCGCATCGCGCCCCGGCCACGCTCGGTCATTGCCCACCTGTTGCCTCCGGGGCGATAGAGCGCCACGTTGATGCAGACATGGTTGTCCGGATCCCGCCGACCGGTCCAGTGGTAGTAGGGCGAAAAAACCGACCCCACGAAGGCGATCACCGACAGCCCGTAGCGGCCGCAGTCGCTCAGGCCGTCGACATACCACCAGAGATAGCCGCCGGGCGGGACGACCGCATCGAAGCGAGGTCCTCGGCCAGGCTCTCCGCCGCCAGCATTCCCGAAAGCGTCGCCATCGGCACCCCGGGGCCCGGATGCGCGCTGCCGCCGGCCAGGTACAGGCCCGGGATCTTCGTTCTCGATCCCGGCCTCTGGAACGACGCTGTCCAGCCGTGCGCGGCCCTGCCGTAGAGCGCTCCCCCGGTCGCCGGGAACAGTCCGTGAAACTGCGCCGGTGTCGTCGGAACGCACGCCATCGTGCTTGCGTCGATCTCCAGCCCGGCGGCTGAAAGCAGGGTCAGTGCCTGGTTGAGGCATGTCTCGGTCTCCGTGTCGGTGAAATGTTTTCGGTCGCCATCCGCGGGCGCGTTGAGGATGAACAGCATCCGCTCGCGCCTATGTCCTGGAGGCAGATGTCCCGCGTCGTCACGGTCCTGGGCGCAGATGTAGGTGGTGGGGCTTTCGGGCATGGCGCGGCGGCGGGTCAGCGCATCGAACTCCGAACGGTAGTCGTCGGAAAAGAAGACCGTGTGATGCGCCAGCGGAAAGCCCGAGGTCCGCGCCGTCACGGCAAAGGTCAGGGCCGAAAACGAGCGATGGTCGCGAGGCGTGGGAGCAACGCCCGTGCCGCCACCGGTCACCAGGGGTTCAAGTGCCGAGACATCGCCGTTGAAGATGATCCGGTCGGCCACGAGCCGTTCTCCGCTTTCGAGTGTCAGCCCGGCTACGCCCCGCGAACTGCTTTCGATCGCCGTCACTTCGGCGCCGTAGCGGAAGGTTACGCCCAACTCACGCGCCAGTTTTTCCATGCATCGCGCCAGGCCATGCATGCCGCCCTCGGCCAGCCACACCCCGTCCTGCTCCGCATGCGCGACCAGCATCAGGGTGGCCGGGGCCAGAAACGGCGACGAGCCGCAATAGGTGGCGTAGCGGCCGAACAGCTGCTGCAATCGCGGATCGGTGAAATAGGCGCCGAGCGCCGACCACAGTGTCGAAAACGGCTTGAGCGCCCACTGCTCGGAGAGATTGGAGAAGCCGATGCGCGCCATCAGCGACAAGGGCCCAGGTCTTTGAGCGTCGATATAGCTCGGTTTCAGCGTGGCAAACATCGCCGCAGTGTGCGCCGCGAACCGCCGGTACCCTTCCGCATTCTCCCGGTCTGAAAACGACGCGATCGCGCGCGCGCTGTCCTCGACGCCGGAAAACAGGTCGAGCCGCGAACCGTCGCTCCAGCCGTGCCGCGCCAGAAGCCCGGCGGGCTGCAGCCGGATACGGCTGTCGAGTGTTGTTCCGGCGGAAGCGAACAGGCGTTCGAACACCCAGCGCATGGTCAGCACGGTCGGCCCCGCATCGACGGGCCTTCCGCCCGCTGAAACGGTTCGCATCTTGCCGCCCGGCGCCGCCGCGCGTTCGACCAGGGTGACATCGATACCGGTTGCAGCCGCAGTGATCGCGGCTGCCAGTCCTCCGGCGCCGGCGCCCACCACGATCAGCTTCTGGCGCCGTGTCATCCTCGTGTGGTTCTCCATGGTTCCGGACCGCAAACAGCGTTGACAATCCAATCTGGTGTGTCAGGATAGTTTTACACAAACAGATGTCAGATAAAAGTGACAATCTGAGTTGACGCTGGAGGGGGACCCCGGATGGATCTGCAAAAACGCATCGACCGCAATCTGGAACAGGCCATCACCTTCGCCACCGCCGGGGGCAATCCGTCGATCCTTTGCGATGCGATGCGCTACGCGGTGTTTCCCGGCGGTGCGCGGATCAGGCCCCGGTTGTGCCTCGCGGTCGCGTTGGCTGCAGGAGACGAGGCGCCCAACGCCTCCAACGCTGCGGCCACCGCCATCGAACTGCTGCATTGCGCATCGCTGGTTCACGACGATCTGCCCTGTTTCGATGATGCCGCCACCCGCCGCGGCAAGCCGAGTGTCCACACCACATTCGGGGAGACCACCGCCGTGCTGGCCGGCGATGCAATGATCGTTCTCGCCTTCGAGACGATTGCGCGCGAATGCCTGGCGACACCCGACCGGATCGCGCCGCTGATCGGCGTCATCGGGCGCGCCGTGGGAATGCCCCATGGCATCATCGCCGGACAGGCCTGGGAGAGCGAGAAGGCCATCGATCTCAAGGTCTATCACCGCGCCAAGACCTCGTCGCTTTTCATCGGTTCGACAACTGCGGGCGCCATTGCCGCAGGCGCCGACCCGCAGAACTGGTACGGACTGGGCGAAGCCCTTGGGGATGCCTTCCAGGTGGCCGACGATCTGCGCGATTGCGCCGCCAGCGCCGAGGAAATCGGCAAGCCCTGTGGCCAGGACGCCGTGCATGACCGGCCCAATGCCGTGCATGAACTGGGCCTTGGCGGCGCGGTGCAGCGGCTTCAGGATCTCGTCGGTCAGGCGGCGGCATCCATTCCCGATTGCCGCGGGTCGGGCATGCTCAAGCAACTCATTCTCGACGAGGCCAAGCGGCTGGTGCCCAAAAGCCTCTCCACCGCGGCCGCGTAGCCCCGTGACCGCAAGCATTCCGGCCTCTCGTCCGGATGGCCACAAGATGGAGGCTGTCACGCAGGATTGCGGTCCGCCCGGGTGGCGCACGCGGTTCAAGGCCTGGCGCGCGGCGCTCGTCGCCCGGCCGGGATTTCGCCGTCTGGCGCAGCGCCTGCCCCTAAGCGGCCGCTATTCGCGGGCGAGGGAGACCGAGCTGTTCGGCATCGTGACCGGTTTCGTGCAAAGCCAGATCCTGTTTGCAAGCCTTCAATCCGGCCTGCTGGATTTGCTCACGGCCGGGCCTCTCCGCGAAAGCGAGATTTCGAAAACAATCGGCCTCCAGGAGGAGCGTCTGCGGCGGCTGCTGCAGGGGGCGCAATCGATCGGCCTGATCACTCTGGGGAGTGACGGCTATGTAACGCTCGATGACCACGGCACCGTCGTTGCCAGCGATGGCGGGCTGCGCGCGATGATCCATCATCACGCTCTGCTTTATCGCGATCTGTCCGACCCGCTGGCGCTGTTCGATGGATCCAGGTCCGACACCGAGATGCGCAGGCTTTGGTCCTATGCGGGCTCCGGGCGCGAATCGACCGTTCGACCGGGCGATGCCGCGGCCTATTCAGCCTTGATGGCGGCGAGCCAGTCGATGTTGTCCGATGAAATTCTCGATGCCTACGACTTCGGACGTCATGAGAGCCTGATCGACATCGGCGGCGGCGAGGGAGCGTTCCTGACGGCGGTGGCGGGGCGATATCCCGGTCTGCGCCTGTCCCTGTTCGATCTGCCGCCGGTTGCTGCGCGGGCCCGCGAAAAATTTTCCACGCACCCGTTGGGAGGCTGTCCACGCTGCCATGGCGGGAGTTTCCTGGATGACGCTCTGCCGCGCGGTCATGATTGCGTGACCCTGATCCGGGTGCTGTTTGACCACGAAGACACCACTGTGCTGCGGCTCTTGCAGAATGTCCGCAGCGCGATGGAGCCCGGCCAGACGCTGGTGATCGCCGAACCGATGGCCGGAGACCGGTCGCGCGGGCAGCGCTACGCCACAGCCTATTTCTCGACCTACGTGCTCGCCATGGGATCGGGCCGGTGCCGCACACCCGCGGAGATCGGCGCGTTGACCAGGCAGGCCGGCTTTGGCCGGTTCGAGGTCAAGCCCTGCCGGTCACCGTTGATGGCGACGATCATTGTCGCGTTTCCCTGACAATAAAGACGACAAATGTAAAATAAGGTTGACAGACTAAGACGTAAAAATAATATTACACATCAGGAGGCAGAGTCTCGCCCGACAAGGGCTTGACCGAACAAGATGCAGACAACAGCAGTCGTTTTCGAACAGCCGGAACGCATCGGATTGCAGGCGCTGGCCATTGCCGAGCCAGGCGACGGCGACGTGCTGGTTCGGTCTGAGTGTAGCGGCATCAGCGCCGGCACCGAGAAGCTGTTGTTCGAGGGCCGCATGCCGGCATTTCCGGGCATGGGCTATCCCCTGGTTCCCGGTTACGAAACCGTCGGCCGCGTTGTCTCGGTCGGCAGAAATGCTCCATCCGACCTTGAGGGACGTCTGGTCTTCGTGCCCGGCGCCCGCGGCTACAGCGATGCCGCCGCGCTTTTCGGAGCATCGGCGGAACGACTGGTCGCCCCGGCGGACCGGGTCATCCCCATTGCCGAAGACCTGGAACGGACGGGAACCCTTCTGTCGCTGGCTGCGACCGCCTATCACGCGCTCACCCTCCCAGGCATGACCGTTCCCGACCTTGTTGTCGGGCACGGCATTGTCGGCCGTCTCATCGCGCGGTTGATCATCGCCATGGGTCATTCCGCACCCACGGTGTGGGAAATCAATCCGGCCCGAACGGACGGCGCGCGCGGTTATGCGGTGACCACATCCGAGGCCTGCGAGGGCACGCGCTTTTCGTCCGTGATCGACGCCAGCGGCGATCCGGGCATTCTCGACAAGGCAATTGCCGTTCTCGAGCGCGGAGGCGAGGTCACCCTGGCCGGCTTCTACAGCGAGACAATGAGCTTTCGCTTTACACCCGCCTTCATGCGCGAGGCACGCTTTCGCATCGCGGCCGAGTTCCGGCCCGACGATGTCCGCGCCGTGCTCGCCCTGCTGGCTGACGGGCGGCTCTCGCTCGAAGGCCTCATCACGCACAGTGCAAGTCCGGCCCAGGCCGAGGCTGCATACCGGACCGCCTTCGGCGATCCGGCCTGTCTGAAAATGATACTTGACTGGAGGGAACTGCAATGACTGAAGGCTACGGCGGCAACGCCACGGACCGGGTCCATGACCTCCTGCGCGAGGAAGCGGCGATCGAACCCGATCAGCCCCACACGGGCCCGGTCAAGAAAGACACCCAGATCATTGCCATCTACGGCAAGGGCGGAATCGGAAAGTCGTTCACGCTCGCCAACCTCTCCTGCATGCTGGCCCAACTGGGCAAGAAGGTCCTGCTCATCGGCTGCGACCCCAAGAGCGACACCACCTCGCTGCTGTTCGGCGGCCGCGCCTGCCCGACAATCATCGAGACGTCCTCGAAGATGAAGGCTGCCGGCGCCGAGATAACCATCTCCGATGTCTGCTTCAAGCGCGACGGCGTCTTCGCCATGGAACTCGGCGGTCCGGAAGTCGGACGCGGTTGCGGCGGACGCGGCATCATTCACGGCTTCGAGACGCTCGAAAAGCTGGGGTTCCACGATTGGGACTTCGACTATGTCCTGCTCGACTTTCTGGGCGACGTCGTCTGCGGCGGCTTCGGTCTGCCGATCGCACGCGACATGTGCCAGAAGGTGGTGGTCGTTGGCTCCAATGACCTGCAGTCGCTCTACGTCGCCAACAATGTCTGCTCCGCGGTGCAGTATTTCCGCAAGCTCGGCGGCAATGTCGGCGTTGCCGGCATGGTCATCAACAAGGATGATGGCTCCGGCGAGGCCGCGGCCTTCGCAGAGGCGGTCGGCATCCCGGTTCTGGCCGCCATCCCGCAGGATGACGACATCCGCAAGAAGAGCGCCAACTACCAGATCATCGGCCATCCGGAAAACCGCTGGGGTCCGCTGTTCCAGACGCTCGCCATCAATCTCGGCATCGCGCCTCCGGTGCTGCCCGAGCCGCTGGACCAGGACGGCCTGATCGGCCTGTTCGATTCCTCCGACACCGGCGGTGACTATGTGCTCGTCCCGGCATTGCCCGAAGACATGTGCCCCGCCTCGGCGCTCGCCCGTCCTTCCCTCGAAGTCGTTTACGACACGGTGTGATGATGGATGATCTCTACCAGAACCGCGACGACATGGCCGCCACGCCGGTTCAGGATGCTCCGGCGCAGGAGTCTCCTGCACAGGATGCGCCCGTTGAAGGCATGTCCTGCGCGTCCGGCGCGGAAAAAATGAAAGCCCAGGCCGTTGCCTCCGGCAAGGCCGAACTGATGGAGCGTTTCGAGGCCGACTACCCGAAGGGCCCGCATGACCAGCCGCAGTCCATGTGCCCGGCCTTTGGTTCGCTGCGCGTCGGTCTGCGCATGCGCCGCGTCGGCACCATCCTGTCGGGCTCGGCCTGTTGCGTTTACGGACTGACCTTCACCTCGCATTTCTACGGCGCCAAGCGTTCGGTCGGCTACGTGCCTTTCAACTCGGAATCGCTGGTGACGGGCAAGCTCTACGAGGACATCCGCGACGCCGTTCACGAGATGGCCGATCCGGACGCCTATGACGCCATCGTTGTCACCAGCCTGTGCGTGCCCACTGCCTCGGGCGTGCCGCTGCAGATGTTGCCCAAGCAGATCAACGGTGTGCGGATCGTCGGGATCGATGTTCCGGGGTTCGGCGTGCCGACCCATGCGGAAGCCAAGGATGTCCTGTCCTCCGCCATGCTGACCTACGCTCATGGTGAAGCTGACAGCGGCCCGGTCCAGGCGCCGCGCGGCGGTGTCGAGGAACGGCCCTCGGTCACGCTTCTGGGCGAGATGTTTCCTGCCGATCCGATGATGATCGCCGCCATGCTGGAACCGATGGGCCTGGCTGCCGGCCCGGTCGTGCCGGTGCGTGAATGGCGCGAGCTCTACGCCGCGCTCGATTGCGCCGCCGTGGCCGCGATCCATCCCTTCTACACCGCCTCCGTTCGCGCCTTCCGCGCCGCGGGACGCACCGTGGTCGGCTCGGCGCCCGTCGGGTTCGAGGGCACCGATGCCTGGCTGCAGGCGATCGGCGAAAGCTGCAATGTGACCCAGGCCCGCATCGACGCCGCGCGCAATGCCTTCGGCGGCGCCATCCGCGGCGCACTTTCCGAAAAGCGCATTAAGGGGCGGATCACGCTGTCGGGCTACGAGGGCTCGGAGCTGATCGTCGGGCGGCTCCTGGTCGAGAGCGGCGCCGATCTCAAATATGTCGGAACGGCCTGCCCGAAGACCGAGTTCTCGAGACTGGACGCCGACTGGCTCGAGGCGCACGGGGTGCATGTCGAGTACCGCGCCTCGCTCGAGCAGGATCTCGCCGCGATGGCCGAGTTCAAGCCGGACCTGGCCATCGGGACCACCCCCGTGGTGCAGAAGGCCAAGGAACAGGCAACGCCCGCGCTCTACTTCACCAACCTGATTTCCGCCCGCCCGCTGATGGGTCCGGCCGGTGCGGGCTCGCTCGCCGATGTCGTCAATTCGGCGATCGCCAACAAGCCACGGTTCGACCGGATGAAGGCGTTCTTCGAAGGCGTCGGTTCGGGCGACAATGCCGGCATCTGGGAAGACACCCCGGTTGACCGTCCCGCCTTCCGCAAGAAATTCGCCGCCAAGGCGGCCGCATCGAGAAATGCGGTCGATTCCGGGGAGGCCGTGGGCACATGACGCTGATCATCGACCACGACAGGGCAGGGGGCTACTGGGGCTCGGTCTATGTCTTCACGGCCATCAAGGGCATGCAGGTGATCATCGACGGTCCGGTGGGATGCGAAAACCTTCCGGTCACCTCGGTGCTGCACTACACCGACGCGCTGCCGCCGCATGAATTGCCCATCGTGGTGACGGGGCTCGGCGAGGAGGAACTCGGCCAGCACGGCACCGAAGAGGCGATGAAGCGCGCCCGCGCGGTGCTTGACCCGGATCTGCCAGCGGTCGTCGTCACCGGCTCGATTGCCGAGATGATCGGCGGCGGCGTGACGCCGGAAGGCACCAACATTCAGCGGTTCCTGCCGCGCACCATCGACGAGGACCAGTGGCAGTCGGCCGACCGTGCGCTCAAGTGGCTGTGGACCGAATACGGCCCGAAGAAAGGCAAGGTGCGCGATCCCAAGCCGCGCAAGGAAGGCGAAAAGCCCAAGGTCAACATCATCGGCGCGATCTACGGCACCTTCAACCAGCCTTCCGATCTGGCCGAGATCCATCGCCTGGTCGAAGGCATCGGCGCGGAGGTCAACATGACGTTCCCGCTCGGAAGCCATCTCGCCGATGTCGGCAAGCTTGCCGATGCCGACGCCAATGTGTGCCTGCACCGCGAATTTGGCCGCCTGCTCTGCGAAGCGCTCGACCGTCCCTATTTCCAGGCCCCTATCGGCATTCATTCGACCACCGCCTTCCTGCGCGCGCTCGGCGAGGCGCTGGGGCTCGATCCCGAACCCTTCATCGAGCGCGAGAAGCACACCACGCTCAAGCCGATGTGGGACCTGTGGCGGTCCGTGACCCAGGATTTCTTCGCCACCGCCAGCTACGCCATCGTGGCCGGCGAAACCTACGAGCGCGGCATCCGCAATTTCCTCACCGAGGAAATGGGCATGCCCTGCACGTTCTCGGTGCCGCGGATCGCGGGCAAGAAGACCGACAACCAGGCCGTTCGGCAGATGATCAAGGACAAGCCGCCGCTGGTGATGTTCGGCTCCTACAATGAGCGGATGTACCTGGCCGAGGCCGGAAGCCGCGCGATCTACGTGCCGGTGTCCTTCCCCGGAGCCATCATCCGGCGCCACACCGGCACGCCGGTGATGGGCTATTCGGGCGCCTCCTGGCTCATCCAGGAAGTCTGCAACGCGCTCTTCGATGCGCTGTTTTCGATCCTCCCGCTCGCCACCGACATGGATCAGGTCGAGGCCACGCCCGCGAAAACCCGCGGCGAGCTTCCCTGGGCGCCGGAAGCAAAGACCAAGCTCGATCACGCCATCGGCCTCGAGCCGGTGCTGGTCAGGATTTCCGCCGCCAAGCGGCTTCGCGACCAGTCCGAGGCACAGGCCCGGGCCCGCGGCGCCACTGAAGTGGATCAGGATGATGTGGATCAGGCAACGCGCGCGCTCAAGCGCGGTCGTGCCGCATGAAACGCCGGCGCACCGCCGGCAGACAGGGAGAAGTGCGATGACCATGACAGTGCATCATAGACAGCGGCAGGTGGCGCGCGGCCAATCGCGGACCGACCGCCTCGAGTACCGGCTCCTGGTCGCGCTCGCCTTCGTCATCTGCTTCGTGATGGTGGCGGCGTCACGCGCCGTTGCCGTGTTTCGGGGCCGTTCGGTCGACACCCGCGGCCAGAGTGTTTTCGCGGAGGCGCGCGCATCGGCGCATGCAACCGCAGGCTATGCGTTCATCGCCTAGCCGCACCGTTTGCCGGTGTCCAAACCCGGCAATAACCGCCAAGGCCGCCGGTTTCCGGAGGATCGAGGCACCCGGCTGCGGGGCACCGCAGCGCTTGTGACTAGGAGGTACTTCAATGTCCAGTCCAAACACCGTTTCGCTTTCGGGGATGACCGAAGGCGAAGCACAGGAGTTCCACTCGTACTACCTCCAGGGGATGATCGCATTCGTGGCAATCGCCGTCGTTGCACATCTTCTCGTGTGGTTCTGGCGTCCGTGGATCCCGGGTCCGGAAGGCTATGCGTCGCTTGAAGGCGTCGGCCAGACCGTGACCTCACTCCTGCCAATGCTCGCGTAAAGGAGAAGCGAAATGTGGAGAATCTGGATGATTTTCGACCCGCGCAAAACGCTGGTCGTCCAAGGCGTCTTCCTGTTCGCGCTGGCTGTGATGATTCATCTCGTCCTGCTCAGCACGTCCCGCTTCAACTGGCTCGAAGGCGCACCGGTGACCACCGGCGCACTCGATCCGACGGGCATCCTGGGCCTGCTGCCCACGATGATCGGCTGAACGCTGACAACAATGACTGCGGGCGGGACAAGGACCTCGGCCCTCCGCCCGCGGTCGAAACCGGCAATCAGACTGAGAGACGTCCGCAACGGTCTGCGGGGTGGGAGATGAGCGATGGCGCTGCTGAGTTTTGAAAGAAAATACCGCGTTCGCGGTGGCACCCTGATAGGCGGTGACCTGTTCGACTTCTGGGTCGGGCCGTTCTATGTGGGATTTTTCGGCCTGACGGCTGCCTTTTTCTCCGTGGTCGGCACGGCCCTGATCCTCTATGGCGCAGCGCTCGGACCGACCTGGAACATCTGGCGCATCTCGATCGCGCCGCCGGACCTGAGCTATGGCCTCGGTCTCGCGCCGCTCGCCGAAGGCGGGTTGTGGCAGATCATCACCATCTGCGCCATCGGGGCCTTCTGCTCCTGGGCGCTGCGCGAGGTCGAAATATGCCGGAAGCTCGGCATCGGCTATCACGTGCCCTTCGCATTCTCCGTGGCGATCTTCGCCTATGTCACGCTGGTCGTGATCCGTCCGGTGCTGCTGGGAGCCTGGGGCCACGGTTTCCCCTATGGCATCTTCAGCCATCTCGATTGGGTGTCCAACGTCGGATACCAGTATCTGCACTTCCACTACAATCCGGCGCACATGCTGGCGGTGACCATGTTCTTCACCACCACGCTTGCCCTGTCGCTGCATGGCGGCCTGATCCTGTCGGCGGCCAATCCGGGCCGCGACGGCACGCTCAAGAACAACCAGATGGAAGTCAAAACGCCGGAATACGAAGACACCTTCTTCCGCGACATCATCGGCTATTCGGTTGGCACGCTGGGCATCCACAGGCTTGGCCTGGTGCTGGCGCTGAACGCCGGCTTCTGGAGCGCGGTGTGCATCGTCATCAGCGGACCGCTTTGGAACCAGGGCTGGCCGCAATGGTGGAATTGGTGGCTCGATCTGCCGATCTGGAGCTGAAAGGGACCTGATCATGGAATATCAAAACATCTTTACCCAAGTCCAGGTCCGGGGTCCGGTTGAATCCGGGATGCCCCTGCCCAGAGGCGACGACGAACGTGTCGGAAAACCGTTCTACAACTGGCTTGCCGGCTGGTTCGGCAATGCCCAGATCGGGCCGGTCTATCTCGGCTTCCTGGGCACGGCCTCGCTGATCGCCGGCACGATCTGGTTCGTGATCGTAGGCTTCAACATGCTTGCCTCGGTGGGCTGGGATCCGATCCAATTCATCAGACAGCTGTTCTGGCTCGCGCTCGAGCCGCCGCCGGCCGAATACGGCCTGTCCATCCCGCCGCTCAACGAAGGCGGCTGGTACATCATCTCCAGCGTCTTCCTGCTTGCGTCGGTGCTGCTGTGGTGGGCGAGGATCTATGTCCGGGCGAGGGCGCTCGGCCTCGGCACCCACGTGTTCTGGGCCTTCGGAGCGGCAATCTGGCTTTTCCTCGTGCTCGGCCTGTTCCGGCCGCTGCTGATGGGGTCATGGGCCGAGGCCGTTCCCTACGGGATCTTCCCGCACCTCGACTGGACCGCGGCGTTCTCGATCCGCTACGGCAATCTCTACTACAATCCGTTCCATTGTCTCTCGATCGTCTTCCTGTACGGCTCGGTGCTCTTGTTCGCCATGCACGGCGCGACAATTCTTGCCGTGACCCGCTACGGCGGCGAGCGCGAACTCGAGCAGATCACCGACCGCGGCACCGCATCCGAACGCGCGGCCCTGTTCTGGAGATGGACCATGGGCTTCAACGCCTCGATGGAATCCATTCACCGCTGGGCCTGGTGGTTCGCTGTTCTCACACCGATCACGGGCGGCATCGGCATCCTGCTGACCGGCACCGTCGTCGACAACTGGTACCTGTGGGGCATCAAGCACGGCATTGTCGCGCCTGTGCCCGACTTGTGGCCTGCAGTCGTCGATCCGGCCATAGGGGGTTAAGACCATGAAACTCTGGATACCATTCGCAACCGCTGCCGGTGTGTTTGTCGGCGCCGCCATTCTCTTTGGCGCCGACTGGGATCTGCCCCCGGTCGACACCGAACAGCTCGGCTATGCCGGGTCCGGGATGTACCTGACCAAGGATCGGGAGAAGCAGGCCGATCTCCAGCAGGCCAATGTTGCGCCCGAGCCGCTCTATGAAGCGGATCCCGAGGGCGACCGGGCCGGCGAGTTCTACGAGAACGTTCAGGTCCTGGGCGATCTGTCGACCGACCAGTTCAACCTGTTCATGGCGTCGATCACTGAATGGGTGTCGCCCGAGCAGGGATGTGCCTACTGCCACAACGAGGAAAACCTCGCCTCTGACGAGGTCTACACCAAGGTTGTCGCGCGCCGCATGATCCAGATGACACAGGCGATCAATGTCGACTGGGAGGCGCATGTCGGCCAGGTCGGCGCCACCTGCTACACCTGTCACCGTGGCGAGCCGGTTCCGCAAAACGTCTGGTCGCGGAACTCGGGTCCTGGCAAGGACGATCGGGGACTCGGTTGGTCCGGCGGACAGAACGTGGTCGGCGAAATGGTCGGCAACACCTCGCTTCCGACCAATGCGCTGGAAAGCTACCTGCTGGGCGACAAGCCGATCCGGGTTCACTCGCTCAACGCGCTGCCTGATGGCGAGAACACCGCCACGACCAAGGAGACCGAGGAAACCTGGGGCCTGATGATGCACATGTCCGAAAGCCTCGGCGTCAACTGCGTCACCTGTCACAACAGCCGCGCCTTCAACGACTGGGACCAGAGCCCGCCGCAGCGCGTGACGGCATGGCACGGCATCCGCATGGCTCGGGACATCAACCAGAGCTACATCGAGGGCCTGGCTCCGGTCTTCCCGGACAACCGCAAGGGGCCCGAGGGCGATGTGCTCAAGGTCGCCTGCGGCACCTGCCACAACGGCGTGCAGAAGCCTCTCTATGGCGTCTCCATGCTTCGCGAGTTCGTCGACTCGCTCGGCACCAAGACCAACACCGATGTGCCTGATTATTCGACCTACACACCCGGTGAAACGCAGGTCATGGGGTCGCCGGATTCGGCAGCCCTCACGCCTGCCGCGGGTCCTGAAGCAACGGCTGTGGCGTCCGTCGACTAAGCCTTGCCTCAAGCCGCGCTTTCCCTCAGCGGGGCTTGTGCAAAAAGGGCCGGAGATCCCCACGGATCTCCGGCCTTTCCTCGTTTCAGAACGCGGGGTTTCTTCGCGGGTTTCTGTGATCAAAGGTCAGGGGGCAGCCCCATGGTCGCGACCCGGCATTGAGCCGCCCGCAACCGCCCGCCAGCACGATGCGCCCGAGCGCAGCGCGCGGAGTCTCATGCTGCAGCATCAAGGAAGGACGGTGTCCCGGTTCCGGACGGATTGGAAACGCCGGCTCTCAGCAGCTGCTGGGCAGTGCGGCGTTCAGGAGATGGTGGGACGCGGCCGATGTCGAAGCCATGCGCCGCCTTCATGTGCATCGATGCACTGTGGATGGAACCGGGCGGGCGGATCAGCGACCCGCCTGCAATGTCTCAGACCTTCAGGCCCGGATAGCGCTCGGCATAGATCCGGAACCATGGTGTGAACGTCTCGGGAGCGGCGGCGATCTCTGCTGTCAGCTCCGCCGGGGAGACCCAGCGGGTGTCCTCGACCTCGAGCGGGTTCGGCCTGATCACAAGCGTCGCCCGGTCGGCGCTGCCGACATACATCGTCACCTTTTCGTGCTCGTGCAGCCCGCCGCCCACATCGGCAGAGTACTCCACCACCCGGCGGCGCGACAGCGCGACGTTGAATCCCAGCTCCTCGTTCAGCCGGCGCCGGGCGCAGCTGTCGATCGGCTCGTCCCAGTAGGGATGCGAGCAGCAGGTGTTGGCCCACAGGCCGCCGCAGTGATATTTCGACGAGGCCCGCTTCTGGATCAGCAGGTGATCCCCGTCGAAGACAAAGATCGAGACCGCGAGGTGAAACAGCCCGTCGGAATGGGCTTTCAGCTTCTCCACCGGGTAGAGCGAACCGTCCTCGGCAATGGCTGGAATGATGGTCGGATGCGCGTTCATGGCGGTGGTATCCTGTTCAATGCGCGGCGGCCAGCCGGGCGGCTTCCGGCCGGGTGTCCGGGGTGGAATTCCCTTCCGGCGCAGCCGAGGGTGTATGTGTCGTTTCTGCAAGTGCGGTCAAGCCTTCCCATTGCCCTTCGATGGACAGGAGGTTGAAGCGGGTAAAGCAGTATTCCGAAAACCAGTCGTCCTGGTAGGCGCGCCGCACCGCCTCTCCATGGGTGGCGCTGTCGCGGGCAAACCGCTCCATGTCCTCGGCCGATTGCCAGAGCGAGAAGGTCACCTGGTGCACCCATGGAATTTCGCCGGTGCCGATCATGAAGCTTTTCGCGGGCTCGCGGTCGACGGCGTCGGAGATCGCCGGCACGCGCCGCCAGAAACGGATCAGCCTCGACGGCCGGATCGAGGCGCGCGTCATCGCAACCAGCGGCATCCGCTGTGCCGGCGGGTTCGGCCCGACATCGAATTCATGCCCGTCCCACCGGCCGCGCGTGGAGACCGGTTCAAGATAGACCGTCGCCATCCGGTCGGCGGTCCGGCGGTAGCCGTCAAGTGAGCGAGCCGAACGGATCCGCTCACGTGCAATGGCAAGCGACGGCCACTCGGCCAGCAGCGTGTAGACCCCGAAATTGGGTTTGGTTGAAAACCCGGCGCCTGCGCCCGTTCCCATCAGCTTGAAGAAGCCGAGATCCCGGGTCGCGCTGAGCGACGGACGCGCCAGCCCCATCTGCGCAAAGGCCCAGAGGCGCTGGCGCAGCGAGGAGAAGCCGAAAAGCGAAAACGTCACCACCGTCACCGGGCCGGGTCCTTTCCAGGGGCCGCCGCACCCGACGGTATGCCCGGCGCGGCAATCGGGTTCCTTTCGTTTCAGGCCACCGCACGCGACAGCGCGCATTGCGACCACAGATCGCACAGCGACCTGACCAGGTGCCGGATGTCGTCGTCGCTGTGCATCGGCGTCGGCGTGAACCGCAGCCGTTCCGTTCCGACCGGCACGGTCGGGTAGTTGATCGGCTGCACGTAGACGCCGTAGGTGTCGAGCAGGATGTCCGAGATCCATTTGCACTTCTTGGCGTCGCCCACCATCACCGGAACGATGTGGCTCGGATTGGGCATGTGCGGAATGCCCTTGGCGTCGAGCGCGGCGCGGAACTTGGCGACGTTGGCCTGGTGTCCGGCGCGCTCGAGCTCGCTTCTCTTCAGGTGCCGGATTGAGGCCGTCGCACCCTTGGCGAGCGCGGGCGGAATTGCCGTGGTGAAAATGAAGCCGGACGAGAAGCTGCGGATGAAGTCGCAGATGGCCGTCGAGCCGGTGATGTACCCGCCCATGACGCCGAAGGCCTTGCCCAGCGTTCCCTCGATGATCGTTACCCGGCCCATCAGCCCGTCGCGCTCGGCAACGCCGCCGCCGCGCGGTCCGTACATGCCCACGGCGTGAACCTCGTCGAGATAGGTCATTGCACCGAAGCGCTCGGCGACATCCAGAATGTCCTCGATCGGCGCCATGTCGCCATCCATCGAATAGACGCTCTCGAAGGCCACCAGCTTCGGCGCTGCCGGATCGTCAGCGGCCATCAGTTCGGCCAGATGTTCGGGGTCGTTGTGCCGGAACAGCCGCTTTTCGGCCCGGCTGTGGCGAATGCCCTCGATCATGGAGGCATGGTTCAAGGCATCGGAATAGATGATGAGACCGGGGATCTTCGCGCCCAGTGTCCCGAGTGCCGCCCAGTTGGAGACGTAGCCAGACGAGAAGATCAGCGCCGCTTCCTTGCCGTGCAGATCGGCAAGTTCGCGCTCCAGCAGCACATGGGCATGGTTGGTGCCCGAAATGTTGCGCGTGCCGCCCGCGCCCGCGCCGCACTGGTCGATTGCCTTGTGCATGGCTTCGATGACCTTCGGGTTCTGCCCCATTCCCAGATAGTCGTTCGAGCACCAGACGGTGACATCGTGAACACTGCCGTCCTCGCGGTGGCGCGTGGCCCGGGGAAACCCGCCTGCGTGACGCTCGAGTTCGGCAAAGACCCGGTAATTGCCCGCCTTGTGCAAGGTGTCGAGCTGCTTCTGGAAATAGGCGTTGAAATCCATCTTGTGGGTCCCCTTGACGTCATGCCCGCGCGGTTGCGCGGGGAGCTTTCGAATCCGGTGGTGAGGTTTTTGCGCCCGAACGGTCCCGGGACTGCGGTGATTGGGTTTTCGGCTTGCGTTCCATCGCCCACGCCCAGAGCGCGGAATCGCGGACCGGCAGGATCAGGAAGAGATGCTCGAGCAGCGCCAGGCCCGCAAAACAGGCCAGCAATGTCCACTTGGCCGTCTCGTGCGGCATGGTCGCCGTCGCCGCCATGACCGTCAGCCAGGCGAGAAGGCCTCCGCTTCCGGCAAGCGAGACATAGAACCAGCCGCTGGTCCGGTCTGTGCGGAAGTAGCTCTTGAGGTAGGACAGCCGGTCGGGCAGCATGTCGCTGATCGCGTGCCGGGCCCCCAGGTAGATGTTGAGCTTGGTCGAGATCCGCATCACCCACAACAGAACGAAGACCAGAAGCCCTGTGGTGTTTTGCGCGCCGGCCATCAGCCAGACAAGCGCGATCACGGTCGCGGCCAGCGCCAGTTCGTGGTCCCGCACGGTCAGGAAGGCCGCCCGGAACCGGGATGTCTCGACCGGGGCCTCCGCCACGCCGATCCGCCGCGGGCCGGTGAGAAGGCCGATCAGAAAGGTCGTCTCGTGCCAGGCCCAGAGCGCCAGCGCCGAGAAGAAAGCCACATAGGCCGAACCGACCGTGGTGGCGTCATGGGTAACCACCAGCCCCGCGATTCCGGCAAGGGCCACGCCGGTTGCGACCGCCATCACCGCGCCCAGATGGGTGCTTCCCGCCCGCGCCAGCGCCAGCACCAGCCCGGTGGCGATCCACCAGGCGATGCTTGCGACGGCGATTGCGGACAGGAAGGCCATCGGGGTCTCCTACCAGACCGGTTCGAGCCGGCTTCTGGCCGGGATCGCGTTGGACTTGGTCGGCATCAGGTAGAGCCGGGCAAAGGCCAGTCCCGCACGGCCCATGTGCCAGGCCTTTGCGGTCTTGCCGACGATCCCGCCGCGCTCTTCGGCTGCGTTGATGTCCGCATTGATCCGGTTCAGCTTGCGCAGGCTCTTGATGAATGCCGGGTTGTCGAGATCGAGCGTGATCGGAAACACCTGGCGGGTGATCTCGCTGGTCAGGCGGAACACGCGCATGTCGTAATCCTCGATGTCGATGTCCAGCGCGTTGTGGAATGCCGGCCGCGCATGGTCGCGCACATACATCGTGGCAAAGACGGCCAGCAGGAAGAACTTGATCCAGTAGGTGTTCCGGCCGGAGATCAGCTTCGGGTCCGAGCGCATGATCAGCGAGAATGCCTCGCCATGGCGGAACTCGTCATTGCACCATTCCTGGAACCACTTGAAGATCGGGTGGAAGCGCTTGTCCGGGTGCTTTTCCAGATGACGATAGATTGTGATGTAGCGCGCGTAGCCGATCTTTTCGGACAGGTACGTCGCGTAGTAGATGAATTTCGGCCGGAAATAGGTGTACTTCTTCGCCTTGGCGAGGAAGCCCATGTTCACCCCGATGTTGAATTCCTTGAGCGCGTCGTTGATGAAGCCCGCATGGCGGCTCTCGTCTCGGCTCATCAGTCCGAACAGCTCGCAGATTTCCTTGTTCTTGCCGCGCCGCTTCATCTCCTTGTAGAGCACGCAGCCGGAGAACTCGGCCGTCAGTGACGAGACGAGGAAATCGATGAACTCGCGCCGCAAATCGTCCGGCAGCGCGTCGATGTCGATCTGATCCCAGTCGGCGTTGCGCTTGAAATGCCCCTTGTTGGGGTCGGCGCGCATTTCGGCAATCAGCGCGTCCCACTCGTCGCGGACGCCGGAGACGTCGATGCGGTCCATCTCGTCGAAATCCGTGGTGTAGAACCGCGGGTTGAGCATGGTGGATTCAAGCGCGGTCTTGGTGGTGTCGTTGACGTCCGGACCGGCGGCGGTGTTGGGTGTTTCGACGTGCTTGTTCATGCCCGTGCCCTCTCGGAAAAGCTGAATTCACACAGTTCCATGAATTCGAAGTCGCCGGTCGCGCGGGTCCAGCCGCGCTCAAGCGCGCTCGCCCGGGTGATCGTCGCGGTGCGGCGGAAGGTTTCGCATTCCCCGTAGGGCACCTCGACCGGGGCGCCGTGCACCATCACCTCGTCGCCGGGATGGACCACCACCCCGTTGTCGAATCTCACATGGGCGCCGAGCGCCTCGAAGGTGTTGTTGATTTCTATGGTGCAGGGGACCTCCTCCCTGCGCCGTCCTATCAGCGGTGTCTTGCTCATGGCTTCTCATTCCCTCTCGAAGCTAGAAGTTGCTCGTAGGCGGCGGCATGATCCGGCCCGAAGGCATTCAGATATATCCGTTCGCCGGTGGCGGTATCGGAGAGCGACACCGTGCCGTTCTCCCATTTGATGATGCGGTAGGGCTGCTCAAGCGGCGTGCCCGCAACCTGCCGCAGCCGTGTCAGTCCGCGCAGCGAGCCGCGGACAAATCCGCCTTCGCTGGGCGAAAGCGTGGTGATGGTCTCGCCCGAACGCGCGTCCGAGATGGTGATCTCGGTGTCATGCGTGCCGGCGATGATGATGTCGCGAATTGCCTGCGGGCTGCCGGTGACGTCGCGCATGACGCCGATGCCGGTGTTCATGCCGAAGGCGATCGCCGAGACCGAGAAACCGAGCAGCCCCAGGCCAAGCACCAGCGGAAGGCGCGGAAAGCGGCGTCCGCTGACTTGCTTGCCGGCGGGTCCGCCGTGGCTCTGGGGCATGTTCGGGTTCAAAGCGTTCATGGGTCTACTCCGCGGCCTCGACGAGACGGCGGCCGGCGCGTGCCGCCACGGGTTCCTTGCCTGGTACGGCATCGGTGCGAATGGTGACGGCGCTGCTGGTCCGGCTTCCGGCGAGCGCCGCGGAGAGCACGTTTCCGGCGATCGCAACATCCTTGAGGCAGATCATCTGCGGCATCAGCGCGCCCTTCCTGAAGCCGCGCACATGTGGCCAGAACACGAGCCAGGAGAGCTTGTCGCCCGGCGCCAGCGTAAGTGCGATGTCGCCTGCGCCGTTCTTGTCCTCGCGCATGTCCGCGGACACGATCCGGGTGAACGGCAGGTTGAAGGTCGCCGAAAGCGCCACGCCGATGCGCATCACCACACGCTTGTTGGTGATGGTGTACATCGTGGTCTTCTGAACGCCCCAGGCAAAGGCTTCGAGCATGGCGATCGCCAGCGCCGACATGATCGCCAGCGCCGACGTCGAAAACAGGATCGCTCCGATGGCCCGGCCGTCATAGATGCCGGCGACGGTGTTCCAGATCACCAGAATGGCGAAGTAGCCGGCGATCCATCGTGTTTTCATGATGTGACGGGAGACCAGGGAGGACACGGGCGCGCCCTGCCACAGAATGATCTCACCCTTGGGCAGCCGGCCGGGGAGGCCGGGAACCGGTTCGTGATCGTGTTCTGGGCCGCCGGTCTCGCTCATGCCAGCGGCTCCTGCCTGTTCGGTGCGGCGTAAAGCAGGCCAGATCCGAAATAGGCCATCACCTTTTCCTCTTCGAGGAACGTGACGCTGTCGGGATCCTTGACCCCCGGCACCAGGGCGAACTGCTCGCCGCGCAGCGCATGGACATAGAAGATCCGCTCGCGCTGCTGGGTGTTGTGGAAGACCCCGAAGTTGATCGGCACCAGGATCTGCCGCGGAGCGTCGCCCACCTCGGTGGTCACCTCCAGGTAGCGCAGCAGCTGTTCGGATCGGTCCACCCAGATGTCGCTGACAGTGCCGGCGACCACAGAGTCG
This sequence comes from Hoeflea sp., assembly GCA_965233445.1. Lineage (GTDB taxonomy): Bacteria > Pseudomonadota > Alphaproteobacteria > Rhizobiales > Rhizobiaceae > Hoeflea. The sequence goes on from OZ247491.1 coordinate 1,860,088, forward strand.
AAGCCGACGACACGGGTGCCGATGGGATTGATGTCCTCTTCGGCAACGGCGAAATCGGTGGCCACGCGCAGCGGCACGATCTTCGGCTTTCCGTCATGGCTGAGGTCGGGCTTGTCGGCGCGCATCGCCCATGAGCCCGGACCGATCGAATCGAGCATCGGGTTGTCGCCGGTCGGCAGGTAGGGCGCGCCCGAGAAATTTGCGATGCGCTCGCCCGGCACCGGCCGTTCGGCGTTGTCGCGCGCGGCATTGGGCACCTTGAACTCGCCCTGGCCATGCGGCAGCAGAAAGGTCTTGGCCGGCGGCAGGAAAAGCCAGTCGTCCCTGTTGAAGGCGCCGGACTGATCGGCTTCGAGCGGATAGCCCTCGCGACGGTCTTCCTGGCGGAGGTAGAAAAGCAAAAGCGCGAAGAACACCCAGAACGCGTAGAGCGTGACCTGGGCGACATCGATATAGCTTGTGATGGCTCCGGTTTCCATGACGTCTCTCCTTTATGCGCGCGGCGGATCAGCCGGGCATTTCTGCCAGCCCGAAGCGCCCGCTTTGGGTCTGGTGGTTGCTCTGGCGCCGTGCCGCGAGCGGCCCCAATGCCGCAATCGCCGCAAAAAGCAGCCCGATTTCAATGTGATAGACCACGCTGTAGCCGGCAGCCGGCGCGACCAGTGCCGCGCCGGGCTCGGCATGTGCCACGAGCGTGTTGACGCCGTCGCGGATCAGCCCGCCTGCCGCCAGCCCCAGGCCGATGGCGCTGGCCTGAACCGCGCCCCAGGCGCCGATGGCCATGCCGTTGTCGGATTTCTCGGCGATGTCCATCGCCGCCAGCATGGTGCAGACCGCAAACAGCCCGCCGCCGAAGCCGATCACGCCGGCGCCGGCACGGAACAGGTTGGCCGAGTGCAGCGGGTCGGCGAAAATGATCGCGGAAAAGCCGGTGATCCCGGTGACGAGCCCGAGTGCCGCCAGCCGGTACATGTTCGCGCCCTTTTGAAGCGCACGTCCGGCATGGGCGAAGCCGATCAGCGTGCCCGCGGCCCAGATGGCGGTCAGCAGCGTGGTCTGGCTCACTGAGAGCCTGAGAACCTCGCCGCCATAGGGCTCGAGCAGCACGTCCTGCATCGAGAAGGCGCAGGAGCCCAGGGCGACGGCGACCAGAAGCCGCATCGTGCCCCTTTCCTTGCGGTAGCGCGAGAAGGCGTCCGAGAAGCGCTCCGTGTGCCGGTCATGGCGGGTTGCCACCGGATTGCGCGGCTCCTGCTTCCAAAGGCAGATGATGTTGAGCGCAACGGTCACAACCGCGGCCCCCTGGACCACCTTGATCAGGATCAGCGGCGAGTAGTCGCGCAACAGGAAAGCGAAGATGACCGAGGAAATCAGCATGCCGACCAGCAGCATCACGTACATCAGCGCCACCACCCGTGGCCGGGTCTCCTCGGCGGAAAGATCGGTGGCGAGCGCCAGGCCCGCGGTCTGGGCCATGTGCATGCCGATGCCGGTGAGCAGGAAGGCAAGAAGCGCGCCCGCCGGGCCGGCCCATTCGGGCCCGGTGGTCTGGGACTGCAGCAGCAGCAGCGCAAACGGCATGATCGCCAGCCCGCCGAACTGCAGGATGGTGCCGAGCCAGATATAGGGCACGCGGCGGACGCCGAGCGCGGACTTGTAGGTGTCCGAGCGGTGCCCGATCAGCGCCCGGAAGGGGGCCGCCAGAACCGGGATGGCGATCATCAGCGCCACCAGCGATGTGGGAACGCCAAGCTCGACGATCATCACCCGGTTGAGCGTTCCTGTGAGAAGCACCGCCGCCATGCCGATGGACCACTGGAACATCGAGAGCCGCATCAGCCGGCCAAGCGGAAGATCCTCGGTGGCGGCGTCGGCGAAGGGCAGGTAGCGCGGGCCGATCGACTTCCATCTGTCGAGCATCTTGCGGTTGGCTTTGGCAAGGAGGGTCATCAGCGCACGAGCTCCTGCGCTTCCGAGATGTAGAACCTGCGCGAGATGCGGGCCGATGCACGGGCTTGCCAGTCCGCCATGTCGGGACGCGACAGCGTTGCGGTGATCAGCCGCTCGATGGCGACCGGCTGGATCGCCGGCGAGCGATCGCCACGGGGAAACAGCTTGCCCGCAACATGCATCAAGGCCAGAGGCCTGGTGCGTGGCGCCAGCGTGAACACCATCTTGCGGCCCGTGCGCTGCGCCAGGCCGGCAATGGCGTTTTCCGCTGCCTTCGCATCGTAATGAATGAGCGCATCCATCGAGACGACCGCATCGAATTCACCGAACTCCGGCGCCAGCATGTCTCCGGCCTGGAGCGTCACCGATCCGCCGTTTCGGATGTGCGGCAGGCCTTCGACGGCATGGTCTATCATCTGCGGCGACAGGTCGACGCCCAAAACGTCGGCGCCGCGGTGGGCCAGTTCGATCGCCAGCACGCCGCCGCCGCAGCCCGCGTCGAGAATGCGCCAGCCGGTAAGGTCTGCGGGAAACCGGTCGAGGATCGTCTTCCGCATGGCATCGCGCCCCGCGCGGACCGTGGCCCGCACACCCGACACCTTTTCCGTCGACGTCAGGCGCTTCCAGGCTTCGAGCGCGGTGCGGTCGAAGTAGGTCCGGATCTCGTCGCGGCGCTTGATGTAGGCGGCGTCATACATCGTGTCTGCCTCACTCGAAACCGAGGAAATCGAAGATCTCCCGGTCCTTCATCGGGTTGGCGTTGAGTTCGCGGGTGCCTGACCACAGCTGTTCGGCCAGTTGCAGGTATTCCTGCTGGATCTGCACGATCTCCGGATCGTCGCCCATTTCGAACAGGGTGCATTTCTTCAGCCGGCTTCTGCGCACGGCGTCGGAATCGACGATGTGGGCGAGGCGCTCCAGCCCGATCGCCTCGTTGTAGCGGTCGATCTGGTCGGTGTTGCGCGAACGGTTGGCGATCACGCCGCCAAGCCGCACATCGTAGTTTTTCGACTTGGCCTTGATGGCTGCCACGATGCGGTTCATCGCGAAGATTGAATCGAAGTCGTTGGCGGCCACCACCACGGCGCGTTCGGCGTGCTGGAGCGGGGAGGCGAAGCCGCCGCAGACCACATCGCCCAGCACGTCGAAGATCACCACGTCGGTGTCTTCGAGAAGGTGATGCTCCTTCAAAAGCTTGACCGTCTGCCCGACTACGTAGCCGCCGCATCCGGTGCCCGCCGGCGGCCCGCCGGCCTCGACGCACTGAACCCCGTTGTAGCCTTCGAACACGAAGTCCTCGGTCCGGAGCTCTTCGGGATGGAAATCAACGCCTTCGAGAACGTCGATCACCGTCGGGATCAGGCTCTTGGTGAGCGTGAAGGTGGAATCATGCTTCGGGTCGCAGCCGATCTGCAGCACCCGCTTGCCGAGCTTCGAAAACGCCACCGAGAGGTTCGAGGACGTGGTCGACTTGCCGATGCCGCCCTTGCCGTAGATGGCGAACACCTTGGCCTTGCCGGCGTCCATCTCGGTTTCCAGATGAACCTGGACGCTGCCGTCGCCATCGCCTGTGCCGTCGAGGCCCGCGGCCTGCTTGAGCCTGGCGGTGCGCGCCTCGTCCATGATTGTGCGGGGATGGGTGAAAAGGTTCATTCTGCAGCCTCCACGGACAGGCCTTCGGCACGATCTTCCATTTCCTCGCCCGCTGCGCACAGCGCGGCCCAGGTCTCGTCGTCCGGCGTCCAAAAGTTTCTGTCTTTTGCCTCGATGAGGCGGTTGACCATGCGCAGCGACGAGGCCGGATTCATCTCCGAAAGCCTCCGGCGCATGGTGTCGTCGAGAATGAATGTCTCGCTCAGCTTCTGGTAGACCCAGGGCTGGACGTCTCCGGTGGTGGCAGACCAGCCGACAGTGTTGGAAATCTGGGCCTCGATCTGGCGCACGCCTTCATAGCCGTGGGCCAGCATGCCCTCGAACCATTTCGGATTGAGCGAGCGGGTGTGCGTTTCGAGCGCCACCTGCTCGCCGAGCGTCCTGACCTTGCCTTCGCCATGGGTCTGGTCCGAGATGAAGACCGGCAACCGCTTGCCGTTCTGGGCCAGCGAAACCGCCTTCGAAATGCCGCCCAGCGTATCGAAGTAATGATCGATGGTGGTTACGCCCAGTTCCACCGAATCGAGGTTCTGGTAGGCCATGTCCACTTTGGCGAAGACGTCGTTGAGCAATTCGATCTGCGCCGAGGACTTGCCCTTGCGGTCAATCGCAAAACCTTTGCGGCTCGTGTAGGTGTCGGCAATTTCCTGGTCGTCGGTCCAGGCGCTGGAGCCGATGAGGAAGTTGACGTTGGAGCCGTAGGCCCCGTCGGCATTGGAAAACACCCGGTAGGCGGCATGCTCCAGATCGCAGCCGTGTTCGGCGGCATAGGCCAGCGCATGCTTGCGGATGAAGTTCATCTCTTCCGGCTCGTCGGCAATCGCTGCCAGATAGGACGCCTCGGCGAGCATCGTCGCCTGCATCGGGAGCAGGTCGCGGAAGATGCCCGAAAGCGTCATCACCGCATCGATCCGTGGCCGCTTGAGGTCGGCAAGCGGGATCAGCTCCGCCCCGCAGACCCGGTTGTAGGCATCGAGCCGCGGCCGCGCGCCCATCAGCGCCATGGCCTGGGCCATCGGCCCGCCCTCGGTCTTCAAATTGTCTGTGCCCCACAGCACGATGGCGATGGTCTCGGGCAGCGCGCCGTCGGTCTCGAGATAGCGCTCGAGCACCTTCGCCGCCTGCCGTGCCCCGTCCCTGACCGCATAGGCGCTTGGGATCGAGAACGGGTCGAAGCCGTGAATATTGCGGCCGGTGGGCAGCATGTCCGGCGTCCGGATGAGGTCGCCGCTCGGCGAAGGCGTCACGAAGCGCCCGTCAAGCGCGGTGATCAGCCCGTCGAGTTCGCGGTTGTCGGCAAGGTTTGCGTTGGCGCGCACAAGCCGGTCGATCAGCGCGTTGGCTGCCGCATCATCGGTCTTCGCCTTCGCCACGGCGCCGTGGTCTTCGGCAAGTATAGCTTCGATTGTTTCGGCTGCGAGCGAGGGCGCCTCATCCGCATCGGCGATCTGGGTGAGCATTTCGCGGCGCTCGTCGATGCCCATCGCGCGGCCCGCCACATGCAGCCCGTGCGGGATCAGCGCGTATTCGAGTTCGAGCATCGCGGTGGTCAGCCGCGCCACGTAAACATCGGCGTCATCGGTGGCGACATCGCGGTTGAGTTCGAGCTGTTCGGCCTGGATCCTGACCAGGTCGAAGGCTTCGGAGCGCTCTTCAGTCTGGCTTGCATCGAGGTTGCGCAGCCGGTCGAGGGAGGATTTGAGTTCGCTCAGTCCCTTGTAAAGCCCGGCGCTCGTGACCGGCGGCGTCAGGTAGGAGACCAGCGTGGCCGCCGAGCGGCGCTTGGCGATGGTGCCTTCCGACGGATTGTTCGCCGCATAGAGATAGAAGTTCGGCAGGTCCCCGATGAGCCGGTCGGGCCAGCATTTTGACGACATTCCGGACTGCTTGCCGGGCATGAATTCGAGTGCGCCGTGGGTGCCGAAATGCAGCACGGCATCGGCGCGGAACGTGCGCTTGAGATAAGTGTAGAAGGCGGCAAAGGCGTGTGTCGGCGCGAACCCCTTTTCGAACAGGAGCCGCATCGGATCGCCCTCGTAGCCGAAGCCAGGCTGCACGGCGACCAAGACATTGCCGAACTGGCGGCCCAGCACGAAGATCGAACGGCCGTTGGTGAAGATCCGGCCCGGCGCAGGGCCCCATTGTGCTTCGATTTCGGCCAGGTGCCTTTCGTTGCGCACATGGTCGTCGGCGCTGACCAGCGCGTGCACATTGGCGAGCGCGCCATGTTGCGCGGCATTGCCGTTGAGCACCATGTCGCGAAGATCTTCCGGCGTGGCCGGGACTTCGATCGTATAGCCCTCGTCGCGCATGCGCAGCATGGTCGCGTGGAGCGATTCAAACACCGACAGGAAGGCTGCCGTTCCCATGTTTCCGGCGTTCGGCGGGAAGTTGAAGATCGTCAGCGCGATCTTGCGGTTCGCCCTTTCGCTCTTGCGCAGCGCGATAAGCTTCTCGATCCGGCCGGCCAGCACCTCGACCCGTTCGGGATGCGCGCTCATGCAGGAGCGACCCTTCGGGCAGGTACCGAGCTTGCGGGCGCAGACACACGTCTGGCAGCCTTCGACGTTTTCGGTGCGTCCGCCGAACACCATCGTGCCGGTTGCGCCGTCAAGTTCCGGGATCGCCACCATGATCGTGGTCTCGATCGGCATCAGCCCGCGGTCGGAGGCTTCCCAGCGTTCGATCGACTGGAACTCGGTCACATGGGCTGCCACATAGGGCACGTCGAGGGTGCCGAGAGTCTCGGCCGCAGCGGCCGCATCGGAATAGGCGGGGCCTCCGACAAGTGAAAAGCCGGTGAGCGACAGCATCGCGTCGATCCGGGTTCCGGTCCTGCCTTCCGACAGGAAGGCTTCAATCGGACCTCGCATGTCGAGGCCCGAGGAGAACACCGGCACCACGTTGAAGCCGCGCTGCTCGAGCGCTCGGATCACGCCGTTGTAGTGGCCGGTGTCGCCCGAAAGGATGTAGGACCGGAGCAGAAGAAGGCCGACAGTGCCTTTTGCGTCGCGGCGCATCGGCAATGCCGTGATGTCTGCGCTGACATTGCCCTTGATGTCGGGATGGTAGACACCCTGCTCGGGATACTCGACCGGCGCCTGGGCGGTGACCGCACCGCGATAGGCGCGGCGCTCGCCATCGGCATATTTGTCGACCATCAGGCGAACAAGATTTGCAATGTTGGCGTCGGACGCGGCGATCCGGTACTGCATGGCGAGGAAGTAGTTGCGCAGGTCCTGCGCGGTGCCGGGGATGAAGCGCAACAGCTTCGGCAGGCGCCTGAGCATGGCAAGCTGCCGCTCGCCCGCGCTGCGCCCGGTGTCCTTGGTCTTTTTCGAGCGGTCGCCGCGCAGCTTCTTCAGGATCGCCAGCGGACCCTTCTGCTCGCCGTCCATCTTGAACCGGCCCATCGACGTGTTCTTCATGATCTCGCCGGCCGACATGCAGCACATCATCGCGTCGCACTGGTCCCGCCGGGCGGCCAGGTCCGGTCCGATCGCCTTGACGTGCTCCTCGATGAACAGCATCGAGGCGACGATGATGTTGCCTTGGGCGATGTCCCGGCGGCAGGCTTCGAGGCTGTCGGGATTGTCGTTCCAGTCGGTCGCCGCATGCACGGTCAGCCGCAGATTGGGCAGTTCGGCCGCAAGCATCTGCCGCGCGTCGTCCACCGCCGCCGACATGTGATTGTCGAGCGTGATCAGGACAACATTGATGGGCGCGGCGTTAACGCCCGAAGTGTGCTTTGGCATCGTACAATGTCTCGATGGTGATCGGGTTGAGCCCGTTCTCTGCGGCGTAGCTCTCGGTGTTGCGCCGCGCCTTTCCGCGGACGAAGAAGGGGATCTTGCGCAGTTCGCGCTCGGCGTCGGATGTCCAGGACGGCTGGTCGTCATTGGCCGCTGGTGCGGGTGCGGCGTCGGGGGCTTGGGATGGGGCCTCTTCGGCCTTCGCGTCGGGCTGATGGGCGGCGGGGCCGCCGTGGCTCAGATGCGAGGACCCGGCGTCGTCATTGAATTCGAAATCGCCGCGGAACATCTGCAACAGATGCTCCTCGAGACCCATCATCAGCGGATGCACCCAGCTGTCGAAAATCACGTTGGCGCCTTCAAAGCCCATCTGCGGCGAGTAGCGGGCCGGGAAATCCTGCACATGCACCGGGCTTGAGATCACTGCGCAGGGCAGCCTGAGCCGCTTGGCGGCATGGCGCTCCATCTGGGTTCCCAGAACCAGTTCCGGCTGGGCCGCGATGATGGCGTCCTCGACGTCGAGATGATTGTCCGAGATCAGCGGCTCGACACCATATTTGGCGGCCGCCTCGCGCACGTCGCGGGCGAATTCACGGCTGTAGGTGCCAAGTCCGCAGACCTTGAACCCCAGTTCCTCAGAGGCGATCCGGGCAGCGGCGATGGCATGGGTGGCGTCGCCGAAGACGAACACCCGCTTGCCGGTGAGATAGTTCGAATCGATGGAGGCCGAGTACCAGGACAGCCGTTCCGCGCCGGTGGCAAACAGGTCCGCCGGAACATCGACACCTGCGGCTTCGGCCACCGCAGTGACGAAATCGCGCGTCGCACCCACGCCGATCGGCGGAATGGCGATCATCTCCTGGCCGAACTGGCGCTTGAGCCAGCGTGCGGCGGTGTCGGCCACTTCGGGATAGAGGACGATGTTGAAATGCGCCTGCGGGATCCGCGCGAGATCGGCAGGCGAAGCGCCCAGCGGCGCAATCGTGTTGACCCTGACGCCCAGCGCTTCCACGAGGCGGACGACCTCGACGATGTCGTCGCGGTTGCGAAAGCCCAGTGAAGAGGGGCCGAGAATGTTGCAGCTTGCCTGCTCCGGCGCCGCCTCGGGTTTGCCCGCGCCGCCGGCAAAGGCGCGCACCAGCCGATAGAAGGTTTCAGCCGCGCCCCAGTTTTCCTTCTTCTGGTAGGACGGCATCTCCAGCGGCACGACCGGAACATTGAGGCCAAGCGTCTTGGCCAGGCCGCCCGGATCGTCCTGGATCAGTTCGGCTGTGCACGATGCGCCGACCAGGAGTGCCTGGGGCTTGAACCGCTCGACGGCATCGCGCGCGGCGGTCTTGAAGATCTCCGCCGTGTCGCCCGAAAGGTCGCGCGCCTGGAAGGTGGTGTAGGTCACCGGCGGGCGCTTCTTGTTGCGCTCGATCATGGTGAACAGCAGGTCGGCATAGGTGTCGCCCTGCGGTGCATGCAGCACGAAATGCACGTCTCGCATCGAGTTTGCGATCCGTATCGCGCCGACATGGGGCGGTCCCTCATAGGTCCAGACGGTCAGTTCCATCGCTCAGCTCCCCACTTTCAGAAGCTCGCGGCGCATCAGCGGCCGCGCGATCAGTTCGGCGAGGTCGCCTGCCTGCTCGTAGCCCTGCAGCGGCGTGAACACGAACTCGATCGACCATTTGGTCGACCGGCCCTCGGCCTCGAATGGATTGCCCAGCCCCATGCCGCAGATGATCAGGTCGGGATTGTCGCTGTGCACGCGGTCGATCTGCAGTTCCACGTCCTGCCCTTCGCTGACCCGGACGGTGTCGGGCATCAGCGCGAGTTCCGGACCCACCACATCGCGGTTGAGATAGGGCGTGCCGATCTCGACGATGGATGTGCCCATTTCGCGAGACAGGAACCGCGCCAGCGACGGCTCGAGCTGCGAATCGGGAAACAGGAACACCGACTTGTTCTCGAGCACCGGGCGATAGCGGCTGACTGCGCGGCGTGCGCGCTCGCGACCGGGAGCCGTGATCGCGTCGAATTTCGCTTCGGGCACGCCGAAGACATCGGCAATGGCACGGTACCACGCGGTCGAGCCTTCCTCGCCAAGCGGGAAGGGGGCGGCAATGCGCTGCGCGCCGCGGCGTTCGAGCGCCTGTGCGCAGGCTCCGACCCAGGGCTGGGCCAGGATGAACCGCGTGTTGGGGCCCACCGGCGGCAGGCTTGTCGAAGACCGCGACGGCAGGAACCGCACCGGGCCGATGCCCAGCCCGTCGAACACCCGCATCATCTGATCCTCGACCACGTCGCCCAGCGCGCCGACGACGACCAGCGAGGCCGGTGCGTCTGCGGCTTCCGCCGGCATGTCGGGGACCAGTGCTGCAAGGAAATTGTCCTCGCCCTGGGTGAAGGTGGTCTCGATTCCCGATCCCGAATAGGCCATCACCCGGCACTCGGGCGAATGCTCGCCGTTCAGCCGGCTTGCCGCCCGCGGAAGGTCGAGCTTGATGACTTCCGAGGGACAGGATCCCACCAGCACAAGCAGCTTGATTTCCGGGCGGCGCGCCAGCAGCCGTGCCACCACCTTGTCGAGCTCGTCGTTCATGTCGGCCATGCCGGCAAGATCGCGCTCGTCGATGATGGCGGTGGCGAAGCGCGGCTCGGCGAAGATCATCACACCCGCTGCGGACTGCATCAGGTGGGCGCATGTGCGCGAGCCGACGATCAGGAAGAAGGCGTCCTGCATCTTGCGGTGCAGCCACATGATCGATGTCAGGCCGCAGAAGACCTCGTGCTGGCCGCGCTGCTTGAGAACGTCGCGCGCCGGCTTGGCGGCTGTGTCGCTGCAGGCTGTGCCCGCGTCGTAAACGGTGGTCATGCTGCGGCCCCGATCCTGGAGTTCGAGGAAGCGTCAAGCCGCGCCAGACGGAACTTGTAGAGGAACTGACCTGCATTGATGACGTAGGAGAGATAGGCGGCCACTGCCAGCGCGATCAGTTGCCCGTCGCCGAGCAGCCCGCCGAACAGCGCCGCCAGATACGCCGTGTGCAACGCGAGAACCAGCATCGACACCATGTCTTCCCAGAAGAACGGCCGCGCGAAGAGATAGGCGCCGAAGACCTCCTTCTCCCAGATCGAGCCGGTGATCATTATGGCGTAGAGCGTCAGTGTCTTGAGGACGACGGAGACATGCGCGGCCATCAGCCATTCGCCGGTGAGCCACCAGTGCGCGATCAGTCCGACCGAGATTGCAAAGACCAGGAACTGGATCGGCGCGAGAATGCCCTGAACCAAGGTCCAGACCGAGTTGTCACGGCGAACGCGCTCTTCGGCTGTGTAGAGGCCGGCCGCAGTGTCGCTTGGTGAAACATGGGCATTCATCCGGCTTCGTCCCTCTCCTCAAGAAACCCTGATGAGGCGAGGTTAGTCACAGATTTTGAAAGTGTCAATTTAAATGGACGTCAAATCTGGTTTACAAACGGGCTTATTCATATCATCCTGACAAATGCCACGATGGGAGAGCCCCCATGAAGGGGGTGGGTGGTCCGATGATCGAGACACGGTTCCCGGGAGCCCAGGTTTCGGCAGCGTACACCTGAGGACTGGCCTGCGTGGAAGCCGCGGATCGGAGCGGCCAGAAAGGCATCGGGAACATGCGGAATGACCCGGAAGTGCGTGAAAGGGAGGCTGGTTCGATCATTCGAGGCGGCGAAACGGGCGTTGGGCACGACGGCAGGGATATTCACAACGTGATTGAACGCGCCGTCGTCGGTGCCTGCTTCAAGAGCGCGGCCAAACCAGGCGCCGCTCGCACAAGGGAGTCTGAACCCGCCGTTCAGCCCTGCCACGGCGATTTCCGGCAACCGGATGGCGCCGCCGCGCAGACCAGCAGGCGCGCGACCTTAAGGTCCCGGGACAGGATAGTATCGCCCGGCGGTCCCGGGTGCGGCACCGCGGCCATGGCCCGCATGAAGCGTTTCATGGCGGTCACCGACAAGGTCTACGCCAAGGTGCTCGGAGACGGTGATTTCGATTTTCTCGGCTTCATGGCAGCCCGCGGGCTGGATGCGGGCGAAATGCTCGACCTGCTGGAGGCCTGCGCCGTCCGGCTCGGCGAGGAATGGGTCAGCGACACCTGCAGCTTCGTGCATGTGACGCTGGCGATGTCGCGGCTGCAACGGATTCTGACCACGCTCGGCCAGGAGAACAGCAGCTTCGAGTCGGGATTGTGCGAACGTTCGGCTCTTTTCATCGTGCCCCGTGGAGAGGTCCACCTCTTCGCCGTCAGCCTGATGGAGGAGCGTTTCCGTCTCAAGGGATGGGAATGCCGCATGGTGCCGGCGTGCGATCCCAGGCAACTTTCGCGGCTGTTGAGACAGGGCGTTTTTGAACTGGTTTGCCTGACCTGGCTCGACAGCGAGCTTGAAAATCAAGTGGAAACCCTGCTACGCACGGTACGGGCGTCTGTAGATCGGGAACAGACATTCGTTATCGCGGGCGGATCGGCTGCGGAATTGCGTTCCGAGTGGCTGGTCGCGCAGGGCGTTGAAAAGGTTTGCAGCAATGCCCACATCGCGGTAACAGAGGCAGAAAGGTATGGCGCAAATCGCAATTCAGCGCGTAAGGTGACTGATAGAAACGGCTCCCTGTTGGAGCCGATGCGACGTGCCTGATCGGAGAATGGAACAGCACACCTCACGGGTCGCATACCGAACGTTCGAGAAAACGATCTCTGCGTTTGGAAATCTGCGTCCCGATGTATCGCTGGTGCTCGCCTCTCTTGGTGCCGATCTGACCCTGCTGGTCGATACGGCAGGAAACGTGATCGATGTTGCCTATTTCGATCCGGCGATCGAGCGGTTCGGGGTCGAGGACTGGCCCGGTCGCAGCCTCGCCGATACGGTCACCCGCGAAAGCGTCGACAAGGTTCGCAATCTGATCGACGAATGCGTCAAGAAGGGCGCGAGCCGGTCGCATCAGGTCAATGACCCCGCCACGCGTGGGGCGGATCTGCCGATCGAATACGTGCTCAGGCGGGTCGACGGCTTCCCGCACATGATCGCCTACGGCACCGATCTGCGCAAGTTCGCCGAAGTCCAGCAGCAGCTCATACAGGCGCAGTTCGAACTTGAGCGTGAATACCGCCGGGTTCGCGACTCGGAGGCTCGCTACCGGGTCATCTACCAGAAAATGGACACCGCTCTGCTCGTCGTTGATGGCGAAACCCGCCGCATCATCGATGGCAATGCGGCAGCCGGCCGGATCCTCGGCGTCAACCTTTCGAAGCTTGTCGGCGATACGCTGATTTCCCAGGCCGAGCGCGAGCATCGCGAACGCCTGACGGAGGCACTCGCCGAATCGCGCGCCCTGGGCCAGAGCCGGTCCGTCACGGTGTCCTCGGCTGCAAATGGCGGACCGATTGAACTGCAGATCAGTCCCTATCGCGAGAACGGCAAGATCAACCAGCTTGTTTCGGTGTCGAGCCCGACGGCGGACGACCATGCCGTTGCCGGCTTGTCCGGTGACAAGTGGGGGTGGACCGAAGCGGTTCCGGAGGCCCAGCTGGTGATCGATGCCAAGGGCTCGGTGTATTCCGTCAATGGCCGGTTCCTGGACATGATTCATGTTCTTGGCCGCAACCACGCCATCGGCCGGAACGTCAACACGTGGCTTGGCGCATCCAGCGTCGACATGCAGGTGCTGTCCAACCGGCTGCGCGACGAGGGCGAGGTGCGCCAGTTCCTCACCGTGGTGCGCGACGAGATGGGGTCGAGCCGCCCCGTACGCCTTTCGGCCACGCGGATCGATACGGGCGGCGAGGAGTCACTCTACTCCGTCATCGTGACGGAACAGGGCGCGCGGGAAATGCCGAGCGCTGTCCAGAACAATGGCATCCACGGAGCGACTTCGGATTTCTCCGAACTGATCGGCCGTGTTCCGCTCAAGGAACTGATCCGTGAATCTGCCGACGTGATCGAGAAGCTGTGCATCGAGGCGGCCCTGACCCAGACCGAGAACAACCGCGCTGCTGCCGCGGATCTGCTTGGCCTCTCGCGCCAGAGCCTCTATCTCAAGCTCAAGCGCTACGGTCTCGAGGACTTCAACGGACGCACATGATCCGTCGATGCCATGTGTCCATGGCGCGTGAGTCCTTCAACAGCCATTCTGTTTCGCTCCCGAAGAACGGGTCATCCGGGATGCGCCGGGACGCAATTCGCCCTGCGTGTAAAATGTCTTTTACAGTGTCAATTTGATTTGACTGTCAGCGGAAGCAGACATACACTTTTGCCATGTCCGTGGCTCAAACCATCCCCGCTCGTCCCAGGGCGCCCACACCGGGCGCGGTGCTCGCGCTGCTCAAGCCTGTCACCTGGTTTCCGCCGATGTGGGCCTATGCCTGCGGCGCGATTTCGGCGGGACAGATCACCTCCGATCGCTGGTTCGCCGTAGCCCTCGGCGTGCTGCTTGCCGGGCCGCTTCTGTGCGGCGCCAGCCAGGCTGTCAATGACTGGTTCGACCGCCACGTCGATGCAATCAATGAGCCGGACCGGGTGATCCCGTCTGGCCGGATGCCGGGCCGCTGGGGCCTTGGCGTCGCCATCGTCAGTTCGGTTCTTTCGATGGTCGTTGCGGCCTTCCTTGGAACGACGGTTTTCGTTGCCGCGGCGATCGGTCTGGCACTCGCCTGGGCCTATTCGGCGCCGCCCTTCCGGCTCAAGCGCAATGGCTGGTGGGGCAATGCGGCCTGCGGCTTCTCCTACGAGACGTTGCCCTGGATCACCGCCGCCGCCGCCGCACTCGGAACGGTTCCCGACATGGGCATATTCACCGTTGCGATCCTTTACGGACTTGGCGCGCTCGGGATCATGACGCTCAATGATTTCAAGTCGATGGAAGGTGATGCCCGCATGGGCATCGCCTCCCTGCCGGTGCAGATGGGCGCGCGCAACGCGGCCCTTTTCGCGGGCCTTGTCATGATCGCGCCGCAGGCGGTCGTGGTGGCTCTGCTCGCGGGCTGGAGCCATGTCTTCTCGGCTGTCGCCGTGGGCCTCCTGGCGCTGGCCCAGGCCGTTGCCTTGCCGCGCCTGGTAGCAGATCCGAAAGGCAAGGCGGTCTGGTACTCGGCGCTGGGAGTCGGGCTCTATGTCACCGGCATGATGATCACCGCATTCGCAATCCGGCCGTAGGGCCGAAGGCGAGGGGAGGGAACACAATGGCATTCGTGGCGCAACGGGCTCAAGACCGGTCCGCAGCCGGACTGGGATGGCTTTCGATCCTGCGTCTGGGTCTGGTGCAGGCGTCGCTCGGATCCATTGTCGTGCTGACGACCTCGGTGCTCAACCGCGTCATGGTCGTCGAGCTCATGCTCGCAGCCGTCATCCCGGGCCTGCTGGTCGGCCTGCATTACGGCGTGCAGATCTCGCGGCCGCTCTGGGGATACGGGTCCGACCGCGGCGGCCGGCGCACACCCTGGATTGTCGGCGGCATCTTGCTGCTGGCGCTCTCCGGCACGGCCGCTTCGGCAACCACCTTCCTGTTTGCAGACCACTTCTGGCTCGCCATGACCTTGGCAATTGCAAGCTTCGCCTTCATCGGCCTGGGGATCGGCGCGGCGGGAACCTCGCTGCTCGCGCTCCTTGCCAGCCGCACCGCGCTGCACCGCAAGCCCGCCGCCGCCACCATCGTCTGGATGATGATGATCGCCGGCATCGTCGTCACCGCGATAGTTTCGGGCGCCTGGCTCGACCCGTTCTCCTTCGGGCGTCTGGTCATCGTCACCGCCATCGCCGGCGCAATCGCCTTTGCGGTGACCTGCCTCGCGATTTTCCGGGTGGAGCGCAAGACGATGCCCGTCGAGGGTCCGCCCGCGCCGCAGCGCCTCGGGTTTCGGGAGAGCCTCGCCGCCACCTGGGGAGACCGCGACGCACGGTTGTTCACCGTCTTCGTCTTCGTTTCCATGCTGGCCTATGCCACGCAGGATCTCATCCTCGAGCCGTTCGGCGGCCTGATGTTCGGGCTCACGCCGGGAGAGACCACGCAGATTTCGGGGCTGCAGTATGGCGGCATTCTCATCGGAATGGCCATGGTCGGCATTCTCGGATCCCTGTTCGCGAAGAGAAAGCCGATGATCCTCAAGAGCTTCATCTTCTTTGGCTGTGTTGCCTCTGCCTTCGCGCTCGCCGGCCTGTCGCTGTCGGCGCTGCTTGCGCCCGCATGGCCGCTCAAGGCCAACATCTTCATTCTCGGAGTTGCAAACGGGGCATTCGCGGTGGCCGCGATCGGCGCCATGATGATGTTGGCCTCGGGCGGTGACGGCGCCTCGGAAGGCATCCGCATGGGCGTGTGGGGTGCTGCGCAGGCCATTTCCTTCGGCCTTGGCGGCTTTCTGGGCACCGTCGCCATCGATGTCACGCGGGCGATCACCGCCGATACGCCGCTGTCCTTCGCGGTTGTCTTCGGTCTGGAAGCGGCACTGTTCGTGGCTGCTGCGGCGATCGCGCTCTTGATCAGGACGCCCGTACACAAACCAGACGCCGACAGGGCTCTTTCCGGACGGCGGAATGTCGCCGATCCGGCACCCTCTTACGCAGTTCCAGCGGAGTGACAGTCATGCAGCCGAACACAAACGATGTCCCGCGCGATCATGAAGCCCCGGCTCACTACGACGTCGTCGTCATCGGCGGCGGTCCAGCCGGCGCACGCGCCGCGGAGCGCCTTGCCAGGAGCGGCTGCAAGACCTTGCTGGTCGACAAGGAAGGCCGCACCAAACCCTGCGGCGGGGCCATTCCGTCCAACGCCATGGCGCAATATGCAATCGCGCCCGAGCAGATCAAGGCGCGCGTTCGCGGTGCGCGCATGACCGGACCCAGCGGGCTTCAGGTTGGCATGGAGATCGGCGATGTCGGCCATGTCGGCATGGTCGATCGTGACCAGTTCGACCCCTATCTGCGCGAGCGCGCTCGCCAGGCCGGCGCCGATTACCGGGCTGCCAGCTTTTCCGCGCTTGAACAGCGCCCGGACGGTCGCGTGGACATCAACCTCGCCAAGGGCAGGGGGCATCCGGCCGAAACCGTGACCGCCTCCGTTGTCATCGGTGCCGATGGCGCCAATTCCGCCGTGCGCCGTGCGATCTTCGGGCCAAAGGTCCGGCCACCCTATGTGTTTGCCTATCATGAAATCGTCCGCTCCCCGGCACCCGGTGCGAATGCCGATTTCGATCCCTCCCAGTGCGAGGTGATATATGACGGCGAGATCTCGCCGGATTTCTACGGCTGGGTCTTCCCGCACGGACCCTACACGAGCGTTGGCTGCGGCTCCGCCGTGAAGGGGTTCGATCTCAAGGCCGCCACCAAGGAGCTGCGCGAGCGCTTCGGCCTGGCTGATGCCGAAACCGTCCGCGAGGAGGGCGCGCCGCTGCCTTTGAAGCCGATGAAACGCTGGGATGACGGCCGCAATGTGCTGCTGATCGGAGATGCGGCCGGCGTGGTCGCGCCATCATCGGGCGAGGGCATCTGGTACGCCATGCACACCGGCGATCTTGGCGCGGAAGCGGCGATCGAGGTGCTTGAGACCGGAAATGCCCGCCATCTCGCCAGCGCACGAAAGCGCTTCCAGAAGGCCCATGGCAAGGTGTTCCTGGTGCTCGGATTCATGCAGTGGTTCTGGTATTCGAGCGACAAGCGCCGCGAGAAATTCGTCAAGATGTGCGAGGACAAGGATGTGCAGCGCCTGACCTGGGAAAGCTACCTCAACAAGAAGCTCGTCCGTCGCGATCCGCTCGCCCATGTCCGCGTCTTCTTGAAGGACATGCGACAGCTTCTCAGACCGGCGGCGCACTGATGTGGCCCGATTGGGTGATCGCGTTCGTCGGTGACGGAAGGATTGTTCTTCTGGCGGTTGCGGTGATCGCCGTCGAGGCGCTTCTCATCGCCGTCTTCCTGCGCCGCCGCGCACGGATCGGCTCGCTGGTTCTGACCATGGCATCGGGCGCCGGCCTGCTCGGCGCGCTCTACGCGGCGCTCACAGGCGCATCGGCCGGCATGATCGCGCTCTGGCTGGTGGCGGCACTTGTCGCCCATGCCGCCGACATGGCAACCCGGCTCTTCGGCCGCTCCTGATCAGCCGCTGCCTCTTGATCCCGCGTCACTGCCGTGGTTCCGCGTCGGGCCGCTGATTGATGCACGGCTTGCCGGTGTGCCAAGCCGTCGCTGATCTGCCGACAAGTCTCAAGCTCTGCGCCCGCAGGGGAACCTGCGTCCCAATGGGCGTCTGTTTCGACTGGTACCCCCCGTTCCAGAGATCCTCAAGCGTCCCTTCGACCGCCGTGCCGGCCCGGTGTGCAAAAAAGACTTTGTCGACACAACATGTACAAAAATTAATGATGTCGAATGGCCAATGCGCGCTATGTTGCACACTAGCATGCCCGCAATTCAAGCATCCGCCCCGGTCCGTCATGCGGCCTGGACCGGCGGGGTACTGCGGGTTTGAACGCGTTGCCGCCATGGTGGGAAGTCACGGTCTTGAAGCTCTGGAAACAACTCGTGTTGTCCCTTTTCGTACTGGGCGCCGCCTTTGTCGGCTGGTCCTGGCTTTATCCCGGAGCCCATGATGTTCTCGTCCGCAACGGGCTTGAACGGATCTCGCTGTTTCCGCCTGATGCAGCGGCCGCCGAAGCCGGCGCCCAGCCCGGGGCAGCGGGGGGCGGTCGCGGATCGCGTGATGCGCTTGTTGTCGTCGCCGAAGCCGGAGAAGGCATCGTCAACGACACGCTCACCGCAATCGGCAGCGGCCAGGCGGTTCGCTCGGTCTCTGTACGGACGCTGGTGTCGGGTCAGATCGACGAGATCCCCGTCCGTCCCGGCGGACGCGTGGAGCGGGGCGACGTCATCCTCAAGCTCGACGCGTCCGAGGAAGAACTCGCCGTCGAGCGGGCGCGCCTTGCCGTGGAAGATGCGCAGGCGCGCGTGACCCGGCTCGAAAGCCTTGTCGCCAGCCGTGCCGCATCGAGCGTCGAGGCCGAACAGGCGCGCAACACGCTCGACACCGCCCGGGTGGCCCTGCGCCAGTCCGAGCTGGAACTGTCGCGCCGCACGGTGACCGCGCCGATCAGCGGCTCGCTCGGGATCCTTGCGGTCAACGCCGGCGATTACGTGACCAGCAATTCCGAGATCACAACCATCGATGACCGCAGTGAAATTCTGGTCGAATTCTTCGTCCCGGAGCGCTTCGCCTCCGGAATGGAGGTCGGCAAGGAGGTCATCGCTTCGGCGATCTCGCAGCCGGGCGAGACATTCGAGGGCGAGATTTCGGCCGTCGACAACCGGGTGGACGAGACCAGCCGGACGCTGCGCGTCCGCGCGCTCATCCCGAATCCGGACGACACCTTGCGCGCGGGAATGTCCTTCGAGGTCCGCGTCGCCTTTCAAGGCGAGCGCTGGCCGTCGGTCGATCCGCTGGCGGTTCAGTGGGATTCCGCGGGCTCCTATGTCTGGCGCATCCGCGATGGCGCCGCCGAGCGCGTCGATGTGGCGATCATCCAGCGCAACGCCGACAGCGTTCTGGTCAAGGCCGATCTCGCACCCGGCGAGGCCGTGGTGATCGAGGGTGTTCAGAGCGTGCGTCCGGGTGGCGCGGTTCGTGTCCGCGGCGAAGGTGAGCAAGCAGGCGAAGCCGGCGAGCCGGTGGTCCGCAACGAAAGGCCTGCGGGCACGGGGAGCGGCGCATGAGCGGGCCGGACAAGGAGCCTGAAGGTAGCGAAGGCGCAACTGCTTCCGGCGATGCGACAAGCCGAACCGGCGGTGACGAAATCACGTCCGTTACCGCGCCTGCGGCGGATGATCCCGTTCACGCGGCGTCGCAGCCTGGGGGCGATTCATTGGCTTCCAGCGACGATGAACAGTACCAAGCCGGCGGCCCTGCGGCGCTGATGGTCCGGCGCCCGGTTCTGGCCATGGTGATCAGCCTGCTGATCGTGGTCGCCGGTCTTGCCGGCCTTTACGGTGCGGAAATTCGCGAACTGCCCGATGTCGACCGGCCCGTCATCACCGTCACCACCCAGTTCTCTGGCGCCGCGCCCGAAACCGTGGACCGCGAGTTGACCGCCATCATCGAGGGCGCTGTCGCGCGCGTATCCGGCGTCGCCTCGATCTCCTCGACATCCACCCTTGGCCGCAGCCGCGTCACCATCGAGTTCAACGACAGCTCCGACCTCAATGTCGCAGCCTCCGACGTCCGCGATTCGCTCGGTCGGGTGACCAACAACATGCCCGATGGCGCCGACGAGCCGCGCATCGTCAAGGCGGACGCCAATTCCGATCCCGTCATGCGGCTTGCCGTCACCTCCGACCGGCTCAACGTCCAGGACATGACGGTTCTGGTCGAGGACATGGTGGTCGACCGGCTGGCGGCTGTCCCCGGCGTTGCCGACGTCAATGTCTATGGCGACCGGGAGAAGATCTTCCGGGTCGATGTCGATCAGTCCCGGCTCGCGGCCTTCGGGCTGACGCTTGCGGACCTGCGCAACGCGTTGCGCAATGTCGCGCTCGATGTGCCCGCCGGTTCGCTCACCGCGCGGTCTTCCGACATCGTGGTGCGCGCCACCGCCGACATCACCACGCCCGAAGGCTTCGAGCAGCTCTACATCAACGATCGGGTCCAGTTCCGCGATGTCGCCAGCGTGACGCTCGGCGCCGATCCGGGGCAGACGGTGCTCAGGGCCAACAACCGCACCGGCATCGGCATGGGCATCATCCGGCAGTCGGCGTCCAACACGCTCGAAATCTCGCAAGGGGTGAAGGCAGCGACGGAAGCGCTCAGGGAAATCCTGCCCGAAGGCGTCGACATTCGCGTGACCAGCGACGACGCGCGCTTCATCAGCGGTGCCATCGACGAGGTTCGCTCCACGCTGCTGCTTGCGGTCGCGATCGTGATCGCCATCATCTTCCTGTTCCTGCGCGACTGGCGCGCCACCATCATTCCGGCGGTCACCCTGCCGGTGGCGCTGATCGGCGCCTTTGCGGCCATCTGGCTTGCGGGCTTTTCCGTCAACATCCTCACGCTTCTGGCACTGGTGCTCGCCACCGGGATGGTCGTCGACGATGCGATCGTGGTGCTCGAAAACATCGTCCGCAAGCGCAACGAGGGCATGGGCGTGCGCGCCGCCGCCGTCATCGGCACCCGCGAGGTCTTCTTCGCCGTCATCACCACCACGGCGACGCTCGCCGCGGTGTTCATCCCGATTTCCTTCCTGCCGGGACAGGCCGGCGGCCTGTTCACCGAGTTCGGTTTCGTGCTCGCCTTCACGGTGCTGATCTCGAGCGTCGTCGCGCTTACCCTGTGCCCGATGCTCGCCTCCAGGCTGATCAAGCGCAAGGAGACACCGGCGTCGGGCGGGCGTGAGGGCGTCTTTGAAAGATGGGGCGGATATTTTTCGAGCCTCTATCGCGCGGCGCTTCGCCGTGCGCTCGACGCGCCGCTGGTGGTCATCGTCATCGCGCTGCTCGTCGCCGGCGCCGCGCTCTTCACGGCCGGGTCCATTCCCCAGGAGCTCACGCCGCCCGAGGACCGGGCCGTGGCGCTGATGCGGATATCCGCGCCCCAGGGCGTGAGTCTCGATTACACCCGCGCCAGGATGGGCGAGATCGAACGCCTTGTGGCGCCGCTTCAGGAAAGCGGCGAGGTCACCAACGTCTTCAGCATTGCCGGCACCGGCGGATCCGCGAACAACGGCTTCATGGTGCTCACGCTTGCGCCGTGGGGCGAGCGGGTCCGTTCGCAGGGTGAGATCGTCGGCCAGGTCAACGGCATGCTGCAAACCGTGCCGGGGCTTCGCGCCTTTGCCATCCAGCCCAACAGCCTCGGCATCCGCGGGGCGGGCAACGGCCTTCAGTTCGCCTTTGTCGGCAACAGCTATGACGAACTGGCCGAGGTCGCCCAGGAGATGGTCACCAAGCTCGAACAGGACGCGAGATTCCGCCAGATCAGGCTGTCCTACGAGACCACCCAGCCGCAGATCTCCGTGCGCATCGACCGCGAGCGGGCTTCCGATCTCGGCGTCAACATCGATGGCCTCGCCGAGGCGCTGCAGGCGCTGCTCGACGGCCGCGAGGTTGCTGAGGTCTTCATCGAGGACCGCTCATACCCGGTCAAGCTGATGTCGACCACCAACCCGATCAACGATCCCACGGACCTCGAATCGATCTATCTGAAGGCCGGCGACGGACGCATCGTGCCGATGTCCACCATCGCCTCGCTCACCGAAAAGGCGGTTGCGCCGGATCTGAGGCGCGAGAGCCAGATGCGCTCGGTTTCGATCACCGCAGGTCTGACACCGGGTTTTGCGCTTGGCGACGCCTGGGCCGAGGCCGTGGACCTGGCCGAGCCGCTGATGGGAGAGGGCGTCCGCATCATCCCGCTCGCGGAAGCCGCCACGCTCGATCAGTCCTCGCGCGACATGCTGATCACCTTCGGCATTGCCATCATCGTCGTGCTGCTGGTTCTCGCAGCCCAGTTCGAAAGCTTCGTCAGCGCCTTCATCATCATTTCCACCGTGCCGTTGGGGCTTGCCTGCGCGATCTTCGCAATCGCCATGACCGGCGGCTCGCTCAATGTCTACAGCCAGATCGGGCTGGTGCTGCTGGTGGGCGTGATGGCCAAGAACGGCATCCTGATCGTCGAGTTCGCCAACCAGCTGCGCAACCGCGGCATGGATGTGCGCGAGGCCATCGAGGAAGCCTCCAACATCCGCCTCAGACCGGTGATGATGACGATGATTTCGACCGTGCTGGGGTCGGTGCCGCTGCTCCTGGCCTTCGGCGCGGGCGCCGAGGCGCGCATTGCGCTGGGCTGGGTGATCGTCGGCGGCCTCGGACTGGCGATGATCGCAACCCTGATGCTCACCCCCGTCGCCTATTTGCTGCTTGCGCGCTTCGCCACGCCGTCGGCCCAGGAGGAACAGCGGCTCGAGGCGGAACTGCGCGATGCATCGAACGCCGGCGCATCCCGGGGACCCAAGCCGGAAATGGTTCCGGGCGAGTAGGCAAGCGTGCGCCTGTGCTGATGGTCCGGCGCCGGACCGCCTATTTCAGCCGCGTTGGAAGATGCGGCTGCCCAGGCTGATGACGCCGAGCAGCACCATCCCGACCGCCAGCCCGAAGATGCCGTAGAGCAGGGCTTCTGTTGCCCAGCCCAGCAGCCCCGGCGCGACCGAGACGGCATCGCGCACGCTGGCCGACATGTCATGGACGAAGTGGCCGATGGCCGTGAAGTCGAAGCTTTCCAGACCGTGAACGATGATCGAGCCGCCGACCCAGAGCATCGCCGCCGTGCCGATGCCGGCAACGGCTTCCATGAACGCCGGCATGCCGTGCACGATGCCGCGTCCGATGGCTCTCGTTGCGCCGAAATGGCCGTCCTGCGCCATTTTCAGCCCGATGTCGTCGGCCTTCACCAGGAGCGCGACGCTGCCGTAGACGGCCGCGGTGATGCCGACGGCGACGACCGCCAGAACCATGCCTTCCATCCAGACGGTGCTTGCCTCGATCGAGGACAGCGCGATCGTCATGATCTCGGCCGAGAGGATGAAATCGGTCTTGATCGCCCCGGCCACCCGCTTCTCTTCTAGGTGCGCATGGTCGACAGGGTTCTCGGCGTCGACGGGGATCGGGGTGGGATGAAACAGGTGCCAGATCTTCTCGGCCCCCTCGTAGCACAGATAGGCGCCGCCTATCATCAGGAGCGGGGACAGGAGCCATGGCGCGAACACGTTGAGCAGCATGGCGATCGGCAGCAGGATGACGAGCTTGTTGAACAGCGATCCGCGCGCGATCTTCCACACGATCGGCAATTCGCGCGCCGCGGGCAGGCCGTGAACATATTTCGGGGTGACGGCGGTGTCGTCGATCAGGATCCCGGCCGTCTTGGCCCCGACCTTCGCCGCCTGTCCGGAGATGTCGTCGAGTTGGGCGGCCGCCAGCTTTGTGAGCGCTGCAACGTCGTCGAGAAGGGCCAGCAATCCGCTCATGCTTCAAATGTCCTGTCCATGCCTGCTCCAATAGCCGTCATTGTTCTCTCCGGTAAGGGGTGCACAGCAGCCCGCTAGACCGGCCGCACTGACCCCGGCCCGGTAGCAGGCCCGGCCCGGCAACAGATACGCAACTTGCGGAATTCGAATTGGTTCCTCAAGCCCCGTTCCGGTCCGGCGGCCATGAAAGGCCAGCCGGCGCGAGATTCGCGGGACCTCATCTCTTCGGCATGCGGTTCCATGCGTCGAGTGCGGCGATCTTGTAGGCTTCGGCGAGGGTCGGATAGTTGAAGGTGTTCTCGACGAAATACTCGAGCGTGCCCTTGAGGTTGAGCACTGCCTGGCCGATGTGGATGAGCTCGGTCGCGCCTTCGCCGACGATGTGGCAGCCGAGCAACCGGCGGGTCTTGAGCGAGAAGATCATCTTCAGCATCCCGGTGCCGAGCCCCATGATGTGCCCGCGCGAGGTTTCGCGGAACCGCGCCACGCCGCACTCGTAGGAGATGCCGCGCTCGATCACCTCCTCCTCGGTCATGCCGATGGTCGAGATCTCCGGCACCGAGTAGATGCCGTAGGGAAAGAATTTCGGCGGCTCGTGCGCGGGGTGGCCGAGCGCGTGGCAGGCCGCGATGCGGCCCTGTTCCATCGATGTCGAGGCAAGGCTCGGAAAGCCGATCACGTCGCCCGCCGCATAGATGCCCTCCACGTCGGTGGCGAATGTCGCAGGGTCGACCTTGATCCGCCCGCGGCTGTCGCTTGCAAGTCCGCAGGCCTCGAGATTGAGGCTACCGGTCGCCCCCATCCGGCCTGCGGCGAACAGCACCATTTCGCTGCGCACCGTGCGCCCGCCCTCGAGATGGATCTCGCACATGCCGTCATCCGCGCGCACGATCTTCTCCGCCTTGCGGCCGAAGCGCAGCACCATGCCCCGGTCCTTGAGCTGGTGGGTGAAATCGTCGATCAGCTCCCGGTCGATGAAATCGAGCATGGTGTCGCGTGGTTCCACCAGCGTCACATGCACGTCGAGCGAGTTGAAGATGGTTGCGTATTCGATGCCGATGACGCCGGCGCCGACCACCGTGATCGAACGGGGCAGGTGGTCGATGGTCAGGATCTCGTCGCTGTCGAAGATCTGCTTGCCGTCGAACGGCACATAGTCGGGCCTGAATGGCACGGTGCCGACCGCCAGCATGATCGCGCCCGCGGTGAATTCGAAGGTCTCGCCCTGTTCGCCGGCTACCTCGATGGTGTGCTCGTCCTTGAACCGTGCATCGCCCCTCAGCGTCGTCACCTGGTTGCGCGCGAACTGGTGTTCGAGCACCTCGATCTCGTGGTTGAGAGTGATGTCGAGCCGGGCCCGCAGGTCGCCCGCCGTCAGATCCTGCTTGACCCGGTAGGAGCGGCCGTAAAAGCCCCGCTCGCGCCAGCCCGACAGGTTGAGCGCGGTCTCGCGCAGCGTCTTCGAGGGGATCGTGCCGGTGTGCACCGACACCCCGCCCACCCGGTGCCCGCGCTCGACCACCAGCACCTTCCTGCCGAATTTCGCCGCCTGAATGGCCGCCCGCCGGCCCGCCGGCCCGCTGCCGATAACGATGAAGTCGTAATGTTCCATGGGAGAAGACGCCCGGATCCGGAGTTGATTAAACCTTTAATCAATCAGACCACGAAGCCTCTAAGGAATCGTTGCTGCGCTGCGGGAAAGGTGTGGGCGGGTTGCAGGCCGCAGTTGGTTGTGGGAGGCGGCGGTGCGGTGAGCGGCCGATTCGGGAGGGAAGCGGAAGTTCGGCGTATCAAAACGTTCTCAAACAAATCGGATGGTTTCTCCTCCATCTCACCGCAATACACTTTTTGATTGCGTCACTTTCTGGGCGCTACTACGATCCAGTCATGACGAGAGATCGGACTTCTTTTAGAGAATTGGTTTCGGCGTGATTATAAAAAAGGTTTTGGAGCTAAAGAAGGCCGGCGTTTGGAAGAATTTTTCAGCTCCAAACGATTTGTCCTTTGGTTCACGCACTCTAGTATTCGGGTTCAACGGCTCCGGAAAGACCACTCTTTTTAGAATTTTTTCTTCGATTCAACGTGAAAATATTGAAGAACGCCTACCAGAAGAAGTATCATTCAAGATCGAGACATCAGACGGGACGGTCGTGGCGCAAGACGCAATAATCAATCCGTTTGGAAACAATCTACTAGTCTTCAACACAGATTTTGTTGCCCGAAATTTTGAGTGGGATGCAAGCAGCACCAAGGGACTTGCCTACCTCAGCGAGAAGAAGGTCGATGCTCGAAAAGAGTATGATGAAATTGCGCCTCAGATGGCATCAGCAAAACAGAGGACAAAGGCGAAGGAAAAGGCACAAAATAAGGCTGAGAAAGACCTTTCAGAATTCAAAACTCGAGTTGCCCGTAACATACGAGAGATAGCGTCGTCGAGCATCTACACGCAGTCCTACGATGCGAAGAAAATTCAGGGGCAATTTGCGAAGGCCACCTTTGGCGCAGAGCAAAAGCTAACCGATGACGAACTCCAGAAGTATCAAGTGGTTCTTATCCAACGTGAACCGCTCCCGACCCTTGCCTTTTCCGCAAGCCTCCCGAAGGGGCTGACAGATTGGTTTACGCATAGCCAATCTCTTCTTACGCAAAGCGTATCCATGATCGCGCTTGAAGAGTTCGAGGCGCATTCGGACGCTCTCCGATGGGTGGAGGAAGGGCTTCATTACCACGAAAGCCACGGTGTTTCGGATTGTCTCCTGTGCGGAAATCTGTTCTCGGAAGACCGCCGGGCTAAGCTCCGAGCCCTGTTCGACAAGTCTTGGGCCGAGGCATTGAAGGCATTGGAAGATGCCGTGAATCGGGGACAAGAGCACCAACAGAACCTGAGGGAGCTTTATCGCACTATCCCCAGCGAAACGGAAGTAAGCGCAGAAGAGCGCAACTCCTTCTCCCAACGTAGGACGTCTATGGAAGCGGCTATCAAGCAGCTTGGTATGCGTGTCGGGGAACTCTTGAAAGGATTGGAAACACGAGCCGCGAACCCCACCAAGGAGGTCGTTGTTGCCGGGGAGCTTTCAAGCTTCAACTTGGAAGACTGGCTCACACAATACGCGGTAATTGAGGAAGCCTTGGCGGTTATCGTGAAGGCGCACAACGACGCCTTCAATAACTTCTCCGCCATGCAAAAGGACGCTTTCAATAAGATTGAAGCTCATGTTCTGGCGAGCAACCAAGGCGGGTGGAATAGCCTTCAGAAGGCAATTGGTGATACCAAGAGTGAACACAATGCAGCAGCTGAAGAAGAAGAGAAGCTTACAAACCGCCAACGTGAGCTCCGCAACGACCTCCAAGATCACGGGGTTGGTGCGGACAAGATGAACCAACTCATCTGTGCCTATCTTGGGCATAAGGAACTTCGCCTTGTCGCGGAAGATGGGGGTACAGAATCATCCGTCCGAGCGGACGACCTGCGACAGAACTGAGTGAAGGGGAACGAACGGCTGTTTCGTTCTGCTATTTCTTGACGCAGCTCGCCGCGGAGGGGCGCAAGGTCGAAGACTTGGTGTTGATCATCGACGACCCGATTTCCAGCCTCGACACCGCAGCTCGCACCTACGCCTATAGCTTGATGACACGCATGACGAAGAAATGCGCTCAGGTCATAGTACTGACCCATAACACCAGCTTCATGAACATGGTGAAGCGCGAGTTTCAGAACTTACAGCGCCGAGATGAAGGCAAGCAAGTGATAGCGCTTCTGTCGCTCGATTGCCGTAGCTCGGGGGATGGAAGCGATCGCGCCACTACCCTTGCACACATGCATGAGCTCCTCGTGAAGTATGACAGCGAGTATCGCTACCTATTCAGTGTGGTTAAGGACGCCGCGCAGAATAAGAGTACCGACTATCTGTTCTTGCTCCCGAACGCGACCCGGAAGCTTCTGGAGATATTCTCGACTTTCTGCTCACCTGGACAATCCAGCTTTACAGGTGCCCTCATGGACCACCAAGATGCGGTCAAGGACAAACTCGACGTTCGGGCTCTTGAACGCCTTGTTCAAATCGAATCTCACGGAACAATCGAAGGGCTTGGCAGCTTGCCCGACCTAACACTGGAAGAGGCCTTGCGAGCGGCCGAGGCAGGCATCAACTTCATAAAAGAGTTTGGAAAAGACCACTACAAGAAAATGGTACAGGCTTGCAACTGACCTTGTGCCCAAGCCCAAGGGCCGCGAGTCTGACTATATCATAAATGATTGCTGCGATGCCGTTACAGATTCCTTAGTCAATGTCCGGAATGGGCCGAAATACGCGGCTTTCAAGAGCCGGCAAGTTCTCCCACTACCCCCCATCCTCCTCAGGCCCTGACACCCGGATCTCCCCCGCATGCGCCCGGGCGAAGTCCGTTTTCAGGAACTGTTCGATCAGCCGGGCGGGCAGCGTGATGGTGGCGTGGTCGGCGCCGGGCAGGGTGCCCAGCCGTTCGCCCGGCGAGCGCTTCTTGTCGATCATGCCGCCGGCAACCGTGTTCAGCGTCTCGGGATCGATCAGGATGAAGGCGCCGGTCTCGCGGTTGGTCTCGTAGGTGTCGAAGATCGCCGCCTCGTCGAAGTCGAGCTCCGCCTGGCCGATGCCGTTGACCGGCAGCGTCAGCGCGTCTTGCCACTTGCCGGTCTGCAGGTCGAGCGCTGCGGTCGGGCGGACCGACACCCGCTGGCGGCGCGAACCGGCCTTCAGCCAGTAGCGCTTGCCCGGCACGATGCCGTCCGGCGAGAGCGCCACCAGCCGGGCCGAATAGGCCTGTCCCACCTGCGGGCGCTGGTCGATGGCCGCGATCATGTCGCCGCGCGAGACGTCGACCGGGCGGTCGAGCACCAGCGTGATGGCGTCGCCGGAGACCGCCGCGTTGCGCACCAGGTCGTAGGTGACGATGGCCTTGACGTTGGCTTCCACGCCCGAGGGCAGCACCACGACACTGTCGCCGGGCTTGATCGAGCCGCCCGCCACCGTGCCCTGGTAGCCGCGGAACCCCTCGCCGGGGCGCGAAACGCGCTGGACCGGCAGCCGGAACCCGGTGGTCTGGCCGGTCCGCTGGGTGGCCTTTTCCAGAACCTCGACCAGCGTCGGGCCGTCGTACCAGGGCATCGAGGCGTCGCCGCGCAAAACGATGTTCTCGCCCTTGAGCGCCGAAACCGGAATGGCGGTCACCTGGCGCACGCCGAGCGACAGCGCGATCTCGCGGAAATCCCGCGCGATCGCCTGGAACCCCGCCTCGTCATAGCCCGCAAGGTCGATCTTGTTGACCGCCAGGATGAACTGCCGGATGCCCATCAGCGCGGCGATCGTTGCGTGCCGCCGTGTCTGTTCGAGAATGCCGGCGCGCGCGTCGACAAGCAGCACCGCGAGATCGGCGGTCGAGGCGCCGGTCGCCATGTTGCGAGTGTACTGCACGTGGCCGGGCGTGTCGGCGACGATGAAGGAGCGGCGGTCGGTGGCAAAGTAGCGGTAGGCGACATCGATGGTGATGCCCTGTTCGCGCTCGGCCTGCAGCCCGTCGAGCAGCAGTGCGAAATCGGGCAGGCCGAGTTCGTTCTGCTTGCCGGTGGAATCGCGCTCGAGCGTCGCCGCCTGGTCTTCCTTCACCGCCTTGGTGTCCCACAAGAGCCGGCCGATCAGCGTCGACTTGCCGTCGTCCACCGACCCGCAAGTGATGAAGCGGAGCGGCCGCGCCTGCCGGCCTGCGGTCTCAGCCTGGGGAAGGGCTTTGCCTGCTTCATTGGTGGATTCAATGTCTGCAGCAGCCTGCGAAAGTGTTTGAGAACTCATCAGAAATACCCTTCGCGTTTTTTCTTTTCCATCGATCCCGCCTGGTCGCGGTCGATCGCGCGGCCCTGGCGTTCGGAGACCGTGGCGATCTCGAGCTCGGCGATCACCTCGTCGAGTG
Organism: Hoeflea sp.; assembly: GCA_965233445.1. Taxonomy (GTDB): domain Bacteria; phylum Pseudomonadota; class Alphaproteobacteria; order Rhizobiales; family Rhizobiaceae; genus Hoeflea. The sequence goes on from OZ247491.1 coordinate 1,889,392, forward strand.
TTGTCGCAGTCGAGCGGACCCCGCCGGTCAGCGGAATGCAGCCGAGCGTGCGGAACCGCACCATCTCCTCGCGCACCTGTTCTCCCGGCAGCAGCTCGATGCGCGGATCGCCCGCTGCAATCAGCATTCCGTCACGCTCGAGGATCTTGCGGCGCTCGGCGAAATACAGCGGCACCAGCTCGATGTTCTCGGCCTGGATGTAGCGCCAGATGTCGACCTCGGTCCAGTTCGACAGCGGGAAGGCGCGCACGCTTTCGCCGGGATGGATCATGCCGTTGTAGATCGACCAGAGCTCGGGGCGCTGGTTGCGCGGGTCCCAGGCGTGGTCGGGGGTGCGGAACGAGTAGATCCGCTCCTTGGCGCGGCTGGCTTCCTCGTCGCGCCGCGCGCCGCCGAAAGCGGCATCGTAGCGGCCCATGTCGAGCGCCTGCTTCAGCGCCTGGGTCTTCATGATGTCCGTGTAGCGCGCCGAACCGTGGGTGAACGGGGTGACGTTGTCGCGAAGGCCGTCCGGGTTGGTGTGCGTGATCAGGTCGAGCCCGTGCTTTTCGGCCACCCGGTCGCGAAACTCGATCATCTCCGGAAACTTCCAGCCCGTGTCGATGTGCAGCAAGGGAAACGGCAGCTTGCCCGGATGGAACGCCTTGAGCGCCAGATGCAGCAGCACCGACGAATCCTTGCCGATCGAGTAGAGCATCACCGGACGCTCGAACTCGGCCGCCACCTCCCGGAAGATGTGGATCGCCTCGTTCTCGAGCGCCTTGAGGTGCGGGTCGAGCGGCGGCTTGCCGCGGCCGTGTTCAATCACGTTCATCGAATAGTCCTTCGCGAAAACTCTTGGACCCGCGTTGCGGGTCCGCTGGAACCTGGATCAGGAGGAGGCCGCATTGGGCCGGGGCTGGCCCTCGGCCCGGGACTGGGCCCGAGATTGGGCCCGAGATTGGGACTGGGACTGGGCGCGAGAGCCCGAAACGGAAGCCGAAAGGTGAAGCCCGCATTCGCGCCGCTCGTCCTGTTCCCACCACCAGCGGCCCGCGCGTTCGGGTTCGCCCGGCTTGATCGCCCGTGTGCAGGGCTCGCAGCCGATCGACGGATAGCCCTTTGCATGCAGCGGATTGATCGGCACATTGTCCGACGCCGCGCGGGCTTTCAGCGTTTCCAGCGTCTGGTCGGCCAGCGGATTGATCTTCAGCAGGCTGCGGTCCGCGTCCCATTCGGCCAGCGGCGCATTGGCCCGGTTGCCCGATTGTCCGCGACGCAATCCGGTAACCCAGATCTCGACGCCGGCGAGCGCGCGCCCGAGCGGTTGCAGCTTGCGGGCGTGGCAGCAGGCGTGGCGCGCTTCCACGCTGTCGTAAAACCCGTTCATGCCGTAAAGCGCCACGAACCCGTCGATCTCGTCCTTCCATGGCTTGAACACCTCGATCGAGAGGCCGTAGCGGGCCTCCGTTTCGGTGATCAGCGCCTCGGTCTCGGCAAACAGCCGGCCGGTGTCGAGCGTGGCAATGCGCAACTGGGCGGAGGTCGCGGCGATGAGAGAGGTCAGCACCTGGTCCTCGAGCCCCAGCGAGGTCGTGAACACGGCATTGCCGAGTTCGCCGATGCGCACGATGCGGCCTTCAAGGGACAGGGCCGCGAGATCGGCTGCAAGCGCGGCAGCGAAATCCGGTCCGAATCTCCGGCCGTGCTCCGGCGCGAGGGCGGACGCGGTCTGCGCCTCTCTTGCGGTCTGCAGAGTGGAATGTGCGGTCATGGCATACGGCTCCGTTCTTCTTTCTCATCATCGCTCCATGCGACGCCTTCAACGAGGCATGACAGTCTTTTGTGATGGCCGAGGCAGGTCGCCCGTTTCGATGAAAGCGCTTCCATCGGCAAATTCTGCCCCGGCTCGCGAGCGGGGCTGGAGCGGCGGTTTTGTCATGTCCGTGGCATCTTCGCATTGACCGCTGTCGTTAAACATGCAAGGCCAATGCTCAACGCCAACTCCCAATTCGGAGCCGCCCATGGGCGCGCCTGACAGTTTCGATACCGTCCCGCAGCCACTCCCGGATCTGATCGAAACACTTGAACGTGCTGCAATCGCCGCAGGCCGGGAAATCCTCGCCGTGCGTGCGGCGGGCGCAAAGATCTCGATCAAATCCGACCGCACGCCCGTCACCCAGGCCGACAAGCTCGCTGAGGCGCTGATCCTCAAGCGCCTGTCCGAGCAGTTTCCCGGCGTGCCGGTTGTTGCCGAGGAGATGGCCGAGGACGGCAAATGCCCTAGCTCCGCCCATGCATCGTATTTTCTGGTGGATGCGCTCGACGGCACCGGCGATTTCATTGCCGGCCGCAACGAGTTTACCGTCAACATCGCGCTCATCCGCGATTTCAAGCCGGTGGCCGGCGTTGTCTACGCCCCGGCACTGGGCCGGATCTGGGCGGGTGCAGGCCCGCGGGCCCAGGCAGGCGAGGTCACGCCGGAAGGCGAGATCGTCGCGCGCCGGCTGATCCGCACCCGCCGCCGGCCGAGAACGCCGGTTGCGCTCATCAGCCTGAGCCACCGGGAGCCCGAGACGCAGGCCTGGATCGAGAAGATGCCGGCCCACGAGATCGAGCATGTCGGATCGTCGCTGAAATTCTGCCTTCTTGCCGAGGGCAAGGCCGATGTCTATCCGCGGCTGGTCTGCCTCAAGCAGTGGGACATTGCCGCGGGCGACGCGGTGCTGCGGGCGGCCGGCGGCGTGACCCTCGGCCTTGATGGCGAACCGCTGCGCTATGGCGTCGACAATGCCGATTTCGGCTGCGGCCGTTTCATCAGCTGGGGCGAGGCGCCCGACCGCGAATTCGCGGTCGAGGACGCCTGAGGCGAAGCGGGACAGTTCCCAGGTTCCGGCTGCGCCGACCCGCTCCGCCAGGTGGAGAAGGGACCGATCTATCCCACATTCCGGAAGATGCCCTTCCAGACGATCTTCCACAGCGTCGTCAGCAAGGAATTCTGCCCGAAATGGGTCTCGTTGACATCGACCGGGTGTGGAGCCGCCTCTGTCGCCCAGTCCAGAACCAGAGTTGCCGCCGGCGGCGCATTCGTGACAGCCGTGTCGCTGACGAAAACCCCCGGTGCTATCTGCAGCACACAGTCCGTCGAGGCGGTCTGCAGGAACGCGTTGACCATGGTCTTGAGCACGATCAGCGCTGCGTTGCCCCCCTGGTTGCCGTTGAGCAGCCGTGTCAGCACATCGACACTGTCGCGAACATTGGCGGGAACCGTGTATTCGAGGTTGACCGCCAGATTGTAGCGCCCCGCCGTGGGCTCGCCGAGCGGAAGGTCCAGCACCCAGATCATCACGGTGCAGTAGCCGCAATGGGGCAGGTCGGTGAAATAGTTCGTGTGCTGGATCGCCGCGCCGTTGTTGGCCACCACATGGCCGGCCTGGTCCAGCGCCCAGATCGGGGCGGCGCCGCCGGTGCTGGCGGCCACCGCCACCATTTCCGAATGCTCCTGCATGGCCGTGGCGTACCGCTCGGGCGGCGCGGGTGGCCAGTTGACGGTGGTCTCCGCCTTCTGCGCGCCGCCCGCATGGTAATGGACAAACGGCCTGTGCTGCTGAATGGCGGCCTGTATCGCCGCGATCGAAATCTCCGCGGTTGCGATGAGCGGCGCGAGTTCCTGTGCGCTCAATCTTGCTTTCCAGCGTATGCGTGGCATGGGGAGCCTCTCGTGTTCTCTCGCCAAAGAAGAAATCCGGCTTTTGGTGTCGCCGGGGGTTCACCGGCGCTCCGGAACGGGGGCCGAAGCGCCGGGCCGGGGCCTATTGCGGATTGATCAGGTTGATGGTCGTTCCCATGATCAGGGCGGTTTCCGCAGTTGATTCCCCGCTGAATGTGTTGGTCGCCGAATCCGCCTTCCAGCCCGACGAGGAGCTTCCGCCGCCGCCGGAGAAGCTGAACGGGCCGATGCGCAGCCCCGCCGAAACCTCCCATCTCTCGGAGAAGGACTTGAAGGTGGAATTGCTGACGGTGATGGTGAAGGACGGCTTGTAGCACACCAGCATGCCCACCTTCTGAACCGACATGATGCCCTCGGGCCCCCACACGGCCTTGTCGCCGCTTCCGCCATAGGGCTGGTAGCCGCGAATGAAGGGGCCTTGCTGGATGGCGGTGACGAAGGCGCCGTTGTACCAGCGCGACGCGCCGATCGAGATCTGGTCCCAGGCCTTGAAGCTGATGTCGACCTTGAGCGAATTGTCCGAGGCGAACTCGTCCACCCGCTCCCAGGAGCCGCCGACATTGACGCTCCAGAACACCTTCCTGATCGATGCGCTGCCGCCCGCCCAGGTCTTCTTGTAGTCATATTCGGACTGGGAGTTGTCGAAGCCGATCTTGCCGCTCGATCCGCCGGTGCCGGCTTTGACCTTGTTGAGCCAGGTCGTCGAATCCATCGAGATGGAGTATCCGGGAACCGCGGGAAACGCCGAGAGCGAAGGGTCCTGCAGCTTGGTGTAGTAGTCCTGGTTGTCGTGCCGGTCCTGCGCGTCCTTGAGGCCCGGGGTGGTCGTCTCCGAGAGCAGTTGATTGTAGACGTTCTGCTGCGCCTGCACATTCTTGTAGGCGGAATCGAGCTGGGCCTGCCAGGTCCGTCCCCCGATCGATCCCAGCCATTCGGTGTAGGTCGGTGTGTTGGTTCCTCCGGTTTCGGTCTGGTAGGCGTCCACCGACTGCTTGTAGATCGTGTCGTAGTTGTTGGCGGCAAGCTGCAGCATGTTGCGCGCCTGCTCGATGTCGGCCTTCAGCTTCGGGTCCGAAGTCGCCGCGCTGACCACATTGAGCATCGCGCCATAGCTGTCATTGAAGGCGGTGCCGGCCGAGACATATTCCCCGGTCGCGCTGTACTGCGGCACCGTGGAGCAGAAATCCCACTGTGCGGCGCTGGTGTAACCCGTCGGTACGATCGGCCAGTCCCAGGTGGTGAAGGGATAGATCAGCTGGAAGTTGTTCGGCGACAGACTGAGCCCGTCGATCATCGCTCCGTAGAGATGGTTCCAGGCCTTGTCATTGGCATTGATTGCTCCGGGAAGAACGAGCGGGTGCTCGCTCGAAAGCGCGAGCGGGTCCTGGGCATCGAAGCCCTTCATCTCATGATCGGTTTGGGTAAGTACCTTGCGCATAACGTCTCCTCACGCGTTGGGTTGGTCGTCCGCGTCGCAAGCAGATCCCCATCGGGACATGCACCGGTTAGGTTCCCGCCGGTCTGGCGGGCTTACCTTTCTTCAAGGCGCAGGTTTTCGTTTGCCGGATGCACGCATTCGGCACGTGCTTCTCCTGGATCGCGGCGATGCCGTCACACTGGCTCCGCAAGCCAGGAGGCCTGTGGTGTCCGGGAACGTGAAGGACGGCTGGCCCGATCCGGACCGCTATTTTCTGCTTTTGACGCCCTGAGTGTGTGCACACTAAATAATTTAGTCAATCAGAAAATACACTTTTAACGTGCTTTGCGTCGCAGGTTCGTTTCGTGCGGGTTGCGCCGCGTTTCTAATGACCTGATTTGTTTCGTGAAATCACATCGCCGATCTTGCCAAAGGCCGAGTAAAGCCCCGACATCCGGGCTGAGCGGTCTGCGGTCTGCACATTCAGGTTGCACAGACATCGTGGGCGATGCGAGTGGTGGGAATGCCGTCCACGCCTTGCGGCACGCTCGCGGACCGGGTCAGGCGACCCGGTCGGAGGTCTGCCAGTCCGGTGCGAACCAGGGCTCGAGATTGCTCGGTGCAAGCGGCTGCCGGCCGAGAATGTGATCGGCCGCCTTCTCCCCGGTCATGATCGACGGCCCGTTGAGGTTGCCGTTCGTCACCCGCGGGAAGATCGAGGAATCGGCCACCCTGAGGCCGTCCACGCCGATCACCCTTGTTTCCGGGTCGACCACTGCCATCTTGTCGTCGGCGCGCCCCATCCGGCAGGTGCCGCAGGGATGATAGGCGCTTTCGGCATGATCGCGGATGAAGGCGTCGAGTTGGTCGTCGCTCTGGCAATCCTTGCCCGGCTGGATCTCCTTGCCCCGGAACGGATCGAACGCGGCCTGTGCGAACACCTCGCGGGTGATCCGGATCGCGCGGCGGAAATCGCGCCAGTCTTCGGGGTGGCTCATGTAGTTGAAGCGGATCACCGGCGCGTCCTTGGCCTCGGCCGATCTCAGCGTGACCGCCCCGCGCGAGGGCGAGCGCATCGGCCCGACATGGGCCTGGAAGCCGTGCATCTGGGCTGCCGCCTTGCCGTCGTAGCGGATCGCGCCCGGCAGGAAGTGGAACTGGATGTCGGGGTAGGGGACGCCGGGCGCGGAGCGGATGAAGCCGCAGGCCTCGAACTGGTTCGAGGCCCCGAGTCCGCGCCGGAAGAACAGCCATTGCGCCCCGATCAGCGCCTTGGAGAACAGGTTGAGTTTCGAATAGAGCGTGATCGGCTGGATGCACTCCTGCTGGATGTAGAGCTCCAGATGATCCTGCAGATTGGCGCCGACGCCGGGCCGGTCGGCAACCACATCGATGCCGTGCTCCGCCAGGTGCGAGCCGGGGCCGATGCCCGAAAGCATCAGCAGCTTGGGTGAATTGAAGGCCGAGGCGGCAATCACCACTTCACGCGTTGCCTTAACAACCTGAATCGATCCGTGAGCTTCCAGCTCGACGCCTGTCGCACGGTGATTCTCGATCACCACACGTCGCGCCAAGCCTTTGACAAGTCGAACATTCTTCCGCTTGAGCGCAGGCTTCAGATAGGCTTCGGCCGCCGACCAGCGCTGGCCCTTGTGGATGGTCTGCTCCATCAGGCCGAAGCCTTCCTGGCGCGAGCCGTTGTAGTCTTGGGTCACACCGTAGCCGGCCTGCCGTCCGGCCTCGATGAAGGCCTTGAACAGCGGATTGGTCGCGGGCCCGCGCTGGACATGAAGCGGCCCGTCGGTGCCGCGCCAGCCCTCCTCGCCGCCGATGCCGCCATCCTGGTGCGAGGTCTCCATGCGCTTGAAATAGGGAAGCACGTCGGCAAACGACCAGCCGCTCGCGCCCTGTTCGGCCCAGTGGTCGAAGTCCCCGGCATGGCCGCGCACGAACACCATTCCATTGATCGAGGAGGAGCCGCCGATCACCTTGCCGCGCGGCGCCGCAAGCCGGCGGTTGTTGAGGTTCGGTTCCGGCTCGGTCGAGTAGCCCCAGTCGTAGATCCCCATGTTCATCGGATAGGACAGCGCTGCCGGCATCTGGATGAAGGGGCCGAAATCCGACCCGCCATGCTCGATGACGATGACGGAATGCTTGCCGTCCTCGCTCAGCCGCGCAGCCATGGCCGAGCCCGCTGAGCCCGCGCCGATGATGACGAAATCTGCTTGCATCTCACTCATTCCGCAACGTCCTCAATAGGGGCTGTCGACCGGGCCGGTGGCCACGTAGACGCTCTTGAGCCGCGTGTAGTGCTCGATGGCCGCGCGCGAATTTTCGCGGCCGATGCCCGATTGCTTGACGCCGCCGAAGGGCGCCTCCACCGGCGTGAGGTTGTAGGTGTTGATCCAGGTGGTGCCGGCATCGAGGTTCGAGACCACCCGGTGGGCGCGGGTCAGGTCGGAGGTGAAGACACCCGCGGCCAGACCGAACTCGGTGGCGTTGGCACGCGCGACCGCCTCGTCCTCGTCGTCGAAGCCGAGCACGCTCATCACCGGGCCGAAGATTTCCTCGCGCGCGATCTTCATGTCGTCGGTGACATCGGCAAACACGGTCGGCTGGATCCAGGCTCCGTTCTCGAACCCTTGCATGTCTGGCACGCCGCCACCCGTGACCAGCCGTGCGCCCTCGCGCTTGCCGCTTTCGATGTAGCCGAGCACCTTGTCGCGCTGCGCGATCGAGACCATCGGACCCAGATGGGTGTCGGGGTCGAGCGGATCGCCAAGCCGGATGGCTTCGGTGCGCTCGCGAAGCCGCTCAAGGAAACGGTCGTGCAGGCCGCGCTGGACGAACACGCGAGTGCCGTTCGAGCAGATCTGCCCGGTGGAATAGAAGTTGCCGAGCATCGCGCCGCCGATGGCGCTTTCGAGGTCGGCATCGTCGAATACGAGAATCGGCGATTTGCCGCCAAGCTCCATCGTCACCGCCTTGATGGTGGGGGCGGCGGCTGCCAGCACCTTGGCGCCGGTCGGCACCGAGCCTGTGAGCGACACCTTGGCGATGCCCGGATGCGAGGCAAGTGCCGCACCCACGTCGCCATGGCCCTGCACCACATTGAACAGCCCGTCCGGAAGGCCCGCATCCTTGAAGGCTTCGGCGAGCAGCAGCGCCGTCAGCGGCGTCATTTCCGAGGGCTTGAAGATGAAGGCATTGCCACAGGCAAGTGCCGGGGCCGACTTCCAGGCCGCGATCTGGATCGGGTAGTTCCAGGCGCCGATCCCGGCGCACACACCGAGCGGTTCGCGCCGCGTGTAGACGAAATCGCCGCCCAGGTCGACATGTTCGCCGGTGATCGCGCCCGCCAGCCCGCCGAAATACTCGAGCGCATCGGCGGCGGAAGCCGCATCTGCCACAAGGGTTTCCTGGATCGCCTTGCCGGTGTCGAGCGTCTCGATCCGGCTGAGTTCGGCGTTGCGCTCGCGCAGCAGCTGGGCCGTGCGCAGCAGGATCCGGCCGCGCTCCACCCCGGGCCGCCGGGCCCATTCCGGCTGCGCCGCCTTGGCGGCAGCCACAGCTTCTTCGATCAGCTCGGGCGTGGCGGAATGCAGCGCGGCTATCACCTCGCCGGTCGCAGGATAGACGCTCTTAAAGGATGGTCCCGACGCGTCCTCGCGGTACTGTCCGTTGATGTGATGTGATGCTTTCGGCTGTGCGGCGGTCATTGTCCGGCCTCTCGCTCTTTCGTGTTCATGTCTCGGCGGTTTCGCCTTCAGGCCCGGCCGGAGCCGAACCACCTGTCCTTCATCTCGCGCAGGAAGACGGGACTCATTCCGAACCCGGCCGCGTCCCCGATCACCGCGTCGATGCCGCAGCTCGGGCACAAGGCCGTCCATTCGCCTTGCGCGCGGCTTCTGTCCGTCCAGTGCAGCACGGCACCCGCCGTGAACACGCTCTCGCAGTGGAAGCAGCCGCAGCGCCGGCTTCTTTCGAGCTCCGCGCGATTGTGGACGGAGTGGCTCTGGGCCCGTTCCAGTTCCTGCCTGATCATCATTCTCCCCTTGGAAACCGTTGGGATTCTTCGAGGATGTTGAGATCCATGTGATTGCGCATGTAGCGCTCGGAGGCCTTCTGCAGCGGCTGGAAGTCCCACGGATAGTAGTTGCCGTTCCTCAGCGCCTCGTAGACCACCCAGCGCCGCGCCTGGCTTTGCCGAACCTCGGCATCGTAGGCAGCCATGTCCCAACGGGCCCGGACCTGCGCCATGTAGTCGGCCACCCGGTCGGCATGGGCCGGATCATCCGCAAGGTTTGTGAGTTCATCCGGATCGGCGTCGAGATCGAACAGTTGCGGTGCGTCGAGTTCGCAATGGGTGAACTTGAATTTGCCGTCGCGGATCGCAACCAGCGGCGCCTCGGAGCCTTCCGCGGCGTACTCGATCAGCACCGGGGATGCGCGTGTGGCGCCTTCCATCACCGGCACCAGGCTTTCGCCGTCGGTCCAGGGTGCGACGTCCTCGAGCGAAACGCCCGCGAGATCGGCCAGCGTCGGCGTGATGTCGAGGTTCGAGGTGGGCGTCGGGACCCGCCGTCCATTCGCGCCCGGAACCGAAATCATCAGCGGCACCCGGGCAGAGCCTTCGTAGAAGCTCATCTTGAACCACATGCCGCGCTCGCCCAGCATGTCGCCGTGGTCGGAGCAGAACACCACGATGGTGTTGTCGCGCATGCGTGTGGCATCGAGCGTCGCGAGAATGCCGCCGATTTTGTCGTCGAGATAGGAAATATTGGCGAAATAGGCGCGGCGTGAGCGGCGCACATTCTCGTCCGTGATGTCGAAGCGCTCGCTATCATTGGCCTTGTAGAGCCGCTGGGAGTGCCGGTCCATCTGATCATAGGGGATCGGCTTGACGCGCGGTTCGAGATGTTTGCAACCCTCGTAAAGGTCCCAATACTGCTTGCGTGCGACGTAAGGATCGTGCGGATGGGTGAACGACACCGTCAGCGCCCACGGCCGTGAATCCGGATCGTCGCTCGTTCGCGCCAGCTGGTGCAGCTTCTGCGTGGCGAAGAAGGCAACCTCGTCGTCATATTCCATCTGGTTGGAGGTTTCGGCCACGCCCGCACCGGTAACGGAACCCAGGTTGTGATACCACCAGTCGATCCGCTCGCCGGGCTTGCGGTAGTCGGGCGTCCAGCCGAAATCGGCCGGGTAGATGTCGGTGGTCAGACGCTCCTCGAAGCCGTGCATCTGGTCCGGACCGACAAAATGCATCTTGCCCGACAGGCAGGTGTAGTAGCCAGCGCGCCTCAGGTGATGCGCATAGGTCGGGATGTCGGAGGCGAACTCGGCAGCATTGTCGTAGACCCGGGTGCGGCGCGGCAGTTGGCCCGACATGAACGAGGCCCGGCCCGGCGCGCACAGCGGTGAGCCGGTGTAGTTGTTGGAAAACCGGGTCGATTGTTGGGCCAGCTTCTTCAGGTTCGGCGCATGCAGGAAATCCGCCGGCCCGTCGGGAAACAGGGTTCCGTTGAGCTGGTCCACCATCAGGATCAGGATGTTTGGCCGTTTCGTGCCGGTCTTTGCAGCAGTCAAAGTGTTCTCCCCCGTATTTCGAGCAATTGCGTCTCGATGTGGTCTTCCACCAGCGCCGCCGCATCGTGGCGGGCCGGGTCGGCGTTGAGCGCCTTGCGGATGTAGAGCCCGTCGATCATGGCGGCAGCGCCCTCGGCGATGCGCTGCGCGTCGCGCTCGCCGGCAAGCGGGCGGAGCCCGCTCATCAGGTTCGAATGCAGCCGCCGCGCATAGACGGCGAGCAGCCGCCGGATTTCCGGCGCGCGCTGGGCATCGACGTAGAAGGCCAGCCAGGCTGCAACCACCTCGTCCGAGAACTGTTTCTGCGAAAAGCTCGCCGCCACGATGGCCGACAGCCGCGCCCGCGGGCTGTGTGCGGTCGCAAGGGCCGCCACCGCGTCGCTCTTGAGATCGCGCAGGAGTGCACGAATGGACTCGGTGATCAGCCGGTCCTTCGAGCCGAAGTAATGATGCGCGAGCGCGGGAGAGACGCCCGCGCGTCCGGCGATGTCGGACATCGTCACGGCCATCGAGCCGTGCGCCCCGATGGCTTCGATCGCAGCGTCTGTGAGCGCCTTGCGGCGAATGGGTTCCATCCCGATCTTGGGCATGTCCAGGTCTCCTGAGAACGACAAACCGTGTCTCTCGCTCGGCGCAGGTTAATTTTGATTGATTGGCCAATCAACAAAAAATCGAAAATATGAGGAATGCGCCGGAGTATCGATGAGAAATGTGTATTGAGAGTTGAAAATGTGTGTTGTTCGCGCGTGATTAATCAAGGCTTAAGATGAAATAAACCATGAAAAACAATAGGATAGTGGGTGCCGCTTACTCTGCGTGCTGGAAATCGCTCACCTCTAGTCATGCGGGATTGTTTGGTCATGAAACCATCTGAGGTGGTGCGCATTCTCTCTTGGACTGAGGCTCGGACCCGTTTGGAGTAGGGTTCGGACTGGTCTTGAAGTCAGATTATCTGCTCGAGGGAGACATTCGATGACTGTAAGACAAACCGCCGGCAGTTCCTCATCCAACTACCTTAGCCGGGCCGGCCGTCGCTCCGGCGCCGCGGGGCAAGCCTTCCGCAAGTGCAACGCTCTTTTCTCGATCCTGTTCACGCTCAAGGGGGTGCGCGAGGTTGCATCGGGCCAGTTGCGCGTGCTTCAGATCTCCGAAAAGGGCCTGCGCGCCACGTCGCGCCGCAACGACATTCCCGACCATTTCTATCTGTGCATAGGCGACCGCCAGATCCATGTCGGCTGTGTCATTGTCAGCCGGAAGCGTGGCCTGCTCGACATCCGCTTCCTCAACGAGCTTCCCGCGCCGTTCATTGGTGCGGTTGCCTCGCTCGAGGATCCGTTTGCCTTGCTCGAACCGATCCGGCCGGCAGCTTTCGGGCTGGACGACTTCGTACACTGAGACCGCTGGCGCGAACGATTGTACGGTCAGGGCCGCGCCAGCCCGACAGCATTTCTTTCCCCCGGTATCGTGGCATGTCCGCCATGAAGCCCTTTACAAAGCGTGCCGCCCGACCAAAACTGCGCGCCAGCCTTCGACGGACTCCGGGAGAGAGACATCATGACAGCCTGCATCATCGGATGGGCGCACACGCCCTTCGGCAAACACAGTGACGAAACCGTCGAGAGCCTTGTGACAAGGGTGGCGCGCGATGCGATCTCGCACGCAGGCCTCGAAGCCTCCGAGATCGATGAAATCTATCTGGGGCATTTCAATGCCGGCTTCTCCGCGCAGGATTTCACCGCAAGCCTGGTGCTGCAGGCGGACGACGACTTTCGCTTCAAGCCCGCCACCCGGGTCGAGAACGCCTGCGCCACCGGATCTGCTGCCGTGCACCAGGGCATCAAGGCCATACGCGCCGGCGCGGCCCGTCGCGTGCTGATCGTGGGTGTCGAGCAAATGACGACCACGCCGGGGCCCCAGATCGGCGCCAACCTGTTGAAGGCCTCCTATCTGCCCGAGGATGGCGACACGCCCGCAGGCTTCGCCGGCGTCTTCGGCAAGATTGCCGACAGCTACTTCCAGAGATATGGCGACCAGTCGGACGGGCTTGCGGCGATCGCCGCCAAGAACCACAAGAACGGCGTCGACAATCCCTTCGCCCAGATGCGCAAGGATCTGGGCTTCGAGTTCTGCCGCACCGAAAGCGAAAAGAACCCCTTCGTCGCAGGTCCGCTCAAGCGCACCGACTGCTCGCTCGTCTCTGACGGCGCGGCGGCCATCGTGCTAGCCGACGTGACAACGGCGATGCAGGCGCCGCGGGCGATCATGTTCCGCGCCGCCGAGCATGTGCAGGATTTCCTGCCGATGTCCAAGCGCGACATCCTTGCCTTCGAAGGCTGCGCGGAGGGCTGGAAGCGCGCTTTCGCCAATTCGAAAACGTCGCTCGATGATCTTTCCTTCGTGGAGACCCACGACTGCTTCACCATCGCCGAACTGATCGAGTACGAAGCCATGGGTCTCGCCAAGCCGGGACAGGGCGGCGCGATGGCGATGAGCGGCGAGACCGCCAGGGACGGCCGTTTGCCGGTCAACCCCTCCGGCGGGCTCAAGGCGAAAGGCCACCCGATCGGGGCGACCGGCGTCTCCATGCACGCGCTCACGGCCATGCAGCTATCGGGCGAGGCGGGCGGCATTCAGGTTCCCGGCGCCACGCTCGGCGGCATCTTCAACATGGGCGGCGCCGCGGTCGCCAACTACGTTTCGATCCTCGAGCGCATCCGGTGAGCCCCGGCCTCGCGGCGCATGGCATCGATGGCCATGTCGTGGTCACCGGCGGCGCGTCGGGGATCGGCGAGGCGACGGTTTCGGCGCTGGTGGACGAGGGGGTGGCCGTCACCATCCTCGATGCCGGCGAGGGCGCCTGCGCCAGGGCCGAGCAGCGGTACGAGGGTGAAGACGTCGCCGTCCATGTCTGCGATGTCACCGACGAGGATGAGGTTGCCGACAGCCTCTCGCAATCCGTTGCTGTCTTCGGTCCGATAACGGGCCTCGTCAATTGCGCAGGCATCGCCCGGGACCTGCCGGCGGAGAAGACCAGTGCCGAGATCTTCCGGCAGATCCTCGATGTCAATCTGACCGGCAGCTTCATCACCTGCCGCGCAGCCCTCGACCAGATGGGCGACACGCTTGCAATCGTCAATCTGTCTTCGGTCTCCGGCCAGCGGGCCAATGCCGGCCGTGTCGCCTACGGCGCGTCGAAGGCAGGCGTGATCCTGATGAGCCAGGTTCTGGCAAACGAGTGGGGCGCCTCCGGCGTGCGCGTCAATGTCGTCGCTCCGGCTCCCGTCGACACCCCCTTGATCGCCCGGCTTCACACGGCCGAAGACCGCAGGCGCTGGAACGCGCAGATCCCGCTTGGCCGCTACGGCCGACCGGAAGAGGTGGCCGACGCCATCCTGTTCCTGCTCTCACCCCGGGCCGGTTACATCAACGGCCATGTGCTCAATGTCGACGGCGGCTTTTCCTCTACCGGGATCCTTGCCGGCCGCTGAGACGGGCTTTCAATCAACGGTGTTGACGCTGCCGCTTGCAGGGCCGTCGGCGAAGGCCGTCTGGTTGGTGCAACCTTTGCCTGCGCTCGCTGATGCGCCGGCCCGATAGGGATGATCCAAAATGAACATTCAGGATGGTCAGTTTGCGTCGTATATAGGCAAATAAATAATAAATATATATTTAATAGATATTTCATTGTTAAGATTAATGAATATATAATAGGCTTTGCTTGAAACTATTAATTGATAAAAAGTGCAGTAAATAATAGAAATGTAGGGAGATCGATTGAAATTTCGGAGGGGCGAAATGCACGAGAATTTCAATATCGCAGCACTGATCGAAAGGTCGGCGGTGTCGTTTCCGGACAGTACGGCTGTTTCATGCGGGAACACCTCTCTGGACTATGGCGATTTCGCCGCTGCCGCCAGGCGCCTGGCGGGCCAACTCGCCTCAGGATTGAGCCATGGCCGATGCGGCATTCTGGGTTCGCGCTCGATAGAGGCCTGCGTTGCGATCATCGGAACGGCCTGGGCCGGCGGCACCTATGTTCCTATCAGCCTGAAGTACCCGGAGCAACGGATCGTCGAACTGCTCGGGATGCTCGATCTGGACGTGCTCATTGTCGACCGCGCGGGTGCGAAACTGCTCAGCGAAAAGGTTCGCGCGCATTGTCCCGACCTCGTCCTCGTGCCCGCCGGCCAACCCGGGGAATTTGCCGTAGATGGCGCGCCGGTAGCGGGCGACCGGCCGGACGGGCCTGAAACGCCGCGCAATCTGGATGCCGATCACCTCGCCTACATAGAGTTCACATCGGGAACCACCGGCACACCCAAGGGCGTGATGGTCTCCAACGGCGCGGTTGCGAGCTACATCGAAGCGATGCGCGGCTGGTACGATTTCGGTCCCGAAGATCGCGCGGCGGAAACCTGCGACATCACCTTCGATCTGTCCGTGCACAATATGCTGATGACCTGGCAGGCGGGCGCCTGCCTTCACATCATGCGACCGCTTGATCTCGTCGCTCCGGCGAGGTTCATCAACAAGCACCGGATCACGACCTGGCTTTCGGTCCCGTCACTTGTGTCGATTTCCAAGCAGACAGCCGAGCTTGCGCCCGGGTCGTTGCCTTCGCTTCGGATTTCGCTGTTTTGCGGCGAGCCGCTGCCGGTGGAGGTCGCACGCGAGTGGATGGCCGCGGCGCCCAACAGCATCGTCGACAACATCTACGGTCCGACCGAAGCCACCATCGCTTGCCTTCGCCAGCCATGGTCACAAGGCGGCGTTGTCACCCGCTCGCGGGATGTGGTCGCTATCGGCGCGCCTTACCCGGGCATGAAGACCATGATCGTCGATGCGGAAAACAATCCGTTGCCCGATGGGGTGCCGGGCGAGGTGGCGCTCGGCGGCGCCCAGCTTGCGCAGGGCTACTTCGGGCAGGAGGAACTCACCGCCGAACGCTTTCCGATGATCGGCGGCGAACGCTGGTATCTCACCGGCGACCGTGGCTATCGTGACGAGGCCGGCGTGTTCCATCACCTCGGACGGCTCGACAATCAGGTCAAGATCAACGGCCACCGGGTCGAGCTCGAGGAGATCGACACCGGCATGCGCTTTGCCGCCAATGCCGGGATGGCCTGCGCCGTGGCCTGGCCGGTCGCCCACGGCAGCGCCATGGGCGTTGTCGGCTTCTGCGCCGGGACCGCCATGGAGGGTGCCGACATCCGCAAAAGGCTGCGCGACCGCCTGCCGCCGCACATGGTGCCGTCCGAGGTTCGCGTCATGGGAACACTGCCTCTCAACGGCAACGGCAAGGTCGATCGCAAGGCGCTGTTTGCTCTCCTTGAAGAGGAAAATGCCAAGGCGGAGATCGCATCATGACCGCCATCGACGCAGGACTTCCGCCGCACCCCTCGACCAGCCTCTACAATCCGCTTGTGTTGCGCAGGCACTGGCTGGCCATGGACAGGAACGACCGTGCCATTGCCTGGGCGCAATCCTGGCTTGGCGTCGCTGTCATTCATGCCGGCCTGGTCCTGTGCCTGGCGGCAATCCCCTATATCAGCACAAAGCACCTCGCACTCATCGTCATCACACTCGTGATGACGGCCATATTGCCCCGAAGGCGCGGCATCGTACTGGCGGTCATGGGCGGCGCCTATTTCATGCTGCGTCCCTTCCGGAATGCCACCAACGATGACCATTTCTTTGGAATCTGGTCCGACATCGGCTTTGTCACCAGCAGTGCTTTCGCCGGGACTGCGCTCTTCGGCGTCGCCTTCGTGGCCGTGCTGCTGCTGTTGATCGAGAACCAGCGGCGAAAAGTCCTGCCATTTGTTGCCGAACGTCCGGTCCTGTCGCTGTTTGCCCTGCTGGTGGCGATGACCGGCATCACGCTCGCGGCGCCGCAGGAAAGCCTTGTCTTCAAGTCCGCCTGGGTGGTCGTCGCCTATCTCGCTTCGACCTTCTTCTTTGTCGGCTACATCTTGATGGCCGCGCGGCAGAAGAAGTCACCGCCCAATACCACCCTTCTAGGGTTTGTCCGGCCGGTCTGGGCCAACAGCGTCGTGCCGATCAAGGGGCCGGGATACTTCGCCAAGTTCGAGGCCGGCACGCCGGAGGATCTTGCCGTGACCCGGCTCAAGGGGCTCAAGCTCGCTGTCTGGGCAGTCATCCTGTTCTGGACTGCGGAACTGGTCTTTGGGTACGGGGTGCGCGGACAGTTGGGGCTGCCGGGTTTCGATGCGGTGATCCTTGCGGCGTCGGCCGGCGAGGGCGGGTCGACCGCCTTCAACTGGATCGCTCTGTTCGTTCACTTTCTGGAAAAGGTGCTCCTTGTCGGCGCATCGATCCACGCGCTGGTCGCGCTCATCCGCGTCATCGGCTTTGGCATTCCGCGCGGCATGGTCAGCCCGCTCGCCTCCCGCACGATCTCGGAATATTGGGGCCGGTACCTGTTCTATTTCAAGGAACTGCTGTCCGACTTCTTCTTCTTCCCGACCTTCCAGCGCTGCTTCAAGAATTATCCGCGTCTGAGACTCGCCTTCGCCACCTTCATGGCGGCCTTCGTCGGCAACGTGCTGTTCGATATGATCAGCGACGCTGGAACCTTCGGGCTCCGCGGCTTCGGTGACACGATCGTGAAGTACTACTCCTACACGCTCTATGCCGGTCTGCTCACTGTCGGGATCATCTGGTCCCAGATCTGGCAGACCAAGCCGCGCGCCGAAGACGGGTTCCTGCGCTACCAGGTCTGGCCGCGGGTCATCGTCATCGGCTTTTTCGCCATTCTTCAGGTCTTCGACGATTCCTCCGGCATCGTTCCGTTCGAAGACCGCCTTGTTTTCTTCCTCAGCCTATTTGGAGTGGCATGATGTCCAACGACCCTGAAAAGCTCATCCGAACCGCGATCTCGGAACTTCTGGTCGAAGCCGGTCAAAGCCCCGACTTCGATGAAACAGAGTCCCTGTTCGACAGCGGCAAGCTCGATTCCCTGGCCGCGGTGAAGCTCCTGACCATCCTGGAAGGCGAGCTTGGCATTGATCTGAGCGACCCGGATTTCGAGGTCGAGGAGATCGATACCTATGCCGCGATCATCGAGCTTGCCAGCGAGCAGGCAGCCGCCTGAGGCATGAGACGCGCTCGGCCTATGGCCGGGGGATCGTCAGGGAAGGGGGGACGGCATTCGTCCCGTCGCGCCGCTTGACCGACACCCCAAGCGCAATTGCGCCCAGCACCAGCACGATGCCCGCCCATTGCCAGAGGCTGAAGATCTCGCTCATCCAGATCGTCCCGATCAGGGTCGCGACCACCGGGCTTGCGAGCGCCATGTAGGCGCCGCTCGGCCCCAGCCGGGTAATGCCGCGGTTCCAGGCATAGTAGGAGAACGCGGTGCCGAGCAGGATCAGCCAGAGGTAACCGCCGATCGCTGGTCCGTCTGGAACCGGCGGTAGCCCCTCCTTGATCCAGGCCACGGGCAAAAGGATCAGCCCGCCGAGGACAAGCTGCCAGGTCGCCATCTCGAGCGGCTTGCCGTCGCGGCCCCAGCGGTCGATCAGCACGGTTCCGACCGCCATCGAGCAGGTGCCGCCGATGGCCGCGAGTACGCCGAGCAGGTCCGGCCTGTGGTCCGACGGCGAAAGCACCAGCAACCCGACTCCGACCACGCCGGCAATTCCGGCCACGACCTGCAACGGATGCGGCAGTCGCCGGATCAGGAGCGAGGACAGCGCGATGACGATCAGCGGCTGGACGGCCCCCAGCGTTGCCGCGAGACCACCCGGCATCCGCCCGGCGGCCACGAACAGCAGCGCGAAGAACAGCGCCATGTTGAGCGTGCCGAGCACCGCATAGCGCATCATGACCTGCGGCGCGGGGATGCGCGGATTGATCGCAAGCAGCAACAATCCCCCCGCAAGCGCCCGTATCGCACCGACGAAGAAGGGATGGTCGGTCGGCAGGAACTCGGTGAAATTCACATAGGAGGTTCCCCACAGCATCGGGCCGAGGACGGTGATCAGGATGGTACGCAGCATTTCGGGGAAGGGCCTTCAGGTGGTGGTCCGGCGACCATACAGGTCTCGGCCCGGCTTGCAATCGACATGGAGCGTCCGTCACTTGCTTCACCCGATGTTGCCGGGCCTCATGCCCTCTTCCAGCAGCGCCACCACGCGGGCAGCCGCCTCCTGCCTGGTGATCTGGCCGTCGCCATTGCGATCAAGTCCGCGATTGAGCTTGTAGGCGCGCGATCCCTTTCGAAACAGCACGTGGCCGGATGGCTTGCCGATGGCGCGGGGATAAAGCACCGCCATGTAGGCGTTCTGGATGTCGCCGATCCGGCCGCGGTGGGGCGTGAGATATTTCTCCACGTAATCGAGTTGGTCGACGGCGCTCATTTGTGCCAGTGCGGCGGTCGTCGTCCCGAGCCCCCTTGCGGTCGCCGGCATGAACTGGATCAGCCCGGTCGCGCCCGATCCGGCGCGGTTCGCGATGGCCGGATCGAAGCTCCGTCCGGTCTCGAACGCCATGACCGCCATCAGGTGATCGGGCTCCATCTGCAGCCTTTCTGCGATCTGGATCACCTTGGTCTTGAAGCTGCGGGACACTTTGGCGCCCCATGCGATCATCACGCAGGCGTCGGGCGGGCGAGGGACGGTCTCGGGAGCCAACGGGCCGGGTCCCGGGACGGGGCGGGGCCGGCCCGGCGCAGCGGGCCGCCAGAAGGGGAGGGATGAAAACAGGGTCGAGAAAAGAAAGGGACGGGCCATGGGTGTCTCCGATTAGCCGGGTGCACCGGAACTGGTGCTCAAGACGAGTCTAGGGGTCAGCACGCTCGTGTGGACGTTCTGACGGACTGCCGGGCCTGTTCCGGCCCAGGCCCTGGGCACAGTCGATGGGCCGGCCCGGCGGGGGTCCCGGGACATCAAGTCCCCGAAACGCAATGATTTCAGCTGCCTGATCAAGGAACGCAGAAATCGCCCCATGTGCCGCGAACCTGAGCGAATTCCGTCCGCGCAGGCGCCGGGTCCGGATTCACAATCGATTTCGTCCCCGCCACTTGCCCAAAACGTCCGCTTCTGCGATCAGTCTGCCCCTCAATCCGGCGTCCCCAGCCAGCCGGAGATTCCAAGCCAGTGCCAGGAAACAGTTTCCATGCAAAATCCCGTTCTTGTTGAAGTCACCCGTGGTCAGATGGTCGAAAGCCGCCATCGCGGCATGGTCTCGGTGGTCGATGCGGACGGAACACCGGTGATGGCGCTTGGCGAGGTCGCGACCCCGGTCTTCCCGCGTTCGGCGGTCAAGGCGATGCAGGCGCTGCCGCTCGTCGAATCCGGCGCCGCAGACGCCTACGGCTTCGGCAACAGCGAACTGGCGCTCGCCTGCGCATCCCATTCCGGCGAACCCGAGCACATTCGGCTGGCCGGTGAAATGGCCGCCCGTGCCGGCCTTTCCGAAGCCGATTTCGAATGTGGGTCGCACTGGAGCACGGAGTTCAAGGTGCTGCTCGAGCAGGTCCGCAAGGGTCCAAAGCCGAACCAGCTCGGCAACAATTGCTCGGGCAAGCATGCAGGCTTCCTGTGCCTGGCCTGCCATTCGGGCGTCGATCACCACGGCTATGTGGGGTACGACCATTTCGTCCAGTCGACCATCCGCGACGTCATGGAGGACTTGACCGGCGCCAGCCTCGGTCATGACAATTGCGGGACCGACGGCTGTTCGATCCCCACCTATGCCGCCCCGCTCGACCGCATCGCCCATGGCTTTGCCCGCATGGCGACCGGGACAGGGCTCGGAACCGAGCGCGCGAAAGCTTCAAAGCGGCTGATGTCGGCCTGCATGGCCGAACCCTTCTTTGTCGCAGGCACCGGCCGCGCCTGCACCGAACTGATGGGTATGGCGCCGGGCCGCATCTTCGCCAAGACCGGAGCCGAGGGCGTCTACTGCGCGGCAATACCCGAGAAGGGCTACGGCATCGCATTGAAGTGCGAGGACGGTTCCACCCGGGGCGCCGAGGCGATGGTCGGCGCCGTGCTCGCCAAGCTGTTCGACGACGACGCGGATCTCTCGACGCGCCTTTCCGCATGGGCTGAAAAGCGGATGAGCAACTGGAACGGGATCGAGGTCGGCACAATTCGTCCGGCAGGTGCGCTCGCCTGAACCTTCGTCTGACAAAGAGCCGGAACCAATTCTGCGAGTGTCTCAGGCCGCGCTGGCGTCCTCGGGAACATTGATGCCCGCCGGCTCATGCGGGGAGCCGCTTCGTCGCACCGCCCCCGGAGAGTGACCGAAGACGCGCTTGAACGCCCGGCAGAACGCTGCCTCCGACTGGTAGCCCAGATCCTGTGAGATCGCCGCCAGTCCCTGCGTCGTGTCGATCAGCTTGCCGCGAGCGATCCGCATCCGCCATTCGGTCAGGTACTTGAGAGGCGCCTGCCCGACCAGTTCCGAAAACCGCGCGGCAAAGGCCGAGCGCGACATGCCGGCCCGCATCGCCAGCTGTTCCACGCTCCAGTCGATGCCCGGATTGCGGTGCATCAGCGCCAGTGATCGCCCGATCTGCGGGTCGCGCAGCGCCGCGATCCAGCCGGTATCGGACGCCGAGCCGCTTTCGAGCCAGGTGCGGATCGCCTGGATCACCACCACGTCGGACAGCCGCGTGATCACCGTTTCGCCGCCGGGTTTGAGCGAGGCCGCCTCGTTGGCAATGAAGCGCAGGGTGCTCTGCAACCATCCGCCGGCCTGATCGTCCCAGGCATCGATCATGATGATCTCCGGCAGAAATTTGAGAAGATGTTCGGCGGCGACGTCATCGAACCGGACCACCCCATACATGGTGCGCGTCAGGACGCCGCCGCCGCCATAGCGCATTATCTCGTAGCGCTCGCTTACCTTTTCCACCGGCTGTTCGAACAGCGGCGCCCCTTCCATGCCTTCGGCGCTGGAGATCACGTGCGGCGTGCTGTGGGGGATCAGCGCCAGGCTTCCCTGGTTGAGGAGTCGGGGCGCATGGCCCTCGAGCGTCAGCCAGCAGGAGCCGGAGGTGACGGTCACGAAGATCATCACGCCCTCGATGCGCGGGATGGCGATTGCCCACGGCGCGGTCAGTTCGCCACGGCAATAGAGCGTTCCGGTCAGCCGCAGCATGTGCAGCGTCTCGGCAAGCGGATCGGAGGTCTCGGGAATGTTGGGATCAGGTGTAGACATGCAAAGAAACTAGCTCTTCATATGCGGTCTGTCCATCGGTTTGGACGATCTGCAAATAAATGCGGTGTTGCAGTCATTGTTGATCCAGAAGCCGCCGTCTAGATGTCGCTCATCATCGTTCAAGCCAAGGAGCAACATCATGAAAGACCAGCCCATCCTCGTCATCGGGTCGACCGGAAAGACCGGCAGCCGCATCGCTGCATCGCTCAAGCAGAAAGGCTTCGCGGTCCGCGAAGGCTCGCGCCACGCCGCCGTCCCCTTCGACTGGGAACAGCCGGACACCTGGGGCCCCGCGCTCGAAGGCGTCTCATCCGCCTATGTCTCCTATTTCCCGGACCTTGCCTTCCCGGGTGCTGCCGAAAAGATCGAGGCGCTGACCCGCGTCGCCAAGGCAGCCGGGGTGCGCAAGCTGGTCCTGCTTTCCGGTCGCGGTGAAGCCCATGCCGAAGCCTGCGAGGAGCTCGTCCGTCATTCGGGCCTTGCCTTCACGCTGGTTCGCGCCGCCTGGTTCGCGCAGAACTTTTCGGAAGGCTATCTGCAGGGGCCTGTTCTCGACGGTGTAGTGGCCTTGCCGGCCGGCGACATCCGCGAGCCGATCGCCGATGTCGACGATATCGCCGAAGTGGCCGTCGCGGCACTCACCGATGCCCGTCATGACGGCGAGCTCTACGAGATCACCGGACCGCGCCTGCTGAGCTTCGCCGAGGCCGCCGCCGAGATTTCCCGGGCCGCCGGAATTCCCGTGCGCTACCAGCCGATCACGCTCGAACAGTTCCATGACGGAATGCTCGAAATGGCGGGCCCGCTTGTGGCCGACGTGTTCACCGAGATCTGCCGCGAGACGCTCGACGGCCACAACGCCTATCTTGCCGACGGCGTTGAGCGCGCCCTCGGCCGGCCGGCAACCGATTTTGCCGAGTTCTGCCGCCGCGCTGCGGCAGGCGGCGCCTGGAAGCAGGCAGCCTGATTCGAAAACGCGCTCCACCGGGCGCAACCCACGAAAGGAACATCCCATGCCAGTCTCGATCCTCCACAAGACCGTTCTCGTCATCGCGGGATTGACCGCGCTTGCAATCGGCGGCTCGCTGCTCGCCTCGCCGATGGCCTTCTACGCCGGCTACGGAATCGCTCTTCCATCCGATGTCAGCCTCACCAACGAGCTGCGCGCCTCCGGCGGCAGCATCGTGATGCTTGGACTGCTGATCCTGGGCGGACTCGCGCTGCCGCGCTTCGCCACAGCCTCCACCTTGCTGGCGGCGGCCATGTTTCTTGCCTATGGCGCCGCGCGGCTGACCAGCATCGGGCTTGATGGTCAGCCTTCGGCGGGGCTGGTGACAGCCATGGCCGCTGAACTCTTCATCGGCGCGGCAAGCCTCTTTGCCCTGATTGCGGCGCGCAAGCTCGCATGAAACGTCTCGCCCGGCTGGCCGGATCGCAGCCGGCCGGGCATTGCTCAACCTCGCGGGGCCTCTGTCCCGCCAACCGAAAGCCACCGCCATGTCTCTCTGGTTCATCCTTGTTTGTGCCGTCGTGCTGATCGCCTATGCCGCGCTCGGCGGCGTGTTTCTCGCGTTCTCCGACTTCATCATGCGCTCGCTCAATCTCGTCCGGAACCAGTCCGGCATCGAAGCCATGCAGGTCATCAATGTCGAGATCATGCGTTCCATCTTCATGGTGCTGTTCATGGGGCTCGCCGTCATCTCCGTCTTGCTGGTCGTTTACGCCTGGCTTTATGTTGATGGCACGCCCGGTCGGCTGATCATGCTCTCCGGTGTGGTCTATATTGCGGGCGTGTTCGCGCTGACCGCCGCCGGCAATGTGCCGCTCAACAACACATTGGCCGGTCTTGAGCCGCAGACAGGCGCAGCTCTCGCGTTCTGGAAGGAGAGTTACATGACCCGCTGGATCAGCCTGAACAGCGCCCGGACCATCGGCTGTTTCCTCGCCTCCGGACTGATGCTCGGCGCGCTCCTGATCCGTTGAACGGATGGGGTTCGAAACCGAATGCCGCCGTCGCCTTGAACGGCAAGCGTCCGCCCTCTATGTCTCGCTGGGATCCTCTTGGATCACGCCTACCCCCAGCCCGCCCTGCAGGCATTGTCT
This sequence comes from Hoeflea sp., assembly GCA_965233445.1. Taxonomy (GTDB): domain Bacteria; phylum Pseudomonadota; class Alphaproteobacteria; order Rhizobiales; family Rhizobiaceae; genus Hoeflea. The sequence continues at coordinate 1,913,400 of OZ247491.1, forward strand.
TGCAGGGCGCTGTCATGATCATGGAGTTCGTCTTGTCCGCATTCAAGAATTTGCCTGTCGCCCCGGTCGCCGAAAAACGCCCCCTGAATGACGCAAGGCACGGCATATCCCGCAACGACGATTACGCCTGGATGCGCGACGCAAACTGGCAGGCCATGTTCAAGGATCCCTCCATTCTCGATCCGGCGATCCGTGCCCATCTCGATGCCGAAAACGCCTATCAGGGCGTTGCCATGGCAGACACCGCGGACTTGCAGAAGGAACTGTTTGCCGAGATGCGCGGTCGCATCAAGGAAGACGACAGTTCGGTGCCGGCGCCGGACGGCCCATGGCTCTATGGAGTGCGCTTCGTGACCGGCGGCGAGCAGCCCAGGCACTTCCGAATTCCGCGCGATGCGGCGAAGGCGGGCGAGGCTTCCGAGCAGGTCACGCTCGACGGCGACAAGGAGGCGAATGGAAAGGCCTATTTCAGGCTTGCCGGCACCGGCCACTCTCCCGATCACCGGCTCATGATCTGGGGCTATGATGACAAGGGGTCCGAGTTCTTCACCTTGAGGGTCCGGGATCTGCAGACCGGCGAGGATCTGCCCGATCTCATCGAAAATACCGGCGGCGGTGTCGCGTGGTCGGCCGGTTCGGACGGATTTTTCTACACCGCCGTCGATGACAACCATCGGCCGAACCGGATCTATCACCACCGCATCGGAACCACCCAGAAGGAAGACACCCTGATCCGCGAGGAACAGGATTCAGGCTTCTTCATGAGCGTGTCGGGCTCAAGTCTCGACGATTTCGTCTTCATCACCGTCAACGATCACGAAACCTCCGAATGCTGGGTCATGCCTGCGGACGATCCGGCTGCTACGCCGCGGCTGGTCGCGGGGCGCGAGACCGGGGTCGAATATTCGCTCTGCGAAGGCGGGGAGGTCTTCTTCATCCTGACCAATGCCGATGGCGCCAAGGATTTCAAGATCATGCAGGCGCCGGTGCATGCGTCGGAAAAGGGCAACTGGGAAGAGGTCGTGGCACACAAGCCCGGGCGCCTGATCCTGTCGGTCAGTGCCTATCGCAACCACCTGGTCTGGATGGAGCGCGAAAACGGCCTGCCGCGCATCGTCGTCCGCGATCGGACGACCGGCGAAGAACACGCCATCGCGTTCGACGAGGAGGCCTATGCGCTCGGCTTCCAGGGTTCGATGGAATACGACACCGAAGTGGTGCGCTTCAGCTATTCGTCGATGACCACGCCGTCGGAACTTTACGACTACAACATGCGCACACGCGAGCGCACGCTGCTCAAGCGCGACGAGGTCCCTTCCGGACACGTGGCCGCTGATTACGTTACCCGCCGCATAATGGCGCCCGCCCATGACGGCGAGCAAGTCCCGGTCACGCTGCTGTATCGCAGCGACACGCCGCTCGATGGCACCGCGCCATGTCTTCTCTACGGCTACGGTTCATACGGAATCTCGATCCCGGCCGGCTTCAACACGAACTGTCTCTCGCTGGTCGATCGCGGCTTCGTCTACGCCATCGCCCACATTCGCGGGGGCAAGGAGAAGGGCTTCGGCTGGTACGAGGCGGCAAGCGAGAGCGTAAGGCCAACACGTTCCATGATTTCATTTCCGCAGCGCGCCATCTCGACAAGGAAGGCTTCACCGCCCATGACCGCATCGTCGCCCAGGGAGGCTCGGCCGGCGGCATGCTGATGGGGGCGGTCGCCAACATGGCGCCCGAGGCGTTTGGCGCGATCATTGCGGCCGTTCCCTTTGTCGACGTGCTCAACACGATGCTTGACGACACCTTGCCGCTCACGCCGCCCGAATGGCCGGAATGGGGCAACCCCATCGTTTCCGTCGAGGACTATCGGACCATTGCCGCCTATTCACCCTATGACAATGTCACTGCACAGGCCTATCCGCCGATCCTGGCGGTGGCGGGCCTCACGGACCCGCGCGTCACCTATTGGGAACCGGCCAAGTGGGTGGCGCGTCTGAGGGAGATGTCGACCAGCGATGCGCCGGTCCTGTTCAAGGTCAACATGGCGGCCGGCCATGCCGGGGCTTCGGGCAGGTTCCAGCGGCTTGAAGAGATCGCGTTCGAATACGCCTTCGCCCTGAAAGTGGTCGGCAAGGCGTGAGCGGAAAAGATGTCCCGGAACCGGCCAATTCGCCTTGGACTGTGAATTCTTGTCCCGATTCTGTACTCGTCCGAAATTGTATAAATATTTACCATTCGGGTTAAACGAAAACTCATAGGGCTCCCCTATTTTCCGGAAATGGAAAATATAACCAGGCGGAGTCCATGATGGGCATTTCTAAGCTGAAGTTAAAATTCCGGGAAGTTCTCGATCAAGAGGGTGGAAACTTCGCCATGATGGCGGGTATTCTTGTGCCTGTTGTGTTTGTTGCCGGAAGTCTGGTGATCGATACGACCAACGCGCTGTCGATGAAGACCCATCTTCAGAACGCGGCTGACAGTGCGGCACTTGCAACCACCACCCAACTGGCCGAAGGAACAATCACGGAAGCACAGGCGAAAGACTACGCGACCGTATTCTTCAATGGCCAGGTGGCGGACGCCACCCGGAACTTTGATGCATTCACGGTCGTCCCGACCGTGAATGTCTCCCATACCGGCACCGGAAAGAAAACCGTCTGGAACGTCGAGGTTGCCGCTGTCGGTTCCCAGAACTCTTCGGCGCTGGCGCGGATCGCCGGCAAGAATTCGCTCGACGTGACCATCTCCGCGACGTCGCAGTCGGCGCGTGATGCCTCCAACCCGATCTCGATGATGCTGGTGCTCGACCGGTCCGGCTCGATGGGCTGGGCTTCCGGGCAGACCACCACACAGGTTCAGCCGAAATACTGCACGCGCTGGGTTTGGAGCTGGAGCAAATACTCCTGGCAACAGGAAACCTACCAGTGCGGCACCGAGACGGTGACGACCGATATTCCCAAGATTGCCGTCCTGAAGGATGCAGTCGGCAAGCTGGTCAACCATATCGTCGAGGCTGACCCTGATGACGCATATGCCCGCATCGGCGCGGTCGCCTACAACAACCAGACAAACCACGGCGACAAGTTCAACATCACGTGGGACAAGCCGAAGGTCACCGAGTTTGCCAACGGGTTCAGCGCCAATGGCGGCACCTATTCGGTCGACGCGATGAAGTGGGCCTATGAGCAGGTCACCGGCGTGGGCGAGGTCAATGCTCACTTCTCGAAGAACGGCTCGAAGGACCCGTCCAAGTTCATCGTGTTCATGACGGACGGCAAGAACGAGACCGGCTCGACGTCCGGCGACGCCTATGCCGACAAGATGACCAAGCAGCATTGCCAGTCTGCCAAGGATGCGGGAACCACGATCTTCGCAGTCGCATTCCAGGCTCCGCCGGAAGGTCAGTCGCTGTTGAAGGCCTGCGCCTCGGGCAACAGCTTCTACTACGATGCACAAAGCGCGGACGAACTGACCAAGGCGTTCGAGGCCATCGGCGAGGAAGCCGTCAAGCTGACCACCCGACTGACCAATTGAGGTCGGGCGGCCAGGCCCTAAGCATGACGCCGGGGACGCGGTGATCCGTATCCCCGGCTTTCCTTGATTGGAGGCGAAATCCTATTCCCAGCCGTTGGGCCGGCCCGGCACCGCCTTGAGATAGGCCGCGATCGCCTCCCTGTCGGAGGCGGTGAGTTCGGCCATGTTCTTCTGCACGTCGACCATCGATCCGCCGACGCTGTCGAAATCCGGCGTAAATCCGCTTTCGAGGTAGTAGGCGATGTCGGATGCACTCCAGTCCCCCATCGACGAGCTCTCGGGCGTGATGTTGGGGATCACCCCGTCACCATCGGGGTTCTGAGCGCCGGCGAGCCACTGGCCGCTGACGAACCCGCCGATCGCATTGCGCGGCGTGTGGCATTCGCCGCAATGCCCCGGCCCTTCGACCAGATACTGCCCGCGCATGAGCTGTTCGTCTGCCTGTGCAAGCGTGACCCGCGGCTCGTCGGTGAAGAACAGCAGCTTCCAGCCGCCGAGCGAACGGCGGATGTTGAAGGGAAAGCCGATCTCGTGGGGCAGGGAGGCCACGTCGCTTTCCGGCAATGTCTTCAGGAATGCGAAAAGGTCGGCAATGTCCTGGTCGCTCATGCGCGCATAGGAACCGTAGGGAAAGGCAGGGTAGTAGTGGCTGCCGCCCGGCGAAACGCCCGCCAGCATGGCATTGGCGAAGTCGCCCGTCTCCCAGCCGCCGATCCCGGCCACCGGATGGGGCGAGATGTTCGGGCCGATGAAGGTACCGAAATCGCTTTCAAGCCGCACTCCGCCCGAAAGCGTGAGCCGGGCGTCGCCCTGGGAGCCCGGCGCCGCGTGGCAGGAGGCGCAGCCGCCCGCCCAGAACAGGGTCTCGCCGGCGGCCGCGTCGCCTTCAAGCGCTGCTATCGCAGAGAGACGTTCCGCGTTGACCGGCTGCGGCGCGGTGAGCGCATAGGCTGCCCCCGCGCCGGCAATCACGATCACGCCAAGTCCGATCGCCGCCCGCTTCACGGGCGGCATCCGGGTGTTGTGTCAAGCCGCTCGGACCGCATCAGCTGTTTTTCTGGCGGTAGTCTTCGTGGCAGGCGCCGCAGTTTTTGGTGATCGGACCGAACACGGCCTTGAGGCCGTCGAGATCGGCGGGAGCTGCGGCGACGCCGGCGTCCACATCGGTCTTGAACTGCATGATCGCCGCGTCGAAGCCCGCCCGGTCAGACCAGATCGCGGGCGCTGCCTCGGTTTCGAACCCGGTTTCCGAACCTTCGGGGAACAGGTCGCCGAACCCGCCTGCAACTTCGCTCATCGTTGTCAGCGCAGCCAGGACCGCCGCGGCGTCGAAATCGGCCTCGCCCTTGACCATCTTGGCCATGGCGCCGGTCGCCCCGCCAACCTTTTTCATCATTTCCTGGCGAACCACCTGCGGTTCGTCGGCGGCGGTGACGGGTGCGATGCCCGCGGCGCCGATCACGGCTGCGGCAAACAGGATGCGAAGTTTCATATGGGTTCTCCTCATATCGTTGGGGCCAGCATCCGTTGCTGCCCTGGCGCTGGTTGACCTGACGCATGGTCAAGCACCGCATGATTACATGGCGTGTGTGACAGGGAAGTCAAAAGCCTGTGAACACTGTGTTTTCGAAAATGCCGATCAACTCCTCGTGATCGACGCAAAAAAAGCCCGGCGGAGTGCACCGCCGGGCCTGTGTCATCTCTCGCTCACGCGTGTCATGTTCACGCGTATGGCGCGCTTACGATGCCTTCTCGTAGAGCTCGGCGACGTAATCCCAGTTGATCAGGTTGTCTACGAAGGCCTCGAGATATTTCGGCCGCGCGTTGCGGTAGTCGATGTAGTAGCTGTGCTCCCACACGTCGCAACCCAAGATCGGCGTTGCGCCATGCATCAGCGGGTTTTCGCCGTTCGGGGTTTTCATGACTTCGAGCTTGCCGTTCTTGACCGCGAGCCAGGCCCATCCGGAACCGAACTGGCCGACGCCGGCTGCAACGAAGTCGGACTTGAACTTGTCGAAACCGCCGAGATCGGAATTGACGGCCTTTTCGAGCGCGCCTGGCATTTTCGAGCCGCCGCCGCCCTTCTTCATCCAGTTCCAGAAATGCATGTGGTTGTAATGCTGACCGACATTGTTGATCAGGCCGGCATTGCCTTCGTCATAGGCCGCCTTGCAGATCTCCTCGATCGACTTGCCGGCATGCGCGCTGCCTTCGAGCAGCTCGTTGCCCTTGGTCACATAGGCCTGGTGGTGCTTGTCGTGGTGAAACTCGAGCGTTTCGCGCGACATGTAGGGGGCAAGGGCGTCGTAGTCGTAGGGCAGGGCCGGAAGCTCAAGAGCCATGGGGTCTCTCCTGTAAAAAATGAATTTGTCGGCGGGATGTTTCCCGCGTGTGTCGCCATAACAGGGCGTCGCCAGAACATAGGCGCGCGGTTACGTCGTAGCAACGGGCTGTACTGAAAAAGGTTCCGCTCCGGCAGCCGCCAGGCCTGGCCGGCGAGCGCGCCAGAGCGGCTCTTCGCGGCTCTGCAGCCCCTGACAGCTCTCAGTGTGACCCATGACGCTCTTTGGCAGCCGAGGCTCAGGGTAGGTGGAAATGTCGTCACCGCGATTGGAACCAAACCGATGCTGAGGTGTTTGTGCCGGGACGCCGATGCCGGGGGATTGACCCGATGTCGGGAAATTCAAATTCGGAACCAGACAGTTACATACCCCAGACAGTTACATACCAAGGACAGAACCATGAAAACCAGCTCTATTGTCGCACTCTCGGTCGCAGCCGTTGTTATCGTTGCCGGCGCGTTCTACTTCGTCGAAATCGATCAGACCAGGGAAGCACGCCTGCCGGACGTCGATGTCAGCGTCGAGGGCGGCCAGGCACCCGAGTTTGACGTCGAGACCGGCTCGGTCGACGTCGAGACCACCGAGAAGAAGGTTCTCGTCCCGAAGGTCGTGATGGAAGAGGAAACGGTCACCGTTCCGACCGTTGAGACCGAACCGGCCGGCTAAGCTGCCTGTCCATCCGTGACCGGCTGGCGAGATCGCCAGCATCGAACATGCGGCGGTGCCCGGAAGGGCGCCGCCGCAATGCTGTGTGGACCCGAAGCTGTGTGGACCCGAAAGCGGTGTCGATCCGGCCTCAGCCTGCGTTCAGCGCTCTGCCAGCGCCAGCTTGAGCCCCATTGCGCCGAACACCGAGGCAAAGCCGCGTTTCGTCCAGCGCACCACTTTGGGCCGCGTCAGCACCTTGTCGCGCGCCTGCGCCGCCAGCAGGCCGTAGACCACGAACACGACGAACGTCAGCGCCATGAACACGCCCGCGAGCGCAAGCATCTCGACAGTCGCGCCTGCAGCCGCCGGATCGACGAATTGCGGCATGAAGGCGAAGAAGAACAGCGTGAGCTTCGGGTTGAGCAGGTTGATGAGGACGCCCGCGGCGACGATCCGCAGCGGCCGCTGCGAAGCGGCATCCCCGGCAGCCTCGTCCGCCGTCTCCACCGACAGCGCGCCGGTATCGCGCCACATCTGCCAGGCCATGTAGAAAAGATAGGCGACACCCAGATATTTGAGCACCTGGAAGGCGAGCGCGCTTGCGTGAAGAAGTGCCGCCAGCCCCGCGATCGAAGCTGCCACATGCGGCACGATGCCGAGCGTGCAACCGAAGGCCGCGAGCGTCGCTGCACGGGCCCCGCGCGTGAGCCCAGCCGCGAGCGTGTAGATCACGCCGGTCCCCGGCAGAGCCACCACGATCAGCGTGGTCACGAGGAATTCGATCGACATGGCTGGTTCCCTTCACCGCTTTTTCGGCCCCGCTCCGCCCGGTTGGAGGCACTGCCACAGTGCCGCCGTCATGCGCCGGGCGCAAGCCGCAACCGATCAAGACCTTTCGCGGCCAGGCGGTTTGGGGTCAAGGGGTCTTCGCAGCCGGGACGCCTTGCGAAACCGGAAAGGGCGGGATGCGAAGCGCCGGGCGCAGCCCCGCGCAGAAAGCCCGCTACCGCGTGCGGCGGCCGAAACCCGGCGCCCTGTTGGCCGCGCGGCGCACCGGCTGGGCCTCGTCGGAAAATGCGCCCATCCGCAGGCCCATCTGCCTGAGATTGTCGGCCGCCTCGCCGATGGCCTTGTCGAATTCGGTATCGGGCGCAATCACCTGCTGGCGCGCCTTGCCGGTGCGGACCTTCTCTGAGATGAACTCGACGCCGCAGAACCGTCCCCGGTGCCACAGCCGCCGGCATTCCACCTTGTAGCCGTCGATGTCGACATGCAGCGTGAACTGTTCGGGAACGAACCACCCGCCCTCGAATTCAAGCTTCGCCCCGGTCTCGCTGAGATCGCGGACCGTGCAGGGAATGGCGCTGAATTCCTGGTTGAAAGCGGCATGCGCGCCCTTGAGCACGCGGATGCGCGGCGCGCGCGGTGACTCCGGGCCCTGCTCGGAACCCGTTTCCGAAGAATTTGGATCGTGATCGATGCCGTGGGACATGGCGCTTAACCCTCGTTTCAGGCCTCCTTTCCCAAAGATCTAGCAACGCTTTCCTGAGAAACTGTTAAGGATGGGGCGCGCGAAGACGAGGGCGGTCGCAGCAAACGGTCTTCATGCGCTCACTCACGCACGGAGACGTCGCCGTGCCGCGGCAAGAAATCAGCCAACGCCGGTGACCGACGGCACACAAGCGGGGGCCACCGCTCACCGGTCAGGTGGTCCTTCCCCTGGTGTTTTCACCCACAACGTCGACGACGCCGGCGCCGACAACCAGCAGCGTGCCTGCGATCTCCACCAGCCCGAACGGCTCGTCCGTCAGCAGGGCGGCGCTGCCGATGCCGATCACCGCCTCCATTTGCAGCAGGATGCCCAGCCGGCCGGGATCGATATGCTTCGATCCCCACAAGAGCCCCCACATCACAGGTATCATGAACCCGGCTGCCGCCAGAACCAGCCAGGGCAGAAGACGCCCAAGTTCCGCCAGGCTGGGCGGCCGTGCAGTCGCCTCTATGGGCACAAGCGCGAGGAGGACCGCGACCACGCTGCCATAGACAAAGAACGAAAGCACCGTCTCGAAAATCCCCACTGCGGGGTTTGCACGAACCTGCATCGAGCCACAGGCCCAGACCATCCCGGCAAGCAGCGCGAGAGCATCGCCCGCATTCTGCGGAACCGGAACGCCGGTTCTCCCGCCAAGGATCGTGACCAGGCCGCCCAGGCCGAGCGCCAGCGCCAGTGTCCGTGACGCGGTCAGGCGCCGCTTCATCAGCGTGGTTTCGAGGATCGTGCTCCATACCGGCGTGACGTAGAAAAGGATGAGGGCGCGCGCGACATCGGTGTGCAGCACGCTTTCGGAATAAAGCGCCACGGCTCCGCCGACCAGGAGCCCGGTCACCGCGCTGCCGGCGCCCGTGGGCCGGTTTCGCATCCTGCGCCACAGTGCCGGCGGCGCGAGCAGCAAGGCCGGAGTGGCAAAGATCGCCAGCGTCGCCCACCCGGCGGCGAGCCCCTTGTCCTCGAACGCGCGCAACGGCAGCCAGAACAGGCCCCACGCGGAAGCCGCCACAATGGTAACAATGATCGGCAACCGTTGAGATGTCACGTGGTGTCGCGTCCTGTCTGTCCGCGCGACTCCTCAGGAAATCCCGCACGGTGTCAAGAACGCCCGGCCGGGTGTGGGCCGGAGGGCGCCGGAACAGGCATGAAGGGTCACCGCCCTCGCAACCGGTGTGGAAGGCGAACTGCGCCACGATCGATTGCCGGACATGGGCGCGATGCGGTCTTTCGCTGCGTAGCGCGCCACAGTCGGCCGTCCGAGGCAAAGCGCACACATGACAGGTTTGGTGAGATTTGTGCCGGAAGACTGCCTGTCGCGCCAGCGGCATCTGTCTTGAAGGCGCTGTTGTCTCGTCACGCCTGGGCCCACACGGGGTCTCACCAGAGAACGGCGTCAGATCGATCCGAGGTAATAGCCGATGGCCTCCGCCAGTTCGGTTTCCTCATAGCCGAAATGGGAGCGTACGACCTCTTCCAGCTTTCGGAACGTGTTGCCGGCCTCAACGAAATTGGCCTCCGAGGGGTCTTTCGCCAATGCATCTGCCGCACGACCCAGGCGGATGATCAATTCGTGGACGACCTCGTGCTCGGCCTTGAGCTTCGCCACGACCTCGCGAAACCTGCCGCCACCCGCGGCCTCGATGCGGGGAAACATGTCGGCGCTTTCGATGTCGTGGTGGAACTTGAGCACTTGGCATTCGCGGCCGCAAAGCGATCCGAAGGCTCGAAAATTCTCGGCCATATCGAGCGAAAGCACGATCTGCTTCAAATGCTCGGGCGGAGCGTCCCCCGCTTCGATCCTGACGAGGACCGCGCCAATCTGACCCATTTCCCGGAGATAATGACTGTGGATTGCGGCGAGCTGCCGGCCCTGGCGGCGGTGCATGTCTGTTGCCTCGGGCACCGGCGGGGCTTTGGGCCGCGCAGCCTCGTCAACGCTCAGTTCATCCAGCGGTTTGGTCGAAAGATCAGTCATGCGGCATATATTGACCGGTTGCTGGCCATGTCAACGAGGTCCGCTCTGGGTCGAAAGCCGTCGTTCGGGTCGGTAGAGGTCAATGTCAATCTTGCCGATCGACGGTTGGCACCACGTGGGTCAGCCTTCGTCCCCTCCGTTATTCTCTGGCGCCCCTTTAACCCGGTCATGCCCGACCCGGTATCCAGCCACCGCGTCTCCATGCGGGGAGGGGCGGGATGAACAAAACCCGCACTGTCACGTTGACGGGACAATTCCGCCGCGCGCCCGTTGGCGCGGGCAGAGTCCCTGGCCGAGACAGTCAAGAAAGGAACCGACCATGACCAAAGCAACCATGAACAGAACGTCCATTCTGGCAGCAGGCGTGATCGCCCTGGCACTTCTTTCACCGGCCCTCGCGGGTTCAGCCGCGGCCAGCAGCGGCACCGAGACCGAGATCAAGGTTTCGTCCGCCATCCAGCCCGGCAACGCCGACACGCAGAAGATCCTGGCCGACCTTCGCGCCAACAGCATGAGCGCCGAGGAAATCCTGGGTGTCGATACGGTTGATGAGGTTAATATCGTCTCGCTTGAGAGTTTCTCGGGCGCCGACCTGCAGCGGCTTGAGGAAACGCTCGGCAACACGGAAGACGGCATGGCCGAGGTGCAGACCGCCGTCACCCGCAACCAGGCGCTCGAGGTCGCACTTGACGATACGGAAGTGATGATCGGCGACCTGGTCGCAGCCACCCGCTCCGAGACCGGCGGCGTGACACTCTACATCGACAAGCCTTCGCTCTGAGCCGGGCATAAAACTGAAACAGAGACAACGGGCGCAGCGTTTCGCGGGCGCCCGTTTTTGTGGCGCGTGGATGAGAGCTCAGGCGATCCTGTTGCGCTCGACCGTCAGGTGGGAAAACCGGCCCGCCCCGGATGTGGCGAGATCGCCGGTCACCACGTCGTTCCAGCGGCAGCCGACAATCGCGCCGCCCGGGACCTGGTCGAACATGTTGTCGGAGATCAGAGCCGCACCCGCGCCCTCGACCACGGAGACCGCCACGCCGGCGCCGCAGGCGCGGATCGTGTTGCCGGTGAAGTTTACCGCCCGCAGGAACGGTCCCCAGCCCATCAGCACGCCCCATTTCGGCGCGCCCTCGATCACGTTGCCGCTTACCGCCGCATCCGCCTCGATGGCGATGCCGATGCCGAAGCCCGCATGTTCGGCAGGGTAGGGGCCGCGGTCCGACAGGTTGCGGATGATGTTGCCCTGGACTGCGGCCAGCCTCCCGCCCTCATTGAAATTGGCGACCGAGATGCCCACCGCGCCGCCATCGATCAGGTTCGAGGCGATCACCGCGCCCTCGAAGGAGAATTCGGCGTAGACCGCCGTCTCGCCCGAGCGGATCGCCTGGTTCGAGGTGATCTGGATGTTGCTCGCCTGGTTGGCGCGGATCGCCGAGAACGCGCAGTCGGAGACGTGGTTGCCCGTCACCATCACGTTGCCCGCGCGAAAAATGTTGATGCCGTTGCCGTTCTGCCCGGTGCCGCCGGCGCGCGCCGATATCCGCGCCACCCGGTTGCGCGCGATGATCGTGCCGTCCTCGCCGGTCGACCAGCGATGCACCAGGATGCCGCCATTGGCGCAGTCGCGCACATGGTTGTCGGTGATCGCAAGATTGCGACTTTCGACCGCGTAAAGCCCGGCAAGCCCCGCGCCGGAAATCTCCGAACGGCTGACCCGCCCGCCCGAGGCCTCGAGCGTCAGCCCGTAACCGGCGGAGCCCGCAATCTCCATGTCCTCGATCACCGCGTCGGCCACGCCGCGCAGGTGGATGAGCCCGGTCACATGACCGCCGAGGCGCTGGTTGGCGCCGTCGAAGGTGAAGCCCGAAAGTTCAATCCGCCGCGCCCCTTCGGCCAGCATGCCGTGTCCGCGCCCGCCGTAGATCAGCCGCGTCGCACCGGGCACGCCGATGATCCGCGCGCCGTCCGGCAGGTCGATGTTGGAGATCACGAAGCTGCCGGGCGGCAGCCTCAGGATCCGGCCGGCTGCTGCGGCCTCGTTGATCGCCGCCTGGAAGCGACGGCTCTGGTCGTCCGCCGCATCGGGCAGGAGCCCCGCGAGATCGGCGTCATGGCCGCCGCGCAGGTCGACGCGCGAAAACGACAGCTCGGTCGCCTCCGCCTGTCTTTGCGCCGCAGGCAGCACGGCCGCCGCCAGCGCGCCCGAAAGGCCTGCCAGCAGCGCCCGGCGGTTGAGGTGGGGAGATCCCGGATTGAAACGGCTCTTGCTCATGCCCGACACGCAGCAACAACCGTGCCAGTTCAGTCTGTGCCGAAATGGGACAGGCGCCGGGCGGCGCGTTACTGGCAGATGCTGTAGTCGATCCGGCAGTCTCGCGCGCCGGCATTGCGGCAGAAACCCATGGCGTAGTCCTGCGCCTGTGTCGGCGTCGCCGCCGCTCCGAACCAGAACGCGCCCGGCACCGTGGCCAGCGCGTGGCACTGCGCGGTCGTCACGTCCTCGATCCGGCAGTCGGACCCGCAATATTGCAGGGCAAAGGCCTCGGCATCGCGCTGTGTGGCGGCCTTGCCGTGGCCGAAACGCCCGTCAATGTTGACAGCGAAGGCCATGAAGCCCGCGCCGCCTGCGCTGGCGCTCTGCGCCCTGCCGCGGCACTGCTCGAAAATGCCCTCGATCATCTGCCCTTCCGAGCACATGATCCCGCCCCACTGATAGGCCGTTCCGCCGCCCGGGGTGCGGACTTCGAACCAGTCATAGCCGTCAAAGCGCACGCCGGTGTTGGTGACGATGGTCAGCGGATCGCCCTCGGCGAGGCTTCCGGCAGGCGAGAAATTCGTGCCCGGCCCGTTGCGCAGACGGCCGCCGAGCGACCTTCCGGCCATGTTCACCGGCCGCTCGTTCCCGCCGACGGCACCCGAGGCGTGGGTCTGGCCGCCTGCTGCAAACGCCGGGCGGCAATCGAACTGCTCCGGTCCCATGTAGAGCATCGGAGGGGTGCGATCGTCCATGAACTGCAGCTCCTGGCTCGCATCCCGCCACACGCCGTCGCTTGCCATGCTGAGCTGCTCCACGCCGCGCGGGCTCTCGATCCGCGCCGTGCCGGTTTCGGGCTCGATCTCGATGGCGATCGAGATCCCGTTGGAGCCGCAACTGTAATTGCGGTTCTCCGAGGCCTGCGCAGTGGCGGCAAGCCCGAGGGTGATCCCGCAGGTGAGCGCGGACAGGATGGAGTTGGAAAATCTGGAGTTCATGGCAAAATCACCTTCTGAAACAGCATCAGCATAACGTGACGGAAAGAACGGTTCGCGGGTCTGGATCCTTGAACGGGTGCTTGGGTCTCAATCGATGTACTTCAAACAAGGATCATGGGGGCGGTCAAGACTTTCGACCCACCGGTATCGCTTGGCATCCGGTTGCAGACAATGCGCATGACTGTTCTCGCCGGGTCGAAAATCCCGGCATTGTTTGAGCCAGATCAATCCCCGCTGATCGGACCCGGTCTAGTCTCCCTATCGAACCGGCCAACGGGAACTCAATTCCGGTTCGACCTGCAAGGAGGCGCACATGCTCAAGCTCGCGGCAATCGTCTATATCCTCGTCGCCAGCGTTCTGGCCGGCAGCTTCGTGATCGCCGCGCTGACCAGCGGTCGCATGGATGCGCTGTCGATTTCCGCTGCGGCGCTCGCTGGCGCCATCGTCGCGCTGCCGGTGTCCTGGTTCGTCGCGGGCAGGTTGAACAAGACCATCCGCCCGGCCTGAGGGGATCGCGGGCCCTGCGCCCGCGATGCTGTCTGCCGGGATGGGAGGAGCGCGGGGTGCCTGACCTGGGGGCGGGTCGCACCCCGCTGCTTTCTCATTTGCTTGTGTGGCAACGCCACAGCCTTCCGAAACGAAACCGCCCAACAAAAAAGCCCGGCAACAGCGCTGCCGGGCGTGAAAACGCGATGGTTCGGGCCGTGCCGGCCCGAAGGGATTAGACGAACTGCGACAGTCCGGGGATCGAGGCGACGATCTCGTCGACCGCGTCGCCGCCGCCGTTTTCGCGCGCATAGCCCACGGTTTCCTTGGCGACGCCCGAGATCTCGCCCATGCCGAGTCCCATGCCCATCAGCTTCTGGCCGAGACCCATCACGCCGCCCATGGACAGCATGCCGTCGGCGGGCGCCTGCGCGAGCAGCGCATCCGAGTCGGGAACGGCTGCGAGCATCTCCTTGACCTTGTCGGCAGGGCCTTCCTTGGCGAGAAAGGCCAGGATTGCGCCGACGGCCTTCTGCGCGGTGTCCGCGTCGATGCCGACATTTGCGGTGATGCGGTTGATGAGTTCGTCCATGTGCGGTCCTCCGGTTGCATGACGTTGACGTAAGCGTAGGCCTAATGGTGGTGCTGTCTCATTGCAAGCGCATGACGGTCAAATATTGGTATTCGTGCATGCGATGCACGGCCTTTGGCGCCGCGGTGCCTCAGCCAAGCTTCTCCTTGAGAAACGCCACCGTGCGCGACCAGGCAAGCTCTGCGGCCTGCTTGTCGTAGCGTGCGGCAGAGGTGTCGTTGTTGAAGGCGTGGTTGACGCCCTCGTAGACGTGGATCTCGAATTCCTTGCCGGCGGCTTGAAGCGCCGCCCTGTAGTCGTCGATCCCGGCATTGATGCGCTCGTCCAGCCCCGCATAGTGCAGAAGCAGCGGCGCCTCGATGGACGGCACCTCGTCGCTTGCGGCCTGCCTCCCGTAATAGGCAACGCCGGCGCCAAGCTCCGGATCGGCCGTGGCGAGGGTGTTGACCAGCCCGCCGCCCCAGCAGAAGCCGATCGTCCCGACCTTCCCGGTGGTCGCCGCGTGATCTGCAAGAAAGGCGCGGGCGGCCCGCGCATTGGCAACCGTCTCCGCGCCGTCGAGCGCTCGGATCATCTCGCGCGCCCGGTCCTCGTTGTCCGGCGTGCCGCCCGAGGGCGACAGGAAGTCCACCGCAAGGGTCGCAAAGCCTTCGAGCGCCAGCCGCCGGGCGACATCGCGGATGTGGGCGTTGAGGCCACGGTTCTCGTGGATGACCAGCACCGCCGGAAGCGGACCGTCGGCACTTGCGGGCAGGCTCAGTTGCCCGCTGATCGGGCCGGTGGCGCCGTCGAAGGTGATCTCGGAGACCGCAAGCCGCGGGTCGTCCGGCGCAACCATCGCCGCGCGCGCCGGACTTGCGGCAAGCAATGGCGCCACAGCGGCCGCCGCTGCGGCCGATCCCGTCAGCGCCTCAGTTTCTGCATGAACGCCCGCCGGTCGAGCGTCAGATGGGTGTAGTCGTCATAGGCCTTGATCATGTCCTGGGTGATCGTGGGTTTCCTGCGCATCCGGCTCTCCCTTGTTTCGCGACTGTTCGCCTGAAAACCAAGTAGGCGGGACTTGGCTTTGGGGAAGGCCGGACCTGCACCAAACCGCCGGCCTTTGCCGTCATCCCGGCGGACTTGGTCACTGACCGGAAATCCGCTAAGGGATTTTCGGGGCCTATACTTTCGGGGGATGAACAAGGATGACCATAGCAACCGGTGTGACCATGATTGCGGCGCGTGTCGCGGCTTCAGGCAGACTGCTGACCGCAGGCCTGCTCGCGTTTGTCGCGATTGCGCTGTCAGGCTGCGAGAGCGTGCCGGCGCCCGAGCAACCCAATCCGCTCGACCAGTTCCGGCTGACCGAGGTCACGGTCGATTTCTCCCGCGCCGAGCGGCCGCTCCTGGTGGCCGATCTCGACGGCGAGATCAGCCGCCAGGTCTCGAGCACGTCCCTCGGCGCTGTCGGCACGCGCTTCGGCGTGGTCAACCAGGACGGACGCCAGGCAGCGCTCGAACAGGCGATCCGCGCCAATGTCGAGCCGCATGTGCGCGATGCCTTCAACCCGATGATGCGCGGAAGCCGCGCGGCGCGCGCCGTCGTTACCGTCCATGCGGTCTTCATCCGCAGCCGCGTGGGCCTGCAGCAGCTCACCGGCGCCCGCGTGACGGTCAACGGCCAGAGCCGTCCCGACAACGCGCAGTTCGCAGCCAGCATCGTCATCTATGATGTCGAGACCGGCATTCCGGTGGGGATGGCGGGGCCGATCACCCGCACACAGGATGGCGCGATCACCATTGCCGGCGGCGGCCCGAAGGCTCCGCCCTACGGCCAGTCCGCGCGGCTCAACCAGCTTGTCTTCGAATTCGCGCAAGGGGCTGCCAATGTGGTCAGGCGTGAAGCCCGGACCGGCATGTATGACGAGGACGATCAGGGCACCGGAAGGGTGATCTGGGAACGCCGGTTCAAGCTCTGAGCCGATACATCCCGGCCCCGGCCCGCAACGCTCCAGAGTGATCCGGGGGCTGACCGGGCAACATAGTGCAGGCACAAGGAGACCGCGCCGCCATGACAACCTACAGACCCGCCGATGACCCCGAGGCCGATCCGCGCGTCAAGGCCGTGTTCGACGACATCCGCGCCACCCGCGGCACCGATTTCATCAACAACATGTGGCGCTGGCTCGCGGTTGATCCGGCGCTGCTCGAGCGCACCTGGGCCGAGGTCCGCGACGTGGTGGGCAGGCCGTCGGCGATCGATCCGCTCACCAAGGAGATGATCTACATTGCCGTCTCGGTTGCCAACAACTGCGCCTATTGCATCCATTCCCACACGGCGGCGGCGCGGGCCAAGGGCATGACCGAGGAACAGTATGGCGAACTGCTTGCCATCATCGGCCTGGCCGGCAAGACCAACCAGCTGGCCACCGCCCTGCAGGTGCCGGTCGACGACGCCTTCGACCTGTCGAAATCCGGCTGACAGCGAACTGTTTTGGCCCCCGCTTCCTCGCTGGAAAGGGTGGCGGCATCCATCGCCATCCTGGCTGCGCGGACGCTCCGTCCGCCGCGCCGCGCAACCCGCGACCGTGCAAGGTTCACCGGAAACGTGCATTGAAATCCCCCGTCAACGCTCGGTTAACCATAATCGGCGAAAGTTCGGCAACGTTGTTGTTGGGGTTGAGTTGCCATGGTTTCGCGTCTTGTTGTTGTGTCTGTGCTGTCCTGTCTGGCCATGGCCGGATGTGCCTCCAAACCGCCCTCCCAGTTGAGCGATCCGAAAACCGCCTATGCGCCCGTCACCGAGGGCGAGGATGCGGCAAGCGGCGCGCTGTTCGACAAGTTCGGCAAGCCCAAGGGCGCCAAGAGCTTTGGCCCGCTGGCCGGACGCACGCTGAGCGTCGGCTCGATCTCGGAGATCGCCTTGGCCGACAAGGAGGTGATCCTCACCTTCGATGACGGCCCGATTCCCGCGCGCACCAACAAGATCCTCGACATCCTGCAGAACCACGGCGTCAAGGCCACCTTCCTGATGGTGGGCCAGATGGCCGACAGCTATCCCGGCACGGCCGCCCGGGTGGTGCGCGAGGGCCATTCCATCGGCGGCCACACCCATGGCCATGCCAACCTTGCCGGGCTCGGGCACGAGCGGGCGCTGGCCGAGATCGCCAGCGGCAACTCCGCGGTGCGCCGCGCGACGGGAACCACGGTCGGCTTCTTCCGCTTCCCCTACCTGGCCGATACCGCGGCACTTCGCCGCGATGTCGCAAATCGCGGCCTCGTCATCCTCGATGCCGACATCGATTCCAAGGACTATTTCACCTTGAGCCCGGCCACGCTCGCCGAGCGCACGATGGCCAAGGTTCGCAAGCGCCGCAAGGGCATCGTCCTGATGCACGACATCCACAACCGCACGGCGGCCATGCTGCCGATGCTGCTGTCACAGCTGAAAGCCGAGGGCTACAAGGTGGTGACACTCAGATACCGCGGCTCCCCGCTGCCCGACGCCATGGTCTCGGCCCGGAGCGTGAAGCCTGCGACAAGTGCGATTTGAGGGCGGGCTTTGCCATGGGGCCGTCAGTCCATCGACACACGCTGTGCCCGTAATTCCGTCTGTCCGCGCGAAGGTGGTCAGGTCATCTATTGACGAGCCATCGTCGTACTGGGGGGGTGGTTTCGTTGGCGTCGAGCGTGAGCGATTGAATGCCGAGTTCGGAAAGCGTCCGCGTCACGGTCGTTCCATCCGGCTGGGTCACCATGATCCGGAACGATGCCCAAGCGGCGTCGCGTGCATGCGGCAGGCCATTGCCGTTGGTGCTTGGATCCCGATCTCTGAGGCAGGTGCAACACCATCCTGCCAACGGCTATAAGCACGCGCAACATCGAGCGCCGATATTGTCCCACTGAGCGCGCCGAAAACACTGCGCGCTGTTGCTCGCGCTACTTCAGCGTTTTCTGCAACAGCTTGTTGTATACCGAAACTAAATGAAATTGAAAATTCTGCTATCTCTTTCGCAAATATCATGCCTGCATCACTTTATTAAGCTCACAATTGAGCTGTATATAGCTTCGTATACAAATATTACTATTTCAGAGGCAAGTCTCATGAAAATAATAAAGTTGAATACAGTAAATAAGAGAACCAATTCACTTTTAAAGAATACTGATCCGCCTGGGTATTCGATAATTTCAGGACGAAACTCTGTCATTGTGATAGTAAATGGAATTAACACAATTCCGCAAAATAGTAATAGCAATTTATTACGATTTACAGGCTTTGCGGCTGAGGGCCTGTATTGAAATAAACAATATAGTGCAATTAGTAAAGCATGAATAATAAGAAAAAGAAATAAAAATAAATACAAAAAAATATAACGATTTCCAAGGTTGTCACGAATCTCTTCAAGATAGTAATAATTATCCTCCTGTACTGATGACATTCTGAAAATAAAATATTTTAACTCAATTAAAAATTCTATTTTATTGAGACTTTCAGCAGCCATAAATATAAATATTGACATCAATAATACAATTGTTAAGTATAAATCTGATCTTTTTCCCACTTTTTTGTGGAATTTATCTGATTCAATATTTAGCATAAAACTAAAAAAGGCCTCTGTTGGTTGCAGCTTGTTTGTTAAGCATGTAGCTCCCGCCCACATAATGCACGCCGGCAGCCTTCATCACCCGATCTGTACCCGTGAGACTGCTACCGGTCATCACATGAAAAAACACCGGCCTCGCCCCCTGTGAAACGGCCCACTGCCGGATCGCCGCCACTAGTTCAAAAACGCTTTGGCCCTGCTGAACGGATTGAGGCTGAGGTCAACCGCAACCAGATGCACAGTGACGAAAGGCGGGCCATCTGACAAGAGATACTCGTCAGCTGTCGCCCAGGCGAGTCCGACGGGTCGCTTAGTGTCCGCATGGTCGCTACTTGGCTCCTCCATGCTCTCAACGTTCGACGCCAGTGCGCCAGGGGGAGAGGTCGAATGGTCCTACACGTGCTCATCCATCCCCTGTCCCGAATCCGCTCAGTTCCCGCGTAGGCATGCCGACTGCGGCCCACTCTAGCAGCGGTTGCGCCATGGGCAAGCGCGTTGATCTCGGCAGGAGCGGGGCGGGTCATCGATGCAACAAGGTCGGACGTGGCTGCTGCATTGGCGGCGAAGATCGGCTAGGACTGGATTGGTCGCCGTGAGCGCCGAATGCCCCGAAGTCTTTCCCGATCCCCGAAAAGCCCCGCCAAGACCGTCAGCAGCATGACCGTTCCGCACCCCGATCCCGAAACAGCCTCCGAGGCCCCATGCCCCTGCGGCTCCGGGCTCGGCCTTGCCGCCTGTTGCGGCCGGTACCATGCGGGCGAGCCTGCACCCACGGCGGAGGCACTGATGCGCTCGCGCTATGCGGCCTATGCGCTGGGGCGGCTCGATTACATCGAGGACACATGCGGCGGGCCGGCAGCGCTCGCCTTCAACCGGGCGGAGGCCGAGATGGCGCGGCTCGGGATGCGCTGGACCGGGCTTCAGATCCATGACGTGCGCGACGGCGGGAAAACGGACGAACGCGGCACGGTGCGCTTTACCGCGCGCTATGTCCGACAGGGTGCGCCCGGCGCGCTTGAGGAGACGTCGGAATTCCGCAAGGTGGCGGGGCGCTGGCTCTACTGGGACCGGGTGGACACGCGCGCAGCCCGGGGCGCCGGAACCGGGAAGCCGGGCCGCAATGATCCCTGTCCCTGCGGTTCGGGCCGGAAATACAAGGCCTGCTGCGGCCGGGCAGGCTGACGGGACCGCCTCGGCTGTCGCTTCGTCTGAGCCGATGCGGGCAGGGGATTGGCCAGGCCGACCCGCTCGAAGGTTCGCGCATGGCGCGCTTGGCGTCCAACCCCGCCGAAATTGCGCCGGTTGCTGGCCTTTCGGCCCCGAATCACTACATTCACGGGTATGACGAACCCTGATGACGACATTCCGTTTTTCGGCGACGATGAACCTGCACCGCGCCCGCCTTCACAAGGTGCCTCGGGCGGCGGCGGCATTGCCGCGCGCGCCCTTGCCGCGAGCCAGGCCGCACGCGGCGCCGGGCGCCAGCCTACGCCCTATCTTTCCGGCCTGAACCCGGAGCAGGCCGATGCGGTGGAAAGCCTCGAGGGCCCGGTTCTGGTGCTCGCCGGCGCCGGCACCGGCAAGACCCGCGTGCTCACCACCCGTATCGCCCATATCCTCAATCTCGGGCTCGCCTTTCCCTCGCAGATCCTGTCGGTGACGTTCACCAACAAGGCCGCGCGCGAGATGAAGGAGCGCATCGGCGTGCTCGTCGGCGGCGCGGTCGAGGGCATGCCCTGGCTCGGCACCTTCCACTCGATCGGCGTCAAGCTCTTGCGCCGCCATGCGGAGCTCGCGGGCCTGAGGTCCGATTTCACCATTCTCGACACCGACGACGTCATCCGCCTCGTCAAGCAGCTGATCCAGGCGGAAGGAATCGACGACAAGCGCTGGCCGGCGCGCCAGTTCGCGCAGATGATCGACGGCTGGAAGAACAAGGGGCTGGGGCCGACCGAAATCCCCGAGGGCGACAGCCGCGCCTTTGCCAACGGCAAGGGCAGGGCGCTCTACACCGCCTATCAGGAGCGCCTTCAAACGCTGAACGCGGTCGATTTCGGCGATCTGCTTTGTCTGCCGATCCGCATGTTCCGCGCCAACCCGGATGTGCTGAAGGAATACCAGCAGAAATTCCGCTTCATCCTGGTCGACGAGTACCAGGACACCAACACCGCGCAATACATGTGGCTCAGGCTGCTCGCGCAGCGGCCCGCGCCCGAGCGCCCCAACATCTGCTGCGTCGGCGATGACGACCAGTCGATCTATGGCTGGCGCGG
The DNA here is from genome assembly GCA_965233445.1 of Hoeflea sp. GTDB lineage: Bacteria > Pseudomonadota > Alphaproteobacteria > Rhizobiales > Rhizobiaceae > Hoeflea. The sequence continues at coordinate 1,934,641 of OZ247491.1, forward strand.
CGCGGAGGTGGAAAACATCCTGCGCTTCGAGAAGGATTTTCCGGGCGCCAAGGTCATAAGGCTCGAGCGCAACTACCGCTCGACCGAGCACATTCTGGGCGCTGCCGGCCACCTGATCGCCCACAATGAGGGCCGGCTCGGCAAGACGCTGTTCACCGAGCAGTCCGATCCCGAGCACGAGCGGGTGATGGTCCATGCCGCCTGGGATTCGGAAGAGGAAGCCCGCGCCATCGGCGAGGAGATCGAGCAGGCGCAGATCAAGGGCCGGGCATTGAACGACATGGCGATCCTGGTGCGCGCCTCGTTCCAGATGCGCGAGTTCGAGGAACGCTTCGTCACGCTGGGGCTGAACTATCGTGTCATCGGCGGTCCGCGCTTTTACGAGCGGCAGGAAATCCGCGACGCCATGGCCTTTTTCCGCGTGGTCTGCCAGCCGGCCGACGATCTCGCCTTCGAGCGCATCGTCAATGTGCCGAAGCGGGGCCTGGGCGAGGCGGCGGTGCGGCAGGTGCATGATGTGGCTCGCGGCCGGGGCATCCCCATGCTGGCCGCAGCACGCGAACTGGTGCTGACCGACGAGTTGAAGGCGCGGCCGCGCAAGTCGCTCACCGACGTGGTCGAGATGTTCACCCGCTGGCAGGCGCTGCTCGAAACCACGCCAGGGCACGAACTGGCCGAGACCATTCTGGAGGAATCCGGCTACACCGAGATGTGGCAGAACGACCGTTCGGCAGATGCGCCGACGCGGCTCGAAAACTTGAAAGAGCTGATCGAGACCATTTCCGGCTTTGAATCGCTCCGCGCCTTCCTCGAGCACGTGGCGCTGGTGATGGACACCGACAACAACCCCGATCTCGACGCCGTCTCGATCATGACGCTGCACTCGGCCAAGGGGCTGGAATTTGAAACCGTGTTCCTGCCCGGCTGGGAAGAGGGCCTGTTCCCGCATCAGCGCGCGCTCGACGAGGGCGGCCGGTCCGGCCTCGAGGAAGAGCGCCGGCTTGCCTATGTGGGCTTGACCCGCGCCAAGCGCCATTGCCACATCTGGTTCGTCTCCAACCGCCGCATCCACGGGCTGTGGCAGTCGACGCTGCCCTCGCGGTTTTTGGATGAACTGCCCGAAGCCCATGTCGAGGTGGCGGAGATGGACACGGGTTACGGCGGCTACGGCAGGGGCGGGCGCTTCGGTGCATCCGGCCATTCCGGCGGCCCCTACGGCGCCTCGCGCTTCGACAAGGCCGAGCCGTTTTCCGGCAACTACAACACCCCCGGCTGGAAGCGCGCCCAGGCCAACAAGACCGACGCCGCAAGAGACAACTGGGGCACCCGCTCGGGCCACGCCGTCGAACGCATCGCGTACGGTGAGTCCGGCCCCCGCGGCGCGACCATCGAAGGCGAACTCGTCGCCAAATCCACCGGAACCACGTCGGCCTACTCCATCGGCGACCGCGTCTTCCACCTGAAATTCGGCAACGGCAATGTTGCGTCGATCGACGGCAACAAGCTCACCATCGATTTCGACAAGGCAGGGCAGAAGCGGGTGCTGGACGGGTTTGTGGAAAGAGTGGGGTGAGGGCGGGACGAGGTGTGCAGCAGGCCGTAGTAGTACGGTCCGCAGCCTGGGCTTGAATCAGTTGTATTGTTGCCGCAATCTGGCTGCCACCCTTGATTGAAGGTGGAGCCGTCATGCATCTCGTTTCATTGAAATCCTTGTTTGCAGCTCTTTCGGGTTTCAGCCTGCTTGGCACACCCGTAGCGTTTGCTTCCGATCAGGTTCTGGAGCTCGAACGGGCTGAAATGTCCTCCAGTTGCACCGACATCGAGTTTCTCGATGGGTATCTTTCGGAAGTCGATGCAAATGGTGACGAGCTTCCCGACTATCTGGTCAATACCCAGCGCCTGATGTGCGATGGCAGCCAGATGATGTGGTGCGGCACGGCGGGTTGCGTACACCGGATTTGGGTTCAAGGGCCGGGTGGAAGCTTCGAGAAGGCTCTGGAAACCTATGCCTACGAGATCATTTTCGACCGGCCGGGGGATACTTCCTACAAGGTCGCGACGCGCAACGGCACAACGCGCGGACGGCTGGACGGACAGGCAGAAAGCGCGGCCGATGGCAGCGCGGCGGCAGTTCCTGTTACGGATGGGCGATGGTCATTCCATACAGACCCCGTGCCCGTCGCGGCTGTGGGGGGATGGGATGACAGCATGCTCTCCTTCACCTGCGAAGCAGGTGCCTTGCGTATGCGCTATGCTGGTTGGTGGCTGTTCGACGGTGACCGGATCCACGCCTCAACACGCGAATGGGACCAGAGCGACTACGGCATCGTGCCCACCTTCATTGTCGGTGCCTACGAGATCGATATTCCAGTCAGTATCAGCGAGGAGGAGCGGATGCTTGTCGCGGAAGATACGCTGCCCCTCAACTCACACCTGATCGGGGCCTTGGCGCGGGGCCGCAATGTCACACTGGCACATGGCGGTTCGTTGGAACATGAGCTTGGTTTTACCTTGAAGGGCTCGTCCGCCGCCCTCGACGCCCTGCGTGATGCTTGTAACTGATCCTCGCAGAAGAGGCCGTACCGGACCGGTACTGACGCGTAACCAAAGCGGTCCTGCCGTCGATCCTCCCAACATGAACACTCCCTGAATGTCCCCTTCAACCTCCGTTCAATCGATTTCAGGCAAATGAATGCTATCGTTCAAAAGCCAATCAGGGGATCTACCGATGAAAACGCTTATCCGCAGCCTCGTTGCCTTCGGCATTCTTTTCGCTTCCCAGGCCGTTGCCAAGGCCGAGGAAGTTGTTCTTCAGTCCGCGCATTCGGGCAAGTATGTGACTGTCGTGGACGGCAGGCTTGCCGCCACCGCGCCGAATGCGCGCCGCGCGAGCATGTTCGACACGGTGCGGCTTGAAGGCAATCGCATGGCCTTCCGCGATCTCAGGACCGGGACCTATCTGCGCGCCGGAGTCGGCAAGGGCGCGTTTCTTGCCCCCGGCAGCCCGCACATTCGCGGCTGGGAAACCTTCGAGGTCGAGCGGCTGCGCGGCGGCGCGGTGGCGCTGCGCTCGGCCCAGAACGGCAGATATGTCCGTGCCGGCGTCGGATCGGGGTCGCGTCTTGCGGCCGTCTCCCCCCATGCCCGCGGATGGGAGACCTTCCGGATCGTCAGCATTCAGGACCTGATCAATGGCAACACCGGCAATGCCGGAAGCGACGGCGTCAATCTCGGCGACATTGCCGGCACCTACCGGATCACCCATGTTGCTGCCGAGAACGGCTTTCTGGTGCAGCTCGGGAGGGATCTCACGCGTCAGTCCTCGCTGTCGCTCAGCCGTGGCGGCGATGTGCAGGCCAGTGTCGGCTGCAACGGCATGTCCGTCAGAATCCGGGTCCGCAACGGCCAGGTCCGCGCAGATGGCGGCGTGATCGGCACCAAGATGTTCTGCCACGGCCAGGGCGTGATGGAGGCCGAACGGGGCGTCAGCCGGGCCTTGAGCGAAAGCCGCTCGGTGCTGCGCGAGGGTCGTACGCTGATCTTCAAGGCGGCCAATGGCGCGGAACTGATGCGCCTACGCGGCTGAAGCGTCCTTTAGACAACCACGTCCATCCACACTGAAAACCGCCGGCAGGAAACTGCCGGCGGTTTCTCGTTCTGCTTGCGCCGTCAAGTTGTTTCCCGGGAAAGCAGTTTTATCAAAACTTAGGGATTGGCCGTTAATGTCTGTGAAACTTGCATCCAACCCAAAGCGGACCCGCTCAAACCATGCGTATTGAGAAAATCTTCGAAATCCGCACCATGCGCCAGGTGTACAAGCTGATGGCGGTGGTCACCGTCTTCGCGGTGCTGATCCCGGTTGCGACATTCGCTCTGCCGTTCTTTCATTACGGCGAGCGTTACCTGCGTTTCTTTGCAATCGCGTCCATTCCGGCAACGCTCATCCCGTTGTTCATCACGCCGCCGATAGCGTTTATCGTGCTCAACCTGTTTCGCATCCAGACGCTGACCATCGACAAGGTCGATCACTACGTTCGCTACGATACGCTGACCGGCGTGCTGACCCGCGCCTATCTTCTCGGCAAGACCCGTGATGCGCTGTCGGCGGGCGGCGCCTTTTTGATGATCGACGCCGACCACTTCAAGGCGATCAACGACACCCATGGCCATGACATCGGCGACGAAGCGCTCAAGAGAATTGCGGAAGTGCTGCGCAAGGCGCTGACCACCGACGCACTGATCGGCAGGCTGGGCGGCGAGGAATTCGGCGTCTTCCTGCCGGGCGCAAGCGACACTCAGGCGGTGGCGGCGGCGGAAAACCTGTGCAAGCTGATGCGGGAGGAAGGCAGGGTGATCGCGGGCAAGGAACTGGGGTTGACCGTCAGCATCGGCTGCGCGCTCCATCGCGACGAGAACACGCTCGAAAAGACCATCAAGCTGGCCGATTCCGCGCTCTACCACGCCAAGCACAGCGGCCGTGACCGCTACTTCCTCGCCGAAGCCACCGACACCATGCCGGCCCTGATCCTCAAGGACCGGATGGCCGGATAACGGGACTCCACCTTTCAGGGGCCGGCGGCCTTCAGGTCGCCAGCATCCAGAAGCTGTGGACGAGCGCCGCAACGACCAGGACCACCTGGGCAAGGAACGACAGGCCGAAGCCGCCGGCGCGCTGCCATCCCGGCGCATCCTCCTGAATGAAGTGCCAGGCGTGAAGCGCACGGCCGATGGTGAAGGCCGCGCCGAACACGTGCGCCGCGATGAGCGGCATGCCGAGAAGCGCCGAGATCGCAAGCAGGATGAAGAACATCGGCATGTTTTCGACCGCGTTGGCATGGCCGCGCATGATCCGGGCGAGATGCTTCACGCCGCCATCGCCGATCGAGACCTTGTGCTTCCCGCGCAGCCGTCCGGTCTCGAACGAGAGCCAGGTCAGGATCAGGATGTTGAGCGCCACATAAAGTCCCACTGTCGCCAGCGCCGGTGCCATTGCCTGCATTTGAAGTCTCCTCTTGGGCCGCGAACCGGTTGTCTCACCGTCTTCGCCATAAATGATCGGCCGTTTTGTGCACGACGTTTGCCGCGCACCAAGCCAGTTGTGTGGTTGTGGATTGATTCCTCTGCGGCGTACAGACCACGGTAGCGAACCTGGCCTGTTTCAGCGGTGTTCTTCCTCGCTTGCCGCGATCAGGCGCCGGTTGAAGTGGGTCACGGCCTTGGCCTGTTCGGCCCAGCCGATGATGCGTCCCTCGTCCTCGCCTTCCGTCACCACCGGCAGACGGGTATGGCCGCCCGCATCGAAGGTTCTGAGCGCTGTTTCGAGCGTGTCGGTGAGCTTCAGTGTCGGCGTTCCGCTTTCGGTGTCGTAATATTCGGGCTCCGCGTCATCCTCCGGCAGGGTCATGAAGTCCATCACGCGCACGTTGCGGAGCACCGCCCGGTGCGGCCCGTCCTGCACGAACAGTCCGCGCATTTCGAGCTGCCACTGAAAATAGGAGTGGCCGTGCAGCGCCTGGGTGATGCCGTGGGCGATGGCGACTGTCAGCAGCAGCGCGATCGACAGCGCATAGCCGCCGGTCAGCTCGAACACGATCACCGTGGTCGAGATCGGCGCGCCGAGCACCGCCCCCGCCACCGCCCCCATGCCGAGGATCGAATAGAGCGCCTGGCTCGAGGCGAGATCGGGAAAGGCCGATGCCGCGATGATGCCGAATGCGCCCCCGGTCATGGCGCCGAGATAGAGCGATGGCGAGAAGATGCCGCCGCCGAACCGGGCCGCAAGCGTGATCGAGGTCGCGAGCGCTTTCAGAACGATCAGCGTGAGCATCAGCACAAGCGGCAATTGCCCCCAGAGCGCCAGGTCCGTGGTCTCGTAGCCGACGCCCAATATGTGCGGGAATGCGATGCCCAGAAGTCCCACCATCACCCCGCCGATGATCGGCAGTGCCCAGACCGGCACCGGCGCACGGCGGGCGATGTAATCCGCCGCAAACAGCGCGAACTGAAACGCCACGGCCACAAAGGCGCAGATCACGCCCAGAAGCGCGAAGGCCGGAAACTCGAAATAGGATGTGATCTGGTAGACGGGCACGATGAAGGCGGCCGCATCCCCGAACCAGGCGCGCGACAGGATCGCGCCGGCGGCAGAAGAGATGACGATCGGCACGAAGGCCCGCATGGCGTAGTGGCCGAGGATCACCTCATGGGCGAACAGCACGCCGGCGATCGGCGCGTTGAAGCTGGCCGAGATCGCCGAGGCGACGCCGGCTGCCAGAAGGGTACGGCGCGACCAGTCGGGCAGGGACATGCGTTCGCCGATGGCGCTGGCAAGCGTGGCCCCCAGATGGATGACCGGTCCTTCACGTCCCGCGCTTGCGCCCGACCCGAGCGAAAAGGCCGTGGCGAAGGCGCTGACGAGGCCTTCGCGCAGCGAGAGCCGCCGTCCGGCGAGCGCCCGCGCCTCGATCACGTCTGCCACCCCGCCGGTTCGCCGTGACGGCAGGAACCGGCTGATAACGATGCCGACCACGATGCCGCCGATCACCGGTCCGGCCAGGATCATGTACCAGGGCGTGCTGCGCGAAAGCGTCAGGACCTGTTCGGTGGTGTCGCCCAGCCAGTAGAGTTGCACGAAGCCGATCAGCATGCGGAAGCCGATTGCCGCCATCGCCACCGACAGCCCGATCACCAGCGACAACGACCAGATCATCGGCTGCCGGCCTTCGAGATAGGCTCTGATGTTGGGGGTCATCCACTGCCGGATGCGGGCCGGCGTGGCGAGAAGAATTTCGATCATTCAGACCGTCCCGCCTTTTGGCTTGCGCGAAATCCCGATCGATCGGCCTGCACGCTCAGGGCGCGGAAGGGCGGAATGGGTCTGGGCCATTTGGGCGACCTGTTCGAGGATGTCGTCGGGCATCGGCGCGACGCGCGGGCCGCGCATGTCGACATGCAGAAGCAGGGTCTCCGACGTCGCCGACAGCCAGCCATCCACATGCCGGATTTCCTGGTAGAGGTGAAGCCGCTTTTGGTCATGGTCGATGATCTGCACGCTTGCGCGCACCTTGGCGTCGGGCTGGAGTTCGCGCACGTAGCACACATGCGCCTCGGCGGTGAAGAAGCTCATGTCACGCTTGGCGCGGTAGTCCGGACCGCAGCCGATCAGCGCAAAGGCGTGGTCGACTGCATTGTCGAAGAGCACATTGTAATAGGCCATGTTGAGGTGGCCGTTGTAATCGAGCCAGGCTGGATCCAGCAAGCGCGGTGGCGCTGTCACCGGAGCATCAAACGACATGGTTCCTCCCTCGGCAGTGCAGGCGCGACCGGGCGCGCGGTGCAGCTTGCACTGGACAAGTGCGCTGCAGTTTGCACATTACCTGATCACACTGTAGCAGCAAGCACTTGGCTGTGAACGCGGTAAATGCCGCAGGGATTCGAGGGAGCAGGATTGATGGCGTTGAGCAATGTGGTGGCGGGCTTTCGCAACGAGGCGGGGATCGCGACCGTTGTCGGGGTGCTGCAGCAGCGCTTCGGCGACCGGCTACAGACCGGCGAGGCGCTGCGCGGCCAGCATGCCCACACCACGACCTATATTCCGGCGCAATTGCCCGATGCGGTGGTCTTCCCTGAATCGGCCGAGGAGATCAGGACCATCGTCCGCGCCTGTGCCGACCACAAGGTGCCGATCATCCCCTTCGGAACCGGAACGTCGCTGGAAGGCCAGGTCAATGCGCCCCACGGCGGCATCTCCATCGACATGGCGCGCATGAACCGGGTGCTCGAGGTCAATGCCGAGGATCTCGACTGCACGGTCCAGCCGGGCGTGACCCGCGAACAGCTCAATTCCGACCTGCGGGACACCGGGCTTTTCTTCCCGATCGATCCCGGCGCCAACGCCTCGATCGGCGGCATGACCGCGACCCGGGCTTCGGGCACCAATGCGGTCCGCTACGGCACCATGCGCGACAATGTCATTGCGGTGACGGTGGTCACCCCGTCCGGCGAGGAGATCCGCACCGCGCGCCGGGCGCGGAAGTCTTCGGCCGGCTATGACCTGACCCGCCTGTTCGTGGGCTCCGAGGGCACGCTCGGCGTGCTGACCTCGATCACGCTGCGGCTGCAGGGCATTCCGCAGGCAATATCGGGCGGTGTCTGCCCGTTCCCGACGGTGGAGGCGGCCTGCAACGCCGTCATCATGACGATCCAGATGGGCATCCCCGTGGCCCGGATCGAACTCTTGGACGCGCTGCAGATGAAGGCCTGCAACGCCTATTCGAAGCTCTCCTATCCCGAAAGCCCGGCCCTGTTTCTGGAATTCCACGGCACCGACGCGGGCGTGGCCGAACAGGCCGACATCTTTGCCGAGATTGCGGCGGACTGCGGCGGCGGCGAGTTTCAGTGGACCAAGGATGCCGAAAGGCGCACCGAATTGTGGAAGGCCCGTCACAACGCCTACTGGGCAGCGCTGCAATTGCGACCGGGCGCCAAGGGTGTGTCCACCGATGTCTGCGTGCCGATTTCACGGCTTGCCGATTGCGTGGCCGAGACCCAGGCGGACATCGCCGCCAGCGGGCTGATCGCACCGATTGTCGGTCATGCCGGGGACGGCAATTTTCACGTCCTGGTGCTGATGGACACCGACAATCCTGCAGAGATCGAAGCGGCTGAAGCCTTTGTCGACCGGCTCAATTCGCGCGCGCTCGCGATGGACGGCACCTGCACCGGCGAGCACGGCATCGGCCAGGGCAAGCGGCCCTATCTTTCACTGGAAATGGGAGAGGGCGTCAGCATGATGCGTCAGATCAAGCGCGCGCTCGATCCCGACAACATCATGAACCCGGGCAAGGTGTTTTCATTCGACCCGTAGCCCCCCATCCGGTACATGTCGGGCGATCGGTCTGGTTGTGGCCGTGGCAGGCGCAAGCTTCGCCAAAGCGGAATCCGCCAATGTGAAGACGGTCCGTCACGGAAGCCCTGTCAGGCGAGCCGGTAACAGGAGGAACAAAACTGCTCCGCGTATTTGTCATCTTTGGCAGCCTGTTGGTGCTGGTGCTGTTTTCGGCGCTGATCGCTCCCTATTTCATCGACTGGTCGAGCTACAGAACCGCATTCGAGGCCGAGGCCAGCCGGATCGTCGGCCAGCAGGTGAAGGTGCGCGGCGAGGCTGATGCCCGGCTTCTGCCGTTTCCGTCGGTGACATTTTCCGATGTGACGGTCGGCGATGCCGGACAGCCGGCGATGACGGTGAGCCGCTTCTCCATGGATGCGGAACTCGCGCCCTTCCTGCGCGGCGAGATCCTGATTTTCGACATGCGGGTCGAGGAGCCCGACGCGGTGGTGCGGATCCTGGAGGACGGAAGCCTCGACTGGGCGCTCAACCGCAAGCCGACCACCCCCGGCGAGACCGTGGTGCTTGAAAACATTGCAATCAACGATGCCAACATCACCATCATCGACGAGCAGAATGGCCGCATCCACCGGATAAGCGACATCGACGCGCTGGTGTCGGCCGGATCTCTGTCCGGGCCGTGGGTGATCGATGCCGAGGCTTCCCTGGCCGGTGAGCGCGGCGGAATTTCCATCAACACCGGTGTCGCCCGCGACGACGGTTCGATCCGGATGCGGGTGCGCGTGGCGCCGGACGGGTACCCGGTCCTGCTCGAAACCGAGGGCGAGGCGCGCGTCACCGACTCCAAGCCGCTTTACGACGGGCTGTTCACCTTTACCGCCCTGTCGTCCGGGAATGGCGTCAGCGCAAGACCGGAACGGCCCGTGGTCGTCGCAAAGGGGGATTTTGCCGCCACCAACGAGAGCCTCGAAATAGAGGAGTGGCGCGCGGAGATCGGCCTGGCCGACGATCCCTACATCGTCACCGGACAGGCGACGATCGACACCGGCCCCGAACCGGAATTCCTGCTGATCGCCGATGGCCAGCAGATCAACATGGACCGCCTCGACGGCAGTCAGGATGGGGCCCCGGACGGCTCCGGGACTGCGGCAACGGATGCCGCGCCGGTTCCGCTGAAGGACCGGCTCGCAGTCCTCAATGCGCTGATCGACCGCCTTCCGCCGCCGCCGCTGCCCGGACGGGTGGAACTCAACCTTCCTGCGATCGTGGCCGGCGACACCACCCTGCGTGAAATCTCGCTTCGCGCCCGCCCCGATGGCGATGCGTGGCAGATCGACAGTTTTTCCTCCAACCTGCCGGGCCGGACGGTCGTCGAGGCCAGAGGCCGCCTGGTCTCGGGCGTCAATGCGAGCTTCGACGGCGAACTCACCGTGGCCTCCAACCAGCCGTCCGGGCTTGCCAACTGGCTGTCCGGAGAGGTTGATCCGGTGATCCGGCGCATGGCCGCAGCCGGATTTTCAGCCAATGTCAGCCTGTCTTCCGATCTGCAGCGCTTCGAGGCGCTCGAAGTCGTGGTCGGGACGGCGAGGCTCAAGGGCCGGGTCGAGCAGCAGTTGCCGCCCGAGGGCCGGCCTTCGCTGTCCGTCGAACTGGCCGGCGACAGTTTCGACGTCGATGCGGTCCGCGCGCTGGCGCTGCTCGCCGGCGCCGGTCAGCGGGAAGACGGGCTGCTCGGCGCCTACAATGTTGCGGCGAGGATCGAGGCGGAGACGCTGCTGATGGGCGAGTACAGCGCCGCGGGAGTCGATGCATCGCTTCTCTGGCGCAACGGCGAACTCACCCTCGAGCGGATCACCTTCGAGGACCTTGCCGGAGCTTCGGGATCGTTCTCGGCGGTGCTGACACAGAATGACGCACTGCCCGCAGGCCGCATTCAAGGCCGCATCGAGGCCGAGAGCGCCGCGGGTCTGTTCGGGCTCGCCGACCGCCTCAGCAATGGCCATGCGATGGTGCAGCGGCTCGGGTCCAACAGCTTTGCCTTTGACGGGCTTGCGGCGGATGTCACGCTTGATCTCGATCCCGCATCTGGCCCCGCGCTCAGCGTCGAGGGCAGCGCCGGGGGCGGAGATCTCTCGCTCACGGCCAGCGGGACGGGGTGGATACCCGACGCGCCCGGCGCCCGGGACATCGCGCTGGAGGTCCGCAATCCCGAACTCTACCGGCTGCTCGAGCAGGCAGGTTTCGCGGTGGTGCCGCTGGAGGGCGACGGTCCGGCCACACTCACGGTCGCGGCTGCTGCCGGACCCGGCGATGCCGACATGGAGATCGACGCAAAGCTGACCGCGCCGGGAGTTTCTCTTGCCGCGCGGGGTGCAGGAGCGGTCCTTGCGGATGCGCCGGCAACGGGTCTTTTCGAGGTCTCCGTCGAGACCGCTGACGTCGAAACCTTTGCCATTCTCTACGGGTTGCCGCTTCCCCGCAGCGGGATGGGATCCGATCTTTCGATGACGGCAACGCTGGCCCTCAACGATGCGACCGCCATGCTGTCGGATATTGAAGGTCAGGCTGCCGGAAACGGATTCTCGGGCGAGTTGAGTTTTGAGCGCGCCGCCGAACCGATTGCCGGCGAGGGCAGCCTGCGGGTCGACAGCGTCGACTTGGGCTGGCTTTCCGAGCTTGTGCTCGGCCCGTCGCTCAGTGCGGATCTTGCCGGGTCGGATGGCGGAACCTGGAGTTCGGCGCCGTTCCTGCCGCTGCAGACCGCCGTTCCCGAGATGCAGATCAGTCTTGAGGCAGCGCGCATCGATCTGGGTCGCGGCGGTTTCGCCGATGATTTCAGCGCCGAGCTGTCCACCGGCGACGGTGCGCTGGCGCTGTCGGAGGTGGACGGCACGTGGTTCGGCGGACGCATCGGCGGCGACATGACGCTGACCAATTCGGCCGGCTCGGTGTTTCTTCTTGGCGGCATCTCCGTAAAGGACGCGGATCTAGGCCGGCTCGATCGCGCGGTCCGCGGAACGCAGGCGCTGTCGGGCAGGCTCGATGCGACCGTCAATCTCGAAGGCACCGGAGGCTCGATGCGCGACCTCGTCGGCTCGCTTGCCGGTGGCGGCGAATTCGTCGCGCGCGACCTTCTTGTCCGCGGGGTCGATGCCGGGGCGTTTCCGCGCATTCTCGGTGCCGCCGATCGGGAGGATTTCGAGATCGAGGCGGGAACGGTCAGCGCCTTGGTGGCGAACTTCATGACCGGCGGTGAAATCCGGGCTGCCAGCCTCTCGATGCCCTTCACCCTGACAGGCGGCGTCATGCGCTTTTCAAGCGCCGAGATCGTTGACGGCGATGCGACGCTCTCGGGTGACGCGCGCGCGGATCTTGTCGGCCTGACCGTGCAGTCGGACTGGCGTCTGGGTTTCGAGGCCGGTGTCGAGGCGGTCGCCGGCGGAGATCCTTCCGTGGTGCTGGGGATCAACGGGCTTCTGGTCGATCCGGACTTTTCGATCAACGCCGTTCAGATGAGCAACTACCTTTCGATGCGCGCCTTCGAGCGCGAGCGCCGGAAGGTCGAACTGCTTCAGGCAGGCGTCGTCGAGAAGCAGCGGTTGCGCCGCGAAATCGCGCTGTTGCGCCAGCGCCGGGAAGAGCGCGAAGCCGCGCGACTGGCGGCTGAGGAAGAGGCGCGCCGCGCCGCCGAGGAGGCAGAACGCCGGGCGGCGGAGGAGGCGGCGCGCGAAGCCGAACGGGAAGCTCAGAGACGGATCGAAGAAGAGGCAGCGCGGCAGGCCCGAGAGGAGGCCGAACGCCAGGCCGCGGAAGAAGCTGCCCGCGAGGCTGCGCTTGAGACCGAGCGCCAGGCGGCGGAAGCCCGCCGCGCCCGTGAAGCGGAAGCTGCGGCACAGGCGGCCGCGCGGGCACAAGAGGAGGCGGCGCGCGAACGTGCTCGCCAGCAGCAGGACAACGCGGAAGCGGATGACGGCAACGCAATCGAGCGCCGGCCGCTTCCCGCACCGGCGGACCCGCCGTCAGCCCTGGCCGACGAGCCCTCGACCGGCGGCCTGCCGCGCCTGCGGTTCGATGACCTACCCGGCGTCGATGATCCGATTCGAAGCCTGATCGCTCCGGGGGGATAGGCGTCTTGCCGAACAGCCGCGCAATTGAAACCCGCCAAGACGGGATTGTCGCGGCGGATCCTGGTTGTCTTAGCCCTCTGGATTGTCGGGACGCCTTCTCTCCGCCGTGAGCGCCCAGTCGAGCACCGCCACGCGAATGGCCGAGGATAGGTTGCCCGGCGTGGTCTGTGCCCCGTCGATCTCGGCGATCATCGCAGCAACGGCAATCCCGCGCTCTCTGGCCATTTGCCGGAGTGCGTCCATGAAGGCGTTCTCGAGGGTGATGCTGGTTCGGTGTCCGTGAATGCTGACGGAATGCTTTCGCATTGTCTCGGGCTCGGAAGGCTCCCGCACGGCTATGTCTCGCCGTTGCCGTCCGGCTCTCGCCGCGAGGCGTCATGGTCGCGGGATGATTTTTCGTTCCTCGCCCGCGCCAGGTCGCGCTCGGCCTTGCTTCGCCCGTGCTCGAAGCGGTTGCGCTCGGCCGTGGATTCCTTCTCGGCGCGGTCGCGGCGCTTGCGCGCCATGCGCAGGTTGACCACGTCGCCGCTCACGCCACCGGTTCCTCAGTTCTTCTTGCGGAAGGAGTCCAGCGAGACGACGTCCGCGCCGGATTTTTTCTCGGCATCCTCGTCTTCGCCGGCTTCCGGCATGTCGGCGCTTTCGTCCTTTGCGGCTGGGTCGACCATGCGCTCGATGGTGTTTGCCAGCTCCGAGCGTTCGTCATCCTCGTGGTCGCTGCCGTCATTGGCCGCATCCTCGAGAACGGTGTCGAATTCCAGTTCGAAATTGACCGACGGATCGTAGAAGCCGCGGATCGCCGAAAATGGCACGACGAGCTTTTCCGGCTTGTCGGAGAATGAAAGCCCGATCTCGAACAGCGATTCGGTGACCTTGAGGTCCCAGAACTGGTGCTGGACCACGATGGTCATCTGTTCGGGATACCGCTCCTTGAGTTGCGTCGAAATCCGGACGCCGGGAGCCTCGGTCAAGAAGGTGATGAAGAAATGATGGTCGCCGGGCAGATACCCGGTCGCCGCGACCTCGGACAGGACCTTGCGGATGACGCCGCGCAGCGCGTCTTGGGCAAGAATGTCGTATCGAATATGGTCTTGCGGCATCAGCGCGTTCTTTCCTGTCAAATATGCCCCTGACGGGGTTCAGTGTGGTCGGGTCCGCCTTGCGTCCTGTTCCGCACCGCGGACCTTGTGTCTGGCACTCTTTGTTCCGGAGCGTCAACACCGCATCGCCTGCAACGCTGTGGACCGCCGGCAGCTTCCCGGCGTCGAGTCGGCTCTCAACGCTCACCCTGTATAAGCCCAAACCGGAGTTTCCGGAAGGCCGGAGATGCTGGCATCTGGCCAGAGAGTGAGGAATGGAAAGTGGAGGTTTCTGTTGCCAGGTACCTCCGAACCCCGCCTAGGAGTGCGACCCCCTAGGACTTGATTTGAAGTGTCACACCGCCATTAGGCAGCGAGACGAGCTTCCGCATAGTTGTCGTTTGCAACTACTAGTTTAGCCCGATAACGGTGGTACAATGCCGGACAAAAAGTCGATCTTTACACCCTCGTCGATCCTGTTTCGCCCCCATCATCATCCGGCCGCGGCCGATTGGCATTTCGCCGGGCCCGAAGGCCGGATCATGGTGGAGGCGCCGGGTACCGCCCCCGGGTCCGAATGGTTTATTGCATCGCTCGTTTATTGTCATAGCTGCGTAAGCAGCACCCCTTATATAGGGACCCGCATGGGGTTTGAAAAGGCCCGTGACCGGGACGGACTATTGACAGTGACGGCGCGATTGCGAAACATGCATTCATTGCATTTCGACAGTTCAATGCTGCCGGGATGGCGAACGGTCTACAAAGGGGATGAGACATGACTGACTATGCGGCCGATGTGAAGAAGTACGATGCAGGCGCATCCGAGGAAACCATTGGCAAGATTGTCAAACATCTTGGCATTGCACTCAGAAGCCGCGACGCGTCTCTCGTGTCTTGCTCCGATCCCTCGGAACTTGCGCGCGTTTCCGAAAAATGGTGCGGGAAGAAGCTTGGCGTGACCGGCCCGGCCGCCGACGACGCGGTCGCCAAGGTCTGCGAGATGATGAAGGACGATCGCTCGAAGGCGCGCGTGACATTCTACTATCTTGTCGCCAAGGAACTGGGCAAGCTCGGCGACCTCTGATCCCCGAACCAGGCAAGTTTGAAACCCCGTCCCGGCAAGCCTGCCGTGGCGGGGTTTCGTGCTTGAGATGCCTGTCGCGCTCGTCATGACCTTGCGTGCGTGACAACCGGCCTGCATCAGGCAAGGACGCTCCCGCACGCCTTTCGCACCGCATCGGATGGCCCGCGGCGGGGCTCGCTCCGCCTTGCTAGGCAAGGGGGGAGGTCGGTGGTATTCTCGCCGGCGGTTTGGGGGAGGGTGGTTGCGATGGCGGCCGGGGGTATCACCATTCTTGTCGGCACCACGAAGGGTGCCTTTCTGATTTCAGGCAGCGAGGGCCGCGACGATTGGACCGTCAGCGGACCGTTCTGCGAAGGCTGGCCCATCAACCACATCATCGGCGACGCGGCGACGGGGACACTCTGGGCCGCCGGCGGCGGTGACTTCCATGGTGCCGGCGTCTGGCGTTCCGCCGATCACGGCGCGACCTGGCAACTCGCCCGGCTGACACGCGGCAAGATGGACGATTGGGCCGAGAACGATCCGGATTTCGCGGCCATGATCAACTGGACCGGCGAGGCCTTGCCCTTTGCCGACATGTTCTCGCAGATCTGGTCGCTGGGTTATGCCCACGGCACGCTTTATGCGGGCACCAAGCCCGCAAGCCTGCTTGCCAGCACCGATGGCGGGATCTCATGGGAGCGTGTCGAGGGGCTGACGAACCATCCTTCCGCCGGCAGCTGGAACCCCGGTGCCGCAGGACTTGTGCTGCACATCATCGTCTCCGATCCCTCCGACGCGAAGAAGCTCTGGATCGGCATCTCGGCCGCAGGCGTGTTTGCCACCGAGGATGGTGGCGTCACCTGGGAACGCCGCAACCGCCTCTCCAACATTGGCGCCTGCGCCCACCACGACCACCCGGCTGGGCCGCGGGAGGGGGAGATCGGGCATTGCGTGCACAATGTGATGCGGGCGCCCGGAGGCGGCGATCTGCTCTACCAGCAAAATCACCACGGCGTCTGGCGTTCGGTCGATGGCGGCCGCAACTGGGATGACATCACCGAGGGGCTGCCCTCGACCTTCGGCTTTCCGATCCGGGTGCACCCGCACGATCCGGACACGATATGGACAATCCCGCTCAACGGCGACAGCAAGGGGCGTTATCCGCCCGGTGCTGCCGCGGCGGTCTGGCGTTCGCGCGACCGCGGGACAAGCTGGCAGGACCTCAGGCAGGGCTTGCCGCAGCAAAGCTGCTATTTCACCGTGTTGCGGCAGGCCATGGCGGGGGACGGGAGAAAACCGGCCGGGGTCTATTTCGGCACCAACAGCGGGTCGGTCTTCGCCAGCCGCGACGAGGGTGAGAACTGGGACGAGGTCGTCCGGCATCTGCCGACGATTCTGGCCGTCGAGGTGCTCGACCGAGGTCCGGCCTGAGCGCAGGGCGCTGCGCTCGCGAGCGGCAACTGGAATGGCAGGACAAGCACCGGTTCCGCGAATGGCTCTGCCCGGGCAACTCCGGCCGTGAGTTGAAGGGGATAACCGGCCTGCGACGTTTGAGTGGTTCCCCAACTCCGCTAGGATCGCGGTTCCTCGAATCATCCGATGGCGGCAATGCAGCAGTATCACGACCTTCTCCGTCTGGTTCTCGACCAGGGCTCCGACCGCGACGACCGCACCGGGACCGGCACGCGCTCGATCTTCGGTCATCAGATGCGGTTCGACCTCGCAGCAGGTTTTCCGGCACTGACCACCAAGAAGCTGCATCTCAGATCGATCATTCACGAACTTCTGTGGTTCCTCAAAGGCGACACCAACATTGCCTATCTGAAGGCCAACGGCGTTTCGATCTGGGACGAGTGGGCTGACGAGAACGGCGATCTCGGGCCGGTCTACGGTGCACAGTGGCGCTCATGGCCCGCACCCGATGGCACCACCATCGACCAGATCGCGGGTGTGGTCCGGCAGATCGAAACCAACCCGTCCTCGCGCCGCCACATCGTCTCGGCCTGGAACCCGGCCGAGGTCGACAACATGGCGCTGCCGCCGTGCCACTGCCTGTTCCAGTTCTACGTCGCCGACGGCAGGCTCTCCTGCCAGCTCTACCAGCGCTCCGCCGACATTTTCCTCGGCGTGCCTTTCAACATTGCCTCCTACGCGCTGCTGACCATGATGGTGGCGCAGGTGACCGGCCTCAAGCCGGGGGATTTCGTCCATACGCTGGGCGACGCGCATCTTTACAGGAACCATTTCGACCAGGCGCATCTTCAGCTTTCTCGGGAACCGCGCGCGCTTCCGGTCATGCGCATCAATCCCGATGTGACCGACCTGTTTGGCTTCACCTACGAGGATTTCACGCTCGAGGGCTACGATCCGCATCCGGCGATTTCCGCCCCGATCGCGGTGTGATCGTGCGAGATCCAGACAGCCCGAACCGTCCGAAAGTCCAGATTGTCGTCGCCCGCGCACGCAACGGCGTGATCGGCCGCGATGGCGACATGCCGTGGCGACTTCCATCGGACCTGAAGCACTTCAAGGCCGCCACGCTCGGGGCTCCGGTGATCATGGGGCGCAAGACCTATCAGTCGATCGGCCGGCCTTTGCCCGGCCGTGTCAACATCGTGGTTTCTCGAAGCGGGTTCGAGGCCGAGGGCGTTGAAGTTGCAGCAACGCTCGACGAGGCCATTGAACATGCGTTCGCGCGCGCCGCCGAAGCGGGCGCAAAAAAGGTTTCGGTGATCGGCGGCGGAGAGATCTACCGCCAGGCGTTGGCCATTGCCGATGAACTGCATATCACAGAGGTGGCGGCGGACATGGACGGCGACACGGTGTTCCCGGAGATCGATTCGCGGCTTTGGGAGAGGACGGCCCTGTCCGAGCCCGTGAAGGGCGAAAACGACAGTCATTCCGTATGTTTCTCGGTTTGGCGTCGCCGCGGCCGATAAATCGTCCCGAATACCCCCTAATCGGTGGCGCAAGACGGATTGCCGCGTTGAAAGCGGCACACACCATACCTATAACGAGGTCAATGCGCATCGGCGGACCGGGTTCCGTTTATGCCTTAACACAATTGGGAAAGAGGTCTTAATGCCCTGGAGCAATCAAAATGGAGGAGGCGGCGGCCCATGGGGCGGCGGCAACAACGGGGGCGGCAACAATCAGGGCCCCTGGGGCAATGGCCCGCAGCCACCGCGCGGTGGCGGAAATCCCCCGGATCTCGAAGAGCTTATCCGGCGCGGCCAGGACCGGTTGAAACAGGTGCTGCCGGGCGGCGGTGGCGGACCGGGAGGCGGCAGCAGCAAGCTGATCGTGGGTCTCGTGGCCCTCGGCCTGATCGGCGTCTGGCTCACCCAGTCGATCTACACGGTCCAGCCGGACCAGCGCGGCGTCGAGTTGCGCTTCGGCAAGCCCAAGGACGAGATTTCCCAGCCGGGTCTTCACATGATCTTCTGGCCGTTTGAAACGGTCGAGTTCGCCTCCATCGTCGAGCGCGAAATGAGCACCGGCGGCTCTTCGCGCACCGGTTCGATCGACGGCCTGATGCTGTCGGGCGACCAGAACATCGTCGATGTCGAGTTCAAGCTGCTCTATTCGGTCCAGGACCCGGCAGCGTTCCTGTTCAACCTGGCGCGTCCCGAAGACACGCTTCGCCAGGTGGCCGAAAGCGCCATGCGTGAAGTGGTCGGCCGCAGGCCGGCTCAGGACATTTTCCGCGACAATCGTGAAGCCATCGCCGCGGAAGTGCAGACCATCATCCAGAACGGCATGGATGCGTTTCCCGCAGGCATCGCCATCAACCAGGTCGCCATCGAGGATGCCGCGCCGCCGCGTGAGGTGGCCGATGCTTTTGACGAGGTCCAGCGCGCGGAGCAGGACGAAGACCGCTTCGTCGAGGAATCCAACCAGTACGCCAACCAGAGACTCGGCCAGGCGCGCGGTGAAGCCGCGCAGCTCCGTGAAGAGGCATCCGCCTACAAGGATCGCGTCGTCAACGAGGCGACCGGTGAGGCGAGCCGCTTCATCTCGGTCTACGAGGAGTATGCAAGGGCCCCCGAGGTCACCCGTTCGCGTCTCTATCTCGAAACGCTCGAGAGAGTTCTCGGCGGCTCCGAGAAAGTGATCATTGAGCAGGATGGTGGCTCGGGAGTTGTGCCGTATCTGCCTCTGCCTGAAATCCGGAAGAATGCAGGAGGCACAAACTGATGGCCAATCGTCTTCCTCTTATCATCGGCCTTCTGGCCGTCGTCGTCTTCCTCGTCTGGTCATCAGTGTTCGTCGTCAACGAACGCGAGCAGGCAATCGTTGTCCGCTTCGGTGAAATCCAGGAGGTGAAGACCGAACCGGGTCTCTACTTCAAGCTGCCCTTCGGCTTCATCGACGCCGATTCCATCCAGTATGTCGAGGATCGGGTTCTCCGCTTCGATCTCGACGACATCCGCGTCCAGGTCTCGGGCGGCAAGTTCTATGAAGTCGACGCCTTCGTGCTCTACAAGATCGCGGACGCCAGACGCTTCCGTCAGACCGTCTCCGGCGACCAGATGGCAGCCGAATCCCGGCTTCGTACCCGTCTGAACTCCGCCCTGCGTACCGTCTACGGTCTGCGCGGTTTTGAAGCTGCGCTTTCGGAAGAACGGACGTCGATGATGCGCGAAGTGCGCGATCAGCTGCGCCCTGAAGCCGAATCCCTCGGACTGCGCATCGATGACGTGCGGATCCGGCGGACCGACCTGACCCAGGAAGTCTCGCAGCAGACATTCGAACGGATGAAGGCCGAGCGTCTGGCCGAGGCCGAACTGATCCGTGCACGAGGCAACGAGGCGGCGCAGCGTATTCGCGCCATCGCCGACCGCCAGGTCGTGGAGATTGTCTCCGAGGCGGCCCGTGACGCGGAAATCATCCGAGGTGAGGGCGACGGTGAACGCAACCGGATCTACGCCGACGCGTTTTCGCGCGATGCCGAATTCTTCGAGTTCTATCGCTCGATGAACGCCTACAGCCAGGCGCTTTCGGACAGCGGCACGACCATGGTGCTCTCGCCGACGTCCGAGTTCTTCAAGTTCTTCGGCAGCGCCGGGGGCGGCAATGGTGCGGCGGCGGCTCAGGCCGCGACGTCCGCTTCCGCCCCGGCAACCGCGTCCACCGGCTCCGATGCCGCACCTGCGGCCACGGAGGCCGCGCCCGCGGAAACCGGAAACTGAGGGTTCGGGCGAGTGCCGGTGACAGTGACCATAGAATGCGCTCGGTAACCGGAGGCGCATCTTGAGCACCTTGTTCCTGGCAATCGGACTGGTACTTGTAGTGGAGGGGCTGGCCTATGCGCTGGCCCCTTCGTTCATTCGAAGGATGGCGGAAGAGTTGCCGAAGCTCGGCGATGACCAGTTGCGGGTGTTCGGGGTTGCCGCGCTCGCGATCGGGGTCGGACTGATCTACGTAACAAAACTTCTGTGACTTTCACGCGAATGTGCGCAGATTGCCTGAACGTGGCGCTGGACCTGCCGGAATAGCGCCTTAGTTTGGAACGAGATCTGAGGGCGCGCGCAGTTCGGAAGCCCCCGCAACGAGGCTGTGCCCTCCGGCTGCGGAGGTCCGCATCAGCCCGGCTGTCCTGCAGCCTGTCACGGATCACACAACGACGAACCATTGAGCAAGGAGATCGCCCTGATGAGGAAATTCCGCTTTCGCCCGGTAAGAATGGCGTTTGCCGCGGCCATCATGCTGGCGTCGCCCGCCATGACACCCGCCCGGGCCCAGGAGAATCCGGGGCCGGCCTCCGTGGCGGATCTGGCCGAGGGCCTGCTCGATGCGGTGGTCAACATTTCCACCTCGCAGAGTGTCGGCAGCGGCTCGGCGCGCCCCCGAATGCGTGCGCCCGACGGATCTCCGTTTCAGGATTTCTTCGACGAGTTCTTCAATGAGCGCGAGAACCAGGCGCCGCGCAACCGCAGGGTGTCGTCGCTGGGGTCCGGTTTCGTGATCAATGCCGAAGAGGGCATCATCGTCACCAACAACCATGTCATCGAGGGCGCCGACGAAATCGAGGTCAACTTTGCCGACGGATCGACGCTCGATGCCGAACTGATCGGCGCGGACCCGAAAACGGATCTGGCGGTCCTCAAGGTGGAACCGGTCAGGACACTAACCGAGGTGCCCTTCGGCGATTCCAACGAGATGCGGATCGGTGACTGGGTGATGGCCATCGGCAATCCGTTCGGTCTTGGCGGCACCGTGACCGTGGGCATCATTTCGGCCCGGGGGCGCGACATCAATGCCGGTCCCTACGACAACTTCATCCAGACCGATGCCGCCATCAATCGCGGCAATTCCGGCGGCCCGCTGTTCAACATGAACGGCGAGGTCATCGGCATCAACACGGCCATCATCTCGCCTTCGGGCGGCTCGATCGGCATCGGCTTTGCCGTTCCGACGGAGCTTGCGGTCAACGTCATCGACCAGCTTCGCGAGTTTGGCGAGACCCGGCGCGGCTGGCTCGGTGTCCGCATTCAGCCGGTGACCGACGAAATCGGCGAAAGTCTCGGCATGGACGAGGCCATGGGCGCGCTGGTCGCGGGCATCATCCGCGGCGGCCCCGTTGACGACGGCTCGATCGAGGTCGGAGATGTGATCGTCAGCTTCGATGGCAAGGACATCGACACCATGCGCGATCTGCCGCGTGTGGTTGCCGAAAGCCCGGTGGGCAAGGCCGTTGACGTCGTGGTGATCCGGAATCAGGAGCGGGTCACCGTCAAGGTCACCCTCGGCCGCCTGGAAGACAGCGAGCAACTGGCAAGCGCGCAGACGGATGAGAACGACGAGGGGTCCGATGTTCCGGCATCCGCGGAAATCCTCGGCATGAGCCTTGCCGAACTCGATGACGAGGGCCGCCAAGAGTTTGCCATCGCCGACAGCGTTGAAGGCGTTCTCATCACCGAGGTCGATCCGGACTCCGCCGCCGCCGAAAAGCGGATCGAAGCCGGCGACGTGATCGTGGAGATCGCCCAGGAGGTCGTCTCCACGCCGGAAGATGTCCGGACCCGCATCGCCGCACTCAACGAAGACGGACGCCGCAACGCGCTTCTGATGCTCGCCAACCGCACCGGCGAACTGCGCTTTGTCACGGTCCGTATGGACTAGCCGATCAGGCCCTGAAATTCGGAAAAGGCGGCTTTCGGGTCGCCTTTTTTGATGGCGTGTCGTCAGACCTGGCTCAGAGCCGGGCATCACCGGCAAGCATTTCGTAGAGCACGTGCCGCTTGAGGTGCGGATGGGTGTCCGGAACCGCCGGATGATCGAAGTCGAGATCGGGGCGCGCGGTCATGCCGATCCGCTGCATCACCGCGATCGAGGCCGAATTTGCGCCAACGGCAAAGGCCACGATGCGTTTGAGCTTGAGGTCATTGAATCCATGGCTTAGCAGCGCTCTTGCCGCTTCGCTTGCATAGCCCTTGCCCCAGACTTCCGGGATGTACCGCCAGCCGGTTTCGACATCGGCGCCCGCGGCCTTCGCTCCGTTGGTTCCCGCCAGGCCGGTAAATCCCACAGGGTGGCCGGTTTCAAGGTTTTCCGCGACGGCCCAGCCGAACCCGACCTCGGCAGTATGGGCCATCATCTCGTCAAACCATTCGTCAGCTTCTTCCCGGCCGAGCTGCCATGGAAAGAACCGCATGATGACCGGGTCTGAATTGACCCGATGAAAGAATGCACGGTCAGCTTCGCTGTCCGTCCATGTCCGGATACGCAACCGGTCTGTAAGGACTTCGGTGTCGATTTTCATGCGGTCACGAAATCGGTCTTTCGATAGCCCTGCAGGTAGAGCAGTGCCGTCAGGTCGCCATGATCGATCCGGATGTCGGCCTGTGCGGCGACCGAGGGTTTTGCGTGCAGCGCAACGCCCGACCCCGCAAGACCCAGCATCCCGAGGTCGTTGGCGCCGTCGCCCACCGCAATCGCCTCTGCCGGGGAAAGGCCGAGGCGCCCGGCGATCTCTTCGAGCGCGTCCACCTTGGCCTGTCTGCCGAGAATGGGTTCCCGCACCTTGCCGGTGAGCTTGCCGTCTTCGCTTTCGAGAATGTTGGCCCGGTTCTCGTCAAATCCGATCTTGTCCGCGATAACCGATGTGAAGGCGGTAAATCCGCCGGAGACCAGCGCGGTGTGGGCTCCTCGTGCCCGCATCGTCGCCACCAGTTCGAGTCCGCCCGGCGTCAGCGTGATCCGGCTGGCGATCACCTCGGCGATCACGCTTTCGGGCAACCCCGCAAGCAGCGCCACCCGCTCGCGAAGCGCAGGCTCGAAATCGATCTCGCCGTTCATCGCCCGGGCGGTGATGGCCGAGACCTTGTCCTTGAGGCCCACCTCGGCAGCCAGTTCGTCGATGCATTCCTGGCCGATCATGGTCGAATCCATGTCGGCAATGAGGATCTTCTTGCGTCGCGTTTCTGCGGTCTGGACGGCGGCATCCACCTTCGCGGCGCCGAGCATCTCCCGCAGCTTCGCCAGCGTTTGATCCGGGTCCGTCCCGTCCTTGAGTGCGATGTCGCAGGCAATGCCGTCGGCAAGCCAGTAGAGCCCGGCACCGGCCACCGCCGAGCAGGCGGCTTCGCCGAGCGCCGGTGTGAGTACCGGATTTGACGGATTGGCGATAAGCGTGGCAACGAGAGCCATGGACCATACACTCCAAAGACAGGGCAGGGCGAAACCGGACGGATCGGGACAGGATGTCTCCGCGGTCCTGATAGCCGGGCCGACCGCCAGCGGCAAGTCCGCGCTGGCGCTGGAGATCGCCTGCCAACTCGGCGGGGAGATCGTCAACGCCGATTCCATGCAGGTCTATGGCGTGCTCGACCGCCTGACTGCCCGTCCGTCGCCGGAGGACATGGAACGGGTTCCGCATCATCTTTACGGCCATGTTCCGCCCGCGACCGCCTATTCGACCGGCCTCTGGTTGACCGAAGCCGCCGACGCTGTCGCCGATATTCGGGCGCGCGGCGCAATACCGGTCGTGGTTGGCGGTACGGGACTCTATTTCCGTGCGCTCACCGGCGGTCTCTCCGACATGCCGCCGATCCCTGCGGAGATCCGTGATCCGCTGCGCACAAGGCTGGAGCAGGAAGGTATCGAGCCCCTGCACCGAGACCTCGCCCGGCTCGATCCGGCCATGTCCGAGCGGCTGCGTCCTGCCGACCGGCAACGGATCGTTCGTGCACTGGAGGTGGTGATGGCGACCGGGCAATCGATCGCCAGTTTCCAGGGGCGTCGCGGCCCGCAGATTGTCGATCCCGAACGGGCGCGGTGCATCGTCATTGATCCGGATCGCGCGCTGCTGCATGCCCGGATCAACGCGCGCTTCGAAAGGATGGTCGAACAAGGCGCGGTCGCGGAGGTCGAAGAGCTGTTGGCGCTCAACATCCCTGCGCAGCATCCGGCGATGAAGGCCATCGGCGTGGGCCCGATTTCGGACTATATCAGGGGTGATTTGATCCTCGATGAAGCTATCGAGCGTTCTCGCGCCGCGACACGGCAATATGCCAAGCGCCAGATGACCTGGTTCCGGAACCAGTTGGGTGCAGGCTGGCAAAGACTGCAATCCTGAATGGAAATGATGAATTCAAATGGGCATATATATGGTTGTCCGTTAAACCTAAAATAACAGGTTGGGCATAGCATCTCCGGACGGAAGTTTGGAACCAGTGCGGTGAGCATGCGCTTTCACAAGGCAGAGCTGTTTTTCATCCTCCTGATCGGTCTGGTCGGGGTGGGCGGAGCGTTTGCCTGGGCTGCATTTTCCGCGATCACCGGCGGCATCATCATCGGCGGGCCGGATGCCGCGGCAAAATTCGCGTTCATGAGCGCCGTTCTGGCGGCCCTTGCCGTCATTTGCGCGCTTACGCTGGTTCTGCCGATCATGTCCTCGGGCCTCAGGGAACGGGGGCAGCTCAAGCGGATGACGGAATCGCTATCGGTCCGTTCGAAGAGCCTCGAACACGCCGCGATCACCGATTCGCTGACCAGCATGTACAACCGTCGCTACTTCGACGAGGCGCTGACCGAGTATCTCGCCGCCTTCCGCCCGATCGGCAAGCCGATCGGCATGATCATCCTCGACCTCGATCACTTCAAGACGGTCAATGACACCCATGGGCACGACGTCGGCGACGAGGTGCTGCGCCAGGTCGCCGAATGCCTGCATGTCTTCACCCGCTACCACGACGTGCTGGCGCGGCTGGGCGGCGAGGAGTTTGCAATTCTCTCGCCAAACATCACCGAGCGCCAGTTGCACAACCTGGCCAACCGAATCCGGGAAGCGGTGTCCCAGCTCACCGTGACCAGTGCGAACGTGACGTTGAGGGTAACGATCAGCGCCGGTATCGCCATCTGGGACGGCAAGGAGAGCGGTGAAGAGCTCTACCGCCGTGCGGACAAGCAGCTTTATGAAGCCAAGCGCCAGGGCCGCAACCGCGTCTGCGCAGCCTGACGACCGTCCGGTTTTCCGCACTGGCGGACCGAAAAATCCTGAAACACGAGCCTCAGCAGGCGCTTCCACCGAACCCCGAATGCGGGGTTACGCCTGCCCAAACCCACCCGGGCCGGCTGCCTCCGACCATCCGCTTCAACGACAAAGCGCGAACTGCTGGCACTTGCGCGAGAGTGGAGACGTTGGGTTTCGCGAGACGCGCGGCCCCCCGATTTCTGCGGCGGCGGACTTCCACAATGGATGCACAACTAAAGCTCACACGCTATCGAAGACTGCAGGGACGCAATCGCTCGATCTGATCCGGATGAGCGCGCGGGCCGCTTCAGGGTTTGATCAGCGACGAGAGCGGCTTTTTCAGAAGCGACGAGCGGATCGAGCTCAGTTCATTCCGCGGCGCGGGCTCGCGGCTGGCAGGATCGCCGAAGGCATCCGGGTAGGCCGGATCCCGACCATCCTGAGGTGACGGAGTGTCGGCAGACGAGGACGCAGTGTGCGCTCCCGGATGGCCGGCCGTCGAACCCGCATGTGCGGGAGCGGAATGTGTCGGATAACGCGGGGCCGGGGCGGGACCGGCCGGATTGGCATAGGCCGGCCGGGGCGCGAGGTCCTGGGCACGGCGCTGCGGTGGCAGCCCTTCCGGCGGGTCCCCGGCCTGTGCCAGCGGCGGCGCCTGCACGAGCCGTTCCGCGGGGGCGGCCGGGGCGTGCGAAGCCAGGTTCTCGTCGATGTGGCGCATGCGCATGACGATCTTGCGCAGATCGACCCCGTTGGCGTCGCCCTTGTGCACCGGCTGCAGGCCGGAATTGGCCCGCGGCAGGATGGATTCGGGTACCCGTTCGAAGATCATGCGCATGGGAACCGCCACGGCTTCTCCGAAGGCGATCGCCTCGCCGTTTCCGATCGAGGACAGGAAACTCATCGTTGAAGCCGAGGAGTCCGGGATGGCTGACCGGATAATGTCCTGGTCGCGGTCGTTGGACAGACGCATGGCGAATACGGTCGAACACTGCGACAGTATGGTCGGATCGAGTTCGCCCGGACGCTGGGTGATCACGCCGAGGCTGACCCCGTATTTCCGGCCTTCCTTGGCAATTCGGGAGATGGCCTGGCGGGTCGGGAAGAAGCCCAGTTTCGGGTCGGCCGGCACGTAGCGGTGCGCCTCTTCGCAGACGACCAGGATGCGCACGCCGCCCGCGCTCCACAGCGCGATTTCGAAGGCCATGCGGCACAGGATCGAGGCGACCGAATTGACCACCTCCGACGGGATGCCCGCAAGCTGGAACGTCGTGACGGGCTTGCCGTCGCCGGGAATGCGGAAGATATGGCTGATCGTCGTCAGGATCGTGTCGTGGATGGTGTTCGACGAGAACATGAACTCGTAGCGCGGATCGTTGATCGCGGCCTGCAGACGAACCTTGAGCGAACGCAGATGCGGCTTTTCGCTGCGTCCCTCGAGCTTGCCGATGCGTTCGTCGATCAGCGCCATGAGGTCGGCGATGCGGTAGGGCACCGGCGTGTCGGCGGTCAGCGACGACTTCTCTGGACCGCGCCGGATGAGGGTGGTGTCGGTGCCGCCCTTGAACATCTTCTTGGCTTCGGGAATGAGATCGCGAAGCACGTCGATCTCTTCCGGCACCGCGGGTCGTCCCCTAAACAGGACCTCGCTGAATTCCTCGAGCCGGAACAGCCAGAACGGCAGGTCGAGCGTGTCCGTGTCGATGACGACGGACTCTTGGGGAAAGGCCGCGGCAAATTCATTGTGCGGATCGAGAATGAGAACGCGGAGCGCGGGGTCGGCCTTCAGCGCCTTGTGCAACAGAAGCGTCACAGCGGTGGTCTTGCCCACGCCGGTGGTGCCGACCACGGCAAAATGGCGCGACAGCAGGGACGGCACGTGGATGAGTGCGCCGAGCGAGGTGTCCTGCGTCAGCTGGCCGATCACCGCGGTGTCGCCCACACCGGGATCGTAGATCACTTCAAGGTCGGATGAGCGCATCCGGTGCACGATGGCGCCGAGATACGGATACTGCGTGATGCCCGCGGAGAATTCGGCCTTGCCGTTGATGCCGGTATGGATCTCGCCGACGAGCTCCACTTCGATATGCATGATGTTCTCGCCCGCTTCGGCCCAGACCGCGTTGTCGGTCTGCATCGAGCAGACAAGGGCAACCACCCTGTTTTCACCGACGGTGATCGAGATCAGCCGCCCGACCGACCAGAGTTCGGCAAGTCCGTTGCCGTCCTTCTGGGCAAAGGCACTCACGGTCGCCTTGGAGCCGGAACACCCGACAACCCGCCCGAGCAGACGGTTTCCCGGCGCCATCGTGTTGCGACGGTCTCGGCCGTTTTCTGTCTCCGGGGAAGGGGGGGTAATCTCGCCGTCCAATTTCAGGCTCCGTAATGTTCGCGCCAGACTGACAGTATGAGGTTAACGTCGGGTTGCGCGGATGCACAATTCGGCAAGGCCGGGGCAATTGCTCGTCAAGAAAGCCGTTGACGCGAACGGTCCGGGGGGGTACGAAAGCTTCCATGAAGAAAATCGCGGAAATTCTCGTAGTAGGAAGGCGCATGGGCAGGATGGTGTAACCATCCGGCGAAAGCACCCATGCGCGACACAAGGCTCCCAACGGAGCCTTTTTTTATGGCATGAACCGGGCTAATGAAGCCTGAAAAACAGACGGGATAAGGGGTCAGGCGATATGGCCGGCAAGCAAATTGAAATGACAGGCGCGGAAATGGTTCTGCAGGCGCTGAGGGACAACGGCGTCGAGCATATCTTCGGGTATCCTGGCGGCGCAGTGCTGCCGATCTACGACGAGTTGCACCAGCAGGACAGCGTCGAACACATCCTGGTCCGCCACGAGCAGGGCGCGGGGCACATGGCCGAAGGCTATGCCCGTTCCACCGGAAAGCCCGGTGTGGTGCTCGTCACCTCCGGGCCGGGGGCGACCAATGTCGTCACCGCGCTGCAGGATGCGCTCATGGACTCGATCCCGCTGGTCTGCATCACCGGACAGGTCCCTACCTCGCTCATCGGCTCCGACGCCTTCCAGGAGTGCGACACCGTCGGTATCACCCGGCCGTGCACCAAGCACAACTGGCTGGTCAAGGACGTCAACCAGCTCTCCCGCGTCATCCACGAAGCGTTCCGCATCGCCACCACCGGACGCCCGGGACCGGTCGTCGTCGACATCCCGAAGGACGTCCAGTTCGCCACCGGCATCTACACCCCGCCGTCTCCGGTGATCGAGCAGAAGAGCTACCAGCCGAAGGTTTCCGGCGATCTCGACAAGATCCGTGCAGCCATCGAGCTGATGGCGACGGCCAAGCGGCCCGTCATCTATTCGGGCGGCGGCGTCATCAATTCGGGCCGCGAGGCCAGCCAGCTGTTGCGCGAACTGGTCGAACTGACCGACTTCCCGATCACCTCCACGCTGATGGGACTTGGAGCCTACCCGGCTTCCGGCAAGAACTGGATGGGCATGCTGGGCATGCACGGCACCTATGAAGCCAACATGGCGATGCATGATTGCGATGTCATGATCTGCATCGGCGCGCGCTTCGACGACCGCATCACCGGCCGCCTCGATGCGTTTTCGCCGAACTCGAAAAAGATCCACATCGACATCGATCCCTCGTCGATCAACAAGAACGTCTACACCGACATCGGCATTCTGGGCGACATCGGGCATGTTCTGGAGGACATGGTCAGGCTGTGGCGGGCTTCGAAGAAGACCGACCGGAGCCAGCTTGCCGGCTGGTGGACACAGATCGCCAAGTGGAAGGGGCGCAATTCGCTGGCCTACACGTCGAACAAAGACGTGATCATGCCGCAATACGCGATCCAGCGGCTCTATGAGCTGACCAAGAACCGCGACACCTACATCACCACCGAGGTCGGCCAGCACCAGATGTGGGCGGCGCAGTTCTTCGGTTTCGAGGAACCCAACCGCTGGATGACCTCGGGCGGGCTCGGCACCATGGGCTACGGCTTCCCTGCGGCGATCGGCGTTCAGGTCGCCCACCGCGACAGCCTGGTCATCGACATTGCCGGCGACGCCTCGATCCAGATGTGCATCCAGGAAATGTCCTGCGCCGTGCAGTACGAGCTGCCGGTCAAGATCTTCATCCTCAACAACCAGTACATGGGCATGGTCCGGCAGTGGCAGCAATTGCTGCACGGCAACCGGCTGTCGCACTCCTACACCGAATCCATGCCGGACTTCGTCAAGCTGGCCGAAGCCTATGGCGGCGTCGGCCTGCGCTGCGACAAGCCCGGTGATCTGGACGGTGCGATCCAGGAGATGATCGACACCCCGCGACCGGTGATCTTCGATTGCCGGGTGGCGGCGCTTGCCAACTGCTTCCCGATGATCCCGTCCGGCAAGGCACACAACGAGATGCTGCTGCCGGACGAAGCCACCGACGAAGCCGTCGCCAACGCCATTGATGCAAAAGGCCGCTCGCTCGTTTGAGCGCCTTTGGGTCTGACCGAAACGGATGGTTCCATCTGTTTCGATAAGTCAGCCCAAGAGTCATTGATTTGGTGGGGCGATTTGACCTGACGGATCGGTAGAAACTGTCAGGGTCGCACCACAAGAACAGGATCGAAACACATGAACGCTCAGCATCAGCCCACCGGTTCGGCCTATTTCATGGCTGCCGAGACCGCGCCCGCCGAAAGCCACACGCTCTCGGTTCTCGTCGACAACGAACCGGGCGTCCTTGCCCGGGTCATCGGCCTGTTTTCCGGTCGCGGCTACAACATCGAAAGTCTCACGGTTTCGGAAACCGAGCACGAGGCGCATCTGTCGCGCATCACCATCGTGACGTCGGCGACGCCCAATGTGCTCGAGCAGATCAAGTCGCAGCTTGAGCGCATCGTGCCGGTGCACCGCGTGGTCGATCTCACCGTTCGCTCCGCCGAACTCGGCCACGACAAGCCGCTCGAGCGCGAACTGGCGCTGATCAAGGTGTCGGGCACGGGCGACAATCGCGTCGAGGCGCTCAGGCTTGCCGATGCCTTCCGTGCCCAGGTGATCGACGCCAACACCGAGCACTTCATCTTCGAGATCACCGGACGGGTTTCCAAGATCGAGCAGTTCATCGCCATCATGCGGCCGCTCGGCCTGGTCGAGATCTGCCGCACCGGCATCGCCGCCATGAACCGCGGCCCGCAGGGAATGTGATCTCAGATCATCTCGAGCGGCTCAGCCGCGCGTGGCGGGGGAAAGATCTGGTCAAGTTCAGACAGGTGGTCCTGTGTGAGACTGATGTCCGCCGCGGCCCGGTTCTCGCGCACCCGCTCCGGATTGGATGATTTCGGAATAGGGATCACGCCGTCGCGCGAGAGCAGGAAGGCAATCGCCAGCTGAGCCGGTGTGACGCCAAGCCTGCCGGCCATCTCCCGTAGGCCACCGTGCCGAAGCAACCGCCCTTCGTCGAGCGGGCAATAGGCCATCACCGGCATGGACCGTTCTTCCATCCACGGTTTGAGATCATATTCGATCCCGCGGGTTGCGAGGTTGTAGAGCACCTGGTTCGCTGCACAATTTCTCCCGCCCGGAAGTGCTGTCAGGTCCTTCATCAGATCGACGTCGAAGTTCGAAACGCCCCAGCGCAAAATCTTGCCCGCCGCCTGCAGGTCCTCGAAACCCGCGATGGTCTCTTCGAGCGGATGCCGGCCGGGCCAGTGCAGCAGGTAGAGATCGATCCGGTCGGTGCCGAGCCGTTCAAGGCTGGCCTCGCAGGCGGCAATGGTGCCGTTGCGGCTGGCGTTCGAGGGCAGAACCTTGGAGACGAGAAACACCTCGTCGCGCCGCCCCTCGATCGCCGCCCCCGTGATTTCCTCGGCCCCGCCCGAGGCATACATCTCGGCCGTGTCGATCAGCGTCATGCCGAAGTCGATGCCGGCCCTGAGCGCCGCGATCTCGTCGCCTGCCCGGGCCGGGTCTTCGCCCATGTGCCACGTTCCGAGGCCGAGCGCGGGAACGCTGGCGCCATCGGCAAGGCCGATGCGGGGGATTGATCCGGTCATGTTCTTTCCTTTCGGTCCGCATTCATCATAACTTCGAATGCACCTATGACGACAATTTATTCTTCGCGCCAAAGAGACGCGGTATTGGATCAGGGGTGCCGGAACAGCCGGCCGGAGAATGGCGATGCCGATAGAAACCTTCCTGACGCTGACAGCTTTCGCGTTTGTCGCCGCCGGTACACCGGGCCCGAACACCATGATGCTGTTTGCCTCGGGCGTGAATTTCGGCTTCCGGCGGACCCTGCCGCACATGTTCGGCATCGCAGTCGGGTTCCTGGCGCTGCTGCTGGCCGTGGGTTTCGGGCTCGGCGCGCTGCTGACACGGTTTCCCTCGCTCTATCTGCTTCTCAAGATCCTTGGCGGCGCCTATCTCGTCTACATCGCCTGGCGGATCGCCACCTCGGGAAGTCTGCCGGAAGCGAGAGCCGGTGCGCGGCCCATGACCTTCATCGAGGCCGCCGCCTTCCAGTGGGTCAATCCGAAAGCCTGGGTGATGCTGGTGACCGCAATGGGCATCTATACCGATCCGGACCAGTACACCTTCACCGTGCTGCTGATCTGCCTCGCCTTCGCGATCGCCACCGCGCCCTGCGTATCCGCCTGGGCGGGATTCGGCTCGGCGCTCAGAAGCTGGCTCGCCGATCCGGTGCGGCTGAAATGGTTCAACATCACCATGGCCCTTCTGCTGGTGGCGAGCCTGTGGCCGATGGTCCGGTAGCTGTCACAAGAAAACCGGGCGCCGCCAGAGCCCGCGGGCCGGTCTCTCAAAAGCCGATCTGCGGCTTGTTCAGCATCAGCCAGAAGATGACGAGGATTGCGAAGAACGCCGGAAAGCCGCAGGCAAACCAGATCCGGTAGAGCTTCCAGAAGCGCTCGGAAAGATCCGCTTCTGCTGCCGCGGCCTCGCGCGCCAGGTCCCGGAGCCGGATCTGGATCCAGACCACGGGCAGCCAGAACAAGCCGATGAACACGTAGAGCCCGAGCGAAACGAGGATCCATCCCTCACCGAGCGACCATCCGGTCTGATAAGCCAGCAATACGCCGGTGACGGGCTGGGCGACAGCGGCGGTGGCCGTGAACAGGAGATCGGCGAGAACCACGGTGCCGCTCACATGGGCGATCAGGCGCGGGTCACGGGTCTGAACCGCCATCAGCATGAAAAACGCAATGCCGGAGCCTGTTCCGAGCAGAACGGCGGCGCCGATCACATGCAGCACGAGAAGCAGCCCGGCCAGCGTCATCAGCGTTCGTCCAGCGTTGCGAGGGCGACCAGGGTGAGCATGATCGAGGGCAAGACCTTGACCAGCGGGCCAAGCGGGTCGAACCAGAGGCTCAGATTGGTCACCGTCGCGGCAAGCAGATAGACGAGGGAAACAGCGATCATGCCCCACAGGGCACGGCGGGCGGTTGGACGGAACAGGACCGCGAGGCCGAGCCCGATATCGAGCAAACAGGTCGCAAGAACCGTGAACAGGGCAGGGTGATAGGTCAGAAGCCCGTCAAAATGCGCCATTGCAGCCGCAAGCTTCGCGAGCGGGATCAGGCCGGATGCGAGCCAGAAGGCCGACAGCATGACAAGTACCGGCGCTTTGAGCAAATAGAGCCGCGCGAACCACGCATCCTGGACGCCCGACGGATTCTCGGTGAGTGTCCGGTCGAGCGTGCGCAGCTCAAAGCCGGGATCATCCGCCCCCTGGTCTCGCGCCACGACGCCGCCCGCCATCACCGCCATCGCGGTCGACCGCAGCGGCGAGCGCCAGCCAAGCCGGCCGGCGAGATCGGCGAGGATCGTCACAGGACGAGCCAGGGCGAGCGGAACAGGGACCAGCCGCGCGGGCGGCAGCCCGAGCCAGCGCCTGTGCCGGGCAAGAACATCACCGAGCGTCAGCGCTTCGGGGGCGGCCAGCGGCACGTCGCTTCCGGGCTTGATCTGCCCCTCGACAGCCCGAAGCACGGCTTCCGCAACATCATCGAGCGCAACCGTCTCGACCAGGCTCCGGTCATGGATCGTCGGAACGACGAGCGGGAAACCTGCCAGGGCGCGGATCAGCGCGGTCCCCCCATGGGCATTTCGCCCCACCACCATCGCCGGTCTCAGGATGACATGGTCGACGCCGGAAGCCTTGAGTGCCGCATCGGCGTTGCGCTTGGTCGACAGAAACGGAAGGTCGGCGCCGCTTCCCTCGGTGCGGGCGGAGATCTGGACGATGAGCCGCCGGCCGCCGGTCTTCGCCGCCGCTTCGTAGAGTGCCGCCATGGCGCGCTGCTGAACCGCGTCGAGATCGTCGCGCAATCCGTCCTGAAGCGCCCCGGCGCAATTGACGATCGCCTGATGCTCGTCGACGAGTTGCGCCCAGTCCGAAGGGGTGCGCATGGCCGAGAGATCGGCGCGGATGAACCGGAACTCCGGATGACGCCGCGACGCCCCTTCGATGTTGCGGCCCAGGCCGGCAACCCTGTGTCCGGCGGCGGCAAGTCTTGCCATCACTGCCGATCCGATAAAGCCGTTGCCGCCGAGAATCAGAATATCCATGGTGAATCGTATCCGGTGCTTTGGACGGCAGACAGTCGCGGCTCGATCTGGCGGGATACCAGTTGCCGGTCAGGTTGCCGCAGGATAGTTTCGCACCATGAGCAAGCAAAGCGAAAACGGCAACGGGACACACGCCCATCACCATGACCACCACCACGACAACGAGCTCGATCCGTTCGCAGCACGCGTCAAGGCGCTCGAGACGATCCTGACCGAAAAGGGCCTGATCGATCCGTCTGCAGTGGATGCCATCGTCGAGACCTACGAGCACAAGGTCGGCCCGCGCAACGGTGCGCGCGTGGTGGCGAAGACCTGGTCCGATCCCGGTTTTGCGCAATGGCTCCGGGAGGATGCCACCTCGGCGATCGCCTCGCTTGGCTACAGCGGACGCCAGGGCGAACACATGCAGGCGGTGTTCAACACGCTCGACACGCACAATCTGGTCGTCTGCACGCTGTGCTCCTGCTACCCGTGGACCGTGCTCGGCGTTCCGCCGGTCTGGTACAAGGCGCCCGCCTATCGTAGTCGGGCGGTGATTGATCCGCGCGGCGTGCTCGCCGAATTCGGTACGGTGCTGCCGGAGACCACCCGGATCCGGGTCTGGGATTCCACGGCCGAACTGCGGTACCTGGTGGTGCCGATGCGCCCGCCGGAAACCGATGATCTGAACGAGGACGAATTGGCGCGGCTGGTCACCCGGGACTCGATGATCGGCACCGGCCTGCCGCTCAGGCCCGGTTCGCTGTCCCCGGATGCGCTGTGGCCGCCGCAGGCGCTCGACGGAGACAACGCATGAACGGACCCCACGACCTCGGCGGCCAGATGGGATTCGGTGCGGTCGCGCCGGAAACCGCCGAGCCGGTGTTTCATGCCGATTGGGAACGCCGGGCGCTTGGCGTGACGCTGGCCACGGGCGCATTCGGCGCCTGGACCATCGACGAAAGCCGCCATGCCCGCGAAAGCTTGCATCCCGCGACCTATTATTCCGCCAGCTACTATGAAATCTGGATCCGCGCCCTGGAGGTTCTGCTCGAGCGCCACGGTTTTGTGTCTGCCGACGAACGCGAGGCCGGGCACAGGATCTGGCCCGGCGTGAAGCCCAGGCGTGTTCTCCATGCCGCGGATGTCGCAGGCGTTCTGGCGCGCGGCGCGCCATGTGACCGGTCTGTCGAAGCCGCGCCTAGGTTTCAGGCAGGCGACCGGGTGCGCACAGTCAACGAGCATCCCCGGGGCCACACGCGCCTGCCGCGCTATGCGCGCGGCAAGACCGGTGTCGTCGAATCCGTGCGACAGGGGTTCGTGTTTCCCGACACCAACGCCCATGGCCAGGGCGAAAGCCCGCAGCACGTCTACACGGTTGTCTTCGACGGGCGCGAACTCTGGGGGCAGGGCGGCGATCCAGCCCTCACGGTCTCGATCGATGCGTGGGAGAGCTATCTTGAGCGGGTCTGAACCGGAAAATGACATGCCCTTTCGCCTGCAGGCGCAGGACGGCAGCGATGCTCCGGTCTTCGCCGAACCCTGGCAGGCGCAGGCCTTCGCACTGGCCGTCGCGCTTAACGAGCGCGGTCTGTTCACCTGGGGTGAATGGGCGGCGGCGCTGTCGCGCGAACGCGCAAGCCCCGGCGCAGCGCAGGATGGCGGCGATTACTACGAGCACTGGCTGGCGGCGCTGGAAACCCTTCTCACCGAAAAGGGCGTGGCTGGTCCGGACGTGGTCGAGGCGCTGACCAGGTCCTGGCAACGCGCCGCCCGTGCAACCCCGCATGGCCAGCCGATCCGGCTCGAAAACGACCCCGACCGCGCCTGAGATCCGGTCTGCCGATACGGTTGCCGGCCATCGGTTGGCGGTCTTCCTGAAGGCCATGACCTTCGCCGATACGCGAATTGATTGCACTTGAATGGGACAGGCCGGGGCGAATCTGCCAAGAGAAACCATGCAGTTTTCACCGCAACAGGATGAGGCGCTCAAGGCAGTCTCGAAGTGGCTCAAGGAAGGCCGTTCGCAGGTCTTCCGGCTGTTCGGCTATGCCGGCACCGGCAAGACGACGCTCGCCAGGCATTTCGCGGAGAATGTCGATGGCGATGTGCTGTTTGCGGCCTTCACCGGCAAGGCCGCGCAGGTGCTGCGCGCCCGCGGCGCAAAGAACGCCCGCACCATCCATTCGCTGATCTACCGGCCCAAGGGCGAGGAGGAGGTCTCCGACGAGGAGACCGGCAAGACCACGGTCTCGCCGCTGTTCTCGATCAACCGGCAGAGCCCTCTCGCCCAGGCCAAGCTGATCGTCATTGACGAATGCTCGATGGTCGACGAGGCGCTTGGCCGCGATCTGATGAGTTTCGGAACGCCGATCCTTGTGCTGGGCGATCCCGGCCAGCTCCCGCCGATCTCCGGCGGCGGGTTCTTCACCGAACACGAGCCCGACATCCTGCTCACCGAAATCCATCGCCAGGCCCGCGACAACCCGATCATCGATCTGGCGATGCAGGTGCGCGAGGGCCGCGAGATCATGCATGGAGACTACGGCACCGCGCAGGTGATCGGAAAGTCCGATGTGGACCGCGACATGGTGCTCGAGGCAGACCAGGTGCTCGTGGGCACCAACCGCACGCGGCGGCGCTACAACATGCGCCTGCGCGAGTTGAAGGGTTTCACCCAGGCCTACCCGCAGGCCGGCGACAAGCTCGTGTGCCTCAGGAACGACCCGTCAAAGGGCCTGCTCAACGGCTCGCTCTGGCAGGTGATGACCTCGTCGCGGGAAACCGTCAAACCCGGCATCAACCTGATGGTCAGGCCGGAGGATGACGACATGGATCGCGGCGCGGCGAAGATCAAGCTGCTCAAAAGCGTCTTCGAGGATCCCGACAGCGAGGTGCCGTGGTCGACGAAAAAGCGCTACGACGATTTCGATTACGGCTATGCGCTCACCGTGCACAAGGCGCAGGGCTCGCAATGGAATTCCGTTGTGCTGTTTGACGAGAGCTTTGCCTTCCGCGACACCCGCGAACGCTGGCTCTACACCGCAATCACGCGTGCGGCGGAGCGACTGGTCATCGTCAGGTAGCCTGGCTGTCGATGCCGGCGGATCCTGCACCCCATCGGTATCGGACCTCTAGTTCAAGGCACGCTTGCGCGCCGACTTGGTTCTGCCCAGGGCAACGCGGAGGAGGTCCGGTGAGGCTTCGGCGATGGCGAGCGTGGCGGTACGCACATGCTCGCGGAGATCGTCGTCGGGCATCGGCCGGCCAAACAGGTAGCCCTGGAATTCGTCGCAGCCGCATTTGAGCAGGAATGCATGCTGTTCCGGTGTCTCGATGCCTTCGGCCAGAACCACAAGCCCCAGATCCAGACCAAGCTTGATGATGCTCCTGACGAGACCCGCGCTGCGTTCGCTTTCAAGCGCCTCCTGCACGAAGCTCCGGTCGATCTTGAGCTGGTCGATCGGCAATCGGCGCAAGTAGCTCAGCGAGGAGTAGCCGGTCCCGAAATCATCGAGCGAGAGGCCGATGCCGGTTCTGCGCAGACTTTCAATCCGGCCGACTGTCCGTTCGAGGTCGTGAACGATGACGCTTTCGGTGAGTTCAAGCTTGAGCCGGGCGGGATCGATCCCGTGAACCCTGACCAGTTCCAGCAGCGCGCTTTCGAAATCGTCGACCTCGAACTGGCTGGCACTGACATTGACGGCGAGGGTGAGGCGGTTCAACGCGGGATCATCGCTCCAGTCAGCCAGTGTCCTGCAGGCTTCCCGAAGGACCCAGCCACCGAGCAGCGGCATCAATCCGGCTTCTTCCGCCACCGGTATGAATTCGCCGGGCGAGACCTGGCCGCGCTTGGGATGTTCCCAGCGCAGCAGCGCCTCTGCACCGATGATCATTCCCGCGTGGTCAACCTGGGGCTGGAAATGAAGCCGCATCTCGTTGTTGCGGACGGCATTGCGGAGTTCCAGCGCCAAGCCCTTGGGCCGTGTGAACTCCCGCTGGATCATCACCACGCATCCCCACATCATCGCGGTTGCCAGACAGCTGTTGAACCAGATGCCGACTGAGCGGATGTCGTCTGCTATCGGCCGTGCAAAGGGAAACACGTAATAGGTGCTCGACAGGACAATGAATGCGCACACGGATGCCACGGTGACCGATAGCTGGAAATACGATTTGCGCCGGAGATAGTTGAAGTAGCCCAGCATGGCGAGCGGCAGCAGATAAAGATGCGTGACCCGCGGAACCTCTGCTGAAGGTCCGTCAAACATCAGGCAGTAGAGGATGGCGAAAACCAAAAGCGAGAATTCGCTGAAAACCATGGCTGTGTTCAGGCGCCCGGTGTTGATCAGCAGCCAGCCGATCGCCGCCAGCACGGTCAGGGCCATGTTTGCAATGGCGATGTACCATTGGCCCCACCAGGCCAGGATCGGGGCCCATATGAGGCCCACCGCCATGATCAGAAGCGCAGCGGTCTTGTAGGCTGCGATCAGGCGCCGGGACTGCTTGTCGGCCGGTGTGTTGGGTGTTGTCGGTCGCGCGTCATCTGCCGTTATCATCTCGCCCTTCCGGCCTTAACGTGGCATTTTTATTCGCCCTATGGTTGGGCTGTATGTCACTGCAATCTTTAATAAGTTCGACAGAAGTGAACCCAAGAAGTTGTCCGGTGATTCTGGTATGGGGCCCAGAAATCAGAACATTGCCGGTGATGTTCCGGCCATTTGGAGAGGTCGAGCGGCCTCTGGCTCTCTGCGACACCCGCGGGACTTCAATCTGTTCGCGCGGCCTGCTTCGTCTTGTCAGTTCTGAAATTTACCGCCATCAGGGGATCGCAAACCGAAATGCTAACGCCTCCGAAAGGACGCCCATGATCCCCTGGGAAAGGCTTGACGCCGTCACGCTTGAAGACGGTGTCCAGCTCAAGCTGATGCGCCGTGGCAGTGAATATTCGATCATGCTTGGCGCCAATGAACTGATGAACAGCCGCCTGAGCGGGTCCGAAGAGGCGCTCGCCGCCCATGCGATCGAGCGATTGGGAAGCACGCCTGCGCCGCGGATCCTCATCGGCGGCCTCGGCATGGGGTTCACGCTGCGCGCCGCACTCGGATTGCTTGACACCGATGCGCGGGTCACAGTGGCCGAGTTCGTGCCCGAGGTGATCGCCTGGGCCAGGGGGGCGATGGGCGAAGTCTTCGCGGGCTGTCTCGAGGATCCGCGCGTGAGCCTGTTTGAGGGCGATGTCGGCGAGCTGATCCGGACCGGGCAGGGACAGTGGGACGCGATCCTGCTCGACGTCGACAACGGCCCCGACGGGCTCACCCGCCAGGGCAACGACGCGCTCTATTCGGCGCAAGGGCTTGCCAGCGCGTACAAAGCGCTTGCCGGGCGGGGCGTGTATTCGGTCTGGTCCTCGGCTCCCGATCCCGCCTTCACCCGCCGGCTCAGGAAGGCAGGCTTTACCGTCGAGGAACGCGCAACCCGCGCCAGTACCAAGAAACGCGGGGCGCGTCACATGATCTGGATTGCGCAGAGGTTGTAGGCAACTATGCCTGATCAAGCGGTTCTCGCAGTCGTGCCGAAATGGTTTCGAAAGCTTTGAACCCTAGGAAAACGCAAATGGCCTGCAAAGAGTCATATTCATTACTTAACGCTAATTTAGTTAAGTTTTATCATTTTGAAATCGGGACCATGAAGGTTGCATCGGGAAACTGGCAAGTTCGTATGATACGCCCGCGAGCCGGTTGCAGACTGGGAAATACGCCATGCAAGACGGCGCAAGCGACAACACGAAGATTGCGGAAAAACTGAACTTTCTTTGCATCGATCAGGCTCAACGCGAGGAACTGGTTTCTTTCAAGCCGCAGATCGAACGCTCCCTTGGCCCGGCGCTCGACCGTTTCTACAAGCAGGCTGCCCAGCAACCCGAAACCGCCAAGCATTTTCGCGATGCGCGTCACATGGAGCACGCGAAGGAAAAGCAGATCAACCACTGGAAGGTGATCACCACCGGCAATTTCGACCAGCAATATATCGATGCGGTGACCAAGATCGGGAAGGTCCACGCAAAGCTCGGCCTGGAGCCGCAATGGTATATCGGCGCCTACTCGCTCATTCTCGAGGAGGTCACCAAGTCGACGATCCAGGCCGAACTCGGCCGGTTCGGAACAGGCAAGAAGGCCGCAAAGACTGCCGCAGGCATCGCCGCCGTGATCAAGGCGGCCATGCTCGACATGGACTACTCGATCTCTGTCTATCTTGACGAACTCGCCAAGGAGCGCGCCGCGGCACAGGCCGAGCAGGCGCGCCTGAAAGCCGGGCAGGACAAGGCGCTTGCCGCGCTCGACCGGGCCCTGACGAAGCTGTCGGAAGGCGACCTGAACTACACGATGGACGAACCGCTTGCCGCCGAGTTCGATGACATCAAGGCTAAGTACAATTCCTCGGTCGCAAAGCTCAACGAGGCGTTCGTCGATATCGTCGGCTCCATCAACCAGTCGAGCAGCGAAACGCGGGAACTTTCCGGCGCTGCCGATGACATGGCCAAGCGGACAGAGCAGCAGGCCGCCGCACTTGAGGAAACCGCCGCCGCGATCGAGCAGATCTCCACCATTGCCAAGCAGTCGGCGGAGCGCACCAACGAAGCCCGCGCGGTGGTTGAGAAGACCTCGGAACAGGCCACCCAGTCCGGCAAGACCGTGTCCGAAGCGATCGCCGCGATGGGCAAGATCGAAGATTCCTCAAAGAAGATCACGCAGATCATCACGGTCATCGACGAGATTTCCTTCCAGACCAACCTGCTCGCACTCAACGCGGGCGTCGAGGCCGCAAGGGCGGGGGAAGCAGGCCGCGGTTTTGCGGTTGTCGCCCAGGAAGTCCGGGAACTTGCCCAGCGTTCGGCCTCGGCCGCCAAGGAGATCAAGGAACTGATCGAGGCTTCCTTCAGCGATGTCCTCAGCGGTGTCAGCCTCGTCAACAAGACCGGCGAGGCCCTCAGCAGCATCGGCGAACAGGTGCGCGTCATCAGCGATCACTTTGCGCAGATTTCGCGGTCGGCACAGGAACAGTCCTCGGGTATCGCCGAGATCAACAGCTCGGTCGGCTCGATGGATCTGATCACCCAGCAGAACGCGGCCATGGTCGAAGAGACCAATGCGGCGACCCAGAACCTTCTCGGGATCAACGAAACGCTGGCGGAACTTGCCTCGCGCTTCA
Organism: Hoeflea sp.; assembly: GCA_965233445.1. Taxonomy (GTDB): domain Bacteria; phylum Pseudomonadota; class Alphaproteobacteria; order Rhizobiales; family Rhizobiaceae; genus Hoeflea. Next base: position 1,975,984 of record OZ247491.1, read on the forward strand.
AGATTTCGGGCACGGCCCAGGCCGCATCGTCCCGGTCGGCCTACGGCAGGGCCGCCTGATCAGGCCGCGGGTCGCAGGAAGCGGCCCGCTTTTCGAAGTTCGTGCAAACGGGCGGCCTCGTGCCGCCTGCTGCAGCACCACGCATCCGGGAGGATGTGCGGTGCTGTCGTCCGTTTTTCGAGGCTCGACCCGATCCGGCCAACTGTTGTTCGTCGCTAGCGGCCGGGGTGCGAAGCGAGGCTGCCGGTCCGGGCGTCGACATGGGCTCTGATGGCCGCGAGCAAGGGATGCCGGTTGGTTGCTTCAACGCCATATGCGAGATTGAAGCGGTAGTCGAAATCGGGCGGATTGTCGCCGGTCGTGTGCGTCAGCATGGTTTCGATCTTGTCGAGACCCTTGGCGATGACGGCTTCCGGCGTCCTGGCCTCGGCATATTCGTCCCAAAGCGCGATGATGTCCGCCTTCAGATCCGGGGGAAGGGGCGCGCAAAGGGTTGCGAGATCGGTCCGCTCCCGCGCTGCGCGGTCATCTCCGGCACTCTGCTCGGTTGCCGGTATGTCGCCCGAAATCGCCTCGCCGAGGTCGTGCACCACGCAGATCTTGAGAAGCCGGAGCAGATCTATGCCCTCGAGATCGTTGCCCAGAACGATGGCGAGCAGGCAAAGCCTCCAGCTGTGTTCGGCCGTGCTTTCGCGCCGACCCCCTGGCGTGTGACCGCTGCGCAATGTGTCCTTGAGTCGGTTGGTCTCGTCGAGAAATTTGAGGATCGCCGCAATCCGCTCGGGCGATGTCGGCAGTTGCGATGCCATCAGGTCCCGTTCTTCCATTTCGCCCGGTAGGCATCGGCGCGCGAAGGGTCGAGGTTCACCTTCGAAAGATCGCCCTTGGCCCACGCCATCACCTTCGGATCCATCACCCTGAACCACAATGGCGGAATGGCTGCAAGCAGAAAGCAGCCGGGATAACCCGAGGGGAGGGTGGGCAGGTCGTCGAAAGAGCGCAGTGCCTGGTAGGGCCTGAGCGGGTTTGCATGGTGATCGGAGTGCCTTTGCAGGTGAAACAGCATCAGGTTGGTGACGATGTGATTGGTGTTCCATGAATGGTGCGGTTCGCAGGGCCTGTACCCTCCGTCCGGCCGCTTTTCCCGCTTGAGGCCGTAGTGCTCGACGTAATTGGCAAATGTCAGATGCAGCCAGCCGACAAGTGAGTTGATCAGAAGGAACGGGATCAGCACCGGCCCGAAGACGAGCGTCAGGACACCGGCGACGCCCAGCGTGATCGCATAGCCTTGCAGGATGTCGTTGCGCCAGTGCCAGAAACCGAGCCCCTTGCGGCCGAGCCGTTTCCGTTCCATCGCCCAGCCGCGCGCCAGCGTCGCGGGAATTTCCCGCACGGCAAAGCGCCAGAGGCTTTCGCCGAGTCTTGCCGATGCCGGATCCTCAGGCGTGGCGACATGAACGTGACGGCCGCGATTGTGCTCGATGCAGAAATGACCGTAACCGGAAACGGCGTTGGCCAGCTTCGCACCCCACTGGTCGAACCGGTTCGGCTTGTGGCCGAATTCGTGACCGACCGTGATCGCCGTTCCTGAACTGATGCCTGCCGTGAGCGCGAGCCCGATATAGGCCGCAAACGGGGTCTCCGGCTGCGCAGCCGCAACCGCGCAGGCTATGGAGGAAAACCAGAACACCGGCAGCGAGGCGAACAGCAGAACGCGGTAATAGGGATCGGAGGCGATCTCATCGACCGCGGCTTCGGGCGGATTGTTCGGATCCACACCGATCAGGTGGTCGGCAACGACCAGCACGCCGTAGTAGAACACCACCGGCGCGGCGATCCACCAGGCATTGCCGCTCGCCAGATAGGCGAGGGCGGCAAGTCCCGGCAGCGAGGGCGCCAGCACCGAAAGCAGCCAAAGCCTTCGCTTCGGGTCGCGATAGGCGAACCGTTCGGCGTTCTTCGACCCGGCAACGAAAACCATTCTCCAAGCCTCCCAGCCTGGCTGATGGTAGGAGCGCTTGCCGCTGTCCGCAAGTGGAATGCGCGACCGGTGCGGCCGGCAACTTCCGTCCGGCACGGGTTGCGCGAAAGATCGTGCGGGTCGTTGAACCGGAGGATCAGGCGGCGTTCAGGACGAGGCAGTTGCGGCCTGCACCCTTTGCTTCGTAAAGCGCCATGTCTGCCCTGCGCATGACCTCGTGCAGGTGGTCGCCGGGTTCGTGGGTGGCCACTCCGATGCTGACCGTGACGCGAAGCAGCTGGCCCTCGAAGGCGAACGGCATTTCGGAAATCGCGTTGCACAGCTTGGCCGCGACCTTCACGGCGTCATCCGCGCCGATCTCCGGAAGCATGACCCCGAACTCCTCGCCGCCGAGCCTTCCGATGATGTCGTGGGAGCGCAAGGTTTTCTTAAAGCGCTCGACGATGCCCCTGAGAACCTCGTCTCCGGCGGCGTGGCCGTTCCTGTCATTGATCTGCTTGAAATGATCGGCATCCACGACCAGCAGCGAGGCCGGCTTGTGGTGCCGGGCCGTCCGGTCGATTTCGTTTTCGGCAAGTTCCAGAAAACGGTGCCGGTTGAGCGCGCCCGTCAGGCTGTCGGTCCAGGCGAGCCGCGCCAGTTCGCGTTCCTGATGCTTGAGGCGGGTGATGTCGAAACGGAAGCCGACGATGCCGCCTTCACTCGTGCGCCGCTCCTGAACCCTGAGCCACTGGTCTCCCGGCAGCATCTGCTCGATCGGTTCCCCGGGATTGCGGTGCTGTTCCAGGCGGCTGGCGATCCAGGCTTCCTCCTTGCCGGCGGCCTCGGGGAACTGTCCCTTGGAAACGGCGTAGCGCAGGATCTCCTCGAAGGTCGCACCCGGAACGATAAATCGCGCGCTGTGCGCATAAACCTGCCGGTAGCGCTCGTTGCAGTGAACCAGACGGTCTTCCCTGTCATACAGGGCAAATCCGTTCGGAAGGCTTTCGATCGCATCGGCAAAGCGGCTTTCCGCTGCATCCGCGCGTGCGACAAGCAGGCGCATGTCGAGCGCTTCCATCACCATCGCCGCGAGATCCTCAAGCAGCATTTTCTCGGATTCCGTCACTGTTCGCGGCTGTGTGTCGAGAACGGCGAGCGTGCCCAGGTTGAGCCCCTCGGTGGTGCGCAGCGGAGCGCCGGCGTAAAACCGCAGATGCGGCGCGCCGGCCACATACGGGTTGTCGCAAAACTCCGGATCCCGGCTGGCGTCCTCGATCACGAACACATCGTCCTGACAGATGGCGTGGTTGCAGAACGCATATTCCCTGTTCATTTCCGATTCGAGAAAGCCGATGTGCGACTTGAACCAGAGCCGCTCGCCCTCCACCAGCGCGACGCTTGCATACGGAACGTCAAACAGTCTTCCCGCAAGCCGCACCACGCGGTCGTAGGATTCCTCCGGAAGGCTGTCCAGGATATGGTAGCTTTGCAGCTTTTCCAGGCGCTCATGCTCTTTGTTGGGCAAGGGGTATATCGGCATCTGGTGTCCTGTCCGCTTCGGCTCGGCTGATCAACCGCGTTGGCCATGATTGCCCGGGAAGCTTTAAATAACCGCTAAAGACGGAAATTCGTGGCGCTTGGCCTGTCGGTGCGAAGAGGAGTGTTTTTTAACTCTGTCGGCGTAGATTGGGGCCAGTCACGCCGAACCGGGAAGATCTCAATGCGCCACCTTTCAGAAGTCGCAACACTGACGACCACGCTGCTTGCCTCGGTCATGGCCGCCGGACCGGCCCATGCGCTCGAGGTTGATCGCTTGCTCAAGCAGGTCTTCGGAACCTCCGACCCAAGCGAACTCGGCGGTCCGATCTTTGCCGCGATCGCGGTTGCCGCGTTCCTGTTCTTCTGGGGTGCGCTGAAAATCGGAAGACGGCGGCAGCGCAGGATGATCGAAACCTACGACGATCAGCTTCAGGACTACGCCAGCCGTTTGCGTCGCGGCAAGCTGTAAGCGCCGTTCGCGGCTCGATGCGGGGCCGGGCGAAAGGGACGGGATCCACCCATTCATTCACGGACCGAATGGCAGGGTGTGCGAAATTCATTTCACATCATGCGTCACGGGCCTATGATTGCGGTCGCCCGGATCCGGGCGGACCGAGCCTCCGCGTGATCGAACTCCCAATCAAGAGACCGCAATGCCTGCCAAGCTTTCCGTCAACCTCAATGCCGTCGCAATGCTGAGAAACCGCCGGGACCTGCCCTGGCCGAGCGTCACCGCGCTGGGGCGGATCGCGCTTGAAAACGGCGCCCACGGCCTGACGGTCCATCCGCGCCCCGACCAGCGTCACATCCGCTTTTCCGATCTGCCGGAGATTCGTGCGCTGATCGACGATGAATTTCCCGAGGCCGAGTTCAACATCGAGGGCTATCCCACCGAGGACTTTCTGGACCTCGTCAGCGCCAATCAGCCCGAACAGGTCACGCTCGTTCCCGACGATCCGGCGCAGGCGACCTCGGATCACGGCTGGGATTTCGAAGGCAAGGGCAACTATCTCCGCTCGGTCGTCCAGCGGCTGAAGCGTGAGGGCGCCCGCGTATCCCTGTTCTGCGATCCGGACGCGAGCCGTGCGAGCCTGGAAGCGGCGAAGGCGACGGGCGCCGACCGGGTCGAGTTCTACACCGGTCCGTACGGTGGCACCCATGACGATCCGGCCCGCGCTGCGACGGAGTTGAAGAAGCTCGAGACCGCCGGAAAGATCGCCGGCGAGCTCGGCCTCGGCATCAATGCCGGCCACGATCTCACCGTCGACAATCTTCCCGGCCTGGCTCACGCACTGCCGCACCTTCTCGAGGTCTCGATCGGCCACGGCCTGACCGCCGACGCGCTTGAACACGGAATGGCCAAGACCGTCCGCCGCTTCATCCGCGCCTGCGGGTAGGCGCGCGCGACTGTCCGCCGCCACCCATCGGCGATCAGCCGAGAAGCGCCGCCTTGTTGGCTTCCAGGAATGCCTGCAGTTCGGTCGGCTTGACGCCCGAGAGTGTGGCGGCATCATCGGTGACCATGGAGATCTTGCCTTCACGCGTATTGGCGTCGAAGGAGACAAAGGTCGGGATGAAGGGGGCGGGGACGCCGGCGCCTTCCATGCCCTCGGCCAGTTGCGCGTCACCGAGGTGCACCACGCTCAGAGGCTTGCCGGTTGCCTTCGCAGCCATTTCGGCGATCTCTTCGGTGGTGTAGGCCACAGGGCCGGTGAGCGTATAGGTCGCGCTTTCGGAGGCCGGTGCGGCGAGACCGGCGGCGATCGCCCTTGCAATGTCGTCGCGCGCGATGTGGGCGATCCTGCCGGTGCCTGCCGAACTGTACCACTGGCCCGAGGCGAGCGCCTGCGGAAGCGCCATGAACAGGTTTTCCATGTACCAGCCGTTGCGGAAGATCGTGTAGTCGAGTCCGGTGGCCTTGATCGCTTCCTCGGTGCCCAGGTGATCGGGCGCAAAGGTGATCAGCGAGTCCTCCGGATTGGGCATCGAAGTGTAGAACAGGCGCTTCACGCCGGCGGCCTTTGCTGCCGATACGGCCGCCTTGTGCTGGCGCAGCCGGGTGCCCGCGCCGTCCAGGGCATCGGTCGAAATGATCAGCAGCCGGTCGATCCCCCTGAAGGCAGCTTCAAGGCTGTTCTCATCGTCAAAATCGACCCGGCGGGTCTCGATGCCCTTCGCTTCCGTGGTGCCCAGTTTCCCGGGATCGCGTGAACCCGCGACGATGGCTGAGGCCGGCATGTCGAAGCTTGTCAGCAGGTGTTCGATAACCCGCGAGCCCAATTGGCCCGATGCGCCGGTGACGAGAAGTTTCGCGGTCATGGTTCTGTCCTTTGCCGGAGACCATCGATTCATGGTCTCAAAATAGTTGTTGCTCTCATATTGAGACTTACACGATATATGGTACGTGACTGGCCACGAAAAGAAGGCAGTTTGGCCGCCGATAGGCACCTGAAAGGAACCACCATGGACGCTCATATCCCGTTTTCCGACAGGATCCGGATGATGCAGGGCGAAGGCAGGCTCGAGAATTGTCCCGTGCGGCAGGTCATGCAGGGCATTTTCGGAAAGTGGAGCACGCTTCTTGTGCTGGCGCTGGCCGAACGGTCCTACCGTTTTGGCGAACTGCGACGCCTTGTGCCGGACATCTCGCAGCGGATGCTGACCCAGACGCTGCGCGATCTTGAACGCGACGGCTATGTCTATCGCACGGTCCACCCCACCAAGCCGCCAAGCGTTGAATACGGCCTGACCGAGCTCGGTCTCTCCATGCTCGGCCCGCTCAATGACCTCGTGATCTGGTCAGGCGACAACTTTGCCGCCGTGGATGCTGCGCGCAAACGTTTTGACGCGGCCGGCAGCAGCTGAGCGGCCATTCTGCCGACGGCACCGGCCCGGCTCCTGGTGAGGCCTACGCGCTCTTCCGATCGCGCATGATGACGAAATCCGTTGCGGTCCGGGTTTCGGGATGGGCCGGCAGATCGGTGAGCATCATGGTTGCGCCCGGATGCAGGTTGCGGGCGATCTGTTCATAGACATTCGGCGGAATCACCAGCCGCGCAGTGACGGCGATTTCCCTTTGCACGTCGAGCGCGGTTTCGTGCCCGGTGCCGAGGCCGACGGCCATCCAGTCATAGGTATGGGTCGCGGGGTCGATGCCGTTGAGCACATAGACATGGGTGCCGAGCGGCAGGCGCGGATGTTCGATGCCGATATCTGCATCGATGAACTCGCTGCCGTTCTTCAAGGCGATAAGGCGCCGGTCCGCTCCGCTGACGATGATGGAGATGGCATCGTCATCCTCCCCCTCGCGGTCACGCGGAAGCGACTTGCCTGCCACGTGGCCTGTCAGTGTTTCGATGTCCTTGAGGTCACGGTCGGTCAGCACAAGCCCTGCATGGGTCATGCTGCCCACGCCGGAGCGTTCGTTGGTGACGATGACGGGTGTTCCGTGGTGGGTGACGCCGAAAACACGCTCTGCAAATGCGCTTGGCAGGTGAACGCAGCCGTGGGAACTCGGATACCCGGGCAGTCTGCCGGCATGAAGCGCGCATCCTCCGAAGAAGAACTGGCTGTCGGGCATCGCCGCGTTGTTGTAGGCCCTCGAGTGGTGCATCTTCTCCTTGCTCAGGACAGAGAACACCCCGGTCGGCGTCTCGTAGCCCTGCCGCCCGGTCGAGACCGTGGAGACGCCGATGCGTATTCCGTTGCGGTAGACAAAGGCCAACTGGTCCGAGAGCGAAACGACCACTGCCACCGGACCGGAGGTGGCGCGTTCGGGATACCAGGACCATTCACCGGGCTTGAGATCGGTGGCGGGCTTCTCGGTCTGTGCCAGGCTGCCCCGATGAGCCGCGACAAGTGCTGCGGCGCCTGCGATCGCGAGAATGCCCCGGCGGCTAACTTTCCCCTTCGTCATCCTGTAACCCTCCTGTCGGTCCTCTTGTCAGGCCCCTCACGGGGCTCTCCTGTGAAGTGTCGTCCCAATGTCAGATGAGGCGCATTGCCGGCCTCACAGGGATCCCTCGTCGGTCAGCGAGACAATTTCCGCCGTACTTCCGTCTGAATAGCCGATGCAGCTCCAGCGTGCGCGTTGCGGTCCGACGCCGACGATCACCTGCGTCCCCGCCTGCGAGAATTCGGAACTCAGAAGCACGACGTCCGGATTGTTCGTGGTTCGCGTCACGTCTCGAAGGCAACCCTGTTCGGCAAGGGAAGGGGGTGCTGTCGAACCGGTTCGGGACATGGGTGTCGGAACCGAGGTGACGTTCGATGTGCTGGAAGGTGTTCCCGGCGCCGTGCCTCTCCCTGTGTCCTGAACGCAGCCCGCAAGAAGGATCGAACTGCATGCTGCGACCACGACCTGATGAAATTTCATGGCATTTCTCCTGATCCAGAGGGCGCCGGCCGGCTTACTCGATACCGATGATGATGTTGTAATCGGCCGCTCCGTTCGTGCGGTTGATCACTTCGATGACATGATCGCCGGATTGCCAGAGCTGGCCGCGATACTCCCGGTCGCTCGTCATCTGATCCAGCAGAAAGGTCCGGTCAGGATTGAAGATCTGATATGAGATCGGGGTCCCGCGTGGCGCGACGCGGACATAAAGGTCCTGTCCCGAACTTGCCCCGATCACGTAGCGTCGGGTTTCTCCCGGCGCAAGCGATCCGGTCAGTTCCACCCCGTTTGACCCGGCGTCAAAGCGCACGCGCTGCTCCATACCACCCGCGCTGGACTGGGCATCTGCCTGTGGCGGAGACGACGGCTGCGCCGCGCCGGTGCCCTCGATGAGGAAATCGCCGGACGCCCAGCCCTCGAATCCCGGATCGGCGAGGGTTGCTATCCGGCACCAGCGCCCGCCTTCGGACATGCGGCACCCGAGGTTGCGGACGTTCTGGCCGTTCGACAGCCGCGTGACCACCGGCGCCGAAGCTGATGCTGAAACGCGCATGTTGAGCGACCCTCCGCCCGAAACCTTGACCTCGAAGAAGTCCGGCCCACCGGCGAGCCCGTCTGCGAAGTCGCCTTCCACCCGCGCACCCGTGGCCCCGTCTACTGAAATATTGATCGTGAAGTCGGAGCGTTCGTTTCTCCGCGCTGCCGAGCGCATCATGTAGACCGAAACGGTATATTCGCCCGATCCCGGCAAGGTTCCGGTCCAGTCATTCAGCGGCTGCGTGGTCTGACCGGTGGCAAGCGCCTCGTCCCCCGGTCCCCGACCCGGTGCGTAGACGTTGAAATAGGTCGCGCCGTTGGACGCCGAGAGTGCGACACGCATCGTCTGGCCCGCTTCGGCTCCGACCCGGTAAAGCACGGAATCGTAACCCGTGATGGCGTCGGAAAGGGTGGCTTGCGAGGTTCCCGCGGCAAACCGGACATCGACGTTTCTCGTCTCTTCCGCATTCAGTGCTGACGCACCTAACGTGAAGAGGACCATGGCCAGCAGGGTTCGAAATATCGGCATCGAACATCTCCCCTCGATCCGCCGGGTTGCGTTTGGCGTTGCAACCGGCGCTTCCTCACCGCCCGTTTGCCGGGCTGCCTTTTTCTTGTCCGCGAAACATACGCGTTAATTTAGCGATGTAGAAGGTACGAAATTCACCCTGTTTGGATCACCCTTCGGCCGGACCACATCGCGCCACCGGATGGGCCATGCCTTGTGATTGTGAAGAACTCGTCTGGCCCTGGCGTGTTTCGGGACGGTTGCGTGATGTTGGAAAAAACACTCCGCAGTGTCCGGATGAATGCTCGAGTGGCGTCGAGCGGGCATCTTCACGCTTGAAATTGTGTCATGGCTCGGTCAGAAAAAACCGGCCATTTCACAGGAAGCAGTATGAGTCGGCCCCTCTCAACGATTACCTCCGCTGTGTCTGCAGCCCTGCTGTGCGCAGCGTTGTACGGTTGCACGGCACAGTCCGGCCCGCAAAAGCCGCGACCGGTCACGCCGCCGAATTTCGAGTCTCTGATGCCGCCGCAAAGTCTCTTGCGTGATGACACCATCGAGGCTGCGAGCCATGACCGCGCCGCGAGCCGTCTCGCCTATGTCGGGGTCTGGGCGAAATCGGGCGAGGCCTGCGCGATGATGGACCAGACCGCCTTCGAGGGTTTCGCGGTCATCACCCCGACTGCGCTTCGACGTTCCGGCGAAACCTGCACCTTCGATCAGGGGGAGCCGGAGCAGGGCTATCTCCAGTTCGAAGCCAGTTGCAAGGCGGGGCGCAAGACCCGCACGCGGCAGATCACCGTCTCCATGCAAAACAGCAAGCAAATGCAGCTCGGCATTGACGGCAGCGCACGATCCCTGACGCGCTGCCATCTGTCGGAGTGAGGGTCACTCCCGTCCAGGCGTCCACTTTGAAGCCGGAACAACAGATCAACTGACACCAGATCAAATTGCAATGTTGCTTTTCGGCTTTTCTTAAGGGCTGTCGCCGATGCTTTGCCTCATGGAAAACCCGACTGGCCAGTACCATCACGACGCGCCGGAGTTCTTCCGGAAATGGGGCTTTTGGGCCGTTGTCGCGGGTGCCGCTTCGCTGCTGCTCGTGTTGGTCCAGATTGCGGGGCCGGGTTTCGAGCCCAAGCCGTCTGTTGCGGCACAGGTCGGCGAGATCGCCGGCGAAATCAAGCGGTCGGCATGGCGCACGTTCCTAGGTCTTCCCAAAGAAGCGGTTGAGCCGGAAACCTACACTTCCCTTTGGACCTATGCCGTGTTTGCAGCGCCTGCTCTGGGAATAGTGGCCATAGTGCTGTCCCTGTTTTCCGGGATTGCGCGGGAAAACCGGAAATATGCGGCTTACGGCATGGGACTGGGCTGTACTGCGGTCCTGTTTCACTTCTTCTGGTGGCTCGCGCTCCTGTTCGCCGGCATCGCCTTGATGATCGCGATCATCAACAATATCGGCGACATTTTCAGCCTCTCGTGAGCGGGAACCGCGCAGGTGTGTGGAGAGGGCCCGGTTGGGTGGGGGCGAGGGTGCGGCTTTCGCGGAGAGCCCGAGCCTAGGGCAGCAGGTCTTCGGGGATTCGATGGGGGCGATAGCTTTCGCCGGTGTTCGCGAACAAAAGCCTGGAGAGCGGCCAGATCAGGAAAACGGCGGCCAAGCCAAGGATGATCACGATCTCTGCAGTGATGTTCTTGCTGGACCACAGGACGGCTGCAGTCGTGACAACTGCCGCAACCAGGGTCAGCGCCCCTGCAAGTCGGGCGGCATTGTTGTTCGTTCCCCCGACAACAAATTCGATCGCGGAACGGGATTCCTGCGGGATGGCTTCATGCAGGGCTTTGACGAATTCGCGATAGGTGGCGCTGCGCTGCCTGTCGAAACGGCCCACCGCATCGGCAGAGAAGACGTTGAGCGTGGTTCCATCCCGGAACCACAAGACCATGATCCCGACCAGTCTGCCCCGTCCGCCAAAATTGACCTTGAGGTTCACTCGGCGGAGGTGCTCGAGTCGAGCCGATCTTTCGCGGCCCCGCTCGCTCCAGAACAGCTGCCCGTCGTGCAACTCAACGCCATCCTCGTCGAGCCGAAAATACATCCGCACTTCGCCGGACTTCGTGTGGAGCAGATATCGCATCGGGCGCAACCCAGCCTGACTTTTGAGAGCCGATCATAGCAGCCTTCCGGCGGATGCGAAAAGTTGCGCCGGTGCCGTTCGCCATCTTCTGATCCGTTTTCCCCTTGACGCTGTACCGTACGGTACGGTACATGCCCGGCCATGACATTGACACTTCATCACCAGAGCGCGCCCGCGCGCGCCGGATCCGAGACCGGGCAGGCGGTTGACCCGGCTGTTGCGCTGCCGGCTGATGCTGAATTCAGCGAGCGCCAGCGCGAGGTGCTCGATGCCGTGCTCAAGCTGATGGTGGAGAAGGGGGACGGGTTCTCGGTCGCCGCCGTGGCGCGCGCTGCGAGCTGCTCGAAGGAGACGCTCTACAAGTGGTTCGGTGACCGCGACGGTCTGCTGACCGCGACCGTGCGCTGGCAGGCCTCGAAAGTGCGGATGCCGAAATTGCCCGAGGACCGGCTGACCGGCGAAGGGCTTGAGAAGGCGCTGACGGGCTTTGCCGCAAGCTGGCTCACCGTGATCACCGGAGACCTTTCCGTCGCGCTCAACCGCGCGGCGGTCAGTCATGCCGGTTCCGCAAAGAGCCGCCTGGGCGAGATCGTGCTGACCAATGGTCCCTTCGCCATGCAGCGCCGGCTCGAGCCGCTGTTCGAGGCGGGGAGGACGGCGGGCCTGCTGGCATTTGACGATGTCGGCGAAGCGTTCCGCGGCTTCTTCGGCCTGGTTGTCGCCGACACCCAGATCCGGGTCCTGCTGGGCGAGGATCATCGCCCGGACAGCGCCGGGATCGCTGCGCTGTCGGCACGCGCCACACGCCAGTTCCTCACCCTCTATGGACGGGGATGACACTTCGAATTCGCCACTGCCGGAGCATGTCCGCTTCGGAAGCGGCAGGAAACACACGACGAACACGCGAAAAGGGAGACTATCATGCGCGTTTATTATGATGCCGATGCCGATCTCAATCTGATCAAGTCGAAGAAGGTGGCCATCATCGGCTACGGATCCCAGGGCCGGGCGCATGCGCTCAACCTGAAGGATTCGGGCGCTTCCAACGTCGCCGTCGCGCTCCGCGCCGGATCGGCCACCGCCAAGAAGGCCGAAGCAGACGGTTTCAAGGTGATGACGGTGGCCGAAGCCGCCGGCTGGGCCGACCTGATGATGATGGCGACGCCTGACGAGTTGCAGGCCGACATCTACAAGGAAGAGATCGCGCCGAACATCCGCGACGGCGCCGCGATCGCCTTCGCTCACGGCCTCAACGTCCATTTCGGCCTCATCGAGCCCAAGGACACCGTCGATGTCGTCATGATCGCGCCCAAGGGCCCCGGCCACACCGTGCGCGGCGAATATGTCAAGGGCGGCGGCGTCCCCTGCCTGATCGCCATCCATCATGACGCATCCGGCAATGCCCACGACATGGCGCTGTCCTATGCCTGCGGCGTCGGCGGCGGCCGCTCGGGCATCATCGAGACCAACTTCCGCGAAGAGTGCGAAACCGACCTGTTCGGCGAGCAGGTTGTTCTGTGCGGCGGTCTCGTCGAACTCATCCGCGCCGGTTTCGAAACCCTGGTCGAGGCCGGCTATGCGCCCGAAATGGCCTATTTCGAGTGCCTGCACGAGGTCAAGCTCATCGTCGACCTGATCTATGAAGGCGGCATCGCCAACATGAACTACTCGATCTCCAACACCGCGGAGTGGGGCGAGTACGTCTCGGGTCCGCGCATCATCACCGCCGAGACCAAGGCCGAGATGAAGCGCGTGCTGCACGACATCCAGAGCGGCAAGTTCACCTCCGAGTGGATGCAGGAATACCGCTCGGGCGCTGCCCGCTTCAAGGGCATCCGCCGCATGAACGACAGCCACCAGATCGAGGAAGTCGGCGAGAAGCTGCGCGGCATGATGCCGTGGATCAAGTCGAACGCGCTGGTCGACAAGTCGAAGAACTGATCTGCCGCATCCGACGAACAGACATGCGGGCCGTGGAGCGATCCACGGCCCTTTGTTTTTTTGGTGTGCGCAGCCGTGAGAGCAATTCCGTGAACCGGATCGACCATCCCTGTGGCGAACCGTCCGTGAGGCCCGCAACAGCGGGGTTCCGTCCGGACTGATCGGGATCGAAATGAGAAAAGCATAAAAAGTTTGGAACCGAATATCGGTGAGATCATTGACAGGGCGTACCATTCAGAAACGGACCTACCGGGTCTAAGTACAGGAGATTACTTATGAAAAAGCTTATCGCCGCCACTGCAATGACCATGCTCTTCGCCGGTTCGGCCTTTGCCGACACCAACGCAATGAACACCCGCACCGCGCTCGATGCATACTCGGACGGTGACACCACCGTCGCCGACATCATGATGGACTCGGAAGGCAATGACCTGTCGGACGACGAATTCACGGCGAACTGGGACGCTGCCACTCCCGAACAGCAGGCCGCTCTGGTCGCAGCTTGCGACAAGGGTCAGGAAGAGCAGCTGGAATTCACCGACACGGTGAAGTCGCGTTGCAAGGTTGCCGCTGGCAACTGATGCGTGATCCTGCCGAGAGCGTGAGCCTTCTTTGAGGGCCGCGCGCGGCGGGAGCCCGTGACGGACAATTTCGTCGCAAAAGCCGGTTGGCCGCAAGGCCTGCCGGCTTTCTGCTGTCTGCTTTCTGCTGTCTGCGCTGGGAGCCGGGTGCCGGCCCGGCGGGGGAAGCCGCGGCGGCTTTGTCCGGCTTCCGGAAGCCGGGTCTACCCGGCACCGGTTTCGCGAATGACGACCGAAACCGGAAAATGATCGGAATAGCCATCGGTGTTGATGTTGGCGGCAGCGTTGCCCTTGGACAGGCCGAAGCGGACAGATCCCCGGTTCTTGCTGTTCGATGTCATCTCCGGATAGGCCTCGATCCGCACCGTCTCCTCGAGCACGCGAAAAGGTCCCGGCCCGGCGAGAAGGGAGCGCGACACCAGAATCTGGTCGAACAGGTTGGCGTCGCCGCCGTAATAGTAGGTGCCATAAAGAGAGCGTTGCTGGCCGCTTTGCGTGGTGACGGTCTGCCGCAGCAGGTTCCACGAAAGATTGTAGAACATCGCCGATCTTGATCCCTCGACGTCGTCGCGCTCGCGCCGACCGTTGGCGTGCACCATGACCGAGGCATCCGACGGATCGTCATTCATGTCTCCCATCGCGATTACGGCGATATTTTCGGTGCGTTCCTCGCGTATGCGCTCATGCCAGTAGCCAAGCGTCTCACCCGCGGTCATCCGGTATCCCGCGCTTTCCACCGCGCCGCCGGACCGCGACGGCCAGTGGTTGGACAATGCCACCAGGTGATTGCCGGAATTGGTCACGAAGGTGCATTGCGTGATGTCGCGCGTGCCGGTGCGGCGCATGACGAAATGGCTGAAGATCTCCGTCTCGATAATCACCAGCCGGTTCTTGTCGAAGATGAAGGCGGTGTCGATGCCGCGCTTGTCCTTGGTCGAATCCGCATGGACGATCGAGTAGTTCCGGCCCGGCAGCAGCGCATCCAGACGGTCGCTCAGCGCCTCCAGCGCATAGCGGTTCTCGACCTCGCAGACCCCGAGCAGATCAGGACCCGCGCCGCTGTTCATCTGAATGATGATCGAGGAAAGCTGGTCGATCTTCCGGTCGAACAGCGCTTGCGTCCAGCCTTCCAGATCCTTTGCGTTCTTCTCCGCGATCCACGGTTCGCGTGCGGGGAATCCCTCGGGCGCGAACAGGTTTTCAAGGTTCCAGAAGGCGACGAAATAGTCCGGCATGACATTTCCCTCTCGTTCGGACGGAAAACCCCGTTCTTTGACGCGAAACCAGAACCCAATTCTATCTCGAATTGAAGACAGATTGAAGTCGCCTGCGAGGTCGGACCCCGCGGATGTTGTTCCGCAACCGCGCAACGCCGCGATCGCGAGCCGCGGACGGGCGCATGTTCCATGCCGGGTCGCACTTGCCGGATTTGCGTCAAATGCCGTCAATTGCTGAAACCGGATCTTCATCCTGTCGGCGCATGGTGCGGCCAGGTCGACCTCAAGTCGCCCGGAATGGACATGAGCATGCGCAGGACGATGGAACCAGGAAAAGGCGGACCCGACGGAACCGGTTCGGGCCTCCCAAGGCTGCACCACTGGGATTTCGCACGCGCGCTATACCTCGCGCTCGGCATTCCGTTTCATGCCGCCGTGATCTATTCGCTCAGCCATGAATGGGCGGTGGGCTCGCCGGACAAAAGCCAGGCGCTGACATGGCTAGCCGATTTCCTCCACACCTTCCGCATGCCCGGCTTCTTCCTGCTGGCGGGGCTGTTTTCCATGATGCTGATCGAGAGAAAGGGGGCATGGGCCTGGCTCAGGACGCGGCTGTTCCGCCTGGGCCTGCCGCTGATCTCGGCAACGGTTCTCATCCTTCCGGTCCAGATCGCGATATCCGGCCTGGCCGGCGTGCTGAATGGCGCCATCCCGCTTTCCGGGCTGGGCGAGCATCTCGCCGGACAACTGACCCGTTTCGGCGAGCCCTGGATCTCCCATCTCTGGTTCCTGTGGGTGCTGATCGCCTATTGCATCGGCCTTGCGGTCCTGCAGCTTTTGAGCCGGGGAACGCTCGGCCGCAGGCTCGACCGGCTGGTCGAATGGGTTGCCGAAAACCGCATTCTTTCGCTTGCAGCCTTTGCAGCCATCTGCGAACTCGCCGCCCGGGCACAGGAAATCGTGGTCGCTGCCAGCCCCTATTACGGCAACGCCGTCATCAACTACAATCTCTACGTGGTCTATTTCGGCCTTGGCGTGATGGTGCAGTCGAGCGGCAGGCTGAACGCGCTGATCCTCCGGCCGGGACCGGTCGCGGCCCTCGCAGGTGCGGCGCTCGTGGTCTTCTCGCAAGGCGTCTGGCCGAACCTGTTCGTCCATACTTTGAAAGTGATGGCCGGGATTGCCGGCGCGCTCATGATCGTCGGGTTCATCTCCAACCTCGCCCACAAGCACTGCAACCGTCCGGATGCGCGGGTGCGAAAGATGGTCGATGCCTCCTTCACCGTCTACCTGTTCCACCATCCGGTGATCATGGCGCTGGCCGCAGCCTTCCTGCTCGTCGACCTGCCGCCGGTGCTCGAATTCGCCATCATCGCCACCTCCGCCGGCCTGATCTCCTACGCGATCCACCTGGCGGTGAGCCGCAGTCCGGCTGCGATGCTGATGTTCAACGGGGTGAGGGCAAAGGCCGGACGTGCCGATACCGGCCGGTCCCGCGCAATCGCGGGGGAACGACCTTATCCGATGCGCGGGTGAGAAGGTGCGCGCCTAGCGCTGCCCGGGCGGGATGTCCTTGAGCTGTTGTGAGAACGCTGCAGCATCCTCCTTCGACCAGGACATGGACCTGCGGACCGTCGAAGCAGGGCGCTTGGCGACCGAGAGCCCCGGTCGCCATTCCGTTGCCGGCCGGATCGGTCTCGGTGCGAACCCGCCGCCGCAGTTCGGGCAGACGTCGAAAAGAACGGTGTCGACGCACTCGGCGCAGAAGGTGCATTCATAGGTGCAGATGCGCGCATCCGCTGCGTGGGGCGGCAGGTCCTTGTCGCAACATTCGCAGTTCGGTCTCAATTCAAGTGCCATATCGATACCTCTTGAAAGCGCCGCTGTTGCGGGGCGTCCTAACCGCCCCGGACCACCCGGCCCAGCCGCTTGATGCCTTCCTCGATCATCGCTTCGCTCGCGCAGGAAAATGACAGCCGGATGGTGTTGGCGCCGGAGCCGTCGGCGAAGAAGGCCTTGCCCGGCACGAAGGCCACGCGTTCGGTCTTCAGGCTTTCGGCGAGCAGCGCCGCGCCGTCAAAGCCTTCGGGCAGGGTGACCCAGATGAACATGCCGCCGTCGGGCTTGGTCCATGTCACGTCTTCGGGCATGTGGCGGGTCAGCGCAGAGAGCATCGCGTCGCGGCGCGCCCGGTAGGTGGTCTTGATCCTGGCGACCTGCGCTTCGAAACCATTGGAAGCCACCGTGTGGATCGCCATCTGGTTGAGCGTGGCCGAATGCAGGTCGGCGGCCTGTTTCATCAGCACGAGCTTCGTTATCACCGGCTTTGCCGCGCAGACCCAGCCGACGCGAAGGCCCGGCGCCAGCGTCTTGGAGAACGAGCCGCAATAGATCGTGCGGGTGTTTTCGATTCCGCCCGAACGCGCAATGTCGAGCGCGAGCAGGGGAGGGATCTCCGCCCCGTCATAGCGCAGCGATTGGTAGGCCGCGTCTTCGATGACGGCAATGTCGAGTTCGCGGGCGAGATCCAGGATCCGCTGTCGGGCGCTCTCGGGCAGTGTCTCGCCGGTTGAGTTGGCGAAGTCGGCCGAGGCATAGGCGAATTTGACCCTGCCTCCCTTCGCTCGGGCGATTTCGCGGTAATCTGCCGCCGCGCGGTTGCCGAGCGGGGTCAGGCGGTCATAGTTTGGCTCATAGGCGTTGAAGGCCTGAAGCGCGCCGAGATATGTGGGCCAGCCGACCAGCGCCGTGTCGCCGGGCGACAGGAACAGCTTGCCCAGATAATCGAGCGCCTGCTGCGAACCCGAGGTGATCATGATGTTGTCGGCGCTGCAGTCGACGCCGAGCGAGGCCATCCGGGTGACGAGCCAGTCGCGCAGCGGGCGGTAGCCTTCGCTGACCGAGTATTGCAGCGCCGCACCCTTCGTGTCGCCGGTGAGTGCGGATGCCAGCGCCGCACTGAAGGCTTCGGCCGGAAACAGCGCCGGGTCGGGGATGCCGCCGGCAAACGAGATCACGTCCGGCTGGTCGAGGAGCTTCAGCAACTCGCGGATCTCGGACGCCTTCATGCGCTCCGCACGGGTCGCGAAAAGCGCCGGCCAGTCGAAGCCGTGGCCGGCGGACGCCGTGGCGGCTTGCAAGGTTTCCTGCTGCATCTGGTCCGGCATGTCAGTCTCCCGAAGTGCTCCGGGCTCCGGCCCGGCAGCGTCCTTATGGTGGTCGCCTTTCGGTTTCGCTCGGGACGCGCCCGCTTCGCGCAACACAAATGCGTGCCGGTTAGTTTCTGCGCAAGATTGATCACGAAGCGGAAAATAAGTCAACAATGCTGACCTATTTTTTTGAGTGACGTCGCAGTGGCTTTTCGCTGCCCGCAGCGAAGCGATCCGAGGCGTCGCCGCGGGCCGACCGGTGTCGTTGCATCTCGAGGCAACGTGCAGCGTTATGCGCGCCAAATCAGCGCAGTTTCTCCTCTCCGGCCGTTATCTTGGTGGAAACATGAGGTTTTCGGGAGGATTTCGCCGTCTATCGACTTGTCCTTGCTTTCAGGCATGACTAAGTGAACCTGCAAAAGACGCGTTGCGCGTCATCATAAGCCGTCCCGGGGAACATCAATGAGCGCTGCCGCGCCAGGAACGACTTTTATCATTCTCATGCTGCCGTTTCTGGCGGCGCTGATCGCGCCTTGGCTGACCCGCCGTCTCGGCCACAACGCGGCCTGGGTGCTGGCGCTGGCGCCGGTTGCGATCTTCGTTCATTTTCTGGGCTTTTCGGCGGAAGTGGCCGACGGGGATATTGTCACCGGCGGCTTTGCCTGGGTGCCCTCCTACAATGTCAGCTTTTCCTGGCTGATCGACGGGCTGTCGCTTACCTTCGTGCTTCTGATTTCCGGCATCGGCGCGCTGATCGTGCTCTATTCGGGCGGATATCTCAAAGGCCACGCCAATCTGGGCCGCTTCTTCTCGTTCATCCTTTTGTTCATGGGCGCGATGCTCGGCGTGGTCATCTCCGACAGCTTCCTGATGCTGTTCATCTACTGGGAGCTGACCTCGATCACGTCGTTCCTGCTGATCGGGTTCGATCACACGCGGGAAGCCTCGCGCCGCGCCGCGATCCAGGCGCTGGTGGTCACCGGCGCCGGCGGCCTGGCGCTGCTCGCGGGCCTCATCGTGATCTGGAACATCACCGGCATCACCCAGCTGTCGCTGCTCCTGAGCTTCGGCGACGAACTCCGGGCGAGCCCGTTCTATCTGCTGGCGCTCATTCTGGTGCTTGGCGGCGCGTTCTCGAAATCGGCGCAGTTCCCGCTGCATTTCTGGTTGCCCAACGCCATGGAGGCGCCGACGCCGGTCTCCGCCTATCTGCACTCGGCAACCATGGTCAAGGCCGGCGTCTACCTGCTGATGCGCCTCAATCCGGTGCTCGGCGATACCGTCTGGTGGGAAACCATTTTGCCCGTCTTCGGCGGCGCCACGCTGATCGTCGGCACGCTGCTCGCCATCCGCCAGACCGATCTCAAGCTGATGCTGGCCTACACCACCGTCTCCTCGCTCGGGCTCTTGGTGATGCTGACCGGTTTCGGCTCGGAACATGCCATTGCCGCAGCCGTGCTGTACCTGGTCGCGCATTCGCTGTTCAAGGGCGCGCTCTTCATGGTCGCGGGCCTGATCGACCACGAAGCCGGCACCCGTGACGTCACGAAGCTCGGCGGACTGCGCAGTGCCATGCCGATCACCTTCGCAGCCGCCATGGCAGCCGCCATTTCCATGGGCGGGCTGCCGCCCTTCGTGGGCTTCCTCGCCAAGGAGGAAATCTACTACGCGCTCTGGGCAACCGACCCGTGGTCGCTGGTCTTCACACTTGTTGCCGTCATCGGCAACGGGCTGATGTTCGTCATCGGCTTTGCGGTGGCGATCAAGCCGTTCCTCGGCCCGAAGGTGGAGACCCCGAAACCCGCGCATGAAGGACCTGTGCTGCTCTGGCTCGGACCGTTGACGCTGTCGATCGTGGCGCTGGCTGCGGCACTCTTCTCGCCGCTGACGCACCGCTTCATCTCCTCGCCGATGGCGAGCGCGGTCGCCGGCGAAACCGAAACCGTCACCATCTCGCTGATCCCGCATCTGGGCGCAGCACTTGCCCTGTCGCTGGTCACGGTGGTGTTCGGCGTCATCGTCTATCGCTATCTCGACAGCGCGCGCGCGGGAATGGCGCGGACGCTCACCGCCATCGGCTGGGGACCCGACCGGGGCTTCGATCAGTTCATCTCGGGCATCGTGCGCCTGTCCGTGGTCGTCACCAGGGTGGTCCAGCCGGGACGGCTCGATGTCTACATGACGGCAACCTTCCTGATGATCGCGCTCGCGCTGTTCGTGCCCATGGCCTGGTACGGTGAATGGCCCTCAATGCCGGTCTGGCCGGCCGACGCGCAGTTCCACGAGCTTGCGGTTTTCGTCATCGCGCTTGTCGGACTGGCTGCGGTCATCAACGCACGCGACCGGCTGACCGCGATCGTCTCGCTCGGGGTTCAGGGCTTTGCCGTGGCGCTCCTGTTCATGCTCTTCGGTGCGCCCGATCTTTCCTTCACCCAGTTCATGGTCGAAACGCTCGCCGTGGTGATCCTGGCCCTGGTGATGACGCGGCTCAAGCTCACCGCCTCGGATCATCGTTCAACCCGCGAAAAGGTCGCCGACGGCAGCCTGTCCCTCGCTTGCGGCATCGGCTTCGGCCTTTATCTGCTTGCCGTCACGCAGCAGCCGTTCGATCCCTTCATCAGCGAATTCTTCGCCCAGTATTCGAAGATCGTTGCCCACGGCACCAACGTGGTCAACGTGATCCTGGTCGACTTCCGCGGAACGGATACGCTGGGCGAGATTGCCGTGGTGATGGTCACGGGCCTTGCGGTGCTGTCGCTGATCCGCATCCGCAGCGGCTTCGACGGCCGCACGGTGGCCGACAATGATCCCGAGCAGCGTGAGGAGGCCCGATAACCATGCGTACGGTGATTTTCCGCTCGGTCGCGCCCTATCTCACCAGCCTCATGCTGTTGTTCTCCATCTTCGTGCTGCTGCGCGGCCACAACGAGCCCGGCGGCGGTTTCATCGGCGGGCTGATCGCGGCCTCGGCCCTTGCGATCTACGGCATTGCCTGCGGCGTGGCCCCGGTCCGGCGCGCGATCCACTACCATCCGATGGCGATCTCCGCCTTCGGCCTGTTCATCGGCGCGCTCGCCGGCGTGCTTTCGGTGTTTTCCGGTGTCCCGTTCATGACCGGTCTCTGGATCTACCCCGAATTCTTCGGTGTCGAGCTGGCGCTGTCGAGCGTGCTCCTGTTCGACATCGGCGTCTATCTCGTCGTGGTCGGCGCGATCGCGTCGATTGCGCTGGCGCTTGAGGAAAGGGACCGCGACTGATGGAACCTCTTTTTGCGCTTCTCGTCGGGGCATTGTTCACGGTGTCGATCTATCTGTTCCTCTCCAAGCACATCATCCGTGTGCTGATGGGAGCGGCCATCCTCAGCAACGCCGTGAACCTTTTGATCTTCACCGCCGGTCGCGTCACCCGCGAAGTGCCGCCGATCATCGGTTCGGGAACCGACGTGCTCCCTGAGACGGCCGCCAATCCGCTGCCCCAGGCGCTGGTGCTCACCGCCATCGTGATCGCGTTTTCGTTCTTCGCGTTCCTCCTGGTGCTGGGCTACCGCGCGTTCCAGAAGCTCGGCACCGACGACAGCGACGAGATGCGGGTCGCCGAACCCGTCAACGAACCAGCCCCGCCTTTGGGCTATTGAGGAGACAGCTGAATGGCGGGAGAAACTGCAGGACTTGAAGATCTTTCGGTCGCCTTCGTGACGGAGCCGGTGGCTGCGGCCGACTGGCTGGTCGCCGCGCCCGTGGTCTTCTGTCTGATGGCCGGGGCGGTGCTTCTGATGGTGCGCAAGCGCACCGATCTGCAGCCCCTGATCGCGATCCCGGCGCTCTTGGTCTTGAACGGGCTGACGCTCGGATTGCTGGCCCATGTGCTCATCAACGGCACCGTGACCATGACCATGGGGCGCTGGCTGCCGCCATTCGGCATTTCCTTCACAGTTGATGCGCTCAGTGGCTTCTTTGCCGCGACCTCGGCGCTGGTGGCGCTTGCCGCAGGCATCTACGGGCGCAGCGATGTCGATCATTCCGGTCGCCGCTACGGCTTCTACCCGTTCCTGCTTCTGATAATGGCTGGCGTCCTCGGCGCGTTCCTGACCGGCGACATCTTCAACCTGTATGTCTGGTTCGAGGTGCTGCTGATATCCTCCTTCGGCCTGCTGGTTCTCGGCTCGGAACGCGGCCAGCTCGATGGCGGCGTCAAATATGCCTTCCTGAACCTGATCGCCACCACGCTGTTCCTTGTCGCGACCGGCTATCTCTACGGCCTGTTCGGCACGCTCAACATGGCCGACATCGCGATCAAGGCGGCGGACCTTCGCGGCACGGCGCCGCTGATGACGCTGGTTACGCTGTTCCTGCTGGCCTTCGCCATGAAGGCGGCCGCATTTCCGGTGAACTTCTGGCTGCCCGCCTCCTATCACACGCCGCGGATGGTGGTCTCGGCCCTGTTTGCAGGGCTGCTCACCAAGGTCGGCATCTACGCGCTGCTCAGGATCTTGGGCATGCTGTTTCCGATGCAGCGCGAGGAACTGGCGCTGATCATCGGGATTGCCGCTGCCTTGACGATGCTGCTCGGCGTCATCGGCGCGCTCGCGCAGAACGACATCCGACGCGCGCTGGGCTTTCTCGTGATCTCCGGCATCGGGGTGATGATGGCTGGCCTGGCGCTCGGCAGTCCCGCGGCGTTTTCCGGCGCGATCTTCTACGCGGCCCATTCGATGGTCGTCATGACCGCGCTCTATTTTGCCATCGGCATAGGCGCGCGACTGGGCGGCAGTTTCGAACTGACTTCGGCCGGCGGACTTTATGCCCGCAACGCAACGCTGGCCATGCTCACGCTGATGCTGTTCCTGTCGGTATCGGGGCTGCCTCCGTTCTCGGGCTTCTGGCCAAAGGTCGTGCTGGTCAAGGCTTCGCTCGATGTCGGTGCCTGGTGGCTCGCCGGCTCGATCCTGGTGACCGGTTTGCTGACCACGATCACGGTGGGGCGGATCTGGGCGCTGGCCTATTGGCGCCCGTCACCGGAAGAGGGCCCGCTCGAGGCGACCCAGGAGATCGCGAACGCTGAAATCAGCGTTCCCGGTTCGCTGCCGCGCGGCACCGTTGTCGCTCTTGCCGGTCTGGTGATCCTGACCGTGGCGGCCGGGATCTGGCCCGAACCGGTGCTGGTGCTGTCCCAGGACGCCGCCCTCGGGCTGCTTGATCCTTCGGACTATGTGCTGTCGGTGTTCCCCGGGGAGGTGCCGCAATGAGCCTGTTTCTGGTCAATGTGCTTCTGGCGCTGGTGTGGACGGCGGTCACCGGATCCTTCAGCTTCCTCAATTTCGGCTTCGGTTTCCTGCTGGCGATCCTGGCGCTGTCGCTGATCCGCGAGCAGGTCGGTTCTGTCGGCTATTTCTCGCGCGCCCGGCGGGTGATTTCGCTGTTCCTGCTGTTCGTCTACGAGTTGATCCTGTCCGCATGGCGGGTTGCGACACTGGTGCTGTCGCCCCGCATGGTCATCAAGCCCGGCATCATTGCCTATCCGCTCAAGCTTGACCGCGATTTCGAGATCACCATTCTGGCAAATCTCATCACCCTTACGCCCGGCACGCTCTCGGTCGACGTCTCCGACGACCGGCGGATCCTCTATGTTCACGCCATCGATGCGTCGGATCCCGACGCAACCCGGCGCGACATCGCGGAAGGCTTCGAGCGCAAGATCATGGAGGCGTTCCGCTGATGACGGTTCAGGACATCTTCAACCTCTCGGTGTCGCTGACGCTGGCGATCCTCTGCCTGGCGTTCTTCGTCACCATTTTCCGCATCGTGCGCGGGCCGACCCTGCCTGACCGGATACTGGGTCTCGACATGCTGGTCGCCATCGCCATCGGCTTCATCGCCGTCCTCGGGATCAAGACCGGCTATACGCTCTATGTCGATGTCGCCATCGCGCTTGGCCTGGTCGGTTTCCTGGCAACCGTTGCATTCGCCCGCTTCGTGCTGTCCCGGGGCAAGACCGAGGATGACATCCTGACCGAGGCCCGCATGGCCGCAAGCCAGGCGCGCCACGAAGCCAAGGCGGCCCGGAAGGCCGAACAGCGCAGCGCCGCACCGGCAAACCCGGCTCCGAAAGGGGGAGATCAATGATGGAAGAACTCGCTACACTGATCTCCGCCGCGATCCTGCTCATCGGATCCCTGTTTGCTCTGGTGGCCGCCGTGGGTTTGCTGAGGCTTCCGGATCTCTACACGCGCATGCACGCAGCCTCCAAGGCCGGCACCATGGGGTCGTGCCTGATGCTCATCGCTCTCGCCATTCATGCCTCCGATGTGGGCACCGTTTCGCGCGCGCTTGCCGGCGTGGTCTTCTTCCTGCTGACGGCGCCGGTCTCCTCGCACCTGCTTGCAAAAGCCGCCTATGCGGTCGGATATCGCCTGCATTCCTCGTCCGTACGTGACGAGATGGCGCCAAAAGAATAAAAGCTAAACATTAGCGTTGCAGAAAATGCACTATACAACCTGTGCATACATGAATTTAAACTTCCCGTAATAATTAAATCAATACCCGTTATATTTGGTTGTTTTTCAAGAAGTGAACGCGCAAGGCTAAATGTAGTACTTGCCAGAGTTAAATTTCCATGCCAGCACCGGTGCCAAGCAGGCCGCCTGGATTGGGCGTTCGCAAGAACAGCAAGAATATGCCGAATGCGGCGGTTGGCTTGTTTACAACAGTTAGGACCAGACTATGACAGAAGCAAACAAAGACAGCGGCTCGGATATTCTAATTGAGCTGACCGCGGAAATCGTGGCGGCTTATGTGAGCAACAATTCCGTTGCGGCAAATGATCTTCCCAATGTGATCTCGCAGGTGCATGCAGCCCTTGGCGGCGCCACCACACCGGTCGAGGAAACTGTCGAGAAGCCGAAGCCGGCCGTTCCTGTTCGCCGCTCGATCCAGAACGATTATCTCATCTGCCTCGAGGACGGTCAGAAGTTCAAGTCGCTCAAGCGTCACCTGATGACCCATTACGGTCTGACGCCGGAGCAGTACCGCGAAAAGTGGGATCTGCCCGCCGACTACCCGATGGTCGCCCCCTCCTATGCCGAGGCACGCTCGCGTCTGGCCAAGGAAATGGGTCTCGGCCAGAAGCGCAAGCGCGGCAAGTAATCCGCGACTGCGCGCCCGATGCCGGGCGTGCGGCTGAGGTCTTGCGGTTCGATCGTCAACCCCGAACCGCCATGGCCCGCCGGACAGACCCACGGGCGATGCGCATCGAGCATTCATACTGCTTCAAAAACCGTGGCCTTCGAACCGGTCACGGTTTTTTGTTTGTAGCCACGTCACCTGGGGGCTGCATCCTGCCCCGGAACATCTCCTCGCCGGCAACCGGACCTGCCTGATACCGGCTCCTTGCCGAATTCGTGAGGAAAAAAATCCTCTATTTTCGGCCCGTCAATCCAAAAAACGCCGGAAAAACAACGTGAGGCTGTGGCCGGTGGGTGGCTGCACGTCCGCATGATCTGCATATCATGTAAGAAAATATTCCTATCAAAGGAGATTTTCGCATGACCAGCTCAACCGCCAAGCCCGACGCCCCGTACAGGACCGCGTCCAGATCCTCGAGACCCGGCATGAAAGCTGCTGCCGGGCAGGACCTCGAGGCAGGGGGGAACATGTCATCGCAGCTCTCCGGCGGCTCTGGGGTCACGGCCGATGTGCAGGACCTGGCGCTCGCCATCCTTTCAGGGCCCCATCGTCTGACGGCCGCCCAGCTGATCGCCCGCCAGGGCAGCGCAGGCCGGCATGCCGCGCCAGACGCGGTTGCCGCGGTCGGTCTGTCGGGATTGGCCCAGGCCATCGACATCATGCGGTGCACGGTTGTGCTGAGGCTGGTGAGTGAACTGTTCGATGTGGCGACCGACGCAGGCGTGCCTGAAGGCGTGGCGCGCCGCAGGCCTCTGTGCCACATGCGCCAGATCGCGATGTATCTCAGCCATGTGGTGCTGTCCGTGCCCTATCAGACCATCGGGCGGAGCTTTGGCCGCGATCGCAGCACGGTGGTTCATGCCTGCGCGGTGGTCGAGGATCGTCGCGACGATCCCGGCTACGATCTTTTTGTCGAGCGTTGCGAGCGCTGCGTCAACGCGGTCTTCGCACCGGTCGGGTTCTCTCATGAAGACCGCTGAGATGCGCGCGCTTCGCAAGGCGCTGTCCGGCATGATCGGCTTTCTGGCGCGCGGTGTTGCCGAGACCGCCGGGCCCGGGACCGGACAGGGCGGGGCAGGCGGAAGTGGAACCGGTGGGCACCTTTCGGAGATCGAGCTCGTGAGGACCGATGGAGCGCGGCGCAAGGTGTCCGCGGTTGTTCTCAACGCGGCATTGGCGCGAGGGCTTGTGTCCTGCACGACCGCGCCCGCTTCCGGTTCGAAGGACCCTGTTCGCAGCTATGCGTTGACGGGCGCCGGGAGCGCGGCGCTGAGGCGGATGCTCGCAGATCCCGACAGCGCCTTTCAGCAACAGCATCGCAGGCTCCGCGTCCGAAGCGATACGGAGCACGGTTCGGTTGCCGTCAATGATCTGGAATCACCACTTGCGGCGCTGGCAAGGATCAAGGGCAGGGACGGGGACCCGTTTCTTGCGCCGGATCTGGTGGAGGCGGGCGAACGGCTGCGCGCCGATTTCACCCGTGGCCATCTCATGCCGTCGATCGGCCAAAGCTGGGAGCCGGTGCGTGCGGGCAGAACGGCCGGCGATCGATCCGGTCTGAACGATCTCACCGATGCCGCGCTGTCCGCCCGTCGCCGGGTGGAGAATGCCATTGCCGTGCTTGGCCCTGATCTCTCCGGCGTGGCGCTCGACGCCTGTTGTTTCCTGAAGAGATTGTCGCAGATCGAACGTGAGCGGCAGTGGCCGGCGCGCTCGGCCAAGCTGATGCTGCGAACCGCGCTTGCCGCGCTCGCCAGGCATTATGCCGAGCCAGGCCGGAAGCCCGTCACGCGGCGCGCGCCGCCGCCGCATGCGCCTTGATCCGCATGACCATCGAGCGCAGTCCGTTGGCCCTTTGCGGCGAGAGATGTTCGCCAAGGCCCAACTGGGAGAGCAGCGCGCCTTCGTCGAAACTCTCCACCTCCGAAGCCTTGTGACCGGAGGTGGCGGCAAGCACCACGCCCACCAGCCCGCGCACGATATGCGCATCGGAATCGCCCCGGAAGACCATCACCGGATCGCCGCCTTCACCCGGCTCGGTCGAGGCGACGAGCCACACCTGGCTGGCGCAGCCCTTGACCTTGTTGTGTTCGGTCCGGTCCTCTTCCGGCAGGTCCGGCAAGGCCTTGCCGATCTCGATGAGATAGCGGTAGCGGTCTTCCCAGTCGTCAAGATACTCGAAGTCGTCAATGATGGTTTGAAGCGATGCCATGTCAGTGTCCTGTAACTGAAGCCGTATATAGGCGGAATCACCCAAAAATACACCCGCCAATGACGTCTCCCCGGCCGCGCCGCTTGCAATTCTGCGCAATCTGGGGCCCGTTCACCGCCGACTGTCCGGGCGCAGCCCGAGAATTGGGGAGGTCATCGAATTGCAGTATCCGTTCACAACCGTCGACGTGTTCACGACGCGCCGGTTCGGCGGCAATCCGCTCGCGGTCGTTCTGGAGGCCGACACGCTGGACGACACTGAGATGCAGGCGATTGCGCGCGAGTTCAACTACTCCGAAACCACCTTCGTGATGCGGCCCGTGGACGAGCGCCACACCGCCAAGGTCCGCATCTTCACGCCGGCCTGCGAGGTCCCGTTTGCAGGCCATCCCAATGTCGGCACAGCCCACGTGCTTGCCACCCGCGCCGGCGCCAGGGAAAGGCCCGAAGGTTTCGTCTTCGAGGAGGAGGCCGGACTGGTGCCTGTTTCGATAGGTTGGGACGGCGACCGGGTGCGGATTGCCGAACTGACCGCGCCTGTCTCGCTTTCGACCGGATCGCGCTTTGATGCCGAGGCGGTCGCTGCCGGCCTCTCGCTTGATGCTGCCGCGATCCGTGTGGACTGCCACCCGCCATTGATCGTATCTGTGGGCCTGCCGTTTCTTGTAGTCGAGATCGCGAGTCGCGCAGCGCTCGCCGCGGCCAAGGTCGATATCGGCGCGCTGTCGCGGCTGTTGCCCGCCGAAGGCGCGGACGCCATCTATCTTTATTGCCGCGAACTCCGCGAGGACGATGGCGATGTCGATTTCACTGCGCGGATGTTCGCCCCGTGGGACGGCGTTGCAGAAGACCCCGCCACGGGCAGCGCCACCGGAGCCGCCTGTTCGCTGGTCGCGAGCCTCTCGCCACAGCCCCAATCGCCGCGACGGTTCTCCGTGGCCCAGGGCGTCGACATGAAGCGTCCGAGCCGTCTTGAGATCCGCACCGGCGAGCCGGACGGACGGGTGCGGATCGGCGGAAGCTGCGTGCCCGTTCTGAGCGGCTTCATCGAAGTCTGAGCGCTTTCCGCCGTCGGGCCCAAAAAAGAAAACGCCGCCTGCGAGGAAGGGCTGTTGCCGGCTGCCCGGCCCCTCAGGGCCAGAAAAAAAAGCGCCGCCGGGAGGAAGGGCCGTTCCCGGCTGCCCGGCCCCTCGGGGCCAGAAAAAGAAAGCGCCGCCGGGAGGAAGGGCCGTTCCCGGCTGCCCGGCCCCTCAGGGCCAGAAAAAGAAAGCGCCGCCGGGAGGAAGGGCTGTTCCCGGCGGCGGCGCGTCAAACGCGACTTGAGTTGGCAGTTGTAAGCATCATGCGTCTTCGGGCGGGTGTTCATGTCCTCGCCGCCCGTGGCGAGGGCAGGCTGTCTATCTAGTTGGTGGCGGTCTCGCCGGCATCGTCGGGCAGGGAGCCCGTCACGATGCCGTCTTCGGCGCCGGCAAACTTGGAATCGAGGAATTCGTAGGCGATGCGCGCGCCTTCCCTGGCGCGGATGCCGAGCGCGGCAAAGGTCTCGCCGCCGGTCTCGCAGACTTCCGGCTTGCGCACGCAGATCTGGCGGATGTCGTCAAACGCCTCCATGGCGGCAGCCATGCTCTGGCCCACTTCGAGCGGCGGCGCGTTCTCGAGTGCATCGCGGGATTCGCCGCTGAACAGCGGCAAGGCGATCAGCACAAGTGAAAACCAGAAACTTCCCTTGATCAGAAACCACATTGTTGAGCCCTTCCTGTTGTCCGCCATTCAACGGCGGCGTGCCCGGTTTGTCCCGAACTTGAACAGCACATTGCCGGAAATCCTTCAAAGCCGGCTTGAAACCGGTGTGCGTTTTTGAGCCAAATTTGTCGAAAATTTTAATGATCCCGCTTTTGCGCCGTTCCGGACGCGTCTTGTTCACCGCTCTCGTCGATGCGTCCTGCAAAGTCTGTGAACGGTGCGCCAACCGTTCCTTAACCATGATCGCCAAAGCCGGGCGAAATTGCGGTCAAGGAGGCCGAATTCTGGGCTCACAGCGCCCTCCGGGGCGGCTCTTTATTCTTTCCTTAAGCCGCCACTGACAGAATTGCTCAAACAAGAAACAACTGCGGCGCGTACGGATTCGGCAGTGAAAACAATGGAAATTCACTTTGACAGGGTGGTTGAGGCAGGACGGCAGATCGCCGGGTCCTGGCTTGAGTCCACGGATGCGGCAGGCGCCGCCCATCAGCGCCGGGTTGCCTTCATGGCATCGTGCCTGTCGGGCGCGATCCTGGCGCCGATGATCCTGTTCCCCGCCCTTGCCGCAAGCTTTGAATGGTCCCATGCGCTGGCGATCGCGTTCTGCGTTGCCGCGCTTCCCGTGGCCGTCGCCAGCATCCTGGCGGCAACCGGAAGTCTGCGTCTTGCCGCAGGCCTGGCACTCGGCGGCGCTTCGGTGACTCTACTGGCCCTGCCGGCCCTGAGCGGCGGGTTTTCATCCCCGCTGTTGCCGCTGATAGCGCTTCTGCCTCTGGAAGCTGCCGCGCTGTCCAGGTCGCGGGCAGGGCTTGCCGCCGGACTGGTCAGCGCCCTGGCCGTGTTGCTTGCGATTGCCGCGATCGATGGGTTTTCTTCCGGTCCGGCACTCTCCGGCAGCGGAGGCCTGGCGGCAGTTGCGTCATTGATGCTCTACGGGCTCTTGCGCGGCGGATTTCACGCTTTCGGCGCCGGATCGACCGGCGTTTCCGGCAACACGGAAGCCGCCGTCAGGGACATGCCGGGCGCGAACCCGACCCACCACGCCTCTGCCTTGCAGCCGAAGCCGGCTGATATGGACAGTGCCGCGATCCTCAACCGCATGCCGGGCCTGATCACCCGTCACAATGCGCAGGGCGATGTGGTCGGCATCTGGGGCGAAGACAGCGCCGATATTCTGTCGCGCATCGGGGAGATCGAGCGCAGGGGCTTCGTCAACCGCATTCACGTGGCCGACCGGATCGCCTTTCTCGATGCGTTTGATGCGCTGCGGCGTGGCGAGACGCGCCGCCGCGAAGTCGAAATCCGGTTCGAACGGAGCGACGTTGCGGGCGTGTTTGTCCACGCCGCCGTTTCGCTGTCTGCCGAGCGCGCGCCGGACGGAACATTTGCCGGCGCACTGGTGCAGAGCAGGGACATCTCGAATCGTGTCGCCGGCCAGTTGAAGGCCGCGGCAGACGCCGAGGAGGCTGAAACCGCCAACGCCGCCAAGACCCGCTTTCTGGCCGCCGTCAGCCACGAGCTGCGCACCCCGCTCAACGCCATCATCGGCTTTTCGGACATTCTCGCGCGCGAGTATTTCGGCGCCTTCAGCAATGACCGCCAGCGCGAATATGTCGAGCTTATCCACCAGTCCGGCGAGCACCTTCTCGCCGTGGTCAACACCATGCTCGACATGTCCAAGATCGAATCCGGACGCTACGAGGTCTTCGTCGAGTCCTTCCCGCTGTGCGAAGTTGTCGACGGCTGCGACGCCATGCTCAAGCTTCAGGCCTCAAAGCGCGGTGTCGCGCTGACCCGCAGGCTTGCACCCGGCGTGGGCGATGTCGTTGCCGACCGTCGTGCGATCCAGCAGATCCTCATCAACCTGGTCGGCAACGCGATCAAGTTCACCGAAGAGGGCGGCGTCATCAATGTCGACGCGGAAATTCGCGGCGGCGACCTGGTGCTCAGCGTCAGCGACACCGGTGTGGGAATTCCCGCCGGGAAGCTCGCGCATATCGGCCAGCCCTTTGTGCAGGCGCAGAGCGGGCTCTCGCGCACTTACGAGGGCACGGGCCTCGGCCTGTCGCTGGTCAAGGGCCTCGTCGATCTTCACGGCGGCGACTTCGCCATCGAGAGCCGGGAAGGGCACGGCACCGTCGTGACGATCACGATCCCGGTCGATGGCTCGCGCGCCAATTCACACGTCTCCGCGGACGAGGCCGATGCCGGCGCCCCGGTGGCGTTCCCGCCGGTTCTGCCGAGGGCGGACCGGTCGCAGGACCAAAGCAGGAAAGAGACCCATGCCAAGACAGCGCTCAGCGCCTGATTTGTATGATGCGGACCAGTTCGAAGGCGGCGGCGTGCTCGGCGCCCTCGGGCGCATGGTTTCCGCCCATCCGTCGCTTGCAGGCGGCACGGTCGCCTTCACGGTGATCTTCAGCTTCATCGCCTCCAATGCGCTGTGGAGCCAGCCCGGCCGCCATCCCGCTCCCATCCTCAAGACCAGAGACGTGGCCGGACCCGCCGCGCGCGCGCTCACCGAAGCGCCCGCAGCGCCTGCAACGCCGGCGCTTGATGCCGCCGTGCCGATGTTCGGGGATGTTCCGGCGCGCACTGTCAGGACGTTCCGAATCGAGCGCAGCGACGACACACCGACGGCTTCGATCCCGGTGCCGAACCCGACACCGGTGACACTGTCTTCTCCTGCCGCCCGTCCGGATGCGCGGGCTTCGGCGCCAGCCCCGGCTCCGGTGGCAGCGGCTGAACCTCAGCCCGTACCCAGGGCCGATCCGGTTCTGGTGCGCATGCAGGAAATCCTCGCCCGCAAGGGGCTCTATTCCGGCGAGATTGACGGTCTCATGGGGCCGAAATCCGCCGCAGCGATCCGCGCCTGGGAGAAAGCCAACGGCTATGTGCAGACCGGCGAGGCAAGCCCCGGCCTGCTGGCGGTGATGCAGACACCGGTGCAGGTTCCCGAACCCGCTCCGGTTCAGGTCCAGAGCCCGCCCGCAGCCGTGCCGGCGCCGCCGGTGGAAACCGCGGCACTCGACGCCGTGCCGGTTCCCAGACCCCAGTCGCAGCCCGTGACAGTGCCTGCCGCGGGAATCGAATCCGCAGCCCCGCCGGAATCGGCGCCGGTGTTTCCGGAAGCCAGCGAACTTGTTCGAAAGATCCAGTCGGGGCTGTCCAACATCGCCTATGCCGACATTGCCGTTGACGGCGTGCCCGGCGCTCAGACCAAATCCGCCATCAGGGCGTTTGAAAAGCACTACCGGCTGCCCGTGACCGGAGAGCCCAACCAGGCGGTTCTGGACAAGCTCCTGGAAATCGGCGCGCTTTGACGGCGGCGCACGGTCATCCCGGTTCAGCGCAAGAGGCCGACGGCCATGCCCGGTCTCCCTGCTCCGTGAGGGTGGGGACATGAGGCTGAAAGCCGGTATTTTTGTCGCGGCCCTGGTTCGCCGCGTGTTCTCAGATGGCGGCATGGCGGCCATCGAGCGGCGCGGTGCGGAGGAGGCCGGCGCGATCCTCGTCCGCATCCGGCATCGCGATGGTCTCGAAAGTCTGGCAGCGCCAGCGCCCCAGACCGCCTTTGACACCGCCAAGCCCGACGCCCGTCTCTTCGAGTGGCGCAAGCTCCGTGTCGAGGGGCGCGTCGTCGACGAGGCCATTGCCGGCGAAGCCCGATTCGACCCGGACATCTGGGTGGTGGAGCTCGAGACAGACAGTCCCGAGACCTACCTGGACATCGCAACATCCTGAAAGAAGAACGCAATCCCGGCGGATGTTCCCGCCGGTCGGCGGCAAAGCCGGCTGAGCGAAGCTGACGAGTGTCTTCCGGCGTATCGAAGCGTCAGCGCCTAGCCGGTCTTGCGGTTCATGCTCGTGCGAATTGCCTCGCGCGTCGCCCTGCTCTCCGGCGGGTCGCGGCGCACCGGCTTGTCGTCGGCGAGGGCGGGGACATGGACCGCTTCGCCCGAGGTGTACCGGTCCGCCCGCCGCCATGCGGACAGCCGCTCGGTGCAGATGTTCGGGTCGAGATCGTTGATCAGGTCGCTTGCCTGCGTGTGGCGCTTGGACGGCGCGGACAGATGCGGGAAAAAGCTTTCGAGCGCAGCCCGGGTCGTCGTTTCGGGGGTGCCGAGCGCGATCAGCGCCGTTGCAAGCTGGCGTCCGGACAGATCCATCATGATGCGTTCGGCAAGCGCGTAGCTCGTGTCCATGGCGTCGGCGAGTGCCGTGGCAAACCAGCTTTCGTGATCCGGCTTCGCAAAGCGCGCCAGCTGATTGAGCCTGGCGTCGGCAAGCCGCTTCATGGTGGCGGCAGATGCCCGGGGGCGGTCCTTTTTCGGTGCGGGCGTTTGGTCCCGGGCAATCCGCTTGACGTGATCGACAAGGCTTTCGCCCTTGTGGCGAACCGGGCTCGAGGGCCGGTTCAGCGGAGCGGCGGGGGCCGGCGACGGTGCGTGCAGTGCGAGCGCGCGGAGCTGCTCGCGCAATTGTTCGCTGGGGTCGAGCGGCGGCGTCTCGACCGTCCGGCGTTCGGCATTGGTGACGCGCTCGATCCGGCTTTCGAACTTCCGGGAGGTCTGCTTGGCCGGATCCGGGATCAGGCCGCGAAGAACCAGCAGCCCCTCGACGGACGGGTCTTCGAGCGCCCGCAAGGCCGAAATCGCCTGCGGCGACAGGTCCGACCGCCGCGCCGCGGCGCGCGCATGCGGTGCGCCATTCCTTGCAACCGCTCTTGTCAGCGCGGTTTCCTTCAGGCCCGGATAATGGGCAATGAAGGGTGCCGCGACTTCGATCGGCTGATTGACGAGGATTTCGGCGACGTCATCGGGCACGCGCGGCAGCCGCGAAAGGGCAGCAGCCGCCGTCCGGCGGGTATGCGGCGAGGCGGCCTCGAACATCGGCAGAAACAGTTTGGAAAACCGCGCCAGATCCTGGCGGCTGGGGCGGTCGAGATACTCGAGGCCGCTGATTGCGGCCATCAGGACCGCATCCTTGCGATGGGTCGATTCGGGCCGCTCGAGATCACGGAAACTGTCGGACACGGGAACACCTGACTGGTACGCTACAGAAACTTTGCTCAACTTATCGCCAAACCGTTAGCAAGCTGTTAACCAAAGTTGGGCTTGATGACTGGCAAGCAAGGAGAAGACTGTCGAGCGTATTTCCTGTTCCACGATGTTGGAGAGAAGAAATGGCGACAATACTGGCCTTTGAAGAGGCAAGATCGAAGTCAGAAAACGGCAAGCGAAGATCTTCGGAACGACCGAGAGGTCCGGCGAAGATCCTGATGTTTACCGGCGTTCGCCGCGAACCGCTCAAGGCGGGGAGTAACATTCCGGAGGCGAGCCGACACCAGCCGATGTTCGATGATCCGCTGCCCGGCAAACCAGCGCGCCGCAAGCGCCGCAGCAAGAACGGCTGAAGCGCGAACCGTGCCCTAACGGGCGGCGATACCCGCGGCTGCACCGGCCAGCAGACCGGACGAGCAGCGGTTGACGGCCCGAAGCGCACGCGGGCTTGCAAACAGCATCCGCGCCCTTGCGGCCAGAAACACCCACAAGAGATCGATCATGATCAGGACGGCCAGCATGGTTGCCGTCAGCTCGAACCATCCCGTCAGCGTAAGGCGGCTGAGATCGACGATTGTCGGCAGAAGCGCCAGGTAGAAAACCATGATCTTCGGGTTTCCGAGCGTGACGGCGAGCCCCGCCGCAAACAGCCGCAGCGCGGAGCCGCGATCCGGCAGCGCTTCCGTCGAAACATGGACCGGAGCGTGCCACATTTTCCATGCCAGATAGACGAGATAAAGAACGCCAGCCCATTTCAACACCATGAAAACGGCGTTGAAACTCTGTGCCAGGGCGGCAAGGCCGAACACCGCAAATGTGAGCCAGATGGCTTCCCCGATCCACATGGCAGCCAGGAACGGCAGGACATCGGCCGGCCCGCGGGCAATCACTCGCGCAACCAGCGCTGCGATGCTGGGACCGGGCGATCCGGCTGCGACAAACAATGCGCCGGCAAACACCAGCAAGGCTCCGATTTCCATCTTGGGTCTCCCTGACCGGACCGATTATGCCTTTGAATCGAGACCGCTCAAGACATTTGTTCGGCGGGATGATCTGCTCCGGCGCCGGCTGAGAAGCCGAGCAGGGCGATCCCGCACATCAGCACGGCCAATCCGCTTGCCAGGGTGCGGACGATGTTCCAGAACTGCCAGCGCCCGGAATAGTCCTGCCAGATGTCCGCTCCGTTCCCCATGGCCGCCGAGGGATCGACAGCCGCAAGGGCCTGGTTCATGGGCACGTTGAACATGGCGGTCACACCGATGCCGCCGATCACATAGATCGCGGCCGCGACGGCAAGAAAGCGGGCCGGACCGGTTTGAGAGGCGCGCCAGGCGGCGATCGATGCCGCAACGAGAACAACCGGCGTCAGGAAGAAGGCCGGGAAAAAGACCGGGTTCCGCACCGATACATTCATGGCCTGCATCGCCTCGATGGCCTGGACGGGCTGGAGCGTGTCCAGCCCCCAGATGGTGGAACAGATCCAGGCGTAGAAGAAGCCGAAGATCGCCGCCGTCATCATCAGCGCCAGAAGCGCGAGACTGCGCGCGGCCATCAGGATTTCGCTCCCTCGCCGGCAGCCTTGCGGATCGAGCGGCCCCGCAGCAACAGGTTTGCGATCAGGATCAGGGATGCAGCCTGACCGCCGAGGACCGCGGGCCAGATCAGCGCGAACTGGGCATCGACATATTTCTGCGGGCCGAACGACAAGAGCGCCATCAGGGCCGCGAGGCCTCCGGCCCAGCAGCCGGCCCGGCTCGATCCCGGCCCCAGGATCAGGGCTGCTGCCGCCACAGACAGCGCCACACCGAGAAACGGGGCGATGCCGAACAGGGGGATTGCCTCGGGCGGGTGCGGGGGCACGCCGGCATAGAGTGCCGCAAGCATGACCGATTGCAGGATGATCAAGCTCGCAACGGCGGCGGAGGGGATACGGTCAGCGGATTTCATGGCAGTCTCCATAAGCGTAATTGTGTGTACGGTTGACCAAATCCGTAATTGAGTTTACGGATTTGGTCAACCGGCTTTTTCAACGGAACGAGGAGTGTGACGATGCGTGAGGACACACGCGCGGCCCGCCAGGCCCAGATCGAGCAGGCCGCCTATGAGGTGCTGGAGGAGAAGGGCTACGCCGCCACCTCCATGCTCGCCATTGCCAGACGGGCGCGCGCATCCAACGAGACGCTCTACAACTGGTATGGCGACAAGACCGGCCTTTTCCGCGCCCTGGTGGTCCGGAACGCCGATGCGGTGCGGCATATGCTGGAAGCAGCCCTTGCACAGGATGCGCCGCCGCTTTCAACGCTTGAGGCTTTGGGTCCCGAATTGCTGGCGCTGCTGACAAGTTCGCGCGCCGTGCAGCTCAACCGAGCGGCGGCGGCCGATCCTACGGGGGACCTGGGTGCGCTGCTTTCGGAACGGGGCCGCGATGCCGTGGCGCCGCTGATTGGCGCCGTGCTTGAACGCGCGCGCGCGGCCGGGCTCGTCGACTACGAAACGACCGGGGAGGCGGTCGGTCTCTATCTCGATCTCCTGGTTGGCGATCTGCAGATCCGCCGGGTGATCGGCCGCGCTCCCCAGCCCGATGAGGCCGCGATTGCCGAAAGGGCGCGCCGTGCGCTCGACCGGTTTCTGGTTCTCATGCGGCCCGGCTGAAACGCGGTGCGCGAGCCTGCCGGTCAGGCCGGGTCGATGCTGAAGGGGGCGCAGGAAGCGCCTGAGACAAAGTCCCGCGCCGCGGGCTCCTGGCTGGGGGCGGGCGCGATCGCGCGCAGCGCCACGAAGCCTTCCGGATCGGAGAGTTCCACCAGCACCGCGCGTTCCAACGCCTCAGGCATCACCCTGCGCAACTGCAGCATCTGCGGTCGGGTGACGAAGACGATGTCGACATTGACCCCGATCGAGGAGCGGTCGTTCATCGAATAGGTCTCGTCGGAAGACGTGTCGTAGGCAACGACGGTCCAGAGGGGCACATCGCCGGACGTCAGCACCCGCACCGGACGGTCGCTGATGTCGAACCTGCAGACCGCTGTGCGGACATGCGGATCCTCGTTGTAGAGCCCGGTGTCATTGGGCACGTTGGCGAGCGGGAAGAAACGGTTCTCCACGCCGAGCGACTGAACCCGGCTCCAGGCGTCCGTTCCGGTGCGGCGCGGCATCTCGAGTATGGTGATGATGTGGATCAGCGCCGCGCCGACCAGACCTATGAGAATGGCCAGTAGAAGACTACGCATCGCGGCATCCGGTCTGCCGGATCACCGGCATGTCGAGTTCCACCAGACCGGCGCTGCCGGCGGTCGGCGTGTCGATCAAGGTGAGCACGAAGGAGACGCCGTTTTCGGTGTCGAGCCGGATCCAGTTGCCGGATCTCGCATCGGCCGAAAGCGCGATCCGGAAGGTCCCGTCCGCATCCCGCAGGGTGTTCCACGAGGTCAGGCTCGCGGGAAACTGCTCGGGCGCTGAGAGCGGGACGCCGTCCGCGTCGGTGATCCGCAAGGTCCAGAAGCGCGCCGGCGGCGTCAATCCGGAGATCTCGTAGCTGCATCGCCCGGAAAGCCTGGCGCCGTCCTGGTCGGTGCTTGCGGTGAACACCAGACCCTCGGCCCGGC
Source organism: Hoeflea sp. (assembly GCA_965233445.1). Lineage (GTDB taxonomy): Bacteria > Pseudomonadota > Alphaproteobacteria > Rhizobiales > Rhizobiaceae > Hoeflea. The sequence goes on from OZ247491.1 coordinate 2,013,756, forward strand.
CGAGCAGGATCTTGCCGTCGCCGGCGCGGTGTGCGCGCGCGAACGGGTCGGCCTTTTCGGTCTGAAGTTCCGGATAGGCGACCCATGGTCCGAGGCTGATGGCGCCGAAGCCCGATGTCGCCTTGAGCGTCACCGATGCCGACCAGACGCCGCCGCCGAAGGCGATGACAAGCGAAACCAGAACCAGGAGGGGAAGGCGAAACACGGGCGGGGACGTCCTCGCTCAGAGCAGCGGCGCGGCTTGAAGGCCGGCTTGCGCTGCCCGGCCGGAGCCGGAAATCGGGTCGCGCAGCCATTTTCCGGGCGCTGCCGTCTCCGCCGGTGCGCCCTTCAAGTGCTTGAAATCATGCATTTCGCCGAGCACCCCAGTAATCCCGCCAAAGTGCGACATGACTTATCACTGTTCCGGTCAGTTGGGAACCTGTTCAACGCCCGTGCCTGCCGCGGCCAGACGCTCGGGTTCGCTGAGCGGCTCGGCGGTCTCGAACGCTTCGACGAGCCCGCGCAGGATGCGGGTGGATTCGCGGCTGAGCGTCCGCGACCGCTGCAGCGATGGCAGCGCGTTGCCGTTGGCGTCGGTCGCCGCCGACGCCACGCGGGCACCGGTGGCTGCCTCGGGGAAGGGGTTTTCGACGCCCGGAAGGGCCCGGAGTTCGATCTCCTGGTGGGCGTAGTCCATCAGCCGCTTGAAGGTCATGGCCGGCAGCGAGCCGCCGGTCATCCGGTTGGACGAGGTGTAATCGTCATTGCCGTACCAGACGGCGGCTGCGAAATTGCCGGTGAAGCCGCAGAACCAGGCGTCGCGATAGGCCTGGGTGGTGCCGGTCTTGCCGCCGGTGAGAACGCCGTCGACCGCCGCGCGCCGCGCGGTGCCGACGTAGGGAACGCGGGTCAGCATCTGGTTCATGTAGGCCGCCGCCTGCTCGGTGAGCACGCGCTTGGGCGCCGGTTCGTCGCGCTGGAAGTCGTAGAGCACCTCGCCGTCATAGGAGAGGATCTGCGCAATCCCGTGACGCTGCGATTCGAGCCCGCCGGCCATGAACACCGAATAGGCCGTCGCCTGGTCAAGCACGGTGACCTCGGAGGTGCCGATCGGGATCGTGACATCGCGGCGGATCGGCGTCTGGACGCCGAATTTCTTGGCCATTTCCATGATCTGGCCGATCGCGTCCTCGCCCAGCTTGTCGCGGGCGAGCCGCACCGGAATGGTGTTGATCGACCGCGCCAGCGCGTTCTTCATGAGAACCCGGCCCGAATAGCCGCCGGAATAGTTGCCCGGCCGCCAGTTGCCCCAGGCAATCGGCGCATCGACGATCGTCGTCTCGGGCGTCATGCCCTTTTCCATGGCGAGCGAGTAGGTGTAGATCTTGAACGAGGAGCCCGGCTGCCTGAGCGCGCGCGACGCGCGGTTGAACTGGCTGTCGCCATAGTCGCGCCCGCCGACCATGGCGCGCACGCCGCCGCCATGCTCGATGAGCACGAGCGCCGCCTGCGACGCGCGATAGCGTTCGCCATACTGCCTGAGAGTGGTTTCCACCGCCGCTTCCGCGGCCTCCTGCAGCCCGATGTCGATGGTGGTGCGAACGATCAGCGAGTGATCCTCGAACCCCGCGGCGATCCGCTGCACCTCCTCGAAGGCCCAGTCGAGGAAGTAGTCGGGCGCATCCGCCGTGCCCCGGTCGATCACGTTGGCCGGATTGCGCCGCGCGCCGATCACCTGGCCCTCGGTCATCAGGTCGCCCTGGACGAGATTGGACAGAACCTCGTTGGCCCGCGCCCTGGCCGCCGGCAGGTTGATGTGCGGCGCGTAGCGGGCAGGGGCCTTGAACAGCCCGGCCAGCATGGCCGCCTCGGCGATCGAGACCTCGGTGATGTTCTTGCCGAAATAGAACTGCGCCGCCGCAGCCGCGCCGAAGGTTCCGCCGCCCATGTAGGCGCGGTCGAGATAGAGCCTGAGAATCTCGGTCTTGGGCAGGTTGGCCTCGAGCCAGAAGGCCAGGAACGCCTCCTTGACCTTGCGCTCGATGGTCCGCTCATTGGTCAGGAACAGGTTCTTGGCGAGCTGCTGGGTGATGGTCGAGCCGCCCTGGACCACGGAATTGGCCTTGACGTTTTCGGTCATGGCGCGGGCGAGGCCGAGCAGGTCGATGCCGAAATGCTCGAAGAACCGGCGGTCCTCGGTGGCGAGCACCGCCTTGATGAAGTGATCCGGCAACTGGTCTACGGGGACCGAATCCTCGTGGATGACGCCGCGCCGGCCGATCTCGTTGCCGTAGCGGTCGAGGAAGGTGACGGCGAAATCGTCGCGCGTGCGCCAGTTTCCCGATGTCTCCTCGAAGGCCGGCAGCGCCAGCGCCAGCAGCAGCACGAATCCGGCCGTGCCCGCGTTCATGCCTTCGCCGGCAATCTCGAACACGGCCTTCCAGACGCCGCGCGTGCGGAAGCGGCGGAAGAAGATGGTGATCTCCTCCCAGATCTCGCCTGCGCGGAAACCGGCATTCCACATCGACGAATCGATCCAGGAATCGATGCGAAGCAGGATGTTTGAGCGCTTGCGCGGCCGGTTTTCCTGATTGAACGGGTCTTGCACGGGTCTTGATCCATTGCGGGCGGTGGAGTTTCACCGCGGTTAGGGGGCTGCCAGCGCGCGGCCATGCCGTCGGCTGCTGCAGTATTTACCCCCTTGCGCTATGCTTTTGGCCGATTTTCAGTCAAAGGACAAGACTTGAGCGCTTCCGGACAGGCCTCCGGGGGCATGAAATTATCGTGAGCCTGCATATATACGGTGGCGACGCGCCTGCATCGGGCGCGGGTCCGGAAGGAACATCAAATCATGGTCGCAAAGCCGTTCTGGCAAACCAAGACGCTCGACGAGATGACGACCGCGGAATGGGAGAGCCTGTGCGACGGCTGCGGCCGCTGCTGTCTGAACAAGCTCGAGGACTGGGACACCGGCGAAATCGCCTGGACCAGCATCGCCTGCCGGCTGCTCGACGGGCATACCTGCCGCTGCAAGGACTATGACAACCGCCAGGCCACCGTGCCCGACTGCATCGGCCTGACGCCCGCGCAGGTGGACACGATCACCTGGCTGCCGCCCACCTGCGGCTATCGCCTGGTGCGCGAGGGGCGCGACCTCTACTGGTGGCACCACCTGGTCTCCGGCGATCCCGAAACCGTGCATCAGGCCGGCGTCTCCGTGCGCGGCCGGACCGAAAGCGAGGAGGGGATCGATGTCGAGGATTTCGAGGACTACCTGGTGGACTGGCCGGGCGAGGAGGTCTGACCCGCTCACAGGGGCACGGCGCTGCCGCCGGCCTTGATCCGGTGCGGGCCGCGGCCGGCCCGGAAAGGTGAGGGCAGGCACTCCGGGTTCATGAAAATCCGGCATTAGCATTTTTTTAACAAAGGCCGGGAACCGATCCCGCGTTCAGAAGTTAACGGGGCGTATTGCAAAACAGAGGACTGCCCCATGCTTCAATGGATTTTGATACTGCTTATCGTCGCCGCGGTTGCCGGCCTTTTGGGCTTCGGCAAACTCTCCGGCCTGGCGCTGACTGGCGCGAAGCTGCTGATCGCCATCGTGCTGATCATCTTCCTGCTCGCCGTTCTCGGCATCGTGGCCATAGCGTAGCGACACAACGAATTTTCAGACCTCCCCCATCCCCCCCGCGCGTCCCCCAACGCGTAACCTGCCGCCGAAGATTTTTCTTCGGCGGCTTTTTTATGTGGTGTGGGGATGGAGCGTGGGTAGAGCGGGTGGAATGTTCAAGGAACGCGCATTGTGGTATCTTTGACCAAAACCTGCGGAAATCGACCGGAGCCGGCATGCAACGCACATATTTCGTCAGGGCTGTGTGGGATGAAGAAGCGGAAGTGTTCGTTTCCGAAAGCGATATTATCGGCCTGCACATCGAAGCGGAAACCGTGGACGAATTCGAGGCCATGTTGCGAGATGTCGCGACCGATCTGGTGATCGCCAACCACATAAGCCCGGAACAACTGGAAACCACGCCATTACGCGAGTTGATCCCGACAATCGTGTGGGAACGGCCCGGACCAGAAATGGCCGCCTGAATTGGCGCCCGGCTTCTATCGCCAAGTTTGCGAGGAACTGACCCGGGCAGGTTTTGCGTATCTCTCCAATGCAAAGGGATCCCACGAGAAGTGGCGGAACCCCGAGACCGGTAGACTGGTACTTGTGCCGCGCAATCTCAAAAGCCGCCACACGGCAAATGCGATCATGAAATCGGCGGGCGTGGAAAAGAAGCTCTGATTGCTCGCCAAGTGGCCCCTCACAATTATGCCCAAACCAGGATTCCCGCTTCAGTTGCCGAATAAGTCTCAAGGTTTCAGACCGTGAATACGCCGACATGCTGCTTGAAGCCATCTGTGGCAAGCGCCTGACCTATCGGAGGATTGGTAAAGCCAATTGCGCCTAAACAAAAGGCGCGAAAGCTTCTCCACAAGCGCAAGAAACGCAACCTGTGATTCCCCGGGAATGCTCACGCAACCCACTTGCATACTCCAGAACATTAGGAGAACGTGAAAGGCGACCGATTCGCACTCGGTCGCCTTCGTTCAAACAAGCCATGGGACGGCTCGCATGAAACACAATCAGATTTTGAATCCTCCCGCGATTCTCGTCAAGCGTCCTGCGGCCAAATGCAGGAGACTTTAAGATGGCCAAGCGCGCCCAAATCAAATGCATCAACAAAAACGACCGTTACAATCCATACGAACGGATCACGCACGTTGGAGGGCATGTCACTTCACAGTGGAAGATCACACTAGACGACGCAATCGCCAGGATCGAGAACGGCGAATGGGAATTTTTTGTCGGCGGTGGTGGGCTTCTCACTCCAGAAGTGAATGTTATCGTCGCGGAGAGCCCGCATGGGAACAAGTACCTGAAGACTGAAGCGGATGATCGGGAGCCGAACAACCTTCTGAGTCTTCCCGAATGCCCATGATCATCAAGTAGGACGCTCGAATGACTGTAGGCTCTAAACCCATTCTAAAGCTTGTTGGGCGACGTACAGTTCGGCGTCGCGCCCTCGGCCGGAGACGAGCGTGGTACGAATGCGGTCAATCTCTCTTTGAATGAAACTCATTGACTCTTCCTTCTTCGGCTTACCGTCCCTCCCGGTCTTCGGATCGGGAGGGGTTTTCAACAGGTGGCGCAAAACGTCGTCGCCCTTTTCCTGGTCTGTTTTCTTACTGGTGTCTGACATGAGCAAAACTCTATCGGAGATTGACGGTATAAAGTTGGCATTGGGCGATATGTGCATTGCATGGGCGCACTTGGAGGATGACTACTTCACGTTGGCGCTTTACCAATTTGAGTCATTCGACAGCGAAATCTCTCAAGCGCTTCAATCAGTATTAGACATCAGGGACATGGCGGCGCTTCAGAAAAATACTGCGCTAGCAAGGCCCAGAAACATCATCACTGATCACCTGATTTGCCTCGCTGACCAAATTGACAAAGAGCTTAGGCCTGTCAGAAACCGCTTTATCCACGACCCAATTTTTAAATTCAATGACTCCTACGAATTCGTAGACCGTACAGCCCGGATAAGAAAGCCTCAGGCGTTTAAGATCGAAATAACTTTCCAGAATTGCTCGCCCGCGTCTAGCGAACGAATTGAAGCATTCACAAAGTGCATTCGCTGCGCACACGAATACGCGGGTGAGATTTTTGGCATTTTGGAATGCATGGATGACGCTGCAAAGTGGGGGCTGCCTCTTGGCGATCAAGAAGCGCGGGTACTCCGCGCAAACTTGGCCGAGGCCATCGCGGCGTACAAAGAAATGACCAAATCTCCAGAACCCAAAGAGTAATCGTCCGGCGCTACCCACCTCGACAATTCTCTCACGCCCGCCTCAATCATCTCAGGCGTAATCTCAATCTCTTCTGTCCTTGTCTCGTCTGCGTCCGTCATAGGAAACTCTCCGTTTCCTTGACGCACCTACCGGCCTTTCACGCAGGGGAATCATGCCTTTCTGATTATGGTACGTAAAGTAGATAAATAGGAAAATAATCCTAATTATATACGTGACAAAAGTGACCGATTCGGATAAACCATCTGGCGACAGGCCGGCAAACGAGATTGAAGTTACCCCGGAGATGATCGAGGCGGGGGCGTTGTCTATGTCTGGTTATGATCCTGATTTCGACACGCTAGAGTCGATATCCCTTGAAATCTTCCGAGCAATGATCGTTGCTAGTCCAAAGGGATTTGTGGTTGATGTTCATCTTCTAGATTGAAAAGCTCCGGACGCAAGGTGCACATGATCCCAGTTCGGTAAAGCTGTGCGGTCGCAACAAAACGATCCCTCGGCGCGAGAAGGGCGCGCCCCTGAAATCTAGGTTCTTGATGTCTATCAAGGAGGGTCAAGTGTTTGCATGTGTCGGCCACTTCGTTGGTGGCAAAGCTTATTGGTTTTCGCGAATGCGCGAATGTATTTCGGATGTGACGTATCAAGCTCAAGTCGTGCCTAGCCTGCTTACCTATGAGGCCTAATGCATAGGCTAAATTGATCTTCGCGGAAAAGGTAGAAATAGGGCTATCTCCTATGAATATTTCACCTATTTCGGATTGAGTCAGCGGGACCATTTTTGACAAAATGAACTCTTTTAGATCATCTTCCAGGTGGGTCGATACGATGATTGCGGCGGCACGATCATCTGAGCGATCCAAATGCGACGGCTGCATAAGAGCATCAGCTACACTAGGCCGCTCTCGGCTAAGCCGCTTTAAGTTGGAGAGATATGTTGGATCACGAGACAAAGACGGCCCCCAATGAAACGGAAAAGCGCCGCGATGACGCCTTGCGCCGCGCACTATCGACGCCACCGAAACCTAAACGGGAATCAAGCAAGGCGAAAGACGAGTCCAGTGACACCAAAAGAGCTAAACGACAGGATAAGGGCGTTCACCCATCGCGCGGGAACTGAGATTTCTCAAGAAGCCGGATCATGGCTTCGAGGGACTGACCATAATCACCCTGACGTTCTTCGTCAGACAGATCAGCGGCAACGTCCAACAGGTAGTCAATCAACTTCTCACGATTGATGACGCCCTGGTCAATTAGGGCCGCAATAACGGCCATGTTTGCGAAAAGCAGGCCGTATACTGGGCCCATATCTCTAAGGGGTTCCCTCATCGCGACTCTTCCTTTTTCGAATCGCTAGGAGCTTACGCGCTTTCTGCTTAGGCGTAACTGGCTTGACCAGTTTGATTATAGGTCAACCGCTTGCCAGATGCGCCACGGATCGCATCTTCGGCCCGTTCACGGTCTGAAATTTTGAGCGCGGTACGGCGGTTATAGCGGAAATCGAATTCTGCCAGATAGCGGTGCAGGTGAGCCTCGCCGCAATGCTGATAGATACCGATCATGCCGCGCTTGAAGATGGAGAACACGTTCTCAATCGTGTTTGAGTGCACAACGGCATCGCCCTCACGGCGGGCATATTCCTTCGCGGAATGCCTGACAGTGCGGTGTGTAGCGTATTCCTCACCGGTCGCTGTGTAGAGGCGTGACTCGTCGGTGTAGAGGTTGGACTTGCGGTCAACGTTGCGGACCAGAACATCGCGGAGAATGTCCTTGGTGGCGTTCTGCACGAGGAACATGCGGGACTTGCCGCCACGCTCGACCAGACCGACAACGATACGCTTGTCCGCACCACCCGCCTTGCCCGACTTCGTAGGCTTGGCAATGCGGCCACGGGAAAGCTGACGAGGAGTTTCACGCTTACCGATGTAGGTTTCATCGGCTTCAACGGTCTTGCCTTCACCGCCAAGAGGACCAGACGAGGCAACGTCCTCTTTCATGGCTTCGCGGATACGGTGAGCCATGAACCAAGCAGTCTTGTAGGTGACGCCAAGCATACGGTGTAGCTGGTGAGCGGACATGCCCTTCTTGGATGCTGCGAACAGGTGAAAAGCGAATACCCACTTCGACAGCGGAACCTTTGACCGCTCCATGACGGACCCCACGGTGACGGTGAACTGACCGCCACACTCATTGCAGTAGTAGAGGCCCTTACGGTGCGTCTGCTTCTTGCCTTCGACTTTCGCAATCTTGGACGCGTCAATGTTGCCGCAATGCGGGCAGTTCGGGCCGTGGGGCCAACGAATAGCCTCAAGGTGCTCACGGGCTGCGTCTTCGTCGTGAAAGATAGGATCGTTGAAAGCGGTCATTGGTTTAACTCCTTGACCTCTTTTCGCAAATGGCCCTACTTTTGTCAAGTATATAATTAGGAAAATAATCCTAATTATATACTTGAGAAAGCAAAAATCGTGACGTATGATTCGGGCCGACAGGCCGGCACGGAAAAGACCGAGGAAATTGAGATTACGCCGGAGATGATTCAGGCGGGGCTTTCGGCGTGGTCGGAGTGCGAAGCTATGCGCGTTGAACGGAGCGCCACTTTGAAGCTGATCTTTTGTAGGATGTGGCTTTTAATGGAGAGGAGCCCCGTTCTTTCTGATGACGAACCAGAAGGCTTTGAGGAATATGAGGCTAAAATCATTGCGGCTTGGAAAGCCGATGGCTACATCAAGGTCTGAATGTTTTTTCAAAGTCTGCGATAATTGCTGCGCTCATACGGAGTAGCTGAGTGAGGGTTTTTACCACGTCGGAGCCGCCAAATGGGCGAAATCCGGTAGGGAATTTCGCTGCCGTTCCACCGGCTAATCGGCTCAATTTATGCATCGGCTCCGAGCCTTTCCGGGCATAAAGTCTTGTACCCTCTTGAATAGGTATTATGACTTGAGGACCTAAGTATCCAATGCTTGGGGTGGGAGTGGATTGATCCAATTCTAGATAAGATTCAATAGATTTTACGACATCCAACTCATGATGGGAAACTACATAAGTAGGCAGGATGATTTTATGTTTGTCCGTAATATCAAGATCATGAAGGCCTCTAAGCTCCAAATTTCCATCGACCGAAACAGGGCGTAATTCCCTGATTTTTTGTACCATTTTTTTATTTAGTTTTTTGCAGTGGTCGTCAGCGAGAATCTTTTCCAGATGAGACATATCTTTCGCAAACGGCATTTTTAACTGTTTTGAGCTTTGGTTAGAAAGCCGCGCCAAATCTCCTATCAATATATCTAATGAGCTACGCAGATTGTGAGCTATGTCGCCGATTATTAAAGGGATCAACCCTGGTGCGGGCCCTCGAAAAGTTGCCCGCCACTCTATGGTATTGTCATCATAAGGGCCCACTTCAACTGGAATTATGGTGAGCCGTTCCCCGTATCGCCAGATCTCCTCAACAAGTTGCTCCAACAAGAGGTGAGCCCTCATAAGCTTCATATTCGGACCGACAAACGGCTTTACATTGCCACTGGAGTCAGTCTCAGGCGTCGGCATCCAAGAATGAATGAACATTTCCGGCGGGTTGCCCAATTCAGCAAACCGTGCCCTTCTAGACAGCTCTGATATTTCCCAAGATGCAAACGATAGCTGGTCGCTATCAAATTCAAAATATGACATCGTCTTGGTCTTAGATAGAAGTCCGAAGTAAACTTTGAGACCTTCTTCAGTATGGGCTACACAGTACCGGTGAAACTTTTCGACCGGTATCGCTTTTGAGAATTCATCTAGTGGGTTAGATTCTGATTCCATGCACAACACCGACGATCAAAAGTTCAATGAAACCCTCAAGCGGATGCTAAAGACGCCGCCGAAGCCGCACGATAGCGACAACGGGAAGTCGAGTCACACGGAAAAAGCGAAGCCAACTAAAGCTTCGCCTTCCGTTTCCTCAAAGCGATGACTCGTCTGATTTTTTGCTTAGGCGTAATTGGCTTCACCAATCCGCCGATAAGTCAGACGTTTGCCGTTGATGCGTGAAAGCAAATCGTCGTGTCGTTCGGTATCTGAGACCTTGAGCGCGGTACGACGGTTATAACGGAAATCGAACTCTGCCAGATAGCGGTGCAAGTGGGCTTCGCCGCAGTGCTGGTAAACGCCAACCATGCCGCGCTTGAAGATGGAGAACACGTTCTCAATTGTGTTTGAGTGCACGACTGCATCGCCCTCACGGCGGGCATATTCCTTCGCGGAATGCCTGATAGTGCGGTGAGTAGCGTATTCCTCACCGGTCGTGGTGTAGAGGCGCGACTCGTCGGTGTAGAGGTTGGACTTGCGGTCAACGTTGCGGACCAGAACATCGCGGAGAATGTCCTTGGTGGCGTTCTGCACGAGGAACATGCGGGACTTGCCGCCACGCTCCACAAGGCCCACGACGATACGCTTATCAGCACCACCGGCCTTGCCCGACTTGGTAGGCTTGGCAATGCGGCCACGGGAAAGTTGGCGAGGGGTTTCGCGCTTACCGATGTAGGTTTCATCGGCTTCAACGGTTTTGCCTTCGCCACCAAGAGGACCAGACGAGGCAACGTCCTCTTTCATTGCTTCGCGGATACGGTGAGCCATAAACCAAGCGGTCTTGTAGGTGACGCCAAGCATACGGTGCAGCTGGTGAGCGGACATGCCCTTCTTGGATGAAGTCATCAAGAAAGTGGCGAGAAGCCATTTATTCAGCGCGATCTTAGAGCGTTCAAACACGGTGCCGACGGTAACGGAGAACTGCTTACGGCATTCCATGCAGTTGTAGAGGCCGGGGCGGTGAGCCTTGCCCTTCATCTCTGTGATGCGGGTCTGGTCGCAGTTGCCGCAATGAGGGCAAACAGGACCATTCGGCCACTGCATAGCCTCAAGATGTTCGCGGGCTGCGTCTTTGTCGGTGAAGATTTTGTCGTCAAGTTTCATAGGCTTCGCTCCGTTGTCCTTTTATAGGAAATCGGATCGTGCTTTGTCAAGTATATAATTAGGAAAATAATCCTAATTATATACTTGACGTACCAGATCGGATTTGGCATAAAGGACTCAAGGAGTTAAGCCAATGTTCGACCTGACCAACGAGATTTACCACGACGCCGACAAGGCCCGCGAGCATCTGGAAGCTATCCAGTGGCCGCACGGTCCTATCTGCCCGCATTGTGGCAACTGCGATCAGACGCGCATTACCAAGCTTGAAGGCGCTTCAACCCGTCCCGGCGTGTACAAGTGCAATGAATGCCGCAAGCCCTTCTCGGTCACTGTCGGCACTGTGTTTGAGCGCTCCAAGATCGGCCTGCACAAATGGGTTCTGGCAACGCACCTTCTGGCTTCATCCAAGAAGGGCATGTCCGCACACCAGCTGCACCGTATGCTTGGCGTCACCTACAAGACCGCTTGGTTTATGGCTCACCGTATCCGCGAAGCCATGAAAGAGGACGTTGCCTCGTCTGGTCCTCTTGGCGGCGAAGGCAAAACCGTTGAAGCCGACGAAACCTACATCGGAAAGCGCGAAACCCCTCGTCAGCTTTCCCGTGGCCGCATTGCCAAGCCTACGAAGTCGGGCAAGGCGGGCGGTGCGGACAAGCGTATCGTTGTCGGTCTGGTCGAGCGTGGCGGCAAGTCCCGCATGTTCCTCGTGCAGAACGCCACCAAGGACATTCTCCGCGATGTTCTGGTCCGCAACGCTGACCGCAATTCCAACCTCTACACCGACGAGTCGCGCCTCTACACCTCAGTTGGTGAGGAATACGCTACGCACCGCACTGTGAAGCATTCCCGCAAGGAATATGCCCGCCGTGAGGGCGATGCCGTGATTCACTCCAATACGATTGAAGGCGTCTTCTCAATCTTCAAGCGTGGCATGATCGGTATCTATCAGCATTGCGGCGAAGCTCACCTTCACCGCTACCTTGCTGAATTTGATTTCCGCTATAACCGCCGCTCGGCTCTCAAGGTTTCCGACCGTGAGCGCGCCGACATGCTGCTTGAAGCCATTCGCGGCAAGCGCCTGACCTATCGGCGGATTGGTGAAGCCAGTTACGCCTAAGCAGAAGGCGCGAGCTATTCTCAGAAAACGCAAAAAGCGCTAGCTTATTTGCGGTTGTTGATTCGCCTCAGCCACACCTCTCAGGGTTATGCCTTAAGCCGGGCCACTGCCCGAGAAAGGAGGTGAGAGCGAATGTCCAAGGCAACCAAAATCGGTCGAAGCGCGGTTACGGGGCGCTTTACAACGGTGAAAACCGCAGTGAAGCATCCCCGTACCCACATCGTGGAGACCCGTAAAAAGTAAGCCAGCCTAGCTGTCTTCTTCCGGGCGGTGTTTCTGTGCAGGAGTGCCGCCCGGTTTCGTTTTCTGACCTGAATCGCTTGTGCGAGACTTGTGCCCCGGATCAGGCGGGGTTTTCAACAGGCGGCGCAATACCTCGTCGCCCTTTTCCTGGTCTTTGCTCATGGATGATTCTGACATGCCTCAGCCCTTGTCTAAAGTCTGTCCCAATTGCTCGTACAGCATCGGCGCGACTGGTGCACCCGCGTTGCCCAGCCGCCCAGAATTGGCAGCCCTTGCAATGGAGTCGATAGCCTCATGGTCGCACGTCGAAGCTGAATTGCTTAGAGTTTATATCCAGCTAATGGGAGGGAAAGATGACCGAGCGACCGTCGCTTACCTATCCCTTGAAACCCAAGGCGCAAAAACAAACGTCATATCTGCTGTTGCCAAATCCTTCTTGGGGAAAGACGAACTCTCGGTTCTTAACGCAATTCTGCGATTAGCAAAGACGAACCAAAAGCATAGGGACAAATTAGCGCATTGGATTTGGGGAATATGCCCGGATCTGCCAGACGCCATCCTTTTGGCAAACCCGAAAAACATGAAATCCGGTTACCCCGACCCCTCAGAGGTGTTCGTTTACAAAGCGAAAGATTTCACCCAAATCATTGAAGCAAACAAACGGCTTGCCTCACTAGCAGGGGGACTCATACTCGCGCTTTTTCCCCCTTCTGATTGGCCACACAAGCTCTCACCACTTGAGTTGCTATGTAAGGCACCTGAGCTTCGAGAAATCCTAAGTCATCAGGCTTAGCAAATTCGATCTCTCGACGGAGAATCGACTCAACGGCCTTAACCAGACCGCCAAACCCGTCTTTCTCGTCTGTCGTCGTCATAGGAAACTCTCCGTTTCCTTGACGCACCTACCGGCCTGTCACGCCGCCGAATCATGCCTTTTCGATTCTGGTACGTCAAGTATATAATTAGGAAAATAATCCTTGACGGCGTCACGGTCCTTTGGTAGGGTTATGTCATCGTCACAGAGTTGCGCCGGTGGGGCGGCGGTTCAGCCGTCCGTTTGACGGTTCGGGGCTTGGGCTTCGAACCGGAAGGATCGGTGGAATTGATCCGGGGTGCCCGGTCTTGCGGGTTGATCCGTGGCAGGGTCCGCGAGAGACGAAAACATGATGGAAATGCGCCAAGCGCCTCTGGTTCGTCCAGGGCGCTTTTTTGTTGGCCGAAAGCCGGCGCGTCCGGTGCGGCGACTGGGTGTTGAACCGCGTCGGATGGCCGCGCACTGGCTGCCGGTTATCGCTTGCCCGTGACCGGCGCGGCTGGGGCCGAGCGTCCGGCCGGACGGGCCAATTGAAACGAGGATTGACCATGACCGAAAGCCTCAATGCGGCCTCGCACGGCGGGGTGTGTCTGGAAGCTTCATTTCCGGTGCCCGGCGGCGGGATGGTTCCGGCGCAAGAGGCCGTGCTGATCGACCGGCTGATCGATCTGCTTCTGGCGGTCGAGCCGTTCGAGGTGAAGCAGGGCGATACCGGGCGGTGTGCCGAGGGAGAGGGCGGCGAGGATGCGCCGTCCGGATGTGCGGCGGACACAGCCCCGCCGGAGATGGATGCGCCAGGGCCAGCGACCGGCAGCAACGACACGAGCGCAACCGGCGACATCATGGCGAAGCCTTCGGCCGAAAGCACGCGGGCGATGCTGGGCCGGATGCGCGCCGTGCTCGACCGTGAGGCGGCGCGGCTGGGCGAGGACGGGCTGGAAGGCAAGGCAGCGGTCGACCAGGTGGCGCTGATCGCCCGCACGCTCGAGAAGATCGACCAGATGGAACGGCTGATTGCCGAGGACTCGCACCGGGCCTCCGGCGAGCGCCTGAGCGGCGAGGAGCGCGAACAGATGCGCCGGACCGTGCGGCAGCTCATCCTGTCAGCCGCCGAACGGATGGTGGCGGAACGCGCCGCCCAAGTTGCGCCCGATGGCGCGGCGGCTGGCGATGGCGATGCGGCGGAAGGCGGAGCAGGTGAGGTGATGGAGTCTTCCGACCCGGCAGACGCCGGGCCGCTGGATCCCGGATCTTGTCCGGGATGACGGAGGCAGGATGGCCGTGAGCTCACCACGGACCCGTGCGGTGACGCGGCGGGCAGGGTGCTTTCGGCACGGCTGGGTTTCTTGAACGGATAGCGAAAGGGTGCGGCATGAGCCTGCGGTCGATGACGATGGCGCTCAGGGGCACTGTCTGGGCAGACCCTGTGCCCGGGTTCTGCGTTCCGGTCCGAAACCTGCTGGCGTGCGGGCAGGTTCTTGCGCCAAGGATTGCGGAGCATGTGCCTGTCGGCGCCACGGAAAGAGGCAGCGGGGATACGGCATCGCTGTCCTGCCCGAATGCAATGAAAAACAAGGGCTTCGGCAGCTGTCATGATTCAATGTCGCAGTCCGGCGGGCCGGGCGCTGCGGCAGGCGTGCCGGATCTGCTTGCCCACCATGTCGGGCGGTTCGACGACCGGGCGCTTTTTGCCAGTGCCCATGACTGGCAGCTCCTGGCGCGGCCCGAGCAATTGCCGCCCGAAGGCGACTGGCGCACCTGGCTGCTGATGGGCGGGCGCGGCTCCGGCAAGACCCGGGCCGGAGCCGAGTGGGTGCATGCGATTGCCACCGGCGATCTGCCGGGGCTCGGTCCGGACGGGCGCATCGCGCTGGTGGCCGAAACCTTCGGCGATGCGCGCGAGGTGATGATCGACAATGTGTCGGGCATTCTCGGCGTGGCGCGCACCGAACGGCCCGCCTTCGAGGCGACGCGGCGCAGGCTGGTCTGGCCCTCGGGCGCGGTGGCGCAGATGTTCTCCTCGGAAGATCCCGAGAGCCTGCGCGGGCCGCAATTCTCGCTCGCCTGGTGCGACGAGCTGGGCAAGTGGCGCCATGCCCGCGAGACCTGGGACATGCTGCAATTCGGCCTGAGGCTCGGCTCGTCGCCGCGCCAGATGGTGACGACCACCCCGCGGGCGACGCCGCTGATGCTGTCGCTGGTGAAGGACGCCACCACGCGGATGACGCGGATCAGGACCGCCGACAATGCGGCGAACCTGGCGGGCGGCTTCATCGAGACGGTTCGCGCACGCTATGGCGGCACGCGGCTCGGACGGCAGGAGCTCGACGGCGAACTGATTGCCGACCGCGAGGACGGGCTGTGGCGGCGCGACCAGATCGAGGCGCTGACGGTGCGGGGTCACGGCCCGCTGTCGCGCATCGTGGTGGCGGTCGACCCGCCGGCCTCGGGGGAGGCGAAGCACTCCTGCTGCGGCATCGTGGCGGTCGGGCTTGACGGCGATGGCCGCGCGGTGGTGCTGGCGGACGGGTCGGTGGAGGGCGCGAGCCCCTCGGGATGGGCGGAAGCCACGGCACGGCTCTACCGGCGCTTCGACGCCGATTGCGTGGTGGCCGAGATCAACCAGGGCGGCGACATGGTGACGAGCGTGCTCAGGACGGTGGAGCCGACGCTGCCGGTCAGGACCGTGCGCGCGACGCGTGGCAAGTGGCTGCGCGCCGAGCCGGTGGCCGCGCTCTACGAGCAGGGCCGGGTGGTCCATGCCGGGCACTTCGCGGCGCTGGAGGACCAGATGTGCGATTTCGGGCCGGACGGTCTCAGTTCCGGGCGGTCTCCGGACCGGCTCGACGCGCTGGTCTGGGCGCTGACCGAATTGCTGCTGGCACGCAGGAGCGAGCCGCAGGTGCGGCATTTGTGAACGCGACCCAAGGGGGGCGTCATGCCGGACTTGAGAGAGACAAGCGAAGCGACGTCGTAGCTCCGGCGTGACGGAGAGGATTTTCACCCCGCCGGGTCGCCTCGGCGGGGTTTTTGATTCCGGACCTTTGAAGGGATGTGAGACATGGCATTCGGATTGAAGCTTCCCTGGAGCAGAGCGGATCGGACCCGTGCCACGGTTCCCGTGCCTCCGGCCACCAAGAGCTGGCTGCCGGGCGCGCTGGCGGCCCTTTCGGGCGGGGAGGGTGCGCAATGGAGCGGCCGCTCCTATGCCGCGATGGCGCGCGAGGGCTTCATGAAGAACCCGGTCGCCCACCGCGCAATCCGCATGATCGCCGAGGCCGCGGCGTCCGTCCCCTGGGTTGTGTTCGACGGCGCCCGCGAGCAGGACCGGCATCCGGTGCTGGATCTTCTGAACCGGCCCGATCCGGCGGGCGCGGGCAACGTGTTCTTCGAAGCGCTTTACGGGCATCTCACGCTTTCGGGCAATGCCTGGATCAATCCTGTCGGCACCGGCGGGCGTCTGGCCGGGCTGCAACTGCTGAGGCCCGACCGGATGCGGGTGATCGAGGGACCCGACGGCTGGCCGGTCGCCTATGAGCACCAGTCGGGCGCGCGGCGGCAGAGGTTCGCGGCCCAGCCCGTGGAGGGGCCGGGGCTGCTGCACCTCAAGCTGTTTCATCCGCTCGACGATCATCTCGGTTTCGCACCGCTCGAGGCGGCGCTGATGGCACTCGACCTGCACAATGCGGCGATGGGCTGGAACAAGGCGCTGCTCGACAATTCCGCCCGGCCCTCCGGCGCGCTGGTCTACCAGCCGAAGGAGGGCGGCAACCTGACGCCGGAACAGTACCAGCGGCTGAAAGCCGAACTGGAGGACGGCTACCAGGGGGCGCGCCGCGCCGGCCGCCCGATGCTGCTCGAGGGCGGGCTCGACTGGAAGGCCATGGGGCTGACGCCGCGCGACATGGATTTCGTCGAGGCCAGGAACGGGGCCGCCCGCGACATCGCGCTCGCTCTGGGGGTGCCGCCGATGCTCCTGGGCATCCCCGGCGACCTGACCTATGCCAATTACCAGGAGGCGAACCGCGCCTTCTGCCGGCTCACCGTGCTGCCGCTGGTGGCGCGCACGGCGCAGGCGCTGACCGCCTGGCTGCAGCCGGTCTACGGCGCGGGACTGAAAGTCGACTATGACGCCGACCGGCTGCCGGGACTTTCCTCCGAGCGCGATGCGCTGTGGGCGCGGCTCGGCGAAGCCGATTTCCTGAGCGATGAAGAGAAGCGGGAAGCTGTTGGATATCAAAGTGTTGCGGGATGAACCGGATTCAGACCGGCAGCAAGTTGAATCAGAATCTGAGCCCGTTCGTCCGAAGAATTCCGGAGGAAGACCGATGCAGATCCTGGGACCGGACCCTTCGCTGTTTGCCGCCCGCGTGGCCGGCGCCGTGTGCGGGGCGCTGGTCTCGCTCGCCTACATGATGCCCCGGGGCGCCCGCGAAGCGGCTGCACGCGCCGTGGTCGGGATCGCCTCCGGGCTGGTGTTCGGCGGTCCGGCGGGCGTGGCGCTGAGTGAGCGCATGGGCGTGACCGAACTGCTCACGCCCGACGAGACCGTGCTGATGGGCTCGGCGGCTGCGAGCCTTGCGGCCTGGTGGGTGCTGGGCGTGCTCACCCGGGTCGCCGACCGGGCAGGGCGCGGACCCGGCGCCTGAATTGTCCGGTCGGCACTGCCTTCCAACGCTGCCCCGCCGGCGCTGGCGAGAATTCGACATCAACAAGGACACCACCATGACAACGGACTGGAGCGCATCCGGCCGGCAGCGAAAGCGCGTCGACCTGGCACTGGAAGATGTAAGCGGCGACGGCAGCTTTTCGGGCTATGCCAGCCTGTTCGGAGCCATCGATCTCGGCCGCGACGTGATCGAACCCGGCGCCTTCGCAGCCTCGCTGAGGCGGCGGGGCCCGAGCGATGTCCGCATGCTCTACCAGCATGATCCCGATCAGCCGATCGGCCGCTGGCTGGCGATCCGCGAGGATGACCGCGGCCTGCACGTCGAAGGCAAGCTTTCGCTCGGAGTGGCGCGCGCCCGCGAAGTGCACGAACTGATGAGATCCGGCGCGCTCGACGGGCTATCGATCGGGTTTCAGACCCTGCGCGCGCGCAACGAGGCGAAGGCCGGCATCCGGCGGATCCTCAGTGCCGATCTCTGGGAGATCTCGGTGGTCACCTTTCCCATGCAGCCCGGAGCCCGGGTGACGGCGGTGAAGACCGCGCCGGGCATCATCGCCCCGACCAAGCGCGAACTCGAACGCCGGCTCACGCGGGATGCGGGGCTGACACGACGCCAGGCGCGCGGGCTGATCGCCCGCGGACACGCAGCCCTTTCGGAACGGCGGGATGCCGGGCCCGAAGATCTCAAGCGGCTGGAGACGCGGCTGCGAGACTTGACCCGGTCGCTCACCCCGGCGGCCGGACCCTGACGGGCCGCAAGGCCGTCCCGATACCGAGACATCCGACCCCAAGAAATCCGACCCCAAGAAATCCGACCCCATGAAATCTGACACCATGAAATCTGAAAGGACCAGACGAATGACCATCCAGACCAGACCGCTGCAGGCGCCCGAACGCAAATCCGTCGACGCCGACGTGGCCGAAGCCTTCGAGAGCTTCATGACGGCCTTCGAGGAGTACAAGCATCACAACGACCAGCGCATCGCCGACATCGAACGCCGTGGCAGCGCCGATGTCCTGACCGAGGAAAAGATGGCCCGCATCGACCGCTCGCTCGATGAGCAGAAGCAGGCGCTCGACCGGCTGATGGTCAAGCAGGCGCGGCCAGGCCTTGGCGGGACCGGAGGCCGCGAGGCGTCCGCTGTGCGCCAGGCGTTCGATGCCTATGTGCGGCGCGGCGACGAGGCGGCGCTGCGCCAGGGCGAGCTGAAGGCCATGTCTGTCGGCAGCGATCCTGATGGCGGATACCTGGTCCCGGACGAACTCGACACCGAGATCGGCCGAAGGCTCTCCGAACTCTCGCCGGTGCGCTCGATTGCAACGGTCCGCCAGGTCTCGGGCGCCGTGCTGAAGAAGCCCTTTGCACTTGATGGCATGGCGACCGGCTGGGTTGGCGAGACCGACGCACGGCCGCAGACTTCGACGCCGCAGCTTGCCGAACTCCAGTTTCCGACCATGGAGCTTTACGCCATGCCGGCCGCCACCGCCTCGCTGATCGAGGATTCTGCGCTCGACATAGAAGGCTGGATCGCGGCCGAGGTGGAGGCGGCCTTTGCCGAGCAGGAGGGCGCGGCCTTCGTAAATGGCGACGGGGTAAACAAGCCGCGCGGCTTCCTCGACTACCCGAGCGTTGATGATGCGACGTGGAGCTGGGGCAATCTCGGCCACATCGCCACCGGGGCAGCCGGCGGCTTCGGCGCGGAACCCTCGGATCGGTTGATCGAGCTGATCTATGCGCTGAAGGCCGGGCACAGGCAGAACGGGCGGTTCGTGATGAACCGCAAGACCCAGAGCCAGATCCGCAAGTTCAAGGACGCAGACGGCAACTATCTCTGGATGCCGCCGGCGGGCGCCGGACAGCAGGCCTCGATGATGGGCTTCCCCGTGGTCGAGGCCGAGGACATGCCCGACATCGCCGACGGATCAGCCTCCATCGCCTTCGGCGACTTCCGCCGCGGCTATCTGGTGGTTGACCGGACCGGCGTCCGTATCCTGCGCGATCCCTATTCGGCCAAGCCCTATGTGCTGTTCTACACCACCAAGCGCGTCGGCGGCGGGGTGCAGAACTTCGAGGCCATCAAGCTGATGAAGTTTGCAGCCTAGACCACCGTCTCGCGAATTTCATCACGGCGGTCCCGCCCCGTTGCCTCCCCGGCGGCGGGACCGCCCCTTTCTGAATTCTCTCCGCCGGAGACTGCGATGACCCTGATTGAGACCGAGCCGCCGCTGGCGGAGCCGGTGACGCTTGCCGATCTGAAGGCCCACATGCGCATCGACCTCGACGACGAGGATGCGCTTCTGGACAGCCTGATCCGCGTCGCCCGCGCCCATCTCGAGGCCGTGACCGGAACCGCACTGATGCCGCGCGGGCTGAGGCTGATCCTGGACGACTGGCCCGAGGGGCCGGTGATCGAGCTTCTGAGAACGCCGGTGCAATCCATTGATGCGATTCGTGTTTACGACATCGACGGCACCCCGCATGAAGTCGCCGCGGACGGGTGGCTGCTCGACGCCACGGCCCGGCCCGCGCGGTTGGCGGTCAGGGAGCGGCTGCGGCCCGGCCAGCCGATCAACGGCGTCGAGATCGAATTCACCGCGGGCTTTGCTTCCGCCAACGAGATACCGCCCGAACTGGTCCGGGCAATCCTGCTGCACGCCGCATATCTTTACGAATTCCGAGGCGCGGTGTCGGCGGACATGCAACCCGCGGCCATCCCGGCAGGTTACGAGCGCCTGATCGGGCCCTGGATGCGGAGGGCCCTGTGATGGCCGAAATGCGGCTCGACCCGGGCCGCCTGAGCGCGCGGCTCAGGCTTGAGGCCCCTGCGGATGAGGACGATGGCCAAGGCGGCGTAAATGGTGGATGGACCACAGTCGCCGACCTGTGGGGCCGGGTGGAACCGTTGCGCGCCACGCCGCGCGAGGAGGCCGGGGCGGTGATCGCGCCGGTCAGTCACCGGGTCACGATCCGATACCGGCAGGATGTGGGCCACCAGATGCGCTTCGTCTTTCGCGGTCGTTCGCTCCTGGTGCACGCGGTCCGCGATTCCGACGAGAGCCGCCGCTATCTGATCTGCGATTGCGAGGAGACCCGACCATGAGCGCCAATGCGTTGCAGCAAGCGGTCTACGAAAGACTGTCCGGAGATCCCGCAGTCTTGGCCATCACCGGAGTTGGCCGGGTCTTCGACCGCCGCATCACCCGGGCAGAGCCGCCGTACCTGGTGCTCGGCGAGATGGTGTCGAGCGACTATTCGACCGGTGACGGGCCTGGAACCGAGCACCGCTTGGAGATCGAGGCATGGACCGGCCAGAACGGTCGCAGGGAGGCCGTCGAACTGGCCGACGCCGTGCGCTCCGCCCTTCACGAGGCAGACCTCGCCCTCGATGGCGCGACGCTCATCAATCTTCGGCATGAACGGACGGTCAGCCGCCGCGCGCCGAAAAGCGCGCTGCATGTGGCGCGGCTGAGGTTCCGCGCGGTGAGCGAACCGTAACCCGACGCCGCTCCCACCAGCACAGGAAAGGACACTGCCATGACCGCTCGCAAGGGCAAGGATCTGCTTATCAAGATCGACGACGGCGGAAGCTTCGTCACCGTCGCCGGGCTGCGCGCCCGCCGGCTCGCCTTCAATGCCGAAAGTGTCGACATCACCGACGCGGAATCGTCGGGCCGCTGGCGCGAATTGCTGGGCGGCGCGGGCGTGCAGCGCGCAGCACTTTCGGGCGGCGGTCTGTTCAAGGATCAGACGAGCGACGCCCTGGCGCGCAGCGTCTTCTTCGCCTCCGAGATCCGCGACTGGCAGGTGGTCATTCCCGAATTCGGAACTGTCACCGGGCCCTTCCAGATCGTCGCGCTCGAATATGCAGGCCGCCACGATGGCGAGATGACCTTCGAGATCGCCATGGAATCGGCCGGCGAGCTCCAGTTTGCGGCGGTCTGAGCGATGCGCGTCCATCCCAACAGGCACCGCGGCGAGATTGTCGCCCGTCTCGATGGCGAGAGCCGCATCCTGTGCCTGACGCTTGGCGCGCTGGCGGAACTGGAAAGCGCCTTTGGCGTGGACGATCTCGCAGGCCTGGCCGGGCGCTTCGAGCGCGGACGCCTCTCCGCCGGCGATATCATCCGGATCGTCGGCGCCGGGCTGCGCGGCGCTGGCAACATCGCAAGCGATGAAGACGTGGCCGAGATGTCAGCCGAAGGCGGGGTGGCCGGGTTCGCGGCGATTGCCACCGAGTTGCTTTGGGCCACCTTCGGCGATGCGGCAGAAGGGCAATCAGCCCCGCAGATGGCGAAGGACACGGACACAGATCGTCAGGACAGCACAAACCCTGGCGATGCGCAGGCGGCATCGCGGTGACGAAAAAGGAACAGGCGTCGTTTCCCTGGGCGTCCGTCATCCGCTTCGGCCTCGGCCGCCTGCGGCTTGCGCCCGAGACGTTCTGGGCGCTGAGCCTGCCCGAACTTATCGCGCTGATCGGTCCGGAGGTCGGTCCCGGGTTCGCCACCCGCAAGGACCTCGAAAACCTGATGGCGGGGTTCCCGGACCGGGTCGGCCCACCTTCGGCAGAAAGCGCGTCCCGGCAGACGCACCAGAACCATCGGGGTTCCGATGCGACCCTTCCGCCCGCAAGACCCAGGAGCAAAGGCGATGACTGACGACCCCGATTTCGGCCCCGGCGGCGACTTCGATCTCGAAGGCGCCGAACGGGCGCTTGATGAACTCACCCGCAAGGCCAACGCCTTCGGCGGGGCGCTGTCGACGGCGCTCAAGCAGGCGACGGTGGACGGGCGAAGCCTCGACGATGTCCTGCGGGGTCTCGGCAACCGGATGATCGGCATTGCCCTCGATACAGGCATGCGGCCGCTCGAGGGCTTGATCAGCCAGTCGATTGCGGGTCTGACCGGCAACCTCTCAAGGATCATGCCTTTCGCCAAGGGCGGAGTGCCGGGCAGGGTGCAGGCCTTTGCTGATGGCGGGGTGGTCGGCGGTCCGATGCTTTTTCCGATGCCCGGCAACGGCACGGGTCTGATGGGAGAGGCCGGGGCGGAAGCCATCCTGCCGCTCAAGCGCGGACCCGATGGGCGGCTGGGCGTCGCGTCGGGCCGTTCAGCGCCGCCGGTGCAGGTGACGTTCAACGTGACCACGCACGACGCGGCGAGCTTCGCCAAATCGGAAACCCAGGTCACCGCCATGCTGGCGCGTGCTGTCAGCCGCGGCCGCCGCGGACTCTGATCTCGGTTATGGCCGACAATACGGGAGAACCATGATGACTGACGGCTTTCACGAGGTCCGGCTGCCTCTGCGCCTGTCGCTGGGTGCAAGCGGCGGGCCGGGACGGCGCACCGACATTGTCGCCCTGTCGAACGGCGGGGAAACCCGCAACGCGCGATGGGCGGAGTCCCGGCGACGATACGACGTCGGCACCGGGTTGCGGGGCCTCGACGACCTGTACCAGCTGATCGAGTTCTTCGAGGCGCGGCGCGGTCAGCTCCACGGTTTCCGGTTCCGCGATCCGGTCGATCATCTGTCCGCGGGGCATGGCCAGGCTGTGAGCGCCTTCGACCAGGTAATTGGAGAGGGGGATGGCGTTCGCACGCTTTTCGATCTGACCAAGACCTACGCCGATGCCGGGGGCTCGACGTCCCGACGGATAGAAAAACCCGTGGAGGGCAGCGTTCAGGTCGCCATCGATGGCGTGACGCTCGAACCTGGCGATTTCACGGTGGATGCGCAAGCAGGCGTGGTAACCATCGCTGCCGCGCTCACACCCCCGCCCGGTGTGCCGGTCACCGCCGGTTACGAGTTCGATATCCCCGTACGATTTGACACCGACCGGATCGAGATCTCGCTGGCCGCCTTTCGCGCCGGATCCGTTCCCGCGGTCCCGCTCGTGGAGATACGGCCATGAGGGACATTCCCGAAGCTCTCGGCGCGCATCTTGCCCGCACCGCCACCACCGTCTGCCACGCCTGGCGGCTCACGCGAACCGACGGACAGGTGATGGGGTTCACCGAACACGACCATGATCTTGAATTCGACGGAACCGTGTTCTCGGCAGCCACCGGGTTTCGCGGCTCGGAGGTCGAGACCGGGCTCGGGCTCGAAGCGGATGCTGCCGATGTGGCGGGGGCGTTTTCGGACGCGGCGATCAATGCCGACGATCTGGCTCTCGGGCGCTATGACGGCGCGCGGGTGGAAACCTTCCTGGTGAATTGGCAATCGCCTTCCCAGCATGTTCTGCTTTCCACCCGGGAACTTGGCGAGGTGACAAGCGCCGGGCCGGCCTTCCGTGTCGAATTGCGCAGCCTTGCCGCAAGGCTCGACCAGCCGACGGGTCGCCTTTACGCCCGGCGCTGCGATGCGGATCTGGGCGACGGGCGCTGCGGCGTCGACTTGACCTTGCCGCCCTACAGGCTCGCGGGGTCGGTCGTGCAGGTGGTGGATGAGGTGACACTGATTGTCACCGGCCTCGATGACCGTCCGCCGGACTGGTTTTCCGGCGGCCGGTTGCATTTCGTCTCGGGCCTGCTCACCGGTGTTTCCGCCGATATCGCCAGCCACGATCCGGACCCGGCAGGGACGCGGATCTCGCTCTGGGCGCCGCTTGCCCGCAGGCCTCAGCCGGGCGACGCGCTCGAGGTGACGGCGGGGTGCGACAAGGCGTTTCAAACCTGTTCCGCAAAGTTCGCCAATACGCTCAATTTTCAGGGCTTTCCGCACCTTCCCGGAAGCGATTTCGCCTATGGCTACGCCGATGACGACACCGTGCATGATGGCAGGCCGATCGTGCCATGAACGGCCTGGATGTGGACGAACACCATCGCGCAAGAATCGTAGAAACGGCGCGGAGCTGGATCGGCACGCCCTACAGGCATCAGGCCTGTCGGAAAGGCGTCGGGTGCGATTGCCTGGGGCTCGTCCGCGCCATCTATCAGGAGGCAACCGGACGGCCGGCGGAACAGCCCGCGCCCTATCAGCCCGACTGGGCAGAGCGGACCGGCACCGATCGCCTGATTGAAGCCGCGCTGCGGCATTGCGGTGAGCCAGTGCCTTTCACCCTTGCGCGTGCCGGTGACCTCGTTCTCTTCCGGTGGCGTGCGGGCGTGGCGGCAAAACATGCAGGCATCCTCACCGGTCCCGATCACTTCGTTCATGCCTACGAGGCGGCGGGGGTGATCGAGAGCGCGCTGGTGTTCTCGTGGCGACGGCGGATCGCCGCGATCCACCGGATTCCATGCCCGATCCCATACTGAAAGCGAGGCCTCGACATGGCAACAATCCTGCTCCAGGTGGCGGGCGCAGCACTTGGCGGCATCTTCGGGCCGGTCGGAACAGCCATCGGCTCGGCGATCGGCGCAACCGTTGGCGGCATGCTCGATTCAAGCCTCCTCAGTTCCAACCGCACCATACGCGGACGCGGGCTGAGCGGCGCACGCATTCCCTCCGCCGATGAGGGCGCACCGGTGCTCAAGGTCCACGGAACCATGAGGATTGCCGGAACGCTGATCTGGGCGACACGCTTTGAAGAAACCGTGACGCGGCAGCGTCAGGGCGGCAAGGGACGCGGGCCGGTCACCGAAACCTACAATTATCATGCCAATTTCGCGCTCGGGCTCTGCGAGGGTCCGATTGCCTCGATCCGCCGCGTGTGGGCCGACGGGCGCGAACTGGATCTCGAAACCCTCGACATGCGGATTTATCGCGGGACCGCGACGCAACTGCCCGATCCCCTGATCGAGGCCAAGCAGGGGACCGGTCGGGTGCCGGCCTGGCGCGGGCTCGCCTATGTGGTGTTCGAACGCCTGCCGCTCGACGGTTTCGGAAACCGGATACCGGCGTTTCAGTTCGAGGTGGTTCGTCCGGTTGGCACTCTGGAAGCCGCTATCGAGGCGGTGGCGCTGATCCCCGGATCGACGGAGCATGGCTACGCCACCACCCCGGTGCGTGAAACTGTCGGGGTGGGCGCGCAGCGTCTGATCAACCGCAACATGCGTCTGGCCGCCACCGACTGGAGCCAGTCGATCGACGAGTTGCAGGCGATCTGCCCCAACCTCAAATCCGTCGCGCTGGTCTGCGCCTGGTTCGGAGACGACCTCCGGGCAGGCCATTGCCGGTTTCGTCCGGGCGTCGAGGTGCGGCATCGGGCAGGTGAAACCAGACCCTGGAAAGTGGGTGGAGAAACCCGCGCCAGCGCCCATCTGGTCAGCACCAA
This sequence comes from Hoeflea sp., assembly GCA_965233445.1. Taxonomy (GTDB): domain Bacteria; phylum Pseudomonadota; class Alphaproteobacteria; order Rhizobiales; family Rhizobiaceae; genus Hoeflea. The sequence continues at coordinate 2,039,606 of OZ247491.1, forward strand.
GGACGGCGGTCCGGCCTATGGCGGCACACCCGACGACAGCTCCGTGATCGAGGCGATCACCGACCTCAAGGCCCGCGGGCTGAAGGTGACGCTCTATCCCTTCGTGCTGATGGACATCCCCGCAGGCAACGAGCTTCCCGCACCCGATGGCGCCCCGGCGCAACCTGCTTATCCCTGGCGGGGACGCATCACCGCCAGTCCCGCGCCTGGGTTGCCCGGGAGCCCAGACGGCACATTGGCAATGCGCGACGAGATCTCGGCGCTCTGCGGAGTGACGGAAATCACCGACATTGCTGTGGCGGGTGGCACGGTGAATTGGTCGGGCGGCGACGAGGACTATCGGCGCTTCGTGCTGCACCACGCAGCCCTGGCCAAGGCGGCTGGAGGCGTGAACGGCTTTGTCATCGGCTCCGAGATGAGAGGACTGACCCGGTTGCGCGACGGTGAGGGCAATTTTCCTTTTGTCGATGAACTGATCGGCCTCGCCGTCGACGTCCGATCCGTCGTGGGGCCGGAAACGACACTGACCTATGCCGCGGACTGGACCGAGTATGCGGGTCATCGCCCCGATGACAGCTCTGGCGATGTGCATTTCAACCTCGATCCGCTCTGGGCCCATCCGGAGATCGGGGCGATCGGCATCGACAACTACATGCCGCTTTCCGACTGGCGCGACACGGACGTGATGGCGGGCAATCCGGACGGCGCACGCTTTGCAAACGATGCCCGCGCAATGGGCGCGGCCATCGAGGGCGGTGAGGGCTACGACTGGTACTATGCCGACAAGCCGGGGCGGGATCAGCGCGAACGGCTGCCGATTTCCGATGGCCTGGCCGGCAAGGACTGGATCTACCGGATCAAGGACTTGCGCGGATGGTGGGAAAACCCGCATCACGATCGCATCGGCGGGGTGGAAGCGGCAACGCCAAGCCCCTGGGTTCCGCGCTCCAAGCCGTTCTGGTTCACTGAACTGGGCTGCCCGGCCGTCGACAAGGGTGCGAACCAGCCGAACGTCTTTCCCGATCCCAAATCGTCCGAAAGCGCTCTTCCCTGGTATTCGAGCGGCGGCCGCGATGATCTCGCGCAGCGTGCATTCATGGATGCGCATCTTCGGCACTGGTCGGGTGCGGAAAACGCCGACGCGATGGTCATCCGCGACCATATCTATCTGTGGAGTTGGGATGCGCGGCCGTTTCCGGCATTTCCGCTGACGGGAACGGTCTGGTCCGACGGACAAAACTGGCGCACCGGGCACTGGCTCAATGGCCGGCTTGGAACCCTGGCGGTGCGCGATCTGATTTCGGTGGTGCTTGAGGAGGCGGGTTTTGACGAGTTCGATGTCGAGCGCGTCGACGGCGTGCTCACCGGCCATGTGATTTCCAACCCGCTGTCGCCGCGGTCCGTGCTTGCGCCGCTGATGGAGGCCTTCTGCATCGATGTGCACGAGGGCCCCGGCGGCCTGGTGTTCGCCTCGCGGCTGGGGGCAGCGTCGGCGCCAGCCGGGATTTCGGTGGTGGCCGAACCTGACGAGGGAGCCTTGTTCGAGGAAACCCGCGGCGAAATCTCCGAGTTCGCCAACGAGGCCATGCTTCTTTTCGCCGACCCGTTGTCGGACCACGCCGCGGCTTCGGTCCGCTCGCGAAGGCTCGAAGGAGAGACGTTGCGCCAGCGCGACCTGACGCTGAGCATCGCCGTCGAACCGGGGCTCGCACGAGCAGCAGCCGACCGGTGGCTTCAGGACCACCGGCTGCAAAGGCGCCGGCTCAGATTCGCGCTGCCGCCCCAGAAGGCAGAACTTCAGCCAGGGGACGTTGTGCGCTTCGACCACGAAGATGCGCCTAAGGGGCGCTTCCGCGTGCTCCGCATCGAGGATGGCGAGCAGCGTCGCGTCGAAGCCGTTGCCCATGCGGGAGCGCTTGCCGCGACTGCCGACTGGACGCTGCCGTCAGACGGGCAGGGCGACAGCAACGCCCACTTCGCCCCCGAAATCGAGTTCATCGATCTCCCAGTCCTTTCAGGCAATGACGAGACGGCCTGGGCGCGGGCCGCCGGGCTTGCCACGCCATGGCGGCGGGTCGCGCTTTCGAGTTCGCCGGAAGCCGAAGGCTACGTGCCGCGGATCGTGCTGGATGCGCCCTCGAAACTGGGGACTTTGACCGCGGCTCTGCCTCCAGGAGGGTGCGAAGGGCGCATCGACCGGCGCCATTCAATCGAGCTCGACCTTGCCTTTGGCGGTCTTTCCACCGTGAGCCGGCTGGCGCTGCTCAACGGCGCCAATGCCGCCGCGATCCGATCCGATTCAGGTGCTTGGGAAGTCGTGCAGTTCGAGCGCGCCGAGGAAATTGCACTCGGACGCTGGCGGCTCTCGCATCTTCTCCGCGGGCAGGGCGGCACCGACGATGCCATGCGCGCAGGCGCAAGCCCGGGCGCGCGGTTCGTGCTTCTCGACAGTGCTGTGCTGCCGCTTGGTCTTGCGCTCGAGGAGGCGGGTCGCGCTCTCAACTGGATTGCCGAGCCTGCGGGCGGAGCGGCGGATGGTGCAAGTCCGAAGGTCTTTGCGGGCGGCGAACGCGCGCTGATGCCGCTGTCGCCGGTTCATTTGCGCGCAAGGCGTGAGGCTGCCGGTGTCAGGTTCGAATGGACCCGACGGGGCCGGCTACAGGCGGACAGCTGGGCGCCTGCGGAAATCGCCGATGACGAGGGGTTCGAGCGTTACCGCGCCGAAATTCTTGCGGGTGGTCAGTCGGTCCGAACCATCGAGGCCGAGGTTCCGAGCTGGCTCTACGCGGAGGCCGAGGAGATGGCCGATTTCGGGGTTCCGCAGAATGAACTGACACTGCGGGTTATGCAGGTCGGAAAACGCATCCCCTGGGGCGTCGCCCGCGTGGCCACCCTACGGATCTGATTTCAAACCGGGAAAGGACAATGACCATGGACACAACAAAGCCCTGGTGGCAATCCAAGACCCTGTGGGGCGCGCTGGTGACGCTCGGTGCGGCAGCACTCGGTCTTGCCGGGATCGATCTCGCCGACAGTGAACGCGAGGCGCTCACCGAGATGATGACCTCGCTCGGTGCCGCCATCGGCGGGCTGCTCGCCATCATCGGACGGATTTCGGCCCGTTCGCGGATCGGCTGAACGAAAGCGCAAACGCGCCAAATGAGAGTTTCCATTCATTTGCCGTTCAGGCAGGATCCTGTATCAATTCGGCCAGGATGAAATGCGAACCCCCTTTTAGGCTGACCATGACAGCGAATCTTCTCAGTGTTGCCTTGATAGCCGCGCAGACGGCATTGGCTCCGGCTCAGGCTGCCGATATGCGGACGCCGGACGGTACCGCCGTTGTCGCTGCAGCCGCCGATTGCTCGGGTGCCGCGGCCCAGGTCGTGAGCCAGACCGGCGGCCAGTTGCTCTCGGCAGCGTCTCAAAACCAGGGCGGCCAAACCGTCTGCGTCATTACAGTACTCGTTCCCGGCAACGGGTCCGAGCGGCCGAAGAAAGTCACCGTCTCCGTACCGCAATGATGCCGGCCGGAAACATGCGGCGGCATCAGGGGCTTACATTGCCGGCTGCCGGATGCGATGGGATAAAGAACGCGCCGGGTCACACCGGCTTTTGCAAGGATGCATGTCGCTGCAGCGAGGGGAGCGGGCCCGATGCGAATTCTGATTGTCGAGGATGACAAGGACCTTAACCGGCAGCTTGCCGAGGCGCTCGAGGAGCAGTCCTATGTTGTCGATCGCGCCTATGACGGCGAGGAGGGCCATTTTCTCGGCGATACCGAGCCCTACGACGCCGTGATCCTCGATATAGGCCTGCCGGAGATGGACGGTGTCACGGTGCTCGAGAAATGGCGAGCGGCCGACCGGGCAATGCCGGTGCTCATCCTGACGGCCCGCGACCGATGGAGCGACAAGGTGGCCGGCATCGATGCAGGCGCCGACGATTACGTCACCAAGCCGTTTCATGTCGAGGAAGTGCTCGCGCGCATCCGTGCCCTGATCCGCCGCGCCTCGGGTCATGCGTCCTCCGAAATTACCTGCGGACCGGTGCGGCTCGACACCAAGGCTTCCAAGGCCAGCGTTGACGGCGTGACGCTCAAACTGACCAGTCACGAGTTCCGGCTTCTGTCCTACCTGATGCACCACATGGACCAGGTGGTGTCGCGCACGGAACTGGTCGAACACATGTACGATCAGGACTTCGACCGCGATTCCAACACGATCGAGGTTTTCGTCGGCCGTTTGAGAAAGAAGATCGGGGTGGATCTGATCGAAACCGTCCGCGGTCTCGGGTACCGGATGACCCGGCCGGAAGGTGACGGCGCAGGCAATGCTACGGGATGACACGCGGCTCGCTTACCGCAAGGGTCCTGTTGCTGGCCACTGTGTGGGCGGTCATCGCGCTTGTGGCCATTGCAGTGGTGATCTCGCAACTCTACCGCAACGGGTCAGAACGCGCTTTTGCGGAATTGCTGCGCGCGCAGCTCAACAGCGTCATCAACGCGGTCTCGATTGACCCGGACGGGCGGCTTGCCGGCCGCCCGGAACTGGGCGATCTGGTGTTCGAACAGCCGGGCAGCGGCTGGATCTGGCTGGTGGAGCCGCTCGCAGGCACGGAAGGCCCCAGGCTCGCTTCGGTCTCGATCGGCGATGGCGCGCTGAACGTGCCACCCCTTGCCGAAATTCCCTTCGACGACCGTTACTTGCGGTTCTATCCGTCCCGCGACAGCTTCGGCAATGCCTTGACAGTTGCCGAAACCGAGGTCGAACTCGACAGTGACGGCCGGGCGGCGCGGTTTCGGGTTGCAGGCAATCGCGCCGTTCTCAACGCTGAAATCGACGCGTTTTCGCGCAATCTCTATTTGGCGCTGGCGCTGTTCGGGATCGGCAGCCTGCTGGTCAATGCGGTGGCGATCCTGATCGGGCTCAGGCCGCTTGACCACGCGCGACAGGCGCTCGGGCGCATTCGCGCAGGCGAGGCCGACCAGCTCGACGGGGCCTTTCCGCGCGAGATTGCGCCTTTGGCAGGCGAGATCAATGCCCTGATCGACACCAACCGCCGCGTCGTCGAGCGGGCGCGAATGCAGGTCGGCAATCTGGCACATTCGCTCAAGACGCCGATTGCGGTGCTGATCAACGAGGCGCGCGACATGACCCCGGCGCATGCGGCTCTGGTGCGCGCGCAGGCCGACACGATGCAGGCACAGGTGCAGACCTATCTCGACCGGGCCCGCATTGCCGCCCAACGCGGCAGCGTTCTTGCGCGCACCGAAGCCGCGCCGGTGATCGACAGGCTGGTGCGGGTCATGGCGAAACTCAATCCGAATCTTGAGATATCCGCCGATATCGAGCCGCGATCCGCGCTGCTTGCGGTGGAAAGCCAGGATCTTGAAGAGGCTCTGGGAAACCTGATCGAAAACGCCGCCAAGTTTGCCAGGAACCGCATCACCGTCCGGCTGCGGCCCATGCGTGATCCGGACGGAAGCGGGCGACGGTTCTTCCGTATCGAGATCGAGGATGATGGTCCCGGACTTGATGAGGCTGAAATGGCTGAGGCGGTCAAGCGCGGTCGCCGCCTCGACGAGACCAAACCGGGAACCGGTCTGGGACTGTCGATCGTCAACGAAATCGCCACCGAGTACCAGGGCGAATTCGCACTGGCGCGGGCTGGCTCGGGTGGATTGTCGGCGCGCCTGACATTGCCTGGCCTTGGAACCGAGCCGTGAGCAATCGGTCACGCGCGAAGGAACCGGACATGCAGGCTTTTCGTTGCATGGGTATATGGCCACAATGCGGCCACAGCTGCGCGGCAATAGTGTGTCTGCAAACCGGTTTGGTGAGTTGACGATGGTGCGCAAACCAGAAGGAAACACGGCGATGGGCAATCTGGCGAGAACTCATGTGAGCCTGACGGGTGCGCTTGCGCTGGCAGTGCTGCTTTCGGGCTGTACCGGGTCGGGTGGCGTGAAGCCGCTGTCGTTCGGCCCGGTTTCTGCCCCGGTATCGGCCAACCCCCAGCCGGCCGGAAGCGATGCTATTCTCGGGGCTCTCAACGGCGGAATCCTGCCCCCTCAAGCGGCCTCGACTTTGTCGCGCGCGGATCGTCTCAGATCGCTGGAAGCCGAGTACCAGGCGCTTGAAAAGACTCCCGGCGGCCAGACCGTTGCCTGGAAGGCGCCGGTCGGCCGGACATCGGGCGAGGTCACTGCCGGCACACCCTACCAGGTTGGCCAGCAGAATTGCCGGCAGTACACCCATAACGCGCAGATCAACGGGACGCCGGTGACCGGACAGGGCGCAGCCTGCCGCAATCCCGATGGCAGCTGGACACCGCTGAGCTAGCCGGCGGTGCGGTATGCCAGATCTGCGGCGGAGACCTTTGATCCCGCATGATCAGGGCGCTGCCGCACCGGTATGGCTGAAAATGACGCGACCAAACGCCCCATCATTGCCCGCACGACCGATTGCAGTTGGAAAACATGCAATGCTCGGATATTGAAGCACCATGTTATTTTGGGTAATCGCAGCCGTCATGACCGCTCTCGTCACCCTCGCCCTGATCGGGCCGGTGATGCGCAGCCGCAAGTCCACTTCAGAGGCCCCGGAACTCCATGACATGGAGGTCTACCGCGATCAGCTCGCCGAGGTTGACCGCGATCTCTCCGACGGACTTATCGACGCTGCCCAGGCCGAGGTTGCGCGCACCGAGATCTCACGTCGGCTGCTCGCGGCGTCGCGCAAGAGCAAGACCGCCGGACCCTCAGAAGTGAAAAATTCCGGCCTTCGCCGCGCTGCTGCGATCGCTGTCGCGGTGTTCATGCCCGTTGTCGCGGTAACGGCCTATCTCGAACTCGGCCGGCCCGACCTGCCGCAATTGCCGTTGTCAGCCCGTCTGCAGGCTGATCCGGAAAACACGGACGTCGCCATGCTGGTGTCGCGGGCAGAGAGACACCTGGCTGAAAACCCGAATGACGGGCGCGGGTGGTCAGTGCTCGGGCCGATCTATGTGCGCCTCGGGCGATTTGACGATGCCGCGGAAGCCTTCCGCAACACGATAGCACTTCTAGGACCGACACCCGAACGGCTGGCCAATCTGGGTGAAGCCCTGATTTCCGCCGGTGGAGGCCTCGTGACCGAGGAGGCCAAGCTGGCGTTTCAGACCGCGCGCGAGCTCGACCCCAACGATCCGCGTCCGCAATTCTTCCTGGCGATGGGGCTCGCGCAGGCGGGCAAGCAGGCCGAAGCACGTGCGGCCTTTGATGCAATGATTTCCTCCGCGCCGGAAGGCGCTCCGTGGATCGCGGCGGTGGAAGCCCAGATTGCAGCCCTCGACCGCCCGGCGGGAACAATTTCCGGTCCGGTCTCGGGGCCCGCTTCGGGCGGACAGGCCGGGGGCGCAGCAGCTCCGGGCAATCCAACTGCCGCCGACATTGCGGCAGCCAATGACATGAGCCCGGATGAGCGTCAGGCGATGGTCGCTAGCATGATCCAGAGCCTGGAAGCACGATTGGCGAGCGATCCGGACAATATCGATGGCTGGCTTCGTCTGGTCCGCTCGCATGTGGTCATGGGCAACCGGGACAGGGCGCAGGCCGCGCTCGACAGGGCCTTTGCAGTCTTCGCAACCGAGAGTGCCGAGAAACAGTCGCTGAACGCGATCGCGCGCGAATTTGGCCTGGTGGCCACCTCGACACTGGGTGGCGTTCCCGTGGCGCCGGCGGGTCCCGGCGGTCAGACGGCTCTCGTCGATCCGAAGGTCAAACCTGCCACGCCGTTTATTCTCGATGGGGCACGGGCCGACCCGCCCGCGGGCACCGGGGCTGACACCGGCGGCGCTGCGGAACCGTCAAGGCCGACACGGGCCGACATTGCAGAAGCTGCCGCATTGTCGGACGCGGAACGCGGTGAAATGATCCGGGGAATGGTTGCCTCTCTTGACGCCAAGCTCACTGAAAATCCGGACAATCTCGAGGGCTGGCTGAGGCTTGTGCGGTCCTACGCAGTGCTTGGGGATACCTCGGCCGCAGCATCGGCGTTGCAACGGGCCCAGGCGGCGTTCCCGGAAGGCTCACAGGGCGGTCAGGCACTCGCAGAACTGGCCAGCGGGCTCGGAATCGCGGTGGAGATGGAGGATCAATGAACCGGAAGCAGAAGCGACTTTCGATCATAGCCGCAGGTGCGGTGTTCCTGGCAGGTGCGGCCGCACTTGTGACATCCGCCCTGCGCGAGCAGATCGTGTTTTTCAACTCCCCCACGGATGTGCTGGCGCAGCCATTGGCTCCGGGCACCCGGGTACGGCTCGGCGGACTGGTCGAGGAAGGTTCGGTCGAGCGCGGAGAAAATTCTGCCGTCACTTTCGCCGTGACCGACACCAGCGCTTCGGTGAAAGTGCGCTATGTGGGGATATTGCCCGATCTCTTCCGCGAAGGGCAGGGCGTGGTGACGGAAGGTGTTTTCTCGCCCGAGGAAGGCACGTTCCTGGCCGACACAGTGCTCGCGAAGCATGATGAGAATTACATGCCCAAGGAAGTCGCAGATGCGCTCAAGGCTCAGGGCGTCTGGCAGGAGGGCGACCCGGTGCCGGGTGTCGGGCAGGGCGGGACGCCGAACGAACCGCAGGGGAATTGACCCGGCCGGGGCCACGCAGTGCAGGAGATAGAACGTCATGATCACTGAAATCGGCCATTTTGCACTTGTCCTGGCATTGGCGACCGCCCTGGTTCAGTCGGTGGCGCCTCTCGTCGGCGCACGCCGCCGCGACACCGGGCTGATGGCGATCGGGCCGATGGCGGCAATAACCTCTCTCATGCTTGTGGCGATTTCGTTCCTGGCGCTGACCCATGCCTATGTCGTCTCGGATTTCTCGGTGCAGAATGTGGTCGAGAACTCCCACTCCCTCAAGCCGATGCTCTACAAGATCACCGGGGTCTGGGGGAACCACGAGGGTTCCATGCTCCTGTGGATCCTGATCCTGGTGCTTTTTTCCGGCCTGGTGGCTCTGTTCGGGCGCAATCTGCCTGACACGCTGAAGGCCAATGTTCTGGCGGTTCAGGGCTGGATCACGGTGGCGTTTCTGCTGTTCGTGCTGCTGACCTCGAACCCCTTCATCAGGCTGGATCCGGCCCCGGCGGAGGGCAATGACCTCAACCCGATCCTTCAGGATATCGGGCTCGCGATCCATCCGCCGCTGCTTTACCTTGGCTATGTCGGGTTTTCGATTTCCTTCGCATTCGCCATCGCCGCGCTCATCGAGGGCCGCATCGATGCGGCCTGGGCGCGCTGGGTCCGGCCCTGGACGCTTGCGGCCTGGGTGTTCCTGACCGCAGGCATTTCAATGGGCAGTTACTGGGCCTATTACGAACTCGGCTGGGGCGGCTGGTGGTTTTGGGATCCGGTCGAGAATGCATCCTTCATGCCCTGGCTCGTGGGCACCGCGCTGCTGCATTCCGCATTGGTGATGGAAAAGCGCGAGGCGTTGAAGATCTGGACGGTTCTGCTGGCGATCCTGACCTTCTCGTTCTCGCTGCTTGGCACGTTCCTTGTGCGGTCGGGCGTCCTCACCTCGGTGCATGCCTTTGCCACCGATCCCACGCGTGGCGTCTTCATCCTGGGCATTCTGGTGGTGTTCATCGGCGGGGCGCTCGCGCTGTTCGGTCTCAGGGCCGCATCGCTGAAGGCCGGCGGGATGTTCGCGCCGATCTCGCGGGAAGGGGCGCTCGTCCTCAACAACCTGTTCCTGACCACCGCCGCCGCAACGGTTCTGATCGGTACGCTTTACCCGCTGCTGCTGGAATCGGTTACCGGAACGAAGATTTCCGTGGGGCCGCCCTTCTTCAACATGACCTTCGGACCTTTGATGATCCCGCTGCTTCTGGCAGTGCCCTTCGGGCCCTTGCTGGCATGGAAACGGGGCGATCTGGCAGGTGCCGCGCAGCGGCTTTACTTCGCCGTCGGCGCCTCGCTTCTGGTCGCGCTGGCCGTGGTGTTCATGAGGACCGGAGCCCCGGTTCTTGCAGGCCTCGGCATCGGGCTCGGCGTCTATCTCATCCTCGGATCCCTGACCGATCTCGCGCTGCGCTCGGGCATCGGCCGGGTCGGTGCAAGCGTGGCGTTCGCACGGCTTGCCGGGTTGCCGCGTTCGGCCTTCGGGGCCGCCTTCGCCCACATGGGTCTCGGGATCACGGTGATCGGCGTGGTTGCGGTCAGCGTGTTTTCCACCGAGACGGTGGTTGCGATGAAGCCCGGCGATACTGTCGAGGCCGGCGGCTACCAGGTCCGGTTCGAAGGCATCCGCGACTATGCCGGACCGAATTACACGTCCCAGTCCGGCGAATTCACCATTCTGAGCGGCGGCGTCGCGGTGGACCAGACGGCCTCGGCCAAACGCTTCTATGCCGCTCGCGGCATGCCCACGACGGAAGCGGGCATCCTGACCTTCGGCGCCAGCCAGCTCTACATCGCCCTCGGAGATGCCGAAGCCAATGGCGGTCTCGTTGTCCGGGTCTGGTGGAAGTCCTGGGTGACCTTCATCTGGTACGGCACGGTCCTGATGGTGATCGGCGGCGTGCTCTCGCTGCTCGACCGTCGTCTGCGCATCGGCGCGCCGAACAGGGCCAGGGCCCGCACCAAGACCGCAGCCGAGGCCGCGGCATGACGCTTGCGGCACGAATTCAGGCCGTGAAGTCTGCAGCCGGCACGGCCGCGATGCGGCTGATGGCTGTGATGCTCCTTGCGTTGGCTCTCGTGTCTCCGGCTGCGGCGGTCAACCCGGACGAGGTGCTGGACGATCCGAGGCTCGAGCAGCGCGCCCGCGACCTCTCGCTCAATCTGAGGTGCCTGGTCTGCCAGAACCAGTCGATCGACGATTCCAACGCGGAGCTTGCGCGGGACCTTCGTCTTCTGGTGCGCGAGCGTCTGGAGGCCGGAGACAGCGACGAGGAGGTCATCGACTACATCGTCTCGCGTTACGGCGAGTTCGTCCTGCTGACGCCGCGCCTTTCGTTTCAGACAGTGCTTCTGTGGGGCGCACCGGTGCTGATCCTGCTGATTGGCGGTGGCATCATGATGACCTACGCGCGCGGTCGCGGGAAGGCCACAGTCACGCCGGGAACAACGGTCCTGAGCGAGGCCGAGCAGGCCGAACTCGCGAAAGTGTTGGAAGACCGTGATCGCCGCTCCTGATATGCATGCTCCTGACCAGGCAATAAGGAGCGCCTCATGACCGCACACACCATCCGGGCCGAATTCGAAGGTCATTCTGGCGCGACCCTTTCCGCGAGGCTCGATCTTCCCGCAGGAGCGATACGGGCATGGGCGATCTTTGCCCATTGCTTCACCTGTTCGAAGGACACGCTTGCCGCCCGACGCATTTCCGGCGAGCTGGCCAAGGCGGGCATTGCGGTGATGCGGTTCGACTTCACCGGCCTTGGGTCGAGTGACGGTGAATTCGCCTCGACCAATTTCTCATCCAACGTTGCGGACCTCAAAGCGGCCGCGGAATGGCTGGCGAAGCACTATTCGGCGCCCGCAATCCTGATCGGCCATTCCTTGGGTGGGGCAGCCGTTCTGGCCGTGGCCGGCGATCTGGCTTCGGTGAAGGCGGTGGCGACCCTGGGCGCGCCCTCCGAGGCGAGCCATGTGATCCACAATTTCGGCCAGCATGTCGATGAGATTGCCGAGCAGGGGGAGGCGGAGGTCACTCTTGGCGGCCGCACCTTCAGGATCCAGCAGCAGTTCGTCGAGGATCTGAACGCCGCCGCGCTCACGGACCGGATCGGACGCATGAAAAAGGCGCTTCTGGTCCTGCACGCACCGCGTGACGAGGTGGTCGGCATCGACAACGCCAGCGCGATCTTCACCGCGGCCAAGCATCCCAAGAGCTTCGTCTCGCTCGATGGCGCCGATCATCTTCTTACAAATTCGGCTGATGCCAACTATGCCGCAGGCGTCATCGCCTCCTGGGCTGCGCGCTACCTTGCCGATGAGGCGCCCCGCAATGACCATCAGCCTGTGGAGCACGTGCTGGTCGGGGAGACCGGTCAGGGCCGGTTTCAGGTCTCCGTGCAGGCCGGGCCGCACAGGTTTCTCGCCGATGAGCCGGCCAGCGTCGGTGGCTCGGACACCGGTCCCACGCCTTACGATCTTGTTTCCGCGGGCCTTGGCGCCTGCACCGCGATGACGCTGAGAATGTATGCCCGCCACAAGAACATCGACCTCGGCCTTGTCAGTGTAGCCGTCAGCCACAGCAAGATCCACATGAAGGACTGCCTGGACTGCACCGACGAGCAGCGGGCGGGAAAGGGTCGGATCGACCGTTTCGAGCGCGTGATTTCGGTCGACGGCGGAGTGCCCGCGGAACTCGCCGACAAGATCCTGGAAATTGCCGACAAGTGCCCGGTCCACCGGACGCTGGAACATGATGCGAAAATCGCGACCCGGCTGGAGCAGGCCGGGTAGACCGAACATCACGCGGCGGCTTCCGCAGCCTATTGTTGTTTCAGCAAGATCAAAGGCTTGAGCCAGGCCGAAGGCGCCTGCAGAGGCGCGGCCGCTGGCATTGTGGCGGCAACGGGGCGCCCAACATTACAAAGGTTTAATGAACCGGAAAGCTTGTCGTAAGCGAACACACCCTATGTGTCATTGCCAAGAGCCGGGCACCCGGCCTTGAGACAAGAACACAAGAGGATGAGACATGTCGCAATCCCCCCAGACCAACGAATCCACCAAGACCAGGACCCCGGGCAAGATGATCAAGGGCTTCCTGGGAACCACCGCGATTGCAGGCGTCGCCGCCGCGATGCTGGCGACCGGCCTTCCGGCTCCGGTGACTGGCGCATTTGCCGACGCCGTTCGCGTCGAGGCGCCGCAGGCTCCGAGCTTCGCAGATGTGGTTCAGGCCGTTTCTCCGGCCGTCGTCTCGGTTCGCGTGCAGGCCGAGGTCAAGCCGGTCTCCAATGACGGTCCGTTCAATTTCAACTTCAACGGCCGTAGCTTTGACGACCTTCCCGACGACCACCCGATGAAGCGCTTCTTCGATGAATTCAGCCGCGGCTTCGGCGGCGAGTCCGATCGCGATGACCGTCGTGCGGAGCGCGACCGGCGCGGCCCCGATGGCAAGCGGCGTCCCGGCCGGGTGCGCCCGGTCAGCCAGGGCTCCGGCTTCTTCATCTCCGAGGACGGCATGCTCGTGACCAACAACCACGTCGTCGAGAACGGCTCCGCCTTCACCGTGATCATGGATGACGGCACCGAACTCGATGCCAAGCTGGTCGGCCGCGACAGCCGTACAGATCTGGCCGTGCTCAAGGTCGAGGAAGCCCGCGAATTCACCTATGTCGACTTTGCCGATGACAGCAAGGTACGCGTGGGTGACTGGGTCGTGGCCGTCGGCAACCCCTTCGGTCTCGGCGGCAGCGTGACCGCCGGCATCGTCTCGGCGCGTGGCCGTGACATCGGTGCAGGCCCCTACGACGACTTCATCCAGGTCGATGCAGCGGTCAACCGCGGCAACTCGGGCGGTCCGACCTTCAACCTCAACGGTGAAGTCATCGGCATCAACACCGCGATTTTCTCGCCGTCGGGCGGCAATGTCGGCATTGCGTTTGCCATTCCCGCGTCAACGGCCCGCGCGGTGATCCGCGATCTGATCGACGACGGAACGGTCGAGCGCGGCTGGCTCGGTGTCCAGATCCAGCCGGTAACCGCCGACATCGCGGAATCGCTCGGTCTTGCCGAAGCGCAGGGCGCACTGGTCACGGAACCGCAGTCTGACGCGCCGGCAGCAAAGGCCGGCATCGAAGCCGGTGACGTTGTCACCGCTGTCGATGGGGAAGCCGTTGAAGGTCCGCGTGAACTGGCGAAGAAGATCGCCGGCATCGAACCGGGCAAGACCACCGAAATCACCGTGTGGCGCAACGGCGAGAGCCAGACCATCGAGGTCGAGCTCGGCACGTTGCCCACGGAGACCGCGGCCCTGACCACCGATGATCAGGATGAACCCAGCGCTCCGCAGGCGGAAGCCACGCTGGACGACTTCGGCCTCACCGTGGTCCCCGCTGAAAACGGCCGGGGCCTGCTGATCACCTCGGTCGCAGCCGACAGCGCTGCCGAAGAGCGTGGTTTGCGCGCCGGCGACGTGATCGTCGCGGTCAACAACCAGGACGTCTCCGATGCCTCCGACGTGGTCGGCATCATCGACAGTGCAGCCAGCGACGGCCGCAAGGCGGCCTTGTTCCAGGTGGAAAACGAGAACCGTTCGCGCTTCGTCGCCCTGCCGATCGACCAGGGCTGAGCCCTGACACGAGATCCGGCGCGGACATGATCCGTGCCGGATGTTCCGGGCGCGATGCCGGTATCCCCCCCGATCAGGCGCGCCCGGAACATAGCCCAAGCGATCTGACCTCCCGCCGTCCCCCGGTGACCAGACGCAGGCAACAACGTCGGCAGGCCTGCCACCGCGCTTGCCTGCCGCACATTTTTTCAGCTGCCCGGTGCGCTTGACTTGACCCGATGCGCCGGGCATGCCCGGAAGGTCAGTGCTGTCAGGGCTCTCCTCATGAAAATACTCATCATCGAAGACGATCTCGAAACCGCGGCCTACCTCTCCCGCGCCTTCCGGGAGGCGGGCATCACGGTGGACCATGCGAGTGATGGCGATTCCGGTTTCTTTCTGGCCTCCGAAAACAGCTATGACGCCCTGGTGGTCGACCGCATGCTGCCCAAGCGGGACGGGCTCTCGATCATCAGCGAGTTGCGCCGCAACGGCGACGATACCCCGGCTCTCATTCTGTCCGCCCTCGGCCAGGTCGACGACCGGGTCACCGGCCTGCGCGCCGGCGGCGATGATTATCTGACCAAGCCCTACGCTTTTTCCGAACTGCTGGCCCGTATCGAGATCCTGGGTCGCCGCAAGGGTGCGCGCGATCAGGAGACCACCTACCGGGTCGGCGATCTCGAACTCGATCGCCTGAGCCACGAGGTGCGCCGTGCCGGTCAGCCGATCCCGCTGCAGCCACGCGAGTACCGTCTGCTGGAATATCTCATGAAGAACGCCGGGCAGGTGGTGACGCGCACCATGCTTCTCGAGCACGTCTGGGATTATCACTTCGACCCGCAGACCAACGTGATCGACGTTCATATCTCGCGGCTGAGATCGAAGATCGAAAAGGATTTCGGCGAGCCGCTGCTCAGGACCGTGCGCGGTGCGGGCTACATGATGAAGGCGGGTGGATGAGCGCGCCATGAGCCGTTTGCGTGCCATGTTGTCGACCACAGCCGTGCGGCTGTCGGCCCTTTATCTCGGCCTGTTCGCACTGTGCGCCGTGGCGCTGGTGTTCTATGTCACCTCGATTTCCGTCGGCATGCAGCATGACCGGATCCAGAGGGTGATCGGCAGCGAGTTGCGCGTTGTGGCAGGCGCCTACCGCAACAATGGCATCACAGGTCTCGTCCGCGTGATCGAACGCCGCGCCCGCCAGCCCGGCGCCAATCTGTACGCGATCGCCGCGCCGACCGGCGAACTGATCGCCGGCAACATCGCCGCGATCGCGCCCGGTGTGCTGGACAACGAGGGGTGGACAACCGCGCCGTTCCGCTATGAGCGCCTGGGTGAGAGCGCGGATGACGATCACCGCGCATTGGCGCAGATCGTGTTTCTTCCCAACGGCATGCGGCTGATGGTCGGCCGCGACATCGGCGAGCGCGAACAGGTGCGCGGACTTGTCCGCCAGGCTCTGGTCACGGCGCTGGCGATCATGTTCGCCGGTGCGCTGGCGATCTGGTTTTTCGTCGGCCGCCGCGCTCTCAAGCGCATCGACCACATGTCCGAGGCCAGCAAGAAGATCATGGCGGGCGACCTGTCGCAGCGTCTGCCGGTCAACGGATCGGGCGACGAGTTCGACCGGTTGAGCCTGTCGCTCAATGCGATGCTCGGTCGCATCGAACGTTTGAACGAGGGCTTGAGGCAGGTCTCCGACAACATCGCCCATGATCTCAAGACGCCGCTCACACGGCTCAGGAACCGCGCCGAAGCGGCGCTCGCCGGTGGCGAGGACGCCGATAGCCACAGGCAGGCGCTCGAACAGATGATCGCGGACAGCGACCAGCTGATCCGTACGTTCAATGCGCTCCTGATGATCAGCCGCGTCGAGGCCGGGTCCTCGACGGCGCAGATGAGCCTGGTCGACCTGTCCGGACTGGCACGCGATGCGGTTGAACTCTACGAGCCCGTTGCCGAAGACGCCGGCGTCCGCCTGAGAGCCGACATCACGCCCGAACTGACCATCAACGGAAACCGGGAACTGCTGGCGCAATCGCTCTCGAACCTCATCGACAATGCGATCAAGTATGTCGGTGACGTTCCCGCGCCGGCCATCAAGGTCTCGCTTGTCCGTTCGGGCAACGAGCTCAGGCTTTCGGTGACCGACAATGGGCCCGGTGTCCCGGCCGATCGCCGCGAGGATGTGGTCAAGCGCTTCGTGCGGCTCGACGAAAGCCGTTCAAAACCCGGTACCGGGCTCGGATTGAGCCTTGTTCAGGCTGTGGCGGCGCTGCATGGTGGGCGACTTGAACTCGAGGATGGCTCGACAGGCGCCGACTCCAGCCCGGGCTTGGCGGCGTCCATGGTCCTGCCAAGGGGAAAATGACCGATACACCATCGCATCCAAGGCTGATCGATCTTGACCGCAATCCGATCGCCCCGCCTTCGGCGGCCGCAGCCAAGTCCGTTCTGGCCGATCTCAAGGGCCTCGTTGCGGACAGTCCTGAAATCGCCGAGTGCATCGCGCGCGACACCCCGGCACGCAGGTTCGTGACGGCGGCGCTGGCTCTTTCTCCCTATTTGCGCGACCTTGCACTGAGCGATCCCGAAGCCCTCGGTCGCAGCCTGACCACACCGGTCGGAGATCTGGTTGTTGCGGAAATTGCAAAAGCCAGAGGCTGCTGGCGCCAGGCCGACGGCGCGCTTGCCGGCGAAGCCGAAGTGATGACGGCGCTTCGCCGCGCCAAGCGCCAGGTGGCGATGGCCGTCGCACTGGCTGACCTTGCCAGGGTCATCAGCTGTCATGAGACCACCCGTTACCTCAGCGATCTGGCCGATGGCTGTCTGGGTGCGGCCTTCGACCACCTTCTGTCGACCGACCACGCCGCCGGCAAGTTCACCCTGCATGACCCCGACAATCCGGGGCAGGGCTCCGGCCTCGTCGTTCTGGGCATGGGCAAGCATGGCGCGGGCGAACTGAACTACTCGTCCGACATCGACATCGTCGTCTTCTTCGAAGCGGAAGCCGGCATCGTCCGCGATCCGCAGGAGGCGACCGACATCTTTGCCCGATTGGTTCGCCGGTTGGTCAGGATCATGCAGGAGCGGACCGGCGAGGGCTATGTGTTCCGGACGGATCTCAGGCTGAGACCCGATCCGGGCTCCACGCCGCTGGCCTTCCCGGTGGAGGCGGCGTTGAACTACTACGAGAGCCGTGGTCAGAACTGGGAGCGTGCCGCCTTCATCAAGGCGCGACCGGTCGCAGGTGATCTCGCCGCCGGGGAGCGGTTCATCAAGGACCTGGTGCCTTTCGTCTTCCGCAAGTATCTCGATTTTGCCGCCATTTCCGACATTCACTCGATCAAGCGGCAGATCCATGCGCATCGCGGGTTCGGCGACATTGCGGTCAAGGGCCACAATGTGAAGCTTGGCCGCGGCGGCATTCGTGAAATCGAGTTTTTCGTCCAGACCCAGCAGCTGATCGCGGGCGGGCGCATGCCCAAGCTGCGGCTGCGCCGCACCGATGAAATGCTGGTGGCGCTGGCCCGCGCGCGCTGGATCGATCCTGCGACTGCGCGGACCATGGCCGAAAGCTACTGGTATCTGCGCGACGTCGAACACCGCATACAGATGGTCCGCGACGAGCAGAGCCACACGCTGCCCGAAACCGAAGCCGAACTCGGCCGCATTGCCCTGATGATGGGTGAGCCGAACGCGAAGAGTTTCAGCAAGACCTATGCCGCCGTGCTCGTGCGGGTCGAGGAGTGCTACGCCGCGCTGTTCGAAAACGAAAACGGACTGTCGGGCGGAGTGGGCAACCTGGTCTTCACGGGAGAGGACGAGGATCCCGAAACGCTCAAGACCCTGTCGGAATTGGGGTTCGAGCGGCCCTCCGACATCGCAAGGATCATCCGGACCTGGCATTACGGTCGCTACCGGGCCACCCAGTCCGTCGAGGCGCGCGAACGCCTTACCGAACTCACGCCGGAACTCCTGCGTGTGTTTGGCGCAACGCGGCGTGCCGATGAAGCGTTGATCCGTTTCGACGCGTTCATTGCCGGGCTGCCGGCCGGCATCCAGCTGTTTTCTCTCATCGGCAACAATCCGGGCCTGATGTCGCTGATGGTGACCATCATGGCCGCGGCGCCGAAGCTTGCGGACGTGATCGCGCGCAAGCCGCATGTGTTCGACGGAATGCTCGATCCGGGGCTGATGGCCGAACTTCCGACCCGCAACTACCTTGCCGAGCGGCTGACCAGCTTCCTCGATGGTGCCAACGACTACGAGGAGGTGCTGGACCGGCTCAGGATCGTAGCCCTTGAGCAGAAGTTCCTGATCGGTGTGCGGCTTCTCACCGGCGCCATTGCACCCGAACGCGCCGCAAGAGCCTTCTCCCACCTGGCGGACCTGATCATCGGTGCCGCGCTCGACGCGGTGATAGCGGGCATGGAGGAGGCCCATGGCCGCTTGCCGGGCGGGCGTGTGGCGGTCTTGGGCATGGGCAAGCTGGGCAGCCGCGAACTCACCGCCGGTTCGGATGTCGATATCATCCTGCTTTACGATCACGATGCCGATGGCGACGAGTCGGATGGCGCCAGGCCGCTCGATCCGGCACGGTACTACGCGCGCATGACCCAGCGTTTGATCGCGGCCCTGTCCGCGCCGACCGCGGAAGGCATCCTCTACGAAGTCGATTTGCGCCTGCGGCCCTCAGGCAACAAGGGGCCCGTCGCTACCTCCGTGCGCGCCTTCCGGAAATACCAGACGGAAGACGCCTGGACCTGGGAGCACATGGCGCTGACGCGTGCACGGCCCGTGGCAGGGGACGAGAGCCTGTGTGCCGCCGCTCGCGACCTCATCGACGAAGTGCTGGCGCGGCCGCGCGACGGCGCGAAACTGCGCGCAGACCTTGTCGAGATGCGTGACCTCATCGAACAGGAAAAGCCGCCACGCGACATCTACGACGTCAAGCTCATCCCGGGCGGCCTGATCGACATCGAGTTCATCGCCCAGATGCTTTCGCTCGAGGCGCGCGCCGATGGCTGGCTGCCCGGTCCCGACGACGACGGCGAATCCGCCGATGACGAGGCGACAATGATCAGTCCGGCCTCTTCGGCCATGGAACCTGAATACAACCAATGCACCGGAACGGATGCAATCCTGGCACGGCTCGGACCGGACATCCTGGGCCTGGAAGACACCGAGACACTGCGGCGGGCCTTGGCGCTCTGGAGCGGGCATGCCCAGATCGTTCGGCTTTGCGCCGAGGGAGATTTTGCGCCGCGCGAGGCGCCTGCCGGGTTGATCGAACTGGTGCTTCGCGCGGGCGAGGCGCCGGACCTGAAGAGCCTTGAGGCCGACTTCAAGGCGACCTCAAGGAAGGTGCGCGCGTTGTTCAAGACGCTGACGTCCTGACGCCGGAAAGCGCGGTCTTGTCAGACAAGCGCGAGCTGGCCGATGCAGTGGCCGAGGTCAACTCCGCGATCAACCACATGGACCGGATGACCCGGCAGAATGCGGCAATGGTCGGGGAGACGAGCGCGGCAAGCCTCACCCTGAACCGGGAAAGCAACCAGCTTAGCGGAATGCTGCGCAAGGTCCGGCATCGCTCGTCTCATCCGCACTCGACGGCGGCACAGCGCGCGAGCCTGACACTCGCGAGACATCCTCATGATCCCGCGCTTGCCCGGTGTGGCAGGCGCAGGATTTTCATTCGGTGGCGAGATGCCACCGCCAGCCAATCCGAAACAAGGTTAGAACCAGGGTCCCGAGTCCCATCGGCGCGTGGAGCCAGGGCCGCGTCGACCTGAGGCCGCATCCGCGGCACTTTCTGCCGGAAGGCCGTAGGCGAACAAGCAGACGACCCGGGCTCTTTCCGCTCCGGCGCGGTCATCAAGGCGCGCGCCACCGGAACGACGCTCCGCGGGGAGGCGCAGTCCCCGGGAGCGTGAAGATCTCTGGTCGGAGCTGATTGGCGAAAGGAAAACGTCAGCCGGCATCCTTTCAACATGTTTGCGATCCATGTAGCGTTTGCCGATTGCAGTGACGCCTTTGAAGGCAACCCTGACGTCAGTCAGCCTTCCGGCCTCCTTGTCGCTGTGTTTTGTCGGATCCGCAATTTGCCGTGCCGATCATAGCCGATGTTAATGCGAAGGATCGTCTGATGATGTACCTGCTGCTCAAATGTCAGCTTTGGCTGAAGGATCCCGGTCAGATCTCCGGGGCTCGAGGCAATCAGTGTGCGATAAGCATTACATGGAAATGTTTACATGGCAACTAAAAAGCCGCTAACCCGGACAAGGGCGCTTGGGCGGGTGCTCAATTTCGCGGCCGGCGCATCGACGGCGATGTGTCAGGAGATGCTCTCCGAACATGGCCTGACGCTCGCGCAATGGGTGATCCTGTCGGCGTTATGGCGGCAGAACGGAATGCTGATCAACGAGATCGCCGACTACTCGGGCAACAACGCCCCTGCGGCGTCACGAATTGTCGACAGGATGGAGGAATCGGGGCTTGTCCGGCGTGTTCCCTCCGAGAGCGACAAGCGTGTCGTTCTCGTCTGTCTGACCGATCGGGGGCGCAGCTACGAGTACCTGAGCGATTTTTACGAGCAGGTGAATGCGAAACTGCTCAAGGGACTGAGCGAGGCGGAGGCCGATCAACTGTTCGAGCTTCTCGCAAGGGTCGACGCCAACGCGCGGGCGCGCGGGCCGGGCTGATCGATCGGCGCCGATGTGCGCGGCGCGGTTTTGGGCTCATCGTGCGGGTACCGCCCGAGGCAACCCTCACCCGGTCGGCAGGTGATGTTGCCGCTATCCATTGCGGTGCAACTCTGGCCCAATGGGGCGAGGGAACCTTTGCGCGGTCCGTGCGTTTGGAGAGTTCCTCCGATCATGATCGTATAGGATCTGGGCGCGGCCGGTGAATCCGGCGGCGGACATTGCTTCCGACCTGCAACAGACTTCAAACCGATGGATCTCAGCCATGCGCCGCTATGCCTGTCCAAACTGCTCCAATGAAGTGCATTTCCGCAACAGCGAGTGCGTCAATTGCCATTCGAGACTGGGCTATGTGCCCGCATGGGACCAGATGTTCTTTGCCGCGCCGGGCGATATCAAGTGGCATGACGGCGCGAGCGCCTACAAGGCATGTGCAAACCGGCAATCGATTCATTGCAACTGGCTGGTCGAGGACGAGGACCCCGAAGATTGTTGCCTGAGTTGCCGGCACACGCTGATCATCCCCGATCTCTCAGCGCCGGAAAATCGCGATCACTGGGCCTCGCTCGAGGAAGCCAAGCGCAGGCTTTTCTATTCGTTGGAGAAGTTCCGGCTGAAGGTGGGCGATCTGTCTGTCCAGCCGGACACCGCCTTGCGTTTTGAGTTCAAGGCCGACGTCCTGTCTGCGGACGGCAAGACCAAGCGGGTCCTCACGGGTCACGCCAACGGTCTGATCACCATCAATGTGGCAGAGGCCGACGATCCCACCCGGGAGAAATACCGCAAGGCAATGGGTGAGCCTTATCGCACCCTGATCGGTCATTTCCGTCACGAGGTTGGCCATTACTACTGGGATCATCTCGTTTCGAACACACCCAAGCTCGAGGCCTATCGCAAGATCTTCGGCGATGAACGCGAGGACTACGGCGAAGCGCTCAAGCGCCATTACGACCAAGGGGCGCCGAGTGGCTGGGAGGCCACGCATGTGAGCTCCTATGCCTGCGCCCATTCCTGGGAGGATTTCGCCGAGACCTGGGCGCACTACTTCCATATCGTCGACGGACTGGAGACCGCTGGATGGTACGGGCTGGATGGGCATACGCCCGATACCGGTCTCAATCGAACCCCGGGTGGCTGGTCTGATGCCGGACCCTACGGCGCCGCCGAATTCGAGCCCCTGATGCAGGCCTGGGTGCCGCTGACGGTGGCGATGAACGCCATGAACCGGTCAATCGGTCTTGGAGATTTCTATCCCTTCGTGCTTTCCGACACGATCTTTGCAAAGCTCGAATTCATCCACGGGCTCATCCACGACCGTTGAGCACTGCCCGGTTTGCCACCGGCAAGATACGGCGCGAAATCGAACCTTGAGTGCGGCGCAGGGCAGGGGCGAAACTACTCCGCGGCCAGCCTGCCGCCATCGGGACAGTCGAGTGGAAGACGGATGCTGACAATGGTTCCTTTGCCCTCGATCGAATGAACCCTCATCGATCCGCCGTGCAATTCCGCCAGGCTGCGCGAAATCGCCAGGCCGAGCCCCGAGCCTCCGGTTGATTTCGAGAACTGGTTCTGGACCTGCTCGAAGGGCTGGCCGATCCGCGAAAGAAGCTCTTTCGGAATGCCGATCCCGGTATCCCGTATGGTCAGCGTCGCAGCGCACGAGGTTTGCCGCGCCCGCACCAGGATATGCCCTCCCGGCTCGGTGAATTTCACTGCATTTGACAGCAGGTTGAGCAGGATCTGCTTCATCGCCCGGCGGTCGGCATGGAGCGACAGGCTCGACGAGATGCGCTGCTGAACCTCAATGTCCTTTTGCTTGGCCTGGATCGCGACCAGCCGCAATGTCTCTTCCAGCAACGGTGCGAGATCGATTTTCTCGCAGTCGATCTGCATCTGGCCGGCTTCGATCTTGGCCATGTCGAGGATGTCGTTGATCACAGTGAGCAGGTGAATGCCGGAATTGTGGATGTCGTCGGCATATTCACCGTACTTCTCCGATCCGAGCGGACCGAACATGCGCGCCTGCAGGACCTCCGAAAATCCGATGATCGCATTTAGGGGCGTTCTCAGTTCGTGGCTCATGTTGGCGAGGAATTCGGACTTGGCGCGGCTCGCGGCTTCGGCGCGCCTGGTCTCGATCTGGTAGTCGTGGTTCAGTTCGGATAGTTCGGCAGCCTTGCGCTTGAGTTCGTTCTGGGACGAGGTCAGATCGCCAATGGTCGCCATCAGCCGCTTTTCGCTTTCGCGCAGACGGTCCTGATTGCGCTTGAGCTGGGTGATGTCGGTGCCGACCGAAACCTGCCCGCCGTCGCGGGTCTGACGTTCATTGATCTGCAGCCAGCGACCGTCGCCAAGCTGGACCTCGAAGGTCTGCGCGGAGCCAGACGCGCAGGGCGCGGCCAGCCGCCGTTCGACAACCGGACGCGTTGCCGCGCTCTCGACCACTTCGCGCGGCGTGCCCGGTGCGAGGATGTCTGCCGGAAGACCGTGGATTTCCTGATAGTGCTTGTTCCAGAGCACCAGGGCGTCGTCCTTGTCCCACAGGACGAAGGCTTCGGAGGTGCTTTCGATGGCGTCGAACAGCCGCTGGTCGGCTTCGACCGTGCGCTGCTGCAGCCGGTGCTGTTCGGTCACGTCCATCGCGATGCCGATCAGGTGCGTTTCCGCCGATGTCGGATCCACAACCTGCGCCCGCGCCCGCATCCACAGATAATGGCCGTCGGCATGGCGCATGCGGAACAGGTGGTCGACCTGCTTGATGTCGCCGGATGCCACCTTGCGGGCAATCTCGTACAGGTCGCCGTCATCGGGGTGGACCAGATGTGACGCCTCGCCAAAGGAAATGACGCTGTCGCGTGGCTTGAGCCCCAGGATCTCGTACATCGACCGCGACCAGTACAGCCGCCCGCGCGCCATGTCCCAGTCCCAAAGGCCGCATCGCCCGCGTGAGAGCGCCATGTCCACGCGGCGCTGGCTCTCGTTGTAGATGCCGTCAGCCTCCTGGGCGCGTCCGGCCTGGCTGAAATAGGCATAGAGAATGACCAGAAGAATGGAGGAGGTCGCAATGAACAGCGTCACATTCACCGACACGGATTGCCGCCACGCCTCGTTCGGCCCCGATACGGGCGTCAGCGCCAACAGCGAACCGGCGCCTTCCGGCAGGCGGGCGAGCGCTGCCATGCTCTCTTCCCCGTCGAATTCGATCGATTGGACCCCGGCACGCTCGCCAAACAGCCAAAGCGGCGAGGCTTCGGAGATCAGGCTGGAAAGCCGTTTGCCCACCAGGTGATGCCCGCCCGCAGTCGCGGCGAAGACACGTTCGTCCGAGCCGATGACCAGAAGGTAACGGCCCTGGTTGTTGGGGATGGCGCCGAGGGCACGGTTGATCCTGGCTTCGGTCTCCCAGCGCTGCAGGCGGGTGACGGATCCGAGGTCGGTGGACAGGGCGGCCGATGCGGCGGCGAGCGACAGCGCCGTCATCTGTTCCGCGGCGAAGAGGAGGCGGTCCCTGTTGTCGGTGATGTTGAGGTAGCGTGCGGTCGCCACGACGATCAGGAAGGCGACGATGAGCACCGGAATGAGGCGTTTCAGGAAAGGTTCCGCACCGGCCAACTGACCGTAGGCGGGCTGTGCAAACAGCTTGGCGTGGCCGGACAATCCGTTCCCGCGCATCCCCTTCAGGTCCGTATTTTGAGCATGAAGCGACCGTTCGGCCGCAGGTACGAACTGCGCATCCGCCATAATTTCTGTATGTCCCCGTTGGGATCCGGACTACCGCATCTCCGAATCTAACCTAATGAATCAAAGGTGATTCGCCTTGTCCAGTCCCAAATGAAAGCATTTGTTAAGAAATTGAGATCACAGCGTTTTTGACGGAATCGAGTCGCCTGGTTGGTGGTCGCCCCGGCACCGAGGGCGCAAATCGAACCAAATCACCCCGCTCGCGGCTGCAAACGGGGTGATCCTTTTTACGTGGCGCAGGCTGCGCCGGTGGTCCTGTGTGCCGGTTCGTCAGCCCGCGAGCATGCGGTCGACGATGTCGCTGACATCGGCGGACAAATTGCCCGCATCACGAATGGACACCAGCGCCAGGCGCGCCTGATCCTGCCGGCCGGGCTCGAGCGACCGCCAGGACCGCATCGCGGTCAGCAGCCGTGCCGCCAGTTGCGGATTGCGCTTGTCGATCTCGATGACTTCCCGTGCCAGCAGGCGGTAGCCCGCACCATCGGCCCGGTTGAAACCCGTCGGATTGCCGGCGGAGAAAGCGCCGATGAGCGCCCGCATCCGGTTGGGATTGTTGCGGTCGAAGCCGGGGCTTGCGAGCAATTCCTCGATCCGCTCGCACGTGTTTGCACCCGGCACCATGGCCTGCACGGAATACCACTTGTCGAGGACGAGCGGATTGTTCTCGTAACGCGCCTTGAAAGTCTCGAGCGCGGCCGCGGTCTCCGCTGCATCGGGAAACTGGTGCGCCAGGATCTGCAGCGTCTGCGACTGAACCGTCATGTTGTCGGCGGCATCGAAGGCTGCTTTCGGACGTTCGGGCGACCCTTCGGCGATGGCCGAATAGGACAGTGCAACGGCGGCCAGGGCGCGCTGGCCGGCGGCTGCCGCATCGGCGCTGTAGGGGCCTTCGGGGGCGCTTGAGGCGAGAGCGGCAAAAACGTCGCGGCCCGCACGTCCGACCTCCGCCAGCATTGCCTCGCGCGCCGCATGGATCGCATCCGGATCGATATTGGTGCCGATCTCGCGCGCAATGTCGCTTTCGGCGGGAAGCGTCAGCGCCTGGGCGCGGAAGGCAGGCTCCAGGTCTTCATCTCCGGCGATGGCGATCAGCACATCGCACAGATCCTTGGCGGCAGGCGGCGTGCGTCCGTCGCGCGTCAGTCGCGCCGCGCTGACCAGATGACGGGTGGCGAAATCGTTGAGCGCCTGCCAGCGCGCCACGCCGTCGCTGTCATGCCGGGAGATGTGGGCCAGGTCCTCCGGGCTTTGCTCCATGGCGATGTTGACCGGCGCGGAGAAGCCGCGATTGATCGACAGAACCGGGCGCCCCGGCACATTGGCAAAGCGGTAGGTCTGCTTGCGCTTGGTCAGGTGGAACACGCCGCCCGAAGCGTCGCCGCCGGTGGGTTCGCCGGAAAACTCGGTGCCGTCGGGCAGGATCAATCCGTAGGCCAGCGTAATGTGCATCACCGCCTTGCGGGTCTGTCCCGGCGTCGGCGCCAGGGATTGCTCCAGTGTCACGTCGAAGCTTTTCTTGGTTTCGTTCCAGTCGGTCGATACCGAGACCGAGGGCGTGCCCGCCTGGCTGTACCACAGGGCGAACTGCTTGAGATCGCGGCCGCTCGCCTCTGCGAAGCAGGTCAGGAAGTCCTCGATGGTCGCAGCCTCGCCATCATGCCGCTCGAAATAGAGATCCATGCCCTTGCGGAAATCCTCCGAGCCCAGGATGGTGTGGATCATCCGGACCAGCTCGGAGCCCTTCTCATAGACCGTGGCCGTATAGAAGTTGTTGATTTCACGATAGGTTTCGGGTCGGACCGGGTGCGCGAGAGGGCCGGCATCCTCGGGAAACTGGTGCGCTTTCAAAAGCCTGATCTCGGCAATGCGCTTGACCGGTGCGGACCGCTGGTCGGCTGAAAAGGCGTGATCGCGGTAAACCGTGAGGCCTTCCTTCAGGCAGAGTTGGAACCAGTCCCGGCAGGTGATGCGGTTGCCGGTCCAGTTGTGGAAATACTCATGCGCGATGATCGCCTCGATATTGGCGTAGTCGGCATCGGTCGCCGTGTCGGGATCGGCCAGCACATATTTGTCGTTGAAGACATTAAGTCCCTTGTTCTCCATCGCGCCCATGTTGAAGTCGGACACCGCGACGATCTGGAAGATGTCGAGATCGTACTCCCGGCCATAGACCTCTTCGTCCCATTTCATCGACCGCTTGAGCGCGTCCATGGCATAGGCCGCGCGCGGTTCCTTGCCATGCTCGACATAGATCTTGAGCGCGACCTCCCGGCCGCTCATGGTCGTGAAGGTGTCCTCGACCACGCCCAGGTCGCCGCCAACCAGCGCGAACAGGTAGGAGGGCTTGGGGTGAGGGTCGAACCAGGCGGCGAAATGCCGGCCTTCGTCATAGTTGCCGCCGCCGAGGAAGTTTCCGTTCGACAGAAGCAGTTTGGCGTCTTCCTTGTTCGCGATGATGGTGACGGTGTAGACCGTCAGCACATCCGGCCGGTCGTAGAAATAGGTGATTCGACGGAACCCTTCCGCCTCGCACTGAGTGCAGTAGACGCCGTTGGTACGGTAAAGCCCCATCAGCTTGGTGTTGGTTTCCGGCGACAGCGTCGTGGTGACCGTGATTTCGAACGGCGTGCTTTCGGGCAGGCCATTGATCGTCAGGCTGTCGGGTGTCGCCTCGAAAAACGACGAATCCATTTCCACGCCGTCAAGGAGAAGACCGTCGAGAGCCAGCTCGTCACCGTCCAGCACCAGCGGTGCATCCTTCGAGACGCCTTCCCGCCGGTGCAGAATGACGCGGGAAACAACCGTCGTGGCTTTTGGATCCAGTTCGAAGGTGAGATCGATTCGCTCGACCACGAAATCGGTCGGCTTGTAATCCGTCAGCTTGAAGACGTGTCCGGTGTCAGTCCGCATGAAGTCTGTGCCCCGCAAATCCCAGTAGTGTGCTGTCAGCTATCACAGGCTGTGTCGAGATATCGTTAACATTGCGAAGATCAGTTCTTCCAAACAAAACGTCGTGACAGTCCAAAATTGAACACCGTGCCGACAAACACGCCGGCCAGTGCCGACACCTGCCACGAGTTGTCATGATCGTTGAGATAGCCGGCCACGCCGACATTGGCCGCAGCACCGATGCTGCACACGAGCACGAACACCGCCAGTCCCCGAAACCAGTTGTGTCCCCTGAGCCGGAAGCGCCGGAACGTGATTAGGTTGTTGAGCGAGAAATTGAAGACCATCGCCGTCAGCGTCGCGCCCAGGATCGCCAGCCGAAACGGCAGGCCGGCGAGGTCGTACAGACTGTAGACCGCAAGCATGTGGACGGCGATCCCAAGCGTCCCGGTCAGCGAAAAGAAGATGAAACGCTCCGGGATCAGGCCATGGCTCAGGCGGCTGGCAATCTGATCGACGAATTCGAGCAGAATGCGTGAATCGAGTTTCGATTCTCCGTCATGCCTGGCCTCGAAGCCGATCTGTACCTCCTCGACGCGGATCGGCTTGCGGCGATAGTGGAAAAGATAATCAAGGACGATCTTGAAGCCCGAATTGCTGGTCAGCCGCGCCACCTCGCGAAAGCCCGAGCGCTTCACCAGGAAGAAGCCGGTCAGGGGATCCGACAGTTTTTGCCCGAGCACGAGGTTGGCGAGCCAGATCCCGGTCTTGCTCAGCCATTGCCGCAGACCCTGATGAGACCCTTGCGACCTCACGGTCTTGAAGCGGGAGCCGATGACGATGTCAGCGTCCCTGGAAAGCGCGGTGTCGAGCATCGCAAACAGGTCACGCGCCCGGTGCTGACCGTCGCAATCCATGACCGCGACCAGTTCGGTGTCTGCCGCCATGATGCCTTCGGTGATGGCGGAACTCAGCCCGGCACGACCGATCCGCTCGATGCAGACGATGTCGAAGGGTGTCTGATCTTGAAAGGACTTGATGAAGTCCGCGGTTCCGTCGGAACTGTTGTCGTCGACGAAGATCAGGCGCTTGACATGTCGCTGGATATCTTGCGCGACGATGTCCTCGATCACATGGGCGACATTCTTGATTTCATTGTAGGTGGGGAGAACGACGCTCAGCGTCTTTCGATGACGCCAATCCGGTTTCATTTCCGTACTCATGCTGAACGCCGCGTGCTCGGGGACCGACCGTGTTTTTAGTCGCTTGAAGGTTGGTGTTCAACTTGCATTGCGCAATCGCCTCCGGCAACTAGTATGGCGATGTTTCCGATGCCATGGCGGCGGGAAGGCGGGATCAGGGCTGGCGGGCTGACTGTGACAACAATTTCCGAATCTGATCCCGTACGTACCCGGTCCGGGTTGATCTCCGGTCTTGGCATCCCGGTGCTGGCCTTTGCACTGAGCCGGCTGGCATTGCTTCTGATCGGCCTGCTTGCCCGGGATCTCGCCTTCGTTCCGGAAGACTATGTCTGGATCTACGACGGACGCTCATGGCTCGATATCTGGGGGGTGTGGGATACCGGGTGGTTTCTCAGCGTGATGACCAACGGCTACATGTCCGCGGTCTCCACAAGTCCCGAGACCCTGTCACAGGCCAATTGGGCCTTTTTCCCTTTGTATCCGATGATGGCCTTCGCGGTCGCGGAACTGGCCGGATTGTCCGGGTTCGTCGCTCTCCTGGTGGTATCCAACCTCTGCTTTTTGGCGGCGCTTGTCTGGGTCCGGGCTGAAACGCAGGCGCTCTACGGCTCCGCGGCGGCCAACTGGGCCGTTGTGCTTCTTTGTGCCGTTCCCGGAAGCCATGTGTTCTCCTCCGCCTATTCGGAAGCGACCTTCCTCCTCTTCATCGTCGGCACCCTGGCGATGGCGCGACAGGGGCGCTGGCTCATCGCGGGAGGGCTGGCGGCCCTTTCGGTGTTGACCAAGAACTTCGGCGTGCTGCTGCTTGCGCCGATGGCGGTCTACTACGCTCAGCGCAATTTCTCCGGACCGCTCACCTTGCAGAGTTTGATCTCGGGCTTTCCCGGAAGCGGCGGGCGCGGCGAGTTTGCCCGTTTTGCGGTTTCCCTGATGTTGCCCTGTCTCGCGCTCGGCGGATTCATGCTGTTCCTTCATTTCAGGGCCGGCGACTTCCTGGCGTTCGCCACGATACAATCTGCCTGGGGCCGCAGCATGAACCTGCCGATCGTTGCCCTCTTCACACCGCTCGGCCCCTGGCTCGGCTTCGCGGGATTTTCAGCCTACCTCTGGCCCAGCGTCATTGCAGGCTGGGTCGCTCTCGGACTTTGCATCGCGCTCCTGTTCAAACGGCAATGGGCCCATGCAAGCTTCTGCATTCCGGGCATGTTTGTCCTGTTGAGCGCCGGGATCCTGTCTGTTTTCCGCCTTGTCCTTCCGCTGGCGCCGTTGGCGATGGTGGCCGCAAGCCTCATGGTCGCGCGTCCGAAGATCTCCTGGGTCTTGCTGGCGCTCATCGTGCTGGCGGAGGCACTCCTGATGTGGGGCTGGGCGCTCGGCTGGCCGATTTTCTGAACGGCGGTCAATCCGGGACTTCTTGCGACGGCTTCGGCGGAACCCGGTCGGCAGTACACGCGTACAAACCGGCACTCGACATTTCCGCACCGACGACTAAGTTGTCGCCAGGGAAATATCCCAGCACCAGCATTCAAACCACCATCCGGGACGAGCCATGAACATCGCGACACCCAAGTTCGGCGTCGGCGCATCCGCGTTGCGCAAGGAAGACGGCAAACTGCTTCGAGGCGAGGGCGCCTTCACCGACGATGTGAAGGCCGAGGGAGAATTGCGCGGCTATGTGCTGCGCTCGCCCCACGCATCCGCGCGTTTTGCCTTCACCGATCTAGACGAGGCCCGGTCCGCTCCCGGCGTTCATCTTGTCCTGACCGCAGAGGATCTTTCCCATCTTGGCCCGGTGGTCTGCCAGACGCCGCTCAAGCAGCCTGACGGCAGCAAGCATGCGCTCAAGCATGTGCCGCTCTTGTGTGATGGTGAAGTCCGCTATGTGGGCGATGCCGTGGCCTTCATCGTTGCCGACACGCTGGCCCAGGCCCAGGACGCCGCCGAACTGATCGGCATCGATTGGGAGTTCGGCGATGCGCAGGTCGGCCTTGCGGCTGCGCTCGAGCCGGAAAGTCCGCTGGTGTGGCCGGATCTTGGCACCAATCAGGCCTTTCTTTACCGGATGGGCGACCGGGCTGCGACCGAGGCGGCCTTTGCCGAGGCCGACCACGTCGCCACCGTCAAGTTCATCAACAACCGTCTGGTCTGCAACTACATGGAGACCCGCGCCTGCCTCGCGGAATGGGACAGTGAAGCCAAGAGGTTCACGCTCACCCTTGGCTCCCAGGGCGTGCACAATATCCGCAAGACGCTCGCCAGGGACGTCTTCAGGATGCCGGTCGAGGATTTTCGCCTGATCACCCGCGATGTCGGTGGCGGATTCGGCACCAAGGTGTTCAATTACCGCGAATACCCGCTTGCGCTTGAAAGCGCCCGCCGGCTCGAGCGGCCGGTCAAATGGGTTTGCGACCGGACGGAGCATTTTCTCGCCGATGCGCACGGACGCGACAATGATGTGACCGCCTCGCTGGCGATGGACAGGGAGGGCCGGATCCTAGGGCTGAAGATCGACCTGCTCGCCAACATGGGCGGCTACCTGCATCAGTTCGGCCCCTACATTCCGACGCTGGGCGCAACGATGTCGACCGGCGTCTACGACATCCGGAATCTCGATTTCGAACTGCGCGGTGTCTACACCCACACGACCCCGGTTGACGCCTATCGCGGCGCCGGCCGGCCGGAGGCCGCCTTTCTGATCGAACGCCTGATCGATGCGGCAGCGCGCGAGATCGGCATGCCGGTCGAGGAGCTGCGCCGCAAGAACTTCATCAAGCCCGAACAGATGCCCTACAGAACGCCGGGCGGCCGCACCTATGATGTCGGCGAGTTCGATGGCCACATGACGCGTGCGCTTGAAAAGGCGAATGCCGCCGGTTTCGAGGCGCGGGCGAGGGAAGCGCAATCGCGTGGCAAGCTGCGCGGTTTCGGCACGGCCGTTTATGTCGAGGCCTGCGCCTTCGCCGGCTCCGAGCCTGCCAAAATGACCCTCGACGCCGATGGCGGCGTCACGCTCTATATCGGCACCCAGACCAACGGGCAGGGGCATGCCACGGCCTACAGCCAGTTCGTCGCCGACAAGATCGGCATCGACTTCGACAGGATCACGGTCCGGCAGGGCGACACCGACGAACTCGCCGACGGCGGCGGAACCGGTGGTTCCCGCTCGATCCCGCTTGGCGGCGTCTCCGTCGCCCGCGCTTCCGAGGTTCTGGCCCAGAAGATGAAGAAACTTGCCGCCGACGAACTCGAGGCGGCTCCTGAAGACATCGAACTGGTTGACGGGGTCGCACGCATTGTCGGTACCGACCGCATGATCGACTATTCCGATCTCGCCCGGGCCGCCAGCAGCGACGATGACCGGACCGCGGACGCGGATGTGGTCCAGGACGAGGCAACCTATCCCAACGGCACCCATATCTGTGAGGTGGAAATCGATCCCGACACGGGAATTGTCGAGATTGTCGGATACACCATTGTCGACGATTTCGGCGTCACCGTGAACCCGGTCCTGCTGCTGGGTCAGGTTCATGGCGGTGTCGTCCAGGGCATCGGGCAGTGCCTGCAGGAGGGCGTGGTGCATTCCGAGGACGGTCAGTTGCTCACCGCGAGTTTCATGGATTACACCATGCCGCGCGCCGCCGATGTTCCGTTCTTCGATTTCGAGACCCGCAACGTGCCCTCGACCACCAATGCGCTGGGCATCAAGGGCGCCGGCGAAGCGGGCACCATCGGAGCCTGTCCGGCAGTGGCCAATGCGGTCATCGACGCGCTCGACCGGGCCCGGGGCATCCGGCACATCGAAATGCCTGCGACCCCGCAGCGGGTGTGGGAGGCGCTCAACGGCTGATCGCCCTTCGCGAGGGTCCTGGGGTCAAGAGCCCCGGCGGTGACGCCGGATTTTCGGTCTGGCATCACCGCGAAACAGGCCTTCCATCAGCGATTTTGATCGGACGCGGTGCGCCGGCATGATTATGCTACGGGGATTGCGCCGGTCGGATTCGGGGGCAGGCGTACCCCGGAGCCATCTCCATTCACCCAATTCCGTCGTCAGGGAAACCTTTTGAGCACCCCCCATCAGCCGCGCGTCGAGGAAAGCAGGTCCGCACCTCAGGACAACAAGGCAAGCGCATCGGGCTCGGGCTCGCCGCTGACCGGCATTCTGCTCAAGGTCGCCTCGGTCTCGGTCTTCGTCACCATGTCGACCCTGATCAAGGCCGGCGCGGACGGAATGCCCGCAGGCCAGATCGTCTTCTTCCGCTCGGCTTTCGCCATGGTGCCCATCCTGGTCTTTCTTGCCGTGCGCGGCCAGCTTGAAGGCGCATGGCGCACCTCCAGCCCGCTTTCGCATGTGCGCCGCGGTCTTGTCGGCGTGATCGCGATGGCATGCGGCTTCTACGGGATTCTGCATCTGCCGTTGCCCGACGCGATTGCAATCGGCTACGCCATGCCGCTGCTGACGGTCGTCTTCGCGGCGCTGTTTCTGGGCGAGACGGTGCGGATATTCCGCTGGTCGGCGGTGGCAGTCGGCCTTGGCGGTGTCTTGATCATCACCTGGCCCCGTCTGAGCCTCTTCAGCGAGGGCTTCGGCTCCGGTGAGGCGCTCGGCGCCATCGCGGTGCTGGCATCGGCGGCACTGGGCGCCACCGCGATGATCCTGGTCCGCAAGCTGGTGCTCACAGAAAAGACCCCCACGATCGTGCTCTACTTTTCGCTGACCGCCACGGTCCTGTCGTTCGTCTCGCTGCCTTTCGGCTGGGTCGTTCCGGACTGGCAGACCCTTCTGATGATGGCTCTGGCAGGTTTCTGCGGTGGGCTGGGGCAGATCCTTCTGACCCAGAGTTACCGTCACGCAGAGGTCTCGACCATCGCGCCCTTCGAATACACTTCGATCGTGCTCGGCATCCTGATCGGCTATTTCATCTTCGGCGATGTGCCGACCTGGACCATGCTGACCGGCACTGCGATCGTCGTCGGGGCAGGACTTTTCGTGATCCTGCGCGAGCATCGCCTCGGTCTTGAGCGCAAGGCACAGCGCAAACTGGTGACCCCGCAGGGCTGAGCCTTCCCGGCTCCGCACTCGTTGCGACCGGTCCGGGTCTTTCCGGTCGGGATGACCAGAGCAGGCCCGCCTGTCGTTCCGGGATTTCACGAAATTGCCGCTCATCTGCG
Source organism: Hoeflea sp. (assembly GCA_965233445.1). Classification (GTDB taxonomy): domain Bacteria; phylum Pseudomonadota; class Alphaproteobacteria; order Rhizobiales; family Rhizobiaceae; genus Hoeflea. The sequence continues at coordinate 2,073,588 of OZ247491.1, forward strand.
CCGTCGCGGTGCATCTTTGCGCGTGAAGCCACGATTTTCGCGCAAGAACGATGATTTGACTCTCGTCAATGCGCCGCCTCGGGTGGGCTGGTCTAGTGCGCGGACGAAAGCGGCCCGGCCCGTCTCGGGCGGGATCAATGCGGCCGTTCAATCCGAGAGGAGTGAGATATGTACAAGAACATCATGGTCCCGGTGGATCTCAGCCATGCCGACCAGCTCGAAAAGGCGATTGCCACGGCTGCGTCGCTGGGCCGCCTGTACGGATCCAGGATGTCGATTGTCGGCGTGACCAGTTCCGCGCCGGGCGCGGCGGGACACAATCCGGAGGAATACGCGCAAAAACTCGATGCGTTCACCGCCGAGCAGTCGAGCAAGCACGGCGTACAGTTTGATTCGGTGCCGCTGACCTCGCACGATCCCGGCGTGGATCTTGATGACCGGCTCAGGCACGCTGCCGAGGAACTCGGCGCCGATCTTGTGGTGATGGCTTCGCACGTGCCGGGCTTTCTCGACCATTTCTTTTCCTCGCGCGCCGGCTACCTCGCCTCCCATGTGGGGATCTCGGTCTTTGTCGTCAGGTAGCCTTGGGCGGCTTGCGCATTAGCAGAGGAGTCAGCTGCCCGCAGCGTCGGCCGTTTCCTCCTCGCTCTGATCCTCGTAGTAGCTTGGGTCGGAGCGGGGGTCGAGTTCCGCACTTTGCGGCGTCAGATCCGGCATGGCGGCCATGGCGAGGAAGTCCGAGCGCATTTTCTCCGAAGGCTGCTCGCGGCGGCTGATGCGCCAGGCGGCGTGTGCGGAATAGATTGCGAAGCAGATCGCAAGCACCGCAAAAAGGGCATGCGGCCCGAACCAGTCCATGGCGACACCGGTGACGATCGGTCCGACCATTGTCGCGACCCCGTAGGTGATCATCAGGCCGCTGGAGACCTCGACGAATTCGTCGGGCTGCGCATGGTCATTGGCATGCGCCACGTTGAGCGAGTAGATCGGGAAAAGGACGGTTCCCAAAAACATCATTCCGGCAAAGAAGATGATCCTGTTGTCCACGCCGAAGATCAGCGTGATCACGCAGGCGAGAATGCCGATGAGGCCTGCGAAGATCATCACCCGGCGCCGGTCCATCCGGTCGGAGGCGCGGCCCAGCGGATACTGGAAGATCGCCCCCCCCACCATGGCAATTGCGAGCATGGTTGCACCTTCGATGGTGGAAAGCCCCAATTGCGTGGCGTAGACCGGCCCCAGGCCGCCCCAGGCGCTGGCAATGAGGCCTGCAAGCAGCGTCCCGATGACGGCCGCCGGCGAGCGTCGGTAGAGCGCGGGAACGTCGAACTTCACCTGGGTGAGCGGCTGTGGCGACTGCGCGCTTGAAAGTGCTGTCGGCATGACCGCCATCGAGCAGATCAGCGTGCAGATCATGAACAGGCTGGCGCTCATCGGGTCGCCGAACGGAACGATGTACTGGCCGATCATCACCGCCGACATGCTGACCATCATGTAGACCGAAAACAGCGCGCCGCGGTTTTCGTTGCTCACCCGTTCGTTGAGCCAGCTTTCGATGATCATGTAGGCCCCGGCGATCGAGAAGCCGGCCATCGCGCGGGTGAGGACCCAGGCTGCCGGATGCACGATCAGCGAATGCAAGAGATACGACATCGCCATGATCGTGGTCAGCGCCCCGAACACGCGCACGTGACCGACCCTAAGCACAAGTCTCGGAGTGACAATGCAACTGACCGTGAAGGCGATCGCATAGCCGGTTGCAATCAGCGAGATGGCGAAGGTCGACCAGCCTTCCGCCACGGCCCGGACGGGGACCAGGTAGCCCGACAGCCCCATTGCGGTGAGCAGGAAGAATGTCGACAGCAGCAACGACGCCACGGATCGGATGGACTGGAACATGGCGGCTCTCCCTGGAACTGGAGCGCGGCCTGCCCAACGTCCGGACATGCCGGCTCATGCAGACCTGATTGCATCGTGATTCTGTCGGCCAGAATGCCACTGCAGGATGACAGAAAAAGGCCCGATTGCGACCATCCGGTTGCTTTTTTGAACGCTCAAGGCCGGCCTGGAAACCCAAACGGGGCGCCAATGCTGGCTTTCAAGTCCGGTTGGCTCAGCCGGGATTGAGATCGGCCATCTGTTTTTGCAGCGACAGCAGGTCTGCCCAGACCAGCTTCTTTTGGGAGGGGTTCCGCAAGAGGTAGTTCGGATTGAGCGTCGGCATGGCGGGAATGGCAACGCCTTGCGAGGTGTAGGTGCTCCAAACGCCGCGAACCGCCAGGATGTTCTTCTCCAGCCCCAGGAGCGTCCGGGCCGAAATGTTGCCGAGCATGACCAGGACCTTCGGTTGGGCGAGCGCGATATGGCGTTCGATAAACGGCCGGCAAAGCTCGATCTCGTGCGGTGCGGGCGGACGGTTGCCCGGCGGTCGCCAGGGGATCATCGTGGTGATGTAACTGCTGGTGCGATCGATCCCGATTGCACCCAGCATCCGGTCGAGCAACTGGCCCGGCCGGCCCACGAAGGGCAGGCCCTGAAGGTCCTCGTCGCGCCCCGGCGACTCGCCGATGAACATCACATCCGCATCGGGATTGCCGTCGGCGAACACCAGCGACTTTGCGCTGTGGCGAAGGTTGCAGCCGGAGAATCCTTCCAGCGCCGCGCGCAGGTCATCGATCGTGCCGGCGCCTGCCGCAAGCGCTCTCGCCTCGTTGAACGCGGCCTCGTCGGGAATCGTGAGCTGGGAGGCCTGCGGCACCGGTCCGACCGGGGAGGCGGCGGGTCGGTTCGAGCCCGAAGAAGGAGCCGAGGCCGTATTGGCGTTTTCTCTGACGGCAGGCGCCTGCTTGCTGTCTCGCGGTGTTTCCCTAGCCCGGGAGGCTGCGGAACCGGCAGCCTGCCTGCGTGACAGCTGAGCCTCCGCGCTCTGGGCGAACCGGTCGACCGCTGTGTCCTCGCACAGCTCCTCCACGCCGCTTTCGGCGTAAAAACCGATCAGCGCGTGAAGCGCTTCGGGAGACATGTCTGAGGCGGAAAAGTCCATTGCCTAGCTCTAGCTGAAAGCCGGGGCGCTGGAAAGCGTCCAGCGGCCTGCCGCGCCCCAGTTCGTGCACCACGCGACCGAACGAGAAACGCCCGGGGATTCGGTCCCCGGGCGTTCACACTTTTCGAATCCCGGTCAAACCCGGGACGCCTGAGATCAGGCGTTTTCGTCGTCGCCTTCGATGGCGCGGGCTTCCGCGGCCTCGTCCTCGTCGAGGAAGTCCGGATCGTTTGCTGCTGCTTCTGCGGCGGCTGCGGCTTCCTCTTCGTCGACGCCGTAGATCGCGTCAGCCGAAGACAGGTCTTCGCCCTTTTCCTGGCGCTCGGCTTCATCGGCGGAACGTGCCACGTTGAAGGTGACTTCCACGTTCACGTCCGGGTGCAGCGCCAGCGGAACGGTGTGCAGGCCGATGGTCTTGATTGGGTTGTTGAGGTCGACCTGGGCGCGCGAGACGGTGAAGCCGTTGTCGGCCAGAACCGTGATCACGTCGCGTGCGGCAACCGAACCGTAAAGCTGACCGGTTTCGCCGGCCGAACGGACCACGACAAAGGTCTTGCCGCCGATCTTGTCGCCCAGCTGTTCGGCTTCGCTCTTGCGTTCGTTGTTGCGGGCTTCAAGCACGGCGCGTTCGGCTTCGAAGCGGGCGCGGTTTGCGGAATTGGCGCGCAGGGCCTTGCCCTGGGGCAGCAGGAAGTTGCGGGCAAAGCCGTCGCGAACCTTGACGGTTTCGCCCATCTGGCCAAGCTTGGCGATGCGTTCAAGAAGAATGACGTCCATTGTGTTGTCCTTTCGAGAGTGGATTTGAATTCAGGTGTTGGAATTCTGTCCGGGTCCCGGACCCGACAAGGGTCCGTTGCCGGATGTTGAGCGGGCCGTTTCGAACAGTCCCATGAAGAAGAAGAAGCCGAGCGGAAGCGTGAACAGGATCGTTGTCGCATAGGCGGCGAACAGCATCAGGCCGCGTGCCGGCTTTCCGCGCGTGCGTTCGTGCACGATGGCAAATCCGGCCGCCACGAATCCGATGCCGAAGGCCCCGATGAGTGTCCAGCCGATCAGGCCGATGCCGCCGGGCGCAAAACTTGCAATGACGCCCGCGGCAAGCGCAAGGCCGCCGACGCGGGGCATTCTCAGCGTTGCCGGAATGTCGTCCTTGGGCCGCTTGGCACGGCCCGAGGCACGCACGATCGCCGAGGCGATGTACCAGCCTGCAAACAGGATCAGCACCCACATCGCCGCCTGAATGGCGGGCAGCGCAAAGAGAAAGAAATTCTTCATCTCCTCGATGCCTTCAGGCGACGGCTGGTAGGTGGGGTTTCCCTCCTGAAGCACCGAGACGAAGAGGTCGACAAGATCGCTGACGAAAGCCGGTCCGTAGCCCATCGCGAGACCGACCGCAAAGAGCCCGACACAGACAACGCCGCAGACGCTCAGCAGGATATCGGACAGGGGGTACCAGGCGACAGCACCTTCCGGTCCGCCGATTTCTTCGGCCGGGCGTGCCAGATTGGAAAGGTGCGCGATCCACGCTGCCGGCGCCAGGGTGGTGATGGCCGACACCAGGGCCGATTGCACCGAGATGGTCAGTGCCAGCACGGCCATCGCGGAAAGGACGGCAACGCCGGAGGCGAGGTTTGACCAGCCCAGCCCGGCGATCATCACGGGCAGCGCTGCTGCGGCGAACAGAAAGAAGGAGATGCCGGAGGGCGAACCGGCGCTGACGAGCAGGAGCGCGGCGGAAATGCCGGCGAGCAGGCCCACAAGGAGCGATGTCGATTGCTGCGTCATTGTCTTCGCTGTCCTGCTTCAAGCAGTTAGAGGCGTCGTGCCCCAACCCGGGATTTCGTGACCCAGACCCCGCGCCCGTCGCGGGATGGGAGTTGGACCCGGCGCTGTAACGCCGGGTCCGGATTTCCTACTTCAGCACGTAAGGCAGCAGGCCCAGGAAACGCGCGCGCTTGATCGCCTTGGCGAGTTCGCGCTGCTTCTTCTGGCTCACGGCCGTGATGCGGGAAGGAACGATCTTGCCGCGCTCGGAAATGTAGCGCTGCAGCAGACGCACGTCCTTGTAGTCGATCTTCGGCGCATTGGCGCCCGAGAACGGGCAGGTCTTGCGGCGGCGATGAAAAGGACGGCGTGTCGGGATCTGATTGATATCAACCATGTTCGTATCTCCTTAGTCGCGGTCTTCGCGCGGACGGCGCGGGCCACGGTCGCCGCGGTCACGGTCGCCGCCACGCGGGCGATCGTCGCGCTCGCGCTTCTGAAGCATGGCCGAAGGGCCTTCTTCATGGGCTTCGACGGACACGGTCATGAAGCGGAGGATGTCTTCGTTGAAGCGCATCTGGCGCTCCATTTCCTTGACGGCATCCGACGGCGCATCAATGTCCATGAGCGCATAGTGCGCCTTGCGGTTCTTGTTGATGCGGTAGGTGAGGGACTTCAGGCCCCAGTGTTCAATGCGCCCGACTTTGCCGCCATTAGCTTCGATCACGCCCTTGTACTGATCAACGAGGGCTTCGACCTGCTGGCTGGAGACATCCTGCCGGGCAAGGAATACATGTTCATAAAGAGCCATGATTGACTTGCCTTTCTTGCGTTAACATCACCCGGATCCGGCGCTGAGCCCCAGCGACTTGTCCTGTCGGCGTGTTCGCCGTGCAAGAAAGACGTGGTATCGAGACGGTCGTGAGCGGAGACACGGGAGGCCGGAGCGCTTTTGCCCCTAGGACCCTTGAACAAGGATCGCACCCTCCGTTCAGCCACCAGCCAGATGACCGGGTGTTCGAACACGGGTGCTTCTACACGGTTTTTGCGGCTTTGCAAGCGCTGGCCCGCCGGTTTTTGGCCCGAAACCCTCGCGGCAATAGCGATTTGAGGCCCGCAGCCGGTTCCAGCTGTACAAAAAATGAGCAGTCGGAAAAGTTTTAACGACTTGTTTCAGCTGTGTTCAACCGGCGCCGGTGTACATCGCTCGTGGAAGACGGCCATGAAAGGCCAAGACGTCCCGGTGTGAATGCCGGAATCCCAGGACATCAAGCATGTTCAAGTCAGTTCGTATGGTGCTGGCTGCGATGGCAGCCGGTTTGGTCTTCTTTTCGGCGCCTGCATCGGCATCCGAAGTCATTCTTACCGTCGACGGAAAGATCGCGAATTCCCAGCCCGTCGATATGTCGATTGAGGATCTGGAGGCGCTCGAGCGCAAGACGATCGTCACGAAGACGCCCTGGCACGAGGGCGACACCACCTTCGAAGGCGTGCTGTTCGCCGATCTCATCGACCATCTCGGCGCGCGCGGCGAAACGCTGTCCGTCGCCGCGCTGAACAACTACTATTCGGAAATCCCCGTCGAGGACCTTCGCAAGTTCGGTGTCGTTCTCGCCTACAAGCAGAACGGCGAATACATGCCGGTCAGCGACAAGGGGCCGCTGTTTGTCGTCTATCCGTTCGATGAGCACCCGGAGCTTCAGAACGAGGTCTACTACGCGCGCTCGGCCTGGCAGGTCCGGTCGGTCACCGTGGAGTAACGCGTCAGTTCGCGGGGGGCGTCATGCGTTTGCGTTTCAACATATTCAATCTGTTCGGGATCGGGGTGGTCGCGGCCTTCCTCGCGATCGTTCTCGTGCATTCCAACCTTGTTGAATCGACCGAAGATGCGATGGAGCGTTCATCACGCTTCGACGTGGCCTGGGTCGGGGCAGGAGGGCGGCTCGAGGCCTACGCGCTGCAGAAGTCGCTCGCCCGCTACGCGCTGACGAAGACGCCCGGTGACGCTCAGCAGGTGCGGCTGTTCACCGATATCGTGACCGGCCGCTTCGGCATCTTCGCTTCGCCGACATTCGAGGAGTTCCTGGGTTCGAAGGCGTCCCGAAGGGATCGCCTGGACGAAGCCCAGGTCCGCTTTGAGCGCATTGTGCCTGAACTCAGGAGCATCGAAGAGGTTTCCGACGAGCGGGTTTCCGTCCTGATCTCGGAATTCGAGAGCGTTTTGCGGGCAATTGACCGGGTCGGGGCGGAGGCACACTCGGAATCGGTCAATCATGCCGATGCGATCCGCCGGGAACTTCACGAAAAGCAGAGCCTCCAGAAATGGCTCGCGACCACCCTGTTTGTCCTGATTGCGCTGCTTCTGGGCCTGGCCGCCATCCAGAACCACTTCCTCGGCAGGGCAGGAAAGAAGGCCATGCGCGCGGCCCGGGATTTTTCCTACCTGGCCCACCACGACAATCTGACCGGATTGCCCAACCGCATGGCATTCAATGCAGAGTTCGAAAGGGTGGTCGAGCGCTTGCGCCGCCCGGGCGCAGGACGGGTTGCGGTGTTTGCGGTCGATCTCGACGAGTTCAAGGCTGTCAACGACCGCTATGGCCACGCCACCGGTGATGCTCTGCTCAAGCAGGCAACCGGTCGGATGTCCGAGATCTGCGCCACCTTCGACAACAGCATCATGACCGCACGCCTGGGCGGCGACGAATTTGCCGTCATGATGAGCGTCCCCGATGACGATATCGATGCGATCCTCGCTCAGGCAGAGGCGCTCCGCAAAGCACTGTCGGCTCCCTACGACATCGAAGGAACAGCGCTGGTCGTCAACGCGTCCATTGGCGTGAAGGTCAGCGCACAGGACCGTGATCCGAGCAATCTGCTGATCGGTGCGGACATTGCGCTTTCCCAGGCGAAGGTGTCCGGCAAGAACCGGGTGCTGCTCTTCGATCCCTCCATGCACGATGCCTTCATCCGTCAGGCGCTCATCCAGTCCGAGCTCGACAATGCCATCGAGAACGACGACATCACGCCGCATTACCAGATCAAGGTCGATGTGGGCACCGGCAGGGTGATTGGAGCCGAGGTGCTTGCCCGCTGGACCCATCCGACCCTGGGTCCTGTCTCGCCCGCCGAATTCACCAAGATTGCCGAGCAGTCCGGCCAGATCGTGCCATTGGGCCGCAAGGTGCTGGAAAAGGCCTGCCGCGATGCGCTCAGGTTCCCCCAGGAAATGGGCATCGCAGTCAACCTGTCGGTGGTGCAGTTCGTCCGCGACGACCTTGTCCGCACCGTTCGCGATGTGCTCGACGAGACCGGTTTTCCGGCCCATCGCCTGACGCTCGAGGTCACCGAGTCGCTGATGATCTCTGAGACCGATCGCGCCGTCGAAATCCTCTCGCAGTTCCGCGAGATGGGAATCTCCGTGGCGCTTGACGATTTCGGAACCGGCTATTCCGCGCTCAGCTATCTCAGGACGTTCGAGTGGGACGAGTTGAAGATCGACAGGTCCTTCGTCAAGGAACTCGAGACCGACGAAAGGGCGGGCTCGATTGTCGGCTCGATCGTCTCGATGGCCCACCAGCTGGGCATCAAGGTGACCGCCGAGGGCGCCGAGACGTCGCGCCAGATCGAGATCCTGCGCGATGCCGGCTCCGACACGATCCAGGGCTATCACTTCGGTCGTCCGGTGCCGTTCAGCGACTTTCCCGCCGCAGTTCTACAGGCCGTCGCCGCTGCGGCGAGGCTGGAGCGTCAGCGTGTCCCCGGAGAGGTTGTCAATTTCACCGGGAAAATTGCCCGGCTCCACTGACGCGTGAGGCCGCTCTACCTGCTTACATGGGCATCGGATGCGCCCGGCGAACCGTGGCGATATCTTCCATCACCGCATCCGAGAGCGCAATGTCCTTGGCGCCGATGCATGTCGTGAGCTGGTCCATCCTGGTGGCGCCGATGATGGCCGAGGTCATGAACGGCCTGGTCAGGCAGAAGGCGATCGCCATCTGGGACGGGTCGAGGTCATGTTTGGCTGCCACTTCGAGATAGGCGGCCGTCGCCGCCTCCGTGGCCGGTCCCCAGCGGCCGCCGAGATCGTTCTGAACGCTGCGGCGCGACCCGTCGGGTGCTGCTCCGCCCTGGTACTTGCCGCTCAGGATTCCCGCCGCCAGCGGCGAGAAGGCCAGCAGCCCCACATCCTCGTGATGGGCGACTTCGGCGAGATCCGTGTCGAACATCCGGCAGATCAGGTTGTACTCGTTCTGGATCGAGGCGACGCGCGGCAGATTGTGCTGCTCGGCCAGATGGACGAACTGCATAGTGCCCCAGGCGCTTTCGTTGGAAAGCCCGATGGCGCGGATCTTGCCGGCCTTGACCGCGTCATCGAGGCCCAGAAGCGTCTCGTGGATATCGTCGGCGGCCTTGCTCTTGTCCTGCTGGCTTGCGTCAAAGGCCCAGTGCTTGCGGAAATGGTACGAACCGCGGTTGGGCCAGTGCAGTTGGTAGAGGTCGATGTGGTCCGTCTTCAGCCGTTTCAGGCTGCCGTCGACGGCTTCCATCACCGAGGATCGCGTGTAGCCCTGGCCGTCGCGAACCCATGAGATGCCGTTGCCGGTCATCTTGGTGGCAAGAATGATGTCCTCGCGGCGACCGGAGGCCGCGATCCAGGTGCCGATGATCTCTTCAGTCCGTCCTTGCGTCTCCGCCCGGATCGGCACGGTCGAGTACATCTCCGCGGTGTCGACGAAGTTCACGCCCTGATCGAGCGCGTAGTCCATCTGCTCATGACCCTCGGCCTCGGTGTTCTGCTCGCCCCAGGTCATGGTTCCAAGGCAGATTTCGCTCACCATCATTCCGGTGCGTCCGAGGGGGTTCATTTTCATGCTGGGGCTTCCTTCGTTGAATCACCGGCACAATAGCGACGGCGGGCAAACGCGCAAGCCGGTCACCGGGCAAACATTCCCTTCGCCCGGTGACGACCGGTCAGAACAGCCAGACGACATAGCCGGTGTAGGCCACAAGCATGGCCGCCCCAGCGATCCGTCCGACCCTTCCGGCAAGAAAGATCAGCGCGGCAAAGGCGACCGATACGCCGGCCATGATTGGAATGTCGAAGCCGGCCATCGCCGGATCGACCGGCACCGGAACGATGATGGCGGTGATGCCGAGAATGCCCAGGATGTTGAATATGTTGGAGCCGACCACGTTCCCCAGCGCCATCTCCGCCTGGCGCCGGAAGGCAGCGACCACGGACGTGGCGAGTTCCGGCAGGCTGGTTCCGACGGCCACGATGGTCAGTCCTATGACGGCCTCGGAGATCCCGAACTCGCGGGCGATGGAGGTTGCGGCCTTGACCAGCAGGTCGGCGCCGAAGAACAGCCCGGCAAGACCTCCGACGATGAACAGCGCCTCCTTCCAGCCCGCAAGCCGTAGGGACAGGTCGCTGTCCGATGCATCTGTCTTGCCGCGATCGGTGTAGGTAACCCAGCTGAGATAGGCAACGAGCGTGCCGAACATCAGGACGCCGGCCCAGATGCTGACGATCCCGGCAAAACCCAGAGCCAGCATCACCGAAGCGGCGGCGATCATCATGACCAGGTCACGCCCGAGATTGGGGATCCTCGCGGCAATCGGCGAAATCATGGCCGCAAGTCCGACAATGAGGAGGATGTTGGCGATGTTGGACCCAACGACATTGCCGATGGCAATGGCTGGCGACCCGCTCAGCGCGGCCTGCAGCGAAACCAGCAGTTCGGGCATCGACGTGCCGAACCCGACGACGGTGAGGCCGATCAGCAGCGGCGGCATGCCGAGGCGGTTGGCGAGCGAGACCGCGCCCCGGACCAGGGATTCGGCTCCGAGCGTGAGCAGTGCCAGTCCTGTGGCGAGAAAGATCAGGTCAATGAGCATGGATTGGTCCTTGTGCCCCTTCAAAGGTTGCCGCTGTCGGGCGCTCTGTTTCGATGCCGGTAGCGTGTGCAGTCCAACCGACCGACCTACGGGATCATCTGCGTCGTCGGCCTGAGCCGTCTTCTTACGGCTTCAGGCAACTGTTTTCAACGTGGGGATCGGATCACGGTTCCACGTCCGTCCACAGCGAACGCTGTTGGCGGTCAGCCCGGTGAACGGAGGTCTAGTCTGTTCTGGATGTGTGTTCCGATGCGCTCAGGCCGCGTTGTCGGGATCCATTTCGGCGCTGATGGCCAGTTTCACGGTCATCCATGTTGCCCAGAGCGCCAAAGGTGTGACGATTGCCGCAAGGATGACGTCGCCGGTGGTCGAAAGGCCGAGAACACCATCGGCTGCCCAGATGGTCGCGAGAGCGGCAAGCCAGATCTCAGAAGCGATCAGTACGATGGCGCCGAGGGCGGTGAAGAAGGCGGCGATTGTAAGGCGTCTGGTGGTTGCCCGGTTGGTGGCCGACTGTGTGGGGGATTGGTGCGACGCAGGGTGCGACATCGTCTTGGCTCTCAAAGGCGCTTCCGAATTGAGCGCGGCAGGGAATAAATGAGCGGGATCGCGCGCCATTACAAGATCTCCTGTTGCCGCCGCGAAACTATTTTTCCGAGGCGGCGGGCGGTTCGTACGGGGACGGCCGATGGCGCGAGATCGTGCGGCTTTCAGAGCACGGAATGCACCAAGATCATGAGGATGAGGGCCACAATCCAGTACCCCGCATCGACATTGCGCGCATAGGACGACTTCTTCGTGAACAGCCCGCCCGAATAGGCGAGCACCGCAAAGGCGAGCGTCCCCAGCACAAGCAGCGGCAGGGCATTCACCGCCAGACCGGCTCCGACGAACCAGCTCATCAGCAACAGGCCTAGAAACTGGGCAGCCATTGCGCCGAGCGGCATGTCGCTGGCGGTTCCCATTTGAACACCCGATCCTTCTGCCCATCTTGGTCCGAACAGAAACGGCGAATACCAGAGCCATCCGCCAAGAAAAGAGACGATTGCGCCGGCAATCACTGCAAGCCAGCCCACATTCCCGGTCAGTTCGGTCATCGGACATCCTCCTTTTGGCGCCCAGTATAGCTGTTCCGAATTCTGGCTGGAATGAAGTTTGTGTGACCGACGTTCCGAGCCTTTGCGCTTTGAAACCGACGCTCCTGCGATGGGCGCGCTGCGCTGCGCGCGCTTGACTCTCATTGACGGAATGTGAATTGAAACGGCAACGGCGCTCCCGTCGCATTCGGACGGCAGCGCGAAAACGCGAAACAGGAAACGGGACGGACCATGGCAACCGCATTCACATTTCCCGGGCAGGGCAGTCAGTCCGTCGGCATGGGCAAGGATCTCGCCGAGGCGTTCCCCGAGGCTCGCGCGGTGTTCGACGAGGTCGATGAAGCGCTCGGCGAGAAGCTGTCGGCGGTGATTTTCGACGGACCCGAGGAGACGCTCACGCTGACGGCGAACGCCCAGCCGGCGCTGATGGCGGTCTCCATGGCGCTGATCCGGGTGCTCGAGGCGCGCGGCCTGAAGATCGAGCAGGCAGCAAGTTATGTCGCGGGTCATTCGCTCGGCGAGTATTCGGCGCTGTGTGCCGCGGGCATGTTCTCGATTGCCGACACGGCGCGGCTGTTGCGCATCCGCGGCAACGCCATGCAGGCAGCGGTTCCGGCCGGTGAGGGGGCCATGGCCGCCATCATCGGGCTCGAGCATGAGGACGTGGAAGCAGCCTGCGCCGAGGGCGCAGCCCATGGCGCGGTCCAGATTGCCAATGACAATGGCGGCGGGCAGCTGGTGATTTCCGGCCTCAAGCCCGCCGTGGAGGCCGCAGCCGTCGCGGCGACCGCCAAGGGCGCCAAGCGCGCGCTGATGCTGCCGGTGTCGGCACCGTTCCATTCGAGCCTGATGCAGCCGGCCGCCGATGCCATGCGCGAGGCGCTGGCGGGCGTCGACAAGAAGGCGCCGGTGGTTCCGGTGATCGCCAATGTCCGCGCCGCACCGGTTTCCGATCCTGAAGACATTGCAGCCCTTCTGGTCGAGCAGGTCACCGGTCAGGTCCGCTGGCGCGAGACCGTCGCCTGGTTTGCCGCAAACGGCGTGACCACGCTCGCCGAAATCGGCGCCGGTAAGGTTCTCACCGGGCTTGCGCGGCGCATTGACCGCTCGGTGACCGGGCTCAATGTTTCCGGCGCTGCCGACATCGATCCGTTTCTGGCCGCAATTGCGGATCAGAACGCCTGATACGACACCACACTCCGAAAGGACCATTCATGTTCGATCTGACCGGCCGCAAGGCCCTGGTAACCGGCGCATCCGGTGGCATCGGCGAAGCCATCGCCCGGCAGCTTCACAGCCGCGGTGCAACCGTCGGCCTGCACGGAACCCGCGTGGAGCGCCTCGAGGCGCTGGCGCAGGATCTCGGCGAACGGGTGATGATGTTTCCCGCCAATCTCTCCGAGCGCGATGCGGTTTCGGAACTCGGCAAGAAGGCCGAGCAGGAACTTGAGGGGGTCGATATCCTCGTCAACAACGCGGGCATCACCAAGGACGGGCTGTTTGTCCGCATGAGCGACGAAGCCTGGGATTCGGTGATGGAGGTCAATCTCACATCCGTCTTCCGCCTGACCCGCGAACTGGCGCATCCGATGATGAAGCGCCGCTCGGGCCGCATCATCAACATCACCTCCGTCGTCGGCGTGTCCGGCAACCCGGGCCAGGCCAACTACTGCGCCGCCAAGGCCGGCATGATCGGCTTTACCAAGAGTGTTGCGCAGGAAATCGCGCCGCGAAGCGTGACCGTCAATTGCGTGGCTCCCGGCTTCATCGAAAGCGCGATGACGGAAAAGCTCAACGACAAGCAGAAGGAAGCGATCATGGGTGCGATTCCCATGCGCCGGATGGGCACGGGCGCTGAAATCGCCTCGGCGGTCACCTGGCTGGCCTCGAACGAGGCGTCCTACGTCACCGGGCAGACGATTCACGTCAATGGCGGCATGCTGATGGTCTGAGGGCGCATGCCCTTTCATCGTTTGCCCTGCAAATCCGTTGCAGGTGCACGAAAGGCCGGAGAGGCGGATTTTCGGTCTTTGCCGGTCACCAAAAGCGTGCTAGGTCGCCACGCCCGGACACGGCGGGGGACCAGCCGGACTGACAAAATGTCAAAATCCACAGTTTTGGGCTTTGACGGGAGCGGGCCAAGCGCATAAAAAACGCGCCACACGCTTGATTAGCCATGCTTGCGCAGGTAACGAGGCGCAAGTTTAACGTAAAACAGGTCGAGGAAACCGACATGAGCGACATCGCAGACCGCGTAAAGAAAATTGTCATCGAACATCTGGGCGTTGACGCAGAGAAGGTGACCGAAAGCGCGAGCTTTATCGACGATCTCGGCGCGGATTCGCTCGACACGGTCGAGCTGGTGATGGCATTTGAAGAAGAGTTCGGCGTTGAAATTCCGGATGACGCCGCTGACACCATCCTGACCGTTGGCGATGCCATCAAGTTCATCTCCAAGGCCCAGGCCTGAGTTCAGCGAACTTACGGACCTTCGAACGGCCCGTTCAAGAGGCCGGCGCAACACTTTGCGCCGGTTTGTTGTTTTTCTGACATGACGGAGAATTGAGGCGATGCGCCGAGTCGTTATCACAGGTATGGGGGCAGTGTCCCCGCTGGGTAGCGGAACCGAAATCACCTGGTCCCGCCTGATCAACAGCGAGAATGGCGCTTCGCGCGTCACCGCCTTCGATGTCAGCGACATCGCGGCACAGATTGCCTGCTCGGTTCCCACCGATCCCTCGGTCGAAGGCGCATTCATCGCCGATGACTGGATGGAGCCCAAGGAACAGCGCAAGGTCGATCCCTTCATCCTGCTGGGTGTCGCCGCCGCCGACATGGCGCTCAAGGATGCCGGCTGGCATCCCGAAAGCGATGACGACCAGATTGCCACGGGCGTGATGATCGGTTCGGGAATTGGCGGTCTCCAGGGCATTGTCGAAGCCGGTTACACCCTGCGCGACAAGGGCCCGCGGCGGATTTCGCCGTTCTTCATTCCCGGACGCCTGATCAACCTCGTGTCGGGCCATGTCTCGATCCGTCACAAGCTGCGCGGCCCGAACCACTCGGTGGTCACCGCCTGCTCGACCGGCGCGCACGCCATTGGCGATGCCGCGCGTCTGATCGCGCTGGGCGATGCGGATGTCATGGTTGCCGGTGGCGCCGAGGCCGCCATCAGCCGTATCGGGCTTGCCGGATTTGCCGCCTGCAAGGCGCTGTCCACCTCCTTCAACGACACGCCTGAAAAGGCTTCGCGCCCCTATGACCGGGACCGCGACGGTTTCGTCATGGGCGAGGGTGCCGCAATCATGGTGCTCGAAGAGCTCGACCATGCGCTGGCGCGCGGCGCCAACATCGTGGCCGAAGTGGTGGGCTACGGCCTGTCAGGCGACGCCTATCACATCACCGCTCCCTCCGAGGACGGCGACGGCGCCTATCGCTGCATGAAGATGGCGCTCAAGCGCGCCGGCCTCGCGCCGTCCGACATCGATTACATCAACGCCCACGGCACCTCGACCATGGCCGACACCATCGAACTCGGAGCGGTCGAGCGTTTGCTCGGCGATGCCGCGGCCAATGTATCGATGTCTTCGACCAAGTCCGCGATCGGGCACCTTCTGGGGGCCGCGGGCGCCATGGAGGCTGTCTTTTCGGCGCTTGCGATCCGCGACGGCATCGCGCCGCCGACGCTCAATCTGGACACTCCGGAGGTCGAGACCAAGATCGATCTCGTTCCGAAAGTGGCGCGCAAGCGCAAGATCGATGTGGCGCTCTCGAACTCCTTCGGGTTCGGGGGAACCAACGCATCGCTCGTGCTTCGGCGCTACCAGGGCTGATGCCGCAACAGGAGTTTTCCCTGGGCGCGGTGCTACCGGCATTTCGCCACATTGCCCGGTCAAAACCCGTTTGCACTGAACGATATCTTCGCGGGCAGCCTGCTCCCGCCCAACTCCTCTGGAGGTTGAACACGTGAACGAACGCAACAGCCAGAAAGGCGGCATCTTCGGCCGCGCGGGCGACAAGTCCGGCAAGGACACCGGTCCGATCGTTCCGGTCTCGCCGTCACAGGCCCTGAAGCCGGAGAAGGCGCCGCAGCCGCCGAAACGGTCGCGCCGCGCCCGCAACCAGGTTGTCGTGTTCCTCAATTTCGTATTGTCGATGGTCATCCTCGTTCTGGTGCTCGGCGTGGGCGTGTTCTGGTACGGAAAGACCGAGTTCGAAGGCAACGGCCCGCTCGACCGGACCACCAACTACATGGTGCGCGAAGGCGCTGGTCTGAACCAGATCGCCGCGGGGCTCGAACGCCAGGGGATCATCACCAACCAGCGTATTTTTTCGCTCGGCGCCAAGAGCATCCTGGGTGACGATACGCTCAAGGCCGGCGAATATGAAATCAAGGCCGGATCCTCGATGCGCGAGATCGTCGATCTGATGCAGTCGGGCAAATCGATCCTCCACGCCTTTACGGTCCCCGAGGGCCAGACCGTGGCGCAGGTTTTCCAGCGGTTGCGCGAAGAACCGGTTCTGGTCGGCGATCTGCCAGAAGAGATGCCCGCGGAAGGCGCGCTGCTTCCCGAAACCTACAAGTTCTCCCGCGGCACCAGCCGCATCGAGATTCTCGAACAGATGGAGCGTGCCCAGACGCGGGCGCTCGAGCAGATCTGGGCGCGCCGCGCCTCCGATCTTCCGCTTGAAACGCCCGAGGAACTGGTCATCCTCGCATCCATCGTCGAGAAGGAAACGGCCCGCGCCGACGAGCGTCCGCGTGTCGCCGGCGTGTTCATCAACCGGCTCAATCGCGGCATGCGGCTGCAGTCGGACCCGACCATCATCTACGGACTGTTCGGCGGCGAGGGCAAACCCTCCGACCGCCCGATCTACCGGTCCGACATCGACAAGCCGACGCCCTACAACACCTATGTCATCGACGGTCTGCCGCCCACGCCGATCGCCAACCCGGGTCGCGAGGCGATGGAAGCCGTGGCCAATCCGTCGCGGACCAACGATCTCTACTTCGTTGCCGACGGGACCGGCGGTCATGCCTTTGCCGAAACGCTCGATGACCACAATTCCAATGTGGCGCGCTGGCGCAGGATCGAAGCCGAGCGCGAACAGGCCGCAGCGGAAGAAGCGGCCCGACAGGCCGGTGAAGAAGGCTCCGGGGGCAATTGATCTGCCGTCTCGGGCAGCTATGCTGGCCCGGTGGGGAATCGAAAGGGGCATTCCATGGCGATCCAGTCCATGACGGGTTTCGCGCGCCATGAGGGAGACGCTCCCGGGTGCCGATTTGTCTGGGAATTGCGTTCGGTCAACGGCAAGGGGCTGGATATCCGGCTAAGGCTGCCTGCCGGTTTCGAAGCACTCGAACAACCTGTCCGCAAGGCTGTCGCCGGGGTGCTCACGCGCGGCAATGTGCAGGTCGCCCTCTCGGTCAATGCCACCGGCGCGGCCGTCGAGGCGGTTGTCAACGAGGAAGCGCTCGAGGCGGTCATCGGCCTCGTCGAGCGGCTCGGCAAGCGGATTGACGCGCGAAAGCCGACACTGGACGGACTGCTCAACATTCGCGGCGTGCTGGAATTTCGCGATCCGGAGCTTTCGGATGGCGAGCGTGCGGAGCGCGACGGCGCGGTGCTCGACGGGTTCGCCACTGCCCTTGCCAGATTGAAGTCGATGCGGATATCCGAGGGCGCGGCGCTGGCGCGCGTCCTTGGCGAGCAGGTCGACCGGATAGAGGCGCTGACGCTTGCGGTCGAGGCAGACCCCTCACGCACGCCCGACGCCATCCGGGCGCGGCTTTCCGATCAGGTCAGGGCGCTCCTCGACACCGGCGCGCCGCTCGATCGCGACCGGCTGCACATGGAGGCGGCGCTGATTGCCACCAAGGCCGACCTGCGCGAGGAAATCGACAGGCTCAAGGCGCATGTCGATGCGGCCCGTGCGCTGCTTTCCGGCGATGCCGGCGCCGGCCGCCGGCTCGATTTCATCGCCCAGGAATTCAATCGGGAAACCAACACCATCTGTTCCAAGTCCAATGCCGCCTCGGTGACCGCCATCGGGCTTGACTTGAAAGTGCTTATCGACCAGTTCCGTGAACAGGTTCAGAATCTGGAGTAGCGATGCCTTTGCCGCCCCCCCACCTTCCTTCGGCCCGTATCAAGCGGAGGGGGCTCATGCTTGTCATTTCTTCCCCATCAGGCGCGGGCAAGTCGACGATTGCCCGCAATGTGCTCGAGCACGATCCGGGCCTGAGCATGTCGGTCAGCGTCACCACCCGTTCGCGCCGCGCCAGCGAGATCGAGGGCGTCCACTACCATTTCAAGTCACAGCGCGAGTTCGAGCGCATGCGTGCTTCCGAAGCGCTGCTCGAATGGGCCGAGGTGCATGGCAATTTCTACGGCACCCCGAGGGAAGCAGCCGAAGTGGCCATGGCCGAGGGACGCGACATGCTCTTCGACATCGATTGGCAGGGCGCGCAGCAATTGCAGGAGAAGATGAGCGCCGATGTGGTCTCGATCTTCATCCTGCCGCCATCGATGGACGAACTCCGGGCGCGCCTGCAGCGTCGCGCAGAGGATGCCGAGGACGTCATAGAGCGGCGTCTGGCGAACGCGCGCGCCGAAATAGAGCACTGGCGTGAATATGACTACGTCGTGGTCAACGACGATCTCGACCGGGCCTACACGGCGGTTCGCTCGATCGTGCAGGCCGAGCGCCTGCGCCGCGACAGGCGTCCGGGTCTCTTCGATTTCATCCAGGGCCTGCTCGAGGGCTGACCGCCAACGGCGCCCTTTCAGCCCGGAGTATCATGGGGCCTGCTGCGTTTCGAACAGGCAGGCGTTCCCTGGTCACCCGTCACTTTCGAGCGCGAACTCCACCGCTGCGCGGACGTGAAGCCAGGTGGTGTCGAAGACAGGGAGGCTGATGTCGCCCTGCGAGATCAGAAGTCCGATTTCCGTGCAGCCGAGAATCACTCCATCTGCACCGCGTTGGTGTGCGGTTCCAATGATGTCGAGATAGCGTTGCTTCGACCTCGCATCGATTTTGCCCTGGCAGAGCTCTTCATAGATGATCCTGTGAACGTCCTCGCGCTCGTTGTCGTCGGGCAGGCAGACATCGATCCCGTGCGTGTCGCGCAGACGTCCGGTGTAGAAATCCTGCTCCATGGTGAAACGTGTGGCGAGAAGCAGCGGTGAACTGCATTCGGCATCCTGGATCGCCCGGGCAGTGACATCGGCAATGTGCAGCAGCGGGACCGAGACCGCCGCTTCGATCGCCTCGGCGCAGATGTGCATCGTGTTGGTGCCGATGAGCAGGCAGCGGGCTCCCGCGGCTTCAAGCCCTTGCGCGGCCTCGACCAGCAGCTGCGATGCGGCGTCCCAATCGGCATTTGCCTGCAGCTCCGCGATGGGAGCGAAATCGAAGGATCGCATCAGGATTTCGGCAGAGTGCAGCCCACCCATTCGCTCCCGCGCCATCTCGTTGAGCAACCGGTAATAGACCGCGGTGCTTTCCCAGCTCATGCCGCCCAAGAGACCGATGGCCTTCATTCCGTTTCTCCCGCTTGCCTTGCAGTTGTTCCCTGGTCCGCCGAAGCGTTTCCCGATCAAATGGCACGCGCCAGCGCGCAGAATTCCTCGACACTCAGTGTCTCGGCCCGCCGTGCCGGGTCGATCCCCACGCCGTTCAGCAGTGCCTCGCCACCAAGCGGTTTCAGGCTTTGGCGCAGCATCTTGCGCCTCTGGCCGAATGCCGCCTGGGTGACGCGTTCGAGCTTGGCCAGATCACAGGGCAGGGGATTGGCACGGGGAACCAGCTGGACGACGCTCGATGTTACCTTTGGCGGCGGGGTGAAGGCCTGCGGCGGCACGTCGAAAAGGATCTCGGCATGCGCGAGCCATCCGGCCAGCACGCCGAGCCGGCCGTAGTGGTTGGAACCGGGTGCCGCGACGATCCGCATGCCCACTTCCTTCTGGAACATCAGCGTCATCGAACTCCAGAACGGGGTCTGGACGTCGGCCGTGAGCCAGTTGATCAGCAATTGCGTGCCGACATTGTAGGGCAGGTTGGCCACGATCTTGGCCGGCGCGCCTCGGGACAAGGCGGCGAGGTCCACTTCCAGTGCGTCCCCTTCGATCACTTCGAGGCGACCGGGATAATGCTCCGAAATCTGTTCGAGAACAGGCAGGCAGCGGGGATCGCGCTCGATGGCAACGACCCGGCTTGCGCCCTGGGCCAGCAGGGCCCGGGTGAGCCCGCCGGGGCCCGGGCCGATTTCGATCACGGTGAAACCGTCGAGCGGCTCTGCGGCGCGCGCGATCTTTGCCGTCAGGTTGAGGTCGAAAAGGAAGTTCTGGCCCAGCGCCTTCTTGGGCGCCAGCTCGTGTGTGGCGACAATGTCGCGCAACGGAGGAAGACCGTCATGGGCCTGGGCCATCAGGCGGCGCTCGATGTGCGTTGTGCCTCGGCGCTGGACATGGCATCGGCAAGCAGAATCGCGGCGATGAGGCTGTCGGGCCGGGCGGCGGCGGACCCGGCAAGCGAAAACGCGGTTCCGTGGTCGGGCGAGGTGCGCACAAACGGCAGGCCCAGGGTCGCGTTGACCGAATCGTGGAAGCCAAGCGTCTTGGCGGGGATCAGCGCCTGGTCGTGATACATGCACAGCGCCGCATCGTAGGTCGAGCGCGCCTCGGCATGAAACATGGTGTCGGCCGGCAGGGGGCCGCTCACGTCGATGCCGCGTGCCCTGAGCTGCGTGACGGCCGGAACGATGATCTCGTTGTCCTCCGCGCCGAGAGCCCCGTCCTCGCCGGCATGGGGGTTGAGACCTGAAACGGCAATGCGGGGCGCGCTCACCCCGAACCGCGATCTGAGGTCGCGGGCCATTATTGTGGCTGTCTCGACGATGGCTTCTGTGGTCAGCGCCCCTGGAACCGCGTTGAGCGGGATGTGGATGGTCACCGGCGCGACACGCAGTTCAGGCCCGGTCAGCAGCATCACCGGCGTTACCGGTGTGCCGAGCGCTTCGCCTGCCAGATGCGCCAGATATTCGGTGTGGCCGGGAAATTCGAAACCCGCGGAATAGAGCACCGATTTGGCGATCGGATTGGTCACGACCGCGCGGGCCCGCCCTGTCATGGTCAATTCGACCGCAAGCCGGATGGCTTCGACAACGGCCTTGGCATTGGAGGGATCGGGTGTTCCGCATTTGACCGGTGCGGGAAGGCGGATCGGGAGGACGGGCAGGGCGCGCGAAAACTCCGATGCCGCAGTCTCCGGCGTCACGTCTGCCAAGGGAACACGAAGACCAAGCTTCCGGGCGCGGCTTTCCAGGGCTTCGGGATCCCCGACCAGAAAGAACGCGGGCAGTTTCAGCTGCTCCCGGTTGCTCCAGGCGGCAAGTGTCAGATCAAGGCCGATCCCGGCCGGATCGCCCATCGAAACCGCCAGGGCCGTCTTCCCACCAGTCATGCGAAGCAGATCCTACCGGTTGGTGATGATCGCGCGTTCGCGCAATTTCGCCAGATGCTCCTTGGCGACATCGCTCTCGCCTTCCTCGCTGTTTTCAGCCCGGAAAACCAGCTCCGCAGCCATGTCGTCACTCACGGTCTTGGCAGAGCAGATCACGATGAATTCGACGCCCCGGTCGGTGATCCTCGTTGCAGTGCTTCCGCCTTCGTCCGTTTTCTCAATCAGCGGTTTCCAGTCCGGCGGCAACTGCGGCTGCAGGATACGTCCGAGATTGCGCAGGGTGACGTCGCGCAGTCCGGTGATTGCGGAAGCCGCATTGTCGCAGCCGGGGTAGCGGCCACGCAGCTGGTCGGCTTCGCGCTTGCGTGCGTTCAGTGTCGAATTCGAGCGCTTGTTGGAGGGGACCACGAAGATGACCTGCTGCAGGATGTATTCCGTGGTCGATGGTTTGTCGTTGCCGCGCTCGAGCATCTTCGACACCAGATCCTGGGTCGACAAATTGCTCCCGCCGCCGCCAAGGGCCTGGACAACCCGCGGCCAGCTCATCTGGACCCGGATGAAATCCTTGAAATGCTTCGGTGTGACACCGGCCTGATTGAGGACGCCATTGAGCTGCTGGGCCGAAAGATTGTTCGATGAAGCGAACCGCTTGTAGGCTGCTTCGATCTCGGCACTGGAAGGGACCGCGCCGATGCGCAGGGCTTCCTGGTATTTCAGCGATTCCTCGATCAGTTGCTCCCGTGCCTTCTCGCCAAGGTTTCCGCCAGTCCGCTGCAACCGCAAGAACGCCATCCGTCGGGCGATGTCGACACTGGTGATCCCCTGCCTGTTGACGACAATCTTGATCTCGCTCGCAGCCTTTGCCTCGGGCGTGAAATTGGGTGCGCCGGCAAAAATCAACGCGGTTGCGACCAGCATTCCGGAAAGTCGGAGTATCGCAGAAAGTCTCATTGCTGATGGTCCCTTGTTGCGGACGAAGGAGGGCGGATGGATAGATGCGTCAGGCGCCTGCGTACCCGCCGAATTGTTCATTGGTCAGTCTCGCAAATCCGAGCCTGTGCGTAAATGCCTCTTCGATGCGGCGAAAACGAGGCATCGAGGCGTGCGCTCCTGGCCGCCGCATGTCCTTGCGATCGTTGCATCGGGAGAGCATCGGAAACCGGTGCGTCAAAAACTGGGATTGAGCAGCGCGCTGACGTTTCCGCCTGCATCGAAATCGCCAAGGGTGCGGAAACTCAACCGCGCGCCGACTTTCCAGTCACGACCCTCGGTGTTGAAATCGTCACGGATGTCCTCGTAGGCGATGGAAAATGCAAAGCACTCGTCTTCGTAAAGAAGTCCGAATGCGTGGCGGTTGAATTTCTTGTCCACGAGGTCGTAGCTCGCCGAAGCCGCAACCTTCCAGTACTCATGCAGCTTGAGCGACGCGAAACCGGTCAACTCGCGGCGATCCGGCTCGCCGAAGGTGTTCGGTCGCGGGGCCTTGATCTCGCTGTAGGTCGCTGTCAGGCTCGTGCGGCTGTTGCTGTAGCCCGCACGCACGTCGGTGCGCTCTGCGCGGAAATCATCCTTGTCGAAGCGTGCCGATGCGGCGAACGACAGCCCGCTTCGTGTTGCAACTCCGAGCGCACCCACGAAATCCGAGACATCTTCCTCAAGCCCCGAATTGCGGGTCGCTTGTGCAAGGTCCGGAGTGGCAAAGGAGTTCAAGCCTGCAAGATGATACGATTGGCCGAACGTGGCGTGCGTGGTCAGCCCGTTGTCATAGGTTCCGGTGTAGCGGATGCCGATATTGGCGCGGCTTCCGCCTTCGGTGCGGTCGAAACCGGAAAACTTGTCGCGTTCGAACAGCGACGTTGCATCGAAAACGAAGCTCTGTGCGTCCTCGTTCGGAATTCCGCCGGCGAGCCTTTCGTTAGGACGGACAAAAACCTGCGCGATCGGTTCGATCACGTGGCTGGAACGTGCCGTTGTCAGAAGGACCGGGTAGCTTGCTTCCAGGCCTGCGGTGACCATGCCTCTGGCATGCGACCCGTTGCCGGCAAACGTGCCGTTGTAGTTGGCCGGATTGGGTGGTGAGTCGACGTCGACCGAATTGAGGTCTCCCCGCGCGGCCAGGATCGGGGTAAGCCGCAGGCCGTTCATGGTGGTAAGCGTCTTGCGCCATTCGAGTTCTGCGCTCAACCGCGCATTGTCCCCGGCGAAGCCCTTGTAACGGAACGGGACGCCAAGCGTGTTGAAATCATTCGCCTTGCGCGACAGCGCGTAGCCATTGACATTGAGCGCAAGTTCGCCGCCGGTCACCGGCTCCGAGAAGGTGCGCTGATAGTCGAGCGAGGGATGCACGAAAGCCTGCTGACGTTCGGCGGCATCCGTCAGCGTCGCGTCCTGAATGTCGAACCTGTAGGCCCGCAGGTCGAAGAAGCTGCGGTTCGAAATGCCAGTCAGGTAGATCTCGGACTTCTGGGTGCTCCCTGCATAGCCCTCGATGCCGTAGGTCCGCGAGAAGTTGTTGTCGGACTGCGCCATGACGTCCCAGCCGAAGGTCCAGCGCGGATTGATCCGGAACTGGCCCCGGGAGGCGATCATGCCGCGTTCGTCTTCAACCGCGTCCGAGGTTCCGGCGGAGAACTGGCCCGGTTTCATCTGCGAGATCCCGGCCATGCGCAGCGTGTGCTCGCCATTGGCGAATTTCTGGCGGAACTCTGCTTCGGCGAGGAAACCCTGCTTGGTGTAGCCGGTACCGGTGAACGTCGCATCCATGTGCGGCGAAATCGCCACGTAGAAGGGCACAGAAACCCCATAGCCGAGATTTTCGCTGGTCCGGAATGACGGACTCAGAAAACCGGTCTTGCGCTTCTGGGTATGATCGGGAACCTCGAGATACGGCAGATAGGCGATCGGCATGCCGAAAAGTTCGAACCGTGCCCGCTCCAGCCGGATGGTCTTTGTCTCGCCGTTCTGGATGACGCGCTCTGCCTTGACCTGCCAGAATGGCGCGCGTTCGGGGTTCTCGCGGCATGGTTCGCAGGCGGTGTAGACACCATTGTTGAAGGTGGTCTGAACGCCGCCGCTGCGCTCGGCGCTCTCGGCTGCGATTCGCGTGTTGTCCGGCGTCTCGATCCTCAGCGCATTGACAAATCCGTCGGCGAAATCATCGGTAACGTCGAGGTCGTCGGCGTAGATCCGGTTGCCGTTGGGCTCGATCATCTCCACCGAGCCGATTGCACGCATGCGGCCGGTGTTCTGGTCGTATTCGACACGTTCGGCAACCAGCTTGTAGCTGCCGTAATCGATCTGGACGCCGCCGGTGGCGATCACGATCCCGGTATCGTTGTTGTAGATCAGTTCATCCGCAGCCAGCAGCAGCTTCTGTCCTTCCGGAACGGAAAAGTCGCCGGGCGCCGACGTCTGTGCGGTTGCCTCGGGTGCAACGGCTGCTATCAGGGCGCAAAAGGCCGCGCCGGCGCACAAAGCGCTGGCGAACGCATGAACTCTTGACCGGCGCACACCCGCCACTATCCGTCCTCCTTGTGGAGAAGCACTGTTGTCCCCAATGCCGAGGCGACCAGAACCGGAAGCCATGCCGCCACAAGGGGAGGGATGGTCCCGGCATTGGCGAATGCCTGGATCAACTCGGAAACGACATAAAGCACGAAGCCGGCGAGGATTCCACCCAGAATGACAGTCAAAGACTGACCGAAGCGAACAAATTTCAGCGACACGACGCCGGCGATCAGTGTCATCGCGGCCAGGAGCGCGGGCTGGGCCACCAGCCGGTGGAATTGCATTTCGTAGGTGGTCGCCGGAAGGCCGAAGGATTTGGCCACGGCAATTTTCTCGCGGAGCCTGAAGAAGGGCACCGTTTCGGGGGATGTCAGTGATTCGCCGACGAATTCGGCCTTCAGGCTGGTGGGGACAGTTACCTCGTCCAGCTGTTCCACCGGCGCCGAGCCGCGAATGCGCCGAACATCGCTGAGGATCCATTCGCCATCGCCGAGCCGGGCCTCCCGGGCCTCCAGCCGCTCCCTGATGGTCTGGTCCTCATCGAACAGGAAGAAGGTGGCGCCCGACAGCCTTGTCCCGCCATCGGCGCTGGCCCGCGCGCCCACCACCGTGTCGCCCTGCTCGGTGCGCTGCCGCAGCCAGGGCGCGGCATTCGATGTCTGGCGGCTGCCGAGGTTCCTCTCGACGATGATGGTTTCAGCCCACTGCATCGCCGTCGCCGCAAATGTGTTGAGTCCCGCGACGGCAATCACGCCGATCAGCAGATTGGCGGCAATCAGGGGCGCCAGGAATTGCCACGCCGAGATCCCGGCGGCGCGCGTCACCACAAGCTCGTATTTGCGGTTGAGCTGAAGAAGCGTGGCGATCGAGGCGATCAGCACGATGAAGGGAATCGCTGCCTGCAGAATGGTGGGCACGCGGAGTGCGGAGATTAGAACGCCGGTCGCAACCGTGTATTCCGCGGCGCCGGAAAGCCTGCGTCCCGATTCATTGAAATCCACCAGCAGGATGATGACAAGAATGGCGAGGCAATAGGTCAGGAACGTCGCGACGTAGCGACGGAAGAAGTACCACGACAGGGTTTGCGGAAACATCGTCATGCCGACTGCCCGCCCTTCCGCGCGCCATTCAGCCGCGCCAGCCTGGCGCTGACCGTATCGAGCAACCGGTCGGTCAGGCGCATCCACGATTTAGGGACACTCAGCGTCCGGCCGGTCACGGCGAGAGCGCCGAAGACGACGATCAGCAGAGCCGGCAGCAGATAGCTCAGGATTTCCATCGTCGGGCTCAGGCCGGCCTTCTCGACGCTGTAGAAGCCGAATCCGCGGGCGCCCAGCGCTATTCCTGCCAGCGCAGCGCCGTTCTGGAACTGCTCATGGCGGTTGGAGCGCGCCTTGCCCAGAAACGTGAAAGCGATGAGCCCGAAGGCCAGGGGGTACATCCAGGTCGAAAACCTCTGGACCAGTTCCTCCTTGATCACGAAATCCGCCTTCTGGACGTAAAAATCGTCAGGTGATGGGTCGAGGAGGTAGGCGGTTGACTGTTCCTTTGGCCGGCGGGCGGCATTCTGCCTGGCGGGGACGAAGGCCGCCATGTCGAGCGCGTAGGACGAAAAGGTCACGATCGAGATCTGGTTGTTGGACATGTCACGCTGCTGCAGTTCTCCGTCAAGAAGCAGCAGTATGTTGGTGTCCCCCGAGGGCTGGATGATGCCGCTCTTGGCGTAGTAGATCGCTTCCGTGCCTTCCGTCCGTGTGTCGGACAGGAAGATGCCGCTCAACGCGCCGCCCGGCAATTTCTCGTTGACCTGAACATAAAGCCCCTCTTCGAGCCTCATGAACGTGCCGGACCGAACGGCCACGGAAAACAGGTCGGATTGCGCCTGCGCCAGCACGTCATAGAGCTTGCGGTTGGACCAAGGCTCCACAAAATTGGAAATCAGCAGCACCAGTACCGACAGCATCACGGAAAGCGTCAGGATCGGTTTGAGCACGGTTACCGGTCTTGCGCCGGCCGCTTCCACGACGACGAGTTCGCTGTCCGCGTTCATGCCTGCAAGGACCTGGCTCACACCGATCAGCAGGGCGAAGGGTGCCACGATCGACACCATCGAGGGAATGATGGTTGCCGCCAGCATCATGAACGCGCCAAAGGCCTGCCCCGTGGTGGTCAGCACATCGATCCGGATCAGCACCTGCGTCGTCATGACCAGAAGCGTCGCCGCCGTCAGCGACCAGAAGGTCAGTGACGCCATGCGCCGCAATATGTAACGTTCGATCTGCTTCATGTCGCCTTTTCCGGGGCGGATCCATCCGCGCCGTGGAGGTGTGCCGTTTTCGGCCAGCTGCGAGGTTTGCACCACTCCTATCCAATCGCAAAATGGATAATCTGCGGCAAACGAACACGGTTAACCGTTTCTTGCACACGGTGTGTCGCAAATGCAATTGCGCACTCTGGCGGTCAGGCACGGTGACGGCACTTGCCTTCTGGGGCGAAAACGCCAAGATCCCCACCAAGCCAAATCAGTTGCATAGCCAATGGAGCCGTCATGTCGATGAGCATTGAAGTCAGTTTTTCCAAGCCAGCCAAGGTGTCCGGAGGTCTGGTCGTCGCCACGGCGACGGTGTCAGAGCCGGTCTCCGAGGTTGCGCGGTCTGTCGATGCCTCGGGCCAGCTCGACAAGGCGGTCAAGATCGCCGGTTTCAAGGGCAAGGCCCTGTCGACGATGGACCTGCTGGCGCCGTCGGCCTCTTCGGTCGACCGGATCGCGCTGCTGGGCCTGGGCGAGCCGGACAAGATGAACGCCCACGACTGGCTGCGTGCGGGCGGCAAGCTCGTCACGCTCCTGGGCAAGGCAGACAAGGTGACGGTGCTGCCGGCTGACGGCGGGCAGATGTCTGCCGATGCCGCCGCGGACCTGGCACTCGGGATCCTGATGCGCGCCTACAGCTTCGACCTCTACAAGACCAAGAAGGGCGACGAAGACGACAAGTCCCAGCGCAAGGTCAAGGTCGTCATCCAGCATGAGGACGCAAATGCCTGCAAGAAGGCGTTCGTCAGCCGTCAGGCGGTTGCGGACGGCGTGGCGCTGGCACGCAATCTGGTCAACGAGCCTGCCAATGTTTTGGGCCCGGTCGAATTCGCAGAGCGCGCCAGGGCGCTCGAATCGCTTGGCGTCGAGGTTGAGGTCCTGACCGAAAAGGAAATGAAGAAACTGAAGATGGAAGCACTGCTCGGCGTGTCTCTCGGCTCGGTCAGGCCGCCGCGGCTCGCGATCATGCGCTGGCAGGGCGGAAAGGCGAAGGACAAGCCCGTTGCCTTTGTCGGCAAGGGCGTGGTGTTCGACACCGGCGGTATCTCGATCAAGCCTGCCGCAGGCATGGAGGACATGAAGGGCGACATGGGCGGCGCGGCCGCCGTCACCGGGCTCATGCACACGCTTGCCGCCCGAAAGGCCAAGGTCAATGCGGTGGGCATCATCGGCCTGGTCGAGAACATGCCCGACGGCGCGGCGCAGCGTCCCGGCGATATCGTCCGCTCTATGTCCGGCCAGACGATCGAGATCATCAACACCGATGCGGAAGGCCGGCTCGTGCTCTGCGATGCCCTGACCTACTGCCAGGAGAAGTTCAAGCCGGCGATCATGGTCAACCTCGCCACCCTGACCGGCGCCGTGATGGTGGCGCTGGGCCAGCACCACGCCGGGCTGTTTTCCAATGATGATGATCTGTCAGCCGCGCTGAGCAAGGCCGGCGAGGCGACGCAGGAGCGCGTCTGGCGGCTCCCGCTCGGCCCGGACTACGACAAGATGATCGATTCCAAGTTCGCCGACATGAAGAACACCGGCGGACGCTACGCCGGATCGATCACCGCGGCGCAGTTCCTCAAGCGCTTCGTCGGGGATACGCCCTGGGCGCATCTCGATATCGCGGGCACGGCGATGGGGTCGCCTTCGACAGACATCAACCAGTCCTGGGCCTCGGGGTTCGGCGTGCGTCTGCTCGATGAGCTGGTTCGCGCCAATTACGAAGCCTGAGCGGGCAGGGGATGACAGAGGTTCTGTTCTACCATCTGACCGAATCCCGGCTCGAAGACGCGCTGCCGCCGCTTCTCGAGAAAAGCCTGGAACGTGGCTGGCAGGTCTCGGTTCACCTCGGCAGCGAGGCGCGTCGCGATGCGCTGGATGCACATCTGTGGACATTCCGCGAGGAGAGCTTTCTGCCCCACGGCACCGACGAAGACGACCATGCCGACCGGCAGCCGGTGTTGTTGACGCTGGCCCGGGAGCCGGCCAACGGCGCCACCGTCCGGTTTGCTGCCGATGGCGCCGGAATGCCCGAGCTTCAAGGCGTTGAGCGTCTGGTCTTGATGTTCGACGGCCACGACCAGGAACAGCTGGAAGCGGCGAGGGCGCACTGGAAAAGCCTCAAGTCGCAAGGTCATCAACTGACCTACTGGCAGCAGACCGAGGATCGGCGCTGGCAGAAAAAGGCCTGATCCGGATTGTCTGCCATCGTTTGCGGCAGAACGTCACCGAAAGGCTGAACAAGAAAGCCTCCCGGAGATCGACGGGAGGCTTTTTTGTGTCTGCGGGCCGCCGGGCCAACTTCCGGCGGAAAGTCTCAGAACTCTTCCCAGCTTTCCATCGCCACGGCGGCGTTGCCGTGTGATTGCGGAATCCGGTGTGCGGCGGGTCTTGCAGACGCCTGGCGTGAGGCAAGAACCCGGGGAGCGGTCGTAGCCTGTGTGGATCGGACCGCGCGGCCAGGGTGCTGTCCGGTCTTGAATTGACCGATCAGTTCGAAGAGTGAAGCCGCTTCCTGCGCCAGGCTGTGGCTTGCGGCCGTTGATTCCTCCACCATCGCAGCATTCTGCTGCGTGCCCTGGTCAATTGTGTTGACGGCGCTGTTGATTTCGGCGAGGCCGGTCGCCTGTTCTCGCGCGCCGAGCACGATCGCTTCGACATTGGAGTTGATCTGCTTGACCTGTTCCACGATCGCGGCAAGCGCTTCTCCGGTCTGATCCACAAGCGAGACGCCGGATTTCACCTGTTCACCGGACGCCGTGATGAGGCTCTTGATTTCCTTGGCGGCAGTGGCTGTCCGCTGGGCCAGTTCACGAACTTCCTGGGCGACAACCGCGAACCCGCGGCCCGCCTCGCCGGCGCGCGCGGCCTCAACGCCGGCATTGAGGGCGAGCAGGTTGGTCTGGAAAGCGATGTCGTCGATGACATTGATGATGTTCGTGATGGCGTGCGAGGACTTTTCGATCTCGGCCATCGCCGATACAGCCTTTGAAACGACCACGCCGGAGTTTTCCGCATCCACCTTGGTCTTGCCGACGAGGCTGCCGGCCTCTTCGGCCCGGTGGCTCGATTCGGAAACCGTTTTGGTTACCTCTTCAAGTGCTGCAGCCGTCTCTTCAACCGATGCCGCCTGGCCTTCGGTCCGCTTGCTCAGATCGCTCGCGGCGGCGCGGATCTGGTCCGATCCCGACGCGATTGCGCTGGCGTTGTTGGCGATCGAAAGCATGGTCTGGCAAAGACGTGCGATCGCGCTGTTGAAATTAACCCGCAACGGGTCCAGGTCCTCGCGGAACGGCACCTCGATCTTCTGGTCGAGATCGCCTTCGGCCATGCGTTCAAGGCCATGGGAAAGCGCATTGACGTTGTTCACACGCTGGCTCACGTCGTTGGCGAACTTGACGATCTTGAAGACCCTGCCGTCCGCATCAAAGATGGGGTTGTAGGAGGCCTGGATGTGGACCTTTTTCCCGCCCTTGCCGACACGCACGAATTCCTTCGCAATGAATTCTCCGCGGCCGAGCGTCCGCCAGAACTCGGCATAGTCGGTGCTTTCCGTATAGCTTGGCTCGCAGAACATCCTGTGATGCTTGCCCTGGATTTCCGGCAGCGTGTAGCCGAGAGTCTTGAGGAAGTTTTCGTTTGCAGTGATGATGGTGCCATCAAGTTCGAACTCGATCACGGCCTGAGACTTGTTCAAGGCTTCGAGCACCGCTTTTGTTTCGGTATTTCCCAGTCCCAACATGAGCTTTCCTTTTGGCAGGTGCGAAGAGGAGAAAGAGAGAGCGACAAGCTTCGCGCAATTGTCATTTTCGATAATGCTATTCTTGGCGGCTGAGTGTTTACATGAGGTAAATACACTCCGAAAAATGCGCGATTTTTGCGCATTTTGTGCGGATTTTGCCGTTTTCGTTTGCTTGCGGGGCCGTATGCGTGATAATTTTGGATCTGTCCTACAACTGAGTCTTGTCGGCGAGCATGACTAAGAAATCCGAACTGCAACTCGAATTTCGTGAGGAAGCGGAAGCGGCGGAGGTCCATACCGCTTTCCACGGTGCCGGGCTGAGCGTGCAGTATTCACGTTTGATGCTTCCGGCCGAATATGAATTCAGGTGGGATGGCGGCACCCATTATCTTGCGCATCACGATCTGGTTCTCCTGGACGGCGAAATGGAAGTCGTCGGGGAAAAGACCATCCCGAGCGGCGACATTCGCGACTTGATGACCTTCGTTCCTGCGGGGCAGGCGATCGAGGGGTGGGCAAAGCCTGCAAACCGCTTGAATGCATTCACGGTCGTTTGTTTCGATCCGGACGCAATGGAAGAGGAACTTCAAAAGGAGTTCAACGGTTTCGAGGCGCGTCCGCAGATCTATTTCCGTGAAGCGGATCTGGGTGCCATGATGGGCAAGCTCGGACGCCTGATGGCGGACCAGAGCGCGCCTGTTTCCAGGATCTATGCCGAAACGCTGGGGTTGTCGGCCGCCCTGGAGATGTATCGGATTTCAGCCGCCGCTCGAACGCCGGAGATGGAACACGGTGCCGGGAAGTTGAGCAACGCCCAGTGCAGGCTGGTCCAGAGCTACATCGAGGACAATCTCACGACCGATATCGGTCTCGACCAGATCGCCGGGGTATGCGGGCTGACCCGATTTCATTTCTCCCGGGCTTTCAAGGCAAGCTTCGGCGTGCCGCCCTACCAGTATGTGAACCAGCAACGCATCGAGAGGGCGAAAAAGATCCTTGCAACGTCCGGGCTTCCTGTCAGCAGCGTGGCCGAGGCCTGCGGTTTCAACAGTGTGAGCCAGTTCGGACGCGCGTTTCGCGGCTTGGTTGGCCAGACGCCGCTGGCCTTCCGCAAGAGCGCCTGACGCGCTATTCCGCCGCTTCAGCTTCCTCGACCTCGCTGGTCAGGTCCAGCCATTGCTGCTCCGCCCGTTCCAGTTCCTCCGCGCGTTCGGCGCGCTGCTTCGATTTCTGGGCGATCTTGTAGGGCGCATCGGCGAACTGCGCGGGATCCGAAAGCTCCGCGTCGAGCGATTGGACCTGTTTTGTAAGCCTTGCCACCTGCGCCTCCAGATCCTTGATCTGTTTCTTCATCGGCGCCAGGCTCGCGCGCTGCTCGGCGGCCTGCTTGCGCTTTTCGGCCTTCGAACCGGTTTCGCCGTCGCCGGATTTCTTGGCGCGTCCCGATGTGCCGACCACTTCGTTGCGGTAGTCCTCCAGATCACCATCGAAGGCAGTCACTGTACCGTCACGCACGATCCAGAGCCGGTCGACGGTGGCTTCGATCAGGTGGCGGTCATGGGAAATCAGAATCACGGCGCCGGGGAAATCATTGAGCGCCCGGATCAGTGCAGCCCGGCTGTCGATGTCGAGATGGTTTGTCGGCTCGTCGAGAATGATCAGGTTGGGCGCATCGAAGGTCGCAAGGCCCATCAACAGCCGCGCCTTCTCGCCACCCGAAAGATCCTTGGCCGGCGTGTTCATTTTCTCCGACCCAAGTCCCATCTGCGCAACCCTGGCGCGGACCTTGGCCTCGGCCGCATCCGGCATCAGCGCGCGCACATGGGCCACGGCCGATTCGTTCGGCCTGAGGTCGTCAAGCTGGTGCTGGGCGAAGAAGCCCGCCTTGAGCTGCGGGGCAAGCTGCAACCGTCCGGCCTCCGCCTCGAGCCGGCCGGCGATGAACTTCGCGAAGGTCGACTTGCCGTTTCCGTTCGAGCCGAGCAGCGCGATCCGGTCGTCGGCGTCGATCCTGAGATCAAGGTTCCTGAGCACCGGGGAGCCCGGGGTGTAGCCCACCGCACCGCCGTCGATGGCGATGATGGGAGAGGCAACCGCGCGCTCGGGTTTCGGAAACGAGAATCCGCGAACGCTCGATTCGATGACCGCGTCCACCGTGCCCATCTTCTCCAGGGCCTTGAGACGTGACTGGGCCTGTCGCGCTTTCGAGGCCTTGGCCCGGAACCGTTCGACAAAGGACTCCATGTGCTTGCGCGCAGCCAGGTTCTTTTCACGCGCCTTCATCTGGTGTTCGTCCCGCTCGGCCTTCTGGCGCTCGAACTGGTCGAAGCCGCCGCGATAGAAGGTCAGCTTCTTCTGATCAAGATGCACGATGGCGTTGGCGGCGGTGTTGAGCAGGTCGCGGTCATGGCTGATGATGATGACGGTGTGCGGATAGCGGCGGATATAGTCCTCGAGCCACAGCGTGCCTTCGAGGTCGAGATAGTTCGTCGGCTCGTCCAGCAGCAAGAGGTCGGGCTCGGCAAACAGCACCGAGGCGAGCGCCACGCGCATCCGCCAGCCGCCCGAGAAGCTTGAGGCGGGCCGCAACTGCGCTGCCTGGTCGAATCCCAGTCCGGCCAGGATCGATGCGGCCCGGGCTTCGGCCGAATGCGCATCGATGTCGACCAGCCGTGTCTGGATTTCGGCGATGCGGTTGGGATCGGTGGCGGTCTCGGCCTCCCTGAGGAGCCTGCTGCGTTCGAGATCGGCTCTCAGAACGATTTCGATCAGCGCGGTCTCTTCCGAGGGCGCTTCCTGGGCCACCTGTCCCATCCGGGTGTTCTTCGGAATCGAGACATGGCCGGTCTCGCTCGCCATCTCGCCGGTGATGATCCGGAACAGGGTGGACTTGCCCGCACCGTTGGGGCCGACAAGCCCGGCCTTGACGCCCGCCGGCAGCGCCAGCGAGGCATTGTCAATCAGGAGTCGGCCGGCGATGCGCGCGGAAAGGTCTGTAATCGTAAGCATGGCGGCTTCTTGGCCGGAAGCCGTCCGATTTGCAAGCGCAGATGGCGGAACCGGTCGAACTTGCCGGCAAATCCCGCCATGCGCCCGCTTCGGTGTGGTCGCCGGGCAACGCAACGGGGCAGGGATCCCGCTCCGGCATTTGCTCCCCCAGCAGGTCTAGTCGAGTGTGATCATCGCCTTGATCAGACCGGTCTTGTCATGGGCCCAGCGGGGCAGGTCGGCGGTCACGGTCTCGAAATCGGTGCGATGCGTGATGATCCGGTCAAGCGGAACATCCCCGGATTTGAGCGCCGCGATCACCGTCCGGAAATCCTCGGAGGTCGCGTTCCGGCTGCCGATCAGGCTCATTTCGCGCTTGTGGAACTCCGGGTCCGAGAAGGACACGGTCTCGTTGACGACGCTCACCAGCACGTAGCGACCGCCGTGGGCGACACGGGCAAAGCCCGACTGGATCGAGGCCAGATTGCCTGTCGCGTCGAAGACCGCGTCGAACCCTTCGCCTTGGGAGATCCGGTTGACCTCGGCATCGGTGTCAGCGCCGGCCAGGATCGGCTGGCATCCGCCGGCAATCGCGCAGGCTTCCTCGAGCCGGGCCGGATCGAGATCTAGGATCGACACCGCGGCGCCTGCGAGCCGGGCGAAGATCGCTACGCCCAGCCCGATGGGACCCGCGCCGGCGACGAGAACCTTTTCGCCCTTGAGCAAGTTGCCGCGCCTGACGGCATGGGCGCCGATGGCCAGGAACTCGACAGTCGCGCAGGCATCGAGCGACAGTCCGTCCGAAGCCACCAGGTTGCGTTCGGGCAGGCATATCTCTTCGCACATGCCGCCGTCGCGATGCACGCCCAGGACCGCGATCGCGGTGCAGCAGTTCGGTTTGCCGTTGCGGCAGGCCCTGCAGGATCCGCACGACAGATACGGATTGATGATCACATGGTCACCGGCGGAGAAGTCGCTGTCCGGTCCTGTCTCAAGCACTTCGGCCGCGAGTTCGTGGCCCATAACCCGCGGATAGGCGAGGAAGGGATGCTTTCCCTCGAAGATGTGAAAATCGGTGCCACAGATCCCCACCCGCCTGATCCTCAATCGAACCTCGCCGTCACCGCGGGACGGCCGTTCGAGTTCCCGGATCTCAAGCTCACCGGGATTCGTGCATGCAACGCTTTTCATCAGGGACATGGGGTGCTGGCTCCGCAGACTGAGGGTGTTCGATGAGAGCGGCGACTTTGATCAAACATCTCGCCACGGGCAAGCCCTCCGGTAAAAATCGCCAATTGCGCCCGGTTGACGCGAAATTGAAGGAGCGTCAGGTGACAAACGGAAATTGATCCGCCATGACCACGGGGTTTTCAGACGAATGGAGCCATCATGAGCATTGTCCTGCACGAACTTGTCGGCGCCGATGAAGCGCGTCCCTTCAGCCCGCATTGCTGGAAAGCGGTGATGGCGCTCGCCCACAAGGGGCTCGATTTTGAACGCAACCCGGTCTGCTTCACCGATGTCCCGAAGGTCGAGGACGGCGTGTCGAAGACGCTTCCCGTCATCCGCGACGGGTCGAGGGTCGTTGCCGACAGCTTTCTGATCGCGGACTATCTCGAGGAAACCTATCCCGAACGGCCAACCCTGTTCGGTGGAGAGGGCGGGCAGGCGCTGGCGCGTTTCGTGGAGTCGTGGACGCAATCCACACTGCACCCGGCTCTCAACGTGATCGCGCTCGCCGAGATCCATGACCTTCTGGCGCCCGAGGATCAGGCCTATTTCAAGCCGAGCCGCGAAACCCGCCTTGGCATGACATTCGAAGAGGTCGCCGACCGCCGCCAAGCCCAGATCGAAGGTTTCTCCGCAAAACTCACCCCGTTGCGGGTGATGCTGAAATCCCAGCCCTGGATTGGCGGTTCCTCGCCGCTGTTTGCCGATTACATCGTCTTCGGAGCATTGCAGTGGGTGCGGGTTGTCTCGAGCGTCAAGTTGCTCGAGACCGGCGATCCGGTGCATGACTGGTTCGAACGCTGCCTGGAGCTGCATGGCGGATTGGCACGTTCGGTGCCGGCCGCGGGCTGACGCGGTCTCAGGCGCCGACGAGCAGCGCCGCTAATGCGGCAATGAACATCAGCAGCCCCAGCCCCCAGTCGAGGTGGCGCCGGTGCCAGCCGGATGTGAGGTATGCGCAGCCCGACCAGCCGGCCGCGGCCCAGAGGCCGAGACCAGAGGCCGTGAGCAGCACCAGGCCCGCAAAGGCGGACGCCAGCGTCATCGATCCGCTGAGCGCCGATCCGGCGAGAAAAAAGACGACGGCCCAGCTTTCGAGGCTCCTGAGAGACTGAACCGGAAGGGCGGGGCGCGCCGGTCCCGCCTGCTGCTGCCATGGGCTGCCCGGATCGGCCATGTAGCGGGTCAGGCCGGACAACGCCAGGAGCAGCGACGCCAGCACCATGGATGTGCCGCTCATCCATGGCGGCAACAGGTAAAGCACGCCGAGCGCCAGCGCGAACATCGAAAGCCAGCCGCAAATGCTCAGGATCATCCCGTCGATCACCGGCCTGAAGGCTCTCTCGGCCCCAGCCGTCAGCATCGCGTTGTTTTGCGGGGCAAACCCGAAAACCGCGACCGTGACAACTCCGGAAACCATCACCGCGTCGGACATGCAGTGAGCCTACAATGCAATCGGGATTGTTCCAAGTCGCCACGCGCACGGTGAACCCCGGCGGAACATGCCTCAAATCGTGGCCGGCACGGAGCCGCACGCCGGCCTGCGGATGCCGCAGCCCCTTGCGGATGACAGGGCATGCGGCTATTTAGGCCGCAACCCGGGACCGGATCCCGTCCGGCCCGGATTTTTGCACCCTGATTTTCCCGCATTTCGCGGGCTACCGCTCAAGGAAAGAGACCCATGGCGATTGAACGCACATTTTCGATGATCAAGCCTGACGCGACCAAGCGCAACCTCACCGGCGCCATCACCAAGATGCTTGAAGACGCGGGCCTCCGCGTTGTCGCATCCAAGCGCGTGTGGATGAGCCTGCGCGAGGCCGAAGGCTTCTACGCCGTGCACAAGGAACGTCCCTTCTTCGGCGAACTGACCGAATTCATGTCGTCCGGCCCGACCATCGTCCAGGTTCTCGAAGGCGAGAACGCCATCGCCAAGAACCGCGAAGTGATGGGCGCAACCAACCCGGCCGACGCTGCCGACGGCACCATCCGCAAGGCGTTCGCCCTGTCGATCGGCGAAAACTCCGTGCACGGCTCCGACGCCCCGGAAACCGCTGCCGAAGAAATCGCCTACTGGTTCGCCGGCACCGAAATCGTCGGCTGAGGCCGGACCAACGTGCGCCGGCTGGTCCGGTTGCGCATCCAGACAGGAAAAGGCGGCCTCAGGGTCGCCTTTTTCGTCTTCGCCTCAGTCTTCGGCCGCATATTCGGCCATGAGCCCGGGCAAGTCCTCCATCGCGGGGAATCCTTTGAAACTATGCTTGGCCGGAGTTGACGCCCAGGGCAGCTTTTCGGCGGTCATGGTTTCCATGAACGGTGTGAACCATGAGGGATCTGAAAGCAGCGTCGGGCGGACATTGACGAAATCGTCGATGCCTTCGATACGGGTAAAGACCCAGCTCATGCAGTCCGGACAGCAGTGATGCTGCAGCTTTGGCCCCTTGAGGCCGCCGATGACAGTCTCTCCGTCCGTGACGGCGAAGCCATCCGCCGGCATCATCGCGGTGAGCGAAAATGCGCTGCTGCTCATGCGCTGGCAGCCGGTGCAATGACAGGCCGCGGTGATCAGGGGCGGCTTCGTGATCTCGATCCCGACCTGCCCGCACCGGCAATGGCCCGACATCGGAAGTTTCGACGGTTTGTATGTCATGTCCTCACCTTCAAATGGACGGTGTAAATGATAATCTGCAATTCGGTGTGCCGGTTGATTTCCCGGAGGATGTCAGCAGCGGCCGATCAGCCCCGTTCAGGCAGGCTCCAGTCGACGGGGTCGAGGCCGTTTTTCTCCAAAAACGCGTTGGCCTTGGAGAAATGCCCGCAGCCGAGAAACCCCCGATGCGCCGAAAGCGGTGAGGGGTGGGGCGCGGTCAGCACCAGATGCCGCGTCCGGTCGACAAAGGACGCCTTCTTCTGCGCGTAGGACCCCCAGAGCATGAAGACCACGGGATGGTCGAGCCCGTTGACCTTGCCGATCACCTGGTCGGTAAACCGTTCCCAACCGCGCCCCTGATGGGAGGCGGCAAGGCCGCGCTCGACGGTGAGCACGCTGTTGAGCAGCAGAACGCCCTGCCGAGCCCAGGGTTCGAGAAATCCGTGCCGCGGCGGCTTGATCCCGAGATCGTTTTCGATCTCCTTGTAGATGTTGACGAGAGACGGCGGCACCCGGACACCGGGACGGACCGAAAAACACAAGCCGTGCGCCTGTCCGTCGCCGTGATAGGGGTCCTGTCCCAGGATCACGACCTTGACCCGGTCGAGCGGCGTCAGGTCGAGCGCGCGGAAATATTCCGAGCCCTTCGGAAAGATCGCCTTTCCGGTTGCATATTGCGCCTTCAGGAAGGCCTTGAGGTTGGCCATATAGGGGCTTTCGAACTCGGGCTTGAGCGCAGCCTTCCAGCTCTCCTCCAACTGGATTTCACTCATTCCGCCTTCCTCCAGCGGGTTTTCGCCCGGTCGTCTGCATCCTTGGCGGAGACCCATTCACCCGCGCCGCCATCCGCATGGTGCTCCTTCTTCCAGAAGGGCGCGTCGGTCTTGAGAAAATCCATGAGAAACGCGGCGCCGTCGAAGGCGGCCTGCCGGTGCGGTGCTGCGGCAATCACCAGCACGATGTTGCCGCCCGGCGCGATCTTGCCGAAGCGATGGATGGCGGTGATGCCCAGCAGCGAGAAGCGTCTTACGGCCTTTTCCGCAATGTCGCGGATCGCGCGCTCGGCCATGCCGGGATAGTGCTCAAGTTCGAGGCTCGACAACCGGCCGTCCTCGTCACGGCACAGACCGGTGAACGTCACGACCGCCCCGATGTCCGCGCGACCTTCGGTCAGGGCCGCAATCTCTGCCGCAATGTCGAAATCATCCGGTTGGATGCGCACCGTGATGCCGGCGGCCGGTTCAGCGCCGCTGTCGCCGCGCCCTGCCATCTCAGCCCCCGGTCATCGGCGGGAACAGGGCGATTTCCCTCGGCTCCCCGATGGCCTCGTCGTGGTCGGCATGTTCCTCGTTGATTGCCGCGCGGATCACGCCGGGAACCGAGAACACCGCCTCATACTCCTCGCCGAGCGTTGAAAGGTGTGCAATCAGATCGCCGACAGTCTTGACGCTGTCGGGGAGGTCAAGCTCTTCCGAGCCCTTGCCGAGGCGCTCCCGCACCCAGGCGAAATAGACGATGCGCGTTTTCATTCATCCACCACGTGCCGCAGTCCGGCGCGGAAATAATCATAGCCGGTGTAAATGGTAATCACCGCCGCCGCCCACAGCAACCCGATGCCGGTTTCGGTGGTGTAGGGAAGCACCTTGTCGCCTGCGGGGCCAGCGAGCAGAAAGCCCAGTGCCACCATCTGCAGGGTCGTTTTCCACTTGGCGATCCAGGTTACAGGCACCGACACCTTGAGGGCTGCGAGATATTCGCGCAGGCCCGAGACGAGGATCTCGCGGCACAGGATGATGATTGCGGCCCAGATCGACCAGCCGGCAATGGTGCCATCGGCGGCGACCAGCAACAGGATCGAGGCGACCAGAAGCTTGTCGGCGATCGGATCGAGCATCCGCCCGATATTCGAGGTCTGGTCCCAGGCCCGTGCGAGGTAGCCGTCCAGGAAATCCGTGACCGACGCCACCAGGAAGATTGCCAGCGCGGACCAGCGCGCGAAGTCCGATCCGTGAAGCCGCCCTTCGATGAAAAAGCACAGCACAATCAGCGGGACCGCCAGGATCCTGCCATAGGTCAGCAGATTGGGAATGTTGAGTGCCGGCGACGCCATGAAAAACCCTGTGCAATGATTTGCCGCAAGATGCGCGGGAGCGGCCTCTCAGGTCAACCTTTCTAACAGCGATAGCGGCGGTTTGCCCCGGAAATGGTCGCGTTCCTGTCTCCGGTCACCGCTTGTCGTCGTGAAAGTGGTTGTAGATCAGTTCCGCCATGGCCTCGGAGATGCCTTCGACATTGACGAGATCCTCGACGCCGGCGCGTGAAACCGCCTTGGCGGTGCCGAAGTGATGCAGCAGTGCGCGCTTTCGTGCGGGGCCGATTCCGCCGATCTCGTCGAGCGGGTTCTTCACCATCTCCTTCTTCCGGCGCGCCCGGTGCGAGCCGATGGCGAAACGATGCGCCTCGTCGCGCAGCCGCTGGACAAAATAGAGCACCGGATCGCGCGGCGGCAAGGTGAAGTCGGGTTTGCCTTCCATGAAAAAGCGTTCCCGGCCCGCCTCGCGGTCCATGCCCTTGGCGATGCCGATCGCGGTCACCTTGCCGGAAATACCGAGTTCCTCGAAGATCTTGCGCACCGCGCTCATTTGGCCCTTGCCGCCGTCGATCAGGACCAGATCCGGCCATGCGGGCATGCCGGATGCGGGTGCTCCGTCCGCATCGTCCTGCGTGTCTTCGGGGCTTTCGTCGCCATGGTCCTTGAGCAGTCGCGAGAAGCGCCGCTGCATGACCTCGCGCATCATGCCGAAATCGTCGCCCGGGGTGATGTCGGTCGATTTGATGTTGAACTTTCGGTACTGGTTCTTGGCAAAGCCCTCGGGGCCCGCGACGATCATGCCGCCGACCGCATTCGTGCCCATGATGTGGGAGTTGTCGTAGACCTCGATCCGCCGCGGCGGACGGGGCAGGCCGAAGGTTTCCGCCACGCCCTCGAGCAGCCGTGCCTGGCTTGCGGTTTCGGCCAGATGGCGGCCATGGGCCTCGCGCGCATTGGAAAGGACATGCTCGACCAGGTCGCGCTTTTCGCCGCGCTGCGGTTCGGAGATCGAGACCTTGCGTTCGCTGCGCACCGAAAGCGCTTCGGCGAGCAACGGCCGGTCGGCGAAATCGTCGGAGACCAGGATCATGCGCGGAGCCGGCTTGTCGTCGTAGAACTGGCCGATGAAGGCGCCCAGGATCTCGCCCGACGACAGTGCCGGGTCCGCCTTCGGGAAATAGGCCCGGTTGCCCCAGTTCTGCCCGGTGCGGAAGAAGAACACCTGAATGCAGGCCATGCCGGCATCGTGATGAATGGCGAAGACATCGGCTTCCTCCACCGTCTGGGGATTGATGCCCTGATGGCTTTGCACGTGACTGAGCGCGGAAAGCCGGTCGCGGTAGACCGCCGCGCGTTCGAAATCCAGATCCTCGGACGCGTCCTGCATGGCTTTGGACAATTGCGACTTCACCGCCTGGCTCTTGCCCGACAGGAACGCCTTGGCCTCTCCAACAAGCCGCTCATAGCCCTCTCCGTCGATCTCGCCGGTGCAGGGGCCGGAGCAGCGCTTGATCTGGTAGAGCAGGCACGGCCGGGTGCGGCTGTCATAGACACTGTCGGTGCAGGTGCGCAGAAGAAACGCCCTCTGCAGCGCGTTGATCGTTCGTCCGACCGCGCCGGCCGAGGCGAAGGGTCCGAAATAGTCGCCCTTTCGCGAGCGCGCGCCGCGATGCTTGAAGATCGCAGGCGCCTCGTGGTCGTCGGTCACCAGGATGTAGGGGAACGACTTGTCGTCGCGCATCAGCACGTTGAAGCGGGGCTTCAGCCGCTTGATCAGATTGGCCTCGAGCAGCAGCGCCTCGGTTTCCGTGCGCGTGGTGACGAATTCCATGTTCGCTGTCTGGGCGATCATCCGCGTGATGCGGTTGGAATGCCCGCGGCCCTGCGCGTAGTTCGTCACCCGCTTCTTGAGGCTGCGCGCCTTTCCGACATACAGAACGTCGCCGGCCTCGTTCATCATCCGGTAGACGCCGGGCTGATAGGGCAGATGCTTGACGAAGGCCTGGATCACCTCGGCGCCCTTCAGGCCGGGCGTGGCAATCGGGCTTTCGTTCCATTCGATGCCCGCGACATCGGCGATCGCGACCGACGAGGGAGACACTTCATCGGCCGCATCATCCTCTTCGTCGGACTCGGTCTCGTCATAGATGACGCCGCCATCGGCCGCAGTTTCGGCCTTGGAGGATTTTTGGGGCGAGGCGGGCGAAGGAACGGGAGTGCGAGTCATTGCGCGATCTTATCAGCTTGAGTGCCTCCGGGTGCAAGCGTGGAGGCAGGCTGAAGTCATCTGGCGTCAATGACGGCACTTATCAAGGAGGGCGGCACGACGAGGCGCGCGGTCCCACCCGGTATCGCGGGAGGGGTGCCGGAACGGCGTCAGTTGAACAGCTGCATGATGCTCTGCGAGCTGTTGTTTGCGATCGAGAGCGCCTGAATGCCCAGTTGCTGCTGGGTTTGCAGCGCCTTCATCCGCGTTGAGGCCTCGTTCATGTCCGCGTCGACAAGGCGGCCGACACCGGATTCGATCGAATCTCTCAGCTTGCTCACGAAATCGCTTTGCATGTCGATGCGGGACTTGAGCGCACCCAGGTTTGAAGCAACGTCGGTCATGCGCTGAAGCATCGCGTCCACCGTCTTGACCATGTCCTCGACCTCCACCGAGGTTGTCGAACTGGTAAGTACCATTTCCACGGTACTTGCAGGATTTGTCGCGCCCTTGAACAGAACATAGGCGGCGCCGGCGCCAACCGACGTGGCGAAGGCATCGCTGGTCAGGACCCCGTACTCGCCCTGTCCGCCATTGTCGACGAGGTAGTTGATGCCGGTGAGGCCCATACCGGTGGTAATGTCGTAGGTGATCGTTCCCAATGAAATCAGCCCATTCGCGTCGCGCGTGAACGAGCCCACCATCTGCTTGTCAGCCGAATCCGCCCCGGTGTTCCACTCCAGCCAGTTTTCCCCATTGAAGCTGGAGGAATCGACGATGGAACGCAGCTGGCTCTTGAGCTCGGTGAGTTCCTTGTTGACCTTGGTCTTGTCGACGCCGGGTTCGCGCGCCACCAGCAGCTTCGCCTTGACCTCGTCCATCACCTCGATCGCCGCGTCCATTCCGGTGTAGGCCGTATCAAGCTTGGCCGCCCCCAGCGCCATGGCGTCTTCGACTGCCGAGAGTGCCCGATTGTCCGAGCGCATCGTTGTCGCAATCGACCAGTAGGCGGCATTGTCCGCCGCGGTGTCGACCCGGTAACCGGTCGAAATGTTCGATTGCACGGTTTCCATTTGAGAATTGATGGAACGCAGCGTTTTCAGCGCTGACATGGCGGCTAGATTGGTCGTGATACTCGTCATTGGAACTCTGGTACTCGTGAAGCTGCGACCACTGGGGCGCCTTTAAGCAAGTATGTTCTATCGAACCAGATTAGAGAGAAATTGGTAAATCAGCGCTTAATGGTTCGCGAAAAGATCTAACGATAATATTAGCTTAGGGAAAACTACGGGGCATGCCGGCGAGCCTCCGATACGGCCATACGCCACCGTCATTCGCTCACGCCGTTTACGTCGGGCGTTTCCCAGGCGAGATGCTGGCCGCCATCGAGCGCGATCATCTGCCCGGTGATCGAGCGGTTTTCATAAAGATAGCGCAGGGTCGCACCGAACTCGGACAGGTCCGGGCCGCGTTTGAGCAGCACAGCCTGCGCCTGCCTGTCGAAATCATCCGACTTCTGCCGCTCGTTGGCGAGCGTTGGTCCGGGTCCGATTGCATTGACCCGGATACGCGGGGCCAGTGCCTGGGCGAGCGTCTGGGTCGCAGTCCAGAGCGCCGATTTGGACAAGGTGTAACTGAAGAACTTGGGTGTGAGTTTCCACACACGCTGGTCGATCATGTTGACGATCAGCCCCGTCCGGTCCTCGGGAAGCCCGTTGGCCATCGCCTCGGCAAGCACTGACGGCGCCTTCACATGGAGGGCGAAATGAAGGTCGAACAGGTCGGTGTCGAATTGCCGGACGTCGTCGCTCTTGAACACCGAGGCGTTGTTGACGATCAGATCGGGCGAACCGAGTTCGGCGGTGACCTCGGCATGAAGCCCGCGGATCTGTTCGATGTCGGTGAGATCGGCGACGAAGACAGCTGCGGTGCCGCCACTGTCGCGAATGTCCCGGGCGGTCTTCCCCGCGTCCTCGACCGAACTGCTGGCATGGATGGCCACCTTGAAGCCGTGGGCGGCCAGATCCATGGCCATTGCCCGGCCGATGCGGCGTGCGGAACCTGTAACAAGTGCGATTTTGCTGCTGTCGCTCATCGATATCCCGGTGTCTGAAAGGATCCGGCGCTTCAGCACGCGCTTGGGGCGCGAGCGGCATGCGGCGGATCAGAATACAGACAGGATATAGGCGGCAAACGCGGCAAGCATAGCAGTTCCACCCAGCTTTTTGATGGGGATGCTCCAGTGCGCGAGACCCACCACCAGCAAGCTGACGGCGAGCATGACCCACATGTCGATATTGATGATGCGCTCATCGACATCCAGCGGCAGAATGACCGCGGTCCCGCCTAGAATGAGCCCGATGTTGAAGATGTTCGATCCAACGACGTTTCCGATCGCGACGGCGGCTGATTTGCGCCAGGCAGCCATCACCGATGTCACCAGCTCCGGCAGCAAGGTTCCGATCGCCACGATCGTCAGGCCGATCGCCGTCTCGCTGGCCCCAAGCATCCGGGCGATCTGCGAGGCGCCGTCCACCGTCAGCCATGCGCCGAGCGGAAGGCCGACCATGCCGCCGATGATGAAGGTCCATGTCTTCCAGTTTTCCTGCGGAAGATTGGCGACTTCGTCATGGTAGTCGTGCATCTCGACTGGCCCGCAATGGCGCGCGGCATTGATCTGCCAGCCCAGGTAGAGCGCAATGATGGCGAGGAGCGCCAGTCCGTCGAGCCGGCTCAACCCGTTGCCCGCCGACATCATCGCCATCAGCACCAGCGTCATGACCACCATGACCGCCA
Source organism: Hoeflea sp. (assembly GCA_965233445.1). GTDB lineage: Bacteria > Pseudomonadota > Alphaproteobacteria > Rhizobiales > Rhizobiaceae > Hoeflea. Next base: position 2,118,374 of record OZ247491.1, read on the forward strand.
GTGAAATTCCGATGCCGTCCTCGCGACAGTGAATGGCCATGAGCAAGGCCGGTGCGCCCAGAACAAGAAGCACATTGGCTATGTTTGAGCCGACCACGTTGCCGATTGCGATTCCCGACACGCCATCATAGGCGGCCTGAAGCGAGACGAACAATTCGGGCGCAGAGGTTCCGAACGCCACAATCGTTAATCCGATGATCAACGGATCGATTGACAGTTTTTCGGCGAGCGCCACGGCACCCCTGACCAGATAGTCCCCCGCAAACACAAGGACGACGAGGCCCGCTATCAGGGTCAGTATGCTCAACATGCCGGGAAACAACGCTCTTTGGATGGAAGGATTTCCGGTTTCATATAGGTCTGAATGAGTCTGGCGCAATGGAACAAGTGCCGGCCCGAGCGAAAAATGTGGCTTTATGGCAACAGCTTGGGCCGCCATGTTTCCGCCGCTGTGTTTTCACAATCCCGCTGCTGCGCCGCCGCAATCGAACGCCATCTTTGCAAGCGTTGGGGGAACGAAATCAGCTTTCCCGCATTCTGCCGATGACCACCGGTTATCGGCCGGCAATCGGAAAAGATCCAAATCAAGGAGTAACACATGCGTATTCGTAAACTGGCACTGCTGGCCGCAGCTCTCTCCGTGCCGCTCGCCACCCCCGTGCTGGCAGCGGACGCCATCCTGGAACAGCCTCCCGAAGCGCCGATTGCAGACGTTGCGCCACAGACCTACGTCTGGACGGGCGGATACGTCGGTGGTTACGGACAATACCAGTGGGGCGAATTCAGCGCGCTTCCCGGCCAGGGCGCAGATGCGTTCGGCGGTGGCGTGTACGGCGGCTACAACTGGCAGAGCGACCAGATCGTCTATGGTCTGGAAGCCGACCTGGGCTATTCGGGCGCCGATGCGACGGTTGGCGGCGTGACGGCGGAGCAGGGCATCAACGGCTCGCTGCGTGCACGGCTGGGCTATGACATCAACCCGTTCCTGATCTACGCCACCGGCGGTATCGCGGCCACCAATGCCGAAGTCTCGACGGCGGCCGGGTCGGACAGCAACACCCACGTGGGCTGGACCGCCGGCGCCGGTGCGGAAGCATTCGTCACCGACACCATCACCACCCGGATCGAGTATCGTTACTCCGACTATCAGTCGCAGAACTACAACATCGGCGGTGCCAACGTGTCGTCCGGCTTTGACGATCACTCGGTGCGTCTGGGTATCGGCATGAAGTTCTGATCCGCCCATCCGGATTGGAATTCGCGAAAGGCCCGGACGGGAAACCGTCCGGGCCTTTCGGTGTCCGGAAAAGGCTAAACCGGGTCTGGGTCTAAACCCAGCCCAGTGCGGTCGACAGCACGTAGGCCGCCCAAATCCCGTTGGATGTTAGAAGGCAGAACACCGCGAACGAGCCGAGATCCTTGGCGTGTTCGGCCATCTTGGAATACTCGGGCGAGGCGTGATCCGTCATTTCCTCGACCGCCGTGTTAAGCGCCTCGATCGAAATCGTGACCAGATAGAGCAGGGAAGCGCCGACATAGCCCCACAAAGGCGCTTTCGCCATGGCGAACACCGCAATCAGGCCTGCGAAAGCCGTGGTTTCATGCCGGAAGGCAGTTTCCAGCCAGAGCCTGCGCACGCCGCCGATGGAATACCGTACCGCGGCGAACACATGGTTCATCCCGGTCTGCTTGTCCGGACGCAGCGTCACGCCTTGGGCCGCATCGCGTCGAGTTCGGGGAAGTTTGCGCCAAATTTCACGTTCCAGCGCTTGAGTTTCGGGCGTCCGCGTTCCCACTGACCGGGAAACCGCAAGGCCAGGTAGCCCAGCATTGCGGCCAGGGCCAGATGGCCGCCGTTGGGTGTCTTCGGCAGTCGCGGAAGGTTGCCTTCGAGATAATCGAGTGCGCGGGTGGCCTTGGCCCACTGCTTGTCGACCCAGGGCTGATGAACGATCTCTTCCGGTCGAAAGCGGCGTTCATACATGATTGCCAGCAGGCAGTCGCAGATGCCGTCGCACAGCGCCTCCAACACTTCGGCTTCCGTGCGCTTGGCTGCATTGCGCGGGTAGAGCCGCTTCGAGCCCGAGCGGTCGAGATATTGCATGATCGCGCGGCTGTCGAAGATCGCCTGCCCATCGCCGGTGACCAGCGTCGGGATCTTGCCAAGGGGATTGTTGTCGACCAGCTCGGCCGGCGCTGCGTTGGTGTCGGTCAGGACGGCTTCGGCGTCCAGCCCGGCGAGATGGGCGCCCATGCGCACCTTGGCCGAATAGGGGGAAGCGGGCGAATATAGGATCTTCATGGCAGATGTCTTTCGTGGGGTTGAAAACAGAATTCCAGCGCTTCGGGGTCAGCCGGGTTCGGGAATGTCGAGACCGGTCCGCGTGCAGCCGTTCCGGTCGACCTCGGGGCAATCGCGAAAGCCCAGGGTCGTCGAAAGGCAGATCCGGATCTCGCGCAGCATGCCGCGCTCGCACCTGACCGCGATTCCCTCCCGGCTCAGACCGGGATTGACTGCGACAAAGGCGTCTTCAGCCTCCGCCGCGCCGATTTCGCCTGGCAGGTTTGCCGGCGCAAAATCATCCGGAATGACGATCCTTTGGCGTGCGGCGCGCGTGAGATCGAAATAGTCCTTCTGGGTCAGGCCCGAGCAGGCCCCGTGCTTGCGCCACTGATGGCCGATCAATCCCATGCTGGGCAGGACGTCGAGATAGGTGTTGCCGAGCTGAGTAGGGACCCGCTCGGGCTGGCGCGAGGGGCAGTATTCCGGGTAACCGGTTTTAAACTGCGGCCAGAGCCCGTGGACGACGAATGCGAGATCGCGGTCCGGCGCGCATTGCTGCCGGTTCGCCCGATCGCCCTCGACGATGCAGTAGGCCGGGGACCAGGACAGCGCAAGCACGTAGAAATCGAAACCGCTGCCGATCGGCACTTCTGCCGCATTGGCTTGCGAGACGGAAACGGTCCTGGTCTCCGTATCCGAGACCGAGCCGGGTTCATCGGAGCAGGCGGACACCAGCATCAAGACGGCCGCTGCCGCCAATGTCGCCATACCGCCGGTTTCTGCCATGATTTGGCTCAGCGCACCGACCGGCACCAGGCGCCATGCACCTTGAGCGGATCGAGACCGGCGACGCAGAACTCGAGATTGTCCCGCAGTCCGGCAAAGCCCTGGCCACCCTCGATCAGCCACCAGATCTTGCGCTTGTGCCCGTCGTTCATGTGTGCGGTGCCGTGGCAGTAGAGCCGGGGGATCGACCAGTACTCGTTGCCATAGGTGCTTCTGTTGAGGTGCGGGCGCTCAATGTGCTCGATCGCGAGGCCGCGCTGGAGCAGCACCCGGTCGGTCCAGTCAAAACGCTTCTGGATGTAATCGAGCACCTGCGGTGCATCGCATGACGGGAAACTTCCGCCGCTGAATGCGGACGCTGGCGTCGCAAATCCCGCGATCACAAGGCCAAGGGCCAGAAACAGGCTTTTGATGGTCATGACCGGCTCTCCATCGACAACGAGTCACGGTATAGGACCTGTGACGGTGTTTCGGCAAGGCCGAAAGGCCGTCGGTCCGCGCGAATGGTCCGGCCCCGGCCGATGCGGTTCCCGTTGGCCGCGTCTCAGTGCCCGCTCATCGTGCCTCTCGCCATTGCCAGGTGATGCGGCTGATGGTGCGACCCGATGGTCATGAGGCCGAAAAAGCCCAGTGCCCGGATACGCTCGATTTCAGACGGGTCTTCCACGGTGACCGCAAGTACCGCGCCGTCGCTTGTGGTTTCGGTGCTGACCTGCCATCCATCGAGACTGTCCAGTTCCCGTCCGTGGGCAGGCACCATCGCCTGGATGGCGCGCAGCACATCGCCGGACCCGGTAATCCGGTAGCTTGCCGTGTTGTCGACGATCGTCGCGCTGGCCGTGGCGCCAAGCGTCAGCCGGTCCATGTCGACCAGGTGCTCCCGCAGCGCGCCGATGTCGACCTTGGTCCAGTCCGTCTGCGGGTCTGCGTCGAGCAGCGCCACGATTTCCGCGATCGTCGCAAAGGCCGATTGTCCCGGTTCACGAGGTGACATCCGGTCCGAATGCGCCGTGTGCGCATTCGGGGAAACCTCCGAGGCATGCGGCCCGGCAAGCACAAAGTAGCCGATCGCAAGAACGGCCAGCAGACCACCGGCCACGATCAGCTTCACATGGTTACGGGGGCGGGCATTTTCAGGTTTCATCATGTCTGTCTCCTGGGGAAGCCGGACACTAGATGGCTTCCCGTTGTCCTTATATGATTTCAATCATATTGTGCCCAAATGTTGCCGAGCCCTTTTCATCTCCTGCCGTCGTCCGCGCTTTCAGGAAGACTGGTGGAGCGCGGCACGATCATTGCCCGGCGCGACGATCGGGCCGACGCCGTCTATTTTCTGGAGAGCGGAAGCATCAGCCTGGTCAGATACACCGAATTGGGCGACGAGATCGTCATCCATCGCGCGCAGCCCGGCGAAACACTCTGCGAGGCAGCCCTGTTCTCGCCGGCCTATCACTGCGACGTGGTCGCGACCGAAACGACACAGCTTGTCTCGATAAGCAAGGCTGCGGTTCTGGATCAGATGCGCAACGATCCGGATTTTGCGCTCGCCGTTTCGGCACGCTTTGCCGGGCAGATCCAGGACGGTCGGCGAAGGCTCGAGATTTTGGCCATCCGTGACGCCCGGGCCCGCGTCTTCGCGGCCATCGCCGAGGGGTTTCTCCGTTCAGACATAAAGGGCCTCGCATCATTGATCGGGCTTTCGCACGAGGCGACCTACCGCGCGCTGTCGTCACTTGCCAGATCGGGCAAGCTGATCAAGACCGGGCGGGGCCGTTATGCGCTTCCAAGGCGGCCCGTCGACCGCGGCATCTAGACATATGCGAAGCTCGGCGTATCCCGGTCAGTTTTCTCCGACAAGCATTTTGACCTCGAAACCGGAGCCGGGCGCCGTCGCCAACAGCGCCGTAAGCTCCGGCAGGACTGCCTTGAGTTCGGCCTCGAGCGTAAATGGCGGATTGACGATCACCAGGCCGGAACCGTTGAGGCCGGGAGCGGTCTTGTTGTCGCGGACAAGAAGCCGGACGATGAGGGTTCGCGGTCGTCCAAGTGCCACGAGCTTCTTGTCGAAGGCAGCCAGGGGACTGTCGGCCTTGATCGGATGCCAGAGCATGTAGGTGCCGCCTGCGAAGCGGCGCGTGGCCCGCGCCAGCCCGTCGACCAGCCTGTCGAATTCGCCGTCCTGTTCAAACGGGGGGTCGATGAGCACGAGCCCGCGCTTTTCCTTGGGCGGAAGGTGGGCGCCAAGCGCCAGCCAGCCGTCGAGTTCGGTGACGCGAACCTGGAAGTCGCCATCGAACACGGATCTGAGCGTGGCGGCGTCCTCGGGGTGCAGCTCAAGGGCCGACAGCCGGTCCTGCTTGCGCATGAGCATCCGGGCAAGCTTCGGCGAGCCCGGATACAGATGAACGGCATTTTTGGCCCCGGCTTCCGCGTTGAGACCGCTTACAGCGTCAAGCCAGGGCTCAAGAAACTGTATGAGCGTGTCGGACAGATTTGCGCCAGCCAGTTTGCCGATGCCGCCAAGCCATTCCCCGGTCTTTTGGGCTTCGGCCGATGACAGGTCGTAGACCCCGATACCGGCATGGGTGTCGATCACCCTGAAGGCAGCGTCCTTGCGCTTGAGGTAGGCAATGATCTGCGCCAGCACCGCATGCTTGAGCACGTCGGCAAAATTGCCCGCATGATAGCTGTGACGATAGTTCATTGGCCTGCCTGATGTAACCTGAATTGATCCGCTTTCCAGCTGACGCCGTGGCGCCGCGCGCGGCTTTCCAATATAGGGAAAGCATGAACGACGCGACCCCCATTGATTCCGCCTCCGCCGCACCGAAGACTTCGGTTGCCATCGGCCATTCGGCCTGTCCGCACGATTGTCCCTCGACCTGTGCGCTTGATGTCGAATTGCTGTCGAACAGCCGCATCGGCCGGGTGCGCGGCGACCCCGAAAACAGCTACACGGCCGGCGTGATCTGCGCCAAGGTCGCCCGCTATGCCGAGCGCATCCACCATCCCGACCGCCTGCTCAAGCCGCTCATCCGGGCCGGCGGCAAGGGGGAGGGCCAGTGGAAGGAGGCAAGCTTCGATGCCGCACTCGATGTGATTGCGGAGAAGTTCCTCAAGGCCGAGGCCGAGTTCGGCTCGGAAACGGTGTGGCCGAATTTCTATGCCGGGACGATGGGTCTGGTGCAGCGCGACGGCATCAACCGCCTGCGCCACGCCAAGCGCTATTCCAACCATTTCGGCAGCTTTTGCACCAATCTCGCGTGGACCGGGTTTGCGATGGGGGCGGGCGCATTGCGCGGTCCGGACCCGCGCGAGATGGCGAAGTCCGATTGCGTGGTGATCTGGGGCACCAACGCGGTTTCGACCCAGGTCAATGTGATGACCCACGCCACACGCGCCCGCCGGGAGCGGGGCGCGAAGATCGTCGTCATCGACATCTACGACAACCCGACCATGAAGCAGGCCGACCTCAAGATCGTCCTCAAGCCGGGCACCGACGGCGCTTTTGCCTGCGCGGTCATGCATGTGCTTTTCCGCGACAATCTTGCCGATCAGGATTATCTCAACAAATTCAGTGACGACCCGGCCGGTCTTGAATCACATCTGCAACCCCGGACGCCCGAATGGGCCGAAGCGATTTGCGGCGTTCCGGCTGCCGAGATCGAGGAGTTCGCCCGCCTGGTCGGATCGATCCCCAGGACCTACTTCCGGCTCGGCTACGGGTTCACCCGTCAGCGCAACGGTGCGGTCAACATGCACGCGGCACTCTCGCTCGCGGTGGCGACGGGCAGCTTCCAGCATGAGGGCGGCGGCGCGTTTCACTCCAACTCCGACATCTTCAGGCTCGACAAGTCCCTGATCGAGGGGACGCGCTATTTCGACCCGGGCGTGCGCTGGCTCGACCAGTCGAAGATCGGCCGCGTGCTGACCGGCGATCCGGAGGCGCTCGATGGCGGCCCCCCGGTCACGGCCATGCTGATCCAGAACACCAATCCCGCCAATGTCGCTCCCGAGCAGCGCAAGGTGATCGAGGGGTTGAGGCGAGAGGACCTGTTCGTTGCGGTTCACGAGCAGTTCATGACCGACACCGCCAAATTCGCCGACGTCGTGCTGCCGGCCACGATGTTTCTCGAGCATGACGACATCTACCGCGGCGGCGGCCATCAGCACATCATCCTCGGGCCCAAGCTTGTCGATCCACCGGAGGGACCGCGTCAGAACCATGATGTGATCGAGGGACTTGGCGAACGTCTCGGCGTGAGCGACCGGGAAGGCTTCGGCATGAGCCCGCGCGCGCACATCGACCACATGCTCGGCAAGCGCGGCCTCGGTGATTTCGAAAGCTTCAGGGCCGACAAATGGGCCGATGTGCAGGCCGATTTCGAGACCTCTCATTTTCTTGGCGGTTTTGGCCACCGGGACGGAAAATTCCGTTTCCGGCCGGAATGGACGACCACGCCCGCCGCCAACAAGCCGCCAAAGCGGATGGGGCCGCAGGGCCCGCACGACCGGCTTCCGGTCTTCCCCGATCATGTCGAACTGATCGAAAGCGCGGACACCGACCATCCGTTCCGGCTTGCGACGTCGCCATCGCGTTCGTTCCTCAATTCGAGCTTCGCCGAGACGCCGTCGTCCAAGGCGAAGGAAAAGCGCCCGGAACTGCTGATGCACCCAGGGGACGCGGCCCGGCTTGGTATCGCCGATGGCGACCGGGTGACGCTCGGCAATGCACGCGGCGAAGTGTCCATGCCTGCGCGGCTCGATCCGGGTCAGCGGTCCGGTGTTGTGATCCACGAAGGGCTCTGGCCGAATTCGGCGTTCGAAGGCGGGGAGGGCATCAATGTGCTCACGAGCGCCGATGCCTGCGCACCCTATGGCGGTGCTGCCTTCCACGATACGAAGGTGTGGGTCAGGAAGGACTGAAACACGGTCCACTTGGTCGCATCGGACTAAAGTCTTCTGCAGGCAAAGCGCATGCTTTGCGACCCCGGTGATCGAGAGCCGGTCTTCCCCGGCGCTGACGACGGCAGCGCAGGGATGCGCCGACACCAGCTGTCAGTCGGTCGCGCCGACGGGTGTCCGCTGACGGTTCTTGATCGCTGCGCGCAACTTGCCCAGCATCTCGTGAAGTCTGACAAAATCATCGACGCTCAGCCCGAACGCTTTCGCGACGCAGGACGGGACATGTGCGGTTCGTTGCTTCAGCGTGCGTCCTTCCGCCGTCAGCCGGACACGAACCCTGCGTTCATCCTCGGTGTCGCGGTTGCGCACCACAAGGCCCTGGGCCTCAAGCCGCTTGATCAGAGGGGTCAGGGTGGATGAGGCGAGATCGAGCCTCGCACCCAGCGCGTTGACGGTGCTTCCGTCACTTTCCCACAGCACGATCATCACCAGATACTGGGGATAGGTCAGGCCGAATTCGGAGAGCAGCGGCTGATAGACCTGCCCGACAGCATGGTGAGTGGCATAAAGATCGAAGCAAAGCATCGACTCCGGCCGGAGGCTGAAACTGTCGGGCAAAACTGCATCGGACATCCGTGCATTCTCCTCGTTTGACATCTGGTTCTGGGCCCTTGAGGCATTCGCTCGCCGGGATGACCCCTTGCAAGGCCTCGGTTCGAACTATATATATCGTGTACGATTAAATCGTGCAAAAAGGAATTTATCATGCCGACCAAAGTTGTCTACAGCGCTTCCGCCACCGCAACCGGGGGCCGCGACGGCCATTCCAAGACCCACGATGGCGCCCTCGACGTGAACCTCGCGGTTCCCAAGGAAATGGGCGGCCCTGGCGGCGGCGTGAACCCGGAGCAATTGTTCGCCACCGGCTACGCTGCCTGCTTCCTGGGCGCGCTCAAGTTCTACGCCGGGCAGAAGAAGGTGAAGGTGCCCGACGAAGCCAATGTCACAGTCACCGTCGGCATCGGTCCGCGCGAGGACACGGGGTTCGGCCTCGACGTCAAGATCAAGGTGGACCTGCCGGGGATCGAGAAGGACGTGGCCGAAGACCTGATCGCCGGCGGTCACAAGGTCTGCCCCTATTCGCACGCCACATCCGGCACCCTGAGCATCACGCCGGAGCTTGCCTGACCACTTCTGGCAACGGCATCAGATTTTTGAGAAAAGCCCGGCCCTCTTGGGGTCGGGCTTTTCTTGTCTTGCCAAGATCTGCCTACTCCCCGAGCGCCTGCTTGGCGCTGGCCACCACGCGTTCGAGGAACTCGGCTTCCCGAGCCGCAATCCTGTCCTTTTCGGGAGCGATATAGTCGCGCGTCAGCGGGGCCGAGTCGCGCTCCCGGCCGAGTTGCACCTGCACGACATTGCTTGCGCCCTGCATGAAGACGCATTCGCACATCGACAGATAGAGTTCCCACATCCGGCAGAACCGCTCGTCCATCACCTCGGCCGCCCGGTCCCGGTTTGCCAGGAACCGTTCCCGCCAATGCCTCAGCGTATGGCCGTAATGGCAGCGCCAGATCTCGCAATCGAGGCTCCACAGACCTGAAAGTTCGATCGCGGCGACGATTTCCGAAAGCGAAGGGGCGTAACCGCCTGGGAAAATATGCTTGCGCAGAAACGGGCCGGTCACGCCCGGAGGCGCCTTGCTCGAGATCGAGTGGATCAGCGCCAGGCCGTCCGGTTGAAGGCGGTCGCGGACATTGAGAAAGTAGGACGCCAGATGAGGTGCGCCCACATGTTCGAGCATGCCGACCGAAACCACGCGGTCGAATTTCTCGCGGACTTCGCGATAGTCGATCAGCTCGAAGCGGACCCGGTCGCTGACCCCGAGGATCTCTGCACGGCGCCGGGCGACGGCCAGTTGCCGCTCCGAAAGCGTGACGCCCACCACCTCGATATCGGCCACATGGGCAAGATAGAGCCCGAGGCCGCCCCAGCCGCAGCCGATGTCGAGCAGGCGCTGACCGTCCCTGAGGCAGAGCTTGGCCGCGATATGGCGCTTCTTCTGGGTCTGCGCGTCCTCGAGCGTTTCCTCGCCGGTGGGAAAGTAGGCGCAGGAATATTGCATGTCGTCGTCGAGAAACAGCCGGTAGATGTCTTCGCCGATGTCGTAATGCGCCTTCACATTCGACCGGGCGCGGGTGATGACGTTGTTCTGCTGAAAACGCCGGAACCCGCGGGCCAGCCCGCGCCAGAAGATCTGGCTCGGCGAAAGGTCGAAATCGCGCTTGTTGGCAAAAAACAGCCGGACGAGATCGTGGATCGAGCCTTCGTCCACCACGAGGCCGCCATCCATGTAGGCTTCGGCGGCATTGAGCTCGGGGTTGAGCAATATTCGCCGTGCCACGGACGGATCGGTAAAGCGGATGGCGACTTCCGGGCCGGGCGCGGTTCCACCGAAACGATGGGTCTCGCCCTTGGCGTCGACCAGGGTCAAGCGCCCCCTCTTGATGACTTTCCCAAGCAATCCGTTAAGCGAAAACATCTCCGGCTCCGATGAAATTCCTTATCGTAAATGCAATGCCCTGCAATGGCTCGGCGCGGACGGGCGATGCCTGCGGTAACCTTGGAACTTCCGATGCGCACAAATGTTCCCGATCCCGCCGCGATCAGGATACGAACCGTTCTCCGGTTGTCAAAGTCTTTGTTTCAAAGGGCAAAAGCCATTCCGACGATGGCCGCCGGCTTCACAGCTTGAACTGGCTTCTGCCGTCGCCGGTCATCCGCACCTCTCCGCGGACCAGCATCGCGAGCGCCTTCGGATAGATCCGGTGTTCGGCTTCAAGGACACGGGCCGCCAGGGTGTCGGCCGTGTCGTCAAGGGCGACCCGAACGGCTTCCTGCTCGATGATCGGGCCTTCGTCCATTCCTTCGGTGACGAAGTGCACGCTGCAGCCGTGTACGCGGCAACCTGCGGCAAGCGCCCGCTCGTGGGTCGCAAGGCCCGGGAAGGCCGGCAGCAACGATGGATGAATATTGATCATGCGGCCTTCATAGGCGCGAACGAACTCTGCCGAGAGAAGCCGCATGTAGCCCGCGAGCGCGACATACTGCGCGCCGGATGCCTCGATCTGCTCGCGGACCGCCCGTTCGTGGGCTTCCTTGCTGTTGAAATCCGCCCGTACGATCGCCTTGGCGGCAATCCCGAACCCGCGGGCATGTTCGAGGCCCGCCGCATCCGCCTTGTCCGAGATCACGCTGACGATCCGCGCGGGATAGCTGTCGTCGAGCGATGCCGCGATCAGCGCGCCCATGTTGGACCCGCGCCCCGATATCAGGATCGCCACCGGTATCTTTGCGGCTGCGCTCACAGCTTGAGGGCGCCCTGGTAGACAACGCCGGGCATATCTTCGCCGCGTTCGACCAGGCGTCCGAGACGGACCACCGTTTCACCCGCCTGAGCGAGAACGTCGATGAGCGCCTCGGCCTCGTCAGTCTTGGCCACGACGACCATTCCGACGCCGCAATTGAAGGTTCGCAGCATCTCCTCCGGAGCCACGCCGCCGGTCCTGGCGAGCCAGGAGAACACCGGGGGAGGTGACATCGCGTCCAGGTCGATCTCCGCGGCGAGGCCTTTGGGCAGCACGCGCGGCAGGTTTTCCGGAAAACCGCCGCCGGTGATGTGCGCGAGCGCCTTGATCGCGCCGGTGGTCCGGATCGCGGACAGGAGCGATTTCACATAGATCCGGGTCGGCGTCATCAGCGCCGCGCCGAGGCTTTGCGTGTCGTCGAACGGGGCGGGGGCGTCGTAACCGGTCCCGCTCATCTCAACGATCCGACGGACCAGCGAATAGCCGTTGGAATGGACGCCCGACGAGGCAAGTCCCAACACCACGTCGCCCTCTTCGAGAGTGCCCGAAGGCAGCAACTGTCCGCGCTCGGCCGCACCGACCGCAAAGCCCGCAAGGTCGTAGTCGCCGTCGCGGTACATGCCAGGCATCTCTGCCGTCTCTCCGCCGATCAGGGCGCAGCCCGATTCCGTGCAGCCTCTGGCAATGCCCCCGACGATGGCGGCGCCCTGTTCCGGATCGAGCTTGCCCGTGGCGAAGTAGTCGAGAAAGAAGAGCGGCTCGGCGCCCTGGACAACAAGATCGTTGACGCACATGGCCACCAGGTCGATGCCGACGGTGTCGTGAATTCCGCTTTCGATCGCCACCTTCAGCTTGGTTCCGACGCCGTCATTGGCCGCCACAAGTACCGGATCGGTGAAGCCGGCGGCCTTCAGGTCGAACAATCCGCCGAAGCCGCCGATCTCGCCGTCCGCGCCGGGTCTGCGGGTTGCGCGCACGAGCGGCTTGATGCGGTTGACCATCTCGTTGCCGGCATCGATATCGACGCCGGCGTCGGCATAGGTGAGACCATTCTTCAGATCCGCCATTGCGCCACCGCCTCAGCTTTCGTGGATTGGAACATGGGCTGGGGGATCGCATGTTGCAGCCGTCTCTGCAAGCGGGGCGGGCTTCTGTTCGGATACAAAAGATGTGGATCGGGGTGGACAAGGCGCCCTGGCGCGATCGGGCAGCGGCTTTCGCATGGCTGTTGACCGTCGAAAAGGCCGATTGCCTCCGCTCGTCATTTGCGCCATGTGCCGGGGCTCAGGGCGGATCATCCGCTCCGGTCGTCAGCACTTGGAATGCTGCAATCCCATCGCCATATCCGATGGAGCCGGGAGTATCTCTGAACCATGACACTGCCCAATTACATCACAGTCGCCCGCTTCATCATGGTGCCGGCAATCATCCTGGCCATGATCAACGGATACATGCTCGTCGCATTCGTGCTCTTCGTGCTGGCCGGACTGTCGGACGGTATCGACGGCATTATCGCACGGCAGTTCAACCAGAGATCCGAGCTCGGAACATGGCTGGACCCGATCGCCGACAAGTTCCTGCTGGTGGCTGTGTTCCTGATGCTCGGCTGGCTCGGCGCACTGCCGGTGTGGCTGGTGCTGCTTGCCGTGACACGCGACGGGCTGATCGTGGCCGCCGTGATGCTGTCGGGCCTGATGAACAATCCGGTCAAGATGCAGCCGCTCCTCGTCTCGAAGGCAAACACCCTGATGCAGATCGTCCTTGTCATGCTGGTGATGGCGGAACTTGCCGGACTTGCGGACTTTTCGGGTCTGGTGGACTGGACAATCTATGTGGTCGCGGGCTTGACCGTTGCTTCGGCGAGCGCCTATCTCGTCGGCTGGCTTAGGCATATGGCAAGCACCGGCGAAGCCGGATAGACTGGGCCCGTGCCGGCCCCAAGGCGCGGCAGGCCCAAGCGAGGTAGGAATGACAACCCGGATCGACAGGCGCGCGCTTCGCACGCAAATCCTCTTCTGGCTTCTCGCGGCGGCCCTGTTCATCGCATTCCTGATGGTGTTCAGCTCCATTCTGCTGCCCTTCATCGCCGGCATGGCGCTTGCCTATTTCCTCGATCCCGTGGCGGACTGGTTCGAGCGCAGGGGCTTGTCGCGCCTGATGGCGACTGTCCTCATCCTGATCATCTTCCTGGCTTTGTTCGCCATCGCGCTGATCGGCATCATTCCGGTTCTGGTTACCCAGGCGGCCGATCTGGGCGGCAGGATACCGGGCTACATCAGCCAGTTGCAGGCGCTTTTGAGTTCCGAGACCACGATCCTTCCCGCCTGGATCAGCGATCAGCTTGCCCAGGTCAAGGACAGCTTTTCGGCGTTGCTGAAGGAGGGGGCCGGCTTTGTCGGCACCATTTTCCAGCAGATCTGGAATTCGGGAATGGCGCTTCTCGACATCGCAGCGCTGTTCGTCGTCACCCCGGTGGTGGCCTTTTACCTGCTGCTCGACTGGGACCGGATGGTCGAAAAGGTCGACAGCTGGATCCCGCGTGACAATGTCGAGACCATACGGGATCTGGCCCGTCAGATTGACGGGGCGATTGCGGGTTTCGTGCGCGGGCAGGGCAGCGTCTGTCTCATTCTGGGCCTGTTCTATGCGGTCGGCCTGTCCGTGGTCGGGCTCAATTTCGGATTGCTGATCGGTCTTTTTGCCGGCCTCATCAGCTTCATTCCCTATGTCGGCTCGACGGTCGGGCTGGTGCTGGCGCTGGTCGTCGCCGTCGTTCAGTTCTGGCCTGATTTCATCATGATCGGCGTCGTCGCCGGCGTCTTCTTCCTGGGCCAGTTCTTCGAAGGCAACATCCTGCAGCCGCGCCTCGTGGGCTCTTCGGTCGGACTGCATCCGGTCTGGCTCATGTTCGCGCTGTTCGCCTTCGGTGCCCTGTTCGGCTTTGTCGGCATGCTGATCGCCGTCCCCGCCGCAGCCTCCGTGGGCGTGCTGGTGCGCTTTGCGCTGTCACGCTACCTCGACAGTGATCTCTACCACGGGCGGCACCGGCTGACGGCGACCGCTCCGCAGGACAAGAACCGCAGCCCCAAAGCAGATGACCTGCAGCCCTGACGATGATCAAGCCGCCACCAGTCCGGCAGTTGCCGCTCGTCTTCGACCATGAACCGGCCACCAGCCGCGATGACCTTATCGTCTCCCCCAGTGTCCACGCTGCGGTCACCATGATCGACAAGTGGCCCGAATGGCCTTCGCCGGTGGTCATCCTCGCCGGGCCGACGGGATCGGGGAAGTCCCATCTTGCCTCGATCTGGGCCGCACGGACCGGTGCTCGCCAGGTCGACCTGACCGCAGCCGCCGATGACTCCGTCGAAGCGGCGGCGCGGGCGCCGGTTCTCATCGAGGATGTGGACCGGTCCGCCTATGACGAAAGCGCCCTGTTTCACCTCATCAATTCGGTGCGCGCCCACGGCTCGTCCCTGCTCATGACCGCGCGGCAGTTCCCGGCGGGATGGAAGATTGCGCTCCCGGATCTCGCTTCGCGGCTGAAGGCGGCGACGGTGGTGGAAATCGGCGAGCCGGACGAGGAACTTCTGGCCCAGGTGATGGTGAAGCTGTTTGCAGACCGCCAGGTCAGCGTGGACGACCGGATCATCCACTGGCTCGTCGCGCGCATGGAGAGGTCGCTCGCCGCTGCACGGGTGATTGTCGACCGGCTCGACAAGCTTGCCCTGGCCCGGGGAACCAAGATAAACCGGGCACTTGCAGCCGAAGCTCTGGCGCGAATGGACAATGGCGTTTCCGACATTGAACCGTCATAGTTCCTTCGTTCTTGTGCTATAGACGGTGCGGGGAACACGAGGGTGACTGGAGCGGGACATGGATACGGTTGAAGCAGGCGCGGTGGGCGAACTCAGGGTCAATCCGGAAACGGACATGGCGCCCGGGACCGATCTGTCCAGCAGCCCGGAACGCTTCGTGAACCGGGAGTTTTCCTGGCTTCAGTTCAATCGCCGTGTGCTCGAGGAAACGCTCAACGCAACCCATCCACTGCTCGAGCGCGTGCGCTTCCTGTCGATCTCGGCCGCCAACCTGGACGAGTTCTTCATGGTCCGCGTGGCCGGCCTTGAGGGTCAGGTGCGCGAGGGCATCACCAACCGCTCGCCTGACGGGTTGTCTCCGGCAGAGCAACTCGATCAGATCCTCGAAGAGATCGACGGCCTGCAACTTGAGCAGCAGGCCTCGCTTGCAATCCTGCAGCAGCATCTGGCGAGCGAGAACATCCACATCGTCCGGCCATCGGGACTGGATGGCGACGACATGGCATGGCTCGAGGACGAATTCCTTCAGTCGATCTTTCCGGTGCTGACGCCGCTGTCGATCGATCCGGCCCATCCGTTCCCGTTCATTCCCAATCTCGGCTTCTCGATCTGCCTTCAACTGGCGTCCAAGTCTGCCAACGAACCGATGACGGCGCTCATTCGTCTGCCGGTCGCGCTGGACCGTTTCATGCGCCTGCCTGATCGCGACGGCGCGATCCGCTTCATCACGCTCGAGGATGTGGTCAGCCTCTTCATTTCCTCGCTCTATCCCGGCTACGAAGTCCGCGGGTCTGGGACCTTCCGGATCATCCGCGATTCCGACATCGAGGTCGAGGAAGAGGCCGAAGACCTTGTGCGCCTGTTCGAAAGCGCTCTCAAGCGCCGGCGCCGCGGTTCGGTGATCCGCATCGAGTTCGATTCCGAACTGCCCCAGAGCCTGCGCGAATTCGTGGTCCATGAAACCAACGTGCCCGACAACCGGGTTGCCGTCCTGCCGGGTCTTCTGGCGCTCAACACGCTGTCGGAAATCACCAAGGCGCCGCGCGACGACCTCAAGTTCGAGCCCTACAATGCCCGTTTCCCCGAGCGCATCCGCGAACATGCGGGCGACACGCTGGCCGCGATCCGGGAGAAGGATCTGGTGATCCACCATCCCTACGAGAGTTTCGACGCCGTGGTGCAGTTCCTGTTCCAGGCCGCGCGCGACCCTGAGGTCCTGGCGATCAAGCAGACGCTCTACCGCACCTCCAATGACAGCCCCATCGTGCGTGCGCTGATTGACGCGGCCGATGCCGGCAAGTCAGTGACCGCGCTGGTCGAACTCAAGGCGCGGTTCGACGAGGAAGCCAACATCCGCTGGGCGCGCGACCTAGAGCGCGCCGGCGTGCAGGTCGTCTTCGGCTTCATCGAGCTCAAGACCCATGCGAAGATGTCGCTGATCGTCCGACGCGAGGAAGGACGTCTTGTCTCCTACTGCCATCTGGGGACCGGCAATTACCATCCCGTCACCGCCAAGATCTACACTGACCTGTCCTACTTCACCTGCGACCCCGTCGTCGCCCGCGACGTGGCGCATGTGTTCAATTTCATCACCGGGTATGGCGAGCCAGAGAGCCTGAGCCGCCTTGCGATCTCTCCGCTCAACCTGCGTGCCCGCATCCTCGAGCACATCGAGGGCGAGATCGCCCATGCCGAGGCCGGGCGACCGGCGGCTGTCTGGATGAAGATGAATTCGCTGGTCGATCCGGAAATCATCGACGCGCTGTACCGTGCGAGCGGCGCCGGTGTGGAAATCGACCTGGTGGTGCGCGGGATCTGCTGCCTCAGGCCGCAGGTTGCCGGGCTGTCGGAACGCATTCGGGTCAAGTCGATTGTCGGGAGGTTCCTTGAGCACAGCCGGATCTACTGCTTCGGCAACGGTGCCGGCCTGCCCACGCCCAAGGCGCTCGTCTATATCGGTTCTGCCGACCTGATGCCGCGCAATCTCGACCGCAGGGTCGAAACGCTGGTGCCGATCAGCAACAAGACCGTGCATGAGCAGGTTCTCTCGCAGATCATGCTCGGCAACATGATCGACAACCAGCAAAGCTACGAGATTCTCGCCGACGGAACCTCGCGTCGCATCCAGCCGGGCCCGGACGAGGAACCGTTCAACGCGCAGCACTACTTCATGACCAATCCGAGCCTGTCGGGCCGCGGCGAGGCCCTCAAGTCCAATGCGCCCAAGCTGATCGCACACCGTGTGGCACAATCCACGCAGGCCAGCCGCTGATCCGAAAAGCGGGCGCTTCCGGACGGACATTTCAGTATCTTTATCCAAAGGCAATTTGGTACAAGGCGCCACTGCCGCTTGCCAAACCCCTTCGGTTTGGGTCAAAGCTCAATCCGCATGAACCTTACGGCCAACAGTGATGTGCCCTGACCATGGTGGAATCTGAAGCTCAAGGGCGATTGCCCGGCATCAATCCGATTTCAGTGGTCGATATCGGCTCCAATTCCGTTCGTCTCGTCATCTATGAGGGGTTGAGCCGTGCGCCGAGCGTGCTGTTCAACGAAAAGGTGCTTTGCGGGCTGGGCAAGGGGCTTGCCGCGACCGGTCGCATGGATGATGCAGCGATCGAACGCGCCCTGCGCGCGCTCACGCGGTTTCGCGCCCTGTCGGAACAGGCGCGTGCGTTCGAGATGCATGTCATGGCAACGGCTGCAGCCCGTGAGGCGGAGAACGGCGCCCAGTTCATCGCCGACGCCGAGGCGATCCTCGGCCGCTCGATCTACGTTCTGACAGGCGAGGAGGAGGCCCGGTTCTCGGCCCTGGGCATCATTGCCGGATATTACGAGCCCGATGGAATAGCCGGCGACCTTGGCGGCGGTTCGCTCGAACTCGTCGATGTGAAGGGCGCATCCCATTCGGGCGAACAGACCTTGCCGCTTGGCGGTCTGAGGCTTGCGGAAGTGTCCGGAAACTCCGTTTCCAAGGCGCGCACCATTGTCCGCCAGCATCTCAAGAAGGCAGCGGTTCTCAAGGGCGGGGAAGGGCGCACCTTCTATGCTGTCGGCGGAACCTGGCGCAACATTGCCAAGCTCCACATGGAGTTGCGCGACTATCCTCTGCACATGATGCACGACTACCAGATCGAAGCCGTGGAAGCGCTCGAGTTTCTTGCCAACGTTGCCTCGATGAAGCCTTCGAAGATGGAGGGCGCCAAGTCGATCTCGCGCAACCGCCGCGCCCTCCTGCCGTTCGGAGCCGTGGCGCTTCAGGAGGTGATGAATTCCATGGGGGCTTCGCGCGTGAGCTTTTCCGCGCTCGGCGTTCGCGAGGGCTTTCTCTATTCGCTGCTCGGCCCGGCAGAGGCGCGGCGCGATCCGCTGTTGACCGCCGCCGGCGAACTGTCGATCCTGCGCGCCCGCTCGCCCGAACATGCGCGTGAACTCGCGGCGTGGACCGGCAGGATGTTTCCGGTTTTCGGCGTCGACGAAACAGTCGTGGAGTCGCGCTATCGTCAGGCTGCCTGCCTTCTGGCCGATATTTCCTGGCGTGCGCACCCCGACTACCGCGGCCTGCAGGCGCTCAACATCATCGCCCACAGCACCTTCACCGGGATCGACCATGCCGGTCGCGCCTATATCGCGCTGACTAACTACTTCCGCTTTGAAGGGCTCAATGACGACGGCGTCTCGTCCCGCCTGTCGGCAATCGCTGGGCCGAAATACCTCGAATACGCCAAGCTGCTGGGCGGCATGCTCCGTGTGGTCTATCTGTTCTCGGCCTCGATGCCGGGCATCGTGCCGCGCCTCGCCTTCGAGAAGGCGGCGCCGGAAGATGGCGATGTCGACATCGTGCTGGTGGCGCCGAGGGACTGCGAAGCCTTCATCGGCGAGCGCCTGAACGGACGCCTGCAGCAACTGGCCAAGTTGACCGGAAAGAAACTGGGTTTCCGTCTGGGCTGAGCGGAAGGGGCGGCAAGCCCCCTCCGCAAATTCCGCTCAATCGTCGACGATCGTCTCGAAACCACCCCACATCATGCGCATGCCGTCGAAGGGCATGCTGGCCATGTCGGGTCCGAGTTCCGTCTCGAAGTCCTTCATCGAGGCGTCCATGCCGGCTTTCGCTGTCTCGGCATCGGGCCAGACAATCCAGGAGAAGACGACGGTTTCGTCCTCCTTGAGCTTCACCGCCATCGGGAACGACGTGACCTTGCCGTCGGGCACATCCGCGCCCCAGCATTCCACGACGCTGGTCGCGCCGTTCTTCTTGAAGATGCGCGAGCCCAACTCCGCCATTTCGGTGTATTTCGCCTTGTTGGCATTGGGGACGGGCACCAGAAATCCCTGTATGTAGGCCATGTCACTCTCTCCCTTGTGTTGCCGCCAGGTTGGCGGTGAAATCCTGCGTCAGCCGCGAAGCGTTTTCGCGCATTCTTCCAGTTGATCCGCCGCGGCATTCCAGCCGGGGTAAAAACCCATCTCCTCATGCTTCAATTTCGCCTCCTCGGTGAAATGCCGAACAACCGCGCGGTAGCGTGTGGCTTGGCCTTCGTCGGTGAAAGTCAGCGTGGCGACAATGAAGGGGCTTTCCGAGGGCGCGAAGCCTTCGCTCATCGCATCTGTAAAGACGAGCTTCTCGCCGGCGACGACGTCCAGGTAGATCCCGGAATTGGGATGCGCATTGCCGTCCGGGTCCTGCATCACCGTGTTGAAGCGACCGCCCGACCTGACATCCATATCTGCGCTTTTCGTCGTCCAGGGGGCAGGGGTGAACCACTGCACAAGCAGGTCCGGTTCGGTCCAGCAGCGCCAGACGGCCTGACGTGGCGCATCGATCAGGCGGTCGAGCACCAGCTCGCGGCTTTCAGGAAAATCAATGCTCATTGCGGCGTCTCCTCCGGCGCGGGTTTGTTGAACATGAGGCGGATGTAGCGGATCAGGTGATCAATGCTGTCGGCCGCAATGTCGGCCGAGCCCTGGGCCTTGGCGAGGATGAAACCGCCCTGGATGACGGCCTGCGTGTGCAGGGCCAGGCTTTCCGGCGTCACGCCGGCCACGCCGTGCATGCGCATGGCTGCGCGAATATCATCGACCAGCGTCATCGCATGACCGGAAATCGAGGCGTTGCAGGCCTCGCGGATCGCCGGAGCGCTTTCATAGGTCTCCTGGGTCATGGTTCCGACGAGGCAGGTGATCTGGGGCAGGTCGCCGGCCAGAAGCTCCTTGCGGAACTCGAGATAGGCGATCAGCCGGTCAAACGGATCCGCAGGCTGGTGATAGGGCGCGGCCGCGAACAGCTCGGACGTGGTCTCGGACCAGAATTCGGCCGCCGCCACGCCGAGCTCTTCCTTGCTCCTGAAATGATGGAAGAACGCGCCCTTGGTCACGCCCGCCGCCCTGCAGAGATCGTCGACCGAGGTCGCGGCAAAACCCTGTGCGCGTATGACGTCGCGGGCGGATGCCAGCAGCCGGCTTCGGGCATTGAGGTTGCGAGACGACATGTTCGATCCTTTGATGTCTTCAAACATACCAACCGGTCGGTATGTACGCAAGTGGAAAAAGCTGAGCATCCGAAAGGCGAGGGCGGTTCCGGTGCGCGTCGCCAACATTGCGGGGGCAGGATTTCGGGGAATACAGAAAAGAAAAAGGCCGGGCGAAATTCGCACCGACCTTCCTATTGCCTCAACACACCTGCCAGTACATCCGTGGTCAGGGTGGAGACAAATTCTCTGTTGACCATGATATGGGGTCTCTGAACGGGATTGCAAGACCCCTTGCTCAGGAGAGCAGTCTTGCCCGCGAAACGGAGCCGCAGACTGGCCTTTGTTCTACAGCTCGAGCGCATCCACCTTCTTGCCGGTGAACTTGAGCGCCAGGTCGCCGCGGATCAGCTTCAGCGCGCGCTCGCCGAACAGTTCGCGCCGCCAGCCCTTGAGTGCGGCCACATCGGCATTCTCGCCTTCGGTGGCAATGGCTTCGAGATCATCCGATGTCGCGATGATCTTGGCGGCGACATTCTCCTTCTCGACGATCAGCTTGAGCAGCACGCGAAGCAGTTCGATGGCGGCCTGCGCGCCCTCCGGCGCCTGCTTGGGCTTCGGAAGCCGCGGCATGTCCTCTTTCGGTGTCGCCAGCGCCTCGTTGACCATCTCGATGAGCTTGGCGCCCTGTGCCGAACGCTCCCAGCCGCGCGGGATGGTCCTGAGCCGCGACATTGCCTCGGCATCCGCGGGTTGCTGCTGCGCCACCTCGTAGATCGCGTCATCCTTGAGAATGCGGCCGCGCGGCACATTCCGCGTGCGCGCCTCGCGTTCACGCCAGGCAGCGACATGCTGAAGCACGCAAAGCTCAATCGGCTTGCGAACCCGCATCTTCAGGCGCCGCCATGCGTCCGAAGGGTCCATCTCGTAGGTCGCGCGCGATTCCAGAACGGCCATCTCGTCGGCCACCCAGTGGCTGCGGCCTTCTGCCTTCAGCCGCGAGAGCAGTTCCACATAAACATCGCGCAGGTGGGTGACATCGGCCAGCGCATAGTCGAGCTGCTTGTCGGTTAGCGGACGCCGGCTCCAGTCGGTAAAGCGGGAGGATTTGTCGATATGTGCGCCGGTGATCCGCGACACCAGCTGGTCATAGGAGATCGATTCGCCGAAGCCGCAGACCATCGCGGCCACCTGCGTGTCGAAGATCGGATGCGGCACGAGGTCGCCGCGATTGACCACGATTTCGATGTCCTGGCGTGCGGCATGGAACACCTTGACCACGTCCGGGTTGCCCATCAGGTCGAAAAACGGTTTGAGATCAATGCCTTTGGCCAGGGGGTCGACAATTCCCTCGTCTTCCGGCCCGGCCATCTGGATCAGGCACAGTTCCGGCCAGTAGGTCGTCTCGCGCAGGAACTCTGTGTCGACGGTGACGAAGTCGTGGGCTGCAAGGCGGGCGCAAAAGGCGGCAAGCGCCTCGGTCGTGGTAATCATGTCCATATCAGGCCTTTAGCCGGATTTTTCCGGTTTGTCTTGTGCCTGTTCGCCGCTATCAACGCCCGAATGGCCCTCCCGGGCGGCTTTGCTGTTGGCCGAGAGTGTCGCCATGCGCGCAAACACCGGCGAGGTTCGCAGCAGCGGCGCGAAGCGCTGGCGGCCGGGCTCGTCCGGCGCGCCGCGGACGATGCGGATGATCGTGTAGACCACGAAGGCGCCGTGCATGCTGCAGACATAGGTGAAGAAGGCAACCGCCCCGAACCAGTCGACCAGCACCGCCGACAGCAGGGGGCCGATCGAGGCGCCGATCGCCCAGAAGAACAGCAGGCCCGAGGCGATCTGGACATAGTCGCCGGCCTCCGCCTTGTCGTTGGCGTGGGCCGCCGAGAGCGAATAAAGCGGCAGGGTGAACGCGCCCCACAGGAAGATGCCGATCAGGTTGAGGGCGAGGTTGGAGCCGGCGAACCAGACCATGGCGAGGCCGGTCAGCGTGGATCCGGTGGTTGCCATCAACAGCACGGAGCGGCGGCTGATCTTGTCGGAGAGATAGCCCAGCGGATACTGCAGAACGATCCCGCCGATGATGCCCGCGCTCATGAACGAGGCGATGTCCGAGACCTCGAGCCCCAGCCCTTCGGCGTAAAGCGGGCCGACGGAGCGGAAGGATGCGGTGGTCAGGCCCACGGTGACCGCGCCCGCGCATGCCAGCGGCGAAACGGCAAACAGGTGTTTGGGATTGAAGGAAAACGGAGCCGGGGGAGCCGGATTGGAGCGGTCGGCAAGCGACACCGGCACGATCGACAGGATGATCAGCATGGTCATCACCGCGAAGACCTCGAAACCGCCGATCCCGAAAACCGGCAGCATGTATTGCGAAAGCGTCACCGCGCCAAGGTCGACGAAGCGGTAGATCGCAAGCGTGCGCGCCCTGTTGGAATTGTTGACCTGGGCATTGATCCAGCTTTCGACATTGGCGAACAGCGATGCAAAGCAGATCCCGGTGACCAGCCGCATCAGGAACCAGAAGAACGGATCGATCAGGATGACCATGGCCAGCGACGCGCACGCCGCAATGGCCGACATGGCGGCGAAGGCGCGGATGTGGCCCGAGGTTCTGAGTAGCCAGGGCGTCACCCAGCAGCCGAGGATGAAGCCGAAATAGTAGCCTGCTCCCGCAAGCCCGATCACCGTGGCCGAAAACCCCTCCGCCGACCCGCGCAGTGTGACGAGCGTGCCCTGCAGACCATTGCCTGCCAGAAGAACGCCTGCGGTGATCAAGAGCGGGAAAAGCGGGCGTAGCGAATGCATGATGGTCCGGGCGTCGGATTCGGCTGACCAAACCCTTACAATGAAAACCCGGGTCCGTCGCCCTGAAAAGCCGCCATTGGCGGTCCCGAATGCGTCCTTTCACCTTGACAAACCGGGTGCGTCATGCGCTTTTCCGCGCGATTTTGACCGTGCGCCGACCCGGTGACGGATCGCGTCCCATTCTCCGCCGATCCGCCGGTTTCAGTGCCACGCCCCAGCCATCGAGGATATGCCATGCATCGCTACCGTTCCCACACCTGCGCCGCGCTTCGCAAGAGCGACACCGGCGCCAATGTCCGGCTTTCGGGCTGGGTGCATCGTGTGCGCGACCACGGCGGCGTGCTGTTCATCGACCTGCGCGACCATTACGGCCTGACCCAGGTGGTGGCCGATCCGGATTCGCCGGCTTTCAAGGTGGCCGAGAAAGTGCGCGGCGAGTGGGTGATCCGGATCGACGGCGTGGTCAAGGAGCGCATGGCCGAGACCATCAACCCCAATCTCGGCACCGGCGAGATCGAGGTCTTCGCCCAGGAGATCGAGGTCCTGTCTTCGGCGAAGGAATTGCCGCTGCCGGTCTTCGGCGAGCCGGACTATCCCGAAGACGTGCGGCTCAAGTACCGCTTCCTCGATCTGCGCCGCGAGACCCTGCACAGGAACATCGTCACCCGGACCAAGGTGATCGCCGACATGCGCAACCGCATGACCGAGATCGGTTTTGCCGAATACGCAACCCCGATTCTCACGGCATCTTCACCCGAGGGCGCGCGCGACTTCCTGGTGCCGAGCCGCATTCATCCCGGCCAGTTCTATGCGCTGCCGCAGGCGCCGCAGCAGTACAAGCAGCTGCTGATGGTTGCCGGCTTCGACCGTTACTTCCAGATCGCGCCGTGCTTCCGCGACGAAGACCCGCGCGCCGACCGCCTGCCGGGCGAATTCTACCAGCTCGACCTCGAAATGAGCTTCGTCACCCAGGAAGATGTCTGGGACACGATGGAGCCGGTCATGCGCGGCGTGTTCGAACAGTTCGCAGACGGAAAGCCGGTCACCCAGAAGTTTCGCCGCATTCCCTATGACGAGGCGATGCGTACCTACGGAACAGACAAGCCCGATCTGAGAAACCCGATCGAGATGCAGGAAGTCACCGAGCATTTTGCCGGTTCCGGCTTCAAGGTCTTTGCCGGCATGATCGCCAACGACCCGAAGGTCGAGGTCTGGGCAATTCCGGCCAAGACCGGCGGTTCCCGTGCCTTCTGCGACCGCATGAACTCCTGGGCTCAGGGCCAGGGCCAGCCCGGTCTCGGATACATCTTCTGGCGCAAGGAAGGGGACACGCTCGAGGGCGCAGGCCCGATCGCCAAGAACATCGGGCCCGAGCGCACGGAAGCCATCCGCACCCAGCTCGGCCTCGAGGACGGTGACGCATGCTTCTTCGCAGCCGGCGATCCGGCCAAGTTCGCCAAGTTCGCGGGCGATGCGCGTGCGCGGGCCGGCGAGGAACTCGGTCTCGTCGACCAGGACCGCTTCGAACTCTGCTGGATCGTCGACTTCCCGTTCTACGAATGGGACGAGGATGCCAAGAAGGTCGAGTTCGCCCACAACCCGTTCTCCATGCCGCAGGGCGGAATGGACGCGCTGGAGAACCAGGACCCCCTGACCATCAAGGCCTACCAGTACGATCTCGTCTGCAACGGCTTCGAGATCGCCTCGGGTTCGATCCGGAACCAGTCGCCCGAACTCATGGTCAAGGCATTCGAGAAGGTCGGGCTGAGCCAGACCGACGTCGAGGAGCGCTTCGGCGGTCTCTACCGTGCGTTCCAGTACGGCGCACCGCCGCACGGCGGCATGGCTGCCGGCGTCGACCGGGTGATCATGCTCATTGTCGGCGCCAAGAACCTGCGCGAAGTGGCGCTGTTCCCGATGAACCAGCAGGCCCAGGACCTGCTGATGGGCGCACCCAGCCCCGCATCTCCGGCGCAGATGCGCGAGCTTTCGCTCCGCGCCATTCCGCCAAAGTCGGACTAAGCTGAATCAGTTTCTCAGCGGATGGATTCATTTTCTGGAAAGCCCCGGACAAACCATTGGTTTTCCGGGGTTTTCTGTGTCCCGGCGTTTCGGTGAAACCTCTCCTGGGGCTTAATCCTGATCGTCGGCGCGGTCGAGGAGGTCGGCTTCCTTTGCCTTCTCGGCCTTGGTGCGCGGCGCTGGCTTTGCAGCCGCTTTCGGTGCAGCAGGCTTTTCCTTTGAGGCTGCGTCGTCCGACGGCTTCTTCGCCGCCGGGGTCGGGGCATCGTCAGCTTTCGGTTTGAAACGGATCATTGTCTGGGTCCTGTAGGGTAAGAGGGAAATCGCAGGCGTCTCTCGCGCTGCGGCTGATCTGGGTCGTTCGCATCACAGTGCGCCCATGCATGCCAACAAGCAAGGCGGACCGGCGGGACCGGCACAATCGCCGCACCCGGTTCGCCCTGAGAACGATTCCGCGGAAGGCGCCCGGATGACGGGCGAGGGCCCTCAGCGCGTGTTGGCCTCGACCTCGACATTGAGGAGGTCTACCAGCGAACGCGGATCCCCCATGCCCGCGCCCATGATCATCGGGAATGGCAGCGGTTCCGACGGCTTCACGCTCAGGGTCAGCGAGCCCGGGTTGTCGAGATAGGCATTGGCGGCCGCTGCAATCTGCTTTTGCAGGGCAGGGACGCCGAGCTGTCCGGCCGTCAGCGGGATCATGGCCTTGAGGCCCTGGCTCAACTGGTCCCCGCTCAGACCCTGTCGGCTGCCGTAGTAATCGAGAAGCCGCTCGGTGAGCGAGTAATCCTCAAAGGACAGCGACGCGGAGACGAAGTCCAGCTGCTGCATGAGGCCAAGCATGGCGATGCCCGCGGCCTTCTGGGCTGCTTCTTGGTCGGGGTTCTCGAACGCCTTCTTCTGGGCATCCGCCATCGCCTCGATCAGTTCGAGCGTATACCCGGTGATGGCGAAGCTGATCGAGAAGCGTCCGATCTCATCCAGAGACAGCGCGTATTCACGCACGTCAATCTCCCCCGTCTCCGCGTCCCACAGGGCGTTGAAGGTGAGGTCTCCGGCCACTTCCTCGTAGCCGAGCGATTTCATCACCTCGCCCGGTGTGGGATTGCCTTGCGGGTCGACCTTCGGGAACCCGGGAATGTCGAGCGCGATCCGGATGCTCGAGACACTCATCAGCATGTTGTAGGAGGCCAGGTCGTCGCTGCGGTCGACCCGCATGCTCATTCCCTCGGTCGAGAACACATCCTGGTTCTGGATTTCGACGTCCACAGGCCCGGTCGAAAAGCTTGAGTAGAACAACAGGCTGTCGAGTGAGCCGAAGTCGCTCGTGGCCGGCACGGTCAGGCCTGTCATGCCGATGTCCCTGACCGTCACCCGGGCACCGTCCTGCTCGAACTCGATGTCCTGAAAATCGGCACGTTCGGCGGTGTACCCGCCATCATCGAGCTCCTGCACTCCCTCGAAGGTGATATCGCCAAGAGTGAACTCCGGCTGACCCGGTGCGCTTAGACGCGCGGATCTGACGATCACTTCGTCGTCCTCGACCTCGACCGCGGAGAAACTCATCCTGCCGCCGCCCTGACCCATCACATTCGCCAGTTTGGTGGCGAAGTCATCGCCATCCAGCGCCAGTGCCGGCAGCGCGGAGAACGAAAACCCGACCGCCACCAGAGATGTTGAAAACAGGCGTGACGACAAGGACTGGACTGGCATGGGGAAACTCTCCTTCTGGCAACGGCTATGCTCCGGCGCAAACAACAATCCAGCCGGACACTCGGAAAACTAGGATGTTGGGCGGCCATGGTCCACAGCATTGTGGTGCTGATGAGGCCGGGCCGAACACCAAGGACCGTCTTCAGTCGATCCCTTGCATGCGACCGGAAAGGAACTGTCGGTCGCTCTCGTTGCCGCTCAAGGCGATGGCGCGGAGATAACTCGCTCTCGCCTCGTCGGGCCGGTCCGCCCGGCGCAGAAAGTCCGCGCGGGCTGCGTGAAAGGGCTGGTAGGCATCGAGTTCGGATCCGATGGCGCAGAGCGCCTCAAGCGCCTGATCCGGCCCGGTCGCAAAGGAGAGGGCAACAGCACGGTTGAGCAGGTAGACAGGGTTCGGCAGAAGCCCGTAGAGCGCATCGTAGAGCAGGACGATCTGCCGCCAGTCCGTGGACCGGTGGTCGGTTGCATCGGCATGCAGCGCGCTGATAGCCGCCTGCAGCTGAAACGGGCCGGTTTGCCTGCGTGCGAGCGCCCGGTCGAGCAATTGCTGGGCTTCTGCGATCTCTGGCCGGTTCCAAAGGCTGCGGTCCTGTTGGTCGAGCGCGATCATCCTGCCGTCCGGACCCAGGCGCCCCGGTGTGCGCGCATGATTGAGAAGCATCAGGGCCACCAGGCCCTCGCATTCGGCGTCGTGCGGCGCAAGCTCCAGCATCAGTCTGCCGAGCCTGATCGCTTCCATGCACAGGTCGCGGCGCAGTGGCGCCGCCCCCTCCGTGGCGGAATAGCCCTCGTTGAAGGTGAGGTAGATCACTGCAAGCACCGAGTTGAAGCGTTCGCCCCAGTGCTCGGGCTCCGGAATTTCGAAGGGAATGCCGGCCCTGGTGATCTTCTGGCGTGCACGGACCAGCCGCTGCGCCATGGTTTCGGTGGTGTCGACAAAGGCGCGTGCGATTTCCCGCGTCGTCAGCCCGCACAGGGTCCTCAGGGTGAGCGCAACCCGCGTCTTGCTCTCCAGCGCCGGGTGGCAACAGGTGAAGATCAATCTGAGCCGCTCGTCCGGAATCGCCGGCGGATCCGCGCTCGCGGCAGTCGCCTGATCGAGTTCGAGAAGCACGCCGTACTCCTGGGCCTTCCGATCGAAATTGCGGTCGCGGCGGAACCGGTCGATGGCCTTTCGCCGTGCTGTCTGGAGGATCCAGCCTGCGGGAGCGGCCGGCAATCCGTTGCGGCTCCAGTGCTCTATAGCCGATGCCATCGCCTCCTGCAGGCAGTCTTCGGCCATCTGGAAGTCCCGGGTGTCGCGCAAGAGAACGCCGATCAGGCGGCCGGTTTCGGCGCGCGCAAGAGCTTCGATCGCCTTGAGCGCGCCGACTTCCGTCATGGATGCCCCGGCATTCATTGATCGAAGTTGATTTCCATGATCGGACGAACCTCGATCGAGCCGTGCTCGGCGGTCGGAATCATGGCGGCATACCTGATCGCCTCATCGAGGTTGGCGCAATCGAGCAGGTAGAACCCGCCGAGTTGCTCCTTTGTCTCGGCGAACGGGCCCGTCCATGGTCTCGGTCTTGCCGTTGCGCACCCGGACCGTCGTCGCCGTCGATGAGT
Source organism: Hoeflea sp. (assembly GCA_965233445.1). Taxonomy (GTDB): domain Bacteria; phylum Pseudomonadota; class Alphaproteobacteria; order Rhizobiales; family Rhizobiaceae; genus Hoeflea. The sequence goes on from OZ247491.1 coordinate 2,147,151, forward strand.
CCTGCAAGGCTTCGCCTGCCAGCATCACGCCGTCGCCCTGATAGGTTTCGGTGGCCTTCCGGTATCCGTCCATGTAGGGGCCGAACTCCGGTGTGCCGTAGTCCGGTCCGGCGCCGGGCGCCGCGTAGATCAGTGCAAGATACTTCATGTGTTCTTCCCTTTCCTCGGTGGTTGGGGCCACTGCGCTGTCCGCCATGGCCTGAGCTTACGTCATCAGGACGAACGGACGGAGACGCTTTCGACATGACGGGCAAAAAAATCTTGCCTTTGGATGACGTCATGCCGCGCCTTGCTCCGAATCACCCCATCCTCTAATCCAGCGGCATGGGAAAAAGCTTGGTACCGCCCGGCGGCGGCGATGACATTCAGGGCATCGATCTGAAGAAGGCGCTCGAGGAGCGCTATCTCGCCTATGCGCTGTCAACGATCATGCACCGGGCCTTGCCCGATGTCCGCGACGGCATGAAGCCGGTTCACCGCCGCATCGTCTACGCCATGAGCGAGATGGGCCTGCGCTCGGCCGGGTCTTTCAAGAAATGCGCCAAGGTGGTCGGCGAGGTGATGGGTAACTTCCATCCCCATGGCGACCAGGCGATCTACGATGCGCTGGTGCGACTGGCGCAGGATTTCGCCGTCCGCTACCCGCTCGTCAACGGCCAGGGCAATTTCGGCAACATCGACGGCGATAGCGCGGCTGCCATGCGCTACACCGAATCCAAGATGACGGCGGTCGCCGAACTGCTGCTCGAGGGGATCGGCGAGGATGCGGTCGATTTCCGCACCACCTATGACGAGGAAAACAGCGAGCCTACGGTTCTGCCCGGCGCCTTTCCGAACCTGCTCGCCAATGGCGCGACGGGCATCGCGGTGGGCATGGCGACATCGATCCCGCCGCACAACGCCGCCGAACTTTGCGATGCGGCACTGCTGCTGATCCGCAAGCCCGAGGCGACCGTCGAGGATCTGCTTGCCCATGTCGAGGGACCGGATTTCCCCACCGGCGGCATCGTGATCGACAGCCGCGAGGCGATGCTCGAGGCCTACAAGACCGGCCGCGGCGGTTTTCGCGTTCGCGCCAAATGGGAGGTCGAGGACACCGGGCGGGGCGGCTACCAGATCGTCGTCACCGAGATGCCCTATCAGGTGCAGAAGTCGCGGCTGATCGAGAAGATCGCCGAATTGCTGATTGCCCGCCGTCTGCCGCTGCTGGACGACGTGCGCGACGAATCCGCCGAGGATGTGCGGCTTGTGCTGGTGCCCAAGAGCCGCAGCGTCGACCCCAACCTGCTGATGGAATCGCTGTTCCGGCTGACCGAGCTGGAAAACCGCATTCCGCTCAATCTCAACGTGCTTTCGATGGGCCGTGTCCCCAAGGTCATGGGCCTGGGCGAGGTTCTCTCCGAATGGCTGGCGCACCGCCGCGAGGTGCTGCAGCGCCGCTCGCGCCACCGGTTGGCGGCCATCGAACGGCGGCTCGAGCTGCTGTCGGGTTTCCTGATCGCCTATCTCAACCTCGATGAGGTGATCCGGATCATCCGCGAGGAGGATGAACCCAAGCAAGAGTTGATGAAGACCTTCGAGCTTACCGATGTGCAGGCCGAAGCGATCCTCAACATGCGGCTGCGCTCGCTGCGCAAGCTCGAGGAACTCGAGATCCGCAAAGAATTCGACAACCTGACCAATGAGAAGGCCGAGATCGAAGCCCTGCTCGCCTCCGAGGCCAAGCAATGGCAGACGGTGGCGTGGGAAATCGGCAATGTCCGCAAGACCTTCTCCAAGGAGACCGAGCTTGGCGCACGGCGCACCAGGTTCGCCGAAGCGCCGGTTGCCGATCTTGCCGCCATCGAGCAGGCGATGATCGAGAAGGAACCGATCACCGTGGTCATTTCCGAGAAGGGATGGATCCGCGGCATGAAGGGCCATCTCGCCGATTTTGCCGGATTGCAGTTCAAGGACGGCGATGCGCTCAAGCTGGCCTTCCACGCCAACACCACCGACAAGCTCGTTATCGTGACCACCGGCGGCAAGGCCTACACGCTGGGCGCCGACAAGCTGCCGGGCGGACGCGGGCACGGCGAGCCGCTCAGGATCATGGTCGACATGGACAACGACCAGGCGGTTCTGACCGCCTTCGTGCATGACCCATCGCGCAAGCTGCTGCTCGCATCGACCGCGGGCAACGGCTTCGTCGTGGCCGAGAGCGACATGGTGGCCAACACCCGCAAGGGCAAGCAGATCATGAATGTGAGCCTGCCCGACGAGGCAAGGCTGTGCGTGCCGGTGAGCGGCGATCACGTCGCCGTCATCGGAGAGAACCGCAAGATGCTGATCTTCCCTATCTCGCAACTGCCCGAAATGAGCCGCGGCAAGGGCGTAAGGCTTCAGCGCTACAAGGACGGCGGCATTTCCGACGTCCGCTGTTTCGCAATGGAACAGGGGCTGAGCTGGGAAGACAGCGCGGGCCGGACCCACAGCCGGACGCAGGCCGAACTCACTGAGTGGATCGCGGATCGCGCCCAGGCCGGGCGTCTGGTTCCCAAGGGCTTCCCGCGTTCAGGCAAGTTCAGCTGAGCGGCTGAGGTCGAACCGCAGTCGGCTCAACCGGCAAGGGAACGGACGACAGCAGTGCCGAACCGCGCAATCTTCGGGGCAGGGTGGTTTGCGCTCGCCTGTCTCGGTTCCTGTTCGTCTTCCCAGGCAGGCATGCCGATCCGTCCGAAACCGGGCAGCTTGAGCGCCGGACGCAGCACGTCGATGCCAAAGACAAGACCGGCAAGCCTGATTTCGAAGCCGTGGATCTTGCCAATCGCGAGCCCAGCATAGCCGCCGAGCGAGAGCTCGAGATTGCGCCAGTCATCCGACAGCGTAATGAATTCCCCGAAAGGCCGGTAGTCACGGCCGACCGCTTCGGGCGGCAGGGCAACGCCGAGTTCGGGCACAGCGCGCAGCACATGGGCGACGAAGGAATTCGAGTTCGGTCCCGGCCAGATGACGTAATCACCGCGTGCGGAATGCGGATAGGCCGCAACCGCTGCCTCGATCTTCGGAATCAGGCGCTCGGCTTCCGCGCCCCGCACAACGAGCAGCGCCCGGGGCTCGTTCGAATACCAGCGTCCGTCCGGCGGATAGCCGTTGATCCGGATCGGATTGCCCCATCCCACCTTGTCATAGCGTGTGTAGCTTCCGTCCTCGGGCTTGGTCACGATCCAGCTGTGAGAGGCGAGCGCGCCCTTGAATCCGCCAGTTCTCGCGGACATCACATAGATCGCCGCCTCGCTGTCGTCCTGGGCCCTGGGGAACTGGCCGGACGAGGACCAGTCCGCGCTTCGCCACGAATTGGGATACGAGCCTGCAGCCTGTACGCCCATCGACGCCACCGCCGGCGCTATGAAGCACAGGAACAAGGCAAGGAAGAGTTTTTTCATGACACCTGACGTGATCTGTTCGAATATGGCAAAAACCAATCATCGGTCTGCGTCAACAATACGGCGACAGGGTCAGACCGGATGTCGCGGTGCCAGGCTGCGGGTGGCGCGGCGGTGCGCCGACAACTGCCACAGCGAGTGCGCGACCAGGGCCGTGATGATGATCGCCCCGCCAATCAGGCCGAGCCGGGTAGGGGCTTCGGAAAAGATCAGCCACATCCACACCGGCGCCAGGATGGTCTCGAGCAGATAGAACATCGCGACCTCCGGGCCCGAGAGATATCGCGGTCCCGTTGCCAGGCACCAGAAAGCCACCGGAATGACGATTAGGCCGTTGAGCATCAGCCAGCCCGGCTGCGGCAGCACGATCTCAGACGGCCCTCCGATGATGATCAGACCGACAATGCACGGCACGATGGCTGCAAACAGCGGCGCGAAACCCATACCGGTTCGCGCCTTGCGGCTGATGGTGATGATCAGGGAAAGGACCAGCGAGGTGAACAGGGCCAGTCCGTTGCCGAGCATGTTGCCGGCCTGCAAGCCGTCCGAGACGATGAGCGCGACGCCGAAGACCATCGCGACCATGGCGGCAAAGGTCTGGGGCTTGGGCCGTTCCCCGATCAACAGCCAGCCCATCAATGCCGCGAACATCGGATTGAAGGCCAGGATGAACACCAGATTGGCCGTTGTGGTGTGAAACACCGCCATCATGAAACTGATTGCGGCGATGCCGTAAAGGACGGTGACGAGCAGGCCGGTCCGCCCCGGGATGACCGGCTCGCGGTTGGATGTGAAGAGCCTCAGGCCCGCCCACATGATCAGCGCAGCAAGGAACGTCATGCCGCCGCGCGATGCGACGACCGACCAGGCTTCGCCGCCCGACAGCTTGATCAGCGGGATGTCGATCGTCAGCATCATCCCGCCGAAAGCGGTGATCAGCAGTCCCTTGCGATGGTCGGCTGCCTGCTGGATGTGGTCTTGCATTGGATGGGCCTTCGAAAGGGTGTCATGGACTGCCGGTTGCCCTGCCTGGCGAGCCCCGGGCAATCCCGCCGGCGGCCGGTTGGGCGCCGCCGCTTCGGAAAGAACGCTGATGATGGTCGCGAGGACCGGTTGAATGCCTCAAGCCATAGGCTTTCGAACGCTGCTGTGCAACCAACCGATTTTGAGGGTGAGCCGAGCCTCGGAGCGGCGAAATCGCAGCGGTTCCCGCGTGGCTCATTCAGCCTTCGTATCGCTGCCAGCCCTGGGCCATGAGGTGTTCCTGCGGCTGGAAGCGGATTTTGTACTCCATCTTCCGGGACCCCTCGACCCAGTAGCCGAGATAGACATGCGGCAGGCCGAGCGCCTTGGCCCGCTCGATGTGTTCGAGGATCATGTAGGTGCCCAGTGACCGGGTGGTTTCCTCGGAGTCATAGAAGGAATAGACCATCGACAACCCGTCCCCCATCCGGTCCGTCAGCGCCACGCCGATGAGCGGTCCCGACGGCTGCTCCTGCAGGCCGTCTCCCTCGGTTCTCGCCCGGTATTCGATGATGCGGGTGTCGACATGGGTGTCCTCCACCATCATCGCATAATCGCCGATACTCATGTCCGCCATGCCGCCGCGCCGGTGCCTGCTGTCCAGATAGGTCCGGAACAGCCGGAACTGCTCGCTGGACGGTTCGGCGTGATATTCGGTGGCCACCAGATCGCGATTTGCGGCCATGATTCGGCGCATCGACCGCGTCGGCTTGAACTCGTCCGCGAGGATCCTGACCGAGATGCAGGCGCGGCAGGATTCGCAGGCCGGCCGGTAGGCGATGTTCTGCGACCGGCGGAAGCCGCCCTGGGTCAAGAGGTCGTTGAGTTCCGGCGCCTTGTCACCGACAAGATGCGTAAAAACCTTCCGCTCGCTCTCGCCCTCGAGATAGGGGCAGGGCGAGGGTGCGGTGAGAAAGAACTGTGGCGAGTTGACCGGGTGGTTTGTCATGCTTTGCGTTCGAATGCGGTTCAGAGACCGTAGTACCATGGCGCAAGAAGCGAAAAGGTCAACCAGATGATGATCACAAGCGGGGTGCCCGCGCGCACGAAATCGCTGAACCGGTAGTGTCCCGGTCCCATCACAAGCAGGTTTGTCTGGTAGCCGATCGGTGTGGCGAAGGACGAGTTTGCGGCGAAAATCACTGCCGCAATAAACGGTTCCGGCGAAAGGCCCAGCCCGTCTGCCATCCCGAGCGCTATCGGGGTGAACAGCACGGCGGTGGCGTTGTTGGAGAGGATGTTGGTCAGCAGCGCCATCACCAGGAACAGTCCCGAAAGGATGACTGCAGGGCCGGAGCCGGCCATCAGATCGAGTGACGAATCGGCGATCAGTTGCGCGCCGCCGGTGGCTTCGAGCGCCGTTGCGAGCGCCACCGACGCACCGACCAGAAGAAAGATCTGCCGGTCGAAGGCACGCGCGGCCTGCAACAGCGACAGGCAGCCCGTGAGCATCATCATCACAGCGCCGCAGATCGCAGCCACCACGATCGGCACCACCGAGAATGCCGAGGCCAGCACGATGGCGGCAAAGATCGCCACCGCGGTGCGCGCCTTGCGGGATTGCGGCACGGCTTCCGCCGAGTGCTCGAGCATCAGCAGGTCGTGATTGCCGCGCAATTGTGTGATCGCCTGCATCGGTCCGCCGATGAGCAGCGTGTCGCCTGGCTCCAGGCGGATGTCCGACAGGCCCGAGCGCGCCATCCGGCTCTTGCGTTGCACCCCGAGCACGGAGATTCCAAATCGCGGTCTGAGACCGGACAGCTGAATGGTGCGGCCGGCATAGCGCGACCCCGGCGAGACCACCGCTTCCGCAAGATGATAGTCCGGGCCGGGCGGCGCCTCCTGGCCGGTCTCCTCGCCATCGCTTTCCTCGTTCTCCACGCTTGCCCTGCCTTGCGACAGCGCCTTCGAGAACGCACGGCGCGTCCCCGAGACGACCAGCGTGTCGCCGGCGCGAAGGACGAGGTCCTCGAAGGGGGGCAAGTGGGGGACGTCGTGCCGCTGCAGCATTCTGAGCGTCAGGTCGCCGAGTCCGGGAAACATGCCCGCCCGCGCCGAGGTGCCGACCAGCGGATGGTCGCGCGTCAGCGTGATTTCGCCGATGAACTGCGCGCCCGACTTGGCGCCGGCCGCAAGCTCGGCCCGGCGCTCGGGCATGAAGCGCGGCAGCACGAACAGGACATAGATGCTGCCCACCAGCGCCAGCGTGGCTCCCATGACGGTGATGTCGAAGAAGCCGACCTCCACGCCGTAGTCGCGCGCCACACCGGCCACCAGCAGGTTGGTCGAGGACCCGATCAGTGTGGTCATGCCGCCCAGGATTGAAATGAACGACAGTGGAATGAACACCCGGCTTGCCGGGATCGAGCGCTTGGCCGCGATGACGACAAGCACAGGAATGAAGATCACCACCACCGGCGTATTGTTCAGAAAGGCCGAAATCAGGCCCGCGCCCACCAGGATGAACAGGATCGGCCGGTAGCTGCTGGCCCCGCCAAGCCGTCCCAGGTACCGGGCCGGGGCCTCCATCGCGTCGGTGGCGAAGAGGCCCTGACCGACGATCAGCAGCGCAATCACGGTGGCAAGCGCAGGATTTGAAAATCCCGCCAGCAACTGCTCCCCGCCGAGCACTTCGTTCTCGCTGCCCGTCGCAGATCCGGTGTAGGGGAAGGCGCCGAACAGCAGGAGGATTGCCGCCAGCGAAACCAGCGAGACCGCCTCCATCGACCAGCGTTCGGACGCGTAGGCAACGATGGTCGCAGCGATGATGGCGAAGGTTGCGATGAGATGGAAGTCGGGCATGGGCTGAAAAGCTGGTCCTTGAGCGCGAAGGAACCTTCAGCTTACCGCTTCATCGGCGGCTGCGCATAGAACGAATATTTCCGGGTGCGCTTGCCTTGCGCAACGCAGGTGGCAAAAGCCTGCGCATTCGCGCAATTGCGATGCTTGAGGTGCCAGCCGAGCAAATGCCCTGTTGCACTCAAAGGTGCCTCGAAGGTCAAGGTCAACCTGATCTTGCGGCAGCTCGATCAAGAGACCGGGGCGGAGAGGTAAGGTGAAGGGCGGCGGAGAGCTTCTCACCGACCGCGACGACAATGATGCGGATATCGCTCCGCGCAGGGCCTCTCTGGCTGAAGAGGATGGTTTCGTTGGTGTCGGCTGGCTCCCCGATGCTGGAGCGTGACGATGAGAATGGCCTCGTGCAGGATCTCGAGTATGGCTGACATTGCGTGCTCCTTTCGCATCTACAAGGCGCTGCTTGCAGGCGGTTTTCAAACGAGCTATTGAGTGCATTCAGTTGACTTGAGGTTATGCGAATGAAGCGCGGCCGCCTGCCATTGACCGCCCTGCGCAGTTTCGAGGCGGCGGGCCGTCTCGAAAGCGTGACCCTTGCCGCCGAGGAGCTGTTTGTCAGCCAGGCCGCGGTCAGCCGACAGATCCGTGATCTCGAGACGCTGCTCGGATGCAGCCTGTTTGCGCGGCATTACCGCCAGATCCGCTTGACCGCTGAGGGCAGTGAACTGCTCGCGGTCTTGACCGGCGCGTTCGACGCAATCAGTGACGGGCTGGACGGGCTTTCGGACCGGGGTGAGGGCGGCGAGGTCAGGCTCAGCGTCGAGCCTTCCTTCGCAAGCGGATGGCTGGTGGGCGCATTGCGCAACTTCCGTGCCGTCCATCCCAATATCGATGTGGTGATCGAGTCGAGTTCGAGGCTCACCGAATTCCGCTCGAAGGACGCCGAACTGGCGATAAGGTTCAGCCTGCGTCATCGCCACTGGCCGCGCACCCAGGCACGATGGCTCTATGATGTAGAGATGGCGCCCTTCGCCTCGCCGGGGTTGTTCGAAGCTGAGGGCCTGCCCTCGGACGCGCTGGAACTTGGCCGCCATGACCTGTTGCACGAGGACACCAGATCGGTCTGGGAAAAATGGTTCCAGGAAGCAGGGGCGGCACCGGATTCGGTGCGGCGAGGGCCGGTTCTAGCGGATGGGGGCCTGGTGAGGCAGGCCGCCTTGGGCGGCCAAGGCGTCGCCTTGATCGATACCCGCATGGTCACCGATGATGTGGAAAATGGCAGTCTGGTCCGGGTTTCCGATCGCTCGATTGGCTTTGGCGCCTATTTCCTGGTCGCGCGCGACTTCTCTCGGCTCTCCCGGCCGGGCCAATTGTTTGCGCAATGGATCGAGGATGCGTTTTCCGGCGGCGTCCGAGCCGTCAGCGTGCCTGCTACTGCCTCCTGACCACCACCGTCCCCAGCAGCCAGTCGTGAACCGTCTGCTTGCGGTCCAGAACGAGGGTTGCGAGCAGGATGAACGGTGTAAGCACGGCGTTCAGCGCCCAGAACAGCACCCCGTGAACCACGGCGAGCATGAAATCGACCGGTCGGCCGTCAAGACGGGCGATGCGCAAGCCCATCATCCGCATGCCGGGTGTTGCCTGATTCTGCCCGCCGAGTGACAGGCCGATATAGGGAATGGCCACCAGCAGGAACAGGATCGGGTACAGAAAGAAGCCCAGACCCAGCGTGAAGATGCCGATGAAGAAGATCAGCACCGCTACCGGGACACAGAGCGCCAGAACAATGGCATAGTCGATGAAGAACGACAGCACGCGCCGGGTGCGCACGCCATCGTAAAGCGCAATGTCGTCGAGCGCATCGACGGAGCGGCTTTCGGCGTCAGGGCTGTATGAATGGCTCACGGTCATCTCCTGTCATCGGGCGGTCGGTTCTTTCCCGAACACACCAGATGTAGGAACGAAAGGCGCTGTGTTAAAGGGCGGAGCGGCGAGGCCCGCGCGGGTCTTGTCCTGTCAGACGCTGTATCCCTTCGCGATCAGCCGCGCAGCCTCGGGGGCGAAATAGGTCAGTACCCCGTCGCAGCCGGCGCGCTTGAAGGCCAGCAGCTTTTCCATCATCACCCGTTCGCCGTCGACATAACCCGCCGCGGCGCCCGCCTTGATCATCGAATATTCGCCCGACACCTGGTAGGCGAAGGTGGGCAGGCCGTAGGTTTGCTTCAGCGCCTGGCAGATGTCGAGATAGCAAAGTCCCGGCTTGACCATCAGCATGTCCGCGCCTTCCTCGACATCCAGGCCCGCATCGCGCACCGCCTCGGTGGCATTGGACGGATCGAGATAGTAGGTGCGCTTGTCGCCCTTCAGAAGACCGGATGTGCCGATGGCCTCGCGGTAGGGTCCGTAAAGCGCGGAGGCGAACTTGGTGGCGTAGGACATGATGCCCACGGACTGATGGCCGCTTGCATCAAGCGCCCGGCGGATGGCCCCGATGCGCCCGTCCATCATGTCCGAAGGCGCAATGATGTCTGCCCCGGCGTCGGCCTGGTGGACGGCCGCCGCCGCGATGGTGCGCACCGTCTCGTCGTTGACGATCTCTCCGTCCCGCAGGACCCCGTCATGGCCATGGTCGGTGAACGGGTCCAGCGCGACGTCTGTGATGATGCCGATATTGGGCACCGCCGCCTTGATCGCCCGGGTGGCCTGGTTGATCAGGTTGTCGGGCTCGAGTGCGTAGGAACCGGTCTGGTTGCGGTGTTCCATTTCGACATTCGGGAAGGTTGCCAGCGCCGGAATGCCCAGGTCCGCAGCCATCCTGGCGGCCTCGACCGCCTTGTCGACCGACAGGCGGCTGACGCCGGGCATGGCCTCGATCGGTTCGACGATGTTTGTCCCCGGGACGATGAAGATCGGCCAGATCAGGTCGTTGACGCTCAAAATCGTTTCCCGGGTCATCCGGCGCGACCAGTCGGCAACCCGGTTTCGCCGCATCCTGCGGTGGCCCGTGATCTCGTCGACATCGCTCGATGCAGCCGTTCTCAATCCCGCTGCCGTGTTCTTTCCCAGTGATGTCATCGTGATCGATCCTTCAAGAAACTCTTCGGGCTGCTTCTCCTGAAGCGGATACGCGCACGCCCGGTAACGGCTTTAGACCGCACAGCGGGCGGCAGGGTCAAGATGCGAGCGCTCAAACGCGCGCCTTCATGGCTCCAACGGCTGTAAAAAGGCAACGGCGCGCCGTCCTCTCCGTCATCGGGACTTTTGCTCGCGCTGCCGGGTTGGTATTGAGGTCTGGCGAATCCCGGTCAGTTCAAGCGATGCCGGGCGGGGAAAGGGCTGGGTCATGGCAATGTTGGAACTGGGCACAACGCCGGACCCGGGCGAGGGCAAGCTGGAGACGGGCTTCCGTTTCTTTGTCCGTCTGGTCGCCCTGTCATGCCTTGTCGCTGGCCTGCAGTACTGGGCGCGGTTGATCGGGTTCAGCGATGGTGGACTGTCGCGGTTCGATCTCGTTCCGTCCTATTGGCAGTTCGCCTCGGCGTCCCTTGCGGTGCTGCTGCCTGTTGCCGGCGTCGGCCTGTGGATGCAGGTGTCCTGGGGGCCGGTGGTCTGGGTTGTCTCGGCGGGGGCGGAAATCGCCATGCATGCGGGCCTTCCGCAATTCTTCGGAGAGCGCCCGCTTCTGGTCATCGCCCATGCCGTGGTTTTCGCGGTCTATCTGGGGTTTCGGATCATGATGTTCGTCAAATGGCGCCAGGAAAGCCTCAAGCAGGTAAGAAGCGATTCACTGTAATTGCGACTGCGGTCCCGGTAACCGCCTGTTAAGCCTGCACTTTAAGTAGAATTTTATGCGTATTCGCTAGGGTCTGTCTCAAGGCGGGAACAAAATCCGCCACAACAAACAGTGAGGCAGTCATTATGTCATTTACCAATTCCGCGCTCGCCGCAGATCCGAAAACTGATGTTTCCAACGATGATTCCGTGGTCCTGAAGGATCTCTACCTGGAATCGCTGCAACTGGTCGAGCGGCTGCACCGCCGTTTGCTTGACGTGATCAAGGATGAGTTCGACCGCAACAACCGCACCGACATCAATGCCGTCCAGGCACTGCTGCTCTTCAACATCGGCAATTCCGAGCTGACCGCCGGCGAATTGCGCAGCCGCGGCTACTATCTCGGCTCGAACGTGTCCTACAACCTCAAGAAACTGGTCGATCTGGGCTATATCAACCACCAGCGCTCGCGGGTTGACCGTCGCGCGGTCCGTATCAGCCTGACCGAACACGGCATCGAAGTGGCCGAGATCATCGCCGGCCTCTATGACCGCCACATCAATTCCATCGCCAAGGTCGGCGGGATCGGCGCCAGCGAGTTCGAGGAACTCAACAAGCTGATGCAGCGTCTCGACCGGTTCTGGAACGACCAGATCCTCTACAGGCTCTAAGATACGGCCATCGTCCGGTTGGCTTCAACCGGGCAGTGACCTCGATCTCGACCTTCAAGGCCATTCAGCCTCGCCCATCCATCCGGATGAGCGGGGCTGGGAGTCATTCGGCCGGGTCGGTCGTCAGTCGCTGCGTGCGGGGCAGGGGAAAGAGAACCGGGGTGCGCGCGGCATAGGCGGCATAGTCGGAACGTGAGTCCATCAGGTGCTGTTCGGTGAGAGGAAGTGACACAAAACGGATCACCGCGGCCAGCGCGACCGGTCCGGCGAGCGCCCACCATGCGCCGGAGAGGTCCATGGCTGCGAGCCCGAGCCCGAACCACAGCGCGATCTCGCCCAGGTAGTTCGGATGCCGGCTGTAGGCCCACAGGCCGCTGGCGAGCGTCCGGAGGTTGCTCTGGCCGCTCAGCCGATGGCGGTAAAGCTGCAAGTCGGCGACGGTTTCGATCGCAAGCCCGGCCACGAAAAGCGCCATTCCGGCGATCCCCACGAAGGACAATGCGGCGGAGGAGGGAGCCATCACGATGGCATGCACCGGGCTCGCAACCAGCCAGAGAATCACCGCCTGCAACAGGAACACCTTGTAGAGGCTGCGCCACCACCATTGCGGACCACCGCTTCTGCGCATCTTGAGGTAGCGCGCATCCTCGCCGTTCATGAGCCCGTGGCGCAGGATCAGCTGGCCTGCAAGGCGTGCGGCCCACACGGTGATGGCCCCGAGCAGCGCGAGCTTGATCCCGGAGCTCTCTGCGCCGAAGGCAAGTCCGGACCATCCGATGACCGCAAAACCCGGTCCCCAGTAGTAATCGATGATGCCCGCGTCTTCGAGTGGAACATGAATTAGCCATATTGCCGTGAAAGCCATTAAGGTAACGATGAGGCTCGTGACAAGGAACGGGTCCATGGTCTCTCTCTTTGGTTGCGCGGTCACGCGAAAGTGTGGCGTTTGGCTTGACGGGGAGGTTTTGGTCCCCAAGTTTTAACGGTAGTTAAGGGTACTGGTGTATCCTGAACCGACGTTACATTTGACTGCATGGTGGATTACGCATGAAAACGCCGACCGGATTAGACAAACTCAACCGCCGCCGGTTTCTGGCGCGTGCCGCTGGTGCAGCTGCAATGGCCTCCGCGGCCGGCCCGGCGATGGCGCAGACAGCCATCGAGGCGATCATCAATGCACCGCAGCGCGGATCATGGGATGACCAGTTCGATGCCAAGAGTTCGCGTTCGGTCGCCAAGACCGCGACCCGTCATCCGATTTCAAGCGCGGACACCATCGGCTTCGTCGAGCGCGCGATCTTCGATTACCAGGACATCGTCGCCCGTGGCGGCTGGCCCTATGTGCCACCCGTCAAGAAGCTGCGCATGGGCGTCTCCGAGCCGGAGGTGCAGGTGTTGCGGCAGCGGTTGATCGCTTCGGGCGATCTGTCGGCCAATACGGGCCTGTCCAACGCCTTCGATTCCTACGTCGATGGCGCGGTCAAGAAGTTCCAGGCACGCCACGGCCTGCCGCCGGACGGTGTGCTCGGAAACTACTCCTACCAGGCTCTCAATGTGTCGGCCCAGGTTCGCCTTGGCCAGCTTGAGACAAACCTCGTGCGTCTGCGGTCCATGTCGGGTTTCCTCGGAGACCGGTATGTCATGGTCAACATTCCCGCCGCACAGATCGAGGCTGTCGAGAACGGCAGGGTCGTGCTGCGCCACACGGCGATCGTCGGCAAGATCGACCGCCAGACGCCGATCCTGAACTCGAAAATCCACGAGATCATTCTCAACCCCTACTGGACCTCGCCGCGCTCGATCATCGAGAAGGACATCATGCCCTTGATGCGCAAGGATCCGACCTACCTGGCGCGCAACAACATCCGGTTGTTCGACAACGAGGGCAACGAAGTTCCCCCGGAGTTCGTCGACTGGAACGCCGAAGAGGCCCCGAACCTCATGTTCCGGCAGGATCCGGGCAAGGGCAACGCCATGGCCTCGACCAAGATCAATTTCCACAATCCGCACGCCGTCTACATGCACGACACCCCGCAGCAGGGCGTCTTCAACCAGCTGATGCGGTTTGAAAGCTCGGGATGCGTCCGCGTGCAGAACGTTCGCGACCTGAACACCTGGCTTCTGCGCGATACGCCCGGCTGGAGCCGGCAGGCCATCGAGGCGACGATCGCGTCCGGCGAGAACACCGAAATTCCGCTGTCCGATCCGGTGCCGGTCTATTTCACCTATTTCACCGCTTGGGCGTCGGAAGACGGCGTCGTGCAGTTCCGCGACGATGTCTACCAGCGCGATGGCGTGGACGAGTTGGCGCTTCGCTGACATTACGCATCGCTGCCGATACCGCAAAAGCCGCCCGCCGAGGCGGCTTTTGCTTTTTGCCGCGGTGCGGTGACGCAATCAGGACTGCGGATATTGCCCTGACCATGCGAGAGCGTTAAACAGCCGCATCCGGTCGGGCATTGCCCGATGCCGGATTCGCACCATCCATTGCAGTGCCGGACCCCGCACTCCCGTTCGCCGCTGCCATTGAAACGTGCCCGAGACCCGAGCCAACAAGGAACCCGGCCCCATGTCGAACGCGACCCCCGCAGCCCGTTTTTCCGACGCCTTCTTCAATCGCTCTCTTGCAGAGGCTGATCCCGCGTTGTTTGGCTCGATCAAGGACGAGTTGGGCCGGCAGCGCCACGAGATCGAACTCATCGCATCCGAGAACATCGTCTCGCGCGCGGTCCTGGAAGCCCAGGGCTCGGTGATGACAAACAAATACGCCGAGGGATATCCGGGACGGCGCTATTACGGCGGTTGCCATTTCGTCGATGTGGCCGAAGAACTCGCCATCGAGCGGATCAAGCAGCTGTTCGACTGCGGCTTCGCCAATGTCCAGCCGAATTCCGGATCCCAGGCCAACCAGGCCGTGCTTCTGGCTCTGGCCAAGCCGGGTGACACGCTTCTGGGGATGAGCCTTGATGCCGGCGGCCACCTGACCCACGGCGCCAAACCCAACCTTTCGGGCAAGTGGTTCAACGCCGTCCAGTACGGTCTCGATCTCGAAACCGGCGTCATCGACTACGATCAGGTCGAGGCTCTGGCGCTCGAGCACAAGCCGCGCATCATCATAGCCGGTGGTTCGGCCTATTCGCGCCATATCGATTTCGCCCGCTTCCGCAAGATTGCCGACGCTGTCGATGCCATTCTCTGGGTCGACATGGCCCACTTTGCGGGCCTCGTGGCCGGCGGGTCCCACCCCAGCCCGTTCCCGCACGCCCATGTTGCCACCTCGACCACCCACAAGACGCTGCGCGGACCCCGCGGCGGCATCGTGCTGACCAATGACGAGGACATCGCCAAGAAGATCAACTCGGCCGTTTTCCCCGGTCTGCAGGGCGGCCCGCTGATGCACGTGATTGCAGCCAAGGCGGTTGCCTTCGGCGAAGCGCTGACGCCGGAATTCAAGTCCTACATCGGCAACGTGGTGCGCAATGCCGAGGTGCTTGCCGAAACGCTCGTGGCCGGCGGCCTCAAGATCGTTTCGGGCGGCACCGACACGCACCTGATGCTGGTTGACCTGAGGCCGAAAAGCCTGACCGGCAAGGCGTCCGAAGCGGCACTCGGACGGGCCTTCATCACGTGCAACAAGAACGGCGTGCCCAACGATCCCGAAAAGCCGACGATCACCTCCGGCGTGCGTCTTGGAACGCCCGCAGGCACCACCCGCGGGTTCGGCGAAGCCGAATTCCGCGAGATCGGAGCGCTCATTCTCGAAGTGCTCGACGGTCTCAAGAAGGCCAACTCCGAGGAAGGCAATGCCGAGGTCGAGGCCGCGGTCAAGGCCAAGGTGATTGCCCTGACCGACCGGTTCCCGATCTATCCGCACCTCGGGTGATTGCTGATGCGATGCCCCTATTGCAGTTCCGAAGACAGTCAGGTGAAGGACTCGCGGCCCGCTGAAGACGGCGCCGCGATCCGCCGCCGGCGCGTCTGTCCCGATTGCGGTGGCCGCTTTACCACCTTCGAACGGGTGCAATTGCGCGATTTGCAGGTGCTCAAGAAGACCGGACGCCGTGTGCCGTTCGACCGCGACAAGCTGGCAAAATCCTTCCAGATCGCCTTGCGCAAGCGGCCGGTCGACCCGGAACGCATCGACCGGGCTGTTTCCGGGATCGTCCGGCGGCTGGAAAGCTCGGGCGAAACCGAAATCGCCACCGACGAGATCGGGCTTCTGGTGCTTGAAGCGCTCAAGGCGCTCGATGACGTGGGATTCGTCCGTTACGCTTCGGTCTACCGGGATTTCGCCGGGCCGCAGGACTTCGAACGCACGATCGCCGAACTGACGGCGCGGATCGCAAGCGACAGCACCGCCAGGGAAGATTGACCCGATGCCCGCTGATACGCTTGACCGGCGGTTCATGGCGGCGGCGATCCGTCTGGCCCGCTGGCATCAGGGGCTGACCGGTTCAAACCCTTCCGTGGGCACCCTGATCGTGCGCGAAACCGATGGTGACCGGGTCATCGTCGGCCGCGGGGTTACCGCGATGGGCGGACGCCCGCATGCCGAGCCTCAGGCGCTCGAGGAGGCGGGCGAGCTCGCCAGGGGCGCCACCGCCTATGTCACGCTCGAACCCTGCGCCCATCACGGCCGCACACCGCCCTGCGCCGAGGCTCTGGTCAGGGCGGGGATCAAACGCGTGGTCGCAGCTGCGACCGACCCCGACGAAAGGGTGTCGGGCAGGGGATACGGGATTCTCCGCGCCGCCGGCATCGAGGTTGTCGAAGGCGTGCTCGCCGCCGAAGCGGCACGGGATCTTGCAGGCTACCTTTCCCGACGGACCGCGAACCGTCCCCATGTCACTCTGAAGCTTGCCATCTCGCGCAACGGCAAGATCGGACGCCGCGACCGGACCCAGGTGCAGATCACCGGCAATGTTACGCGTGCGCAGGTTCATGGGTTGCGGGCGCTGTCCGATGTGATCCTGATCGGCGTCGGCACGGCAATCAACGACGATCCGGTGCTGACCTGCCGGCTTCCCGGTCTCGAAGACAGGTCGCCGATCCGGCTGGTGCTCGACACCGACCTGAGACTGCCTCCCGGCTCGGCGCTGGTTCGCTCGGCGCGCACGACACCCCTCTGGGTGGCGACGACTGCGTCTCAGGAGCATCCGGCACGCGCGCCGCTTGCGCAGGCCGGTGTCGAGTTCGTCGCTTCCGAAAACCACGATGGCCGTATCGCGCTTCCCGAACTGCTCGAGGATCTCGCCGCCAGGGGCCTGTCGAGTGTCTTCGTCGAAGGCGGCGAGCAGGTGGCGCGCGCCTTTCTCGCTGAAGGGCTGGTTGACCGCATCCTCCTTTTTACCGCACAGACTGTCATTTCAGACGATGGCGTCGATGCGCCGGTCACGCCCGATACGGTGCCCGCCGGTTTTCGAAGGATGACTTCGATGAGCTTTGGCGGCGACACCATGGATGAATACGAGAGGGTCTAGAGCCATGTTCACCGGCATCATCACCGACATCGGCCGCGTCGCTGCCATCAGTCAGCGCGACCAGGGACTGAGGCTGCGCATCGAGACCTCCTGGGACCCCGCAACCATCGACATCGGCGCCTCCATCGCCTGTTCGGGCACCTGCCTGACGGTAACGCGGTTGCCGGAGCAGGGGGACAACAGCCGCTGGTTCGAGGTCGAGGCCTGGGAAGAAGCGCTTCGGCTGACCACGATTGGCCAGTGGCGCGAGGGAACACGCATCAACCTGGAACGCTCTCTGCGGATGGGCGACGAACTCGGCGGTCACATGGTCAGCGGTCATGTCGACGGGTTGGCCGAGCTCGTGGCAGTGACCGACGAGGGCGAAGCCCGGCGATTTACGCTGCGTGCACCGGATCAACTGGCCCGTTTCATCGCGCCGAAGGGCTCGATTGCGCTGGATGGAACTTCGCTGACGGTCAACGGCGTCAACGGCAGCGAATTCGACGTTCTTCTGATCCGTCATTCGCTGGAGGTGACGACCTGGGCCGAGCGCCGGACGGGCGACATGATCAACCTCGAGGTGGACCAGATGGCGCGTTATGCAGCGCGGCTGGCCGAGATGACGCCGAGCCGCTGAACCTCTGCAGAGCTGTCCGTGGACGCCGTGGCGCCGCTGGTCCGGGGCCCGGATTGATTTCGAAACGTGCGAGCAGGTGCAGGCCGAAGACGGCCATGATGTGCATCAGCCAGATCGCGTCGTTGCGCGCCAGAAAGAACGTTTCGATGAAGGACAACAGGCTCGCAAACACGATGATCATGAAGAACATGTCGGCCATCGGCCGCTTGGCGGGCTTCCGGCGCGCCTTGGCGTAGTTGATCATCGGAGCGACGAAGAGCACCCAGCACAACACGGCCCCTCCGACAATCCCGAGGTTCAGCAGGATGTCGAGGTAATTGTTGTGGCCGTGGACGATGTAGCGGTAGTCCCATGCCGCCTCGAAGGGGGCGTCCAGGCCGAGCACGTTCTCGGTCTGCCAGAAATTGTACAGGCCATAACCGAGCCACGGCTTGTTCGGGATCATCGACAGGCTGAACTCCCAAAGCGTGGTGCGCCCGGTATAGGTCTGGTCGCCTGTCAGCTTGGCGACCAGAAGCGAGATGTCGGGCCGGTAGAGCACGCCGAGGGTGAAGATGCCGACCCCGGCGATGGCGGCCATGCTCGTCAGGATCGCCATGCCCGCGCTGGCAAAGACCGGCGCCATCATCACGATCATGATCGAAACAGGAAACAGGCCCGCCGTCGTCTTCGATCCGGTGTTGGCGACGAAGACTGCTGCGGCGGCGAACATGATGAAGCCGAAGAGCCGCTGGCCGGAGCGCATGAGGTACAGGCCGAAGATTGCAATCACGCTCATCACCGGTCCGGCAATGTTCTTGTGGCTGAAATGACCGCGCCAGAGCCCGCTGTGCTGCGGCTCGTAGGCGTCAAATCCGTGCTTTGCGAGATCGGGGAAGGCAACCAGGCCGACATAGGAAAGCGCCAGCGCAGCCCCCGCGCCAAGCCCGAGCGCTAACCGGAAATCGGCCTGGTTGCGCGGCAGGGCGACCATTGTGAACGCGATCAGCATTCCGATAAGGGTAAACAGAAGCGCCCGCATCATCAGGTCGGGGTAGGGCGAACGCATCAGGTTGAAGGCGAGCACAAGCCCCAGAAGCAGAAACCCGGGTGACAGCAGGCTGGTCAGGACCCGTCTGTTGGCGATGCAAAGGAGGGCGAGCAGGCAGATTCCGCCGGCGGCCAGAAAGCCGTACTGGTTCAGGGCATCGCCCGTATCCTCCGCACCGGAGCTGTAGGTCAGCCGGGCGGCGAAGGGGCGCAGCGAGATCAGCATCAAGGCCAGCGCGAGCCCGGAGATTGCAACCGTGATCAGCCGGATCACCCGCTCGCTCACGACCGAAGGCCGCGTGAGCGACAGCCGGGCAGCCAGCGAAGACTGCGCCGCGGCTGACGACGGATTCCGGTGAACCGGCACCGCGCCATGGGGTCCGGCGGGGTAGGGTGATACAGGGCGCATGCCAATGCCTGGACGAGAGGTCTGAGGCTGCGAGCATCGGCTTTTATGGTTAACCGAGTATGAAGTCCTTCGCCGCGCCCTCTGATAAATCTGTTGAAGTCCTTCCTCGGTCCCGTATATTCCGGGTCGAGGCACTGCCCTGTTTTGCGATGAATGACCGACCTCCCGGCACCGACCGGACCGGCACAGTCGCCAGCAACTGCAAAGGGCAGACCATGACTTCAAACCATCCCACACCTGTTCGCTTCGGACGGATCGCCGCAACGCTTCCGGTTAGTGACATTGCGGTGGCCTTCGAGTTCTACACATCGGTTTTCGGTTTTGAGAAAGTTTTCGAAAACGGCAGCCCGACAGGATTCATGATCCTGAAAAAGGATCATGCGGAACTGCATTTGACTTTGCAGAAGGGCCACAAACCGGCGAAGTTCAACATCGCGCACATGATGGTGTCAGATGCTGACGCGGTCTATCAGCTCTGCCAGGCCAGCGGGGTGAGGATCATCAAGCGCATTCAGGACAAGGATTACGGCCTGAGAGCATTCGTGTTCGCCGATCATGATGGCAATCGCATCGACGTTGGCGAGATGCTCTGACCGCAGCTTCCCATCGGCAGCCGGTGGGGGCTTGTCAGCTGTGGGTCTCGACCGGTGCAGTCCTGTCTGACGGCTGGTCGGGATCGCCCAGGGCGAGCAGTGCGTCGAGACCCTTCGGACACAAGGCATAAATGCCTGTGGCGACGCGTTCGAACCAGCCATAGTGATTGTCCGCCATCAGCGTCCGGGCCCGGTCCACCCCGGATGTCTTGGCGACCAGTGCCGCCTTTGTAGGACCGAGCTCGGAGAGCACTCGCGCGCAGCGCAACGCGTCCTGACGGTAGGCCGTCATCAGGCCTTGTCGCGTCGCACCTCCGGCGTTCGGATCGCCGGTGCGTTTGGCGAACTCCTTCAGCATCCGCGCCTTCTTGGTCCTGGATTTCCTGGGTTGGTAGGGGCCGGGATCGGCATGGACTTCCACAAGCCCGTCCTTGAGCCGCACGGTGATCAGCCCGAGGCCAAGCCTGCGGCAGAGCGAGGTGTTGGCGGCAATCGCCTTCTGGAACGCCCGTCCCGACCCGCGCGGCACGGCGACATAGACCGCGTCGGTGATCGCCTGCCGCTCGATCGCCTGGTGAAACAGCGAAAGCGAAAATCCGGTCTTGAGCTCCACCACCACCGGATCCTCATCGCCTCGGACCCCCACGACGTCGGCGGCGCCGATCTCGCCCTTGACCTCGTAGCCCTGGCTTTCAAGCAGCGTCTTGACCGGCCCGTAGAGATCGGTTTCGCGGGGTCTGGCAGTGCTCATCTTTGCCCTCTTTGCGGATCTGTCTAGCGGAGTCGCGGCTGAGCGAAAAGATCGCCGGTTTCGGGCCGCATCAAGGCCCTGGCCGGCCGGCCGCGGTTTTTCCTTGCCAAGCGGCAAACAAAGTGGTTTGACCGCCGCTCTGATCCGACATTGTCTACGGCGTGGACCTCGCATCCGGTACCGGGTCGCGGACGTCCCGAAAAGGCTTTTCTGAGCGACCGGTCCGGACGCATCAAGATCGCAATGACCGGCAACACGGTCACACAGACGGCCAACCAGAAGGAATGCCTCGATGGCGAACCCGAAATCCCCGCACCTGCTGATCGTTGAGGCGCGTTTTTACGACGACATGTCCGATGCGCTGCTGGACGGCGCGAGATCCGCGCTCGAAGCCGCCAACGCCACATTCGACGTCGTCACCGTGCCCGGGGCGCTGGAAATTCCTCCCGCCATCGCCATGGCGCTCGACGCGATGGACGAGGGCGGGACCGAGTATGACGGTTTTGTTGCGCTCGGCGTTGTCATCCGCGGCGAAACCTACCATTTCGATATCGTCTGCAATGAGTCCGCGCGTGGGCTGATGACCCTTTCGGTTTCTGAATCGCTGGCGATTGGAAACGGCATCATGACCACCGAGAATGCCGAGCAGGCGTGGGAGCGGGTGAAAAAGGACGAACTCGACAAGGGCGGATTTGCGGCCCGCGCCGCACTGAGCATGATTGCGTTGAAAGACAGGCTGGCAGGCTGATCGTGACGACAGAACAAAACCCGGCGGGCGAGATCAAGACGGCCAACCAGCGCGGCGCGGCAAGGCTGGCCGCTGTCCAGGCGCTTTACCAGATGGACATCGGCGGTACCGGTGTTCTTGAGGTGGTGGCCGAATACGAATCCCACCGGCTCGGAAATGAAATCGACGGCGAACAATACCGCCCGGCAGACCCGGCCTGGTTTCGCGCCGTCGTCTCCGGTGTCGTGGAAAAGCAGCGTGCGCTCGATCCCGCCATCCGCGCGAGCCTGACCGAAGATTGGCCGCTCTCGCGGCTTGATGCCACCTTGCGCGCCATTCTGCGTGCCGGCGCCTGGGAACTGTCCTTCAAGAAGGATGTCCCGGTTCCGGTCATCGTCACCGAATATGTCGATATCGCGCGCGCCTTCTTCGAGGAAGACGAGCCCAAGATCGTCAACGCGGTGCTCGATCGGCTTGCACGGAAATACCGTTCGGACCCGTCTGCGAAACAGGGTTGAAAAATGGCGTTTCTTGATCGGGTCGGCCTCGCTGGTGCCAACGAGACCGAGAATCTTGCGCGCCGGAACGCGCTTTTGCTGTCTGCCTCGCAGGCCTTCGGCGGCGCCGCCGCTCCGATCGCGATCTCGATGGGCGGCCTTGCAGGCTTCTACCTGCTCGCCGACGACAAGTCGCTCGCGACTGCACCCGTGACCGGCTTCAACCTCGGTGTGGCCGTCGGCGCTCTTCCGGCCGCCTGGCTGATGCGCCTGGTCGGGCGCAGATACGGCTTTCTGTCGGGAATGATGATGACGGCGCTCGGCGGCCTGATTGCAGCCATCGCGCTGTTCCGCCATGAGTTCTGGCTCTTCGCGTTCGGAATGGCCTTCATCGGTCTGGGCGGTGCATTCGTGCAGCAATACCGCTTTGCCGCAGCCGACGGTTCGCCGACCAATTTCAAGGCACAGGCGATTTCCTGGGTGCTGGCGGGAGGCGTCTTCGCCGCGATCATCGGCCCGCAGACCGTGATCTTCACGCGCGAACTCTTCGCGCCGGTGATGTTCGCGGGCTCGTTCGTGGCGCTGCTGCCACTGGCGCTGATCACCATGTCGATCCTTTGGTTCCTGCGCATCCCGAACGACACGCGGCCAGGGGACGCAGGACACGATGACACCCCGGCGCGGCCGCTTGGCGAGATCATCACCCAGTCCCGCTTCGTCACGGCAATGGTTTGCGGCGTCGGTTCCTATGCGCTCATGACGTTCATGATGACCGGCGCCCCGCTGGCCATGGTCGGCTGCGGATTCTCGCCCGAACTCGCAACGCTGGGCATCCAGTGGCATGTGATGGCGATGTTCGCTCCGAGCTTCTTCACGGGCAAGCTGATTGCCCGTTTCGGACGTGACACGATCACCGCTGCCGGACTGGTCATCCTTCTCGGTTGCGCGATCGTCGCCCATATGGGCATCGAATTGTGGAACTTCTGGCTGGCGCTGGTGCTGCTCGGGATCGGCTGGAACTTCGGTTTCATTGGAGCCACGACGATGGTCACGATGACCTATCGCCAGTCCGAGAAGAACAAGGTCCAGGGCTTTCACGATGTCACTCTCTTCGGCATTGTCGCCTTCTCCTCGCTGATGTCCGGCAAGGTGCTCAACGCCTGGGGCTGGGATGCGCTCAACGCGATGTTCTGGCCCGTCGCCGCATTCTGCCTTCTCGTCCTTGCCGCCCAGAACCTCTGGGAGCGCGGCCGCGCCGCTGCGTGAACCCGGGGCCCGGATGCCGGGGCGAGAACGCCGGTCAGGCGTGAACGGGTTGGCCTGTGAGGGTTTCCCAAGGCTAAATCGGTTGTACGGCCCATAAGACCATCTGTGCCCTTGACGTTGCCCGTCCCGTCCCGCAATCATCCGCCGCGATGCAGCAGGGAGCCTGGGCATGTGGCCTGTGCTTCTTTCGCCGCATGAGATGCTGGCCGGGGGGAGTTCAATTGGCTCCGGCTTTTTTGGAGGGATATCAGCATGTCAGTTCTTTTTGCTGTAATCGCCTGTGGATTGCTTTCCGTTGTTTACGCCATCTGGGCGACCAGGTCGGTGATGGCCGCCGACCAGGGCAACGCACGCATGCAGGAGATTGCAGGTTATATTCGTGAAGGCGCTCAGGCCTACCTGAACCGCCAGTACACCACCATCGCCATTGTCGGCGCCGTTGTCTTCGTCATCACCTGGATACTGCTTGGTGCGACGGCCGCCATCGGGTTCCTGATCGGCGCGGTGCTATCAGGTGCGGCGGGCTATATCGGGATGCACGTCTCGGTGCGCGCCAACGTTCGCACGGCGCAGGCTTCCGCGGTCAATCTGGCCGGCGGTCTCGACGTCGCGTTCAAGGCAGGCGCGATCACCGGCATGCTGGTGGCCGGTCTCGCGCTTCTGGGCGTTGCCGTCTACTACTGGATCCTCACCGGTCCGATGCAGCTTGCCACCGACAGCCGCCAGGTGATCGATGCGCTCGTCGCACTCGGCTTTGGCGCTTCGCTGATATCGATCTTCGCACGCCTGGGCGGCGGCATCTTCACCAAGGGCGCCGACGTGGGCGGCGACCTCGTGGGCAAGGTGGAAGCCGGCATCCCCGAGGATGACCCGCGCAACCCCGCAACCATTGCCGACAATGTCGGCGACAACGTCGGTGACTGCGCCGGCATGGCGGCCGACCTGTTCGAAACCTATGCGGTGACGGTGGTTGCCACGATGGTTCTGGCAGCGATCTTCTTCGGCGGCATGGATGTGCTCGGCTCGGCCATGCTCTATCCGCTCGCCATATGCGGCGCGTCGATCATCACCTCGATCGTCGGCACGTTCTTCGTCAAGCTCGGCACCAACGGCTCGATCATGGGCGCTCTCTACAAGGGCCTGATCGTGACCGGCCTGCTCTCGATCATCGGTCTGGGGGGAGCAACTTCGCTGACCATCGGCTGGGGCGAAATGGCCGTCATCGATGGCAAGGCGATCACCGGAACCAACCTGTTCATCTGCGGGATCATCGGCCTCGTCGTGACCGCGCTGATCGTCGTGATCACCGAATACTACACCGGCACCAACAAGCGGCCGGTCAACTCGATCAGCCAGGCATCGGTCACCGGTCACGGCACCAACGTGATCCAAGGGCTTGCCATCTCGCTGGAATCGACGGCTCTGCCGGCGATCGTCATCGTCGGCGGCATCATCTCGACCTATCAGTTGGGTGGGCTGTTCGGCACCGGCATCGCGGTCACCGCAATGCTCGGCATTGCCGGCATGATCGTGGCGCTCGACGCGTTCGGTCCGGTCACCGACAATGCCGGCGGCATTGCCGAAATGTCTGGCCTGCCGCCGGAAGTGCGTCAGGCGACGGACGCTCTCGACGCCGTTGGCAACACCACCAAGGCCGTGACCAAGGGCTATGCCATCGGTTCCGCAGGCCTTGGCGCGCTGGTGCTGTTCGCGGCCTATTCGAACGACCTTCAGTTCTTCGCCCGCCAGGCGAATGCCGAGGGCTCGACCCTGTATCCGTATTTCAAGGATATGGGCGAGATTTCGTTCGACCTGTCCAACCCCTATGTGGTTGCGGGCCTCATCTTCGGTGGTCTGATCCCCTATCTGTTCGGCGGCATCGCCATGACCTCGGTCGGTCGCGCTGCCGGTTCGATCGTCGAGGAAGTGCGCCGCCAGTTCAAGGACAAGCCGGGCATCATGGCGGGCACCGAGAAGCCGGACTACGGCCGTGCGGTGGACATCCTGACCAAGGCAGCGATCCGCGAGATGATCGTGCCGTCGCTGTTGCCGGTTCTGGCGCCGCTGTTCGTCTATTTCGGCGTCCTGCTGATCTCGGGCTCGAAGGCCTCGGCCTTTGCGGCGCTCGGTGCCTCGCTTCTCGGCGTGATCGTCAATGGCCTGTTCGTCGCCATCTCGATGACGTCGGGCGGCGGTGCGTGGGACAACGCCAAGAAATCCTTCGAGGACGGCTTCGTCGACAAGGACGGCGTCAAGCACGAGAAGGGCTCGGAGGCGCACAAGGCCTCCGTGACTGGCGACACGGTCGGCGATCCCTACAAGGACACCGCCGGTCCGGCGGTCAACCCGGCGATCAAGATCACCAACATCGTCGCACTCCTGCTGTTGGCGGTGCTTGCGCACTGATACGGTATTGTGCGCCTGCCGATGCTTTCGGCGGGCTGTGAAAACCAAAAACCCCGCGGAGATCGATCTCCGCGGGGTTTTTCATTCGTCGCATCGTCGATGAATGGCAGCCGGACGCTGGTCCGGGCAAAAAATCCGTGGTTACTGGCCGCCGCCGATGATCGATCGGGCAATCGAATTGCCAGCCTGCGGGCCGCTTGCGCCGGACAGGATCTGGGCCAGGAACGACTTGTCGAGGCCGCCGGTGGGCGTGGTGCGGGTGATCATGTCGAAGACCCGGCCGTCCTGCAGCGTATAGTTGGCGATCTGCTGCACGGTGCCTTCCTCGTCGAAATAGACCGCAAGGACGGACTGCTCGACCAGCTTGGGCTTCATGAACATCGCCCCGCGCACGCGCCGCTGGGAAATGTAGTAAAACACTTCATTGTCGAATGTGGCGGTCGTTGAGGGCGTGCCCAGCGACAACAGCACCTGTTCGCGGCTCGACCCCACGGGCGTGAGATCGAGAGCGGTCTGGTCAACCACGTACCCCTGATTGAGAACTTCACTCGTGGAACAGCCTGCGAGTCCGATTGTAGAGATGACCGCAACTGCGGCGCCGAGACGTAAATTCCGTCCGGTTGCCTTGAAAACTCTCATCTTGAACGACATCTCCCCTTGGCATGCCTGTAAGCCGCAGCCATTGCGTTTTGCGTTTCATTCGGTAAACCAGCTTCCGCACGGATGCAACACGCCAGTCCCCCATCATTGCGATGATATCCAACCGCCATTGAAGGCAATTTGATGATTTGGTCTCTGCTGAAACGAAAAAAATCCAATCAGGCGCTCGTCGTGCGCCAGTACGAGACGATCACCGGCGCCGCGCGTTCGCCCGTATTCTACGACGGGATGGGCGTCCCCGACACGGTGATGGGGCGTTTCGAGATGATTGCCATCCACCTCGTCCTGTACCTGCGCCGGACCGCATCGGCCGGTGAGGCGGTGCAGGGGCTCGCCCAGGAGGTGCTCGAGGCGTTTTTCGAGGATGTCGATCATTCGATCCGCGAGCTCGGAATAGGCGACATGGGTGTGCCCAAGCGCATGAAGAAGTTTGCCCGCATGTTCTATGGCAGGGCCAATTCCTATGGCGAAGCGCTCGAGGCGCGCGACAGGGAAGCCCTGGCAGCGGCGCTGTCCCGAAACATCCATCCGGAAGCAGGCAGTAGCCCGCCATCGACCGATGCGCTGGCCGACTGGATGTTGATGGCATCACAGGAACTTGCCAGTGTCGGGGAAGATACGCTCGCACAGGGCAGGCTGGCTTTCCCCACCGCCGGCAGACAGGATCCTTTGCAATGACAAGCCATGACAGTCCCGCATTCTCTTTCCCGGTCAAGGTCGGCCATGTCTCGGCCAATCCGGTCACAGTCACCATTTCCGCCGACAGGCAGGACCTTGAGAAACTCAAGGCCCAGTGGGATGTGCTCGATGTCGTGGCCTTCGAGGCCGAAATCGCGATCGGGCGCTGGAAACGCGACGGCGTCCGGCTCAAGGGGCGGGTGCGCGCAACCGTCGAGCAAGCGTGTGTGGTCACGCTCGACCCGGTCGAGCAGCACATCGACGAGGAGGTTGAAGCGGTCTTCCTTCCCGAGAATTCCCGGCTTGCCAAGCGCATGACGGATGGCAACGGCGAGATGTTTCTCGATCCCGAGGGGCCGGATCTGCCGGACACGTTTGCAGGCGACACCATAGACGTCGGTGCGGTTGCCGCGGAATTCGCGGCGCTCGCGATCGATCCCTATCCGCGCCAACCCGACCTCGGCTATGCGGATCGCATCGAAAGCGACGAGGAAACGGACAAAAAACCGTCACCCTTTGCTGTTTTGCAGGGATTGAAGCGCGATGAGTAGCGTCGGAAGTACCCAACATCGAGACAAAGCTGTTGTACCCGGTGGGAAAACCAGTATTTTCGGCCGACCAATCCGGCCGGAAGCGCCGGAGAAAAAGGACGGGGCGTGATCAGAATTTCGGTCGACTTGATGGGTGGGGACCATGGCCCGGAAGTGGTCATCCCCGGCGTTGCCAAGGCGCTGGAACGGCATCCCGACATCAGGTTCCTCCTGTTCGGGATAGAGAAATCCTGTGCACCGGTGCTGGCAAGATTTCCGGCGCTGCGCGAGGCATCGACTTTCGTGCCGTGCGAAGTCGCGGTGCGCATGGACGACAAGCCGAGCCAGGCGCTGCGCCAGGGCCGCTACAAGTCTTCCATGTGGCGCGCGATCGATGCGGTGAAGACCGGCGATGCGGACGTCTGCGTCTCGGCCGGCAACACCGGCGCGCTGATGGCGATGTCGAAATTCTGCCTGCGGACCATGGCCAACATCGACAGGCCTGCCATTGCGGCGATCTGGCCGACCCTTCGCGGTGAGAGCATCGTCCTGGATGTGGGCGCCACCGTCGGTGCCGATGCACAACTGCTGATCGATTTCACAATGATGGGCGCGGCCATGGCGCGCGCCTTGTTCGAAATCGAGCGGCCGACCGTCGGTCTTCTCAACATCGGGGTCGAGGAGATCAAGGGTCAGGAAGAGGTCAAGGAGGCCGGCCGCCTGATACGTGAGGCGGCGATGCCGAGCCTGGAATACTACGGCTTCGTGGAGGGCGATGATCTCGGCAAGGGCACGGTCGATGTCGTGGTGACCGAGGGATTTGCAGGAAACATCGCACTCAAGACCGCCGAGGGCACGGCGCGGCAGATCGCCCAGTATCTGCGCGCCGCGATGTCGCGCACGCTGATGGCGCGCATCGGCTATCTCTTTGCCAAGGGGGCATTTGACCGGCTGCGCGAGAAGATGGATCCCGGCAAGGTCAATGGCGGGGTGTTCCTCGGCCTCAACGGGGTCGTTATCAAGAGCCATGGCGGCGCTGACAGCGAGGGCTTCGCGGCAGCCGTCGATGTCGGCTATGACATGGCCCGCAACGGTCTCAAGACCAAGATCGAGGACGATCTCAATCTTTATCACAAGCGCCGGTCGGCCTTGGCCCTGTCGTCCGACGACGTTTCTTCGAACTAGGAAGCAAGCATGATCCGTTCAGTAGTACGCGGTTTCGGGGCGCAGTTGCCCGAGCGGATAATGAAGAACCGCGATCTCGAAGGCATTGTCGAGACGAGTGACGACTGGATTGTCCAGCGCACCGGAATCCGCCAGCGCCACATCGCCTCGGAGAACGAAACCACCGCCTCCCTTGGAGAAATGGCGGCGCGGGCGGCACTTGACCGCGCCGGAATGGTTCCGGCCGACATCGACCTGATCATCTGCGCGACATCGACGCCGGACAACACGTTCCCGGCCACCGCGGTCAACATCCAGAACCGGCTTGGCATGAGGCATGGTGCGGCCTTCGATCTCCAGGCCGTGTGTTCGGGCTTCGTGTTCGCCGTCACCACCGCAGACAGCTACATCAAGTCCGGCCTTGCGCGCCGGGTGCTGGTGATCGGCGCAGAAACCTTCTCGCGCATTCTCGACTGGACCGACCGGACAACATGCGTGCTGTTCGGCGACGGCGCCGGTGCGATCGTGCTTGAAGCGGAGGAGGGGGCCGGAACCATCGCCGATCGCGGCGTGCTGACCGCTCATTTGCGCTCGGACGGGAGCCATCGGGAAAAGCTCTATGTTGATGGCGGCCCCTCGACCACCGGTACGGTCGGCCATCTCAGGATGGAGGGACGCGAGGTCTTCAAGCACGCCGTCGGGATGATCACCGATGTCATCGAGGCCGCCTACGAGGCGACCGGAACAACTTCCGAGGACATCGATTGGTTCGTGCCGCACCAGGCCAACCGCCGGATCATCGACGCCTCGGCGAAAAAGCTCGGGATTGCCGACAGTAAGGTCGTGATCACCGTCGACAAGCACGGCAACACATCCGCGGCCTCGATCCCGCTGGCGCTCAACGAGGCGGCATCCGACGGGCGGATTAAGCAGGGGGACCTGGTGTTGCTCGAAGCCATGGGCGGCGGCTTCACCTGGGGATCGGTGCTTCTGCGCTGGTAGAAACCCGCCGCCAAAGCATTGCGACCGGTGCAGATCCCGGATTTCTTGCGACTACAGCGCCGCAAATCGGGCCTGATCTGCAAAAGGACGCTGCAACGTTTCAGTAGAAAGAAATTGCATTATCGCCCGGTTGGATTCAATTGAACGCGAAATGCATTGCCGGTAAGTCCCCGGCAGTTTTGACAGTTGCTTGACCTCGCCCGGGATGATCCATAATGTTACCCTAATGGAGCTACGGGCGGCGGGGAAGCTGACCAGTTTGGTTGGATATCATGAGTGGAAAAACGGTCACCAGGGCGGATCTCGCCGAAGCGGTTTTCCGGAAGGTCGGGCTTTCGAGAACCGAATCCGCCGAACTCGTCGAGATGGTGCTTGATGAAGTCTGCAACGCCATCGTCCGCGGTGACAGCGTGAAGCTGTCCTCATTCGCAACCTTTCAGGTTCGCGAAAAGAAGGAGCGGATCGGCCGCAATCCGAAGACCGGCGAGGAAGTTCCGATCAGTCCGCGCCGCGTCATGACCTTCAAGGCTTCCAACGTTCTCAAGAATCGTGTGCTCAAGGGCCACATGGCGCGCAAGGGCAAGGCGAAGTAGGTCTCCAGCGGCTTTCGGCCCAGGCTTCCGCCAGCTTCGTTCCGCCAGATGCGGGTTCCCGGATCGAGGCTGTGCCGGGGCATTGCCAATGTCGCGTCGCATTCGTTGAAAACCGCAAGCGTGCTCATCGGGCTTTCACGAGGAGCTTGATATTCCCTCTCCAAACCGTTGAACTGCAAACAGCATCCGGATCAACAGGGCGATTCGCCGCGCTCGCGGACGCGCTTGTCGGCCCCCGGATTGGACGCGCACGAACTGCCCCGCATCCGGACATGGTTCCGGTTTGAGCTGAACACGGTTGAAACCAAGAAACGGAGTGGTCCGATGGACAAGAGCCCAGACGCGTTCCGGACAATATCCGAGGTCGCCGAAGATCTCGATCTGCCACAGCATGTGCTGCGGTTCTGGGAAACCCGTTTCACCCAGATCAAGCCGATGAAGCGGGGCGGCGGGCGGCGCTACTACCGGCCGGACGACATCGAGTTGCTCAAGGGGATACGGACGCTCCTTTACGATCAGGGCTACACCATCAAGGGCGTCCAGAAACTGCTCAAGCAAAACGGCAACAAGTTCGTCATTGCGATCGGGGCCGGCGATATGGACGCGGTCGAAACGCTGTCGGCCAGCATGGTGGAGGAAAAGCCGGCAACCCCGACGCCGCGAGCCGCTCCGGCCGAGGAGGACCAGCTCGTGGGCAAGGCACGGCTGCCGTCCACCCGGCGCTTCTTCGGGCTTGGCGGAGAGGCTGGAAAGAATGGCGACGAGGCAGCTCAGGGGTCTCACAACGGGGCCGGCCTGTCCCGCGACGACCGGTCCTTGTTGCAGGAGGCTCTTTACGACCTGCTCGAATGCAAGCGGCTCCTCGACCAGGTTCGCTGACCCGTCCTGCTCATGCATCGCCAAACAGCGTCCCGGCGCCGGATCCGGGCCAGACTGTCCCTGAAGAACTTTGCGGCGGGCGCGTTCACGAACTCGCCGTGAACCCCTCGAAATAGGAACGCAGGTCTTCCCGAGTAAATTTTTGCTCGATCTCTTCCGGGGTCATCGATTCCGCAGCGAACCACGGGTATTTGCGGTCGTCGAAGCTGTCGGTCAGGAAATCGATGAAGCTGCGGTGTCGTGCGCTCTTGGCCACCTCGGGATGGGTCGCGAGCCAGATCTCGACGCGGAAATCGAAGCCCAGATCGATATGCTCGACATCGCCTCCGATGGCGCGCGCATAATTCGGCATGAGGCCAATTCCCGCGCCTTTCGCCACCGCCCAATAGTGCGCGGAGGAAAAATTGGTTTTCATGCGGACCATGCGGTCGGCAATCTTCGGACCGAATATCTTGTCCAGTTCGTAGCCGCGCAGCTGATCGGTCTGCTGTTCGACGACGCGGTGATTGACCATGTCGGCAACATTCTTGGGATGTCCGAATTTTTCGAGATAGGACCGACTGGCGAACGGCTTGAGATGAAGATAGCCCAGCCGCTTTGTCTTGAGCTCCGGGCGGTTCGGTCGCTCCAGCTGGACCGAGATGTCGGCCTCCATCCGCAAAACGTCGACCGATCGCATGGCGCATTGAAGTTCGATGCGGTTCGTCGCGCCGGTGACGTTCATGTAGTCGACGATTCTGGGTGTGAGCCAGAAGCTGCCCAGACCCTCGGTGATGGCAAGCCTGATCGGGCCGCTGGCCTCGCGTTCGGCCATAGCCGCAACCCGCCACATGTCCGAAACCGAGCTTTCCACCTCGCGTGCCGCCAGCACCACGCGGCGTCCTTCATCGGTCAGCCTTACGCCCTCCGATTCCCGGTAAAGCAGCGCGTAGCTGAGCTGATCCTCCAGCCGGGAGATGGTTCGGCGCACGGTATTGACGGACATTCCCAGCTCCTCTGCGGCCTTGCGGAAGCTCGATAGCCGCGCCACTGCGAGAAATACCCGAATGCTGTTCCAGTCAGCGTTTCGCCATTGGTGTTCCATGGGTGGAACTCTCTGTGCTCGTTATTGCCAAAGTCAAACGGTTCGTCAGTGGTTAGATTACCCTTAATTCAGAGGGATCAAAACCTATGCCGACCACACCACAAAATAGTCTTTCGAAGCCAAATGCAAGTGCACTGGCTGCGGAGGCCGCCCAGGAAGCCGAGCGCATGCGCCGGGCCTCGGCTCTGGTCACCGTGACCAATCACCTCGATCCCGCCGATGTGCCAAGGCTCCTCGAGGCGGCCGGCAAGGCAATCGGGCAGCTTGCAAAGCCGGAGACAGTGATCCGGATCAGCGAGAAGAACCCGGATGCGATCTGGCTTTTCGCCCGCCGCGGACGCGCGCGTCCAGAAGGCTTCATGTCCGCGCTTCTTCTCAATGAGGCGGGGCGAAGCGCATTGTTCGACGGTGATCTCAATCTGCTCGATCCCCAGGACGAGTATCTGGTCAGCCAGCATGAACGCCCTGCCGCGATCTACGTCTGGGCCAGTTTCACGCCGGGCGTGCTGGCGGCGGGCATCAACCGCGTGATGGATCGCTTCGATTCTCCCCACTATGCGGACGCCGACGTGATCTCGACCTCTTTTACCGTTCGCGGGCACCGGGCGATGGTTCGCCGCGGCTTCGAGCACGGCGTCTGGCACGAGGGTCGCTTCCTCGACGGGTTCTACATGATACCGCGCAGGCGCAAGACGCTTGCCGAACGGCTGCCGCGCTATGCCACCTATGATCCCGTACTGCGACCGACAGGCATCCGGGTGGTCAACGGCTTCGACGACGTGATGCGCGTCGCCGCAATCCGCTCTGCGGTCTATATCGGCGAGCAATTTTGCCCGTTCGATGAGGAATTCGACGGCAATGACCTCGCTGCAACCCATCTTCTGGCCTTCATCGAAAACGAGCCGGTGGGTTGCATGCGGATCCGGTTCTTCGCCGATTTCGCAAAGATGGAACGGCTTGCGGTCCGCAAGGAGTTCCGGCGTTCACGCACCGCTTTTGATCTGGTCCGGGCCAGCGTGGCGCTGTGCAAGGAGAAGGGCTACCGGCGGATCTACGGGCATGCCCGCGAGGACTATCTGCCCTTCTGGCAAAGCTTCGGCTTCAAACTCAAGGAAAACGGCGCACCGTTCTCGTTCTCGGATCACGTCTTTGTGGAAATGCTCGACGACATCGAACCGTCATCGACCGCACTTTCGCTAAAGGACGACCCGTATCGCCTCATCCGTCCGGAGGGCAGCTGGCACAAGCCGGGTCCGCTGGAGCGATCGGTTGCGCGGCAGCACGACCATCCGGCAGCGCATGCATAGAAGGAAGCCAATCATGGATGCTGCCGAAACCGGCTCATACGCCTGGATTATCCGGACCCTCGTAACCTGCAGGGAGGAGGCCGACCGGCTCAAGCTGGAAAGCTTGAGCAGCCTGATCAACATGGCGGTTCTTCAAACTGCTTTGGATTGGGAGGGGGAAGAGCCCACCCGTGGCAAGGAGACCAATCTTGAGGCCTTGCTGCGGTTGAAGATGAAACTCGCATTCTCGGAACGGAGCGACAACGTCGTCCTTCTGAACTCAAAAACCGCCGGGGAAGCCTAACGACCTGCGGTTTGCCGGGTGGGCGCAAGGGTTGACGCCACCGTTCGCGGCGCGCCCGCCCGGTTCTTTTGATTGGTCACCTTCGACCGCGCCTGGTTCGTGCGGTTCGACACCGGGATGCCTGGTCAAAACGAAATCGCCCGGAGCGCTGCTGCGTCTCCGGGCGATTTCGTGTGAGGGGGGCAAGGTCAGGAGGTCAGTCTGAGCTTGACCACGCCTTTCTTGATGGCGTCGAAGATGGGCGCCAGTTGCTGGCGCGAGGGTGCATCGAAGAAGTGCGAGGGGCTGGATGCACACTGCTGGAGCATCGTTCCTGTGGCGGCATCCGGTTCCTCGAGACGGATCGTGTAGATCTCGACGCCGTCCTTCTTGGCATTGGTGCAGGCAGTCAGCGTTTTCTTGTCGAGCGCATTGTTGGTCTGGCCGATATTGCCCGCGGTCATGCCGTCGAGACGACCGTCCACCAGGTAACCCATGCTCGTGTAGGCAGAGCCAAGGTCATTGTTGAGATTGCCGAAGGAGTTCTGGCCGTCGGTCAGGAAGATCATGATCTTTTCGACCGAACTGTCACTTTCGGGCGCGCCGCCGGTGAACGGTTCGCGGCTTGAGAGTGTGCGCCACCCCCACATCACGCCTTCGAGCATGTTGGTCGACCCGTTTGCCTGGAGCTTGTTGACGGTGTCGGTGATCTGCTTGAAGTCGGTTGTCAGCGGCACCAGCGGCTCGACCTCGCAGCCGAAACCCGGTCCCTTCGGATCCTTCTTGTTCGAATAGAACTGGGATGGCGAATTGTCGATCTTGACGGGTTTCCACTTGAGCGTTTCAAGTATGGAGGAGACCACGTTGTTGGGTTTGTTGTACTGACCGGTGCGGCCGTAACGGGCCAGTTGGTCGACCTTTTCGGCATCGCTGGTGTTGTTGCCCTTGCCCTTCACCGGCTTGCCGTTATCCGGCAGATAGGAGTTGGGATATCCCCACTTGTTGTCGGGTTCATCGATCGCAAAGAACGGTGTGAACAGCGAGTTGGGATCGTTCGGGTCGGGTGATGTGTCATCAACATCATGCTTGGCATTGTTGACCGGTATCCGGGTTTCCACGCAACCGGGCCAGTCGACCTTGAGGTGGCGGAACATGGCAAAGCGGCTGAATTCGGAAGGCAGGTCCGACTGCGGGACCGGGGCTTTCGCGTCCTGGTCGAGCCAGTCGGCAGCCGGGCTCGTGATCAACCCCGCACCATTGATCTTGGGGCCGTATTGCGGTCCCACATTGACGAAACCGGCATAGGGGACCAGCGAGAACTTGATCTGGTCCTTGTCCAGCCCCAGCGCCGCCATCCCTTCGACCAGTCCGATGACGGCGTTCTGAAGCGAGACCAGCTTTCCGCCCGCCATCGAGCCGGTGGTGTCGAGAACCAGCGCGATCTCGTACTTGGTGTAGGCGTAACTGGCTGTGGCCTCTGCGGTCACGTCAGATGTTTCCTTGCCCATGAACCCGCCGAAGACCAGGGGCTGGCCCATGGTGGCGCGAACGGTTGCCTTGTCGGTTCCCAGCGCCACCGAGATCTGCGCGGTGTCGATCCCGTAGTTCGCCGACACGGTGTGCTGAGCAATCTTGAGGGCCTGTTCCTCGGTCAGCTTGCCTTCGCGCGCAACCATCAGCGCGGCCGAATCGACGGCGTTCTGGAGCTTGCTCTTTTCGACACTCATGCCGACGTAATCAACGGCGAGGCCGCCTGCGATCATCACCGGCACCGCGAGGACGCCGAAGGTCAGTGCGAAATTTCCCGATGTGTCCCTGAAAATTTTCTTTGCGTTGTTCATCCCCGAGACTCCAGTCAATTGCGTGAGGCGCCGGGTGTCCGGTCCGCTTCAGGCTTGGGTCGCTGCATATGCGTTGCGATCGGAAGTCACACTAGTTTGAAACGTTGAACATCGGGTTGGCGAGCGCGGTAAATATATCACTAAGATGGAATGTCTGATTGCAGCGAACGCCGGCCGCCCGGCACCCTGCCGATCTGGCCTTAGCGCGGACAAATGGATGACAAGGCCGGGCAGAAGAACGACGAGCACGCCAATGATGCTTTTTCGCGCGCCTCGTGCTCCCGGAGCCGGGGGCGGGACGCGGCCCGAAGCGACCCAGGAACAACAGAACCTACGTGGTGTTAGGAATTTTTTAGCAATTTATGACAAAATTCAGCAACATATGCTCAATGCGTTGCTGTGCAGATCATGTCGGGAAAATTCTGAAGCAGGTGTAAAGGAATGCGGTCTTCTCCACATCAGGATATGGCTTTGAAGGTCGTTGAAATGATGATCGACAATCATGAAACGGCGAATTACGTGATATCGAAAACCGATGAGTGTGTCGGCCGCGAGTGCAATGACACAGAGGAAGCGACAGACCACGAATGGTGGCATGCCTACCGATATATCCTTGGTGCTGTGATCCTCGAAGCCTACTTCGAAGCCGTTCCATTCAAGGATCTGGCTCTGGTAGTGTGAGGTGTCACGGGCTTGCCAGATGCATGCCTTTGCATCGATAAGGGTTGAAATCTGGAAGGTCGACCCGCCGAAAGGCACGTTTGTCTCATTCTCGTCGGGTGTATTTCCAGGGTTTTGGGGATCTCGGGTGTTTTTGCCCTTGCCCGCAAAACCCTGATGATCTAAGCCCTCTTTCCAGTCGGAGCGTAGCGCAGCCCGGTAGCGCACTTGTCTGGGGGACAAGGGGTCGTGGGTTCGAATCCCGCCGCTCCGACCATTTCTCAAAATCCACCGTCTTGAGGTCCGGCGCCGCGTTTCCGCGGTTTCCGCGGCGTCATCCGGCGTCAGCGGCACGAAAGTCACGGGACGCGGGTAGCAGGCGATCACGCCTCGGCCTGCATCAGTGTGCGGAGCGGCTCGTGAGCACCCTTGCCGAACCCGGCCTGTGGCCTGGTTGCGGCGTCATCGGGTCGTTGCCGGATTGCCGGCCCGGGTTCGCCTGCCAGCGCGCTTCCAGCGCAAAGCAGCCCCAGACAACGCCCATGAGCAGATAGAAATGGCGCCAGTGATCCGTGTCGATCACCATGCCGATGACCGTGTGCCCGAAGAGCACGATCAGTGCCAGCATCATGTAGGGCTGCCAGGGCCTGTCGCGGAGCAGATACTTGAAGCCGAGCGTGAAGGTCCAGACCATCAGCGTGACGTAGCTCAAGAACCCGAGCCAGCCATAGTCCATCAGCGCCTTGAGCCAGATGTTGTGGGTGTCCTCGCCCCACATCAGTCCGAATTCGAGCGGCCCGATGCCCAGCGGATGTTCCATAGCCATCAGGAAGCCGATGGCGTGGCGGGCAAACCGGCCGTGTCGCGCACCGTCGTACTCCTGGACGAGCTTGGCGCGATCCGAGAACAGTTCGGACACCTGATCGAACTGCAGGGCAATGATGATGGCTGCAACCAGCAGCACGAGGCCCACCATCGACATGATGAGGATCTTGAGACGAAACGCTCCCGTGCGTTCCTTGATCAGCATGACGAGCACGAGCATCGCCATGGTGATGGCAAGCAGACCCCAGGCGGCGCGCGAAAACGACAGGAAGACGCCGAGCACCAGGATCATCAGGCCCAGCACACGCAGTGGCGCGGTCTTCAGCGACCCGGTCAGGAGCCCATGGAGCAGGTACAGGGTTGGCAGCACCAGGAAGGGACCGAACACGTTCGGATCCTGAAACGCACCCATCGCGCGCCCGTAGCGGGTGAAGACCTCGCCACCCGGGATCGCGCCGAAATAGCCCAGAATTCCGAGCAGTGCAGTCATGATCGCGCCGGCCAGATAAGCCCTGAAGATGAGAAGCAGGCGGCGCTGGTCAGCCTCGATGATCGCCGCAAAGAACATCGCGGTGAAGGCCAGGAACAGGGACACCGCGATGTACATCGGTGTCTGCTTGACCGCATCCATCGTCAGGATCGAGAACATCCCCCCGATGTTGAACACCACGTAGAGCACGATCAGCGGTGCGATATGCCGCGACAGCCTGAGGCCGAACAACGCCCAGACCCCGATCAGGACGACGAGAAACAGCTCATAGGGTGCCGGTTCGTTGATGACGAAGCCGGAAAGGAAGACGCCGAACGCCACGCAAAGCGATGCCAGGATCGACAACGCCGCGCGTTGCGGATGAAAGCTGGCCGGAGCGGGGAGGGCGGCGCTGGTCAATAGGCGTTTTCCGTATTGAACAGTTTGATGGGTGTCAGGAACAGGATCTTCAGATCGAACAGCAGCGACCAGTTCTCGATGTAGTAGAGATCGCAGGCCGTGCGCTGCTTGATCTTCTCGTCATTGTCGATCTCGCCGCGCCAGCCGTTGATCTGCGCCCAGCCGGTCACGCCGGGCTTGACGCGGTGGCGGGCGAAATACCCGTCCACCACTTCGGCAAACAGCCTGTCATGCGCCGCAGCGACCACGGCATGCGGCCTGGGGCCGACCAGGGAAAGATCCCCGCGCAGCACGTTGAAGAACTGCGGCAGTTCGTCGATGGAGGTCTTGCGGATGAACCGGCCGACCTTGGTGACACGCGGATCGCCCTTGCTCACCGCCGCCCGGGCCGTCGGGTCGCACTTGTCGGTATACATCGACCGGAACTTGAAGACGTCGATCACTTCATTGTTGAAGCCGTGGCGCTTCTGCTTGAACAGAACCGGGCCTTTGGAATCGAGCTTGATGGCGAGTGCGGTGGCGATCATCACCGGCCAGAGAAGGGCAATCGCAACCAGGGAAAAGAAGATATCGAAGGCCCGCTTGGCCACCGAATCCCAGTCGGTGATCGGCCGGTCGAAGATGTCGAGCATCGGCACCGCGCCGACATAGGAGTAGGAGCGCGGCCGGAAGCGAAGCTTGTTGGAGTGGGCTGCGAGACGGATGTCGAGCGGCAGGACCCAGAGCTTCTTCAGCAGTTCCAGCACCCGGGATTCCGCGTTGAGCGGCAATGCGATGATCAGCATGTCGATCCGCGCGAGCCGGGCGAAGTCGACCAGCGTGTTGACATTGCCCAGTTTGGGATAGCCTGCGACCACGGGCGGCGAGCGGCGCTCGTCGCGGTCATCGAAAATGCCGCAGATCCGGATGTCGTTTTCGGGATCCATCTCGATGGCCCGGATCAGGTCCTTGGCCAGCGTGCCGCCACCCACGATCACTGCGCGCCGCTCCATCACCCCGTTGCGGGCCCAGCGGCCGATCCCGTAGGCAACCACGTTGCGGCTGATGACCAGCGCCGCGGCCCCCGTGGCGAACCAGGTGATGAACCAGAAACGGGAGAACACCAGTCCCGACTGCATCAGGAAGGTCGCAAGCGCAATCGCGGCGAAGGCAGATGCCCAGGCGGTGAGCACCTTGGGCAATGTCCTGAGCGCGCTGCGGAGCGCGGGCACCTGGTAGCCGTCGGCGATCTGGATCAACAGCACGGCCAGGGCCGAACCGGCCAGCACCGCGGGTCCGTAGTAGAGCTGTATCGTCTCGTGGCTGAAACCCACATAAACCGCATAGACGCCGAAGCCCGTGGCGGTGAGGAGCAGAAACTCCGCCAGGCGCAGCATGCCGATGATCATGGTCGGAGAGTAGTTTTCCTGGGACAGCCGGTTTGCGGTCTGCCGCGCCAGCCGGCTCATGGACTGTTTGCCATCCTTTGTGGCCTCAGGCTTGAGCTCGATCTCCTCCAGCGCCTTGCGGACGGATTTCGGTTCGAATGCGCTGCTGCGTTCAATCTTGTTCACGGCTGAACTCTCCCGGGAAACATTCCTGTCCCGGATACCATGCAGCGCCCTAAGAAAGGCTTGACGCCGTCTGCGTCTGTCCTTCGCCCGCGGCAACGGAAATGCAGTTCCGGTACACATTCATCATGCGGTCGGCCATTGCGGTTGCGGAGAAACGGGCCCGGAAGGCGACCGGATCGGGCATCGCGCCTGCAAGCCAGTCCGGTTCGGCAATAGCGTGCGCCATGGCAACTGCCATGCCCTCGATATCGCCCGGGGCGACAAACCCGTCAAAGTTCTGGCCGAGGATCTCGGGAATGCCGCCGACCTCCGTCGAAATGACCGGTTTGCCGGCGGCCACGGCTTCAAGCACGATATACGGCATCGATTCCGCCCTCGAAGGGATGACGACAGTGCGCGCCAGGGCAAATGCCTCGCGTGCCGGCATGGCGGGCCGCATGGTGAGACGCGCTCCCATGCCCAGCATGTCGATGCGGGACTGGTAGCGCGGCTGGTCGTCGCCATCGCCCACCATCACGCCGCGCAGCGGCCGTCCTGCAAGTTGCTCCGCACGACGCAGCGCCTCGATGAACACGTCCGGTCCCTTGAGATCCCGCATCATGCCGATATAGAGGAAATCGACCGCGTCGGCCGCATTGGCAACCGGCTCGAATTCCTGTTGGCGCAGGCCGTTGTGGATCAGCTGCCACGGCACGCCCGGTTCGCCGATCTTGTCGGTGTAGGTGCGGCGCTCGTAGTCCGAAACAAAGATCAGACTGTCCGTCCAGCGCTCCAGCATCCTTTCGATGGCAAAATAGGTTCGGCCCCGCAGCCTGTCTCTGTCGTAGTGCAGGCTGCCGCCGTGGGGTGAATACAAACGGGCAACGCGAGACCTTGATACCCGTAGACGTGAGCCGACCAACCGCACGAAGGCGCCGCCCTTGGCGCCGTGTCCGTGCAGAATGTCTGGCTGCAATTGCTTGATTTCGTTGTATGTCCGGAATGCCGCGCCGATATCCGACGGGCCCAGTGAGCGTCGGATGGGCATCCGCGTCAGACCGAGGCTCAGATAGGGCATGATGGTTTCGAACAGCCGGTCCTCGTAGGCGCCGCCGGTGGAGGAATCGCACAGGATTCCCACTTCATGGCCTGCCCTTGCGTGCTCCTCGGCAAGATCGCGGACATGCCGGAAGATGCCGCCGACGGGCGACCGGAAACAATGCAGGATCCGCAAGGGAGGGGCGGCCGCCATCTGATCAGAACAACCGTTCGCGCACGTAAATGGTGTCACCAGCCAGGATCGGATCCGAGATCGAGACCCGCCCCGTCATGATTTCCCCGTTGATCTTGCGGGTGATGTCGACATTGCGCTGATTGGCGCGCTGGGAAAATCCGCCTGCGATCGCGATGGCGTTCTGCACCGTCATGCCCGGAACATAGGAGTACTGTCCGGCCTGACCCACTTCGCCCATGACGAAGAACGACCGGTAGCGATCGATCTCAATGGTCACGTCGGGGTCGCGCAGATAGCCCTGCCGCAGGTTTGCGGCAATCGTGCCTTCAAGTTCCTGCAGCGTCCGGCCGCGTGCTGCGACGGAGCCGATGAGGGGATAGGCGATATAGCCTGACTGATCGATGGCAAAGGTTCCCGTCAGTCCGGGCTGCTCGAAGACGGTGATCCGCAGCCGGTCGCCAGAATCGAGCCGGTAGGGCTGAATGACGGCTTCATGGAAGGCTTTGGGTGCAGGGTGGTAGCCTGAGCATCCGGCAAGCGCCAGCGATGTCATGGCGGCTGCCAGGACCATTGCGGCCCGCGAGGCGGCGAAAGACTTGCCGCTTGCGGCGCTCTGTGGCTTGCCACGGAACATGCCGCGAGGCTGGGCGGGGGGCTGGACCGGTTTCATGCTGCTGTAGTCTCCACGCGAAACGTGTGCATTTCGAAGTCCGTTATCGATCCATTAGGGTTAACGGGCGGTAAAACCCGCTGGAATATTTCGCATCCCGGTGCTGCAGATCGCCATGCTGCCGGGAAGGGTGAGGATCGGTGCGGGTGGGGGCGCCAGAGGTAAACGAAGTCTGACCGGCGGCTTAACCGTTGCGTTACCATGTTCCTTTACCCTTCCGGCTCTGTGTAAGTACGGAGTATGCCGATCATGTCTGGCGGACCAACAACTCAACCCGACGCGGATATCGATCTCGGCCGCCTTGTTAAGGCGGTTTGGGAGAAAAAGGCGATTGTCGCCGGGCTCACGGCCGGAGCGGCCGTGCTGGCCTTTGTCGTGACCGGACTGATCGACCCGTTGTACAAGGCGGAAACAAGGGTTTTGATCGAAACCCGGGAGCCGGTCTATTCGTCCGAACAGGCCCAACCGGCATCCGATGCGGCCTTGCTCGACGAGCGCGCGGTGACCAGCCAGGTTGAGATCCTGAGATCAACCGATCTGGTCAAACAGGTCGCACGTGAGCTCGATCTGTCCTCGCACGGCGAATTCGATCCCGCCGGAGATGTTTCTGCCCTGGGCAATATCCTGATCACGCTGGGTCTCAAGAAGGATCCGCTGCTTGTTCCCGCAGACGAGCGTATCCTGAAGGAATTCTACAAGAAGCTCGATGTCTACGCCGTTCCGGGTTCCCGAGTGATCGGCGTCGAATTCTCGTCCGAGGATCCCGCGCTGGCAGCAAGCGTTTCGAACGCGCTGGTGGACGCCTATCTGGCATTTCAGTCGGGTGCAAAGCTTGAGAACAACACCGATGCGAGCGCCTGGCTGGAGCCCGAAATCGCCAGGCTGCGCGAAAAGGTGCGCGAGTCCGAAGAGAGGGTGGCGAAGTACCGTGCCGACAAGGGCCTTCTTCTAGTCAATCAGCAGGACACGATTGCCGCCAAGCAACTCTCCGACATCTCGACAGAACTGAGCCGCGTCCGGGCTGAGCGCGCGGATTCGGAGGCGCGGGCGCAATCGGTGCGCAACGCGCTTGAAAGCGGCCAGTCCGTTGACGCCATTTCCGACGTGCTCGATTCCCCGGTTGTTCAGCGGCTGCGCGAAAGCGAGGGTGCGGTGCGCGCCCAGATCGCCGATCTGTCGACCACGCTCCTCGACAACCATCCGCGCATGAAAGGACTGCGCGCCCAGTTGCAGGATATTGAAGGTCAGATCGTTTCCGAAACCCGCAAGGTGCTCTCGAGCCTTGAAAGCAATGCCCGTGTGGCGAAGATCCGCGAATCCGAGCTTGTTGCGCAACTCAATGCACTCAAGGCCGGGTCCGCCCGCGAGGGCGAGGAAACGGTGGAACAGCGCTCCCTCGAACGCGAAGCCGCGGCCCAGCGCGATCTTCTCGAAACCTATTTGAGCCGGTACCGCGAGGCAGCTTCACGGTCCGAACCAAAGGCACTGCCGGCCGACGCACGGGTAATCTCGCGCGCCGTGCCTGCCTCGGATTTCTATTTCCCGAAAACCGGTCCGATCATCATCGTGTCGGCACTCGCGACCTTCCTGCTTTCGGCGATCGGGATCATGCTCGGGGAACTGCTTTCCGGCAGGGCGCTTCGTCCGGCCACACCGGCGGTTGCGGAGCCACGGTCGCGTTCCGGTCCGATGGCGGAGCAGGCACCGGAGCCTTCAACGCACGGCAGCGGCGCGGCACCTCTTCCGTTCATCGCCAATGATGCCGAGGACTTCACCGTAGAGGCGGTTGCCGATCAGCTGATCGGCGAGCGGGTTCCAGTGGCCATCTGCGTCTCACCGGAGGGCGACGAGGGATCTGCGTCGTCGGTGATGCTTGCTCGCACCGTCGCCAGCGATGGCCGGCAGGCCCTGATCATCGATCTGACCGGGTCGGCTTGCCCGACCGAACTGATGGCCGAATCCATGCGGCTCCCCGGCTTGACCGACCTGATGTGCGGTGACATCGCGATCGCGGATTCCATTCATCCCGACCGGCTGTCGCCGGCCCACATCATCCCGCGCGGCAACGCGAACGCACGCCGGGCAATGCGCGCCCTCGACAGGCTGCCCATGATCATCGATGCGCTCACCGAGGCTTACGATCTCGTCATCGTGGAATGCGGCGCAGCCGATGCCGGAGCGGTGGCCCGCATCGCGCGCTCCGAGGAAGGCGAGATCGTGCTGTCCATCCTGCGCGCCGATGAGGAAATGGTGTCGCAGTTCCTTGCGGACTTCCACGAGCAGGGCTTTGAAAATGTGCTCTTGATGACGCCGGGCAAACCCTTGAGCCCGCTCGGCACCCATACCTCGGCTGCCTGAGCCTGATCGGCAATTGCCGAAGTGCGCTGCCAGACCTCAGTCCGACTGGGGGCTGGCTTCCGCGCTTTCGCGGACTGTCAAGCTGCGCAGGAAGCTTGCCACCCCTTTGAGAGCGGGCGAGGACTTGATCACCCGCTTGGCCGAAATGGCGGCCGCGATCAGCGGCGCTGCAATGCGTCCCTTGAAAGTCATCGGCAGGTAGCAGTCGAGCAGATCGGTGCGCACCGGGCACCAGGACCGCTTGTAGAGCTGATCGCCCACTCCGAAGTCGAACACCTCTTCTCCGGCTTTCGCCGCGCGCTCGATCATGCGGTAGAACAGCAGTTCGCCCGCGCTCGCGTCGGCGGCGACGGTTTCGTCGATGGAGCCGAACTGGCACGTCACATGGCCATGTTTCCGGGTCAGTCCGGCAACCGCGATGATGGCGCCTTCATGTTCGCCACCGGCGATCTCGATTCCATGCAGTTCCAGTGCGGGGTCGCCGGCAGCATTGCGGGACATGGCCAGCCTGGCGAGGAACGACCGCACGCCGGGATCGGCGAACACATTTGGCAGCCCCTGGGCAGCGAGCCGCGAAGGTTTCTGTTTCAGGAATGTTTCCAGAAGCCGCATCGCCTGCTCGTCGTCGTCTCCCGTGATGTGCCTGTAACCGCCGATGGCCTCAAGACGGCGCTCTGACAGCCGGAACTTCTTGCGTCGCCGCTTGCCGTTGATCTGGGCCAGCACATCCTGGAAGTTTTCAAAGAGCGGGAGCTGAAAGCTCGGGTTCTGATGCAGAACGCGGGGGAGCAGGGCAAAAGGCGCGCGGGTT
Organism: Hoeflea sp.; assembly: GCA_965233445.1. Classification (GTDB taxonomy): domain Bacteria; phylum Pseudomonadota; class Alphaproteobacteria; order Rhizobiales; family Rhizobiaceae; genus Hoeflea. Next base: position 2,191,594 of record OZ247491.1, read on the forward strand.
GCCGCTTCGGGGGGCATCTTGTCGAAAAGCACGATGTCCGCGTTCAGCCCGGCGCGCGTGAAGGCCTCGCGGAGCTCCGGGGGCGTGATCGCGCTGCCCGGCAGGCAGGCGCCGGACACGAGCCCGGTATTGGCGTTCGAGAATGCGGTGCCTGCAAAGCGTGCGATCCTGAGCCCGCCCGTTCGTTTGATTTCCAGCGGCAGGACCGCAAGCGTGTGTCCGTCCTGATCAAGCGTGATCACGGAAACAGGCCTTCCAGTGCCGCCGGCCCAGGCGCTGACCCAGGCGCGGCTTTGATGAAAGCTCACATCTGGATTCTGCTCCAAGTGCGCCCAGTTGCGGTCGGCGGCCGCGAGATCGGTGCTCAGATAGGCCGTCACGCGAGGACGCCGGGGCGCGACGGCAGCGCCGAAAAGCGGATTTGCCGAGATGTCGTGGGCGTTGACCATGGTCGCAATGCTCGTCGGGTTCGTGTTTACACACCCCAGCATCACATTGGGACTTCAAGAATTCTGTAAACGGAGCATCACGCTGATCAAAAAGCCAAGCGCAAGGCTAACACGAAGTTAACGCGCCGGCTGAGCCCGCGGTGGGGCGGTCAGGAAAGTCTCAGGATTGGCGGGACTTCGGCGGCCGTTCCATCCATCTGATGACGAACATGGCCGGCACCACCCACAACACACCGGTAAACAGGAAGTAGAGAAGGTGCACATACCAGGCGGATTCGGCGAGCCGGTAAGTGGCAATCGTTGTCGCCACCAGTGCGTAGATGACGACCAGCGCAACGATGATCACGGTACCGATGAGTTTCTTCAGGCGAACGGGCATGACCTGTGGTCCCTTGGAAGCTGGTGCGGCGTTGTGCCTCGGGTGGCCAACGCACGAAACCTTTATGCCCGACATAGCGGCTTTGACTCTCAACGCAAGCCCTGATCCAAGCCCGGGAGTGGAACGGAGCGCGCTTCGCCGCGACCTGATGCCGCAAAGCCTCCGGTCTTGCCTTGGAGAGGCCGGTGGGGCAAATGTCCAACACCATCCACAGAAAGACATGACCGATGAGTGCCAGCACCGTTTCCATGCAGCCGGGACAGCCCGAAGCGCCGTTTCCAGATGCGAGATCAGTCCTGGATCGGCAGGCCCGGTTACGTCACAACCGCGCGGTTCAGCGGGTCTGGCTCGGCGTGGTGCTTGTCGCGATTTTCGCTCTTGTCCTGGTCGGCGGTGCCACAAGGCTCACCGATTCCGGGCTCTCGATCACCGAATGGAAGCCGATCCACGGCGTGATTCCCCCGATCGGCGAAGCGCAATGGCAGGAGGAACTGGAACTCTACCGCCAGATTCCGGAATACCAGCTGGTCAACAAGGGCATGAGCCTTGATGAGTTCAAGGTGATCTACTGGTGGGAATGGGCGCACCGGCTCCTGGCAAGGGGTGTCGGGATCCTGTTTGCGGTGCCGCTCGCCTTCTTCCTGGTCACGGGCCGTATCGAGAAGCGCCTGCGCTGGCCGCTGTTCGGCTTGCTGGTTCTGGGCGGCCTGCAAGGCGCTGTGGGCTGGTGGATGGTCGCGTCCGGTCTCGTCGACCGGGTCGATGTCAGCCAGTACAGGCTTGCGACGCATCTGACACTGGCCTGCCTCATCTTTGCAGCCATCGTCTGGGTGATGCGCGGGCTTGCGCCGCATTCCTCCGATCCGGTTCCCGGTCCGGGGCTGAGGCGCGGGGCAGGGGCGCTTTCGCTGCTGGTGCTCGTGCAGATTTATCTGGGCGGGCTCGTCGCCGGTCTGGATGCCGGCCTTGCCTCCTCGACGTGGCCGCTGATGAACGGTGCCGTCGTTCCCGAAGGCCTTTGGGAGCTCTCACCGGCCTGGCTGAACGTGTTCGAGAATCCGCTCACCGTCCAGTTCGTGCACCGGTTTGGCGGCTATGTCGTGTTCGGCGCTGCGCTGTGGCACATGGTTTCGGCGCTTCGCACGGCGCCGGGAACCACCCATTGCCGCCGCGCGACCGTGCTTTTCGCTCTTGTGACCGTGCAGGCACTCATCGGCATCGTCACCATCCTGACCCAGGTGCCGCTCGGCTGGGCGCTTGCGCATCAGGGCTGGGCTGTCGTCGTGCTCGGTTTCGCCATTGCGCATTGGCGCGGCTTTTTTGGCGCCTATCCGTTGGAAACCGAAATCCGTCTGCGGAGTTGACACGGATTGATGTGTCAAACCCTGAGCAAAATGGATGGACAGCCATGCCGATCTTCAAGCCGTCCCACCGCCGCCAATATGTTTCCGACAAGGTTTTCTATGCCTGGTTCGAGCTGATCTACACCTTCGTGGATGTTTCTGCAGCGCTGCTGTTCATCATCGGCTCGGTGATGTTTTTCTCCGAGAATTGGCAGACCGCGGGAACCTGGTGCTTTCTGTTCGGCTCGATCTGCTTCGCGCTGAAACCGACCATGCGCATCATTCGCGAGGTCCGCTATTTCAGGGAAAATGATCTGGACGATCTTGCAAAGCGGTTCGAAAACGGCTCCTGAAAGCCGTTGTCGATACCGGACCTGGGCCGTCAGCCGCTGATCATCAGATCAAGGTTCTGCACTGCCGCGCCGGACGCGCCCTTGCCGAGATTGTCGAGCGAAGCCACCAGATTGACCTGGCCTGCGTCTTCGTTGGCGCAGACATAGAGCTTCAGCCGGTCGCTGCCCTTGAGTTCCTCCGGATCAAGCCGGACCGCGGCGGCGGCCTCGGACGGACCGGCCACTTCGACAATATCGCTGGCGGCGTAATGTTCGGAGAGGGCCGCGAAAATCATGTCGACCGTCACCCCGTCCGCCATCAGATCAAGATGCAGCGGCACATTGACGAGCATGCCTTGCGCAAACCGTCCCACGGCGGGAGTGAAGATGGGCTTGCGAGCCAGTCCGCCCCGCACCACGATCTCCGGCACATGCTTGTGGGCCAGCGTCAGCGCATAGGCAAAATGAGGCGCCGTGATCGCATCCTCGCGGGAGGCATCTTCCATCTTGGCGATCATCTGCTTGCCGCCCCCCGTGTAGCCGGACACCGCGTTGATGGTGACCGGATAGTCGGCGGGCAGGATGCCGCGCGCCACAAGCGGCGCCAGCAGCGAGATGGCGCCGGTGGAATAGCAGCCCGGGTTCGAGACGAACTGCGCCTTGGCGATGCGGCCCGCCTGATTCGCGTCGAGTTCGGCAAAGCCGAAAACCCAGTCGGTCGCGGTCCGGTGCGCGGTCGAGGCATCGATGAAGCGGGTTCCCGCGTCCGCCGCAAGCGCCACTGCTTCCCGCGCTGCGTCATCCGGCAGACACAGGATGGCAATGTCGGCATCGCGCAGAAATTTCTTCCGGACGTCCGGGTCGCGCCGCTGCTCGGCCGGCATCGACATCAGGTCGATATCGGTCCGTCCCGAAAGCCGCGTCACAATCTGCAGGCCTGTCGTGCCGTGTTCGCCGTCAATGAAAATCTTGGGAGCCATCGGGCTTCTCCGTTCATGCATGAAAATCAGGGACTTGTACGGCCCGGCGGAATCGATTTCCGAGGCCGTTGAATCAGGATGCGAGCCCTATCGTCGGGCGCGGCGTTCTGCAAGCAGTCCCAGGTAGTGCATGGCGACGGAAGCTCCGGCTATCGCGGTGATGTCCGCGTGATCATATGCTGGGGCGACTTCTACTACATCCGCGCCTTTCATATCAAGCTTTCCGAGCTTCTGGAGCACCGACAGCATGCGGGCGCTGGAGGGGCCGCCCGCAACCGGTGTGCCCGTGCCCGGCGCGAATGCCGGATCGAGGCAATCGATGTCGAAGGTCAGGTAGCAAGCCTTGTCCCCGACATGATCGAGAATTGTCGATGCGATGTCGCTGGCGCTCATGTCCTCGATTTCATGGCCGTAAAGAATGCGGATGCCGCAATCCTCCGGGGCGTGGGTCCGGATTCCGACCTGGATGGAACGGCTCGGATCGATCACCCCGTGGCGCACCGCCCGGCCGACGAAAGAGCCGTGATCGATGCGCTTGCCGTCATCGTCCCAGGTGTCCTGGTGCGCATCGAACTGGACCAGCGCCAGCGGGCCATGGACGGCGGCATGCGCCTTGAGCAACGGCCATGTGACGAAGTGGTCCCCGCCGAGGCTGAGGAGGAAAGCGCCGGATTTCAGGATCTTCGTGGCTTCGCGTTCGATCGTTGCCGGTGTTTTGTGGTGATTGCCGTAGTCGAGCAGGCAATCGCCGTAGTCGATCACCGGCATGGCTTCGAAAAGGTCGCGCGAGAACGGATACTGCGGATCATTGTCAAAGATGGCGGAGGCGCGCCTGATCGCCTGCGGACCGAAACGTGCGCCGGGCCGGTTGGAGACCGCCGCGTCGAACGGGATGCCCCAGACCACCGCTTCCGCGCCCTTGAGCGTCTTCGTGTATTTCCGCCGCATGAACGACAGGGCTCCGGCATAGGTCGGATCCGATGCGGCCGAAGTCAGGCTGCGGGCGGTGAAGGCGTGATCGATCGACTTGCTGGCCATGAAGGGCTCCCGGGCGCATTTAGGTTTCCGCGCCTGTCTAGCCCAATCCGGGTGTCCGATAAAGCGCCAAGGACCGGTAGGCGAGCCTGCTGCCGACGAAAGATGAACTCAGCCTTTCGACCTCAGCTCCTAAGTAGAATTAGGGGTTTTGAAAACTCTCTTCTGTAGTCTTTGCTCTGAAACCGTGCCGATCTGGCACGATACAACGGATTGATCGATGAGTTTTGCCGGTGCTTCGAAAGACCTGACGGCGACCGTGTATCCGGTCCAGTATCTGCGCGCCGCGGCAGCACTCGTGGTCATGCTGTTTCACATATCCGTGCTCTCGCAGGAAACCTGGCAACTGGATCCGGCCCGGGTGGATTATGTCGGTGCGGCGGGTGTGGACCTGTTCTTTGTCATCTCGGGCTTCATCATGGCGATGATCGTGGCACGGTCCGGCGACCGCTTCAGTGCCCGCGACTTCTGGCTGCGGCGGGTGGCCCGGGTTGTTCCGGCCTACTGGGTGATCACGATGTTCGTCTTCCTGCTGGCGCTGGTGCTCCCGAGCCTCTTCAATTCCACCACGGCCAGTCTCCCGCATCTTCTCACATCGTTGTTTTTCCTCGCCGCCGACAGCGGCTCGGGGCACACCGGCCCGTTGCTGGTGGTCGGCTGGACGCTGAATTACGAGATGTTCTTCTACGTTGTCGTGGCTCTGACAGCCGGACTTCTGGGGGACGCGAACCTGCTCAAGGCCTCCGCCGTGCTTTGCGGTCTGGTGGCGCTGGGCGTGGTGTTTCAGCCGGCCAACCAGTCGCTCGTCTTCTACAGCGATCCGATCCTACTTGAATTCGTCTTCGGGATCATCGTCTTCCGGATGTGGCTAAAGAGCGGTGGCGCGGCGTTCAGCGTGGTGTCCTGGATCGCCTTCGCGCTTGGCATGGTGCTGTTGACCGTACAGTGGGAGCGGCCGCTGACCGATTGGCGCATGTTCTTCTGGGGCATACCGGCCATGGCCGTGCTCTATGGCGGTCTTGGCGTGCTCAGGTTCACCAGCCCGGCGCTGGCGCGGCTCGGGGAGTGGTCCTACGCGCTCTATCTCACCCATGTCTTCGTGATCACGTTCTACATCAAGTTCGCGATTTCGGCGGTCTATGGCTACGATGTGCCATGGCCGGTGCACTATCTTGCGCTGATCGCCATCTGCACGCTGGTCTCCGCCGTCTTCTATACGGTCATCGAGAAGCCTCTGTCCGGCTGGGTGTCGCGGCGAACGAAGAGGTTCATCGAACCGCTATCTACGCGACCGGCGGTCTAGGTTTGCGCCTCATGTGACCGGCCGAAGCATGTCGTCCGGTGAACAGGACATCGTTCGCCGGTCTCGCGATCACTCCACGAATGGAAGCCCTTCACGGCGCCAGCCCGAAAAGCCCGCGGGGATGTGCATCACGTCGCTGAACTCTGTCTTCGAGAACGCCCGCATCAGCGCGTGGCTGCGCCCTCCGGCCTGACAGTACATGACATAGGTCTTCTGCGGATCGAGCGCGGCAATGCGCTCGGCGAAATCATCGGCGTAGTAATCTATGTTGACTGCACCCTCGACATGGCCACGTGAAAACTCGCCCGGCGTGCGGATGTCGAGCACGACGATCGACGGGTCGGCCTCGAGAGCCTCGTAGGCGGCTTCGGGTGTGACGTCGCGCAGGTTTGCGGCGGCTGCCGGAGAAGGGCGGAACAAAAGCGCCAGAGCGGTTGCGCCGAGAAAACCGCGGCGTGTCTGATCAATGGGCATGCGGGCCTCCAACGGCTGCGATTGACAACGCAACGAGAGATAGGAGCGGCCGCGCAAGGGTCAAGCCAACAAAAAACGGGGCCGAAGCCCCGTCCAATGTCTTGCAGTCCGTAAAATGCAGATCAGCGCTTGGAGAACTGGAACGAGCGGCGGGCCTTGGCCTTGCCGTACTTCTTGCGCTCGACCACGCGGCTGTCGCGGGTCAGGAAGCCGCCCTTCTTGAGAACGCCGCGCAGGCCGGGTTCGTAGTAGGTCAGCGCCTTGGAAATGCCGTGGCGAACGGCGCCGGCCTGGCCGGAGAGGCCACCGCCGGCGACGGTGCAGACAACGTCGAACTGACCCTGGCGGGCAGCGGCGACGACCGGCTGCTGGACAACCATCTGCAGCACGGGGCGTGCGAAATACTTGACGAAGTCGCGGCCGTTGACGGTGATCTTGCCGGTGCCGGGCTTGACCCAGACGCGGGCGATCGCGTTCTTGCGCTTGCCGGTGGCGTAGGAACGGCCAAGGTCATCGACCTTGCGCACGTGGACCGGAGCTTCCGGTGCAGCTTCGGCAGCGTTGACCGATGCGCCAAGCTCCTCAAGCGAATTGAGTTCAGCCATGATCAGGCGCTCCTTTTGTTCTTGGTGTTCAGCGAGGCGACGTCGAGAACGGTCGGCTGCTGGGCTTCATGCGGATGCTCGGAACCGGCATAGACGCGCAGGTTCTTCATCTGGCGACGGCCGAGGGGACCGCGCGGAACCATGCGCTCGACAGCCTTTTCGATGATGCGCTCGGGAAAGCGGCCTTCGAAAATCTGGCGCGCGGTGCGCTCCTTGATGCCGCCGGGATAGCCGGTGTGCCAGTAGTACTTCTTGTCGGTGTACTTCTTGCCGGTGAGCACGGCCTTCTCGGCATTGATGACCACGACATTGTCGCCGTCGTCAACGTGAGGGGTGTAGGTAACTTTGTGCTTGCCGCGCAAGCGGTTTGCTACAACGGTGGCGAGGCGGCCAACGACGAGATCTGTCGCGTCGATGATGACCCACTTCTTTTCCACCTCTGCAGGCTTCTGCGAGAAGGTTTTCATTGGAGTTCTCTCTTCAATTCAGGATCCGCGACCGGACTGGCCGGCACGGACGTTTCTTGTTGCTTGTGTTGCTGCGATGGCGCTTGTTGGCCCCGGGTCGCATCAACGATTGCGCCGGCTCCTGCCTGAGGTGCCGACGCTGCGTGCTTATAGGCGAGGGCCAAATCGGCGTCAAGCGGGCACTTGCCGCAAGAATCAAAAATAAATCAATAAAAACAATTAGATAGTGATGCGGTATTTAAATACCGCATGCAAACGGCTCCGTGTAGCTCAGTTTTGCGGCGGAATGGAGTAGGTTGCCGTCGCGTGCGCCACCAGATCTCCGCCCGAATCCCGGATGGATATGTCTGTGACCACCAGCCGTTTGCCGAGTTTCAGGATCATGGCCGTGGCGTCGAGCGGCCCGGGCTGGGGCTTCATCAGGAAGTTGATGTTGAGGTTGGTGGTGACGGCCAGTGCCACCCGCCCGATATGCGCCAGGATGACCGCATAGGCTGCGAGATCTGCCAGCATGAACAGCGTCGGACCGCTCACGGTGCCGCCCGGGCGCAGATGCTTGGTGTCGGCATTGAGCCGCACACGCGCCGAGCCGGGCAGGACCTCGATCACCGATATGTCGTCGCCATTGGCCTTGATCTGCGGGAACACCTCGTCGAGGTAGGACGAGACCTCCGGGGCGGACATGACGGGGTTGGCCGGTGCGGGCATCAGGCGCGTTCCTCTCGGTTTGTGGCGGCGAGGCGGGAAGGAAAACCGGAGGCTGGCCGTCCCGTGCTCGGCTGCAGCGATGAACACCGCAAATTGCTTCGAGCCCGTCAAGGCCGGCCGGTCCATCACAAGGCTGCGCCGGATTCGTTTTCCAGCATTCCTTGCGGAACTTGGCCGTCCGGTCAACGTCGCGGGTTGGGGTTCACGCCGCCCCGCCGCCGCGCTAGGATTGGGGGCAGACAGGAAAGGGCCAGGTACATGAACGTCGTCGAACTGAAACAGCAAGCAGCTGCAGGTCCGGTCAAGGTCATCAGGGAGGGCAGGGTGCTGCGCCTCGAGATGAACAATCCGCCGGCCAATGCCCTTTCGATCGCCATGATGCAGGCGCTCAAGGCCGAGCTGGATGCCGCGCGCGACGACACGTCGGTTCACGTTGTCGTTCTGGCATCGGCGACACCGGGGAAGCTGTTTTCCGCAGGGCACGACCTCAAGGAACTCACCGTGCATCGCGCCGACGAGGATCGGGGCCGGGCATTCTTCTCGCAGACCATGAAGCTCTGTGCCGAGCTGATGCAGTCCATCGTCCATCTGCCCAAGCCGGTGATTGCCGAAGTCGACGGGCTCGCCACCGCTGCCGGCTGTCAGCTGGTTGCCTCCTGCGACCTTGCGATCTGCACCGACACGTCCGCCTTCTGCACGCCAGGCGTCAATATCGGGCTCTTCTGCTCGACCCCCATGGTGGCGCTGTCGCGGAATGTGCACCGCAAGCAGGCCATGGAGATGCTGTTGACGGGGGAGACAATCGACGCCTCGACCGCGCGCGAGTTCGGCCTCGTCAACCGGATCGTGCCGCGCCAGTACCTGAATCAGGTTGTCATGAAATATGCCGAAGTCATTGCTTCCAAATCACCTTTGACGGTGAAGATCGGCAAGGAGGCGTTCTACCGCCAGGCCGAGATGCCGTTGGAGGAGGCGTACGAATACACTGCCCAGGTGATGGTGGAGAACATGCTGGCGCGCGACGCCGAAGAAGGCATCAACGCATTCATCGGCAAGCGCCAGCCGGAGTGGACGGGCGAGTAGACCATCGGGCCGAAGCTCATTCATTGGTCCGGGAAGGCAATTGACGGGCCCGGTGCCCCGATGCACGTTCTCTATATGTTCTGATTTTGAGGGCCGCTTTCCGTGTTGTCCGGAAGAGCGGTTTTGAGGATATCCCATGGCTCTGGACTCTCGCATGACCCTTGTCACGCTCGGCGTAGCCGACGTTGCGGCCTCGACGGCATTTTACCAAAGGCTTGGTTTCAGGCGCTCCTCAGCCTCCAATGACGATGTGACCTTCTTCCACATGAACGGGACTGTGCTTGGCCTGTTCGGACACGAGGCCCTGGCCGCGGATGCGGACCTCGAACCGGGGCCCGCGCCCGCGTTTCGGGGCGTTTCCCTCGCACACAATCTGGGCTCACGCGAGGAGGTCGACGCGGCCTGGGCCTTTGCGGTCGAATGCGGCGCCAAGCCGGTCAAGAAGCCGGAGGAGGTGTTCTGGGGCGGCTACTCGGGGTATTTCGCCGACCCGGACGGCCATCTGTGGGAACTCGCGCACAATCCGCTCGCGCCGCTCGATGAAAACGGTCACATGGTGTTGCCGGAATAGGCGTGGTTGGTTTCGATCCGACCGCGAGGCGCCCGGCAGTCCGAAACCGGCACGACCAAGACCATCATTCGGTGATCCGAAGCAAGGGGCGTGTCCGGAACAGGTCGTCGTCGTAGTTCCTGTTGGCGTCGCAGGCGATGACCCTGCAGGATTTGGTGTCGCGCGCAGGCACGCTCGCCCAGACCCCGACCGAGTTCCCGGGGCACTGCAGCGACGACGAGACATAGCGATCATAGATCGGCAGCCCCCTCTTCGAGGTGTGACGCAGGATCGCCGCCCCTTCGCGCACCAGTGCGGTGCGAATGGCGGAATAGTCTGTCCGGGTGGTTTCAATGCGGCTGATGGCCGACGCCGGCGCCGTGCCGGCGGCGACGCCGGCGGCCAGCAACGCCGCGGCGGCAATGCTCCGCAGCCAGGATGATGATGTTCTGGTTTTCACTTTCGGGTCCTCGCGCTCAATCTTTTCGTTCAACAGCACCCCTGTCAGTGCATCTGGCATCGGGTGCGTCATTGGCAAGGTCTGCTTGACGGCAGAGCCGGCCATTGCAACAAAAGCGATGACAAGCGGCAGTCGACTGCCGGACGGGTTTCACAGGCGCCTGGTTGTCAGTGGCGTGCTGCCTGCAACTCCGGAAGGCTCGGTATGGACCACGACAATTACGAGAACGGATACATCGCCGATCTGCTGCATTCCGTGAAAACCATCGCCGTTGTCGGCGCGTCCGCCAACGAGGTGCGCCCGAGTTTCTTCGTCATGAAATACATGCTCGACAAGGGCTATCGGGTCATTCCGGTCAATCCGGGGCGGGCGGGCAAGCCCATCTTGGGCCAGATGACCTACGCACGGCTGTCGGACATACCCGAACCGGTGGACATGGTGGACGTGTTTCGCGCTTCCGAAGCCGTCCCCGGTGTCGTGGATGAGGTTCTGGCCCTCGATCCTTTGCCGAAAGTCCTCTGGACGCAATTGACAGTCCGCCACGACGAGGCCGCCGCACGCGCGGAAGCGGCGGGGCTCAAGGTTGTCATGAACCGCTGTCCGAAGATCGAGTATGCCCGCCTCTCCGGCGAGATCGGCTGGAACGGCGTCAACTCGGGGGTTCTGTCATCGCGCAAGCCGGTGATGCGGACCGGCTATCAGAGCTACGGGTTGCGCACGAAGCCCTCCGGGGATGCGAACTGAGCAGTCTCGTTCGCGCCTGCCGATTTCGGGCCACAGTTGCGATGCATGGATGTTGCAGTGATGGCGACGTGATTGCGCGCAAGTCCCGTGATTGGCGCGGCAGATTTGGCTGGGTGTAGAACATGATCCGGATCCTGACATTCATGCGGACCACCGCATTTCTCATCGTGCTGTCGGTGTCGCTGGCAACGACGGCCGTCAGCATGGGGATCTGGGCAATCTCGCTCACCGCGCAGGTGACCACGATGACGGCAAGTGCCGCTGCCGCCGCCATCGCCAACCGCAAGGCCATCGCGGCCGCGGTGCTGCGCACCAAGGCAAAGGCGCGGTTGCGCCGGGCACTGGTGGTGATCCCGGTCGCGGGCATTGCCGCGGCCGCTGTGTTTGAACGAAAGGACTATCTGGAGTGGAAGGAAGACAATCCCGACGGTGATCTGGAAGCCTATGGCTGCGAGGTGGGCGCGGTCTCGGCGGAAGTGGTCGACGATGTGCTGCAGGACCTGCCCGAAAAGGTTCGCCCGTCACGCGACTGGCTTTTGACGCGGATGCCGGATTGCGATGAGCCTGCACCGGTCGCGGATGTCGCTCACGGCTCGTCCCGCACGGCGTCTGCCCCCTGACCCGCCTTGCCGGCCTGGCGACCGGATTCCGTCGGCGGCCTGAAGTCCTCGCAGAGCAGTTCCGACCTCGCGGGGATCATAAGAACCGGTTTGACCGCACAGGACAATCCTGACTAGTCTCCCTAAATCAATTTGAACGGATGAGGGACGCGCCTGATGAACAACGGATTGCACACGGACAGTATCACCGGTCCTTCGGAAATGCGGGCCATGCACAGGCGCATTGTTCTGGGCCTGATGACATCATTCCTGCTCTCGTTCCCTCTGTCCGCACAGGCTCAGGAACTCGACAACGGCCGGTACCACAGGCTCACGACCATGTGGCAGGGCGACGGCAAGTCGCTTGATGTGGTCAATGACGGGGTCAACAACCAGCTCATCCTTGCCGACACGGGAAACTATTCAGGCCAGTACTGGAAATTCACAAGCCTGGGCGGCGGTTACTACCGGATGACCACCCAGTGGCAGGGAGCGGGCAGGTCCCTCGATGTGGTCAATGACGGAGTGAACGACAAGCTGATCCTCGCTGAAACCGGCAACTACTCAGGTCAGCATTGGCGTGTGGAACGTCAGGCCAACGGATACTATCGATTGACCACGCAATGGCAGGGAACGGGCAAGTCCCTCGACGTCGTCAATGACGGCTCGAACAACCGGCTAAGGCTCGCACCCAGCGGGGATTTCTCGGGTCAGTACTGGAAGATCGTCGCCCAGTAGCCTCGAGGCACGGCTCCGGGCCCGAAATTGGACGTTTGTACCCTCCGACCTCGACTTTGAGCACGTCCGGGCGGTCTGCGGGCTGTGTTCGCGCAAAAATCTCCTTTGACCATGACGCGGACATGCGGGATAACCCCCTCCACCATCCAATTCGGGCACAAGGGGAGAGGTCCATGTCGAACAATCAACCAGGTTTCAACACGCTTGCCATTCACGCTGGCGCTCAGCCGGATCCGGCCACCGGAGCGCGCGCCACGCCGATCTACCAGACCACCAGCTTCGTCTTCGACGATGCCGATCACGCCGCTTCGCTGTTCGGCCTCAAGGCGTTCGGCAACATTTACACACGCATCATGAACCCGACCCAGGCTGTTCTTGAAGAACGCCTGGCAGCCCTCGAAGGCGGCACCGCAGCCCTTGCCGTCGCCTCCGGCCATGCGGCCCAGCTTCTCGTGTTCCACACCATCATGAGCCCGGGCGACAACTTCGTTGCGGCCAACCGGCTTTACGGTGGTTCGATCAACCAGTTCGGCCAGTCCTTCAAGTCCTTCGACTGGCAGGTGCGCTGGGCCGACCCCGCGGATCTTTCCAGCATCGAAAGCCAGATCGATGACCGCACCAAGGCGATCTTCATCGAAAGCCTGGCCAACCCGGGCGGCACCTTCGTCGATATCAACGCCATTGCCGAGCTCGCCCACAAGCATGGCCTGCCGCTGATCGTCGACAACACCATGGCCTCCCCCTACCTGATCCAGCCGATCGAGCATGGGGCCGACATCGTGGTGCATTCGCTGACCAAGTTCATCGGCGGTCACGGCAACTCGATGGGCGGCGTGATCGTCGACGGCGGTTCGTTCGACTGGTCGAAATCCGGCAAGTACCCGATGCTTTCGGAGCCGCGGCCCGAATATGGCGGCATGGTCCTGCACGAGACCTTCGGCAACTTCGCCTTCGCCATCGCCTGCCGTGTTCTGGGCCTGCGCGATTTCGGTCCGGCCATTTCGCCTTTCAACGCCTTCATGATCCTGACCGGCATCGAAACGCTGGCGCTCCGCATGCAGCGTCATTCGGACAATGCGCTGGAAGTCGCAAACTGGCTCGCCAAGCACGACAAGGTCAGCTGGGTCTCCTACGCCGGCCGTTCCGAGCATGAAAATCATGCGCTGCAGCAGCGCTACTCGCCCAAGGGCGGCGGCGCTGTCTTCACCTTCGGCCTTAAGGGTGGATACGATTCCGGCGTCAAGTTCGTGGAAGGTCTCGAGATGTTCTCGCACCTTGCCAACATCGGCGACACCCGCTCGCTGGTCATCCACCCGGCTTCGACCACCCACGCCCAGCTCTCGCCCGAGCAGCAGGTTGCGGCCGGCGCCGGTCCCGACGTGGTGCGCCTTTCGGTCGGCATCGAAGACGTCAAGGACATCATCGCCGATCTCGAACAGGCTCTCGCCAAGGCCTGACGCCTGGTTTCACGGGTTTGAACGACAGCGGTCCGGTGGGTTCCCACCGGACCGTTTTCCGTTTGGGGGCAGGGAGGCGGTGTGCTTCATCCCTCGTTGGCGATGTGGCGGACCGTTTCGAGCATTTCCTGTGATTTTGTGGCGATGCACTTGCCCGGAGCCCGACTCGCTGGTTTGATCCGGCTGACGCGATCTGAGGGGGTGCAAGATGGTCCGCACGACATTTCTCTGGCTGAGCCTGTGTCTGAGCATGGCCTTGGCTTCGCCGATGCCTGCGCGTGCCGAGGTGCTGACCGCGATCCCTGCCTCCGCCGTTGACGATGCCAAGTCCTTCTGGCGCGCCACAATGGAAGAGTTTTACGGGCGCTACGACAATCGCCGCAAATGCTGGGTTGCGAACGGGTCGTCGGAGACGCTCTGCATGCGCCCACACCATCTGTCTGAAGTGGTCGAGAATGGCGCCCGGACGTTCTACGTCGCCATGGGGGGATACGCAGTCAGCGCTGAAGGCGGCCGCGCGGATTGCCATGCCTGCCCGGGAAAGCTCGGCCTTGTCATACTCCGCCCGGAGGGCAATCGACTGGCGCTGGTTGCGCGGAACAACCTGGCTGTCGATGCCGGGTCGTGGGGGCAGGTTCCCACGGAAGAGTGGTTTCGTGTCGTCCAGCTCGGCCGGGACAATCATGGCTGGCTGATGGAGTTCTACTACACCGGACAGGGCTACACGGAGGGCGGCGTCAACGTCTTTGGCGCAATCGGTGACCGTGTGGTCGATCTTGGCTTCATCTCGACACATTCCGACAATGCGGGAACCTGTGGCGATGGCCTGGGTGTCTGCTACACCCACAGCTACGAAATCCTTGCCGGCTCCTCCGACGCGGACGTGCGCTTTGGTGACCTGATCGCCCGCAACGTCGAGAATACCGATCCTGATGCGCCGGGCAGCGTCCGGATCGAATTCTCCGAGGACGAACTCAAATATGTCACGCCGCCGGCCCTGTCCGAGGCTCTGGGCAATTGAACTGCGGCCGCTTGATCTGACTCAATAAGCCCGGACCGGCAATCGGTTATACGAGATCTTCAGCAAGTTGCAGGAGGTCTCGATGATCGCAAAAGCCCTTTCGCATGCCAGCCTTGTATCTGCCTGCCTCGTCGGGCTCGCTTCCCAGGCCTTGGCGCAGTCGTCCGATCCGGCCTGGCTTGATGCCTTGTCGGCGCAGCTTGCTAGCGAGAAGCAATGCGCGGTCGAGTACTATCTCAACATGCGCGAGGGGGAACTGGCGGGTCGGCTGACATTTGAAGCGCGCGCCCAGTGCGCCGACGGGCGGCAGTTCGATGCCTCCCGGACAGAACCCGACAGGACATTTGCAATCAGCGAATGCGGCGTTCAGGTGTGCTGATTTCCATCTCCTGATGCCGCGGCTCTCAAGTCGGATGTGAGCCAGGCCATGCGGTCGCAGAACCACAGCTTGAAGGCAGATGCCAACGCCGCTCCGAGAAAGGCGGCCCAGGGATCGAGCATCCAGAGGCCGTACACCGCCGGAATGAGCGAAATGCCCGAAAGGCTGGAAAGCACCAGTGCCGCGCGGGCGTGATGAGGCGGAATGGGGTCATCCTTGCGCGCCAGCCAGGAACGCTCGCCGAGCACGGCGCGGGAGGCCCAGTCATCGAGATCGGCAGGTGGAGCGAAGACGCGCGCATTGATGAAAGTCCAAACGACAAGCGCCGCCACCGGAAGAAGGCACCACCAGCCGATCCACACGCGTGACCAGATGGCGAGTGTCAGCATCATCAGTAGCGGCACCCGGGTCCAGAAACTCCACGGGTTGGCGTGACGCGCCCAGGTCGCATCGTTCATCGCCATCGAGCTTTCAATTGCCTTGTCGATCCGCATGCGGTCAATATAGGCGCTTGGATTGTACCGCGCGAGGCTTCATGACCGATCCGACTTTGTTTTTCGTGACCCCCGATGTCGAGCCGGAGGTTTCGAGGCCGGACCCTTCCAAGGTCGTCTCCGGCGATCCGGTCCATACCACCTGGAACCTTGAAGAGCGGGACGGGCTCTATTGCGGGCTCTGGGAATCATCCCCGGGAAGCTGGCGGATTTCCTATGACGAGTGGGAGTATTGCCGGATTCTTGACGGTGTCTCGGTCATCTCTGAGGAGGGTGGCGAGGCCGTCACGGTTCGCGCCGGAGACAGTTTCGTGCTCAGGCCGGGCTTCAAGGGAACCTGGGAAGTCCTTGAAACGACTCGCAAAGACTATGTCATCCGGTTGTAGGGAATGAGTGCCGTTGCGGGCTCCGGAGCATTGAATAGGCGCAAGCGGGTGCTGCTTCTCGGCGCCACCGGCACCATCGGTCGTGCGACAGCAGTCGCCTTGCTTGACCGCGGCCACGAGGTCGTGTGCCTCGTGAGGCCCGGCCGGCAGGCAACACGTGCCGATGCGTTGCCGCCCGCAATCACGGTGCGAACGGGAAATGTCACCGACCCTGAAAGCCTTTCGCGTGACGGGATACGCGGCGAAGAATTCGACGTCCTCGTCTCTTGCCTGGCCTCGCGCACCGGCGCTCCCGAGGATGCCTGGGCAATCGATCATCGCGCCCATTCAGAAGCCCTCAAGACTGCGAGGCGGGCCGGCATTGCGCAGATGATCCTGCTTTCGGCGATCTGTGTGCAAAGGCCGCTGCTGGAATTCCAGAAGGCGAAGCTTGCCTTCGAAGCCGAACTGATCGCTTCCGGCCTGACCTATTCGATCGTCCGTCCGACCGCGTTCTTCAAGTCGCTTTCCGGCCAGATCGAACGGTTGCGCAACGGCAAGCCGTTTCTCCTGTTCGGCAATGGCGACCTGACCGCGTGCAAGCCGATCAGCGATCGCGATCTTGCCACCTTTGTCGCCGGGTGCGTCGACGACCAGAGCCGCTGGAACCGTATCCTGCCGGTCGGTGGCCCTGGAGCCGCGATCACGCCGCGCGAACAGGGCGAGGAACTGTTCCGGCTGATGGGCCGGAAGCCCGCCTTCAAGCGCGTTCCGGTGGGGCTCATGGACGCAATCATTGGCGGTCTCGATCTGGCGGGGCGCGTTTCGCCAAGGCTGAAGGCGAAAGCCGAACTCGCCCGCATCGGTCGCTACTACGCGACCGAATCCATGCTGGTGCTCGATCCCGAAACCGGCCGTTACGATGAAGAGGCGACGCCGTCCTTCGGCTCGGATACGCTCTTCGGCTTCTACGAGCGCGTTGTGGGCCAAGGGCTCAGCATCGAGCGCGGCGATCACGCCGTGTTCTGATCTCCGGGGTGGCGTCGTGCCTTGAGGCTTTCGAGCCCGTGAAAATGAAAGCTGTCGCGATAGCGGGCGGGCTGATCGAGTGTCAGATCGGGCAGGCGTTCGAACAGCACGGCCAGCGATTCCTGCAGCTCCAGCCGGGCCAGCGGCGCGCCGATGCAGAAATGTAGGCCCGCGCCGAAGCTCACATTCTTCTGGTCCGGGCGCCCCGGCTGGAATTCATGCGGCGCCTCGAAGGCGGCCGGATCGCGATTGGCCGCGCCCAGCAAGAGCGCCACCTGTTCGCCCGGTTTCAGCGTCACGGGTCCGAGATCGACTGGTTCGTAGGCATAGCGCGTGAACATGTGCAGCGGCGCGTCGTATCGCAGCGTCTCTTCCACCGTGGCTGCGGCCAGTTCGGGCGTTGCAAAGAAACGTCGCGGATCGTCGCCCTGGTCGAGGATTGTCTTCACCGCGTTGCCGGTCTGGTGCACGGTTGCCTCATGCCCGGCATTGAGCAGCAGAACGCAGGTCGAGATCAGTTCATCGTCCGAGAGTTTCTCGCCGGTGTCGCGCACCGCAATCAGCGCCGAAAGCAGATCTTCGGCTCCATTTTGACGGTGGGCCTCGATATGATCGGTCAGAAACGCGCCGAATTCAGCCGAGGCCTGATTGGCGCGCGCCTCGGTCTCGCGCGAGCGATGCGGCACGTACATTTCGCACATCGCGTGTGACCAGTTCAGAAGGTCGGTGCCGCGCTCCACCGGAACACCCAGCAGCTCGCAGATCACTGTGAGAGGAATCGGCGTGGCGAAGGCCGGCAGAAGGTCGACAGCGTGGCCCAGGGGCAGGGCGTCGACAAGCTCGCCGGCCAGTTGCCGGATGCGCGGCCTGAGCCTTTCGACGGAACGTGAAACGAAGGCGCGGTTTACCAGCGTTCTCAACCGCGTATGCGCCGGCGGCTCCCGTTCGAGCAGGGATCCGCTCTCGATCCGGTCGAAATCGGCGAGGTGTCCGCGACCCTCAACCGGGTTCAAAGGCGCGCCCCAGCGGTTTTCACGCCCGAGCCGGCGGTCGCGCAGCAGTGCATTGACCTGATCGTAGCCCGCCACGCACCACAGGCCGTAGTCTTCCCAGAAGAAGACCGGCGAGGTGCGGTGCATCTCGGCGTAGAACGAGTACGGGTCCTGCACGAAGGCAGGATCGCGGGGCGATTGGGAAACGGTGGGCATGTGTCTGGTCATGATCCCCCTTAGCCCGGAACGAGCGGCGGGGAAATCCAAAACCACGGACCAGGGGAACGTCCTGCAGGGGCCGGACTACAGGTAGCTCAGTTGCAGCGCGCGTGGCCCGAGACCTGCACCCAGCCCGAGGAGGCGGGACGGACTTCGACCTGCCGCGCCACGGTCCTGACAACGGCCGGCACGTGCCGTTTGACCGTCCGCGCGGGCTCGATCACGACCGTGCGTGTCTGATGGGCGTAACGCGCAGGCACCCGCTCATGCACGGTTCTGGCGGGATGAACGACAATCGTCCGGGCCTGTGTGGCGTACTGCGCCGGGTGAACCACCTTGCACAGGGTCTTCACACCTTTGATGTGGCGCCATTCCCATCCGATCGACTTCGGGCGAACCATCACCTTCTGATGCACGGTTCGCGTGACCGCGGGAATATGGCGCGCAATCACCCGCGCGGGTTCGATCAGAACCCTCTCGGTCACTTGCCCGTAGCGCGCCGGAATTGTTTCGTGGACAACGCCTGCCGGGCGCACCACCACGTTTTCATGCACGGTTTGGTAGACGGCGGGCTGATGGCGTTGTTGGTAGCAGGCGAGCGACTTGCCGCCGGCGAATGCGGGCGATGCCACGAAACCGGCAATCAGAACGGCAAGGATACCGTCGCACAAGGTCTTGATTTTGCGCATGCACTTCCCTCCCGGAGCGTTGGGGAGCAGGGTCTGTGCCGCTGTCTCCGCCACGTTTGACGGCAGTTTGTCCCACAATGGTTCGGATGCAAAGCAAAAGATTAACCTTTCGGTAACGATGCGGGTGAACAAGGGTGGGCAGGTCTTTCGCGGTCTTGCGTCTTGAATGGCCGGGGGGGCACACTCTATGTAGTGAGTTCAAATATGACTGATTCCCGGCTGCCGATCGGCCTGCCGGGCCTTTGACAAGGGAAGCTTCATGAAAAATCCAGTCGATACCGCCATGGCACTGGTGCCGATGGTCGTCGAGCAGACCAACCGCGGTGAGCGGTCCTACGACATCTTCTCGCGTCTGCTGAAGGAACGCATCATCTTCATCACCGGCCCGGTGGAAGACCACATGGCGACGCTTGTTTGCGCCCAGCTTCTTTTTCTTGAAGCCGAGAACCCGAAAAAAGAGATCGCACTCTACATCAATTCCCCGGGCGGCGTCGTCACCGCGGGCATGGCGATTTACGACACCATGCAGTTCATCAAGCCGGCGATCTCGACATTGTGCATCGGCCAGGCCGCCTCGATGGGGTCTCTGCTCCTGTGCGCCGGCGAAAAGGACATGCGTTTTGCCACCCCGAACGCGCGCATCATGGTTCACCAGCCGTCGGGCGGTTTCCAGGGGCAGGCGTCGGACATCGAGCGTCACGCGCAGGACATCATCAAGATGAAGCGCCGGCTCAACGATGTCTATGTCAAGCATACGGGCCAGGACTACGACACCGTTGAAAAGACGCTTGATCGCGACCACTTCATGACTGCCGAGGAGGCGCATGCATTCGGCATCATCGACCGCGTGTTCGACAAGCGCGAAAACATCGAAGCACCGGCTGAAAGCTGATCGGGGCCGAATGAGGCAAGAATTTCCCGTCATTGCATCATCCATGCAACACGATTTCGTGTGGCGGGGTGGCGTGCTGGCTGGACCGCGCTAATATTGCGCGTTAAGTCTATATTCAAATTCTCGGGCGTAGCATCGCCAGAATGTACGGGGATTCGTTGCCAACGGCTTCAGGACCGGATTACCTGAAAGCCGGATTTGTACCCCGAATTTGCCACCCCGGCGTGACCTGTGCGTGTCACGGCCGGTCAGGCGCCAAACATCCGGGTCATGCGCCCGGATCGCGGGAAGGAAAGTGAAATGAGCAAGGTCAGCGGCAGCAACGGCGGCGATTCCAAAAATACCCTTTACTGCTCTTTCTGCGGCAAGAGCCAGCATGAAGTGCGCAAACTCATTGCCGGTCCGACCGTGTTCATCTGCGATGAATGCGTGGAACTGTGCATGGACATCATCCGCGAGGAAAACAAATCCTCGATGGTGAAGTCGCGCGACGGCGTCCCCACGCCGCAGGAGATCATCGAGACCCTCGACGAGTATGTCATCGGTCAGCATCAGGCCAAGAAGATCCTCTCCGTGGCGGTTCACAACCACTACAAGCGTCTCAACCACGCCTCCAAGTCGGGTGAGGTGGAACTGGCGAAGTCCAACATCCTTCTGGTCGGGCCGACCGGTTGCGGCAAGACCTATCTTGCCCAGACACTGGCCCGCATCATCGATGTTCCCTTCACCATGGCCGACGCCACCACGCTGACGGAAGCCGGCTATGTGGGTGAGGATGTCGAGAACATCATTCTCAAGCTGCTGCAATCGGCCGACTACAATGTCGAGCGTGCCCAGCGCGGCATCGTCTACATCGACGAGGTCGACAAGATCAGCCGCAAGTCGGACAATCCTTCGATCACCCGCGACGTGTCGGGCGAGGGCGTCCAGCAGGCGCTTCTGAAGATCATGGAAGGCACCGTGGCTTCTGTTCCTCCGCAGGGCGGGCGCAAGCATCCGCAGCAGGAGTTCCTGCAGGTCGATACCACCAACATCCTGTTCGTGTGCGGCGGCGCGTTTGCCGGTCTCGACAAGATCATCTCCGCACGCGGCGAGAAGACCTCGATCGGCTTCTCGGCAACTGTTCGCGCCCAGGACGAGCGCCGTGTCGGCGAAGTGCTGCGCGAACTCGAGCCCGAGGATCTGGTGAAGTTCGGGCTCATTCCCGAGTTCATCGGCCGTCTGCCTGTGCTCGCGACGCTCGAGGACCTTGATGAGGCAGCCCTGATCCAGATCCTGACCGAGCCGAAGAACGCGCTCGTCAAGCAGTATCAGCGCCTGTTCGAGATGGAAGATGTCGAACTCACCTTCCACGAGAGCGCGCTTTCGGAAATCGCCAAGCGCGGGATCATCCGCAAGACCGGTGCCCGCGGGCTTCGCTCGATCATGGAGAAGATCCTGCTCGACACGATGTTCGAACTTCCGGCGCTCGAGGGCGTGCGGGAAGTGGTGATCTCCGACGAAGTGGTCAACGGCAATGCCCGTCCGCTCTACATCTACGCGGAGCGGGACGAGGAGAACAAGGGATCGGCGTCCGCCTGAACCGCCGTCTCCGGGCACTCGCTCGCTCTATCGGAATGATAACCCTCCGGATCCTGTCCGGAGGTTTTTTTGTCGGATGTGTTCTCGGGCTCCGACCGGTCCACACTCAGTTGACGTCGAGATAACCCGAGGCAATTCTGCGTTGCAGATGTCTGTCAACGGCGGCACGGTCAACGCAGGAATGCAGACGACCGTTGCAATGGTTCTTGAGCGCCACCAGATCCTCAAACATCGGCGAACTCAGACCCGCGGCCTCAAGCAACGACGCTCCGAGGTAGCCTATGTCGAGAATGGGAAAATCGAATGGACGCATGTCCACAGTCGTCCCAAGACCGTGAAGCGTGAAATAGGTGCGGTAAGCCGCCGAAGTGAGATCATCCAGGGCGAAGTCGGGATAAAGGTGCTTGAAAACGTCGCGTGTGGCGAAGGATTGATGGTCGCCGAATTCCAGCACGATCGAGGGATGGCTCAAGCTCTCCGCCTCCGTCTGCTCGATGAACCAGTCAAAATCGCTCTGGGACTGAGCGACGCGCCGGACATACTCGTCGAGATCTTCGGATCCGCTCGTCTGTGTGCCGGCGACGCTGGCGTCGGCCAGGCGCTCCGAATAGGGAGAATGCGCGAACATGGTCTGGATCTGGAGAAACAGCGGCCGGCCGTCGGTCCTGCGGTGCTCCGTGATGAAGTCCCGGGCAGCCTCGAAGTAGAACCGGTCGCGATGGGCGTACTGGCTGGCGCCTATCCTTGTGTAGTCGAGAATCTCCTCGAAACCGATAGATTCAAGGAACGGGCCCTCGTTGACGAACCCGTGCTGCATCGGCATCAGAACGGCAGTGCGGTACCCGCACCGTGACAACTCCGTGGCCAGCGACCGATGCACCTTTCCTTCCAGTGCAGTGGTGAGGTATGGCGCCCGCCAGCCGAAGTCGAGGCTGGACAATCCCGTCATCAGGGAGAAGTTGGTAATCCAGGTGCCGCCGCCGAAGGTTTCCACCTGTAGGGCCCGGCGCTTTCCGTCGGTGGATCTGAAACTGCCGGAAAAGTGTTCGTCGAGACCGTATCGGTTCAATCGGCTCAGGTCGGTCTGACTTTCGGAGAGAACCACAAAGAGATCCGGTTTGGACCCGCTCGCCTCGCAGGTGTCAGGCACCTCGAACGGCTCGACTTGGGGCATGTCTGCGAAGCGATCTGCAATGCCGCGGCCCAGCGCCGCATCCCGGAGATCAAGAAAGGAAATGAAGAACGCCGATGCATTGAAGCCGCCCAGATAATGGAAATACCTGGGTTCATCGGCCTTCAGCGGATAGCTTGCCGGCAGCAGGGCAAAGGGGATCGCCAGAACTGCCGACCGCCAAACAACCGTGATGCGGCTGCGCCGGTCGCGCAGGAAAATCATTGACAGCACAACAAGGCCGAACAGCAAGAGCACCGCAAACGGCACGATATAGATCGTGAATTCTTCCAGCAGGAATGAGAAGGCTTCCGGGTCGCTTCCGGTAAAGACGACATCGTAGATGTGAAGGTCGAAGCCCTTGGTCCGGTACTTCAGCGTTGATGCGACAGCAATCAGCGTGGTGAAGGCGAGGGCGGCGTAGACCGAAAATTTCAAACGGCGGCTGACCAGGAAGATCACGGCAGCCGTTGTCGCCACGCAAAGGATCACGAATGGCATGTGGCTGGCCTTCCGCTCCACCAGGTAGAGGATAGACACGCACAGCAGCACCGCCGCGCTGACGGCGGCCGGTTTGAGTGCAAAGTTGATTGTCTTTTCTCGCAGCGTCATTCCGATGCCCCGGGCTCCAAAGGGGAGTAGAAGCACTTCGAGCCCGCGAATCCCAACGAAATGCTGCATTAACCCTAACAACGGACGGATCTGCTCACGGCGTTCCAAGGCGTTCTTGTGCGGCAGTCAAGGCAGGGCGGAGGTTCGGTCAGGATGGCAATCCGACAGGCCCCCGCAAAGGTGGCAGATGTCCAGCTGTCGAAAATCTCCAGCCGGCAGAGCCGAACCATTGACGCATCGCATCTGAAGTTGGCCACGATTGTTCCTGTTCCCGACCGACGGCCATCGCCTGAACCGCCTGCCGGTCGGGCATAGGTGAGAATGTCCGGTCGCAGGAGGAACGCCGCACCGGCAAAACGCTGCATCAGGTGCCGCCGGCGAAACCGTGGACTTCGGGTGCATTCGGGAAATCGTCGGACAGCAAGGACCCTTCGTGCGGCTTTAGGAAATCTGGCTGGAGTGCGTCAAGATCGACCGGCAACTGACGACAGCCTGGTTCGCCGGTCGTATCGACGGTCGTTACAAAGAGTGCATGAACCGGCTTGCCGGATGAGCCTTCCGATCATGCCCCGGATCGGGCGAAGCAAAATTCCTAATGTGCACCGCCGCCGCCTTCCCCACCTTCGCCTCCGAGCCGGTGTTCATTTGGGCCGTTCCCCCAGGTGCCCAAAAGCTTCAGACCGGCGTTCCTAGCTTTCTTCTCTTTGATTGACTGCTTCTTGGGGTCGGCTGGCGCCAGGCACCCGGAAAGCCCGACGGAGATTGCGAATGCAAGGGCACATAATCCGAGCATTTTTGCCCCCGCGGGCAAACGATTTGAGGTTTGATCTCGGTTTGGGTGAAAGGTCATTCTCACGCTCCATGTGTGGTCATTGGAAACTGCGGCGCCGCGTCACGCTGCGGTGATATGGCTGTGGCCGAAAAACATCGGATAGAGGCAGAGATCACGCACAAGGCGATGAGTCCCGCGCTCGAAGACGAACAGGTTTTCCCAGAAGCCGGTCACCGCGTAGTGTGTGTCGTCCGGCAGAAGCGTCACGCCGCAGGGATAGCGCAGGCCCATGGCCGAGGTGTCGATGATGTGCAGGAGTGCCCCCTCGGCCGCATCAAACACCATGACGCGGTGGGTGGTGGGATAGCTGGCGATGACCTGGTGGTGTTTCGCGTCGTATTTGATCGACAGCCCGTGCCGCATCAGCTTGGTCGCAGCTTCGTTGCCCATCTCCGCAGGTGGAGCACCATTGCCGGAAAACCTCAGTGTCGCCGCGCTCAGGTAGGGACTGTCGCGTGACGTGGTGATGTCGGCCTCGTAGAGGATGTCGTCGAATTCGGTTTGGCGGGCGAGGGATTCTTCGTCTCCGAGCAGGGCCTGGATGGCAAAGACCGAATCGCGACCGGCCGCCGCCAGGTGCCGCAACTCTGTATCCTCAGCCCCGGTCAGTTGCTTGTCCACCAGCCGTCCGCTGGCCACCTCGATTGTTGTGATGCTGGCTTCGACAACTCTGCGCGGGACGGCCTTCTTGCCGGACGTTTTTTCGATCACCGATCCGTAGTTGGCGATGACCAGGTAGCGGCCGTCCTCGACAAGGCGGATATCGTGCGGATCGATGCCGTGGGTGGAGTAGCTTTCGAGGATCCTCATGGTTGACGGTTCGCGAATGGTGATCCGGCCGTGGTGGCTCTCGATGGTGTGGCGAAGGGATTTGAAAGGCGCACGCTCGGACAACAGCACGCCCTGTCCATCGGGCAGAAACTGAGCGTGTCCGCCGCCGTTCCAGCCCTTCTTGAACGGAGCTCCGAGCGCGGCCACATCCAGCGTATCCGGATCGAAAGCAACATGCCCGCCCGAATTGAAGCCGCACAGGATGCCTACCGAGCGGTCAGGTGAGACAGCCACGTCATGAGCGTGAACCGGCAGGACCGCCTGGCGAATGGACCCGTCCAGACCGATCCGTGACAGCAATCGCGCATGTTCGTCGTTGGGCTTGAGGCCGCGGGCAAGCACCGGATGCTCGACAACCCTTTTTCCGTTGGCCCAGGCACTGCCGGCATAGTATCCGGGTACATAGATCGCGGTTGACCGGTCAATGTCCTGCGCGGGCGTCGTCTTGTCCTGATCCGCCCCGGTCGCAGCCAATGTCTGCGCGGCCGTTCCGGTGGCAACCGCTGCTCCGCTCGCCGTCAGGAAATGTCGTCGGCTGAGCATGGTTTCTCCTCCTCAGTGGGCGCCGCCACCGCCGCCGCCGCCATCGCCGCCTTCGGGTTCGAATCTGGCACGACGTTCGGCGAGTTGCGCGTTGGTCGGGGTTGCATCGATGGCACCGTGAATGCCCGCCTCCAATTGTTGCCCGCTCTCGGGCACAAGACCGCAACCTGAAACCAGGCCGCCCGCCACGAAAACCAAAACGATGAGACTGCGTTGTCCGAAACTCTTGAGCTGCATCTCTCTCTCCTGTTCAAATGGCAGCCAGCAGGCACCCTTGACCGGCGCCTTGTTGCATAAGGGGCGGCGGGCCTGGCGATCCCGATGGACAGTGTGACGGAACGGTCTCACAAGCCGGGATTGCGGCCTATTGTCAGAACTGCCTAAATGTTAGGTAGATGTACCTATTCCCTTTCGGCCTCGTTTCCGGCCTAATGGTCTGGCTATGAACGGAGCTGAGCCTTACACCAACGGCAGCATGCCCGTGGCTTTGCCGGCTCTGCCAATCGAATGGGAATCGCTGAAAGGTCAGCCGATGTCCTTACATCCGGGGTGGCTTTTGCTGGCACTGGTTCTGGGCGCAATCAGCGAGGCATCTGCGCAGGCCGAAGATGCAGCCGGCCGTTTCGGACGCCAGGTGGCATTCTCCGTGCTGACTGATGTGCCCGCAAGTGCCGGAATTCAGGATGTATGCTGTGGTTTGGCGAGTTTCGGAGAACCGACCACATCGTTTCGCACGCGCTACGGCGACACTCCCGTTTGGCTGCGCCTTGATGCACCCGGCGACTTCGACTTGCTGATGGTCAGTCTGGTCGTTGACCGGGCGGTGGCGTTCTTCAGGGTGGAAAACCGGCAGCGAGCCGGCACTGAGGCAGGCCTCCGTTGGGCGCGCAGCCAGACCGGGGATCTTGTTGGGCCGGCATCCAGGGATGTCGCGAACCCGCACATGGTCCTGCCCATGGCCGAAAGGGTGCCCGGCACGGATATCTACGTCCGGATCGAGCAACCGGTGATGACAACCGTGCGTCTGTGGGCTGCCGATTGGCCCGAGTTTCAGGCCATGGACCGGGCCGACCATCTGTTCAAGGCCTTTCTGACCGGGATCATCCTTGCAACGATTGCCTACAATGGCCTCGTGGGCGGACTGGTCCGCTCTCCTGCTTTCCTGCTCAATGCGGCGACCATAGGCGCGCTGTTGCTGCTGGCCCTCTACCTGTCGGGCTATGGGGTCGCCTATGTCTGGTCCGCCGTCCCGCAACTGAGCAACGTCATGCTGCTTGCCGCGGTCTATTGCGGCATCCTGTTTGGCGGAGGCTTCATTTCCGAGTTTCTGCGCGAGGAGGGGCAGAGCAGAGCCAAGGGGCTGCCGTTGATGGTGCCGGCGATGATCGCATCCGTTGCTATGGTTGGCCTGTTCATCTTTCCCTACTGGTATGTCCAGCCTGTTCTTCTGTTATGTGCGGCCGCGCTCTTTCTCCTGGCATTTCCTATGGTCTGCATCCGTGCCCGGAATGGCAGCCGGCAGGCGCGCCTGCTTCTCTTCCCGCTCGGTTTTGCCATGATCCCGGGGATGGCATTCGTTGTCTTGGAAAAGCTGTTCGGGGTGCGGCTCGGGCTGGTGGAGAACAACCTTCTCGAGGTCACCCTGTGTTTGGAAGCCGTGCTGTTCTCGCTCGCCATCGCGTCGCGGTTCCGCATGGGAGAGATGGCGAACCGGGAAATGAGTCTCAAACTGATGGGGTTGCGGGCGGAAGGCGCAGCCAAGGCCATCGCGGCACAGGATTCCGAGCGTCAGCGCCTCGCCAAGGAACTGCATGATGGTGTCGGTCAGGATTTCCTGGTCGTTCTGGGGAGCCTGAAGAAGCTGGAACGCGAGAAAAAGAGTGCGGATTGGACCTCCGCCCTGCCGTCACTGATCGCGACGACGACGGCGGCACTTGATGAACTCAGGCGGATCTCGAAAGAAATGCACCCGGCCTCGATCAGTCATCTGGGGCTCGAGAAGGCCCTGGAAATGCTGTTTGAGCATCTCGAGACATCAGACCAGATTGAAACCCGTGTTCATCTGGATTTCGACGAGGCCCGGCTGAGCCCGACCTGCAAGCTGCATGTCTACCGGATCGTCCAGGAATGTCTCGCCAACATAAGCCGCCATTCCGGCGCTTCCGCGTGTCACGCTTCGATCTGCCAGGACGGGGACCGGTTACATCTGGACATCGGGGACGACGGGACGGGACTGGAACCCGGGGCAGGCTCTGCGCCGCCCGCATTCGGGCTTGGATTTACGTCGATTGACGAGCGCATCCGCTCGTTGGGTGGCGACTGGCATCTCGGGTCAAGCGAGCTCGGCGGGGTGAGCGTAACGGCTTCATTTCCACTCCGAGGAACCGGCGCCGGGGGCGGGTCATGATGGATCCCGAACAAACGGCCATTGTTTGCGATGATCATCCGATATTCAGGGCCGGGGTGGTCTCAAGCCTCACCAATGGTCTCGGATTGACGGTGCTTGCCGAAGCGGCTGACGGGGAAAGCTGCATTGCCAAGCTCAAGCTCTACGAGCCACGGATCCTCGTTGCAGATCTTTCCATGCCGCTGACCGATGGTTTCGGCGTGCTGGAGTGGATAGGACGAAACCAGCCCGGCATCCGGGCATTCATCTTGTCGATGCACACGGATATCTCCTTCGTGCAGCGGGCACGCGAACTCGGCGCAGCAGGTTTCATGGCCAAGGAGGATGCGGAATCTGAGCTGGCCGCAGCCATCGGCAGCAACACGCCCTTTTACACCAGTGAATCGATCGGGCGCAAAAGCCGGAGCGTCATGAGTGATCTCTCGGCATATGCACTGGCGGAGAAGCTGCGCAAGGTGTCTGATGCCGAGAGGCGCGTCCTGGTGCTCCTGACCCAGTCCATGACCAGCAGGGAGATCGCCGAGCAACTCTTCATCAGCGTGCGTACGGTGCAGGCGCATCGGGTCAGTCTCGCCACGAAGCTCGGTGCCCAGGGACCCAACAAGCTGCTGGAGCTTGCAATCCGACACCGTGACCAGATTTTGGGATAGGCTGGGATCATTGACCTGGTCGCATTGCGCAGACTGGTCCCGCGCTCAAGGTTTCGGGACGGCGGGATCTTCGGCGGATCGGGCCTGCCGGCGGAAAATGGCGCTGGTGTCCAATTGGAGTGTTACATGCAGACAGTCTTCACGGTATCGACGGATGGTCCCGGCCTGATTGAGTTCACGCCCGACGTGGCCCGCTGGCTTGTTCGGGAGGGCGCGGGCGATGGTCTCCTTACGCTGTTTGTCCGTCACACCTCCTGTTCGCTTCTCGTCCAGGAAAATGCCGACCCCGACGTCCAGCGGGATCTGTACGCTTATCTGTCCCGGCTGGTGCCTCCGGCGGACGATCCGTCGATGACCTATCTGCGCCACACCTTGGAAGGGCCGGATGACATGCCGGCGCACATCAAGGCCGCTCTCTTGCCCGTATCGCTGTCCATACCGGTCTCCGGAGGAAAGATCATGCTCGGCACCTGGCAGGGGATCTATCTTTTCGAGCACCGCGCGCACCCGCACCGCAGGCAGGTGGCAGCACATTTCTCGTAAAAGGGGGGGGCGTGGAATGGCCACTCCTTCAAACCGTCGTGTCCGTGCCAGGCGGCAAGGGCGGCAACAATGCTGAGGCCTGGTTTTCGGGCGCTCGGTCCACGGATCGGGTCCATGCTTGGAAAGCCACGGCAACGGTGTTGAACAGTGCGTTTTCCCGGGTCTACAGCTTCCCGCCACTTTCGTTCTCTAATATTGTTCGAATCGGTGACAGCGCGGTTGCAGGCCAGGGTCCGTTTGATACAGCGTCGCCTTGAAAACAGCTCGCTGGTTCTCCACCTACACACGAGGAGGCGAGAACCTTCGAAAGGACGCCATGGCTGGCTGCTGGTAATCCGGGGCTGCCGCGTGCGTTGCCAACAGGCCTCAATGGCCGGGCCAGCAGGGCCAGGAAAGGAAATGACATGCCGGACAAAAACGTGAGTTCATCACACAAGCCCGAAGAGGCAGGTGTCTACCCCGTTCTTCCATTGCGCGACATCGTCGTGTTCCCGCACATGATCGTGCCGCTTTTTGTGGGACGCGAGAAGTCGATCCGTGCGCTGGAAGAGGTGATGGGCTCGGACAAGCAGATCATGCTGGCGACCCAGATCAATGCAGGCGACGACGACCCGGATCCGTCCGGGATCTATCAGATCGGCGCCATCGCAAATGTCCTTCAACTCCTCAAGCTGCCCGACGGGACCGTCAAGGTTCTTGTCGAGGGACGCACGCGCGCGGAAGTGACCCGTTACACCGATCGCGAAGAGTTTTACGAAGCGCACGCCGTCGAACTTGCCGAACCTGAAGAGGATGCGGTCGAGATCGAGGCCCTGTCGCGCTCGGTGGTCTCGGAATTCGAGAATTACGTCAAGCTCAACAAGAAGATTTCGCCCGAGGTGGTGGGAGCGGCGAGCCAGATCGACGACTATTCGAAGCTCGCCGACACGGTCGCCTCGCATCTGTCCATCAAGATTCCCGAAAAGCAGGACATGCTTTCGACCGTCTCCGTGAAGGCCCGTCTCGAGAAGGCGCTCGGCTTCATGGAAGGCGAGATTTCCGTGCTGCAGGTGGAAAAGCGCATCCGCAGCCGCGTCAAGCGGCAGATGGAGAAGACCCAGCGCGAGTACTATCTCAACGAGCAGATGAAGGCGATCCAGAAGGAGCTCGGAGACGGCGACGAAGGCCGCGACGAGATGAGCGAGATCGAGCAGCGCATTTCCAAGACCAAGCTGTCGAAGGAAGCGCGCGAGAAGGCCGAGGCCGAGTTCAAGAAGCTAAAGCAGATGAGCCCGATGTCGGCCGAGGCGACGGTCGTGCGCAACTATCTCGACTGGCTCCTGGGGCTGCCCTGGGGCAAGAAGTCCCGCGTCAAGATCGATCTGAATGCTGCCGAGAAGGTGCTCGAAGTCGATCACTACGGCCTTGAGAAGGTCAAGGAGCGGATCATCGAGTATCTCGCGGTCCAGGCCCGGTCATCGAAGATCAAGGGCCCGATCCTGTGCCTCGTCGGACCTCCCGGCGTCGGCAAGACCTCGCTCGCCAAGTCGATCGCCAAGGCGACCGGCCGCGAATATGTGCGCATGGCGCTTGGTGGCGTGCGCGACGAGGCCGAAATCCGTGGTCACCGTCGGACTTACATCGGCTCCATGCCCGGCAAGGTCGTGCAGTCGATGAAGAAGGCCAAGAAGTCCAACCCGCTCTTCCTGCTCGACGAGATCGACAAGATGGGCCAGGATTTCCGTGGCGATCCGTCCTCGGCCCTGCTCGAGGTGCTCGATCCGGAACAGAACTCGACCTTCATGGACCACTATCTCGAGGTTGAGTACGACCTGTCCAACGTGATGTTCATCACCACGGCCAACACGCTCAACATCCCCGCACCGCTGATGGACCGGATGGAGATCATCCGGATTGCCGGCTACACCGAGGATGAAAAGCTCGAGATCGCCCGCAGGCACCTGCTGCCCAAGGCGGTGAAGGATCATGCGCTCAAGGAAGAGGAGTTCTCGATCACCGATGAGGCGCTTCTTCAGGTCGTCCGGACCTACACGCGGGAAGCCGGTGTGCGCAATTTCGAACGCGAGTTGATGAAGCTTGCACGAAAGGCCGTGACCGAAATCCTCAAGACCGGCTCGAAGAGTGTCAGCGTGACCGAAGACAATCTCGCCGACTATCTCGGCGTTGCCCGGTTCCGCTATGGCGAGGCTGAAACCGACGACCAGGTTGGCGTGGTGACGGGTCTTGCTTGGACAGAGGTCGGCGGCGAACTGCTCACCATCGAAGGCGTGATGATGCCCGGCAAGGGCAAGATGACCGTGACCGGCAACCTTCGCGACGTCATGAAGGAATCGATCTCGGCGGCGGCATCCTACGTCCGCTCGCGGGCCGTTGACTTCGGCATCGAGCCGCCGATGTTCGACAAGCGCGACATCCACGTCCACGTTCCCGAAGGCGCCACCCCGAAGGATGGCCCGTCTGCGGGCGTCGCCATGGCGACGTCGATCGTGTCGATCATGACGGGCATCCCGGTGCGCCGCGATGTCGCCATGACCGGCGAGATCACGCTGAGGGGCAGGGTGCTTCCCATCGGCGGGCTCAAGGAGAAGCTGCTTGCCGCACTCCGCGGTGGCATCAAGACCGTCATGATCCCCGAGGACAATGCGAAGGACCTTCCCGAGATCCCGGACAACGTCAAGAACGGCCTCGAGATCATCCCGGTTTCGAAGATGGGAGACGTGCTCAAGCATGCGCTGGTTCGCATGCCCGAGGCGATCACCTGGGAACCGGATGCGAAATCGGAAACGCCGATCACGGCGGAGGCCGGTGAAGAAGGCGGAGCCACCATCGCGCATTAGCCTTTGCTAAGGCAAGGGCCGGCTTTTGGACGGGCGGGAGGTTTTCCCGCCCGTTTTTCTGTTTTGACCTGTGAAAACCGCCCAAAACCCTTGGTTTTGCACCGTGTTTGGTTGCGTGGCACCCCAAGATGCGTAGGATCACCGCATCGAATAAACTGAGTCGGCTTAACGCCAGGAAGGGAAGGAAATGAACAAGAACGAACTCGTGGCCGCTGTTGCCGAGAAGTCGGGTATCAGCAAGGGGGACGCAACGTCTGCTGTCGAGGCGGTTTTTGAAACGATCACGGGCGAACTGAAGAATGGCGGCGATGTCCGTCTGATCGGTTTCGGAAATTTCACCGTATCGCGCCGTGAAGCCTCCAAGGGTCGCAACCCGCAGACCGGCAAGGAAGTTGATATTCCTGCCCGCAACGTGCCGAAGTTCTCGGCCGGCAAGGGTCTCAAGGACGCCTGCAACTAAGTCTGCTCCGGCATTCCGTTGACTGCGTTCATGTGAACGCCGGCGGAATGAACCGCACGGATCGAAGACACCATTGCGGATCGGGTGCGCTCAATTGCAGGCGCACAGAAACCGCGAAGCCAGAGTGTCCCATCGAGCATCAGAAAACCCGGAAGGCATTGTCTTCCGGGTTTTTTCATGACCTCGAGCCGGTGTCTTGTGCACGCCGTCAATGACTGCGCCTGAGGTCCGGCCGATCAGGTCGAACAAGGCGTCCTTGCCGGCGAGGCATTGGAGGGGCCAGCGCATCCGATCGGGTGGACCGCGCTGCGGAAATCGCTTCGATCACGCGTTCCGGCGCAATCACATCAACTGTATTGACATGAGAACAGAAATAGAACATATAAGGTACATAAGCAGATTTTGAGGAGTTGACCATGACCGCATTCGCCCGTGATCTCGCCGCCTTCGTTTCCATGTCCCTGTTTGTTGCAAGCTTCGCCGTCATCGCCTTAGCACTTTGACGCCGGGGAGGCGGCGGACGACCCGCCGGGCTTCCCGAATGTCCGTGACCGTACGCTCACCATGCGTCTGTGCTTGGGGGTAAGGACGGTATCGGTGCCGCGGCCTCTGGACTTTCGGAGCCGGGTCTTCACAATCGAACCGTGAGTCTTCGAGCCGTCAGGGCGGTTTCGGGGACCCGGAGCGGTTGGCAGGAGACATCATGGCGCGGGAAAGCAAGGCAGCAAGGATGTTGGCCGATCTGGCTTCGGGGGCAGCGTCTTCCGGCGCCGACAGGAAGCCGCCGCACACATC
This sequence comes from Hoeflea sp., assembly GCA_965233445.1. GTDB lineage: Bacteria > Pseudomonadota > Alphaproteobacteria > Rhizobiales > Rhizobiaceae > Hoeflea. The sequence goes on from OZ247491.1 coordinate 2,224,642, forward strand.
CGCGGGCGGACCGGAGTGGCCGGGATTCGTGCATTTGCGGGTTCATTCCTCCTATTCGCTGCTGGAGGGGGCCCTGCCGATAAAGACGCTGATCAAGCGCGCCGTGGCCGATGAGCAGCCTGCACTGGCCATCACCGACACCAACAATCTCTTCGGAGCGCTGGAATTCTCTGCCAAGGCGATGGAGGCGGGGATTCAGCCGCTGATCGGCTGCCAGCTGGATCTCGACATGCAGGACGGCCAGACCGGTGAGCGCAGATCCTCGCACCGCGAACAGATGGCCAGATTGCCGTCCGTGGTTCTTTATGCCTCGACCCCGAAGGGTTACGAGAACCTCACGGCGCTTGTCAGCCGCGCCTATCTCGAAGGTGACAGCAGCGAGCGGCCGCATCTGCTGATGTCGTGGCTCGAGGCGGCGGCCGAAGGCCTGATCCTGCTGACCGGCGCCGCAGGCGGGCCGGTGGACCAGTGCATGCGGGAAGGTCACCCGGATCGCGCCGGCGCCCGGCTGGAACGGCTCCATGCAGTCTTCGGCGACCGTCTTTACCTCGAACTGCAACGTCAGGACGGCTACGATCGGGCGCATGAAAGCCGGATGATTGCTCTGGCCTATGATCTGGGCGTGCCGCTGGTTGCCACAAACGAGGCATTCTTTCCGACGCCGGATGATTTCGAGGCCCACGATGCGCTGATGGCGGTGGCGAACAATGCGGTCATGTCCGATGACCGCCGGCCGCGCCTGAGTGTGGACCATTGTCTCAAGTCCCGTGCGGAGATGGTGACGCTTTTTGCCGATATCCCCGAAGCGCTGCGCAACACCGTCGAGATTGCCCGGCGCTGCTCGGCGATCGTGGAAAAGCGTGCCCCGATTCTTCCGCGCTTCACCGGCGGCGGAGAGGATGATCCCGAAGCGGCGCTGGCTGCGGAAGCGGCGGAACTGAGGCGTCAGTCGATCGAGGGTCTGGAAACCCGGTTGGACCGCATCGGCATGGCGGAGGGATACACCCGGGATGACTACACCGAACGGCTGAAAACCGAGCTCGACATCATCGAGAACATGAAGTTCCCGGGCTACTTTCTCATCGTGGCGGACTTCATTAAGTGGGCCAAGGATCAGGGAATCCCGGTGGGGCCGGGCCGCGGCTCCGGTGCGGGCTCGCTGGTCGCCTATGCGCTCACGATCACCGATGTCGACCCCTTGCGCTTTTCGCTGCTGTTCGAGCGCTTCCTCAACCCGGCGCGTGTGTCGATGCCCGACTTCGACATCGACTTCTGCCAGGATCGCCGCGAGGAGGTGATCCGCTACGTGGTCGGCAAGTACGGCCGCGACCAGGTGGCCCAGATCATCACCTTCGGAAGCCTTCAGGCGCGCGCGGCGCTGCGCGATGTCGGGCGGGTGCTCGAGATGCCCTACGGCCTTGTCGACCGCGTCTGCAAGCTGGTGCCCAACAATCCGGCCAACCCGACGCCGCTGCACAAGGCGATCGAGGAAGAGCCGCGTTTCGCCGAGGAAATCGAAAAGGAGCCCGCTGTCGAGCGCCTGCTCGACATTGCCCAGAAGCTCGAGGGGCTTTACCGCCACGCCTCGACGCACGCCGCCGGCATCGTCATCGGGGACCGGCCGCTGTCCCAGCTGGTGCCGATGTACCGAGATCCGCGGTCCGATATGCCGGTGACCCAGTTCAACATGAAATGGGTCGAGCAGGCGGGATTGGTCAAGTTCGACTTCCTCGGCCTCAAGACCCTGACGGTGCTCAAGACCGCTGTCGACTTTGTCTCGAAGCGCGGCATTGCGATCGACCTCGAGGCCCTGCCGCTGGACGACCAGCCAACCTATGAAATGCTGTCGCGCGGAGAGACGGTCGGCGTGTTCCAGGTGGAATCGGCGGGCATGCGCAAGGCGCTGATCGGCATGCGGCCCGACCGCATCGAGGACATCATCGCTCTCGTGGCGCTCTACCGCCCGGGCCCGATGGAGAACATCCCGGTCTACAACGCCCGCAAGCACGGCGAGGAGGAACTGGCCTCGATCCATCCCAAGATCGACGGGTTGCTGGCCGAAACCCAGGGCGTGATCGTCTACCAGGAGCAGGTGATGCAGATCGCCCAGGTGCTGGCCGGTTACTCGCTTGGCGAAGCCGATCTGTTGCGCCGCGCCATGGGCAAGAAGATCAAGGAGGAAATGGACAAGCAGCGGGCGCGCTTTGTCGAGGGCGCCGTCGAACGCGACGTGTCCAAGCCGCAGGCCGACATGATCTTCGATCTTCTGGCAAAATTCGCCAATTACGGCTTCAACAAGTCGCACGCCGCAGCCTACGGCATCGTGTCCTACCAGACCGCCTATCTCAAGGCGCATTACCCGGTCGAGTTCCTTGCCGCCTCGATGACGCTCGACATGTCCAACACCGACAAGCTCGTCGATTTCCGCCAGGACGCACGGCGGCTTGGCATCGAGGTGGTGCCACCCTCGGTCCAGACCAGCTTTCGTCATTTCGAGACCGGCGAAAACAAGATTTACTACGCCCTGGCCGCGATCAAGGGTGTGGGGGATGCGGCGGTCGAGCATATCGTCGAGGTTCGTGGCGATACCCCGTTTGCCTCGCTTGAGGATTTCTGCACCCGCATCGATCCCCGCCAGGTCAACCGAAGAGTTCTCGAAAGCCTGATCGCCGCCGGCGCATTCGACTGTTTCGGTCATGATCGCGCCATTCTGAGCGGCGGGCTCGACCGTATTCTGGGCTTTGCCCAGCGCGCCCAGGAAAACCGCATCAGCGGCCAGAGCGACATGTTCGGCATGGGAGGCGCGGTCGAGGCCGAAACGATCCAGTTGCCGGCGGCCACACCCTGGCTGCCGGCCGAGAAGCTGCACCGCGAATACCAGGCGCTGGGCTTCTATCTCTCTGCCCATCCGCTTGATTCCTATAATGATCTTCTGGCCAAGATGCGCGTGCAGACCTGGGCCGATTTCTCTGTTGCGGTCAAGAACGGCGCGACTGCAGGTCGCCTCGCGGGCACCGTGACCAGCAAGCAGGAACGCAAGACACGCACCGGAAACAAGATGGGCATCGTGGCCTTTTCCGACAGTTCGGGACAATATGAGGCGGTGCTGTTCTCGGAGGGTCTGGCGCTCCATCGGGAGCTGCTGGAGCCCGGCAAATCGATCGTGATCACGGTCACGGCCGAGGAGCGCCCCGAAGGCATCGGCCTTAGAATTCAGACGGCCGAATCGCTGGAGGACCGGGCTGCCCGGGGCCAGTCCGCCTTGCGGGTCTATCTGCGGGATTCGAAGCCGCTCAATTCGCTGACGACGCACCTCAAGTCGCGCGGGGAAGGGCAGGTGTCCTTCATCATGATCAAGGATGAGGGACGCCGTGAAATCGAAGTGACTCTCGCCGACCGCTACAAGATATCCCCGCAGATCGCCTCCGCGCTGAAGGCCGCGCCCGGCGTGCTTGACGTCGAATTGGTGTGATCAAAATCGATTGACGGCGATTTGGGCCTTGCTACTATCGCTTGTCGCCCTTCGCTCAGGTTCGTCCGATCATGGTTGAAATCAATCGCTTTGCCCGGCTTGTGCCGGGGTTCGTCGTCGTGTTCGTGCTGATGGTGGCGGGCGCCGCCGCCGTGGAAACGCCGCAGCCGAAGCTCGGGCCCGATGCGCTTCCCCTGACGGCCGACCACGCCTATCTGTCCCGGGCTGCGGCCCCCGACTACTGGGCCTTCTCCGTCTTCGTGAAGCCGCAGTTCACCACCTCCGCCTGCTCGATTGCGGCCGTCACCGGCGCGCTCAACGGCTTGCGCGGCTTGCCGCCGCACGCCGAGGACACCGTGAAGACACAGGCCCAAATGCTTGAATTGGTGGCCGATTCCGAATGGGCCAAGCTCTCCGCGGAGGGCGGCGACGGCGTGAAGTTCGACCAGTTGGTTTCCTTCACGGGCGCGGCGCTCAAGGCATCCGGCATGGAGGCTTACCGCACCGAGGTTTTAAAGCCCGCCAGCGACGACGCTGACACGCTCAACGCTGTGCGCGAACTCCTGAAGGCCAACGAGGCGTCGGCCGATGACGCGCTGGTTGTCTATTTCAACCAGGGTGTGGTCACCGGCGACTGGGACGGACCGCATGTCTCGGTGATCGGCGCCTATGACGCCGAGGCCGACAAGGTGCTGATCCTTGAGGTCGACCAGGAATGGTACATTCCCTACTGGACCCCGACGCCGGTGCTGTTGAAGGCGATGCTGAAACCGACAAGCGCCGAGCATGGCGTGCTGGAAGGCGAGACCGGCGGCCTCGTCCACATCGTCAGATAGCGCAGCCACATCGAAGCCGAATTTCTATTCCGCAACAGGCCTTTGGCAAGATTTGCGGAATCATTTTCCAGGCGTGTCACTTCTTGTCCCGGTCACGCTCGGGTGCCGATCGGCGCCCCTTGTCGAAAGTGTATCCGGTCTCGACGATGTCCCGGCCGAATTTCTTGCGGACCTTGTCTATCGCACTTTCGGCCACGGCCCGCCGCGCGGCCGCGGGATCGACCAGATCCGGCGGGTCGGCCCGTGCGGCGTCGGTCAGGTCGCTGACACCGATGCCGAGCAGCCTGAAACGGTCCGAGCCCAGTTCCTTTTCCAGAAGATGCAAGCCTGTGCGGAAAATCCGGTCGGCCAGCACCGTCGGGTCCTCGAGCTTGAAGTTCCGGGTCCTGCTTTTGAAGTCCGCAGTCTTGAGCTTCAGCACGACCGTATGACCGGCAACGCCCGAGGCCTTCAGCCGCGCTGAAACCTTCTCCGACAGGCGTCTGAGAACCGGAACCAGATCCTCGGCTCGTGACAGGTCGGTGTTGAAGGTGGTTTCCGCCGAGACGCTTTTTGCGCCTTCGTTGGGATGGACTGTCCGGTCGTCCTCGCCGCGCGCCAGATGGTAGAGCCGCTTTCCCATCACGCCGTATTTCCGCATGAGGGCTTCCTGCTCCATCTTCTGCAACTGGCCGATGGTGCGGATGCCGTCGCTCTCCAGCGTCGCAGCGAAGGCCTTGCCCACACCCCAGATCAGCGTCACCGGCCTGGGCTCGAGAAAATCAAGCGCCTCGGCCTTGCCGATGACGGAAAAGCCCCGGGGCTTGTCGAGATCCGAAGCGACCTTGGCCAGGAACTTGCAATAGGAGAGGCCCACCGAAACCGTGATGCCGATTTCCGCCTCCACACGGGAGGCGAACCGCGCCAGTGTCCGCGCAACGGTGTCCTTGTGCAGACGCTCGGTGCCGGCGAGGTCCAGAAAGGCCTCGTCGATGGAAATCGGCTGCACCAGCGGTGTCAGATCCTCCATCATCTGCCGGACCTGCCGGCCCACGCGGGCGTATTTCTCCATGTCGGGAGGAATGACCACGGCATCCGGGCAGGCATCCAGGGCCTTGAACATCGGCATGGCGGACCGAACCCCGTGGATGCGCGCGATGTAGCAGCAGGTCGAAACCACGCCGCGTTTTCCGCCGCCGACAATCACCGGCTTGTCGGCGAGCTCCGGATTGTCGCGCTTCTCCACTGCGGCGTAAAAGGCATCGCAATCCACATGCGCAAGCGTCAGCGTGTCGATCTCCGCATGACGCACAAGGCGCGGGCTGCCGCACACATGGCATCGCCGAACCGCCGGCCGTGCCGGAGCGAGGCAGTCGCGGCAAAAGCCGGACACCTCCTGATTGGACTGCGCAGACGGATGGGTCATTGTCTTCGGCAAGAACGGAACAAAGATTGAACATTCGCAGATTACGCAATATCCTTTCGACTCACAAGTCCGTGCCGTCATTCTGGAGTGTGTTGATCTTGGCCTTCGAAGCTCGTCCGGCAACCGGTGACATCTGGCCCGAACTGGAAGCGTTGTTCGGCCCGCAGGGGGCCTGCTATGGCTGCTGGTGCAGCCACTTCCGGCTGGAGCCCAAACTGCGTCAGGCGATGGATCGGGACGAACGCAAGGCGCTGTTGAAGGCGGCGACCGGGGCTTCGCTGCCGCCGGGGCTGATTGCTTTCGAGGATGGCCGGCCGGTGGGCTGGGTCCAGGTGACGCCGCGGTCCCACGTGCCGCGCTGGAACACCAGCCGCACCGTTTCGAGGCCGCTGGAGACCGATGATCCGGAGGACCCCGGTCTTTGGGCAATCTCGTGCTTCTTCGTCACATCGCGCATGCGCGGGAAGGGGATGAGCCACCAGCTTGTGGAGGCCGCTGTGTCCCACGCTGCGGCAAGTGGCGCACGGATCGTGGAGGCCTGCCCGATCGCCCGCGCGAAACACGCGCAATCGCCCGGCCTGTTCACGGGATCTGTCGCCGTTTTCGAAAAGGCCGGCTTTTCGGTGGTGGCCGAACGCAAGCCGGGCCGGCCGCTGATGCGCAAGCTTCTCAGGCCCGATGCATGAGCGGCTTCACTTGCAGTTCTTTTCCACCGGGGCAGGCGGTCCGCTCAGGCAGCAATGTGTTCGCGGATCAGGGATTCGGCATGCGGCCAGTCGGTGGCAATGCTGACGCCATCGCCGGGATGCGGTGCCAGGGCACGAAAGGTTGGATTGGCCATCAGGTTGATCAGAAGCGTCTGCGGCATGTGCTCCCTGACCGAATGCAGATTGACGAAGATATCGTCAATGAAGACAACCGGATGCGGTCGCTCGCCGTGCAGCGCCTTGATCGCGGGCCCCTTGGGCGATTCGGTGGCGATCATCGGGTAATCGAAGCCGTGACGGCCGAGAAGACTGCGCCGCATGTCGCGATGCCGGGGAGGCATCGCCGTCAGGAAGACGATGTCCGCGTGGCCGGAGAGGTTCGCGAGGCTTTCGGCGGCCGCCGCCACCGGCGTCTGCCAGTCGGCCTGTTCGCTGAAGAACGCCTCGATCAACCGGCCGACATCCTCCGCCGAGGTTTCGCGACCGTCGTCGAGACTGACGATGTTTCCGGTGAGGCGGAAGGACCTGGGGCGCAGTTCGTGGCCGTTCGCCTTGAGAAAGTCCTGAAACGGCGAAACGAACTCGAGAACCACCTCATCGATGTCGCAAACCACCAGCGGCCGCTCAGCAAGCCGCAACGTGTCGTGTTCTGCATCCGGAATGCGGATCATGCCGCGTCACCGTTGCCGCCAAGCTCATGGTATGCCCGGCGAACGCTTTCAGGACTTGTGCCGGTGGAAGCGCAGAAATCCATCAGGGTCGGCTCGTGGTTCATGAGGAATGCGACAACGCCTGCCATGAAGCCCGGCTCGCGAGCCGCTTCGCGCAGATTTCCCGCTTCGAGCCCGGTAAGGGCCAGGAACCGGCCCATCAGTTCAGGCTGGCTGGCGAGCCACGCGAGAACCGATATTGCTGTGTCTTCTGCGTCCGCCATGGTTTTGCCGACCCCGTTTCTGTTCATTTGCCGGATTGCACCGGTCCGATTACCACTTTTTCAACCTAATGAAACTAAGGTGGCGGTAAGGAACACCAACAGGCATTCGATTGTCTGGGTCTTGGACCGCGGCTATGGCGAAGATTACGTCGTTCGGCACGCAGCAATATCAGCAGGATCCGACCGGCGACAGGCCGGTTGGTTTCGGGGGTGGAAACGGACATGACGAAACAGGTGATGATTGTTGAGGACAACGAACTCAACATGAAGCTCTTCCGGGACCTGATCGAAGCCTCGGGCTACAAGACCGTCCAGACCCGCAACGGAATGGAAGCAATGGACCTTGCCCGAAAGCATCGTCCGGATCTCATTCTGATGGACATTCAGCTTCCGGAGGTTTCCGGCCTGGAGGTCACGAAGTGGCTGAAGCAGGATGATGATCTGCATGTGATTCCCGTCATTGCCGTTACTGCATTCGCAATGAAGGGGGATGAGGAACGTATCCGCCAGGGCGGATGCGAGGCCTATATCTCCAAGCCGATCTCGGTTCCGAAATTCATTGAAACCATCAAGACCTATCTTGGTGATGCGTAGTCCGGGAGGCTGATCATGACTGCGCGCATTCTGGTGGTGGACGACATTCCGGCCAATGTGAAGTTGCTCGAAGCTCGCCTGATGGCAGAGTATTTCGAGGTTCTCACCGCGGGCGACGGCATGACGGCCCTGTCGATTTGCGACCAGACCCATGTCGACCTCATCCTGCTTGATATCATGATGCCGGGGATCGACGGCTTCGAGGTTTGCGAGCGGCTCAAGAAAAACCCCAAGACCGCGCATATTCCGGTGGTCATGGTCACAGCGCTTGATCAACCCGCCGACCGGGTTCGGGGCCTGAAGGCAGGCGCCGATGATTTTCTGACCAAGCCCGTCAACGATCTCCAGCTGATGACGCGCGTCAAGAGCCTGATCCGGTTCAAGGCATTGAGCGACGAATTGCGGATTCGCGCCGAATCGGCCCGTGATCTTGATACGGCAGCCCTGCTTGCCCCGCATGAAGGCACGCTGGACGAACCTGGTCTCGTACTTCTCGTCGAAGGCCGCGCAAACGCGCAGGAACGCATGAACCGGGCACTCAGGGATGTGGCCATGACCACGGTCATAGGCGATCCCCAGGCAGCGCTCTTCGAGGCGGCGGAAAAGCCCTACGAACTGATCATCGTCTCATCGGCGCTCGAGGATTACGATCCGTTGAGACTGTGTTCGCAATTGCGCTCGCTCGAGCGCACCCGCTTCATTCCGGTGCTGATGGTGGCCGAGCAGGGTGAAGAGGAACTGGTGATCCGCGCGCTTGAACTGGGGGTGAACGATTACCTCGTCCGCCCGCTTGATCCGAACGAACTGGTGGCCCGCAGCATCACGCAAATCCGGCGCAAACGCTATGCCGATTGCCTCCGTTCAAGCCTGACGCGATCAGTCGAATTCGCCGTGACCGACGCGCTCACCGGTCTGAACAATCGCCGCTATCTCGACACCCATCTCAACACCCTTGTCGAGCGTTCAGGCAAGCGCGGTCGTCCGCTGTCGGTGCTCATCACCGACATCGACCACTTCAAGACGATAAACGACGTTCACGGACACGAGGGCGGCGACGACATCCTGCGTGAATTTGCACGCCGGGTCCGGGGCGCCGTTCGCGGAGCCGACCTTGCCTGCCGCTACGGCGGAGAGGAGTTCGTGGTGGTCATGCCCGACACCACCCTGGATGTGGCGTCCCAAGTGGCCGAGCGGTTGCGCAACGCCGTGGCTGCGGAACCTTTCAGGGTCTCAGCCACCGGCGCCCGCGCCCAGGTGACCACCTCCGTTGGTGTCGCCATGTTGGAGGCCGACGATCAGGACGGAGCTTCGCTGCTGCGGCGTGCGGACCAGGCCCTGTATCAGGCCAAGACAGATGGCAGAAACCGGGTCGTGGGCGAGGCGGCTTGAGTCGCGCCTTCACCCGCATTGCTTAACGTTCCGTTGCCTTGACCCATAATGGCGGGATTTGTGCTCCGAAATTAACCACAATCGTGGACGGGCAAGGTCAAAAGTTAAGAAACTGTTGATTTTTCGGTCGATTGGTACAAATGTTTGTGGAGAAGAAAGCCTAGCCGGGCTGACAACTGTCCCGCGCCTTGGCACATAGAATACGGAAACCCCATGATGTTCAGGTCCGCCGCATCTCCTGGGTCGTGGGGTGGCCGATCAAGACCAAGTGTTTAGTGGCATCCTCGTTCCACGCCTTTGTTTTGGTCGGCCCTCGATACGAAAAACCCGCTTCCGTGAGGAAGCGGGTTTTTTGTTGTCTCGATCCAAGATGTGCCGCGGAGGGCGGCAGCCTGATTACTTGATCTTGGCTTCCTTGAATTCCACATGCTTCTTGGCAATGGGATCGTACTTGGTCTTCACCATTTTCTCGGTGAAGGTACGGCTGTTCTTCTTGGTCACGTAAAAGAAGCCCGTGTCGGCGGTCGACAGGAGCTTGATCTTGATGGTGGTCGCCTTGGCCATGGTGTCTTGCCTTCTTCAAAAATGAAGCCGCGGACAGCACATCTGGCTCCACGGCGAAACTTGCGCGGAAACTACAAAAGACCGGCCGAAAGTCAAGTGGGTTTTGGCCTGAGAGCCAGGCGAAACACTGTTAGAGCCACATAGAGGCCGAAAAAGAAGGCCAGTGCCCACGCAAACCCGTGATGACCTGTCAGATCCATGGCAACCCCGATGGTCTGAGGCCCGACCAGCATGCCAAGAGCATAGCAGAACACGAAGGCTGCATTGGCGGAGGCCAGATCGGCACCGTGCAGCTTGTCGCCCAGATGCGCAAGGCCGACGGTGTAGAGTCCGGCCACGCTGCCGCCCCAGAATAGCAGGATCACGGCAGTGACCAGCCAGTTGTGAATCAGGAAGGGAAGTGCGAGCGAGCCGGCGAGACCGATGACGGCAAACAGCGAGAGCAGCCGCCGCCGATCGTTTATCCGGTCGGCGATCAGGCCCACCGGGATCTGGAACAGGACATTGCCAAGCCCGATCATGGTCAGCAGAAGCGCGCCCTGCGCCTCGGTGAATCCGGTCCGATTCGCATAGATCGGAAACAGCGACAACCCACCCGATTCCACTGCGCCGAAGACGAAGACGGCCGCAGTGGCCGTCGGCACAAGGAACACGTATCGCATAAACGGAAGATTGGTGGACACGCCGATGACCGGATCTTCCTTGCGCGCGAGCAGAACGGGAATCGCCGCCGAAAGGATGATCGCGGCACCCACTGCAAACGGCAGGATTCCGTCCGATCCCAGCACGGAGAAGATCAGCGGCCCGGCTGCGAATCCGAGGGAGAGAACCGTTGCGTAGATGCCCAGAACCAGACCGCGCCGGGAAGGGGGCGCGGCGGTGTTGATCCAGAATTCCGAAAGCACGAAAAGAACGGTTATGGCGCCGTGAAACACGATCCGCAGCGGAAACCACATCCACAGCGCTTCAGCATAGTAAAATCCAAGGGCGCTTGCTGCCGCCGCGACGATGGCGGCGACCATGGTGTTGACGACCCCGAGGCGCCGCGCAATCCACGTGGTCACCGGGGCGGCAGCCATCGCGGCTACACCGGCCATCGCCGAGTTCAGACCGATCATGCTGGACGAAACGCCGCGCTTTTCGAGGATCACCGACAACAGCGGCAACCCCAGGCCAATCGCGATCCCCACGGCTGTGATCGACGCGACTGCGGCGATCAATGCGGGCCAGTGGATGTTTTCCCGAATTCCGGCGAGGTTGGATGGGGGCAATTCAGGTGATGAGTGATCCATGCAGGCTACCTAAATCAATTCACGAACGAATCGCCCATTTCGGAAATAATAGAACGGAATCATCCGTTGGAAAGGCAAAGTCCGGTCGGCCTCGAGCGCGTCCTTCAGATCGGTGAGAACCACCTTTGTGATGCGCGGCAGGGCGACAGTCTCATGGCTGTCGATCGGAAGCCAAGTCAGATCCTGCAATTCGTCGCTGTCGCGCACCTGTGCCGTATCCGCTTCGACTTCGTCGGTGAAACAGACAAAGAAGCGCGTATCGAAGCGGCGCGGCATTCCCGGCGGGGTGATGGCGCGCGCGAGAAAGCGGAAATGTGAGACATCCGGGCGCAACGGCTCGGCTTCACTTGCCGGAGTGAGCGAGACATGCGCTTCCTCCATCATCTCTCGTGCGGCGGCAACCGCGAGCCCGCGGGCCGCGTTTTCCCCGAAACGGGCCTGGGTGCGTCTGAGCAACTGCTCGGTCACTGCCGCGTTCAGAGGACGGGCAAGCCCGACCCTGTTGTCGTCCGGATCGCGGCGTCCGCCTGGAAAGACATACATTTCCGGCATGAAAGCGTGTGCCTTGCCGCGCTTTCCGACCAGAACCCTGGGGACGTCGTGGTTGCGATCGACAAGGATCAGGGAGGCGGCGTCCCGCGGTCGCCGCGGTGCATGCCGGGTTTCATTTCGGTGTTTGAGATCTTCTGTCAGGAGCGCGGCTTTGGCCGAACCGCCAGCGTTCATCGCCCATCCTCGGTGGCCGGCTCCAGCATCGGCTCTTCATCCGACCCGCTGAAGCCGTGCATCCGCAAGCCCCATTGCAGCCCGATCACGCCGCCCTTGACCGGTTGCAGCAAGGCCAGCGTGAACAGGATCGTGACCGGGATCCAGATCATGAGGTGCTGCCAGCTTTCAAGAACGAGCCACGTATCGGTGGCCATGAAGCCGGCCACGACGATATGGCCCACGATGAAGATCGTCAGATAGGCGGGAAGATCGTCGGCGCGGTGATGCGAGATATCCTCGCCGCAGACCGAACAGCTGTCGACCGATTTGAGATAGGCGCGGAACAGCTTGCCCTCGCCGCAATTCGGGCAGCGGCTCAGCACACCGCGCTTGATTGCCTGCCCGGTGTTGCGGGCATCGGTGCTGCTTCCGGGCTTTTCCGCCTTGCCGCCATATTCCAGCATCGTCGTCTCCTGCGTTGCTGCGGATGCTTGCGCGACCCGCATCTCTGTCAACCTGATCCGTCGGGCCCGCTTACCGGCGACCGCCGCGCGGCGGACGGGTCCCCGGCTTTTTCCCGCTGCCGCGGCGAGCTTTTCCGGACTTGTGGAAGGAGCGCGTGCCGGCGGGCATCTTGCGGCCTTCGCTCAACATTTCAAAACGCATCGCACCGGCCAGCGGAATGACCTCGACCACCTTGACCTCGACGCTGTCGCCGAGACGGTATCCAAGCCCGGTCTTTTCGCCGGTCAGCGCCATATGCGCCTCGTCGTAATGATAGTAGTCCATTCCCAGCGTTGATACAGGAATAAAGCCATCTGCGCCAAATTGCGGCAGGCTGATGAAGAGCCCTGACTTGGTTACGCCGGAAACGCGGCCGTCAAAGGCCTCGCCGACCCGACCGGCCAGATGGTGCGCGACCAGCCGGTCGACGGTCTCGCGCTCGGCCGCCATCGCCCGGCGCTCGGTGGTGGAAATCTCCGCGGCGATCGAGTCAAGCGCCGCCTCCTGCTCGGGCGTGATCGCACCTTCGCCAAGACCCAGGGATCCGACCAGCGCACGATGCACGATCAGATCCGCGTAGCGGCGGATCGGTGAGGTGAAATGCGCGTATTTCATCAGGTTGAGGCCAAAGTGACCGATGTTCTCGGGCGAGTAGATCGCCTGGCTCTGGCTTCTGAGCACCATCTCGTTGACCATGATCTGGTGCGGCTCGCCGGAAGCGCGGGCCAGAATTCCGTTGAAGGAACTCGCGCGCACCGCAGCGCCCCTGGCAAGTGAAAGACCGAGCGTCGCCAGGAACTCCCGCAGAACCTCCTGCTTGGCGAGCGAGGGCTGATCATGCACCCGGTAGATCAGCGGCTGACGGCGTTTCTCCAGCGTTTCCGCCGCAGCCACATTCGCCTGGATCATGCACTCTTCGATGAGCTTGTGCGCATCCAGCCGTTCAGGGACGACCACCTTGTCGACCTTGCCCTCGGGCGTGAGAAGGATCTTGCGCTCGGGCATGTCGAGGTCGAGCGGCTGACGCTTGTCGCGCCCGCGCTTGAGCACGGAGTAGGCATGCCACAGCGGCTTGAGCACCGGCTCCAGCAAGGGGCCGGTCACGTCATCGGGCTTGCCGTCAATCGCTGCCTGCGCCTGCTGGTAGGAAAGCTTGGCCGCGCTCTTGATCATGACCCGGTGGAACTTGTGTGAAATCTTCTTCCCGTCGCTCGAGAACGTCATCCGCACCGCAAGCGCCGGGCGGTCCTCGCCTTCGCGCAGCGAGCAAAGATCATTGGAAATCCGTTCAGGCAGCATCGGCACGACCCGGTCCGGAAAATAGGCCGAATTGCCGCGCTTGAGTGCTTCCCGGTCCAGCGCAGAGCCCGGCCGGACATAGAAGGAGACATCGGCGATCGCCACGGTGACGATGACCCCGCCGGGGTTGCCGGCGGCGGTATCCTCCTCGGCGAAGACGGCGTCGTCATGGTCCTTGGCGTCTGCCGGATCGATCGTGATCAGCGGAATGTCGCGCCAGTCCTCGCGGCCTGAAAGCGGTGCGGGCCTTGCATTGTCGGCGGCCTTCAGGACTTCGGCGGGAAAGACGTGCGGAATGCCGTGCGCATGAATGGCGATCATCGAAATCGCCTTCTCCCCCTCCACCGAGCCGAGCACGGTCATCACCTTGGCGCGCGGCAGCCCCATGCGCCCGAGCTTTGCGGTCTCGACCTCCACCAGGTCGCCATCTTTGGCATCGCCGGTGAAATCCGCATCGATCAGGTATTCCTCGCCCCTCCGCTCGATCGGCAACAGGCGTCCGCCACCGCCCGGCGTTTCCTTGAAGACGCCGAGAATAGCGCCTCCGCGGCGATCGAGAACCTTCATCACCTTCGCGGAATAGGTGGTGGAATCGCCCTTGTTGGTCGCAAAAATGCGCGCCAGCACACGGTCTCCGATGCCTGCAGCCGTCGAGGGGCCGCGCGCCTTGCTGCGCCCGGCATTGGATTGCCGAACATTGACGACCGGCGCCGGGCCGTGCTCTTCGAGCCATTCCGCGGGGCGGGCGATGAGATCGCCATCGGCGCCACGCATGGTGATCTCGAGCACCGTTACCGCGGGCAGGGTGCCCGGGCGCCTGAGGGTCTTGCGGTCGCGTTCGATCAGGCCCTCGTCCTCGAGTTCGCGCAGCAAGCTCTTGAGCTCGGCGCGGGTGTCACCCTTCAGACCGAAGGCCTTGGCGATGTCACGCTTGGTGGCGCGATCGGGATTCTCGCTCAGAAACCGCAGGAGCGATTCCCTGTCAGGCAGGTCGCCGCGCCGGAATGCGGGGGCATCCTTGCCGCTTTTTGCGGCTGCCGGGCGTTTGTCCGATGATCCGGATTTGCCTGATCTGGTCTTGCGGGGAGGGGAGCCCAAGCTCATTCCTTCTTGGATTTGGCCGCCGAGGCCTTTTTCGTCTTTGCCGCGGCCGTCTTCTTTGCAGCCGTTTTCTTGGCGGCCGGCTTCTTGGCCGCAGCCTTGCTCTTCTTGCCCGAGGCCCCGGCTTTGGCAGCAATCAGTTCGAGCGCCTCCTCCGTGGTGACGGAGGCTGGGTCCTTGTCCTTGGGCAGGGTCGCGTTGATCTTGCCCCAGTTGACGTAGGGGCCGTATTTGCCGTCGCGCACGGTGATCGCGCCGCCATCGGGATGATCGTCAAGCGTCTTGAGTGCCGCCGGAGTTCCGCGACCGCGTCCCGGACCCTTGGCGACCTTCTCGGCGATGATCGATACCGCGCGGTTGAGTCCGATGGAGAACACGTCCTCGATGCTTTCGAGATTGGCATAGGTCTTTTCATGCAGCACGAAAGGACCGTAGCGGCCAAGGCCGGCCGAAATCATCTTGCCGGTTTCCGGGTGCTGTCCGATGTCGCGCGGCAGGTTCAGCAGCGCCAGCGCCTTCTCGTGGTCGATGCTGTCGGGAGTCCAGCCCTTGGGCAGGCTGGTCCGCTTGGCTTCCTTGCCTTCGCCGCGCTGGACATAGGGGCCGAAACGCCCGGTGCGAAGGGTGATGGGCTCCTGGGTATGCGGATCCTTGCCCAGATCCTTCGGCTCGTTGGCGAGCGCCGCGTCGGCAGAGGCATCCTGGTCGGCGGAAAGCTGGCGGGTGAAATTGCAGTCCGGATA
Organism: Hoeflea sp.; assembly: GCA_965233445.1. Lineage (GTDB taxonomy): Bacteria > Pseudomonadota > Alphaproteobacteria > Rhizobiales > Rhizobiaceae > Hoeflea. The sequence continues at coordinate 2,240,190 of OZ247491.1, forward strand.
GTTGGAGCATCCGACGAACGCGCCGTATTTGCCGAGCTTGAGCGAAAGGTTTCCTGTTCCGCAGGTCGGGCAGATGCGCGGGTTCGAGCCATCCTCCCGGGCAGGGAAGACCAGCGGTGCGAGCTCTTCGTTGAGCGCATCGAGCACCTGGGAGACGCGGAGGTCCTTGGTCTCGTCGATATGGGCATGAAACTCCACCCAGAACTCACGCAGCACATCCTTCCAGGCCAGTTCGCCTGCGGAAATGCGGTCGAGCTTTTCCTCAAGATCGGCGGTGAAGCCGAACTCGACATAGCGTTCGAAGAAACTCTCGAGAAACGCGATCACCAGCCGGCCCTTGGGCTCGGGGATCAGCCGCCGCTTGTCGATCACCACATAGTCGCGGTCCCGCAGGGTTGCGAGCGTGGAGGCGTAGGTGGACGGCCGTCCGATGCCGAGCTCTTCCATCTTGCGGATCAGCGAGGCTTCCGAGTACCGGGGCGGCGGCTCGGTGAAATGCTGGGTGGCGTTGATCTTGTCCTTCGCGAGCGCCTCGCTCTGATTGATCTCGGGCAGGCGCGCGCTGTCCTCGTCATCGCCGTCGCTCTGCTCGCCGTCTTCCTTGGCATCTGTATAGGCTGCGATGAAACCATCGAAGCGGATCACCGAGCCGGTTGCCCTCAGCGCGGCGGTCTTGCCGCCATTGGATGCAGTGATCTCCACGCTGGTGCGTTCGATTTCGGCCGAGGCCATCTGGCTGGCCGTGGCGCGCTTCCAGATCAGGTCGTAGAGCTTGAGCTGGTCGGCATCGAGATATCTCTTCAGATCGTCCGGAGCGCGCTCGAAACCGGTTGGGCGGATGGCCTCGTGAGCCTCCTGTGCATTCTTCGCCTTGGTCGAGTAGATCCGCGCCTTTTCGGGCACATACCGAGCACCGAAGCGTGTCTCGATGGCGGTCCTTGCTTCCTCGATTGCCTCCGGCGCCATCTGCACGCCGTCGGTACGCATGTAGGTGATCAGACCGACGGTTTCGCCGCCGATGTCGATCCCTTCATAAAGTCTTTGCGCCACTTGCATGGTGCGCGAGGCGTTGAAGCCGAGTTTGGATGACGCTGCCTGCTGCAGGGTCGATGTGGTGAAGGGCGGCGAGGGGTTGCGCCGCGTCGGCTTGGCCTCGACGCTGTCGACCTTGAACGACGCGCCTTCGAGCATGGCGCGGATCGAACCGGCCACTTCGCCGTTGGTGACCGACATCTTGGTGAGCTTCTCGCCGTCATTGGCCACCAGGCGCGCAGTGAAACCCTCGCCGCGCGGTGTCTTCAGATCGGCCGAGATCTGCCAGTATTCCTCCGAGACAAAGCGTTCGATCTCGCTTTCGCGGTCGCAGACAAGCCGAAGCGCCACCGACTGCACCCGGCCTGCCGACCGCGCGCCCGGGAGCTTGCGCCAAAGCACCGGCGACAGGTTGAAGCCAACAAGGTAGTCGAGCGCACGCCGCGCCAGATAGGCGTCGACCAGGGGCGTGTCGATCTCGCGCGGATTTTCCATCGCGTCGAGTACGGATTTCTTGGTGATGGCGTTGAAAACCACCCGCTTGACGGACTTGTCCTTGAGCGCCTTCTTCTTGGTGAGCACTTCCAGCACGTGCCACGAGATCGCTTCACCTTCGCGATCGGGGTCGGTTGCAAGGATCAGCGAGTCCGCGCCCTTCAGGGCTTCCGTGATATCCTTGAGCCTTTTGTTCGACGCGGTGTCGACCTCCCAGGACATGGCGAAATCATCATCCGGAAGCACCGATCCGTCCTTGGCCGGCAGATCCCGGACGTGACCGAACGAAGCAAGCACCTTGTACCCCGAGCCGAGATATTTGTTGATCGTTTTCGCCTTCGCAGGCGATTCCACTACCACTACATTCATGTTCTGCTCACATTCGGCCGGGGTTTCGGCAGTTCGCGCGAATTCGCGACACGCCGATTTGGCCCACGAAATGTACAGGGAATCCGGTTCGGTCAAGCCCATCTTGGCAATTCGAGCCATTTCACACCAGAATGCAACCAATACGGGATTTCAATCGTATTGCAATTATAAATAAATGCTCTATCTTGTTTTCATCGCGGAAATAGCCGCCTGAAAGGCAGGCAAGGCGTGTATTGAGCCAAGGGATCCGGAATGGCAAATGGCCCCACAGCAGATTCGCTGAAGAGCGCCCGGACAGTGCACAACATCACCTACATCCGTCAGACTTTGTCCGAATTGTGCGAGGTCGCGAAGTCGGAAGATGCCGACATGCTGTGCTACCTAATCGAGATGGCCTATCTTGAAGCCGGCGACGTTCTTGCCGGGCAGCGTCCGCTAAAGGTCGTCAAAAGCCAGTGAGACCATGCCGCCTGGATGACGGTGCAGGCGTCCGGCCAGATCCAGTTCGATAAGCACGAGATAGACGGTCTGGGCGGGAACGCCGGTATGGCGGATGATGTCGTCGATTTCGGAAGGCGAGGGGCCGAGCGCCTCGATGACCCGGGCCCGGTCCTCCTCCGCCGGTTCCGCGAAGGGCGCTGCATCATCGTCGCCGGTCTCCTCCAGAGCGGGGTCCTCGTCCGTATGGATGCGGGACGAGGGAGCCAGGGCATCGATCACATCCTGGCTTGAGGTGGTGACGATCGCCCCCTCCTTCAACAAGCCGTTGGTCCCGGCGGCACGCGGGTCGAGCGGCGAGCCGGGAACGGCGAACACCAGCCTGCCGAAATCGGCAGCCCGGCGAGCCGTGATCAGCGATCCGGAGCGCTGCGCAGCCTCCACGACGACAAGTCCGAGCCCCACGCCGGCGATCAGCCGGTTGCGGCGCGGGAAATCGCGCGCTCGCGGCTCCCATCCCATCGGCATCTCGCTGATCGCAAGTCCCTGGCCGGAGCGGATTTCGTTGTAGAGGTCAAGGTTTTCCGGTGGATAGGGATGGTCCAGCCCGCCTGCCATGGCGGCGATCGTTCCTGCATCAAGGCTTGCACGGTGGGCGGCCGCGTCGATCCCGCGCGCCATGCCGGAAATGATCGCATAGCCTGCTGAGCCCAGTTCGCGGGCCATCCGGGCGGCCATCTTCGCCCCCGACACGGATGCGTTTCGCGAGCCGACGATCCCCACGGTCACCCGTGTTGCCAGCGCCAGGTCGCCGATTGCCGCCAGCAGAGGCGGCGCGCCGTCGATCCGTTTGAGTGCTGGCGGGTAGTCGGGTTCTCCGATGCCGATGAAGACCGCGCCGAAACGCCGCGCGGCCTCGAGTTCGCGCTCCGCGTCGTCCACGCTTGCGATCCGGATCGGGCGGGACGAGCCGCCGCGACGGGACAACTCCGGCAGCCGTTCGATTGCTGCTTCAGCGGAGCCGAAATGGTTGATCAGGTCGCGGAATGTGGCCGGGCCGACATTGTCCGACCGGATCAGCCGCAGCCAGTCGAGCCGTTGGCGGTCGGAGAGGACGACACCGCGCCGTCTCTCGCCGCCCGGGGACATCAGCCCTTGTCCCCGATGCGGCTCTCGGTACCCGCCAGCAGCCGGCGAATGTTCTCGTGGTGCTTAAGGAAGGTGATCAGCGACATCACGACAAACAGCGACCCGATCTCCGGGCGCCCGTAGAGATAAAGGGCGACCGGTACCGCGATCGCCGCTGCCAGTGCCGCCAGCGACGAGTACCGGAACAGCTTGGCCATGCCGAGCCACACCGCCGCGAACACCAGCACGATCAGCGGCGCAAGCCCCAGCAGCACGCCAAGATAGGTGGCGACACCCTTGCCGCCCTTGAATTTCAGCCAGACCGGAAAGAGATGCCCGAGAAACGCGCCCAGGCCTGCGACCAGTGCGGCTTCAAGTCCAGCGAACCAGCCCGCGATCAGCACTGCAACGGTCCCCTTGAGCGCGTCGCCCAGCACGGTTGCCGCTGCCAGCTTCTTGTTTCCGGTGCGAAGAACGTTGGTTGCGCCGATATTGCCGGAGCCGATCTTGCGGACATCCCCGAGCCCCGCCATCCGGGTGAGGATGAGGCCGAAGGGAATGGAGCCGCAGAGATAACCGAAGAGCAGCGCTGCTGCCATGGTCGTCGGCGGGATGGTCCAACTCATCAATTCAGGCACGACACGTATTTCCTTGATTGAAATGCAAATGCACGAACGGAAAAACGGCTTCAGGCTCTGTGAACTGTCGCACCTGCAACCAGCGTTTGCAACACTTTGCCCGTAAACCGTGCATCCTCGAAGGCGCTGTTCTTGGACTTCGAAACGATGTCGTCCTTGCTCAGCACCCAGGGGTACTCCGGATCGATCAGCGCAATGTCAGCCTTGGCGCCGGCGCGAAGCGAGCCTGCGTCAAGCCCGAGGATCTGGGCCGGACGAGTGGTGAGGGCCTCGATGAGGCGCATCAGCGGCACATCGCCCGAATGATAAAGCCTCAACGCCGCCGACAGCAGCGTCTCGAGCCCGATGGCCCCGTTTTCGGCGTCGGCAAAGGGCAGCCTTTTGGTATCCACATCCTGCGGATCGTGGGCCGAAACGATGATGTCGATCGCGCCGTCGGCAAGTGCGGCAACCATGGCCTTGCGGTCTTCTTCGGTCCTGAGCGGCGGCGAAAGCCGGAAGAACGTCCGGTATTCGCCGATATCGGTTTCGTTCAGGGTCAGGTGATTGATCGAGATGCCCGCCGTGACGGCGATCCCCTTGGCCTTGGCGGCCCGAATGATGTCGGCGGATTCAGGAACCGAGACGCTCATCGCGTGATAGCGAGAGCGTGTCAGCGCCGCGAGCCTGAGATCGCGCTCGAGCGGGATGATCTCGGCTTCACGCGGGATCCCCGGCAGTCCCAGCCAGCTTGCAAACAGGCCTCCATTCATCACGCCCGTGGCGCTCAGGTGCCGGTCCTGCGTGGCGACGGCGACCACGGCGTCAAAATCCCGTGCATAGGTCATCGCGCGCCGCATCACGGCAGGGTTCTCCACCGTATTGCGTCCGTTGCTCAGCCAGACCGCACCTGCCTCGAGCAGAAGCCCGAACTCGGTCATTTCCTTGCCGTCGAGTCCCTTGGTCAGCGCAGCAGCGGGGTGGACATGGACCACGGCCTCGTCGCGCGCCAGCCGCTGGACGAAATCGACGAGCGCAACATCGTCGATCACCGGGTTCGTGTCCGGCATCATAACGATGGAGGTGACGCCACCCCTGGCGGCGGCACGGCTCGCCGAGGCGATGGTCTCGCGATGTTCGGCGCCGGGTTCTCCGATATGCACGCAGGCATCGACCAGGCCCGGAACCGCGAGCAGACCGCCGCAATCCTCGATCTCGCATCCTTCCGGAAGGTCCGATGCGGAAACCGAAGAACCGGCTTCCGCAATCCTGCCGTCGATGATGAGGATCGAACCGGCCTCGTCCATGTTCTGCGAGGGATCGACGATCCTGACGTTGGTGAGCAGACGGGGGGTCATCGGGCCAGTTCCCCCTCGAGCATCAGCGTTTCCATCACCGCCATGCGCACAGCCACTCCCATCTCCACCTGCTGTTCGATGACGCTTTGCGGTCCGTCTGCAATGTCCGAAGCGATCTCGACGCCGCGGTTCATCGGGCCCGGATGCATCACCAGCGCATCCTCCCGCGCCGCAGCCAGCTTTTCGGCATCCAGCCCGTAATACCGGAAATATTCCCTGACCGAAGGCACGAAGGAGCCTTGCATGCGTTCGCGCTGCAGCCTGAGCATCATGACCACGTCGGCATCCTTGAGCCCGTCCGACATGCGCTGGAACACCTCGACTCCCATCTGCTCAATTCCCGAGGGCAGCAGCGTTGACGGGGCGACGACCCGGACACGCGCGCCCAGCGCATTGAGCAGCAGGATGTTGGAGCGGGCGACGCGCGAATGCAGCACATCGCCGCAGATGGCGACGATCAGCCGGCCGACCTTGCCCTTTGCACGGCGGATCGTCAGCGCATCGAGCAGCGCCTGCGTCGGATGCTCGTGCGCGCCGTCCCCGGCATTGATCACCGGGCAGCCGACCTTCTGCGACAGAAGCGCCACCGCACCGGCAGAGGAATGGCGCACCACCAGCACGTCGGGGCGCATGGCGTTGAGTGTCATTGCCGTGTCGACGAGCGTTTCGCCCTTCTTGACGCTCGAATTGGCGACCGACATGTTCATCACATCCGCGCCGAGGCGCTTTCCGGCGAGTTCGAACGAGGCCTGTGTCCGGGTCGAGTTTTCGAAGAAGAGATTGATCTGCGTGAGCCCGCGAAGGGTCGACGTCTTTTTCTCGCGCTGCCGCGAGATCTTGACCGCCTCGTCCGACTTGTCCAGCAGGTAGTGGATGTCGGCTTCCGAAAGGCCCTTGATGCCGAGCAGATGGCGGTGCGGAAATGACATCGGACATCCTGTGATTTAAGATCTCCGGCGTTCATAGAAAGGTTCTCGCGCAGGGGCAAGCACGAGGGCGGACAAAGCATCGGCGAATTTCGCGATGTCCCCATGCAATCGCCGGATTGCCATGCAATAAGGGACGAATCCTGTGTCCGAGCGTCACGCAAGCGAGGTTCAATGAGTCCGATACAATCCTCAGCCCACCGGGCGGAAAACCAGAGCCCGCCCTTTTCCGGGCATAACGCGTTCCGTTCGGATCCGTTGCTCAAGGACATCGCGGCCGACATGCCGAGGGGATTGCGCGCCGATTTCGAGACCGTGGGCAAGTTTGTCAGTTCGACCGAAGCCCAGGATCTGGCCCGCATCGCCAATCGCTCGGTTCCCGAATTAAGGACCCATGACGGCTCCGGCAACCGGATTGATCAGGTGGATTTCCACCCCAGCTGGCATGCGCTCATGCGCCGCTCGGTCTCGATCGGCCTGCAGGGGTCGGTCTGGGAAGGCAGGCGCGAGGAAAAGGGCTTTGCCCATCAGGCTCGCGGCATCCGGTTCTATCTCACCGCCGGGCTGGAATGCGGCCATCTGTGTCCGCTGACCATGACCAATGCCTCGATCGCCGCGATCATGGCCTCGCCGCGGATCGAAAAGAGCTGGGCCCCGCAGGTCGTCTCCCGGCGTTATGATTCAAGCCACCGGCCGGCCATGCAGAAGACCGGGGTTACCATCGGCATGGGCATGACCGAAAAACAGGGCGGCACCGATGTTCGCGCCAACGAGAGCCGCGCCGTGCGCGCAGGCGAAGGTGTCTACCGTCTTGAAGGCCACAAGTGGTTCCTGTCGGCGCCGATGTCGGACGCATTCGTGATGCTCGCCAAGACCGGCGGCGGTGACGGCGAGGCGCTGAGCTGCTTCCTGGTGCCACGCATTCTCGAGGACGGAACGCTCAACGGGCTGCGGCTGCAGCGACTGAAGGACAAGCTCGGCAATCGCTCCAACGCCTCGTCCGAGGTCGAGTTCTCCGAGACCTACGGCTTCCTTCTTGGCGGCGAGGGGGAGGGCATCCGCACGATCCTGGACATGGTCACACTGACCAGGCTCGATTGTGCGCTGGCCTCGGCGGGGATGATGCGCGCGAGCCTTGCCGAGGCGGTGCATCACTGCCGGCATCGCCGCGTCTTCGGAGACCTTCTCATCGACCAGTCCCTGATGAGCCGGGTGCTCGCCGATCTTGCTCTCGATGTGGCGGCTGCCACCGCGCTGTCGCTTCGCCTTGCCCGTGCATTCGACAACGCCCGTGACGATCCGGCCGAGGCGGCGATCGCGCGGCTGATGACCCCGGTCGTGAAGTACTGGGTCTGCAAGATCGCGCCGTCCGTCATCTACGAGGTGATGGAGTGCATGGGCGGCAACGGCTATGTCGAGGACCGCGCCCTGGCCCGCCATTACCGGGAAGCGCCGGTGAACGCGATCTGGGAAGGTTCGGGCAATGTCATGGCGCTTGACGTGCTGCGCGTTCTCACCCGGGGCAAGGAACTGTGCGAGGTAGCGCTTCAGAGCATCAACAAGGACCTGGGAGCCGCGGGCCCGAAGACGCTCGACGTGCTGCGCGCCTGCATGGCGGTTGCCGAGAGCGACGAGGGGGCAGGGCGTCTGCTGACCGAACAGCTCGCCTTGGCTGCCGCTGCCGCCGAACTCACGCGGCTTGGCGCCGGACACGTGGCCGAAGCCTTCGTCGAGACGCGTCTGGGCGGGGCCTGGCGGTCGACCTATGGCATGCTCGATGCGCGTTTCGACGCGCGCCAGATCGTCGACCTGCTCTATCCGCCGGCGAGTTGAGCCGCTGCCCATAGCGCGGCAGGAAGCGTGAGAAACGAGACCGCCGTCTGCAACGTGGCCACCGCGGCGTAAAGCGGTGCATCGCCGCCCATCTGGCGGGCGAGCAGGTAGCCGTTCATCGCTGTCGGGACGGCCGCGCAAAGCGCAAGGATCGTCACCGTTTCGCCGGACAAGCCGGCGATCAGCGCCAGTCCCACCATGATGACCGGAAACACGACGAGCTTGAGTGCCGTTGGAAGCAGGGCGGCTGTGCCGGGCCTCACTGCGTCTCCGACCTTCAGGCCTGCGCCGACCATCAGCAGGCCGAGCCCAAGCGCCGACCGGGCGATCAGATCGACGGATTGCGCCAATGGAGCATAGAGATCGAATGGGGCGGCATTGACCGCGATGCCAGCGATGCATCCCAGGATCAGCGGATTTCCGGCGATTCTCTTGGCAAGCATCGAAAGGCTGCGCGTTCCGGGGCTGAACCACACCAGCACCGCCACATTGATCAGGTTGAGGGGAACAACGATCAGCGCCATCACCAGGGCGACGAGCGCCAGACCTTCGGTGCCCGAGATCTTGTCGGCAACGGCCAGCGCGATGAAGGCGTTCCAGCGCGAGGAGGTCTGGAAAACGGATGTGTAGCTCGCGTCGCTGAGGCCGCGCAGGCGCGCAAACGGATAAAGTGCGAGGAGGAGTGCCGTCATCGCAGCCACCGATGCCAGCGTCACGATGGCCACGGTTCCGAGCTCCAGGCCCGAAAAGTCGGCGCGCGCCAGCGTCATGAACAGCAACGAGGGAAACAGGACGTAGTAGCCGATGGTTTCAAGACCGGGCCAGACGCTCTGATCAATGAACCGCGCCCGTTTGAGGACCGCGCCGAAAAGCACGATCAGAAAAATGGGCAGAATGCTCTCGAATATCGGTATCATGGGAAACGCCGGACCAAATTGCGCTTTCTCATAGGCGCGCGGGACGTGGAGGGCAATGGCCGGAGGACAATTGCCGGGCGCTCCGTCCCTCTCGCGTTAACCTTAATGAATGGTTTACGTTGCGGGCTTGGCCCATGGCCTTCATGGTCGGACAGGGAGCACTTTGCCATTCCCGACTGCAAACGGATATCTGATGAAGCCGAGCCGACCTTTTTATGCTGTGATGATGACGTTCTGGATGGTCTTCCTGGCCATGCTGGCAATGGTCTTCACCTATGCACCGCAGGGCGGGGTAAGCGTGGCCGGGCTCAATCTTTTTGCAGGCGCAAGCCTGGTCGACGCCCAGCTGACGGCGATGGCGGCGATCGGATTTTCCGAAATGGCAGAAAGCGTCGTGTTCGGCCTGCTGGGCGGGCTTCACTTCGGCGCCGCAGGTCTGTTGCTGTTTGCCATGCTGTTCTGCGTGTTCGGCGAAGAGGACGAGCAGCGCGATGCGCGACCGCTCTCGGAAGGGGCGGCGGGATGCGCAGCCGTGTCGAGCGCCATCACCATCGTCATTGGACTGGCAGGCGGCCAGATCGGCGAACTGCTGTTTCTTCAGTTGCTGGCCTTGGCCGGATTGGTGCTGATTGCCCTGGCCGTCATCAAGGCCGAGAGCATCGAAACTTCGAACAAAGCGGATGATGTCGCGCAACTGGACGACGTGATCGCCAATCACGCAGCCGCCAACGCCGCCTTCAGCGCCCGACTCGCCAATCTGACGCGTCGGGAGTTCCAGTCATGAGGGTCTTCCTCTTCCTCTGGGTAACGCCGATAGCGCTTCTGGGCAGCTGGTACGGCCTGTCCTACTACGACATGAACTTCGGCTGGCGGATTCTCAGCCGTGATCTGCACGATCTGGTTTTCCTGATCTACGGCGATCTGCTGGGCATGCGGCCAGAGGCGATTCCGCCGCTGGTGCTCAAGGCGATCATTCTCGATACGCTCCTGGTGCTTGGCCTGATCATTCTCAAGCGTCGCCGCAAGGAGATCTGGGCAACGTTGAAGCGTTGGGCAGGGCGTGAAGAGACCGCGGAACGGAGCACGGATCCGATCAAATCCGCCGATGTCGCGGAGTATCCACGGACGTCATGAACCTTGCCGGTTCTGCAGGCGAAGGCCCTTGAGCCGGTCAAGCGCGCCCTGAAGAATGAAGCTCGCCGCTGCCGAATCGATCCTTTCCGTGCGTTTCCTGCGCGAAACATCCATCGAAATCAGCGCCCGTTCTGCCGCCACCGTTGACAGCCTTTCGTCCCAGAACACGAAGGGCAGGTCGGTTTTTTCGACCATGTTGCGCACGAAGGCGCGCGTTGCCTGCGCCCGTGGGCCCTCGCTGCCATCCATGTTGACTGGAAGCCCGATCACCACCGCGCCAGCCCGATCGCGTTCAAGCGCGGCAATGAGGTCTATCGCATCGAGGGTGAACTTGCGGCGTCTGATAACCGGGCGCGGCGAGGCCAGCGACAGCGAGAGGTCCGAGACCGCCATGCCGATGGTCTTCGTCCCGAGATCCAGCCCGGCTATGGTCTGGCCCTTGGAAAGCGCGCCTTCCAGCTCTTCGATTTCGATCACCGCCATTGTGTTCATTCCGCCTTTGCGCCATCGGGCGAGCCGGGTTAGGTTCAGCGCAATGCGGGTTTAGCGAACAAACCCCGTAAATGCGAGGGAGTAGAGACTATGAAGATCACCTGGCTCGGGCATGCGGCTTTCCGGCTCGAAACATCGAAGGCGACGATCCTGATCGATCCGTTCTTCAACGGGAACCCCGGCTTCGAGGGAAATGACATGAAGGAGGCCGCCAAGGGCGTCACCCATGTCCTGCTGACTCATGGCCACGGCGACCATGTCGGCGACACTGTGCAGATTGCCAAGGAATCCGGGGCGGTCGTGCTGGCGAATGCAGATCTTGCGACATGGCTCGGCAGCCACCACGGGCTCGACAAGCTCGAGCCGGGCAACACCGGCGGCACGATATCGCTTGGCGGCTTCTCCGCGACCTTCACCAACGCGCTGCATTCCTCCGCGCAGATCACCACCGACGGAGTTTCCCATTCGCTCGGCAATGCGAACGGGCTGATGCTGCATTTCGAGGACGAGCCGTCCGTGCTGCACATGGGCGACACCGACATCTTCTCGGACATGGCGCTGATCAACGAACTGCACCGGCCCGAGATCGGTCTTGTGCCCATCGGCGATCGCTTCACCATGGGCGGCGCGGTGGCGGCCCTGGCCTGCCGCAGGTTCTTCTCCTTCGGCAAGGTGATCCCCTGTCATTACGGTTCCTTCCCGATCATCGACCAGACGGCGGACACCTTCCTCGAGGCGATGGAGGAGGATGCGAAAAGCGTGGTGGTAGCGAAATCGGGTGAAGCCGTGGCCGCCTGAACGTCGCCGTCCGGCACAAATGAGTGCCGCACAGTTGCGCGTCCTGCTGCTCGCCGCTATAGCGGGGCCAATCGTTCACACCATCCGATGAGGACCTGATGTCCGTAGATCTTGCCACCGTCAAACGTGTTGCGCATCTCGCCCGAATTGCGGTTACCGAAGAGGAAGCAAGCCGCATGGAGGGCGAACTCAACGCCATTCTCGGCTTTGTCGAGCAATTGTCGGAAGTTGATGTCGACGGCGTCGAGCCGATGACTTCGGTCATGCCGATGGCGATGAAGAAGCGCCAGGATGTCGTCACCGACGGCTCCAAGGCCGAAGACATCGTTGCCAACGCGCCCGAGACGACCGACAATTTCTTCATGGTCCCCAAGGTGGTCGAGTAGGATCATGCCCGCTTCGCCCGAATCCGGCTTTTCCGCATCCGTTTTGCGCCCGGCAATCACGATTGCCGTCGAAAACCCGCGTCAGGATGACATCCGGTCGCTGGTGGAAGCACTGGACGCGCATCTGGCGCCGCTTGCGCCGGCCGAATTCAATTTCGGTCTCGATATCGAGGAAATGGCGGGCGAGGACACCACCGTCTTCGTGGCGCGAAATGTCGACGGAACTGCCGTCGGCGTGGGCGCGCTCAAGCAGATCGGTGTTTTCCAGGGGCTACGCCTGGGCGAGATAAAGCGCATGTACACTGCACCCGCGGTGCGTGGCCAGCGGGTCGGCTCGGCCCTGCTCGACGCGATCGAAGCGGAAGCCAAGAGGCTCGGCATCGAGCGCCTGGTGCTCGAAACGGGCGTGGGCGAGGGGCTCGCCGCCGCTGTCCGGCTGTATGAAAATCACGGCTTCACCGAGTGTGGCGCCGTGCTCGACTATCCCGAATCCGAATATTCCCGGTTCTTTGAAAAGAAGTTGTCCGCATGAGTGACCTGATCCGCCTGACCATCGCCGAAGCGCGCGACGAGATGAAAAAGGGCGCGCTCACCAGCGCCGAACTGACCGACGCCTATCTTGGCGCGATCGAGGCCGCCAATCCCAGCCTCAATGCCTATGTCACCGTGACCGGCGACAAGGCCCGCGAGATGGCGAAGGCCTCCGATGCCTGCCGTGCTGCGGGGCAGGTCGGTGCCCTCGAGGGCATCCCGCTCGGCATCAAGGACCTGTTCGGAACCGAAGGCGTGCACACCCAGGCCTGTTCCCACGTGCTGGACGGTTTCCAGCCGCGCTATGAATCGACCGTCACCGCCAATCTCTGGGCCGATGGCGCAGTCATGCTCGGCAAGCTCAACATGGACGAGTTCGCCATGGGGTCGTCGAACGAGACGTCCTATTACGGCCCCGTGACCAATCCCTGGCGCGCGGAAGGATCGAACACCGGGCTTGTGCCGGGCGGTTCATCGGGTGGCTCGGCGGCCGCCGTGGCGGCGATGCTTTGCGCCGGCGCGACCGCAACCGACACCGGCGGGTCGATCCGCCAGCCGGCGGCCTTTACCGGCACTGTCGGCATCAAGCCGACCTATGGCCGCTGCTCGCGCTGGGGCGTGGTTGCCTTTGCGTCCTCGCTCGACCAGGCGGGCCCGATCGCGCGCGATGTGCGTGACGCGGCGATCCTCTTGAAGTCGATGGCATCGGTCGACGACAAGGACACAACTTCGGTTGATCTCCCGGTCCCCGACTACGAAGCCGCTCTCGGCGGTTCGGTGAAGGGGCTGAAGATCGGGATCCCGCGCGAATACCGCATGGACGGCATGGATGGCGAGATCGATGCGCTGTGGCAGAAGGGTATCGACTGGCTCCGCGAGGCCGGCGCCGAGATCGTCGACATCGAACTGCCGCACACCAAATACGCGCTGCCCGCCTACTACATCGTCGCTCCGGCAGAAGCCTCGTCGAACCTGGCGCGCTATGATGGCGTCCGCTACGGCCTTCGCGTGCCCGGCAAGGACATTGCCGACATGTACGAGAAGACCCGGGCCGAGGGCTTTGGCCAGGAGGTCAAGCGCCGCATCATGATCGGCACCTACGTGCTGTCGGCCGGCTATTATGACGCCTACTACCTGCGCGCCCAGAAGGTGCGCACCCTGATCAAGCGCGATTTCGAACTCGCCTTCGAAGCCGGCGTCGACGCGATTCTCACGCCCGCAACCCCGTCCTCGGCCTTCGCCATCGGCGACGAGGAACTCGCGAGCGATCCCGTCAAGATGTACTTGAACGACGTCTTCACCGTCACCGTCAACATGGCAGGCCTTCCAGGGATCTCAGTTCCCGCCGGTCTCGACCGCAAGGGCCTGCCGCTGGGCCTGCAATTGATCGGCCGCCCCTTTGACGAGGAAACGCTGTTCAAGACCGCCCACGTGATCGAGCAGGCCGCCGGCCGGTTCGAGCCCAAGAAGTGGTGGTAAGGGGACGGTCCGATAAATGCCCGCCTATGTCATCCTCGAACTGAAAACGAGGTTGTAATTCTCCCTTCTTGAGCGGGGCGCAGGCTCGGCCTATGGTGGTGGCGTTACTGTTTTCAGCTTTGAGGTGATGTTTTTATGAAGGCGCGTTCGTTTCTGGCAATTGCCAGCTTCTTGATTCTTTGTGGTCTTTCGGCTCCCGCGAGCGCTGCCAATCTTGATGGATTGGTCGGCAAGGGATTCGATGTGTCGAAATTGACCACAAACAGGGCCGGGAAGCTGGGCTGGAAACTGTCCAAGGGCGGTGAAACCTATTTCTGCCGAATGAAGAATTTCGGGGTCATCAGGAACGGCAATGGTTTGATCTCATTCACTTCAGGTGGTCGAACCGTGAAGATAGACAAGCAGACCTATCTGAACAGTTTGGGTCGCAAGGAGATGCCCAAAGGCACTCCCGACTATGTGGATCTGAAATCGGGACGAGTTGACGGCAAGGTTGCCGGTCGCTGTTCCAAGATGTGAGTACCATGCGGCGCCCGAAGGCGCCGCTTCTGGTCTTACCTGTTGTTGAGCTGCGCGCGCACCAGCTCCAGGCCGCGCCGCGTGACCATGTAGGGTTGGCCCTGACTTGAGCGGATCGCGCGTTTGCGCTTGAGCTTGCGGAAGGTTTCCAGATCCAGATCGGAAAACAGCCAGCCTTCGCGGGTGATGAGCTTGATGCCTGCGATCTTGCGGTTGTCGTCACGGATGAGTTCGATCCTGCCGCCCTGGGCGAGCAGGTGCAGGATGCGCTGTTCTGCGCGTGAGATGTCCATTGTGGTTGTGTCCGGGTCGGGCGCTCCTGTGAGCGCACAAAAACATCTGCCGGCTCGCATGAGGCGGCGGTTTCAATGCTTTTGTCGGGCCAGGCCTTGCGCCGGTGGCGCGGATAAGGCGTGGCCCCTCAGCGGGCCTCGGACGAATTGGACATGAAAGCTCCAGTTTCTGGACATTTCCCGGATAGGCCGGGACGATTGCAGGGTCAACACCGTCCCGCACGGCCGTCGACGCAAGCGGACGAAGCTGTTGCATCTTTGTCTCAGATACGGGTTCCACATCGCAAGACCCGACACCCGCTCGAAAGACGAAAGACTTGATCGCTGTGCAAAGAACGGCGACATTCGGGTATCCCGACCGGAGACTCGCGGTCAGTCAAACGGAGCCTCGCGCATGCTCTCGATCCGGCCAGCCAGTTCGGCAGAAGCTCATGACCTGGCAAAGCTCGGGCTGGCGTCATGGGAGAAGGCGATCCGTGTCTGGGGCGAGGACGCCGACCGGTTGCGCGACAATGCGCGGCAGGCATACCATGCTTTCTGCACCCGCTCGTGGCCAGATATTCTCGTTGCCGAATGGGATGGCGAACTTGCCGGCTGGGGCGCCTGTGAAAAGGCCGATGACTTCATCACCGATCTCTGGGTTCTGCCCGAGTATCAGGGCCGCGGCATCGGAACTGCGCTGCTCGTGAGGATCGAGCACGGGATCCGGGAGCGCGGTTACCCTTCCGCACGCCTCGACACCCATGCCCGCAATGCCGGTGCGATCCGTTTGTTCAAGCGGCTGGGCTACCGCGTCAAATCCTATTTCGTGACCTATTCCGAGCCGCTCGACGAGGATATCGATACGGTCGAGATGATCCGCGAGTTCGAGCCCGGTACGGAAACCGGTGCGGAGGACCCGGAAGAGGACGGAACCTACGGGCTCTGAGAGCAGGGTTTACGCAAAAAAAAGTGCCCGGAAACGGTCGGGCCGCGTCCGGGGTCAGAAGTTGGGCAAAGATCACTCTGCCTAGAGGGAGCATCAAATCTCAGGAAGCGGCGGGCTCTGTCTCCATCTTGTCGAGCACCCGCTCGAACAGGTCGTGGTTCTTGCAGAAATAGGGCGCTTCATCGGGGCGGATCTCCGACTTGAGCCACTGCTGGCAGGCATCGGGCTTGTCGCAGGTCAGGCAGCGGTTGGCGGCGCGGCGCAGCACGCCGGCATGGTCGGGCATGGTCTGCATCTCGTCAGCGACGCCGAGCTTGTCCATCATCTCGTCCATCAGGTCGGCCCGGTTGGTCAGACGGCTGAAGATATCCAGAACACTCATGGTCCACTCCCGTTTTTGATCGTGGGTCCAGAATCGCACGGATCGAGCGGTGCCGCCTTGATCTCGGTCAACCTGGCTTTTGCGGGCATCGGTGGCTTGAGCAGGCTCCAAAGCCTTGCAGTCGGGCCGGCTTTGTTCTACCGGACAGGGCAGCGCTATTCCCGTGACAATGACAAGACAAAGGGCAGTCCATGAGCCTCGTCGATACCCGCACCCCAGATCCCAAACGGCTGATTTCAGGCGCCACCGGCGACTGGGAGATCATTATCGGGCTTGAGGTCCATGCCCAGGTGTCGAGCAATTCCAAGCTGTTCTCGGGCGCCTCGACCGATTTTGGCAGCGCGGCCAACTCCAATGTCAGCCTTGTGGACGCGGCGATGCCGGGCATGCTGCCGGTGATCAATGAGGAATGCGTGGCCCAGGCAGTACGCACCGGGCTTGGCCTCAAGGCGCAGATCAACAATCGTTCGGTGTTTGACCGCAAGAACTACTTTTATCCGGACCTTCCTCAGGGCTACCAGATCTCCCAGTACAAGGACCCGATCGTCGGCGAGGGCAAGATCATCATCTCCGTCGGCCCCGACCGTCAGGGCCAGTTCGAGGACATCGAGATCGGCATCGAGCGCCTGCATCTCGAGCAGGATGCCGGCAAGTCCATGCATGACCAGCATCCTTCGATGTCCTATGTCGACCTCAACCGCTCGGGCGTGGCACTGATGGAGATTGTCTCAAAGCCCGACATGCGCTCCGCCGACGAGGCCAAGGCCTATGTGACCAAGCTCCGCTCGATCCTGCGCTATCTCGGCACCTGCGACGGCAACATGGACGAGGGCTCGATGCGCGCCGACGTCAACGTCTCGGTGCGCAAGCCGGGCGGCGAGTTCGGCACCCGCTGCGAGATCAAGAACGTCAACTCCATCCGCTTCGTCGGCCAGGCCATCGAATCCGAAGCGCGCCGACAGATCGCCATCATCGAGGACGGCGGCGAAATCGATCAGGAAACCCGTCTGTTCGATCCGCAGAAGGGTGAGACACGCTCCATGCGGTCGAAGGAAGATGCGCACGACTACCGCTATTTTCCCGACCCCGATCTGCTGCCGCTCGAGTTCGACGAGGCCTTTGTGGAGGCTCTCAAGGCTGACCTTCCCGAGTTGCCGGACGACAAGAAGGCCCGTTTTGTCGCCGACATGGGGCTGAGCGTCTACGACGCCTCGATCCTGGTGTCGGAAAAGGCCATCGCCGACTATTTTGAGGAAGTGGCCGCCGGCCGCGACGGCAAGATGGCCGCAAACTGGGTCATCAACGACCTGCTGGGCGCCTTGAACAAATCCGGCAAAGGCATTGAAGAGACTCCGGTTTCGCCCTCCCAGCTCGGTGGAATCATCGATCTGATCAAGGACGGCACCATCTCCGGCAAGATCGCCAAGGACCTGTTCGAGATCATCTGGGAAGAGGGCGGCGACCCGGCGGACGTCGTTGAAAAGCGCGGCATGAAGCAGGTCACCGACACCGGCGCCATCGAGAAGGCCGTCGACGAGGTGATTGCCGCCAATCCGGAGCAGGTCGCCAAGGCCCAGGCCAAGCCCGCGCTCGCAGGCTGGTTCGTCGGCCAGGTGATGAAGGCCACCGGCGGCAAGGCCAATCCGAAGGCGGTTCAGGACCTGGTCAAGGCCAAGCTAGGCATCGAGGAATAGGCTCGGCATGTTCTTCGTCCGATCCGCCTCAAGCCGCGACATTCCGACGATCCGCGAGGTGCTGGCGGAGACCTGGCGGGCCACCTATGCCCCGTTCTACGGCGCTGCCAAGGTTGAGGAGATCATCGCGGACTGGCACTCCGAGGCTGCGATCAAGGCGTCGCTCGATCGGCCTGACGGGGAGTTCCTGGTCGCCGACGACGGCAGGCAGATCGGGGGCGTGGCCTTTGCCAGTCACGCCGCCGCCAACCGTGTGGTCTCCCTGCACCAGCTCTATGTCCGGCCCGAATGCCAGGGGCTCGGCATCGGACGCGATCTTTTTGCGGAGATCGAGACCTGCTTTCCCGGAGCCCAGAGCCTGACGCTGGAAGTTGACCCGGGCAACGAGCCGGCCATTGCATTCTATGAAGCGCACGGGATGAAACAGACCGGTCGAACCGAAAATTGCGGCAAGGATCAGTCGGGTATTCCGGCACTGATCATGACAAAGCCGCTCATCGGCTGATCCCGAAACCCGCTCAGTTGGCCGCCAATTCCTTGCCTTGCGCGTCCCAGAAACGCACGGCTTTGCAATCCGTGATCATTTCTCTGAGCTTGAGGTCGCAGGCGACCGCGACGGCTGCCATCACCGATTCCTTCGAATCCCAGCCGCAGAGATACTCGTGCCAGTGAACGCCGGCCTTGTGCTGCACGAACAAATCCGCCGACCAGCCCGCCGGATAGCACCATTTCACCCTCAGGCAGTCTTGGGCCATCGCTCCGCCTTCAGCACATTTTTCGCGGGCGCAGGCGAGTGTCTTGTCCGTGTTCTGGCCGGTGCAGACGCCTGTTGATTGTTCCGGCGCCTGGGCGAAGGCTATACCGATCGGGCCATCCTGGGCCTGAACAGGCGCAATGGCGGATGCGACCATAAAACAGACAGATCCAGCCAGGTTCACGAGTTTGAGCGACATGTTTGTTCCCCCTTGCTTCATGCGAGACCGCGCCATCATGGCAAGCATTGCCCGTTTCGCCCAGAACATTTTAGTGCATTTCAGCTCGGTCCGGTTCGAGCACAGGCCCCGCCCAATCCGAACTGTTTTGAGATGAAGCCCGCAAAGCCATGTGCTATCCGGGCTTGCGCGCTGGCCCCGGCCGGACAATGATCGCCATGGAGCCCTGTTCATGACCGCTGACATCCATATTCGCGAAGCCTGCCGCGACGACGTTGCGGCTCTCGCGGCAATGTTCGCGCAAGACAGCCTGGGCGGCCATGGCGACACAGCCGACGCCGCGGATCTGCACCTCTATCTCGCCGCGTTCGACCGTATTTCCGCAAGCCCCAATGACCGGCTGTTTGTGGCGATGATCGACGATGAGGTGGTTGGAACCTTCCAGACCACGCTGATCACGTCGCTGACCGGCAGGGGCGCGACAAACCTGACCGTTGAGGCGGTGCACACCCGCCATGACCGCAGAGGCATGGGAATCGGTGCGGCGATGGTGCGCCATGCCATCGAACAGGGCAGGGCGAACGGTGTGCGGCTGGTGCAGCTGATGTCCAACGCAGCCCGGCAGGACGCGCACCGGTTTTACGAGCGGCTTGGCTTCAGACACAGTCATTACGGTTTCAAGATGAAAATGCCGTAGGCAGAACCGGGCGGACTCTGGACATCATCGCCGTGGCGCGCCATAAGGCGAAGCAAGGACCGGCACAATCGGCTGTCGGCAGGTCCCGACACAAGAGGCTTTCATGAAGAAGTTGTTGCTTCAGATTTTCACCTGGTGGAGCGGTCAGACCATCGGGGTCCGTTTCCACACCTGGCGTCATGGCGAGCGTGTCGGCGAGGACGAAAACGGCAACGTCTATTATCAGGGCGGCAAGGATTCCGAAGGGCGCACCCGGCGCTGGGTCATCTACAACGGTCCCTCCGAGCCGTCGGCGATTCCGCCGGGCTGGCATGGCTGGATGCACCACCGGACCGAAATCGCGCCGGCGTCCGAAACCTATGTCGCCAAGCCGTGGGAAAAGCCGCATCAGGAAAACCTGACCGGCACGGCCCGCGCCTACCGGCCCAAGGGCTCTATTCTCAATCAGGGCGCACGCCCGACGGTGACCGGGGATTACGACGCCTGGACGCCGAAATCCTGACAATCGCGGACGCTTTGGCGCAGCCGTGCCACAATTGCATGGTTAAGGCTCAATCGGCGGCGATGAACCGATGTCGCTGCCGACAATGCTCCGCATCTTCCGTGCTGCGGACGATTTGGTGAGTGAATCAGATGACAGTGAACGCGAAGATTTTCGTCAGGACCGCTCTCAAGGCCGCAGTCGGGGGCGTGGCAATGATGGTCGCCCTGACGCCCGTCAATGCGGCGCGGATCGAAAATCCCGTGGCCGTGTTTTCCGGCATCGACAAGATTACCGGACGAATCACAACGTTTGACGTCTATGTCGGCGAAACCGTTCAGTTCGGTGCGCTTCAGGTGACGCCAAGGGTCTGCTACAGCCGCGATGAAACCGAGCCGCCGAAAACCACCACATTCGTGGAGGTGGACGAGATCACCCTCGATCGCAAGATCAGGCGGCTTTTCACCGGCTGGATGTTTGCCGATTCCCCGGGCCTGCATGCGGTCGACCATGCCGTTTATGATGTCTGGCTCAAGGAATGCAAACAGCAATCGGATGTGCCTGCGCCAACCGGGGAAACGCCCGTGAACTGAGGTTTCGGGACCAAGGGCAGGGACCCGGCCAAGGGCTTGGCGGCCTCGCTTGCGAACTCGCTCCCGACAAAAACAATGCGCCGCGCATCCGGATGGATGCGCGGCGTTTTTTGTCAATAGGCCTTGTCGGCCGTCCCTAGCGGGAGGCCACCGGAGATACGAGAGGCGTGATGCGCCGTATCGTGACCCGGCGGTTGAGCCTTTCGGCCTCCTGCGTCTTGATCTTCAGATAGCGTTCGCCATAGCCCTGGGTCACCAGGTTTTCCGGCGGGATGCCGAAGACGCTGGTCAGGGCCACGGCGATCGTGTCGGCGCGCTGGTCGGACAGGACGAGGTTGCTCTGATCGCTGCCGATTGCATCGGTATGGCCTTCGATCAGGAAGGTCTCGGCCGGATTGCGATCCAGGATCTCCGTCATTGCCGTAGCAACCTTGGACAACCGGTCGATCTGGTCAGGCGAGATGGTCGCCTTGCCGGTGTCGAAGGTGAGGGAGTCCAGGTCCACGCGCCTGACCTTGTCGCGCAGTCGTGCGGAGCTCCGAACCTCCTCGATCGAGTACAGCCGCTCCACCCGCTCGACCGGCGGCTCGAGAAGGAAGTCGAGGAAGGCTGACGGGTTCGCTTGCGTCGCGTCGAGAATGTACTCCTCGATCGGGATGTTCAGGCGCAGCGGCGGCAGGTCACGGCCCGGATCCCTGAAGGGCTGACGGGAGCCGTCGGTGTTGGCGCGATCGTAGAACAGGACATATTCGCGACCGTCAGGCATGATACGGCTTCGCTGGACCACATCGCCCCAGCGATTTGTGATCGTCACCAGCTGTACACCGTTCGGGCGCACCACCACTTCGCGGACGCGGCCACCCCTCAGACGCTCGTAGTAGACGTCGTCGGCATCCGAGCGCAACCGGCGACGGTCGTCGCTGCGTACGATGGTGCGGTTGTCGACTTCGATGACCGTTCGATTGTCCGTGCGGTTGATGATCGTGACATTCGTCGGCTCCTCGTTTGCGGGCCGTGCGTCGATCCGTTCGCCGGGCTCGGAAAGTGCCTGCTCGGGCGCCGGGCCTGCATTGTCGCCCTGGGCTTCCGCATCCGAGGCAGGCGGCGGGCCGGCGTCCTCCACAGGGGCTGGCGCTGCATTCTGCTGCTGCGCATCACCTTCTGCGGGCTCCTCCGGTTCCTTCTGGCTGTCGAGCACCGGGGCGCCGTTTTCGACCGGCAGCGTCACCGGCTCTTCCTCCTCCGGTGCAGCCTGCTGCTCGCTTTCAGTGTCCGGCTGCGCGGAGCCATCGGTTTGCGATGATTCCTGCGTTTCGTCGGGTTCTTCGGCTGCTGCCGGGTCACCGGCTGGCTCGGCAGGTTCAGCGGGTGTTTCCGCCTCGGTCGGAGCCGTTTCGCCGTCTGCAGCGTCGGGAGCGTTTTCGGCAGGCTCCTGGGGAGCAACGTCTTCCGGATCGGAAGCGGGCAGGGTTTCCTCCAGCTCCTGAACGGCCTCTTCGGCCGGCTCCGGCGTCTCGATCTCCGGTGCCACGGGAGCGGCATCCTGCAACGCATCCGTGGCTTCCGCCGGGACCTCGGCCCCGGGGGGCGTCGGCGCTGGCTGTTCTGTCTCGCTGGCAGGCGCTTCCGAAGGTGCCGGTGCGGCCTCTGCCTCGGCTTCAGGCGCGGCCTCGGCTGCTGGTTCGGAACCGACTTCGTCGGCCGCTTCCGCAGTTGGCTCGGCTTCAGACGCGGTCGGTTCCGTTTCCTGCTCTACCGGGGCTTCTTCCGCTGCGCTTGCGGGCTCTTCGGGCGCCGCAGCTTCCGCTTCCGGCTCGGCAGGCGCGGGTGCCGGGGGGACGTCGTTCGCGGATCCGGGGGCAGGCTCGGGGTTTTCGGGCACCGGAACAGGCTCTGCGACAGGCTCGGGGATGACTTCCGGCTCCGGAAGCGGAGCCGCTTCGGCCTCGGGAACCTCCGGAGCGGCATCCGCGGCCGGCGCCGTCTCTTCGACAGGCAGCTCCTCGACGGCCGCTACAGGTTCTTCCTCGCCTTCCGGGAGCACCTCCTGGACCTGCAGGATTGCGGAATTCGGGCCCTTGCCCGATGTCAGGGCGTTGACGGCTTGCTGGCCCGAAGGCGCCGCAATCGTCGCTGCATGGGCCCCGCCGAGCGCCGTCAGACCGATAATGGCGGTGGAGGCGAGTAGGATACGTGTTGAGGTCACGGGCATCTCCTGTCTGTGAGCCGTTGGATCACGACAATAACGCCCGGGCACTCACGAGGTTCCGCTGGAGCGCGCGACGGGACGACAGCCGCCACGGGATGGAGGGCATTGGGCTGCGACGGGGCCCGTTGCAGCGGGGTCACGAGCTTGTCCCGGAGGGCGAGGCGCTGTCAGGATCCGTCGTCAAATACGAGATCATCGCCCTCGAGCGCGCGGGCAAGCAGAACGGAATACTCTTCCCGAGGGACGTCGATCACACCGAAACGCTTCAGATGCTCGGTGGAGAACTGCGTATCGAGCAAGACAAAACCGCGCGCTCGAAGCCGCTCGACCAGATGCACCAGACAGATTTTCGAGGCATCGGTTGCGCGGCTGAACATGCTTTCACCGAAGAAAGCGCGTCTGAGCGAGACGCCATACAGCCCGCCGACCAGTTCGCCGTCGCGCCAGGCCTCCACGGAATGCGCATGGCCCAACCGGTGCAGGCTGCCGTAGAGTTCGGCGATCGTGGAGTTGATCCAGGTCGACGGCCGGTT
Source organism: Hoeflea sp. (assembly GCA_965233445.1). Lineage (GTDB taxonomy): Bacteria > Pseudomonadota > Alphaproteobacteria > Rhizobiales > Rhizobiaceae > Hoeflea. The sequence goes on from OZ247491.1 coordinate 2,263,384, forward strand.
CTCGACGCTTTCAGCGCAGCTTGCGAGCACGGCCTCGAAGGCGGTGTTGATCCTGATCTCGAAGGGTTTTTGCCGGATCGTCCGCGCCAGTCGCTTTGGCACGTGGAACCCATCGAGCGGAAGAATGCCGCGCATCTCCGGTTCGACCCAGAAAAGTTCCGGGTCGTCCGCCGAATCCGCCATCGGAAACAGGCCCGACGCATAGGCGCGCAGGAGAAGGTCCGGGGTCAACTGATAATTCGAACCGCGCGCCATCTATCAGCCGCCCCGTCCGGCATTCAGGTCGACGGGATCACTTTCCAGCCTTGGCGGCAAGGAACTTTTCCAGCCAGTGGATGTCGTAGTCGCCATTGGCAATATCCGGGTTGGCGAGCAACTCGCGGAACAGCGGGATGGTGGTGTTGATGCCGTCGACCACGAACTCGTCGAGGGCGCGTCTGAGCCGCATCATGCATTCGACCCGCGTCCGGCCATGAACGATCAGCTTGCCGATCAGGCTGTCGTAGTAGGGCGGGATCTTGTAGCCCTGATAGACGCCGGAATCGACCCGCACGCCAAGACCGCCAGGTGTGTGGTAATGGGTGATCGTGCCGGGCGAAGGAACGAAGGTGTTGGGGTCTTCCGCATTGATCCGGCATTCGATCGCATGGCCGTGGAAGCGGATGTCGTCCTGGGTGACCGACATGCCGGCCCCGGATGCGACCCGGATCTGTTCGTTCACCAGATCGATGCCCGTGATGGCTTCCGTCACCGGATGCTCGACCTGAAGCCGGGTGTTCATCTCGATGAAATAGAAGTTGCCGTCCTCGTAGAGAAATTCGACCGTTCCCGCGCCGCGGTACTTCAGCTTGCGCATGGCATTGGCGCAGATCTCGCCGATTTCCATGCGCTGGTCTTCATTCAGCGACGGTGAATTGGCCTCTTCCCAGACCTTCTGGTGGCGGCGCTGCAGCGAGCAGTCGCGTTCGCCCAGATGAACGGCGTTGCCCTCGCCATCGCCCAGAACCTGGATCTCGATGTGGCGCGGACGGCCCAGATACTTCTCGATATAGACTGCGGTATTGCCGAAGGCCGCGCCCGCTTCAGACCGCGCGGTCGACAGCGCCATCGAGAGTTCGTCCTCGTTGTTGGCGACTTTCATGCCCCGCCCGCCGCCGCCTGCGGTGGCCTTGATGATCACCGGGAAGCCGATGTCTTTGGCGATGCGGACGGCGTCCGCGTCGGTGCTCACTTCGCCTTCCGAACCCGGAACGACCGGGATACCCAGTTCGGCGGCGGTCTTCTTGGCGGTGATCTTGTCGCCCATGATCCGGATATGGTCGGCGGTGGGCCCGATGAAGGTAATGCCATGCGCGTCAAGAATGTCGGCGAACTTGGCATTTTCCGACAGGAATCCGTATCCGGGGTGAACCGCGTCGGCCCCCGTGATCTCGCACGCTGCAACAATCTGATGGATGTTGAGATAGCTGTCGCGCGAAGGAGGAGGCCCGATGCAGACGCTTTCGTCGGCAAGACGCACATGCATTGCGTCCTGGTCGGCGGTCGAATGCACCGCGACAGTCTGAATGCCGAGTTCCTTGCACGCGCGCAGAACGCGAAGTGCGATCTCGCCCCGGTTTGCGATCAGAACCTTGGTGAACATGGGCCCGCTCACCTATTCGATCACGATCATGGGTTCTGCGAATTCGACCGGATGGCCATCGCTGACCAGCACGTCGACCACCTTGCCGCTGCGCGGCGCGGGAATCTGGTTCATGGTCTTCATCGCCTCGATGATGAGAATGGTCTGGCCTTCCTTCACCGTCTGTCCGACTTCGACGAAGGGCTTGGCGTCGGGCGCCGGAGCCAGGTAGACCGTTCCGACCATGGGTGCCGTGACCGCATTGGCCGACGGAGCCGCAGGTGTGGTCGCGGCAGCAGGCGAGGGGGCAGCCGCAGGTTCGGGCGCAGGTGCCGCAGCGTGGGAAACCGGGGCGTGCACCGTCTGGGGCGTTCCGGCCCGGCTCACGCGAACCCGCAAATCATCTTGCTCGATCTCGATCTCGGTCAGATCGGTTTCGTTGAGAATGTTGGCCAGATCCCGGATCAGATCCTGGTCGATCGACGGTTTGCGGTTTGCCATCGGACTTTTGCCTCTGCTTTTGTTGACGGGAAACGGCAAGACGCCGTGTCGCGGTTTGACGGTCCCTTTACAGTCCCCCGTGGCCTGGTGACAAGCCGCCATCAGGAACGGGAGCCATGATTTCGCCGCCAAATCACCCCTTGCGAGTGTTTTTGTGCACCACCGGGAGTCATACACCGGCATCCAATGCCAATGGAAGGCCATTGCGCCCATCGGCCGATTGTCCACAAGCCATTGTCGGCTTTAGAGGCGGATGAAGTCCGGTCGCCCGTCAGCACACCGTGCTTTCGCACTGGCGGACATTGGCGATCTTGGCCAGAAGCGTTTCCGAGCCGACGGCGCCGAAAACGGTTTCGTCGCCGAGCACGAAGGAGGGCGTGCCTGAAATGCCGAGCAAATCCGCGAGCTTGTAGGACTGCCGGATGGATTCCTCGATTGCCGGATCGCTCATGTTCTCCCGCAGCGCTTGCTCCTCGACGCCGTATTGCTTCGCCAACTCGATGGCGACCGCCTCGGTGGCGCGGACATCGGCGCCGAGAAGCGCCATGTGAAAGTCGCCATACTGTTCCGGCGCGAGTTTCCGGAACGCCATGCTGACCTGGTGCGCAGCCACCGAGTCCGGCCCGAGGATCGGAAATTCTTTCAGGACAACCCTGATGTCCGGGTCGGTCTTGATGATTTCGACGACATCGTCCATCGCGCGCTTGCAGTACCCGCAATTGTAGTCGAAGAACTCGACAAGTGTGATGTCGCCGTCCGGATTGCCGATGACCATGTCCTCCGACGCATTGAAGATCTCGTCGCGATTGTTTTCGATGGATGCCATGGCGAGCTGCCGGCTCTCCTCTTCGCGCCTTGCCTGCAGGACCTGCTGGGCTTCCTCCAGAATTTCCGGGTTTTCCAGAAGGTAGTCGCGCACAAGCGTGCCGATGCGCTCTTCGCCGATGTCAGCGGGTTCAGCCGCCTGCTCGATCGCAGGCGCGGTCGTGGGAGCGCCCGCCATCATGGCGTAGACGAAACCGCCGGCGACGCCCGCCGCAACACCCACGACAAGAAGCGAAAGAAGTCCGGTACGGGTGCTGTGCTGCATCAGGATCGATCCTCTCGGGTTGCCATTGTGGCTGCCGGCCACTGGTCATGATTTCTAGTTGCCGATGGTTAAGATGTCATTGGCGCGGATCGCGCCGGGGGAACCCTTCGGTAGTTTCTGCAACGCCCGCGCAGCAAAGACCTTGGCCTCGCGCGTGTTGCCTGCCCGGAAGTTGCCCTCGGCCATCACCAGTTCGGCATTGGCAATGTCGCCTGCCAGACCGTAGGCTTGCGAGAGGGTCCTGTAGGCGTTGAAATTGTCGGGATCGGCCTGAACTGCGGCGCGCAATTCGTCGATTGCGCGACCCATGTTGCCGGGATTACCCGTGTTCACGAGTGCGAAGCCCAGGCGGGCCCGGATCAGCGGCGACTTGGCGGGATCAAGGCTCACCGCGGTGCGAAACGCCTTCACGGCCTCGTCGTTGCGGCGCAGTTTCAGCAGAACCTCGCCGCGAAACTCATGAAAATAGGGGTTCTTGGGCTGTTCGCGAAGGAGCGCGTCGAGCTTGTTGAGAGACGCTGCCGAATTGCCGGAAAGGTCCGTTGCAATCGCATCGCCATAGCGCGCCGCGAGCGACCCCCGATCATCTGAAAACAGCCGGGCGACAGCCTGCGCGCCACCCGAATAGGCCGCGATCTTTGCCCGCGCGAGGTTGTGCCGCTGGGTCAGGCGCGCCGGATCGCGTGCGTCGAAGTGCCGGCTCTTGCGCGCCAGCTCTTCCAGCAGCGCGATGCGTTCGCGCGGCAGCGGATGGCTGATCTGGTACTGGTCGACCTGGACGCCCGCAAGCGACAGGCTGCGGGAAAACCGCTCGAAAGTGGTCAGCATCCCCTGAATTGACTGGCCCGTGGCGTCCAGGTAGCGCGCGGCTGCCTGGTCCGCGTTCATTTCCTCGGAGCGGCGGTAGCTGAGCAGGTTTCGCTGCGCGAGACCGGGGGCTGCGGTGATCAGTGCGCCACCGGCCCTGGAGCCGCCCGAGTTGCCGGAGATGCTGCCGGCGGCGATGGCGCCGGCGCCGAGCAGGCCGCCGACGATGGTCATGGTGCGCGCAGCCGCGATCTGTTCGCGCAGCCGCTGCTGGTGCCCGCCGGCAAGGTGCCCGGCCTCGTGGGCGAGCACGCCGATAATCTCGTTCGGGACTTCGGCCGCCATCAGCGCACCGGTGTTCATGAAGATCCGCTGGCCATCCACGAAGGCGTTGAAGCTGCGGTCGTTGACGAGCACGATCTCGACCCGGCTGGACTTCAGGCCGGCCGCCTGCAGCACGGGTTTTGCATAGTCCCTGAGCAGCGTTTCGATCTCGGCGTCCCGGACCACGGCCACGCGACCCTGTGAATGCGCGGGCGCTGACAAGGACACCGCAAGCAGCATCGCGAACATGCCGGTTGCCGCGCGCCGTAAACGGCTTATGCGAACAGGCGCCGGTCGGGTTTGTGTGGCTTGCGGCTCGTTCGGTCCTGGGTGCATCGGGGCTCATTTCTCCATGTTGTCGTCAGGGTAATGGCATGGGCCGGAATTGCAATTGTCGAAACCTTGTCGAGGGTTTCGCTCGCGCACTTGTGATGGGCATGACATTCGGGCATTTGTGCGGCCACGCCAACACCTGCCTGATCAAGCCATGGAGCTGCCCTGTGACCCTGACGCGCAAACCATCGGTCGAACCGTTCCACGCCATGGATGTCCTGGCGCAAGCCACGCGGCTCAAGGCCGAGGGCAGGGACGTGATCTCGATGGCGGTGGGACAGCCTGCCCACCCAGCGCCGCGTGCAGCCCGCGAGGCGGCGGCCCGCGCGCTCGAACACGGACGGCTGGGATACACGGACGCGCTCGGGATCGGCAGTCTGAGGCAGGCGATCTCCAGGCATTACCTGACACGGCACAAAGTTGACGTGGATCCCGGCCGGATCGCCGTCACCACCGGCTCGTCAGCGGGCTTCAATCTGGCATTCCTGCAACTGTTCAACCCCGGCGACCTCGTCGTGATCACCCGGCCCGGCTATCCGGCCTACCGGAACATCCTCGGGGCGCTCGGGCTCAGGGTTGTCGAAATCCCTGTCGGGCCGGAAACAGGCCACGCGCTTACGCCCGAGGCGCTGGAGCGCGCCGAGGCAGACGCCGGAGAGCGCATTGCCGGCGTCCTGATCGCGAGTCCCGCCAATCCTACCGGTGCAGTTCATGACCGGAAAGCGATCGCCGCGCTCGACGTCTGGTGTGCAGAGCGCGGCGTGGCTTTCATATCCGACGAGATCTATCACGGTCTGACCTGGGGCGGAGACGAAGCCACGGCTCTGTCCGTTTCCGACAATGCCTTGATCATAAACTCTTTTTCGAAATACTTCTGCATGACCGGCTGGCGCATCGGCTGGATGGTATTGCCTGAGGACCTGGTCCGTCCGGTCGAGTGTCTTGCGCAGAGCCTTTACATCAGCGCGCCGGAACTGTCGCAGATTGCCGCTGAAGCCGCGCTCTCGGCCACCCATGAAATGGACGAAGTCTGCGATGGCTACAAGCGCAACCGGGCGCTTCTGGCCGAACGCCTGCCGCGCCTGGAACTGCCTTTGGCGGCCCCGATGGATGGGGCGTTCTATGCCTGGGTGGATGTGTCCGCCCACACCAACGATTCGATGGCCTTTGCCCGCCAGATGCTGTCCGAGATCCATGTCGCTGCAACCCCGGGTCGGGATTTCGACCCTGTCGACGGCACGCGTTTCATGCGTTTCTCTTACGCCGGAAGCCATGACGAGATGGAACGTGCATTGGACCGGATCGAGCCATGGCTCGGTCGAAGATGAAGGACGGCGAGAAAACAGAACTGACCGGTCCGGACGATGACGCCGCGCGGGCGGATATCCTGACCGAACGCACCCGCATGCGGCGTCACACCATTGGTGATTTCGACGCATCGGCGGCGCTCTGGGGCGATCCCGAGATCGCGCGTCACATTTCCGGCAAGCCATCCACGCGCTCCGAATCCTGGGCGCGTCTGCTGCGGTACATCGGCCACTGGCAAGCGCTGTCCTTCGGGTACTGGGTCGTCGAGGACCGCGCCACGGGCGGCTTTTTCGGGGAAGTCGGCTTGGCGGACTACAAGCGCGACATGACACCCTCTCTCGGGCCTTGGCCCGAGATCGGCTGGGCGATGGCGACACACGCCCAGGGGCGGGGGCTTGCGACAGAAGCGGTGGCCGCAGCGCTAGGTTGGAGCGACAGGTGGCTCCCCGCGGACCGGACGGTGTGCATCATCGCGCCCGATCATGACGCGTCGATCCGTGTGGCAAAGAGGAACGGCTTTGCCGAGCGCGGCCGCGGCCAGTTCGGCAGCGAGAATAGCCCGGTCCTGATCATGGAGCGATTCAAGCCGGGCATCTGATCGGCTTCGAGACCAGAATTATGAGGGAATCTGCGCAGAAGCGGCCCGCAAACCAGAACGGCCGCCCGAAGGCGGCCGTTTGTAAATCAGATCGAGATCAAGCTCAGAAGAAGCCGCGCTTCTGCCACCAGCCGGCTTTCTTCGGCTTGTCCTTCTTGTCTTCCTGATCGGATGACGAGGTGACCACCGGTGCGGTGGCAACCGCCTCGTTGCTGCTTCTGCCAGTCGCCTTGTCCTCCGGCGTTTCATCAACGCCGCTGTCTTCCACGACAGCGGGCGCAGCCGCGGCGGTTTCCGATTCCGCGCCGGCATCCGGTTGGCTCTCGGTCCCGGACGCGCCTTGCTCTTCGGCGGCACTTGCCGCGGCTTCCGCAGGTTCGTTCGCCCCGGCCTCTTCCGCAGCCTTCGCGGCTTCATCCGCGGCGATCTGTGCCTTGGTGCGGCGGCGCTTTCTTGCAGGCTTCTTCTCTGCTTCGGCAACCGGTTCCGGCTGGGTTTCGCTGACCTCGGACGAGGTCGCCTCGGCCGCGGGAGCCGGCGTCTCGTCAGCTACGGCAGCGGCCGCGCCATCGCTCGCCTGAGCCGCATCATCGTCCGAGCCATCGTCGCCGGAAGATGCGTTATCTTCCGTTGACTGGTTGTCGTCCTCGCGGTTGCGGCGTCCGCCGCGCTTGCCCCGGCGGCGGCGCTTGCCACGGCGTTCGCCGTCGCCATCGGATCCCGACGACTGGCTGTCGTCCTCGCGATTGTCCCCTGACGCGTCGTCGTCCGAAGAGGCAGAGCGTTCATCGGACTGGCCGTTGTCCTGATTGCCGTTGTCGCCGTCCTGCTTGCGTCCACCGCGCCTGCGGCGGCGGCGGCGCTTGCGGCCGGAACCATCCTCGTTGCGGTCATCCCCGCGCGCTTCCGCACCCTGGTCGGCCTCGCCGGTGTCCCCGGTCTCGTCCGCATCATCGTCGGGAATGTCGACGTCGTCGTCATCCTCGGGGTAGGCGGGGGTGTTGACCGTGATGTGATCCACGTTGACCGGCGTTTCCACCGCCGCTCCACGGTCGATGGCGAAATGCTGCGAACCAATGTTTTCATCGGTTGCGAAGCTGATCGAGACACCGAAGCGGTTCTCGAGGTCGACGATCGTGTCGCGCTTGTGGTTGAGCATGTACAGCGTGGTGTCCGCCGTCGCCCGAACCGAGATGTCGTGTGTGGTGTTCTTGAGCAGATACTCCTCGACGCCGCGCAGCACATGCAGCGCGACCGAGGACTGCGACCGGATGTGCCCCGCGCCGCCACAGGTCGGGCAGACCTGCATGGTGCTTTCCAGCACCGATGCGCGAATGCGCTGGCGCGACATTTCCAGAAGGCCGAAATGCGAGATCCGTCCGACCTGGATCCGCGCCCGGTCGTTCTTCAGGCAGTCCTTCATCCGCTTTTCAACCGCCCGGTTGTTGCGGTTTTCTTCCATGTCGATGAAATCGATGACGATCAGCCCGGCCAGGTCGCGCAGCCGCAGCTGGCGTGCCACCTCGTCTGCGGCTTCCAGGTTGGTCTGAAGCGCCGTGTCCTCGATGGAATGCTCGCGGGTCGAACGGCCCGAGTTGACGTCGATGGCGACCAGCGCCTCGGTCTGGTTGATGATGATGTAGCCGCCCGATTTCAGCGTCACCTGCGGCTGCAGCATGCGGTCGAGCTGGGCTTCGATGCCCGAACGCGCGAAGATCGGATGAAGATCCCTGTAGGGCTGAACCACCTTGGCGTGGCTCGGCATCAGCATCTTCATGAAATCCTTGGCTTCCCGGTAACCTTCCTCGCCCGAAACGACGATCTCCGAGATGTCCTTGTTGTACAGGTCCCTGATCGAACGCTTGATCAGGCTGCCTTCCTCGTAGACGAGGCTGGGGGCAATCGACTTGAGGGTCAGGTTCCGCACATTCTCCCAAAGGCGCATCAAGTATTCGAAGTCCCGCTTGACCTCGACCTTGGTCCGGTTGGCACCCGCGGTCCGCAGGATCACGCCCATGCCCTTGGGGACTTCGAGTTCGCGGGCAATCTCCTTGAGACGCTTGCGGTCCGGCAGATTGGTGATCTTGCGCGAAATGCCGCCGCCACGGGCGGTGTTCGGCATCAACACGGAATAGCGGCCGGCGAGCGAAAGATAGGTTGTCAGCGCCGCGCCCTTGTTGCCGCGTTCTTCCTTGACCACCTGCACCAGCAGGATCTGCCGGCGCTTGATGACCTCCTGGATCCGGTACTGCTTGCGTGGCTTGCGCGGGGCACGGCTCGGCAACTCTTCGAGAGCATCTTCCGAGCCGACCGATTCGACATCATCGTCGTCCGATCCGCCATTGTCGTCGGAGCCGTTTCCGTCGTCGCGATTGTTGCGGCGGCGGCGCGAAACCGGTTCGGAAATCTCGTCGGCTTCCACATCGGCTGCCATTTCCGTCGGCTTGTCGTCTCCGTCGTCCTTGCCGCCGTCATTGTTGGCGTCGGAGTCCGAAGACTTGTCTTCATTGCCGGCTCCGGCCTGCGTCGCCGCTGCCGCCGTGCTTTCGTCCGGGCCGTTGTCCCCATCGGATGCAGCCTCATCGGGGCTTGCAGCGGCGGTGTCCGCGCCGGCATGATCGTCGCCGGACTTCTTGCCGCGGCGGGAGCGTCTGGGACGCGACTTCGAGGTCTTTTCCTCGTTGCCGGTCTCCTCGCCGCCTTCCTGCTGGTCCTGGGACTTGGCTTTCGAGCGGCCCTTGCCCTTCTGCTTGGTGGGCTCCGGCTCGTCGGCGCTGTCAAAATCCGGATCGTTGGCGGCGTCCTCGGCCTCTGCCTGGAGCAGCGCCTGCCGATCGGCGAGCGGGATCTGGTAGTAATCGGGGTGGATTTCGGAGAAGGCCAGGAAGCCGTGACGATTTCCGCCATAGTCGACGAACGCGGCCTGCAGTGACGGCTCCACGCGGGTCACCTTGGCCAGGTAGATGTTTCCTCGCAGCTGTTTCTTGTGCTGCGATTCGAAGTCGAATTCCTCTATGCGGTTTCCACGAACGACAACGACGCGGGTCTCCTCGGGATGGGAGGCGTCGATAAGCATTTTTTCTGCCATTGAGTATAAGCTCCTCGGCGCATGCCAATCGACCTGTAGCCTCGTCCCGGAAACCGGTTCGGCGCAGGTTGACTGTTGTATGTGCCGGATGAATGTGATTCCGGAGCGAGGGCTGTGGCGGTGGGTGAAGGGGCTGAAGCCGGGGCATTAACCGCCCGGGGCCTGTTCACACTGTGGGATGTCCGCTTTTGCACCATAAGAGCCGGCCGGAAATTCAATTTGCGTGTAGTCCTTTCGGACCGATGGAAGCCCCCGTGGGGACATGCGGCCAAACTGCCGCGAAGGTTGTGGCGGAAACCATGTTCCCGCCGGGTTTGATCAGTGTCCGGGCCGTGTTGCGGAAAGCATTGATCGCTCCGCCGCAATTTCGGCCATTTTGCCTTTGATGAGCAGGCCTTGCGTGTCCCCGACATGGAAACTCCGGGCCGGCTGCTCCGGGGAAGGATTTCTGAGGACGACGGATGTCCCGAGTTCCTGGCGCCATTGACCCGTGTTGAGGGCGGCGGCCGAAGGGTGACAGAACTATCCCGTCAAAATACTTCCCCAGCCAACGCTTTTATGAGGTGCGGACCTGTCTGGCAAGCTCAAAACATTTCTTTCGAAGCTCTCGGTCCCGGCAAGTCGCGGGCAGGTGCCGTTGGGGAAGGCGGGCAACAACACTCTGGCGGAGTTGTTATGGTAAACGCACGGTTAACCAGATTGCATCAGGATACCCGGACGCCACAGTCGCGAATCAATTCGTCCCGTGCCACAACCAGGCGGCAGGGACCGGGGACGGCCATGTATGGAATGTCGGCTGACGGCAGGGATGGTTTTCGCGCACCGAAGAGGCCGGACAGTGCCTAGATACGCAGGATCAGAAGAGCTTCGAACCGGAGACATCGCGGCCAAGTGCAATTTTGCGTCGGTCGGCCGGATGCTTCGCTGTTTTCGCACGGCTGCGCTCCTTGCTCTGGTCGGCCTCGGCGTTTGCACCTCGGGCATTGTTTCTGCATCGGCGCAGTCCGGCCGGGGCGGCGAGGGCGAGGAAGACGGCGAACAGCGTCTGGTTGTCGTCGGCGCGCGGATGGCCGGAGATGACAATCGGGTCCGGATCGTGCTGGAATTTCAGCAGGATCCGGATTATGCGATACGCTATCTCGCTGCGCCCTACCGGGCGGTGATCGATCTGCCGCAAACCGTTTTTGCCTTTGAACAGCCGTCCCTGGGCAGTCGCGGTCTCGTTTCTTCGGTCCGCTACGGAAGTGCCGGGGAGGGACGGGCCAGGATCGTGTTCGAACTTGCCAGTCCTGCCCGTCTGGAGCCTTTCGAAGATGGCGGGGAAACGTCGGGACCGTTGCACCGGCTGGTCTTTGATGCCGTCGCGATCGAGAGCGAAGAATTCCTGAGCCAGGTCGACGAGACTGTCTGGACGCCGCTCGGCACGGAAGATGACCGAGCACCGGGGTCCACGGCAGAGGAAACGCTCAACATCATGATCGACCCGGGTCACGGCGGCATCGATGGAGGCGCCGAGGGGCCGACTGGAACCTTGGAGAAAAGCGTCACCTTGGCCTTTGCGGAAGCCTTCAGAAAGGCCCTTTCAGAGCTGGACGACGTCCGCGTCAGCCTGACCCGGACCGATGACACATTCCTGTCGCTGTCGGCGCGTGTGCGCAAGGCGAGGGAAGAGGACGCGGATCTTCTGGTCTCGCTGCATGCCGACTCGATCCGAATCAAGTCGCTGCGCGGGGCGACGGTCTACACGCTTTCCGACAGGGCCTCCGACGCGATCGCCCAGGCACTTGCGGAAAAGGAAAATGCGGCCGAGGAGATCGTTGGCGTCAAGCTCGACAACGCGCCGGAGGATGTCGCCTCGATCCTTGTGGATCTTGCACGCAACGAGACCAGGATATTCTCGAACGGTCTCGCTCGCCAGGTCATTGATTCGTTCGAAGGGCAGGTCAGGCTGATCAACAATCCGCTCAGGCATGCCGGCTTTCAGGTGCTGCAGGCCCCGGATGTGCCCTCGGTGCTCATCGAGCTGGGGTATCTCTCCAACCGCGAGGACGAGAAAATGCTCACCGACCCGGCCTGGCAGGAAAAAACCGCAGAGCTTCTCGCCCAGTCCGTCGTCAAGTACAGACAATCGATACTGGCGGGTCGAAAATGACGCGACCATCATCAAACACGGCTTTGGCGCTCTTGTCCGGGTGTGATAGTTTGGCAACGATCGGTCCGTCTTGCGGTGCTGCGGCGCGGAAACATGACAAAGGCCCTATTTTACGCACAATGTCCGGGCTAACCGGTCACCTCAAGCATTTCTGCACCGCCACCGAGCTGGCGCACGGATCGATACACGGGGCCCGCTATCCGGGTCCGCAAAACGCAAACGGCAGCTGACTGATGATACGACTGATTGGATACTTCTTTGGCATCGGGACCGTGTTGTTCCTGGTCGTGGCGGCCGGAATAGCCTGGTATATCGGCGACGTGTCGCAGGACCTCCCCGATTACGAGGTTCTCAACAGCTACGAACCGCCCGTGACGACCCGTGTTCATGCCGCTTCGGGCGAACTCATGGCGGAGTATGCGCGCGAGCGTCGGCTGTTCCTGCCCATCCAGGCAATTCCCGACCGGGTCAAGGCCGCGTTTCTGTCCGCCGAGGACAAGAATTTCTATCACCATCCGGGCGTCGATCCGGTCGGTCTGGCGCGAGCGGTCGTCAACAACATCCGCACCGGGGGGCGTCAGGGCGCGTCCACGATCACCCAGCAGGTCGCCAAGAACTTTCTTCTGACGTCCGACCAGACCTATGAGCGCAAGATCAAGGAGGCCATTCTCTCCTTCCGCATCGAACAGGCCTATTCGAAGGACCGCATTCTCGAGCTCTATCTCAACGAGATCTTCTTCGGCCTCAATTCCTACGGCATCGCCGGTGCTGCGCTGACCTATTTCAACAAGTCGGTCAACGAGCTGACAATCGCCGAGACCGCCTATCTTGCGGCCTTGCCGAAGGCTCCGAACAACTATCATCCCTTCCGGCACACAGAGCGTGCGATCGAGCGCCGCAACTGGGTGATCGATCGAATGATGGAGAACGGCTACGTGAGCGCCGAGGATGGCGCCGAGGCCAAGCAGCAGCCGCTGAATGTGGTGCCGCGCCGCGGCGGTTCCTATCTTTTCGCCTCGGAGTACTTTGCCGAGGAAGTGCGTCGCGAAATGATCGACCGCTACGGCGATGACGCGCTGTATGAGGGCGGCCTCTCGGTTCGCACCACCCTTGACCCGAAACTGCAGGCGCTTGCGCGAAAGGCGTTGCAGAAGGGTCTCGTCAATTATGACGAGCGGCGGGGATTCCGAGGCCCGGTCGCGAAGATCGACGTGAATGGCGACTGGGGCGAACAGCTTGCCGAGATCGATCCGCTGCGTGACGTTCCCGAATGGACGCTCGCGGTCGTGCTGTCGGCCTCGGCCGACGCTGTCGAGGTCGGCCTTCGTCCCGGGCGTGAGGCTTCCGGAGATGTCGCCTCCGAGCGCCCCACCGGAACACTTCGCGCTGACGACATGAAGTGGGCCTTCCGGCTCAACATCCCTGACGATGACCGCCGCAACGTCAAATCCGCAGCCGACGTGCTCAACCCGGGCGACGTGGTGTATGTCGAGCCTTTCGAGGAAGAAGGCACACCGCGGCTCCGACTGCGCCAGCCTCCGAAGATCCAGGGGGCGCTCGTCGCGATGGATCCGCATACCGGCCGTGTGCTGGCGCTGGTCGGTGGCTTTTCCTTCGCCCAGTCCGAGTTCAACCGTGCGACCCAGGCACAGCGCCAACCGGGATCGGCATTCAAGCCCTTCGTCTACGCCGCCGCTCTGGACAACGGCTACACGCCGGCTTCGGTGGTGCTCGACGCTCCCATCGAGGTTGTCTCCGGCGGCGAGATCTGGCGGCCGAAGAACTATGGCGGCGGATCCGCCGGACCGTCGACGCTCAGGCTCGGCATCGAACGTTCGCGAAACCTGATGACTGTGCGGCTTGCCAAGGACATGGGCATGAACCTGGTGGCGGAATATGCCGAGCAGTTCGGGATCTATGACGACATGCTGCCGGTCCTTGCGATGTCGCTGGGTTCTGGAGAGACAACCGTGATGCGCATGGTTTCGGCCTATTCGGTGCTCGCAAACGGCGGCAAGCAGATCAAGCCCTCGCTGATCGACCGGATTCAGGACCGTTACGGCAAGACCATATTCAAGCACGAGGAGCGGACGTGCGATGCCTGCATCGCCACCGCCTGGCTTGATCAGGGCGAGCCCGAGGTTGTCGACAATCGCGAGCAGGTTCTCGACCCGATGACGTCCTACCAGATCACGTCGATGATGGAGGGTGTCGTCACCCGCGGCACCGCGGCGAGCAAGGTCAACCTCGACCGTCCGACCGCCGGCAAGACCGGCACGACAAACGAGGAAAAGGACGCCTGGTTCGTCGGCTACACCGCCGATCTGGTGGCGGGTGTCTTTATCGGGTTCGACAATCCGACCCCGATGGGCCGCGGTTCGACGGGTGGTGCGCTGGCCGCTCCGGTCTTCAACGAATTCATGCAGGCGGCGCTGGAAGGCACCCGACCGGCGGACTTCCGCGTGCCTGACGGCATGAAGCTGATCGCGATCAACCGTCAGACCGGCATGCAGGCGTTCCCGGGTGAAGAAGGCACGATCATGGAGGCGTTCAAGCCGGGCACCGGTCCGTCCGATGTCTACTCGGTGATCGGGCTTGAGGAATATGCCACCGGTGACGCCATCACCAACATCTCTCCGCAGGCCAACCAGGCGGTTGTCAACGGTTCGGGCGGGCTCTACTGAGCCTCCCGCATGGTGGCGGCAGCCAAGGCGGATGCTGACGGGTTTACAACCCTCGGGCCCGCCCTTATGGTCCGCCCGCTTCGGGCCGAATGGCCATGCGTTCAATCAGACGGAAATCAGAGCAATGCGTGCAGAAACCCAGGTTGTTGTCGACGAAATCAAGCAGGCCGTAAGCCTGCTGAGGAGGCATCTTTGACTGGGAGCCTGCTCTCAAACGTCTTGATTGGCTGAACGCCAAGGCCGAGGATCCATCGATCTGGGACGACGCGCAGGAAGCGCAGAAGATGATGCGCGAGCGTCAGCATCTTGACGACTCCATCAATGGCCTCAAGCGAATTGAAACCCAGCTTTCCGACAATCTCGAACTCATCGAGATGGGTGAGGAAGAGGGCGATACCGACATTGTCCGCGACGCGGAAGCGGCGCTGAAGGAATTGCGCGCGGAGGTGACCAAGCAGCAGATCGAATCGCTGCTCTCCGGCGAGGCCGACGGCAACGACACTTATCTCGAAGTGCACTCAGGCGCCGGCGGAACGGAAAGCCAGGACTGGGCCAACATGCTGCTGCGCATGTACACACGCTGGGCCGAGCGGCGCGGCATGAAGGTGGAGCTGCTCGAAATCCACGATGGCGAGGAAGCCGGCATCAAGTCCGCGACCCTGCTGGTCAAGGGCAACAATGCCTATGGCTGGCTCAAGACCGAATCCGGCGTTCACCGCCTGGTGCGGATCTCGCCCTATGACAGCCAGGCGCGGCGTCACACTTCGTTCTCGAGCATCTGGACCTATCCTGTGATCGACGATTCGATCGACGTCGAAGTCAACGAAAGCGATTGCCGCATTGATACGTACCGCGCGTCCGGCGCCGGCGGACAGCACGTCAACACCACCGATTCCGCGGTGCGCATCACCCATATTCCGACCGGAATCGTGGTGCAGTGCCAGCAGGAACGCTCGCAGCACAAGAACCGGGCGAAGGCCTGGGACATGCTGCGCGCTCGGCTTTACGAAGCGGAGCTGAAGAAGCGCGAGGAAGCGGCCAACGAGGAAGCGGCGTCCAAGACAGAGATCGGCTGGGGACACCAGATCCGCTCATACGTGCTGCAGCCCTACCAGCTGGTCAAGGACCTCAGGACCGGGACGGAAAGCACCAACCCCCAGGAAGTGCTCGACGGCAAGCTGGACCCCTTCATGGAGGCGGCGCTCGCCCAGCGGGTCTATGGCGGCGGCGAGGAAGTCGAAGACATCGACTGAGCGGCATTGCGCGCAAGATGTCCTCGTGACCGTCCCGCGCAGGATTAGTGGCGGGTTTGCTAACGCGTCAGTGCGGAACGTATGAGGCCGAAGCCGGCCAGTGCGAACAGACCGGCAACCGCACCGTCAATCCAGCGACGCAGGCGGCGGTAGCCGGCCATGAATCCCGGCAGCGAGAAGATCAGCGCATATCCGGCGTAATTGGCAAAGCCGAGGCCCATGCACACCAGGGTGGCCGCAGCGACCGCGCTGACATCGGTTTCCTGCCCGAGCCCCATGGAAAGCGCAGCCATCCAGGCGACCACGGCCTTGGGATTTGAAAGATTGAGCAGCAGGCCGCGCCGGAACCAGCGGCCGTGTTTGGTGGTGATCTCTTCCGCCGCACCGCTCTTGCGCGCCGCCGAGCGGCCCGACTGTACAGCCAGCCAGATCAGGTAAGCGCCACCCAGAAGCTTGAGCAGCGTGAGAAAGGTGGTCGTATTCTGCAGCATGACACCCAGGCCCGTTGCGGCCACCACGCCCCAAAACGCCAGTCCGACCGACAAGCCGAGCCCGAAGAGCAAAGCCGGGCGCCGTCCTGAATGCATGGCTGCGGTCGCCACCGCGATGTTGGCGGGCCCTGGGGAAACCGCTACGATGAAAAAGGCTGCCGCAATGGCGAGAAGACTTTCGACGGCACCCATCATGGCTTCCTTTTTTCCTCGGGCATTTGGCGGGATCCGGGCCGGCCGCGCGACTGCCCAATGCATGGTCAGTTGCTCGATTGCTCCACCACGATATCACCGAACTCGTCGACAAAAACTGTCCACGTGTCCGGCTCGCTCACCGACGGGTCGGTCTTGAGGTAGACGAAGGCTGCAAAACCCGGCTCGCTTGCGGTGCCCGTCGAATTTTCCGGACGCACGTCGGTGACATAGGCGCCGATCTGGTTGATCTCTTCAAGGCCTACCGAAAGATCGAGTGTCGGGCCATCCGCCGCAAGCTCTATCCGCTGCAGTTCGACAAGGGACCGATTGTCCTCGCCGCGCACGACAATCAGCCTGTAGTAGCCGCGCCGCATGTCGCCTGCGCCGGGGTCCTCCGCCTCGTTCGTCTGCGTCTCGCCATCCGCAGCCGCTTCCTGGCCGGCCGCATCGCCTGCGTCCTGCCAGAAGCCGCCGCTGGTGACGAACAGGACGCGCTCCGGCAAGGCTTCGGCGATCTCTTCGGCGTTCTGCGCCAGGGAGGCCGTTGGTGCACAGACGAACAGGCCTGCCAGTATCAGGAATGCTTTGGGAGAGGGCAGGGGCATGGTCGGGACCTCGCGAACAAGTGGGATTTCAATGGGTTTTCCGGCCAATCAGTAGAGGAACTGTTCGGCCAGAATGCGGTCGTTCCACGAGTGACTGGAATCGGTGAGGATTCTGGCCGTCAGATCCTTGGATTCCGCCACCTCGACCCGCACCACCGACTTGACTTCGGTATGGTCGGCGACCGCATTGACCGGGCGTTTTTCAGGCTCGAGGATCTCCATCGCTACCGTCACCTTGTTGGGCAGGAGCGCGCCGCGCCATCGTCGCGGGCGGAACGGGCTGACAGGCGTCAGCGCCAGCAATTGCGCGTCGAGCGGCAGGATCGGGCCATGTGCGGAAAGATTGTAGGCGGTCGATCCGGCCGGCGTTGCAACCATGATCCCGTCGCAGATCAATTCCTCCATCCGCTCCTGCCCGTCGACCGACAGTCTGAGCTTGGCAGCCTGGTAGCTCTGTCTGAGAAGCGAGACCTCGTTGATGGCGAGCGCGTTGTGCGTTCTGCCGTCGGCATCGGTCGCAGTCATCTCCAGCGGGCGAATGATGTTTTCGACCGCTGCGTCGATCCGGTCGGACAGACCGGTGTCGGAATAGGCGTTCATCAGAAAGCCGACTGACCCGCGGTTCATGCCGTAGACCATGCGCCCGGAGTTCATCTGCGCATGCAACGTCTGCAGCATGAAGCCGTCACCGCCGAGTGCGACGATCACGTCGGCATCTTCCTCGCGGGAATTGCCGTACAGCGCGGCAAGATGCTGTGCTGCCGCCTGCGCGTCGGGCGCGCCCGAGGCAATGAAACTGAATTTTCGCGTCATGGATTGGACCTGCTCCCGCTCGTGACCTGACAATGGCGACTGCTGCGAAGGGTTGCAAGAGCCGCGATGCCCGTGTCAGCCATCGAGATGATCGTTCGCCCGTTTTGCGCCGAGTTGACGTGTTGTGGCCTTCCCATGCACGGCGCGCGGGAAGGCGTCGCCGCTCATCTTAACGCTTCTTGCATCATTCGCTCGACTAACTCCTTGAAGTAAGACTATACTTGGCCCGGTCTAACAGCGTTTCGCGAAACCAAGCCGGTCGGCACCTGGTACAAGCCTTGCCGCTGCCGGTTGAAAGAACGCGCATTCCGTGCGGTTTGCGTCGCCTCGACTTGCTGTTTTGGAATGCGCACCGGGTCTATGCCGCCACACTGGTCGCAAAAGGCCGCGGGGATCGATTGAGGAGTTCAAATGTCGGAGTTCTTGGCGCCTGTACGCCGGACATTCTGGATCATTGCCGGGTTCACGGTTTTCCTCAATGCCCTGGTGCTGGCCGTGCCGCTTTACATGCTGCAGATCTACGACCGCGTTCTGGCCAGCCGCAGCCTCGACACCTTGGTCATGATCAGTGTCCTCGCCGTCCTCGCCATCGCGGTGTTCGGCCTTCTCGAGGGGGTGCGCGGTGTCATGGCGAGCCGGGCGGCTGCCCGCTTTGAATCGGGAATCGCGGAAGCCGCGATGGAACGGATTCTTCAACGCGGAGGGCCCGCCTCGGCGGGCGGCGAAGCCCTGCGCGACATCTCGCAGGTTCGCGCCTTCATCTCGAGCAGGATCTCCCTCAGCCTTCTCGATCTTCCATTCGCGCCGATGTTCATTGCGATGATCTTCCTGATTCATCCGCTGTTGGGTTACGTCACGCTGGCCGGAGCGGCGACCCTGGTGGCTCTGGCGCTGATCAATGATCGCCTGACCTTCGGCGAGCAGCGCAAGTCGAGCCTGCAGGCAATCGCCGGGTCCGTGTTCTCGCAATCGGTCATGCGCAATGCAGAGGTGATCAGGGCCATGGGCATGTTCCGGCCCAGCATTGCAAAATGGACAGAGAGCCAGACCATTTCGCTGCGCTCGCAGGACAGGATCGAGACCACGAATTCCTCCTTCATGGGCATGACCCGCTTCGTCCGGCTGTTGCTGCAGGTGGCGATCCTCGGGCTTGGTGCCTATCTGGTGCTGGCCGACGAGATGACGGCGGGTATGATTTTCGCGTCGTCGATCATATCGTCGCGTGCCTTTGCGCCGATCGAACAGGCGATCGGCGGCTGGTCGTCGGTGTCGCGGGCCCGCCTTGCACTGCGGCGGATCGCCGTCCTGTTCGAGACGACGCGCAAGGCGCCGTCGCGGACCAAGCTGCCACGTCCGGAGGGCAGGATCGAGGCGGATGGTGTCGTCTATGTGGCGCCCGGGGGCGGCAGTCAGGAGCCCGTGCTGGGCGGCGTGAGTTTCAAGCTGGAACCCGGAGAGGTGGTGGTCGTGCTCGGCCCGAGCGGCGCGGGAAAATCCACTCTGGCGCGCCTGCTCGTCGGCGCGATCGACCCAACGCGCGGGCATGTGCGGCTCGACGGTGCCGACATCAACGTCTGGCCGGAATCCGACCGCTTCGCCCACATAGGATATCTGCCGCAACAGATCGAACTTATGCCCGGCACCATCGCGGAAAACATCTCCCGGTTCGATCCGGTGCGCGATGATGCAAAAATCACTGACGCTGCGCAGCATGCCAATGTCCACGACATGATCGTGGATCTGCCGGATGCCTACGAGACCGTCGTGGGGCCGGCTGGCCGGCAGCTTTCGGGCGGTCAGTTGCAGCGTGTGGCGCTTGCCAGGGCTCTCTACGGCGAACCTTCAATGATTGTTCTCGACGAGCCCAACTCCCATCTCGACACAGAAGGCGAGGAAAAGCTCGCCGAGGCGATCATTGCCGCCAAGAAGCGCGGCACAACCTGCGTGTTGATCACGCAGCGGCCTGCCGTTGTGCAAATCGCAGACAGGATCATGATCTTGAATCACGGCCGCGTGGAAGCGCTGGGACCGCGTGCGGAAATGCTCGCACGGCTGGTCCCGGGGGGCGGAAATCGCCAGGACCCGGCCCGCAAGGCTCAACCTGCGCCCGCGGCCGCGTCCGGCAGCGGCTTCACCGCGACCTATGGCGCCAACCGAATGCTGACAATGAACAAGCCCAACAATGACAAATCCTGACACCGGTCCCAACCTGTCCGACACTGCATCCTCCAGCCGGAGTTTCCCGCTGAAATGGCCGGTTTTCATCGGCAGCGTGGCGGTGCTGCTGTTCTTCGGCGGTTTCGGCGTCTGGGCCGCCACGGCGCCGATTTCGGGCGCGGCGGTGGCAGTGGGAACGCTGGTGGCCACCGGACAGAACAAGATCGTTCAACATCTCGAAGGCGGAACGATCGAGGATATCCTGGTGGGCGAGGGAGAGACCGTCGAACTCGGTCAGCCGCTGATCGTGCTGGACCAGACCATTCCGGAAACCAACCTGCGACGGTTGCGTGAACGCCAGGATGTGCAACGGGCGCTCGAGGCGCGGTTGCTTTCTGAGCGCGACGGATCTGCAACAATCCGGTTTCCGCCCGAACTCGCCGACAACGCGGACAGGCCCGATGTGAAGCGGCTCCTGGAGGATCAGGAGGCCGAGTTCCTGGCGCGCCTGTCCAGGCACAGGGAGGAAATCCAGGTCCTCGAGAAGCAGGTTCGCGCCTTCACGGAAGAGATAACCGGCATACGCGCCCAGAACGAGGCACTGGAAATCCAGATCGATCTTCTCGGCCAGGAGGTTCAGTCGATCTCGAGCCTGATCGAAGAGGGGCTGGCGACCCAGGAGCGTTTCCTGGCGCTGAAACGGGCGCAGGCGTCGCTGCTCGGCAATCGCGGCGGGAACATCGCGGCCATTGCAAAGGTCCGCCAGCAGATCG
This sequence comes from Hoeflea sp., assembly GCA_965233445.1. Taxonomy (GTDB): domain Bacteria; phylum Pseudomonadota; class Alphaproteobacteria; order Rhizobiales; family Rhizobiaceae; genus Hoeflea. Next base: position 2,284,177 of record OZ247491.1, read on the forward strand.
CCCAGACCGAACGTCAGATACAGGTGGTCAAGGCAACCCGGCAGGAGGAGGCTTCGACGAGCCTCGTCCAGATCCGAGCCAATATCCAGGACATCGAGGCCCAGTTGAGCACTGCTGCCGATACGCTGGAGCGCATCGTTGTCAGGGCGCCGACCTCCGGAACGATCATCAAGATGAACGTTCACACGCTCGGCGAGATCATCCGCTCGGGTCAGCATCTCATGGAAATCCTGCCCCAGGGCGCCGAGTTGCTGATCGAGGCCAGGGTTCGGCCCGAGGACATCGATGTCGTCGCGCCGGAGAAGAAGGCGACCATCATGTTCAGTGCGCTCAACCGTCAGACCACTCCGGTCGCAACCGCCTATGTTCAGTTTGTTTCCGCCGACCGTCTGGTCGATGAAGCGACCCAGCAGCCCTATTATCTGGCGCGCCTGAAACTGAGCGAGGAAGACAGCCGGTTGCCGGTGTTCGACAGCCTTTACCCCGGCATGCAGGTGGAGGCCTTCATCCAGACCGAGGATCGCACCTTCATCGACTATCTGACCCGCCCGATCCGCGACAGCTTCCGGAAAGCCTTCCGCGAGAGCTGACATGCGGAAGGTCATGTGACGGCGTTCCTGCGTTGGTTTAGATCTTGCTGAATTTGCTTCGGTTGGACTAGGATTGCCGTGCAGCGTGCCGTCGCGGGTGGTCAGCCATCCGCGCCACCCGGGTTTTGCGTTCAGTCACCTGCGCGACATTCAATGGAACGCGTGGTCTCGGCCACGATGCGGGGAGGGCGTGAAACATGGCAAAGGTCTACAGCGGGCAAGGCTATATCGATGCGGTACTGAGCGATTCCGGCCAGGCGACGACGCCGGTCAACAGCTGGTCCCAGGCCACCACGGTCGGTGGTGCGGTCTCCCTCACTTACGACTGGATGACCTCTGCACCGGGTGGTGCCCCGGCGGGTGGGTTCGTGGCGTTTTCCGCCTCGCAGCAGGCCGGCGCAATCGCCGCCATGGCGCTGCTTTCGGAAATTGCCAATGTCACCTTTACCTATTCGGCAGTCGGCACCGCCGATATCGAATTCGGGACCGTCAATTTCGGCGGCTCTCCATTGGGGTACACGGCGGGTCTGGCGAGCACCAGCTGGACGATCATCGGCAACCCGGCGACGAACACCTATTACACCCACGCCGACGTGTATCTGACCAATGCCGCCTTCGCACCGATGCAGGACCAGACGCCGGGGACCAGCGGTTTCGCAACCATGCTGCATGAACTCGCCCATGGTCTGGGCCTCGACCACACCTTTGAAAATGTTCTGGCGCCCGGCGGGACCGACAGCGAGCAATATTCGGTGATGTCCTACACGGCGCATCCGACGATGTCGGTCAATCCGATCAATTTCATGCTCTATGACGTTGCCGCGCTTCAGTATCTCTACGGCGCGAACATGAACACGCGGACAGGCAACAACGCCTATCAGATCGCCCCGGATGCCGCTGTCGTGCAGACCATCTGGGATGCAGGCGGCATCGACGAGATCGATGCCTCGAACCAGACCCGCGCATCGACCATCAATCTCAACGCCGGCAGTTTTTCCTCGATCGGGAGCAATGGCAGTGGAGGTAACGCGGTCAACAATCTGGCAATCGCCTACGGCGTGACCATCGAAAACGCGCGGGGCGGAAGCAACAACGACACCCTTCACGGCAACAGCGTCGCCAACAGCCTGTTTGGCAACGGCGGCAATGACATGTTGTTCGGCGGGCTCGGCGCTGACGCCTTGGACGGCGGCAGCGGCTTCGACTATGCGCGCTATGACAACGCAGCATCTGCCGTTGCAGTCTATCTTGCCAACGACCGTCCCAACTCCGGAGAGGCCGCCGGCGACACCTTCGCCAACATCGAGGGTTTGATTCTCTCTGCGCACAATGACTACGGCTTCGGCGACGACGGTGCGAACTACATCTACGGCCTGGGCGGATCGGATTCGCTTGCCGGCGGGTTGGGCGCCGACTATCTCGACGGCGGCGAGGGCTTCGACTACGTCCGCTACGACGATGCCGCCTATCCCGACGACATCCGCGTCTACCTGCAGTCGCAGTACTCCAACTTGAACACCGGCGTGGCCGCCATCGGCGACACCTTCGTCTCTATCGAGGGACTGCAGACCTCGGTTCGGAACGACACGCTGTTCGGCAACAGCGAAAACAACATCCTGCTGGGCAATCTGGGCACCGACAATCTCTACGGCTTCACCGGCAACGACACGCTCTATGGCGGGGCCGGCGACCCGAATGGCGACGGCGTGCGCGACAACTTCGTCTTCGACCAGGCCCCGATCGCGGCAAACGCCGACATCGTCGGTGACTTCGAACGCGGCCTCGACCAGATCGCGCTGTCTTCCGACATCTTCGGCACCAACGAGAGCCGGATCCAGTTCAACGCGGGAACAAGGGAACTGGTCTATACCGGCGTCAACGGCAACGAGTACAATGTGATTGCCACGCTGGTCGGCGAAACCGTCTTCGATGCGAGCGATTACTATTTTTACTGAAGGGTGCAGGCGCATCAACTGTTCGAGACACCGCCATTCGGGACTTGAGCAACGATGGCCCGGAGGAATTGCCGTGGCCGGCACTGCTGAGCTTAAACAGGATCCGGTTGCTACGGGGACGGGGCTTCAGATAATAGATAACGGTTTATGGCAGTAGTCTTTTCGGTTTTCCGCGCCTCGACGCGAGTGGGCCTCGATCTGTAGATCATACCCAACGGCACCGGTGTGCTGGTGTGACGGGCATCATTCACATGCGTCAGATATGCCGATGGCTGCAGTCAAGGCCCGGCAACGTGCTGGGCCGTTTGCAGGCGGCGGCGAGGCAATTGCTGCGATAACCAACCCTTAATTATCTGCTTGACACCCGGAAAAATTTGGCTGCATCTGCCTGCATCGAAAATCTCACAACATATTTCAGGTTGCTGATATTCTTGAGTAAAAGCGATGGCAAAGACCTACGATTTCTCCTCTCTCTATGAGATCAATTCCAACAATCAGCAGTCCTTCGATCCCGGGTTCGAGTTCCAGGTCGTCTGGTTCTCCGCAGCCGACCTCGATGGTGACGGCTACGATGAGTTCATTCTGGGTGGTCACAACTCCGGCGCCGATTCCGCGCGGCCGGCTGCGATATTCGACATCGATGCCAATCTTCAGCTGAGCGTTGCAACCAGCCTGCTTGCGCCGTCATCTGCCGCGGCGACGGTCTGGCCCCGCTGGATTCTGACCGGCGATTTCAACGGCGACGGAGATCTCGATGTCTTCTTCGCCGCACACGGCTATGACTATTCTCCGTTTCCGGGAGAGCCCAACCTGCTGCTGCTCTCCGATGGGGCAGGGGGGCTGGCGCCGGCGCCGGTTCCTTTCGAGCAGTTCGAATTCTCCCACACCGCTGCGGCCGGAGACATCGATGGGGATGGAGATCTCGATATCTATGTCGGCAATGTCGCCTCGCAGAATGTCGCACCGTACCTCATGATCAATGACGGGACCGGCAGCTTCACGCTCGACCGCTCCCGCCTGCCTGCGAGCATGACGGCTTCAGACGGCCGGGACCCGTGGAACGCGGCCTGGTACGACAGCGTGTATTTTGCGGACGTCAACGGCGACAACAAGCTCGACATGATTGTCGGCAAGTTCGGTGAGACGGCCAACGGCCAGACCCACTCGTCCTATGTGTATTTCAATGACGGCAACGGGTTTTACAGCGATGCGAGCAGGAATGCTCTTCCCCAGCCCGGCCAGTTCGGCACCGCGTCCACGAGCTACGATCTCGAACTCATGGACATCGACGGAGACGGGGACCTCGACATCTTCAATGTCTACACCGATTCCGCAAATGCCCAGGGCTGGGAGATCCAGCTTCTGATCAATGACGGCCAGGGCAATTTCACCGATGGAACGGCGCAGCACTTCAGGACCGGCGAAACCTCGCAGGCCAATATCGGCTACTTCCTCTCCTTCCTCGATATTGCGGACGTCAACAATGACGGTTTCGGCGACCTGATAGCCCGCTATCTCGGGAGCGGGCAGGCAGACAGCGCGCCTGCGATCTGGCTCAATGACGGCACCGGGCATTTTGCCGCGATCACCAATCTGGAGCTGTTCCCGGACAATTATTCCTGGCTCGCCGGACGCCAGTACCAGCCTGTCGTCACTCCCAACGGCATCGAGTTCGTCGTCCCGTTCGATCTGAACGGGAATTTCCTGAACGACCCGCTGACGCTGACCGCCCGGGTCTCGACCGGCCCGGGTGGCTTAAACCCCGCAGCCCAGGGGGCCGCGGGCTTCAACGAGTTGTTCTACCTCAACAGCAATGCCGATGTGACGAGCCTCGTGGGAGCAGGAACCTATGCGACCGGGCTAGCGCACTATCTCGCCGTCGGAGCCGGTGAGGGCCGGCTCGGAATGGCGGCCGGAGCGCGGGTGGACGGAACCGAAGGGGTGGACAATTACACAGCGGCCAACGGCCAGGGGGTCTATCACCTTCTCGGGGGCGACGATGTCTTCAACGGAAGTTCCGGCAATGAGACGGTCCATGGCGGGGAGGGCGCCGACACGCTCAACGGCGGCGGCGGTGACGACAACCTCTACGGCGGCATCGGCGCCGATGCGATGGATGGTGGAACGGGGACCGACTATGCCCGCTACGACGATGCGACATCTGCCGTTGCGGTCTATCTCGCAAACGACCGGCCCAACTCCGGCGAGGCTGCCGGCGACACTTTCGCCAATATCGAGGGTTTGATTCTCTCTGCGCACAATGACTACGGGTTCGGTGATGACGGTGCGAACTACATCTACGGCCAGGGCGGATCGGATTCGCTCGCCGGTGGACTTGGTGCGGATTACCTCGACGGCGGCGAGGGCTTCGACTATGTGCGCTACGACGATGCCGCCTATCCCGACGACATCCGCGTCTACCTGCAGTCGCAGTACTCGAACTTGAACACGGGCGTAGCGGCAATCGGCGACATCTTCGTCTCGATCGAGGGGCTGCAGACCTCGGTCCGCAACGACACGCTGTTCGGCAACAGCGAGAACAACATCCTGCTCGGCAATCTGGGCACCGACAATCTCTACGGCTTCACCGGCAACGACACGCTTTACGGCGGGGCCGGCGATCCGAACGGCGACGGCGTGCGCGACAACTTCGTCTTCGACCAGGCCCCGATCGCCGCAAACGCCGACATCGTCGGCGACTTCGAACGCGGCCTCGACCAGATCGCGCTGTCTACCGACATCTTCGGCACCGATGAGAGCCGGATCCAGCTCAATCCGAACACCTCCGAACTGGTCTACACCGGCGTCAACGGCAACGAGTACAACGTCATCGCCACACTGATCGGCGAGACCGTCTTCGATGCGAGCGATTTTTATTTCTACTAGCTTCATTGAACGGCTTCATGCCGAAGCGTTGGTCAGATGATTGTTCGAGAAGTCGCGTGTTCTATCCGTACCGGAACAAGGAAGACCGACAGCCGAATTGATGCTGCGCGGCGGCAGAGTATCTGGTAAACGAAGCGCGTCTCCTTCGGCAAAAGTGCCGAAGGTTCTCCCCGACTCGCTGTCGTGAAAGGAAACTCCCCAGCATGCGAAACCCTTTTGATTGGCTGAGATTGCGACGGGCAACGCTTCTCGAGAAAGAAGGAAGCCCTGTTTTCAATGGGATCGGCCTGGATCCGGCCAAATGGGTTGAGGAAATAATAGAGTACATGAAGCTCGGATCGCCGGAGGGCTATCGCGCCGCAGTAGAAGCCGGGACGGCTGAGCTTTACGCGAATGCAGTTTCTCTTTGGGCGCGAGCTCTATGGAACTCCACCCCGCAGGATGATGCATCAGCGAGAGAGGAAATCCGTGTTGCAATATACGCGCTGGCAGGCCGTACATTTTCAGAGAAGCGTTTTGATCCGGGGATTACACCAGCTGATTTGCTTCGAACTGAGCCTGCCCACCTGAAGCGTGGCTACGATCGGCATGTCCTGTCGCACAGTGAGTTCGAAGAACTGAGGCGTCATTATCTGGCGGTCGGTGCTGCTGAAAAATCGGCCATCACCAATGAGTTGATTGACATCTTTGTTCGGGAACCCGAATTCGCCAAACTGCTTGAACATCCTATATTCGCGAACACGATGGGCGATGATGAACTCTATCTTCTCGGGCTCGGTGCGTATCGTTATGGAAACGGCAATCTTGTCGGAGCGGCGATGGCGTTCGGTAGGTGTGCCAAAAATCACCCGAGCGAACGTGCGTTTTTGCTTCAGGGGATGGCATGCCTCGCGAACGGTAGCAAAGATGAAGCTATCGCTGCGTTTCGCCAAGGAATAGAGCAATTTGCAGATTCCGTAAGACTTCATATCGGACTGGCAAGTGCTCAATTTTCCGCTGGCGAGACGGAGGTTGCAAACGAGACCTTCGGGCGTGTTAAGCTCCGTTATGCAGAAGAGAATGCTGCTCTTCTAAGTCCTTTGGCCGAGTTTGATCGTGTCGTCCAGGACGCTACGGCGGCCGGCCAGCATTTTCCTTCAACCGGAGATGACGTTTATACCGACGACTTTGCGCACTCGACCTGGTGGACGTACTGGTATCATTTCAATCGCTACAGCCGTTTTCAGCATGGCGAGGGAATTCTTGATGAGGTTATCCCTGAATATGTGGGGCGGTTCATTGATGACAATCAAATAAAGCCGGCACAATTGATTGAGGTGGGCACCATGTGTGCCGAACCGCTCGCCCGTTTGGCAAACCGTTACCCTTCTTGTGCGTTTACTGGAATCGACAGGCAAGCGGTGCTCAAGATCAACAACGACCTGGGGTATCGCTTACCCAATCTCGATTTTGTTGCTGGCGACGTGAACGACTGGCTTACCAAGAATGCTGATGCTGTTTCTCATCCATCAATGCTGCTTCATGTGCGAACTGCTCCATTTTTCTATCCGGCCGGGCTGCGGGAAATGTACGAACGGTGCGCTGCCGCGGGAGTGAACTATATCGCTTTGATCGAATTCTACGGTTTCAATCATTTGAAGTTGCGCTACGAAACGTTTGACATGATGGCAACGCAAGCCCTGGCACGCGGCCGCTATCTCACGCATCACAATTATGCAGATGCATTCGCGGCCACGGGCTACGAGATCGCGCATATGGAGGTCTTGCCGCCATTCCAATTGACGCCCACAGTAGGAAGTACCGTTTTCATGGTCGGAAAACTCAAGAACTGATTGCTCTAGCAGTCGAGGCCCCGTTCTGGGCCGTTCGTACAGTTTGCATCTCGGCGCTCCCCTACGCGTCACACATCGGCGTCTGCGGAGGTTGCGTCACACGGCTTGTTTCCAGAATTCCAGGATCGACGCCAGGACCTGTTCCGGCTTCTGATAGAACACCAACTGACCGCAATCGTCGAAAACCTGCAATGTGGCCCGCTTGCCAAGTGAATCTGCGAACTCCCTGACGGTTGAGATGTTGACCACCGGATCATGCGCGCCGTGAAGAATGAGCGCAGGACAGAGAGATTTCCGGACCAGCGGGCTCCAATCACGGGTGACGTGGTAGGAATCGATCTCGAAAGCACGGTGCCCTTGCGCCACTGCGAAACGGTAGCCATCCAGGATTGCAGCAGCGATGTGGGGGTCGGCCACAACTGTCCGGTCCTTGCAGCCTTCCGGATAGAGAGCCTTCATGAAAGCGTTCGGATCGTTGCTGTCGATTTGCGCAATGCCGGCGCGTATCACCGTTGGAAGCAACTTGGGTGCGAACCGTGCGGTATAGGCAACCGTACGCTGACGTGGCGTCATCAAAGCCAATTGACGAACGGATCGGATCGGGACACCGCCCGCCACCGACACGATGCCACGAACCTGCTGGCTTGCAGCGCCAGCCGCGGCAAAAGCATAAAGTGACCCGGCCATGTGTCCAAGGAGCAAGCAGTCTTCAAGCCCCATGTCGCGGATTAGCGCGGCGGTATCGCCTGCGAATTCCTCCGGCGCTGTCTTGAGGCGCGAAGCGGAATCCGCCTGACCGAAATTGGGACGCTCGGGCGCTATTATCCGGATTCCGTATTGAGATAAGAGGTGGTGGATTTTGCTCGTGATGGCAATGCCGTCGAGCATGCCGTGGATGAAGATGACCGGAATACCCGTATCGGGGCCGATCAGGTGCACGGGCACCGCACGTCCGTCCGCCATTGTGGACCATACCAGGCGCCCGGTCACCACTTCGTCCTGCTGACCTGCGGGCTGGGCCGGCAGGTCAACCTTTGATCCAGAGAGCGTGCTCACCAGGCGGACGAGGTCGGCCTGGGTATTGGTTCCGGTCTTCTGGAAAGCAGACTTCAGCTGGCTGCGCAAAGTGTTCAGCGATCGACCCGTGGTCGCCGATAACGCTTGCAGTGAATGCCCTTCTGCGAGCCCGCGAACCAGGTTGAGTTCGCGGTCGGTCAGATGGAAGGATTTCGCAAGTAGGGCGTCAATCCGGTTGCCCCACCCCGGCGCAAGCGGTTCAAGCCGAAGGGCAATGCCGCCGGATACTTCGTCGCGGACGGTTCTCGCGGTCCAGAATGCGGTCGCCATTTGCTCCGGCTCGGCTCTCTGGAGTGTCAGTACAAGCATTCGTCCCGCCTGAGGGGCTCTGCGAAGATCGGCATAGATTGACGACAGCCGTGACCAGCTGTCGAGGGCAAAGAATGGCTCAAGATCCGAAAACTGGGAGGTGTCCCTGAACAGTCCCCGAGCACCGCCGGCCGCCTGCACCGTCCCGTCTCTGCTCACGAGGACGTGGGACTTAGGCGCGGCATCGCCAGTTTCGCTTGCGGACGCTGCGCCTCGGCCGAGCCGCTCCAGTATGTCGAATGCACGATCGAAGTGTGTTTCGAGAACCGGATCGGATATCGCCTCGGCGTCCCGCATTTCCTGGAGCTGGGCGATCCGCTCATCGATGTGATGGCGCCACTCCTCCATGAATGAGTCGTAGCAATTGGGAGCCAGAACGACCTGGTAGATCTTGTCGATCAGGGCGGCGCGTGAATCTTCGGTTGCTCGCTGCACGTTGATGCTTTCCGTCATGCAGTCATCCTATCCCGTTCTCTGGGCTGAAAAACATCTCGTTCGGGACTTGCTATGTAACATGGCCTTCTGCTGTGAGGGAGCCCGATAAGGGATTGCGCCGAGATCTCTTAAGCCCAACTTCAAAGACGGCTTCCGTGTGAATCCGCCTATTGTCGGGGAGGTGCTGAATGAGCTGGTTCAATCTGATCGAGATCAAGGGACGCGTGGCCGTGCCGCGTCTGTCGCCCGATCGACTGCATAGGGGTGCACTCCGCTCATAGACCCTCTGCGGAGCCATTTCCGCTTGTGAGCCGCTCCAGCGATCCTCCAGGCCTTCAGAGCGAGACACGTTGCCGACGATCCCGGGGCTGTACGCCTGCTTGGCAGTGCCCGATGCGTCTCGGTGAACCAGCTGCATTTATTGGCTGCCTTAACCCATATGGGTGATTTTTTTCGTCAGCCGCCGAGTATTCTTCCTCTCAGGAAATGAGGGAGCATTGTTGTGAAAAACTGATATTTGCCAGCTGGTTGTCGTATCGCGCGTGAGCAGGCGCCACGCAACTCCACCCATGCAGGGAGAGTTCTTTTCGGAACTGAATTCTGCTGACGTAGTGGAGGCGGCTCCCGGCGCGGTGCGACAGCCGGACCGGTCCCGAGCAAGTCCCCCAATCGCCCCCTTTTTTTTACCCTCGTCGACACACCGGTCAGGGCCGCGTTTCCGGCCCCGATCGCGAACATCTGCCCATGGAGATAAGAATGCCGACACTCGACGTCACGCCCACTTCCGATCAGTTCACTCTGACCCTGCTGGACCTCCAGCGCGGTGACATTGCGGTCAACGGCGTTGTCGTGGATTCCTTCAATGCCATGGACGGTTTCATAACCGGAAGCGGTGACGACACCTTCGTGTGGGACGATTTCGGCGGCGCCTACACCATTGATGGCGGTGACGGAACGGACACATTCAGCGTCGCGGATTCCGGCTTTGCATGGGACGTCAACCTGTCGACCGGAATTGCCGGGGCTCCGGATACCGAGGTTCTTCTCCAGAACATCGAGAATGTGAACGGAAGCGATGAAGACAACCTCATCACTGCCAACGGCCTCGCCAACACCCTTGAGGGCGGCAAGGGCTTCGACACGCTCAGCTACGCCGGTTCCAGCGAGGCCGTGACCCTGAACCTGCATTCAGGAAGTTTCAGCGGCGGCGATGCCGAAGGCGACACTGCCAACGGCTTCGAGGCCTTCATCGGTTCGCAGCAAGGTGATTACATCTTATCGTTCAGCGGAGACTGGACGTGTCGCGGGGGTGGTGGCAACGATCGCTTCATGGTTGCTTCGGGCCTTGTCAACATTTACGGGGATGCCGGCAACGACACGATCACTTTGTTCGATGACTCATTGGCCGATGGAAGCGTTCTCGACGGCGGCTCCGAATTCGACACGCTCCTGACCGGTTTCGCAGTGAGCAGCGCCGGATCGCTCGATCTGCGCGGACTGGTTCTCAACGGTCTTGAGTTGTTGCGCATCCAGAACGACAGGCCGAGCGAAATCAGCATCGATGCCGACCAGTTCACGGCAAACTTCAGTGCCATACATGCAGTCGGTCAAGGAGCCGACGTCCATGTGCGCATCTTCATGGACACGGCGACCGATCTGGATCTGTCGGGTCTCAATCGGCAGAACTACTTCTCGGAAGACAATTATTTCATGGTGGTCGAAGGTGACGGGGATGATGAAACCATCATCGGTTCCTCGGCGCGCGATGTGATCAAAGGTGGCGATGGCGACGACCATCTTCACGGCGGCCTCGGCGCCGACGAAATTGATGGCGGCACCGGCACCGACTTTGCGCGGTACGATGACGCAGCATCTGCGGTTGCCGTCTATCTCGCCAACGACCGGCCGAACTCCGGAGAGGCTGCCGGCGACACCTTCACCGACATCGAGGGGCTCTACCTCTCGGCGCACAACGACTATGCCTTCGGCGACGACAATCCGAACTACATCTATGGGCAAGGCGGCTCGGATTCGATCGCCGGAGGTCTGGGCGCCGACCATCTCGACGGTGGCGAGGGCTTTGACTACGTCCGCTACGACGATGCCGCCTATCCCGACGACATCCGGGTCTATCTTCAGGCGCAATATTCCAACTTGAACACCGGCGTGGCCGCCATCGGCGACACCTTCGTCTCGATCGAAGGGCTTCAGGGATCAGTGGGCAACGACACGCTCTTCGGCAACAGCGAGGACAATATTCTGCTCGGCAATGGCGGGACCGACAATCTCTACGGCTTCACCGGCAACGACACGCTCTACGGCGGGGCCGGCGATCCGAACGGCGACGGCGTGCGCGACAACTTCGTCTTCGACCAGGCCCCGATCGCCGCCAATGCCGACATCGTCGGCGACTTTGAACGCGGGCTCGACCAGATCGCGCTGTCTTCCGATATTTTCGGCACTGATGAGAGCCGCATACAGCTCAACCCGAACACCTCGGAACTGGTCTACACCGGCGTCAGCGGCAACGAGTACAACGTCATCGCCACGCTGACCGGCGAAACAGTCTTCGATGCGAGCGACTATTATTTCTACTGACATTTCGTGCTCGTCACAGGTCACCACGGGTTTGGAGATAGGCGTGTCACCAATTGTGACTCTGGTCGAGTTGCCACCCTTTTATGCCTGATAGGCATTGGTGATCGATCACTCCCGGCTTTTTCTCAAATGATTGACAGCGACGGGTTCGCCTGCGGCGAATGGTTGATGCGCAGGCCCATCGTATGGCTCTCAATTGCAGAGTTGGCACGTAATTCATGGTTCTCCATCAAGGAGGTAGCACCCGCACCCAAAGTCTCCGTCACCGGAACTATCGCGTTGCGGCATTCAACACCGTAGTTGTATGGCAAGTGCCCGGATTTAGATAAAAGCTGGACTGTCTTGACTTCCATTCGTCTTAAAAATTAACATCTGATTAAACGCGAATAGTAGGCGCCGTGAAGACTGAGAGAAAGCCCCATGCCTCAGACCCAATTCAATGGCCCGGCCACGACATCCTTTACAGGCAACGCAAGTATTGACGGAATTTTATGGGGCTGGCAGTGGGCGTCACCGAACCTGACATACAGTTTCCCGCAATCTGTAAACGAGTATTTCGGATACACTCGAATTGATGACTTCACGCCGTTTACCCCAACCCAGCAGCAGCAGATCGAAGCCTTTGCGCTTAACAATCTGACCGCATTCAGCAACCTGACATTTACCGAGACCACAGTTCCCGGCGCGGCAAACATCAGGTTTGCACAATCCGGGATACTGGATTCCGGCGGTGGAGAAGGCCCCCATTTCCCGGGTTTTGGCCCAACACTGCCAAGGTCCAGCGCCGAAGCAGTACCTCCGGATTACTACCGTTTCCCATCCTACTCTTACGGCGACAACTGGTTCAGCAACGGGAACTACACCGAGCCTCTGCTTGGATCGTTTCAGTATGCGGCGGGTTTGTTGCACGAGATGGGCCACGCCATCGGGCTGTCGCATGGCCATATCACGCAGGTTGTTTCGGGTACGAATGGTCAACTTTCAAGCCCCGAACTGCCGGCCAATGAGAATTCGCAGGAATTCAGTGTCATGACCTACAGCCAGTTCGTGGGTCAGACGCTCGGCAATGGCGCGATTGGATCAGCCGACTATCCGTGGACCTACATGCTCAACGATGTTGCTGCGATTCAGCATATGTATGGAGCGAATTTCAACGCGAATGCGGGAAACACGACCTACAGGTTCGATCCAACCACCGGAGAGTTGACGATCGACGGCTTCGGGTTCGGTGCGTCCTACCGCGGCAGCATCCTTGCCACAATGTGGGATGGCGGCGGGATTGATACGTATGATTTCAGCAACCACTCAAACAACCAGACAATCGATCTAAATCCGGGCGGATGGAGCACGTTTTCGACGTCTCAGCTTGCCAACCTGAACAACGGGCAGGGGGCAGACGCCATTTTCGCGCGCGGAAATCTGGCAAATGCCTATCTGTATCAAGGGGACACCCGTTCGTTGATCGAGAATGTGGTCACCGGAAGTGGCAATGACACCATCGTCGGGAACCAGGCTGCCAATAACATCCAAGGCGGTGGCGGAAATGACAGCCTGTTTGGCGGCTTGGGTGGGGACATACTGAATGGCGGAACGGGTGTTGATTTTGCACGCTACGACAATGCGACGACAGCGGTGGCTGTCTACCTCGCAAACGACCGTCCGAATTCCGGAGAGGCCGCCGGTGATACTCTGATAGGGATCGAGGGTCTGATTCTCTCTGCGCACAATGACTACGGCTTCGGCGACGACAATCCGAACTACATCTATGGCCAAGGCGGCTCGGATTCGATCGCCGGCGGACTGGGTGCCGACTACCTCGACGGCGGCGAGGGCTTCGACTATGTCCGCTACGACGATGCCGCCTATCCCGACGACATCCGCGTTTATCTCCAATCGCAATATTCCAGTCTGAATACCGGCGTGGCGGCGATCGGAGATGTTTTTGTATCCATCGAGGGCCTGCAAACCTCGGTCCGGAACGACACGCTCTTCGGCAACAGCGAAAACAACGTGCTGCTCGGCAATCTGGGCACCGACAACCTCTATGGCTTCACCGGCAACGACACGCTTTACGGCGGGGCCGGCGACCCGAACGGCGACGGGGTGCGCGACAACTTCGTCTTCGATCAGGCCCCGATCGCCGCCAATGCCGACATCGTCGGCGATTTCGAGCGCGGCCTTGACCAGATCGCACTCTCGTCCGACATCTTCGGCACCAACGAGAGCAGGATTCAGCTCAATCCAAACACCTCGGAACTGGTCTACACCGGCGTCAACGGCAACGAGTACAATGTCATCGCCACACTGATCGGCGAGACCGTTTTCGATGCGAACGACTATTATTTTTATTGAGCACTTTCGATTGCGAGCGTTAGGGCTCAAACTTGATGTGCGACTGAGAAACTGTCCGCAACCGACGGGACAAACGCACACGCTCGGGCGCGTGCACCGAGTCAAGTGCAATGCAGTTGAAGTTTTGGCATCAAGCCATTGGTAGCAAACGAGATTGCGGGAGAGGCGGCCGTCCGTTGTCATGACGGGGACGGCTGTCATCCGGGGCGTCCTCGGCTGGCTGGCGGTGTTGCCCGCTCACGGCGGTGGATGAACAGCCGGCGAGGGGGTGGCTCTGCTTCGACGGTCGCCGGACGGTTTCTGGGGCTCAAGCCATCTGGCCGCGCATCCTTGACTGTGTTGCCGGTTGCCATGCCGGCCCCGATTTGTCGGGGCATATCAAGGCGATGTTTCCGCTGCGTACAAAGAGCTTTGCCACAAACGCTATTGCCGAAATCAGTCAAAGGTTGCTAGGACTAGGGAGCCGCCGCGCCTTTTCTGTGTGCGGACAGGGCAAATGTTCGTGAATTCTTACGAAGATCGAATGTTTTTCAGCATGTGAGGACGTGCAAAGGGAGGAATACAATTGACCAATGAATCCAAGATCAACCGTCGTTCGTTTCTGACAAAGACCGCCGTTGCCGGCGGCGCCGTAGCGGGCAGTGCGCTCGCTGCCCCTGCAGTGCTTGCCCAGGCTCCGATTGTCGTCAAGATGCAGACCTCTTGGGGCGCAGCCAACATCTGGGATGAATTCGCCAAGGATTATGCAACGCGCGTTGACGAGATGTCCGGCGGCCGCCTGAAGGTCGACGTCCTGCCCGCCGGCGCTGTCGTGGGCGCATTCCAGGTGCTTGATGCCGTCAATGACGGCGTGCTGGACGCCGCGCACTCCGTGCCGGTCTACTGGTACGGCAAGAACAAGGCCGCGTCCCTGTTCGGCACCGGGCCGGTCTTCGGCGGTTCGGCAACCACCATGCTCTCGTGGTTCTACGCCGGTGGCGGCCAGGAACTCTATGATGAACTGACGCAGGACATCATGGGTCTCGACATCCAGGGCTACCTCGGGTTTCCGATGTTCGCCCAGCCGTTCGGCTGGTTCAAGGGCGAGGTCAACACGGTCGGCGATCTCAACGGCTTCAAGTACCGCACGGTGGGCCTTGCGGCCGACCTGATGGCCAAAATGGGCATGTCGGTCGCACAGCTTCCCGGCGGTGAAATCGTGCCGGCCATGGAGCGCGGCGTGATCGACGCGTTCGAGTTCAACAACCCGTCGTCCGACCGCGATTTCGGCGCGCAGGATGTTGCCAAGAACTACTACCTGTCATCCTACCACCAGGCGTCGGAGAGCTTCGAGTTCCTGTTCTCGCGGTCGTTTCTGCAGGATCTTGACCCGGATCTGCAGGCGATCCTGAAATACGCGGTTGAGGCTACGTCCACCGCGAACACCGCGAAGGCCATGGACCGCTACTCTGCGGACCTGCAGACTCTGGCCAATGAGGACGGCGTGACCGTGCACCGGACCTCAAAGGACATTCTCGATGCTCAGCTGAAGGCCTGGGACGAACTGATCCCCGAGCTGGAAGCTGATCCGTTCATGAAGAAGACACTCGACAGCCAGCGTGCCTGGGTCGAGCGCGTGTCCTACTACGAACTCATGAACTCGCCCGACTATGCGCTCGCCTATGAGCACTATTTCCCGGGCAAGCTTGCGTTGTAATCGCAGTCTTCGGACGTTGAATCTGGTCCCCGGCGCATCAAGCGCCGGGGCTTTTCAAAGATGGTGGGTTCACGATGATCGGATTTATCCGTTTCGCCGACAACCTGTCCGCCTGGTTCGGCAAGGCTTTCGCCTGGCTGATTGTCCTCATGGCGGTGGGTACGGGGTATGAAGTTTTCGTCCGCTACGTTCTGAACAATCCGACAGCGTGGGCCCTTGATGTTTCGTTCATCATGTACGGCACGCTGTTCATGATGGGCGGTGCATACACACTTTCGCGCGGCGGCCACGTCCGCGGTGATTTTCTGTACCGGCTCTGGCAGCCAAAGAATCAGGCGAAGATCGACTTCGTACTCTACATCATCTTCTTTTTTCCCGGTGTGACGGCGCTCATCCTGTCGGGGTGGAAATATGCCTCGCGTTCCTGGGGCTACGGCGAAGTCTCGGTGAACAGTCCTGCCGGCATTCCGATCTATCAGTTCAAGACAGTGATGGTCGCTGCCGGTATCCTGCTGTTCATCCAGGGGCTTGCGCAGCTCTGCCGCTGCATCATCGCCATGCGCACCAACCGGTGGATCGAAGCGGAAGAGGATGTCTTCGAAACCGAGGACCTGATGATGCGGGCCGTCAACCAGGCTGAAAAAGGGCACACTCCATGACCGATCCGCAAGTTGCCCTGCTGATGCTGGGCCTGTTCATCGTCTTCGTTTTTCTGGGTTTTCCGATCGCATTCACGTTGATGGCGATGGGCATCGGTTTCGGCTACTACGCCTATTTCGACGAAGGCCGCATGTGGCGCGGTTTCAACCGTCTCGATGAGACCGCGACGTCCTGGGAGTCCTTCTCGCTCTGGCTCGAGGGGTTCTACAACAACCGCATCTTCGACCTGTTCATCAACCAGACCTTCACGGTGATGTCCAACGAGGTGCTCACCGCCGTGCCGCTGTTCCTGTTCATGGGCTATATCGTCGAACGTTCGAACATCGTTGACCGGCTTTTTACGACGCTCAACATCGCCTCCAAGAACATCCCCGGATCCATGGGCGTCGCAGCACTCATCACGTGTGCGCTGTTTGCCACGGCGACCGGCATCGTCGGTGCGGTGGTCACCCTGATGGGTCTGCTGGCGCTTCCGGCGATGCTCAAGGCCCGTTACAACCCGTCCTTCGCAAGCGGCATCATCTGCGCCGGCGGAACGCTCGGCATCCTGATCCCGCCATCGATCATGCTGATCGTCTATGCGGCGGCCACCAATGTCTCGATCGTCCGGCTCTATGCGGCGGCACTGCTGCCGGGCCTCACGCTCGTTGGCCTTTATCTCGTCTACATCATCAGCAGATCCATCCTGCAGCCGTCATCGGCGCCGCGGCCCTCGGCCGACGAAGTGCCCGACGTTCCGATGGGCAAGCTTCTCCTGATGATCGTGACATCCTTCCTGCCGCTGGCATTTCTCATCCTGGCCGTGCTGGGCTCGATCCTGTTCGGTCTGGCGACACCGACCGAGGCCGCCTCGATCGGCGCCCTGGGCGGCATCGTGCTGGCTTTCATCTACCGGGCCATGACCTGGCAGAGGATGCGTGAAAGCGTCTATCTGACGGTGCGCACCACGGCCATGGTGTGCTGGCTCTTCGTCGGCTCCTACACATTCTCGGCCGTGTTCTCCTATCTGGGCGGCGAGCATGTCATATCGGAGTTCGTCCAGGGGATGGATCTCACGCCGCTGCAGTTCCTCATCCTGGCGCAGTTGATCATCTTCCTGTTGGGCTGGCCGCTGGAATGGTCGGAGATCATCATCATCTTCGTGCCGATCTTCCTGCCGCTTCTGGCGATCTTCAATATCGATCCCCTGTTCTTCGGCATTCTGGTCGCGCTCAACCTGCAAACGAGCTTCCTGACCCCGCCAATGGCGATGTCGGCCTACTATCTCAAGGGGATAGCGCCACCCGAGGTGCGATTGACGCAGATCTTTGCCGGCGTGATGCCGTTCCTGTTCTGCGTGATCGTGTCGATGGTCCTGATGTATGTCTTCCCGGATATCGTCTTCTACCTGCCGAACCTGTTCTATGGCGGCTAGACCGAAAACATCGCCCGCGGCGGGGATTAGAACGCTTCCCGTCGCCGAACTGCGCGACCGCCTCGCCTCGGGTGCGGTGAGCGCCGTTGATCTGGCCGAGGACTGTATGGGCCGGATCGAGGCACGGGAGAACGAAGTGCAGGCCTGGGCCTGGTTTGACGCCGACTATGTGCGCCAGCAGGCAAAAGCAATAGATGCCTACCGCATTTCGGGGCGGCCCCTGGGTCCGCTGCACGGCCTGCCGGTGGGCATCAAGGACATCATCGATGTCAAGGGCATGCCCACAGGGAACGGCTTTGCGCCGGGCGCGACCGGAAAACCGCGGCGTGATGCGTATGTGGTCGAACGGCTGAAGGCCGCGGGCGCCATCATCATGGGCAAGACGGTCACCACCGAACTCGCCTTCATGCATCCAGCCAGGACCCGCAACCCGCGCAATCCCGAGCATACGCCGGGGGGCTCTTCCGCAGGGTCGGCGGCCGCCGTCGCTGACGGCATGGTGCCGCTCGCCATCGGGACACAGACCGGCGGCTCGGTGATCCGGCCCGCATCGTTTTGCGGTGTGACCGGATTCAAGCCGACATTCGGCGCGATTCCCCGCAGGGGTGTCCTCCCGCAAGCGCCCAGTCTCGATACGATCGGCGTTTTTGCGGCCGACCCGACGGGGGCTGCGATCCTTGCCGAAGTCCTCTATGGCCATGATGTCGAAGATGGCGACACGGCGCTCGCGCCGCATCCGAGACTTTATCAGATTGCCGGGTCTGCGCCTCCGCTCAAGCCCGTCTTTGCCTTCGCGAGGGTGCCAGGCTGGGAGAAGGCCGACCAGGAGACCAGGGATGCGTTCGCAGAGTTGGCCGATGCGCTGGGCGAGGGGGCCTTCCACATCGATTTGCCGCCATTGTTCAACGACGCTCTGGCGGCCAGGCAACGGATCCATTTCGCGGAGTTGGCGCGCAATTATCACCATTACTGGCACAAGGCGAAGGATCAACTCAGTGCCGAGGTCCGTGCCGCGATCGAGGAGGGAAACAGCGTCCTGGCGCGCGACTACATCTCGGCACGGGATCTGAAGACCGTTCTGAACGCCGGCCTTGAGGAGATTTTCGAGCGCTGCGACGCGATCATCTGCCCGGCCGCGACCGGACAAGCGCCGAAAGGGCTTGGCTCGACAGGCGATCCCGTCTTCAATGGGCTGTGGACTTTTTGCGGCACACCGGCCGTCACGGTTCCGCTGCTTGCGGGGTCGAATGACCTTCCCATGGGCGTGCAACTGATCGGACCGCATGGCAATGACGGGCGTCTCCTGCGTGCCGCCCGCTGGCTCTTCGAGTGGGCGGATCAATGAAATTCAGGAAAAAAGGTGCACCATGAACAGAGTTCTTGCCCTCCTTGCGTTCGTCACATTCTGCGGCTTTGTCGGCATCCTGGCATTCGAGGTGCCAAGCCCCGATCTGGTGGCGGTGATCATCTTTACAGTGGCGCTGGTCGGCTATGATTTTGCCACGTCCAGCAAGAACAAGCCCAATGACTGACGGTTCGAGGCCGGTCATCTGGATCCCGCGGCGGCTTTCGGACGCAACTCTGGAACGCGCCGAACGCGACTATGACGTCATCTGCAAGGACGACGACACTCCCGGTACTGCCGATGAAATCATAGCGATGAGTGCCAAGGCCGATGGCATGATCCCGTGTCATTCGGAGCATTTCTCCGCCGATGTCGTCGCCAAGCTGCATCCGCGCCTCAAGATCGTGGCGAACCACTCGGTGGGAACGGACCATTGCGATCTGAAGGCATTGAAATCGCGCGGAATCGCCGTCACCAACACGCCCGGTGTGCTGGCCGATGCGACGGCCGAACTGGCCTTCATGCTGATGCTCAGCGCCGCTCGCCACGGGGTGGCCGGTGATCGCATCGTACGCTCCGGCAACTGGGATTTCTGGTCGCCGGCTTTTCTGGTCGGCAAGCAGGTGACGGGTGCGCGGCTGGGCATTGTCGGGATGGGGGGCGTGGGCAGATCGCTCGCGCGCAAGGGGCGCGGATTTGACATGGAAATCCACTACCACAACCGCCGCCGGCTGAAGCCGGACCAGGAAGAGGGCGCAATCTATCACGACACGCTTGAAGGCCTGCTGGCGGTGTCCGATTTCCTGTCACTCAACTGCCCGTCAACCCCCGAGACCGAAGGGATGATGAACGCCGAACGGTTCGCCCAGTTGCCAAGGGGCAGCGTTCTGGTCAATGCCGCCCGTGGGTCGCTGGTCGACGAGGCAGCGCTGGTGGATGCGATCGTCTCCGGCCACCTGGCCGCAGCGGGGCTGGATTGCTTCCGCGCAGAGCCTGGCGGCAATCCGGCTTTCGCGGAGCACGAAAACATCGTGATGATGCCCCACGTCGGAAGTGCGACGGTTCGCACGCGCGATGCCATGGGTTTCAAGGCACTCGACAATCTGGACGCCTTTTTCGCAGGCCGGGAACCTCCCGACAAGCTCTAGGCCAACCAGTGTTGACGGAACCGGTCGGCATCGGCAGGGCGGAAGACGAAAATCTCGACCTGATCAACGTCGCAGGCGCACGGTCCCGCCGTTGGGTGGCCCATCCGTCGAATGAATTGGCTCCGACGCCGGGTGCCCGAAAGTCATGGAGTTTCAGTCTCTCCGTCGATCTCCGCGAAAACCGCCTGGGCGGTTCTCATGGCGTCCAGTGACGTCGGCGCACCACAATAAATCGCACCCTGCAAAATGATTTCCACGATTTCTTCTCGCGTCAGGCCGTTGTTCAGCGCACCGCGGACGTGGAGTTTGAATTCCGCGGAACGGTTCAGTGCCATGATCATGCCCAGGTTCAGGACACTCCGCATCTTGCGTTCGAGGCCGGGCCGGCTCCAGATCTCTCCCCAGCACCATTCGGTCAGCAGCTTCTGCAAAGGTGCGGACACGTCGTCTGCCGCTGCGATCGACCTGTCGACATAGGCGTCGCCCAGAACCTCGCGGCGGATCTTCAACCCCTTTTCAAACTGTGCTGTCTGGAATTCCGGGCGGCGGTCGGTCATCTCAAGCCTCCTTCTGGTTGTCGAGCATCGTCCGGGCAAAGCTTTGTGCGATTGCCAGGACGGCCGCATGGATTGGTCCTGCCGTCAGGTTTGGCATGACGGAGGCGTCCACGACGAAAAGATTGTCGAGCGCCTTGAGCTTCAGATCGGCATCGACAGGCGCTCGCTCGTCTCTGCCCATCCGGCAGGTTCCGCTCGGATGATGATGGGTGATCGCCGCGTTGGCAATGAAGGCGTCGATCTCGTCGCGGGTCCCGAGCGGGCCAGGAAGGATCTCGTGGTCACGCCATTCCGCCAGTTCTGGAGACTGCCCGATCGTTCGGGCCGCTTCGAGTGCTGCGCGAAAGAGCTCCCGGTCCCGTTCGGTTGACAGATAGGCGGGGTCGATAATCAGTCGGTCGCCAGGCTCCGGGCCGGTGATCTTCAGAGTGCCGCGACTCGTCGGATGCGTGACGCCGAACAGGAAGGAATAAGCCGTCCCGGGTGCAGGGGCTTCGAAACGTTCCGAGACGATGGGGGCCACCCCGCATCCCACAACGATCTCCGGCTGGCCGCCTTCTGAAAAGCTCCCAGCCCGCATGTAGGCCATTGACTCCGAATGCTGCAATCGCGAGGGCGGAAGATGCTTTCGCGTCGAGTACAGGTTTCCTGCCCCCAGGAGATGATCCTGCAGGTTGCGGCCGATCTCGGGCATGTCGACGAGGCACATGACGCCAGCGGCCTCAAGCACGTCGCGCGGCCCGATGCCCGAACGCATCAGCAAGGCCGGGCTTTCCAGCGATCCTGCACACAGGAGCACCTTCTCCGCCTTGATGAGGACAACGCCATTGCGACCTTTGATTTCGATGTGCCTGACGGCGTTGCCGGTCAGCGCAAGGCGGCGAACCAGTGCGCCGGTCATGATGGTCAGGTTCTTCCGCGCGCGCACTTCCGGTGTCAGCCAGGCATCGGCCACCATCACCCGCTTGCCGTCGCGGATGTTCATCGAATTCGGCGTAACGCCGATCATCACGCCCTCGTTGTGGCCCTTTATCCGCGGCAGGCCGAGATTGGCACCGGCGGCGATGAAGGCATGCGTCAACGGGCTCGCCTCTGCGTCGGTCCGGTGAACCGTGAGAGGGCCCTTGTCGCGCCCCTCGATCTCATGATCCTCGTTGGCTTCAAAAGCCGGCAGCAGGCCGTCCCAGCTCCAGCGCGCATCGCCGGTCGCCTCGGCCCAGGGGGCGAAATCATCGGGGTGGCCCCGCATATATCCCATGGCGTGCAGGCAACTCGATCCCCCGACAAGACGGCCGCGGGCCCAGTGGTGAGCCCGGCCGGCCGTGCCGGCCTGAGGTTCGGTCACATAGTCCCAGTCGTAGCTGCGGCCCTGAAGTGCCGGCCAGGCGGCCGGGTCCCAGATGTCCGGGTCGGTCGCCTCGTCTCCGGCTTCGATCAGGATGACACGGCGTGCGGAATCCCGGCTCAATTGTGCGGCGAGCAACGAGCCCGCCGAGCCGCCGCCGATTATTGCTATGTCAGTGTTCAGTTCGTCTCCGGTTTGGCCGTGGCTCATCATCTTTTCCTGTAACGCATGATGGTTTCGAGAGGATGCGCCGGCGCCGGTCGGAAGCCGCTCTACGGCGGGCCGTGTTCTGAGGGTTTCTCGGGTCAGAATCCGGTCTGCGTTTGCTTCCCTGCGGAGGTCAATTGGCGCTTTCCATGGATTCCTTGGCGGCTGCCATTGCCTTCAAGATGTGCTTTCTGGACGCCTTGCGTGCCGCCTTCTCGTCTCCGGCGGCGATGGCCTCGTAAATTTGCTGCATTTCGGCAAGGCTCTGTTGCGCGCGACCTTCCAGAGACATCGATCGCGCCCGGAAGAAGCTGATTCTGGCAACCAGGCCACGGTGGATCTCTTCGAGAATGGGGTTTCCGCAATTCGCAAGAATGATTGAATAGAAATCCGCTGCGGTCGTGACCCGGGCAAGGCTGTTGTTGCTCGAGGCGGCCTCGGCGAAAGCTGAAAGAGCTCTCTTGAGCTCAGACAGTTGTTCTTCGGGAATCCTCTTGGAGCATCTTCCGACAGCCTCGACTTCGAGAAGTTCGCGCGCCTCGTAGATTGCTGTCATGTCTTCCCACGTGAGCGCCGGAATCGACGGTCCGCGGTTGGGTACAAGGTCGATCAGGCGCTCTGCTGCGAGACTGCGCAATGCCTCTCGCAGGGAGGGGCGGCTGATGCCGAGCTGTACGCACAACTGGCTTTCTATGAGCCGGCTTCCAGGCTCAAACACGCCCGAAAAAATTGCCAGTCGCAACTTGTCGACAGTTTCCTGCTGCACGGTACGTGGCAAAATCCGTAGATTCATCTCTGTCGGCATATTTTGATCTCACGTTTCAGGGGTCGACAACCCGTATTTACTACGCGACCACGCGCGGATTTGACAGCAGGAACACCCTCTCTGTCAACAAGTAAGATTGAAAGAATGTCTGACAATCCGCTTGACGCCTGTTTCATTTCTGTCATGATCCGGATCAACAAGAAAAGCCAAACGGGGTTCTGACCATGGCGGCGAATGCCTCCTCCCAGGATGTAAAAATGCAGCGTGTCGACACCGGCCGCATTGTGCTCAACGTGCGCGATGCCGGCAGTGGCCCGCTGATGCTGTTCTTCCACGGCATCACTGCCAATTCCGGCACGCTTGCACCGCTGGCGCTGCGGTTTGCCGATCGTTTCAACACGGTTGCGGTCGATCAGCGCGGCCACGGGCTGAGCGACAAGCCTGAGAGCGGCTACGAAGCCGCCGATTTCGCCGCGGACATCGCGGCGCTCATCAGGAAGCTCGATCGCGGTCCGGCCATTCTGGTCGGTCACTCGCTCGGCTCGCGCAATTCGGTCACGGCCGCGGCGAAATATCCTGAGCTGGTGCGCTCCGTCGTGGCGATGGATTTCACGCCTTACATCGAGGATGAGGTGTTTGACGCGCTGGAATCGCGCGTCAATGCCGGCGATCAGCTTTTCAAGGACCAGGAGGCGGTGGAAGCCTATCTCGCCGGCCGCTATCCGAACATTCCGGCGCCCGCCATCAGGATTCGCGCCGAAACCGGCTACCAGGCAGGCGAGGGCGGCCTGCGCCCGCTCGCGTCTGCCTCCGCGATGGCGCAAATCGCCACCGGACTGCGCGCTGATCTGACACCGGCATACCGGGAGGTTTCCCGGCCGGTGTTGTTGATGCGGGGAGGGGAGAGCAAGCTGGTTTCTGCCCAGGCACTGGCGAAGACCAGCAGCCTGAGGCCCGACCTTCCGGTCGTCGTCGTTCCCGGCGCCGACCACTACGTCAACGAGGTGTCTCCCGACATCACCTTCAAGGCGATCACCAACTTCATCGATGCCTGACGACGGTCTTCCGTCTCATTAGTACGCAACAGGATTTGGACTATGGCGAATATAAACAAGACATCCGGAAAAGTTCTTCGTGCGCAGGTCGCCGGGGCGGGATTTGCAGGCCTGACGGCGGCAATCGCGCTTCGCCAGAACGGCTGGGATGTCACTTTGCACGAAAAGGATTCGGAGCTCCGCGCTTTCGGCGCCGGCATCTATCTCTGGCACAATGGCCTGCGCGTTCTCGAAGGCATTGACGCGCTCAATGACGTGCTTCACGGCACCCACACGCCGCCGGCCTATGAGACCTGGATGCACAATGAGTCGGTGTCCAAGGAAACCTTCAATGGGC
The DNA here is from genome assembly GCA_965233445.1 of Hoeflea sp. GTDB lineage: Bacteria > Pseudomonadota > Alphaproteobacteria > Rhizobiales > Rhizobiaceae > Hoeflea. The sequence continues at coordinate 2,308,741 of OZ247491.1, forward strand.
TGCCCTGGCGTGTCATGACGCGTGCACATCTTCACAATGCGCTCGTCAAGCGGGCCCATGAAGTCGGCGTTACTGTCCGCACGAATTCCGAAGCCGTCTCCGCGGAAGCGGACGGACGCCTGACCCTTCAGTCGGGTGAGGTTCTCGAGGCCGATCTGATCGTCGGCGCCGACGGTGTCGGCTCCAAGGTGCGTGACTCCCTCGGCTTCAAGCAGGATCGCTGGGTCTCCACCGACGGCATCATTCGTCTCATCGTTCCGCGTCTCAAGGACAAGCTCGGGGACGAGGCAAACTGGGACCACACGATCGACATGTGGAACTTCGAGCCGCGTGTTCAGCGCATCCTGTATTCGCCCTGCAACAAGGACGAGCTCTATCTCGGTCTGATGGCGCCTGCCGCCGATCCGCGGGGGTCGAAGGTGCCGCTTGATCTCGATGTGTGGGTCGAGATGTTCCCCTTCCTCGAGCCCTGCCTCGTCGAGGCAGCCAAGCTGCAGCAGGCCCGCTACGACAAGTATGCGACCACCAAGCTCGACAGCTGGGTGAAGGGCAAGGTGGCGCTGGTCGGCGATTCAGCCCATGCCATGTGCCCCGCGCTCGCCCAGGGCGCCGGTTGCGCCATGGTCAACGCTTTCAGCCTGGCTCAGGACGTCGCCGAGAATTCGTCAGTCGAGGACGCGCTTGTCTCCTGGGAGAAGCGCATCCGTCCGATCACCGATCATACCCAGTATCTCTCCGGTGAATATGCGGCCAACCGCTCGCTGTCGAAGGGCAACATGTTCACCAACGAGGCTTTGCAAGCCGCGCGTTACGACCCGATCAAGCGCGTCTATTCATGGCCGCAGAACCAGTAGCAACATCCAGTCAGACCACTTGCGCGCGCCCCTGCAGCGCGTTCCCAAGGAGACAAAAATGAACCATTCGGCCGAAGTTGAAAAGCACTATGAGGTGCGTGGCTGGTACTCCTCAGTCCAGGAAATCCGCCACGACGGCGGTGAGCCAGGCGAGCCGCTCGTGAAGGCCGCCGCCGGCGTCATCATCCGCAATCCTTTCGCGGGCGTCTACCAGGCGGACCTCTCGGCGCTGACAGGCCCGAGTGCCGCCATCGGCCACGCTCTCGGCGAACGCGTGATGGCGCTTTTGGGCGGCCGGCCCGCCGAAAGCTATGGCAAGGGCGGCATCGCCGGCGTCGGGGGCGAACAGGAACACGTCGTGGCCTGCATAACGACCACCTTCGGCAATCCGCTGCGCGAACAGGTCGGCGGCGGCGAGGCCTGGATATCTTCAGCCTCCAAGGTGGCTTCGGCCGGGACATCCATCGACATCCCGCTCGCCCACAAGGACGAGCTCTACATTCGGTCGCATTATGATGCGATCACCTTTTCGGTGCCGGATGGCCCGCGTCCGGATGAGATCCTCATCTGTGTCGCCGTGGCGACCGGTTCCCGCGTCCACCAGCGCGTGGGCGGCAAGACGGTCGCCGATCTCGCGACCGCGAACTAACACGAAATCCCAGACGGAAGGACGCATCCAATGCCCCTGAACATCAAAGACCTCAAAATCACCAGCTCCGACTTCGAACCGCTCGGAATGTTGCGTGACGAGCATGCCGGAGACAAAGGCAACGTGCTGCCCAAGCTCACCGTCAGCGGCGTGCCTGCGGAAGCCAAGGAACTCGCGGTGATCTGCCACGATCCGGACGCTCCGTTGGCCCAGGGGTTCACCCACTGGACCGTGTACGGCATCGACACCTCGGCGACCGATCTCTCGGATGCCCAGGAAAAATACCGTGTCGGTCCGAACGGCGCAGGCCACATGCAGTACTACGGTCCGCAGCCGCCCGCGGGTCACGGCAAGCACCACTACTACTTCTGGGTCTACGCCCTCGACACCAAGGTCGAAGGAACACCGACCCGGGAAGAGTTCCTCGCCAAGTACGCCGACAACATCATCGAACAGAACAGGGTCGTTGGCCTTTACGAAAACAAGTGAAGTGCACGGTCCCGGCGACAACCACAACGAACAGTCGCCGGGATCGCATCGGCTTGGGAGACCTTAGAAATGACCACCACCACACCTGCCCAGCAGACTGTCTTCGAAGAACTGGTAACAGCCACGAAAATCCTGTTGCACGAAGGCATACTGGATCCGTTCGGCCATATCAGCGCCCGTGATCCCGAGGACCCCCAGAGCTTTTTCCTCGCCCAGAAGCTTGCGCCCAGTCACATCACGACCGGCGACATCCAGCGCTTCAACATGGAAGGGGAAACCGAGGACAATCGGCCATCCTATCTCGAGCGCTACATTCACAGCGAAATCTACAAGGCAAGGCCGGACGTCCACTGCGTGCTCCACAGCCATTCGCCGGCCGTGCTTCCCTACTGCTTCACGGACCAGCCGCTCAGGCCCGTAACCCACATGGGCGCCTTTCTCGGCGATGCGGTTCCCGTCTATGAAATCCGTGACAAGCACGGCGACGCCACCGATCTGTTCGGCGGCGGCCATGATGTCTGCGCCGACATCGCCGAAGCTCTCGGTGACTATCCGGTGGTCCTGATGGCCCGTCATGGCGTCGTCAATGTCGGCCGCTCGGTCCGGGAAGTCGTCTTCCGCGCCTTCTACACCGAGCAGGAAGCCAAGGCGCAGACGGCCGGATTGCAGATCGGCAACATCAAGTACCTCTCCCCGGGCGAGATCGAGACGGCAGGCAAGCTCGTCGGTGCTCAGATCGACCGCGGCTGGGATCACTGGACGATGACACTCCGTCAGGCCGGATTGCTCGCGTAGCGTCCGGCAAGAAATGGAGATCCCGGCCATGTCGGGGCCTCCGAGCCTTCTTGATGGTCCGCGGTCAACGGACGTCAGGTGAAAGCAGGAAGATCATGTCTCACGCAGAAAGCTATGATTACATTGTTGTCGGGGCCGGGTCGGCGGGGTGCGTGCTTGCCAACCGCTTGAGCGCCGACCCGAACTGCTCGGTGCTGTTGCTCGAGGCCGGCGGCTGGGATCGTGATCCGATGATCCACATCCCGCTCGGCTGGGGAAAGATCCTGACCGAGCGCCGTCATGACTGGATGTATTTCTGCGAGCCCGAAGAAAACGTCGGCGGACGCAGCGTTGAATGCGCCCGCGGCAAGGTCATCGGCGGCTCGTCCTCGACCAACGCAATGGCCTATGTGCGCGGCAACCGCGGCGACTATGATCGCTGGGCAGCCAACGGGCTGACCGGCTGGTCATTCGACGAGATCCTTCCCTATTTCCGCAAGCAGGAGAGCTGGGAGGGCGGCGCTGACGCCTGGCGCGGCGGTTCCGGCCCGCTCAGCACCCAGCGCTGCAAGTACGAGGATCCGCTGATCGACGCCTTCCGCGAGGCGAGCGTGCAGGCGGGCTATCCCCAGACCAAGGATTACAACGGCGAAACGCAGGAAGGCTTCAGCCATCTGCAGATGACCATTTCCAAGGGGCGCCGGGCCTCAACCGCCACCGCCTATTTGCGCCCGGCGTTGAAGCGGCCGAACCTGACGGTTTTGACCAACGCCATGGCCAAGCGTGTCGTCCTGAGCGGCAAGCGCGCGACCGGTATCGTTCTCGACCACAACGGCAATGAGAAGACAGTGACGGCGCGCAGGGAAGTGCTGCTGTCCGGTGGTGTCATCAACACCCCGCAACTTCTCATGCTGTCCGGTGTCGGCTCCGCCGAAGAGCTGTCCGACAAGGGCATCGAGACGCGCGTCAATCTTCCGTCGGTGGGAAAAAACCTGCAGGACCACGTGTCGGTCATTCTCATGTACCGGCGGCGCGAGCCGGGCCCGTTCCTCAAGAAGATGCGGGTGGACCGGATCGGGCTCGATTTCATGAAGACCTATCTGACCGGAAAAGGCTTCTCGGCTGATGTGCCCGGTGGTGTCGTAGCCTTCCTCAAGAGCGGCGCCGAGCGGCCCCTGCCGGATGTCCAACTGCTCTTCACCGCGGCGCCTCTTGCCGCCTGGCCCTATTTCGAGCCCTTCAAGGCGCCGTTCCCGGACGGTTTCGCAACCCGCATCGTGGCAACTCAACCGGAAAGCCGTGGCTCGGTCAAACTGGCTTCAAGTGATCCGATGGCCGCGCCATTGATCCACCAGAACTTCCTGGCTGCCGAAAAGGATTGGGAATCGCTGCGCGCCGGCTTCAAGGTGGCGCGCGATCTCGCCGGCCAGCCGTCCATGCAGCCCTTCATTGAGGCGGAGTTCTTTCCCGGCCCGTCCTGCCAGACCGACGAGGAAATTGACGAGCATATCCGCAAGACCTGCATCACCGTCCACCATCCCGCCGGCACCTGCCGCGCTGGTACCGACGCCGGGGCGGTTGTCGATCCGGAACTCCGGGTTCGCGGCGTTGACGGTCTGCGTGTGGTCGACGCTTCGGTCATGCCGGATCTTCCTTGCGGCAACATCAATGCCGCTGTCATCATGATCGCCGAAAAAGCGGCCGATCTCATCCAGCAGTCACAGGTAAGCGAGGTCGCGGCATGATCCAACGAGTAGCCATAATCGGTCTGGGAACGATGGGCCCAGGAATGGCCGCCCGTCTGGCGCGCGGCGGCATCGAAGTCGTTGCCTATGACATCGCTGCCACGGCGATCGAGCGGGCGCGTGCGATGATGACGGCGGCAGATGGCGTTCTTGACAATCTGGGCATCACTGCCACCGATGGCGGTTCGGTTCGCTTCACCAGCGAACTCGAGGATGCGGTGGCCGGCGCCGACCTGGTCATCGAGAACGTACCGGAGAAGGAGGAGATCAAGGCATCGGTCTACAAGCAGATCGATGGCATGATTTCGTCCGAAACGATCGTTGCTTCCGACACGTCGGGTATCCCGATCACCAAGCTTCAGGCGCACATTTCAAATCCGGCCCGCATGGTCGGCATGCACTGGTCCAATCCGCCGCACATCATTCCGATGATCGAGGTGATCGGCGGCGAACAGACCGCGCCGGAAACCGTCGCCACAATCCGGGATTTCATCCGCTCGCTCGGACTGCTGCCGGTTCTCTTGAAGAAAGACGTCCCGGGCTTTGTCGAGAACCGCGTACTCTACGCGCTTCTGCGCGAAGTGGTCGATCTGGTCGAACGCGGCGTCATCGAGGCCGAGGACATCGACACCTGCGTCTCCTGGGGCATCGGATACAAGCTCGCCGTGGTCGGCCCCATGGCGCTCCTCGATATGGCTGGCATGGACATCTACCACTCGGTATCCTCTTTCCTCAATGAGGACCTGTGCGACCGCAAGGATGTCGCGCCCCTGGTCGAGAAGCAGATTGCCGCCGGCAAGCTTGGCATCAAGTCGGGCGGGGGGGTCTATTCCTACACTCCCGAGAAAATCGCCCAACTGCAGCCGGAACGCGCAAAAAAGCTCGTCGCCATCCGCCGTATTCTCGAGGGGAGAGACTAGCGCCATGACCAGAGGACCGGGTGTCGGAGACGGGCGCATGAGTGGCAACGGGTTCATCCGGGCCGAGGCGTTGGTCGTCCGGCTTGTCGGCATCCTCCTCGGCCTCGCCCTGATTGCAATGGTTCTCGTCAATGTCGCCAATGCGATCGGTCGCTACAGCGGCTGGTTCTCGCTCGTCGGCGCCGACGAATTGCTGGTCTATGGCATGATCTGGATCGTGATGCTGGGCGCCATTCTCGCCGCTCGCAACCGTGATCATCTGTCGATCAACCTCTTGCCGACTGCCATGAGCGGCGCTTTGGCGGCGATCCTGCAAATCGTCATCGACGTCGCCACGGTTGCTGTCTCCGTTTTCATCGCCTGGAACAGTTTGGACTTCATCTCGCGAATTGCCGCTTTGAACCAGACCAGCATGGGTCTCGGTCTTCCGATGGTCATTCCGCATTCGGCGATCCTCGTCGGATTTGCAGGCATCGCCGCGGTCACGGCCTTCCTGACCATCGTCGACATTTCCCGTCTCTCGGTTTCCCAAAGAGGCCGCACATGAGTTGGGTTCTCGGCATCTGTGTTGTCATCCTCATTGCGCTCGGCGCGCCGATCTTTGTCGCCCTGCTTGCCGCTGCGTCGCTGGCGCTGCTCTTCTTTCCCGGGCCTCCGCTGATCGCACTCCAGCAGACGATCTTTGGCGGGCTCGATGCCTATGCGCTCCTGTCCGTGCCGTTCTTCGTCTTCGCCGGCGAACTGATGGCCATCAGCGGCATCGCCGACCGGTTGATAAACCTGGTGCGTGCGCTCTTCGGCCGCGTTCCCGGCTCTCTGGGGATCGCGGCCCTTGGCGGCTCGACCCTGATCGGCACCATCTGCGGCTCTTCCGCCGCAGCCGTGGCGGCCGTCGGCCGCAACATGTATCCGCAGCTGATCAAGGGCGGGTACGGAAAGCAGCGCGCCGCCGGCATCATCACCTCCAGCGGCGCCATCGACATTGTCATTCCGCCCTCCATTGCCATGATCCTCTACGGCGCATCGGCCGAGCAGTCGATCGCCAAGCTGTTCATCGCCGGCATCATCCCCGGCATCGTCATGGCGGTGCTGATGGCAGGCTACATAGCCATCTCGGCGATGATGGCGCGCATCCCGCGGGAAGCCGGTTTCAGGGCCCAGGTCGCATGGCAGGCCTTCCGGCAGGCCTTCTGGGCGCTCACCATGCCGGCCTTCGTCATGGTTGGGATCTATGCAGGGTTCTTCTCGCCCACCGAAGCCGGCGGCTTTGCATGCGCCTATGCGGCCTTCCTGGGCATGGCTGTCTACCGCACCGTCAATTTCCAGCTGCTGCTGGATGCCGCAGTCAACTCGGCGATGATGACAGCGCGGATCATGGTCGTGGTCGCCGCGGCAGGCGTCGTCAGCTGGGTTCTCACCGTCGAAGGCGTGCCGCAGGCGCTCATTGCAGCCACCACCGACGCCGGCCTGTCGCCGCTCGGTTTCCTGCTGACCGTCAATCTGCTGCTCCTCGCCATCGGCTGTGTCCTTGATCCGACCTCCGCGATCCTGGTCCTGTCGCCGCTCCTGGTTCCGATCGCGGTCTCGCTAGGCATCGATCCGATTCATTTCGGCGTGATCATGACCGTCAATCTCGCCATCGGAATGTTCACCCCGCCCTTCGGCCTGAACATCTTCGTCGCACAGTCCGTTCTCGGCGTGCGCACATCCGACATCTATCGCGGCGTCCTGCCCTTCATGGGGGTTCAGATCACCGCGCTCGCCATCATCACACTCGTACCTGCACTTTCGCTCTGGCTGCTCAACGGCATGTCCTGAGGGTGCTCAAACAAAGGGAGTAACAAGGCAATGATGATCCAGACTACCCGCCGCAAACTCATGGGTTGCGCTTTGGCCACCGGTCTTGCTTTCGGATTGCCGTTTACCGGCGCCGCACAGGCACAGCAAACGATGAAGCTGGCCTCGGCCACCATCAACGACGTGCAGCACGAGTGGCAGAAGGAATTCCAGAAGGAAATTGAATCCCGCGTCGGCGACGCGCTCAACGTCGAAATCTATCCGGCGTCGCAGCTGGGCGCGATCCCGCGCATGTCCGAGGGCGTCCTGCTCGGCACGATCGAAGCCTTCACCACGCCGACCTCGTTCGTCACCAACGTCGATCCGCGCTTTCAGGCCTTCGATGTTCCTGGCCTTTTCATGGATGCCGACGAAGTCGATGCGGTCATTCACGACGATGAATTCCGTGACTACATGGAGACCCTTTTCCTCGACAAGGGCGTGCGCATCATCGGCGCGATCTTCAATTCGCCAACGCAGATCCTGAGCCGCGAGCCGGTCACCACGCTCGACGGCTTCAAGGGGCTGAAGGTGCGCACATTCGCTTCGCCGCTTCAGATGGAGCCGATGTCGGCGATCGGAGTGAACCCGACGCCGCTGGCACTTTCGGAAGTCACACCGCAGTTGCAGGCCGGCGGCATCGACGGAATGCTGGCCGGGATCCCGATCCTGACCGCCTTCAAGTTCTACGACACCGCCAAGCATGTGACCAACATCAACATGAACCAGATCGTCTCGGTGACGCTCGTCAACGAAGCCTGGTTCCAGTCACAGTCAGACGAAGTCAAGGCCGCGATCATCGAGGCGGGCAGGGCGGCCGAAAAAACCGTGTTCTCCTGGGGCGTTGCGAACGTCGAGCGGGCCGAGAAGGCATGGCTGGAAAATGGCGGTGAGGTCCACATGCTGCCCGAAGACCAGCAGGCTCAGCTGCAGGAAACCTTCGTGAACGTGGCCAACGAAGTCATCGCAGACCAGCCTGACGTTGTCGCTGTGAAGGATCGCATCGTTGCCAAGCTCGAGGAGGTTCGGGCCCGATGATCGGTTCAGCCGCCCGCGGCATCGCAGTTCAGTCCCGTGTCGTCGCCGGCATGGCAGGAGTAGCGCAGCGTCGCCTCTGCCCTGCCGCTGGCAATCGGCAGGTTGAGCCGCGTGCGGGCGGCGTCGTTGGAGCACCAGACCGCTTCGACGGGCATGCGGTCGTCAGTGGCGTTCATCAGGTTGAGAACGCCGGTTTCCCGGTCGTGCCAGAGCGTCAGTGTCAACTGGTCGCCCGGGCCGATTTCTCCGAGATCATCGGAATACCAATGGGCCAGCGCCGCTTCGCATTTGAGGATGCCGCCGGTTTCGTTGGCGATGGAAATCTCTACCGGATCCGCTCCGTCGGTTCCGTGGATGATGCCTGAATAAGGCACATACTCTCCGCTTTCGGCCTGGGCCGGGAGCGAACCAAGCCCAGCAGACAGGGCCGAAATAAGAACAAGTCTGCCGAGAGCTTCCCATTGCGTATGGGACAATTGCAACCAAACAGGGAACAACATGATGAAAAACCTACTTATTTCTGCCGCGCTCGGCGTTGTGCTAGGCGCTTCAGCGGCTTCTGCCGCCGATGTCGATACCATAGCCATCCTCACTCCGGAACAGGGAAGTGACTATGGCTGGAACCAGCAGGGCGTAGACGCGGCAAAGGCCGCGGCCGAAGCCGAGGGTGTCGAGATAATCGTCGCCGAAGGGCTCGGATACGGCGATGTCCGCGCTCCGATGCGGGAACTGGCGGCCGACGGCGCCGACCTGATGATCGCGCATGCCAGCGGCTATAACACCGCAGGTCCGGAGATCGCCAAGGAAACCGGTGTTCCGGTATCGATCGTCGACAGCCCCGACGCACTCGAAGACGGACTTGTTGCCGACTACACGCTCTCGGGTCACGAAGGGGCCTATCTTGCCGGTCGTCTGGCAGCCAAGATGACCACAACGGGCACCGTCGGTATCGTAGTCTCGGGTGAGCCTCCTTCGTGGAACTCGCAGTCGGCAGGCTTTGCCGAAGGTGTGAAGGCCGAGAACTCGGAAGTGAAAATTCTGTATTCGGTCATCGGCCCGGCAGCATATTCCGACGCCGCGGGCGGCAACCGCGTGACCACTTCGGTCATCGCTGCGGGTGCCGACATCATCTTCGGCCAGGGCAACGGGTCGAGCTTCGGTATGATCCAGGCAGTCGAGTCCAACAAGGCTACCGATGGTTCGGACGTTCTCTTCATCGATGTGATCGGAGACAAGTCCGAACTCGACAAGGGCCATCTGCTGACCTCGGTCGTCTGGGACATGACTCCGGTCTACACCGCGATGATCCAGGATCTAAAGGCCGACAAGTTCGGCAGCCGCGGCTACGCCATCAGCCTCGCCGACGATTCCGTCAAGCTGCTGAAGACCCCGCAGATCACGGACGAGGCATGGACCGAGGTGATGGCTCTGCGTGACCAGATCATCGCCGGCGACATCAAGGTCGAGCCGATGTTCGATGCCGCAGATGTCCGCGCTATGGTCACCGTGGCCGAGTGAGCGAATCCTTGGAAAACGTAACGGAAAAACCGAAAAACCTGCCCCCCGAAAAGGGGGCAGGCATCATCGGAATACATGGCGTAACGAAGCGTTTCCCGGGCGTGATCGCGATCAACGACGTGTCGCTCACCTTTCATCCGGGCGAGGTGCATGTTCTCCTGGGTGAGAACGGCGCCGGCAAGTCGACGCTTGTGGGGATTCTTGCGGGCCTTCAGGAGCCCGACGAGGGCCATCTGTCGCTCAACGGACAGAAGACGCGTCTGCCAAGCCCGTCGGCCAGTCTCGATGCCGGGATCAGCACCGTATTTCAGCACTCCATACTGGTCCCGACACTGACCGTTCTCGAGAACCTTACGCTGGGTGCGCCTTGGTATGAGCGCCCGCCGCGCGACCGGATCGCGGCACGCATGGCGGAACTGAAGAACGAATTTGCGTTGTCGCTACCGCTCGACGCCATCACCGGCGAGTTGTCGCTGGGGCAGCAGCAGCAGATCGAGATCGCCCGGGCTTTGTTGCGCGACAGCAAGGTTCTCATCCTCGATGAAGCGACATCCATGCTGACACCTCAGGGTGCAGAGGAACTGGGTGCCCGCATGCAGAAGCTCGTCAAGAGCGGGCTGGCCGTGATCTTCATCACCCACAAGCTCGCCGAGGCCTACCGGTTTGGCAATCGCATATCGGTCCTCAAGCAGGGTGCGCTGGCCGGCCAGATGGGACCCGAGCAGATCGGATCGATGTCGGAGGACCAGGCCATCGACGAGATTGTCCGCCTGATGTTCGGCCGCGAGGCAACGACCACCGCCAATACGCACCGCGAAAGCACCGCACGCGACCAGGTCATCCTTCAGGTCGAGGGACTGGCCACACCGGGCGACGCCGACGTGATGGGCCTTGAGGACATTTCGCTTACCCTGCGGGCGGGTGAAATTCTTGGCGTTGCCGGGATCGACGGCAACGGTCAAAAGCAATTGGCCGAGGCGGTGGCCGGGCAGCTTTCCGTCACCGCAGGCCGCGTTATCCTCGAAGGAGAGGATATTTCCAGGGCCTCGGTGGCGCAGCGACGCCGCCGCGGGTTGCGCTACCTGACCGATGATCGGCTTGAGGAAGGCTCCGTCGCCGCATTCCCGGTATCGGAAAACACGGTGCTCAAGGATATCGGGCAACCGCCGTTCTGGGTGAATGGTCTTGAGCGCCCCCAGCGCATCGCGCAGCACGCGCGCGAGATGATCGCCAATTTCTCCGTCCGCACGCCGAGCGAAACCACGCCGATAGGGCGGCTTTCGGGTGGCAACATCCAGAAGGTGCTGCTCGGCCGCGAACTCCACGGAGAAGCACGCGTCGTGGTCTTCAACAAACCGACCTACGGGCTGGATCTTCAGAACATCGATGCATCGCGTCAACGGATCGCCCAGATTGCCGAACGCGGACTTGGCGTCGTGCTCATTTCCACCGACCTTGACGAACTGATGGCGCTGTCCGACCGCATCCTCGTGATGGAGGGAGGACGCATACGCGGCATCGTCGACAATGACGGGAGCGGCGAGGCTCTCCGCCTGCGCATCGGCCGGATGATGGCCGGCGAGGAAGAACGTAAACAGGCAACAGCATGACCATGGAAGATGACATCAAACCCGCTTCGGCGGCCCAGGAGACGAATGTGACAGATGCCGTCAGTCCGGCGGCAGAGCGCAGCACGTTCCAGCGCGTTCTCACTGTCACAGTCGGCCCGATCGTTGCGGCTTTCGTGCTGTCGGCGATTATCCTGATGCTGGTCGGCGTGAATCCGCTGACCTATTACGGCTACATCCTCGAGCGCTCGCTCTTTTCGGGTCTCGGCCTGGAACAGACCGCAACCCGAATGGCGCCGCTGCTGTTCCTCTCGGCCAGCCTGATCATCGCGTTCCGTGCGGGGATCTGGAATCTCGGAACCGACGGGCAGTTCCTGCTCGGCGCCGTCATTTCCGCCGCCACGGCGCCGCTTCTCGTCGGGGTGCTCCCCGGATGGATGGTGCTGCTGGTCGGATTTGTGCTGGCGGCGCTCATCGGTGCCGTCTGGTCTGTCATCCCGGCACTTCTCAAGGCCTATCAGGGCGTCAACGAGATCATCACCACCCTGATGATGTCCTTTCTCGGTGTGCTGCTGGCCTCGACCCTGGTGAAGCTGGTTTTCCGCGATCCCACGACGACTGTGCCCCAGACCCGAACCCTGCCGGTCGAGGATCGGCTGCCCCGGCTCTTCGACACCTCCATTTCCAGCGGGTTGATCTGGGGGCTGCTCGCGGTTCTCCTGGTCCATCTGATGATGACGCGCACGGCTTTCGGGCTACGGTTGCGCATGGTTGGCGCCAATCCCGCGGCGGCAGCACATGCCGGACTTTCCGTTCCGCTGCTGACGATGGCAACATTCGGCCTTTCCGCTGGCTTTGCCGGCCTCGCCGGTGCATCGGAAATCCTCGGCGTAGCCGGCAACGTGCGCGCCAACTGGGATCCGGCCTATGGCCTGATGGTCATTCCGCTGGTTTTTCTTGCCCGGTTCCACGGTGTGGGGGCGATCGTGCTTGTCTTCTTCTATTCGGCTCTGCTGATCGGCAGCGAGAGCGCCGCGCGGCGGCTCGGTGTGCCGCAGGATTTCACATTGGTGCTGGTCGCCAGTCTGTTGATCTGTCTCGGACTCGGGGAATTCATCGACCAACGCAAACGGCGGAAGGAGCGCTGAGATGGGCAATTTGCTGACCGAGGCGTTCCTGTCGTCTCTCTTCACCGGCGCCATCGTCGCCGCCATTCCCATCCTGTTGGCCGGTCTTGGCGAGCAGATGTCTGAGAAGGCGGGTGTGCTGAACATCGGCATCGAAGGCATGATGCTGATGGGCGCCTATATGGGATTCCTCGTCGCTTTCGAGACCAACTCGCTGTGGCTTGGTTTCCTGGGCGGCATTCTTGGCGGCGTGCTGACGGCCATCGCCATGGCGGTGCTGTGCGTCCGTCTTGGTCTCAACCAGATCGTTATCGGTATCGGACTGACGCTTGGTGCCGAGGGATTGACGGCGCTGTTGCATCATTTCCAGTTCTCGCGGACCTATCCTCGGCTGCCGGCCCCCGAGCGGATAAGCATTCCCGGTCTTACCGACCTGCCGATCATCGGGCCATCGCTCTTCGGCCGGCATCCAATTGTGTACATCGCACTGGCGGCGGTCGTGGTGCTGGCTGTCCTCTTCAGACGCACCAATCTCGGAATGACACTGCGCGCGGCGGGCGAACGGCCGGCTGCCCTTGACGTGGCAGGCGGCAACGTGCTCGCGATCCGCGTCTTCGCGGTCCTGTTCACCGGGGCCATGGCCGGGCTTGGCGGGGCCTTTCTTGCCAATATCGGGGCAGGTCTTTTCATCCCCTTCATGACCGGCGGTGCGGGTTTCATCGGCATCGTGCTTGCCATGCTGGCGCGTGGCCGGCCGCTGTGGGTTCTGATCGGCGCGCTGATCTTCGGTGCAGCGCTGTCGCTCACCACGGCCTTGCAGGTTGCCGGTTCGAACATTCCCACCGACGTCATCCAGATGCTGCCCTTCGCGGCGGTGATGCTGGTTCTGGTGCTTTTCGGTCGCCGGGCGAAACTGCCCTCGGCCCTCGGCGCCGCCTATGAACGCGGCGCCCGCTAGGACGCACCCACAACGCCTGCTTCCGGGAGAAGGCGCAGGCACAACAAAGGAGAAGTGACATGGCCGATACCAAAGTCTTCCTGCTGGATGGCGGCTCGCTGGTTCTGGACGGGTTTCACATCTGGTGGAACAAGGGCCCAGGCGGCGAGGTTCGCTTTCCGGTCTATTCGGTGCTCGTCGATCATCCGAAGGGCAAGTTCCTGATCGACACCGGCTACGATTTCGATCACGTGCAAAAGGTTCTGCCCTTTGAAAAGCCGCAGCAGACCGAACAGCAGACCATCCCCGGCGCGCTCAAGCTCCTGGGACTGGAACCCAAGGATATTGATGTCCTGTTCAACTCGCATTTCCACTTCGATCATGTGGGGGGCAACAGGTTTTTCCCGGACACAAAGAAGATCTGCCACAAGGACGAACTTCCCCAGGCCGCGAAGTGCCAGCCCTTCGAGGTGCTCGGCTATTCCGATCTCGCCTTTTCGGCCGAGGTCGCCGAGGCGCGCGGGATGTCGGATCAGCTCACAGCGGGTCAGACGGCGGCCAACACCAAGTACGAACTGATCGAGGGTGACGTCGAACTCGCGCCCGGCGTGACGCTCGTCTACACCCCGGGTCACACCGTCGGTCACTACTCGTTGCTGGTCGAATTTGACAACCGCCGGCCGCTTCTGCTGACCCTCGATGCGGCCTATACCCGGAAGAACTACGACAACGACATCAATGCCGGCTTCCATATCGATCCGGTGGCGGGCGTCAATTCGATGCGCCGTCTCAAGCAGATCGAGAAGGAGAAGAACGCCGAAGTGCTCTTCAGCCACGATCCGGAAAGCTTCAAGGACTACAAGACCGGCGTGAATTTTTACGGCTAAGGGGAGGGTAACATGAAGTATTCCGAAACCAGGCCGCCAGTGTTCACATTGACTGCCGGCCCCGTGGATGCCTATCCCGAAGTGCTCCGCGCGCTCGGGACCACGGTACTCTACGATTACGATCCGGCCTTCCAGGCCTTCTTCGAGGACCTCACCCTGAAGGCGCAGGAAGCGCTTGGCTGTGATCTGCCCCCACTCATCCTCCAGGGTGAGCCGGTTCTCGCTCTCGAAGGTGCCGCTGCTTCGCTGATCGCCAAGGATGACGTGGTTCTCAATCTCGCATCCGGCGTCTACGGCAAGGGCTTTGGCTACTGGGCAGCCCGCTACGCAAGGAAGGTCGAGGAAATCGAGGTGCCCTATGACGCGGCGATCGATCCCGAACAGGTCCGCGCCTTTCTCAAGGAGCATCCCGAGGTCAGGGTCGTTTGCGTTTGTCACCACGACACCCCATCCGGCACGCTCAACGATATCGACGCCATAGGCGCCGTCGTTGCAGAGGCCGGTGCGCTCCTCATCGTCGACGCGGTCTCCTCCTGGGGCGGCATGCCGACGAGCCCCAGCTCGAGCCAGGCCGGGATCTACGTCACCGGGCCGAACAAGTGCCTCGGCTGCCCGCCGGCGCTGTCGTTGGTGGCCGTGTCCGAGGCGGCGTGGGCAAAGATCGCAGCCAACCCGGATGCACCCTTCGCCTCGATGCTGAGCCTCTCCGACTGGAAGGACGCCTGGAAGAAGACAGAGCCGTTTCCCTTCACCCCTTCGGTGGCCGAACTCAACGGCCTGAGCGCGGCGCTGGATCGATATCTCGACGAGGGGCCGGAACAGGTGTGGGCCCGCCATGCGCTGACGGCGAAGATGAGCCGCGAAGGAATCAAGGCGATGGGCGTGGACCTTTGGCCGGCAAGCGAGGACATCGCTTCTCCGACGGCAACGGCTGTCAAGATGCCGGACGGCATCGACGCGGGCCCCGTGCTCAAGGAAGCCCGCGCGCGCTACGGCGTCTCGATGTCGGCAGGCCGCGCCGAAACCCTCGGCAAGCTGATCCGCATCGGCCACATGGGCCCGACCGCCCAGCCGGGCTACGCGCTGCTCGCCATCGCCGCCCTCGGCGGTGCGCTCAAGGCGCTCGGCGCAAAGGTGGATTTGGCCGCAGGTCTCGCCGCCGCCCAGGCCACCTGGGACGCATCAATCGACGCATAGGGCCGGCAACGGCATAAACGAAAGGAAAAACCATGAGTAAGAGTCTTGAAGGCCGCAAGGCGGTTGTAACGGGCGGTGCGCAGGGCATCGGCAAGGCCATCGCCAAGGCACTTGCCGAGGCAGGGGCAAAGGTCGTGATCTCGGACATCAACGGCGAAGGCGCAAAGGCTGCTGCTGCAGAAATCGGCCATGGCGCATCCGGCGTGACCTGCGATTCCACTAAGGTGGATCAGGTCAACAAGATGCTCGAGGATGCCGCGGAGAACGGCGCCATCGACATTCTCGTCAACAATGCCTCGATCGTGCCTTACATTGCCTGGGATGATGTCGATCTCGCGCACTGGCAGAAGATCATCGACACCAACCTGACGAGCGTCTTCATCGCCAGCCGGAAGGCAACGGACATGATGCGCGCGGCCGGCCGCAAGGGGACCGTGCTCAATATCGGTTCGAACGCATTCTATGCAGGCACGCCGAACATGTCGGCATACGTGGCGGCCAAGGGCGGTGTTGTCGGCTTCACGCGCGGTCTGGCGACGGAAGTTGGCAAGCATGGCATCCGCGTCAATGCGGTGATGCCGGGATTGACCGAATCCGACGGCGTCAAGGAAAGCCCCCACAATGACAGTTTCGGCTTCGTCGAGATGCTCCAGGCAATGCCTGGAAAGGGCCAGCCGGAGGATATTGCGAAGGTGGTTGCCTTCCTTGTCTCCGATGATGCCGGCTGGATGACCGGCCAGTGCGTAGCGGTTGACGCCGGAATGATCCGGCTCTGATTCTCCTCGCGGTTCAGGTGGCGGAATGCCGGTGACGAGTGTCCCGGCGCCGCCATGCTGACTGCGGCGACAGAGCGTAAGCCGCCGCGTGACAAGACGTCCGCGCCGCAAGTGGGCCGGCATCCGCTGTCGTGCATGCATCGGACACGAACGCGGTCAGAAATTGGGGGCGGGCGCCGGTCGTGACGATCAGATCGTGCCTGCACTCACCACGTCGTTCCGGACCGGTGCAAACGACTTGCCGTGCGCGATCAAGCCGCCGGGCAACGGAATGGGCTGTCCGCGGTCGCGGGCCTTGTCTCCCGTATCGAAAAGCCCTCAGAGACCGGAAAGCTGCTTTCGAAGCTCGGTCTTGAGCACTTTGCCGTAGTTGTTCTTCGGCAGGGCGGTTTCAAAGACATAGGTTCTGGGACGCTTGAATCCCGCGATCAGCGAGCGGCAATGGGCATCGAGCTCCTCGGGGGAGGGTGATGCCCCGGTCGAAGCGACGATGAACGCGACAACTTCCTCGCCCCATTCGGAGTTGGGCCGGCCGACAACCGAAACCTCGGATACGGCCGGGTGCATCAACAGCACTTCCTCGACTTCACGCGGGTAAATGTTGGTCCCGCCCGAAATGATGACGTCCTTTGAGCGGTCCCTCAGTGTCAGATAGCCGTCCTCATCGAGCGTTCCCATGTCTCCGGTCCACAGCCAGCCGTCCCTGATGCTTTGCGCGGTGGCTTCGGGGTTGTTCCAGTAGCCCTTCATGACCGGTGTGCCCGAAACGACGATTTCGCCGATCGCGCCCGCCGGTTGTTCGGCGCCATCGGCGTCGACCACGCGGACGGACACGCAGGACTGCGCCGGACCGACCGACGCAAGCCGCTCCCGCCAGTGCGGATGCGCACGGTTCGTGATGTCTGCGCGGGAAAGCGAGGTTATGGTCATCGGGCACTCGCCCTGTCCGTAGATCTGGACAAACCGCGGTCCGAATTGTGCAACAGCTGCCTCGATGTCGGCGAGATACATGGGGCCGCCGCCATACACGATGGTGCGCAGTCCTTCGCCCGAATAGCCTGTTTGCCGCGCAGCCGAGAGCCATCGGCTGATCATCGTCGGCGCTGCGAACATCGTGACGTTGCCCAGGCGTGGCGCAAGAGCACAGAGCTCCATTGCGTCAAAGCCTCCGGAGAGCGGGACGACATGGCGGCTGCCGCGGAGCACATGCATGAAGTTGTAGAGCCCGGCCCCGTGCGACAGTGGCGCGGCATAGACCGCTGCATCCTCGGCGAGCACATCGTCGACATCGACGAAATAGGCGTAGGACATGGCGTGCAGGTTGGCGTTGGTCAGCATGACGCCCTTGGGTTTGCCGGTGGTGCCCGAGGTGTAGAACAGCCAGGCCAGATCATCCGGCCGACGTGGCACTGGGGCTCCAATCGCCACGGTCACGGCGTCAAATGCCCGTTCGATCGCGAGGTCATGGATCGTGCATGCGGACGGCAGCAGGGCCGAAAGCTCCTCCGGGTCCGAAACAAACAGCACCTTGCTGCCCGAATCCTCGACTATGAAGGCTGCTTCGCGTGGGTGCAGCTTGGCATTGATGGGAACTGCCACTGCGCCCGTGAACCAGATGCCGTAGAGCAGTTCGAGATAGGCGGTGCTGTTCTTCATGAAGATCGCGACGCGGTCGCCGGGCTCGACCCCATGCCTGGAGCGCAGAAGGCCGCCGATGCGAGCTGCCTTGGCCGCGAACTCGGAATAGTCTGAAACCACCTTCTCGCCGGACAACAGCGCTGGCGCACCGGGCACCCGTCTGGCTGTTCGGACGAGCCATTCTGCCATGTTCATTCAGGGTCTCCCGATCCGGTCCGGCGTCGATGCGACACGAACGCCTCAAATGAGTGCCTGGCGCGCGGCCGAAAGTCCGGCCCGCGCCGATTGCTGCAGGAAGGACTGATCCGTGCCAAGCACAAAAAGTGTCGCTCCGCAGTCGCTCCACCTGGAAATCGCGGAGGGGTCGCCGACGAACATGCCGCCCGACACCCCGGGTCTGCGCGCCGCGCTCATAACCTGCTCGCCCATCGCCACGATTTCAGGTGTACCCGGGTCCGTGAGCCGTTCCGACACGGCGAGGTCGACGGGGCCGACCAGCAGACCGTCGACACCATCGGTCGCGGCAATCCTGTCGGCTTCGAGAACAGCGGATCGGTCTTCGATCTGGCAGATCAGAACCGTCTCCTCGGTTTGGGCTTCGAGATGCGCGGCAATGCCACGCGCGCCATAACCCGCAGCGGCGGTCGATGGAGAAAAGCCCCGTACGCCGTCCCGGTAGCTGAATTTCTGCACCAGCTGTTCTGCCATGGCGGCGGTTCTGACCTGCGGAACCACGATGCCGGCGGCGCCGCTGTCGAGCGCGGTGGACATCCAGTGTCCCCCTGCATCCGGGATCCGGACCAGAGCGGCCAGATTGGCCGCCCGCGCTGCAAGGGTCGCGCAGGCAATGCTCTCGCGATCAAAGGGGGCATGCTCCGCATCAATTATGACAAAATCGAATCCCAAGCCGCCCAGCATCTCGATGACGGCAGGATCTCGGAGTTTGACAAAGGTCCCGATCACCGGGGTGCGGCTGCGGAGCCTCTTGGCGAAAGCCTGGCGCGCGTTCATGGATCACGCCCTGCCGTAGCCGCCGCCGCCCGGCGTGATCATGAAGACTTCATCGTCCGGGTTCATTTCACGCTTCCGGGTGTCAGGCACGTCCTCGCCGTTGATCTGGAACGTGCCCTTGGCTCCGTCGCCACCACCGAACACACCTTCCGGCCCATGCGAAAGGCGACTTGGAATTGTGTTGAGCAGCCAGCGCGAATTGGTCCGCATCCTGTAGCCGATGCGCTGTCCGTCGCCGCCGGGCTGGCGGCCCGTTCCGCCGGTCCCGCGTTCGAGCTCCTTGCAGGTGAAGGCAATGGGGTAGGAGGCTTCAAGCACCTCGACCGGGACGGCGGACACCCCTGTGGGATAGCAGATGGCCGACAGGCCGGGCTTGTGGGCCCGTGCGCCCATCCCGCCCGAATAGTTGAACATGGAACTGGTGAACGGCTTGCCCTGCGCGTCCTTGCCCTGGATCTGGATTGTCCAGACCGCGCCCGAACCCTCGGCGACGACGTCATCCGGCAGGATCTGGGCCAGCGCCTTGAGAATCGGGAAGGGCACGTACATGCCGACAACATGCCGGGCGTTGACCGGCGAGGGGTAGCGCGCATTGACAACGCAATGCTCGGGCAGCTTGAGCTTGATCGGCGCCAGCGAGCCGGCATTGTTCGGCAGGTCCGGGTTGAGTGTCGATCGGATGGCGAACGTGGCGTATGCGTGGGTATAGGCAGGCACCACGTTGATGCCCATTGCGCTGGGCCCCGAAGAGCCCTCGAAATCGATGGTGATTTCGCCCGCTTCCGGATCGACGGTGACCGCCGTCTTCAGATCGATCACCTCGCCGCCCGGCACGTCGAACTTCGAGGCGCCATGCCAGGTGCCCGCCGGAAGCTTCGAGATGGCATCGCGCGTGGCCTTCTCCGAGCGCAGGATGATTTCCTCGGATAGCGTGGAAATGTCATCGAGGCCATAGCGGTCGCACAAGGCGTTAAGGCGCTCGGCAGCGATCATGCCGCTGGAGACCTGAGCGCCGAGGTCACCCATCAGCGCGTCCGGTGTCCGCACGTTGCGCTTGATGATGGAGAACAGCGTTTCATTGGGCCGCCCTTCCTCGTAAAGCTTCATGACCGGGATCCAGAGACCTTCCTCGTGAATGTCCCGGGCGCCGGACCCGATCCCGTAGCCGCCGATGTCGGAATGGTGGATGGTCGAGCCGGCATAGGCGATGATCCTGCCGTTGCGGAAGATCGGGGAGATGATCGTGATGTCGAAGAAATGCCCTGCCGACATCCACGGATCGTTGGTGATAAGCACGTCGCCGGGTTTGAGCTTGTCCATGTCCGTGTGGTCGAGCAGGTTGCGCGCGGCGGCGGCGAGCGAGTTGATATGTCCCGGTGTGCCGGTGACCGCCTGGGCCACCATCCTTGCCTTCTCGTCAAAGAGACCGTTGGCAAGATCTCCCGCTTCCCGAACGATCGGGCTGAAGGCTATTCGTTGCAGCGCGCGCGCTTGCTCGCTGACGATGCCAATGAGATTGCTCCACAGGATCTGAAGTTCGACGCCGTCCATCATGAGGCTCCCTTTGTTTTTTCGGCAACGATGCTGCCGCTCTCATGCAGGGTCGCAACCCAGTTTTCGAGAATGAAAATTGTTGTTTCACGTTCTTCAATGATGGCCGGGCCGGCAATAACATCCTCTGCAGCGATCATTGCGCGCTGGTGAACCCGAACCTGTTGAGGCTTGCCGCCAATGAAGACGTCGCGGCTCTCCGCCTGGCGCTGGGCGCCGTGGCCCTGCTGGCGGGCCGCTGGCCGGTCGGCAGGGGACCCGCTGGCTGTGACCAGCCAGTTGACGATCTCGATGCCCATGCCGGTGAGCTTGAGACCGTACTGACGATGGTACTCGCTCTCGAACAGGTCCTCGATGCGCTTGGCGTCGCGGGAGGCGATGACATCTGCGGAGAGAGTTATCCTGACCTCCGACTGCTGGCCGGAATAGCGCATTTCCACCGCGTGGGCGAAACGCGCTTCGCTGTCGGGAATTCCCGCTTCGCGCAATGCCGCGCCGCCTTCCTCTGTCATGCTGGAAAGCACCGCGTCGACCGCGTCCCAGTCGAGATCGGCGAGCGGCGACACAAGGCTGCGAACCAGATCGATCTGTGCGGGCGTCACCAATGTTCCGAACGCCGACAGGACGCTGGCGAGCGGCGGATAGATCACCTTGGTGCTTTCGGTGAGTTCGGCGACCATGCAGGCATGAACCGGACCTGCGCCGCCGAAGGCAAGCAGAGGCAATCCGCGGTAATCGATCCCGCGCTCGGTGGCGTGCGTTCGGGTTGCCGCCGCCATCTGCTCGCAGACGACTTCGAACACGCCCCATGCGGCCTGGGAGCGGGGAAGGTTGAGGCTCGCGCCGAGATCGTCGAGCGCCTTCTCGGCAGCCGCGGTGTCAAGCTGCATGTCGCCGCCCAGGAACCGCTTCGGGTCGAGAATGCCCAGCACGACATCGGCATCGGTCACGCAAGGGTTGGTACCACCACGCCCGTAGCAGGCGGGTCCGGGCATGGAACCGGCGCTTTCCGGTCCGATCTTGAGGAGGCCGAGGTCGTCGACCGAAGCGATCGAGCCGCCGCCTGCACCGATCTCGATCATGTCGATGGACGGCACGGTGATCGGCATGCCGCTGCCTGGCTTGAAGCGGTAACGGCGGTCGACCTCGAAGGTGCCGGTGACCAGCGGCTCATGGTTCTGAACCATGCAGGCCTTGGCCGTTGTGCCGCCCATGTCGAAGGAAATGAGATCCGGAATGCCGAATATGCGGGAAAAATAGCAGGCAACGAGCGCGCCCGCCGCGGGGCCCGACTCGATCATGCGCACGGGAATGGTGCTTGCCCGCTCGGCGCCGATGACCCCGCCATTCGACAGCATGATCAGCGGTTGCTGCGAGAAGCCGCGGGTCTTGAGCTCGGTGATCAGTGCCGACAGGTACGGCCGGGTGATCGGAACGGTGTAGGCATTGATCGCCACCGTCGAGGCGCGCAGGTATTCGCGCATCTGCGGCGCGATGACGCTCGACAGCGAAACATAGATGTCGGGCGCTTCCTCGGCGAAAATACGCCGGACCTCTTCTTCGTTGCTGCCGTTGCGATAGGAATTGAGAAAGCAGACCGCGACAGAGACGATTCCCGCCTCACGGCAATTGGAGATGATTTCGAGAATTTCCGCACGGTCGACCGCGGTTCCCACGGTGGCGTCGGCGAAGGTGCGTTCGCGAACGGTAAACGTGCGCTCCATGGGGATCAGTGGTTCGGCGAACTCGATCTGCGGGTCGTACATGTCATAGCGGTGCTCCTCGCGGATGTAGAGGACGTCGCGGAAGCCTTCGGTCAGCAGCAGTGCGACCGGTGGCCCCTTGCGTTCGATCAGAGCGTTGGTGACCACGGTGGTGGCATGGACAACGACATCATCGACATCGCCGGGCGCAATGCCGGCCTTTCCCAGCACCAGATCCACGCCCCGGAAGAAGCCCTCAAGCAGGTTGTCGTGGGTGGTCAGGGTCTTGTCGACATGGCTCTGTCCATCTGAGGCCAGAAGGACTGCGTCGGTGAAAGTTCCGCCGATGTCGATGGCGAGCGAATAGCGTGTCATGTCGGGTACTCCGTGCATCCCAAGTCAATGGATATGGCGCGCGCGGCCTGTTTGACCGCGGTGCAAAGTGTGGCAGGCGGGTCAGCGGGAATGTCCTGAACCGAGCCGGCGATGGTGATGGTTCCGATGAACCTGTTCTCAAGATCGAAGATTGGCGAAGAGAGAGCGTTGAGACCGTTGAGGGTTTCCTCGGGAGCGACAGCCCAGCCGGTCCGGGCGGCGCGAGAGACTTCGGCCTCCAGTCGGGCCGGATCGAAAGGTAGCCCGTTGGCGAGCGCAGGATGGTTTGCGGCGAGCTGGCCTGGCAGCAGATCCGGATCTCCGAAAGCCAGGGCGATCTTGCCCTGCGCCGACGCATGAAACGACAGCAGTGCTCCGGGTTTGGTCACGATCTGCACCGGTGAATCCTGGCGTACGATATCGACCACCCGCATCCCGTTCTGCTCGGGGATCGACAGCGTGCAGGTGAAGCCCGCCTTGTCGCGCAACTGAACCATCACCGGTCGCGCGGTGCTTGTCAGCTGCGTGCCGTCAGCAATGGCTTGACCGACATGAAACAGCTTCAGGGTGAGCCGATAGCGCTCAGACACCGGGTCCTGCCGGACGTAGCCGATGTTGCACAGGGTCTGCAGGTACCGGTAGACCTTTGCGCGCGGCATGCCGAGCCGTCGGGCCAGGTCCGTGACACGCACATCTTCGGTCATGGGCGCCATTTCCTCGATGATCTGGAAGGCGGCGATGGCCGAATGATTGTTGATCTTGCTGGTGTCTTTCATCTCATCATCCCGGGAAAAGGCTGGGCAATGTCAGCGTCAGCGCAGGCACAAAGGCGACCAGAGCCAGCACGATCAGCGAGATCCCGATCATCGGCAGAATGGCGACGGCGACCTTTTCGAGCGGCGTCTTGCCGATGGCCGACACGATGAACAGGCACAGGCCCACCGGCGGCGTGATCATGCCGATCATCAGGTTGAGCACCACCATGACGCCGAACTGGACCCGGTCTATGCCGAGCAGCGGGAAGATCTCGTTGAGGATCGGCATGACCAGAACCAGCGCTGCCAGCGGCTCCAGAAACAGACCCAGGATCAGCAGCACCAGGTTGAGCAGCAAAATGAGCACCCAGGGTTCGGAACTGATGCCGAGCATCTGCTGCGCGATTTCGCGCGGTATGTTTTCGATGCCGAGAATGAAGGACGTCATGCTCGCCATGGCGACAATCAACATGACACCTGCCGTCATGGTGGCCGCCTCGTAGAAGGAGGTGACGACCTTCGATGCGTTGAGCGTGCGGTAGAGCAGCAGGCCGACGCCCAGCGCGTAGACCACCGCGACGGCTGCCGCCTCTGTCGGTGTGAAGACGCCGCTGCGGATGCCGCCGACAATGATGACCGGCAGCAACAGGGCCGGAAGCGCCCGGGCCGCCAGCGGCCATCTTTCCTCTGCGGGAACTGCCGCCGGCAGCGGGTGGTTCTCGCGCCTCGCCTTGACAAGGACATGGACAAGGAGGGCGGCACACAGCGCAAAGGCGGGAATGATGCCGGCGAGGAAGAGATCCGCGATCGATGTGCCGGTGAGGACGCCATAAAGGATCAGCGCCAGCGATGGCGGAACCAGCGGTCCGAGAATGGATCCGGCCGCAGTCAGCGCCGCGGCGTATTCCGGCTTGTAACCATCGCGCTGCATGGCCGGGATCATCACGCTGCCGATGGCCGAGGCTTCGGCGGTCGCAGCTCCGCTGACGCCCGAGAACATCATGCTGGCAAGCACATTGACCGCGGCCAGCCCGCCGCGCACGCGCCCCACCAGCATCTGCGCGAAGCGGACGATCTGGCGGGTCAGGTCTGCGGAGTTCATCAAATTGCCCGCCAGGATGAAGAACGGGATCGTCAGAAGCACGAAATTGTCGATCCCCGCGATCATCTTCTGGGGAAAGCCGATCAACAGGTGAAGCTGGTCATTGACGATGAGATAGGTCAGCGAGGACAGCCCCAGGCTGAAGGCGATGGGGATTCCGATGACCATGAAGCCCAGGAATGAAAGAAGGTAGAGCGTCACGGCTTGTGCCCTCCATGAGATCCTGCTGGATCATGCAGCGAGTGGCCGTTCGCCCAGGCGCGGGCGTAGAGCGCAATGTCTGCGACTATGCGCAGTGCGAGCAGTGTCATGCCCAGCGGCAAGGCAAAATACACCCAGAAGACGCGCGGCGCTTCCGGTGCATCGCCGCCGAAAAGGTCCTCGAGAATGAAGCTGATTGCGGGGATCGGCTGGGAACCTGCAAGGTCCGCATAAAGATAGCCGTACCACGCCAGGGTCACGCACAGCGCTGCCGAAAGGACGCATCCGAAAATGGCGAGCATCAGGGCCGGAACGCGGGGCAGGGCATTGGCGAGGATCGACAGGGCCGCAATTTCCCCGCGCTCGTAGGCGAAGATCATTGCAAGAAACGAAGTCCAGATCAGCAGATAGCGGCAAAGCTCTTCGGACCATAGCAGCGACGAATTCAGCCCGTAGCGCATGATCACCTGTGTCACCATGACGGTCAGAAGCACAGCCATCAATGTCACCAGCAGCGCCTTCAGGCCGGTGCGAAAGCCACGATGAAATGCTGATTGTGTCATGACATCCTCTCCGGTTTGCTGGCCGCGTGAGGCGCAGTTTTGCGCGCGTTTTCCCGAGGCCGGCGCCTGCGGCGCCGACCCATCCTGCTTGTTGCAGGAGATCATTTTGAAATTTCAGTCGAAATCGGCTTCCTGGTATTCCGTCAGGTGCAGATAGTCCTCCCGCACCGGCGCAAACACATCGAGATTGAGAGCAACCTCGTCGCCGATGGCTTCCCCGCAATGGATGACATCGGGAGGGATCCTCACGACCTGTCCGGCCCCGACCTCGACCACGTCATCCCCGATCTCGAACCGGATGCGTCCGGACACGACGTAGGCGAGTTGCTCGAAAGGATGGGAATGGGGCTTCTTTTCCATCCCCGGCTCCAGCCAGTTCATGACCATCAGGGCATTGTCGCCGCGGAAGGCGGTTCGCGAAACGCCTTCGCGAACCTTTTCCCGGGGAAGCCTGTCCCAGCCGTAGACCTTGGTTGACGCCATGGCGGTCACTGGCCCTTGGCGAAAGCTTCGTCGAACCTGGCGATCATCGGGTCCTTTTCCTTCCAGGTGGTCACCACCGGAGCGGTCAGGTCCTTCAGGGCATCCAGATCATCGAGCCTGTTCACTGTCACACCGTTTTCTTCAAGGAAGGCAATGGTGTCGGCTTCCTGGGAAGCCGCCAGCGCATAGGCTTCGGTGGTCGCTTCCTTGCCGGCCGCTTCCACCGCGGCCTTGTCCTCGTCGCTCAACTTGTCCCAGGCGGCTCCCGACATCATGATCACGCCGGGCCAGAAGTAGTGGCCGGTGAGTGTGACCTGCTTGGCCGCGTTGTAGAGGCTTTCCGACTTGATCGAGGACACATTGATCTCGACGGCGTCGATGGTGCCGGTTTCGAGCGCGGAATAGACTTCGCCGTAGGCCATGCCGATCGGATTGACGCCAACCGTCTCCCAGATCGCCTTGTGCAGCGGGATCGGCACGATGCGCGTTTTCAGTCCGCTGAAATCGGCGAGGCTGGTGACCTGCTTGTCCTTGGCGAGAAAGTGGCGAAGCCCGGCCTCGACAAAGCCAAGGCCCTTGATTTTCTTCTCGTCGAGCGTTGCCAGGAGTTCGTCCCCGAGATCGGATGTGAGAACCGTGGACAGCTGCTCATAGGTCGAAACTGTAAACGGCTGCTGCAGAGCGTCAAATGGTGCTGCGCCAAGAACCAGCGGCAATGTCGCCGAGGACACCAGTGCGCCGTCGATCAGGCCGATCTGGATGCCCTCGAGCAATTGCTTGTCATCGCCCAGCTGCCGGTCTCCGTAGACCTCGATCTTGACCTTGCCGTCGGTCTTTTCCGCGACCTTCTCGGCGAAGATTTCGAGGCCGGTATGGAAAACATGGGTCGATGCGGCTGCGTGACCCATTTTCAGCGTGACCTCTTGAGCACCGGCAAGAGTGGGCAGAGCCAAGAGGGCCATGCCCGCAAAAAAGGATAATCTTCTCATTTCTTCCTCCCAAATATTGTTTCAATGAGTGAAACAACAGAATGCAGAGTGAAACAAAACTGAAATCGCGTCAAGACCTGATTGCGGTCTGGGCATCGCAGACGGGAAAAGTTTCCACGAGTCGAAGACTGACGAGGGAGCCATGGCGATCGATGCTTCCCTGACACGGCTCACCCTGCGGCCGGTTCGAAAGCTGCACGGCGTCCCGGTGGTTGATGGAAAGTCGAAAGTGCGCGGGGGTGTTGCCCAGTTCATTGACTGCCGAAACGGAACGAAATCATGTCCGAGCGTCCGGACCGTTCATGTCGGAGCCAGGGGGAGGCGGAGTGATTCCTGCAACGGCTCGCATTCGCGCTGGATCCCGAGAATCGGTGCGCTGCCGCAGGCCTGCTG
The DNA here is from genome assembly GCA_965233445.1 of Hoeflea sp. Classification (GTDB taxonomy): domain Bacteria; phylum Pseudomonadota; class Alphaproteobacteria; order Rhizobiales; family Rhizobiaceae; genus Hoeflea. Next base: position 2,335,820 of record OZ247491.1, read on the forward strand.
CCTTCTCCTGCCGCTTCATCGCCTGAGAGTGGCGCAGGTTTCAGGTGCATCTCATGATGCATATGCAATGTTCCATGAACTGAGATGGTCGAGCATTTGCGCAGGACGACGGCGTCACGCTTCATGCTTGCAGTCAGCTGCAAAGGGATGTCGGCATCCGGTCTTTCCAAGGGGGCAACTTTGGTCCAACCGGTGAGGTCGCGACCGGGCCGCCTTGTGGTGGTGAAGACCCTAAGTGAAGCCTTGCGACATGCCTGCCGTCCAAGTCAAACACTGAAGTGCGCTATCGTGATTGAAAGAATGGTGCCCCCGGCAGGATTCGAACCCGCGACCCCCTGATTACAAATCAGGTGCTCTACCAACTGAGCTACAAGGGCAGCGGGATGCGGATACCACATCAAGCGTTTCTGTAAAGTGAAATCCGCAGGCCATATGCTGTTTAGAGCCAAGCAGCCCTCAAAGAGACATGGCGTCGTAAGGGTGTGCGAAATGGATCGACACATCAGCACCAGCGAAGCTGCTGCAGCGGGGGCCGTGTGTTCGGAGCAGACGCAGCAGGCTCGGGCTTGGCGGATTTGCCATGGTTTGGGGGGCGGGCGAGGGGCCAGACCCACCCGGGTGTCTCGCGAGCCGCTTGCAGACAGGATTGAGCTGCGGCTCAGCCGCCGGTCAGGTCGCGAAGATGCTGGCGCGCAGCATAGAGCGCAATTGCCGCGGCGTTTGAAACATTGAGCGACTTGATGGCCCCGGGCATGTCGAGCCGGGCCAGCATGTCGACCGTTTCGCGGGTCTTCTGGCGCAACCCCTTGCCTTCGGCGCCCAGCACCAGAGCGATTCGTCGGCCCGAAAACCCGGTCTCCAGTGGGGCCGGGCCTTCTGAATCCAGCCCGACGGTGAAGAACCCTTGCGCCTTGATGTCCTCGATGGCGCTGGCGAGATTGCGCACCTCGATGTTGTCGATCAATTCAAGCGCGCCGGAAGCCGATTTCGCCAGCACGCCGGATTCCTGCGGGCTGTGGCGCTGTGTGGTGACCAGCGCGCCGGCCCCGAACGCCACCGCGGAACGCATGATCGCACCGGCATTGTGCGGATCGGTGACCTGGTCGAGAATGACAATGAGCTCGGCATCGCCGAGAGCCGTGAGCGGGCGCGGGACCAGTGGCTCGGCTTCCAGAAGGACGCCCTGATGCACCGCGTCGTCGCCAAGCAGCCTGTCGATCTCCTGTGGCGCGACCACTTCCAGCGGGAAGGGCAGCGCCGCGTCCTCGGCGATGTCCAGCCGCATCAGTGCGTTGCGGGTGGCCTTGAGCGAGCGGATCTTTCGTGCCGGGTTGTCGATTGCCGCGCGGACGGTGTGCAAACCATAGAGATAGACCGTGTCGGCCGGTCCGCGTCCGGAATAGAGCGCGCCTTTCCGCGCGGGCATGTCCCGCTTTGATCGCGGCTGCGCGGGCGGAAGCCCCTCGCGCTCGCGCTTTGCGTCACGGTGTGCGCGGCGCAGCTTCGCATAATGTGTATCGCGGTTTGAACCGGCCGCGCCTGTCTCGTCATCCTTGGTCATGAGGGGCTTATACGCCAATATTGCGCCGGCGCAATCATCGCCGGTGTCGCCGGGCAAACCGCTGCCCGACCCGGCGGATCCTGCTTTTCGCACCGGTCGCGCTTTCCGGGATTTGCAAGACGGAACCGAACCTTGCCGAAACACCTCGATTTTGTTGTGATCCATGTTGACAGGCGATGCCTGCGCGGTCATAACCCCGACCGCGGATGGGATGACGGAAACCGTTGCTCAGCCCGCACAGCCCGACCAGGTCGGGCAATCCAACTTGGATGCATGACCCTCGCGGATGGAACGGAGGGATGCCCGAGTGGTTAAAGGGGACGGACTGTAAATCCGTTGGCTTCGCCTACGTTGGTTCAAATCCAACTCCCTCCACCACCGTCGGCGGGTCGTGAATGCGGGTATAGCTCAATGGTAGAGCAGCAGCCTTCCAAGCTGAATACGCGGGTTCGATTCCCGCTACCCGCTCCAACGTTTTCAAGGGCTTGTTGCTCAGCTGTTTCCCTGTCGGTTCACTTGGCAGCTTTCTTTTTTCGGCTCGCGCCAATGCGATGACACGGCGGACTCCGCGCGCAGAAGGTGACGGACCTGCTGACCGATGCGCCGGGCGACGGTGTTGTTCGGTGAAAGTGCGCGCGCAATCGTAACATTCCCGCCATCATCATTTTCATGCCCGCCATGCGGCGGACGTTGGCGAGACCGATGATGCACTGGCCCACTTCGATCCCATCGAAACGGGCATGACCGCACACCCGGAAGCGCTTCTCGTTGGTGCGCGCTGCATCCTGTCGGCGGGGACCACCCGAATGCCGCGTCTGCCATCGGTCAGCCTCGGGAACCATCGCCCCGATGGACCGAAGGCCCGTCATGCACTCGGGGAATCAATATGGACCACCAAGGTGGGGCTGATCACCAGTGTGTCGCCCACACTTTTGATGGCATGGTCGAGATCCATCCATTGCCGCACATGGGGCTTTAGGGCTCGTCGATGCTCCACTTGCCAGCAACGACTATCACCAGGCCTGCGCTGCTGGAACCACGCCATGAGCCGGAATGAAAGTGGATGACCCAGCGGTGCCTGGTTGAATGGTTCACGGTCGAACGGTCGACGCTCAGGCGGCGTTCGACCGTCATCTCTTTAAGGTCACGCGGGCTGAGGTGGCAGGCAGGGTGCCAGCGCAGGCCGAGCATGATGACCGACTGGTCGAAATGGCGGCCCTTGAACGCGATGATCCCCCGGAACTATCGGGAGATCATTGCCGGTCGGCGGTTTGCGAGGAGTTTGCGACAGGTCCGCTCAAACAACAGCCTCGCATCCGCGCGGCACTACGAGACCTTACCGCTGACCGTTTCCGGCGACAGGGAACGGTTTTGAGACAACTAGTCGATGGTCTCGAGATCGGCCTCGAGCGCGGCCATATCCTCGCCCCCGGCCATCAGATTGAGCACCTCTTCCCGGCTCTTTTCGTCTCGCTTGAAGCGGGCGGCGACCTCACCGTGGATAAGCACGCAAAAGTCATCGCCAACAGCCATGGCATGCCGTGCATTGTGGGTTATGAAGATGATGCCTGCTCCTTCGGCACGCGCCTGACGCATCATCTTGAGGACGAAGGAGGCTTCCTTGACCCCCAGTGCCGACGTCGGCTCATCAAGGATCAGCATCTTGGCGCCAAAATACATCGCCCGACCGATTGCCAGCACCTGACGCTCGCCGCCCGACATGGTGCCGACCAGTTGTTCACCGTCCTTCACCCTTGTGATGCCGAATTTCTGCATCTGCTCGACGGCAATCTGATTTGCCTTGAGCAGATTGATCCGTTTGAACGGCCATGGTCCGACCGTCGGCTCCGCGCCCAGGAAGAAATTGCGCCCCACACTCAGCAGCGGGATGGAACCCACATCCTGATGCACTGTGGCGATGCCCTTCTGTCTGGCTTCGCGCGGATTGGCGAAGGCAACAGGCTTGCCTTCAAACAGCATGGTGCCGCTGGTCAGGCGATGATAGCCGGACAGGATCTTGATCAGAGTGGACTTCCCCGCGCCGTTGTCGCCGAGCAGGCAGAGGATACGGCCGGGCCGGACCTCGAGCGAGACGTTCTCGAGCGCCCGGGTCGAGCCGAAGGATTTCGACGCATCGCGCAATTCCATCAGGATTTCAGTGGTCATCGACGCTCCTTAACGTGATGTCAGTGCGAGATGGCGCACGTAGTTGTTGGCAAGCACGGCAACGCCGAGAAGGGCGCCCAGGAACAGCTGGATCCAGTCGGTGTTCCAGCCGGTGTAGAAAATGCCGGTGGAAATCACTCCGAAGAGCGCGGTTCCGAAGAAGATGCCGGTGACAGTGCCGTAGCCGCCGGTGAGCAGTATTCCCCCTATGACCACGACGATCGGGGCCTGGAACACATAGCCCATGCCGTAGGTGGAGTTTCCGGAATTCCATTGGATGCCCTGCATGATCCCGACGAAGGCGGCGGCAAAGCCTGCGGCAATGAACAGAGTGATCTTGACCCGTTCGACCGGCACGCCGGCGCCGCGGGCAGCCTGAAGGTTTCCGCCCGTCGCGTAGATCCAGTTGCCGAAGACTGACTTGGACAGCACCCAGAAACCGATCGCCGCGGCCAGGATCCACCACAGGATCGAGATGTTTGCCTGGCCCCAGCGCGCGGCAAAGACGAACTTGGCGCTGTCGGAGGAGACCAGCGTGCTGGAGGTGACATTGGCGATCAGCCGCGAGACGCCCATGGTGGCGCCGATGACAATGAAATTGGTCGCCAGAGTGACGATGAACGACGGCAGTTTGGTCTTGACCACTGCGAGACCGTTGCAGAGCCCGATCAGGGCGCCGGCAGCAAGGGCGATGAAGATCATCGGCCAGACCGGCAGGCCGTAGTGATTGGTGCCGATGGCCACGATCATCGATGCCGCTCCAACGGTCGATCCGATGGACAGATCGAACTCGCCGGAAATCATCAGCAAACCCACGGGGATGGCGATGATGCCGAGTTCGGCTGCCAGGTTCATCCAGCTTGCGGCGCCGTTGACCGAAACGAACCCGGCACCGGAGGTCGAGACCGCGAAGAAGAGGTATGTCAGTAAGAAGGCAGCGACGGCCCCAAAATCGGGGCGGCGGAGAAATGCGAACATGGCGCCGGTTTCCTGCAGTGTGTCGGTACATGCCCGGTCTGCATGTGCGACCGGGCATGAGCGGGTTCAGCTTAATCCGCGCCGCGGACGCCGGCAAACTTGCTGTTGACCTCAAGTGTATGGTCAACATTGGAAGCGTCGATGACCAGCGGTCCTGTCTTGACGTGACCGATAGGGTGCAGCCCGTAATCCAGGAACTGCTTGGCAACCTGGATCGACATGAAACCCTGCAGGTAAGGCTGCTGATCCATGGCAAAGGCGATGTCGCCGGCCTTGATCGCCTTGAGCACCTCGTTGGAAAGATCGGCGGTGCCGATCTGGACCTCACCCGCGCGACCGACTTCTTCGACCGCGCGAAGTGCGCTCATGGCTGGCACTGCGTTGAGGGTGTAGATGCCGTCAATGTCGGTATGAACCTGAAGGATGCCTTTGATGGCCTGCGTCATGGCCTGCGGGTTGGTGGCGTCACCGGTGCCGATGGTTTCGTACACGGTGGCGATCCCGGCTTCCTTCATCGCCGCGACATACCCGTTGCAGCGTTCCTCCACCGTTGGGTTGCCAGGAACCTGATTGAAACACAGGCCCTTCGTCACACCCTTTTCGGCGTGCAGTTCTCCGGCCCGGTACCCCATCTGGAACGGATCTTCACCGATGAACCCAATGGAGCCGTTCTGCTCCCACAGCGTCTGGCCGGAATTGTGGATGAGCACGGGAATGCCCGCGGCCGTGGCTTCCTTGATCAGCGGATCCATCCCGTCGGGAAAGAATTCGCCGACGAGCAGCATGCGCGGGTTGCGGCTGATGGCCTGCTGCAGCAGGCGCGGATAGTCGCTGGTCATGTTGGCGGTGTCGGTGACGGCGATGTATTGATAGTCGACGCCGAACGTCTCGGCGCCATCGTCGAACCCCTGCTTGACTGCCGCGAAGAACGGCCAGGAAAGGGGGCCGCTGATCACCAGGATCGGACCGTCTTCCTCTGCCACGACAGGCGTCGCCGTTGCGATCACGGCAAGCGCGGCGAGCGCGCGGACTGTTTTTGCGAATAGCATGAACTCTCCTCCCAAAACCCCACCGATTTCCCCGATGACCAAAATCATGGGCGTGGCGGACAGTATGATTTGAAGCACGAAGTCTCGGTCGCGTCAATAATTATTCATATTGAATTAGTATTGACACGCCTGACGCCCAAAAATAGGTTTTCGCGGTAGGAGCTCCACGCGCCGCCGATGTTCTGTCGGCGCGACCGGTCGGGAGCGGGAGGGGATCTGAAGCGTGCGTTCGGTATTATGTTACGGTGATTCAAATACTTATGGCCAGACGACGGCGAACACGCCGGATGACCGTTATCCCCCTGACGTGCGCTGGCCGGGCGTCCTCAGATCGTTGCTGGGAGATGAATGGCTTGTCATTGAAGAGGGACTGAGCGGGCGTTGCACTGTCAATGATGACCCGATCGAGGGCGCAGACAAGAACGGCCGGACCTACCTGCGGCCGTGCATCATGAGCCACAAGCCGCTGGATCTCGTCATCATCATGCTGGGCACCAATGATCTGAAAAGCAGGTTCCACAAATCCACCTCGGAGATCGCGATGGGCGTTGGCGCGCTTGTTGCGGACATCAAGGCCATGCCCGCGGGGGTAGGGGGAGGAACGCCGGAGATCCTAATCGTCGCTCCACCGCCGGTCGCCGCCGACCTGAAGGAATGGCAGGACGTGTTCGAGGGCGCGCAGCAGAAGTCGGCGCAATTCGCACACTATTTCGAGCGCACGGCCGAGGCGCATGAGGTCCATTTTTTCGATGCCGGATTGATCGTCAGCTCCAGCGCCGAGGACGGATTTCATTTGGACATTGCCGACCATCGCAAACTGGGCCATGCAATCTATGAGGAGATCCAGGCGATCGGTTGGCCGGCCGGTCCCTTGGAATGACACCGCTGCCGGGGCTGTCAGATGCGATGTTGAACGGAGGTGCCTTTCCTTGCCAGACATGAGATTTGCCCCGCCCCCCAGCCTGCGCATTGGCGGGGGCAGCGGCGGGCTGAACCAGGTCAGTGTTCGCAGCTACAATGAACGGCTGGTGATGTCGCTGCTGTTGCAGCACAATGGCATGTCGCGCATCGAAATGTGCCGGATCAGCGGTCTGTCGGCACAAACCATATCGGTGATCGTGCGCGGCCTGGAACGCGACGGAATGATCCTGCGCGGTGAGGCGCAACGGGGCCGGGTTGGCCCACCGACGATCCCGATGTACTTGAATCCGGAAGGCGCATTTTCTGTCGGAGCCGATGTGGGCCCGCACAGCGTCGATGTGGTTCTGATCGATTTCGCCGGGGCGGTGCGTCATAAGACGACAGCCGATTTGCGATCCGCGCGGGTGGATGAAGTCGCCGCCGCGCTTGATGGGTTGATCCCCGAGGCGCTGGCGCAACTGGACGCCGGCCAGACCCAGCGGTTGGCTGGCATCGGCCTGACACTGCCGTCGGATTTCGACCACTGGCCGGGCGAGTTGGCACCCGGAATCGCCGATTTCGAGCAACACCTGAACCGGATGACCGGTCAGCAGACCTTTATTCAGGACCAGGTGACGGCGGCCGCTGGCGCTGTCGGGATGTTCGAGCAGCCGCCGGTGCATGGCGATTACCTGTTTTGCCTGATCGGTCCCGAGGTTTCAAACCGACTGATCCTCGATCACCACGTCTATGCGGGCGTGGAAGCCGGAGAGAGGGCGATCGAAGCAGGATTGACGGGGCTCGACCGGCGTTTGCTGGAGACCGGGTCTACGCGGGTTATCTGGCGGCGCGACGAGGACTGGCCGGAATTCGGCGCAGCGCTCGACGACTGGATCGAAGTCTGCAGCGACAATCTGATCCGGACGCTGATCAGCCTGCGGCAGTTTGTAAGCGTCGATCAGTTGATTGTCGCCGGTCATGCGCCCGAGACGATCTGCACCCGAATTTGCGCGACCGCCCAGCGTAAGCTGGAGGCCGCAAGGCCGGGAGCGGGGCTTGGCATCAGGCAGAGCGGATTGGGCACCTGGGTGAGCGCCATCGGTGCAGCACGGCTGCCGTTTCATTCCAGGTTCATGGTGCAGGGCGAGTAGATACCGGCAAGGACACGGGGCCTTGCCAGTTGATGTCACGGCAACGCCTTGTGCGCAACGGCTGCGATTTTCGAGCAGCCCGACCTCAATCACGCTGCTGAAGCCTGGCAACGGGTCGAAGACCAACACCGTCAGCGATGGCCCGAGATCGCCGATCTGATGGATGTCGGCGGGCACAATGTGCCGGCCCCGCGGCAGCACCTCGCCAGCATGGGACCAAGCTTCGCAGCATGACGTCGCCTGCGTCTCAGTTGCCGAGTTGGCTCGATATTGAACGGCTGGTTTCGAACAGCTTGTTCTTCACCGTCTGGATGTCTTCCTCACTGTTCAGATAGGTGATGAACGGAACAGTCAGCGCAGCCACGGCAATGTTCTGGGCGTCGAAAATCGGACAAGAGATATCGGTCAGGCCGTTAATGCGTTCGCTAACTGAAAGCTCATATCCAGCTGTGCGGACCTCCTCGATCCGCTTCATGAGTGCGGCGCGTTCGTCCGGCGACAGCTGCGCCTCGCCGGCGGCGATCCAGTGGCGCGCAACCTTCGGTGCCTGGAAAGCCAGAAGCACGCGGCCGGAGGCGGTGCGTGCAAGCGAAAATTCGGCACCGATCTTAAAGGAAAGATTGATGGGCAAGGGGCTCTCGGCCTGTGCTGCGAGATAGAGCTTGCCGGCATTGTAGACGCCGAGATGGCAGGACTGCAGTGTCTCTTCCGCCAGTACGCGCATTTCGACGAGAGCCGTCTCGATCAGCCTGCGCATCGGAGGCCAGTTGTTGGCCAGCTGGTGCATGCGCAATGTCAGTGCGTAGCCATCGCCCGGCGCCCGGACACTTATGAAGCCGCGCTCCTCAAGGCAGTTCAGCATACGGAAGACTTCGCTCGTGGACTTGCCCAGCTCATTGGCGATTTGGGTTTTCGTCATCGGTTCGGCCTTGGTCGCAAGCAACTCAAGGATATCAAGGCCTTTTTCGAGCGCGGGTGCGGAATATTTCCGAGGGGCGGTTCTCTCTAGAATTTGTGTAGTGTCCATATGGAATCAGAGTGTCAGATCAACCGAAACGATAGAGCCTGTAGGCATTTTCGGCAAACATAGCATCCTTTTCATCCTGGCTGAAATTGCCTGTGATCGAAAGGAACGCGTCCCAGATTGCAGCCATGTCACTGAACTGGCCGTCCGTCGGAAAATTCGAGGCGAAACAGACCCTGCCGGTGCCAAAGGCCTCGATTATTTCCAGCACATAAGGGCGGATTTTTTCTTCGGTCCAGTTTTCCATGGTGTTTCCGAAACCCGAGATCTTGACCGCCGCGTTGTCACGCTCAGCAAATGTACGCATTGCCTTTGTCCAGACAGCACGGCCTTCGGGTGTGTGATCATAGGGCATTCCTGCATGTTCCAGGATCACCTTGATCTCCGGGTTTTCAGCGGCGAGCCTGGCAATGCCGGGTAGGTGGTTCGAAAAGCACATCGGATCGAAATCCAACCCGTACTTCTTGAGAAGCGGGAAGTTCTTCAACCATTTATCGTTCTGAAGATAATCCTGATCCGCCCAGCACAGGGCCGGATTGTCCGGCAGGTAGTTCAGCATGTGCCGGATGCTGCGCGCATTGGCGCAATCCGCGTGGCCCGCGAGGACTTCCTCGACATTGTCCGCAGCGAAATTGGCAAAACCGACGATGGCGAGCGGCTTCCCGCCAATCCTGTCATTGTCGATCACGCTTTGGAGCCATTTCGTCTCTCCGACAGGATCACGAGGGTCCCACTCGGCCTGAATGTGGACGAAAGCTTCGACATCGTACCCTTCGGCATCAGCCATGTAATTCTCGTAGACATACGTCTTTGCGAGGCTTTCATCGACCGCGAGGCCTCCTTCCTCTGCCTTCTGGTCCATGAGCCAGGGATAGTAGTTGTTCTCCAGATCCCACCAATGGATGTGTGCGTCGACGATACGTTGAACGGACTTCTTTCCCATGTTGAACCTACCTTAGATTGAATTGCGCAGATGTGCCTGACGCCCATAGAGCGCCACCACGAGCACGATGAGTGCACCAAGTGCGGCCTGTACAGCGGACTGGTCGAGGCCGAAGCCGATCAGGACAGTGTTGAGCTGCGTCAGGGCCAGTGCGCCTGCGACCGTGCCGAGAATGCCGCCCTTGCCGCCGGAAAGCGCGGTTCCCCCGATGACGGCCGCGGCCACCGTCTGGAACAGATAAGGCCGTCCGGCATCGGCAAAGGCGGCACCGGAAAACCCCAGAAGCAGGATGCCGGTGAGGGCGGCGAGTGCGGCTGAAAGCCCGAAACAGAACATCCAGATGCGCAGCGGCTTGATCAGCACGTAAGGCGCGGCCGTCGGGTTGGACCCGAGCGCGAACACTTGTCTTCCAAGTGCAGTTTGGGTCTCGAAAAGCAGAAGCAGGACGACAAGAACGAGTGTTGCGGGCACCAGCCAGGGAACCGGAACCGGCCCGATGGAAGCGCCGATCGAGACGAAATTGCTGATGTAATCGGGCGCGCTGCCGCTCGGATACCCCCGTGTCCAGAGCAGCACAGCGCCGAGCAGCGCCGTTCCCGTTCCCAGTGTGATGATGAGCGGATGAACCTTGAGGATCGCCGATATGGCGCCGTTGAGCGCGCCGAGCGCGATGCTGATCAGCATGACGATGATCACCGCCAGCCAGAACGGGACGCCATCAGCGCCAAGCTGGGCGACGGCGACGTTCGCGAAGCCGACGACGAAGGGAATTGACAGATCGATGCCCCCAATCAGCATTGTCATTGTCTGTCCGGCCGACGCAATGATCAGGAACGCGGACAGCACAAGCAAGGCACGTATCGAGAATAAGCTGGTGTATCCGTCAATACCGAGCGCGCCGACGATGAAGATCGCGATCACCATGAAATAGGCGGGCGGAACCGCCCGGAGAGCATGTTTAACCATCGGTCGTCTCCCGGCCAAAAAAGGACTTGCGGCCAATGACGTCCGAGTTGAGCGCCACAGCGAGCACGAGGATGAGGCCGTAGACGATCTGCAGCACGAACGATGAAACATTGAAGTGCGTCACGAGGTTCTGCAGAAGGAACACGTCGACCGCACCGATCGCCGCCCCGACCATGGTGCCTTTGCCGCCTGCGAGGCTGACGCCGCCCAGCGCCGCTGCGGCAATCGCCAGCAGGGTGTAGTTCGGGCCGACCTGCGGATCGGCAGAGCCGAGCAGGCCGGTCAGCGCGACGGCCGCAACGGCTGCGAAGAAACCGGCAATCACATAGGTTGTGAATCGGACCAGTTCGACGTTCACGCCGGCCGCGTAGGCTGCACGATCCTCGCCACCGATCGTCAGGATCATGCCGTAGAGCGGTCGGCTCTTGATCGCCAGCCATATGCCCGCCACGAACAGTAGCGGGATGATCGAGTAGTTCTCAGACAGTCCGACCAGCCATTTCGGCACAGGTCCAAGCGGCGAGGGCAGAATCCATGTGGCAAGCCCCGCCAGGACAAGGTAGGTGCCAAGCGTCGTCACGATCGGTTGCACGCGCAGATAGACCGCGAGGAAACCGTTGACTGCGCCAATCGCCATCCCGAGCAGGAGAGCAGCGGGGATGATCACGAACGGACTGCTTACACCGGCATCATGGATCAGCAGCTTCACGATGATCACACTGATGAAGCCGATCATCGGGCCGACCGACAGGTCGATCCCTTCGCGGCCTGCAAGAAACACGGGCGTGACGGCACAAGCTGCAAGGATGAGCGGTGTCATCAGGCCGAGTGTGGTTCCGAACTGTGCCGGTGAAAAGCGCGAAGGCGTCAGAATGACGGTGATCACCACGAGAACCAGGAGGAGAAGCAGCGCGAAGCGCGCCTCCTTCATATATCGACTGAAGCTGCGGCTCATGCGACCGCCTCCGTTTTCTGGCCGAACATCGCGGCCATCAGAGAATTCATCGACATTTGCGCTTTCGACAGTCGTGCGGACACGCTGAAATCGCGGAAAACCACGACGCGGTCGCAAAGATCAAGGATTTCATCGAGTTCGGTCGACAGAACCACAAGCGTCATCCCGTGCTCGGCCACTGAACGTCGAAAGTATTTGTAAAGGCTCTGCCGCGTCTGGATATCCACGCCGCGCGTCGGATCGTTCAGCAACATGATTTCCGGATTTCGCGCCATGGCCCTGGCGAGCAGCACTTTCTGTTGGTTGCCCCCCGACAGGCTGCTGATCGGACTGTTGCGATTGGCGTACGAAATCGAAAGCTCCTTGCGGAACGCCTCCAGAGCCTTGCGCGCCTTCCGCTTGTCTAGCCAGTTGCTCCTCGAAAAGCTGTCGAGGTTGCCCAGGGTAAAATTGTCTTCGACGCTCAGGTTCGGAAAGATTCCGTTCTTCTTGCGGTCCGACGGCATGTAGCCGATGCGCGCGCCGGCCGCATCATCGAGACTGGTTATCTGCGTGTTCCGATTTCCAAGCAGGGCTTCGACAGATCCTGAACTCGGTGCGGTTACGCCGGCCAGAACTTCAAGGAAATCAGCCTGTCCATGGCCGTCCAGCCCGGCAAGGCCCAGGATTTCCTTGCGCATGATCGTTTCGCTGAAGCGTTCCGCGCCGGGTTTCAGTGCGATATCGCAAGCACGGAGGACCGGTTGCGGGTCAGACATTTTGAGAATCCTGTGTTAGATGCGCCAGCAGCGTTTTCGGATTGATGTCGTCACCGGCCAGGCGAGCCGTCTGCGACCCGTTGTGCATCACGTAGACGACGTCCGACAGTTCGATAATTTCGGGCATACGGTGAGAAACGAAGAAAACGGAGCCGCCATTGGCGCAGAAGGAACGGATCTCCGCAAAGACCTTGTTGCGGTCCGAAAGATCGAGCGCTGCGGTTATTTCGTCGAGTATCAGCAGCCGGGGTCTGGCGAGGAAGCCGCGTGCGATCACCAGCACCTGCTGCTCGTTGAGCGGAAGTTCGCCGGCCGGACAGTCAAGATCGATCTTGCGCGTCGAAAGGCGGTCTATCAGGCTGCTCACCTTCTCGCGCCTTTCAGCACCGGTGTAGCCATAGGAGAGAAGCGTGTCGCAGCCGATCAGCACGTTCTCAAGGCCGCTGCGGTTCGGCGCAATGAGCACTTCCTGAAGGACAACCGAGATCCCTCTCTCGATCATGTCCTTCGGCCCTTTCGGGCGAACCGGGCTGCCTTCGATACGAATTTCACCCTTGTCCGTGGGAATTATGCCGGAAAGGCTTTTGACAAGTGTGCTCTTGCCGGACCCGTTCTCGCCAAGGATCGTGTAGACATGCCCCGTCTCCAGTTCGATGGAGACTTCGCTCAGGGCGCGCGTCTCTCCGAACGTCTTGGACAGGGCGTGAGTCGTCAGGAATGCAGCCATGGAAGCGCACCGGAAAACTGTGCCGACGCCCGGACTTCAGGCGTCGGCAGCATGGATATGGATTTATTTGCAGGCGGGTTCGACTTCCGAGTAATCCCAACCCGGTGCAGCCGTGTCGCCGCTGAAATAAGCGTTCATGACCGATTCAGGGACCGGATCGGTCGGTGCAACCGGAAAGATCTCGGCAGAATCGGGCTTCATGCATTCTCCATACCAGCCGTCGAAGTCTTCAGACGAAACGGCCGGGATCGGGATCATCAAGGTGCTCGCAATCGGCTTCTGACCGTCCATGATCCGACTTGCGGCACGGAACATGGTCTGTCCGATCCAGCTCGGCAGAAGCGCACCGCCCGTAAAGACATAATCTTCCGGGTTTTCCTTCCAGAAACCGAGTGCATCGCCGGATACCGATCCGGTTACGACCGGCAGCGGACGTCCGGCCTGCCGAAACGCGTCGGCGACGACACGGGTTTCCGAACCTGTCGTCCAGACCCCGTCGATGGCTCCCGGATTGGTCGCCAGTGTCTGCAGCACGACCGACTTTGTAACGGAAGGCGTCCAGTCCCCATTGACCATGCGCACCACCTTGATTTCCGGATACTCTTCAAACGCGGCCTGTGCACCCGCGCGCTGCTGGTCAACGATGGATACGCCGGCGATCCCCTCGATCATCAACACGCTGCCTTTGCCGTCGAGTGTTTCCGCCAGGTTCTTGGCCATGTCGTAACCCCACTTGTAGTAATTGGAGTCGACATTGATCGCGGCAGGGCTTGTGACTGCGGCAGCGCCGGTGACAAACGGGATTCCTGCTTCAGCAGCCGCCTCGACAGCCGCATTCAGACCGGTCGCGGAGCCCGGGACCGAAGTGATGATGCCGCAATCCTTGTCAATGAAGCTGCGGATGTGTGAGATCTGAAGGCTGACATCGCCATTGGAATCCGACATCTCGAAACTGGAAACAATGCCATCCTCGATCAATCCGTCGACCAGACGCTTGATTTCGTTTGTCAGCGCAACCCGCCACGGGTTTCCCTGGTAGCTTTCGGAATGGCACCACTTATAGGGCCCGTCTGGAGCGGTAAAATTCGACAGGTCGACTGGTTCGACCATCGATGTCGTGTTCTCGTATTCTGCCTTCAGTTCGTCCGGCAAGCTTGAGAGCAGATCGTCGGATGCTTGGACTGCCACGCTGCCAGCCAGCAGCATTGCGGTTGCGGGCAGCAGTTTGCGAATATGCATTTTCATAAGCTTTCCTCCCTGTTTGGTACCAACGCGAACGATTTCGGACGCCTTGGTCGCTTTCCATCCTCCATGCCCAGGCGCTCTTGTCGCTTGTCGCAAGACACCTGGCATCTGACGAAAGGGTATGCGAGAAGGATCCACATGTAAAATAATTTTTTTCCATATAAAAAATGAAGTGACACGTGTATGCATTGGGCATGCTCTTGGTAGCCGGCTTCCGGCCACCTTCTTCCAATGTGCAATCGGCGTGAGGCGATGCAGATGGACTTCGCTGACCGAGTGTTTTTGGCAGGTCGTGCCACTCACATCACCCGTTGCCGAGGTGGATGCCTGCCTCCGCCGGTACAATGGAAAGCGCATCGAGTTGGTGTTGGAATTGCGCAGCCCGGTCGAGTATCGAGAAGGCCTGGGCCATGCCGGATGCAACAGGGCAACTTTTTTGTCCGCCCAGGGGGGCAGGGCTCAACTGAAGTCACGCCTCAGGCAGGCAGTGCCGAAGGACGAGTCGCGGGTCGCTGGTTGAGGGTTGGAAGAGATTTCGGACAATTCCGCCCTTGCCACTATAATCCATATGTGAATATATTATTCAGATAGGAATTCTGGGAGGGATTATGGGGCCTGAATTCGAGCCTTCGGTCGGTACAGTGAGCACGTACCCGCGAAACATGCCAGCCGAACACGCGGGATTGCGGGTCTTGAATGCCGGCAACCGGTTCCATGAGGGCCGGCAGCCGGGTCACAGGACCTGGTCGCTCAGGCAGACCACGACCGAGGGTAAACTGGTCCTCTCCTGCAAGCACCTGCCTCCGGTGAAATCCAAAAATGCGGGCGATTTCGTCGGCAAGACCGAAAAGACATCATGACTTCCGATACAGATCTTCCACTTGCCGGCCTCGTCGTGCTCGACATGAGCCAGTTTCTCTCCGGCCCCTACGCAACCCTGCGGCTTCAGGACCTGGGCGCCCGCGTGATCAAGGTCGAGCGACCTGGTACGGGCGACCTGTCACGCACGCTCTATCTCAGCGATACCGAGTTTGGCGGCGACTCGACAATTTTCCATGCCATCAACCGCGGTAAGGAGAGCCTCGCCATCGATCTGAAGAACGAGGCGGACCTTGATGTTCTCAAGCGGCTAATCGCCAAGGCGGACGTGCTGGTGCAGAACTTCCGTCCCGGGGTCATCGAGCGGCTAGGTCTCGACTATGCAGCGGCCAGCGCCATCAACCCCAAGCTGGTCTATGCCTCGATCAGCGGCTATGGCGAGGAGGGCCCCTGGGTGAAGCGTCCCGGGCAGGACCTTCTGGCCCAGGCCCGTTCCGGGCTGATGTGGCTCAGCGGGGACGATGGCGACGGTCCTGTGCCGATGGGCTTGGCAGTGGGCGACATGCTCGCCGGGGCCGCCTGTGCCCAGGGGATCCTGGCCGCGCTTGTCAGGCGTGGCGTCTCGGGCCGCGGCAGCCATGTCGAGACCAGCCTTCTTGAAGTGCTGGTCGACTTCCAGTTCGAGGTGCTGACCACCTATCTCAATGATGGCCGTCGCATGCCCAAGCGCGCCGGCTTTCGCAGCGCCCATGCCTATCTGTCGGCCCCATACGGGGTCTATCAGGCAAGTGACGGGTTCATTGCGCTGGCCATGACGCCGATCCCGCGCCTCAGGGAATTGCTGCAGATCGATGCGCTCGAGCCATATTGCGATGACCCCAAATCCTGGTTCACCGCGCGTGACGAGATCAAGCGGCTGATCGCCGACACCATCGGGGGCCGCACAGTCGATGAATGGCTGTCGATCCTCGAGCCAGCCGACATCTGGTGCGCGCGCGTGCTCGATTGGGATGGCCTGATGCAAAGCGAGGGGTTCGAGGTTCTCGACATGCTTCAGCGGGTCGAGCGCGAGGACAATGTCTCGATCCTGACCACGCGCTCGCCAATCCGTGTCAATGGCGCCCGTGCCAAATCGACCCGGGCAGCGCCGCGCGTCGGAGAGAATTCGGCCGCGATCCGGGAGGAGTTTGACTTATGATCCGTCTCAAGGGCATGACCTGGAGCCACCCCCGCGGCTACGACCCGATGGTGACCTGTTCGCAAATCTGGAAAGAGCAGACCGGCGTCGAGATCGAGTGGGACAAGCGCTCACTGCAGGCTTTCGAATCCTTTCCGGTCGAGGAATTGGCGCGCGAATATGACTTGATCGTCATCGATCATCCGCATGTTGGCGAGATCACCGCGCAAGCCTGCCTGACGCCGCTCGATATTGCCGGCCGCGAGGCCGAGCGCGAGACGCTGGCTGCCGGAAGTATCGGGGGCTCCTATGCGAGCTACACCTGGGAAGGGCGGCAATGGGCGTTCCCGATCGATGCTGCGGCGCAGGTTCAGGCCTGGCGCCCCGATCTCATCAGCGAGGCGCCGCTCAGCTGGGACGGTGTGCTGGATCTGGCGAGGCAGGGCAGGGTGATGGTACCCCTGCGCCCGCCGCATTCGCTGATGTGTTTCTACACACTTGCCGCCAATCTCGGCACGCCATGCGCGACGCAAGGGCCGGGCGACCTGATCACTGCACAGGATGGCGAGAAGGTCTATGCGCTTCTGGCCGAACTGGCCCGGTTGTGCGTGGCCGACTGTTTCGACATGGATCCGATCGCGGTGTTCGAGACGATGTGTGGGGCGGACAACGAGGTCGCCTGTGCGCCGCTGATCTATGGCTATGTGAATTACGGCATCGCCGGTTTTCGGGACCGGCAGACTGCTTTCAGCGATATTCCCGCAGCTGGCCGGCACGGCCCCGCGGGATCGGCACTCGGCGGAACCGGCATTGCTGTTTCCGCATTCTGCAAAGAGCCCGGCGCGGCGATTGATTTTGCCTATTGGGTCGCAAGTGGCGACGTGCAGCGCGGGCCTTTTGCCAAGGCTGGCGGGCAGCCCGGTCATGCCGCCGGGTGGGAGGATGACGCCGTCAATGCAGCGACAAACCGTTTTTACGTCAACACCCGTGCAACCCTCGACCGCGCCTGGATCAGGCCGCGCCACCGGGGCTACATGGCGTTCCAGGAAGAAGCGTCGCAGCGCCTCAATGCCGGCCTCCGACAGGGTGAAGACGGTGCATCGGTGGTTGCGGATATCAACCGGCTTTTTGCTGAAAGCTTTGGCTAAGCGTCAAAGGCTCCAGATCAGCTTGGCGTTGCCCGAGAGAAGCTTCTGCTTCTCCTCCGCGGTGGCTCCCCCCAGAATGGCGTGGGTGGCGGCGACCCAGGCCATCAGGCCGCCGCCCAGCGTGCAGACCGGCCAGTCGCTGCCCCAGATAACCCGGTCCCACCCGAAGCTTGAGATCGTGTGCTCGACCCACGGCCGTAGGGTCTCCGCGATCCAGGTGTCGGGATCGGCATAGGCGACGACGCCCGAAACCTTGGCGGTGACATTGTCGCGTTTGGCAAGCTGGGCAATATTGTTCTGCCAGGGCTGCCGGGCGTCTCCCTTGATGTCGGGAACGCCGCAATGATCGAGGATGAAACGCACATCCGGCGCGAGGTCGGCAAGAGCCATCGCCAGAGGCAGCTGGTGCGGCAGCACGCAGAGATCAAAAGTCAGTCCGGATCCGGTCATGCGCCTGATGTTGTCGCGGAACAGGGTCTGTTGGGACAGTTCATCCGGCATGACGTGGAGCACGCGGCGGAAGCCCTTGACTAGCGGATTGTCCCGCTGGCGCTCGAGGTAGGCTTCAAAATGAGGGGCTTCGGGGCGGCAGGATACGATCGCCCCGGCGATCAGGCTGCCCGGCCGGTCGGAGAGCTCGCCCACATGGGCGGTTTCGTCCTCGATGCACTCAGGCGCGACGTCGACTTCCATGTGCATCGTCTGGGCGATGCCCGCGCGGCGGGCCTCCAACGCATAGTGCTCGTAAGTCCAAGGCTTGTTGAGCTGCGGCACGCCTGCAAGCCAGGGATACTCGAGTGCCGTCGGATCTATGACATGCAGATGGGTGTCAACGGTCATGCAGCTTCCTCCTCGCGCCGGTCCCTGAGTGCCCGTGAGGAGATACTTCCACAGGGAAATACAACATTCAAATAAGAATTCAGCTTGCGGTCGGCGGCTCCACCCCGGCGAGTTCCGACAATTGCTGCGTGGTCTTGGCAAGCATCTCCAGGGTCTCGGTGATGTCGGGGGCCCGGGCAACGTTGACAAGGCTTATGTAAGGCACAGTGAGCGCCGCAATGGCTCGTCCGTCCGGCCCCAGAACAGGCGCCGAGAGGTTGAAGACCCCGGCCGTTTGAGCGCTTGGCATCATTTCGTATCCGCGTTCGCGGATCTGGTCGAGCCTGTCAAAAAACTCCTTCGCCAGCGTCGGATGCTCGCCGCTGCTGGAATATTCATTGATCATCATCAGCCGCTCCTCCTGCGACCGGAACGCAAGAAGCGTATGGCCCGACCCAGTGTCATAGAGGCTGATATGCGACCCGACACGGATGGAGATACCCCAGTATCCCGGCGCTTCCTGCTGCGCGACCACGACCACCGAGCCACGGTCGAAGACGGTAAGCTGATTGGCCTGCCGGGTTGCCTCGGCCAGTTCGCGCATGAAAGGCGTGGCGTAGGACACCAGCCGGCGGACCGGGACGTGCAACTGCGCCAGTCCGAACAGTTTCAACGTCAGCGAATAACGGTCCCCGTCGATGCGTGTGACGTAACCGCGCCGCACCAGGCGGTCGAGCATGCGGTAGAACTCGTTCGGGCTCCGCCCCAGTCGCTTGGCGATCTCGGCCTGTGTCAGTCCACCATCGATTTCAGCAAGCAGTTCGAGAATGTCCAGACCCTTGTCGAGTGCCGGCGCCCTGTAACGCTCGTCTTCCTGCTCCATTCGCCCCTCCGTGAATTGCAGAATTCATATACGCATAAGAGAATGAAATAACAACCAAACATTCCCGGGAGAGCAGGCAAAACCCTTGACCGCTGGTAAAGATGGTGTTTGTATATGAATGAACCACTCATCTGTGAGGGTTTGGGGCTTGCCCCACCGTTTCAACGTCTCGGGAGGAGACTCATGAAAAACCTATTGGCCGGCGTATCCGCCGGCGTTGTTGCATTGGTCATCGGCGGTTCGACCTTTGCCCAGGACATGCCTGGCAAGTTCGAAGGCGTGACCATTGATGCCAAGCTGATCGGCGGGCAGCAGTACGAGAACCTCTATTCGCGCATCAGCGAATGGGAGCAGGCCACCGGCGCCACCGTGAACGTCGTTTCAAAGAAGAACCACTTCGAGCTCGACAAGGAGATCAAGTCGGATATCGCGGTGGGCGCGATCAACTGGTGCGTGGGCTCGAACCACTCCTCCTTTGCGCCGCAATATCCAGGCATTTACGCAGATCTCAACGGACTTCTGCCGCAGGAAGAAATCGATGCCTTTGTCGACGCCAACATCGGTGCGTCCACTCTGGATGGCAAACTGGTGATGCTGCCGCGCGCCCAGTTCGACGTCTCGGCCATGTACTATCAGAAGAGCATCTATGCGGACGAAGCCAACAAGACCGCCTTCAAGGAAAAATACGGCTACGATCTGACGCCGCCGGATACCTGGCAGCAGGTCGCCGATCAGGCCACGTTCTTCGCCAATCCGCCTGAATTTTACGGCACCCAATATGCAGGCAAGGAAGAGGCCATCAACGGCCGCTTCTATGAAATGCTTCGCGCCGAAGGCGGCGAGTACCTGGATGCAGACGGCAATCCGGCGTTCAATTCCGAAGCCGGTGTTCGGGCGCTCGACTGGTTCGTCGATCTCTACACGGCCAAGGCCGTACCGGCCGGAACCACCAACTACC
Organism: Hoeflea sp.; assembly: GCA_965233445.1. Lineage (GTDB taxonomy): Bacteria > Pseudomonadota > Alphaproteobacteria > Rhizobiales > Rhizobiaceae > Hoeflea. Next base: position 2,356,047 of record OZ247491.1, read on the forward strand.
TCTGGGACGATCTTGGTCAGGGCTTTGCCTCCGGCACGATTGCGCTCAATCTGGATTGGCCGGGCTGGGCCGGGTTCTTCAACGATCCGAGCGCATCCAAGGTTGCCGGCGACGTCGGCGTTGTCGCACCTCCGAAGGGCTCTTCGGGCGCACGCACCGGTTGGTCCGGCCACCACGGCTTCTCGGTCACGGAAAGCTGCGCCAACAAGGAAGCCGCCGCATCGCTGGTCTGGTTCCTGACCAACGAAGACAGCCAGAAGCTTGAAGCCGCCGCAGGCCCGCTGCCGACCCGCGATGCCGTCTGGGACTGGGTGATCGAAGAAGCTGAAGGCGATTCCTATCGGCAGGAAGTGCTCAAGGCTTTCCAGGAAGCGGCAAACGGCGCCTATCCGGTGCCGCAGTCTCCCTCCTGGATGGAGATCTCCAACGCTGTCTATCCTGAACTTCAGGCCGCCATTCTCGGCGACAAGACAAGCCAGGAGGCCCTCGATGCCGCGGCCGAAAAGGCCACGGCCATTCTCGAGGACGCCGGAGAACTTTGACAGTCTCCTCCCGGAAAGGGTGCGGCCAGTCCGCGCCCTTTTCCGCCACCGGCATCGGGCCCGTATGACTGGCGCGTGATTACCTACCCAAATCGAAGTGATGCGAGGATACGATGAGAGGCTGGAAGCCTGCGCCGCACGTTCTGCTGCTTTTGCCCGCATTCGTCGTGCTTGCGGCGGTTGTTGTCGTGCCTCTGATGCTGTCGCTCTATTCGAGCTTCACGCCGTTCCGCCTGACCCGGCCGGATACGATCTACACCTTCATCGGGTTCCGTAACTACCAGCGGCTCTTTGCCGACATGGAGTTCTGGGCGGCATTCGGTCGAACCGTGCTCCTGCTTACCGTCGCGCTCAATCTCGAAATGGTGCTCGGCCTGTTTCTGGCGCTGCTCGTCGAGAAAGCCACGCGTGGCCAGCGGTTGCTGCGCACCATCATGATGTTTCCGATGATGTTCTCTCCGATCCTCGTCGGCTTCCAGTTCAAGTTCATGTTCAATGACAATATCGGCCTGATGAACAATGCGCTGCAATCGCTCGGGCTCACCGACCAGGCGATCCCCTGGCTGATTGACGGCAAGCTCGCATTCACCTCGATCCTGATCGCAGAGGTCTGGTCGTCGACGTCGGTGTTCGCGATTTTCATCCTTGCAGGCCTGATGGCAATGCCGAAGGAGCCGCTGGAGGCTGCGAAGGTCGATGGCTGCACGCCGCTGCAAAGTTTTCGCTATGTCACATGGCCCTTCATCATGCCGTTTGCCTTTATCGCCATGACCATCCGTTCGCTCGACATTGCCCGCGCCTATGACATCGTCAAGATCATGACCGATGGCGGACCGGCCAAGCGGACTGAGATTCTGTGGACGCTGATCTCGCGGACCGCCTATTCGGACGCCCGGATGGGGCTCGCCAACGCGATGGCCTATGTCGCGATCCTTTTGTCGATCCTGTTTACGGTGATGTTCTTCCGGCAACTGGCGAAAGCCCGCCAGCAAATCGGTGCGGAGTGGTAGTCATGGATGAAAACCAGGCAAACCGCGTCAAGCAACTGCTTCTCAAGGCTGGGCACCTGATCGGCCTGTTCATTGCCATGGCGATCATCTGCCTTCCCGGGCTCTGGATCGTGCTGTCATCGCTCAGGCCTACCGTCGAGATCATGGCCAAGCCGCCGGTCTGGATCCCGCAGAGCCTGTCCTTCGATGCCTACATTGCGATGTTTTCCGGCGTCGGCCAGGGCGGCATTCCGGTGATCGAGTATTTCCGCAATTCGCTCATCATCTCGGTGACCTCGACCGTCATTGCATTGGCGATCGGCATGGCGGGCGGTTATGCCTTTGCCCGCTTCCAGTTCCGTGCGAAGTCGTCCATCTTCCTTGGTTTCATGCTGACCCGCACAGTCCCGGGCATCGCGCTGTCACTGCCGCTGTTCTTCGTCTACGCAAAGCTTGGCATCATCGACACCCACTTCGGGCTGATCATTGCCTATGTCGCGCTCAATGTGCCCTTCACGGTCTGGCTCATCGACGGCTTCTTCCGTCAGGTCCCGCGCGATCTCGCCGAAGCGGCCCAGATCGACGGCTGCACCCGATGGCAGGCGTTCTGGCAGGTCGAGTTTCCGCTCGCTCGATCCGGTATTGCCTCGGCGGGCATCTTCGCCTTCCTGATCTCGTGGAACGAATTCGCACTTGCCTCGCAATTGACCCGCTCGACCAATTCCAAGACCCTGCCGGTCGGCCTGCTCGATTACACCGCCGAGTTCACCATCGACTGGCGCGGCATGTGCGCACTGGCCGTGGTGATGATCATACCGGCGCTCACTCTCACCTTCATTGTCCAGAAACACCTCGTGTCCGGTCTGACATCCGGCGCCGTCAAGGGATAGTCATGGCTACCGTATCGCTCAAGAACCTCGTCAAGAAATATGGCACACTCGAAGTGGTCCATGCCATCAACCTTGATGTTGCAGACCGGGAATTCGTGGCGCTTGTCGGACCGTCGGGCTGCGGCAAGTCAACCACCCTGAGGATGATCGCCGGGCTCGAGCCCATCAGCGGCGGCCACATCCACATCGGCGACCGCGCCGTCAACGACCTGCCGCCGCGTCAGCGCAACATCTCGATGGTTTTCCAGTCCTATGCGCTCTATCCGCACATGACGGTGGCCGAGAACATGGGCTTCTCGCTCAAGATAGCCGGCAAGTCGCAGCAGGAGATTGCAAGCGCGGTCGCCGATGCGGCCAGGACGCTCAGTCTCGAAGACCTGTTGGAGCGCCGCCCGTCGCAGCTTTCGGGTGGACAGCGCCAGCGCGTCGCGATGGGCCGGGCCATCGTCCGCCATCCCGACGTTTTCCTGTTCGACGAGCCTTTGTCCAACCTGGACGCCAAGCTGCGCATGCAGATGCGCACCGAAATCAAGAAGCTGCACGCCAAGGTCAAGTCGACCATGATCTACGTGACGCATGATCAGGTCGAGGCGATGACGCTTGCCGACCGCATCGTTATCATGCGCGACGGTCATATCGAGCAGGTCGGTCCGCCCGAGGAAGTCTTCCGCCGTCCGGCAACGCGGTTCGTCGCGGGCTTCATTGGCTCGCCGACCATGAACCTGCGCGACGCGACGGTCGACGACGGAAAGCTCCGCTTCGCAAACGGCGCCACCTTGCCGTTGCCGGCCCAGTTCCGCGACCGCGTCACCGCCGGCCAGAAGGTGGTCTTCGGCCTTCGCCCGGACGATCTCTATCCTACCGGCCACGGCATTCATTCCGGCGAGGCCGCTGAAGTGCACGCCGTCGAGGTGCCGGTCTCGCTGACCGAACCGCTCGGCAATGAAACCCTGGTCTTTGCCGATTTTGCCGGCGACGACTGGATTTCGCGCATGCTCAACCCGCAGCCCTTGCGGTCGGGCGACAAGGTTGATCTGAGTTTCGATCTCAGTCAGTCGCATCTCTTCGACGCAAAGACAGAACAGAGCCTGAGGAACTGATCGGATGGCGCGTATCGAGAAAGTCGAACTGCGCATGGTGGACCTGGTGCCCAAGGTCAGGCGCACCGACGCCATCCAGAGCTTTGTCAGCCAGGAAACGCCGATCGTCACCATCACCGATTCCGATGGCGCGACGGGCACCGGCTACAGCTACACCATAGGGACCGGTGGTTCCTCGGTGATGCGGCTTCTCGGCGACCATCTGGCGCCGCGGCTGATCGGCCGGGATGCCGACATGATCGAGGCCATCTGGCATGAGCTGGAATTCGCCACCCACGCCACCACCATCGGCGCGATCACCGCTATTGCGCTCGCCGCCATCGATACCGCGCTGTGGGACCTGCGTGCCCGCAAGCAGGCGCTGCCGCTATGGAAACTGGCCGGCGGCGCCAAGGAAAAGTGCCCGCTCTACACCACCGAAGGCGGCTGGCTGCACATCGAGACAGAAGCCCTTGTCGACGATGCGGTTCAGGCAAAGGATCAGGGCTTCTTCGGCTCCAAGGTCAAGATCGGCCGGCCGCACGGATCGGAAGATCACGCCCGGCTCGCAGCGGTTCGCGCCGCCGTTGGTGATGGCTACGAGATCATGACCGACTGCAATCAGGGCTTCACCGTCGATGAGGCGATCCGGCGAGCCGACCGGCTGCGCGAACTGGACCTGGCCTGGATCGAGGAGCCGCTGCCCGCCGACGACATTGACGGCCATGTGCGCCTGTCGGCTTCGACGTCCACGCCGATAGCTGCCGGAGAATCGCTCTATTCGATCCGGCATTTCCGCGAATACATGCAGAAGGGCGGCTGCTCCATCGTGCAGGTGGATGTTGGCCGCATCGGCGGCATCACCCCCTGGCTCAAGGTGGCCCACGCCGCCGAGGCCTTCGACATTCCGGTCTGCCCGCATTTCCTGATGGAACTGCATGTCAGCCTCACCTGCGCGGTGCCGAACGGCAAGTATGTCGAATACATACCTCAGCTCGACGAGCTGACCTCAAGCCGCATGCGCATCGAAAACGGCCATGCCTATGCACCGCTCGAACCCGGCATCGGCATCGATTGGGACTGGGACGCGGTGCGGGCCAGGAGTATCACCGAATTCACAACCGTAATCACGCGAAGCGAGGACTGAGCCATGCAGCGGATGGGAATGGTCATAGGCCTGAAGCCTGAGAAGATTGCCGAGTACAAGCGTCTCCACGCTGCCGTCTGGTCCGACATCCTTGACATGATATCCAAGTGCAATATCCGCAACTACTCGATCTTCCTCAAGGAGCCGGAAAACCTGCTGTTCGGCTACTGGGAATATCATGGTGCCGATTTCGACGCCGATGCGGCGAAGATGGCGGCCGATCCGAAAACGCAGGAATGGTGGGATATCTGCATGCCATGCCAGGAGCCGCTGGACACCCGCAAGGACGGCGAGTGGTGGGCCATGATGGAGGAGGTGTTTCATCATGACTGAGCGCTTCGATCCCTTAAGCCTTCAGCAGTCATGGCCCGCGCCGTCCGATCCGCGACCGATCGTGACCTTCGGCGCCGGATCGATCGTCGGCGATGCGCATTTCCCGGCCTACCGGAAGGCAGGGTTTCCGGTTGCAGGCCTTTATGACCCTGATACCGAAAAGGCCCGGAAGCTTGCCGACGAATGGGGCGTGACAGCCTATGCCACGGCTGAGGAAGCCGCGGCGGTTCCCGGCGCGGTCTTCGATCTCGCCACACCGCCCAATGTCCACGCCGGCGTCCTGCGATTGCTGCCCGATGACGCGGCCGTGCTGATCCAGAAGCCGATGGGCAGTGACCTCGCGGCGGCAACCACGATTCTGACCATCTGCCGCGACAAGAACCTCAAGGCCGCAGTCAATTTCCAGCTGCGCTTTGCGCCGATGATGCTGGCGTTGAAGGATGCGATCGCCAGGGGATGGCTGGGAGAAGTCGTCGATTTCGATGCCTGGCTGGCGCTGGCCACGCCATGGCAGCTCTGGCCTTTCCTCAAGGGCCTGCCGCGCATCGAGATCGCCATGCACTCGATCCACTATCTCGATCTGATCCGGCAGCTGCTCGGCGATCCGAATGGCGTTCACGCCAAATCGATCGGTCATCCGAAGCACGATGTCGCACAGACCCGCACCAGTGCCATCCTGGATTATGGCGACAAGGTGCGTTGCGCCATGTCGGTCAATCATGACCATGATTTTGGCCGCAAGCATCAGGCCTGTGAGTTCCGCATCTGCGGCACCGAGGGGGCTGCCTATCTGCAGCTGGGTGTCAATCTCGACTATCCGCGCGGCGAACCCGACATCCTCGAGATCCGGCCCAAGGGCGGCGACAGCTGGATCAGCGTGCCGCTTGACGGCTCCTGGTTCCCCGATGCCTTTGTTGGGCGCATGGCCAATCTGCAACGCTATGCCGCCGGCGAGGACGCGGAGCTGGTCAGTTCCGTCGAGGACGCGTGGAACACCATGGCGCTGGTCGAAGCTGCCTACCAGTCTTCCGGCGCACCCGCGACACAGCTGCAAAGGAGGCCCTGAGCATGGAACAGACAACCTATTTCGAAGACTACGAGATCGGAAGTGAGCGCGTCACCTACGGCCGGACCATCACCGAAACGGATTTCGTGGTCCATGCCGGGCATACGGGCGATTTTTTCCCCCATCACATGGATGCCGAATTCATGAAGACGCAAGCCTTCGGCCAACGCATCGCCCACGGGACCATGGTGTTTTCCATCGGCGTCGGGCTGACTGCCAGCGTGATCAATCCGGTAGCTTTTTCCTATGGTTATGACCGGTTGCGCTTTGTTAGGCCGGTGTTTATCGGCGACACGATTCACACCCGCACGACCATTGCCGCCAAGGAAGATGATCCGAAGCGCGCGGAGATGGGCCGGGTGTTCGAGCGCACCGAGGTGATCAACCAGAAGGGTGAGGTGGTGCTCGTTGCCGACCACATCTACATCGTCGAACGCAAACCTGCCTGAACGGCTACGAACGGAGACATCATGGCACAGTGGATCAAGGACAAGACGGCGCTGGTCACAGCAGCCGGGCAGGGCATCGGTCGCGCCACCGCGCTGGCTTTCGCGGAGGCTGGAGCACGGGTGATTGCCACGGATATCAACGAGGCGGCGCTTGCCGAACTGAAAGCCAATGACGGGATCGAGACGCGCAGGCTCGATGTTCTCGATGCCTCCGACATCGCCGCGGCGGTCGCCGCGGCCGGGCCGGTGGACGTTTTGTTCAACGGCGCCGGTTTCGTCCATGCCGGTTCGATCATCGAGATGACCGACGAGGACTTCGACTTTGCGATGGATCTCAATGTGCGCTCGATGATCCGCACCATCCGCGCAGTGCTGCCTTCGATGCTGGAACGCCGCAGCGGGGCGATCATCAACGTCTCGTCGGTCGCAAGCTCGATCAAGGGCGTGCCCAATCGCTTCGCCTACTCCACCAGCAAGGCGGCCGTTATCGGCCTGACCAAATCGGTCGCCGCCGACTATGTCGAACAGGGGATCCGCTGCAACGCAATCTGCCCGGGCACGGTAGAAAGCCCGTCGCTGCAGGAACGGATGCGCGCAATGGGTGACTACGACACAGCCCGCGCCGCATTCATCGCGCGCCAGCCAATGGGGCGCCTCGGAACGCCCGAGGAGATCGCCGATCTCGCCGTCTACCTCGCCAACGCCACCTACACGACCGGACAGGCCTGCGCCATCGACGGCGGCTGGACCATCTGACGATCGCATCGGGGTACAGAACAGTGACCAGAATTACCGGCCTCCGGACCTTCGATCTCAGGTTTCCCACATCGCAAAGCCTCGACGGCTCGGATGCGATGAACCCCGATCCGGACTATTCGGCCGCATATGTGGTTCTTGAGACTGATGCCGCCGGGCTGGAAGGTCATGGGCTGACCTTCACCATAGGGCGCGGCAACGAGATCTGCTGCGCTGCGATCGAGGCGATGCGCCACCTCGTGGCGGGTCTTGACCTCGACTGGATCCGTGAAGATCCGGGCAGGTTCTGGCGGCATGTGACCTCCGACAGCCAGCTGCGCTGGATCGGCCCCGACAAGGGCGCGATCCACCTGGCCACCGGTGCCGTGGTCAACGCGGTGTGGGATCTCTTGGCCAAGCAATCGGCCAAGCCGGTCTGGCAGCTGGTCGCAGAGATGACGCCGGAGGAGATCGTCGCAATTGTCGATTTCCGCTATCTCACCGATGCAATCACGCCTGAGGAAGCGCTGGCGCTGCTCAGGCGCGCCGAACCCGGCAAGGCCGCGCGCATCGCCCGGCTCAAGGAGACCGGCTATCCCTGCTATACCACCTCCGCTGGATGGCTCGGCTACTCCGACGACAAGCTCACGCGTCTGTGCAGCGAGGCGGTGGATGCCGGCTTCAATCATGTCAAGCTCAAGGTCGGGCGCGATCTCGACGATGACATCAGGCGTCTCGGGATCGCGCGCAAGGTGCTCGGGCCGGACCGGATCCTGATGATCGATGCCAACCAGGTCTGGGAAGTGGATCAAGCCATCGACTGGGTCGGCAGGCTGGCCTTCGCCAGGCCTTATTTCATTGAGGAACCGACCAATCCTGACGACATTGCCGGCCACAAGCGCATCCGCGAGGCAGTTGCTCCGGTCAAGGTGGCCTCCGGCGAGATGTGTCAGAACCGCATCATCTTCAAGCAGATGATCGCTGGCGGAGCCATCGACGTGGTGCAGATCGACGCTTGCCGCATGGGCGGCCTCAACGAGGTGCTGAGCGTGTTGCTGATGGCGGCGAAATACGGGCTTCCGGTCTGGCCGCATGCCGGCGGCGTCGGGCTCTGCGAATATGTACAGCACCTGGCGATGATCGATTTTGTCGCAGTCTCAGGCTCGATGGAGAACCGCGTCATCGAATATGTCGATCACCTGCATGAACATTTCGTCGACCCCTGCGTGATCCGGGATGCCGCCTATATGCCGCCGACAAGACCGGGTTTCTCAATCGAGATGAAGCCGCTATCAATCGAGCAGCACATCTTTGCGCCCTCGCGGACGGCAAAGGCCTGATGGCCAAGTCACGACACCAGCCTATCAAGACACAAGGATAAGACCCCATGAAACTGCTTCGCATCGGCGCCCCCGGACAGGAAAAACCCGCCATTCTCGATACCGCGGGCAAGCCCCGCGACCTGTCCTCAGTGGTCAGCGACATCGCCGGCGCGGCGCTGTTGCCCGAAGGCCTGGCCAAGATCGCCGCCACCGATCCGGAAACCCTGCCGGAACTCGAGGCCGGCCGGATCGGGCCGTGCGTCGGGCAGGTCGGCAAGTTCATCTGCATCGGACTGAACTATTCCGATCACGCCGCCGAGACCGGCGCGGAAGTGCCCAAGGAGCCGGTGATCTTCATGAAGGCCACCAGCGCCGTCTGCGGCCCCAACGACACGGTGCTGATCCCGCGCAAATCGGTCAAGACCGACTGGGAGGTCGAGCTGGGCGTGATCATCGGCAAGGGCGGCGTCTATATCGACGAGGCGGACGCCATGGATCACGTGGCCGGCTACTGCGTGGTCAACGATGTCTCGGAGCGCGAATTCCAGATCGAGCGCTCGGGCACCTGGGACAAGGGCAAGGGCTGCGACACCTTCGGCCCGATCGGCCCCTGGCTGGTGACGCGCGACGAGATCGCCGATCCGCAGAATCTCGATCTCTGGCTCGAGGTCGACGGCCACCGCTACCAGGATGGCTCCACCAGGACCATGGTCTTCGGCGTGCAGCATCTGGTGAGCTATGTCAGCCAGTTCATGAGCCTGCAGCCGGGTGACGTGATCTCCACCGGCACGCCCCCGGGCGTCGGCATGGGCCAGAAGCCGCAAACCTACCTCAAGGGCGGCGAGACCATCGAACTCGGCATCGAGGGATTGGGCCAGCAGCGACAAACTGTCGGCCGGGCGTGAGCGTCTGTCGAAGACGCGTCGTCCCGTAAAAACCGCGTAGCAAGAACAGGGCTCGGGTGCACATTGCTCATCTCGCGACAAAGGGTGGAATGGCATCGTGACGTCAAAGGGGGCGGGCCAAAGGGTCTCGCCCCTTGTCCTGTTCGACCGGTTCCGCACCGGATTGGGGCAGGGCTGTCTGGTTCTCAAGGTGACGATCACCTGATCTCATTCCTGCATTTCCATTCTCGCCAACAGACCTCAGACCGGGATCCGTGAGGTCCGTTGAGGCGCGTGCGCAACAGACACGCGGAGCTCGGCGCGATGATGATGACGGCCGGACGGGCCTTTTTCTCTTGGCTTTGCCGGCGATTTGGCCGGCGGCCCGGATGCTTGAGGACGACGTCCGGACACGGCGCGTTGCCGCCAAGCCAGGCGGTCAACTTGACATGGGGGGCTAATTGCTGAACGATCATTCAATATCTGATTGACCGAACAAGGGTGTACGGTACCTGTCCGCACGTGCCCGTAATCGCGGCTTCATTCGTGGAACACCCGGTCTGATAACGTGCAGTGTCTGAAGGAGCGCCCTTGAACAAGTCAGGATCATCATCCGCTCAAGAGCCTTCATCGCCGAAGGACCGCTCTGCTGTCGCAGTGAAATCTGTAAGCAAGGTCTTCGGTGCAGGGGCCCACGCCTTTCGGGCGCTTGATGATGTCTCGGTGGATATCCGCCAGAACGAGTTCTTTACCCTGCTGGGCCCTTCGGGGTGCGGCAAGACCACATTGCTGCGTCTGGTTGCCGGTTTCGAGCAGCCCACTTCCGGTGAAGTCCTGCTCGACGGGGAGGATTTTTCCGGAAAGCCGCCCTACCAGCGGCCGGTCAACACGGTTTTCCAGAACTATGCCCTGTTCCCGCACATGACCGTTGCCCAGAACATCTCGTTCGGGCTCGAGATGCTGGGCCGCCCCAAGGACCGGATCAGGGCCGTTACGGAGGAAATGCTGCGGCTGGTCCGGCTCGAAGCCATGGCGGACAGGCGCATCACCCAGATCTCCGGCGGCCAGCAGCAACGCGTGGCGCTGGCGCGGGCACTGGCCCCGCAGCCCAAGGTGCTGTTGCTCGACGAGCCGCTGTCGGCGCTCGATCTGCAGTTGCGCAAGGAAATGCAACTCGAACTCAAGCGGCTTCAGACCGATACCGGGATCACCTTCGTCTTCGTGACGCATGATCAGGACGAGGCGCTGACAATGTCGGACCGGATCGCGGTGATGAACCGCGGGGAAATCCTGCAGGTCGGGACGCCGCGCGAGATCTACAACAAGCCCCAGCACCGTTTCGTTGCCGGCTTCGTCGGCGAAATCAACCTGCTGCCGGCAGACGTGAGCGGCGTGAACGAGTTTGTCATTTCCGGGGGCGGCTCACTGCGCTCCAGCGAGGCGGGCCATGTGCCGGTCGGTGGGCAGGCCGTGCTTGCGATCCGGCCCGAATGCATCGCCCTTTCGGCCCCATCGGAGGCAAGCCTGACCGGGGTCGTCAGAAACGTCGTGTATCACGGCACCGATACGATCTTTCATTTCAAGCTGGCCGGTGGCCAGGAAATGCGCGCGAGGTCCCAGAACAACGCGGCACGGGCCCAGACATTTGCCGCCGGGGATCGGGTCGGCTGGTCGGTTGATCCCGCGTCGGTTTCGGTTCTGGCTGACGACCCGTCATGACCCGCGCCGGCAAACATACCCTTTTCCGCGTCCTGCTGATTGGACCAGCTCTGCTGGCGATCACCGTCTTCATGATCGTGCCGCTGCTGCTGATGGCCTATATCTCGTTTCGGGGCAGGGACTATTCGGGCGGCGTTCTGTGGGATCAGTTCAGCGCGGAAGCCTATGTCAGGCTGTTCTTTGAACGCGAGCTCGACGGCTCCCTGGCGCTCAATCTCAATTACATGTTCATCATATTGAGGTCGGTCTGGCTGTCATTCCTGACAATGGTGATCTCGCTTGCCGTCGGGCTGCCGGTTGCAATGTTCATGGCAACACGGGATGCGAAATGGAAGGCGGTGCTCGTCTTCATGGTGACGTTGCCGTTCTGGACCAATCTTCTTGTCCGGAATTACGCCTGGATCCTGTTGTTGCGCGATCACGGGACGATCAACTCGACCCTGCTATGGCTCGGGATCATCTCCGAACCCTTGCCGCTGCTGCACAATTCCTTTGCCGTTGCCGTTGGGCTCACCTACTCGTTCCTGCCGTTTATGGTGCTGCCGATCTATGCGAGCCTCGAAAAGATCGATCTTCGGCTCGTCGAAGCCTCGTTCGACCTGTACGCCAACCGTTGGCAGACGATGCGCCGGATCATCCTGCCGCTCGCCTATCCGGGAATCGTGGCAGGATGTGTCCTCGTCTTCGTGCCCGCGCTCGGTTCATACATCACGCCGGAGCTGCTTGGCGGCGGCAAGACGCTGATGATCGGCAACCTTATCGGGTTTCAGTTCGGTGCTGCGCGCAACTGGCCCTTCGGTGCGGCGCTTGGGCTGTTTCTGCTCACGCTGGTTCTCACATCGCTCTGGCTCTACGCACGGCGCTACCGCGGTGAACTGGAGGGAGGCCAATGAGGCTCAATCCGTTCCGCAGACGCGCGTTTCCCGGCGATGCCCGCCACTGGCCGGGCCTGTTCACCGCCACTGCGATCTTCTTTGCCTATGTCTATCTGCCGATCCTGATCCTGATCGCGCTGTCCTTCAACGAAAACCGGACCGTGACGGTCTGGACCGCCTTCTCGCTTGATTGGTACCGGATGGCCTTTGCCAACCGGGATATCGTCGGTGCGGCGACCAACTCCCTGATCATCGCGTCCATCGCCTCGGTGAGTTCGACGACGCTGGCGACGCTGGCGGCGCTCCGCATGGCGAGCAACGACCGGTTTCTCGGCAAGACGGGCATCAATGCGGTGTTCGCGCTGCCGATCACGGTTCCGGAGATCGTGCCTGCCGTGGCGACGCTGATGTTTTTCGCCAGCCTCGGCTTCACCTTCGGCCTCGGCACGGTGATCATCGGGCATATCGTGTTCTGCATCCCCTTCGCCTATCTGCCGATCCGGGCGCGGCTCGAGGGGATGGACCCCAAGATGGGGGAGGCGGCGGCAGATCTCTATGCCAATCCGGTTCAGGCGTTCTGGCGGGTGACCTTGCCGCAGCTCATTCCGGGCATTCTTTCAGGCCTCGTGCTGGCTTTCATCATCTCGCTCGATGATTTCGTCACGACCTTCTTCCTTGGCGGTGCAGGGTCGACGACCTTGCCGATTTACATTTTTGGTTTGGTAAGAACGGGCGTCACGCCGGAGGTCAATGCGATCTCCTCGCTGATGCTGCTCTTGTCCCTCTCACTTGTCTCCCTGTCCCTTTTCCTGGGACGGGATCAGAACCGGAAAAACGGGCCCGGATGAGACGTCAAGCCCGCAAACAACTGGAGCAGATCATGACCAAGACCAACAGGGCAGGACCACACACAGCCGGAATGCTGATGGCATCGGCGATTTCGCTCGGCGCCATGACCGGCGGCGCGCTGGCTGACGGCGAACTCAATCTCTACAACTGGTCGAACTACTTTTCGCCCGAATTGCTTGAGCGCTACGAAAAGGAGACCGGCACCAAGGTCACCGTCGACAATTATGCCTCCGAAGAGGATCTTCTGGCAAAGCTGCAGGCCGGTGGCGGCGGCTATGACGTGATCTTCCCGGGAACCACGACGCTCGGCGTGATGGTAGAGAAGGGGATGCTGGCCAAGATCGACGTCAACCAGATGGAGAATTTCAAGAACCTGCTGCCGGCATTCACCACCATTGCCGGCGATGAAGACCGCACATACTCGGCACCCTACATGTGGGGCACGACCGGCTTTACCTACGATCCCGCAATGGTCCCGGGCGGCAAGCTCGAAGAGAGCTGGAGCGCGATCTTCGAGCCTGCCGACGAGCTCAAGGGCAACATTGCCATGCTCAACGAGATGTCGGATGTCTGGAATGCGGCTGCCTATTACACCGGGGTCAGCAAGTGCACGGAAGATCCGGCCGAGGCCCAGAAGATCCTCGATGTTCTGATGGCCCAGAAGCCTCACGTGAAGCTCTATTCCAATGACGGAACCATCGACCGCATGATCGCGAGCGAAGTCGCTGTTCACATGCAGTGGAACGGCGCGGCGCACCGGGTGAAGGCGGAGAAGCCGGACGCCGTCTATGTCTATCCCAAGGAAGGCACCACCTTCTGGACCGATGTCATCGCAGTTCCGAAGGACGCCCCGAATCTCGAAGAGGCAAAGCGCTTCGTCAACTGGATGATGTCGCCCGAGGTCGCCGCGGCTGCGTCCAACTACACCGGCTATTCGAATGCCGTGGCGGGTTCCGGTGAGTTCCTCAAGGATGACCTGAAGGCGGACCCGGCGGTCAATACACCGGCTGAATACAATGACCGGCTGCGCGCGTTCGAGAACTGCTCGCCCGCCTCCAAGGACCTGCGCGAGAAGGTTTGGACCAAGCTCAAATCGTAACGCGAAGATGCAGACAGCCAAGCGGCCGGGGCGTTCGTTCGCCCCGGCCTTTTTGCGTTCTATTCATCGGGATGGCTGCGGGACTGAACGACACGTTCAGGATCCTCGAAATCGAGGTTGCAGCAGATCCGATAGGCTTCCAGCACCTCCGCATCCAGCTTGCCGCGTTTGTGGAAGTACATGGCAGCGCCATAGCGGTGCATTCCCGATCCCGGTTCGCCCAATGGCAGGCGCAGCAGGTCGAGTTGGTTTCGATCCTGCTCGGTTTCCGCCTCGATCGCCGAAACTGTCTTGATGTTCATCGTGCTGCTCTTGGTTCGCGCCCTAGCGTCCGGATCAACGTCCTGCCACCTCGCCATCCCGTTAGCGCTGTTCCCTAGAAATCTGCAGGCGGCGTGGCGCTGCGGCGCGGGTTTGCAAAGAACGGTTTGTCGACGGGATGACACCTTGCCATGCGCCTTTGCCAGCGGATTTCCTTCTGAAGATAGATCTCGACCCAGAGATTGTCGTTGACGGACTGGCCGTAGGGTGCATCGAGCCAGGCATAGGCGATGTTGCGCTTGCAGGTCGGCGACCACAGCGCCGATGTCACCATGCCCACCTCGCGGGTCTTCTTGTGGTAGACCAGCGCATTGTGCGCCGGCTTGTCCCGCTCGATCTCGATCGCCACCAGTTTCCGGCGCGGAGCTTTCCTGGAAAGATCCAGCAACGCGCGGCGGCCGTTGAAATGCGGCTTGTCGAGCGCCACAAGCCAGTCGAGGCCCAATTCATAGGGCGTGCTGGCGCGGTCGGCCCGAAGTGCCGTCTGGGACGAAAGGAAATCGACCCTTGGCAGCAGGAAACCGGCCTCGATCCGGGCCATGTCCAGCGCCTCGTAGCCGATGACGCGAAGGCCGCGGTGCGTGCCCGCCGCCATAAGGGCATCCCAGACCGGCAGCGCGTGGGACGGCTCGATCCAGAGCTCATAGCCGAGATCGCCGGTAAAGCCGGTGCGTGAAATGCTCACCGTGGCGTTTGCAATCTCGAAATCGGCGACGCCGAATGGCTTCAGGGTCTCGATCCCCGCAAGCCCCAGATCCCTGAGCAGCGCACAGGAGGTCGGGCCCTGCAGCGCAAGGCCTGCGATGTCGCGGGTGACGTCGCGTATTTCAACATCGAAGCCCCAGGCGATGTCCTCGAGCCACGACAGCTGTGGCTCCTGGCAGCAGAGGCGGAATTCGGTTCCGGAATAGCGGAACACCGTGCCGTCATCGACGACGTTTCCGTCCTCGTCGCACCAGATGCAATAGGCGACGCGGCCAGGCTTCAATTTGCGGATGTCGCGGGTCACCAGCCGGTTGACCACGGCTTCTGCGTCAGGGCCGGTGATTGCGTATTTGCACATCGGTGAAATGTCGAACAGCGTCGACTGGTTGCGAATGGCGAAATACTCGAATTCGACGGTGTCGAGCACCGAGGGCGAGGCATACCCCATCCAGTTCATCCACGCCTGTTGACGGTTATGCGCGGTCAGGCGTTCGTGGAAGGGGCCCGCTTCGAGACCCAAGGCGACCTGTGGCGCCGGTTTTGACAAGGCAGGCATCTCAGTGTCCTCCGTCGCGCAGGGCGGCGCGCGCCGCGTTGAAGCCGGGAGCCCCGGAGACGTCGCCGCCGGGATGGGTACCTGCACCGCACAGGTAAAGACCGGCGACCGGCATCCGGTATTGTGCGGCCCCGTCAAAGGGGCGCAGCATCAAAAGCTGGTCGACCCGCAGTTCCCCATGATGCCAGTGTCCGCCCGACGCGCCGTAGCTAGTTTCGATGTCTGGGGGTGACATGACGCGCGATCCGGTCACCCTCGAAGCAACACCGGGCAGGATCTCATCGAGCGCGTCGAGGACGGAGGCAGCAAGTGTGGCTCTGGCGTCATCGGTCCAGCCGCCCTTGAGATCATGGGGTGTGAATTGGGCGGAGACGCTGAGCCGGCCGGCGTTCGCATCATAGCTGGCTTCGAAAACCGGGCGCTGCGGCATGTCACCATATTTGGCGGCGTTGAAGGCGGTTTCGATCGCCTGCATGGCCGCTGCAGAGACCAGGCGCTGCCCGGACCCGAGGGCTCCGCCGCCGCGCAGCGCGGGTGGCTGGGCCAGGTCGAAATCGAGCCGCGAGACCATGCCCCTGGAAGCCATGTTGCGGCAGCGCCGCACGCATTCGGCGTCGAGATGCTCGACGCCGAGCAAATTCAGGAGCGTGGCCTTCGGTGAGGCATTGGAAAGCACCAGGGGGGCGGTGATCTCTTCGCCCGAGTGCAATCTGACGCCTGCGGCCCGGTCACCGTCGACCAGGATCCGTTCGACCGGTGCGCCGGTGCGAATTTCGCCGCCCGCGGCCAAGAGGCAGTCGGTCAACGCCCTTACCAGGGCATCGGGACCGCCCTCGGGCATCACCCGCAATCCGTGGCCATGTATGGAATGTGAGGCCATCCGGTAAAGCAGCGTCAGCACAGTGCCCGGCGATCGTGGCCCCATGGCGCCGCCGAGGGTCGCGTCCATGGCAACCGCACCGGCCAGGGGGCCATCGCCTATCTCGTCGTTCAGCAGATCCCAGACATTGGACAGAATGATGCGCAACAGATCGCGCATCTCCGTCTTGCCGAGCAGGCGCATCTTCAGCGCCATCTTGGCAAGGCCCGCCATTTCTCCCGCAGTTGCCTTGCCAAGGGCCGGCGGTGTCTGGAGCATGATTGCACCGAGTGCCCGGGCCTGCCGGCCGAGCCGGGCATGGAGCGCACCATAGTCATGCTCGGTCATGGCGTCTGTACCAGTCACCTTTCCGCCGGTGATGCAGAGCGGAGGTCCCTCGGCGCCGAATGCCAATGTCTCGACCGGCCTTGCGCCGTGCAGCAGTTTCTGGTCCAACTGCAGCACTCTCGCGATCTCCGGGCGCAGCGGATAGGGCAGGTGGGCAAGCCGGAATTCCCGGTCGCCAAGCATCCCGCCCGGATGCTCGCGGGCTTCGACCACGAGAACGGACTTGCCCTTGCGCGCCAGCGTGGCGGCTGCGACCAGGCCGTTGTGGCCTGCGCCGATGACGATTGCGTCGTGATGCGTGTTCATGCCGACATCCCCATGTCGATGCGATGTCCGAGGTCGCTCAGCACTTCGCGCGCTGCGTTGGCGCCGGGCGCGCCCATGACGCCGCCTCCGGGATGGGTGGAGGAGCCGCACATGTAGAGGCCCTTGATTGGCGATCGGTATTGCGCGTAGCCGGGCACCGGACGGTTGAACAGCAACTGGTCGAAGGTGAGTTCGCCCTGGAAGATGTTGCCCTCGGTCAGACCGACCTGGTCCTCGATGTCCTTGGGGCTGCGGATCTCCTTGTGGACGATGAGCTTGCGGAAATCGGGGCTGTGGCGTTCGATCTTGGAGATCACGGTCTCCGCGAAGGCTTCGCGGTTGCTGTCGTCCCACTGGCCGTCGGCGAGTTCATAGGGCGCGTATTGGACGAAGATGGTGGCGTAGTGCTTGCCAGGCGGGGCCATGGTCGGGTCGATCTGGGTCGGGATCAGGAAGTCGACATAGGGGCTTGCCGACCAGCGCCCATCCTTCCAGTCGTCATAGGCGCGCTCGATCTCTTCCATGTCATCGAGGAAATGCAGGTCGCCACGCAGGAAGGAGGCGTCCTTGGGCGCGCCGGTGAAAGTCGGCATCCCGTCGAGCGCAACGTTGAGCTTGCCCGACGAGCCGCGGAACCGGTAGCGCTTGACGCCCTTGACGAAATCCTGCGGGAGCTCTGTTTCCGCGGTGTGGTCGATGAAGGTCCGGCGCACATCCATGCCCGAAACCACCGTGTCCGCATGCAGTTCGTCTCCATTGTCGAGGACCACGCCGCGGACTTTCCCGTCGCGAACGACAAAATGATCGAGGCCTGAGCCCATGCGGATCTCCCCGCCCGCAGCCTCGAACGAACGGGCCATCGCCTGTGTGATCGAGCCCATGCCGCCGCGGGCAAAGCCCCAGGCACCGATGGCGCCATCGACCTCTCCCATGTAGTGATGAAGCAGCACGTAGGCGGTGCCGGGGGAATAGGGTCCGAGACCCGTGCCGATAATGCCGGAGCCGGCGATGTAGGCCTTGATCATCGGGGTTTCGAAGTACTGGTCCAGATATTCGGCGATCGACATGGTCCAGAAGCGCACGGTCTCGGCCATTTCCCGCGCGCCGAGGTCGTGGAACCGCTTGAGAATGTAGAGCAACTCCGAGATGTCGCGCGGCTTGAGCGAAGCGGGGTCGGGGGCGGTGCGCAGCAGCAAGGGCTTGATGAACTTGCACTGGCGCATCACTGCGCGGGAATAGCGCTCGTATCCGTCAGCATCGCGCGGCGAGTGCCGGACCAGTTCCCGGCGAAGCGCATCGTGGTCGGACATGTAGGCGAAATAGTCGCCCTTGGAGTTGAACACGCCGCCGCCCTCATAGGGGATGACCTGAAGGCCGTGCCTGGGCAGTTCCAGCGCGCGAATGATCTCCGGTCGCAGAAGCGAGCAGACATACGAGCAGTTGGAATAGGTCCACCTGGGTGTCAGCGACAGGCTGACCGCGGCGCCGCCGACATGGTCTTCCTTCTCGATGATCAGGGTCTTGAGGCCGGCGCGCGCCATGAAGCAGGCGGCCGTGAGGCCGTTGTGCCCAGCGCCTACGATGATCGCGTCATATTTCATGGCCAGCTCCAGTGAACAAAAACCGAGGCTAGAATAAACTGAGCATTCAGTCAAAAAAATGTTCTGTCATCTTTTTCGGCGGTGGGCTAGACAACGCCTATGACGCCTCAGAAAGATGCTCAGAAGGTCTCGCCGACCAGCAGTCGCACGCAGGCTCGGGTCATTGATGCGGTGGTCGAGGTGATCGCCCGTCATGGCATCAGCGGGACGACGTTTGCCAATGTTTCAGCCGCTGCGGAAGTTTCGCAGGGCGTGCTGGTCTTTCATTTCAAGAACAAGGACGGCTTGCTGGCCGAGACGCTGTCGCGGCTGCTTCAGGAGTATGGCAATGCATGGCTTAATGCGATGTCGGCGAACGATCCGCTTGAGCGGATCCTCGGCCTCATCAGCGTCGATCTGAGCCCCGAAATCTGCAGTCAGAAAATGCTGGCCCTCTGGTTTTCATTCTGGGGCGAAGCCGGCGCAAAGCCGCTCTACAACAAGATCTGTGTCGAGGCCGAGAAAGAACGCCATCAGGCAATGCTCGACAGTTGCCGGGAACTGGTTGCGGCTGGAGGCGGTCCGGACCCGGTGTTGCTGACCAATTCCATCGACGCCTTCACCGACGGGCTCTGGCTGCAGATGCATATGCAGAGCCAGCCGATCACAAGGGCAGAGGCGCTGGAGTCTGCCAAGTCGCACTTGCGTCTTCTCATTCCCCAACACGCTCACCGGTTCTGAACCGGGCGGTCTTTTCACCCAAGAGATGGTGGACGTCCTGGCGTTCTTTCGGGGCACGCGGCGGCGGATCCGTGCCCTGCTGGCATGCGATCGGAACCGTTCGTCCTGTCGTTTCAAACCATCTCGAAATGGTCTGAAAAGAGAACCCAAGTGACCATGTCGCTCCCACTTATTGAATGAACGTTCAACAAATTTGTTGCAATGTCGGATCATTCCGCCAATAATTCGGCAATTGCGAATGAGTGAGGAACACGATCCATCATGACCGATGGCAATCCCGGTTCGACAGCAACGGCGCATTCCGCACAGCCTCAGGATGAGGCCGCGCCGGAATATGACGACACCGCGATCCGCTTCCTTGAAGCGTTGTGGGGCGAGGGCTTCCTGTCGCCCGGCGGGCCGGACGAGGTTCGACGTGTGGTGGCGGATCTGGATTTCAGCGGTAAGCGCGTTCTCGATCTTGGCTGCGGATCCGGAGGGATCACCCTGTTCCTGGCCCGCGAATACCAGCCCGGCGAGATCGTTGGCTTCGATGTCGAGCAGCCGGTCGTCGATCTGGCAACGAAACGTGCTGAGGAGCAGGGCCTTGCGGACCGTGCACGCTTCGTTCGCGGAGCCCCCGGGCCGCTGCCGTTTCCCGCCGAGAGCTTTGACATTGTCTTTTCCAAGGATGCGCTCGTACACGTGGCCGACAAGGAAGCGCTCTTCGCGGACATCCATCGCGTGCTCAAGCCTGCAGGGCTGTTTGCGGCCAGTGATTGGCTGACATCGCATGACGCGGAGCCGTCTGAGGCGATGAAGGTCTATCTCGAAGCGGAGGGGCTGAGCTTTGGCATGGCCTCGGCGGCGCGCTATGAGAGCGCGATGAAGCGGGCAGGGTTCGTGGATGTGCGGACAGTCAACCGCAATGCCTGGTACCGCGATGTGGCCCGGGCCGAACTCGAGCGCCTCAAGGGGCCCCTGTACAAACCGGTCGCAGAGGCGGTCGGCTCGGATTATGTCGACAAGAACATCAGGACATGGAGTGCGATGCAGGCCGTGCTCGACAGCGGCGAGCATTGCCCCACTCATATTTTCGGCATGAAGTCTTAGACTGAGGCTCTTTGGGTCAGGGAGAGAATCAAATTGAGCCAGTCAGAGAAGAAGCAGAATGCGGTTCCGCACACCCAGGCAGTGGAAGCCTCGAGGCGGCGCGAACCAAAGGCGTTGCGGCGCGAACAGCTGATCAATGCCACGATCGATTCTCTGGCAAAACGGGGCTACGCGGCCACGACGCTGGCAGATGTGGCCGACGGAGCCGGATTGTCGCGCGGCATCGTGAACTTCCATTTCACCAGCAAGGACAATCTGCTGAGCGAGACCATCAGGTACCTGCAGGACGAGTACACCGCCAACTGGATGGCGATGGTGAGCAAGGCCAGGAGTGACACCGCCTCCCAACTGCTTGCACTGGTGACGGCCGATCTCGACCGCAAGATCTGCACGCACCGCAAGCTTGCGGCTTGGTTCGCGCTCATCACCGAGGCCAAGTCTCGCCCCAACTATCAGAAGCTCGCCTGGGAACGCAATGACAAGTACCGCACGACGCTGACAATGATCTGCCGCAAGGCAAAGCAGGAGGCGGGTTATCTCTACGATTCACAAAGCACCGGGGATGCCATTTACGCAATGCAGGAAGGCCTGTGGTTGCGGATGATGCTCTTCGGCAAGGACTACAAGCGCGAGACCGCGCTGAAGGTCGTTCTCGATACGCTTTGCACGATATTTCCGAAACACTTCGCAGCCGACGGGACCCCGTTGAGTGTTCACCCAGAAGACGCATGAAGGAGATAGGAATGACGACTAGAATAACATCCAGAGGGTTGGTTTTCAGTTTCGCTGCCGCGCTTTCGCTCGGCGCTGCTCCGATGGCCGCAACCGCGGCAGACGGTGAGCTGACGGTTTTCGACTGGGCCGGCTATGAGGATCCGGCGTTCCATCCCGCCTATGCGGAAAAGCACGGCACGTCGCCGACCTTCGCATTTTTCGGCGACGAGGATGAGGCATTCCAGAAGCTGCGCACCGGATTCAAGGCCGATGTGGCCCATCCCTGCTCGCAGAACGTGACGAAATGGCGTGACGCAGGCATGCTCAAGCCGCTCGATACCTCACGCATTCCCGAGTGGGACAACATCCTGCCGGGCTTCAAGTCCATGCAGGACCTGATGACCACGGCTGACGGCAAGGCCTGGCTCGTGCCGTTCGAATGGGGCAACACCGCAGTCACCTACCGTACCGACAAGGTCGACGAATCCGAGATCCAGTCGTTGCAGGCTTTCGCGGATCCCAAGTTCAAGGATCGCGTATCGATCCCCGACAATGTCGACGACGCCTATGCACTGGCATCCCTCGCCATCGGCGTGACCGACTGGTCCGGCATGACCGACGAACAGTTTGAGCAGGCTTCGGCGTTCCTGCGGGATGTGCACGAGAATGTCCGCATCTACTGGACTGACAACACCGAGCTGAGCCAGGCAATGGCGGGCGAGGAAGTGGATCTGGCCTGGGCTTGGAACGAGACCGCGACCACGCTGCAGGCTGACGACGTCCCTGTGGCGATCAAGAAGGACACCGATGAGGGGCTGTCGACCTGGGTCTGTGGCTATGTGTTGCTGGAAGGCGGCGAAGGCAGCGAAGACAAGGCCTATGACTACCTCAATGCCACCCTCGCTCCGGAAGTCTCGTCTTACATCGTCACCGAATGGGGCTACGGGCACGGCAATGCCGAGGGCATGGCTGCCATCGACGCCGAAACGCTTCAGGGCGCGGGTTACAGCGACGTGAACTCCTTCGTCGACAAGACGCTGTTCCAGTCCCCGGTTCCTGTGGACCTGAAGCAGAAGATGATCGCTGAATTCGAAAAGATCAAAGCCGGATACTGACCACGGTTCTCCACGGCAGACTTCGAGAAAGGCGCCGGCGAACGGCGCCTTTTTTGTTGCCCGAACAGCTTGGGCGAAGCTTTCAGTCAGCCCTGCATGACGATGAATGCGTCCCGGTCATAGGTGATCCGGATGTCCGAGCCGACAGGGATATCGTCCGCGCCGAAATCATTGGTCTCGACAATCGACAGGTGCTGGTTCTGCCCCTCGATGTTCACCGCCAGCGAGGTGACCTCTCCGAAATAGTTGCGGTCGGCGACCTTGCCGGTGACAATCGGGTCGGCGGTTTCGCCTTCCCAGACAATCCGCAGCCGTTCCGGACGGATCCCGATGATCGCAGTCGAGGGGTCGGAGATTTGCTTGCCGGCCAGGTGGCCGGAGATCGCGCCTATTCCCGGGAGGGTCGCGGTGAAGTCCGCCCCGTTCACCTGGATGACCGAGGCGGTCAGGAAGTTCATTCCTCCGAGAAAATCCGCGACCTGTCGGGTGGCGGGGTTCTGGTAGATCTCCTTCGGTTCGGCGATCTGGGCAATCTGGCCACCGAACATCACAGCGATCCGGTCCGACATGCTCAGTGCCTCATACTGGTCGTGCGTGACCAGCACGAACGTGATCCCGATCTGGCGTTGCAGATGACGGAGCTCCACCTGCATCTGTTCGCGCAGGTTCTTGTCGAGTGCGGAAAGCGGTTCGTCCAGAAGCAGAACCTTCGGACGCATCACGAGTGCCCGGGCAAGTGCCACCCGCTGCCGCTGTCCACCGGAAAGCTGATTGCCCATTCGCGGGCCAAGCTCCGACAGCTCGACCTGGGCGAGGGCTTCCTTGACGCGCTTTTCTTCTTCCGCGCGTCCCAGCCTGAGCCGCTTGAGGCCATAGGCGATGTTCTCAGCAACATTGAGATGGGGGAAGATTGCGTAACTTTGAAACACCATGTTGGTGGGTCTGAGGTTCGGCGGAATCCCCGCCATGGATTTGCCGCCGATCAGGATCTCTCCGGAGGATGGTTCATCGAACCCGCCGATCATCCGCAACAGGGTGGTCTTGCCGCAACCGGAGGGTCCCAGAAGCGAGAAAAACTCCCCTTCGCCGATTGTTGCATTCAGCGTGTCGAGCGCTCGGAAGGTGCCGAAGCTCTTGTCGACATTGCGGATCTCGATCATGGGGGAGGCGGTCATGGCGTTTGGGCCCGGTTGGTTTGTCCGTGTTGCGGGTGTCGGATGATCGGTCATGGACGGAGCTCCATCTTGCGTTCCGCCCGGCGCCGGAAGATTTCCGCTGCCGTGAGCATCACGAGCGACGCGGCGATGAGGATCGAGCCGAGCGCCAGCACGTTCGGAAGCTTGGCGGCAAACCTCAACTGACCCCAGATATAGACGGGCAGGGTCGGCTCGGTGCCGCTAAGGAAAAACGCGAGGATGAACTCGTCGAGCGATATGGTGAAGGTGACCAGCAGGCTCGAGACGATCGACGGCGTGAGCATCGGCAGGGTCACCCGCCTGAGGGTGCCGAAGGATGTTTCTCCCAGATCGCGAGAGGCCTCCTCCATGCTGGGATCGAATCCTTCAAATCCCGAGACCAGGACCGTTACCGAATAGGGCAGGCAGATGAGCAGGTGTCCCAAAATCACTGTGACGAGCGACAGTTGCAGCCCGAGGCCGAGCAGGACCACGAGGAGTGATATGGCTATGATGATCTCGGGCAGGATCAGGGGCGCCATGATGAGGGTGCTGGCAGGGCCCTTGCCGCGAAAGCGGTGGCGGGTGATGGCGCGCGCCGCGCAGATCCCCAGAACCGTGCTCAAGACAGCCGCGCTGATCCCGACGATCAGCGAGTTCCAGGCGGCGCCCTGCATGGCCGCATTTCCGGCCAGGGATTCGTACCATCTGAAGGTGAAGCCGACCAGGGGAAGCTTCGGGGTCGCGGAATCATTGAAAGAGAACACCGGGAGCAGCAGCACCGGAAAATACAGGATCGCGACGTAGAGTATCACATAGACCGCGAGCAGCCGCCGGGGCGAGGGCAGGAACCTCATTTGAGCAGCCTCTTGACGCCGGCAAGCGCCAGGACGATGGCGCCCGCAACCAGTGAAACGATGATCATGGTACTGACTGCCAGCGCAGCACCCAGCGGCCAGTTCGACGCCCTGCCGAACTGAACCTGAATGGCGTTGGCGATCATGACGCCGTCCTTGCCGCCGACAAGCTTCGGGGTCACGTAATCGCCGACAGTCGGAATCATCACGATCATCAGGGCCGCGATGATCCCTGGCATGGTCAGCGGCAGCGTTATGCGCACGAACCTTCGCACCGGCCCGTCTCCGAGATCGGCCGCCGCTTCCAGCAGCGACCGGTCGAGCTTCTCCAGCGAGACGAACAGCGGCAGGATCGCAAATGCGGCCCAGCTGTGCGCGAGCGTGATGATGACCGCGTTGACATTGTAGATCAGCGAACTGAGCGGCTCGGTAATCACGCCAAGGTGGATGAGGCCGGTGTTGAGCACGCCCTTGTAGCCGAGGATCACCTTCCAGGAGAGAATTCGCAGCAGATAGCCGGACCAGAACGGGACGGTGATGATGAACAGCCACAGCCCCTTGTAGCGCCCGCCGTGGAAGGAAACGAACCAGGCGATCGGATAGGCGAGCACGACCGTGACGAACGCGACGGTCACCGAGATGAACAGGGAGCGCATCAGAAGGTCGCGATAGATGGGTTCGGTCAACGCCGCCCTGTAGTTTTCCAGCGTGAATGTACGGTCGATCGTCAAATAATCCTGCGACCAGAAGCTGTTTGCGACAATGACGATGATCGGGCCGATCAACAGCAGCATGGCGTAGAGCAGAGGCGGGGAAATCGTCAGCCAGCCTTTGCCTGTTTCCGAACGCAGGAACCGGGAGATCGATTCTCGACCGGTGCGCTGGGTTGGCAGGGTGGGAGCAGACGGATCCAAATTCAGTTCCTCGATCTGGCTAGGAGTTCCGGTCACAGCGATCCCCGTTTCGGATTTCTCTGCGATCGCAACTGCCGCATCGGCACCCGTCAATAGGAAGTCAAAAGGCAGTTGAATGCAAGCCGTTTTTCTGCCAAATTGATTGAACAGCCATTCAATAAGAGCATCATTTGGCGCCTCTGGCTGTTGAGAAATCCGGAGCCGAACACATGTCCCAGAAAGTCCGCCTCATGCCCGAAACGCACAACAGGATGTTTGAAAAGGCCACGCAGGATGCCGCCGATCATCTGATCCAGCCCTGGCCCTCGGCGGGCTCTGTGGGTGCGGAAGCCCGCGGCATGCTCGGCTCGGGCGAGGGGGTCTATGTGCATGACGACAAGGGGCGCAAGCTGATCGATGGTCCGGCGGGAATGTGGTGCACCAATGTCGGCCATCGCAACGAGGCACTGGCTGATGTTCTCAGGGAGCAGGCGATGGAGTTGTCCTACAACTCACCCTGGTACACCTCCAACGAACCGTCGGCGGAACTGGCCCGGCGCATCGCCGGCCACGCTCCAGGAGACCTCAATCACGTGTTCTTCACGACTGGCGGGTCAACGGCGGTGGAGAGCGCTCTGCGGTTTGCCCAGTTCTACAACAATGTTCGCGGGCTCGAAGGCAAGAAGAAGATTATCTGCCGTGATGGCGGATATCACGGCAGCACCTATCTGTCCGCGACCCTGAACGGCAGCCAAAGGTCCCGGAACTGGATGGACTTTGCCGACGATCTGACCATTCGCCTGTCCTGCCCCGATCCGTTCCGTCGACCCGATGGAATGAGCATCGAGGATTTCAGTGATCACCTTGTCAGGGAATTCGCTGATGCGGTGGAGGAGCACGGCGCCGAAAGCATTGCCGCCTTCGTCGGAGAGCCGATCATGGCCTCAGGCGGAGTGATCGTTCCGCCCGATGGATACTTCAAGGCCATTCGCGAAATCTGCACGAAGCACGACATCCTTTTCATCGCCGACGAGGTGGTGACGGGTTTCGGCCGGCTTGGCCATGTGTTTGCCTCCGAAACCTGCTTCGACGTGGTTCCCGACATCATCACCTTCGCCAAGGGGGTCACGTCAGGATACTTCCCCCTGGGGGGGATGGTGGTTTCGGACCGCCTTCTGGAGGGTCTGCGGGCCTCCAATCATCCCGAAGCGATGTATGCGCACGGTCTCACCTATTCCAGCCATCCGATCGGATGCGCTGTGGCCTTGAAGAACCTCGATATTCTCGAAGATGAACTGCTTGAATACACTCGTGGGATCACCCCCTACTTTCATGACAGGATGAAGGAACTGGAGGAACTCGAACTGGTCGGCGAGGTTCGCGGGATGGGACTGATGGCCTGCGTCGAATGCGTCGCGGACCGGGAGAGCCATAATCCGATCCGGCTGGACACCGAGGTCGGTGTCCGTATCGACCGGCATTGTCAGGAACTGGGCCTCCTGGTGCGGCCGCTGGTGCACATGTGCGTGATGTCCCCGCCGCTGGTGATCACCCGTGACCAGATCGACAGCATGGTCGGCATTCTCCACGAAGGCATCTGGAACGGCTGAGGCGGCTGCGCGCTCCTCACCCGGTGCTGTCGGGGCTCTTGCCGGACAGGCTTGCGTATGCCGGTCGCATTGACGGTTTGGTCCGGTCGTCAAGACCCGCCAAACTGAAATCGGGATCGACGAGTTGAATCAGGCGCTTGTGGCCATCTCTTGATTCAGGCGGGCAACATCGTCTTCAGACGGCCGGTCTTCAAGCTTGCTGACCGGCAGCACCGCGCGCAGATGATCGTGGTGGCTGCGCACCCCGTATTCCAGATCAGACAGATAGAAGCCCTTGAATGCGCTCGAATTCATCGCCTCGTTTGACCATTCGGTCAACCGCACATCCTCGCCCATGGTTTCATTGTCGATACGGATGGCGAGCTTCCGGGCGAGCGTCTGCTGCCGGGTCTCATCCCGGTAGCGGTAGATCGAGCCACGCAGGAGCGTTTCTCCCGTCGACAACGGAAACTCCTGATAAAACTGTACAAGTTCAGGTGTGACCGCAATCACCGCATTCGGAAACAAGCCATAATAGACCCATGCGCGCTTGAGGTGCTCGGGCATGTTCGGCCGCGGCTGCATGAGCTTGAGGTAATTGCGCACGCTCCAGCGCCGGCCGTTTTCATTGCACTCGGCATAGGATCTCGACATCCCCCCGACAAAGGGCTCATCGAAATAGGACCGGCCGTAAAGGTCCTGAAGCGCGGGGTGTGCCAGCGCCACGTGATAACCTTCGTTGTCCACATCGCGCACCGATTTCCAGTTGACCTTGGACGTCATGGTCCAGATCTCGCCCACGGGAACAACACTGGCCATGTCGAAATGCACGGTTTCATCGCGAAACGGTGCGAACAGATCGGCCACAGAGGGCTGAGGACCTGATTCGAAGCGGACAAAGACAAAGCCGTTCCATATTTCGGCTTCGAGCGGCTGCAGCCCGAACTCGACCTTGTCCAGTTCCGGAAAGGATTTCGGCCGCGCAGCCCCTCTCAGGGAACCGTCGAGATTGTAAACCCAGCCATGGAACGGGCAGACCAGCGCGCCCTTGCAGCCGCCTTTTTCGTCCGCCACCACCCGCGCGCCGCGGTGCCGGCACATGTTGTGGAAGGCTCGAACTTCGCCATCAGCCCCGCGCAGCACGAGTGCGCGCTCCCCGCACATGTCAAAGGCAATGTAGTTTCCGGGCTCCGGGAGGTCTGAAACGTGGCAGGCAATCTGCCAGTGCTTGCGAAACAGTTCCTGCTTCTCGAGTTCCAGAAAAGCCTTGCTGTGGTAGGTCCAGCCGGGGAGACCGCAGCGGTCCCAGGTCTCGGGGATGGAGATATCACGGCTGGAGACGGGGCGGTTCATGGGGCACCTGATTAATTTGAGTGAACGCTCAGAAAATACGCGGATGCGGGTGCGAGGTCAAGTCGAACCGGCTTCGGTGCGGTTGCCGTCCCATATTCTGCGTGATCTCGAAATGGCGCCGAGCCGGTCGGAAGCGGCGTTTGAAGGGCTGTGCCGCGCGATCCCAGGCGAGGCCCGGGAGAAGGCTGTTTCAGCTGTAGATGCGATGGTCCATCGGCGTGTTCGCGATCAGGTCGAGCAGGCCCTTGAGCAAGGCCGCTTCGGCGCGATTGGGCTTGGCATGGGGATTCCAGACCACATGCACGTCGATGGCCGGAGGCGAGTCGTAGGGCGGAAGTCGCCACAACCGGCCGCGCTCGACATCCTCGCGCACCACATGCAGCGGAAGCGGACCGATCCCCAGGCCCGCCATGATCATGCGGCGGACTTCCTCGAGGTTTGGCGACGTGCCGACAATGCGGGCATCGAGTTGGGCTTCGGCGCGCATCTGCGCCACCGGGCGCAGCGCGTCGTCCATCTGGTCGGTGACAAAACTGACCGATGAGTGGCCGGCCAGGTCCGCAATGGTGACGCCCTCGCGCCCGAACAGGGGGTGGGTCGGGCCGCAGAAGAAGCCGAAGAACTCCCGGAACAGGCGACGGTATTCGAGCTGCGGACTGCGATCCATCACAAGGCAGATCGCAAGAGAAGCACGGCGCGCGGCGACGGCGCTCAGCGCGCTGCGGCTGGCCATCGCTTCGATCGACAGGGTGGCGCGGGGATGGTCGGTGTGGAATCGGGTCAGTGTTTCGTTGAACAGCGGGCTGACGACATGGCTCGCCATGACAATCCTCACATGGCCGCTGACCTCGTCCTCGACATCGCGGATGACGGTGCCGAGCCTCAGGATCGCACCGTGGATGTCGACGGCTTCATCGTAGAGCAGGCGGCCGGCGGCGGTGAGTTCGAACCGGCCGGGCCTGCGGTTGATCAGCCGCTTGCCGAGCCTGTCCTCCAGCCGCTTGAGCGCACTGGAGACGGTTGGCTGCTTGAGAGTGAGCCTTTCCGCAGCCTCGGTGACGGAGCCTGAGTCAGCCAGGACGAGGAAGGTTCGCAGCAGGTTCCAGTCAAGATCGCGCGCAAGGCGTTCGGGCGGGGTCAGGCTGCTCATAGGAGTATAAATCTCATCTATGGTCGGGATATTGAATATCTATTTGATCAATGTCCCGCTTGGCAACATCATGTTCCCAACAAAAAACGCCGGGGAGCGTTGGGTATATGAGCATCGAAAAGAGGGAGGCGCGTCAGCCGTGGATCCTGCTGACGCCGGCACTGACGGCGATCCTGCTGCTGCTGGTCGTTCCGCTGATGTTCATCGTCGTCTATTCGTTCTGGCTCAAGAGCGCGGTCGGCGCGGACACGCCCGGCTTCTACCTGGACAACTGGCAGGAAACACTCACCGATCCGTTCTACCGGGACATCCTGCTCAACACGCTCAAGATCGCGGCCGTCACCACGCTGGTCTGTGCAGTGCTCGGCTATCCGGCCGCTTATTTCATCGCGCGCTCGAAGGGCAACAAGCTCATCCTGCTGGTCCTGCTGATGCTGCCGTTCTGGATCAGCTACATCATCCGGACGATGAGCTGGATCAACATTCTCGGTGTCTCCGGCGCGCTCAATTCCGTGCTCCTGTGGACCGGCATCATCAACGAGCCGATCCAGATGCTCTACAATGAAACCACGGTCATCATCGGCCTTGTGCATTTCCTGCTGCCGTTCATGGTCCTCAATATCTTCGTGAGCCTCGACGGGATCGACCGGAATCTCGAGGATGCGGCCTCGTCGCTCGGCGCGACCCGGTTGCAGGGTTTCTTCCAGGTGACACTTCCGCTGTCGATGCCTGGACTGGCGGCGGGGGGGCTCCTGTGCTTCGTGCTGGCCGCCGGCACTTACATCACGCCGGTGGTGCTTGGCGGGCCGCGTGACGCGATGTTTGCCAATCTGGTCTACGAGGCGATCATCCGGCAGCTCAACTGGCCGCTCGGCTCCGCGTTGTCGCTGCTGCTGCTCATGGTCCTCGGCGTGCTGGTGGCGATCTACAACCGCTACCTCGGCATGGCGCAACTGGCGAAGGGGCTGGGCTGATGGGCTGGCGGCTGATCCGGATCTACACCATCCTGGTGTACCTTTTCATGTTCCTGCCGATCGCGGTGGTGGTGCTGCTGTCGTTCAACGCCAACCAGTTCGGCAGCTTCCCGATGACCGGGCTGTCGACCCGCTGGTTCGAGGCTCTGTGGAACAACGACGCGATCATGCGCGCCTTCCGGACCTCGCTGGTGCTCGGGGCGATGACCGCCGTGATCTCCACGGTCCTCGGCGTCCTCGCAAGCCTTGCCCTTGTGCGGTACCGCGTCCCGGGCCGCAACATGATCACCACTCTGCTGATAGCACCGATCCTCGTCCCCGAAGTGGTGCTGGCGGTGGCGCTGCTGCTGTTCCTGAACTTTTTGGATATCGGCAAGAGCTTCACGCTGCTTTTGCTGGGGCACGTCATCTTCACGCTGCCCTTCGTCATCCTGGTCGTCCAGGCGCGTCTCGTCAGCATCAAGCGGGACGTCGAGGAGGCGGCCCTCAGCCTCGGCGCTTCGCCCCGGCAAACCTTCCTTTCGATCACCCTTCCGCTGCTGATGCCGGCGGTGGCTGCAGGCGGATTGTTTGCCTTCACCATCAGCTTCGATGACATCACCGGAACCCTTTTCTGGAAGCCCGGCGGCGTTGAGACGGTGCCAACCCAGATCTTCTCGATGCTTCGAAATTCGATCTCACCCGAGATCAATGCCCTTGGCACGGTGATGATCGTGCTGACGGTGGGCTTGCCGCTCGTCGGTGCGGCGATCGCCCGGAAACTTGCAACAAGAAGCGGCGGATGAACCGCCCGAATGAACCTGAACCAGAGATGGAGAACGAGAATGGATGATACCAGACGCTATGAACGGCTTCGCGAGCGGTTGCAGAACGGCGACATCAGCCGCCGCAGCTTTTTCGGCCTGCTCGGTGCCGCCGGCGCCGCCTACGGGGTGCAGATGCCCTTTGCCCGCAGGGCATTCGCCCAGAGCGACGTCAGCCAGGTCCGCTTTGACGGCTGGGGCGGCGTGGTCTCGGAAGCCTTCCGCAAGCACGCTTTCGATCCCTACACCAAGAAAACCGGCATCGAGGTCGTCGACGGAACGTTCCCCGGCGGAGACGAGTACCTTGCCCTGGTGCGCGCGAGCCAGCCCGGCGAATACAACATCGCCCACCTTTCAGGCGTCTTCGATTATGCCCGCTATCACAGCTTCGATCTGAACAGCGAACTCAACCTCGCCAATATCCCGAACATGGCCAACGTGATGCCCGCGCTGATGGATGCGTTCAAGTCGATCACGCCCGACAGCCTGAGCGCCGCGCCCTACGACTACGGCACGACAGGCATCGCCTACAATCGCAAGTTCATCTCGGACGAGGAAATCCGGGAGAAGGGCGCGAAGATCCTCATCGACGAGAAGCACAAGGGCAAGATCGGCGGCTGGAGCGACTGGCGAACCCGGATGTGGTACGCGGCGCTGCAGACCGGGCAGGACCCGAACAACATCGAGGACACAGAAGCGGCCTGGAATGCGGTGCGCACCCACCGCGACCTGGCGCTCAAGTACTGGGCGTCCGGCGCCGAACTGATGAGCCTTCTCGCCGAAGAGGAAATCCACGTCACCGAGGGCTGGTCGGGCCGGATCTACGCGCTGCAAGAGCAGGGCCACGACATCGGCTACTACGACCCGCCAAACGGGTTCGGCTGGCAGGAATGCCTTTTCGTGATCAAGGGCAGCCCGATGGCGGCCTGCGAGGAACTGGTTAACTTCATGCTCGACAAGGACACATCGATCGCGGTGGCCGAGGGCCAGAGCTATCCGCCAGCACTTGATCCCACCAAGGTGAATCTCGGCGAAAAGATCCCGAAGCTTCCGGCCTTCGATCCGACCGGCACCTTGTCGGGCCTGACCTTTGCCAATCCGACCTACTGGAACGGCAACGAGGCGGATTGGTCCAAGGAATTCGGCCGCGTTCAGCGCGGTTACTGAGCCAAGCGCCGGTCCCGCTGTTCGCGGCGGGGCCGGACCCACTCTCCAACCGGAGGCATGAGCCCGTGAGCGCCGTTTCCCTGAACAACATCGTCAAGCGCTTTGGCAATTTCACCGCAGTGCACGAGATGTCGCTGGATATCGCCGAAGGCAGTTTCGTGACCCTGCTCGGCCCCTCGGGCTGCGGCAAGACCACCACCCTGCGGATGATCGCCGGCCTGCTCGATCCCAGCGAGGGAGAGATTTCCATCAAGGGACGGCGGATGAACGACGTCCCCATCCACAAGCGAAATCTTGGTCTGGTGTTCCAGAACTACGCGCTGTTTCCGCACAAGACCGTCGCCGAGAATGTCGCTTTCGGCCTCAATTATCGCAACGTCGCCAAGGATGAGGCCAAACGAAGGGTGGCCGAAGCGCTTGAACTGGTGCAGTTGCCGCATCTCGGCAATCGCTACCCGAAGGAGCTTTCCGGCGGGCAGCAGCAACGCATCGCGCTGGCACGTGCCATCGTGATCGAACCGGATGTGCTGCTTCTCGACGAGCCGCTTTCGGCGCTCGACGCCAATCTGCGTGAGGACATGCGCGTCGAACTCAAGCGTATCCAGCAAAGCATCGGCGTGACGACCGTTTTCGTCACCCATGACCAGACCGAGGCGCTGGCGATGTCGGACCGGATCATCGTCATGTCGAATGGACGGGTCGAGCAGGTCGGCGCGCCCGAAGAGGTCTACAACACCCCGGCCACCGAGTTCGTGGCTAAGTTCCTGGGCGCATCGAACCTGCTCCCGGCCCATTGCAAGGATGTCTCCGGCAGCGGCGTTGCGCTGGAGTTGCCCGGTTTCCCGGTGATCCCGGTTCCGGCGGACCGTGCACCCAAGATCTCGGGTGCCGGGCCGGCGCAATTGGTCATTCGGGCCGAGAAGCTCCATCTGAAGCCGCAGGGAACACCTTCTGACGGCTACCTGAGCGTCGAAGCGGTTGTCGAGAACGTGGACTACCAGGGCCAGTCGGCGCGATACTTTGTGCGTGTGGGTGACCAGCAGATGCAGGCCATCAACATGATCGAGGATCACCCCTTCGCTGCCGGCGCGAAGGCCACTCTGCAGTTCCGCGCCAAGGACTGTGCGGCCTTGCCCGTGGAGAACCGTTCGTGAAATCCCAAAGCCATCTTTTCTATCAGACCCGCGCCCGTCGCCCGGTCCTTTCGCAGGCACGCGGTGTCTACATGTGGGACGTGGACGGCAAGCGCTATCTCGACGGCTCTTCGGGCGCGATGGTCTCCAACATCGGCCACTCCAACCCCCGGGTCCTCGAGGCGATGCGGCGGCAGATGGAAAAGTCGACCTTCGGCTACCGCCTGCATTTCGAGACCGAATCGAGCGAACGTCTTGCGGCCAAGGTGGCGTCCCTGTCGCCGGCCGGGATGGAAAAGGTGTTCTTCGTTTCAGGTGGGTCGGAGGCGGTCGAAAGCGCCGTCAAGCTGGCGCGCCAGTACGCGGTCACCGTCGGGCAGGGATCTCGCTGGAAGGTGATATCACGCGATCCGAGCTATCACGGCTCGACATTCGGTGCGCTGGCGCTGACCGGATATGCGCCGCTGTCCGATCCGTTCGTGCCGATGATGCAGGCAATGCCGAAAATACCTGCGCCGCGCGCTTATCTCGACGGGCTGCCGATGGATGATCCCGCGACGGGGCTCCATTACGCCGCGATGCTGGAGGCGAAGATCCTGGAGGAGGGCCCGGAGACCGTTCTGGCGTTCATCCAGGAGCCGATCGGCGGGGCTTCGACGGGCGCGCTGGTGCCGCCGGCGGGCTACATGCAGGCGGTTCGCGAAATTTGCGATCGTTACGACGTGCTGCTGATCCATGACGAGGTGATGACCGGGGGCGGGCGCACCGGCAGGTTCATGGGCGCAGAGCATTTCGGCGTCGATCCGGACATCATTGCAATCTCGAAAGGGTTCGGGGCCGGTTACGCGCCGCTCGGCGCGATGATTGCCAGGGATCGGCTGATTGATCCCGTTCTCGATGCGGGCGGCTTTCTGCACGGCCACACCTATGCGGGAAACCCTCTGGCCTGCGCAGCCGGGCTTGCAGTGATCGAGGAAATCGAGACGGAAAACCTCATGGCGAACGCTGCCCGGATCGGGGCCGTGCTCAAGTCCCGGCTCGAAAACCTGATGCAGCGCTTCTCCTTCATCGGCGACGTGCGCGGTGAGGGACTCTTGCTGGCCTTCGAACTCGTGTCCGACCGGCACACCATGGAGCCCTTGCCCAAGGCGCTCAATGCCCATTCGGAGCTGGTGGACCTCGCCTATGAGGAAGGCCTGATCATCTATTCGCGCAGGACGCGCGGCGGCATCGAAGGAGATCATTTTCTCGTCTGCCCGCCGATGATCGTCAGCCAGGAGCAGATCGACGAGATCATCGACATGTTGAGTACCGCGCTGGAGAAGTTCGCTGCCAGGGCCAGGCTTTCCGTGGCCGCGAACTGACGGGGCCGGGATGTCGAAGATCATCATCTCGTGCGCCGTCACCGGTTCGATCCACACGCCCTCGATGTCGCCTTATCTTCCGGTGACCGCGGAAGAGATTGCCGAACAGGCGATCGGGGCCGCCGAAGCCGGTGCTTCGATCCTGCACCTGCATGCGCGCGATCCCGCCAACGGGCGGCCGTCGGCCTTGCCCGAGCACTTCATGGGCTTTCTGCCCACAATCAAGTCCGGCACGGATGCGGTGATCAATCTCACGACCGGCGGCAGCGCAGTGATGAGCCTCGATGAACGCCTGGCAGGGCCGCTTGCGGCCAGACCCGAGATGTGCTCGCTCAACATGGGCACGATGAACTTTGCGCTCTATCCGATGCTCGGCAAGCGCACCGAATGGCTGCACGACTGGGAAGAACCGTTTCTTCGCGATTCGGATGATCTCGTGTTCAAGAACACCCCGCGGGACATCGAGAGCGTGCTCCGCCTGATGGGCGAGGAGCGCGGGGCACGTTTCGAATTCGAATGCTACGACCTCAGCCATCTTCATATGCTGGATCATTTTCGAAGCCGCGGCCTGGTCCGCCCGCCGTTCTTCATCCAGTTCGTCATGGGCGTTCTCGGTGGCGTTGCCGCCGAGCCCGAGCATTTTGCCTACTTGAAGCAGACCGCCGACAGGCTGTTTGGCGAAGACTACATGTTTTCGGTCCTCGCCGCCGGACGCAGCCAGATGGAGATGGCACGGCTCGGCGCCGCGATGGGCGGTCACGTCCGGGTCGGGCTGGAGGACAATCTCTACATTGCCCGCGGCGAACTGGCGAAATCCAATGCCGAACAGGTGAGCAAGGTGCGCGAGATCGTCGAAGCCGACGGCCGCGAGGTGGCAACGCCCGATGAGGTGCGTGCCATGCTGGACCTGAAGGGCGTGGCCGATGTGGGATTCTGAACATGGCTGAGATCACGATCAGGCAGGCCGAGCCTCAAGATGCGGCGGGCCTGAACCGGGCGCTCGGGCGGCTGTCTGCCGACATGGGTGACGCGCATCTTGCAACCGACGCGGATATCGCCCGTGTCTGCTTCGGCCCGGCGCCGGTTCTTCATGCCCTGCTGGCGGAAAATGCCGGGGGAACGATCATTGGCGTGATTGCCTGTTCGCCGTTCTTTTCCACCGTCTACGGCGCCGTCGGGATCTATGTCTCCGACCTCTGGGTGGATGAGGACATGCGCGGCAAGCGGCTCGGACAGCGGCTGCTGGCAGCCGTCCGGGCAGAGGGCATCGACAAATGGGACGCGCGGTTCCTGCGGCTTGGCGTCTACCATGACAACCCTTCGGCTCTGGCATTCTATGAGCGCATCGGGTTTGTGCACGCCTCCGAGACCCAATTCCTGACGCTGGCAGGCCACGCGTTCGAAACACTGGGAGACACCCGATGAAGGCGGTATTCGACGAGCGCCAGCGCGCCCATGACCCCAAGCATTTTATGGCCAATGGCAGGCTGTCGGCCAATCCCGAGCAGCCGCAGCGCATTGAGGAACTGACCCGGGGGGCCGGTGCTGCCGGGTGTGAGTTGATCGCGCCGGCCGATCACGGGGCGGGACCGATTGCGGAGATCCACTCGCCGGAATATCTCACCTTCCTCGAGACCATCCACGGACGCTGGATCCGCACGGAGGGCGCCTCCGACGAGGTGATCCCGAACATTCACCCCGACCGCCGCACGGTCAGCTATCCGAAATCCGCCACCGGTCAGTCGGGCTTCCACCAGGCCGATACGTCCTGCCCGATCACCGCGGGGACCTGGCAGTCGGCCTATTGGTCGGCACAGACAGCAATGAGCGCGACCGGCCTGGTGTTGGGGGGCGAGCCTGCCGCCTATGCTCTGTGCCGACCGCCCGGACACCATGCCTTCGGCGACCTGGCCGGCGGCTTCTGTTTCCTCAACAATTCGGCGATCGCAGCGCAGATGCTGTTGCGTGCCGGCCGGCGCCCGGCCATCCTCGATGTCGATGTTCACCACGGCAACGGCACGCAAGGCATATTCTACGCCCGTCGCGACGTGCTCACGGTGTCCATCCATGCCGATCCTTCCCGCTTCTATCCGTTCTTCTGGGGGCGTGCGGGCGAGCGCGGCGAGGGCGAGGGGATGGGCTACAATTTCAATCTGCCACTGCCGCGCGGGACCGGCGACCGGGACTACATCGATGCCCTCGACGTGGCACTGGCGCGGATCAAGGCGTTCGGAGCCGACACCGTGGTCGTGGCTCTGGGGCTCGACGCGCACGAGAATGATCCTTTCCACGGCTTCAAGGTGAGCACGCCCGGTTTTGCGCGGATCGCGGCGAGGATCGCCCAATTGAACCTGCCGGCAGTCATTGTCCAGGAAGGCGGTTATCTGTCTTCGGACCTGGGCGACAATCTGACCAGCTTTCTCGTCGGATATCAGGACGCATGACTTCTTCTTCGGACATAGTGATCATCGGCGGCGGCATTGCCGGCATCAGTGCGGCAGCGCGTCTGGCCCCGGAGGCACGGGTGACCGTGCTCGAGGCCGAGCCGATGATCGGACATCATTCCTCCGGGCGCTCGGCGGCCATCTTCATCCGCAACTATGGCAACGCCACATTGCGGGCACTGAACGCCGCGTCCGCGCCCTTTCTGGCCGAGCCGGAAGGCGTGTCGGAGACGAGCCTGCTGTCGCCACGCGGCGAAATGCTGGTCGCGACCGAGGCAGACCTGTCGAGCCTTGAGGCCTATCTCGACGGCAGTGAAGGTCTTGAGCGTCTGTCGCCACGGCAGGCGCGGGACCTCGTCCCGATCCTCAGGGAAGAAGCGATCGCGGCAGCCGCGATTGAGTGGGACGCACAGGACATCGACGTCGATCGCATGCTGCAGGGCTTTGCCCGGCAGGTGCGTGCACTCGGCGGGGCCATCGTAACAGGTGCCCCGGTGCAGTCGATCTCCCGCCAAGATGGCGTATGGTCTGTAGCCACTCCGGCGGGCACGCATTCCGCCCCGATCCTTGTCAATGCTGCGGGTGGCTGGGCCGACAGGGTCGCGGCCATGGCCGGGGTCCGGCCGCTCGGCCTGATGCCGCTTCGCCGGTCGGCGGTGCTGCTTCCTGCTCCGGACGGCCACGACATTTCACGCTGGCCGCTCTTCGCCAACGCCGGAGACCAGTGGTACGCCAAGCCCGAGGCGGGCAAGCTGATGATTTCGCCTGCGGACGAGGACCCGGTCGAGCCGCACGATATATGGGCCGATGACATGGTGATCGCCGAGGGACTTCACCGCTACGAGCAGGCCGTCACTGTTCCGGTGACGCGGGTCGAACATTCCTGGGCCGGCATGCGCACCTTCGCACCTGACCGCACGCCCGTTGTCGGCCACGCCGCGGATGCCGATGGATTCTTCTGGCTGGCGGGGCAGGGCGGATATGGCATGCAGACCGCGCCCGCACTGTCTCGACTGGCTGCTGATTTGTGTCTCGGGCGTCTATCGCCGCTGCCGCAAACCGTAATAGAAGCACTCAGCCCCGGGCGGGCCACATTGAATCTGACAAAAGGACAAAACCCATGAGCGACATCAAGCGCATCGAAACCGGCCCGCGCATGAGCCAGGCCGTCATCCACAACGGCACCGTCTACCTTGCCGGCCAGGTGGGCGCCCCGGGCGCCAGCGTCGCTGAGCAGACCAAGGCGATCCTCGCCGGCATCGACAGGCTTCTCGCCGAGGCTGGAACGGACAAGACCCGGATCCTTCAGGCCACGATCTGGCTCGATTCGATGGATGATTTTGCAGAAATGAACGCTGTGTGGGATTCCTGGGTGGCGCCGGGCCACACTCCGGCCCGGGCTGCGGGTGAATCGCGTCTGGCCACGCCGGACTACAAGGTTGAAATCATCTGTGTGGCAGCCCTCTAGTCCATGGGGCGTGGCTCTGGCGGGCAGGGCATTCGGGCGAGATGAGGGCATCATTCGCAAGGCGCGGTCTGCGCGGTTGCGCAGTCGGGACCGAAGTGCAGCCGTAAGTCTGCAGCCTCGCATTTCCGGCGGCGGGTTCGCTTCAGACCCATTTGGCATGCGGAGTTTTTTGCTTGCGAAAGCCGGGCGAAAGCCTTATGTCGCGTTGACTTCTCACGGGACACGGACCATTCGCCTCCGGTTCCACTGTCTGCCAATAGAATTACAGGATACAGGACGATGGCAAAGGGTAAGTTCGAGCGCACTAAGCCGCACGTAAACATCGGTACGATCGGTCACGTTGACCACGGCAAGACGTCGCTGACGGCTGCGATCACGAAGTTCTTCGGTGATTTCAAGGCCTATGACCAGATTGACGCGGCCCCTGAAGAAAAGGCGCGCGGCATCACCATTTCGACCGCGCACGTCGAGTACGAGACCGACAAGCGTCACTATGCCCACGTCGACTGCCCCGGCCACGCCGACTATGTGAAGAACATGATCACGGGTGCCGCGCAGATGGACGGCGCGATCCTGGTGGTTTCGGCCGCTGACGGCCCGATGCCGCAGACCCGCGAGCACATCCTGCTCGCCCGTCAGGTTGGCGTGCCTTCGCTGGTGGTGTTCCTGAACAAGGTCGACCAGGTCGACGACGAGGAGCTTCTCGAGCTCGTGGAGATGGAAGTCCGTGAGCTTCTGTCGTCCTACGACTTCCCGGGCGACGACATTCCGATCATCAAGGGTTCGGCTCTGGTCGCGCTCAACGAGGGCGACAAGGCCCAGGGCGAAGACGCGATCCGCGCGCTGATGGCCGCCGTCGACGAATACATCCCGACCCCTGAGCGTCCGATCGACCAGCCGTTCCTGATGCCGATCGAGGACGTGTTCTCGATCTCGGGCCGCGGCACCGTGGTGACCGGCCGTGTCGAACGCGGCGTCGTCAAGGTAGGCGAGGAAATCGAGATCGTCGGTATCCGCGACACCAAGAAGACGGTTTGCACCGGCGTCGAAATGTTCCGCAAGCTGCTCGACCAGGGCCAGGCCGGCGACAACATCGGCGCACTGCTTCGCGGCATCGACCGTGAAGGCGTCGAGCGTGGCCAGATTCTGTGCAAGCCGGGTTCGGTGAAGCCGCACACGAAGTTCAAGGCCGAAGCCTACATCCTGACCAAGGAAGAGGGCGGCCGCCACACTCCGTTCTTCACCAACTACCGTCCGCAGTTCTACTTCCGCACGACCGACGTGACGGGTGTTGTGACGCTGCCGGAAGGCACGGAAATGGTGATGCCGGGCGACAACATCTCGGCAGACGTGACACTGATCGTTCCGATCGCGATGGAAGAGAAGCTGCGCTTCGCCATCCGTGAAGGCGGCCGCACCGTCGGCGCCGGCATCGTCGCACAAATCATCGAGTAATCGATAATCCTTCCGGCGATGGCGTAAGCCTGCCGACGGCATTGACAAGCATTCAAAACGCGCCTTACGGGCGCGTTTTGTTTTTGCGGTGGGTGATGGATAGGCCTTGTCCAAAAAACCTGCAGCCGTCGGACAAATCCAGATCATGCTTGCGCGGGCCCTTGAGCCCGCTTTCGCATTCGTGTGTGCCTGTGACAGGCAAGGCAATTGGTTTGGCGCGAAAAGAATTCTGCGGCATACTTAAGGTTGACTGAGGCGTCTTGGGGATGGGGCGAGGGGCATTGGAGGTGAGTTGGACCAGATGTTGGGGTCTGCTTGTGGCACTGGCTCTCGTCGCTGCGCCTGTCGCGCCAAGCCATGCCCGTTGCCCCGAGCGTCCCCCCTGCAAGGGCTGCGGCTGCAAGGGCGGGCCTGGCTACCGGGTCGATGCGACAGGCAAATGTGCGGGCTTCAAGGCGCTTAAGCGCCAGTGCGGCGATCCGCCGACGCTCAGATGCACGTTCGAAAATGCGCCCGGAACCGGCCTCAACCGCGAATGCGCTCTTGGAGCGCAGTCCGACGGGCAGGGGTGAATTGCGAGGGAGTTCCGGCTAGACCGGATGCGAGGTTGCGGGTCGGCGCTGCATCAGCTTGGCTGGGTATGGGAGATGATCGTGAACCCGACTATGTTCTGAAAAACCGAATTGTCTCCGCTAGATCGAAAGCCAAGATCCATGTCCTCATCGTTGCGCCGTCCTTTCCTGAACGCCGGCATGCGTCATCCGATCGTACTGCCGGACGGCACGCCGCATGCGGGAACGGTTCACCTGAGCCAGGTGATCGAACATCCCAACATATCCGTCGGCGATTACAGCTACTATTCGAGCTTCGATGCGCCTGCCGATTACGCTGCGCAACTCGCACCTTACCTGTATCCCGGTGCGCCCGAGCGCCTCACCATCGGAAAATTCTGCCAGCTTGCCCATGGTGTCCGTTTCATAACCAGTTCCGCAAATCACGCCATGAGCGGTTTCTCGACTTATCCCTTCGCGGTCTTCAATCCCGAAAGCATCGGCGCCTATGCGGGTCAAATCGGCAACCGAAGTGACACAAGCATCGGCAACGATGTGTGGTTCGGCTTTGAGTCCGTTATCATGCCCGGCGTCACCATCGGAGATGGGGTGATCGTCGCCGCGCGTGCCGTGGTCACCGGTGATGTTCCGGATTACTCCATCGTCGGCGGCAATCCCGCGCGCGTTCTGCGCATGCGCTTTTCCGAAGACGTGACAGGACGTCTTGCCAGGGTGAAATGGTGGGACTGGGATCTCGACAAGATCGAGCGCAATGTCGGCGCAATCACCGGGGCGGACATGGATGCGCTCGAGAACGCGATCTGAACCGTGTGATGGCGCTGGCGGTCCGCCTTGTCGCGATGGGTTTGCGGGGCTTCCGAGGGCGGGTGCCGTCCGCTGTTGAGCTCTTCGGACAGAGGCTTCCCGACCGCTGACGGGGCCGGATCGCACAAATCGACAAAACAGCAGTGAAGATGATCACTTCTTTCTTGCAATGGTCAGGCTTTTGACGCTATCAGGTCCGCCACCGGCCTAGGGGTATAGCTCAGTTGGTAGAGCGGCGGTCTCCAAAACCGTAGGTCGCAGGTTCGAGTCCTGCTGCCCCTGCCAGGTTTTCCAGGCACTTAGAATAGAAACTTCGGTGCCGTTGTCATACGGCATCGAATTGAGCAGCGAATTTGGGCAGCATGGCCTGATGTCGTTGATATGTGACCTGTGTCTGACCTGTTTTCTACAACGACGGAATCGGGCGGACCAAGTCCCAACTTGATCGGAGTCGGCCATCCTATTTTGCCTGCACTTGGTGCGGCCGTCACTCGGCTGCAGAGCTTGGCCTGTACCAAATCTGCGCAAGAGCATTGGGCTGCGTCGATGCGAGCCAACAGAATGTGTGGCTAGATGATAAATGGGCGAGGGTCTCGGAGGTAGGATGCATTTATGATGCAATGTTAGTTGGTCTTGGACATCATCGTGCCAACTCTGTCGGGTCTGAAATCTGGTTGATCCTCCTGTTTCCCCCATACGGCTTCGCCAAGAGCGATTGACGCCAGGTGGTGTCCCAGAGCCGGCGACAGCTTCACGGCCGCCCACGGCGCGCTACGCAGGTTTGACGACCGTAGATTGACGCAACGATCACCCGTTTGACAAAATCTTCGCCTTTTCGCGCTCCCGATGGTGCGCGACCCTGCATTTGGCTGAGCAGAATTTGCTGTCACGCCTTGCCGTCGGTCGCTGAAATTTGCCGCAAGCTTTGCAAACCAGGAGAGGCCTATTCGCTAATGCGAGCGATATGATTTCATGGCAGACAAAGCAGTAGAGGCTGTGCGTCAGAAGGACAGGCGCAAAACCTCGCGGGCCCTCAGACGGAACGAGCCAGTAGCTGAATCCCACCGAGAACGGGCTGTACACCAGCCCACTCGGAGGCAGATCACTTTCGGAAAAATGTCCATCCTGCAGGAGGTCGTGCAAGCGCCGTAAGTCGTTGACCCGATCACGGTAGTCGGAAATCAACGAACACTCTCCGCCATCAAATCTGTTCCCGCACACCACATGTCCATATGCGCTAGCAAGTGCGCCTAACTCTTCGTTTGTCTGGGCATCAAGGAGAGACTTCGTAAGCCAGAGCGCCTCTTCGGTGCCGGAATAGAGTTTGAAATCGAACAGAGCTTCTTGCGTCCATATATAATCACTGCCTTGCGCGAAGTTGCGCGGCGCTCTCCGCTCAGGGGGGCCCATTTGCCTGATCTCGAATCCCGTCTTGGCGGCGCGACCGTGAAG
The DNA here is from genome assembly GCA_965233445.1 of Hoeflea sp. GTDB lineage: Bacteria > Pseudomonadota > Alphaproteobacteria > Rhizobiales > Rhizobiaceae > Hoeflea. Next base: position 2,399,015 of record OZ247491.1, read on the forward strand.
GACAACTGCTGTCATGTAACGACTCCGTAACGGATACGTTTAAACGCAGGCATGATAGCTACATGTAATGTTGTTGTCGCAAATAATTTCTGCCACGAATCAAAGGCGGTCAAGGCAGTATGTCTGACGCCATTCTTAGTAAAGAGTTGAAGAGGAAAATGTACATGGTTAGAGATGATGAAGATGGCTGGCTCGTTCGACCTAGCGATGTCAGTAAGCAAACGACACTTTCTCGTACGACCATTTGGAGGCTGCGGCGAATGAATCAATTCCCAGCACCCATCCGCATCTCTCCCGGGAGGAAAGCGTATTCACAAGGCCAGATTATGGAGTGGCTACGCGGTAGAGATTGATAAGAACCGTGTTCTTAGCCGTCGCACCCCTTACAAAGGGGGGTGCGACGTTTCTATTGTTTGATGCATTCAAGATGCATGATCTACGTTTCTAGAGGCAAAAGTGCTTTGCGAAACATCAAATTGAGTTGGCATATCGCTCGGAACATCGCGAACCGCCTCTTGACCTCGAAGAGGCGCACCCGCTGGACTGGTTTTGGCGGCACAAACAAAACAATCTGTCGCCAAGCTCACTATTTTGCTAGCGAGCAATTCTTTCATTTGTCTGTAGCCCAATCAAACGTACGTTGCCTTTCGGCAAAATAATATTCTCTGATGGAAATCCCAACCGGCAAGCGAATGCCGGTATCGTTCAAACCCTTCTGGAACCCCGCAAGTATGCTGTCCGTTACGCCTTGTGTCGTCTCGACCAAAGCAGTGATTGCCGGCATATCGTGTGTGTGTGCATAGTCCACAATTTGTGACAAAGGGATTTTGCGAGCCATGTGTTGGTGCCAAGTGTCACTGGCCTTCAGCACGTTTCCAGCCTCGGCCAATTGTCGATAGTTCACTGCGCGTCTATCGCGGGCAGCCTGCAGCAGAAATTCGATTCCTGCTTTGAAGTTGAACGTGGTGTTTCGTCTTGCCTGCTCTTCGATGGCTGCAACAGCCAAGGGTGCATCAAGTTTGCCGGCGCTGCGGTGATTGTCGACCAAATTTTGAAGCTGTTGGTCTGACTTCGAAGACATATCCATGGTTTCACCTCTTATCAATCAGTTGGCTTACGCTACCGCGTATTGCACCGCGAACCGCTCATCAAGTTCGTTTGATGAGCCGACAGCAGAACACTTTTGCGCTTTGGATAACATTTCAGTATTCTCGCCTTGAAATTGCAATCAAAGCTAGGGGCAGCCAGTCTCGAAGCGCATGGTCGATTCGACAGAGTGGTAGGTAGCGCTTGTCCAGAATGGAGAATTTTTCTGCTGCAGACTCCCTGGTTGGGTACGTCTACCAATGTGAGTATGCGCTTTTTCGAGCCCTCGATACGGATGATCCGGCGGAGTGTTTCATTGTGGAAACCTTCGACGATGTGGTCGTAGAGGGAACGGACGATGTGTTGGAACTCTTGCAGCTAAAGCATCACGATCCCGCCAAAGCTAAGGCTTTCACTGACAGAAGCCCTGATTTGTGGAAGACGATCCGCATTTGGTCAACTCTCGTTATGGACGGCGTTGTCGACCCCAGCAAAACCTCATTTTTTTTGCTCACTACTGCCCAGGCGTCGCCCTCAGCTCTACTCGCAGGACACTTGGCACCAAAGGGTACTGCAGGAGGAACGAGGAACGTGAAGGCCGCGAAAGACCTTCTCATACAAATCGCGCACGATATAGAAAGCGGAGGGACGGATAGCATTAAGAAAAACGTCGAACCTCTCTTGGCTTTGCCAGAAGCCGTTCGCGATGTGCTTATTGGAAACATTACAATAGTGCCCAGTGTAGCCACGATCGACGGCCTTCGCCAAAAGATCGTCAAGCGATTGATGCTGACGGGTGCCACGAGCGAAAGTCTGGAGCGATTGGCGCAATCATTGGTCGGATGGTGGTACTGGGTTTTGATCGAGCGTCTGCGATCGAATGACAAACTAGCGATTACCAAAGAGCTTCTTCAGGATAAAATCTCCGACCTGGTGTCTCAGTATGTGGTATCCACCCTCCCAATTTTTGAAGACATCACCGGTCCAGACGCAGATCAGAAGGCCCGCCTGTTGCAGAGGTTGTTCGTTCGACAACTGACCGTGATCGGGCACTCTCCTGACAAGATAGCGGTCGCCGGTGCGCTGCTCGATTATTACAAGGCCGATGGACATATTAAACGCTGGCTCGAAGGCCTACGGCTGCAGCCACTGGAACTGCAGGAGTTCAAGGATCAGCTTTACGGTCACTGGGCATCGCAATTCGGCACGATCGAACCCGACGCCGAAGCTTGCGTTGGTCAAAAGGACGCGGACCTCGCGCTGGCAAAGCTCGGCCGCACCGCTCTGAGTGGTTCGCTCTCAGGAAGTAAGGCAAAGCTCAAGGACCAGGACTTCGACTATCTCCGTCGCGGTGTCCTACACCTCATGGCGAATGAACCGGTGATAGGTTGGCACCCGCACTGGACCGCTATGTTCAAGCCGGAGGATTAACATGGCTTTGGTTCCCTGGATCGAGAGGCAGCCAGACTTCGCCAACTATTTCAATCCCAGCTATCTTGCTGTCCTCATTCACGGCGTCGCCAAGGGTTACAACGGAGTCAACGGAGGCATGTCGTTCGCTCTTGCGTTCCCAGCGGTAACGATGGCTCTTCATCCAGACATTCGTAGAACCCTTCCCCGCAGCACTGCTACAAGGTTTTCAAAGTGGCTACGAGACAATCCAGAACTTCGCATCCCGTTGCTCTTGTCTACGCAATCCTTGGTGCCTCAGGTCAAGGAAGCCGTCCTAACCTCACTTCGCTCGGAATGGGTCTCTGCCGAGAACGGTCGTCTGATCGCAGCACCAAAAGGACCTCCGATCCCAAGAGGCGACAAGACCTTTGTTGACGACCAGAGGGTGGGAGCGTTCGTAGGAAAATGGTTTGCGAAGGCAGGTGGCGATAGAGAAATTTACCAACAGATAGGGATAAGACCATAATGCAAATTCAGAGCGTGGTCCTTTACTCCCTTGAAGGCAGAATCAATGAAATCCCGTTCGACTTAGGTCGCGTGAATATCGTTTCCGGCCCTAGCGGTCGGGGAAAGTCTGCGCTTCTAAGCGTTGTTGATTACTGCCTTGGGGCGTCACGTTTCGAAATTCCCGCAGGTGTGATCTCGAATTCGGTATCATGGTTTGCTTTGAAGCTCGATTTTGGTGACGAAAGACTGTTCGTAGCACGTCGTAGCGTTGCCGTTGGTAGGAAGGCGAGCAACGAGTTCTTTGTTAGGCCAAACCCGGACCACGACACTCCGGAGTTCGGCAATTTGAAAACCAACGCCCGCCGAGATGATATTATAGAAAGGATCGGCGCTATTTTAGGCGTGGGAGCAACGCTTCTTCCACGAGCCGACGGCACAACGGAGCGACAGAAACTGACCTTTCGTTCAGGTCTTATCTATAGCTTTCAAAAGCAGAATGAGATCGCCAATCCGGACCTATTCTTTCATCGTCAAAGCGAACTTGCCCAGACGATAAGAGATACGTTGCCCTATTATCTTGGGGCAATTTCACCCTCAATTATCGAAAAGCAGGCTGTCCTACGTATCAAAAGGAAGAGATTGCGTGAGGTTGAGCGGGCACTTGAGCGCAGTGTTTCTATTGCTGCTAATCGTGACACGGAGCTTGTTACAATCGTAGCGGAAAGCTCCCGTCTAGGTTTGATATCATCATCCGACATTCCAGCCGGGAGTTCTGCTGCTTTGATAATCGAAAGGGTTTCTTCTGCTCTCCAAACCACGTTTATTGCTAGCAGCCAACAGACCATGGGTCAGGACGTCGACCACCTCAAGCAGATCAATACCGATCTGCTAAACAAGAAACGTCAAAAGTCCGATCTCAAAAAGGAGATCGATGCCCTTGAGTTGTTCGAAAACGATCAGAATGTAGTAAATGGCGCTCTCAACGAGCAACGGCGACGTCTAACAGCACTACATCTGCTCGCAGATGATCACGATGCTAGGCAATGCCCAGTTTGTGAAAATCAGCTTGAGAATGCCACGCCGGCTGTCGCTGATATGAAGCGTTCACTTGACAAGCTTGTCCTGGAACTGGCGATGGTTAACTTGGACAAGACCGATGTCCGGGAAGAACTTTCAAAACGCCGCGCAGCAGTTATCAATCTCACGTCGGAAATGGCTTCCATAAGGCGCGAGGTTCAACGTTTGAAGGACGAAGATAACTCCGTAAAGCTATTGCTGGAACAACAGCACGAGGTTGCGCGGCTTTCCGGCATGGTCGATATGTTCCGCAGGCTTATATCGATGGACGACGACGAAACACGCGTAGCGCTGGAAATTGAGAAGGCCTCCCTCGTTGCGGAGATCGAAGAACTCGAAGCAGATACTAGCCTGTCAGACGTACGTGCAAAAACCTCGACTTTCCTTGGCGGAATCGGCCAGCAGATCACCCGCTGGGCTCGCGAGCAGAAGCTCGAATATTCTAACGGTTTTTTGTCTTTTGATCTTCGTGGTCCTCGGCTCATTAGTGAGACAGCCGACGAGACGATACCGTTTTCACGCTTTGGTAGCGGACGGAACTGGGTCTGGTATCACTTGCTCGGCCATTTGGCGCTTCACGAATGGTTTGCGTCAAACAAGCGCCCCGTGCCGCACTTCCTGATTCTCGATCAACCGTCACAAGTTTACTTCCCATCATCCAACGGGGAGACAGGGGACAATGACTGGACCGAGGTACGTAAAATCTACGAGTGGCTTTTCGACGTGGTCGAAAAACTCAACGGTCAAATACAAATTATCGTCACTGACCACGCAAATTTTGCAAAAGATTCCCGCTTTGAGGACCACCTCAAGCATGATTGGTGGGAAGGAGGTTCCCTGGTGCCGGAGGAGTGGCTGGACGAATATCCGTAGTTCTGACTATCAGCCCGATTTAGTGGTTCGTCACTGTCTGCACGCTAGTGCTGCACACAGCATAAGCGTGGAATTTCTGCTACGAGGGTGGCGGTCCGGGCTCGCCTGACAAAATCATCTGCATCCAGTGCGACAGGCTGTGGGAGAGCTCAATCGCCCTTGCATTTGTGGGCTGGTCAGGCGCACCGAATGATAATTGGCAAGCAGAATATGATGCTGCGCGGACAGACATAGCCGCATATAAAAGAACCCGCGGATGTACGACTCTACGATTGGATTTTCGCAATGAAGGTGCAACCCTGTGACGAATCACTAACTGCTTGCATTAAGCAGTCTCCAGAGCGACGCCCTTGTGGAGCCCCTTAAGTTCTAATTGGATAGCAGGAATTTCGTATTGACAGTCCACAAAAATACAACCGCGGATGACGGCGTTGGTAACGTAAGTGCGGCTCACGTTGCAGAGGCCTATCAAACGGCTGGTGGACGTATGCTCCACGGCAAGATCGAAGACGCGTTGCGGAGCGATCACTTATCTGCGCTCAAAGGCAAGGTGAACCTCATTGTCACGTCGCCACCATTTCCATTGGTGCGAAAGAAGAGCTACGGCAATGAGACCGGCGAGGCCTATTTGAAATGGCTAACGTCACTTGCAGTTCCGCTGGCTGATCTGTTGACTGACGACGGCTCGATCGTCATCGAAATTGGTAACGCGTGGGAACCCGGCGTCCCTGTGATGTCAACATTGCCTTTGGAGGCGTTGTTGGAGTTCAAGAAGACAGCAAGTCTAAACTTGTGTCAGCATGTTATTTGTCACAACCCAGCACGACTTCCTAGTCCTGCAGCTTGGGTGAATGTGAAAAGGATCAGACTAAAAGATTCTTTCACGCATGTTTGGTGGCTATCGAAATCAAAATTTCCAAAGGCAGACAATCGAGAAGTGTTGAATCCGTACAGTGATAGTATGAAAAATCTCATTCGGACGCAGAGTTATAATTCTGGAAGGCGTCCATCGGGCCATAAGATTTCAGAAAAAGGATTTCTGACAGACCACGGAGGAGCCATTGGCGCAAACGTGTTGGAGTTCGACAATGAAAGAGCTCTTCCTGAGTCAATGTTGAAATTTACGGGAACGAAGTGGGATGCAAAGTATCGCAATTATTGCAGGGACCATTCAATTCCCGCTCATCCCGCAAGAATGCAGGCACTCCTAGCTGGGTTCTTTATCAAATTTCTAACTCGACCCGATGATCTAGTGTTCGATCCTTTCGCAGGGTCAAATACCACTGGTGCGGTGGCCGAAACGCTGGGTAGGAAATGGTTGGGTGTCGAAGCATCCCTAGATTATGTGCAGGGTTCTCGCGGGCGGTTTGAAGAGTTTCAAAGCGATAGCTCTGAGTCAGTGTGAGTGGCCGAGACAGCAGGCAGGGGAGCGCAGGTGTCTACTAAGAACAGCTCTGGCAATCTGTCCATTCTGGATTTGAACACTGAATATCGCTCAATCAAAGAGCAGCCGGCTATTACATTTTATCGACCTTGCCTACAGCAGTCGGAGATTTACCGGCGGGCAGCCGGCTATTTCCGGTCTTCTGTCTTTCAAGTGACGGGCGAGAGTGTGATCGCGTTCGTGCAAAGAGGGGGGAAAATACGGCTTATTTGTTCGCCAGAGTTAGAAGTGGATGACATTGATTCCATTGCACTTGGTTACGCACGACGAAGTGATATGGTTGCCGAAAATTTGATCCAGACCATCGATAGCTTGCTCGCAGACAGTCGCACTGAATTCCATACCAAATTGCTTGCGACGCTGATCAGTGTGGGGGCGCTGGAAATCAAGCTCGCGGTCCGAGCAGATCGAAAAGGCCTGTATCACGAGAAGATCGGAGTATTTAGCGATAGTTTGGGGCACAGTGTCTCATTTAAGGGTTCTGCGAACGAAACATGGAGTGCATGGGACCCTTCAGGAAACTTTGAATCCATCGAGGTGTTTTGCGATTGGCGCGGTGGTCTTGAGGCGGAGCGAGTGAAGAAGCATCTGCGCCATTTTGATTTGCTGTGGTCAGAGGTAGACGATGATGTCGAAGTGTTTCCCTTTCCGACCCATGCAGTCGAGCACCTAAAGAAATTTGCTTTCGAGAGGTTAGTCGATGTGACTGTGGAGCCAAATTGGTCATTGCCGCCGAAGCGATCACCAATGCAGCATCAGACAGATGCGATAGCAAATTGGGAGAAGCAGGCGAAGCGTGGTATTTTTGAACACGCTACGGGGAGCGGGAAAACATTCACAGCCATTATTGCACTGAAGGCCCACGTCGATAAAGGCCTGCCGGCACTCGTATTGGTGCCTAGCAGGCTACTTCTTGAGCAATGGGCACGCGAATTGAAGCAAGAAATACCAACCGCAGCATTGCTCCTGGCTGGCGGTGGTAATGACAAATGGAAATTGCCTATGCGGCTGCAGAGTATGACTGATCCTGACCCGGCGCTTGGTGGAAGGATTACCCTCTCGACGATGCAGACAGCCGCCACTGAACCGTTTCGACGGAATGTGATCGGCGGCAATCATCTCTTGATCGTTGCCGATGAGGTGCATCAAACTGGTAGTCCACAGAATTCGAAAATCTATGAGATTGATGCAGGTTTTCGTTTGGGCCTAAGCGCCACACCGAAGCGGTATGGTGATCCAGATGGAACAGCTTCAATGTTCGAATATTTTGGTTCCTTGGTACCTCCCGCTATCACCCTCCAAGACGCGGTCAAATCTGGGCGACTTGTTCCGTACGAGTATCATCCTCATCCAATTAATCTATCCGCAGAGGAAAGCGACGAATGGAAGGAGCTATCGAAAGCGATTCAATTTGAGATTGCTCGCCAGAAGCCTGATGAGCAGGGTCGCAAGGCGATGACCGAAAAGGCAAAAATGCTTCTCATTAAGAGGTCAAGAATCGCGAAAAAGGCCAGTACAAAAACCAATCTGGCAATCTCTGTGATCAAGAAAGAATTTGAGAATGGACAAAGCTGGCTCGTTTATTGCGAAGATGCGGCCCAGCTTGGAACAGTCCTGGATGGCCTTCAGCAAATCGGGATTTCTGCCTCCGAATATCATTCTTCCATGATTGGAGATCGCGAAGCGACCATGTCATGGTTCCGCGACTACGGAGGCGTTCTAGTCTCTATTAGGTGCCTTGATGAAGGTGTCGATATTCCCGCAGTTTCTCACGCGCTAATATTAGCATCATCTCAAAATCCTCGACAGTTTATTCAACGGCGTGGACGAGTGTTACGAAAATCACCTGGCAAAGAAATAGCGGTAATACATGATGCCATAGTAGTACCTGCCGATTTGGAGTTGGAGCCGGAGCAGACGAGCCTTCTACGTGCAGAAATGGTTCGGTCAATTGAATTTGCGGAACATGCATTGAATAGGGGCGCAGGAGCTACATTGCGAGGAATAGCAATTGAAGCGGGTATAGATTTCTCCAGTTTTATAGATGTGGGAACCGAGGGAGAGGAATAATGGAAGAGGAAGACTTGACGCTCGAAACCCTCTTAAGCGTTCGGGCTGAGGTCGCGATAGAGTTGGACAAAAACCTATTGCAAGAATGTTACTTAATACAGAAGCGGATGCAGTTCAGCACTGATCGCGCGGCGGTCATAACAGAAATGGAACGGCTGATCGATGCCAGTGTTGATCGAGAAGTCGAATGAATTCGGGGTTCGAAATATGAAACTTCACTCGCTGACGATGCTGAATTTCATGCCATATAAAGGCACAGTAAAGCTAGATTTTCCCACGGATGATTATGGCAATGTCATGATTGTCTTTGGTGACAACATGCGTGGCAAGACCAGCCTATTGAACGCATTGCGATGGGGATTCTATGGGAAGGCGGTCGGCCGCCATTCGCGCCAAATTCAAATTCAGGACATTGCCAACAAGGACGCTGCACAGGCAGGCGACTGGAAGGTTCAGGTATTCATTGAATTCGAGGCAAATGGGGTACGCTACGACTTACGTCGAACGGCAGATAGGCGTGCTCACGTAGTCAGCCCTAGCCGCCCTGAAGACTTCTTGATCACCACACATTTGTCACGTGACGGTGCAATTATCACTAATGATCAAATCATTTCTGAAATAGATCAAATTACCCCTGAGCAGACCTCAAGGTTTTTCTTATTCGATGGCGAATTGTTGCAGGAATATGAAAGTCTCTTAATTGAGGGAAGCACTCAAGGACGGCAAATTAAAGAGGCAATTGAAGAAGTATTGGGGGTGCCAACTCTCATTAGGGGAAGAGATGAACTTGGTGTCATATTAAAGAATGCCAGAAAAAAGCAAAATAATGATTTGGCGCAGGTTCAAGGAGTTGAAAAACAAATCGAGCGCCAGAGGGAGTACACAGCAAAGCAAGATACATTAGAAAGGGATTTTGTTCAGCTCAACAAAAAGCTGGATGAGACGCGAAATCGTCGTGTTTTGCTTGAGGACGAGCTGGAAGCAGCCGCGGTTGTTATGGCCCAGAAAGCCAAGCTAGACGGTCTGAAGGGCCAACAAGCGACATTTAGGACTCAGATAGAAACGAAGACAAGTGAACGTCTTACCCTAATCGGCGATGCCTGGCAGGATTTATTGGATGCAAAATTAGAGGTAAAGCGAGCCTTCCTCACTTCTCGGCAGATAGAGTTGACAAAAAGCCTCCGGGATCAGGCGAAGCTTGAGGAGCAAGTCGAGCAACTGAAGAGGCTCTTGTCGAACGGAGAATGCCCAGTATGTGGGCAGGCCATGGCAGAGGGGCACCAGCACAAGCTTGGGACGACTTTAGGTGGACTGGAAGTTGATCTTTCGCGTGTCGCAGATACAACCGATGAACTTCAATCGATATCGGCTCAAATTGCAGCGCTGAATAAGATTCGCGGCGTTGGAGCAAAAACTCGGCTTGCCACAATTGATCGAGACCTGCGGATGGCTGAGGTTGGTCTTCAGCGTGCGGAAAATGAAATTGAGGCAATTTCTGAAGAAATTGCCGGCCAGGATACGGCCGAACTAGCCCGGAAGCGGGTGATAAAGGACGAAGCTATCCGCGAAGAGGAGCGGTTGCAGACAGGAATTCAAGCTGTAAAGAAAGAGATTGATGAAATTAAAATGGAGTTGGCGCTTGGCCAAAAAGCAATAGAAGGGATAGCTCCAAACCGTGCGCGCAAAAGCACCGCCAAAGTTAAAATTACGAGCGAGTTGGAAAAGACTTTCTCCATTAGCATCGAGAGACTCCGAGATCGGCTTCGAGCACGCGTTGGTAAATTTGCAAATGAAGCTTTCAAGAGTATGACAACCCAAAAAGCCTATCAGGGATTGGAAATTGATGAGAATTACGGTTTGCATATCCTTGACGAGAACGGTCGAAGAGTCCCAGTGCGAAGCGCAGGGGCTGAGCAGGTTGTGGCGCTTTCGTTGATTGATGGACTAAAACGGACAGGTAGATCAGCCGGTCCGGTTGTGATGGATACTCCGTTTGGGCGGTTGGACCTTCAGCACCGTGATAATATTCTGTCATATTTTCCGGATGTCACGAGCCAGTTCATTTTGCTAGTCCACAGTGGAGAAATTCGGCCGGATATTGATCTTGCTCACGTTAAGTCTCGAATTGGTGCAGTTTATGCAATCAAAGAGATAAGCTCTACACAATCTGAGATTCAGAGGACGCAATTGTGATGCAGAACGAGATTGTTACCATCGGACTTTCAGAGGCGGGAAACAAGAAACTGGATGAGATGAAGGGGGAGAATGTTTTCAACGAGAAGATGGATGGATTCCGCTTCGCTGTTGCCCTCGCATTGGCGCATGGCGTGACCCCTCCAGACATCATGAAAAGATCGCCATTCCTAAATATCGGTTCGCTTGATCCAGACCAAACACTCAAGCACGCGGTAGAGACATTGTTGCCGTTGGAATTGAAGGGCACCACGCCCTATCGCCTAATCGAGCGTTTGGCGGAATGGGGCGTGAACGAACTCTACAATCAGCATCAGGAAGGTGGCGTGAATTTCACAAAAATATTCGAACAGATTGAAGAGCAGGTGTCAGCAGAATGAATGCCAGTGTTCGTGCCTTTCTCTTCCTGCATGTTGGCCGAGAATGGAAAATCACGGTCCATAGAGAGCTGCATGACCTGGTAGCAGAGTGGAAAGGGAGGCCAGAACCCGAACAGACAAGTGCAATTGTGCACATAGGGTTCGAACGGCCCAGAACGAACATTTTCACGGAAATAATCGAACTGTACGAGTCGCAGGTGCTACTAACGGCGTCTGCAAAGTTTGGCTTGCCGACTGGTTATGAGTCTAGTGAATCACCGGTTGCAAGCATAGGTGGGTATCCATTGTACTTGGCAACGAAGGGGTGGGGATATTTAGTCGATACTACATCTATTCAAAATCATTCCATAGACTTAAAGCCAGCCTCGGGAAAAAAATATGGCTGGGTCGCTAATTACGTTAAAGAGAATCCAGAGGTGTTGGGCCACTTTGATACCGTAGGAATCTGCGACGACAATGAATATTTGGAGCGTGAGGTGAATTTGCCTCTTGAGGTGCGGACTGATGCTGGAATGTATCGTCATCGTCTTCTAATGACGGACAAATATGATCCCTGTGATTTTGCAAGAGCATCTCCGCCCTGGTTCCTTGAACGTGATTTCAAAAGTATGGGTATGACCGTACGTATTATGAACGTATTCCATAACCTTGGTATCAATAACGTATCTGATCTTACCAATTACTCATATCAAGAGTTGCTCCGGGCTCAGAATTTTGGGCGTACTTCAGGTCGAGACCTGCTTCGTTTGATGAGTGCGGCACTGTCAGCGGGACCATACTTGGATGTAAGTACTCCAGTCGGCGGCTCTCTCACGGAGGGAAAAACTCTGCTAGATGAGATTAACGCTTCTCTGGCGCGGGTTCCAATGCGGGCCTCTGATATCCTTCGAAAGCGTATGGGTTTGGGTGCGGAGCCCCAAACTCTAAAGCAAATTGGGGAACAACTTGGAATTACGCGAGAGCGTGTTCGTCAAATTGAATCGAAGACACTAACTAAGATTCTAGATCACGAGTTATGGGACGACCTCCTTTCCCACAAGATGTCTGAATTGTTGCAGCAACGAAATTCACCGCTCCCTCTAAAGGGGATTGACTTGGTGGATGACTGGTTTTCCGGAATCGGGACCAATGGGGAGGCGCTGCAATATCTCCTTGAGGCAATTCCAACAGCGGCGAACGTCATTGAAATCGCTGGGATTGAGTACGTAGGCCTTATGACCAGTGCCCAATGGGAGCTTGCTGTTTCGAACAGCAGAAAGTTTCTTGATGCTTCGGCTGACAGCGGCTTGACAATTGAGCAATGCAAGTCCGCCGTTAACGCGGAGTTGCCTTCTGATGCACTTGAATTCAGTGAGTTGCTTTGGGATCAAGCTTCGAGAGATTGCCATTTCGTTGATCAGAATGATACATCAGTACTCGTTGGATACGGACGGGGTGCCGAACAAGTAGTGCATGCAGTTTTGGCTTCATCGGAGCAGGCTTTGCATTATTCCGACGTCTGTCGAATAGTTACCGAAAAAACCGGGCGTGAATACGAGATTCGAAGGATTCACAGCGCATGCGCCAATGTCGGGCATTTGTTTGGCCTTGGAACATATGGTCTGGATTGTCATATTCCGTTGAGTCACGAACAACTGACCCAGCTTTCTCAATATGCTGAAGATATTGTAAAGCTGGGGCCGCCGGGGAAGCAATGGCATGCTAACGAACTTCTGGCTGAATTGGTTGAAGTTGAGATCGCTGATCCGGAGATTTGCTCAAAATATATCTTAGATATTGCATTGAAGAAATATGGGCAACTTGAAAGCTTTGGGCGGCTTGTTTGGGGCAGTTCAGCAAAAGACTCATCTGATGATAGCGCCAGGATTGACGTTCGCCAGGCAGTCCTCTCTGTCCTAGAGAACGCGGGCACCCCATTGGATGCAGAACAAATCCGGCTGCGTGTTCGCGAAATGAGGGGATTGGACAAACCGATTCAGATACCCACGGTTGATCCTATCCTTCGGCTGGGGCCGAGGTTGTATGGTCTAAATGACAGAGACATTGGGTTGAAGTTGAAGGATCAGGTCAATTTTCTGGATGGCATAGTGAGGTGGCTAGAGGAGAGGAAGAAGGGGGTTCATCAATCTGAACTTAGAGATTCGGCTGTGTTGGAGCGCTACGGCATCACAAACTTTGTGCTCTTTAGCCTGGCAGGCAATGATCCCCGAATGCGCGTTAGCAGTGGACGCCATCTTTACTTGGAAGAGTGGGGGGAGCCACGTTGCAAAACAGTTGGACAGGTTGTTAAAGACATTATGGATACTGCGCAACGCCCCCTTGCTATGGACGATGTTATCGCTGAAACATCTAGGCAGTTAGGGCGTGCCGTGGATAGAGTGTCAATAGTAAGCTGTCTAAAGTCTATTGATGCGCAGTTTGATGTTTCAACAGCAAAATGGTCTCTTCCCGAATTGGTAGAGGAATAACCCTACGCAGGGCGCGCATACCTTTAGCGCGCTGGAAGCGGTATCAGAAGGAAAATCGTGTTCTCATACCGGAGAGAATTTGTTTTCTACATCTCCCCCGACCGGGTCCTTGTCCGCCGGATGTCTACTGAGAAGCGTCCCAACTTCTGCGGCGCTAATCTGATGTTTTTCTAGAAGTAACTCCGCAACTGCACGAAGCGCGTTATTTCTAGAGCCTAGAATGTTCTTCGCCCTATTGAACTCTGTGTCAAGAATTGCGCCAACTGCTGCGCGAAGCCTACCATCATTTGCTCGTAACTTATGGAGGTCACGCTCATGTACGGTATCGATCACCAGGGACCCTCCCATACCGAAACACCCTTCAAGCTTAGTAGCGAGCGCGGTTGCAAGCCCTAAGTCGGATAGCGGGTGTTCCGCCGAGCCCTCAGTGAACTCACCGAAAATCAGGGTTTCTGCCGCAATGCCACCCATGTACATGGCTATTTGGTCGAGAATAAGTGACTTTGTTTTCAAAGTAATAGCTGAGAAACTGAAAAGCGTCCCACCCAACGAATCCATGCCTTCAGCAAGAATCTTATCGGTGATGCTGACCCCGTGAAACGGTAATCCTAGCTCAATACCAATGATAGCGTGACCAGCCTCGTGAACCGCTGCGACCTTCATGTATTGGATGGGCAGGTCGATCAACGCTTTCGCGACCTCCGACACATGTTCAAAGCCAAATTTATGGTTCTGTCTGCGGGCGGCACGTCTTCCGTCTCTCACGAGTTGTTTCAACCCAGCACCAGACATGCCCGCCGTCATACGCGCAAATATTTCCTCGTGATTTTGCGGAACTGGAAATCCGGCGTGGAACTCAAATATCCGTTGACGTGCGATTGCGTCTGGAAACGGGATTTCGAAATGCCGGTCAAGTCGCCCAGGTCGCAGAAGGGCGGGGTCAATATTTTGTGGATGGTTCGTAGCACCAATGACAACCACTCCGCTCCTTCTTTCAAAGCCATCAAGCATCTCAAGCAGTGCGTTGATCACCTGTCTCTTGTAATCGCCGTGTTGACTGTCGTTTATGGCGCGGCTTCCAATGGCATCGATCTCATCTATAAACAGCAGTGCTGTCCCTCTTGATTGCGCTTCGCGAAAACACTCTCGCATTGCCTTGAGTAGGTCGTTCAGATAGCCGGTCGCTTGCCATTGAGCTGCCGACGTCGCTACAATCGGAAGGCCACAGGTCCGGGCGAGAGCTTCAGCGAAGAGTGTCTTGCCGGTCCCTGGTGGGCCTGAGATCAACGCACCCGTATCAACATCATCCCATAAGATCGCTCCAGCCTTGAAGTCGATGATATCGCGCGCGAGCTCAAGACCCCAGTCCTTGGCCGGCCCCATTCCACTTAAGTCTGTAAGTGTCGGGCCGGTTGCAATGCAAACCTCCTTCGACACGAGTGCTCGATCAGATGTTTCGCGCAGTCGACGCAAACCCGCCTTTACTGGCCGCCCCGGCGGAAAAGCATAAAGCAAACGCGCCCAAGCCTCGGACGCTATCATCTGTTCTTCTGATTTCGTCAAGACATGACCATATCGACGAAAGGTTGCAGTAATCTGACGGATTGTCGGTTTTGGGATCGTGGCGACGACGTCAGCGAACAACCTGACCTCTTCATCAACATCGTCGAGGTTAGCGCACAGCAGAATGCTTTTTCCGTTCTGGGCAGCGCGACGAAGTATCTCAAGTTCAGTCAGCTTATCATTCTTGGTTCGTTTGATAGCGCGCACAAATGGCTCGATAAATCCGCTGTGGCCGAGAATCTGCCGGAGGAAAAGCTGGCCCGCATGGACGTAAGTATCTATCGCGTCCGGCAATTCGACGCAGAGGACAGCGAGGTTTGATGTCTCGACAACAGCATGATGTCGCAAAGCAGCTGCTACGCCACAGTATGCCAAATGGAGCGGTACAGTAATGCCTGACTGGTATGCCTTATCGTCCTTATTCCACAGAGATCGCCCGCCCGTATTTTGTGACTTATGCATTATCGTGCTCAGCAAGGTCGATCACTAGATTTGGAATAAAAGTCGTGCGCGACGGCTCTCCTGGGTAGCCGAGCGGATTGCAGACCACGCGCGTCTTGCCAATCCAATAATCGCTAGCTGAATGGATGTGGCCATGCACCCAGAGCAATGGCTGATATTCAAGTATTCGCTTTTCGAACCGGGACGCGAATGATGGTGTCAGGCTATCTCCGAGAAAATGCCGCGGCACTGACATGAGGCTCGGCGCATGATGACTTACGATTACCGTGGGATAGTCGGGTTGCGAACTGTATACATTATCGATTTCGACGGTGGCTTCATAATGCAAACGTTGACTTTCCTGTGGGGTGAACTTCTTGAATGGGATTTTCGACAGTTTTATGCGTCTGTAGTCGTTCAGCTTCTCTCGTGCTATTGCCATTGATAGTCGTGGGTCGTCGTACAGATTAAAATTGGTCCATAACGTCACCCCAATAAATCGGTAGCCGCCGAGAATTAGATGATCTCCGTTCAGCAGGAAGAAATTATTGATCTTTTCTGCCAATTTGTATCCGTTGTTCAGGCTTTCCCTAATTGACGATCGATAGTATTCGTGGTTGCCCGGCACAAATATTACCGGCATGCGCTGCGCTACATTTTCGTGCAGGAAATTGATGCTCTCAGTAATGCCTCCGTCCAAGATGTCTCCGGCACACAGGCAGACATCGGCGTCAGGCACTTCCATTAGAGAAAAACTGCGGTCTATTTCCAAGTGAAGGTCTGAGAAAATCCAGGCTTTCATAGAGGCCTCCAGCAGCGTTCATCCCAGAAACCCGGTTCGGCCCTTTTTCCGAGCTCATACCAGCGAGAGAAGGTTCGAGCCGCATGTTTTTCTGGGTCCAGATAAAAGAGTTCACTTGTAAAAATTGGTTCTTCATCGGGTAGTATCGGGTGCGAGGTAGGAATTCCAACGAGACAAGGGACTGCTCGTCTAGCTAAGGCCCAGTTGTCAATTCGAGTGATGGGTCTGCCCGCAGGGATTTCTGCTGCACCCAACTGTTCAGACAATACCCTGAGATGATCGGACAGTTGAAATCTGGTCATACTAAACCATCTGGTTGATGAATAATCACTCATGAACATTCTCCGCTATTGAACTGGCAGGCTACGAATTACTTCCTGCGCCTCGTTTGGAAGGTATGCGCGCTCGATTCGGGAACTGGCAGCTTGCCTTACCTCTGATGACATCTTTTATGACGTCAAAAATGCATTAATAATGATTCTATGACGCAATAAAAGACCTCATCGCGAAATAATTGACTTTTGGATTGGAAACCGGCCTTAGGGTGTCATGACGACACTTTTATCTGCCGACGCACTCAGAGTGGCACGAGCACTTGCTGGTCTCAGTCAACGGGATGCTGCAGCAAAGGCGGAAGTGACCCAAAAGGCGGTCTGGATTGCCGAAAACACAGATCAGTTCGGGAAATCGACAAACATTAAACTCCGAGCGCTTTACGAAGCCTTGGGTATTGAGTTTCTTGGTACCATCGATTTGTCGACGGGAATTTCGGCGGGGATTGGCGCTCGCTGGAGAATGCCTCCACAATTGCCCGTCCAGCACACTGCAGCATCAGACTTCCACTCAGAACGTGTAGGCATAGCTTTTGGCGCTGCTAGGGCTCTCCTTAACAAGAACCAAGCGCATGTCGCCCAGCGCGCAAGCCTTGGTCAGCGGAAGATTGGTCAGCTTGAGTCCGGGACATCAGTCGAGCAATCATCTCTGGCTCGCCTGCGGGCGTTTTATGAACAAGAGAATATTGAATTTCTTGGATGGGGCGATGTGACTTCAGACCTGTTCTATGGAGTTGGCGTCAGGTGGAAACAACCGCCGCCGACCGAAAAATTGGGATGAGCTAAATGGTTATCTCAATCAATCGGGAAACAAGGGCCCCAGGTTGAAAAAGCTCTTCGACCCTTCAGTAGCGCGTGCCGCGAGGGCCTATACCGGTCTTGGTCACGTTTCGCTCGCCAAAAAGGCCAATGTGGCATCAAGGACGGTTTACAAGCTTGAGAAGGATGGCCGAGTTACGAAGGAGTCCTTAGAGAGAATATTGGGCGTCCTGCACAGCTACGGCGTCTCAATCATCCGAGATGACGTCGTAGGTCATGTATGTGGACTGAGGTTTGATATCGATATCGACGCCGAGGTTGATGACGAATAAGAAGCATCCAGTTGCCGGTTTCGTGGTTTCTGTTCTCCCCTGTATCAGGATTTCCTATTAGGCTGCGGTCATCCAAGGAGATACGTAGATGTGTAACTTGTACAACCTCACATCAGGACCGCAGGCGATTTTGGAGTTCACCAAAGCGGTGGTGAACGCGGCTGGCAACCTTGAACCAGGTAAGATTTATCCAGACTACGCTGCGCCGATTGTTCGAAATGGGGCTGGAAGCAATCGGGAACTTGTGAGAGCCAGGTGGGGTATGCCGACACCGCCGAAATTTCTAGAGGGCAAGAAGGTCGACAAAGGTGTTACAAATGTGCGGAATGCCTCATCTCCACACTGGCGGCGCTGGCTTGGCATCGAGAGCCGTTGCGTAGTGCCGGCAAACGAATTTGCTGAACCTGATCCAGCCATTAAGAAAGATGGGGAGCGCACCCCCAATGCGTGGTTTGCCTTAAGCGAAGAGCGACCGCTGTTTTTCTTTGCGGGCATCTGGACCCGCTGGACAAGCGTTCGCAAGCTCAAGGAAGGCGAGATCGAAACCGACCTATTTGCGTTCCTAACCACAGAACCCAACGCTATTGTCGAACCTGTTCACAGGAAGGCGATGCCTGTGATTCTGACCACACCTGAGGAAATTGATGCCTGGCTTACCGCTCCATGGGAAGATGCAAAGCTGCTCCAGCGGCCATTAATGGATGACAAGCTCGTGATACTAGATGTTGCGTGAGCTTTCACCGTCGTTTCATATCCTTTCCTTTTTTCACCTCCTCGCCCAAGGGGTGATTCCCCCATTCCGATACAGTTCGCACTCCCAGAAGCCGTCTTATGATCAAGTGGCCATAGTCTCCCGTGGACGGTGCCCTGACGCACACATCTATGTAGTCGGCAGTGCCGCAACGTGAGCAACCAAAAGGCGGCACATCCACAGGGCGGGAGGGATTCAATACCTCGACCAGGTCGGTCGCCAGATAGTTCGTCAGCCGTCGACACAGATTACAGCGCACCGATATGATCTGTCGATCTTCGGCAGCATCTTGAAGCGTGCGAAACGGCTTGGCAGGGTGTCGGTTGTGTCTGCGGTAATCTGCTGGCATGCTTCGAGCATAGGAACGTTTCATGAACGCGCAAGTGCATAACGAGGGCGGCTGTCGAATGGTGCTGCGAGGCCCGCGGGCAGGAATTTAGCGCGAAGGGCAGAATGGTGACCTTCGCTGCCTTTCGGAAGCGCGCTATGATCCAGCGAGAGGTTCTCTCTTGACTATGTTCACTTCTCAAGGAAGGGGCGACGTGTGCCCTTTTCTATTGCACTCGATGTGAAAGGTTAGCCTGAGGCAGGGCAGGGGCGGCACTCTCTAGTTGTTCTACGATCGAGTCCACAGTTCGTATGAGTGAATTCCGGCGCGTCTCTATCCATTCTTGCTGCCACGGCGCTCGAAAATATGGGGAGTACGCAATCACTTTGAACCGACCTGATGGGATACGCTGCCATTCGGTCCATGTAATCCCATTGACTGACTTTACATCTGAAGCCCGGGCAAACTTACCGTAGCCGACATAACGCATCATAACCTCTTCATTGATCTCGATGATGGCGAGGCCGATTGGCACATCCAAAACCATAGCCACTGTTGGGGCTCTCGGAACCCAAAGCTTCATGGGAATTCTTTCGGTATGGAGTATCGGCTTAGCCAGATTGTTCAAGGTAGGACGGATGAAAGCACTGCCGCCGGCAGTTTGCACTGAGTGGCCCCTGTTTTCGAAGGAGTTGAACAACGCATTGGCGAGAGAAAGGGCGCTTTCCAACACCTCTTCCGAACAAGTTAGGTCGGCCGCGTTGTTATTACGGGCCACCAGATGAGTTCCATCTGCATCAGGTTTCGCGGCCCGAAAAATACCCTCTGATTGACGCACTAGCCAATGCTTTCCGTGACCAACTTCATCTGCTGAGTCTTTTAGCTGACGTAGGTGACGGTAGATTGGTTTAATAGGCGTGGAGCTGACAGTTGCTTTTTTCCATACTCTTGGAAAGCCAGGCTTGGCGGGAGGTAGAGGCGGAGGAGGGGACGCGACCCCAGCCATTTTCTTGCCCCACCAACCACGAGGCGGTTTTGGGACATCGAGTGCTATGCACACCCTCGCGAGGTAGCTTCCTGAGATTCCCATTCGCGCAGCGACCGACTCCGCTGATGCGCTCCAAACTAGTTCATACAGTTCTTCTCGGGTAATCATCTCACCGTCCTTCAGAACCCGTCAGGGTCGTGTTCCCATTCGGCAATCGTGCAATCGCCCTGTTCCACCTTCTCTAGTAGTTCCGACCAAGTGTTGAATGCACGGCGGATTTCGGCACGATAGGTATGCAGATTGTACACTCGTGTGATTCCCTGCTTTCCGTGCCCAATTGCCGCTTCCGCAACTTCCTGCCGGCCGGTAATGGGTTCGAGGTGGGTACGCACAGTCCGCCGCACATCGTGCCAGACCCACGGGTCGTAATCGACGCCAAATTCCGCAAGGAGATCGCTCATCAAGCGATCAAACCGGCCTTTTGCACCATCGGCTTCATCGTTGGTGGGCGCTTCTGACTTGTTGCGCCTTAAGTTGCTGAAATTGCCTATGGGCGTTTGCCCGTTGGTGAAACTGAACACAAAGTCGCCGTGATCGCGTGGCTGTGCCATTTTGATTTTCAAGAGCCTTTCCACCATTCGGTCAGAGAGGGGAACTTTGTGAGATACCTTGCCCTTCGACGTCCGCCCGGGGGTCGCTGCTTTGCTTCGCGTGCCAGGGATGGTCCATAGTTTCCGTTCAAAATTGATCTGAGACCACCGCATTCCTGAAACTGCGCCAATACGTTGTCCCGTCTCAAAAAGTGTACGCAGGCAAGGTCCGTAGGGGTATGGAGTTGCGGTACTCGACATAAGGAAAGCACGGGCCTCCTCGTACTCAAATACCCGATCACGTGGATCAATCCCGAGGTTTAGGCTGGCCGCTTCCAGGTGAGCAACCGGATTGTGCGTAAGCCCGATCTTATCCCGAATTTTGGAGTTCATAGCCCAACGGAAGAACGTCTTCAGCTTGCTCAAGCAATGATACGCTTGCGACGGGGCGCGTCCTCGCAGTTCCTCAATGAGCACTTCGACATCTGCGTCAGTAACCCTACCAATGGGCTTATGTAGCCAAGGGTTTTTCTCTGGATTGAGTAGGTTGCGATTGATGAAATTGATGTCGTCCTTGGCCCTCAGGTTCTTTCTTCGATTGGGCAAGTAAGCAATATAATCCTGCATAACCGAGGCGAAGGTACTGCGGAGGCGTAGTTCCTCCTCCTCTCTATATTTGGCTAATTCAATTGCTGGATCGATACCGTTTTTTAATTTCAGGTTCCAATCGTGTGCAGCAATCCGGGCGGCTTCTGTTGTTATCGTGGGGAATGTACCGATTGAGCGTTTGGCTGTGTTGCTGGCCGGGCCGCCAAATCTTGCTACCAATATGAACGATTTCCTCTTTGACCCGACCTTTATCGCCAAATTTTCTATGGAGGCGTCGTAAACTTCATAACGCTCGCTTGAGGCCGGCGCATACGCAAGGCCCCTTATCAGTTCGTCTGTGAGGTGCGCTCTATCCATTTTGTTTCCCCTACTCAGTGGTACCGATACTCAGTTTTGGACAGCAGATTTGGACAGCGGCACCCCGCGGTGGGTGAGCCGATGGCCGTATGGCGTTGATAGGAATTGGAATCCAAACAAGCGAGAAAGTCAAACCAAAAATGAAAATAATACAATGATTTCAATGGCTTAAGAAACAATATGAAACAGCTTGAAACTTGCTACATCGCAATGCTACATAAAGCTGCGAGAGTTGGTGCGGCGGAGGACTAAACTCCAAAACCGCAGGTCGCAGGTTCGAGTCCTGCTGCCCCTGCCAGGTACGGTGTATGTTCGGCCCAAGGCGATCGGCAACGCAATCGGTCGGTGATGGCGCGGCGCTTCCGCCTCCCGTTTTCTCCCTGGCCCTGAACAATCTGAATTGACGGCGAGTTTCGCCGGACGGCGCGGGCAAGCTTCGGGCCAGTTCGGCGCATTGTTTCAAAAAAGCCCTGTTCCCCTCTTGTGAATTCGGGAATCGGGCTTTATGTAGACCTTAACAGACACGCGGTGCGTGGAGCTGGGAGACCGGCTTTACGCGCCGTATAAGCGTGGATAGACAATGGCATCCAAGACAAATCCGTTTACGTTCATCCAGCAGGTTCGATCAGAGACTGCTAAAGTCAAGTGGCCGTCGCGTCGCGAAACCTCGATCTCGACGATCATGGTTCTCGTGATGGTGCTGCTTGCTTCGGTGTTCTTTTTTGCCGCTGACCAGGCTCTGGGGTGGGTCATTTCGCTCATCCTGAACATTGGCGCTTGAGGCGGAGATCAAGATGACTGCACGCTGGTATATCGTTCACGCCTATTCGAATTTCGAAAAGAAGGTCGCCGAATCCATCGAGGAGAAGGCGCGCCAGAAGGGTTTGAGCCATTTGTTCGAGAAGATCCTCGTTCCGACCGAAAAGGTCGTCGAGGTTCGTCGCGGCCGCAAGGTCGATGCCGAGCGCAAGTTTTTCCCGGGCTATGTTCTGGTGCGCGCCGACCTCACCGACGAGGCGTTTCACCTGATCAAGAACACCCCGAAGGTGACAGGGTTCCTCGGCAGCGATTCCAAGCCGGTTCCGATCCCGGACTCAGAAGCCGAACGCATCCTGACCCAGGTTCAGGAGGGCGTGGAGCGTCCGAAGCCGTCCATCGCCTTCGAGATCGGCGAGCAGGTTCGGGTTTCCGACGGTCCTTTCGCATCGTTCAACGGCACGGTGCAGGAAGTCGACGAGGAGCGCTCGCGACTCAAGGTCGAGGTTTCGATCTTCGGCAGGGCCACGCCGGTCGAGCTCGAATACGGTCAGGTCGAGAAGGTCTGACGAAAGAATTTCCCGGCGCGCGCAATCTTCGCGGATTGCGCGGCTGGGTTTTGCAGCGCCAGGGTTTCGGTGCTGCAGATCGCGTGGGAGGGGCCGGGCTTTTGCCGGTTCGGTGACCCGTACCACGCAACCGCAGCCGCCGGCATGTCCGGCATGAAGGCGACGCTGAGCCGTCGCCGCAACGAGAGGCAGAGAGAAAATGGCTAAGAAAGTTGCAGGCCAGCTCAAGCTGCAGGTCCCCGCGGGATCGGCGACACCGTCGCCCCCGATTGGTCCGGCACTTGGTCAGCGCGGCATCAACATCATGGAATTCTGCAAGGCGTTCAATGCCGCCACGCAGGAAATGGAAAAGGGTATGCCGATTCCGGTCGCCATCACCTACTACCAGGACAAGTCCTTCACCTTCGCAATGAAGCAGCCCCCCGTGAGCTACCTTCTCAAGCGCGAAGCCAAGCTCAAGTCCGGCTCGAAGACCCCGGGCAAGGAGACGGCCGGCTCGATCACCCGCGACCAGGTTCGCACGATCGCCGAGACCAAGATGAAGGACCTCAACGCCGCCGATATCGAAGGCGCGATGGCTATGGTTGAGGGCTCCGCCCGCTCCATGGGCCTGGAAGTGACGGGATAAGACCATGGCCAAGACTGCAAAGCGCATGCAAAAGGTCAATGAAGGTATTGACCGCAACAAGCTCTACCCGCTCGGTGAAGCCGTATCCCTTCTGAAGGATCGCGCGATTGCCAAGTTCGACGAGACCATCGAAGTCTCGATGAACCTCGGCGTCGATCCGCGTCACGCCGACCAGATGGTCCGCGGCGTCGTCAATCTGCCGAACGGCACCGGCCGTGATGTTCGCGTTGCCGTGTTCGCCCGTGGCGACAAGGCTGACGAAGCCAAGGCTGCAGGCGCCGACGTTGTCGGTGCAGAAGAGCTGGTCGAGGCCGTTCAGGCCGGCAACATCGATTTCGACCGTTGCATTGCAACGCCGGACATGATGCCGCTGGTCGGCCGTCTCGGCAAGGTGCTCGGCCCGCGTGGCATGATGCCGAACCCGAAGGTTGGCACTGTGACGGCAGACGTTGCCGGCGCTGTGAAGGCTTCGAAGGGCGGCGCGGTCGAGTTTCGCGTCGAAAAGGCCGGCATCGTGCATGCCGGCGTTGGCAAGGCTTCGTTCGGTCTCGAGCAGATCGAGGAAAACATTCGCGCGTTCGCCGATGCCGTGGTCAAGGCCAAGCCGGCCGGTGCCAAGGGCAACTACGTCAAGCGCGTCGCCGTGTCCTCGACCATGGGCCCCGGCGTCAAGATCGATCCGTCGACGCTCAGCGTCGCCTGATCTGAAGTATTAGGAAAGCCGGGCATACGTCCGGTTTTCTTCAGTTTTCGGCCTTCGGGCCGGAAAGGTCCGGGATCGAAAGGTTCCGGATTCCCTGTCCGAGATTGCAGGTGGCTGGTCTTTTGGCCCGCCTTAATAGAACAACCTGCATGAGACGGGTACGATCCGTTTTCAGGAGTGAACGCTCCAGCGGTTCGAACCTCGCTTGCCTTGTGCCGCTGCCGTCAATCGGTGCCGGCGTAAGGGGACAGGATCCTCAAGCGTCGCTTGCGGGTTCTTCTGGAATCCCTTGCGGCAAAGGCAAACCCGGCGGGTGGTGCTTGCATCGCCTGCCAACTGGAGAAACGCAGTGGATAGAGCGGAAAAACGCGAATTCGTCGCGGAACTGAACGGTGTTTTCACCAACGCCGGTTCGGTTGTCGTGGCCCACTACGCCGGTCTTACGGTTGCGCAGATGAACGACCTTCGGTCGCGCATGCGCACAGCCGGAGGCACCGTCAAGGTCGCGAAGAACCGCCTTGCCAAGATCGCTCTTCAGGGCACGGAGTCGGAAGGGGTCTCGGATCTCTTCACGGGTCAGACGCTCATCGCTTATTGCGATGATCCGGTGACCGCTCCGAAGATCGCCGTCGAGTTCGCCAAGGTCAGCGACAAGCTGGTCATCCTTGGTGGCGCGATGGGGGCAACAACTCTCGATGCGGAAGGTGTCAAGGCGCTTGCCACGATGCCGTCGCTGGACGAGTTGCGTGCAAAGATTGTCGGCATGGTTCAAACGCCGGCAACCCGCATTGCCCAGATCGTCAACGCACCCGCGGGTGCGGTGGCACGCGTCATCGGCGCGCATGCCCGGAAGGACGAAGCCGCATAAGGCGGAACTTCGCTGTGAACAAACCAAAACCGGTTCGAACCGTATACAAGGAAGTGAAAAATGGCTGATCTCGCCAAAATCGTGGAAGACCTTTCCAACCTGACCGTCCTGGAAGCCGCTGAGCTGTCCAAGATGCTTGAAGAAAAGTGGGGCGTTTCCGCCGCCGCTCCCGTGGCTGTTGCTGCTGCTGGCGGCGCTGCTGCTCCGGCTGAAGCTGCCGAAGAGAAGACTGAATTTGACGTGGTCCTGGCCGATGTCGGCGCCAACAAGATCAACGTCATCAAGGAAGTCCGCGGCATCACCGGCCTCGGCCTCAAGGAAGCCAAGGATCTCGTCGAAGCTGCTCCGAAGGCAGTCAAGGAAGGCGTGTCCAAGGGCGAAGCTGACGACATCAAGAAGAAGCTTGAAGACGCCGGCGCCAAGGTCGAAGTCAAGTAAGACGCGATTTGTCCGGGGGCGGGCATGGCCTGTCCCCGGACACATTGACGTTGCGAACTGATTACCCAAAGGCCTGAAAACGGCCTTTGGGTAATGGGTTCTTCAAGAGGATGGTTTCGAAGCAGACCGCAAGGCACTCCGGCCGCGCCGTACTGGTTCCGAGACGAGATTGAACGAATTCATTTTTATGACGGAGTCGCTTGGCCAGCGGCGATCGTCTGTTGCAGGCCCGGATGCAGATTGACAAGGAGCGACG
Source organism: Hoeflea sp. (assembly GCA_965233445.1). Lineage (GTDB taxonomy): Bacteria > Pseudomonadota > Alphaproteobacteria > Rhizobiales > Rhizobiaceae > Hoeflea. The sequence goes on from OZ247491.1 coordinate 2,424,575, forward strand.
ATGGCTCAGACCCTTTCCTTCAATGGTCGCAGGCGCGTACGCAAGATCTTCGGAAAAATCCCGGAAGTGGCGGATATGCCGAACCTCATCGAGGTTCAGAAGGCGTCCTATGACCAGTTCCTGATGGTGGAGGAGCCGCAGGGCGGCCGCCCCGACGAAGGATTGCAGGCAGTTTTCAAATCGGTTTTCCCGATTTCCGACTTTTCCGGCAGTGCGATGCTGGAGTTCGTGTCCTACGAATTCGAACCCCCGAAGTTCGACGTTGAGGAATGCCGGCAGCGCGATCTGACCTACGCCGCGCCGCTCAAGGTGACGCTGCGCCTTATCGTGTTCGATGTCGACGAGGACACTGGCGCCAAGTCCATCAAGGACATCAAGGAGCAGAATGTCTACATGGGCGACATGCCGCTCATGACCGACAACGGCACCTTCATCGTCAACGGCACCGAGCGTGTCATCGTATCCCAGATGCACCGTTCGCCGGGCGTGTTCTTTGACCACGACAAGGGCAAGAGCCACTCCTCGGGCAAGCTTCTGTTCGCCGCCCGCGTCATTCCCTACCGCGGTTCCTGGCTCGACATCGAGTTCGACGCCAAGGACATCGTGCATGCCCGTATCGACCGCCGCCGCAAGATCCCCGTCTCGTCGCTGCTGATGGCGCTTGGCATGGATGCGGAAGAGATCCTGTCGACCTTCTACACCCACTCGGTCTACAGCCGTGACGGCGAGGGCTGGCGGATTCCGTTCCAGCCGGACACGCTCAAGGGCTCGAAGGCCATCGTCGACATGATCGACGCGGATTCCGGCGAAGTCGTCGTCGAGGCCGGCAAGAAGCTGACCCCGCGCCTGCTCAAGCAGCTCACCGAGAAGGGCCTCAAGGGCATCAAGGCCACCGACGAGGACCTTTACGGCGCCTATCTTGCTGAGGACATCGTCAATCCCGAAACCGGTGAGGTCTTCCTCGAAGCCGGCGACGAGATCGACGAGAAGACGCTTCCCGTTCTGGCCGAGGCCGGTCTGGACGAGATCCCCGTTCTCGACATCGACCACATCAATGTCGGCGCCTACATCCGCAACACGCTTGCTGCGGACAAGAACGAAGGCCGTCAGGACGCGCTGTTCGACATCTACCGTGTCATGCGTCCGGGCGAGCCGCCCACCATGGAATCGGCGGAAGCCATGTTCCAGTCGCTGTTCTTCGATTCCGAGCGCTACGATCTCTCGGCCGTCGGCCGTGTGAAGATGAACATGCGTCTGGATCTCGATGCGGAAGACACCGTTCGTGTCCTGCGCAAGGAAGACATCCTGGCCGTGGTGAAGACGCTTGTCTCGCTGCGCGACGGCAAGGGCGAAATCGACGACATCGACAACCTCGGCAACCGCCGTGTGCGTTCGGTCGGCGAATTGATGGAGAACCAGTATCGCCTGGGTCTTCTGCGCATGGAGCGCGCCATCAAGGAGCGCATGTCGTCAATCGAGATCGACACCGTGATGCCGCAGGACCTGATCAACGCCAAGCCGGCTGCCGCCGCGGTGCGCGAGTTCTTCGGCTCGTCGCAGCTGTCGCAGTTCATGGACCAGGTCAATCCGCTCTCCGAAATCACCCACAAGCGCCGTCTTTCGGCGCTTGGACCGGGCGGTCTGACGCGTGAGCGCGCCGGCTTCGAAGTCCGCGACGTGCATCCGACCCACTACGGCCGCATCTGCCCGATCGAGACGCCGGAAGGCCCGAACATCGGCCTGATCAACTCGCTCGCCACCTTCGCCCGGGTCAACAAGTACGGCTTCATCGAAAGCCCGTACCGCCGGATCAAGGACGGCAAGGTCACGCGTGAAGTGATCTACCTCTCGGCCATGGAGGAGGCGAAGTATCACGTCGCCCAGGCCAATGCCGAGCTCGGCGAGGACGGTTCGCTGGTCAGCGAGTTCGTGGTCTGTCGTCATGCCGGTGACGTGATGATCACCCCGCGGGAAAACATCGACCTGATGGACGTGTCGCCACGCCAGCTGGTTTCGGTCGCAGCCGCGCTGATCCCGTTCCTGGAAAACGACGACGCCAACCGCGCTCTCATGGGCTCGAACATGCAGCGTCAGGCGGTTCCGCTGGTCCGTGCCGAAGCCCCGTTCGTGGGCACCGGCATGGAGCCGGTCGTGGCCCGTGATTCGGGCGCTGCCATCGCCGCGCGCCGCGGCGGTATCGTCGACCAGGTGGACGCGACGCGTATCGTGATCCGTGCCACCGAGGATCTCGAGGCATCGCGGTCCGGCGTCGATATCTACCGTCTGCAGAAGTTCCAGCGTTCGAACCAGAACACCTGCATCAACCAGCGTCCGCTGGTCACCGTGGGTGACGTGATCAACAAGGGCGACATCATCGCCGACGGTCCTTCGACCGATCTTGGCGATCTGGCGCTCGGCCGCAACGTGCTCGTCGCGTTCATGCCCTGGAACGGCTACAACTACGAGGACTCGATCCTGCTCTCCGAGCGGATCGTCTCGGATGACGTGTTCACCTCCATCCACATCGACGAGTTCGAGGTGATGGCGCGCGACACCAAGTTGGGACCGGAAGAGATCACCCGCGACATTCCGAACGTTTCGGAAGAAGCGCTCCGCAACCTCGACGAAGCCGGCATTGTCTACATCGGCGCTGAAGTGCAGCCCGGTGACATTCTGGTCGGCAAGATCACGCCGAAGGGCGAAAGCCCGATGACGCCGGAAGAGAAGCTTCTGCGCGCCATCTTCGGTGAGAAGGCTTCCGACGTGCGTGACACTTCCATGCGGATGCCGCCCGGAACCTACGGCACGGTCGTCGAGGTCCGGGTGTTCAATCGCCACGGCGTCGAGAAGGACGAGCGTGCGATGGCAATCGAGCGCGAGGAAATCGAACGTCTCGCCAAGGACCGCGACGACGAGCAGGCGATCCTCGACCGCAACGTCTACGGTCGTCTTTCCGACATGCTCAAGGGCAAGTCGGCGATCGCCGGACCGAAGGGCTTCAAGAAGGGCTCGGAAGTCACCGACGAGGCGATTGCGGAGTACCCGCGTTCGCAGTGGTGGATGTTTGCCGTTGAAGACGAAAAGCTTCAGGGCGAGATCGAAGCCCTGCGGGCCCAGTACGACGATTCCAAGAAGCTGCTCGAAAGCCGCTTCATGGACAAGGTCGAGAAGGTCCAGCGCGGCGACGAACTGCCGCCTGGCGTGATGAAGATGGTCAAGGTCTTTGTCGCCGTGAAGCGCAAGATCCAGCCGGGCGACAAGATGGCCGGCCGTCACGGCAACAAGGGTGTGGTCTCCCGCATCCTGCCTTGTGAGGACATGCCGTTCCTTGAAGACGGAACCCATGTCGACATCGTGCTCAACCCGCTCGGCGTGCCGTCGCGCATGAACGTCGGACAGATCCTCGAGACCCATCTCGGATGGGCCTGCGCCGGAATGGGCCGCCAGATCGGTGAGATGCTCGACGCCTACAAGGCGGGCGGAGACATTCAGCCGCTGCGCGACACCATCGACAGCGTGATCGGAACCGGTCCGAAGGGCGAGCCGACCAAGCAGTACGACGATCCGTCGATCGTCCGTCTCGCAGAGCAGACCCGTCGCGGCGTTTCGATTGCCACGCCGGTCTTTGATGGAGCCGTCGAGGCCGACATCAACATCATGCTTGAGCAGGCAGGCCTGAATGTCTCGGGTCAGTCGACGCTCTTTGATGGCCGTACCGGTGAGACTTTCGACCGTCCGGTGACCGTGGGCTACATCTACATGCTGAAGCTCAACCACCTTGTCGACGACAAGATCCATGCCCGTTCGATCGGACCGTACTCGCTCGTGACCCAGCAGCCGCTGGGCGGCAAGGCGCAGTTCGGCGGACAGCGCTTCGGCGAAATGGAGGTCTGGGCACTGGAAGCTTACGGTGCCGCCTACACGCTGCAGGAAATGCTGACGGTGAAGTCGGACGACGTGGCCGGCCGTACAAAGGTCTACGAGGCCATTGTTCGCGGCGACGACACGTTCGAAGCCGGTATTCCGGAAAGCTTCAACGTGCTCGTCAAGGAAATGCGCTCGCTCGGTCTCAATGTCGAACTGGAATCGGCTAAGATCGACGGGATCGCGGATCCGGACGAACTGCCTGACGCGGCTGAATAAGGCCTGAAAGGCGCGGGGAACCCGAAACGGGTTTCCCGCGCCGTCATCCGAGACGCGGGAGATCCCGCGGCCCGGGTCCAATGCCCGCTACAGGCGGGCAACAAGAATTTCAGGCGATGGCCTGTTGCCGGGGGTCTGCCGGCGCCGTCGCAAGCCAAGGGCGAAGAGCCCTAAAAGGAGACAGGCATGAACCATGAGGTCATGAATCTTTTCAACAACAATGTTCCGGCGCAGACGTTCGACTCCATCCGGATCTCGATCGCCAGCCCCGAGAAGATTCTTTCCTGGTCCTTCGGCGAAATCAAAAAGCCGGAGACGATCAACTATCGGACCTTCAAGCCGGAGCGGGACGGTCTGTTCTGCGCCCGCATCTTCGGTCCGATCAAGGACTACGAATGCCTCTGCGGCAAGTACAAGCGCATGAAGTACAAGGGCGTCATCTGCGAAAAGTGCGGCGTCGAAGTCACGCTGTCGCGCGTTCGCCGCGAGCGGATGGGCCACATCGAGCTCGCAGCGCCCGTCGCCCACATCTGGTTCTTGAAGTCGCTGCCGTCGCGTATCGGCACGCTGCTGGACATGACGCTCAAGGATATCGAGCGCGTCCTGTATTTCGAAAACTACATCGTCACCGAGCCGGGTCTGACCGCGCTCAAGGAAAACTCGCTTCTGTCCGAAGAAGAGTACATGCTCGCCGTTGACGAGTATGGCGAGGATTCCTTCACCGCCATGATCGGCGCCGAGGCGATTTTCGAACTGCTCGCAGCCATGGATCTCGAGAAGATTGCCGGTGAACTGCGCACGGAACTGGCCTCGACCACGTCCGACCTGAAGCAGAAGAAGTTCATGAAGCGGCTCAAGATCGTCGAGAGCTTCATCGAGTCGGGCAACCGTCCCGAGTGGATGATCATGAAGGTGGTTCCGGTGATCCCGCCGGACCTGCGTCCGCTGGTCCCGCTCGATGGCGGCCGGTTCGCGACCTCCGACCTCAACGATCTCTACCGCCGCGTGATCAACCGTAACAACCGTCTCAAGCGGCTCATCGAGCTTCGCGCGCCGGGCATCATCATCCGCAACGAGAAGCGGATGCTGCAGGAGGCTGTCGATGCGCTGTTCGACAATGGCCGCCGCGGCCGGACGATCACCGGCGCCAACAAGCGTCCGCTGAAGTCGCTCTCCGACATGCTCAAGGGCAAGCAGGGCCGGTTCCGTCAGAACCTGCTCGGCAAGCGCGTGGACTATTCGGGCCGTTCGGTCATCGTGACCGGTCCCGAGCTCAAGCTGCACCAGTGCGGCCTGCCCAAGAAGATGGCGCTCGAGCTGTTCAAGCCGTTCATCTATGCGCGTCTCGACGCCAAGGGCTATTCGTCCACCGTCAAGCAGGCCAAGAAGCTGGTCGAGAAGGAAAAGCCGGAAGTCTGGGATATTCTCGACGAGGTCATCCGCGAGCACCCGGTTCTCCTGAACCGTGCGCCGACGCTTCACCGCCTTGGCATCCAGGCGTTCGAGCCGATCCTGGTCGAAGGCAAGGCGATCCAGCTGCATCCGCTGGTCTGCACCGCGTTCAACGCCGACTTCGACGGCGACCAGATGGCAGTCCACGTGCCGCTGTCGCTTGAAGCCCAGCTTGAAGCCCGCGTTCTGATGATGTCGACCAACAACATCCTGCATCCGGCGAACGGCGCACCGATCATCGTGCCGTCGCAGGACATGGTGCTTGGTCTTTACTATCTTTCGATCCAGGCCGAGAACGAGCCGGGGCAGGGCATGGTGTTCTCCGACATGGGCGAACTCCACGATGCGCTCGAAAGCAAGGTCGTCACGCTGCACACCAAGATCAAGGGCCGGTTCAAGACCGTCGACGCCGAGGGCAACCCGGTTTCGAAGATCTATGAGACCACACCCGGTCGCATGATCATGGGCGAATTGCTGCCGCGCAACGCCAATGTGCCGTTCGATGTCTGCAACCAGGAAATGACCAAGAAGAACATTTCCCGGATGATCGACACCGTCTACCGTCACTGCGGCCAGAAGGACACGGTCATTTTCTGCGACCGCATCATGCAGCTCGGCTTCGGCCATGCCTGCCGCGCCGGCATTTCGTTCGGCAAGGACGACATGGTGATCCCGGATTCCAAGGCACGGATCGTCGGCGAGACCGACACCATGGTCAAGGAATACGAGCAGCAGTACAACGACGGCCTGATCACCCAGGGCGAGAAGTACAACAAGGTCGTTGATGCCTGGGGCAAGGCGACCGAAAAGGTCGCCGACGAAATGATGGCGCGCATCAAGTCGGTCGAGTTCCATGAGAACGGGCGTCAGAAGCAGATGAACTCGATCTACATGATGAGCCACTCCGGCGCCCGCGGCTCGCCGAGCCAGATGCGTCAGCTGGGCGGCATGCGCGGCCTGATGGCCAAGCCGTCGGGCGAGATCATCGAGACGCCGATCATCTCGAACTTCAAGGAAGGTCTGACCGTGAACGAGTACTTCAACTCGACCCACGGCGCCCGCAAGGGCCTGGCAGACACCGCGCTGAAGACCGCGAACTCGGGTTACCTGACCCGTCGTCTGGTCGACGTTGCACAGGATTGCATCGTCACCCAGATCGATTGCGGCACCGACGAAGGTCTGACCATGACCGCCATCGTCGATGCCGGTCAGGTCGTGGCCTCCATCGGCCAGCGGATCCTGGGACGTACGGCGCTGGACGACATCAATCATCCGGTCAGCGGCGAGAACATCGTCAAGGCCGGCACCATGGTTGACGAAGCCCAGGTGCTCGAGATCGAGGCCGCAGGGATCCAGTCGGTGCGCATCCGCTCGCCGCTGACCTGCGAAATCCAGACCGGCATCTGCGCGGCCTGCTACGGCCGTGACCTCGCACGCGGTACGCCCGTCAACATCGGTGAAGCTGTCGGCGTTATCGCCGCGCAGTCGATCGGTGAGCCGGGCACCCAGCTGACCATGCGTACGTTCCACCTTGGCGGCACCGCCACCGTGGTCGACCAGTCGTTCCTCGAAGCCTCCTATGAAGGCACCGTTCGGATCAAGAACCGCAACATGCTGCGCAACTCCGATGGCAACCTGATTGCCATGGGTCGTTCGATGGCAGTGCAGATCCTTGACGAGAACGGCTCCGAGCGCTCGTCGCAGCGTGTTGCCTACGGCTCGAAGATCTTTGTCGACGACGGCGACAAGGTCAAACGCGGTCAGCGTCTGGCCGAGTGGGACCCCTACACCCGTCCGATGCTGACGGAAGTCGAGGGTACCGTGGAGTTCGAGGACGTCGTCGACGGCATTTCGGTCTCCGAGGCCACCGACGAGGCAACCGGCATCACCAAGCGGCAGGTTATCGACTGGCGCTCGACCCCGCGCGGCACCGACCTCAAGCCGGCGATCGTGATCAAGGACAAGAACGGCGAAGTCGCAAAGCTTGGCCGAGGCGGCGAAGCCCGCTTCCAGCTGTCCGTCGACGCGATCCTGTCGGTCGAGCCGGGCGCCAAGGTCAGCCAGGGCGATGTGCTTGCACGTGTCCCGCTCGAAAGCGCCAAGACCAAGGACATCACCGGCGGTCTGCCGCGGGTGGCGGAACTGTTCGAAGCACGCCGTCCGAAGGACCACGCCATTATCGCGGAAGTCGATGGCACGATCCGTTTCGGCCGCGACTACAAGAACAAGCGCCGCATCCTGATCGAGCCGGCCGAGGACGGCGTCGAGCCTGTCGAGTATCTCATCCCGAAGGGCAAGCCCTTCCACCTGCAGGATGGCGACTACATCGAGAAGGGCGACTACATCCTCGACGGCAACCCGGCGCCGCACGACATCCTGGCGATCAAGGGTGTGGAGGCTCTGGCCTCCTACCTCGTCAACGAGATCCAGGAAGTCTACCGTCTGCAGGGCGTGCTCATCAACGACAAGCACATCGAGGTGATCGTCCGTCAGATGCTGCAGAAGGTCGAGATCACCGACTCCGGGGATTCGGTCTACATCGTCGGCGACAATGTCGATCAGATCGAGCTCGACAACGTCAACGAGCGCCTGATCGAGGAAGGCCGCAAGCCGGCAGCCGGCACGCCGGTTCTCCTCGGCATCACCAAGGCCTCGCTGCAGACCCCGTCCTTCATCTCGGCGGCCTCCTTCCAGGAGACCACCAAGGTGCTCACCGAGGCTGCGGTCGCCGGCAAGATCGACACCTTGCAGGGTCTCAAGGAGAACGTCATCGTCGGACGTCTGGTGCCTGCCGGCACCGGCGGGACCATGACCCAGATCCGTCGCATCGCAACGTCGCGCGACGATCTGATCCTGGACGAGCGTCGCAAGACGTCCGGCGCCGAAACAGCGGCACCGATGCTGACCGACATGGCCAAGGAGGAGCCGTCACCGGCCGAATAAGCCGGGTGCGTTCAGCGACATGAAATCAAGAAGGCCGCCTTTCGGGGCGGCCTTCTTCGTTCTGGAACAGGTCTGTTCAAGGCGATTGCGGAGAGCGCGGGGAAGGCCGGTCAGCTGTACTTCGCGGTCTCGACATCCCACATCATCGCCTCGAATGTCCCGCCATCATCCATCGGCATTGTGAAGTCCAGGTCCTGACGGCGCCTGAAGCCGAGACGCTCCATGACAGCATGCGAGCGTAGATTGGTGGGAAGCGCATAGGCGACGATCCTGGTCAGCCCGGTAATGCGCACGGCGTGGTCGAGGGCCGCCGCAGCGCTTTCCGTGGCATAGCCGTGGCCCCAGGCCATCCGGTTGAAGCGCCAGCCGATCTCGTGGTGAAATCCCAGCGGATGGGTGGTGTCGGGGCGCGCCATGACCCCGGAATACCCCAGAAATGTTCCATCCGGCGCTTCCACCGCCCAGCGCGATGTCCGGTAGATGCGGAAGGTTTCGACATAACGGTCGAACTTCCGGTCGCTCTCTTCCCGGTCGATCGGTCCGCCGAGATCGGCCATGACCTCGGGATCCCGGTGCATCGCGGCAAACGCGTCACGATGCGTATCGCGCCAGCAGCACAGCCGCAGCCGCGGGGTCAGAATTTCCGTGGGCTCGTCCATGCCGATCGCCAGGGCTATTCGAAGGCGATGACCGCGACTTCGCCTTCCATCGCACCCTGGTAGGCAGAGGCATGCGGCTCCTCGTCTGGCATGCTCTCGAGCAGGCCGATCTGGTCGAGATCGGCCTCGGCGAACCCCTTTGCCGACAGTGCATCGAGGCACAGGCGAACCGCGGTATCGTCATCGGGCGCCGCTATCAGCACGTGAACCGGCCGCATCTCGCCGCCCTTGCGGCGGCTGGTCTGGCCGATGATGATGAAGATCGAAGGCGTCTCGCCGTCTTCGCCGTCCCGGAGTTCGCCGTTGTCGTTGTCCGAATTCATCTTCTATCCTTCCTGCATCCGACTGTGAGCGTTTTCCTCCCACGCTGGCGTGGGAAACGCAACGGGAAGGGGACAAGGTCCGGCCTCAACGGTCTTGGGAACCCGCTTCTTGCGGACACGGCCTGGACATGATTGTGTTCACCCCGCGGTGCGGACCAGGTCGCAAGAATGGGCGGACTGCTGTTATAATGACGTTCGGCTTTCACAAGAGGATGGGTTCAATGGGTATTCAGGCACTGGTGGTATTCCTGTTCGTGGGCGCGATTGCCGGATGGCTGGCCGGCCTGATCATGAAAGGCAACGGCTTCGGGCTTCTCGGAAACATCGTGGTGGGCATTGTCGGCGCCTTCATCGCCGGCTTCGTGCTGCCCATGGTCGGCATTGTCATCGGAGGCGGAATTATCGGTTCGATCATTCATGCAACGATCGGTGCCGTGATTCTTCTGTTCCTGATCCGGGTTGTGCGGCGCGCCTGAGTCGGCGCACGCAAGCGGCGGATCGGGCCTGAAGAGCCCGCAGGGAGCACGCGGGAATCACGCAGAGCCGCCGCCCCATACTGATCCTCGCTGTTCCGGTTTGCGGAGCAGTAAGGAAATGCCACGGCACCGTCTCTTCGCGCAATTTTATGTCGCGAGCCGAGCCGGTCGGCCGCCCGCTCTGCATCGGGAACGATTATTTCGTCTGTGGTCTTGACGGGATGAGGGGAAATCAGTAGTTACCGGCCACCGAGACCGATGTGAGGCGCTTTTCTTCGGAACGACTCGTTCTGAAAGTTGCCTCAAACAAGGTTTCTGACTGCACTGTGAACTGACAATGCTGCACGCACGACGCGGAATTTTGCGTCCTCTGCTTTTTTGGGCCCTCCGGCAAAACCGGATCCGGCCCTTGTTTTGCGCATTCAGTTGGCGTGCCTGGTGGCCTGAAAAGGCGAAACATGAATTCTAAAGGGATGGTTACATGCCAACTGTAAACCAGCTGATCCGTAAGCCGCGCCAGGCGCCGGTGAAGCGCAACAAGGTTCCCGCGCTGGAGCAGAATCCGCAGAAGCGCGGCGTTTGCACCCGTGTGTACACCACGACCCCGAAAAAGCCGAACTCGGCGCTTCGTAAGGTTGCCAAGGTTCGTCTGACCAATGGCTACGAAGTCATCGGCTACATTCCGGGCGAGGGGCACAACCTTCAGGAACACTCCGTGGTGATGATCCGCGGCGGCCGCGTCAAGGACCTTCCGGGCGTGCGTTACCACATCATCCGCGGTGTTCTCGATACCCAGGGTGTCAAGAACCGCAAGCAGCGCCGTTCGAAATACGGCGCCAAGCGTCCGAAGTAATTGTATCGGCGGGCCGCATCACGGGATGCGGCTTGTTGTTTCGACCCATCAGTTGAAAGACGAAAAGCATGTCACGACGTCACAGTGCAGAAAAGCGTGAAATCAACCCGGATCCGAAGTTCGGCGATCTGGTGATCACCAAGTTCATGAACGCAATCATGATGCACGGCAAGAAGTCCGTTGCCGAACAGATCGTCTATGGTGCGCTCGACCAGGTCGAGCAGCGCGCCAAGCAGGAGCCGGTCCCGATGTTCCATCAGGCGCTCGACAATGTCGCGCCGCATGTGGAAGTCCGGTCCCGCCGCGTCGGTGGCGCCACCTACCAGGTTCCCGTCGACGTTCGCCCCGAGCGCCGCCAGGCCCTGGCCATCCGTTGGTTGATCGCCGCTGCACGCAAGCGCAACGAGACCACCATGATCGAGCGCCTCTCGGGCGAACTCATGGATGCCGCCAACAACCGTGGCAGCGCCGTGAAGAAGCGGGAAGACACGCACAAGATGGCCGATGCCAACCGCGCTTTCTCGCATTACCGCTGGTAATCAAGACCTGTTTCCGAAAGGCACTGAACATGGCCCGCGAATACGCAATCGAAGACTACCGCAATTTCGGCATCATGGCGCACATCGACGCCGGCAAGACCACGACCACCGAGCGTGTTCTGTTCTACACCGGCAAGTCGCACAAGATCGGCGAAGTGCATGACGGCGCCGCCACCATGGACTGGATGGAGCAGGAGCAGGAGCGTGGGATCACCATCACCTCTGCTGCGACCACCACGTTCTGGAAGGGCCGCAACGGCAAGATGTGCCGTTTCAACATCATCGACACTCCCGGCCACGTTGACTTCACCATTGAGGTCGAGCGTTCGCTGCGCGTTCTCGACGGTGCCATCGCTCTTCTCGACGCCAACGCCGGTGTCGAGCCGCAGACCGAGACCGTCTGGCGCCAGGCCGACAAGTACAATGTTCCGCGGATGATCTTCTGCAACAAGATGGACAAGACCGGCGCCGATTTCTATCGCTCGGTGTCGATGGTCAAGTCACGCCTCGGCGCGACGCCTGTCGTCATGCAGCTGCCGATCGGTGCGGAAACCGAATTCAAGGGTGTTGTCGATCTCATCGAGATGAACGCGCTTGTCTGGCGCGATGAATCGCTCGGCGCCCAGTGGGACATCGTCGAGATCCCGGCCGATCTCAAGGAGAAGGCCGAGGAGTATCGCGAACTTCTCATCGAGACCGTGGTTGAAGTCGACGAGGGCGCCATGGAGCGTTACCTCGAAGGTGAAATGCCCGGCAACGACGAACTGCGCGCGCTGATCCGCAAGGGCACCATCTCGGTTCAGTTCTTCCCGATGTTCTGCGGCTCGGCCTTCAAGAACAAGGGCGTTCAGCCGCTTCTCGACGCCGTTGTCGAGTATCTGCCGAGCCCGGTCGAAGTTCCGGCCATCGAAGGCATCGACGTCAAGACCGAGGAAGAAACCACGCGTCCGGCGAGCGACGACGCTCCGCTTTCGATGCTGGCCTTCAAGGTCATGAACGACCCCTTCGTCGGTTCGCTGACCTTTGCCCGCATCTATTCCGGCAAGCTCGAAAAGGGCTCGTCGGTGATGAACACGGTCAAGGAAAAGCGCGAGCGCGTCGGCCGCATGCTGCAGATGCATTCGAATTCGCGTGAAGACATCGAGGAAGCCTTTGCAGGCGACATCGTCGCGCTGGCCGGCCTCAAGGAAACCACCACGGGTGACACGCTTTGCGATCCCCTGAAGCCGGTTATCCTCGAGCGCATGGAATTCCCCGATCCGGTGATCCAGATCGCGATCGAGCCCAAGACCAAGGGCGACCAGGAAAAGATGGGCCTCGCGCTCAACCGCCTGGCAGCCGAGGATCCTTCGTTCCGCGTCAAGACCGACGAGGAATCGGGCCAGACGATCATCGCAGGCATGGGCGAGTTGCACCTCGACATTCTGGTTGACCGCATGCGCCGCGAGTTCAAGGTCGAGGCCAATGTCGGTGCTCCGCAGGTCGCCTACCGTGAATCGATCACCAAGGCCTACGAAGCCGATTACACCCACAAGAAGCAGTCGGGTGGTTCGGGTCAGTTCGCCCGCGTCAAGATCCGGTTCGAGCCCAACGACGAGACCGAAGAGTTCATCTTCGAGAGCAAGATCGTCGGCGGTTCGGTTCCCAAGGAATACATCCCCGGTGTCCAGAAGGGCATCGACAGCGTGATGAGTTCCGGTCCGCTTGCGGGCTTCCCGATGCTGGGCATCAAGGCAACCCTCATTGATGGTGCTTACCACGATGTGGACTCGAGCGTTCTCGCGTTCGAAATCGCCGGCCGCGCCTGCTTCCGGGAAAACTCGAAGTTCATGGGGCCCCAGCTTCTGGAGCCGATCATGAAGGTCGAGGTTGTGACGCCTGAAGATTACGTCGGTGACGTGATCGGCGACCTCAACTCCCGCCGGGGCCAGATCCAGGGTCAGGAAATGCGCGGCATCGCCGTGGTGATCGACGCGCATGTGCCGCTGGCCAACATGTTCAAGTACGTCGACACGCTTCGCTCGATGTCCCAGGGCCGGGCTCAGTACTCGATGGTCTTTGATCATTACGCGCCGGTTCCGTCGAATGTCTCCCAGGAGATTCAGGCGAAGTACGCTTAATTTGCCGGCTGCCGGGCCCGCGTCCAGAACGCCGGCCCGGACCGGAGACCGAAACTGTAATTTGCCCGTCAAGGGCGGAATGAGAATGGAGAGCCGAATATGGCAAAGGGTAAGTTCGAGCGCACTAAGCCGCACGTAAACATCGGTACGATCGGTCACGTTGACCACGGCAAGACGTCGCTGACGGCTGCGATCACGAAGTTCTTCGGTGATTTCAAGGCCTATGACCAGATTGACGCGGCCCCTGAAGAAAAGGCGCGCGGCATCACCATTTCGACCGCGCACGTCGAGTACGAGACCGACAAGCGTCACTATGCCCACGTCGACTGCCCCGGCCACGCCGACTATGTGAAGAACATGATCACGGGTGCCGCGCAGATGGACGGCGCGATCCTGGTGGTTTCGGCCGCTGACGGCCCGATGCCGCAGACCCGCGAGCACATCCTGCTCGCCCGTCAGGTTGGCGTGCCTTCGCTGGTGGTGTTCCTGAACAAGGTCGACCAGGTCGACGACGAGGAGCTTCTCGAGCTCGTGGAGATGGAAGTCCGTGAGCTTCTGTCGTCCTACGACTTCCCGGGCGACGACATTCCGATCATCAAGGGTTCGGCTCTGGTCGCGCTCAACGAGGGCGACAAGGCCCAGGGCGAAGACGCGATCCGCGCGCTGATGGCCGCCGTCGACGAATACATCCCGACCCCTGAGCGTCCGATCGACCAGCCGTTCCTGATGCCGATCGAGGACGTGTTCTCGATCTCGGGCCGCGGCACCGTGGTGACCGGCCGTGTCGAACGCGGCGTCGTCAAGGTTGGCGAGGAAATCGAGATTGTCGGTATTCGCGACACCAAGAAGACGGTTTGCACCGGCGTCGAAATGTTCCGCAAGCTGCTCGACCAGGGCCAGGCCGGCGACAACATCGGCGCACTGCTTCGCGGCATCGACCGTGAAGGCGTCGAGCGTGGCCAGATTCTGTGCAAGCCGGGTTCGGTGAAGCCGCACACGAAGTTCAAGGCCGAAGCCTACATCCTGACCAAGGAAGAGGGCGGTCGCCACACTCCGTTCTTCACCAACTACCGTCCGCAGTTCTACTTCCGCACGACCGACGTGACGGGTGTTGTGACGCTGCCGGAAGGCACGGAAATGGTGATGCCGGGCGACAACATCTCGGCAGACGTGACGCTGATCGTTCCGATCGCGATGGAAGAGAAGCTGCGCTTCGCCATCCGTGAAGGCGGCCGCACCGTCGGCGCCGGCATCGTCGCACAGATCATCGAGTAACAAACGGGGGCAGGTCGCGCGGTCCTGTTTGACAGGGTCGCGCGGTCCTCACACTAGCAAGGACAAGTCGAATGAACGGCCAGAACATCCGCATCCGCCTCAAGGCGTTTGATCACCGGATCCTTGACGCCTCCACACGTGAAATCGTGTCGACGGCGAAACGGACCGGCGCCAGCGTCCGCGGCCCGGTCCCGCTGCCGACCCGGATCGAGAAATTCACGGTCAACCGGTCGCCGCACATCGACAAGAAGAGCCGCGAACAGTTCGAGATGCGCACCCACAAGCGGCTGCTCGATATCGTTGATCCGACCCCGCAGACGGTAGATGCGCTTATGAAGCTGGATCTCGCCGCGGGCGTTGATGTGGAAATCAAGCTTTAAGGCGCCGAGCCGTCTTAGGCAAAGGGAACGAGGCATGGAGGGGCAGGGCCCCGACAGGCTCATCTCAAGAGGAATGAACCGATGCGTTCAGGTGTGATTGCACAAAAAGTGGGAATGACCCGGGTCTACAACGACGCCGGAGAACATGTCCCCGTGACCGTCCTGCGGTTGGAGAACTGCCAGGTGGTGGCCCAGCGTACGGAAGAGAAGAACGGCTACACGGCCGTCCAGCTCGGCGCCGGCGTCGCCAAGGTCAAGAACACGTCAAAGGCAATGCGCGGCAACTTCGCCATCGCCAATGTCGAACCCAAGGCCAAGCTGGTCGAATTCCGCGTCAGCTCCGACAATCTTATCGATGTCGGTGCGGAAATCGCCGCGAGCCACTTCGTTGCCGGCCAGCTCGTGGACGTCTCCGGCGTGACCCAGGGTAAGGGTTTCGCAGGCGCCATGAAGCGCCACGGCTTCGGCGGCCTTCGCGCCACCCACGGCGTTTCGGTCTCGCACCGTTCGCACGGCTCGACCGGTTCCAACCAGGATCCGGGCAAGGTCTGGAAGGGCAAGAAGATGGCCGGGCACATGGGCCAGACCCGCGTGACCACGCAGAATCTCGAGATTGTCTCGACCGACGCCGAGCGCGGCCTGATCCTGATCAAGGGCGCCGTTCCGGGCTCCAAGGGGTCCTGGATTGTCGTTCGCGACGCCGTCAAGTCCGGCATCCCGGCTGATGCGCCTCTTCCTGCCGCGCTTCGCGAGGCAGCCACCGTATCGAATGAGGGAGCCGAATAATGGATCTCACCGTCACCACTCTCGAGGGCAAGGATGCCGGAAAGATCTCTCTTTCCGATGCCATCTTCGGTCTCGACCCGCGCCAGGACCTGATCCAGCGCATCGTGCGCTGGCAGCTCGCAAAGAAGCAGCAGGGCACCCACAAGGCGCTCGGCCGCTCGGAAATCTCGCGCACCGGTGCGAAGATGTACAAGCAGAAGGGCACCGGTCGTGCCCGTCACCACTCGGCGCGTGCGCCGCAGTTCCGTGGCGGTGGCCAGGCCCATGGTCCGAATGTTCGCAGCCATGCGCATGAACTGCCCAAGAAGGTCCGTGCACTGGCCCTGCGCCACGCGCTTTCGGCAAAGGCCAAGGCTTCCGACATCATCATCGTCGACAGCCTGACCGCCGGCGAAGCCAAGACCAAGGCGCTGACCGGTTCGCTGGGCAAGCTTGGTCTGACCAACGCTCTGTTCATCGGCGGCACCGAGCTCGACCAGAACTTCCGCCTCGCCGCCAAGAACATTCCGAATGTGGATGTGCTGCCGGTTCAGGGCATCAACGTTTACGACATCCTGCGCCGCGGCAAGCTTGTCTTGTCCAAGGACGCTGTCGCTGCTCTGGAGGAGCGCTTCAAATGACGGATCTTCGCCACTATGATGTGATCGTCTCCCCGGCGATCACCGAAAAGTCGACGCTGGTCTCCGATCAGAACCAGGTGGTCTTCAATGTCGCCCGGCGCGCTTCCAAGCCTGAAATCAAGGCTGCGGTCGAAGCGCTGTTCGGTGTCAAGGTCACGGCCGTCAACACGCTTCTGCGCAAGGGCAAGACCAAGCGCTTCCGCGGGATCTCCGGCCGTCAGTCTGATGTCAAGAAGGCGTATGTGACGCTTGCCGAAGGCCAGTCGATCGACGTCTCAACCGGTCTGTAAGGGCCGCGCGGGAACAAGCCCTCAAAAGGGAACAGGAAAATGGCACTGAAAAGTTACAATCCGACGACCCCGAGCCAGCGTCAGCTGGTCATCGTTGATCGTTCGGGTCTTCATCGCGGCAAGCCGGTCAAATCGCTGACCCAGGGCTTGACCGGCAAGGGCGGCCGCAACAATGCCGGCCGGGTCACCGCTCAGTCGATCGGTGGCGGCCACAAGCGCACCTATCGCATGGTCGATTTCAAGCGTCGCAAGTTCGACGTGGAGGCGACTGTCGAGCGTATGGAATACGATCCGAACCGGACCGCGTTCATTGCGCTGATCACCTATGCCGATGGCGAGAAGTCCTACATTCTCGCTCCGCAGCGTCTGGCTGCAGGCGACAAGGTGATCTCGTCGGACAAGGCCGTGGACGTGAAGCCGGGCAATTGCATGCCGCTTCAGTACATGCCGGTCGGCACGATCGTGCACAACATCGAGATGAAGCCTGCCAAGGGCGGCCAGGTAGCTCGTTCGGCCGGCGGATATGCCCAGCTGGTCGGTCGTGACCAGGGCATGGCCATCCTGCGTCTCAATTCGGGCGAACAGCGTCTGGTTCAGGGCGCCTGCCTTGCGACCGTCGGTGCGGTGTCGAACCCCGACCACCTCAACATCAACGACGGCAAGGCCGGCCGTTCGCGCTGGAAGGGCAAGCGCCCCCATGTGCGTGGTGTCGCCATGAACCCGGTCGATCACCCGCACGGCGGTGGTGAAGGCCGCACCTCCGGTGGCCGTCATCCGGTGAGCCCTTGGGGCAAGCCGACCAAGGGCAAGCGCACGCGTTCGAACAAGTCGACCGACAAGTTCATCATGCGTTCGCGCCATCAGCGCAAGAAGTAAGAGAGGAAGTCTCCAATGGCTCGTTCAGTTTGGAAAGGTCCGTTTGTTGACGGCTATCTTCTCAAGAAGGCTGAGAAGGTGCGCGAAGGCGGCCGCAATGAAGTGATCAAGATCTGGAGCCGCCGCTCCACCATCATGCCGCAGTTCGTCGGCCTGACGTTCGGCGTCTACAACGGAAGCAAGCACATTCCGGTCAACGTCTCGGAAGAGATGGTCGGCCAGAAGTTTGGCGAATACTCCCCGACGCGGACCTATTATGGCCACGGCGCCGACAAGAAAGCGAAGAGGAAGTAACAATGGGCAAGGCAAAAACCGAACGCCGGCTCAAGGGCAACGAGGCGCAGGCAGTCGCCCGCACCCTTCGCATCAGCCCGCAGAAGCTCAATCTGGTTGCAGCGCTGATCCGCGGCAAGAAGGTTGATCGCGCGCTGGCCGAACTTGAGTTTTCCCGCAAGCGCATCGCCTCAACCGTCCGCAAGACGCTTGAATCGGCGATCGCAAACGCCGAGAACAACCACGATCTGGACGTCGATTCGCTGGTGGTCGCAGAGGCCTATGTCGGCAAGTCGATCGTCATGAAGCGCTTCCACGCCCGCGGCCGCGGCCGCGCCTCGCGCATCGAGAAGCCGTTTGCGCATCTCACGATTGTCGTGCGCGAAGTGGAAGCCCAAGAGGAGGCCGCATAATGGGTCAGAAAATCAATCCAATCGGTTTCCGTCTGGGCATCAACCGTACCTGGGACAGCCGCTGGTTCGCCGACAATGCCGAATACGGCAAGCTGCTTCACGAAGATCTCAAGATCCGCAAGTACCTGCAGAACGAACTCAAGCAGGCCGGCGTTTCCAAGATCGTCATCGAGCGTCCGCACAAGAAGTGCCGCGTGACCATCCATGCCGCACGGCCTGGCCTGATCATCGGCAAGAAGGGCGCGGACATCGAGAAGCTTCGCCGCAAGCTTTCGGAGATGACGCAGTCGGAAACGCACCTCAACATCGTTGAAGTGCGCAAGCCGGAAGTCGACGCGACCCTCGTGGCGCAGTCGATTGCCCAGCAGCTCGAGCGCCGCATTGCATTCCGTCGCGCCATGAAGCGTTCGGTCCAGTCGGCCATGCGCCTTGGAGCCGAAGGCATCAAGATCACCTGCGGCGGTCGTCTCGGCGGCGCGGAAATCGCGCGCACCGAGTGGTACCGCGAGGGCCGGGTGCCGCTTCATACCCTGCGCGCCGACATCGACTACGGCACTGCCGAAGCCAAGACGGCCTACGGCATCTGCGGCGTCAAGGTCTGGATCTTCAAGGGCGAAATCCTCGAGCACGATCCAATGGCATCTGAGCGCCGGGCCACCGAGGGCGACGCTTCTGGCGGCAATCGCCGGCGCGAAAACGCCTGATCACGCGCCAGGCAGACAATTCGGAGAATTAGAAAATGTTGCAGCCAAAGCGTACAAAGTACCGCAAGCAGTTCAAGGGCCGCATCAAGGGAGTCGCCAAGGGCGGTTCGGACTTGAATTTCGGTTCCTACGGCTTGAAGGCGCAGGAGCCCGATCGCGTCAACGCACGTCAGATCGAGGCCGCCCGTCGTGCCATCACCCGTCACATGAAGCGTGCGGGCCGTGTATGGATCCGGATCTTCCCCGATGTGCCGGTAACGTCGAAGCCGACGGAAGTCCGCATGGGTAAGGGCAAGGGTTCGGTCGATTACTGGGCCGCCAAGGTCAAGCCCGGCCGGATCATGTTCGAAATCGACGGCGTCAGCGAAGAGCTCGCCCGTGAAGCCCTGCGTCTCGGCGCAGCCAAGCTTTCGGTCAAGACCCGCTTCGTCCAGCGCATCGCAGACTAAGGAGAGCGATCATGAAAGCCGCAGATGTTCGCGCCATGAGCGTTGATCAACTCAATGACGAGCTCGCCAAGCTGAAGAAGGAGCAGTTCAACCTGCGCTTCCAGGGTGCTACCGGCCAGCTGGAAAAGACCTCGCGGGTCCGGGAAATCCGCCGCGATGTCGCCCGCATCAAGACAATTGCCCGCCAGAAGGCGGCAGAAGCCAAGGCCTAAGGACCAAGAACAATGCCAAAACGCATTCTGCAGGGCACTGTAGTCAGTGACAAGAACGAGAAGACCGTGGTCGTCCGCGTGGAACGTCGTTTCGCACACCCGGTGATGCGCAAGATCGTTCGCCGCACCAAGAACTACAAGGCGCACGACGAAAACAACACCTACAAGGTGGGCGACGAGGTTTCCATTCAGGAATGCGCGCCGATCTCCAAGGACAAGCGCTGGACCGTCGTTTCGGCTGACCAGGCTTAATTGACAGGGTTTGAGGCGAGGGCCTATTGCACCTTGCCGAGAATCCTGTATGAAGCAGGCCATTGGCGCAGAACGCCCCGCAAACGGGCGTTCTTCTGCTTTCAGCGCATGGAAGGTCCCTTCGGGGAAACCACCTTGGCAACATCCTTCCCGCGCAAGACAAGAATTGACTCATAAGCTGGCATAGGGGCCTTCGTGTCCAACCGTGCCGGTAACAACAAGAAGGCGGCCTGATATGATTCAGATGCAAACAAACCTCGACGTTGCCGACAATTCCGGCGCTCGTCGTGTCATGTGCATCAAGGTTCTGGGCGGTTCCAAGCGGAAATATGCCTCGATCGGCGACGTGATCGTCGTTTCGATCAAGGAGGCCATTCCGCGCGGCCGCGTCAAGAAGGGTGATGTGATGAAGGCGGTTGTCGTCCGCACTGCCAAGGACATCCGTCGCGCCGATGGCAGCGTGATCCGGTTTGACCGGAATGCAGCCGTTCTGATCGACAACAAGAAAGAGCCGATCGGCACCCGTATCTTCGGACCGGTTCCGCGTGAATTGCGCGCCAAGAGCCACATGAAGATCATCTCCCTGGCTCCAGAAGTGCTGTAAGGAACGAACCGATGCAAAAGATCCGCAAAGGCGACAAGGTCGTCGTTCTTACCGGCAAGGACAAGGGCCGTACCGGCGAAGTTCTGGCCGTGATGCCGAAGGAAGACCGGGCCGTGGTCCGGGGTCTCAACATGGTCAAGCGCCATCAGCGCCAGACCCAGACCCAGGAAGCCGGCATCATCAACAAGGAAGCCCCGCTTCACCTCTCCAACCTCGCGGTTGCAGACCCCAAGGACGGCAAGCCGACCCGCGTCGGTTTCCGCATCGAGGGCGACAAGAAGGTGCGCGTGGCAAAGCGTTCGGGAGAAGTGATCGATGGCTGATGCGAAGTACGAGCCGCGGCTCAAGACAGACTACGTCGGACGCATTCGCAAGGCTATGCAGGAGCAGTTCGCCTACGCGAACGAAATGCAGATCCCGCGCGTCGACAAGATCGTAATCAACATGGGCGTTGGCGAAGCCACTGCCGATTCCAAGAAGCCCGCAACGGCGGCCGAGGACCTGGCGGCAATCGCCGGTCAGAAGGCGGTCATCACCCGCGCACGCAACTCGATCGCCGGCTTCAAGCTGCGCGAGCAGATGCCGATCGGCGCCAAGGTGACCCTTCGTGGCGCCCGCATGTATGAGTTCATGGACCGTCTCATCACCATCGCGCTGCCGCGCGTTCGTGACTTTCGCGGCCTGAACCCCAAGAGCTTTGACGGCCGTGGCAACTTCGCCATGGGCATCAAGGAACACATCGTGTTTCCGGAGATCAACTACGACAAGGTTGACCAGATCTGGGGCATGGACATCATCGTTTGTACGACGGCTCCGACGGACGACGAAGCACGGGCTCTTCTCAAAGAGTTCAACTTCCCCTTCCGTCAGTAATCGTAACGGCATTCGTGGAAAAGGATAACTGATCATGGCGAAAGTCAGCGCAATCGAAAAGAACAAGCGCCGCCGCAAGCTGGTTGCCCGCGACGCTTCCAAGCGCGCCGCTCTCAAGGCGATCATTCAGAATCAGGAGCTTCCGATCGAGGAACGCTTCCGTGCAACGCTCAAGCTGGCCGAGATGCCGCGCAACGGCGCAAAGGTTCGCGTTCGCAATCGTTGCCAAGTCACCGGACGTCCGCGCGCTTACTACCGTAAGCTGGGCATGTCGCGTATCGCTCTGCGTGAGCTCGGGTCGCTGGCCAAGGTGCCCGGCCTGGTTAAGTCGAGCTGGTAAGGAGCGCGCAAGATGGCAATGACCGATCCATTGGGTGATATGCTCACCCGTATTCGCAACGGTGTCGCTCGCCGCAAGACGTCGGTGTCCACACCGGCTTCCAAGCTGCGCGCCCGTGTTCTCGACGTCCTGCAGTCGGAAGGCTATATCCGCGGTTACACCGAGGTGTCCTTCGACAACGGCAAGTCCGAGCTGAGCATCGAGCTCAAGTATCACGAGGGCGCGCCCGTGATCCGCGAAATCGCTCGCGTATCCAAGCCAGGCCGGCGTGTTTACGTCTCCGTTAAGTCCATTCCGCAGGTCGCAAACGGTCTCGGCATCACGATCCTTTCGACTCCGAAGGGCGTTTTGGCCGATCACTCCGCGCGCGAGCAGAATGTTGGTGGCGAGGTTCTCTGCTCGATCTTCTGATCGTGCAGAGCCTCCAACTCGAACAGACAGGTTGAACAATGTCTCGTATCGGTAAAAAGCCCGTTCCGGTTCCTGCCGGTGTCACCGCGACGATTGACGGCCAGAAAGTGGTCGCCAAGGGTCCCAAGGGTGAGCTGAGCTTCGTCGCAAACGATGAAGTCTCGCTCAAGCTTGAGGACAACGCGGTCGTCGTCTCGCCCGTGGACAATTCGAAGGACGCCCGCTCCAAGTGGGGCATGTCGCGCACAATGATCTCCAACATCTTCACCGGTGTGAAGGATGGTTACGAGCGCAAGCTCGAAATCAACGGTGTTGGTTATCGTGCTGCCATGCAGGGGCGGAACCTCCAGCTGGCTCTTGGCTTCAGCCATGATGTCGTCTATCAGCCGCCGGAAGGCGTCAGCATTGCGTGCCCGAAGCCGACAGAAGTCGTCATCACCGGCATCGACAAGCAGGTGCTTGGCCAGGTTGCTGCCGAGATCCGCGGCTATCGCGGCCCCGAGCCCTACAAGGGCAAGGGCGTCAAATATGCTGAAGAGCGGATTGTCCGCAAAGAAGGCAAGAAGAAGTAAGGAAGACGCGAAATGGCTAGCAGGAAACAATCCCTTACGCGTCGGGCCGACCGTATCCGCCGCCAGATCAAGGCGGTGGCCAATGGCCGTCCGCGCCTGTCGGTTCATCGCTCGTCGAAGAACATCTATGCCCAGGTCATCGATGATGCCGCAGGCCGTACGCTTGCCGCTGCATCGACGCTGGACACCGGTCTTCGTGGTGAACTCAAGACCGGTGCGGATGTCTCCGCAGCGGCGGCTGTCGGCAAGCTGATTGCCCAGCGTGCATCGGAAGCAGGCGTCAAGGAAGTGGTCTTCGACCGCGGCGCCTTCATCTATCACGGCCGCATCAAGGCCCTCGCCGAAGCAGCCCGCGAAGGCGGTCTCGACTTCTAAGTCAACAACAGCCGATTGATTCCGGAAAAGAACAAGGACAAGGACAATGGCCAAGGAAGGTCGCCGCGACAACCGCGGCAGGGAAGAAGAGCGCGACAGCGAATTCGTCGACAAGCTCGTTCACATCAACCGCGTAGCCAAGGTCGTCAAGGGCGGCCGGCGCTTCGGTTTCGCAGCCCTGGTGGTTGTTGGAGACCAGAAGGGCCGCGTTGGCTTCGGTCACGGCAAGGCGCGCGAAGTGCCTGAGGCGATCCGCAAGGCGACCGAGTCCGCCAAGCGCGACCTGATTTTCGTTCCGCTGCGTTCGGGCCGGACACTTCACCACGATGTGCATGGCCGTCACGGGGCAGGCAAGGTGCTTCTGCGCGCCGCCAAGCCCGGTACCGGGATCATCGCCGGTGGTCCGATGCGCGCCGTGTTCGAAACGCTTGGCATGCATGATGTTGTGGCGAAGTCGACCGGTACGTCGAACCCGTACAACATGATCCGCGCCACCTTCGATGCGCTCAAGAACCAGATGCACCCCAAGGACATCGCGGCTCAGCGCAGCATCAAGTATTCCACGCTCCAGGCTCGCCGCGGTCCTGCCGCCGGCGGCGAAGAGTAATCGGGCCTTTGCCTTATTTGAACTAGGGAGCCAAGAAGATGGCTGACACCAAGAAGGGCAAGACGATCACCGTCGAACAGATCGGCAGCCCGATTCGCCGCCCCAACGTTCAGCGTCAGACGCTGATCGGTCTGGGCCTCAACAAGATGCACCGCCGGCGGACCCTCGAGGACACACCGTCCGTTCGTGGCATGATCCGTTCGGTCAGCCACCTCGTTCGCGTCGTCGACGAGCAGTGAGTGGGAGTGATTGATCATGAAACTCAATGAAATCGCCGACAACGAAGGCGCAGTCAAGAACCGTAAGCGCGTCGGCCGTGGTATCGGCTCGGGCTCGGGCAAGACCGGCGGCCGTGGCGTCAAGGGACAGAAGTCCCGTTCAGGCGTAGCGATCAACGGTTTTGAAGGCGGTCAGATGCCGATCTACCGTCGTCTGCCGAAGCGTGGCTTCACCAACATCTTTTCGACCGACTTCAACGTCGTGTCGGTTGGCCGGATCCAGGCAGCCGTCGATGCCGGCAAGCTTGACGCCAAGTCAACGATCGATGCCGCAGCGCTCAAGGCAGCCGGTGTGATCCGCCGCATCAAGGACGGCGTTCGCGTTCTTGCGGACGGCGACGTCAAGGCCAAGCTCACGCTTGAGGTTGCTGGCGGCTCGCGCGCAGCCATCGAGAAGGTGGAAAAGGCCGGCGGCTCGGTCAAGGTGCTCGAGGCAGCTCCGGCCGCATCCAAGGACTGACAAATTAGTGACCGCCCGGTGCTTCACATCGGGCGGTTTTCATCCCATATGGGATCGGACGGCGCGCTAGGCCGCGACGGCCGGGGCTAGGGCCGAAGACTGTGCCAACGGTCCGGCCGCATCGTCCGGTGAAACCAACTCAGGCCCTCCGGAGATGATCGGGTTCATCGGGCGCCGGATGGCCACGCGGAGAACGCAATGGCATCTGCAGCCGAACAACTCGCTTCCAATCTGAATTTTTCGGCTTTCGCCAAGGCGGAAGACCTCAAGAAACGGATCTGGTTCACCCTTGGCGCACTTCTCGTGTATCGCCTGGGAACCTACATTCCGCTTCCCGGCATCAATCCCGACGCGTTCGCGCAGGCCTTTCAGGGGCAGGCGGGCGGCATCCTCGGCCTGTTCAACATGTTTGCTGGCGGCGCCGTCGAACGCATGGCGATCTTCGCGCTCGGCATCATGCCCTACATCTCCGCATCGATCATCATCCAGTTGATGACATCGGTTGTTCCCACGCTCGAGCAGCTCAAGAAGGAGGGCGAGCAGGGCCGCAAGATCATCAACCAGTACACCCGCTACGGCACCGTGCTTCTCGGCACCGTGCAGGCCTACGGCATCGCCGTCGGGCTCGAATCGGGCAACGGTATCGTCACCGATCCGGGCTGGTTCTTCCGGATCGCCACCGTCATCACGCTTGTCGGCGGCACCATGTTCCTGATGTGGCTCGGTGAGCAGATCACCGCACGCGGCATCGGCAACGGCATTTCGCTGATCATTTTCGCGGGCATCGTGGCAGCACTCCCGGGTGCGGTTGCCGGAACCCTCGAACTGGGCCGCACCGGCGCGCTTTCGACCGGCCTGATCATCGCCGTGATCGTCGTTGCCATCGCCGTCATCGCGTTCATCGTGTTCATCGAGCGCGCCCAGCGCCAGCTTCTGATCCAGTATCCGAAGCGCCAGGTCGGTTCGCGCATGTTCCAGGGCGATACCTCGCACCTGCCGCTCAAGCTGAACACCGCAGGCGTCATTCCGCCGATCTTCGCCTCGTCGCTTCTGCTGTTGCCGGCAACGATTGCGGGCTTTGCCAACACCGGCAATCTGCCGAACTGGGCGACGACGCTGCTTGCATCGCTCGGTCATGGTCAGCCTGCCTATATGCTGCTCTACGCTGCGATGATCGCGTTCTTCGCGTTCTTCTATACCGCGATCGTGTTCAATCCGAAGGACACCGCGGACAACCTCAAGAAGCATGGCGGGTTCATTCCTGGCATTCGCCCGGGCGAACGCACCGCCGAATACATCGATTTCGTGCTGACCCGCATCACCGTCATCGGGGCGATGTATCTGGTGTTCGTGTGTCTATTACCCGAATTTCTAATCGCGCAGACCGGCGTTCCGTTCTATCTGGGGGGCACTTCGCTTCTGATCGTCGTCTCCGTGACGCTCGATACGGTCGCGCAGATCCAGGGACATCTGATTGCCCAGCAGTATGAGGGGCTGATCAAGAAGTCCAAACTTCGGGGAGGGAAGAGGGGACGATGAAGCTTATTCTTTTGGGACCGCCTGGCGCGGGTAAGGGGACACAGGCCCAGCGCCTGGTCGAAAAGCACGGGGTACCCCAGCTTTCAACCGGCGACATGCTCCGTGCCGCCGTGGCGGCGGGCACCGAGGTCGGCAAGCGCGCGAAGGCTGTCATGGACGCAGGAGAGTTGGTCTCCGACGATATCGTGAACGCCATCGTCTCCGAGCGTGTCGACCAGCCCGATTGCGCCCGAGGGTTTATTCTCGATGGCTATCCGCGGACCCTGGTGCAGGCAGATGCTGTCGAGGCGATGCTTGCGGGCAAGGACATGAAGCTTGATTGCGTGATCGAACTGATTGTCGACGACAAGGCGCTCGTGGGCCGCATCATCAAGCGCGCAGAGGAGGCCGCAGCCGCCGGCCAGCCCGTGCGCAAGGATGACAATGCGGAAGTCTTCGACGAACGGCTTCGCGAGTACTACAAGAAGACCGCGCCGCTGACTGGCTACTACTACGCCAAGGGCATGTTGCGGACGGTCAATGGCATGAACACAATCGATGCCGTGACCGAGGAAATCGAGCAGGTTCTCGATTCTCTTTGACCGCCGGACACGATCGGCCGGACCGGATCGTGTCGATGACAGGCGTTTTACCGTCATTGTTTGAAATATCGGGTGCGCAGAGGTTGACGAAACCCTTGCGCTTCCGCTAAGACCCGCGCAATTCGCGACATGCAGGCGATCGGTGCGGTTTCCCGGAAATACCGGGATCCGGCTCTGGTCGCTTTAAGCGTGCCGGGACCAAGCATGAGAATGCGGCGGTTTTGCCCTGGTGCTTCCGCCGACCGAATGACTACCCCGCAAGGGCCGGCCTCCACCGGACGCGGGTCAACAATAACCCGCCGGCCAGACCTGATCTGTCCCGGCCCACATGGAGATGCACATGGCCCGCATAGCAGGCGTTAACATTCCGACAAACAAGCGCGTGATCATTGCGCTGACCTACATTCACGGCATCGGCAGCAAGTTCGCCGCCGACATCGTCGACAAGGTCGGCATCCCGCACGACCGTCGCGTCAACCAGCTTTCCGACGCGGAAGTGCTGCAGATTCGCGAAACAATCGACCGCGACTATCAGGTCGAAGGCGATCTTCGCCGCGAAAACTCCATGAACGTCAAGCGTCTCATGGACCTCGGCTGCTACCGTGGCCTGCGCCACCGTCGTGGTCTGCCGGTGCGCGGCCAGCGGACGCACACCAATGCCCGTACCCGCAAGGGACCTGCCAAGGCGATCGCCGGCAAGAAGAAGTAATTTGGGTTTCGCCTGAACGGCGCCGCGCTTCTCGAATCGGACCGAGGTTCGTTTCATAAGGGGCAGGTGGCCGCTCAGGTGGTTCCCGGTGGAGCCGCTGGCGTTACGGCGGTGCTGATATCTCGAAAGGAAAGAACATGGCCAAGGAAGCCGCACGCGTCAAACGGCGCGAACGCAAGAATATTTCGTCGGGCGTTGCCCACGTCAA
Source organism: Hoeflea sp. (assembly GCA_965233445.1). GTDB lineage: Bacteria > Pseudomonadota > Alphaproteobacteria > Rhizobiales > Rhizobiaceae > Hoeflea. The sequence goes on from OZ247491.1 coordinate 2,452,170, forward strand.
CTCGACCTTCAACAACACGATGATCACCATCACCGATGCGCAGGGCAATGCCATCTCGTGGTCGTCTGCCGGTTCGAAGGGTTTCAAGGGCTCGCGCAAGTCGACCCCGTTTGCTGCCCAGATGGCTGCGGAAGATGCCGCCAAGAAGGCGCAGGATCACGGCATGAAGTCGCTGGAAGTGGAAGTTTGCGGTCCCGGATCGGGCCGTGAGTCGGCGCTTCGCGCACTCCAGGCTGCGGGTTTCACCATCACCTCCATCCGGGATGTGACGCCGATTCCGCACAATGGATGCCGCCCGCGCAAGAAGCGCCGCGTCTAGGCCAGCGCTGATTTTGTGACGGGCCGGAGCCTTGTGGCTCCAGGCCCGTTCGATCCTCTTCTCACTTCGCCGTAACGAATGGATTGTGCGGCAACAGGAAGGCAACAGACATGATTCAAAAAAACTGGCAGGAATTGATCAAGCCCAGCAAGGTCGAGTTCTCGACGCAGAGCCGCACCAAGGCTTCGGTCGTCGCCGAGCCGCTCGAGCGCGGCTTCGGTCTGACGCTGGGCAATGCGCTGCGCCGGGTTCTGCTTTCCTCGCTGCGCGGCGCTGCCGTGACGGCGGTTCAGATCGACGGCGTTCTGCACGAGTTCTCGTCGATCCCGGGCGTCCGTGAGGATGTGACCGACATCATCCTCAACATCAAGGAAATCGCCATCCGCATGGAAGGCGACGAAGCCAAGCGCATGGTCGTGCGCAAGCAGGGGCCTGGTATCGTCACTGCCGGCGACATTCAGACCGTTGGCGACATCGAGATCCTCAATCCGGAGCACGTGCTCTGCACTCTCGATGAAGGCGCTGAAATCCGCATGGAATTCACCGTCAACAACGGCAAGGGCTATGTGGCGGCTGACCGCAATCGCGCCGAAGACGCGCCGATCGGCCTCATCCCGGTCGACAGCCTGTACTCGCCGGTCAAGAAATGCTCCTACAAGGTGGAAAACACCCGTGAGGGCCAGGTTCTCGACTACGACAAGCTGACGCTCACGCTCGAGACCGACGGTTCGGTCAGCGGCGAGGACGCCGTTGCCTATGCCGCCCGCATCCTTCAGGACCAGCTCGGTGTTTTCGTCAACTTCGACGAGCCGCAGAAGGAAGTCCACGAGGAAACCGTTGCCGAACTGGCCTTCAATCCGTCGCTTCTCAAGAAGGTCGACGAGTTGGAACTTTCGGTCCGCTCGGCCAACTGCCTCAAGAACGACAACATCGTCTACATCGGTGACCTCATTCAGAAGACCGAAGCCGAAATGCTCCGGACACCGAATTTCGGACGCAAGTCGCTCAACGAGATCAAGGAAGTTCTCGCTTCCATGGGCCTGCATCTGGGTATGGAAGTTCCGTCCTGGCCGCCGGAAAACATTGAAGATCTGGCCAAGCGTTACGAAGACCAGTATTAACCCGCAGTTCCAGGAAAAGCGGTTCCCGGTTTTCCATTCGTAATTGCGTCAGAAGACTAAACTGTTCAAACGGCAGGCGTGCGCCTGCATGTGAAGGAGACAAGCGATGCGCCACGCCAATTCCGGTCGCAAGCTGAACCGTACCTCTAGCCACCGCAAGGCGATGTTCGCCAACATGGCGGCTTCGCTCATCGAACATGAGCAGATCGTGACCACCTTGCCGAAGGCGAAGGAAATCCGTCCGATCGTCGAAAAGCTCGTTACGCTCGGTAAGCGCGGCGATCTGCACGCCCGCCGTCAGGCGATTTCGCAGATCCGCGACAACGAAGCCGTTCGCAAGCTGTTCGACACGATCGCAACGCGTTATGCCACTCGCAATGGCGGCTACCTGCGCATCATGAAGGCCGGTTTCCGGACTGGCGACAACGCGCCGATGGCCGTCGTCGAATTCGTTGATCGCGATGTCGACGCCAAGGGTGCCAAGGACCGCGCTCGCGTTGCCGCTGAAGCTGCAGCCGAGGAAGAAGCCGCGTAAGCAGCTTCGCTTCTCTGAAGCATGAAGTTTGAAGGCCGGGTGCTTGATGCGCCCGGCCTTTTTCACGTCGTCGAACCGGTCCCTGAAAATCGCCGCTACTTCGGGATATGGATCGTGTCACGGATATGCTTGAGCGAGGCCACGATGGTGAAGGTCATGATCACCAGCAATGTCCACGAACTCCATTTCCCCAGATGCACGGTGGACCAGGCCCCGATCTGGTTCGGGTAGTGCCAGATGGCAAAGAAGGTGGAGATGTTCTCGGCAAGCCAGATGAAAAATCCGATCAGGATGAAAGCCAGGATCATCGGCATTTTCCTGTCCCGGTCGTAGGGCCGGTAAACCACGGTTGCGCGGGCATAGAGGCCGATCGCCAGTGCCGCGATATACCAGCGGTAATCGCCGATATAGTGATGGGTGAAGAAATTCCCGTAGATGGCAAGCGCGACCAGCGTCGCCATCCAGTAGGGCGGATGATGCTCGATCCTGACATCCAGGATCCGCCAAGCCTGAATGATATAGCTTCCGACCGCCGCATACATGAAGCCCGAGAACAGCGGGACACCCAGAACCTTGGTATGGGCGAAATCCGGATAGGACCAGGACTGGATCGCACCGGAGGTCTTGAAGACCTCGAGCGCAAAACCGACGACGTGGAAAAGGCAGATTGCCTTGAACTCGTCGAGTGTTTCAAGCCTGGTCCAGAGCATCCAGGCCTGAATCAAAACCGCAATCAGCAGCAGCAGGTCGTAGCGGGGGATGCCGTAAAGTCCCTCGCGCGGTGTGATGAAGATCGAGACGAAGAACAGTCCCGCAAACAGGCAGGCACGGGCTTCCTTGATGCCGAAAAGCACAAACTCGACACAGAACCGCTTGTACCCCGTCAGCTGCGGTGCAGGCCCGTGGTCCATCAAAAGGGCATCGAGGCGCTGCAGCAGCCCGGGATTTCGCAGTGTTGCCGTGCTCATGAACCCTCCCGCCCGGTTGCGTTTTCGAGGCGTCCAAGTAGAGAGACATCATGGACGAAATCAAGGCATACCGCGATTTGCGCATCAGGCGCGTGCTGACCGCAATGGCCGTGATTGCTGCGGGACTGACGTTGCGCCTGACCGGCTATGACGTCGGATTGCCCTATGTTCTGGTCAAGTATGGCGGTTCGCTTCTCTGGGGCATGATGGTGTTCTGGGTGCTGGGCGCGTTGTTTCCCGCCCTTTCCGTCATCCGGATCGCCTTGGCTGCTCTGGTTGTCGCTCTCCTCACAGAGTTCAGCCGCCTGTATCACACGCCGTGGCTCGACGAATTCCGGCTTCATCTGTTGGGCGCTCTTTTGCTGGGACGAATCTTCTCCTGGCTCAACATCGTGGCCTATCTGGCCGGAATCGCTCTGGCGGCTCTTGTCGAGCGTCGAGTTGCCGAAGGCCCGCGGTCGCGAAAGACCTAGTGCGCGGCAGCGCGGTTGCCGCGTTTCCATTCAAGGAACGAGGGCCGGGCGAGCCTCCATCCGATCAGCATCACCACCAGTGCCGCATATATGATCTGTTCGGGCCCGATCACCTTGACCGAGAGGCAGTAGTGCAGGGCGCCTGCAGCCGCGATCGGGTAGATCAGGCGGTGCAACTTGGTCCATTTCGGTCCGAGCCTGCGGATCGACCACCGGTTGGAGGTGAGCGCCAGCGGGATAAGCGCCAACAAGCCTGCCATTCCGATGGTGATGAACCAGCGCTTGGTGATGTCTTCAACGATGACATCCATGGCGAGGCGCTTGTCGAGAACCATGTAGGCCAGGAAGTGCATGAGCACGTACCAGAAGGCGAGAAGGCCAAGCGCGCGCCGGTATCGGACCCAGTTGATCCCGAAGATATCGCGGATCGGTGAGATCATCAGCGTCAGGATCAGGAACCGCAGCGCCCATTCGCCCAGCAGGTGTTCGAAGATCTTGACCGGGTTTCCGACCAGTTGTCCGGTCGCGCCGAGATAGAATCCCCACGCGGCCGGGGCAAGCCCGGCGGCATAGAGAAACCAGATCGACGCAGCATGATACCGGCGCGGCAGGGCAGGCAGGTTCATGTTCAGAAGTTCGCCTTCAGGTCCATGCCTTCATAGAGACCGGCGACCTCCTCGCCATAGCCGTTGAACATCAGTGTCGGTCGCTCGTTGGACCCGAAGAAGCCGCCACCCCCGATCCGGTTTTCCTGGGCCTGGCTCCAGCGCGGGTGATCTACCTCCGGATTGACATTGGCATAGAAGCCGTACTCGTTCGGCGCGAGCAGGTTCCACGTTGTCGGAGGCTCTTCCTCGGTAAGCGTGATCTTGACAATCGATTTGATGCCCTTGAAACCGTATTTCCAGGGAACGACCAGCCTGACCGGTGCGCCGTTCTGGTTCGGGAGCACCTTTCCGTAGAGACCGACCGACAGGATCGTCAGAGGATGCATTGCCTCGTCGAGCCGCAACCCCTCGACATAAGGCCAGGGCAGGGGCTGGAAGGCGCCGCGCTGGCCCGGCATTTCCTGCGCCCGGACGATGGTCTCGAAGGCCACGTACTTGGCGCTGCCAAGCGGTTCCGCCTTGGCGAGCAGCGTCGACAGCGGAAATCCGATCCACGGGATCACCATCGACCAAGCCTCGACGCAGCGCATGCGGTAAATCCGCTCTTCCAGATCGAAGGCAAGCATCTCTTCGAGACCGACCTCGCCGGGCTTGTTGACCAGCCCGTCGATCATGATGCTCCACGGCCGCGGATTGAAGTCGCCCGACCGCGCCGCCGGATCGCCCTTGCCGGTGCCGAATTCGTAGAAATTGTTGTAGCTGGTGACAGCCTCTTCGGACGTCAGATCCTCACCCGGATCGTAGCCCCCCGGATCGGCTTCCAGTGCTTCGAGGTCCGCCGTGGCGGCAAAGGCCCCGGGTGCGGCCATCGCGATGCCGCCCGCTGCAGCCATCCGCATGAGGTCGCGTCTGCGCAGAAAGGTGCTTTCCGGAGTGATTTCGGAACCGGGGACAGGCGGGGGCGTATAGCGGCGCATGGCGTTCAACTCCGTGTCAGGTGACCAATGGCTGTGCAGTTAGAGGACATGCTTCAAAAGACCACGGCAAAAGGCAGGTGAAAAGGTTTCTCCCGGCCAACTTATCGTGTTTGGCGCGTGAACGCAGATCGCCTGGCCGTCCAATTGTTCGCTCCGCCATCAAGCTGTCAAACTGATGGTGACTTTGAAGCTCCTGTCGGGCCATACTCGTTCAAAAGACTCAAGGAATTCGCAAAATGTTCTCAAAACGCGCGCCACGCCGTTTCGCTGCTGTCCTGCTGCTCGCATTGATGACGATCGGTTCCGGTGGAGGTGCCGTGGTGCTCGCCCAGGACACATCCGAAAACGGTCTGGGCGATGCGCTCGGCCAGATCTTCAGGGACGTGCTTCGCGGTCCCGCCGGGCCTGACCAGCAGGGGGCAACCGGCAATTCGGCCGACGGAACCCGGGCCGCCAATGCCCAGGCGCAACGTGTAACGCCACGTTCGCGAAACGAAATGATGATGTCGTTTTCGCCGCTGGTGAAGGCGACCGCGCCGGCGGTGGTCAATGTCTATGCGGATCGACTGGTTCAGCGCCGGTCCTCGCCCTTCGCCGGAGATCCGTTCTTCGAACAGTTCTTCGGTCAGCGCATGCCCAACCGTACCGAGCGGCAGTCGTCGCTCGGCTCCGGGGTGATCATCGAGAGACGCGGCATTGTCGTGACCAACAACCATGTTGTCGAGGGCGCCGATGACATCCGCATCGCGCTTGCCGACGGGCGCGAGTTCGAAAGCCGCGTTCTTCTCAAGGATGAGCGCTTCGACCTGGCAATCCTTGCCCTCGAGGGAGATGGTCCGTTTCCGGCGATCGAGTTCGGCGACACCGACATGATCGAGGTGGGCGATATCGTTCTTGCCATCGGAAATCCTTTCGGCGTCGGCCAGACGGTGACCAGCGGCATTGTTTCCGCCGTCGCCCGCAATCGCGTCGGTGTGTCGGATTTCGGTTTCTTCATCCAGACAGATGCGGCCATCAATCCCGGCAATTCCGGCGGTGCGCTCATTGACATGAACGGGCGTCTGATCGGCATCAACACCGCGATCTTCACCCGCTCGGGCGGCTCCAACGGCATCGGCTTTGCAATTCCCGCCAATCTGGTGCGCGCGGTTGCGGCCACGGCCGAGTCCGGCGGCGAGGTGTTCGAGCGTCCCTACATGGGCGCCTCGTTCGAGACTGTGACACCGGATATCGCCGAGGCGCTTGGACTTGAGCGCGCCACCGGAGCCCTGATCACCGACGTGGTCGAGGACGGTCCAGCCGCCCGGGCCGGGTTGCGGGCTGGCGACATTGTCGTCGGTTTCAACAACCAGCCGGTGGAGCATCCCGATGCGCTGGGCTACCGCCTCGCAACAGCAGGGGTCGGTGGACGCGCCACGCTCGACGTGATCAGCCGCAACGGGCGGAAGCGAGCCACGGTCTGGCTTGAGGCGCCGCCGCAGGACGACCCGCGCGACCGCGTTGTCCTCGCGGGCCGCAATCCCTTCTCCGGAGCCGAGGTTTCCAACATCACGCCCCGCATCGCAAACCGCATGCGGCTGCCGACCTCGCTGCGCGGTGTCATCGTGACCGATGTGCCGCGCGGTTCATTTGCGGCGCGCTACGGTTTCCAGCCGGGAGATCTGATTTCGGTGATCAACGACGTCGAGATCGCCGATGTGAGCGTGCTATCGTCACTACTCGATGAAGGCGCGCGCTTCTGGCGGCTGGAGATCATCCGCAATGGGCGGCGGATCCGTCAGGTCATCCGTTGATGCCGATGACCGATCTGTTTGCCGGTTCCCCAGAGTCTCTGGCCAATCGGCCCCTTGCCGACCGGTTGCGCCCGGCCACGATTGCCGAGGTGACGGGACAGGCGCATCTGACCGGGCCCGATGGCGTCATCACCCGGATGATCGCTTCGGGCAGCCTCGGTTCGATGATCTTCTGGGGCCCGCCGGGAACTGGAAAGACAACGGTGGCGCGCCTGCTGGCGGGCGAGACGGATCTGGCGTTCGACCAGATATCGGCAATCTTCTCTGGTGTTGCGGATCTCAAGAAAGTGTTCGAGACGGCCCGGTCGCGCAGAATGGGCGGCCGGCAAACGCTCCTGTTCGTGGACGAGATCCACCGCTTCAACCGCGCCCAGCAGGACAGTTTCCTGCCGGTGATGGAGGACGGCACGATCGTGCTGGTGGGCGCCACCACCGAGAACCCTTCGTTCGAACTCAATGCGGCGCTGCTTTCGCGTGCGCGCGTGCTTACCTTCAAGGCCCATGACGAGGCGAGCCTCGAAAGCCTGCTGGCCCGCGCCGAAGAAGAAACCGGCAGGTCGCTGCCGGTCGACAGTGACGCGCGCAACACTCTGCTGCGGATGGCGGATGGCGACGGACGGGCTGTCCTGACGCTTGCCGAGGAAGTCTGGCGCGCCGCACGCGATGGCGAGAGCTTCGATACCGCGGCGCTCATCGAGGTGGTCCAGCGCCGGGCGCCGGTCTACGACAAGGGCCAGGACGGGCACTACAACCTGATTTCGGCCTTGCACAAGGCCGTGCGGGGTTCTGATCCGGATGCAGCGCTCTACTATCTCGCGCGCATGTTCGATGCCGGAGAGGATCCGCTGTTTCTCGGGCGCAGGCTGGTGCGGATGGCATCCGAAGACATCGGCCTGGCCGATCCGCACGCCCTCGTCATCGCCAACGCCGCCAAGGACACTTATGATTTTCTGGGTTCGCCCGAAGGCGAACTGGCGCTGGCTCAGGCGTGCGTCTATCTGGCGACCGCGCCGAAGTCGAATGCGGTCTACACCGCCTATAAGTCCGCCATGCGTGCCGCCAGGGAGCATGGATCGCTGCTGCCGCCCAAGCACATTCTCAATGCACCGACCAAGCTGATGAAGTCCGAAGGCTACAGCGAGGGCTATCTCTACGATCACGACCAGCCCGACGCCTTTTCCGGACAGGACTATTTCCCCGAAGCCATGGGGCGGCGGACATTCTATGATCCGCCCGAACGCGGCTTTGAGCGCGATCTGAGGAAGCGGCTGGAATTCTGGTCCAGGCTTCGCCGCGAACGCGCCGGCAAGGCCTGACCATGCGGGAGAAGCGCGCGTGAGTTCGACCAGCAACAATCAGCATGCCCGGATCGGAGTCATGGGGGCGGGGGCTATCGGTCTCTATGTCGGCGGCATGCTGGCTGCATCAGGGGCTTCGGTCAGCTTCGCCGGCAGGGGTCGCACGCTGGAAGCACTGTCGCGCGGTCTCGCGATCACCCGGCTTGGCGGCTTCAAGGTGGAGCTCAAGCCGCATCAGTACCGGGCAGGCGATGTCACCGCGCTCGCGGGGTGCGATACCGTCCTGGTCTGCACCAAGTCCGGCGATACCGGGCAGGCCGCGACCGAGCTATCGAAGGTCGTGGCTGCCGGTACCGCTGTCATCAGCCTGCAGAACGGTGTCGGCAATGTCGACATCCTCCGGCAGCGCCTGCCGGACTGTGAGATCATTCCGGGCACGGTTCCGTTCAACGTGGTTCGCATGTCGCCAAACGCCGTCCATTGCGCGATGGAAGGCGCGGTGCTGGTCGGTCCCGGGGAAGGGTCGCAACGGCTTGTGGGCGCGGCGTCGAATTCGCCGCTGGAAGTGGTCGTGCGCAACGACATCGATGCGGTGCTGTGGGGAAAACTCCTGCTAAACCTCAACAACGGTTTGAATGTTCTCAGCGGCGTGCCGTTGCTGCGCCAGTTTCAGGATCGCGGCTACCGCGCGGTTCTGGCACTGGCCATGGAGGAGCTGCTGCGCGTCCTCGATGCAGCCGGCATTGAACCAGCCGGAGCCACCCGAACCAGCCCGAGGCTAATACCCAAGGTGCTGCGTCTCCCCACATGGCTATTCCGCATTGTTGCCCGCCAACAGCTCCGGATGGACGAAAGCGCACGGTCTTCCTCCTGGGACGATCTTGTTGCCGGACGGCAACCGGAAACGGCGTTCTTGAACGGTGCGGTCTGCCGCCTGGCGGAGGATCATCACATGCTTGCGCCGGTCAACCGCATGATCTGCGACCAGGTCGAGCGCGCCTTCGAGGAAGGGCGATCACCACGCCTTTCGGGCCGGGATCTGCTCTCGCTTGCGCATCAGGCGATCAGGTGAGCCGGTTTCGCGCAACCGCGGCTGACAGGATTTCCTGCCCCCCGCCGGTGCCGCTTCGAAGCACCGGCCTTGATCGGTATCAATGCCGGGCGCGCTGAAAATGGCATGGTGGTGCTGCAGCCAATCAGGAGCGCAGGAAAATGACCATTCTCATTCTTTACGCCACGGTGGAAGGTCACAGCCGCACAATCGCCGAACATGCGGCTAGCCTGCTCGAGGAAAGCGGCCATACGGTTGTCATCGGCGACATGCGTGAGCCGGGTTTTGCCGTGCCCGGCCGCTTCGACGGGATTCTGCTTTGCGCACCGATTCACATCGGCCGCTATCCCGACCCTCTGCTCAGGTTCGTCGCCGACTGGAAGGATGCGCTGGACGAGGTCCCGAACGCGTTTGTTTCCGTGTCCCTGGCAATCGCCAGCGACAGCGAGGAGGAGCGGGCGGAGGCGCGGTCCTATCCGGGCCAGCTGGAGAAGACAGCCGGCTATCGACCGCGGCTTGTCCATCATGCCGCCGGCGCGCTCAAATACGTTGAGTATGATTTCTTCAAGCGCATGATGATGCGCCGCATTGCAGCCAAGGAAGGGGGGCCGGTCGACACCGCCCGCGATCATGTGCTCACGGACTGGGATGCGTTTGACGCTTTCGTCAAGGAATTCTCGGACCTTGTGGCGAAAGAGCAGGGGGGCAAGCCCCCCGCCATCTAGGAGCAGCGGAAACGCGCTGCTTTATCGCAGCCCGGATTTCGGCTAAGCAGCCTGCATGAATGCATATTTGCTCGTTTTCCTGGGCGGCGGCCTTGGCGCGGTTTGCCGGCATGCCGTCGGCACTGCCGCCGCGCGCCTGGCAGGTGTCGCCTTTCCCTACGGAACGATGGCCGTCAACATCCTCGGCTCCTTCGCGATGGGTCTGTTGATTGCCTGGCTCGCACGGCGTTCCGGCGGCGATGCGCATCTGCGATTGTTGCTCGCGACCGGCTTTCTCGGCGGTTTTACCACATTCTCCGCCTTTTCCCTCGATGTCGCCACGCTTTACGAACGCGGTGCGTTGACGGCAGCGGCAGCGTATGTGATTGCCAGCGTTGCGGTGTCTATCGTTGCCTTGTTCTCCGGGCTTTGGCTCATGCGCCAGCTTTAGGCCGCATTCGGGCTTCGAGGGCATGTTGCATAAAGGGCTGCCCGCAGACAGCGTGAACCACAGCACTCCGGACCGGCGTCGCGGACTTTCAGTTCGGGGCACAGTCAGCTCAAGACCAAGAGACCATCGATATGGCGGGCGTACAGATCAAGACGATTGATCCCGACGAAGCGGGAATGCGGCTCGACCGCTGGTTCAAGATCCATTTTCCGGGCCTTGGCTTCGGCCAGTTGCAGAAGCTCCTGCGCTCCGGCCAGATCCGGATCGACGGCGGTCGCGTCAAGTCCGACACGCGGGTCCAGCCCGGCCAGACTGTCCGCGTTCCGCCGCTGGGGGTCGACGAGAAGGGCTCTGCGCCGCTCACCGCCAAGACCATGCGCAACCGGGACGACGGAGACGTTCTGGGCCAGATGCTCATCCACGAGGACTCGAAGGTTCTGGTTTTCAACAAGCCTGCCGGTCTCGCCGTCCAGGGCGGTTCGGGGGTGACGCGCAATGTCGATGACATGCTTGAGGCCTGGCGCAACAAGAAGGGCGAAAAACCGCGCCTTGTCCACCGGCTTGACCGCGACACCGCGGGCGTTCTCGTGGTGGCGCGCACCCGCGGCGCCGCCCAGTCCCTGACCGCGGCCTTCCGTGAGCGCACGACCAAGAAGACCTACTGGGCGCTTGTCAGGGGCGTGCCGCGCAACCGCGAAGGCAAGATATCGACCTGGCTTGTCAAGGAGCCGACGGAGGACGGGGACCGGATGCGGGTGGCCAAACACGGCGAGCCCGGTGCCGATCACGCCGTTTCCTACTACCGGATCATCGAGAAGGCCGCCCAGAACCTGGCCTGGCTGGAGCTCGAGCCTTACACGGGCCGGACGCACCAGTTGCGCATTCACTGCCTTCATTTGGGCCATCCCATTCTCGGAGACCCGAAATATTTCGACGCGGATCATAACTGGGAGTTTCCCGGCGGAATGCAAAAACGTCTGCATCTGCTCGCGCGCCACATCTCGGTGCCGCATCCCGATGGCGGAAGGCTCTCGGTCACAGCACCGCTGCCGCCGCACATGGTGCAGTCCTGGAATCTCATCGGTTTCGACGAAAGCATGGGCGGCGAGGCGGGAGAATGAAACTCGTCCTGTTCGATTGTGACGGAACGCTGGTCGACAGCGTCAACGTCATTCACGCCTGCATGGAGCGGACCTTCGAGGATTTCGGGCTTCCGCAGCCTGCGCTGGCGCACACCAAATCGATCATTGGCCTGACGCTGGATATCGCCATTGCCCGGATGCTCGACCGAAGAGTAGACGAAGAAATTTCAGCGATGACGGCCCGTTACAAGGAGCACTTCATGCTGCACCGGCAGAATGGCGGTGCGCTGGAGCAGACCTATGACGGCATCGTTCCCCTGATCGCGGAGCTTTCGGCACGCGATGATGTCCTGTTGGGCGTGGTCACCGGAAAATCCCGGCGCGGCCTGAGTGCGATTCTTGATCATCATGGCATGACGCAGGCGTTCTTCACGACACGCACTGCCGACGACTGTCCGTCCAAGCCCCATCCGGCGATGGTTCTCGAGTGCTGCGCGGAGGCCGGAATAGCGCCCGACGCCACCGTTGTAATCGGCGATGCGATCTATGATATGCAGATGGCGGTAAGTGCCGGCGCCCGCGGCATCGGGGTTTCCTGGGGGTATGCTCCGGTCGAAGCTCTTCTTGCCGCCGGCGCGGACCGGATCGTTCGCCGCGCCGACGAGATTGCCGGCATAATCTGACACCTGCGGGAGCGGCCCGAACCGTTTCGACCCCGCCTGTACCAAGGAGACGCGATCATGCGTGACATTCTCAGCGATCTCGATCTGGGCGACGACAAGATGTCCGATCCGGTCCATCAGGCCCAGACCGGTCTCAAGAAGCCGCTGCCCAAGCGTTTTTACACCACGGCCTCGGCCATGCCTGCCGCCGGCCCCGGTTTTGTCGTTGCACTGGACGGCAAGCCCGTTCGCACGCCATCGCGCAAGGAACTGGCCGTGCCGCAGCAGGACCTGGCCGAGGCCGTGGCCAACGAATGGGCCGCACAGCAGGAGTTCATCAATCCGGCGCTGATGCCGCTCACCCGCATGGTCAACACGGCCATCGACGGGGTTTCGACGGCACGGGAAGCCGTGTTTGAAGAGATCCTGCGGTTTGGCGGATCCGATCTGCTCTGCTATCGGGCCGATGCGCCGGAAAGCCTGGTTCAGCGTGAGTCCGAACTTTGGGATCCCTATCTCGACTGGGCGGCACAGCAGGGCGCCCGGCTCACTCTTGCCGAAGGTGTGATGCATGTCGAACAGCCTCCGGAGGCCATTCGCGCGCTGGCAACGCTGTTGCGCCGCAACGGATCGGATCTGCAACTCACCGCACTTCACACCATCACCACGCTGACAGGTTCGCTGGTCCTTGCTCTGGCGCTGGCAGAAGGGGAAACTTCGACCGAAGATGCTTGGGGTGCGGCGCATGTGGACGAGGATTTTAACATCTCGCAATGGGGTGAGGATCACGAGGCCGCCGAGCGCCGCGCCAAGCGCCGGCTCGAGTTTGAGGCGGCGGTGATGATCCTCGACGCCCATCGCGCATGATGGGAAGGCAACACTCCAGGCCGTGGTGACAATTCGTCATTTGTCCGGAGCTTAACCGCTCGCTAACCATAAACTGCGATTTTTACCGGGACCATTCTCGACAGGCCCCGGAGCTTTCGCATGTCCAGCACGCCATTTCATTTGCCGCGTCCGTTGCATCTTCTTGCAATGATTGCGCTGGTCATCACGCTGGCGGCCTGCGCGGGGCGGCCAAAGCCGCTGGAGCCCACCTATCCGGTCAGCGTGAGTTCGGTGCGTGTGACCGCTGAAGCGAGCGCTGATGCCGGCTTTGCGCTGCAATTGCAGGAGCGGCTCGAGAACACACTTGGCCGCAGCACCCGCGACATCGGACGTGAGGTGTCGTTGCGGGTGATCGTCCGCGATCGCTCCACCACGGAGGGCGTGATCCCGTTCTTCGACGATGCCCGGCAGGAGGTCGAGGTCGAACTGGTTCTCAATGATGATGCCAGCGGCCAGGATATCCGCAGCCGCATCATCCGGTCTTCTGTCGCGAGCCGCGCTGCCGAGCCTGCCGACCAGTTCCTGATTGCACGTCTTGCGTCCGACATCCGGAGCGTTCTGGGCCTTTCGGGGTATCCCTCCTATCCGGTCGCCGGCGCCAAGCGGGACGTCGTTCGTCCTGTCTTTCGCGACGACGAAAGCGGCGACGGGCGCTTCTCCGACCTGGAATTGCGTTCGGATCCGCTGCTGAACGGATCTGTGACGCCGACAACGGCGGATCTTGATCTCGAGGATCAGGCAAAGCCCAGGATCAACATTTCCAAGCCGCTTCTGTCTTCCGAGCCGGCGCCTGAGGCTCCCGCCGAATCCGCACCGGTGCCGGCAAGGTCCGAAGCCGCGACTTCTGTTCCTGCCGTGCAGGAGACAGGTGCTTCCGAGGATATCCTCGATGATGAACCCTGCATCATCACGATCGACAACGACTGCAGCGATCCGGACAGCCGCTGAAGACCTCCAAAGAGGTGCCATTGCCGGGTGCGGCCGGAGTGCTGACATCGCGGACAGGCATGTCTGTCCCGCAGATGAAGCGCTCAGTCTTTCGCCTGGTTCAGCCGTTCAGCGTGCCAGGTCAGGTGGTCGTCCATGAATGTGGAAATGAAATTGTAGGAGTGGTCATAGCCCTCCTGCATCCGGAGCGTGAGCGGAATTGCGGCCTTTTCGCAGGCCTCGGCAAGGAGCCAGGGCCTGAGGCCGTCTTCCAGAAACCCGTCTGCGCTTCCCTGGTCGACCAGCAACTCCGAAAACCGGGCCCCATCCTCGATCAGCATCGTTGCATCATGGCGCCGCCAGCCTGCCGGATCGGCCCCGAGATACTTCTCGAGTGCGGGCTTGGACCAGCCGGCGGATGAGGGCTGGACGATCGGTGCAAAGGCCGAACAGCTTTTGAAACGGTCGGCATTCTTCAGCGCCAGGATGAGCGCGCCATGACCGCCCATGGAATGCCCCATGATCGCTTGGCGCGTCAGATCGGCTGCGAAGTGACTGGCGATGAGGGCAGGGAGCTCGCCCAGGATGTGGGTCTCCATGCGGTAGTGCTGGCTCCAGGGCGCCTCGGTCGCATCGAGATAGAAGCCCGCACCCTTGCCGAACTGCCAGTTGTCGGCTTCATCGGGCACATGGTCGCCGCGCGGGCTGACATCCGGACAGACCACGATCAGGCCGAGTTCGGCGGCCATCCGCCGGTATTCGCCCTTGTCCATCACATTGGCGTGCGTGCAGGTAAGCCCGGACAGGTACCAGACGACCGGACAAAGCTGCTCCTTGGCCTGTGGCGGGGTGAAGACTGCGAAGGTCATGTCGCAGCCGCAGGCTTCGGATTCGATGGTGTAGACACCCTGGCGTCCGCCATGGGCCTTGGCTTCGGAGACGATTTTCATGGGCTTGTCCGGTGTGGTTGTGTGGTGATCGGGCGCGGTCCGGCTTTTCGGCCGGGCGGCGCCCACGGAATGAAATCAACTGGCGGGTCCCACGGCCGCCGTTCGCCCTGGGAGAAATACGAGCCGATCAGGGAACCCGCCCAGGGGGTCGTCAGTAAACCACCACGCTGCGAATGCTTTCGCCGCGATGCATCAGGTCGAAGGCTTCGTTGATGCCTTCCAGGCCCATCGTGTGGGTGATCATCGGATCGATCTCGATCTTTCCTTCCATGTACCATTCGACGATCTTGGGAACGTCCGTGCGTCCACGCGCGCCGCCGAACGCGGTTCCGCGCCAGGACCGTCCGGTCACAAGCTGGAAGGGGCGGGTGGAAATTTCCGCGCCCGCCGGCGCCACGCCGATGATGATGCTCTCACCCCAGCCCTTGTGCGCGCATTCGAGCGCGGTGCGCATCACGCCGACATTGCCGGTTGCGTCGAAGGTGTAGTCGGCGCCGCCCTTGGTCAGGTCCACAAGATAGGGAACCAGGTCGCCCTCGACTTCGGTCGGATTGACGAAATGGGTCATGCCGAAGCGTTTCGCCATTTCGACCTTGCCGGGATTGAGGTCGACACCCACGATCATGTCGGCGCCGGCAAGCCGCAGGCCCTGGATTACGTTCAGCCCGATGCCGCCGAGGCCGAAAACGATGGCCTTGGAGCCGATTTCGACCTTGGCCGTGTTGATCACTGCGCCGATGCCGGTGGTAACGCCGCAGCCGATATAGCAGACCTTGTCGAACGGTGCGTCGGGATGGATCTTTGCGAGCGCGATCTCGGGCAGGACCGTAAAGTTCGCGAAGGTGGAGGTGCCCATGTAGTGAAAGATCGGCTTGCCATCGACCGAAAAGCGGGAGGTCCCGTCCGGCATCAGGCCCTGGCCCTGGGTCGAGCGAATCGACTGACACAGGTTTGTCTTCGGGTTGAGGCAATATTCGCACTCCCGGCATTCGGGGGTGTACAGCGGGATCACGTGGTCGCCCTTTTTCAGCGACGTCACGCCCGGGCCGACATCGACCACCACGCCCGCACCTTCATGACCCAGAATGGCCGGGAAGATCCCTTCAGGATCCGCGCCGGACAGCGTGAACTCATCGGTATGGCAGACACCGGTCGCCTTGATCTCGACCAGAACCTCGCCGGCGCGCGGGCCGTCGAGATCCACTTCCATGATTTCAAGCGGTTTTCCCGCTTCCAGCGCCACAGCTGCCCTTGTCCGCATGTCTCGGTTTCTCCTTAGCCTGTTTGTCGTGACGTGATACAGGGGAAAGGGTCTGGAAACAACGCATACCTCGCCGTCTCGGTGCAGGTTTTGGCGGCGGCGACCCCGCACCCGGAACGCGATCCGGAGTGTCCGGGTCTATTCGTCTGCGGCGCGTGTGAGGGTCTCAAGCCGGGATTCGAGCGATTCCACACTGGTCGCAATCTGTTGAGAGAGTTCGCGCAAGCGGTTGATTTCGCCCTTCATTTCGTCCACCGCGACAGACATGCCCTGGGATTGGGGCGCATCTCCGGTCCCGCTGATCAGCCAGGCCGGCGAGACACCCAGTACGCCCGCCAATGTCATGATCTTGTTGGCGCGCGGTTCGGACCGGTCGGTTTCCCACTCGGACAACGTTTCCGTGGTCACGCCGATGCGCGACGCCGCCTCTTCCACAGTGAGGCCTGCGAGATCGCGCGCATGCGTGATGCGTCCGCCAAGCGTGTCCCCGTCATCGTAGGTTTCCGGCGTCATGTCGTTCATAAATGCATCCCTTCGGTATTCCTTTGGCCTTCGGTAGTCTGGTCGTCGTGACCGCAGTGCCAGATTTCAGGCCGTGAAGACCACGTTCACGGATCGAGCCTGCACATAGGCCATGTCGTTCGTGTGAACAGGCACGGCATGCGCTGGCTTGGCAGTCACAGAGATCCATCGCTCGCCGAATAAGAGTGCGGCGCGCCCCTCCAAGGTCATCCCACTGGGTCGTTTTGCAGTGACAGCCGGCTCGTTTCGGACGGTGAGGGATCTCAGGTGCCAGCCGGGACACTATCGGCGATTGTCCAGCGCCAGTCCAGTGCGGATCATGCATTAAATGCCGTCCCAAGCGCTCTTTCGGCTCGTCCGGCGGCCGATTTCGGCACTTTGAAGGCCAGAAAAGCTCCGTTCCGCAGCACACAGGGCCGAACACGTGCCCGTGGGCCTGGACCGGTTTTCGCCTCTTTCCGCCCGTCCTTTCCTGCTGGAGAGGGACGTCAGAGCTTCAAGGGGCAGGGCGGCGGTGCCGTGTCCGGCCAGCGCGTGTGGCCGGATCCGGATGGTCCGCAACATCATCAGTATGCAGGTGCACGGCGGCGCCCATCCGGTTCTGCGTCCAAATCACGAAGCTATCAGAAGCGCAGATTGAGCCCCAGTGTTCCGCCATAGCCGCTGTATCCGTTCTGGCCGAGACCATCGACATATCCTGAACTGGTCAGACGGAAATTGTCGGTGAACCTGGCGCCGACCCCAAGTTCAAGGCGGGCACGCAACTTGTCCTGTGCTGAGCCCGTGATTGCACCCGTCGTGATGTCGGCGGTTCCGGCTTTCTTGAAGTTCCAGATCCCCTTGATCGCAAGGCTTGGCGTCAGAACGACATCGTTGTCGAGAACATGGTTCTTGCGAAAAGTCGGGCCGAAGGACAACTGGCCGACCTCGATATCCTGTTCGGGTATGGAGACC
The DNA here is from genome assembly GCA_965233445.1 of Hoeflea sp. GTDB lineage: Bacteria > Pseudomonadota > Alphaproteobacteria > Rhizobiales > Rhizobiaceae > Hoeflea. The sequence goes on from OZ247491.1 coordinate 2,469,714, forward strand.
CCGTTGCTGTCGACATAGGCCTTCTGGGTTTCCACCAGATAGCTGGCCGCCAGTTGCGGTGCGACTGTCCAGCCGGCGTAGTTGAAGTCGCCTGTTATCTGACCTCGCGCCAGAAAGCGATTGGTGTCAAAGCTGTCGATATAGGTGCCGAACGGGCTGACCTTGTTGTCCGATTGGCCATAGGCGACGTATCCGTCGACAATCACATTCTGATGCAGCCGGTAGACGGCATAGGGGCCGGCGAGCCATCCCGTCCCCGACGCCGATGTCGCCGCCGTAGCATTGCTTTCATCCGCCCAGTCAAACTGCACCAGGGTGCCGACCATGAGATCCGGAGTGACGCGGTAATCGGCTCCGACATGGAAAGACCCGAACCCCTGCTCGCTGCCGTCGAGTTTGGACTTGGACAGGTTGCCCTTGACCCACAGGTTGAACCGGGTGGTGCGGCCTTGCTTGCCTGCGTTCCCGGTTCCCGTGGCGCCGTAGCCATAGGTCTTTTCGTCGGCCATTTCGGAGATCGCCTGGCCTGCCATCAGCCTGGTCAGGCTGCCTGCAAAATTCACCTGCAGCGATCCGGCCTCGTAGTTGGTCGAGACCGCGAACTTCTCGGTTGCCCCGAGCCCGCTCTGATCCATCAGGCGACCGCTGAGGCCGGGTTGGCTGGACAATATGTTGCTGGCTCTCTGGGAGAGGAAATTGCGGATCACCGCGCCGGTGCGAGTCTGGACGTAGTGGGCGTCCAGATAGCTGATCGTGAGTGTGCCCGAAGCTGTGCTTTGATTGCCTGCTGCATCGGCCGCCGCGCTCGCGACAACCGCGATCGTCACCTGGCCGTGGGTCTGCGGCGTCAATCGCACCGTGAAGACCGTCGCAAATCCACCCACCGGCGCTTGCGGCGTGACCGCGTCCACTGTTGCGTTGGTGACGGTCAGGTCGGTTGCGTCGAAGCCGGTGACAGGTTCGCTGAAAATGACATTGGCGTCGAATGCGCCTTCCACCCGCGCCGGGGCGACGATTTGCGCCACCGTCGGCGCGTCGGTGTCCGGATTGATTGCGCTCTGGTTGATTCCGGTTGGCGTCACGGAAACCAGTCCCTGTCCGGAGGCATCCGTGATGCCGGCTGCGGATCCGAACACCAATACGGCGCTTCCGGTCAATGTCGCGACGTTTCCGCCGCTGACGGTCACCAGATACTGCGTGGCTGGCGGGTTCGCGGCATGGGCTGAACGCACTCCGATGAGTTCGCGCAGGAAGCCTGCCGGTGTCATCGGATAGAGCGAAGCTTTTTCCTGAAACAGCGGTGTGACAGTAATGTTTGCACCGGTCACACCTTCCACATTGAAGTTTTGCGGGCCAACACCCCGGACCGATTCCGAGAATGTAACTTTCCAGGACAACTGCCCATTCGCAGGATCGCTGTCCTCGGTCTCGATGGACGAGACAGCGGGCGGAGCCGTATCGAGCGTCACATTGACGGTTTCCGAGGCCGCATTGCCGAACCCGGCTGTGTCGACCATTGAATCCGCAGGCACCGAGAGCAATATGTCGCCGCTTTCGTCTGGCGTGATCTGGACGGTGAACAACGGCGCTCTCCCCGAGTCGAAAAGGGAGGCAGTGGCATTGACGAGAACCAGATCCGAGATGTCGAAGCCGCTCGTCTCTTCGGAAACAACAATGGTGGCGACAAAACCTGCCGGGCCGGTGCTTGCCGGGACCCCGCGGAAAGATACCGTTGGGGCGGTGACGTCAAAAGCTGCCGTCGAAATCGCCGATGCTACACTCAAGTTGCCTGCCGCATCCTGGGCGGCTCCTGCATCGACCGAAATCAACACATCGCCATTGCCGTCCGGCGTGATTTGGGCGGTGTAGACCGGAGCGTTGGATTCATCGAACGCGGAAGCCGTGGCGTTGACCAGCACAAGATCGTCGATGGCAAAATCCCGCACCTTCTTGGAGAAAGTGAACGTGGCTGTGAATGGTGCCGTTCCGGTGACGGCCGGCACGCCCGAGATCGTGATCGACGGGACGGTGGTGTCGAGAACGGCTGTTGCGACAACCGAGGCGATGTTCCCGTTGCCGGCCAGATCCGTCATCGCTTCGACTGCGACGGACACCGACACATCCCCATTGCCATCCGGAGTTATGGCCGCGGTGAACACAGGCGCATTGCTGGCGTCGAATGCTGAGACCGAAGCATTGACGACGTCAACGTCGTTGATGTCGAAGTCGCTGGTCGCTTCGGACACCGTAAAGGTCGTCGTGAAGGGTGTTGTGTTCGTGATGGGGGGGACGCCTGATATCGAAACGGTCGGCGCGATTGTATCCAAGGTGGCAGTCTTGATCTCAGAAGCCGTGTTGCCATTGCCGACGGCGTCAATCATTGCATTTTCGGGTATGGAAACGGACACGTCGCCATTGCCATCGGGCGAAATGAGTGCGGTGAAGACCGGTGCGTTGCTTGCATCGAAGGCTGAGGCGAAAGCGTTTACCACGACGACATCGTTCCACTCGAACCCGCTCGTTTGTTCGGAAACGGTGAATGTTGCGGTGAACGGTTGAGTTCCCACGGACGGCGGGACCCCTGAAATCGATACGGTCGGCGCGGCGGTGTCCAGCAAAGCGCTTGCAACGGGTGTCGCTGCGTTGCGGTTCCCTGTGGGGTCGTTGATCACGCCTGCCGGGACCGAGACCGATACATCGCCGTTTCCGTTGGGAGTTATAAGGGCAGTGTATACCGTCGGCCTACTGCTGCTCCCCAGGTTCGTGGCCTCAAAGTTTGAGGCGGTCGCATTTGTGACCAAGATCTCGTTGATTTCGAGATAGTCCGCATCCCAGCCCCAGGTCAGCTCGGATACGGCAAATGAAGCTGTGAAAGGGGTGGTTCCGTCGGTCACCGACGGCACACCTGAGATCGTGATTGCGGGATCAACGGTGTCAACGATTGTTCTTTGAGTAAGAGCAGCCTGGGAGGTAGGTCCCAGACCCAGGCGGCTTTTCTCAATGTCGTAGTAGATCTCTCCATCGGCAACCGGTTTAATTTCAATGCCATACCGCGTATCGTCGGTGTTGCTGAGAATGCGAGTGGCGGTTGCACCGTTGGTCAGCCTCATGTCACTGACCTGAAAATCCGGGACAGGCTTGTTGAAGGTCACCAAGGTCTCAAACGTCTCGTAATCCCCGCGGTAGATCCATATCGGCTTTACAGTCTCCAAGAACGGCTGGACATAGGTGACCTTGTAGGTTTGGTTGTCCGGGTGTTCGTTGGCGTACCATCCGACCTGGCCTACCGGCCCTGTATCCAGGTAATTTCCGGCTGGATCCTTGATCGACAAGTATTTTGAGCCTGGTACATCAATGCCGAAGGCACCTGAGTAGCCGTCAATCCCGGAAACGGTCACCAGATACAGGGTATCGTCGCCCGGACTCTCGGAGATGGACAGGGATAGATTCGGACCAGTCGGTGGATTCCGGCCGCTATTGTCAGATCGGTATCCAAAGGCAGATGCCGGCACCTCTGACATCGGTTCCGTGAACTTGACCGCGAATACCACTGTGCTTGCTATGGTATCACGCTCAACGGGTTGATAACGCCGAATATATTCGAATTTGGGTTCGACAAGATCGACCACGTATGACTCAACGGTGCCTGTCGGCGTTGTCGAGGTCAGAAGCTGTTGATCCGAGGAGGATCTGATCTGGACGATAGCATTTTCAGACAATTCCAGCCCCAGAGCGCCTTCGTAGGAGACATCCAGAAACGGTATCCTAACCACCCATTCGTGGGATCGCCCGACAATCCAATCGTCCACCTTGCTGATGCCAAACAGCCCTTGCGGTGCACCGGTGATATTAAAACTGGAAGCTCTAACACCGGTAACGTCCTCGCTGAATGTCACCCGAAACTCAGCCCATCCATCAAACAGATTGAGCACGCCATTTTGATAATGGCGCTCGATGGAGACGACTGTCGGCTCTCCGGCATTCGCCACGCCGTTCGTTCCCGGCAGCGATGGTGTCAGGCACATGAAAAAAGCAGCCGCCACCAGGGCGAACATCGTCATGAAATTCTGTCTGTACAATGTACTGCTCCACACCATCTGTCTCGGCAGGCTCCGAAGGCTTGCCATTCCAATCAACCCGGATCGGGCGCGCACGCCATCACCCTGTTCGTCTGGGTCGACCTGAATATTCGCTCCTTATTTCTAGTTTTTTGGAGGCGCCACCGGTATCGCCCAAAAGGGTGGTTGTGCCACATTGGTTAATGGGCTTTAGATTTTGGTAACCATGCATGTCGGCTGGCAGACTGAGCGCAGTGAATGGCGGCCATCAATCGGCAGTCCGGCAGGCGAAAATTTGGATGAAACTTCGATAAAATCAAAAAGATAGAGCATTTCCGTGACTCAATTTGGCAGGAAAGGCATCCTCAGGAGCATACATGACCGCGATACCCGCCCAACGCACTTCAACCTTTTCTTTCTGGCAATTGATTTCATTTGGGATTTTAACGACCCCGCTTGCCATGAGCGGGTTGGTCCTGGTGATGTTTCTCCCGACATTCTATGCGGTCGAGATGGGCCTTGGATTGACCGCGGTCGGCGCCATCTTCGCGTTCGGCCGGATTTTTGACGTCGTCACGGACCCCCTGATCGGCAATCTGAGCGACGAGACGCGGTCGCGCTGGGGCGCGCGCAGGCCGTGGATCGTGATGGGTGTGCCGCTGTACTGTCTTGCCGTCTGGATGTTGCTTTCGCCGCCGGAAGGAGCCGGATTGTTGTATCTGGCCGTTGTCAGCGCCGCGTTCTTTCTCTTCTACACCATGGTCGATGTCCCATATTCCTCGGTGGGTCTGGAAGTGTCGCCGGATGTTCACGAGCGCTCCTATCTGGCCGGATCCAAGGCGGCGTTTCAGGTGATCGGAGCCATATTTGCGGCGTCGATACCGGCCATCTTCGCTCTTCAGGTTCCCGCCGCGCTCACTCTGACGTCCCAGTACATCGTCGGCTTGTCGCTGATCGGTCTCGCAGCATTTCTCGCGTTCGTGCCGGTGAAGAACCGTCGTGTGACCGCTCCGCGACTCGGCCTTGCCGCTGCCGCGCGGCTGGTCTTCGCGCAAACACAGTTCAGGTATCTGGTCGGATGCTTTTTCATCGTCCAATCCGCCAACGCCCTGACAGCGGGCCTGACAGTGCTCTACGTCACCCACGTCATCGGCGCGCCTGAACTGGTCGGGCCTTTGATCGGCCTGCTGTTTCTTTCGACGGCGGTGTTTTTGCCTCTGTGGGTCTACCTGTCCAAGAAGACCACGAAGAAGCGCTCCTGGATGACCGCGATCGCAACATGCTGCGTGGCGCTTGCCGGTTCGGTGGTTCTCGGGCAGGGGGATGTCATCGCCGTCGCCGTGGTTTGCGTCCTGGTCGGGGCCAGTTTCGGCGCCGATGCCATCATGCCTACCTCAATGCTCGCCGACATTGTCGATGCGGGCGAAACCGGGGGTGCGAACCGCCTGGCGGGAACCTATCTTGCCATCAAGAATGCACTGTCGAAGCTGACCTTCATCATACCCATGGGCATCGCGTTTCCGCTTCTCGACCTGGCAGGCTTTGCCGAACAGGGCGGGAATACGGGTTTCCAGCTTGGAGCGCTTATCGGCTTCTTCGCCATCATACCGATCCTGTTGCGTGTCCTGAGCCTGGTGGTCATCAGCCGTGCGCCATTGCACACCGAAGCCCTCAGAGCCTGAGCGAGCGATGGCTGCAACCGCGCCCTTTCCTTCAGAAGCGGCAATCCTGACCGAGCGCGCCAGGCTGATGCAGGCCAAGGCCGGGTCTTCGGCTTTCATGGTGTTCGCGATCATCATGAATGCGGCCTTGCTGATGGTGATGTCAGGCCAATCGCGGGCAGCGGTCTTCTGGGTCCTGATCACCTGCACGATGATCGGTCTGACCAGACTCTATGCCAAGTACCGGTTTTCAGGCCGGATCGAGGCGTCCAACGCCACGGGCTACATTCATGGCCACATGATCATCACGGCCATGACCGGTCTGGTCTGGAGTGGTTTTGCGATCGCGACGATAGATCTGCAATCCGATTTCTCGATTCTCATTGCCAGCATCTTTCTCGTGTCCATCTCTCTTGGCGGGTTTCTTCCGGGCTCACCGCACCGTGGCGATTATCTCATCATGGCCAGTTGCGCGCTTCTGCCCTTCGCAACCTATGTTCTTGCAATGGGGGAGGCGCCGGTTCGCTATCTCTCCATCGGGTTCTATATCTTCTACTGCGTGTGCTGGCTGACCAGCCGCACCGTCGATGCACAGACCCGCAGCGCCATTGTCGCCCGGCTGGGCGAGGAGAAGCGTGCACGGCTGTCCGCCGAAGCGGAAGCCGAAAAGCTCTATTACACAGATCGCGCCTATCAGATGGCCTCGATCGGACATGACATGGCGCAACCGGTCCTGGCGCAGCGGCATCATCTCGATCTTCTCAGGCAATCCGCACTGACGGGCGATCAGGAAGCCTTGATCCGGAAGCTGGAGGCGACCCAGAGCAGCCAGGAGACGATGATCCGCAACCTGATGGACTACCAGCGTGCCGCCAACGCCGCCATCGAGCCTGTTCTCGAGGTGCACGATCTTTCCGCGGCGATGCTTGAACTGGTCGAGGAGTGGATGCAGCCCGCCAAGCAGCGATCGCTCGCCCTGATATCCGATTTGGCGCAGGTTTCTGCCACGACGGACATCGAACTGGTCAAGCGCATTGTCCGGAACCTTCTTTCCAATGCGATCAAGTTCACCCCGCAGGGAGGCACTGTCAGGCTTGGGCTCGAACGTGACCGCGACAGGGTGCTGATCACAGTTCGCGACAACGGGCCCGGCATCGCCGATGCCGATCAAGGCAGGGTCTTTGATCCCTATGTCCGGGTGGCCGCCGCCAGTGACGGGCAAGGGCTGGGGCTGGGACTGGCGACCGCGCAGACCCTTGCAGGGCTTCTGGAAGCCCGTTTGAGCCTTGATTCGGAACCTCAGAAGGGCTGCACTTTCCGGCTCTCCCTGCCGGATGGCCCTGCACGGAGCCCGACCCACCCGGATCGGGCACAAACCGACTGGACGTCCCGGTGTCTGCTCATTCTCAGTGACGACGACGATCATTCATTCGGAAGCTGGACCAATCTTCTCACCGGATGGAGGATGGCCGGTCTTTGCGCGGGCAGCCTGGATGAAGCAATCCAGCTCATGGACACTTCGAACCTGCTGCCCGATATCCTTGTTCTGGATCTCGCGCGGGCCAGCGACGATGAATGCGTCGAAGCGGTGGCGCGCATCCGTGAAAGGGCGGGCCGCGGACTGCCGGTGATAGTGGTGGAAGGAAAACGACCCGACTCCGGTATCGACTGGGATCAAATCGGCGATGCGGTGGTCATGTCGGGGCCACTGCACGCTGGCGATCTGCGCAAGGCGGTGGCCGGATTGCTGTGATGATCGCGAATTGCCGACGTTGCCGGTCCGCACCCGGACCGGAAATCAGATAAGGCCGAGGCTCCGGGCTTTGCTGATACAGGAGGTTCGCTTGTTGACACCGAGAACCTGAAAGATCTGGCGGAGGTGGCTTTTCACCGTGTTTTCGCTGATGTTCAGTTTCCCGGCAACATCACGGTTGGTGCCGCCATCAACGATGATCTGCATGATTTCGATCTGTCGGGGCGTAAGCGTCGTGACCTGATAATCCGGCGGACTGCATCGGGTCGCGCCTGGCGGCAATCTGATTCTGTCTTTGCTGGATGTCGGTTCCGGTTCCAGGGCCGAGATGATGACATCGCGGAATGTGGGCAGGTCAGCGGATTTTGAAACGAATGCAAATGCGCCGGAAGCCTCCAGTTCGGTTGCGCTGAGGGTCTCATCGACCCCGGACACCAGTATGAAGGGCCTATCAAATCCCTTGGCGCGAAGAGAGGACAGCAAGGCCAGCCCGTTGATCGGCTTCATGCTCAGATCGGAAATGACCAGTTCGGGCACGGGATTGTCCGTGTCCGCGCTCATTGATGAAAGCAGTTCGGTCCCGGAGGAAAATGCCACGATTTCGAATGACTCGTCGATCCGGGAAAGCAGTGCCGTCAAGCCGTCGAGGAATAGCGGATGATCGTCGACGATTGCTATCTGCACGAAATCTGCCTGTCACTTGAACCGATTCTATAAAGTTACGGGTATTTAATTGCAGTAACAGACTGAAATCAATCCCGTGCGCTCCGATGCCGTTTCCGAACATCCTGCTGTACTGCACGGTGCGGTTGAAGCGGCGTTGAAGGGCTGCCGATCTTCAGGGTCAGCGAGCAGCCGCGCTCGGGGTCGAAGTGGCAACGGCGCCGGGTTGTGAGGCATCCCGGGTCGGGCCGAAGACGGCTTCGAATGCCTCGCGCAGCCGTATGTCCGCGTCATGCATGGGGACGGGAAGGCCGAGGTCGACAAGGCTGGTGACGCCATGGGTGCGCACACCGCAGGGAACAATGCCTGAGAAGTGTTCGAGATCGGGATCTACATTCAGGGACAGGCCGTGAAAGCTCACCCATTTCCTGAGCCGAATCCCGATCGCCGCGATCTTGTCCTCTGCCAGATCGCCATTTCCGAGCCGCGGCTTGTCCTTGCGCTGGACCCAGACCCCGACACGGTCTTCACGGCGTTCTCCCTTTATGTTCATGCTTTCGAGCGTGGATATGATCACCGCCTCCAGCGCCGACACAAAGGCGCGGACATCGGGCCTGCGACGCTTAAGGTCGAGCATCACATAGACCACCCGCTGGCCCGGACCGTGATAGGTGTATTCGCCGCCTCGGCCGGTGGAAAACACCTCGAACCTGTCCGGTGCGACCAGATCCTCGGGCCGGGCGCTGGTTCCGGCGGTGTAGAGCGGCGGATGCTCGACCAGCCACACAAGTTCGTCGGCATCGCCGGCTGCGATCCGTTCAACCTCGCGCTCCATGAATTCAACCGCGTCAGGGTAGGGCGTCAGCCCGTCGGCAATGAGCCAGCGTATTGCCGGGGCGCTCTCCCGGGCAAAAAAGCGGGTTTCCAATGAATCGCGTTGGTTCATTTCAAGATTCGCGTCCGTTGTTCGGTGCTCGTGGCCATGCCCTGTGTTTTCCGGCCCGATCTATCGCATTCGCCGGGAAAGCGGAATTGTTTTCTCGTCATTGCGATTGCTGAATGCCTTCCCACACGCTTGTTTGGCGATCAAAGCCCTTGAAAAGCCGGGAAAAATCGGCCCCGCGTTGTTCGCTGTACGGGGATGTGCAATTTGTCATGAATCCGCTTGTGCAGCGCAGGTCCATTTGCTACATGCAGCGCGCCGGACAGGTTTCGGCTCTACCACGTGCGGTCGTGGCGGAATTGGTAGACGCGCAGCGTTGAGGTCGCTGTGGGGCAACCCGTGGAAGTTCGAGTCTTCTCGACCGCACCATTTTTTCCTTTCAGCTTCATTGTATGAGATGATTGGAAGCCTTGTTTTGGTCAGATGGCCTAAGTGCCGATGATTGCGCGATTGTCCGCTGCCTCTGCCGTCAAAGTCTGTATCAATTTCGAGAATCACTCCTACTTGATCTAAAGATCAAAGCGGTCGTCCGGCTTTTAGGCGCGGGTCAGCGATCTTACAATTCTATCCTGATTTAGATTTATCTTCGAGAGAGGACAGGAGGGTCCAAATGAAAATGTGCTCTGCTTTCGGATCAATTCTGGTTGTCTGGATGGGGTGCATTCAGCAGGCGTCCTCCGACGAGTTCATGAGATGGCAAGCTGCCGAGTTTATGGCTACGTTGAGGTATCTGCAAAACGGGGTCGCAACGCCGGGCGTAAACGATATATTTGCAAGAGAGATCGACGATTTCGTGCGTGTGGAAGACATCCGGATCGGGACGATTTGTCCCGGCACTACCGGTGGAACTGTCGACAAGGGTTGGCCCTTTTTCGGAGCCCGTTTTCTACCTTTGATTGGCGCAGACAAGCCGAGTTTCTATAGCGTTTCATACCTTGGTGGTGCAGTGGACTATCACGAGGGTCAGAGTTTTGATGCGCTTGTAACGCCCTCGGATATCATGCGTGCCCTGGATGGCGATCTTTGTCCTGTCACAAAGAAGGGGATATCGGAATCGCACGTCGTTGAAAACGGCTATGCACATCTCACAAGGGAGGGGCATTTCGCACCGTTGTCGTGGGGGGCTTTGGATATTGACGGAGACAGTAAGGGTGATTTCACATTTGGCGGATTGCTATATTTATCATCACACAATTACGAATCCGCTCTCGGCAGCAAATGGATTGGAGCTGAATCGGTCTTTATACGGACAGATAGAGGTGTTCGCTTAGTGCGATTTCAGGACAGGACCCTAATTGTTGAACGGTTCGAGAATGGAAGTCTTGTTGCGGAGCATCAAGAAGTTGTGGCCGAGAGTACTGCAACCAACTCTGGCCATTCTCTGGTCGTGCTTCCAGGCCGGAACAAAGGCGAAGACAGCATTGCTTTGCGGATGCACTGCGGATTCAAAACGTTCAGATATGAAGAGGGGAATATCGTTCCGGGCTCGGGGTGCATTCAAGGCCTTGCCGGTCAATGGGCACTTCCCGGAGGGCGCGGTGATTTCGACGGCGACGGGTTTGAAGATTTCTGGATCAGCCAGACACATTTGGGGGAAGACGTCTCACTTGAACTCGATAGTGCTGTTCTCGTGTCTGGAGCGCTGCTTGCAAAATCTAGCCCAAATGCGAGTTTGTCCAGCATCGCGATAGCGACAATCCATGGATCCTCGCGGTTTTCAGACCACGATGGAATAGCCACGACCATGTCACCCTTTGCAGGTGACATAGATAACGATGGAATTCCCGATCTATCTTTTAGCGGGCACCGCCATATGAATGAGGCGGGAGCATTATACATTCTATATGGCAAGGACATCGAAGTCGGCATGGACATAAGCATAGAAGACCTCCGAATCCAGAAAATTGCCGGTCCGATGATGTCGCAATTGGCTCCACCCTACCACCATTGGGATGCCACTGATTGGGACGGAGATGGATACGATGACATCGTAATTACCGCTGATAACGATCTCCGGTCTGGATACAATGCCGGCGCAATATACATCCTGTCCGGCTACCGATTGCAAACGGTTCAATGAATTAGCTTTGGTACCCCCAAAGGCGTGTAAGTGCAGAAACTTGATTGAATAAACAGCCGTAATCGCGGATATTGCATCATGCGATGCTTTTGATTTCTTGATGTCTTGTATTGTTTGGAGACTCCGTTCGCAACAAGGTGAACCTGCGGCTTTTTCTGAAACAAGGTCGTCTGGCTTACCGCTACGCACTGCGTCATGGTGGCGAAATATCGAGATCAAGCAACGATAACAATCGCAGCGGCAGTCTTGTGGAGGAAGCGCATCGTGAAATCCCCATCTGAACAGACCGACACTCTTTTCTTCGAGGAAGTCTGCTACGGCAAGCCGGTGCGGTCTTCCGATGGGCCGTTGCGCGAAAGCGCCGTCTACGGCGTCAATCTGGTCACGCTCGGAATTGAGAACCCGCTGCATTTCGTGCCGGCCAACTTTCTCGGCAGCGCCAACCTGAATTCCGGCATGATCGATCCCGCCTTCACCCAGCGGGGCGCGCTGATCGTGAAGGCTGTCGGTGAGGGGCTGGCGATCATGCGGATGCGGTACCGTCCCGAAGCAGGCGAGGGGGAAAGCGGAAGGCAGTTTCTTCTCTCGCGAACGATTGTGCTTCTCGGGATCGGGAACTGGGATGAGATCCCGCAGGGGTTGTTCGCCTGGGCTGAACGGGAACTGACGGTTCAGCCTTTTGTCTTCGAACAGACCCAGCCACCTTCGCCGCAGACCGCCAAGCTGCCTCCCTTTCAGCCGCGTGACGTCGACTGGTTCGATCAGTTGAGCCGGCCTCGCCAGATCCAGCTCGGATCTGCCTATCAGGCGATCACCAAGAGGGTCGGCTGGACCGTTTCGCGGGCTGTCGCCCAGGAAGAGCGTCAACCGCCTTCCGCCCTGATTGCAGCAGATCTGGATGTGATAGCCTCCTTGCCGCGCAAGTTCCCGCTTCGAAAAGGCGATGCGGACCAGTTCATCCTCAATATCGGTCTTGATCCGGCGCTCACACCGGGTGCGGTGAGCTATTTTCCGGGCCACGTAGGAAGCGCGATCGAGGCGCCGGATCTGCGCGCGCTCAGGGACGCAATCTCATGCGGAAAACCGGATGTTTCCCCGAACGAACGTGAAATCAGGCAGACGTCCGGCCTGCATGACAGTCTGGAACGGAAGATCGGCAGCGAGCCGATTCCGCTGAAGTGGCAACTGTAACAAATTCAGACAATTAGTTTGCATTTTAACGATTCACCTTACCCCAGCTTCATGTCTTCGTGTTGTTGCGTTAGCCACCCATAAACTATATCCTCTATCGATAGTGAGGGGTGAGTTTTGGCGTTGGATCTTTCATGTTGAGTTGGGATCTAAGTAACCCGAAGATGACACAACTGCGTGTCGAGGACAGTTCCGTGATCGGTGATCTGGGGCGGTTTTCGGTGGTTGCAACGCTTTGCCATTCCAAGCTTCAGCCGGGCGAGAAACTGAAAGTCTCCGTGGCTGGCTACATCGAGGAAGCCCCGTGGTTGAACGCGGCGCTGCGACCGCAGGGCGGGGGCGAAACGCAGCTTCAATGCGACCTTGAACCAAGCACCTGTGCCGAACTGGTACTTGAGTGTTCGCGCGAGCCGACCGAAGACGAGATCCTTCACGCCTCCCGCGACGTCTTCATGCTTTCCCTGACGTTGCAGACCAAAAGCGCCGACGGCAAATCGCAGAACCTCAAGGCGGAAATTCTCCGGCCGAAGATCCAGACCCTCAAATGGCAGCCGCCGGTCGTTCAGGCACGCCAGGTTGCAATTCCGGAACTCAGCCGGGTTGAAAAACAGGATCAGGACGAGGTCGACCTGTTTTCAATCAATGTCAATCAACCCTTCGCACGGCTTGAATTCGGCGGACCGCCCACCGGCGCCCTGGTGACCGGGCGGCTGAGTTGCCTCGTCGATGATGAAGTCAGGGAAGTCGCCGCCACCCTCAGTCTGGGCCAGGTCAAGACCCGCTCGACCACCGGGGTGGCCTGCGAACTCCGGTCGGGCGACGAGGTGTCGATCGCCTGCATAGTTTCGATCAACGATGTTTTCGATGTAGCCGAGGGCGCGGACGTGCTGCGCATGCAGTTCGACTGGACCTGCGTTTTCGGCGAGGAAAACCAGGCGCCGCTCTCCGGCGTCTATCACTTCGACCTGCAACTCAGGCAGGGCGAGATCCTGTCGCTCAAGTATCGCGATGCTTCCGCAGTACCCAATATGGTGCGCAGCCTTACGCCGTTTGCCGAGCGGTTTCCGCTCGAATTCTCGGTGCCGATTTCAGGCGGCGGGGTGCAGTTTGAACTGGGCGACACCATCGAGTTCGACGTGGTGTTTCTCGACGACAGCTGGGATGTGGTCGCCCATGCGCATATCCTGCCGGAGGGCGAGAAGGCCAACCTGACCAGCCGGGACGATTTCAAGCTGGTGCAGGATATCGAGGTTGACCCCGAGACCGGGGGGAAGATCCGGATCCCTTTCCACAACACGACGCTTGACGAAACCGGCGACATTGACCGCTACCAGCTTTTCGTTCGTTTCGAAGCGCGCCGCCTGAAGGTCAGGGCCGGTGTGTCGCTCGTCGCAGAGGATGATCTCTTCGAGCACAAATACGGAATGATCAGTGTCGATATCGTGTTGCGGCAGCGTGATCCGAAATTCCTGATCTGCCTCGATTACGGCGCTTCCGCGATTGCCGCCTGGTTCGGCCGGGTCGAACGCAACCTTGCGCGCGAACTGATCCCGCTTGGATCCTATGCCTACAGCCTTGCCGGTGCGCATGCAGAATATGATCCCAACAAGAAACGGTGGCAGAACGCCCTGATTCCCTCGACCATCGGCCTGAACCCGGCGCGACATCTGCGCTCGCGGAAGGCGCCGCTCTCCTACGGCAATCTGTCCTGTGTCGGAACCCGGCTCCAGGCCGCCGAAAAACGCATGAGCCTGTTCAACCGCACCTATGATGTCTCCATACCGGTTGACCGTAATTTCATCTCCGACGACGAAGCCTCGACCTACCTTCACCTTCAGACCATCGTCATCCCCGATCTAAAGCGGATGCTGATGAATGCGGACCCCGAATTCAAGTACCGGATCAAGCAGCCCGTCATCGAACGCACAGCCAACGGCCTTCAGGCCACGCGCGAGATCAATCTCTCGGCGCTCACCGCCGATGCCTTCAACGAGCTTGGCTCCTACATCATTCCGAATTCGCTATTTCATGCGCATGACCAGCTCGATGGCCCGGTGACAACCGAGATGGGCGACGAACGATTTGATCAATGGCTGGAAAGCGCCGACAGCGATGTTCAGGTCGTCGTCACGCATCCCAGCGGGATCGCGCATCACAAGCGTCAGCTCTACAAGAACGCCGCCAGGGCCTTCGCCACCGGCCTGACCGGAGCGCCTGATTTCCGCTCGGCGCGGGAACCCAAGTTGATTCCCGAGGCGCTGTCGGCTGCCTATTTCGGGATCTCGCGCTCCGAGCAGCGCTATGAGGGAACCCGGATGTTCGCCTGCATCGATGTCGGGGCAAGCACCGTCGATGCGAGCCTGATCGAGGTCAAGATGCGCCACGACAGCATCGAGAGCTGGAAGGTCTACGCGCATTTCGGGGCCACCATCGGCGGCGCAAATCTCGACGAGGCGTTGCTCGCGACGCTGACCTATCATCTGCGTGAACTGTTTTCCGCCGCCGATCCGGTTTTCGAGGATCTTGAACTCGACCACCGCTTCCTGCGCGACGAGGCCCTTAAGACCATGTTGCTTCCACGCATCCAGCAGGCCAAGCGCGTGCTCTCGGAGACGCTGATGGAGCGGGCAGGGACAAAGGGCGAGTTCCGTTGGGCCCGTGACGGCGAGGGCAGCGCCTTGGCTGTCGAGCTCAATGAAATCCTGCGAAGCGCCTCGCCGGGCCAGCCATTGAGCGAGCGCCGCACCGCGATCCCGGGATCCGACGAGCTCGTCCATCTCTGCGTCCGGACCATGCCGAGCGGCGGGCAGTCGGTCTGGATGGAGATCTCGCCGGAATTGCTCGATGCGGACGAGCCGGTGGAGAACCCGTCCCGCAGGAACCCGAAGACCGTGGCGCGCACCCTCGGTTATGCGGTCCCGGCCATGCTGATCAGGGAGGCCCGGCGGCTCGGGCTCGATGATCCGCAATGGGTTGTGACGGGCAGGGCGAGCCTCTGGCCTTCGATTTTCAACGGAATCGGGCGAACCGCCCAGTTGCTGGGGCAGCCGGTCGACGTCGTCCCGCAGCGTCCCTTCAGCGCGGACGACATGAAGAATGCCACGGTTTATGGGGCAGCCAGGCTCGCCACATCCGGGCTGGAAATCACCGACGGCGCCGATCACTCCTATGCCCTGGTGCTCCATGACGACGGACGCGGTGTCGTTTCGGAGATCGAGTACCTCGACACGAGGTCCCGCTCCGAAGGCAACAAGATCGTGCGTTTCCTGCCCAACAGATGGCTGAGCCGTGTGTTGCCGGGTCTCGATGACGTCGGGTCGGACAATGACATCACCCGCGACGAGATCGTCCGGCTTTTCGGGATCTTCGGGCAAAAGGTGGTTGTCGACCAGTCGCAGGTCAAGCCCGGCGGACTTGCCGGCGGCCAGGACCAGAATGTGGAGATTTCCTGGAAGCGACGGAATGCGGAAGTCGAATTCACCGTCGGCGACATCATCGTCCGGCAACCGCGAAGTCGCCTGGCAGGCACCTAGAGGACGGGGAAGGTTGTGTTTGGTATTGAGTTCACATCCGCTATTGCACAGGTCCTGTTTGTTTTTCTGCTGATCGTGGTCGTGGGGATCGTGGTCGGCCTTTCCATCCGCTTGCGGCGGAACAGCAAGCTGCTGTCCTCTGTCCGCCAGGAAAACGGCAAGCTCCGAAACGAGGTCGCCAACATCACCGGCTGGACCGCGAATGGCAGGCTTCCGGAAAACTGGCAGGAAAAGCTCCGGAGCGAAACCGCCGGCGCCGATGGTCCGGCAGACCGCGTGCGGCCCGACGCGCCGCGCGAACCCCTGCTTGCCGCCGCCCACAAGGCGCTCGCCGCCTGCGAGCCGCCGCACTTTGCTTCAAGAGAAGGCGCTGAGGAAGTCAGCCGCGCCCACGCCAGGATAATCGATCTCGTGGAGGGGCTAGCGACCGGTCGGATTGATCCGTTGCCGGCTCTCGCAAATGGAGATCTCGACAAGCTCTTCTGCTTTTGGCGGAGGCTTGAAACCTATTTCCCGGATCACCCGGAGTCCGACGCATACGGCGTTGCAGGGCATGCGCTCATGGATTTGCTCAGACGCAACCAGGTAAATGTGTTCGCGCCCCGCCCGCTTTCCGTCGAGAGCGCGAAAAACTGCGTGTTCACGACCGAGGACAGCGAACGGCTCCGCGACATTCCGCGGGTCCGCACCGCGGCCTTTGCGGTCAATACGCGGTTCAGCGCCCCGCAGCGCGGCGAGGAGCTCGTGATCGACTGCGAACGTCCGGGGTGGAGCGGGCCGAACGGACACAAGAATGCACGCATACTGATCCTCGATCGATCCTGGTAAGGCACGGAATTTGGAATGACATTAGGCAACCCTGTTCGGTTTAGCGACGAGTCGGATCGTCCGGTGATCATGATCCCGGCGCGGGTTGACCTGCGCGACAGCCAGGCGTTCTGGCGGCGCAAGGTCTTTGCCATGCCCAAGAGCGGCCTGTTTGCCTGGCTCGGCGCAAGGCGCGGCGGAAACGATGAGGACTTTCCCTGGATTGTCGGCGGGAAGCCGTCGCCGGGCGCAAGATCCGGCCTGTTCGGCGTTTCGCGCGGGTCGGTCGACGAGGTTCTTTACAACATCACCGACAAGCTGGTGATCGGGACCGGCAACGGCAGCGAGATTGTCGAGGTTGCGTTTCAGCACCTCGCCTTTGTTTCAGGACCCGGGGGGGTGTGCGACACGGCTTCCGAAACCGGGCTGGAGCAGAGAATATCCGAAAGCCTCGGTTCGACTCTCAAGGGCTATTTCGATCCGACCGTCGGCGTCCGTGTCGATTGCATGGTCAATCCGGCCTTGCCGGCCAATCAGGTCAATATGTACCTGGGAGAAGGCATTTTCGTACCTCGCCGGGGCGAGCGGCCGATCGGATGGATCCGCTATTATCCCGATCCGGCCAACCGCGATGTGTATTCCGAGCCACGCTTGCTCGATGGTCGTCCGGCCGGCGTCTACAAGGGGCAGGGCGGGCTGGTGATCGGAACCGGTGAAGGCCTGCTTCACGCCGAAATTGATCTCGGGGACGAGGTCCAGTCCTCGTTCCTGTTCATCAATCGCGATGCGATGCCGGCGGCAAACGGGGAAGAGCCATTCTGCACAGGCGTCGATGCGAAACTGTCGTTTGCCAGCAGTCACGGCAACGAACCGGTGCCGAGCCGGATCGTGAGCCGCGACAGTCATTGCGACATTGCCTGGAAGATCGACTTTGTCGCCACGGCACAGGTTCCGGGCCGCCTTGAGTTGTCGGTCGACGCGCGCCGGTCGAGAATGCACTGGGCGCCGAGAAACGGGTGCAACGCCGCGATCACCTCGCTGTTGTTCGACCTGAATGACTTTCGCCATCACGACGTGGACAGGCTGTGGATCGATCTCGATCGGGACAACATCCTCACCGCATATGCGTTGCAGGTGCCGCGGGTCTCGCTCGTCTGGGATTGCACCACGGGCGAGCAATATGTGTACGAGTGGGGCCAGACGGGAAAGCCCTTCAAGAGCGCGGGAAGCGTGGGGCTGAAATGCCGGAAGATCGACAAGAACATCGTTGAGTTTGGTCGCGCAGACGGGCAGCCGTTCGGGTATCTGGATCTGCCCGAGGAACCGGAAAAGGCAATCTTCTCGGACGCCTTCCAGTCGTTCGGCGGATTTCACCTCGACTGGCTGGATCAATGCGGCCGAATTTCCTTCGGAGACAGCGTCGTGTCGCTCGGAGAGGCCTATGCCGAGAAATGCTCAGGCATGCCCGTCTCAGCCTTCACCCCGGGCGAGAAGCGGAAAGTGATAGGTCCGCTGGTCCTTGTGCCGTTCGAGCGGGGGCTGAGCCAATGAGATCGCGTCTGGCGGCAACTCTTCCGGGCAGGATTGCAGTGCTGGCGGCGCTTGCGGGGGGGCTTTACATCGGAGCCCTGTATTTTGCGCAGACGGTCAACGTTAACCGCGTGTGGATGCAGCGCGTGCAAATTCCCAGCGCTCTGGCCTTTGATGCGAGCACGTTCGATTTTCTCGTCGAAGGCGGCGCAATCTGGCCGATCCGGGACGGTGTTTCCGTGGCGCTGGGACATGCACCGTGCAACACACTGGCGCTGCGATCGCCGGAGACGGTCAGCCTCGCGGGGGGAGCCGCCGGGGAAGCCGGGCGCAAATATGTCCGTGAACTTTGTGAATCCGCCCAGGGAGAGCGCATTCGCGAGCAGGTAGCCGCATTCAATCAGAGCTACCGCATCGTTGCGATCTCCGACAATCGGAAGGCTGACGCCGCCTCAAGGTCCGCCGATGGTGTTGCCTGTGCCGATGGCGTCAGCCATGCGCGTCTTTTCGTTCCGGCCCGTTGCCTCCCCAACACCTGGGAAGCCTCTGTGGCGGCAGACGGTCGGGCCGTGCAGTCAATCTCCACGGCCACGATTTCCAAGTTCGACTATGCGTTTCTGGCGAGCGAGACCGACAGCTACTATGGCGACTGGAAAGTCATCGCCCCGGTGATCGACACCCAGACCGGGCAAACCGGCGAATACCGGTTCCAGACCTCCATGACCTTTGGCGATCTGCCAATCCGGATCCGGACCATCGGCGCCGTGCGCGCGATCCTGATCAACGGTACGGCTGTCAGGCCTGAGACCGGGATCAAGCCGTCCACGATATCCGATGCTGCCGGGAACCGGAGGTCCGCATCGCTCCAGATCTTCTGTGCCGACGACAGCCGCGGCATCGGCCACCGTCAGCGCTGCGAGGGCGAAAGCCCCCGTGGCAGACCCACGGGTTCGCTGCTGACCGTCACCGGCAAGAGCGGAGAAACGGTTTCGCTGGAACTCCTGGTCGAGCCGTCGATCAGGATCGACCGCACACTGCGGCGGTACCTCAGCAAGCTCGATCAGGGCAAGGCCGTGGAAGACGGCCAGAAGGTCACGCTCGGCTTCGGACGGGTCCGGGTGGCCTGCGATCTGGCCGGCTTTGCGGCGCGGAAGTCCGCGACTGGCCTCGATGACACCGGATGTGAACTCGACTGGCATGTGCCTGACAACCAGACTGTCGAACGGCAATCCGAACCGATTGAAGGACTGGAGATCAGCGGTCTGACGGTTCTGGATTCGCAGGGCGCGCTCACGCAGAAGGCATTTGAGATGGGGCTTGGCGGTCTGTTGGGTCTCGGGACGGGGGATTCCGGCTCGGTGGCCGCAGCCTTGAGCAAGACCGAAGAAGGCGAGGATCCGGAGCTCACGATTGTTCCCGAATACCAGGAAAAGGCGCTTGACGCGCTGGTCAGGAATTTCACCTGTCCAAAGGGCGAGGAACGCTGCAGCCGGCGGGCCGACCTCATCATCATGGACGCTGAAGGCGACCGGGCCGGCAACGTGCTGGCGCTGGCAAGCCTGCCGCAACCGCGCACCGGAATGTCGGCCTGGGACATCGAAACCCTCGAACTGACCGCGTCGGCAAAGAGCCCGCTGGCAGCCTATGGCTGGCGCAATTATGACCTTCGCGGCACGCCCGGGTCGGCGTTCAAGCTGGTGACGGCATTGGCCGCAAGCCAGCATGTTCTCGACACCGGCGACAAGACGCTCGAGGATGTCCTTCTCGGCAGGAAGAGCCCGCTCGAAATGGCCGATCTGTTCGGAATTGCCGCAACACGGCCATCCTTCAACGGGCGTTGCAAGCCGGATTACGATATCCGCGATCCGAAGAAGATGAATGCACTGCCGATTCCGGGGGCACGCGGCGGGGTGGTGTTCTGCATGGGCAACTCTTCCTCATCCTCGGGTGCGCGAAGCGGCATCTCCCATATCCTCGAGACCGGCAACGAAAGCGGTTGCGGCACGACTGCTGCGAAGCGAGCAGGGCTTTGCGAGGCGGTCAAGCGGTCCTCCAACCTCTATTTCGCAGGCATCGCGATGTATCTTGATGCCGACAAATTGCTCGATCCTGAAACCGGCTTCGAGCATACCGACGCCGTGCCCGACCTTCTGTTGGCCAAGACCGCGGAGCGGCTTTTTCCTGCCGAGCGCAGCGCCGAAGCCGTCGAGGCCAGAAGCGACCTCGACAT
Source organism: Hoeflea sp. (assembly GCA_965233445.1). GTDB lineage: Bacteria > Pseudomonadota > Alphaproteobacteria > Rhizobiales > Rhizobiaceae > Hoeflea. The sequence goes on from OZ247491.1 coordinate 2,490,163, forward strand.
TCTCGATGTGAACTACCCGGCCACCGGCCGCGGGCGCGCCAGTCCCCTGATCGTCGAGGCCGGATTGCCGGTGCCGCCCGGAGAACCACGCCGTCTGCGGCTTGCGCGCGGCGGTATCGGGCTGAGCGTTACCGCAAGCCCTCTGGCGATGGCCTCGATCGCAGCGTCGGTGGCCACGGGACGTATCGTTCGCCCGCATGTGGTTTCAAAGGCGCAGCGCGGTGCGGGGACGGATCCCCTGGAAGGCGAACCGATTCTCGTGACCTCTCCAGAGAACCAGGCACTCGCCGACCAGTTCCTCGACGAAATCCGCCATGGCATGGCCGCCGTGGTGCGCAATGCCGGCGGCACGTCGCGCAGTGCATTCGCCAAGGTTCCCGAGAACCTGCGCAACTCGATCTATGCAAAGACGGGCACCGCCCCGGTGTTCACCCACGGGACCGCGCCTGCAGACGGTCCCTACGCCGCCTGGCTGGTTGGCTATGTCGATCCGGTCGAAGGCCTGCCGGGGATTGACCGGAAACTTGCATTCGCCTGCCGCGTGGCCTTTTCGCCCAGTTACGGCGGTTCGGTTTGCGGTCCCATCGTCCGCGACTTCGTCATGGCCCTGTACGAGGCCGGAACATGAAACGGCTGCGGTCCATAGCCGTGGGGGTCGGCATCTCGATGCGGCTGCTTCTGGGGCTGGCGACCATGGCCGTGATCTTCTGGTGGATGTTCGCCATCCATTTCGCGGCAGAACGTGCACCGCACTTCAGCGCGCTGCGGGACCTGAAACTGACCATTCCCGCTGGCAGCGAGGCGATACTTGGACGGGCCGAACTGCTTCAGCCGGCCGGCGCCCGCTCGGCGGAACTCAGGCATGTCCGGCTCAGGGCTTCCGATGACGGAACGCTCTGGATCAGCCGGGTTGCCGAACTGCGCAATCTCAACGTCGAATTCGGGGGCGAAACAGAGGAAGGTTCAAGCGAGCGCTACGAGATCTCCCGTGAGAAAGGGGCCGTCACGATGCTGTCGGCCGGGGCGCAGTTCGTGCAGATCACCGTGGCGGATAACGACCAGCTGGACATCTCCGTCGAGGACTGGACCGGCAAGGGAAGTTCCGCCGTGGTGTCCGGAAACGGGGCGGACTTGGTTGTCGACGGAGAACGCGCGCCGGGCTGTTATGAACAAAGTCCCGCATCCGCTCTGATCAGGCAGGCAAATGGCGTCAGTGCGGAGGCGACGCGTCTGGTTGCCGGTCTGCTGGAGCCGCTCGGCATGGACGGGATGCTCAAGCGTCGCGGAAAAACCACGCTTGCGGTTCTCGGCGGCGACGTCGACTGCACCATGTACAGCTATGCCCTGGTGGCCATGCCCCGTGCCAATCCCGAGCTTGAGTTCATCATTCGAAAGAACCTTTCGGACGGCCGCCTCTTCGTCTCCATTTACCGCGAAGCTGCGCTTGTGCCGGTGAGCTTCGAGACCCGCATCAATGGTGAGCGCGTTCGCAGGCACTTCGGCCGCAACGGCATCGAGTTTCCGGTGGCGTCCACCGGGTCGCTGGAACATCCCGCCGTAACCCATTTCACCGCCGGCAAAACCCGTCATTCGATTGCAGCCTGGCTCACCCAAGCCGGCACCTGGGAGGTTCACGTCCGGCCCGAACGCCGGATCGCCCTCTTCGATGAAGCCGGCTGCCCGCAAACGGCCACGGCACGCGTGGATGCGGCGACGACCGAGGATTGCCCGCCACTTCTGGACAGCTCGCCCAACACCCCGACCGAGGGGGTAGGCGTCGAGGTTTCGCAGCAGAACTGGCCGTCAACGCTCGATCGCCTGTTCGTCAGCAGCACCGAGGGCCTCGTGAGCGCCGAAGTTCTGGCAAGAAGTGCGGCCATCTGCCTGTCATTGCTTGTCATTCTCGTTGTGCCGAGTGTGACGATCTGGCGGGCGAACGGCAGCATCTTCAAGGCGGTCCTTCTTGGCCTGGCTGCCGGGTTCGTCCTCGTGCTGGCGGTTCTCCCCGACATCGTCGCGATCGGCCGGAACTTCATCGAGCTTCCGGATGCCTCCCTTTGGATGTTCTACGGGCTTGGAGCAACCTGGGTGTGCGCGACCATCGTTGTGATGCTGGACCGTTCCGGCGGCTCCAACCTGGCAGCTCTCTGGTTCGTTCTCACCGCAATCATCGCGCTGAGTTCGATCTCGATGTTCACCATGAGCGCAGAGGGACCAAACACCGATTGGGAGCGCTTCTTCGTCAAGCACAAGCTCGCGGTGCTCGATGTGCTGCCCTTGTTTGTCATTGCACTGACGGTGGTTTCCCCGACGGCGCTCAAACTGCGGATCGGCAATGATTTCGCAGGGCGGCCGTCCCTGGCGTCGCCGACACTGTGGCTTCTCGCAATCGTCTTCGCCTTGTTTGCGGCCTGGTTCTTCCTCGGCAACCAGACCGGGCTCGGCGGCTCCATCCAACCGGTCGAGGCAGGCAAGTTCGCCATCGTGGTGCTTCTCGGAGCAGCGCTGGCGCAATGGCTGATCCGCGCCCGCCTGCTCGCGCAAGCCTGGTTCGGGATCACCCTGATCGCAATTGTGCTGTCCTCGCTTTTCATCGTGGCGCTGCTCTTCGTTCCGGCGGTCAAGTCCGACTATTCGCCGCTCATCATCATCGCCTCTGTTGCCGCAATAACCGGCATCGTCGGCGTCATGGCCATCGGCTGGCGCATCAGGGAGGAGGAGGGCGACGATCTCGGCGACATTCGGCGCATCCCGCTGTCCTTCGTGCCGCAGATCTCGGACCTGAGGATCAGCCTGGCGCAGTTTGCCCTGCTGCTGCTGCTGTTCGGCGCCATCGTTCTTGCCCCGGTCGTGCCGCCGGAACAGCTGGAGCAGGCATGGACTGCAGTCACAGGCTCACCCGAATACATGGCTGCGGCAGCGGCGGGTCTTGTGCTTGTCGCATTGCTGTTGATCAGGACCCTGACCCGACGCCGTGCAGTCCTGATCATCCTGCTCGGACTTCCGCTCGCGGTGATGGGGGCGTGGGCGCTCGCGCGGCAGGAGATGCTCATACTCCTGGTCGCCGGCGGGGGGCTCTTCATGATCGCCCTTGGGATTGCGCTCGGAAACCGGGTCAACGGCGCTCTGGCACGAATGGCCGTGGTGGCGCCTCTTGTCGCGGTGGTGTTCGCCGTGGCGCTGCAGGATGTGCCTGCCAAGGCCGGTCTCGGCGTTGAACACTGGTCGTGGTTCGATCGGCCCGAGACACAGATCGCGGAGCTCGAAAAGGTTCTGGGCGAGGGCCGGCGGCTCCCGGTGGAACGGCTCATGAGCTGGTCGGATCTGCGTTTCGGGGCAGATCCGGGCACGGCCGAGCCCAGGCCACTTGTGCTGCGCGACATGAATTTTCACGTCTTGCGCTCGCGCGCCACGCTCGCCAACGCCCCCTGCGCACCGAGCCCGGAATTGATCGCCGCGCCCTATCACATAGGCGAGGCCGTGTCCTGGTTGAGCGAGGGCATTGCCTCGGGACTGGGCCTGGACTGCGAGGATGCCGAACCGTCCGCCGAAACCCTCCGCTGCACGCCCTCGACGCTCAAGGGGCCGGTGCGGCCGCACTGTGTTCCTGTTGTGCAAAGCGACTTTGCCGCAACCTACATAACCACGCGCCACGGCAACGCGGCGGCAATCCTGCTGATCACGTTGCAGGCGATTTTCATCTTTCTGGTCATCAAGCTCTATTTGCGCCTTCAGGCCAAACGCTCGCGAGATCCGGTCGAGACCGGAGCCGACCAGGCCCTGGCACTGATCGCGCTCGGATCGGGCATGCTCTTCCTGCTGCAGTGGATCCTGGCGTGGTCGAATGCCTTCGGCCTGCTGCCGGTGATGGGGCAACCGATGACATGGCTGTCGGCCGGCACGAGCCATCATCTGTTCATGGCGATCCCGGCGGCGCTGGTCATCCTCGTCGCCGCACGGCTGGCGGGCATGAAGGCCCCCGTTTTGACAACCCGCACCCCGCCGCGACGCCGGGGATAACATCGAGTAGAATTCACAACGAGAGAGCAGGCGCGACAATGGACAAGACAACGGAAGATGGCAATTCCCTTCTCAATGCAACACGCCTCAAGCAGACTCTGATCATTGCTTTTGCGTCCGTTGCGTTTTTCATGACCGCCTACGCGACAAGCGGAGGGGCGCGGCTGTTTCTGACCGAATCCTACGCATGGATCGGGATCACCGCGCTGGCGGTCGGCTTTCTCGCCTTTACCTCGGTCGTTCTGGGCGACGGGATCTCGTCCAACAAGATGACCCAGGTCGCTTTGGTTACCCCTTTCTACCTGGTTGCGGTGGCGATTTGCTGGATCTGTTCCTTTGCCTCCTACCATCAGCAGTTCCTGACCGTGGGGGGCTCCGATCTTGCCAATGCGGAGACCAACCTGCGTCAGATGGGGCTTTACGCCCATGAAATTGACCAGGATCTCAATCGCAGCCATTCCGCCCAGAGGGAAGCCTTGCTAAATGACGAGGTGATCCGGACTTACTCGGCGCAGATGGCTGCGCTGGCAGATGAACTGCGTGACCGCGACACCAAGAAGGAAATCGCCGTCGAACTGGAGACGCTGATCGCTGCAAAGATCAACGAACTGCAGCAACGTCAGATCCAGCTGCAGAACCAGCAAGGCGCGCTGCAGACCGAAAACCTCAGGATCACGCCACAGATTGCAAACCTCGAGAAGGCGGTCGCGGACCGCCAGGCGGAATGGGTGGCCACAGGCGAACTAGTCGGCAGGCTCGAAACAGCCTTGCGTGACGAGGAAGGCGATACCGACCAGCCACTGGGAAGCCGTGGCGTGTTGCTTGCCGATGGCCTCGCCAGCCAACTGGTCGATGATCCGGCTTGCAACCGCAGGCGCAGGGCAGGCACTGGCGGCGGTCTGGAGGGAACCTGCTACTACGCGATTGGCGCAAAGCTGGCCGAAACCCGTGCGGCGACCGAAGCCGCACGCAAGGCCTATGAGGCTGCGGTTCAGGAGCTTCAGGCTGCTCGTCAGAAGCAGGCGTCGCTCCGGGCGGAACTTGGCTCCTTGGAGCAGGAACTCAAGGCCGCATCTGTGCAGGCAAACGAAGGAGTTGCGAGCGGGTACACGCTGGATGCCGACGGATTCCTGCAAAGCGTGAACGCCTTCATCGACACACCGTCCCAGGGCACGTTCAAGCAGACTGCCGATTATTGCACGGTGGTCTCCGAGGTTCTGTCAGACCTTAAGTCCTTCTCGGAGATCCCCGCATGCGAGCCGCAGCCGATCATGGCCATTTTCCGGCAGGTTGAAACCCTTGATGCGGAACAGGCAGCCTACAGCCTCGCATGCAACGAGGCCGACCGGCGCAAGGAGATCGTGACGACCCTGCGCAGTGACATTGCCGGCCTCTCCGGTGCGGAGCGGCTCGGCCCGATTTCCCGTGCCTATGAAACCATGCGGTCTGACGTGCTTGAAGACTGCATCGTTGCGGCCGAAAGCGGCGGGATGGACATGACCCCGTACCGTCAGGACATCTCGGGCTTCGTCGATCGGATCAACCCTTCACAGGATCCGATCAGCACGGCGATGGGCAAGATCCAGTCGCTTTTCAATGGGACCGCGTCCGCGCGCGACTATTTTCCGGCCCTGCTCGCCCTGCTTCAGGAATTGTCGCTCCTGCTGTCGAAGCTGTTCTGGGATGCAAGCATCGCAGCCAAGGCAAGGAAGAAAAAGGACGATATCGATGTTTCCGAGCTCGATCTCGACGCCAAGCCTGACGATCCGGAATCGGTTCTGGCGGCAAAGAACATCATCCTGAACTCCGTCTTCGACAGGCAGGGCTATCGGCTGCCGATGCTCTACGACGAGGAATATTCCCATGAAATGCGCAACCAGATGCGTCTGCTCGTCGACAGCCTGATCCGGCGTCAGCTTGCGCGCAAGACCGGGCAGGGGATCCTGATATCGGAGGCCGGAATGGCGGAGATCGGCAAGCGCATCCGCCGACAAAGCGAGCCCGTGCCCGCACAGCCGGAACCGAAGCCGGCCGGAACGCCGGCGGCTGGTCAGACACCCCAGCCGACACCTGCGACCCAGCCCAGGGACGCGGTCGTTTCAAAGACTGCCGAGCAGGACAAGGTCGACGAGACAGACGACGAGACGGCAGCTGCCGGGCCGACCTCGGATGAGACGGCCGAGATCATCGACGCCGATCTTGCCCAGCGCCCGCGCCGCCGCCGTCCGGTTGTTGTCAGGCCGAACTTTCGTCGCGAGATCTGACCCGGGTTGAGGAAGAGTAGGGCCGGGAGCTGTGACCGGCCTTGTGCTATCGGCGTATCGCTACCGGTTCTGGCTGGCGGGCGATGTGCCGCTTGGCGCAGCCGCAGACCAGGCTTGAGAAGCGCCGGGTGCACAGCCTTGAATCGGGGGCATCATTGCAATCGGTTGGGCGTTGAAAGGTTCACGTGGTCAGGCTCTTGGAAAGACCTTGCTGAACCGGGAGAGCCGCCTTGTCGCGCATGATGCCGCTGAGGATCTCGTCCCGGGTAAACAGGAACGGGCTATCAAGTCCCAGGGCGGCGAAGATGAATGGATCGGCCGTCATGTAGGGATAGCGCACATTGTCCGGGGTCAATGGCACCGGGAAGCGGGAATTGGCCGGATCGAGCGTCTCTGCCTTGGTGTCGATGTTGGGGCACCCGAGTTGCGGATGGAACCCGTAACTCGATGTCGCAATGAACCTGAGGTCGATTTCGCGCTCTTGGGAGGGAAAGGGACGGAAATCCTTGATGATGTCGAAAGCGGGTTTGAGATGCGCATGCAGGATCGCAAGCACGGCTTCAGGTTCAGTGGCGATGTCGCGGGCGCGATTGCCGAACCGCAGCAGCAACAGGTCGAACATGCTGATCGCGATCGCAACGCGTTCCAGCTTTTGAAATTCGGGCTTGCCGGCACGCTCGAAGAAATCTTCCACCTTCTCGATCAGCGCCTCGAAGCCGGCATCTGTGCCCGCATTGAGCGCGGAAATGACAAGCACGATCCCCTTGGCTTTCGAAAACCACTCGTCGAGTTCCTTGAGCTTGCTTGCATGCGGATTTGTCCGGCCCGTCAGGTCCTCCTCCGGAAAGGCGGCTTCTCCGGGCGCATCGCGCACATGAATTGTGAACTGCCTGTCCTCCAGGGGCGCGCCAGGTTCCGTCCCGCTTGCGTCCGGCAGACTGATATTAAGATTAAATCGAATATCCGTGACGCTCTCTGTGGCGTCGGGCAGGTTTCGATAGTAACTTCTCAACAGCCGCCTGTTGGCCCGGTCGGTCTCGATTTCGATATTGTGGAGTTGCTGAAATCCATGAAAATTCAATTCGACGCATTTGGCGAAGTCGACAAAAAGATTGGTCTTGCCGGATCTGACCGGACCGGTCAGGCCCACATGTATGTCGTTGCTATCATCCAAGGGCAAGTCAGCGTTCCCTTTGTCATGTTTTCAAGTTAACTGTCAGAAGATGTAGACCATTTGAATAGTACGGGGAAGAGTCGAATGGGGTATCGGGGCGGAAACGACAGCGGCAATATCTGGCTGGCGTGGGACGGTGAAAACCAGGCGGTCCTGGGATATTTCTTCTCCAAGGGCGAGCAACTGGTCAATCATCGCAAGGGCGTCGTGGTTCTTTGCCACCTCAAGCCGTCTGCGCATAGTGAAAGCAACCGTTCCGGCATTGTCGTCGATGTCTTTTCGGTAGGCCCGGGGGACAGTTTCGTCCGCGCGCTGCGGCTGCCGCGCGAAACCCACTCGGTGGAACTCCTCATAGACGAATCCAATTCCGCGCGTCCGTTGAAGACCTTCGAACTGATCCGCGAAGTCGATACGCTCGCCGCCGAGGCACGCTACGGAAATGTCGTCATAGCGCTTCCCGACGAAGACGGTGACAAGCCCGATGCACGCTTTGTCTGGTCCGACAAGCGGATCCACCATGTGAAGAAACCCAATGCGCATATCGGTTGGGCCGGTTTCTTCTCCTGCTGGCCTTCCGAGAACGACGATGGCTCGGGCAATGTCGTGGCGATCTCGAGCTTTCGCCTGGAGGTGCCGCACCTTGAGGACGCACTGCAGATCTTCCCCGTCGGCTATGACATCACCGAAGCCGAATTCGTCGCCAAGGACGGCGAGGCTTCGGCCATCATGCGGGCTTCTGTGGAGAACGATCGGGTCCAGAATGCGGTCCTGACGATAGAGGGCAGCCGCCCGCTTCTGCACGGGCTCTACTTTCTGCATGTGTCCGCCAACCGGCAACGCGCCAATGAGTGGAGCAACATTATCGATATCGATCCCGGCGCGTTCCAGTCGATCAGCGACAATCTGGTGGATTCCTACAGGCAGTTGCTCGCCGGAGCTGGCGACTGGGATAGGTCGGAGGTTGACGATGCGGGGCAGAACCTGATCGAGATCCTGACGCAGGAACACCGCTGGTTCGAGCTTTCGGCGCCTGACTACTTCGTCGATGTGGGAATGGACGAGAAAGGCGAAAAGGCCAAGCTCTCGGTCTATGAAATCTCGGCGGGCGATCATCTGGTTTTCTACGATACGATGGGCCGCAAGCTGCGTGTCGGGCAGTACCTGAGTTCGGACAGCATTGTCGCCTTCGAGGCGAACACCAGCGGTCTGCAGCTTTTGCGCGGTGTCTACACTTCGAGCCACAAGAAGATCGCCGAAATCGACGCCCACAGGCCGGCAAAGCGGTCTTCGCTGGCCGAGCCGGGGAAATTCGATTCTCTGCCGCCTGCGCTGGGCCGCGACCACGACAAGGTCGGCGCGCCGTATTCGCCCTTCGACATGGTGCCGCTGAAAGTTCAGTCGGCACTCGCAAACGGATTGGCCAATTCGGGCGCTGCCTTCGTCTGGGATGATTTCGTGAACGATCCCACTCCCTGGTTCCTTGCCGATGCGATCAACCCGAATTTCCGATCGACCCAGAAGGAGATCAAGCCGGCGCGCGAGGGCAACATGCTGCTCAGGGCGCTCAGCCTTCTTGGCCGTGAGGATGCTTTCGTTGCGTTGCCGCAACTCGAAGACCAGATCGTGGCTGCGTTTCTCATCATGCGGCTGGCCCGGACGCCGGTGCTGCAGACATGCATCTACCGGATCAATGGCCTGAGCCCGGCGGGCGACGAGCTGCCGGCCCTGGCCGAGATGGTCCGGCTGATCGATTCCCGGCTGGCCAATGCCGAGTTCAGGGAATGGCTGTCCCACAGCCGGCCTGACCTTTACGAGATGCTCTGTGCGGGCAATGGCCAGTTCAGGCCCATCGAGCGTCAAGCGCTCAAGCAGGTTTCACAAGAGATCGACGAAGCCTCCCAGGTGTTTGACGCCTTTCACGGCACGCTGGGCGAAACGGTCAACCGGCCGGCTGAAGCCGCGATCGCGGAGGGCGGCCGCTGGCAGCCGCAGGGAGTAAGCGAAGAGGCGCTTGAAAGCCTGATCGCCACACTCACCGAATCCGACCTTGCCCGGGACAAGATGGCCGGTCGACACTACGAATCCATGCTGAGCCAGTTCGGTCGCAATCCGTATTATCGCAGCCGTATCGCTGCGGATATCTATCAGAAATATCCCGATCTTCTGCCCAACGACAGCAAGAAGCTGATGGAGTATCTCCGGCGCCTGCTCAGCGAGTCCGGATGCAATTTCGACATGCGCAATTTCGACGAGCGACTTGTCGAAAGCGTTGCCGAGAACATGCAGAACGTGGAGGCGTGGCTGCTGCCCAACGCGCTGAACATGCGCAAGATGGCCCGGGTCGAACTCGACAATGTTTCCCTCAATTCTCCCACCGACGAGAAGAAGAAGGCCGTCATCATCGAGTTCGCCGTCGCCCACGAGATGCAGAAGACCTGGGACGATATTGCCGACCTTATCACCCGCGCGGAAGCGGCAGGCATCAGGGTGCCGACCAAGCTCAGGCGTCTGCAATTGCTTTGGCCGCGGGAGAGTTCAACCACTTTGAGTGAGTTCATCAGCTTCGAGCACAAGCACAGGCATGTTCTGGGCAACCGGCTCAGCGAGCGCTACGGCTACGATTCGGTCCTCTACGCCTGATCGAGGTCAGAGAGGGAATTCTGGGGAGCCACGCTTCCGGTCTCCGGCTTGTTGCACCAGGAAAAGCTTGCTCGGGATCCCGAAGCGTTTGTCATGATTGGCCCCGGGTGACTGCGTCGCTGTCACCGGGCACGGACAGGCAGAGCGGGTCAGGCCGCAAGTTGACCGCGTGTCGGCATCATGCTGCCGACGCGCCTGCGCAGCTCCAGCAACGCTGCATCAATCTTCGCCGCTTCGTCCAGCAGATCGTGATTTCCCGGTTCTGCAGAAAGATCTCCGAACAGTCTCGCCGAAAGCCTGCACAGATTGTTCAGGCACGAGTAGAGATGCTGCTTGCGTTTCAGGGGAACCTCCGGAATTGACGCGACGCGAAGGATCTCGGCCGCCCTTTCGGAGTGAATTTGCTTCAGTCTTTCAAGTTTCAGTGCGGGTGTCATGGTTTTTTCCCGAAAAAGGTGATCCCAGGAACTCAATTCACACTGCTGTACTCGATTTACACTTTGGCCTGATTATCTAGAGTTTGATTCGGCTTTGCTTGTCTATTGATATTTGCCGCGGAAAGTTGCGCCTGGCTTGCGTCCGGGACGGATTTCAGGGCCGGATGGGGGATTGTCACGGGTCCGCAACCAGCCGGTTGAGCAAAGAAAAACCGCGGCGCGATGGCATCTGCCTGACCAATCCGTTAAACCGGACCTGCCCGTCAATCCAAGCTCCCGAGCCATTGCCATGAACGACTCCGCTGACCGCGACGACGACATCAACAAGCCCGCACAGGGGGCGGACGTTGCCGATCAGAATGAGATCTATGGCGAGGATGGTTCAATCCGCCAGGACTACCTGACCGCGATCGGGGCGGCGATTGCCGACCGCGATGTCCTGTTTCTGCGCGAGAATGTCATTCCGCTGCACGAGTCGGAACTGGGCGACCTGCTGGAATCGATCAACCAGCAGCAGCGGCAGGCGCTGGTGTCACTGCTCGGCGACGACTTCGACTTTTCCGCACTTACCGAAGTCGACGAGGCGATCCGGCTCGAGATCGTCGGTGCATTGCCCAATGCGAAAATCGCCGAGGCGCTGGGCGATCTGGATTCGGACGACGCGGTCTACATTCTCGAAGACCTTGAAGAAGCCGACCAGCTTGAAATCCTGGCGGCTCTGCCGTTCACGGAACGCGTCCGGCTGCGTCGCTCGCTGGATTATCCGGAAGACACGGCCGGCCGGCGCATGCAGACGGAATTTGTTGCGGTTCCGCCGTTCTGGACCGTTGGCCAGACCATCGACTACATGCGCGAGGAGGAGGATCTGCCGGAACGGTTCAGCCAGATCTTCGTCATCGACCCGACATTCAAGCTGGTCGGTGCGGTCGATCTCGATCGGATCCTGCGGACCAAGCGTCAGGCGCGCATCGAGGACGTGATGGAGGATACGCGCTACCGCATCGACGCCGAGATGGATCAGGAAGAGGCGGCGCAGCTCTTCGAGCAATACGACCTTCTCTCCGCTGCCGTGGTCGACGAGAACGGGCGCCTGGTCGGCGTGCTGACCATCGACGACGTGGTCGATGTGATCCACGAGGAGGCGGATGAGGACATCAAGCGCCTGGGCGGTGTGGGCGATGAAGAACTGTCGGACAACATCACCTCCACGGTCAGGTCCCGTTTCAGCTGGCTTCTGATCAATCTCGGCACTGCTATTCTTGCGTCATGGGTGATCAGCCTGTTCGACGCGACCATCGAGCAGATGGTGGCGTTGGCCGTGCTGATGCCGATCGTCGCGTCCATGGGCGGCAACGCCGGCACTCAGACGATGACCGTGACGGTACGGGCGCTGGCGACACGCGACCTCGACATCTACAATGCCGGACGGATCATCCGCCGTGAGGCCTCGGTGGGGCTGATCAATGGCATTCTCTTCGCGGCCATCATCGGCGTCGTTGCCGGTCTTTGGTTCGCCAGCAGCGGCCTGGGCGGGGTCATCGCCGCAGCCATGGTGATCAACATGCTGGCCGCGGCACTTGCGGGAATTCTCCTGCCGCTGCTGCTCGACAAGGTCGGGGCCGATCCCGCGATCGCCTCGGCGGTTTTCGTCACCACCGTGACCGACGTTGTCGGGTTCTTCGCCTTCCTGGGTCTGGCCGGCTGGTGGCTGTCGCTCGGCTGAGGTCGGGCGAGGTGGCCATCACGGATTTTTTGACTTATACGTAAAGGTAAGAAGCAGGGGATATCGTGTCCGCTGCTTCGAGTCAGGAACCGACCTCAGTGCATAAATACTATACGATCACCGAATTGACCCGGGAGTTTGGCATCTCGACCCGCACCTTGCGGTTCTACGAGGATGAGGGACTGCTCCAACCCGAACGGCGCGGGCGCACGAGGTTGTTTCGGTCGGCAGACCGTCGTCTGATACAGGAAATTCTGAGAGGGCGTCGGATAGGCTTCACGTTGGCCGAAATCCGCGAGATCATTCAGGTCTACAAGGATCCGCCGGGTGAGGCGGGCCAGTTGCGCCTGCTCATGCGCAAGATCGAGGAAAAGCGGGAAGATCTGAGGCAAAAACGCAAGGATATCGAGGAAACGCTGCTCGAGCTCGACAACATCGAGGAGTCCTGCCTTACGCGCCTGGCCGAAATCGGGGTGAACACCTGACGGGTAGGGATGGCCGAGCGGGTTCTGGTGCGATTCGTGTCAGATCCACCGGCGCACCCGCCTGCAATAGGCTTCATATTCAAAGCCGAACATCGCGATCAGATGGTTTTCCTCGCGCCTGACGGCAAGGAGATGCGTGAGCGCCGCATCCACCGGAGCCAGCAGCACCATCCAGCCGTTTGCGAAGAACAGGCCGAGCCCGGTCATGAGAATGAAGTTCGCAAGATAGATCGGGTTCCGCGAGAACTGAAACGGTCCCTTGGTCACCAGATGTGACGAGCCGCGATGAGGAAGGATCGTCGTGCGGCCGTCGTTGAGTGTCTTCATCGCCCACAGATCTATCGCCAGCGCTGAAACGATCAGGACGGCGCCGAGCATCCTGGACCACGCAAATCCGGGATCGAGTGGAAAAACCATCTGCAGTGCGATGGCAAGCGCGGTCAGCCCGACAATCAGGAGCGGGGGCCACGGAATCACGTTTGGCCGAATGCGGCGTTCGTTCATTGTCTCCGGTCCGGGGCGGCCTGCATCCCCACTTGCGCTTAACCGCGCATGAAGATTGCCGGGCCTATGGCTGTGCCTGCACCGTGCATTGCTCGGCGATGGCTGGGATTCGGTCGTCTGATTCGATGGTGATGCTTCCGTCAGCAAAGCCGTTGAACAGGCCCTGAGACAGCAAGTCATCCGTCACACACATACAAAACCTTTCGCAGAACGCGGTTTCGCTGGTTGCCTCGCAACCTGCGCGGCATTCGGCGACGAATGCGGAAACCGGATCGGCCGGGTTGGCTGGCTGGACCTGCGAATACGTCCAGACCAGAACCAGCAGCACCGGTTGGTGCACCAGATAAACGGCAAGACTGTGACGTCCGCAAAACCGCAGGGCACGCGACAAGGCTCCCTGGCTCGTGTCGACAGCCGCCGCACTGCGGACGACGCCACGTTTCGCTGCAAGTTTCGTGAGCCCCAGTCCGATCAGGAACGGGCCGAGCCACGGCGCCAGCGGCACGAAATCATTGGATCGCGGCGGAATGGTGTGCAGACCGATCCAATAGAGCCACATGCTGTTGAAAAGATCGTCCCGGAAAAGTTGCGGAAGGCCGATGCAGATGATCCCGGCAACCATGGCCACCACACCCGGAAGCGGCAGGAAGAGCAATCCGATGATGCTGGAAAGCGCGATCGCGTGAAGAATGCCGAAGAATATGAAGCTGCCCGGCGTGGCAAAATATGTCGCGATGCTGATCGCTGCCGCGGCGATGACGATAACCGCCAGACGCTTTAGAAACGCTTTCGCACGCAGCCCGCTGCCATGTGCAAGGGCAAGGCTGACGCCGGCGAGGAACAGAAAGGAACCGGCGATCAGCCGCGCATAGATCTTCAGCCAACCATCCCCGGTCGACCCGGCCGGAATGTATCCGAAAAACTCCAGGTCCCATGTGAAATGGTACGTCGCCATGGCAAACAACGCCACGCCGCGGGCCAGATCGAGCACTTCGATTCGTCCGGCAGGAGCGTATGGCTCCGGGACCTTGTCCGCCAATTGGACCACGTTGCACTCCCATTGTCTGTTCAGGTTGGTTGGCCGAATCGAAATGCCGGGCTTCGGTGACCAAAGCTAATGCATGTGGCGCCCAAATCGATACATTTGAGCGATGACCTGCAGGTATTCATACGACAATCCATTGCGACCTCTGCGCCTACGCCCCCCCGAGGGCTTTCATCCAACCGCGCCATGCCGGGCATCCGAACGGTCTGAACCCGGTGCCTTTCGCCAGGCGCTCTGTCTACGGTCATGATCTCCCGACCCGCCGGTTCTCAGGACTGAGCCGCGGACTGGGATGGATCCTTGCCCGCGGCCACATAGAGCCCGGAGAGCACGAGCGCCAGCGCCAGCACGCTGTTGACGGTCAGAGGTTCGCCCAGAAGCAGGATTCCGAGCGCCATTCCGAACACCGGGATCATGTTGACCGTCAGCGAAAACCGCGAGTAGCCGATGGCTCGGATAAGGCGGAAGCGCAGGATATACGCGATGCCGGTGGGAAACACGCCGAGATAGACGAGGGCTGTCATTGCGGGCAGCGACACGCCGAGCTGCGGCGGTCCCTCCACGATCAGCGCGATGGGGAAGAGCGCCGTCGCGCCAATCGTCAACGCGAGGCCGGCGAGCCGGACGGGCGGCATCTTGATCCGCCGGATCAGCAGTCCCGCAGTCACGTAGCAACAGGATGCCGCCAGCATCACCAGCTGCGCCACAAGTGAACCATTGCCGAGCCCGGCAAACGCACTCGGTCCCACCAGGACGACAATCCCGGCGAACCCCAGCAGCACGGACATAAATTTGCGCGTTGTCATGCGGTCGTCATCGGTGAACATGTGGCTTCCAAGCAGCGCGAGGAAAGGCCCGGTTCCCATCAGCAGCGACATGATGCTGGCGTCCAGCGTCAGTCCGGCCCAGGAGATCATGATGAACGGGATCACCACATTGAGCATGGCCATTCCGAAGATCAGCAGCCACTGGGTTGCGCCCTGCGGCCAGATCATTCCGCGCCACAGGCTGTAAGGCAGCAACACAAGCACGCCTATACCGACTCGGATGGCCGCCAGCCAGACCGGCCCGGTTTCCGGCACCGCGATGCGGATCGCCACGAAACCGGACGCCCAGATCAAGGCCGCGAGGACCATGAGGCCGATGTCAAGCCGGTTGGGTTCCCGGATCGGGGACGATTCCATGGTGAATTGCCGTCCCTGACTTATTGCTCAGACACTTTGGACGCACCCGGCAAGGCAAGCCGGTAGACGCCACGGAAATCCTCGGGGTCGGCGACGTCCTTGCCTTTGCGCAGGATGCGGATCTCGCCCGCTTTCGCCATATCGACCGCAACCTGCCGGATGGGCTTCATCAGCAACCGCCACTGCTTTTCATCCGACCCGGCCAGATTGCGCGCGGCCTCGGAAGGACAGATGCTCTTGCCCGGATCTCGGTTGAGCAGGGTTTCGATGATGGCCCGGCGCAGCTGGTCCGAATTGGTGGAATGTTGTGATGTCACGAGGGTGCGGTGTCCTTGAGTATCGCGGCGCGGGCGTTCGACATGAATTGTCTTCGCAACAACACCAGAAACACGAGCGTTGTCGACCCCATCAGGACATAGGGCCCGGCAAACCATCCAAGATAACCGATCGACATGAAGATCGCCCGCAGACCGGCATTGAAGTGGCGACCGGCAAGAATGTTGAGGTCGGCTGCGCGATCAGCGGCTGCCTCCAGCCGCGCAGGGTCTTCCAGGACATCGCCCTTCATCGGAATCGCACCGAACAGAATGGAGGAGTAGTTGAAGAGCCGGTACGACCAGCCAAACTTGAAAAACGCGTAGGCGAAGATCCCGATCAGGCCGAAAACCTTCGTTTCGAAAGCCGTGCGGTCGGACACCAGCGGGATCGGCAGGTCATCGGCGACACTGAGCACCTGCTCGGTGGCGCCCAGAAGCGCGAAACAGCCGCCTATGGCGAAGATCGTCGTCGACGCGAAGAATGCGGTACCGTGCTGCAATCCTGCGAGGATCGCGGTGTCGATCATTCTCAGATCGCGTTTTGCAGCGTTCCGCATCCACAGCCGCCGCTGATGGTTCATCGCCCGGCTGAGACTGACCCGCCTGATCGCGAAGCGCCCATCAGTGAGCGCCGCGAATCCTATCCATGCCAGCGCAAACCAGGCTATGGCGATGTAGTCGAAGTCGGTCATGTCGCTGGTTCTCGCACGCCCCGAACGGCTTGGCAAAGCATCTGTCGAACGAAGGCTTTTTAACCTTATTTTAATCTCTGTGGTCAAACTGTGGAGCTTCGACCGTAGGGCGTGGTTTCGGAAATGAAGCCAAGTCATTGATATTTCGTCAAGCTATGCGCGGCGCGTATGGCTGTCATGAAGGCAGCGCCTCAGGAATGCCTTTTTTGCAGTTGCGAAGGTATTACCAAATCGCTAAAGACCGCATCACGAGCCGAGCGAACCGATTGGGTTACGCGGCCTGAAAAACGCACCTCAACCGGAGCAAATATGGACGAGACCGCACACAAATCCTGCTGGGGAATCACCGCCCGTGCAGTGATCGGATTTTCAGGACTTCTCGCACTGGCCTACCTTTTCGGCGGCATCTGAGCGAACGAGACATCAAAAGGGCAGCGTCGGACACAACAGGGTGTCGGCGCTGCCTTTCTGATTCTGGCGAACATGTTTCACTGTCGCTTGTTTGGCATTTGCTGTCGGTAAATCGATGCCCTGTGCATCGGTCCTGGGATAGCGTTGACCTTCAGCCACTTGTGCGGCGCACCGGTCTTCCTTGAGGGCGCCGCCTGGATTGAGAATTGCGCGCCAATCGATTTCGCAAGGGCGCGCTTGCTTGCGGCAAGGATTGGGATACGCTCGTCAGATGTTTCTTTCGGTTTTTGACGTCTTCAAAATCGGTGTCGGTCCATCGAGTTCGCACACCATGGGTCCGATGTCCGCGGCGGTCCGCTTTCTCGACGAGATCGCCGGGACCGGCTGGGTCCGGCCAACGGGCGCCCATGTCGCCGCCATCAAGGCCAGTCTGCACGGGTCGCTCGCCTTTACCGGAATCGGACATGGAACGGGCAGGGCGGTCGTCCTCGGCCTGACCGGGCAGTTGCCGGACCAGGTCGATCCGGACCTGATGGATTCGATCATTGCCGAGGTCGAGAGAACCAGGCGCATATCGCCGCCAGGTCACCCGGAGTATGAATTCGATCCGCGCGTCGACCTCGTTTTTGACAAGAAGCAGCCATTGCCGGGCCACGCGAACGGGATGACGTTCACTGCCCACGACCGGGATGGCGCGATGCTGCTCAAGCGGATCTACTATTCCATCGGAGGCGGTTTCGTCGTCACCGACACGGAACTTGAAGCGCTCAAGTCCGCCCAGCCGGCCAAGAGTGACAAACCCGTTCCCTATCCCTTCGCCCATGCGAAGGAGATGCTCGAAATGGCGGCGCGGTCCGGTCTTTCCATTGCACAGATGAAGCGCGCCAACGAGGAAGCGCACATGTCTCCGGAAGAGCTCGACGCGGGCCTCGACCGGATATGGGACGCCATGAGCGGCTGCATAGACCGCGGTCTTTCGGGCGAGGGCATCATGCCGGGTGGCCTCAAGGTGCGCAGGCGTGCACGCGTGCTCCATGACAAGCTCGAGGAGGAATGGCGGCTCAACCGCCGCAACCCGCTCCTCGCCAATGATTGGCTCAGCGTCTATGCGATGGCCGTCAACGAGGAAAACGCGTCCGGGGGCAGGGTGGTCACCGCGCCGACCAATGGCGCGGCCGGCGTGATTCCCGCTACCATCCGCTACATGCTTCGCTTCCACGATGGAGCCGACACCGAATCGGTGCGGGACTATCTGCTGACTGCAGCTGCCATCGGCGGCATCATCAAGCACAACGCGTCCATTTCCGGTGCCGAGGTTGGCTGCCAAGGAGAGGTCGGATCGGCCGCCGCGATGTCGGCGGCTGGCCTGGCGGCCGTGATGGGCGGGACCCCCGCCCAGATCGAAAACGCGGCCGAGATAGCGCTCGAACATCACCTCGGCATGACCTGCGACCCTGTCGGCGGTCTGGTGCAGGTGCCCTGCATCGAGCGCAATGCGCTTGGCGCGGTCAAGGCCGTGACCGCGGCTTCGCTCGCCATGAAGGGCGACGGAACCCATTTCGTGCCGCTCGACGCCTGCATCGAGACCATGCGCCAGACCGGCCTCGACATGAATGAGCGCTACAAGGAAACCTCGACCGGCGGCCTCGCCGTCAATGTCGTGGAGTGCTGAGCCCCGGGCCTTCCGCTGGTTCCGGGATGGCTGTGCCCGGATTGCTGCCTGCCATGAACGGGCAAGCCAACATCGACCTGCCTGTGGATGCAGTTGCGATTGCGGACCAAGCCGGTTGACGCCGGCGCCCATGCGGCCGACATATCGCCCATGACCCTCAATCTGCTCAAACTTTGCGTCGGCGCCGACAGTGTCGAAGACCACAAACGGTGGGTCGAGCACCGTCTGGCAGCCCAGAAGGCTGCCGGAGCCACGCCGGAGCAGTTGCACACGACCCGCATGGTGCCAAAGCGCGCTGAAGAACTGTTGGACGGCGGCTCGCTTTACTGGGTGATCAAGGGCAATATCCAGGCGCGCCAGCGTCTCCTCGACATCAGGCCCTTTGTCGACAGCACGGGAATTTCCCGCTGCCATCTCGTGCTTGAACCGGTCCTGCATGAAACCGCCTGGGCGCCACGCCGTCCGTTTCAGGGTTGGCGGTATCTCGATCCGGACGACTCCCCGCCCGACCTTGCTTCCGATGGCGACAGCGCGGACCTTCCGGCCGAATTGAGACGCGAACTGGCCGGGCTGGGCCTGCTCTGATCCGGAGACCCGACGCGACAGGTCCGGCACTTGTGTTCGTGGATGAAAGCGCCACATTGTTTGCATGCGACACTGGCATCCGTGCCGCATGCAGTGACAATGGAGGTTGAGGCGCTTCGCAATGGCCAAGAGTGACAAGACCGGGCTCGGCACTCCGCTTTCGAAACACAAGGGCAGCGTTCCCGACCGGGCGCCGACCTCTTCGAAATCGGATATTGCGGCCTTTCTCTCGGCAGCCCGGACAGTCGTGCCGTCAAATGCGGGCGCGGGCCGGCTGGCCTTCGCACTGGATGCCACGATGAGCCGGCAGCCGACCTGGGACACGGCCTGCAGCCTTCAGGCGCAGATGTTCGACGCCGTCGGGAAGGCAGGGGGCAGGAACGGGGATCTCTCGGTTCAGCTTGTCTATTTCCGCGGTCTGGATGAATGCCGCGCATCCCGGTGGGTGACAGACACCGAGCAGCTTGCCGGACTCATGAGCCGCATCGACTGCCGAGGCGGTCAGACCCAGATCGGTCGGGTGCTGCGCCATGTTGCCGACGAGGCAAAGGCCAAGCCGGTCAATGCGCTTGTCTTTATCGGCGATGCGATGGAGGAGAACATCGACAAGCTGGCGGTGACGGCGGGTGAACTCGCGATCCGCAAGGTGCCGTGCTTCATGTTCCATGAGGGGCATGACCCGGCAGCCGCGACGGGATTCCGAGAGATCGCACGCATCACCGGCGGCGCCTATGTGCGGTTCGATCAGAACGCGGCTTCGGAACTTGCCCAGCTGTTGAGGGCGGTGGCCGCTTACGCCACCGGAGGGAGGCTCGCGCTCGAAAAGGCCGGAGGTTCCGCTGCGCGCCGGTTGCTGGAACAATTGCCGCCTGCAGGCGGGGGGAGCAGTTCGAAGAAATGAGTGCGATTTCGATTTTGCTGGGCGGCCTGCTGCTGCTGATTGCCGTCGGTGGCGCGCTTTTGGCAGTCAAGCCCGCTGTTCTCGCAAATGTGCTGCGACTTGGGGTGCCGGCCACGCTTGGCCTGGTCGGTCTGTTGCTGACCCTGATCGGGCGCGGCGGGTTGGGCGTTCCACTGCTCGCGTTTGCCGTGGCCCTGTTTGCCCGGGCCCGCCGGGCCCAGCGCGCCACCCGCCAGCCGGGCGGTCAATCCTATGTCCGGTCCGCCGCACTCGAAATGGAACTCGATCTCGATACCGGCGAAATGAACGGGCTGGTGCTGGCTGGCTCGTTCGAAGGGCAGGAACTGGATGCACTTGATCGCGAAGAACTGGTGCGACTGCATACCGAACTCTCCGGTGATCCGGAGAGCCTCGGTCTACTTGAGGCGTATCTTGACCGCCGAATACCCGACTGGCGTTCCGGCCCGGACATGGATGAGGACGCGGGGCTGGGTGCTGCGCAGAGCTCGGGCGGCATGACAGAGAAGGAGGCCTACGAGGTCCTTGGTCTTGCTGCGGGGGCGAGTGAAGCCGAGGTCCGCGAGGCGCACCGCCGCCTCATGAAGAGGATGCATCCCGATGCGGGTGGCTCGGCGTTTCTTGCTGGCCGCATCAATGCTGCCAAGGATGTTCTCTTGCGTCGACATGACTGATTTCCCCGTATACGCAATACAAAAAACGTGGATTGATCACGGGCCGTGAACTGGCCCGGGCCACCGGCGCCGAAACGGCGCCGGTGTGTGCTCAGTTGGCCGTTGCCCAGCAGGCAAAGCCTTTCTTTTCGAGGGTCTTGCAGGCCCGTGTCGCAGCGGACTGCCCGTCAAATCCTCCGAACCGCGCGCGGTAGAGTTTCTGGTCGTCCTTGTTGTAGGCCATCGTGAAGGGCTCTGCGCCCGACAGCGCGCCACCGCCAGCGCCTTGCGCCCGCGACAGCAGTGCGACGGCTGCGTCGCGATCCGGCATGGCTCCGATCTGGATCATCCACCCTTCGGTCAGGCCCGTCGATGCCGTTGTGACCGGGTCGATTGCCTGCTCGGGTGTGGCCACGCTGGCCGGAGGTGTGATGGCGGGGGCAGGGGTCGGGATGGCGATTTTCTGCTCCGCAAGCGATTTCGCAAGAGCCTGCCTGCCGACGACCGGTGCCGGTGCCGCATAGGCGAGCGCCATGCGGGCGCTTGCCTGGTGGCGCAATGCCGGGACCGGGCCGATTTTCGGCAGTTCGACTGCGGCGATGGCGACAGCGCTCGGTGCGCCGCGCGCGATCAGGTTGCCGCCGCCCCGGGTCGAGGCCTTCGACAGGTAGCGCGCGATCAGGTCTTTCATCTGCGCGTTTCGGCTGGCGCCGGTCCGTCCGCCCATGACAACCGCCACGATCGAACGGTCCCTGTCGACCACAGACGAGACGAGGTTGAACCCGGACGCCCGTGTGTAACCGGTCTTGATGCCGTCCACGCCGCGAACCACTCCGAGGAGACGGTTGTGGTTGGCCATCCGCGTGCCGCCGAACTTGAACGAGCGGGTGGAGAAATACTTGTAATAGCGCGGGTAATGCTCACGAAGCGCGATGCCGAGCCGCGCCATGTCGCGCGCCGTCGTCACCTGTTTCGAATTTGGAAGCCCGTGGGCGTTCCTGAACGTCGTCCGGCTCATGCCGAGCGACCGGGCCTTGGCCGTCATCATCTGGGCAAACTTGGATTCGGACCCGCCCAGATGCTCGGCAACCGCGGTCGAGGCGTCGTTGGCCGACTTGGTCACGAGCGCATAGATGGCTTGCTCGACGGTGATGGATTTGCCCGCCGGAACGCCGAGCTTCGTCGGCGGCTCCTTGGCCGCATTTGCGGAGAAGACGATCCGCGTATCAAGGCTGATGCTGCGGGCTTCGAGGGCCTCGAAGACCATGTAAAGCGTCATCATCTTGGTCAGAGACGCGGGATAACGCAACTCGTCGGCGTCGTTCGCATAAAGCGTCTTGCCAGTTTTTGCATCGATGACGATGCCTGCATATTTCGAATTTGCGGCAGCCGCACCCATGCTCATCGCGGTTGCGAGAACCGCAATGGGCAATGCGCGACGGACGAAGCTGACAAGGGCGGAGAACCGGTCGGAAAGGTCGAATTTACGCTGATACACGATAACTCACTCACGTACAGGTATGGGTGTAAGGATGTCGGACCGCCGCCCACCAAGAACGGTCGTTGGGAAGACCTTAGCCTCGCAGCGTTACCAATCCGTTTATGATGAACAATTCCTTGCCCGATTTCTCGCAATGGGATCGAATGTCCGGCCTGGCGTGGTGCTGGCCTTTTCGTCGCGCGCCCCGATGAAAGCGGCCGATGCGGCTAGTCTGGGGAGAATTGCGCTGAAAATGCGCCTGGCTCGAAATGGTGCAGTGCACAAAAAATCTTGACATCGTTGTGCGGCGCATATAAGTAGGGAGCATCTTCTTTCCAAACGACAGGAGTCGTAGACATGATGAATTTTGACAGCACTTCCAAGATGAACAAGGAAGCCATGGACAGCATGCTGACCACCATGTCGGCAATGACAAAGGGTTTCCAGCAGATCGCCGCAGAGGCGACCGAGTACTCGAAGAAGTCCTACGAGGACAGCGCAGCGACCGTTGAAAAGCTGGTCTCCGCCAAGAGCCTCGACAAGGCCATCGAAATCCAGACCGACTACGCCAAGTCTTCGTATGAGACCTTCGTCGCCCAGGCGACCAAGATGAGCGAACTCTACGCCGACATGGCCAAGGAAGCCTACAAGCCATTCGAGGCTGCTGCCTCGAAGGTGACCGCCTGAATGATCCGATGGGTTCGCCTTCCGGCGGGCCTTGGACGAACAGATCAACCCGTCCGCGTTTCGCGGGCGGGTTTTTTCGTGTTTCCGGCTTTGTCCGGAATTCTCTTTCATCGCGAGAAAAGGGGGCTTAAAATCGCGCCAGGAAAGACTAAGTTATGACGAGTGCCCGGTGCGTCGGGTCTGGTCCGCTGAGTGGGACCGGGACGCGCCGGTTGAACTGACAGGAAATGGCCAGAGTGAACAACAGCGCGAACCGGACACGCTTGCAGGCGGACAAGAAACCTGGAGACGGAGGGTCTGACCGGGGAACATCGGTAATCACCCGGACCAAGCCGCAGGTCAAGAAGCCGAGCCTTTACCGGGTGCTGCTTTTGAATGACGACTACACCCCGATGGAGTTCGTGATCCATGTGCTTGAGAGATTTTTCCAGAAGGATCGCGAACAGGCGACGCGCATCATGTTGCACGTCCACAACCACGGAGTCGGGGAATGCGGCGTTTTCACCTACGAGGTGGCTGAAACCAAAGTGACGCAGGTCATGGATTTTGCCCGCACAAATCATCATCCGCTTCAATGCGTGATGGAAAAGAAATGAGGACCTGAACGTGCCCAGCTTTTCGAACAGTCTAGAAAAAGCGATCCATCAAGCGCTGACCTTTGCCAACGAGCGGCATCACGAATATGCCACGCTCGAGCATCTCCTGCTGGCCTTGATCGAGGATCCCGACGCTGCGGCCGTGATGGGCGCTTGCAACGTCGACCTTGAACAACTCAGGCGGACCGTGAGCGACTATGTCGACAAGGAACTCGGCAACCTGATTACCGGCTACAACGAGGATTCCAAGCCGACCTCCGGTTTCCAGCGCGTGATCCAGCGTGCGGTCATCCACGTCCAGTCGTCGGGGCGGGATGAGGTGACGGGCGCCAATGTGCTGGTGGCCATCTTCGCCGAACGCGAGAGCCATGCCGCCTATTTCCTGCAGGAGCAGGAAATGACCCGCTACGATGCCGTCAATTTCATTTCGCACGGCATCGCCAAGCGTCCCGGATCGGCCGAAAGCCGGACCGTGCGCGGTGTCGAGGAGCCCGAACCCGACCAGGCCAAGGCGGACCAGTCGGCCGAGGAGGGCGCCAAGAAGAAGCCGCAGGACGCGCTGTCTGCGTATTGCGTCAATCTCAATGAGAAGGCCGGCACCGGACGCATCGACCCCTTGATCGGGCGCATGGAAGAGGTCAACCGGACCATTCAGATCCTTTGCCGCCGTTCGAAGAACAATCCGCTCTACGTCGGTGATCCCGGTGTCGGCAAGACCGCCATTGCCGAGGGACTTGCAAAGCGAATAGTCGAAGGCGACGTCCCTGACGTTCTGTCCGATGCGGTGATCTATTCGCTCGACATGGGCGCGCTGCTGGCCGGAACCCGGTACCGCGGCGATTTCGAGGAACGCCTCAAGCAGGTGGTCAAGGAACTCGAGGATCTGCCCGACGCGGTCCTGTTCATCGACGAGATCCACACGGTGATCGGCGCCGGCGCGACCTCGGGCGGAGCCATGGATGCATCCAATCTGCTCAAGCCGGCCCTGTCCTCGGGCGCTATCCGCTGCATCGGTTCGACCACCTACAAGGAATACCGCCAGTTCTTCGAAAAGGACCGCGCGCTTGTTCGCCGGTTCCAGAAAATCGACGTCAGCGAACCGACGATCGACGACGCCGTCGATATCCTCAAGGGCCTGAAGCCCTATTTCGAGGACTATCACCGCGTGTCCTACACCGACGACGCGATCAAGGCTGCGGTTGAGCTGTCCGCGCGCTACATCACGGACCGGAAACTGCCGGACAAGGCAATCGACGTCATCGATGAAACAGGCGCCGCCCAGATGCTCTTGCCGGAAAAGAAGCGCAAGAAGAAGCTGACCGAGACCGAGATCGAGGCAACCGTTGCGACGATGGCCCGCATCCCGGCTAAGACCGTGTCCAAGGACGATGAGGCAGTGCTCGCCAACCTCGACACGGAACTGCGCTCGGTGGTGTACGGGCAGGAGACTGCCATTGACGCCCTGGCCGCTGCGATACGTCTCGCCCGTGCCGGCCTGCGCGAGCCCGACAAGCCGATCGGCTCCTACCTGTTCTCAGGCCCCACCGGCGTGGGCAAGACGGAAGTCGCCAAGCAGCTCGCATCATCGCTGGGCGTCGAACTCCTGCGTTTCGACATGTCGGAATACATGGAGCGCCATACCGTCAGCCGCTTGATCGGCGCGCCTCCGGGATATGTCGGATTTGACCAGGGCGGGCTGCTGACCGATGGTGTCGACCAGCATCCTTATTGCGTGCTGCTGCTCGACGAAATCGAGAAGGCGCATCCGGACCTCTACAACATCCTGTTGCAGGTGATGGACCACGGCTCGCTGACCGATCACAACGGCAAGAAGATCGATTTCCGCAATGTCATCCTGATCATGACCACCAACGCCGGCGCAGCCGACATGGCCAAGACCGCCATCGGCTTTGGCTCGTCCAAGCGGGAAGGCGACGACATGGAGGCGATCAACCGGCTGTTCACGCCGGAGTTCCGCAACCGTCTCGACGCGATCATCCCGTTCGGCAGCCTGCCGACCAAGGTGATCCACATGGTGGTGCAGAAATTCGTCATGCAGCTCGAGGCCCAGCTGGCCGAGCGCAACGTCACCTTCGATCTCGGAGAGGACGCGATCGCTTGGCTTGCCGATAAGGGCTATGACGAGCGCATGGGCGCCCGTCCGCTTGGCCGCGTGATCCAGGAGAACATCAAGAAGGAGCTGGCAAACGAGCTTCTCTTCGGCAAGCTCAAGCATGGCGGCACCGTCAAGGTTTCCGTTGGCGAAAAGAACGGGAACCCGAACGCCCTGATCCTCGAAGCGATTCCGGCGGAAACCCCGGTCAAGCCGAAGAGGGAAAAGGTTCCCGCCAAGAAGCGCACGCGCGCCCCGGCCAAGGCCAAGACACCGGCGTCCAAGACCACCTCCCGGAAGAACGGCGGCGGCAAGAGTGGCGGCGGCAAGCCTTCACCGGACACCGGTGAGTCCGGAGCCTCCAAGGCCCAGTCGGATGTGGCGGAAAAGACCTCTGCCAAGAAGCCGGCGACAGCCGTGCCGAAGGTGCCTCGGAAGAAATGAGGCATTTGCCCGAACTGTTGTGAAACGCTCGACACCCCGGCCCTTGCCGGGGTGTTTTCAACTGGACGTTCTGCGGCGACGGAGGACAGTCAGCATGGACCGAATTGCGGAGCTTGAAGAAATCGGCATTGCCGCGCTCGCCCAAGGCTCCTATACGGCATTATGAGCATCATAACTGGCCGCAGCGGTCTTCAGTGGTTTCTGACCGGCGTTCGCGGCATCGCTTCCCTTCCGGCCATCATTCTGATGAGCGCGTTCGTCGGCTTCAGCGGTTTCGCCGTGGAGGCCGGAATCCCCTTGGGCCAGACCGTGTTCATGACAGGAATGATTTGGGCGTTGCCGGCCAAGGTTCTCCTCGTGGGCTCGATCCTGGCCGGCGCGTCCCTGCCTGCAGCCTTCATCACGGTCACGCTCTCGTCGATCCGGATGATGCCGATGGTCGCCTCGCTCGTGCCCGAGATCCGGACCGCGAAAACCCCCACATGGCTTCTGCTGCTCCTGTCGCATTTCGTCGCGATCACGGCCTATGTCTTCACCATGGAGCGCATCCACAACGTTCCCAGGGAGCACCGTGTCGCTTTCTTTGCCGGGTTCTCGATGACCGTCACGTCCGCCAACATCCTTCTGGTGGCATTGGTCTATTCGACGGTCTCGAGCCTGCCTGCGATGCTCGCGGGAGCATTGTTCTTTCTCACGCCAGTCTATTTCCTGACATCGATCTGGGCTTCGACGCGGGACCGGGCAGGGCACATCGCGATGATTTTCGGCCTGGCGCTCGGACCGGTGTTCCACCAGGTCGCGCCCGAGTTTGACATCCTCTACGCCGGTATCGTGGGAGGCACGCTCGCCTTCTTTGCCGATCGGGCGATCCGTGCACGAAAGTCTCGCTCATGATCGGGTACGAAACCTTCGACACCTGGTGGTGGCCCTATGTCTTCATCGCGATAGCCGGCTGGCTTGCGACCGACATGTGGCGCTGGCTGGGCGTTCTGGCGGGGAACCGGCTTAAGGAGGATTCCGCCGCACTCACATGGGTCAGGGCGGTGGCCACCGCCCTTGTTGCGGCCGTGATCGCCAAGCTGGTTCTCTATCCGACAGGCGAACTCAAGAACGTGGCGCTGGCGTTGCGCGTCATCGCTGTCTTGACGGGGTTTGCGGTTTTTCTCGTCGCCGGAAAACGCATCTGGGTCGGGATCGTCACAGCCATGGGGCTTCTGATCGGCGGTCAACTGCTGATCGGATGAAACCGGTGCCCGATCGGCTGCGCCTGCCGTCGGGCAGTGTCAGTCGAAGCGGCGCGCCACCCAGGAGTAGCCGTCGCTGACCACATGCACCGGTTCGGAGGCGAGTGACTTCAGTGTCCCGGCTTCCGGAAGGGCGTCCTTGAACCGCGTCAGCACGCGCGAAGCGAAGCCCGCTCCTGTGTCGCTCTCTCGTTCCGGGAGGGTGCCTGCCGGCGGAATGTCGGCCTTGGGAAGCTCCGCATTCGACAACCCGCCATCTGCCGACAACCCGCCATCTGCCGTCGAAGCATCGGTCGCTGCCACCGGAGCGGTCTCTGCGCCTGCGTCGAGGTCTGCCAGGCCGGAATCCTCAGGCGTCTGGCACACGGCCACGACAACCGGGTAAGACACATCCGAATAGAGCTTGAGCTTGTCCTCGGAAGACGCGTCGCATTCCTGGATCGTCGTCCAGCGCTGTTCGACCATTTCGACGTAATGGCATTGCGTGGCGGTGTCGTCACAGCCGAGTATGGTCATCAGGATCAGGGCGGTCTTCATCTTGGCCTCTAAAGTTCAATTTCTGCCCGCTCATGAACAGGAATTGTCGCGAAAGGAAGGCAATTCGCTGTGAGGGCCGATTTTCGCGGGCTGCCGGACGGCGCAAGGTCTTTGGTCCCTGCAAAAGAGCCGGAATTGAGCCGGCAAGCAACGGAACTTCCGGTCCACTGGGCCGTTCCAACGTTGGAGGTCGGCTGTCTTGTGGCCGGGCCTCCGGATTTCGGCTCGATTGTCCGCCCGTTGCCTTTGACTTCGTGGACCTCGGCTGTGCACAAGGGGCGGCAGGGAAGCGCGCATCATGCGTTCCGCGACCTCGATCTCGCAACCAGACTGAGGAGACGCGTTCTCATGACCCAATTGACCCAAGCTGGAAGACTGGCCCTTGCCGACATCGCGGGACGGCACGGAGTAAGCGCCGAGGCTGTCGAGCACGTTCTGAATGCGCTGATCGCAGGGCAGGGCACCCTGGCCCAGTTCAACCATCCCGACCTTGGCGGCATGGGACAGTGGTCGATGGGTGGCATGACCATGGTTGGCGACATGTTCAACAACTCCCTCAAAGCAAGGGTGGATGGCATCTGTTCCGATGTCGCGCAACTGATGCGAGAGGCCGAGGCGCTGCATGCGCCCTCCGCCCTGTCCTCCCAGACCCAGTCGCAAGGCGACAGCACGAGCCTGTTTGTCGCCGGAGGGTCTTCGCGGCACTGGTGGCCGGATGAACTGGGCCTGGCCGCGTCAAGTGGCGCGCAGAACCAGATGCGCTATGCCTGGTTCCCCGAAACCAGACGTCTGGCGATCGACCAAGGCGACGGCAAAGTCCGGATCTATGATACCGGCGACCATCGCATCGGCGGGTTTTCGCAGCAGCAGTCGGGAGACCAGTCTCTGAGCTTCACCTCACAGCACGGACTGGTGAAACTGTCCGACCTGCGGGAAGTCGATGCGAATGCGGCCAAAGCGGGCGTGGGCACCAAGCCCGAGGCCAGCGACCAGATCGCGCCCGGTTCTACGGAGACGCCGCCGGTCGAACCGACTGTCGACATGGATTTGCCCGGGCAGCAGGTTGACCGGCCCGCTCAACAGCTTCGTGAACCCGGCGCGGAGACGTCGTCGGATGACAAAGCCGCTGGCGGTTCGAACGGCGGAGAGGCGGATATTTTCGCCAAGATCGAACGTCTCGCCGGATTGCATGCCAAGGGCATTCTCACCGACAGCGAATACCGGGACAAGAAGGCTGAGTTGCTGTCCCGGATCTAGGCGCCGAGCGCGGCTCGGATCTTGTCTGCATTGGCCTTGAGCACGTCGGCGTCTTCCATCGTGCCGGTGTGGGGTTTCATCGCAACCCCCTCGAACCGCGGGATCACGTGGACATGGAGGTGGAAGACCACCTGACCGCCGGCGCTTTCGTTGAATTGCTGGATGGTCACGCCGTCGGCTCCGAAGGCCTTGATCACCGCCCGCGCCATGCGTTGCGTCGTCGCCGCCACCGCAGCCAGGCTGTCGGTGCTTGCATCGAGGATGTTCCGGGCAGGCGCCTTCGGAACAACCAGACAATGCCCGTCGCCGCGCGGCATGATGTCCATGATGGCCAATGTATGGCCGTCTTCGTAGAGCCGCTCGGCCGGCAATTCGCCGCGCAGGATCTTTGCGAAAACATTGCTGTCATCATAGCCGGAAGCGGTCATCGGATTTCCTTTGCTGATCGAGGCCTGATCCTGTTTGTACCGGGTCCGCCGTTTGCGTCAACCGACGCGCCGTGATGCGCTCAGTCCTGTCCGTCGCTCCCGCCGGGAGAAGCATCCGCGGTCTTGCGGAACGGCCCGTGTTCGGTCAGCACCGTGCCGATCTGCTCGACGTCGCGGCGCTCCCGCTCAAGGTAGTCGGCAACAGCGTTTCTGAGCCCGGCGTGAGCGATAAAGTGTGCGGAATGGGTGGTGACCGGCAGGTAGCCGCGCGCCAGCTTGTGCTCGCCCTGTGCGCCGGCTTCCACGCGCGCCAGCCCCTTCGAGATCGCGAAGTCGATTGCCTGGTGGTAGCAGACCTCGAAATGCAGGAACGGGTGGTCTTCGATGCAGCCCCAGTGGCGGCCGTAGAGACAATCCCCACCGATGAAATTGATCGCACCGGCAATGAAGCGGCCGTTCCTGCGGGCCATCACCAGCAGCACATCATCCGCCATTCGCTCGCCGATCAGCGAGAAGAACTTCCGGGTCAGGTACGGGCGCCCCCATTTTCGTCCGCCGGTGTCGATGTAGAAATCGTAGAACGTGTCCCAGATCTCTTCAGTGAGATCGCTGCCCGTGAGCCATTCGATCTCGATGCCGTTTTCGAGCGCGCTTCGGCGTTCGCGCTTGAGCTGCTTGCGCTTGCGGGAAGCGAGCGTTTCGAGAAAATCCGTGTAATCGCGGTAGGAATGATTGCTGAAATGAAACTGCTGGTCGGTGCGGTGCAGATATCCTTCGGCTTCGAAGTCCGGAATTTCGGAAGCCGGCACGAACGTCGCGTGCACCGATGACAGCCCCAACTGGGTGCACAGGGCCCGCCCGCCGGCGGCGAGCGCCCTGCGTGCGGCGCCTGCGCCCGGGCCTTGCCTGGCCATCAGCCTTGGGCCGGTTGCCGGAGTGAACGGGGCCGAGCACTGCAGCTTCGGATAATACTGGCCTCCGGCACGTTCGAAAGCGTCCGCCCAGGCGTGATCGAACACGTATTCGCCCATGGAATGGCTTTTGACATAGGCGGGCAGCGCCCCTTCCAGAACGCCGTCAGGGTTCCTCAGCACGATGTGGCGCGGCAGCCAGCCCGTCTTGGCGGTGACCGAGCCGGAATCCTCCAGCGATGACAAAAAAGCGTGGCTGACGAAAGGGTTATAGGCAATGGAGGATTCAGTTCCTGAACCGCTTGTATCGGTTCCTGAAGCGCGAGAGGCTCCACCGAGGCGCGCCCATTCCGTCGCATCGATGGCAGCCATGCCGTCAACGGTCGACAATGTGTGTTCTTTGTCCTGAGTGCTCATCCGGATCCATCCCCGACCGCAACCGGTCATGCCGACTACCTAAGCCGTTGTGCAGGCTTGGCAAGATGATCAGTCGGCCGACGCGTCCGGATCGAAGCCCTCGAACGTCATCTGGTCCGCATGCGCCCGGGTCAGCGCCACCGCAGCCTCATCGCGCACCGTCCATGTGATGACCGGAATGCCTTGCGCCCTCTGGCCCGCAATGAAGCCGTTGGGAAGGTGATGGACGCAGTAAGAAATGAAATCGAGCCCGAGCTGCATCGCCTCTTCATGGATGAAGAACGATTCGGGTTTCGTTCCCTCGGCCGTCAGACCGATGGGGCAGGGCGGATTGCAGTCCTTGAGATCGCGGAGCACATGATGATCGAAGCTCATCAGGGCCACCGGCCCCTCATAGGTTTCCAGACACTCGACCACCGCATCGGCAAAACCGTCATCGTCGCCCTCCCGTCCCTTGAATTCGAGAACAAGCGGCACCCGGCCGTTGATTTGTTTGAGCAGGTCGGGAAGCGAGGGCACGCGGTCCGCTGTTCCGCCGACCGCCAGTTGACCCAGTTCACGCGAGGTCTTTGATCGCACGTCGCCGGGCAGTCCGCACAGGCGCTCGAGATCGTCGTCGTGGAAGACCACGGGAACGCCGTCGGCAGCGATTTGCAGGTCGCATTCGATGGCGTAGTTCGCGTCGATTGCGCGCTGGAAGGCCGATGCCGTGTTCTCCCAGACCGAGTTGTTCATGTCGTGATAGCCGCGATGGGCGATCGGGCGCGCCGTGAGCCACGGCCACTTGCTGCCTGTCTGTGTCATTGCGTGAAGCCTCAGCGGATTTCGAGTGTCGCATCGATCTCGACGGCGGCATTGAACGGAAGGCTCGCCATGCCGACCGCAGCGCGAGCATGCTTGCCGGCCTCGCCCAGGATGTTGGCCAGGAGATTGGATGCGCCGTTGATGACGAGATGCTGTTCGGTGAAGCCGGGGTCCGAAGCCACGAAGCCATTGATCTTGATCACACGCGCGATGCGTTCGAGATCGCCGCCGAGAGCGGCTTTCGCCTGGGCAAGAATGTTGATGGCGCACAGTTCCGCAGCGCGCTGTGCCGTCGGCACATCGACGTCCTGTCCCACGATTCCCTTTACCGCCAGCGCTCCGTTCTCGAACGGCAGCTGACCGGAGATGAAAAGCTGGGAGCCGCTTATCACGAAGGGCAGGTAGTTGGCCGCCGGGGCGGCAGCTTCGGGAAGCGTGATGTTGTGCTCGGCGAGGCGGGAAACAATGTTGTCGGTCATGGTGTCGATCCTTAAGGCATTTGGATCGGTTCCAACGTTCGGGGCGCAGGAGCCGGATATTCTGGGACGGATTGAGCTTTTCGACGAAGCGGCCAAGTTCCGCCTCGCTTTTGTCGCGACTGGTCATATATCATCGCCCAAGGATTCGACAGGAGAAAACCTTATGCGCAAGCTTGCAATCGCGGTTGCCGTGCTGGTGTCTGCAGGCCCGGTGACCACCGCGGCCCAGGCAGCCTCGGGCATCCTCGCCACCCATCGCGCGGTCTATGATCTGTCCCTCAAGAGTGCGACGGAGCGCTCCGGCATTTCCGGCATGGCAGGCAGGATGGTCTATGAATTCAACGGCTCCGCATGCGACGGCTACACCGTCAGCTTCCGTTTTGTCACACAGGTCATTACCGGCAATGAAAGCCGCGTGACCGACCAGCAAACCACCACATTCGAGGATGTCCGTGATCGTACGTTCCGTTTCGTGACCCGCTCCTATGTCGACGAAACCCTTGACCGGGAGACGCGGGGATCCGCACGCGCGGAGGACGACGAACTCGCGATTGCGCTTGAACAGCCTGAAAGGACGACGCTGAGCATTCCCGACGCAAGGCTTCCCACGGAACATCTCCTGGAAATGATCGAACGTGCCAAGGCCGGCGAGCGCTTTTATGAATCACGGCTCTACGACGGGTCCGATGGCGGTGACAAGGCCATGATCACCACGTCGATCCTGGGTGCCGGACAAGCGCCCGAGGCCGGAGACGACGAGGCCGCCGCCGCCGGGGACCTGGCCGACGAGCGTTTCTGGCCCGTTTCGATGTCCTATTTTGAAGAAAGCGCCGAGGGTGATGGCCTTCCGGTGTATTCGATATCTTTCAAGCTCTACGACAATGGCGTGACCCGTGACCTGACGATGGACTATGGCGATTTCGTCCTCGAAGGCGAACTTGCGGCATTGGAAATGTTTGAGCCCGAACCCTGCGAGTAGCCGGCACTCGTCGCATGACGCGATCGTGCCGGGACTGGTCCCGGCTTCGTAGCGAGCCGGAGCACCTCACGAACCCGCCCGGCTGCTGTTCCCCGGTCACGTGAATGCTCGCAATGCTGGCTTTGCCAATTCGCGTTCACCTTTTTGAAACGCGGAAAGGGTGTAATCGGGGCTGAGGTTGGGGAAGACCTCGGGCACATGGGCTGAAGAGCATGTGGAACATGTTCCGGAGAGAGGGCCACCGCTCCCTGATGTGGGCAACGCCTGTGTGCTGGTATCGTTGGGCATGGGGAGCCGTTCGTGGAATGGCCCATGTAAGCTTGGGTGAATTGATTTCATGACTTCCGACCCGCGCGGCAGGCCCGCTCTTTTCGCGTTCTCCGTACTCGGTCTGACCATCGTCGCGCTCGCCGCAGTGTTGATGCTGCCGCTCGAGTTACCGATCGGCGCGAGCTTCTGGGACACCTACATCTATCTCGATGGCGCCTACCGGATCGAGCAGGGGCAGCAGATCTACCGGGATTTTCATGCTCCTGTCGGGCCGTTGAGCTATGTCCTGTTCGGGCTTCTTCACGACGTCTTCGAGACCGCCAACATCGTTCTGCTGATCCAGTGGTGCATGATGCTTGTGACTGTGCCCGTCATGGCGGTCGTCAGCTGGCATGCAGCCCGACGCGGAACATGGACAGTGCTGGCGTTGCTCGTGCCCTATCTCGTGTTTTCCATTCTGCCTTTCAACGTGGTCAGTTGGAACGTGTTTCCCGGTGTTGACGGCTTTGGCTATTACAACCGGCACGGGGCGGTGCTTCTGTATCTGCTGGTTGCCGCACTGTTTTTTGTGCCGTCGCGCCTGGCGTTGGTCCTTGTCATCGCGACGATTCTTCTCGCGCTTGCCTTCACCAAGATCAATGCATTTGCCGCTGCCGGGCTGATCCTTTTCGTGGCGGTCGTCACCCGGAGGATCGGGCTTGCAACATCGGCTGCGGTGGCCGCGATCTGTCTGGGCATCACCGCCGTGCTGCAACTGACGACCGGGGTCGTGTCAGCCTATGTGTTCTCGGTACTCAGAATTTTCGACAACAACACCGGCGTGTTGTTCCAGAACATCATGTTCACCGTCTCGATGCGTTTCGACGTCATCCTCGCGGCCGGCATTCTGGCGCTCTATCTGCTTTGGTCGCAAATGCGCGGAGGAACCGACCTCGTGGCCGTTTTCGACCGCCCGTCGGGGCGTCCTGTAT
The DNA here is from genome assembly GCA_965233445.1 of Hoeflea sp. Taxonomy (GTDB): domain Bacteria; phylum Pseudomonadota; class Alphaproteobacteria; order Rhizobiales; family Rhizobiaceae; genus Hoeflea. The sequence goes on from OZ247491.1 coordinate 2,524,505, forward strand.
CTCCAAATGTCCTGGATCGTGACTGGATCTGGCTCGGCGTGCTGATCGTGGCCAATATCCTTTACGAATCGCAGAACTGGGGCAGTGCGGCCTTCATCTCGCTCTGGCCGTTGCTGGTGGTCTTCCTGCTTGCGCGTCCCTGGAGCGAAGTCCAGGCACGTCCGGCTTTGGCCCTGCTGATCGCGCTTACGGCACTTCCGACCTTTACCAAGGTGGCCCATTCCGCCTTTCGCGCCGCAGCGACGTCGGTGCGGGATGCGAGTATCGAAACGCCAAACCTGCCGCCCAGCATCAACATGAGCGCCAAGGACCTCTCGGTCACTGGAGCCGGGAAATCCCGGGTCGTGATGGAGCAGCATCGACGCGCGTATGAGCGCTATGCGCGGGAAGACATTCTGCCGCATTACTGGCTCTATTTCGATCACCGGTTCCAGATCAACGTGCTTGAGACGATGAACGAGGTCATCGCGGCGATTCACGAACGCGAGGCCGAACTCGGCCGTCGCTACGAGGTGATCGATCTGCGCGATTTCGCCAACCCCATCGTTGCCGCGATGCAACGAACTCCGGCGCGCGGGGTCGCCATCGGTGCCGATCCCTACAGGGCGGCCTTTCCGCTGACCGACATCGAAATTGGGATGCTTGCGGATTCGGATCTTGTCCTGCTTCCTGTGTGTCCCGTGACTACGGCGCGCGAGAAACTGCTCGCCGATCATGCCGAGGCCTATGCGGGGTTCAGACGCATCCGGCTGACCGGATGCTTCGACGCACTGGAAAACCCGAAATTCAGCGCGGCAGGGCAGGGCGGAACCTGACCCAAGTCTATCACGGCGTTGCGAATGCCGTTCGCGGCCTTCCGCCTGGTCTGGGTCCTGATACTCATCCGGAGACGTCGAACCGGCTGCCAAAATCAAGCCGTATCGGCTTCAAATTGGCTGGGGCTCTTGCATAACCCGGGCGTTGCCTGTATGGCGACGCTCATTCCACACGTGGGGCATGGGACTTCCCGGGAGAAATCCGGGCCGTTCCGCCGGTGGTGCGCAAGCGCTGACGCCCCGCGGAGGTTCAACCGGAAACAGGAGAACAAGGCATGGCATTGCCTGATTTTACCATGCGCCAGCTGCTTGAAGCCGGCGTCCACTTCGGCCACCAGACTCACCGCTGGAATCCGAAGATGAAGCCGTACATTTTCGGCGCACGCAACAATCTTCACATTCTCGATCTCGGCCAGACCGTGCCGATGCTCAACCAGGCGCTGAAGCTGGTATCGGACACCGTGTCCAAGGGCGGCCGCGTTCTTTTCGTCGGCACCAAGCGCCAGGCTTCCGAGATCGTTGCCGACGCCGCATCGCGTTCGGCCCAGTATTATGTCAACGCCCGCTGGCTCGGCGGCATGCTGACAAACTGGAAGACCATTTCGCACTCGATCCAGCGTCTGCGCAAGCTCGACGAGATCCTTCAGGCGGAAGCTTCGGGCTTCACCAAGAAGGAGCGTCTCAACCTTGAGCGTGAGCGCGAGAAGCTTGATCGTGCGCTCGGCGGCATTCGCGACATGGGCGGCACGCCCGACCTGATGTTCGTGATCGACACCAACAAGGAAGGCATCGCCATCCAGGAAGCCAAGCGTCTTGGCATCCCTGTGGTCGCGATCATCGATTCCAATTGCGATCCCGACGTGGTCGACTACCCGATCCCGGGCAACGACGATGCGTCGCGCGCAATCTCGCTCTATTGCGATCTGATCAGCCGCGCCTGCATCGACGGCATCGCCCGTCAGCAGGGTGCTTCCGGCGCCGATCTGGGTGAAATGGATGCGCCCGTCGAGCCTGCTCTCGAGGAAGCCGCACCTCAGGCGCCCGCGGAAGAAGCCAGCCAGGCCTGATCCCGGGATTTCGGACCACACCGGCCCGGCCGAGCCTGAGTGCTTTGCCGGGCTGTCATGTTTCAATGGCATGCAGGACATGCCGACATGCGATGACCCGCTTTAAAGGCCTTTCTGGCCGAGGCGGACGCACCCAGACGAAAAGAGGCTGATATGAGCATTACCGCTGCAATGGTGAAAGAGCTGCGCGACAAGACCGGCGCCGGCATGATGGACTGCAAGAAGGCGTTGGCTGAAACCGATGGCGACATGGAAGCGGCCATCGACTGGCTGCGCGCCAAGGGCATCGCCAAGGCCGACAAGAAGTCGAGCCGCACCGCCGCCGAAGGCCTGATCGCCGTTGCGTCCGAAGGCACGTCCGCAGTCGTGGTCGAAGTCAACTCGGAGACGGACTTCGTCGCACGCAACGATGCATTCCAGGATCTCGCCCGCTCGGTCGCGACCGTGGCTCTTAGCACCGACGCTTCGGTGGAGACGCTCGGCGCAGCCACCATGCCTTCGACCGGCAAGTCCGTGAACGACTCGATCAAGGATGCGGTTGCCCATATCGGCGAGAACATGAACCTGCGCCGTGCAGCCAAGCTTTCCGTCGACAACGGCGTGGTCGCGACCTACGTCCACAACGCCGTCGCCGACGGCCTCGGCAAGCTTGGTGTTCTGGTTTCGGTGAAGTCCGACGGCAAGACCGAAGTGCTTTCCTCGATCGCCCGTCAGGTTGCCATGCACATCGCTGCGACCAATCCCCTGGCGCTCACATCCAACGATGTCGATGCCACCGTCGCCGACCGCGAGCGCAGCGTCTTCATCGAGCAGGCCCGGGAATCGGGCAAGCCGGAAAACATCATCGAGAAGATGGTCGAAGGCCGCATGCGCAAGTTCTTCGAGGAAGTCGCCCTGATGTCGCAGGCTTTCGTCATGAACCCGGATCAGAGCGTTGCCGAAGCCGTCAAGGCCGCAGAAGCCGAAGCCGGCGCACCGATCGAAATCACCGGTTTCGTCCGCTTCCAGCTCGGTGAAGGCATCGACAGGGAAGAAAGCGATTTCGCAGCGGAAGTTGCTGCGGCCGCAAAGGGCTGAACCAGCCCCATTTTGTCGAAAAAGCTCAGGGGCATCGCGTGACAACGCGATGCCCTTCGTGTATCCGGGCTTCACAAACATTTCCGGATCATTCCATGACTTCCCAGCCTCTCTACAAGCGCGTACTTCTGAAAGCCTCCGGCGAGGCCCTCATGGGCAGTCAGGGATTTGGCATCGATGTGGCGGTGGTGGACAGGATTGCCGCTGATATCGCCGAAGTCCGCGCATTGGGCGTCGAGGTCGGCGTCGTGGTCGGTGGGGGCAATATCTTCCGCGGTGTTGCCGTGGCATCCAAGGGCGGAGACCGCGTCACCGGCGACCACATGGGCATGCTCGCGACGGTCATCAACGCGCTCGCCCTGGCGACGTCCCTGCGCAAGCTCGGCGTCGACACCGAAGTGCTCTCGGCAATCTCGATGCCCGAGATCTGCCAGAGCTTTTCACAGCGTGCCGCTCTTCATCACCTTGAAAAGGGCCGTGTCGTGATCTTCGCTGGCGGCACGGGCAATCCGTTCTTCACAACCGATTCCGCCGCGGCGCTCCGCGCCGCCGAGATGGGCGCAGAAGCCATTCTGAAGGGAACGCAGGTGGACGGGATCTATTCCGCGGATCCCAAGAAGCATGCCGACGCCACCCGTTTTGACAGCCTGACGCATGACGAGGTTCTCAACAAGGGTCTGGCCGTCATGGATGTCGCGGCCGTGGCGCTGGCGCGCGAGAATTCGATCCCGATCGTGGTCTTCTCCATCCATGAAAAGGGCGCATTTGCAAAGATCATGGTTGGCGGCGGTCGTGCCACGATCGTCCGCGACCATTAGGGCGCGAGCGACCGCCGAGTCGGGCGGCACGCAACGCGGGGTTTGGATTGCAAGAGGAACTGCTGATGAGTGACGCTGCTGATATCAAGGAAATCAAACGTCGCATGGATGGCGCCGTGGCCGCCTTCAAGAGCGACATCGCGTCGTTGCGGACCGGCCGTGCCTCGGCCAACGTGCTCGATCCGGTGATGGTCGAGGCCTACGGATCGCGCGTGCCGCTCAACCAGGTGGCCAACGTGACCGTTCCCGAGCCGCGCATGCTCGGGGTCTCCGTCTGGGACAAGCAGATGGTCGGCGCCGTCGATCGCGGCATTCGCGAGGCCAATCTCGGCCTCAATCCCATCGTTGACGGACAGAATTTGAGAATTCCGCTTCCCGAACTCAACGAGGAACGCCGCAAGTCTCTGGTCAAGGTTGCCCATGGCTATGCCGAAAACGCCCGCGTGGCGATCCGCAACGTCCGCCGCGACGGTATGGACACGCTCAAGAAGGCGGAAAAGGACGGCGACATCAGCCAGGATGACAGCCGGCGCGAATCGGATCAGGTTCAGAAGGTGACCGACGATATGATCGCCGAAATCGACCGTCTGCTGGTCGAAAAGGAAAAGGAAATCATGCAGGTCTAGGTGCGACTCGCGTTCCAAGGGGCAAAAGGCCGATACGATGCAGTTTGATCAACCCAGCAAGACGCCGAGGCATGTCGCCATCATCATGGACGGCAATGGCCGCTGGGCCAATGCGCGCGGTCTTCCGAGGACAGCCGGTCATCGTGCCGGAGTGGAACGGGTGCGCGAAGCGGTGCGCACGGCGCACGAGGTGCGGATCGACTATCTGACCCTGTTTGCCTTTTCCTCCGAGAACTGGAAGCGACCGAAGGCAGAGGTCTCCGACCTCATGAGCATCCTGCGCTATTTCATCCGCAAGGATCTTGCCGAGCTGCACCGGGAAAATGTCTGCGTGAAGGTGATCGGCTGCCGCGACTCCCTGCAGCCTGACATCCGTGCCCTGCTGGAGGAAGCCGAGAACCGCACCCGCGGCAACACCGGGGTGACACTGGTGATTGCCTTCAACTACGGCGCCCGGAACGAGCTTTCACGCGCCGTGCGGCTGATTGCGGAATCCGTGAAGTCGGGTCGCCTGGATCCTGCGACGATCGACGATCTTACTCTTTCGGCCTTCGTCGATACGGCCGGCATTCCCGATCCCGACCTGGTGATCCGCACCAGCGGCGAACAGAGATTGTCGAATTTTCTGCTGTGGCAGGCGGCGTATTCAGAGTTCGTCTTCCTGCCTTGTCTCTGGCCTGATTTCGATCGCGCAGCGTTTCTCGAAGCGCTTGAGGAATATCGCCGCCGCGATCGCCGCTTCGGCGCCATTCCCGCCAGGGCCGAACTCGCGGTCGGTTCATAATGTCGCGGGAATTGCGGCTGCGCATCATCTCCGGGGTGATTCTCGGCGTTCTGGTGCTGGCCGTGACCTGGGCCGGAGGGATCTGGTTCCGCTTTCTGGCGGCCACGATCATGGTGCTCATGCACTATGAATTTTCGACCATGTCCGGTGCTGCTGAAAAGACCCCGCTCGCCAATGCGATCGCATGGCTGGCTGTCCTCGCCACAGCTCTTTTCGTGCTTTTCTCCCTGCCGGCAATGGCGGTTGCGGCCATCGCAATTGGTGCGGCCGGCGCCGGGTTTTCCGGGCTGAGGGGCGGTGGCGGAGCCTGGGCGGCCATTGCGGTGATCTACGCAGGGTTTTCGGGGCTCGCACTGGCGGAGATACGTGGCGAGGGCCTCTTCGGGCTTGTGGCGATGATGTTTGTCATCGCGATTGTCTGGTCGACGGACATACTCGCCTATTTCTGCGGCCGGGCGTTGGGTGGCCCCAAGCTGGCGCCGCGGATCTCTCCGGGAAAGACCTGGTCAGGCGCCATCTTTGGAGCGGCGGCAGGCGTCGCTGCCGGTATCGCCGTGGCCCTTGTCATTCGTCAGGGTGGAGGCTGGTTCATTCCGCTCGTGGCACTCACGCTTTCCGTGGCCTCGCAACTCGGCGACCTCTTCGAATCATGGATCAAGCGGCGCTTCAATGCCAAGGATTCAAGCCGTCTGATCCCAGGCCATGGGGGCGTGATGGATCGTGTCGACGGCCTTGTGTTTGCCGCATTCGCGGCATTTGTAATCGGGAATGTAATGCCGCTGGCGGGCAGCCCCGGTGCTGACGAGCTTGCGGCAAGGTTGCTCGGTCTATAGTGCGGTTCGAGGCGCGTGCAATACTGTGTGCGGGTGAGGGGTGATCCGGCCGATATGGCTGAGTCGTGAAAGGACTTAGGTGCAATGGAATTTCTGACCTCGTCGGCCGGCAGCATTCTCAGTGCCCTGCCTCCTTTCCTCCTGGTGCTGACAATCGTCGTCTTCTTTCACGAGCTTGGCCATTATCTCGTCGGTCGCTGGTGCGGCATCGGCGCCGAGGTGTTTTCCGTCGGCTTCGGGCGTGAACTGATCGGTTTCACCGACCGGCGCGGCACACGCTGGAAACTGTCCCTGATCCCGCTGGGCGGCTACGTGAAATTCGTCGGTGACGAGAACGCCGCAAGCATGCCGACCGGTGGCGAAACCCGGCAACGGCTCGAGGGCGAAGGGACCGGTTCGTTTCCGGATGCAGCCTTGTGGCGCCGTGCAGCGACCGTTGCAGCGGGTCCGATAGCCAATTTCATTCTCGCCATCGCCATTTTCGCGGTCATGTTCGGCATCAATGGACGCATGATTGCCGATCCGGTGGTGGCGGAAGTCCAGGCTGAAAGCGCGGCCGAGGCTGCCGGCATTCTGCCGGGAGACCGTTTCGTCGCGATCGACGGTACGCCGGTCGAGACATTCGACGACGTTCAGCGATATGTTTCCGTCCGTCCCAACATCCCCATCACCATAACGATGGACCGCGGCGGCGCGCCGGTGGACCTGACGCTGACCCCGGTGCGCACCGAAATCTCCGATACCTTCGGCAACACGATGGAAGTCGGCAGAATCGGTGTGGTCACCAACACCGACGCAGGCAATTTCAGGGTTCGCGAGTATGGGCCGCTGGAAGCGGTCGGCGAGGGCGTGGCGCAGAGCTGGTACATCGTCACCCGGACGGTGGACTACATCGGAAACATCGTCACTGGCCGGGAAAAGCCTGACCAGCTCGGCGGGCCGATTCGCGTGGCGAAATACTCGAAGGACATGTCGACACTCGGGTTTGCCGCGCTTATCCAACTGGCCGCTGTGCTGTCGGTGTCGATCGGCCTTCTCAACCTGATGCCGATTCCCATGCTTGATGGCGGCCATCTGGTGTTTTATGCATTCGAGGCCGTCCGCGGTCGTCCACCCGGAGAGGCGGTTCAGGAGTGGGCATACCGCTTCGGCTTGACAATCGTTCTGGCGCTGATGCTGTTTGCCACTTGGAATGACGTCACAATGCTGGTCGGCTGATGCCGAGATTGGTTGTCATGAAGAGGCCAGCCGTGGTAACGGATTGTTAACCTTGAAACTGCTCAGACGTGGCCAAACCGCAACGCCTGACCACGAAGTAAACAGAAATTAACTGCGTCCCTTGCTTGTGTAGCAAAAGCGGGTAAAACGGGCGCAAGCATGACAATTGATGCGTGTCTCCGAATTGGGGCATTCGGGAAAAAAAAGGTAAGTAGATCAATGAAGGCCGGTTCAAATCTTTTGAACGCTGTGTCGGCGATTGCGCTAGGTGCGGGGATTGTAATGACAGGCGCGGGCGTCGCGACGCTCGCCAGCGTGACCGTGGCGGAAGCTGCCGTTGTCAGCCGCATCGACGTCAGGGGAAATTCCCGCGTTGACGCATCCACCGTGCGTGGCAACCTGACCATCACCCCGGGCACCAGTTTCAACAACAACGACATCGACGATTCGGTGAAGCGGCTGTTTTCGACAGGGCTTTTCTCGGACGTGCGCATCAGCGTTTCCGGCTCGACCCTGATCGTCGAAGTTGATGAAAACCAGATCGTCAACCAGGTTGTCTTCAACGGCAACAAGAAGCTCAAGGATGAGGATCTCAGGCGCGTTGTGCAGAGCCGCCAGCTCGGTTCGTTCAACGATATGGTCTTGCAGGCCGATGTGCAGGCGATCCGTGATGCCTACTCGGCGATTGGTCGTAGCGATGCCACGGTGAGCACCCGTTTGGTTCCGCTTGACAACGGTCGCGTGAACATCGCTTTCGAGATCAACGAGGGCGACCGCACCAAGATCGCTTCGATCAATTTTGTCGGCAACCAGGCTTTTGGTGATGGCCGTCTTGCTGACGTCATCACCACCAAGCGCTCCGGCATCCTGTCGTTCCTGACCCGCAAGGATGTCTATGACGAAGACAAGCTTCGTGCCGACGAGGAACTGCTGCGCCGCTTCTACTACAACCGCGGCTACGCTGATTTTCGTGTCATCTCGTCGTTTGCCGAACTTGACGAGTCTAGCAACGAGTATGTTGTCACGATCACCGTCGAGGAAGGTGAGCGTTACGTCTTCGGTGATGTGAGCATCGAGAGCACCGTGCCGGGGATTGATTCGGAATCGCTCCGTGGCCTGATCGAGACCCGCTCGGGCGCTGTTTACAGCGCAGAGGACGTGGAAGACACCATTCTTGCCATCTCCGATCGTGTCGCGACCCAGGGCTACCCGTTCGCTCAGATCACTCCGCGTGGCGATCGCGATTACAACAATCGCACCATTTCCGTGGTCTATCTGGTTGATGAGGGCACCCGTGCCTATGTCGAGCGGATCGAGATCCGCGGAAACACCCGCACCCGGGACTACGTCATCCGCCGCGAATTCGATCTGTCGGAAGGCGATGCCTTCAACCAGGTTCTGGTGCGCCGCGCCAAGAAGCGCCTGGAAGCACTCCAGTTCTTCTCGAGTGTCGACATTTCAACGCAGCCGGGATCGCAGCCTGATCGCGTGGTCCTGATCGTCGAAGTCGAGGACCAGCCGACCGGTGAATTCGGTGTCGGTGGCGGCTTCTCCAACTCCGACGGCTTCACGGCAACGGTCGACATCACCGAGAAGAACTTCCTCGGGCGCGGTCAGTTCATTCGCGCCTCTGTGGGCGGCGGCGAAGACTCGCGCGAGTACAGCCTGTCCTTCACCGAGCCGTATTTCCTCGGATACCGTCTTGCCGCCGGGTTCGACATCTTCAGAAAGACCGATTCAAGCTACACCGGCTTCCAGGAAGAGAACCAGGGTATCAACCTGCGTGTCGGCGCGCCGATCACCGAGGACCTCTATTTCTCGACGGCGTTCAAATACACCCAGTCGAGTTATACCGGTGTGACGCTCGGCTCGATCATCTCTGCTCCCGAAGCCAATTCGGTGAGCCGGACGGTCAACCGGGGCGGTCACGATGTGGCGTCGCTGTCCTATACATTGTCCTACAGCACGCTCGACGACCGTCAGATGCCGCGCGAAGGTTTGTCGGCGTACCTGACGCAGGAATACGCGGGCTTCGGGTCTGATTCCGAGTACATAAAGACGACCGCATCAGCCAACTATTTCCATATGCTTTCCGAGTCAGCCGACGTGATCGGACGGGTTTCGGCCGGTGCTGGGCACGTGACAAGTGTGGGTGGCGGCAATCTGCGCGTCTTCGATCACCTGTTTATCGGCCAGCAGATCATTCGTGGTTTTGACAATCGCGGTATCGGTCCACGTGTCTTCAGTTCAGCTGGAGCAAATGTGGGTGCCGCCGGCGGCACCACCTATTTCAACGGCACCGCCGAGGTATCCGCGCCGGTTCCCTTGCTGTCGCGCGAAATGGGGCTTCGCTTGAACCTCTTCGCAGATGCTGCGACGCTCTACGGCAACGACATCGCTGCCGGCGACTTCGCGTGTCCGCCGGTTGCGCCGACAAGCTGCGTCGGGCCGCAGACACTGGTCGGCTCCGGAATGGAATGGCGCGCTTCGCTCGGCGCGGGCATCACCTGGGCGTCGCCGTTTGGTCCGCTTCGGGTGTATTACGCCGAGCCGGTGGTCAAGGAAAACTACGACCAGGTCAAGAAGTTCGGTTTCGGAGCTTCGACGCGCTTCTAACAGGATCCGGGTGGCGACAGCGCCACCCGGTCTGACTCTTCGGTTCCCTCATGGATTCAATCCGTTTCTTCCAGCCTCATGAAGGCCTCTCGCTTTCAGAGCTTGCGGAGCATTGCGGGGCGGAACTGGCTGATTCATCCCTTGCAGATCGCCGCATCACAGGCGTTGCGCCGCTTTCGCGCGCCGGCGGCGAAGAGATCACTTTTGCAAATTCCCGCAAATCCCTTCCGGACTTGAAGAAGTCCAGGGCGGGCGCGGTTTTTGTGACGACGGCACTGCGCGAAGATGTTCCCGACGGCGTTGCCGCATTGATTGTCGCTGCACCACAGACCGGTTTTGCACTCGCCGTGGCCGCGCTTGTTCCGGAAGCCATGCGTCCGCAGACATTGTCCGGTCGAACCGGTTCGGTGCATCCCGGCGCGTTTGTCGATCCCTCTGCCCGCCTTGAAGACGGTGTCACTGTCGAGTTCGGGGCCGTGGTGGGAGCGGAAGCCGAGATCGGATCCGGCAGCGTGGTCGGCGCAGGCGCGTCTGTCGGCAACCGGTGCCGCATCGGGCGCAACTGCCATATCGGGCCAGGCGTCACGCTTCAACACGCCTTGATCGGTACAGAAGTGATTGTCCATCCAGGCGCCAGAATCGGTCAGGATGGGTTCGGTTACGCGCCGGGGCCGGGGGGGCTCGTCAAGATCCCCCAGATTGGACGCGTCATCATACAGGATCGCGTGGAAATCGGCGCCAACACAGCCATTGATCGGGGCGCACTCGACGATACCGTGATCGGTGAGGGCACCAAGATCGACAATCTGGTTCAGATTGGCCACAATGTCCGCATAGGGCGGTTCTGTGTGCTGGTGGGACAGGTCGGAGTGGCCGGAAGTGCAACGATCGGCAATGGCGTGATGATCGGCGGAGCGGCCGGAATCAACGGACATGTCACGATCGGTGACGGTGCACAGATCGCGGCACTGAGCGGCGTGGCAACGGATGTTCCACCCGGTGCGCGCTGGGGAGGTCAGCCGGCGAGGCCCATGCAGGGCGTGTTGCGGGACGCCGCCGAGGCCAATGCCCGTGCATTCGGCAAATCGAAACGGCGCGACGGGGGGCAGAAACAATGACGCAGGACACAGAAATGACGCTCGAAAGCGCCGACATTCGCGAAATCATGCGGCTCCTGCCGCACCGTTACCCGTTCCTGCTTGTGGATCGGATCATCCAGATCGACGGTGACAATTCGGCGATCGGATTGAAGAACGTCACGGCGAGCGAGCCCCATTTCACCGGCCACTTTCCGGGCAATCCGATCATGCCGGGTGTGCTGATCATCGAGGGCATGGCTCAGACCGCCGGGGCGATTTGCGCCCGTGCCAAGGGCGGCGGGGACAATCTGGTCTACTTCATGACCATCGACAATGCCAAGTTCCGCAAGCCCGTCGTTCCCGGGGACCGGCTCGAATATCACGTCACCAAGATCAAGCAGCGCGGCAACATCTGGCGCTTCCATTGCGAGGCAATGGTCGACGGCGTCAAAGCTGCGGAAGCTGACATCGGAGCCATGCTGGCTCCCTCAGAAAGCGAGTCCGAATGATGACGCCTGCACCCGCCGCCCTTCATCCGGCCCGCATTCACCCTTCAGCCATCGTTGAAGAGGGTGCGGTTCTGGGACGCAATGTCGAGGTGGGACCGTTCTGCCACATCGGGCCAAGCGTAAAGTTGGGCGACAACGTCCAGGTGATGAGCCACGTCGTCATTATGGGCAACACCACGATCGGCGAACGCTCTGTCATATTTCCGAATGCCGTGCTTGGTTGCGCGCCACAGAACGTGCACTACAAGGGTGAAGACACGGAACTGATCATCGGATCGGGCTGCACGATCCGCGAAGGTGTGACCATGCACCCCGGAATGCCGGATTTTGGCGGCAAGACCACCGTGGGTGAAAACTCGATGTTTCTCGCCTATGCGCATGTCGCCCATGATTGCCATGTCGGCAGCAATGTCATTCTCTCCAACAATGTGATGCTTGCAGGTCACGTCACCATCGGCGATCGCGTGATCATGGGTGGCGGCGCTGCGGTGCACCAGTTCACGCGTGTCGGACACCACGCCTTTGTCGGTGGCCTTGCGGCCGTCAGCAATGATGTGATTCCTTACGGAATGCTCAACGGCAATCCAGGCGTGCTGATGGGACTCAACATCATCGGAATGCAGCGGTCGGGCTTTGATCGTGCATCGATTCATGCCGTTCGGCGGGCGTACAAGACCATTTTCGACACCACTACGCCGATCCGAGAGAATGTTGCGCGCCTGCGCGCGCAACCGGATCTGAATTCGGCCGTTGCCGACATCATCGGCTTCATCGATGCCGAAAGTGAGCGGGCACTGTCGTCGCCGGCCCGGGGCAAGCGAGGCTGAAGCCGATGAACGCCGTAGTCTCGGCTCCGGTGGTCAAGGGACGTCTGGGGATTCTGGCGGGCCGCGGAAATTATCCCGTGCTCGTGGCGCACGCCGCGCGTGACCTCGCGCATGACCCCTACATATTTGCCATCAAGGACGAGGCCGATCAGGATTGGTCGGATTATGACGCGACGGTCGTCGGAATCGGCGACCTGTCCACATTCATCCAGATCGTCCGCCGCGAGGACATCGGTGCGGTCGTGATGGCGGGCGGCATTTCCCGCCGTCCTGGCATCCGGGATATTCGTCCCACTTGGACATCGATCAGATCGGCTCCGCGGGCACTCAGGGCGCTTTTGTCGGGTGGTGATGACGGGATCCTCAGGGCGGCCGTTCAGATGCTCGAGCGTCATGGCGTGCGAGTGCTTGGAGCACATGAGATCGCGCCTGATCTTCTGGGTCAGACCGGACCGCTCGGAGAATGCGGGCCCGATAGAGCCGACCACACCGACATTTCCGCGGCGGCACAGGCAGCGATCGCGCTCGGCAGGCTTGATGTCGGGCAGGGGGCGGTTGCCGTTGGCGGGCGTGTGGTTGCTCTTGAGGGACTGGAGGGAACCGATGCCATGCTCTCGCGAGTCGCCGGTCTTCGTGCCGAGGGTCGTCTTCGGTCTCGCAGCCGCGGCGTTCTCGTCAAACTGTGCAAGCCGGGGCAGGAATTGCGGACCGACCTTCCCGCGATCGGCCCGGCCACGGTGCGAAACGCCCATGCCGCCGGCCTCTCCGGCATCGCAATCGAGGCCGGACGATCCCTGGTGCTCGACCGAGCCGAGGTGATTGACGAGGCAAACAGGCTCGGCCTGTTTGTGACCGGCCTCGATCTGCCTGCAAAGGCGCCTTCCACATGAGCGCGCTCAGGCTTGCAATCGTCGCCGGTGAACCTTCGGGCGACATGCTCGGCGCCGATCTCGTGCGCGCGCTCATCGAAGAAACCGGTACACGTCCGGACCTGATCGGCGTCGGAGGTGACCTCCTGATTGCCGAGGGACTTGAGTCCCTGTTTGACTACAGCGAGCTCTCGATCATCGGCTTTTCGGCTGTAATCGCGCAGTTGCCGCGATTGATTGCACGGATCAACCAGACGGCGGACGCCATCATAGCCGCCAATCCGGACTGCCTGGTGATCGTCGACAGCCCGGATTTCAGCCATCGGGTTGCGCGCAAGGTTCGCAAGGCATTGCCGAACCTCAAGATCATCAACTACGTCTGCCCCACGGTCTGGGCGTGGAAGCCCGAGCGCGCGGCTGCCATGCGCGCCTATGTCGACCATGTCCTGTCCATCTTCCCGTTCGAGCCCGAAATCGTGGAGCGCCTTGGCGGTCCGCCGCTGACCTATGTCGGTCATCGCCTGATGGATGATCCGGGATTGGCCGGAGCGCGGCGAACGCAGCTTTCGCGCCGAAGATCCGGGCCGGGCGGCGCGCAGCCCCTATGCCTGATCCTTCCCGGATCCCGGCGCAGCGAGGTTGCGGCGCTGGCAGATGACTTCGGCGAAGCCGCCCGGCGTCTTTCCAAGTTAAATCCCGACATGCGGTTTGCACTGCTTGCGGGAAGCCGGGTCGAGCGTCAGATCCGTGACAAGGTGCTCGAATGGGATTTCCAGTGCCGGGTTCTGTCCGGCGAGGAGGCCAAATGGCAGCTCTTCGGAGCGGCGGATGTGGCGATCGCGGCCTCGGGTACGGTGCTGCTCGAACTGGCATTGGCGGGCGTGCCGCACATGTCGTGCTACAGGCTTGACCCGATCGCGCGCATGCTGCTCGGTATGGTGACCACCTGGACCGGCGCGCTCCCGAACATGATTTCCGGACACCCGACCGTTTCCGAGTTCTATGACAACTACGTTCGCGCGGAACGCCTGGCCCGCCTTGCTGATCAACTTGCGCGACCCGGATTGCACCGCGAAGCGATGATCTCGGATTTCGATCTCGTCTGGGACCGCATGAAGACCAGCGAACCCGCTTCGAAGCTGGCCGCAAGGACACTTCTTTCGGTGGTCGGCATTTGACTTAGGCACTGACTCGGCCCAGTGGACCGGACATCATTGTAAGCGCATGAGGCCGAGATCTTGCAGGATGCTCCCGCGCTTCCAATGAGAGACGCGGCCCCTCGTATGCCGCCAATTGTACTGAAAGTCTGCTCGCCTCAGGGGCAGTCCGCATAAAAAAAGCGCCCGAAGGCGCTTTTCGTCGTTTTCGATATGGTTCAGGCCCGACGGCCGTGTTCAGCGCTTGGAAGTCGGCACGTAATCGCGCTGCGCCTGACCCGTGTAGAGCTGCCGTGGCCGGCCGATGCGCTGGCTCGGATCCTCGATCATCTCGCTCCACTGCGCGATCCAGCCAACCGTGCGTGCCAGTGCGAAAAGCACCGTGAACATGGTGGTCGGGAAGCCCAGCGCCTTGAGCGTGATGCCCGAATAGAAGTCGATATTCGGATAAAGCTTCTTTTCGATGAAGTAGCTGTCGGTGAGCGCGATGCGTTCAAGCTCCATGGCCACTTCAAGCAGCGGATCGTCCTTGATGCCGAGTTCGCCGAGAACCTCATGCGTGGTTTTCTGCATGATCTTGGCGCGCGGATCGTAGTTCTTGTAGACCCGGTGGCCGAAGCCCATCAGGCGGAACGGATCGTTCTTGTCCTTGGCGCGTGCGACATACTCGGGAATGTTGTCGACGTGGCCGATCTCGGAGAGCATGTTGAGCGCGGCTTCATTGGCGCCGCCGTGTGCCGGACCCCAAAGGCAGGCGATGCCGGCGGCGATGCACGCAAACGGGTTGGCGCCCGAAGAGCCGGCCAGGCGAACCGTCGAGGTGGATGCGTTCTGCTCATGGTCGGCGTGCAGGATGAAGATACGGTCCATGGCGCGCGAGAGGACCGGGTTGACCTGGTATTCCTCGCACGGGACCGCGAAGCACATCCGCAGGAAGTTGGAGGCGTAATCCAGATCGTTCTTCGGATACACGAAAGGCTGGCCGATATGGTACTTGTAGGCCATAGCAGCCAGGGTCGGCATCTTCGCGATCATCCGCATGGAGGCCACCATGCGCTGATGCGGATCGGTGATGTCGGTGGAGTCGTGGTAGAACGCGGAAAGCGCGCCGACACAGCCGCACATGACGGCCATCGGGTGGGCGTCGCGCCGGAAACCGGTGAAAAACCGGCTCATCTGCTCATGAAC
This sequence comes from Hoeflea sp., assembly GCA_965233445.1. GTDB lineage: Bacteria > Pseudomonadota > Alphaproteobacteria > Rhizobiales > Rhizobiaceae > Hoeflea. The sequence continues at coordinate 2,539,988 of OZ247491.1, forward strand.
CATGGTATGGCGGGTCACGCGGTAGTCGAAATCGGCTTTCTGGGTTGCTGTCGGCAGTTCGCCGTAAAGCAGCAGGTAGCAGACCTCGAGAAAGTCGCCGTGCTCGGCCAGCTGGTCGATCGGATAGCCGCGATGCAGCAATATGCCCTCATCGCCGTCGATGAAGGTGATCTTGGATTCACAGGATGCCGTGGAGGTAAAGCCCGGATCGTAGGTGAATGCGCCTGTTTGCTTGTACAGGGCACCGATATCGATCACGTCCGGTCCGGTGGTGCCGGACTTGATCGCCAGATCGACGTCCTTGCCGTCCAGCGTGAGTTTTGCATTCTTGTCTGCCATGGCATGTCCTTCCATATATACAAGCGCGCGACGTCTGCCTGCGCCCGGGATGACCGTCCCCGGTTAGCTATATGATTTACCCGACCCTGCCAAGCTATGCGGAAGGCTAATTGTGCGTTGCCGCAAACTCGTGCCGGAGCCCGACGCGAGTCATCTTCCGATAGTTAAACTTCTGGAAATATGAAGCAAAACAATTCGCGCCGGACGGGGATACGGTCAATTCGGTGATTTCCCTGCATGCGGCCGCACGCTGCTATTTGAAGTGGCAATTTCCCGGCGTCCGGGTGTAGGCTTATCCATTGCGACGAGGCGTGGATGATCCGGAAAACAACCACACTTGAGCCAAGAGTGCCGACGCGTGCGGTATCGCGCCGTGACGCTCGCCAGGCGCCGGCGCTGCTTGATCCGGCAGAGCCTGCACATCAACGCGCCATGGTCCGGCCGACTTGGCAAGCAGTCGATGTGGCGCCCGGAACAACGGCCCGAGTGGTGCGCACCGTCAGAGACCAATGGGCCAGAGAGAAGGATCGCGGTCTCGGTTTCCTCATGCTGCCCGTGGCCATGGGCCTGGGCGCGGCGGCTTTCTTCATGGCCGCGCGGGATCCGCCTCTGAGCCTGATTTTCTCTGGACTGCTTGTGTTCTGGGCCATTGCGGTGCGTGCCAGAGCCAACCTGCCTGCATTGGCCCAAGTCGGTGCTCTGGGTGCTGCAGCTTTTGCGGGAGCGTTGGCAGCGGCGGTCGAGGTTTCACGCGGGCCAGTGTTGCTGGATTCGGATGTGACCACCCGGATCACGGGGCAGGTGATGGCACGCGAATTCGATGATGAGGGCAGGGTAAGGTACCTCATCAGGTTGACGTCGACAGCCGAGCCACAGATCCGGCGTCCTCCGCCGCAGGTGCGGCTGGTCGCGCGAGCCGCCCATGATCCGGTGCCGGTGGGAGGCCTGGTCTCGGGCCGGGCCCGGCTCTCCTCTCCATCGGGGCCAGTCTTGCCCGGTGGATATGATTTTGCTTTCCGCGCTTTCGTCGACGGCATCGGTGCACACGGCTTCTTCTACCAGGCACCGGAAGCCGTCGCTTCGGAGAGCGGGCTGGCCGCATCAGGCATGTCGGCCCGGCTTGAACTTCGCGATCTCCGCGAACGCATCGCGGCCCGGATCCGCTCGGTCTTGTCCGGTGATGCCGGGGGCATCGCCGCCGCATTGGCCGTATCGGACCGCAGGGGGATTTCCGAAGCCACGGTGGAAGCGCTGCGCGCCACGGGGCTCGCGCATATCCTCGCGATTTCAGGCCTGCACATGGCATTGGCGTCAGGTCTTTTGTTTGTGGGACTGAGGCTGCTGATGGCCTGCTTCCCGTCGGTCGCGGAAGGCTGGCCGGTCAAGAAAATCGCGGCCGTCGGCGCGCTGATGACAGCGACCGCCTATCTTCTGATCTCCGGCGGCAGCGTGCCGACATGGCGTGCCTGGGTGATGTTGAGCGTGATGCTGACAGCGGTGGTGTTCGACCGGCCGGCCCTGACCATGCGCAATGTCGCCCTGGCAGCTCTGGTCATCATCGTCATCTCACCATCCGCCGTCGTCGGACCGGGATTTCAGATGTCGTTCGCTGCAACTGCGGCACTGATTGCGGCTTACGCGGCGATCAGCCGTAGATTGGCGGGGTCCGAGCGCAGCTTCAAGCCATCCGCTCTGGCCGCAATGGTTCCCGACTGGATCGGCTTTGCCTTCAAGGCAGCACTCGGGCTGGCAATCACTTCGCTGGTGGCCGGTCTGGCCACGGGGCTGTTCTCCGCTTACCACTTTCATCGTGTGGCGGCCTACGGGCTTCTGGCCAATCTGCTCGCCATGCCGCTGGTGACACTTGTGGTGATGCCGGCCGGGCTTGTCGCCATGCTTCTGATGCCGCTGGGGCTTGATCAGCTGCCGTTGCAGATCATGGGGCTTGGTCTGGAAGCAGTGATCTCGGTGGCGTATTTCGTCGAGGGTCTGGGCGGAGACATTCAGGTCGGGCTGGTTCCGCTGCACGCAACAGCCATCTCCGGGGCCGGTTTTGTCATTCTGGTCCTCCTGACAAGCAGGCTGAGGCTGGCCGGTCTCGGACTGATCGCATTGGGGATGGTTCTGGCATCACCGGCATTTGCTCCGTCGCGCCCCGACATTCTCGTCAGCGAGGACGGGCGGCTTGTCGGACTCTACGGCCCCCGGGTTCTCGCAAGCAATGCGACGCGGCCATCCGATTTCACCTTCGGCCAGTGGCAAACAGCCCTTGGAGGCGCACCGCATCTTGCGCCGCAAATGCACAAGACGATCAGCATTCCCGCCAGGGACTCCGGTTCGCCGGAGACCCAACCGGCGGCATACTGGGGCGATATGGTCCTTGCTCCCCTGATTGCACATGCCCGGCAGGAGGCTTCCCGATTCCAATGCGCATCACGCGGCATCTGTGCAGCCTGGCATCGTCGATCTGTCATTGTCGCCATCGACCGCCCCGAACTGATCGGGCCGGCCTGTGACCGGGCGGACCTGCTGATCGTTTCAATCCCTGTACGCATGACCGCCTGCAGGTCCGGCGCCAGGCTGATGACCGCACGCACTCTCCGTCGCAGCGGCTCGCTGGCAATTCACGTCATCTATGACACCGGCATCGACGGTGCCGCCGAGCGCAAGGCAGACACCACGCCGGAACCGAAGCGGGACTTTGACACAGGCGCGATTGCATCGAATGACCCTGGCGGCGCTGGACCAGCCACCGATCCCGTCGAAAGGCGATCGCGGCCGCTGTTTCGCGTTGAGGCATCGCTGTCGAAGATCGTCAGGCCCTGGACGATACAGCGCTATTATGACTGGCGCACGCGCAGTTTCGATCTGCCTGATTGAACTGCAAAGCTGCGAATGTCGCCGTCAATCAGGACTTCGGTTTCCGTCACCGCTCAAGATGAAAAATGCCGGTCGGGTGATTTCGACCGGCAATTTTCGTAGTCGTAGGATCCGGATCGAGATGCCTGCCCAGGAACGACGGCAGATCGATCATGCAATCAATGAACGAATGTGTTCAGCCGTTCACGGTCTGATGCACGCGCCAAAACTCAATGGTAGCGGCGGATAAGTCCGACCAGCTTTCCCTGGACCTTGATCCGGTCGGGGCCGAAGATGCGTGTCTCGTAGGCCGGGTTTGCGGCCTCAAGCGCGATGGACGCGCCCTTGCGGCGAAACCGCTTGAGCGTGGCTTCCTCGTCATCGACAAGCGCCACCACGATGTCGCCGGGATTCGCGGTCGAAACATTGCGGATCACCACGGTATCGCCGTCGAAGATGCCGGCCTCGATCATCGAATCGCCCTTGACTTCAAGCGCGTAGTGTTCACCCGGTCCGACCATCTCAAGCGGCACCTGGACGCTGTGGGTGTTGTTCTGGATTGCCGATATCGGAACACCGGCCGCGATGCGCCCCATCATGGGAACTTCCGCCACCTGGGTTTCGGGCTTGCTCTCCGCCTCGGCGCGCCTGACCGGTTCCGGCGCCTTTCCGAGGCTTCCCTCGATCACGCTCGGCGAGAATCCGCGGCGAGGCTGCAGGCTGTTCTGATAGCTTTCCGGCAGCTTGATGACCTCGAGTGCGCGGGCCCTGTTGGGGAGGCGGCGGATAAAGCCTCGCTCTTCAAGCGCGGTTATCAAGCGATGGATCCCGGATTTGGAGGCAAGGTCGAGCGCATCCTTCATCTCGTCGAAGGAGGGCGGTATTCCGCTTTCCTTCATGCGTTCGTTGATGAATAGAAGCAACTCGTGCTGTTTGCGCGTCAACATGATCAGGATATCCCGGAGCGATAGAGAAACAAAACCAGAACTTTGTTATCATGTTCTATATGTGTTCCGCAAGAGACAATGACGCCTGGCAGAACATGCGGGTTCGCCTGTCCGCCCCATGCAGACAACCGGGAGGGGAGTGAAAGGTCAAGTCATGGACACTTATCTATCTGAAAAACAAAGGATAAGTTTTTAGTGGCGACGTTTCCTCATGAGATCTCGCCATAAGAGCACCTGCGCAAGGACGCAGGAATGCGGAGAATCCGCGAAGCCGTGAGAGTGCCAATCGCCCCTATTTTGAGGATCGCCAGGCGAGTGTTCTTTCGCGAATTTGCGGCCGCGGCCGAGGTGGAGACGAATCGCCATCGTCAGACCGAGCGGAACCGCTTTGCCGGGTTTGATGGGCCGGGCCGAGTTTCGGTCAGTCCCGAAGGATCAGGACCTCGCAAGGGTCGCCGGGCCTGGCGGCAGGGGCATGAGGCGGGCGGATGATCAGGCAGCGCGCGTCTGCAAACACCTTCATCAGCGAGGAATCCTGGCGCGGCATCGGCACTGCGGTGAGGGTGCCGGATGCATCTTCACTCAGGTCTCCCCTCAGGTAATCCTGACGAAGGTCGTTCGCCGGCAATTCCGCGCCCAGAACAGCCTTCCTGACACGCTTCGGGTCAGGTCGACCCGCCAGCCGGGCAATCAGCGGCTCGAGGAACAGATGCGCGCAAACCAGGCTCGATGCGGGGTTGCCGGGAAGTCCGATCACGCGAAGCGCTCCCAGCCGGCCCGCCATCAGCGGCTTTCCCGGCCGCATCGCTATTTTCCAGAAGTCGAGGTCCATGCCTCGCGCATTCAGGGCCTTCTGGACCAGATCATGATCGCCGACGGACGCGCCGCCGATCGTTACCAGAACATCTGCGCCTTGAGCGATCGCGGCGTCGAGTGCTGCGTCGAGCGCGTCCATCCGGTCCTCGGCAATGCCGAGATCGATGACATCCGCGCCGGCGCCTCGGGCAAGGGCGGCCACCCCGAAGGTGTTCGACGCGATGATCTGTCCGGGTCCCAGTTCCTCGCCCGGCAGACGCAATTCGTCTCCGGTGGCAAGAACCGCCACTTTCGGCTTTGTGTAAACGGGCAGGGTGGCATGGTTCATCGCTGCGGCGAATGTGACGGCTCCGGCATCAAGGATTCGTCCCGCTTCCAGTCCGATCCGGCCCTTCTCGAAATCCACGCCGGCGGGACGGATATGGCGGCCGGGTTCGGCGTCGAGGTTGATCCTGACGCTCTTGTCGTCCGGGCGTTCGGTGTTCTCCTGAATGACGATCGTGTCCGCGCCGTCCGGCACCGGCGCTCCGGTAAAGATCCGGATCGCCGAACCCTGGGCAAGCGTTCCATCGAATCCGTGGCCCGCTGCCGCTTCCCCTTGCAGTTCAAGCACGGCGCCGGCAGCGGCTTCGCTTGCACGCACGGCGTACCCGTCCATGGCCGAAGCCGCGAAGGGCGGATGGGTGCGAAGCGCCGCGAGATCGCGTGCCAGCACCCGGTGGAAGCTCTGGGCGAGCGGCAGGAACTCCGGCGCGTCCGCCGGTGCTGCTCCGTCGAGAATGCGCTCAAGGGCATCGTTGACCGGCATCAGCGCCATCAGCTTGCTCCTTCGGGGCCGACCTTCCAGTCGCCCGACTTTCCACCTGATTTCGCCAGCACCCGGATTCCCTCGATCTCCATGCCGCGATCCACGGCCTTGCCCATGTCGTAGATGGTCAGGCAAGCGACCGAAACCGCGGTGAGCGCTTCCATCTCGACACCGGTCCTGCCGGTCAGCTTTGCGACGGCATGAACCCGCAACCCCGGCAGCGCTTCGTCCGGTGCGATCTCCACGCTCACCTTTGTCAAGGCAAGCGGGTGGCAGAGCGGAATGAGATTGGCGGTCTGTTTGGCAGCCATGATGCCGGCGATGCGGGCCGCGCCGATCACATCGCCTTTCTTCATGTCGCCTGCGCAAATGAGATCCAGCGTTTCGCGGCGCATCCGGACACGGCCCTCGGCTTCGGCGATCCGCACCGTCTCGGCCTTGTCGCCGACATCCACCATCTGGGCGGCGCCGTCCTCGCCAAGGTGGGTCAGGCGCGGGGAGGCGGGGTCGCTCATGCCATCGGGCCTGCAAGTTCGTCAGCGCGATCGCCTGTCAGCAATAGACGGGTTGCCGCGGTCACGTCGGCTTGCCGCATGAGGCTTTCACCAACAAGGAACGTCGAAATCCGGCTCCTTGAAAGCCGCCGGCAATCGTCATGGCTTGCGATACCGCTTTCACCAACCAGAACGCGATCCTCCGGCACCATTGCTGCAAGCCGTTCGGACACCGACAACGAGACTTCGAACGTCCGAAGATTGCGGTTGTTGATGCCGATCAGCGGGCTGGCGAGCTTCAGCGCCCGTTCCATCTCCTGTTCGTCATGGACCTCGATCAGGGCTGCCATCCCCAGCGCATGGGCCTCGTCTTCCAGACGCCTTGCGGTGTCATCGTCAACAGACGCCATGATAATCAGGATAGCATCCGCGTCCCAGCTTCGTGCCTCCTGAACCTGATAGGTTTCGAACATGAAATCCTTGCGGATCGCCGGGAGGCTGCACGCCGCGCGCGCGGAAGCGAGAAACTCGGGCGCGCCCTGAAAGGACGGTGTGTCCGTGAGCACCGAAAGGCAGGCGGCGCCGCCCGCCTGGTAGGCCGCGGCAAGCGAGGGAGGGTCGAAATCGGCGCGGATCAATCCCTTCGACGGGCTTGCCTTCTTGATTTCGGCGATCAGCGCGTAGCGGCCGGCCTTGTGCATCGCCCTGATGGCATCGGTGAACCCGCGTGGAGCGTCGCGGTCACGCGCTCTTGCCTTGACCTCCTCAAGCGGGAGCCGGCTCTTCGCCGCAGCGATTTCCTCGCGCTTGTAGGCTTCGATCTTCGACAGAATATCGCTCATGGCCTCATCCTTTTCTCGGTGCCGGCGCGTGGGCGGCGGAGACGCTGACCAGTGTTTCAAGCGCTGCGAGCGCAGCGCCGTCATCGATGGCGCGGGCGGCCTGCTGAACCCCGTCCTTGAGGGTTTCGGCTTTGCCGGCAACCATCAATGCACCCGCAGCATTCAACATGGCGATCTCTCGGTAAGCGTTCTTCTCGCCTTCGAGCACCTTCTTGAGGGCTTTGGCGTTGTGGTTCCCGTCGCCGCCCTTGAGTGCCGCAAGCTCGACACGGCCGAGCCCGGTTTCCTCGGGTGTCACCTCGAAGGTCCTGATTGTCCCGCTCTCGAGCGCCACGACCTGTGTCGGGCCGGTCGTCGTCATTTCGTCGAGGCCGTCGCCGTGGACCACCCAGACGCTCTCTGACCCCAGATCCTTGAGAACCTCGGCAATCGGTTCGAGCCAGACAGGAGAAAAGACGCCCAACAACTGTTTCTTCACGCCGGCGGGATTGGAAAGGGGGCCCAGCAGATTGAAGATCGTGCGCGTGCCGAGCTCGACCCGGCTCGGTCCCACATGGCGCATGGCGGAGTGGTGTGCCGGCGCGAACATGAATCCCACACCGGCCTCCCGGATGCAGGCCGAAATGCCGTCCGGATCAAGCTCAAGCGAAACGCCGAGGGCGGCCAGTGAATCAGCGGCGCCGGATTTCGATGACAGCGCCCGGTTGCCGTGCTTGGCGACCTTGAGCCCGGCGCCTGCCGCAATGAAGGCCGCCGCGGTTGACACATTGTAGGTGCCCGACGCATCCCCGCCGGTTCCCACGATGTCGATGGCGTCAGCCGGGGCGCTGACCGGCAGCATCTTTTCCCGCATGACGCTGACCGCGCCGTAAATCTCGTCGACGCTTTCGCCGCGCACCCGAAGCGCCATCAGAAAGCCGCCGATCTGCGAAGGCGTGGCGTCCCCCGACATCATGACGCCGAACGCCCGGTAGGCTTCGCCACGATCCAGCGGCTCGCCTCCGGCCACCTTGGCGATAAAGGATTTCAGATCTGCCATCTCTGCCGGTTCCCCCTCACATGTGCCGTGCCCAGCGCTTTCTGCCTTCAGCTGCGGCGTTGGCCGCGATCACGTCGAAAGCCGACCCGTCAGAATGACAGGGCGCGCTCGGCGAGTTCGCGGTTGACCGAGACACCGTATTCGGACTGAAGCTGCGCCACCGTCTGATCGAGAATGTCGTCGGCGATCTGTTGCGCGATCTGGCTGCGCTGCTGGTCACTGACCGAATCCGCGGTGGCCGAAGCGGCATCATTGACCGATGTCACCTTCATCAGGATCTTGTTGTCGCCGGAAGCGTCATTGGCGACGGCGGCCAGCCCCTCGGCGCCCGAGAATGCCGCGCCAACGGCGGCTTCATCGAACACCGGATCCGTATCGCCTCGGCTCACCGCATATTTCGTCTCGACGGCAATCGAGAGTTCCTCGGCAATGGCGGAAAGTTCGGCTCCGCTTTCAAGCCGTTCCTTCAGGGCCGTTGCGCGGGCGCCGAGCGCCTCGAGCTGCTTCTCTTCAGTCCAATCGGCGGTCACCTGGTCACGCACCTCGTCAAGCGCGCGATCGCGCGCGGGCGTCACATCCTCGACCTCGAACCAGACGAACCCCTCGGCACCGAGGCTGATCGCCGGCGCCTCGACGCCCGGGTCGGTGTCAAACGCATCGCGCAGCAGTTCCTGGGATTGCGGCAGATCCGAAATCACGGTTCCGTCGGGTGTCCGGCCTGCGCGGTCCACGGCCTCGATGCTGACAGGTGTCAGTTTCTGCTGCGTGGCGGCTTCAACCAGCGTCATGCCGCCCGCGCGGGCGTCCTCATAGGCATCGTGCACGTCCAAGAGGACCTGAGCGGCTTCCGCAAGGGCCAACTCCTGCTTGATCTCCGCCTCGACCTCTTCGTAACTCTGCGATGATTCCGGTGTGATTTCGGCCACCCGAAGGATGACCGGTCCGAACTGTCCATCCACCACCTCGGACGTACCGCCTTCTTCGGCAACAGAGAATGCCGCATCCGCCAGCGACTGGTCGGGCAGGCCGGTCCGGCTGAAACTGCCGATACGCACATCGGCTGCCGAACGGCCAAGCTCGGCCATCAACTCGTCGAAAGTCTTGCCCGCCTCGAGTTCCGCCGCAGCGGCTTCGGCAGCCTCCCGGTCGGTGAAGACCAACTGATCCACGGTGCGGGTCTCGGCGGTCGTGTACCGGTCCTTGCGGGCCTCGTAATCCGCTCTTGCCATCTCGTCGCTGATTGCGGACGGATCGGCAATGTCTTCGTTTTCAAGCTTCACATAGGTCAGCTTGCGGTATTCGGGTGCAGCGTAGCGGGCCTTGTTGGCCTCGAAATAGGCACTCAGTTCCTCTTCCGTCGGCGCCGGCACCGGTTCGATGCTGGTGGGCGTGAGAAGCAGGTACTCGACATCGCGCGTTTCTGCCTCGTATTGCGCCAGCGCCGCCACCATGGCATCGGGCGCGGCAAATCCTTCTGCGATCGCTTCAACGATCTGCGTGCGCACCGCAACCTGGCTGCGGCTCCTGATGTAGTCTTCCTCGCTCATGCCGACCGAATTCAGGACGCGGCGGAAGTTGTTGCGGTCGAACCGGCCGTTGAAGTCATGAAATGCGGGGTCCTGCGCGATCAGCGCGGCCAGGCGGCTGTCGGACAGGCCCAGATTCATTTCCCGGGCCTGCTCGTCGAGCAGCGCTCCGGCGATCAGCTGCGAATAGACCTGGTTCTCGATGCCGAAGGCACGTGCCTGCTCCTGCGTGAGACGCGTTCCCAGGCGGCGTCCCAGCTCCGCCATCTGCCGGTCATAGGCCAGCCGGAATTCGTTGGGGGTAACCTCGGTGTCGCCGACCGTGACGACCGCTGTTCCGCCCGCATTGAGCATCGAGCCCGATATGCCCCAGACTGCAAACGACGCAACCAGCAAGACGAGGAGAAATTGGGCAACCCAGCTTTTGGCACCCTTGCGCAACGTATTAAGCATCAAAGCTCCTGCATCGAAGTTTGGAGTAGGCCTGGGCAAGCACCCCGAACCAACCCATTCAAAGTCCCTTTAGACGAAAGCTTTGGCGAAATGAAGGGCAGGCGCTGCATAAACGGCCCGTCCGCCTGTCCTTGGGGCAGGCGCATTCGGCGCACAAGCTCTGCCGGAGACCTTTGGAGCGTAATGATGCATGTCGTCGGATTTAGAGCCCGTCCGCCAGCGGCTGGCCTGGCAGTGGATCGGAGTCCGGCGCGCCATGAGGCAGGTCTCCCGAAATCAGCTTGTCCAGTTTCGAAAGGATGGCCTCTTCCGAATAGGGCTTTCGAACAATCGGGATAGTGTTGAAAGGCCGGGGAATGGCGCTCGAATCGAAGTAGCCCGTGGCGAAGAGGAACGGCACCTTGTTCTCGGTGAGAAACGCCGCGATCTCTTCGGACGTGCTGTCTCCTAGGTTCACATCGAGAATGGCCGCGTCAGGAAGAGGATTTCGAGACAGATAGGCAAGGGTGTCCCGGACCGAACCAAATGTCGCGACCACGTGAATGCCAGCCGTTTCGAGGATCTGCTCGAGCTCAAGCGCGATCAGCATCTGATCCTCGACGATCAACACCCGTCGTCCAGAAAGCCCGTCCTGTTTGCGTTGTTCCGCGTGTTCGACGACGTGCGGGGCCGTGACGGAGTGCGTCGTGCGCAACGAAACATGGCGGGACGGAATGCGGAATGCTGCCTTCAGCCCGTCCGCATCATAGGAAACACTGCTTTCGCCACTCAGATCGAATGGAATGCTTCGATTGATCAGGACGGTGCCGAATCCCTCGCGGCTCGGCGGCTCGACGGTCGGGCCGCCGCTCTCGGTCCAGTTGATGTCGCAGGCTCCGGAATCATCGATTCTCCAGGCCACATCAAGCTTTCCGCCCGGGCGCGAAAGCGCACCGTATTTGGCTGCATTTGTCGACAGTTCGTGAAGCACGAGCGCCATGATCGAAAACGACCGTGCGTCCATCCAGACATTCGGCCCTTCGAGGTTGATGATGTTCTTGTCTGAACGGTACGGCAACAGTTCGGCTGCGAGCAGGTCGATCAGTCCGCCACCGCCATCGCCACGAATGACCTGGTCATGGGCGACGGACAATGCCTGGATGCGGCCGCGCAAGGCTTCGACGTATGTTTCGAGCGTTTCGCCCTTTCCGGTCGGATGCGTGACGAGCGACTTGATGACCGCAAGGATGTTCTTCACACGGTGATTGAGTTCCTGATTGAGCATGCGCTGGCGGACTTCCGCCTTGGAACGCTCATCTGCCAGAAGTTCGGAGTGCTCGAGGATCACACCCACCAGCGCGGCGCGGGCGGCTTCGCCGAACTGACGTTCTTCCTCGGTCCAGGGTTTGGACTGTCGCCGCACGGTTTCCTTCCAGATCGCAAAGCTCTTCCGCGGTGTCAGCCGGTCGCCGAGAGGACCTGTTTCGTAGGACTTCTCCGGGTTGCCCGCCCAATTGAGCGTCTGGACGACCTCCCGTCGGAAATACATCACGTAATCGCCGGGCCGTTGAGACAGGGGAACCACCAGCATGCCCGATGCCTGATCCGAATAGGCCTCGGCGCCATCGACCACCTCGGAGAGCCTGTGCGTGCACCAGATCCGGCCTTCGGCGACTGTCGTGGCAAAGCGCGCCAGTTCGCGAATCTGGTTTTCTGAAGGCGTGGTCCCGGTCACGGTCAATTTGCCGTCCAGCCACATTGCCACTCCGTCAGCCGGTATCAGTCGTGCAAACTCGGAGAGGCGGCTGCGCAACAGGGCATTTATGTCCTGAACCTGGACGGCCTGCTGCAGCAGGCCATCAAGCGCCGCCCGGGCAGATGCCGACGCATCGAGCGACTGCTTGTGGCGCAGCGCGTTGAGATGCAGCGAGAAGAACTCCCCGAACAACTCTGCCGCCACCCTTTCGGCCATCGACAGGGTGCGGGGCCCGTAGTGGTGACACGCGATCAATCCCCAAAGGGTGCCGTCGATGATGATCGAGATCGACATCGATGCGCCCACGCCCATGTTGCGCAGATATTCGCAATGGATTGGCGAGACGCTGCGAAGATGTGCGAATGAAAGATCGAGCGGTTCACCGGAGTCGTCAAGCACAGGGACGACGGGAATTGGCTTGAAGTGGGCGTCTGAAATGATGCGGATCGGATTCTTCAGATAGAGTTCGCGAGCCTGCTGGGGAATGTCGGTGGCAGGAAAGTACTGGCCCTTGAAGCTTTCGAGATTGCCGCGCTTGGCCTCGCCGATGACCTGGCCGGAGTCGTCGGGTTCGAACTGGTAGATCATCACCCGGTCGTAATCGAGCATCGCCTGAAGCAACCTGACGGAATTGGCGACAAGCTTTTCCGTGGATGTGATCGAAGCAATCCGCCCCAGCATTGTCCGCGACAGTTCCAGCGGTTCTGCGACATCGTGCTCGGCAGGCTCGAATTCGATGATGGCTGCGCCATTGAAGCGGTGCACGGCGATGTCGAAACGCCTTCCGTTTGGTCCGGTCATGCCGAAAAGAAGCGAGGATCCGCCACCGTCTCGGCTTCGGGTCAGGGCGTTGCGGATGCCATGCGATAGCTCTCTGCCGACGATGGCGTTCAGCTTCTGGCCGGCAGGCGGGCTTTCGAGGCCGAGCATGGAGGGCGCATTTTCGGAATAGCGGACAATTTCGGTCGCGGTCTCGTCACAGGCCAGCAGGCAGCCGTGCGGCTGTATGCTGCCGGGGATGTGGATCGGTTCGACGTCACAGTTTGTGAGGTCGGTCTTTTCAGGCGAATTCATGGGCGGTCTCCGAATAGATGGAGAGGGCAAGGCGGAACGTATCCCGGGCGGCGGCGAGGGCCGCTTCGTGCTTGTCTTCGGGAAGCTGTTCCAGAACGGTGAGAAACATGCGCCAGCGCCGAGGATCGGAGGCTTGGCGCGCAAGATGGCGCGCACCGAGATCCGCTGTCATGCCGAGAGCTTCGGCCCTTCGCAGCAGGAGCCGGGCCCCAAGAGAGGAGCCTTCGAGCACATAGGAGGCCCCGAGGCGACGCGCGGGGCAATCAAACGAAACGTTCAGTTCCCGCTCCGGCATGACATCTATGCCGAGGTCGGCGATATCCATTGAAGCCAGATTGGCGATTCTGTCGAGCGCCCAGCCGCCGGCATCGTCTTCATTGATCGCGCTTTCGATCGTGTGCCGAAAGCGGTGCGTCCTGCGGACGTAGGCCATGTAGCCCTTTTCAGAGCCGAAGTCGCCAACAACCTCGTCGAGATTCTTGTGAAGCGGGGATGTGGAATCGCGCAAGGCGCTTCTGAGGCGGTCGGCAGGCAATCGTGTTCTCCGGAATAAAGCCTGAGCTTAATGACGCTCTGGAGCAGCGTCTATAATGTATGTTGGTGTTGCAATTCAGGCATTGCATGAGCCGGTCAGGCCCTGTCGACCATTCGGCATTGTTCGTCAAGACCATTGGCGGTGTGACCGGCGGTCATTCACGCCGAAAGTAGATACATGATGAATTGATTGAATGTTCGGGCGGCGAGCGGCCGGCAAAGGCGGGGAAACCGGGTGATCTGGTGCCCCGGGTCAATCCTGCTCAACGATGCGCGCGGCTGCCGGACAGCCTGGCGACGGCCCTGAGGGTCGCGATGAGAACCAGAAGGCAGAGGCCAGCCTTGCTGACCGTTTCCATCAAGCCTTCTATCAGCAGGGCATGGAACACGGTTCCGGCAACGATGACCACCGCCAGCACCTTGTGCACCAGGCGCCAGAGACGGGGCCTGATTCGCAAGCGCATGCGGACTGCTGCGAGAAACGCCGAGATGAACACAGCCCACATGGCAATAACGCCCCAAACCGAGAACGGCGTGGGCGACCGCAGGAGGAGCGCGTCAACCACGTCGGGCGGACTTGTGATCCAGAGACCGGCCACATGCGCAATCACACACAGCACGAGTCCTGCCCCGATCCAGTGATGAACGGTCCGCGCCATGGGGCGTGAGAGCCCCGGGATCATTTCCGCTGCCAGCAGCGGTTGGAAGAGTAGCAGACAGAGTGCACCAATGCCGGCGAAACAGGCGATGATGTAGACAGGGTCGCGCCAGGCCAAGAGCGGGCTCCATGCGGCAGCGGCGATCGGCCCGAAGGTGCCTGCTAAAAGGATGATCCAGGCAATTGTGGCTCGGTCCCGGGAGGGCGCGTCCAAATCCACGGTACTCAGGCGGGCTTCAGCACGAAGTCGGCACGCAGGCTGGTGTCGCTGGCGCTCGACATGACCGGCCGCAGGAACACGGTCTCGAACTCGCCGCTGTCATAGGCGAGATGGCCGTGGGCCTGTCCGAATGCCGGGACGATCTGCGGCATTTCGAGACGGAACTCGCCGTTTTCATCGCTCAGTGTAGCCCCGTGGCTGTGCGGGTCGCGCTCGTGCCCTTCCGTGGTGTGGGCCCAGACCTGGATCCGCTGCCCGGCCAAAGGCGCTCCGTCGCCGGCCCTTCGCACCGTCCCGGTCATCCAGAAGCCGCCACCGCCGATGCGGTCGACCACCGGAGCGCCCGGGAGATAGTTGTTGGAGCCGCCGCGCATGGACGGCGTTGGCGCAAGGCCGCTCGCCCGGGCCGGGATGCCGAGGCCGGAAAGCCCTGCGACCGTTCCTGCGAAGGTGATTGCACCGGCAGCCGCAACCAGCTTGCGGCGCGTCATGATAAGATCAGTCATCAGTTTTGGTCCTATCGTTTGAGGTGTCTCGGTTCGGCCCGCGCTGCGGCAAGGCCTTCGGTTGAGAGGAATAATAGAGCAGTTTAAGGCGATCCCAAGGTGGGACTGCCTCCATCGATCTGATCTGCCGTTCACGGCTTTGTGAGGATGCGAAACGCTGCGCGGCGTCTGCGAATGACGGTCCGGTTCTGTCCCCATTGCAGTGATCTGTTCCGGGAAGACGTCGTTCCGCGCCTGGAAAGCACAAGGCGGGGGGCGAAAACTTCGACCGATTAGCATTTGCTTGACCAAATCCGTGTAAGCGTTCGAAGGCACGAAGAGATGTCTCCACCTGTCAGAGGAGTGGTCCGCGAAAGATGGCCTCGAACCCGGATAAGCCCGGTCGCGCAGACAGGGGATACAACCGTAAATCCGATCTGCGTTACAGCGCCCATTGCCCCGGGATTGTTGAATTGACGTTCCGCGACAGGAAGCACTTCATCGCCCTGACAGGAGCCATCGTGAACCTGTCGGTGACCGGATGCCTGTTCGCCAATGACGAGATGCCCTGGGCAAACCTGGAAGGCCGGGGACCATCCGACTCCTTGTTCGAGGTCATTACTTCCAGGTGCGGCATCTACATTCCCTGGACCAACACATACTGCACCGGCGACATCAAGCGCGTCGGGTCTTTCATAATCGGGATCCAGTTTCACGCGCCGCTCAATGAAGCGCTCGTCAGGCACGTCGCAAGCCTTGAGAAACACGGAAAGCGGCGCATCAGGCCGAGATCTGCGCGGAAATACAATCGCATTCTGCCGATAGCCATCAAGCAGCAGCTCCGTCAGGCCCACATGGTTGCGCAGCAGGCGCATGCCGAACATGCTTGAACTGGCCCCTGCCGCCTTTCTTGAGATGACGCTGCCGTTTGCAAACCCGCGCCGGTCTGATAAGTCCGGCGCCAACGCAACAGCAGACGCAAATCGACGGGGAGCCATCCATGACGCCTGATATCCGCCCGCTTGTGGCCGGCAACTGGAAGATGAACGGCACGCGCCAGAGCCTCACAGAGATCAAGGCCATCGCGGAAGGACTTGGTCCGGACCTGACGGATGCAATCGATGCATTGATCTGTCCGCCGGCCACGTTGCTGTATGTTTCGACCGCTCTGACCGACGAAACCGCGCTTTCGATCGGTGCGCAGGATTGCCACGCAGAGCAATCCGGCGCCTTCACCGGCGACATTTCGGCGGACATGATCGCCGATTGCCACGGCGAATATGTGCTCCTGGGCCATTCCGAGCGCCGTACGCTGCATGGTGAAAGCGACAGCGATGTCCGGGCGAAGGCCGAGGCGGCGGGCCGCGCCGGTTTGGTACGTGTGATCTGCATCGGCGAGACCGAGGCCGAGCGCAAAGCAGGCGAAACGCTTGCAATCCTGGGGCGTCAGCTCGCGGGCTCGGTTCCCGACGATGCCACGGCCGCCGATACGGTGATCGCTTATGAACCGGTCTGGGCGATCGGGACCGGCCTGACACCGACGCCGGACGATGTTGCCGAGGCCCACTCTTTCATTCGCGGTGCGATGGAAGACCGCTTTGCGGGCGAGGGGAGCGCGATGCGGATTCTCTATGGGGGATCGGTGAAGCCGTCCAATGCCGACGAGCTTCTTGCCATCGCCAATGTCGATGGTGCATTGATTGGCGGCGCAAGCTTGAAAGCGGCGGACTTTCTCGCCATCTGTAAGGCGTGCCGCGGCCTCATCGGCTGAAGCCATCCGCACTTTCGACTTCCGGCCCTTCAAAAAGGCCATCGGCGTGGGACTTGGAATAAACTCCTCCCTCGTGTAAAGAGCCGCCAAACCGACGTTGATTGCGCCCGGAAGGGCAGGAAAGAACCCGATGCAAACCGTATTGATTGTCGTCCATCTCATGATTGTGCTCGCGCTTGTCGGCGTCGTGCTGATTCAGCGTTCAGAAGGCGGTGGCCTCGGCATTGGCGGCGGCTCCGGCTTCATGTCGGCGCGCGGCGCTGCCAACGCACTGACCCGCACCACCGGAATTCTCGCAGCCGCGTTCTTCATAACCTCGCTGGCACTCGGCATTCTGGCGCGTTACGGGGACAGCCCCACCGACATTATCGACCAGATCTCGGTCCCAACCCAGGGCACGGGATCGGGCGTTCTTGACCAGCTCGGCGGAGCATCGACACCGGCTGCCCCGGCGGCCGATGATGTTCCCGCATCCGGATCGGCGGGAGACATTCCGGCAGCACCCGCAGCCCCATCGGACGTCCCGACCGGCCAGTAAGGCCCCCGCGGACAATTCCACATCATGAACGGGCCCGCGCCACACCCGGCGCGGGCCCGTTTTGTTGAACCGTGGTTCTGACGCGCCGGGTCCGACGCGCTTTTTGCGTTATGCACCAAAAAATCCGCCCAATGGTTTTTTGGGGGTGGCGGAATCATGAAACTGGGGGTATCGGTCCAATCCCATGGCGCGATATGTATTCATCACCGGCGGCGTGGTCTCCTCGCTTGGAAAAGGCATAGCATCAGCGGCTCTCGGGGCGCTTTTGCAGGCACGCGGATATCGCGTCCGGCTCAAGAAGCTGGACCCGTATCTGAACGTGGACCCGGGCACCATGAGCCCGACCCAGCACGGCGAGGTCTTCGTCACCGACGACGGGGCGGAAACCGATCTCGATCTCGGTCATTATGAACGCTTCACCGGACGGTCTGCGACCCAGTCGGACAACATCACCACCGGCCGTATCTACAAGAACATCATCGACAAGGAACGGCGCGGCGACTATCTCGGCGCCACCGTGCAGGTCATTCCGCACGTCACCAATGAAATCAAGGATTTCGTGGTAACCGGCAATGAGGACTACGATTTCGTGCTGTGCGAGATCGGCGGCACGGTGGGCGACATCGAGGCGATGCCGTTCATCGAGGCAATCCGCCAACTCGGCAATGATCTGCCGCGCGGGACTGCGGTCTACGTGCATTTGACGCTGATGCCGTGGATCGCGGCCGCAGGCGAGTTGAAGACCAAGCCGACCCAGCACTCCGTCAAGGAACTGCAGGCCATGGGCATCGCGCCCGATATCCTGCTGGTGCGCGCCGATCGGGAGATCCCGGTCGACGAGCGCAGGAAGCTGTCGCTGTTCTGCAACGTCCGCTCTTCGGCTGTCATCCAGGCGCTGGACGTCAAATCGATCTACGATGTGCCGATGGCCTATCATCAGGAGGGGCTCGACACCGAAGTGCTCGCAGCCTTCGGCATCGATCCAGCGCCCGCGCCGCGCATGGGTGCCTGGGAAGCAGTTTCCGAACGGATCCACAATCCCGAGGGCGAAGTGACGATTGCCATCGTCGGCAAGTATACCGGCCTCAAGGATGCCTACAAATCGCTGATCGAGGCGCTCTATCACGGCGGCATCGCCAACCGGGTGAAGGTCAATCTCGAGTGGATTGAAAGCGAGATCTTCGAAAAAGAGGATCCGTCTCCGTGGCTTGAAAAGGTCCACGGTATCCTGGTTCCCGGGGGCTTTGGCGAACGCGGGGCAGAGGGGAAGATTGCTGCAGCCCGGTTCGCGCGCGAGCGCAGAGTGCCCTATTTCGGCATCTGCTACGGCATGCAGATGGCCGTGCTTGACGCCGCGCGCAATCTCGCCGGCATCGATACGGCCATGTCCTCCGAATTCGACCGCTCGGAAGGCGAACACGTTGTCGGTCTGATGACCGAATGGCTCAAGGGCAACCAGCTCGAGACACGCGCGGCGTCGGGCGATCTGGGAGGCACCATGCGGCTCGGCGCCTATCCGCATCCGCTCAAGCCCGGGACCCTGATCTCGAAGATCTACGACGCCACGGAAGTCTCCGAACGTCATCGTCATCGCTACGAAGTCAACATCGAGTACAAGGACCGGTTGGAAGAGGCGGGTCTGGTCTTTTCCGGCCTGTCTCCGGACGGACTGCTGCCGGAGACGATCGAGTATCCCGAGGATGTCCATCCCTGGTTCGTCGGCGTGCAGTACCATCCCGAGCTCAAGTCCCGGCCCTTGGAGCCGCACCCGCTGTTTGCGAGCTTCATCGCAGCCGCGCTGGAACAGTCGCGGCTCGTCTGACCGGATTGGTCTCTTCAAAGAAGCTGAATGGGACGGCCGGCGTGTCCTCGCGGCAGCTGCGTGACGTCAATCTACAGCCCGACCCCGTTCTATGAATAACGGCAGTCGCGTCCCGGAGCGCTTGTGACAGAGCCGGGCGGCTTCGTCCATAGCCGAGGCAACGCTGCACTGCTGCCTTGCCGTGTGCCCGGAATTCTGGGAAACTTTCCCGAGTGGCTCCCGGCGCCGACCGACAACCTGCCGCAGGATTTCCTTGCGGTGCGCCGAGCGCTGCCGGATCACGAGGAGGTTCAGGCAATGTCTATCAGAGCGTCTTTTACCACATTCATGGCGGCGGCAGGGCTCGTCGTTCCGTTGACCGGTCCGGCCCACGCAACCGGGTCAATTGGCTGCAACGACATGAAATTCGATTCCAGTCTCGAGATCCTGCTCGGTGCCGGTCCCGTGACAAATGTGATCTCGGTCTCGCTTTCCGTCGGCGACCGCGATCTGACCACCATTCCCGGCCAGCCCGGAGAGCCCGCCGTCATAGCCCAGGCGTTCGACGACGGAGAATTGTTCCGCATCGATCTCGTCGACGATCAGGCCACGCGTCTGCTTGCGGAGATCAGATTGCTGCGCGCCGACCACGAGGAGATGCCGCTGCAGATCGGTTACGTTCGTCTGGGTGACGAGCCGCCGGTGGGGATATCCTGCGTCGGGCCGTGACGCCACTTCGACCGCGAGCGCGGTTCCGGAAAACCGGCCGCGGGACCCGATGGTCTACTTCGCGCGCTTCACGTAAGCGGCCATCAGTTGCGCCATGCGCGCATCCCTGATCGCGGCGGTGTCCTCGCCCATAACCACCCCGACAACGGATTTGCCCTGACGCCGCACCGAGGTTGCCAGGTTGAAACCCGATGCGCGGGTGTAGCCGGTCTTCAACCCGTCCGCACCCGGGATCTTTTCGAGCGCCTTGTTGTGGCCCTTGATGGTCCGGCCTGCCACTGTCACCTCCGTTTGGCGGAAGTAACCGTAATAATGGGGGAATGTGCGCCTCAGGGCGATCGCAAGCCGGGCCATGTCCGTGGCTGTGGTCACCTGGCCTGGATCGGGCAGTCCGGAAGCGTTCTTGAAGACGGTACTGCTCATTCCGAGCGTGCGGGCCTTCATGGTCATCATGTCGGCAAAACGCGCCTCGGAGCCGTCACCGAGAAATTCGGCCACCGCCGTGGCGACGTCATTGGCGGATTTGACCACCAGAACCCGGATTGCCGTGTCCACCGTTATCGATTGTCCGGCCTTCAGACCAAGTTTCGAAGGCGGGCGGCGCGCGGCATTCCGGCTGATCGGGATCTCGGTGTCCCGGCTGATCCGCCCCTGATCAAGCGCCTCGAACAGCATGTAGACGGTCATCATCTTGGTCAGGGAAGCGGGATAGCGCTGCTCGTTTGCGTTGGCGCCGTAGAGCATTTCTCCGCTTTTGGCATCGACAACGATGGCGGCATATTTCGAGGATGTCGGCGCGATGGAGTAGACCGCTTCATCGATGGAGCCGCCGGATGAAGACGCGCAGGCCGAAACCGCAAATGCGACCAGCATCATGCACAGTGAAAGTCTGCCGCGCTTCAAGGCGCCCGCAACCAGCCCGATCAAAGGTCTTCTCCCGTTAAACCCGCCATTGGATAACGTCTGGCCGCGATTCCCGCAAGTCTGGCTCGCCATTGCCACGGCTATGCGTAAGGCCTGCAGCAGCGCTGAGCATTGTTGCGCCGCAAACTGCGATGCTGGTAAGGGAAGGTGGAACGGAGTGAAACTTGAAATGAACTCACCGCGAACCCGCAGACCGCTCGATCACCTTGTCCTTCCCGTCGAGGATCTTGAGACCACCCGCGCCCGCCATGCCGCCATGGGCTTTACCATCGCTGCCGATGCCCGGCATCCCTTCGGGACGGAGAACGCCTGCGTGTTCTTTGCCGACAGCACATATCTCGAACCGCTGGCGGTGGCATCACGCGAAGAGTGTGAGGAGGCTGCCCGTCAGGGCAATGTATTCGTCGCTCGGGATCAGGCGTTCCGGTTTCGCCGCAGCGAAAACGGCCTCTCGGCTTTCGTCGTCGGCAGCACCGATGCCCGAAGCGATCACGACCGGTTTTCCCGACAGGGGATATCGGGAGGCGATCTGCTTGAATTCTCACGGCAGATGAAGTTCCCCGACGGCTCGGAACAGGCGGCAAGCTTCCGTCTCGCCTTTGCCGCCGATCTGCGCTCGCCCGACCTGTTCGGCTTCGCGGTCGAACGCATCAATGTGCCTGCGGCTGACAAATCAGCGCTCACAAACCACAAGAACGGTGTAAGCGGGATCTCCGAGATCGTCCTCTCGGAACCGAACCCGACGGATTTTCAGTATTTCCTCCAGGAGCTTTGCGACAACCGCGAGGTCGATGCAAATTCCTTCGGAATGACCATCGAACTTGACGGATCTTCGGTAACGGTGCTCAACCGGGCCGGAATGGAAGCCTTCCTTGGCGTGATCGACGATGACCGGGAACGGGGCCTGTTTGGTCGCGCCGTCGTCTTCACGGTCGATGATCTCGTCAAACTGACCGAGACATTGCACGAAAACGGGATCAAGGCTCGCGAAGTCGGGTCACGCGTTCTGGTCGATCCGGCGCCGGGGCAGGGTGTCATTTACTGTTTCGAGGCAAGCCGATGAATGCTGCGAACTCCTCAGTCAAGGTCGGAAGCACCGTCTTTGACAACGCTGCGCCGCTGACGCTGATCGCGGGTCCTTGCCAGTTCGAATCCCGCGATCACGCCTTCGACATGGCAGGCAGCCTGAAAGAGCTGTGCGCGCGCCTCGGGATCGGGCTGGTCTACAAATCGAGTTACGACAAGGCCAACCGGACTTCGCTTTCAAGCACACGCGGCGCGGGCCTCGATGCCGCCATGCCGGTGTTTGACGATCTGCGGGACAAGCTCGGCCTTCCGGTGCTGACCGATATCCACACCGAGGAGCAATGCGCCATCGTCGCCCCGCATGTGGATGTGCTCCAGATCCCCGCGTTTCTCTGCCGGCAGACCGACCTGCTGGTGGCCGCCGCGAAGACAGGCAAGGTCATCAACGTCAAGAAGGGCCAGTTCCTGGCGCCCTGGGACATGAAGAACGTGCTTGGAAAGATCACCGGGTCGGGCAACGCGAACGTGCTGCTGACCGAGCGCGGCGCTTCATTCGGTTACAACACCCTGGTTTCCGACATGCGTGCGCTGCCGATCATGGCCGAGACGGGGGCGCCGGTGATCTTCGACGCAACCCATTCGGTGCAGCAGCCGGGCGGGCAGGGCACCACCTCGGGCGGCGAGCGCCGCTTCGTCGAGACCCTCGCGCGCGCTGCGGTCGCTGTCGGCATTGCCGGGGTCTTCATCGAGACCCATGAAGACCCGGACAATTCGACCTCGTCCGACGGCCCCAACATGATCCCGCTCAAGGACTTGCCCCGTCTTCTCGAAATGCTGATGGCCCTCGACGCGGTGGCAAAACGCGCGCCCGGGCAGTGATCTCGGTTCAGGCCATTTGCCTTTGCTTGAACGGAGCAACAAAGGGCCGCCGAACACAGTCCGGCGGCCCTTGTCTTCTTGCTTCGCAACAGGACTAGAATTCGCTCCAGCTCTCTTCGGTTTGGGCCGCCGCCGCCCCGCCGCCAAACACGGAGGCGATCTTGGCGCCCAGTGCACGTGCCGGGGACTGCGCCGGTCGCGATGCCGCAGATGCGGGCGACGGGCCCGAGGCTCTGCGGTGTGCACCGGCATTTCCGGTCTTGAAGCGGCCCACCAGCCCTTCGAGTTTCACCGCCTCGCCGGACAAGCCCTGGGTTGCCGCATTGGTCTGTTCCACCATCGCGGCGTTCTGCTGCGTCACCTGGTCCATCTGGTTGACCGCCGAGTTGATCTCCGCAAGCGCGGTCGATTGCTCCCGTGCTCCGGTGACGATGGAGCGGATGTGATCGTTGATCCTGATGACCTGGTTTTCGATTTCCGCCAGGGCCGTCCCGGTCTGGTTGACCAGCGAAACACCGGTGCCGACCTGGGTCGAGGACGTCTCGATCAATGTCTTGATCTCCTTGGCCGCATTGGCCGAGCGTCCAGCAAGTTCGCGAACCTCCTGTGCGACAACGGCAAAGCCCTTGCCAGCTTCACCTGCGCGCGCGGCCTCCACTCCCGCATTGAGCGCCAGCAGGTTGGTTTGGAAGGCGATGTCGTCAATGACCGAGATGATCTGACTGATCTGCTTCGAGGACTCCTCGATCTTCTGCATGGCTGAAATCGCGCTCTGAACGACCTTGCCGGATTTTTCGGTTCCGTCCTTGGTCCTGCCGACCATGTCGCTGGCTTCCTCTGCGCGCTGCGACGAACTCTTGACGGTCGAGGTGATCTGGTCGAGGGCCGCTGCCGTTTCTTCGAGCGAGGCAGCCTGCTGCTCCGTGCGTCTGGACAGATCATCGGCAGCCGAGCCGATTTCGGAAGACGACAGGCGAACCGCTTCCGTTGTCGCGGCGATGTCCTGGACCGTGCTGTTGAGCGTGTCGACCGAACTGTTGAATTCGGTACGCAGCTTCTCGTAGTCCGGCGCGAAGGCTTCGTTGATCCGGTAGGTCAGATTGCCGGCCGAAAGGTTCTCGAGCCCCATGGTCAGCGCCGCGATGACGCGCACGCGCTCGGCGTCTTCGGCAGCCTTGTGCTGGGCCGCTTCCTGTTCGAGCCGCTGGATCTCTGCCTGCTCGGCCTCCGACTGCAGCCGGGCATTCTTGCGGTCTATTGCCGCCTGACGGAAGACCGCAACCGACCGGGCCATGTCGCCAATCTCGTCCTTGCGGCCGCTGTAGGGTACTTCGTTCGAGTAGTCCCCTTGTGCGAGGTTGCCCATGTATTGCTTCATGGCATCAAGCGGTACGATCGCACGGCGGCGGAACGCGTAGATGCCGCCAAGGAACAGCAGGATCGACGCAAGGCTCGCCGCAAGTGTCGTCATCGAGAAAAAGGCGTCGGTGTCTCGTGCGTCGGTTTCCGTGGCTTCGAGATAGGTGCTGGCAAGCGCCACCAGTTCGTTGACCGCACGGTCATGCGTATGGAAGGCTTCATAGAGTTGACCAAGAGCAATCAGCGCCGCATTGGGATCGCCGGTCTCAAGCGCGGGCACATATTGCTCCTTGAGCACCGACCAGTAGACGTCGCCCTTGACCAGCACGTCATCCTGCAGCTTCGCATTCAAGGCGGGGTCGAGAGTGGAGGCCTGCCAGTAAGCACGACGTTCCTCGTAGAGGCCTTCAAGCCGGCCGATCTTTTCGAGATTGTCGACGCGTATGGTCGGGTGCACATAAACTTCGTTGGCGAGCATGTAGGACTCAACAACGTACAACGGCGGCGGAAGTATATCGGCAATGAGGTCCTTGCCGTAGACGATCTCCTGGTAGACAGGGCCGTTCACCTTCAGGCGTTCGAAGACATAGACTTTGAGTCCGACTGCGCTGGCAAGGCTGACAGAAACGACAATCCCGAAAGCGAGAAGGCTTCGGCTGATATTGATGTTCATGGGCGCGGTTCCGTAAAACGTTGTGACGGGGGCGTGGAGACGGGCGCAGATACGCCTGCCACCGAAGTTCCGCTACGAGATTTCACGGGTGAGATTAACGATGAGTGTATGACCGGTTAACGCGAAACCAAAGATCTTGGGTGTCGATAATGGGGTGTTTTGATCACGAATGCGGATTTTCATATGCGTTGATCGGCAGATATTGCTCTTTTTCGACGATTTTGATCGCGGGCCGTTGTTTGTGAGCCGAAAAGATCGGCCTGTGCATTCAAAATCGAAAAGTTAACAAGATGCGTTGGATGGAAATTATTTTTGAGGGGACGTCGCTGGGCTTCGTCTTTAGGTCGTGTCTGGGAGCGTTCCTTAAACTGCGGGTCGCGGCCCATCTCTGTGATGGCGAAGCGGCGACGTATGTTCCATAGTCCGCCCGGCAATTGATTTTTTGCCTCGTTGCGATATGACCGCAGCCTCCTGCTTTGCCCGGGTTTCAATCACAAGGATCCAGATCATGACCGCCATTATCGATATCGCCGGACGGGAAGTCCTCGACAGCCGCGGAAACCCGACTGTGGAGGTCGATGTCCACCTGGAAGATGGCTCCATGGGCCGCGCAATGGTTCCTTCGGGGGCCTCGACCGGCGCACATGAGGCAGTGGAACTGCGCGATGGCGGCAGCCGCTATCTCGGAAAGGGCGTCGAGAAGGCGGTGGCTGCGGTCAACGGGCCGCTTCGCGACAACGTCTGCGGTATGGACGCCGAAGGGCAAATCGCGCTCGACAAGGCGATGATCACGCTCGACGGAACCGCCAACAAGTCAAAGCTCGGCGCCAATGCCATCCTGGGCGTGTCGCTGGCCGCCGCCCGCGCGGCCGCCCAGGCAAGCGGCCTGCCGCTCTACCGCTATGTCGGCGGCGCCAATGCGCGGCTGCTGCCGGTCCCGATGATGAACATCATCAACGGTGGCGCGCACGCCGACAATCCGATCGACTTCCAGGAATTCATGATCATGCCGGTGGGCGCGGCAACTTTCCGCGATGCGGTTCGGGTCGGTTCGGAAGTGTTCCACACATTGAAGAAAGAACTCGCCAGCGGCGGCTACAACACCAATGTCGGCGACGAGGGCGGCTTCGCTCCCAATCTCAAGAGCGCGCCCGAAGCGCTCGATTTCATCATGAAGTCGATCGAGAAGGCCGGCTATCGCCCGGGTGAGGATGTTCATCTGGCGCTTGACTGCGCCGCCACCGAGTTCTTCAAGAACGGCAAGTATGAACTCGAAGGCGAGGGCCGCTCGCTCGAACCCGAGGCAATGGCCGACTACCTGGCGGAACTGCAGGGCAAGTATCCGATCATCTCGATCGAGGATGGCATGGGCGAGGACGACTGGGACGGCTGGAAGTCCTTGACCGACAAGATCGGCGACAAGTGCCAGCTCGTCGGCGACGACCTGTTCGTCACCAACTCGGCGCGGCTGCGCGACGGCATCAAGATGGGTGTCGCCAATTCCATCCTGGTCAAGGTCAACCAGATCGGGACGCTGTCGGAAACGCTGGATGCGGTCGAGACGGCGCACAAGGCCCGCTACACCGCCGTGATGAGCCACCGCTCCGGCGAAACCGAGGACTCCACCATTGCCGACCTGGCGGTTGCAACAAATTGCGGGCAGATCAAGACCGGCTCGCTGTCGCGCTCCGACCGGCTTGCAAAGTACAACCAGCTGATCCGGATCGAGGAAGAGCTCGGTGTGGAAGCCGCCTATGCGGGAGCATCGGTGCTGCGCGGCTAGTCCTGAGAGCCGGACACGCCGCTCCTGAATTGAACAAGAACATGCCCGTGCATCGCGCGGGCATTTTTTCTGCTCCCTTCATGGCTTTTTGTGCCGACACAAGTACGGATCGCTGCTTCAATGGCGTTGCGGCTAACCCATTCTTAAGCATGGCGCGGCATAGTGCGGGCATCGCAGGTGTAAGGCGTTTCTCGTATGCGAACTCAATTTCGACGGCGGCAATCCTGGGCGCTATGGGTCATCCCGGTGCTCTCAATCGGCTGCTTTGTCTATTTCGGCTTTCACTCGTGGCATGGCGATTTCGGGCTCAACGCCACCGATGAACTCGTGCGCCGCGAGATGGAATTGACCGCGCGGCTTGCAACGCTCGAGGAACGCAGGCAGCATCTGGAAACACGGGTCCAGTTGCTGAGCGACGGGCTCGTCGAGGCGGACATGCTGGACGAGCGCGCGCGGTTGATGCTGAACGTCGCCCGCGAGGATGAAATCGTCTATTTCAATTGATTTAGGCGATTAACCTGCTTTCGGTTAATTCTCTTATATTTCAATATAATCAACAAGATGATTGTCATAACAGCTATGCGTTTATGCGCTTGCTGCAGGTCCCGAATTTTCCTATGGTCAACTTACATGACCACTGGGAGGATGATATGGCTCCACGGAAACCCGCCGCCGCCACACCCCGCAAGAAGCAGGCTGCAAAAAGCGGACTGAATGGCGGAATCACCGACTTCGACAAGGAAACGGAACTCGAAGCCTATCGCGAAATGCTGCTGATCCGGCGTTTCGAGGAAAAGGCCGGGCAGCTTTACGGCATGGGCTTCATCGGCGGTTTCTGTCACCTCTACATCGGGCAGGAAGCGGTCGTCATTGGCATGCAGATGGCGCTGAAGGAAGGTGATCAGGTGATCACCGGCTATCGCGACCACGGGCACATGCTGGCGACAGGCATGGAGGCCCGCGGCGTCATGGCGGAACTGACCGGGCGGCGCGGCGGCTACTCGCGCGGCAAGGGCGGCTCCATGCACATGTTTTCGAAGGACAAGAACTTTTATGGCGGTCACGGCATTGTCGGGGCCCAGGTCTCGCTCGGCACCGGGCTGGCCTTCGCCAACAGGTATCGCGGCAACGACAATGTGTCGCTGACCTACTTCGGTGACGGCGCCGCCAACCAGGGCCAGGTCTACGAGAGCTTCAATATGGCGGCCCTCTGGAAGCTGCCGGTGGTCTATATCGTCGAGAACAACCGCTATGCGATGGGAACGTCAACGGCGCGGTCATCGGCGCAGTCCAATTTCTCCCTGCGCGGCAATTCCTTCGGCATTCCCGGTTACCAGGTCGATGGCATGGATGTCCGTGCTGTGCACGCCGCGGGCGAAGAGGCCGTGGCCCATTGCCGCTCCGGAAAGGGTCCGATCATCCTCGAGATGATGACCTATCGCTACCGTGGTCACTCGATGTCCGATCCGGCCAAGTACCGGACCAAGGACGAGGTGCAGAAGATGCGCGCCGAGCACGACCCGATCGAGCAGGTGAAACAGCGCATCCTTGAGAACAAGTATGCCAGCGAGGACGATCTCAAGGCAATCGACAAGAAGGTGCGGGAGGTTGTTGCGGATTCGGCAGATTTCGCCCAGGCCGACCCGGAACCGGATGTATCGGAACTCTACACCGATATTCTGCTTTAAGGGGAGGGAACACCATGCCGATAGATATCCTGATGCCTGCGCTTTCCCCGACCATGGAAGAGGGAACGCTTTCAAAATGGCTCAAGAACGAAGGTGACGAAGTCACTGCCGGCGATGTGATCGCCGAGATCGAAACCGACAAGGCGACCATGGAAGTGGAGGCCGTCGACGAGGGCAAGATCGGCAAGATCGTGGTTCCCGCCGGCACCGAGAACGTCAAGGTCAACGCGGTGATCGCCGTCCTGCTGGAAGAAGGCGAGAGCGCCGACGACATCGGCTCCGGAAAATCTGCCGCGCCGGCACCCGAAAAGTCCGCCGAATCGTCCGAGGAGGCTTCAAGTGACGAGAAGCCGGTCAAGGCGCCTGCGGCTCCCGTGTCGAACGACGTGGCCGATGATCCGGACATCCCCGAAGGCACCGAAATGGTCTCCACCACGGTGCGCGAGGCGCTGCGTGATGCCATGGCCGAGGAAATGCGCGCCAGCGAAGATGTCTTCGTGATGGGCGAGGAGGTGGCCGAGTACCAGGGCGCCTACAAGATCACGCAGGGCCTGCTTGCGGAATTCGGCGCCAAGCGCGTGGTCGATACGCCGATCACCGAGCACGGTTTTGCCGGCGTCGGCGTCGGCGCGGCAATGGCCGGCCTCCGGCCGATCGTCGAATTCATGACCTTCAACTTCGCCATGCAGGCGATTGACCAGATCATCAATTCCGCCGCCAAGACGCTCTACATGTCGGGCGGCCAGATGGGCGCGCCGATCGTATTCCGCGGCCCCAACGGTGCGGCTGCCCGCGTCGGCGCGCAGCACTCGCAGTGTTACGCCGCCTGGTACAGTCATATCCCCGGCCTCAAGGTCGTCATGCCTTACACCGCGGCTGACGCAAAGGGGCTGCTCAAGGCCGCGATCCGCGATCCCAATCCGGTGATCTTCCTCGAAAACGAGATCCTCTACGGCCAGAGCTTCGATGTGCCGAAGATGGATGATTTCGTGCTGCCGATCGGCAAGGCGCGCATCCACAAGAAGGGCAAGGACGCAACCATCGTCTCCTTCGGCATCGGCATGACCTACGCGGTCAAGGCCGTGGAAGAACTCTCCGGCATGGGCATCGATGTGGAACTCATCGACCTGCGCACCATCCGGCCGATGGATCTGCCGACAGTCATCGAAAGTGTGAAGAAGACCGGACGTCTGGTCACCGTCGAGGAAGGCTTCCCGCAGTCCTCGGTCGGCACCGAGATCGCCACGCGCGTTCAGCAGCAGGCCTTCGACTATCTCGATGCTCCGATCATCACGATCGCCGGCAAGGATGTTCCCATGCCCTATGCTGCAAATCTG
The DNA here is from genome assembly GCA_965233445.1 of Hoeflea sp. GTDB lineage: Bacteria > Pseudomonadota > Alphaproteobacteria > Rhizobiales > Rhizobiaceae > Hoeflea. Next base: position 2,569,325 of record OZ247491.1, read on the forward strand.
GAGAAGCTTGCGCTGCCGAATGTCGGCGAGATCGTCGACGCGGTCAAAGCCGTCACCTACACGGCGTAAGGGAGGACTGAAAGATGCCTATCAACATCACAATGCCTGCCCTGTCGCCGACGATGGAGGAGGGCAACCTCGCCAAGTGGCTGGTCAAGGAAGGCGACAAGATTGGCCCCGGCGACGTGATCGCCGAAATCGAGACCGACAAGGCGACGATGGAAGTCGAAGCTGTCGATGAGGGCACCGTGGCAAAGATCCTGGTTCCCGCCGGCACTGAAGGCGTCAAGGTCAACGCCTTGATCGCAATCCTTGCCGAAGAAGGCGAAAGCGCCGAAGACGCGGCCAAGGCCGGCGGCGATGCCGCGCCTGCAACCAAGGACGCGCCGAAACAGGATGCTCCGAAGAACGAGGCGCCAAAGCAGGAGCCGGCAAAGTCAGAGGCGACGTCCGATCCGGCCGCAAACCTCGACAAGCCGATCCGCGATCAGAATCCGGGTGCACCCGCGCCTGCGCCGACCACCAAGTCGGGGAAACGCGTGTTTTCCTCGCCGCTTGCGCGGCGCATCGCCAAGGATGCCGGAGTCGATGTGGCGCAGATTTCGGGCTCTGGTCCCCATGGCCGCGTGGTCAAGAAGGACGTCGAAGCCGCCATCGCATCGGGCACCGGGAAGGCCGAAGCTTCTGCTCCGCAGACTACCGCGTCGGCAGCACCGTCTGCCGCGGCGCCCAAGGGCATGTCCGACGATGCCGTTCTAAAGAATTTTGCCGAGGGTTCGTACGAATTGGTCAAACATGACGGCATGCGCAAGACGATTGCGCGGCGCCTTCAGGAGTCCAAGCAGACCATCCCGCATTTCTACGTCACTGTCGATTGCGAACTCGATGCGCTTCTCAAGCTGCGCTCCGAGCTCAACAAGGCGGCGCCGGTCAAGGACGACAAGCCTGCCTACAAGCTCTCGGTCAACGACATGGTGATCAAGGCGCTGGCGCTCGCTCTGCGCGACGTGCCCGACGCCAATGTCTCCTGGACCGACGAGAACATGGTGATGCACAAGCATTCCGATGTCGGCGTTGCCGTGTCCATTCCCGGCGGCCTGATCACTCCGATCGTGCGCTCTGCGGAACTCAAGACCTTGTCGGCAATCTCCAACGAGATGAAGGACCTCGGAAAGCGCGCCAAGGACCGCAAGCTCAAGCCCGAGGAATACCAGGGCGGAACCACGTCGGTCTCCAACATGGGCATGATGGGCGTCAAGGACTTTGCAGCCGTGATCAACCCGCCGCATGCGACCATTCTGGCCGTCGGCGCTGGCGAACAGCGTGCGGTCGTCAAGGATGGCGCTCTGGCGGTGGCAACGGTCATGAGCGTGACCCTTTCGACAGACCATCGCTGCGTCGACGGCGCGCTCGGCGCGGAACTGCTGGCGGCTTTCAAGAGCTACATCGAAAACCCGATGGGCATGCTGGTGTGATCCGGAACCCGGGAGCTCGGCAATGAAAACCGTTCTCTGTTACGGCGATTCGCTCACCTGGGGGCATGATCCGGCAGGGAATGGCCGTCATGCGCTTGACGACCGCTGGCCCTCGTCGCTCGCCGCTTCACTCGGCGACGACGTGCACGTCGTCGCCGACGGGCTGAATGGCCGCACCACCGCCTTCGATGACTTTACGGCCGATTGCGACAGAAACGGTGCGCGCACGCTGCCCACGTCGCTGCATGTTCACGCCCCTCTGGATCTCGTGGTGATCATGCTCGGCTCCAACGACATGAAGCCGGTGATCCACGGGACGGCACACGGCGCGGCCAAGGGCATGAAAAGGCTCATCGATCTGGTCCGCAGTCACGTCTGGCCGATGGAGCAGGAGACGCCGCAGGTCCTGATCGTCTCGCCGCCGCCACTGGTGGAAACCGCAGACCCGGACTTCGGCGCCATGTTCGAAGGCGGGGTCGAGCAGTCTGCTATGCTGGCCTCGTTTTATGCCGATCTCGCCGACGAGGCGGGCGCAGGCTTCTACGATGCGGGATCGGTCGCCAGGTGTTCGCCGCTCGACGGGGTGCATCTCGATCCGCAGAATACCCGCGCCATCGGGCGTGGTCTGGCGCCGGTGGCCCGGCTGCTGCTCGGACAGTAAACTGGCATGGTCGCCGAAGGCCGTGTGCCGGCTTTCACCACCCCGCCGAACCGCAATTGATCAGGGTCAAGGAGAACAGGGAGTTCGGAGCGATAAGGTGGCGACATCACCCAACCAACGAGGAGTTGACCGATGTCGCACACACCCCACGAACTGGCGGAGGAGTTTCCCGAGCACACTGCGAAATTGCACGAACTGAAACAGTCCGATGCCCATTTCGCCAAACTCTCGGACGCCTATCACGACGTCAACCGGGCCATCCATCGCGCCGAAACCAATGTCGAGCCGACAGACGATTTCCACATGGAGGAAATGCGCAAGGAACGTCTCAAGCTCAAGGATGAAATCTACGGGATGCTTGTCGCCTGATTCCGGTCCGGCCTGCTCCCGCACCAACCGGCCCAGCCGGGAATAGAGGAGCAGGCCGTGCATATCCGCCCAGCCACGCGTGCTGACAGCGCCGATCTCGCCATACTCGATGACGTTGCCTCATCGGGGCTGGCGGCTTGGCTGTGGAGTGGCGCCGTGGCGCGCGGTGAGGCGAGCTCGGCGCTGGAGCGCGGGCGGCAGAGATTTGCGGCGGGTGAAGGAGAGATCTCCTGGCGCAACGCGTCGATTGCCGAAGTGGATGGCGATGTTGCGGGAATGTCGGTTTCCTACCCGCTTTCGACTGTCGGCGAGGCTGCCGACGCCCCGAACGCGGTTCTCAAACCGCTTTATGAACTTCTATCCGTCATCAGGGGACATCGCTACATCGACGCGCTCGCTGTCTACAATCGGCACCGGGGGCGCGGTATCGGACGCGGTCTCATGCGCCACGAGCTCGACCGGTCGGAAGGCGCAATCGTCAGCCTGATCACCGAGGATGACAATAAGGCCGCTCTCGGTCTTTATCGCGCGCTTGGATTCACCGAGGTTGCGCGGCGGCCCTGCACGAAATTCTCACCGAAACAGACAACACGCGAATGGGTTTTGCTGACCCGCCCTGCGACCAGTTAAGGAGACGCATAGCCATGGCTGAAAACTACGACGTCATCATCATCGGCTCCGGACCCGGCGGATATGTTGCTGCCATCCGCGCCGCGCAACTGGGCATGAAGACTGCCATTGTCGAACGCGAGCATCTGGGCGGCATTTGCCTCAACTGGGGCTGTATCCCAACCAAGGCGCTGCTGCGGTCCGCCGAGATCATGGATTATGCAAGCCATGCGAAGAATTACGGCCTGAAGATTGAAGGCAAGGTGACCGCGGATGTCGGCGAGGTTGTCAAGCGCTCGCGCGGAGTATCGCAGCGGCTCAATGGCGGCGTCGGCTTCCTGATGAAGAAGAACAAGATCGATGTGATCTGGGGCGAGGCGAAGCTCACCAAGCCCGGCGAGATCAAGGTCTCCAAGCCCACCAAGAAGGCAATGGAACCGCAGCCGCCCGCACCCAAGAACACCAAGGGCGAGGGCACCTACACGGCCAAGCACATCATCGTCGCAACCGGCGCGCGTCCGCGTGCGCTCCCGGGCATCGAGCCGGACGGCAAGCTGATCTGGACCTATTTCGAGGCCATGGTGCCCAAGGAGATGCCGAAATCGATCGTGGTGATGGGCTCTGGCGCCATCGGCATCGAATTCGCGAGCTTTTACAATTCCATGGGCGTCGATGTCACCGTCGTCGAACTGATGCCCAACATCATGCCGGTCGAGGACGCCGAAATCTCCGGCATCGCCCGCAAGGCGCTGGAAAAGCACGGTCTCAAGATCATCACCGAAGCCAAGGTCACCAAGGTCGAGAAGGGTTCGAACGACATCACCGCCCATGTCGAGACCAAGGACGGCAAGGTAACCCCGATCAAGGCCGACCGGCTGATTTCCGCCGTCGGCGTTCAGGGCAACATCGAGAAGCTGGGCCTTGAGGACCTTGGTGTGAAGACCGATCGCGGCTGCATCGTCATTGACGGGTACGGAAAGACCAATGTACCTGGCCTCTACGCCATAGGTGATGTGGCCGGCCCGCCGATGCTCGCACACAAGGCCGAGCATGAAGGCGTCGTCTGCGTCGAGAAGATTGCGGGCCTGCCGGGCGTTCACGCCACCGACAAGTCGAAGGTTCCGGGATGCACCTATTGCCACCCCCAGGTCGCAAGCGTCGGTCTGACGGAGGCGAAGGCGAAGGAAACCGGCCGCGAGATCAAGGTCGGCCGGTTTCAGTTCGGAGCCAACGGCAAGGCGATCGCGCTGGGCGAGGACAATGGCCTCATCAAGACGATTTTTGATGCCAAGACCGGGGAACTGCTCGGCGCACACATGGTCGGTGCAGAGGTGACCGAATTGATCCAGGGCTTCGTGGTTGCAATGAACCTCGAGACGACCGAGGAAGAGCTGATGCACACCATCTTCCCGCATCCGACTTTGTCGGAAATGATGAAGGAAAGTGTGCTTGATGCCTATGGACGGGTGCTGAACGCATGATCTTTCGCGTGCCGCGGGTCGTGGTGATCAGCGTTACGACGGGAGCCGTTCTCGGTGCGCTGGCCGGATACGCTGCGCTTTCGGGCCGCGGCGCGGTTGAACTCGGTGCCGTTCGGATTGAAGGGATTGCCGGAATTCTCTCGGTTTCCGGCATCCTTGCATTGATGGGGCTCATGCTCGGCCTTATCTTGGTACTGATCATGCAGACACTCAGGTCTGCAGCCAACGGCGGAAGCGAATGATGGAACCTCAACTGGGTGCGATGACGATGCCGGGTGTCGGCTTTTTCGGTCTGCTGCTGATCGGCGTGCTCGCCGGGTATGTGGCCGAGAAGGCCATGAAGCGACACCACGGGCTTCTCACCAACATGCTGGTGGGCATCGCCGGCTCCTTCGTCGGCGGCGCGCTCGCGGGCGTGCTCAATATCAATTACTACGGCTTTGCCGGAAACCTGATTGTTGCCATCGCCGGAGCCATCCTGATCCTGTGGATCTTTGGACGTTCAAAGCGCTGAACCGCGTTTCTGCCTCTAGCGGCACATGAATTCAGAAGGGACCTCGAACATGGTCACGATCCTCGACACGACCGCTCCTGACCCGGTGAAGACCGAGGCAAAGCGGATCCGCCATCCCGAAAAGCAGAAGCGGCCCGACACGGAGGTCAAGCGCAAGCCCGAATGGATTCGCGTCAAGGCGCCCACCTCAAAGGGCTATCAGGAAACCCGTTCGATCGTGAAGGCGAACAACCTGGTGACGGTCTGCGAGGAAGCGGGCTGCCCCAACATCGGCGAATGCTGGGACAAGAAGCACGCGACCTTCATGATCATGGGCGAAATCTGCACCCGGGCCTGCGCCTTCTGCAACGTCATCACCGGCCTGCCCAATGCCCTTGATCCCAAGGAGCCCGAAAACGTGGCCCGTGCCGTCCGCGAAATGGGGCTCAACCATGTCGTCATCACCTCGGTGGACCGCGATGATCTCGCCGATGGCGGCGCCGAGCATTTCGAACAGGTGATTTTCGCGATCCGCGAAGCCTCGCCCGGCACCACCATCGAAATCCTCACGCCGGATTTCCTGCGCAAGCCCGGTGCGCTCGAGCGGGTGGTTGCGGCGAAGCCGGATGTGTTCAATCACAATCTGGAGACCGTTCCGGGCAATTATCTTACCGTCCGTCCCGGCGCTCGCTATTTCCATTCGCTCAGGCTGCTGCAGCGGGTCAAGGAACTCGATCCGACCATGTTCACCAAATCGGGCATCATGGTCGGTCTTGGCGAGGAACGGAACGAGGTGCTGCAGCTCATGGACGACCTGCGCACCGCCGATGTCGACTTCATGACCATCGGCCAGTATCTGCAGCCGACCCGCAAGCACCACGAGGTGATGAGTTTCGTGACGCCCGAGGAATTCAAGAGTTACGAGAAGATCGCCTACACCAAGGGCTTCCTGATGGTCTCGTCGAGCCCGCTCACACGGTCCTCGCATCACGCCGGCGACGATTTCGCCCGTCTCAAGGCAAACCGCGAGGCGAAGCTGGCCGGAACTCTGCAAGCGCATTGATACGCACGTAATGCCCACATACGAAACCACACGCACCGTTCCGCACTCGGCCCGCCAGATGTTCGATCTGGTGGCAGATGTCGAGCGGTACCCCGAATTCCTTCCCCTGTGCGAGGCGTTGACCATTCGCTCGCGCAAGGAGCGCGATGAAAAGACGCTTCTCGTGGCCGACATGACAGTGGGCTACAAGGCGATCCGCGAGACCTTTACCAGCCAGGTCTTGCTGAAGGTCGATGATCTCGCGATCGACGTGAAGTACCTCGACGGTCCGTTCAAGTACCTGACCAATGAATGGCGGTTCGTGGACCGGGAAGGGGGCGGCAGCGAGGTCCGGTTTTTCATCGACTATGAGTTCAAGAGCCGGATGCTCGGCGCCCTCATGGGGGCGATGTTCGACCGTGCATTCCGTATGTTCGCCGAGGCCTTTGAGAAGCGCGCGAGAGAGATCTACGGGAGTGCAGAGGCTTGAAGCGCCAAAGGGCCGGAGATCTGGTTCCCTCGCCGGCGATGGACAGTGATCAAGAGCTCAACTGCATGTGTGCAAATGACCGTCGAGTAATCGTTCCGTGAGAAAACTGATCGCGTTCCACGATGTGCAAGGAATCGCCTTCGGCATCCTGATGACCAGCCTCGGCGTCGTGTTCCTGAAGGCTGCGGGCCTGGTGACGGGGCAGACAGCCGGTCTGGCGCTGCTGTTGTCCTATGTGCTGCCCCTCGGCTTCGGGATCGTGTTTCTTGCGGTCAGCCTTCCGTTCGCGATCCTTTCCTGGATCAAGCGGGGACCGGATTTCACCGTCAGGACCGTGTGCTCGGTTGCGGGGATCGCTCTCGCCGTCCCGCTGATCGCCGACAATCTGGTGTTTGCCAGCATCCCGCCCTTGCTCGCCGCGATCCTTGCTGGCGCTTGCAGCGGTGTGGGTCTGATAGCCCTGTTCAGGCACAATTCCTCGGCCGGCGGCCTTGGCATCCTGGCGCTGATTGTCGAGCAAAAGACGGGCTTCAAGACCGGCTGGTTTCAATTGTGCTTCGACGTCTGCGTGTTCTTGATCGCGAGCCTCGTGCTGGACCCCGCGCAACTGCTCTATTCGCTTGTCGGTGCGGTGGTGCTGAACCTGATCATCGCCTGGAACTTTACGATTGATCAGAGCCGCAAGGCAGCCTGATCACCCGTCAAGTCTCGCAATCAGCGCTTCAAGGGCGGCGTGAACGGTCGCGGTGCGGATCAGGTCCCGGCTCCATGACGGATTCCAGCGCAATTCAACGGCGCTTGCGAGATCCCCCGGTCCCGAAAGCCCCATCCAGACAAGACCGACCGGCTTCAGTTCAGAACCGCCGCCTGGACCCGCCACGCCGGTAACCGATACGGCGAAATCCGCACGCGACCGGCGTCGCGCGCCGAGCACCATCTCCGTCGCCACCTGCGCGGAGACCGCGCCATGGGCTGACAGCGTGGTTTCGCGGACGCCGAGCATGTCCTGCTTCGCGGCATTGGAATAGGTCACGAAACCACGGTCGAACACCGCCGACGAGCCGGCGATGTCGGTGATCGCTCCGGCGATAAGTCCGCCGGTGCAGGACTCGGCGGTGGCGACCATCACGCCGCGACTGGAGAATGTCTCGATCACTTGCTCGGCAAGACTGCGGGAATCGGCGCGCAGTCGATCGAGCGTCTCGGTTTCCTCCGTGCTCATGACATTGCTCCGAAAACCACGGTGGCCGTGGCGATTGCGGCGATGCCCTCGCGCCGCCCCGCAAAGCCGATGGTCTCGTTGGTGGTTGCCTTGATCGAGCAGCGCTCCACCGAGATCGCGAGGATCCGGGCCAGATTCTGCCGCATCTCCAACCGGTGCGGGCCGATCTTCGGCGCTTCGGCAATCAGCGAGACATCTGCATTCATGATCACGCCCCCCGCATCGCGCACGATCCTTGCGGCATGTGCAAGGAATATTTCGGACGCCGCTCCGCGCCATTTCGGGTCCGAAGGCGGAAAGTGATCGCCGATGTCGCCCGCGCCACAGGTCGCCAGGAGCGCGTCGGTGAGGGCATGCAGCCCCACGTCGGCATCCGAATGCCCGTCGAGCCGCTGGTCATGGGGTATGCGGACGCCGCACAGGGTAACGTGGTCGCCGGGCACGAGCCGGTGCACGTCGTAGCCGTTTCCGGTCCTGACATCCGGAAGCGCAATTCCAACACGGGCTGCGTCAACCTTGGCTGTTGAAAGCCGTTCGTCGGCCATGGCGATATCCTCTGCGGTCGTCAGCTTGACATTGAGCGGGCTTCCCGTGGTCAACCGGACGGGTATGCCTGCCCATTCTGCGACGGCACAATCATCCGTGAACTCCGTACCGGTTTCCTCGGCTGCCTGCCGGTGCGCCGCAAGAATGGTCTGGTAATCGAAACCCTGCGGTGTCTGGGCTCCGAACAGTCCGGCACGTGGCACGGTCTCGGTCACCATGCCCCTTTCATCGCCGCGCTTGAGCGTATCGGCCACCTGAACGGCGGGCAGGGCCGCGCGGTCACCGCTTTCCAGGGCGTTGACCACCTCATCGATGACGCCATGGCTGACGAACGGGCGTACTCCGTCATGAATGAGCACGGTGTCCGGAGCGATTGCGCTCAATGCCGCGAGCCCGGCCCGGACCGACGCCTGACGATTGGCGCCGCCGATCACGCTTCCGATATGCTCCCGGCCTTCGAGGCCTGCGATGGCGGCTTCGAAAAGCGCCTGGTCGTCGCCATGGATGACCACGACGATATTAGTGCAGGCCGGATGGGACAGAAACCTTGAAAGGGTCCATGCCAGAATCGGCTTGCCTCCGATCAGACGGTACTGTTTTGGTCCGTCCGTATGCGATCCCGCGCGCTCACCGCGACCGGCCGCGACTATGATGACGGCGAGGCGTCTGTTTTCCGACATGCTGAAGGTGGTCTCCCGACGACGTTCCTCTGCCGTGTTTAGGGGTTGCGTCGCCGGGAAAAAAGCTCTTTTGCATTTTTATGAGAGCTGTCGCGGATTCAGCTTGGCATTTGTCTTATCAATGTCTAAAAAAAGGGCAACTGAAAGAGTTGCACTCAAAGCATGCAGAGTAAAACTGACATAGTCAGCCAACCATTTTCGATAGGCCCGGTGCGCGCCCGAAACCGTGTGTTTCTGGCGCCGTTGTCGGGCATCTCGGATTTGCCGTTCCGTCAATTGGCATGGCGTTACGGCGCCGGCCTGGTCGTCACGGAAATGGTCGCAAGCCGCGAGCTGGTCACCGAGCGACGCGAATCGCGCGTGCGCATGCGCGGCGACGGGATCGATCCGCACGTCGTCCAGCTGGCGGGTCGGGAAGCCGACTGGATGGCGGAGGCCGCCCGGATCGCCGAGGCCGAGGGCGCGGCAATGATCGACATCAACATGGGGTGTCCTGCGAAAAAGGTGACCGGCGGCTATTCGGGGTCCGCGCTCATGCGTGACCCGGATCACGCACTGGGCCTGATCGAGGCGACCGTGAAGGCGGTGTCCGTGCCGGTGACCCTCAAGATGCGGCTTGGGTGGGATGACGAGAATCTCAACGCTCCGGAGATCGCCGCCCGGGCGGAGGCCGCGGGTGTCCAGATGATCACCATTCACGGTCGTACGCGAATGCAGTTCTATGAAGGCGAGGCCGACTGGTCCGCGATCGCGCGGGTTCGTGATGCGGTCAAGGTTCCGCTCGTTGCCAACGGTGACATCAGTTCGACCTCCGATATAGCGCTGTGTCTCGAGCGGTCAGGCGCGGATGCGGTAATGGTTGGCCGTTCCTCGCGGGGACAGCCATGGATATGCGGTCAACTTGCAGGGTCGAAGCAAACCCCTGCGCCTGGCCGCGAGCAGAACGCCGTCGCACTCGAGCACTACCGGATGATGATTGATCACTACGGCGAGGATGTCGGCGTCCGGCATGCCCGCAAGCACATCGGGTGGTACCTTGAAACGCTGGCGCCCGATGCCGCCCCCGGACTGAAGTCGGCAATGATGGCCTCGCGTGATCCGCAAGAGGTGATCGGCCTCTTTTCGGAAGCGCTTGAGCACGCCGCCGCCCGCTCCATACCCGATGGACCCGGCATGGAGGCTGCGGCATGAGCGATCACGTACAAGAGGATGCAAACGCCCCGTCCGTCCAGGACACTGCCGGCATGGTGCTGAACGCCATCCAGCACCCGGTGATCATGGTGGACGAAAACGGCCATGTCTGCTTCGCGAACTGGGAGGCGGAATCGTTTTTCGCCGCCAGCGCCACGCATCTGAGCCGCCACAAGCTCGACAGCTTCATTCCCTTCGGAAGTCCCTTGCTCGAACTCATCGACCAGGTGCGTGAGCGCAAGGCGCCGGTCAACGAATACCGGGTCGATCTCAGTTCGCCGCGGCTGGGAGGGGACAAGCTGGTCGACCTCTACGTCGCCCCGGTCGCCGGGATACCGGAAAACGTGGTGGTGGTGTTTCAGGAACGCTCCATGGCCGACAAGATTGACCGGCAGCTGACCCATCGGGCCGCGGCCCGCTCCGTCACGGGGCTCGCCTCGATGCTGGCCCACGAGATCAAGAATCCGCTCTCGGGCATTCGCGGCGCGGCGCAGCTCCTCGAAATGTCCGCCAGTGACGAGGATCGCGCCCTGACCAGGCTCATCCGCGATGAAACCGATCGCATCGTGTCGCTGGTCGACCGGATGGAGATCTTCTCCGATGAACGCCCTGTCGACCGTGAACCGGTGAACATTCATTCCGTGCTTGATCACGTCAAGGCGATCGCCAAGGCCGGTTTTGCCCGCGACATCCGTTTTGTCGAGCTTTACGACCCTTCGCTGCCGCCGGTCTACGCCAACCGGGATCAGTTGGTTCAGGTGTTCCTCAATCTGGTCAAGAATGCTGCCGAGGCAGTCGCAGAGGTTGCCGATGCCGAAGTCGTTCTTACCACGGCTTACCGGCCGGGGATAAAACTCTCGGTGGCCGGCACGCGGGAAAAGATCTCGCTGCCGCTGGAATTTTGCGTGCAGGACAACGGCCCCGGAGTGCCATCGGATCTCCTGCCGCACCTATTCGATCCCTTCATCACCACAAAGACCAACGGATCCGGCCTCGGACTGGCGCTTGTGGCCAAGATCGTCGGTGGTCACGGAGGCATTGTCGAATGCGACAGCCAATCCCGCAAGACCACCTTCCGAATTCTGATGCCCGCCTCACGAGACGCCCGACCTGTCGAGCCATTGCCGCCGCCCGGCGCCGTGGCACTCGAGCAAAAGGACTGAAACCATGGGCAACGCAACCATTCTCGTCGCCGACGACGACGCTGCCATCCGCACGGTACTCAACCAGGCGCTGACGCGCGCAGGCTACGAGGTGCGCATCACGTCCAACGCGGCCACGCTGTGGCGCTGGGTCTCTGCCGGGGAGGGGGATCTGGTCATCACCGATGTGGTGATGCCGGACGAGAACGCCTTCGACATGCTGCCGCGCATCCGGCGGGCCCGTCCTGACCTGCCGGTGCTCGTGATGAGCGCGCAGAACACCTTCATGACGGCGATCAAGGCCTCTGAAGGCGGGGCCTATGATTACCTGCCCAAGCCATTCGACCTCACCGAAATGATCGGCACCATCGGCCGGGCGCTGTCCGAACCTCGAAAGGTCGCGGCCCAGCCCGAGGATACCACCGAGGGGATGCCGCTTGTCGGCCGATCGGCGGCGATGCAGGAGATATACCGGGTTCTGGCCCGTCTGATGCAGACCGACCTCACACTGATGATCACCGGCGAGTCGGGCACCGGCAAGGAGCTTGTGGCGCGCGCGCTGCATGATTACGGCAAGCGCCGCAACGGCCCCTTCGTCGCCATCAACATGGCGGCGATCCCGCGTGACTTGATCGAGTCGGAACTGTTCGGCCATGAAAAGGGAGCCTTCACCGGTGCCCAGAACCGCTCGACCGGCCGCTTCGAACAGGCCGAGGGGGGAACCCTGTTCCTGGATGAAATCGGCGACATGCCGATGGACGCCCAGACCCGGCTCTTGAGGGTGCTCCAGCAGGGTGAGTACACCACCGTCGGAGGCCGTACGCCGATCAAGAGCGACGTCCGCATCGTCGCTGCGACCAACAAGGACTTGAAGATCCTGATCAATCAGGGCCTCTTCCGGGAGGACCTGTTCTACCGGCTCAATGTCGTGCCGCTCCGGCTGCCGGCCCTGCGGGACCGCGCCGAGGACGTGCCGGATCTGGTGCGCCATTTCGTCCGCTTTGCGGTGCGCGAGGGTCTGGATGCCAAGCGATTCGACGGAGAGGCGCTCGATCTGCTCAAGGCGTACCCGTGGCCCGGCAATGTCCGCGAGCTCGAAAACGTTGTCCGCCGGGTCATGGCGCTTTACCCCCAGGACGTCATCACGCGCGAGATCATCGACAACGAATTGCGGATCGAATCGCCCGAGCAGAGCCCGTCGCAGACCGGCGGTACGATGGCACAGGCAACGATCGCGCAGTCGGTTGAGGAAAACATGCGGCGGTATTTCGCGGGCTTCGGCGAGGAACTGCCACCATCCGGCCTGTATCATCGGGTGCTCGAGGAAGTGGAGTATCCGCTGATCCTGGCTGCACTGACTGCAACCCGCGGCAACCAGATAAAGGCCGCCGACCTCCTGGGCCTCAACCGGAACACCCTGCGCAAGAAGATCCGCGAACTCGGGGTCACGGTCTACCGATCGCCGCGCCCTGCTTGAACACTTGCCAAGCCTCCGAAGATGCCTGGCATAACCTGGCCGGATCGCTGATCGCCCGGGTTGACAGCTGTCCCAGGTAGTTGCATTTTCGCCACATTCTGTTGCTTGTTCGCAACGATGGCAGTCTGGCGGAAACGGAGCGGCAAGAGACAGATGGCGATTGATACGGCTGCCGCGCCGAACCACTCCGGGAACCAAGACGCCCGAACCGCAATGGCGCTGCAAAGCAGCGAGCGGCGGCGAAATCTTTTCACATTGCCCGGCATTGCACTGGTGTTGTCGGCATTCGTGAGCGCGCTGGTTTCCTTTGCGATCCTTCTCGGACTGACCCCCATAGAGCCTGTCGATCAGGTCGTCCTTGCCGCGGTTGTGATCAATCTGGTTTTCGTGATCGGGTTGGTCACTCTCGTTTTTCTCGAGATCCGGATGCTTCTCAAGGCGCGGAGCCGGGGAAAGGCCGCTGCCAAACTGCATATCCGGGTCGTGGCGCTGTTCTCGATCGTCGCCATCGGTCCTGCCATCCTGGTCGCCATCGTCGCCTCCATCACCCTCGATGTCGGCCTCGATCGATGGTTCTCGCTGCGAACCAAATCGATCGTCAATTCCTCCCTCTCGGTTGCCGAAGCCTATGTGCTTGAGAATGCAAGGTTTCTTCAGGGGCAGACGGTTTCCATGGCGAACGATCTGGACAATGCGAGTTCGCTGTACCGTCTCGACCGGGTCGGTTTCACCCAGTTCCTGACCCGTCAGGCCAGCGGACGCGGGCTGCTCGGCGCTTTTCTCGTTCGAGAGGACGGTTCGGTTATCCTGCAGGCCGACATACGTACCGAAAGGCCCTTGCCCGCGGTTCCCGAACAGGCCCTGAAGGATGCGCTGAACGGCCAGCCCACGCTGATTCCGCCCGGTGTCACCAATCTGGTGGGCGCGGTCCTGCCGCTTCAGCAAATCGAAGATGCGTTTCTCTACACGGTCCGCGTGGTGGACCCGGAGGTCATGCGTTCAATGCGGCTGATGGAGGAGGCGACACTTGAGTACCAGACACTCGAGCAGGGCCGCGCTTCTCTTCAGGTGGCCTTCGCGATCCTCTATCTCGGGTTTGCGCTGATCGTTCTGCTGGCCGCGATCTGGACCGCGATTGCCGTTGCCGACCGGCTGGTGCGTCCGATCCGGGTCCTGATCGGGGCGTCCGACGATGTGGCGAGCGGCAATCTCGACGTTGTGGTTCCGGTTCACGCCTCCGACGGTGACGTCGGTTCGCTGGCCCAGACCTTCAACAACATGATCGTTCAGATCCGGACCCAGCGCGACGAGATCCTGGCTGCCAAGGATCAGATCGATGACCGCAGACGGTTTACCGAGGCTGTGCTGTCCGGTGTCTCCGCCGGCGTGGTGGGAGTGGACCATGCAGGTATCGTCACGATAGCCAACCGGTCTGCCCGACAGATACTGGGTGACGAGACGGCCGAGATATTCGGCCGGGCTTTCAGCGACGTGGCGCCTGAGTTCGAAACGGTGTTGGCCGAGGCGGCCATGCGGCCGCGGGCCGATGCACGGGCGCAAGTCACCATCAATCGTGGCGGCAAGGAGCGCACGCTCAACATCAAGGTGACGCGGGAGGAGACCCATGACGGTCTCGAATCCTTCGTCGTCACGCTCGACGACATCACCGATCTGGTGATCGCGCAGCGGTCAACGGCCTGGGCGGATGTCGCTCGTCGCATTGCCCATGAGATCAAGAACCCCCTCACGCCGATCCAGCTTTCCGCCGAGCGGATTCGCCGGCGCTACGGGCGCCAGATCCCGGATGATGATCGGGCGGTTTTCGACCAGTGCACCACGACGATCGTCCGCCAGGTCGAAGACATCGGCAGAATGGTGGACGAGTTTTCGTCTTTTGCACGCATGCCGAAGCCGTCAAAAAGCAAGACGGACCTGCGTGACATCCTCAAGGATGCAGTGTTTCTGCGCGAAGTCAGCCGAAGCGACATCGAGTTTGTTCGCGAACTGCCGGAAGCACCGATGGAAGGCCAGTTTGACGCCCGGATGCTGGGACAGGCTTTCGGAAACCTGATCAAGAATGCAACCGAAGCGATCGATGCGGTGCCGTCCGATGCCGAGCGCAACGGCAAGATGATCGTCGTCCGTGCATCCGTTTCCACGGATGGTCAGGATTACGTCGTCGACATCATCGACAACGGCCGTGGCTTGCCGGGCGAGAACCGTCACCGGCTGCTCGAGCCTTACATGACCATGCGCGAGAAGGGCACCGGTCTCGGTCTCGCAATCGTCAAGAAGATCGTCGACGATCACGGTGGCGTCATCCAGTTGCGCGATGCACCGGCTGAGGTTGACGCGGGCAGGGGCGCGATGATCAGCGTACGCCTGCCGATCGACGCGACGGGTATCACCGCTGTCGGGCAAGATGAACAACAACAAGAACAAGCGGAAGGGAGCGATCATGGCGTCTGACATTCTTGTGGTCGATGATGAGGAAGACATTCGCGAGATCGTTTCCGGCATTCTCGAGGACGAGGGTCACGAGACACGCACTGCCGCCGACAGCGATTCGGCACTGGCGGCCGTCAACGAGCGGGTGCCCCGGCTGATCTTTCTCGACATCTGGCTCCAGGGCAGCCGGCTCGATGGTTTGGCCCTGCTCGACGAAATAAAGGCCCGCTATCCGGACCTGCCCGTTGTGATGATCTCCGGACACGGCAATATCGAAACCGCCGTATCCGCGATCAAGCGCGGGGCCTATGATTTCATCGAGAAGCCCTTCAAGGCGGACAGGCTGCTCCTGGTGGCGGAGCGCGCGCTGGAAACCTCCAAGCTCAAGCGGGAAGTGACCGAACTCAAGCGTCGCTCGGGAGATCCGGTGGAGCTGATCGGCACCTCTGTTGCCGTCTCGCAGCTCAAGCAGTCCATCGACAAGATCGCGCCCACCAACAGCCGCGTGATGATCCTGGGGCCGTCGGGTTCCGGCAAGGAACTGGTGGCCCGGCTCATCCACCGCAAATCCAGTCGCGCCGGAGGCCCATTCGTGGTCTTGAACGCCGCTGCGATCACGCCCGAGCGTATGGAAGTGGCGCTGTTCGGCACCGAAAGTGCTGCAAGCCACGAGCGAAAGGTCGGCGCGCTTGAGGAGGCGCATGGCGGGATCCTCTATCTCGACGAGGTGGCGGACATGCCTCGCGGCACCCAGAACAAGATCCTCAGGGTCCTGGTCGACCAGCAGTTCGAGCGCGTCGGCGGAACCAAGCGGGTCAAGGTCGATGTGCGCATCATTTCATCGACAGCGCGCAACCTCGAGCAACTGATCGGCGAGGGCGAGTTTCGCGAGGATCTCTATCACCGACTTGCTGTCGTGCCGGTCCGGGTTCCTTCGCTGAGCGAACGGCGCGAGGACATTCCGTTCCTGGTGGACATGTTCATGCGCCAGATCTCGGAACAGGCGGGCATTCGAAATCGCCGCATCGGGGATGACGCCCTTGCGGTCATCCAGGCCCATACCTGGCCCGGGAACATCCGCCAGCTGCGCAACTACATGGAGCGGCTGATGATTCTCGCCCGTTCCGACGGGCCGGAAGCGGTCATCAGCGCCGACATGTTGCCGGATGACGTATCCGACATGCTGCCCAAGACCTCGGCCGCAGGATCCAACCACATCATGACATTGCCGCTGCGCGAAGCGCGCGAATTGTTCGAACGGGATTATCTGATTGCCCAGATCAACCGGTTTGGCGGCAATATTTCCCGGACCGCGGAATTTGTTGGCATGGAGCGCTCGGCCCTGCATCGCAAATTGAAATCGCTTGGCGTATAAGCGGCGCAGTGCGCCGGACATTCCCGGCGCGTAATGCACTAGCGTTCAAGGGGACGGCAATGAAGGTCATCATTTGCGGCGCCGGGCGTGTGGGCTACGGCATCGCCGAACGCCTGGCCGCGGAAGACAACGACGTGTCGGTGATCGACACGTCGGCAACGCTTGTCCAGGCCATTCGCGACACCCTTGATGTGCGCAGCTATGTCGGCCACGGAGCCCATCCGGATGTTCTCGCCCAGGCCGGTGCGGACCAGGCCGACATGATCATCGCGGTCACGCTCTATGACGAAATCAACATGGTTGCCTGCCAGGTGGCCCACTCGATCTTCAACGTACCGACGAAGATTGCCCGTATTCGCGCGCAATCCTACCTGAAATCGCACTGGGCCGACTTGTTTTCGCGCGATCACATGCCGATCGACGTGATCATTTCGCCGGAGGTCGAGGTGGGTCAGATGGTGCTGCGGAGGATCGCGCTGCCGGGCGCAACCGACGCCGTGCGTTTTGCCGATGACCGGGTGGCAATGGTGGCAATCGAGTGTCTTGAGGATTGCCCGGTCGTCAACACGCCGCTGGTCCAGCTCAACGAGTTGTTTCCTGACCTGCTGGCAACAGTGGTCGGTGTCTGGCGCCACGAGAAGCTGTTCGTGCCGCATTCCACCGACCAGCTTGAGACCGGGGACCTCGCCTATGTGGTTTGCGACCGCGAGCATGTGCGGCGAACCCTGGGCTTGTTCGGCCATGAAGAACAGGAGGCAGGGCGAATCGTCATCTCCGGAGGCGGCAATATCGGCTATTACGTTGCAGCCGCCATCGAGGAGAGGCAGCCCAAGACCAAGGTCAAGATCATCGAGGCAGACCGCAACCGCGCCGTGTCCGTTGCCGACTCGCTCGCGCGCACCGTCGTGCTCAATGGCTCCGCGCTCGATCAGAACATCCTGATTGAGGCCGATATCCAGAATGCGGACCTGATGGTTGCGCTGACCAACGACGACCAGGTCAACATCCTTTCGTCCGTCATGGCCAAGCGACTGGGTTGCAAGGCCAACCTGGCATTGATCAACAACCCCTCGTTCCAGAACTTCACCAAGACATTGGGTATCGATGCCCACATCAATCCGAGGGCGGTGACGATTTCCCGCATTCTGCAGCATGTGCGCCGCGGCCGCATCCGTGCGGTTTACTCCGTTCAGAAGGGCGCGGCCGAAGTGATCGAGGCGGAAGCTCTGGAAACCTCTCCGCTTGTCGGCAAGCCGTTGAGGGATCTCGACCTGCCGGACGGCATTCGCATCGGCGCGATTTACCGTGGCAAACAGGTGCTCAAGCCCGACGGTTCTCTGAAAATCAAGGCCAAGGATCGCGTTGTGATGTTCGCGGCACTCGGCTCCGTCAGGCACGTCGAGCAGATGTTCCGCGTCAGCCTCGAGTTCTTCTGAAACCGTGCTTGGTATCCTGCACGTCCTGGCTGTTTCGGTGGGCGCGATGTTCGCGCTGATCGTTCCATCTGTGCTGTTTGCCATCGCCGACAGCGAGCGGGAGCTCGCTTTTTCGATGCTTCTGGTCGGTGCGCTCGGTGTCTTCGCTGCATTGATGGTGCTGGGGTCGATTGCGGGGTTCGGGCGCAGGCTGGGGCGGGCGCAGGGCTATCTGGCGCTTGTGGGGGTGTGGGTGCTGCTGCCGGTAGCAGCGGCGATATCGTTCAAGACGCTGACCGGTCTGGGATGGATGGATTCCTGGTTCGAGGCAGTGTCTGCGATCACCACTTCGGGCGCGACCCTGCTTCCGCGCGAGACCGCGCCGCGGGCGATTTTGTTCTGGCGTGCAAGCCTGGAGTGGTACGGCGGATTCCTGACGCTTGTCTCGATTATCCATGTCCTCGCCCCCGGTGGTTTCGGCGGCCTGCCGGGCGGCGACCGGAGGCTCATTACCGGGCACGCAAGCGATATGACCGTGGACCTGACCAGTTTCCGTGGTGTGCTGTCCCAGTATGCGCTGATCACCCTGTTTATCTTCATCGCGCTTATGCTTGCCGGTGTCTCGGGACCATTCGCGGCAATGATGTCGATGGTCGTCATCGCCACAGGCGGCTTCCTGCCATTCGAGGGGGCTCTTGAAACCGAGGCCGGCACCGCAGCTCAACTGGTTCTCACCCTGGGGCTGACGCTCGGCACAGTCAGTGTCTTCTGGCGCCAGAGATTGTTCCGCACACCGAGAAATCTTTTGAGGGGCAACCCGGAAGTGCTGATTGTCGCCGCTGCCATCGTGGTGGTCGCCTTGTTGTTTGCAGCGCGGCTTTCGGCGGTGTCGGGCGGCAATGATCTGATGCCGATCTTCGTCGAAAGCCTGTTGGCTGCCACATCGCTTGTCGCCACGAGCGGGATCGAGAGCCGCCCGGGCGTCATCGCGCTTTGGCCGGAAGTCATGATCCTGCTGGTGGTGCTTGTTGGCGGAGGCATCTATTCGACGACCGGCGGCTTCAAGATATTTCGTATCTCGGCGATGGCGGTCCATTCCACCCGTGAATTGAACCGTTTGA
Organism: Hoeflea sp.; assembly: GCA_965233445.1. Taxonomy (GTDB): domain Bacteria; phylum Pseudomonadota; class Alphaproteobacteria; order Rhizobiales; family Rhizobiaceae; genus Hoeflea. Next base: position 2,588,562 of record OZ247491.1, read on the forward strand.
TCTACCCTTCAAGCGTTTCGAGCCTGCGTTTCGGTCGCTATCTGATCGATGAAGCAAGCATGCGGGCGATCTGGACCTACTTCGCGCTCTCCTTGCTGGTCATTGCATTCTCAGCACTGATTTTCACGTTCACAGCCACTGATTTCGAAGCGGGAGTGACCATCGCGATCGCACTCTTCTCCAATGCCGGTCCGGTCTACGAGGCGCTGACACCCCCCGCATTTGCAACGGATCCGGACAGCGGATTCTGGCCGTCGTACGTTGCCATGCCGGCCTCTGCCAAGCTCGCGGGAATCGTTCTGATGACCCTTGGAAGGCTTGAAGTCATGGTTGTTTTCGCCGTTCTCAATGTTCGTTACTGGCTCACTCGTTAGGCGACTGTGCCGGCCCCCGTGACTGCGGGGGGGTGAAAACAGGTGTTTACAAAGCATCGCAACAATGATCTTCTACCTTTCATTCGGACGAGCAAATCTGTCGGCGGGAACATTAGAAAAATCTGTCTGTCAGAGGGATAAGAGGTGTTCACTACCTGACGTAGCGGGAGGCCGTGGGATCAATTTGTCCCTTACACAGGCGGCCTTTTCCAAGCGGGTTTTGGATTTATGCGGTTGTGACCTGCAAACAGCAGGCAATAAAAAGACGGATGACAAGGCGCAATGGCGGAGCGTTCACAGAACCTTCAGGATATTTTTCTCAACACGGTTCGCAAGCAGAAAATCTCCCTCACGATCTTTCTGATCAACGGGGTGAAACTGACCGGCGTCGTGACTTCGTTCGACAATTTTTGCGTCCTTTTGCGTCGGGACGGGCACTCTCAGCTCGTCTACAAGCATGCGATTTCAACCATCATGCCCAGCCAGCCTGTGCAGATGTTCGAAAACGAGGACGCGGGCAACGGCGCGTGACGGGAGACGTCCATCTCGCCTGATTTCAACATCGATCACGGACAGGGACCGGGCGGCGGCGAGCCATCCGACCCGATGAAGGCTGTTGTCCTGGTGCCGGTGCTCAAGAAGGCACCAACCGGGGAGCAATCCGCCTTGCTGCGCCGGCCAGACCAGCACCGCCTTTCCGAAGCCATCGGGCTGGCCGGCGCAATTGATCTCGATGTCGTCGAGGCCGAGATCGTACCGGTTCAGCAGCCGCGCCCGGCCACCTTGATAGGCAGTGGCAAGCTTGCAGAGGTTGCCGCGCTGATCGAGAGCCACGATGCCGGTCTGGTGATCGTCGATCATCCCCTGACGCCTGTCCAGCAGCGCAATCTCGAACGCGAATGGAAGGTCAAGGTTATTGACCGCACCGGTCTCATCCTCGAGATTTTCGGACGCCGCGCGTCCACCCGCGAAGGCGTTCTGCAGGTCGAGTTGGCCCATCTGAACTACCAGAGGGGCCGGCTGGTGCGCAGCTGGACCCACCTTGAGAGGCAGCGTGGCGGCGGCGGTTTCATGGGCGGCCCCGGCGAAACCCAGATCGAGGCCGACCGGCGTCTGCTTCAGGACCGGATCGTCAAGCTCGAGCGCGAACTCGAGCAGGTCAGACGGACCCGCCAGCTTCATCGCGCCAAGCGCAAGAAGGTGCCTCATCCGATCGTTGCCCTGGTGGGGTACACCAATGCCGGCAAGTCAACCCTGTTCAACCGGCTGACCGGGGCAGAGGTTGTTGCCGAGGACATGCTCTTTGCCACTCTGGATCCCACCTTGCGGCGGCTGAAGTTGCCGCACGGAAGAACCGTCATCCTGTCGGACACGGTGGGTTTCATCTCCGATCTTCCCACCCATCTTGTCGCCGCGTTTCGGGCGACGCTCGAGGAAGTGGTGGAGGCGGACCTGATCCTGCATGTGCGGGACATGTCGGACCCTGATCGCGCCGCCCAGGCGGCCGACGTCGAAGCCATCCTCAAAAGCCTCGATATCACCGAAGGCAATGCCGAACGCCTTGTGGAGGTCTGGAACAAGGCGGACCTTCTGGAACCGGAGGCCGCCGAGGCCTTGCAGGCCAGGGCCGACCGTGGCGAGGCATTCGTTGTCTCGGCGCTGACGGGCGAGGGGGTCGACAGGTTGCTCGACGGTATCGAGACCCGGATTTCGGGCGAACTGTCGATGAGAACGGTCAGGCTCGGCTCCGACCAGCTCCCGGTGATGTCGTGGATCTACGAGCGGGGCCGGGTGAAAAGCCGCATCGACCACGAAGACGGTTCTGTCGAGATAGCCGCCGAATTCACGGCATCCGACAGCAACGATCTCGATCGCCTTCTGGGCCATGGCCCGAAGCCAGAAGCGGAGTTTTAGGCCGCCGCTTCATCGGCGCGGCGGGCTGCAGGACGGGCCTCAGACCTGCCCCTTGGCCTGCTGCCACAGGGCCTCCATCTCGTCGAGCGTCGCGTCCTTCGGTGTCTTGCCTTCTTTTTCAAGACCTTGCTCGACAAAGCGGAAGCGGTTCCGGAATTTCGTGTTCGTTGACCGGAGAGCATCTTCGGGATCAGCCTTGAGGTGTCGCGCCAAGTTGGCGAGCGCGAATATGACGTCGCCCAGTTCCCCGGTTGCCTTGTCGCTCCGGCCGCTGGCGATCTCGGCGCGCAACTCGGAGATTTCCTCTTCGATCTTGTCGAGAACGGGCCCTGCCGCGCCCCAGTCGAATCCGACCCGGCTGGCTGCTTCCTGAAGCTTCAGCGCCTCCATCAGCGCGGGCAGCGCGCGGGGAACGCCGGACAGATGGCCGGGCGCCTCGGTCTCGGTCAAACCACGTCTGGCACGCCGCGCCGCGCGCTCGGCCTTCTCTTCGGCCTTGATCTCGGCCCACTGCGCCTTCACCTTGTCTGGCGTATCGGCCTCGGAGCGCTCGAAGACATGCGGATGGCGGCGGATCATCTTGCGCGTGATCGCTTCGACCACGTCGCCAAACGAGAACAATCCTTCCTCCTCGGCCATCCGGGAATGAAACACCACCTGCAACAAAAGGTCGCCCAACTCGTCGCAGAGGTCCTCGGGATCGTTGCGCTCGATGGCGTCGGCGACCTCGTAGGCCTCTTCGATGGTGTACGGCTTGATCGAGGAGAAATCCTGCTTGATGTCCCACGGACAACCGGTTTCAGGATGTCGCAGCGCCGCCATGATCTCGATAAGGCCGGTAATGTCACGTGTCGGTTTCATGTCGGCAGACTAGCCCAGCGGCACGACGGCGGCGACCGGTGATCGCGGTTGACGATCGTGCGGCGGGAATTGTCCACAGAACTGTGAAACAGGGCATGTTCTGCTCGTCATCAGTTGAGCGGGATGGCGTTCGCGTCCTTGCTCTTCTGGTAGAGGCCTGAAAGCTCGGTATACCGGTCGCGGATCCGCCCGGCCTGATCGAGCAGCGGTTGAGCCTTGTCATCGGGCAATGTGGCCATGATGTCAAAGATGCCGCGCCCGCGCCAGAAGGCGTTGTCATGGTTGTAGCCGCCAGGCTCGAGACCGAAGACCTCCTTGAGCATCTTCAGATCGTGCGGGATCGCGAAGCTGTCGCGCGAATCCTGATGGCTGAAAAAGTAGAAGAAATTGTCAAATCCCGCCCAGGCGATAGCCGACATGCACATGGTGCAGGGTTCGTGGGTCGACAGGAAGATCATGTCCTTGGTCGATTCCTGCTTCGATACTGGATGTTCATAGAAGCATTTGAGGAGATGCACTTCGCCGTGCCAGAGCGGGTTCTCGGTCTCGTTGTTGGTTTGAGCCATTACCAGCGAGAGGTCGGACTTGCGCAACAACGCGCCGCCGAACACCTTGTTTCCTTCGTCCACGCCCTTTTCAGTCAGCGGCAGAATGTCGGTTTCCATCACGGCAAGCAGCCTGCGAAGCAGTTCCGCGTTCTCTTTGATCTCCATCCCAAAGTCCAGTTCGTTGCATTCGACCGCATGAGCGTCGAGGCCTCGCGGTTACACATTCTCCATAACCTTCATTCCGGGGTAAAAGAATATCCCGATTGTCCATTCGGCACATCTTTGTTCCTTCATTTGCTTCGCGAATTTCCTGAAAATGCTGTCAACTCAGGAGCTACGGCATTTGAAATGGCACATTCCGCGCAATTGACCACATTTCCCGCCTTTATGCGGGTCGATACCAAAAAGGTCGCGATCTTCGGCAATGGCGCGGAGGCGGCTGCGAAGGCGCGGCTGGTTGCCAACACATCGGCCCGTATCGAGGTCTACACGAATGCGCCCGAGGCCGAACTGATCGAAAGCCTCGACCGTCTGAACATCAAGCCGATCCTCGCGGATCTCAACGCGGATCGGGTTTCGGATCTGATGGATGGTGCAACCCTTGTGTTTGCCGCCACCGGCGATGACGCACTTGACCGCGAGATCGTGTTCCGGGCGCGCGCGCTCCGCATCCCCGCCAATGCGGTCGACCAGCCCGACTTCTGTGATTTCCTGACGCCTGCGCTGGTCAACCGTGCGCCTGTCGCCATCGCCATCGGCACGGAAGGGGCGGGGCCTGTGCTTGCCCAGATGATCCGCGCCCGCGTCGACCAGATGCTGTCTCCCTCGCTTGGCCGCCTGGCCCGGCTCGCCTCGGAGTACCGCATCGCGGTCGACAAGCTGCTGCCGCGCGGTGTCATTCGCCGGCGCTTCTGGCGCAGGTTCTTCGAGGCTGATGTCGCCACCCACGTCGAGCACGGCGAGATTTCGCTCGCACGCCGCGCCGCCACGCGCATGCTGCGCAATCCCGAACAGGTTCGCGGCCATGTCTGGCTTGTCGGAGCCGGCCCGGGCGCCGAGGATCTCCTGACGCTGCGCGCCCAGCGCGCGATGATGGAAGCCGATGCGATCGTCTATGACGCGCTGGTGCCGGAAGCCATTGTCGCCCTTGGCCGCCGTGACGCCGAGCGTTTCGCGGTCGGCAAGCGAAAGGGCTGCCACTCGAAAAGCCAGAACGACATCAACGAGCTTCTGGTGCGCCTTGCGAATGAAGGCAAGCGCATCGTGCGGCTGAAGTCCGGCGATCCGCTGATCTTCGGGCGTGCCGGCGAGGAAATGGCGGCGCTTCGCGACGCGGAAATCTCCTTCGAGATCGTGCCGGGCATCACCTCGGCCTTTGCCGCCGCTGCAGATTTCGAATTGCCGCTGACGCTGCGCGGCGTTGCCTCGTCGCTGGTGTTCACGACCGGGCACGACCTGACAGGCGCATCGCTGCCCGACTGGGCGCGTCTTGCCATTTCGGGGGCCACGCTCTGCGTCTACATGGGCAGGACCGTGGCCGCGAGCGTTGCCTCCAGATTAATCGAGGCCGGGCTTGCCGCCGACATGACGGTGGCGATCGTCGAAAACGCCTCGCGCGGCGACCGTCGCCTGTTCCACGGCACGCTCGCCGATCTGCCCGCCCTTGAATCGCGCGACGAACTCACCGGACCGGTGATGGTCGTGATCGGCGATGCCGTGGCCGGAGCCGAGTTCAGCAATTCCACCCCGATCGCGGCAGATCGGCGTGAAAACGAACGCGCACCGCGCACCCAGGCAGCATAAGGAGACGATGATGGCGACCAAGGTACTCACGGCCAACCGGTTGGGTGACGGAATTTCGGTCTGGATGGGCTCGGACGGGCAGTGGACCGTATCGCTCAAGGAAGCGTTCCTGGCCCGTCATGATGATGCCGTTGCCGCGCTCGAAGAGGCCGGGCGCAAGGCCGTGGCCGACAACCGCGTCGTCGACGTCAACGTCATCGATGTCGAGGAGACCGAGAGCGGGCCCCGCCCATTCCGTCTCAGAGAGCGCATCCGCGCAGATGGCCCGACGATCGATTACACGTCCGCGCCCGCCGCGCGGGTTTACCACGCCGCTTAAGGACCGATCCAATGTATCGTTATGATGAATTCGACCACGCCTTCGTGGCGGCGCGGGTCAGCCAGTTTCGCGACCAAGTCGAGCGCAGGCTTTCCGGTGAAATCTCCGAGGACGCGTTCAAGCCGCTGCGGCTGATGAATGGCGTATATCTGCAGCTGCACGCCTACATGCTGCGGGTGGCCGTTCCCTACGGCACGCTCAATGGCCGCCAGATGCGCAAGCTTGCCCACATCGCCCGCACCTACGATCGCGGCTATGGTCACTTCACCACCCGTCAGAACATCCAGTACAACTGGCCGAAGCTCTCCGACATGCCGGCCATTCTCGATGAGCTCGCCGAAGTCGAGATGCACGCGATCCAGACATCGGGCAACTGCATCCGGAATGTCACAGCGGATCATTTCGCCGGCGCTGCGGCCGATGAGGTCGCCGACCCGAGACCCTATGCCGAGATCTTGAGGCAGTGGTCCTCGGTCCATCCCGAGTTCTCGTTTCTGCCGCGCAAGTTCAAGATTGCTGTCACCGCTTCCGAACGCGACCGGGCTGCGATCCAGGTTCATGACATCGGCTTGCAGGTCAAGAAGGACGAGCAAGGTCGCCTGGGCTTTGCCGTCTGGATCGGCGGAGGGCAGGGGCGTACCCCGATGCTCGCCAAGAAAATCAATGATTTTCTCCCCGAAGCTGATCTGCTTTCCTATGTCACGGCCATCATGCGCGTCTACAACCTGCATGGCCGTCGTGACAACAAGTACAAGGCGCGGATCAAGATCCTGGTGCATGAGACCGGGGTCGAGGAACTGACCCGCGAAATCGAGGCGGAATGGGCACATCTGAAGGATGGCGAACTTAAGCTGCCGGACGCCGACATTGCCGCAATCAATGCCTATTTCGCACCTCCCGAGCTCGCCGATCGCGCCGAGGGCTGGGGTGAAATTGCGGCCTGGAAAAAGACCGATCCGGGATTTGCCGATTGGGTGGGCCGCAATGTCGCGCCGCACCGGCACCCCGACTACGGCATGGTGACGATATCGCTCAAGCCCATCGGCGGAATTCCCGGCGATGCATCTGCCGACCAGATGGATGCGGTTGCGCGACTGGCCGAGGAGTTCGGCCACGACGAGATCCGCGTCACGCACGAACAGAACCTGGTGCTTCCGCACGTGGCGCTGGCCGATCTCGAGCCGCTCTATCGCGCGCTGCTGGCAGACGGTCTGGCGACAGCCAACGCCGGCCTGATCACCGATATCATCGCCTGCCCGGGCCTCGACTACTGCGCGCTCGCCAATGCGCGTTCAATTCCGGTGGCGCAGGATATCTCCAATCGTTTTGGCGATCCGGCAAGACAGGCCGAGATCGGCGATCTCAAGATCAAGATATCGGGCTGCATCAACGCCTGCGGCCATCACCATGTCGGCCACATCGGCATTCTGGGCGTCGAGAAAAAGGGCACCGAGCTCTATCAGATTACCCTTGGTGGATCAGGCGACGAGAAGGCATCGATCGGCGAGATCATCGGGCGCGGCTTTGAGCCGGACCGGATCACCGACGCCATCGAGACGGTTGTGGACACCTACCTTGAAAACCGCACCTCAGCCGAAGAGACGTTCCTCGAGTGCTACCGCCGCCTCGGCGCAGCCCCGTTCAAGGCCGCGCTCTACGGCGGCACCGCGGAAGCGGCCTGAAAATTCCGGAGAATTGCATGACTGTCATCTGGACGAAAAACGGAATCGTCGACAACGATCCATGGAGCAATGACGACTCTGCGGAGCGGCCGAAGCTTCTCGATCTGTCACAGTTCCTCGAGCACGCGCGCGACAACGAGATTCTGGGTGTTCGGCTGGCTCCGTCCGATGACGTGCGTCAGCTCGAGCCGCATCTGGACCGCATCGCGCTGGTGGCGGTCTCTTTCCCCGCATTCAGTGACGGGCGCGGCTTTTCGCAGGCAACCTTGTTGCGCGAGCGCCTGGGATACAAGGGAGAGATGCGTGCCGTTGGCCAGGTCCTGATCGACCAGGTGCCGCACATGTTGCGCTCCGGCTTCGACAGTTTCGAGGTCGAGCACGGTCCCACGATCGAGAGACTGAAGCAGAACCGGATTCCGGGAATCGATCAGCATTACCAGCCTGCGCCGCTGCCCGCTGACCGCGCTGGCGGATACAGCTGGCGCCGCGCCGCCGTGACCGGCTGAGAGGAAGGGAATCCGATGCAGATCCACGTGACCGATCAGGCGGGAACCCGCCATACTCTTGAGGCGCTCGAAGGGTTCCGCGTGATGGAGATCATCCGCGACTGGGGGCTGGACATCAAGGCGGAGTGCGGCGGTGCCTGCGCCTGCGCGACCTGTCATGTGCATGTGGCGTCGGACTGGCTGGACAGGCTGCATCCGATCAGCGACGAGGAAGAAGACATGCTCGATGTCGCCTTCGACGTCCGCGACAATTCCCGCCTGTCCTGTCAGTTGCTGATGAGCGAGGAGCTTGACGGGCTTGAGGTGCGTCTCGCACCGGGAACGGGCCGCGAAGACCAGGCGGCGGCCTGAACCGCAGCATCCTCGCGTTTCTTGCGCCGGCTGTCGCTGCGCGCATCGCGGCACTGGGCGTCGCGCTTAGCGCTTGCTAAATCCGCTGACCCCATGCGAGTTTGCCGGCCATGATCGACAAGCTCGAATTCTTCATGGTCCTCGCGCGCGAGCGTCATTTCGGCCGCGCCGCCGATGAATGCGGCGTCACCCAGCCTACGCTGTCGGCGGCGATCAAGCAGCTTGAAGACCAGCTTGGGGTTATCCTGGTGCAGCGCGGATCGCGCTTTCAGGGCTTGACGCCGGAGGGGCAGCGGGTGCTCGAGTGGGCGCGTCGCATCGTCGGTGACGCCAAGACAATGCGCGAGGAAATGAAGGCCGCCCGCAAGGGACTTTCCGGTCACGCCCGCTTGGCGATCATCCCCACGGCCTCGTCCATGGTCACCGCGCTCACCACCGCCTTCACCGAGAAACACCCCGCGGTGACGCTTTCGATCACCTCGTGCACCAGCCTGCAGGTGCTTTCGAAGCTTGAAAACTTCGAGATCGATGCCGGCATCACCTATGTCGACAACGAACCGACGGGCCGGGTTGCGACCGTGCCGCTTTACGCCGAGCGCTATCAGCTGATCACCTCGGCGGGGCAGGATCTCGCTGAGCGCAAGGAGGTGACCTGGGCCGAGGTCGCTGCACTTCCCCTGTGCCTGCTGACGCCCGACATGCAGAACCGACGGATCATCAATCAGCATCTGTCCGAGGCCGGTGCCCGCGCCAAGCCCACGCTTGAATCGAACTCGATGATCGTCTTGTTCTCCCATATCCGGACCGGCAAATGGGCCTCGATCATGCCCGTCAATCTTGCTGAAACTCTCGGCGTTGCCGGTGATTTCAGAGCCATTCCGATCGTCGAACCCGACGCCAGGCACATCGTCGGCATGATTGCCGCGCCCCGGGAGCCGCACACGCCGATCGTCTCTGCACTGATGCACGAAGCGCGGGTCTTTGCCCGCTCCCTGTCAGCTTGATAGAAAACTTCTATCACTTCACGATTTTGCGCCATTGATCCATGCCGCCATTCTTGGCCTAATTGCGAAAATGGCAGCATTGCGGAGGAGATCTGCATGGAATCACGCAGCATGGATGCGGAGATCGCAACCGCAACGGCGGCGATCGTCGCGCGGCTGAAGCCGCTTGAAGGGCCGCTGCTGCCGATTCTGCATGAGGTTCAGGAGGCTTTCGGTCATGTCCCGCGGCAGGCGCTGCCGGTGATCGCCGACGGCCTCAACCTGTCTCGGGCCGAAGTCCATGGTGTCGTCAGCTTTTATCATGATTACCGCGAGGCGCCAGCCGGCCGCCATGTCATCAAGGTCTGTCGGGCCGAAGCCTGCCAGTCCATGGGCGGCGATGACCTTGCCGAGCGGCTTCTCGGAGTTCTGGGGCTGGACTGGCATGAGACCAGCAATGACGGAGCCGTTACCGTCGAGCCGGTTTACTGTCTCGGGCTCTGCGCCTGTGCGCCCGCCGCGCTGGTCGATGGCGAAGTCATCGGGCGTCTGGATGCGGGCCGGATCGACGAACTGGCAAGGGCAGTGCGGACATGAGTGCAAGGATCTACATACCCGGAGATGCAGGCTCCGTGGCGCTCGGCGCCGACAGGGTGGCGGTCCGCATGGCGGAAGCCGTCGCCGCAAGGGGTGTCAATGCCCAGATCGTCCGCAACGGCTCCCGCGGTCTCTACTGGCTGGAGCCCATGGTCGAGGTTGAGACCGCAGCGGGCCGCGTGGCCTATGGCCCGGTCAAGCCGTCCGATGTCGATGGGCTGCTCGAGAGCGGGATGCTCGATGGCGCAGACCATCCGCTGTCACTCGGACTGACCGAGGAGATCCCGTTTCTTAAGCGTCAGACTCGGCTTACCTTTGCGCGCTGCGGCATCACCGACCCCTTGTCGATCTCCGATTATCGGGCCCATGGCGGGCTGGCCGGTCTCGAGAACGCGCTCGGAATGAACTCGCTGGACATCGTCGCACAGGTAACAGACTCCGGCCTTCGCGGCCGCGGCGGCGCAGGGTTTCCGACCGGTATCAAGTGGAAGACGGTGCTTGAGGCCGAAGGGCCGCAGAAATACATTGTCTGCAATGCCGACGAGGGCGATTCCGGCACATTTGCCGATCGGATGATCATGGAGGGGGATCCCTTCGTGGTGATCGAGGGCATGATCATTGCGGGCATCGCCACCGGTGCGACCAGGGGCTATGTCTACCTCCGCTCTGAATATCCCCATGCAATCCGGGTGATGAACCGTGCTGTCGAAATCGCACGCGAACACAACGTCCTGGGCGCGTCCGTCTTAGGCTCTGATCATGCCTTCGACATGGAAATCCGCGTCGGCGCCGGGGCCTATGTCTGTGGTGAGGAGACAGCGCTGCTCGAAAGCCTCGAAGGCCGCAGAGGCGTCGTCCGTGCCAAGCCGCCGCTGCCTGCGCACAAGGGCTTTCTGGGCCGTCCGACCGTCATCAACAATGTCATTTCGCTCGCCTCCGTCCCCGTTATCATGGACAAGGGCGCGGAGTTCTACCGTGACTTCGGCATGGGCCGTTCGCGCGGCACGATTCCCGTCCAGATCGCCGGAAACGTCAAACATGGCGGGCTGTACGAGGCTGCGTTCGGCATGACACTGGGCGAACTCGTCGACGATATCGCCGGCGGCACGGCCAGCGGCCGTCCGGTCAAAGCCGTCCAGGTCGGTGGCCCACTCGGCGCCTATTTCCCGCGCGAACTCTTCGACACGCCCTTCGATTACGAGGCCTTCGCGGGCAAGGATGGTCTTATCGGGCACGCCGGTATCGTCGTGTTTGACGAGACCGCCGACATGCTCAAGCAGGCGCGCTTCGCCTTCGAATTCTGCGCCGTGGAAAGCTGCGGCAAGTGCACGCCCTGCCGCATCGGCTCGACCCGCGGCGTAGAGGTGGCTGACAATATCCGCAACGGCATAGAGCCCGACAAGCAGATCGCGCTGATGACCGACCTTTGCAACACGATGAAATTCGGCTCGCTCTGTGCATTGGGCGGTTTCACGCCTTACCCGGTGATGAGCGCTCTGACGCATTTCCCGGAGGACTTCGCTGCATCACAGACACGGGAGGCTGCGGAATGAGTGCCGACGCGAAAGTGAAGGGGCCGGCATCCTATTTCCCTTCGATCGAAAAGAAGTATGGCCAGCCGATCTCGCATTGGCAGGAAATCATCCGCGCGCAGGATGGCATGACCCACATGCAGATCGTCAATTTTCTCAAAGCCAACCACCAGCTCGGCCATGGCCACGCGAACGCGTTGGTGGCGGCGACACTTGCCGAGCGTAAGGCGTAAGCAGACCAGGCGACCGATACTCCGGCCTTGGGCCGCAGCGGAATGAATTATTCGGAGGATAGAATGTCCCTGATTCAGGAAATCGATTACGGCACCCCGGCATCCACAGCCGAAAAGACCGTACGACTGACCATCGACGGCAACACGATCGACGTGCCGGAAGGCACTTCGGTGATGCGCGCCTCGATGGAGGCAGGGATTCAGTTGCCCAAGCTCTGCGCCACCGACATGGTCGACGCCTTCGGCTCCTGCCGGCTCTGCCTGGTGGAGATCGAAGGCCGCAATGGCACGCCCGCCTCCTGCACCACGCCGGTTGCCGAAGGCATGGTGGTCCACACCCAGACCGGCCGGCTCAAGGACATTCGCCGCGGCGTCATGGAGCTCTACATCTCCGACCATCCGCTCGACTGCCTGACCTGCGCGGCCAATGGCGATTGCGAGCTGCAGGACATGGCCGGCGCCGTCGGCCTGCGCGACGTGCGCTATGGCTATGACGGCGAAAACCATGTCAAGGCGCGGCAGAACGGCGAAGCCAATCCGCGCTACATGGCAAAGGACGAAAGCAATCCCTATTTCACTTACGATCCGGCCAAATGCATCGTCTGCTCGCGCTGCGTACGCGCCTGCGAGGAAGTACAGGGCACGTTCGCGCTGACGATTGAGGGCCGGGGCTTTGAAAGCCGTGTCTCGCCCGGCATGCACGAGGACTTCATGAGTTCCGAATGTGTGTCCTGCGGGGCCTGCGTGCAGGCCTGCCCGACGGCGACGCTGCAGGAAAAATCCGTGATCGAGATCGGTCAGCCCGAGCACTCGGTGGTGACCACCTGCGCCTATTGCGGTGTCGGCTGTTCCTTCAAGGCGGAAATGCGCGGCGAGGAAGTCGTCCGCATGGTGCCGTGGAAGGACGGCAAGGCCAATCGTGGCCATTCCTGCGTCAAGGGCCGCTTCGCCTGGGGTTACGCCACCCACCAGGACCGCATCTTGAACCCGATGGTGCGCGAAAAGATCACCGATCCGTGGCGCGAAGTGACCTGGGATGAGGCGTTCGCCCATGTCGCCAAGGAATTCCGCCGCATCCAGTACCAGTTTGGCAAGGGCGCGATTGGCGGCATCACCTCGTCGCGCTGCACCAACGAGGAAACCTTCCTTGTTCAGAAGCTGGTGCGCGCCGGCTTCGGCAACAACAATGTCGACACCTGCGCCCGCGTCTGCCATTCGCCCACCGGCTACGGCCTCGGCAAGGCTTTCGGCACTTCGGCCGGCACCCAGGATTTCGATTCCGTCGAACACACCGATGTCGTCATCCTGATCGGCGCAAACCCGACCGACGGCCACCCGGTCTTCGCCTCGCGGCTCAAGAAGCGGCTGCGCGCCGGCGCGAAGCTGATCGTCATTGATCCGCGCCGGATCGACCTCGTGCGCTCGGCCCATGTCGAAGCGAGCCATCACCTACCGCTCAAGCCCGGGACCAATGTCGCGGTGCTCACGGCCCTTGCCCATGTCATCGTCACCGAGGGCCTGTTTGACGAGGCCTTCATCCGCGAGCGCTGCGACTGGTCGGAATTCGAGGACTGGGCCGGCTTCGTCGCCGACGAAGCCCATTCGCCCGAAGCCACCGAAGCTTTCACAGGCGTCCCGGCCGAGGAACTGCGCTGTGCTGCCCGGCTTTATGCTCGTGGCGGCAATGGCGCCATCTATTACGGCCTCGGCGTGACCGAGCACAGCCAGGGCTCGACCACGGTGATGGCGATCGCCAACCTTGCCATGGCCACAGGCAATATCGGCCGTCCCGGCGTCGGCGTGAACCCGCTGCGCGGCCAGAACAATGTCCAGGGTGCCTGTGACATGGGCTCGTTCCCGCACGAGCTCCCCGGCTACCGCCATATCTCGGGGACAGAAGTCCGCGATGTCTTCGAGAAGTTGTGGGGCGTTGAGCTCAACCCGGAGCCCGGTCTCCGGATACCGAACATGCTCGATGCCGCCGTCGACGGCACCTTCCGCGGCATTTACATCCAGGGCGAGGACATCCTGCAGTCCGATCCCGACACCAAGCATGTCAAGGCCGGGCTCGAGGCTATGGAGTGCGTTGTCGTCCACGACCTGTTCTTGAACGAGACCGCCAACTATGCCCATGTCTTCCTGCCCGGCTCGACCTTCCTTGAGAAGGACGGCACCTTCACCAATGCCGAGCGCCGCATCAACCGCGTCCGCAAGGTCATGAGCCCGAAGAACGGGCTTGCGGACTGGGAAGTGACGCTCAACCTGGCGCACGCCATGGGGCTTGACTGGAAATACAGTCATCCCTCTGAAATCATGGATGAAATCGCGGCCACCACACCAAGCTTTGCCAGTGTGACCTACGACCTGCTTGAAGAGAAAGGCTCGGTGCAGTGGCCCTGCAACGAAGCCAGGCCCGACGGCACGCCGGTCATGCATCTGGACGGCTTCGTGCGCGGCAGGGGCAAGTTCATCCGCACCGAGTATGTCGCGACCGACGAGCGCACCGGTCCGCGATTCCCGCTGCTTCTGACCACCGGACGCATCCTGAGCCAGTACAATGTCGGCGCCCAGACCCGCCGCACCGAGAATGTCGCCTGGCATGAGGAGGACAGGCTGGAGATCCATCCGCATGACGCCGAGCAGCGCGGCATACGGGATGGCGATCTCGTCAAGCTCGCCAGCCGCTCAGGCGAAACCGCGTTGCGCGCGAAGATCACAGAACGGGTGGCGCCGGGCGTGGTCTACACCACCTTCCATCACCCCGGAACGCAGGCCAATGTGATCACCACCGATTTCACCGACTGGGCCACCAACTGCCCGGAATACAAGGTGACTGCAGTCCAGGTGTCACCCTCGAACGGACCGACGGCCTGGCAGCAGGATTATGAAGCGCAGGCGGCAAGATCGCGCCGGATTGCCACGGACGAAGCACTTGAGCCGGCCGAATAGGTGGACACGTCGGAGAGAGGGAGCTGAATGGCGAAAGCCATGTCCAGTACGGCGGTTGCACGCCATGTCGCGGTGAGGGCAGGGATTTTTACGCCGGGATCCCGGGCCTTGCCCGAGGAGGTGCCCGTCGCGCTTTCATTTGGCGGGACCACCCAGGCTGTGATGATGGCGACGCCGGATGATCTGGAAGATTTCGGCATCGGCTTTGCCATGTCCGAGGCGATTGTCCGCTCGCCGGAAGATATCGCGTTGATGGACATCGTTGCGGCGGATCAGGGTTTCGACATCCAGATGCAACTGGCCGAAAGCGTGCAGGCGGCCTTCTCCACCCGTCGCCGCAAGATGGCCGGACCGGTCGGTTGCGGTCTCTGCGGCATCGAATCGATTGAGGAAGCACTCAGGACACTGCCGGACCGCAAGTCGGTGGAACTCGTTCTGGGCAGCGAGCACATAACCGAGGCGGTGCGGTCGCTGTCGGCGCACCAGAAGCTTCGCGCCGAAACAGGTGCGGTTCATGCCGCCGGCTTCTATCAGCCGGGCAGGGGGATCGTTTGTGTGCGCGAGGATGTCGGACGCCACAACGCGCTCGACAAGCTGATCGGTGCCCTTGCGCGCCAGAGTTTTTCCCCGGCCGACGGCGCCATCGTGATCACCAGCCGTGTCTCGGTCGATATGGTGCAAAAGGCCGTGATCGCCGGCACCGGTCTGCTGATCGCGGTTTCCGCACCGACCGCGCTTGCGGTGCGGACCGCCGAAGCCGCCGGCCTGACCCTGGTCGGCATGGCTCGCGGGGCAAATTTCGAGATTTTCACCCGGCCGGACCGGATCGAACAGGGAGTTCACAGCGATGTCGCCTGACAAACTGCGCTACCAGGCCAACCAGATCGCCACCTTCTTCGCCTCCCAGCCGGAGGATGAGCAGATCGAGGGTGTCGCCGATCACATTAACAAGTTCTGGGATCCGCGCATGCGCGCGCAGCTGTTCGAAATGACGGAGTCGAGCACCGAAGGCTTCAAGCCGATGGTGGTGGCGGCTCTCGGCAAGGTGAACCGGCCTGCGTCCCTGGCCTCTGCCGGCTGAGCATGACCGGCACCGCGATCTGCTCTGTGCCTTCAAAGCCAATGTCGCCAAGGCCGTTTGCAGCGGAATAGCGATTGGAATTCCATTCCGGACAGCCTGCGGAGTGCTACTCTTTCCGGATGAAGACTGCGCATACCTATCATTTCCGCCAACTGAGGATGGAAGATCTCGCCTTGCTGATGGAATGGCAGGCACATCCCCATGTGCGCCAGTGGTGGGACTCTGAGAAGCAATATGATCAGGATGACATAAGCGACGCCCGCGTTTCGCGGTGGATTGTCTCGTTGGACAAGCGGCCTTTTGCGTTCATGCAGGATTATTCCGTGCATGGGTGGGACGACCATCATTTTGCCGGACTTCCGACAGGGGCCCGAGGTATTGACCAGTATATTGGGGATCCTGAAATGCTCGGTGCCGGGCATGGCTCAGCTTTTATCGGTGCCCGAATGCAAGCGCTGTATGACGCGGGTGTGCCGGTGATCGCAACCGACCCTCATCCGGACAATAAGCGGGCCATCGCTGTCTACAAGAAGCTGGGTTTCAGACCGTCTGGTCCAGCCCAGGAAACACCATGGGGTTTGATCCTGCCGATGCTGGCCAGGCGGCAAGTCGCCACAAGGCTCCTTGTTGGCAGGAACTAGCACATGGCTTCACGCAGTTTGTAGGCCGCGAGGTTCTTGTCAGTCTCGTCCTCGAAATACGCGTCGAGCGTATCCAGAGAGCGGATTCGGTCGAGCCTGAAGTTGCGGAAATCACTGCGGGTTTCGCACCAGCCCGCCATCAGCCAGACCGGCCGGCAAAAGATCAGGGCCAGCGGCCGAACCGTGCGTCGGGTCAGCGCTGCGGCCTCGTCGGTATACTCGATCAGGATCTTGCGCCTCAACCGCACATGCTCCCGGAGCTCCGAAAGGCTGACGCGCCAGGGCGGCGGCTCGCGATTGGTGATCGAGTAGGTGGCGATCTGTTCCAGCTCCCCCTGCAGTTCCGGCGGCAGGACTGCCTTGATCCGGGTGAGCGCGCTGATCGCCTTCTCCGCAAGTCGCTCGTCGGTCCACTGGCAGACCATGCTGATGCCCAGGCCAATGGCCTCAAGCTCCTCGGCGTCGAAGGAAACCGGCGGCAGGTAATACCTCTTGTCGATGATGTAACCGACTCCGGCTTCGCCGCTTATCGGAACACCTGATACCATCAGATCCTGAATGTCCCGATAGACCGTTCGGGTGCAGATTACGAACTCCTCTGCGATCTGGCGGGCCGTGACCGCGCGTCTGCGCCCCCGCAGATAGTGGACAATCCTGATCAACCTGTCTGCGCGACGCATTGTGTTCCTTCCCGAGCTGCCGGGTGTGTCTTGCACGAACCCTGCTGACACCATGCTGTCAGTAGCAATGACCTAGCTGTCCGAATGTCAGAAACCAAGAGGCCGGATCGGCAAAGGAACACCATTCATGCAGCATACAAAAGTCAACCCGTGGGATTGGTCGCGTAAATTCGGCTACAGCCAGGCCATGTCGATAGAGGGCGCGCAGCGCCAACTCATCGTGGCCGGCCAAACCTCGGTGGACGGTGAAGGCACTCCGCAGCACCTGGGCGACATGCGTGCCCAGATCGCGCTTGCGCTCGACAATCTCGAAACGGTTCTGGCTGCCGCAGAAATGGAACTGGGAAATGTGGTGCGGCTCGGCATCTATGCGACGGATGTCGATGAAGCGTTGAAGAATTTCGATCTTCTCGGAATGCGCTTCGGGCCGCTCGACGTAGCTCCGGCAATGACCTTGCTCGGTGTAACCCGGCTCGCAGTCCCCGGGCTTGTGTTCGAGATCGAGGCAACGGCTGTCCGCTGACCTTTCGGCTCAGCGCGGTTCGAGCAGCCAGACCGTCTCGGTCGCCGGCACACCTTTCATGCCGCCCTCCAGCATGTGGCGGTCCAACTGGCTGATTTCGTAGTCACCGGCATAATGCGCGGCAACCTCGGTAGCGGATATCGAAAACGGCGGACCTTCGAGGGTGTCCCGGTCATATTCGAAGCAGACGAGAAGCTGCGGCGCAGCACGGCTCAAGCTTGCAAGATGCGCGGTGTAGCGGCCGCGCATCCGCTCGGGCAGGGCGACAAGCGCGGCACGATCAAAGACCGCAGTCACCGATCCCAGAAGGTCGGGCGTCAGCGCGAAGATATCACCGGCGAACACCTCAACAGAGGGACCGCTGTAGCGTTTCAGATCACGGGTCTGTTCGATCTCGGGCGCAACGCCGAGGCGCTCAAACACCTCCCGGACAGCAATTTCGCTCAGTTCCGCACCGGCAACGCGATACCCGCGCTCAAGCAACCAGTCGATATCGAGCGTCTTGCCGCACAAGGGAAGAAACACCCGCCCGTCGGCTGGCACGTTCAGCTTGGGAAAATGATCGACGAGGAGCGGATTGGGCCTGCCTGCATGAAAGCCGATACGTCCGCTTTCCCAACGCTCGTGCCAGAAGTCATGATCCATCGGTGTCCCTTTCAATGCATTCGGGCAGCTTCGGCTTAGGCAAGAAACCCGAGCCCCGCCACAATGGCAACATAGCGACCGACCTTGCCGATCGACACCAGGAGAAGAAAGCGCCACAGCGGCTCGCGCATGATCCCAGCGACGAGCGTGAGCGGATCACCGATGATCGGAACCCACGCCAGAAGCAGCGACCAGTAGCCGAACCGTTGATAGTGCGCCTGCGCGCGCTTCAACCGGTTCGGGCTGGCGGGAAACCATTTCCGATCCCTGTAGCGCTCGACGGCGAGCCCCAGCAGCCAATTGATGACCGATCCAAGCACATTGCCTGCGCTGGCCACAGCCACCAGGAGGACAGTCTCCTGCCGGCCCGCCAGCAAGAGTGCCGTCAAGACACTCTCAGACTGGGCCGGCACAAGCGTGGCAGCGAGCAACGCAGCAATGAAGAGGCCGGTATAGGTTGCAAGATCATGCACGGTTGGAACTGACTTCGGTTGCGGAGACACCCCAAGGCAGGTTTCACCGCCCGGATCGCCCCTCTCATAAACGCGATTCTGTCCGGGGAACAGAAATCTCGGTTCGGATGATCCGGCGCGGGGAGGGGCTTGACTTCCCAAATGCATAGCGCACTATGCAATAAAGGATAGCGGGCTATCGAAAGGGTTGGAAATGTTGAATGGAGGTCATCAATCCCTCGGTCAGATGGTCGTCAGTCTGGCCAGGTCATATACCGCGCAGCTGAATGCGCGCCTGGAACCCCTGGCGCTGTCGCAAGCCCGCCTGCAGGTGATTTCGGCACTCGAAACAGAAGGGGAGCAGACCCAGCGCGAACTGGCCGAGCGTCTCGGCGTCGAGCAGGCGACCATGGCAAACACCCTTGCCAGACTGGACCGCGACGGCCTGGTTGTCCGCTTGCCCCATCCCGATGACAGGCGTGCGCAACTGGTTCGGCTGACGGAAAAGGCCGGCGTGTTGATTGCACCGGCGCGTGAAGCCGTGAAAGACGCTGACCGCGCCTTGCTCACGGGCCTTCCGGAGGCCGAGCAGGCGCTGTTCGTCAGCATGATCGCCCGGCTTTCAGCCAGTGCACCGTCTTCGGAGACCCCACGTTAGCGGGGGCCACAGAAACAAGCCGCGCAAAAGGGTAGCCGTTTGCCTTCCCATGGAGGTCAGAACGGGATAGGCACGTGGGCGGGCGGGGCCGAGTTATTGGCCCCAGGCGGAAACCGGAACGGAAACAATCACATGGACAACATGCGCGGGATCGTCCTGATGGTGCTTGGGATGCTCGGGTTTGCCGCCGAGGACATGTTCATCAAGCTGGCTTCGGCGGGCTTGCCCGTCGGACAGATCCTCATCGTTCTGGGGTTTCCCGGGGCTCTGCTCTTTGCGTTGCTCGCTCGTGCGCGCGGAATGGACCCGTTCTCGCACACTTTTTTCAGTCCCGCAGTGCTGGTGCGCAATCTCAGCGAGATGATCGGTTCGATGGGCTTCGTCACGGCACTGGCGCTGGTGCCGCTGGCCACCGTGACCACGATCCTGCAGGCGGCACCTCTGTTTGTCACCATGGGGGCCGCCCTCGTTCTGGGCGAGGCTGTCGGCTGGCGCCGCTGGACGGCGATCCTCATCGGCTTCTTCGGTGTTGTCCTGGTGATCCGACCGGGTCTTGAAGGCTTCGAGCCCGATGTTCTTTGGGCCGTGATGGCCGTCATATTGCTTTCGATCCGCGACCTCGCCAGCCGGAAGGTTCCGAAAGCCGTTTCGTCCCTTCAGCTTGCCGTCTGGGGCTTCCTGGTGGTCGGTATCGCGGGATTGGTGATGCTGGCGATATCCGGCGGCGCCAGGGTTCCGAGCGCGGTGGAAACGGCCTATCTGGCAGCGGCGCTCGCCATCGGCACATTTGCCTACTGGGCCCTGACAGAGGCCACAAGGCTGGGCGAAATTGCCGTCGTCACGCCATTCCGCTATTCTCGGCTCTTGTTCTCGATGGTGGTCGGGATCCTTGTGTTTTCCGAGATCCCGGACGCCTACACGCTCGTTGGAGCGTGCATCATCATTGCGACGGGGCTTTACACGATCATGCGCGAGCGCAAGCGCCGGCGAGACGAGGCGGCCTTGGCGATGGCCGAGAAGAACGCGAAGTCAACGATCTAGGCTACGCGCTGGACTGCTGGCTGGACCGATGAACGCCTCGAGACAGGGCGCGCCTGGTGGGGCAGGTCACTCCCCGTAGCGGGCTTTGAGATGCGCGATGAAGTGCGCGGGATTGAGCGGCTCCCCGGTTGCCTCGTGCAGGATTTCCGGCGTCGTTCCCATCGAGCCGCGCTGCCAGATGTTGTCGCGGCGCCAGGCATTGACCGAAGCGAAATCGCCCGCTGCTATTTCGTCGTTGACCGCCGGATTGGTGGCTGAAATGGCCGCCCATTGCTGCGCCGCCATCAAGGCGCCCAGCGTGTAGGACGGGAAATAGCCGAAGGCTCCGGCCGGCCAGTGGACATCCTGCATCGGGCCGTTCTTGGGGTCATCAAGGGTGGAGATGCCGAGGGACGCGGTCATTTTCGCATCCCACGCCTCCGGCAGATCCCGAACTTCCAATGCGCCCGAAAGCAGGTCCTGCTCCAGCTCGTAGCGAAGGATCACATGCAGCGGGTAGGTCACTTCGTCGGCGTCGACGCGGATCTTGCCGCGCTTGATTTCATGAACATGCGGCAGCAGGTCATCGATGCTCCAGTCTTCGTCCAGATGTTCGGCGACGTGGGGCAGGGCATGGTGCCAGAAGGCCGGATTGCGACCGATCTGCTTTTCGACGAACAGGCTCTGGCTTTCGTGAAGCGACATTCCCCGCGCCTTGCCGGAGGGCCAGTGCGCCCAGGCCTTCGGCAGGTTCTGCTCGTAGAGCCCATGACCGGTTTCATGAAGGATGCCCATCAGCGCCGGGAGGAATTCGTCAGTCCGGTAGCGTGTCGTCATGCGAACATCGCTTGGAACCCCGCCACAGAACGGATGATCTGAAATCGACAGACTGCCATGGTTGAGGTCGAAGCCGACCGCCTCCATCATGGCCAGCCCGAGCGCTTTCTGGCGTTCCACGGAATAGTTGCCGGACAGCGGCTTGACCGGGCGTGCCGCGCGGCGCCGCTCCTGCGCTTCCAGGGCCATGGGCAGAAAATCGACCAGGAACGCCTTGAGCTTGGCAAACACCGGCGTGATGTCTGCCTCCCTGTTGCCCGGGTCGAATTGCTCCATCAGCGCGTCGTAGGGTTTCAGGCCGAGTGCCTCGGAGCGCATCTGCGCTTCCTCCCGCATCAGCGCGACCACGCCTTCGAGCGCCGGGCGGAAGGCCGTCCAGTCTCCCGTTTGTCGCGCCTTGCGCCACAATTGCTCGGAGTGCATGCCGGTTCGCATCTTCCGCTCGATAAACTCCGCCGGCAGGCAGGTGAGGTTGCGGTGGCTGCGCTCAAATTCAGCGACGGCGATTCGCTGTTCGGTGTCGAGGCTTTCTTCCTTTGCCTCGGCAATCCAGTCTTCAAGCTTCGGGTCGGTTGCCTGACGGTGAAGCATGCCCGAGAGAGCCGCCATTGCTTCGGCCCGATCGCTGCCCCCGCCGGGCGCCATCACGGTCGCTTCGTCAACGCCGAGTATTGCCAGTGCATGCTCAAGCGCGCTCAGCGAATGGCAATGGGCGTCAAGTTTTGCAAATGACATTGCGGAACTCCAGTGCGGGGAAGGGCACCCTGATGGTTAGGGCAACGCATGGGCACCCGCAAGCACAAACCGGATGCTAGGTCCGGCGGTTTCTTCCGGCTTGAGAGACACGGTCCGGCGTTGCGAAGTGAAGCTGCTGCAGAATGCAAGGCCTGCGTGCAAATCAGGCGAATCGACAGCCTGGAGCAAGGCTGAGAAGCCATTGTTGGAATCATTTAACAGGAGAAGAGAATGAATATCGAAGGCGTCAGCCATTCGAATATTCGGACTGTCAACAAGGCGGGATCGACAAAGGATTCCGTCCCGCCCATTCATGCCCAGGCCATCCAGTCCTATCAGGACCTGGGACCCATCGAGGCCAGCGAGGCCACGGGAACATACGATTTATTCGGCGAAGTCGCGCCCACCTCAATGGGCTTCACGGTCGCTCCACCAAATGGATATGAAATCTACATGCCGGCGAGACCCGGCTTTTTTTCGAACAACCTTTCAATTGCCGTCACAGATCCTTCGGCCGAACCATTTTCCACCGACAAATCCAGATCCGAAATCGTTGAGGCTGCCCGCAAGGTGCTCGACGCACGATACGCCAAGATGGTGGACTCGGGCGAGCCATTTCGCCCGAAATCAAACGAGGCTGCCGATTGGTACTCCTTGTTCGGAGAACTCGACCGGCGTGCGCTCAGCGCCATACGGACCGATGAAAGCGGTTATTTCTCGGATCTGGAGCAGGATATCGCCCAGGCGATCATGATACAGCAGCAGTCGCTCGCCATGGGCCATTATTACGGACCCACGCGCCTGGCGGGAGCCTATGCCGAAGCAGGCGGGATTGACCCGTCGGATCACATGGCCGTCGGCAAGGCCGGCGCGCTGTGGCTCGACCGGGTCAGTCACGAAGAAAAGACCACATTGTCGGAATGGATGGAGCAGCGCGCAGCTGCACAGTATCTCTACGAGAATGGCGCCAGGGAGGCGGGTGTAAAGCCCGAGGACCTGTCGTCAGGCTTCCGTTTCGTCGATATGCTGCTTCAAGCCTACCGGGAACTGGAGCAGCTCGGTCAGGGTCACGAGTTGAATTACCTTCCTTCGTACCAGAAGGCCTGGCAGATGTTTGTTGACCAGATGCCGTCCGAGCAATCATCGTCGATGACGCTGTTTTTCTGATGTGCATCGGTGACGGAAGGGCAATCGTGCAACGGACAGCTGAGGTCGAATTTGACGCCCCCCCCGGTATATACAAAGATCGCATAAGATAGATTATGGAACTCAAGGGTCCAGATCGGTGAAGGTGCCTGGATGCCGGTACGAATTTGGAATCAGCGCTTTAGGAAAGAATCTCAAAGTACGGTGTGAGCAACGTGCGAGCCCATTCGCGTTCTGGCGGCTGTTGCGAGGATTGAGAAAACCGGATCCCGTTGGCTTGACCTGAGCGCTGAGAGCGCGGCAACTGGCGTCGGGCTACCGGGAGGATCAAGATGCTTGAAGGGATACGCGTCGTCGAAATCGAGGGCCTGGGACCTGCGCCTTTTGCCGCCATGCTGCTCGCCGATCTCGGTGCCGATGTCATCGTGGTCCACCGCAAGAACGGCGGTCCGGCGCATGGCATGCCGGATCGGTCGCTGATCGATCGCGGCAAGCGGTCCATCGAGCTCGATCTGAAATCGACCGACGATGTCGAGGTGCTGAAATCGCTGGTGGCGCGATCGGATGCACTCGTCGAGGGTTTCCGTCCCGGCGTGATGGAGCGGCTTGGATTGGGACCCGAAGTTCTGTCAGCGCACAATGCGGACCTTGTCTATGGCCGCATGACCGGCTGGGGCCAGACCGGGCCACGCGCTCAAACAGCGGGCCATGATCTGAACTACATCTCGGTCTCGGGTGCTCTCTGGTATTCGGCCAATCCGGGCGAACCGCCGTTTTCGCCGCCAACGCTTGTCGGTGATATCGGTGGCGGCGCGCTCTATCTGGCTGTCGGCATTCTTGCCGGTATCCACGCGGCCAGAAACGGTCGTGGCGGCTGTGTCGTCGACGCCTCGATCGTCGACGGCTCGGCCCACATGATGAACCTGCTGATGACGATGCGGCAATCCGGGCATCTGTCCACGCAACGTGGGCGAAGCCTTCTGGACGGTCCGCACTGGAGCCGATGCTACGCCTGTGCCGATGGCGGATTTATCTCGGTCCAGTGCCTGGAGCCGAAATTCTACACCCAGTTCCTCGACCGTCTGGGCTTGAACGACGATCCTGATTTCGCCGATCAGTACGACATGGATGCTTGGCCGCGTCAGACGGCCATTCTGGCAGGCATGTTTGCCAGGCAGCCGCGCGCCCATTGGGAGGCCGTGTTCGAAGGCAGCGACGCATGCGTAGCCCCTGCCCTCGATCCGGAACAGTCTGCGCATGATCCCCACATGAAGGCGCGAGGGATCTGGCGCGAGATCGACGGCGTCATGCAGGCGGCACCGGCGCCACGCTTTTCAACACGACCCGATCCCGACCCCGGCCGGGTACCCGCGCGCGGCGAACACAGTGTCGAGATCCGCAACTGGCTCGAGACGCAGTGAACACGCGATGCGCTCGAACGACTGCCTTCCGGGTCAGTCGGTCGCGCGGACGTCGATGATCTCGGCGTCGATGGCCTTTGCAAGCGCCCCGGGGTCCACGCTGAAAACGCTGTCCGGACGTCCTGCAGCAGCCCAGACGGTCCCGTGCTGCATCAGCGCACGATCCATGTACACCTTGATCGGGCTCACATGCCCGATCGGAGCAACTCCGCCGATGGCGAAGCCCGTTTCGTCACGCACGCGCCGTGCTTCGCAGCGGTCCAGCTTCAGGCCGTAGTGTTCCGAAATGTGGTCCATGTCGGCATCATGGGCTCCCGAGACCAAGACAAGATTGAGAGCCTTGTCAGCGGTGTTCTCAAAGACCAGCGACTTTACGATCTGAGCCGTCTCACACCCTGCAGCCTCCGCGGCTTCGCGCGCGGTCCGGGTCGATTGCGGCATCTTGATGATACGGATCGTCAGACCGGCCTTCTGAGCCGCTTCCGCGACCCTGGCCATGCTGGAGCCGCTTCGGATCAGCTCGGGCGTCATTTCTGTTGCAAGCGTGTTCATGTCATCACCTCGAATTCCAAGGTCAGCCCATCGTAGCACGGCTCGACGCGGTCCGGGGTCTCGGTGCGTACGGTTTCGTAGTCGAGCGGTACATGCATATGGGTCAGGTAGGCCCGCCTGGGGTTGAGTTTCTCGATCCACCAAAGCGCCTGATCGATCGAAAGGTGGCTCGGATGCGGCTTGTATTGAAGACAATCGATGATCAGCGCATCCAGGTCTCCGAGACGGGCAACGGTTTCGCGTGGAAAGTCGCTGACATCGCAGCAATAGGCAAGTTTGCCGATGCGGAAGCCGAGGGAGCGGATTGAACCATGAGCCTGATCCAGTGGCTGGATCTCAATCGTGCCGCCTGCGCCGTTGATCCGGATCGGCTCACTGAGCGAGGCAATCACCCTCGGCTCCGTGATCGGAGGATAGTTGCTTCCCGGCGGCGTCTCGAGGCAATAGCCGAAGCCGGCCCGGATCCGCGCCATGGTCTCGGCATCGGCATGGATCGGAATCCGTTTCCGCTGCGCGAGCGCAAAGCCGCGGAGGTCGTCGATGCCGTGCACGTGGTCCGCGTGTGAATGCGTATAAAGCACCGCGTCGATTGAGTGCACTTCGTTGGCGATCATCTGTTCGCGAAAATCAGGCCCGGTGTCGACGACCACCGTGGTCTCGCCGCCGTCGGGTGCGATCTGCCGCATCAGAAATGCGGCTCGGGTCCGTCTGTTCCTGGGGTTTTCGGGGTCGCAGGCGCCCCAGTCCCCATTGACCCGGGGGACGCCTGGCGAAGAGGCGCAGCCAAGGATCGTGAACTGGCGGCGATGAAGGCCAGTCACAGTGGAGGCATCTTCGAGAAGGCTTTGAGTGCGTTCGCCGTCGTGAGATCGCGCAGCTCTGTTTCACTGGTGCCAATCGTTTCGGCGAGAACGCGCGCGGTGTTGACCACATAGGACGGCTCGTTGCGTTTGCCCCGGTAAGGAGTCGGCGCAAGATAGGGCGCATCGGTTTCAACCAGCAGCCGTTCACGCGGAACATTTCTGGCGATGTCGCGCAGTTCTTCCGATTTCTTGAATGTCAGAATGCCGGAAAAGGAGATGTACCCGCCCAGTCTCACCCCGGCTGCCGCAAGATCGGCGCCCGAGGAGAAACAGTGCAGGATGAAGGGAAAGGCGCCCTTCCCCGTCTCGTCCTCCAGAATGCTTATCATGTCTTCGTCCGCATCGCGGGAATGAATGACAAGTGGCAGGCCGGTCTGGCGCGCAGCGGCGATGTGGCGGCGAAATCCGGTCGCCTGCGCATCTCGCGGTGCGTGGTGGTAGAAATAGTCAAGCCCCGCTTCCCCGATGGCGACGCAACGTGGATGGGCCGCCAGACCAACGAGATCGTCCGTGGTGACATCAAGCTCTTCGGCAGCGTTGTGCGGATGGGTTCCGACAGAGCAGAAGACTTCCGGGTGCTTGTCGGCAAGCGCGGACACGATATCGAACTTCCTGACACGCGTCGAAATGGTCACCATGCGCACAACGCCGGTATCCCGGCAGCGCGCGATCAGCTCGTCGCGCTCGGAATCGAAATCCGCAAAATCGAGATGGCAATGCGTATCGATGACGGGATGGTTATGAACATCCAGGCTCATGCGCCCTGCTCCGGCTCTGCCTCCACGAAGCGCGGGAAGATGCCCGATGGCTGCGGCAGCACCACATCCGGCACGAGCGCGGCATTGCTGACCCGGAACTGCCGGTTTTCAGCCGACACATTGAGGAGATCGAGCAGTTTCGAGGCGCTGTCCGGCATGAAGGGCTGAATGCTGACACCGATCACACGGAGCACCTCGGCTGTGGTGTAGAGAACGGTGTTCATGCGTTCGGGATCGCTCTTTTTCAGCTTCCACGGCTCCTGGGCTGCAAAATAGCGGTTTGCATCGGCCACAACCTGCCAGATCGCCGCGAGCGCCTTGTGGATCTGGCACGCTCCCATTTCGGGCCGTATCGCATCGAGGATGCCGTAGGCGGCGTCAAGGATAGCCTGATCCTCGGCACTGAAGGACCCGTATTGCGGCACCCTGCCCTCGCAGTTCTTGTTGATCATCGACAGCGAGCGCTGCGCCAGGTTGCCCAGATCATTGGCCAGATCGGAATTGATGCGGCCAACGATGGCATCATGGCTGTAGCTGCCATCCTGCCCGAACGGCACTTCGCGCATGAAGAAATAGCGGACCTGATCGAGCCCGTAATGCTCCACCATCGTAAAGGGGTCGACCACGTTGCCGATCGATTTCGACATCTTCTCCCCCTTGTTGTAGAGGAAGCCGTGGGCGAACACCTTGGCCGGCAGGTCAAGTCCCGCCGACATCAGGAAGGCCGGCCAGTAGACCGCGTGGAACCGCACGATGTCCTTGCCGATCATGTGCACCGCCGGCCAGTAGCCCCAGCGGTCTCCGCCCTCGTCTGGAAAACCGGCCGCGGTGATGTAGTTGGTCAGCGCATCGACCCAGACATACATCACGTGCTTTTCGTCGCCTGGCACAGGAATGCCCCAGTCGAATGTGGTCCGAGAGATCGACAGATCCTTCAAGCCCGACCGGACAAAACTCGCCACTTCGTTGCGCCGTTCGGCCGGGCCCACGAAATCGGGGTTCTTCTCGAACAGTTCGAGCAGCCGATCGCCATAGGCCGAAAGCCGGAAGTAGTAGCTTTCCTCCTCGACCCACTCCACCGGCGAGCCGAGCGGTTCCCGGCGGATCTTGTCATCGCCGACAGTGGTTTCGCTCTCGTCGAAGAAGGCTTCCTGCCGGACGGAATACCATCCGCCATATTTGCCGAGATAGATGTCGCCATTGGCCTCCATCCGCTTCCATAGCTCCTGCACGGATATGCGGTGGCGCTCCTCCGTGGTGCGGATGAAGTCGTCATTCGAGCAGTTGAGCAGTTTCAGCAGATCCCGGAAAACAGACGAGTTGCGATCCGCAAGCTCGATGGGAGGAATACCTTCCTTCTCCGCGGTCTGCTGCATTTTCTGGCCGTGTTCATCGGTGCCGGACAGGAAAAACACGTCCTTGCCGTCGAGCCGCTGAAAACGAGCCAGAACATCCGTTGCGATCGCCGTATAGGCGTGGCCGATATGGGGCACGCCATTCGGGTAGAAGATCGGTGTGGTGATGTAGTAACGCTCGGTGCTCATGTCGGTCTTCGGATGCCTTCTTTGCAGCGGGCGCGCGACTGCCGCCCTCGGACGCCGACTACATAGGCGATTATCTCCATCGACGCCATGCCCGGAATGGCCCCCTGCATTCAAATTTCAATGCAAGCGCTGCGTCTTTGCGGTCAGCGGAAAATCAGGCTGAAAACATGCAGGACGGTTTGCTTGCGATCCAGATTGAAAGCTGCAGCGGTTGCAAAATGCTCGGAAAGCTCAACCGAAAGGCGCGCAAGCCGGTTGGCCTCTGCAAGATCGTTCGCGGCACCCGCCTCCCTCGCCATTGCGCGGACCCTGTCGATGACCAGTTCGGTGAAGAACTGGTAGGCCACATCGCGATCCCGGGCCGAGAGGCTGTCGGCGAGTTTGTGGATCGGTTCACGGTCTGAGAGATTGCCGCGTTCGATGATGTCGACGAAGGCTTCGGCAATGTCCGCCCCGCCATAATTCCGCAACAGCAGAGCCCGGGCGACGCTGCCTTCGCTCAGTCCTATGATCGCGTCGGTGCCCCCCGGCGGTGCGCCCAGATGGTCGAGCGCCCGGTTGAGATCCTGTGCATCCAAGGGCTCCAGGCGCAGCGAAAGGCAGCGCGACCGGATGGTCGGCAGCAATCGGCCCGGCGTGTGCGACAACACGAGAAAGAGCGATCGCTTCGGCGGCTCCTCGAGGATCTTGAGGATCGCGTTTGCCGCGTTCCGGTTGAGATCATCGGCGGGATCAATGATTGCGATCCGCCAGTTTCCCGTCCCCGAGGTCTGGCCGAAGAACTTTCCGGCCTTGCGCACTTCATCGACTGTGATCACCGACTTCATCTTGCCGGTCTTTTCGTCCACCGGTCGCGCCAGATGCAGAAGGTGATGGGACGCACCGCTGGCTATCTGCCTGGTCAGCGGATCGTCGGGGTCCGGATCGACGATCTTGGCCGGTGCGCCAGCCGGATCGGGATTGGCGAGGACGTGACGGGCGAAGCGGTAGGCGAGAGTGGCCTTTCCGATGCCCTGCGGCCCCTCGATCAGGATCGCGTGGTGCATCCGGCCTGAGCGATAGGCCTCGGCAAGAAAGGATTGCGCCGCGTCATGGCCGAAGAGCACGGTGTTTTCTCCCGGAGGTATGGCGCCCTCGAGCACCCCGGGCTGCTCTGCGCTCACGCCTTTCCGTCCTGCGTCGCCGATTGCGGCACGCTCTCGTCAAGGATGCCCTCCACGGCGTTCAGGATCGCCAGTGCGACAACATCCTCGGCTTGTGCGGCATTGATCAGCTTGCAGCGGTCGGGCTCGCTGCGCGTCAGGTCGATGAAGGCCTCGCGGCGTTTTTCATGCGTGGCCAGTTCTTCCTTCTCGAAACGGTCGGGGGCTGCATTCTTGCCCTCCCGCAATTTGGCACGCTTAAGACCGGTTTCGGCCGGCAGGTCCAGAACCAGCGTCAGATCCGGGGTCATGCCGTTGACCGCGATCCGTTCGAGATGACTGACGAACTGAGGCTCAAGGTTTCCCGTGACGCCCTGATACACCCGGCTCGAATCCATGAAGCGGTCGCAAAGAACGATCGCCCCCTCTTCGATGGCCGGACGAATGACCTCCTCGATGTGATCGCTGCGCGCAGCCGCAAACAGAAGCGCCTCCATGCGCACGCCGAATTCCTCCGCGGCGCCGGACAGAAGCACGTTGCGCACGGCTTCCGCGCCCTGCGATCCACCCGGCTCGCGTGTCACCAGCACATCCAGTCCGCGCCGCCGCAAAACCTTGGCCAGTCGGTGGATCTGGGTCGATTTGCCGACCCCCTCTCCGCCCTCGAATGTGATGAAGCGGCCCTTGCTGCTGTTCACGTGCTGAAATCCCGGTCGCCACGGGCGCCGCTGACGCTCCCGACCTGTGTGTTGAAAACCGGCCGGTCGAGCCGGCATGGTTCTGCATAAAGGAATTGCGCGGGAAATTGAACGCCCGGCATGCGCCTTACCGCCAGAATTGTGCGAGTTCGATCAGTGCATCGAGCGCCTGCGTGTGAAGCGGACCCTTTGACACCGTGCTTTCGGCGTAAAGCGGCGTCTCCTGGGAAAGCAAGTCCCCGATATAGACCTTCAGCACCGCGACTTCGGCGCCGGCTTCGATCGGAGCGCGCAGCGGCCACCGGTAGCTGATTCGCGCCGTCATGCGGTCCGGGTTGGTGATCGGAACAAAGATGTCGATAGGCCCCCGGGCCTTGACCACCGCGCTGCTTTCGCCGCCATAGACACTGAGTTCGCCGATGATCTCATCTTCGGCAAACAGGGTTCTGCGTTCAAAGGCGCGCACGCCCCATTCCAGCATCTTTCGGGCTTCCTCGGCCCGTTCACGTTCGCTGGACAGGCCGCTCATCGCCATGAACAGGCGCCGGCCATCCCTGTTGATCGACGAGACGATGCCGTAACCGGATTCTTCGGTGAAGCCGGTCTTCATCCCGTCGACCCCTATATCAAGACCGAGCAGCGGATTCCGGTTGCGCTGACGGATCCCGTTCCAGGTAAATTCAGGCTGGGAGTAGAAGCGGTAGAATTCCGGATAGGTGGCGTGAATATGCCGCGCCAGGGTGACCAGATCCTTCATTGAAACCTGTGAATCCGGGTGCGGCAGGCCGCTGGCATTGCCGAAGACCGACCGGGTCAGCCCGATCTCGCGGGCCCGCTCGGTCATCAGCCGGGCGAAATTGTCCTCCGACCCCGCCATTCCTTCGGCGATGATGATGCAGCCGTCATTGGCCGACTGTACGATGACCCCCTGAATGAGGTCCTCAAGCCTGATCGAGGAATTGAGTTCGGCAAACATCGTGGACGTACGCGAGGCGGCGCCGCCGGTGCGCCACGCATTCTCCGAAACCTGAAACGTGTCGTCCAGGGTCAGCCGTCCGGTGCGGATGGCATGGAAGACGACCTCCATCGTCATCAGCTTTGCCAGTGAAGCCGGCGGGACAAGCTCGTCCTCGTTCTTCGAGAACAGGACCGTGCCGGTGTCCGCGTCGATCATGTAGGCCTGTGCCGCGCGTGTCTCGAACAGCTGCGCCCGCGACGGTGTCGCCCCCACCGTGAACAGCACAAGCGAAAGCGCCAGTGCCGAAAGTGCGCCCGCCAGCGGGCTGTTCAAACCAGAGGAACCAGAACTCAAGCGCCCAAGCAGCGGCCACGACATGAAACTATCCATCCGAACGATTGGGGAAGAAGAAGGCGTAACCTGAAACTAACAAGCCTGCCCGTCCGGATCAATGCCTTGAGATTGCGGAGAATCCCTGCGATCAGCCGCGACGCTCCCGCCGCTGGAAATTTCCCCGGGCCGGAGTTCACGGACACTGCCGGCCCTGCCGGCACAGGCCTCTGGCGGCCGTTGATCGGTCGGTCTATCTCGCCGGAACATCGGGCTGTTTGAGCACAGCCTCGAACCGTCCGCCGGCAGTCGTCGGGCGTGCCCCCCAGTAGGCAAGCCCGACATCGCGCTGGCTTTCGAAGCCGGACGCAGCCGCGACCGGCAGTCCGAAAGAGGGTCGATCCGGAAGGACAGGCCCGATGGCGGGAAGCACGTAGCCGCCCTGGGGGGCTGCGCTGCCATTTCCTGCCACGCCTTGAAGCACACCGGCCGAGCCGACGGCTGCCGGCGGGACAAGGCCCGAGGCAACGGCACCGCCGGAAGCCTGGCTCGGTGCGGCCCCGTTCATCGCCAGCATCACGCCACTGGCAACAACCCCGCCAGCCGGTGCGCCGGAGCCGCCCGGCTGGTAGCTCGCCATCAGATAAGGCGTGTCGTCGCCTTCGACCGGCGCGCGCCCCACATACTCGACACGCACGGCAGCTACGCCCTCATGCTTCATGTCGAGAAGCTCGGCCGCGCGGTTGGACAGGTCGATAATGCGGCCATGGGCAAACGGGCCGCGGTCATTGACGCGTACAATCACGGAATTGCCGTTCTTCTTGTTGGTGACACGAGCATAGCTCGGCAGCGGGAATGTCGGGTGCGCTGCGGAGAGATGATACTGGTCGTAGATCTCGCCATTCGCGGTCAGACGGCCGTGAAAGTTCGGGCCATACCACGATGCGAGGCCGGCCCGATCATATCCGGGTTCTTCCTTGGGCGTGTACCATTTGCCCCTGACCCGGTAGGGCTTGCCGACCATCGATCGTCCGCCGCCCTTCTTGGGACGCTTGGCCGTCGTCATGCGCGGGCTGGCCTCCACGCCGTAGTCGGCCACCGAAAACTTGGTTTTCGTATTGATGTGCGAGGTATCCGATCCGCCCGACCCGGAGGTGGATGTGCACCCGGCAAGCGTCAGCGCCAGCGCAGGCGCGATCAGCATCGCGGTCGATCTGCGCCAGGTCCAGGCTGTCCCGTTGAATTCTGTCACTGCCACACCGCGACCCGATGGTTTTGCGGCCAAAAATGTAGCTCGGCAGCATGTCCCTGCAAAGCCGTCCCCTTCGATACTTGCGTGCGATTTGTTTATCGAAGCCTTAATTCGCCGCGCATGATGGCGAAATTGCGTTTATCACCGGCCATGATCAGGGGAAAGACGCCATCGTGGTGAAAAAACGGTTAAGACGGCAAGCATGGCAGGCGGCGCCAAGGCGGGCCTCAGCCCGCAATGCCGCCCGGGGATGTCATCCCTCGATGCGGGCCTTTCCGCTGCGGCCGTCCTGGCGTTCCCAGTTGAGCGTGCGGTCGCCGGTCTTCTGGATCCGGAAACAGCTTGGTTTTCCGTCATACCATGTCGGCCACTGCTGACACAGCCGGTCTCCCCTCACCCACCAGCGGCCGGTTTCCTTGGGCGCCATGAACTTGCCCAGCCCGAGCGCCGAGCCGTCACCGGTCACGGCACCCGACGGCTTGTAGTTGAGCGGAAACTCGCCCCCGAAGGGCGTTGCCAGATAAACCCGCTTGCCAACGACGAAATTCTTGAGTTCGCTGCCGCTGAGCTGTTCCGCTGCTGCCGTCACGGGCGCAGCCGATACGCAGATCGCAGCAACAAGTCCGACAAATGCTTGCTTGCAGAGCATGATGGTCTCCGTTTCTTGATACCTGGCAGGTAATACGAACGGATCGCGTGTTTGGTTTCATTGCGCAACAAGATTCTGTCGCAAGCCCGTGAACTAACGCCCTCCCGCCCGTTCTGGCCGACATGCGGGCTGTGGTTGCCCTTTGAAGAGCACTCCATTGCGCTGGTGTGAGGGACCCGGCAATATCGTGCCGGAGTGCGGCACCCGACCAGGGCGCGAAATTGCGGGACGGGCTTCGGCCCGCACGCTCTTTTTCGTCCGGTGGCCCATGCGACTTGAAACAAGTTGACGGCGCGCGGAATCGAGCGTTACAAGCGCGCTCTGACCGCAAGGCGGCCGGTACCGCGGGGTGCATGTTTCTGCGCTTGCCGGTTCCGGCGCGACGCATCCGGAGGGGTGGCCGAGCGGTTTAAGGCACCGGTCTTGAAAACCGGCGTGCGGGAGACCGTACCGTGGGTTCGAATCCCACCCCCTCCGCCATCCGGACTGCTTCCGGCGTCAGTGTTTCTCCCTGGCCAATTTCCCGTCATGCGGACTTTGCCGTTTGTTGGCTTGTGTCAAACGCGCCGACCGTGGCCCTATCGGATCGGTCTTGGGAGCGAAGCCCCGTGGCCTGGTCCGGTCCCGGCTCGTCTTGCACCCTTCATCACAGCCGTTGCAGATGAAACGCCCAGTCCGGATGCTCCATGATCGAGCGCGCCCGCATCTTCTTCCACATTCCGTATTTGTGGAAATCGAAGGGCAGACGCGAAACCTTGAGCTGGACCATCGACCAGAGGCACCATTTCACATCCGCAAGCGCCTTGTGGACGATCACCCGTGACACGATTTCCGGGCGCACCTCGCCGAAATACTCCTCGATCAGGGCGAGTTCTCTTTCATGCGAAAAGAACATTTCTCCGAACCAGATGCCGAAGTCGTAGCAGCGGTCATTCATTGAGGCGTATTCGTAATCGATGAGCAGGATCGAGCCGTCCGGGCCAATCATGAAATTCCCCGGCATCGGGTCGTTGAAGGACGGCACCAGATCGAAACCCGAAGCGCTCATAGCGTCGCGCGCAATCGCCGTGTTGAGAAGGATCCAGTCGCTGTCCTTGTACATCGGGGCACCCAGATCGCGGACCTGCTCCACATGCTCGTCGATCATGTCGAATATGGTCTTGGTCAGGCCCAGCTCGGGCAGGCCATGGAGTGTCCGGTAAGCGCCCACCGCGGTCTTGCAGGTTTCAAGATCGGCAAAATCACCATGGTTCGAGGCGCGATACTCGGGCAGGAAGTCGTTGATCTCCACCCCGCGGTCGGCGAGGTCGTCATAGACCCTGGGTCCGAGGCCGGCGGCAGCAGCCTTTCTGGACGCATCGATTGCGGCGCCGCGGTTGATAAACAACTCGGTTCCGTTGCCGGGCACCTTGACGAACCAGTCACCCGCGCCGTCGGTGGTCTTCACACGCCAGTTTTCGTTCGAGATGCCCCCCGAGACGGGGCCGTAGAGCATCCCCCTGCCCCCGTCGAAAAGCGGCGCCTCGCGGATGATGGCCTCGATCGTTTCTTCCATCGGGGTTTGGGCACTGCCCAAGGCTTTCATACTCATGAGGCTGCTCCGGATATGCGGATCTTTTCTTCGAAGGACGGGTTTGAAAGAGCCATGCGGACGCGAAGAAGCCGCCATTCTCCGTACTTGATCCATTCGACCACCTTGCGTTCGGATCGGTGCGCCATGCGACGGCTCCACAGCGCATGGAGAAGGTCATCGACATGAGACCAGACCCGCGCGCGTGCAAAGCCGGCCTCGTCAAACCGACCGGCGTAGGCAATGAAGCCATCATGCATGTCGCGTTCGTGATCCGTCATCTCGGCCAGAAGGCAACCCACATCGTAAAGCGGATCATTCATACCCGCCCGGTCATAATCGATCAGCATCACCTGCCCGCCCGGCCCGATCATCAGGTTGGATGAAGACCCGTCGTTCCGGCAGGGCGCGAGGGTCGCACGATCCCCCAATGGCTCGGCCATCGCGATAATCCTCCGCAGCCAGTGGATGTCGTCGGGGAGCGGGATCCCGTCGCGCGCACAGGAGCCCAGA
This sequence comes from Hoeflea sp., assembly GCA_965233445.1. Taxonomy (GTDB): domain Bacteria; phylum Pseudomonadota; class Alphaproteobacteria; order Rhizobiales; family Rhizobiaceae; genus Hoeflea. The sequence goes on from OZ247491.1 coordinate 2,623,882, forward strand.
AGGTCGTCGATGATGGCGAAGGGATCGAAACGGTGAGAGACGGCGTCGCAGGCGTGGAGTGTCTTCATCGCCTGCATCGCAGACGCGACAACCGCCGGCTCCTGCAGATCGTTCTGGCGCGCAGTTCGCCAGCCATCACCGAGTGCGTCCATGGCAACGGCGACCAGGTCCGGATCGCTCCAATGCACTTGTGGACCGGCTCCCGCGCTGCCGGCACGGCTGGCGAGTTCAAGCGACGAGACAAGGTCGAAACCTTCACGCATTTCCGGGTGCATGCGCTTGACAAAAACGCCGCTGCTGACAATCGAACGGCTTTCCAGCGCCTGATAGCTGGGAGACGCCAGTGCCGCCGGACCGGCAATCGCCCCTGCCATCGGGACCCCGGCAGCCTCCGCCGCCTCCATCATCATTGCATCGCTTACGAGTGCATTCATTCCTGGCCTCCTGACGTATCCAAAGAGCCCCCGGCCTCGTCGATCCGACGCATCATTTCGAGAAGAACGTCGCCACCGGCTGCCAGGTCCTCGGGCGAGGTGTATTCGTCGCAGCGATGGATGACGCCGTTGACCGAGGGAACGGCGATGACGATGGCTGGAAGACAGGCATTGACCGCGACGGCGTCATGCCCCGCGATGGTATCGAGCTGCATCCGGGGATACCCGAACCTGTCGGCTGCCTGCTCTGCGAGGGCCACCAGTCGATGATCAAACCTGCCCGCGGGACGGCGTTCGATCGCAGCGATCTCGGCCTGGACCGATGCCTTTGCGGCGAGTTCAGGGATGGCCGTCGTCAGTTCTGATTCCGCCCAGTCCAGCATCTCTGGCTCAGGCGCGCGGAGTTCTGCGAAAAGCACCGCCCTGCCGGGTACGATGTTGGGCGAGTTGGGCGAGACATCGACACGTGCGACCGACGTATAGAGCGTGTCCGTAGCGGCATCGGCGAGTTCCCTTACCTTTGTGATGATGAAGGCCGCGCCCAGGACCGCATCGTGACGGTCTTCCATGGGTGTCGGTCCGGTGTGGTTCTGCTGGCCGGTCACCTCGATGCGGATCTTGGTCGCACCCCAATGCCGCACAAACGGAGCGATCGTCTTGCCGGCCTTTTCGAGCGCGCTGTCGCCCTCGATATGGACTTCGAGGAAACAGCAGGGCCGCGGCGGCCCATCGGTTCCCATATAACCGGTCCGCAGCAGTTCCGTTTCCACGGTCCTGCCGTCGCGGTCGGCGCGCGAGAGCGCAAAGTCGCGGCTGAGTGCGCCAGCATAGACGGACGATCCCAGAAGTGACGGCTGGAAGCGGGCCCCTTCTTCGTTCATCCAGTCGACGATCACGACATTGCAGGCCGGCACGATGCCGCGTTCGCCTGCTTCTCTCCGCCAGGTCTCGATCGCTGCGAGTGCGACCATGACACCATAGGCCCCGTCAAAGCGTCCGCCTTTCGGCTGGCTGTCGAGATGCGATCCGACCATCACCACGGGTGCATCCGGTCCTGCCAGGTCGAGCCGGCCGAATATGTTGCCTATATTGTCGATCAGGACCGTGTAGCCGCGGTTGCGCAACTGGCCGGAGAACCAGTCACGGGCGGCCTTGTGATTGTCGCTGAGTGCAGGACGGTCCACTCCACCGTCGCCGGTGTCGCCAAATCGCGATACATCGTCCATCAGCGACTGGAGCAACGCCCTGTCGATCCGGATCACGTCATCGGCCACGACATGCTCCTTCGACGGGCAACCAATGGGGTCCATCGCCGGGCACCGTCACCGCCAGGAGATCCACTCCGTGCGGTCCGGTCGCAAGCCCTTCCACCATGGCTCTCAAACCGCCGGCTTCCGGTGCAGGGTCGACTGCTCATAGGCGTAGGCCATCGCAATCAACTCGGCCTCCGACCATTGCAGCCCCAGGAAGATGAGTTCGAACGGCGCGCCGGAGCGATAGTAGCCGGCGGGAACCGTGACGCCGGGAATGCCGGCGATGTTCAACTCTCCGACAGTGGTCTCGAGAATGGGCTTGCCGGCATGTAGCCCCGGGAGTTCCTCGAACATCTGCGGATAGACCAGGCCATCCAGGGACTGCGTTTCGAAGACCTCCCCCAGCAGGCGCAGGTAGGCTGCCTTCAGCGCCATGAATTCGGGTAGTTCCGGCGGTGCTGTCGGGTTCTCCATGGCTGTGCGGAAGTCGCCCAGCGACGGCATGAAACTCAGCACGCCGCCCGGAGCGAACGGATCTTCGGATTTGACCGCATCCACGAACTCGGCCCAACTCTTGATTGCGGCACTCGGGCCCAGCCGCTTCAGATAGCAATCGACGTCCCAGGCTATGGATTCGAGCCCGCGGCCGTCAAAATGGGGTGTGGGCGGTGTGGGCTCGCGAAGGTCCGAAAATCCCGTTCCCGCAAAAGGGTCATCCACGAGGATGGCGCCCGCATCGGCGAGTTCGGCCTTGGCGCGCTCGTAAAGCGACACGGTTTCGTCGGACAACGGTTCGGGACGCCAGCCCGGACCGAAAAGACCGAGCCGCTTGCCCTTCAAGGCGTCCTTCGAGATCTTCGAGCCGAAGCCGCCTTCGGGAATCTTGCCGACGCTTGCGAGCGTCTTGGGATCTTCCGCGCTCCAGCCTGCCAGCACATCAAGACAGAAAGCCGCATCCTCGACAGTGCGCGCGATCGGCCCGACCACATCACGATTGCTCGACAAGGGCACCACGCCCGCATTGGGAACCAGACCGATTGTCGGCTTGATGCCGACCAGTCCGTGCGCGGATGCCGGGTTCTGGATCGAGCCGCCGGTCTCCTCCGCCAGGCCCACCACGCACATGGTGCAGGCTACTGCCGATGCCGTGCCTGCGCTGCTGCCGCCCGGCATCCGGTCTTCGATGACCACGTTGATCGTCGGCCCGGCCCAGCTGTCGCTGGCATGCGAGCCGGTGTGGCTGAGCACGGGGACATTGGTCTTGCCGAGGATCACCGCATCGGCGGCACGCATGCGCGCGACAACCGGCGAGTCCGTTTCGGGTATTAGGTCAATGCCACCTGTCTTGCTGTAGAGAAGATGCCAGCCGGCTGTGGTGGGGACGCCCTTCATGTCCATCGGATCCTTGACCACGACGGGCACGCCCGCAAGTGGGCCCAGGCTCTCGCCGGCGGCGCGGCGCTTGTCGACCTGCCTGGCGGTTTCGAGCGCTTCGGGGTTCGCTATGATGATGGCGTTGTAGGTTCCGTTGAGCCTGTCCACCTGTTCGAGACTTGCAAGGGTCAGAGCCTCGGCGGTGAAACTGCCATCTGCAAGCCCCTTCCTGATCGAGGCAATCGTGAGTGTTTCAAGGTTGATGGATGCGCTTGTCATGAATGATCCTTTCCAGCTGCAAAGAGCTGCTTCATCGCGAGAGCTTGAGATAGAGGGCGGCGAGTTTGGCGGGCAGATCCTCAGCCCTGGTGATCCTGGCGAACCCGTTTTGACCGAAGATGCGGGTTTGGCGGTCGGATCCGGTGTCGCCCAGACCGACGCAGAAGGTGTCAACGCCCCTGGCTGCCAGGGATCGAACAGCGCGGCGGGTGTCGTGAAAAAGGTAATCGGGGTCGTTGCAATCGATGTCGGAGGGTTCGCCGTCGCTCAGCAACAATACCAGGCGCCGGTGCGCCGGAACCTTCATGAGGTCAGAGCCGGCGCAACGCAGGGCTGCCCCCATGCGGGTTGAGTAGCCCGGGCTGAGCGCGGACAGCGCAAGACCGGTTTTTTCGCCGGCGGTTTCGGCGAAATGCTTTATCGGGGTGAACCGGACATCGTCGCGGCCGACCGAGCAGAAGGCGTTGATCGCGAAGCTGTCTCCCACATCTTCGAGTGCAGCCGCCAGAACGGCGACCGCCTCGATTTCCAGCTCGAGAAGCGTGGCGCCGCCCGCCTGTTCGCCGGTTGACTGGGAAACATCGATAAGGATGCTGACAGCCAGGTCGCGCGCCGGCTTGCCGCGGCTTTCATATAGTCCCGGGTCCGCCATCTGCCCCATTCTCAGTTGCGAAAGAGCGTCGACACAGGCGTCGATATCCAAAGACTCGCCGTCGGGCTGCCGTTTTCGGTTCCGCGTTTCACCAAAGGCACTTGAGCGGATAAGGGCGCTGACACGGCTGATCAGATGCGCCTTGTCTGCAACCAGCCGGTCCCAGAAATCCGGGGAGCCACGGGCGGGTTCAACCTGGTTGACCGTGGTCCATTCGGTTCTCTCGCGATTGATCTCGATGTCGAATTCCGGAAAGCGCCCGATCAGCCGAGCACGGTCCTGGTTTCCATCCGCCTCCTTTGGTCGAGCGGTTTGGCGCTCGTCCCGCTCCAGCGCGTCGGTCCTGCTGTTTGGCGATGCACCGCCCTCTTCCCTTCGGATTTTCGCGGCTTCGGTCTGTAGTTCGATGCTCTCCGGCCGATCGGCCAGAGGGGGATCCAGGGAATCCCATAGTCCGAGATTGTCGTCCCGGTACGCGGGATGAACCACATAATTCTTGGCGTTGAGCTGCACGCGCATTTGCCCGAGATCATGGCCCAGCACGTTTCCGAGATGTCGGCTGAGACCGGGATCTTGCCACGCATCGCGGGCGTCAAAAAACATCCGGCTCGCCTTGGCGACCCAGCTGCTTCCCTGCTCGGTTTCCGGATTGAAATCAGGGGCAAAGAGCGCTTGCGCCAGCGCGGACAGCATGTGCGGTGCCGTCAGCATGCCCGACGGCTTGACCGAATGAAACGGTTCCCACAATCGCCTCAGTCCGGGCATGTCGCGCATGGCCAGATGCTCCACACGGGCATCTTCGATCACCGAGACCACGGCAACCTGTATCGGTCTCAGATTGCCCTTTGCGATCCTGCCTGGTGAATAGGCCAGGTGTGCACCGATATGGGCAAGGCTCGCCCGGTAAAGCCGCTTGAGGTCCGGACGCGTCAGCCCGGCCCGGGTTGCAGGGACACTGATCACGCCGTGCGAAAATGTCGGCCGGAAATCGGCCGGATCGAGATTGGAAGGTACGGTTTCCCGCACCTTGAGTTCGAGACCGTAAAGCCCGGCCAGATAGGCTTCCAGTCCGGTTGAAAAGTCGGTGAACCCCGCCTCCCCTACGGCCTGCGCCAGCGCGCGCACCGATTCCGGCGTTTCCAGCCTGAAGTAGCCGACCTGGCGCGCAGGGTCTCCACCCGCACTTCGAAGTCCAGTCCAGACCCAGGTTTCAAAACCGTCGATATCCAGTCTGTCCGTGAGCAGGTCCGTCTGCCTGAGCGCAAAACCCAGAGACTTGGCGGCCCGGGTCAGGAGCAGATCGACAAGGTCGAGCCATCGCTCATACGCATCTGCTTCCGCATATCTTCCCGCAACGAGCGTGGCTGCGGCACAGAGGCTTTCGGCGGCCGGTGATCCGGACTTGATCGCGACCATCGAGACCGTGTTCGCGGTTCTGATCGCGATTGCAGGCGACAGGCTCTGAGCAATCGCGGCGGAGGCCTTTTCATAGGCTCTCGCGACGCCGGGAGCGTAGCCCGCATGTCTCAGTCGCTCCCGAGCCTGGGTCAGCTTTCGATGCTCGTCACTCGCGGCCCCATTGATCGATGGCTCGTGCGAAGGCGCGCAGGCGGACCCTGCAGGGTATCTGGCCTGGTTGTCCTGGATTGGCGCCGCGCTCATGTGATCAACCTGGAAGGCATGCGTCGACCACGCCGCTCAGCGCATCCCGTATGTCCGGATCATCCGTGAGCGGAATGATGAGCGCGAACTGGGCGGCCTGATCGAGCGGCAACCCCGCCCCCGCAAGCCTTGCCATCTGGACGAGAATGCGGGTTGATGCGCCCTCGACGAGCCCCTCTCCGCTCAGATTGCGGGACTTCTCGCCGATCTCGACAATCTTTGTTGCAAGCCTCTCGGAAACATTGCCTTCATCGCGCACGATCTGTGTTTCAAGCTCGCGGCGGGGATACCCGAAATCGAGCGCGCAGAAGCGCTGCTTGGTGGATTCCTTGAGGTCCTTCAGAATGCTCTGGTAGCCGGGGTTGTAGGAAATCACCAACTGGAAATCCGGGTGCGCCCTGACCAGTTCACCCTTCTTTTCCAGCGACAGGATGCGCCGGTCATCGGTCAGGGAATGGGTGATGACGATGGTGTCCTGCCGCGCCTCGACCACCTCGTCGAGATAACAGATCGCGCCCATTCGCACCGCGGTGGTCAAGGGACCATCCTGCCAATAGGTCCCCTCGCTGCCGAGCAGGAACCGGCCGACAAGATCCGCCGCCGTCATGTCTTCGTGGCAGGAAACGGTGATCAGCGGCTTTTGCAGCCGCCACGCCATGTGCTCCACGAAGCGGGTCTTGCCACAACCGGTCGGCCCCTTGAGCATGACCGGCAACCGCATGGCATAGGCCGCCTCGTAGAGCGCAAGCTCGTTCCCCGCGGGATAGTAGCGAGGCTCGTTCGTCAAGAGATACTGTTCAGCTTCCACTCCGGCCGCCTCCGTATGAGAAACTCCGGAGGCCCGCTCTCGGGCGGGCCTCCATCGGGGCCGCCTAACGATGCACCGCAGCTGTCTTCTGATTGGGGATGTTGTCCATCGGACACTGGTCCGTACCCACCGTGGGGCGTGTCATCGCCTCCACCATTTCACGGGTGCCCTCGGGGTCCTCTGCCCATTTGGTGTAGAACTCGTAGGGACAGGCCGCGACCCCCTTGTCGCCGTCACCGGAGTTGATCATGCCGGTGTAGCCGCGATGGACCAGCTTGAACAAATGGTTCTGGGACTGGCCGTTGGCGCGGGCGTCCCGGATCGCGGAGACAGAGAACTGGCCATATTGAATGCCCATCTCCTCTTCGCCGCATTCTCCGAGCGTCCGCCCGTCAAAACCGATCAGGGCCGAGTGCCCGAAATAGGAGTAGACGCCGTCAAAGCCCGCCGCATTGGCAACCGCAACATAGACATTGTTGGCCCATGCCATCGCTTTCGACATGATCACCTGTTGCTCCTTGGCGGGATACATGTAGCCCTGGCAGCGCACGATCAGCTCCGCGCCCTTCATGGCGCAGTCGCGCCAGATTTCGGGATAGTTGCCGTCGTCGCAGATGATCAGGCTGATCTTGAGCCCCTTGGGGCCTTCGGCAACATAGGTGCAGTCGCCCGGATACCAGCCCTCAATCGGCACCCATGGCATGATCTTTCTGTATTTCTGAACAATCTCGCCCTTGTTGTTCATGAGGATAAGGGTGTTGTAGGGCGCTTTCCTCGGATGCTCCTCGTGGCGTTCGCCCGTGAGCGAGAACACGCCCCAGACATTGGCCTCGCGGCAGGCGGCCGCAAAGATTTCGGTCTCTTCACCGGGAATTGCCGAGGCTGTCTCGTACATTTCCCGCTCGTCATACATGATGCCATGCGTCGAGTACTCCGGGAAAATGACCAGATCCAGGCCGGGAAGACCCTTCTTCATGCCCTTGAGCATGTCCGCGATCTTGTGACAGTTGTCGATCACTTCTGCCTTGGTGTGCATTCTGGGCATCTTGTAGTTGACCACTGCAACACCTGCCGTGTCGTTGCTGCTCGAAATGTCTCCGTGATACATGACGCTGACTTCCTCTCTGTTGTATCGACCATCGGTGATGGCCGAAGTCGGTTATTTTCGTCGGGGCATGGGAACCTTGCCGGTGACGGCGACGCGGATCGCGCTCCAGATGGCTTGCATGGCCTCGGTCAGATGCGCGCCGGTGCTTGTGAGCAGCCGGACGACGACAACCGAGCGATCTGCCAGATGGGTTTGTCCCGCGTAGACGTTGCTTGCGTCGAACCCGGCTATGCAGCCTTCAAGAGCCGATGAAATCCGCGCCGCGCAGTCGGTGTCATAGACGAGAAAGGTGCCGGCGCACCGGTGCCCGTCGGTCGCTCCAAACCAGTCGCCACCGCTGACGAGCGCGTGATCGATATAGAAGACATCGCCATCGCTTCGGCTGAGACTGATCGTGTTGTCGAGTTCCCGGAATGTTGCGCGGCCTCCCTCCGGGTCGTGACACAGCTGGGCGTCACAGAACAGAAGCCGGCTTTTGGGATGAACATGGGCGGTCAGCGTGCTCTTGAGCCGTGCTCCCGGAAACAGGATTGCCGGCTCGGGGCAAAACTCCAGCCAGCTGCTTTCGCCGACCTTCAGTTCGACATCCACCCGCGAACCGCTCTGATGGGAGTTGTGAATGATGGTCGAGGCCTGGCTCGTGACATGCGCGAAAGCCCGGTCTTCGACCTCGACGCTCAGATGGTGGTCATCATCATGATAGAGCCCCCCGGCACTCGACTGCAGATACAGGGTCGCCATGCCCTCCGGGTCGCCGCTGATCGAGAACGGCCGGGTGATGTGAAACGGGTGTGGCGTGTGCTGGTCGGCGAGATAGGTCTTGCTGCCCGACTTGAGAAACTGGAGCCTGGCGCGAACACTGCGGCCAAGGCTGGTCGAGCGAAACGGCAGATCCTGGACCGGGACCGGAGCGTTCATGCCGACATCTCTGCGCCGAAGAACAAGACCCGATCGCAAATCAGATCGACGATCTCTTCGAGACCCTGCCGCTCGGCGGCGCCACGGCAGACACACCCGATCGTCGCCTGTTCTCCGCGAATGGCCGACGCCTCCGCCAGAATTGAAGCGGCGTCCACCTGCACATGAGGCGCCAGATCGAGCTTGTTGATCACCAGCAAGTCGCACTGAAGCGTGCCCGGTCCGCGCTTGCGCGGAATGTCGTCGCCCTGCGCGACATCGATGACGAACATCCACCAGTCGACAAGGTCGAGCGAGAAGGTGGAGGCCAGATTGTCGCCGCCGCTTTCGATCAGGATGAGGTCAAGCTCGGGGAACTTCGCCGCCAGATCGTCTGCCGCGGCGATGTTGAGCGTCGGATCTTCCCTGATGACGGTATGCGGGCAAGCGCCCGCCTCGACGGCAACCACCCGTTCCGGATCGATCAGACCGCTGGCCTGCACCCGTCGGGCATCCTCCTTGGTCACCAGGTCATTGGTGATGACGGCCAGTTCCACGCCCCGTTGCTGGAACAACGGAATGAGTGCCTCGATCAGCGCGGTCTTGCCGGAGCCCACGGGACCGCCGATGCCGATACGCGCCGCAAACTGGCTCTTCTGATTGGCCGGAGACTGGGCAGGGATTTTCTCGTGAATGGTCATCGCAGCATGTACCTCTGGGCCAGTGGCAGGGTGGTCGCGGGCTCACAGGTCGCAAGTTCGCCGTCAACGAAGACATCGAATGTCGAGGGATCCACCTCGATATGCGGACAGGCGTCGTTGTGGAGCATGTCCGCCTTGGTCAGAACCCTCGTGCCTTGCGCCGGAAGCAGCCTTTTCTTCAGATCAAGGGTCTTGGCGAGACCGTTGTCGATTGCCCGCGGGTTGACGAAGCAGGCACTGAGGCTTTGGGCGGCGCGCCCGAATGCCCCCCATTGCGGACGCATGATCAATGGCTCGCAAGTCATCAGGCTCGCGGCGGAATCTCCCATCGCTCCCCACGCAATGAAGCCGCCCTTGACGATGAGTTCCGGCTTGCTGCCGAAATAGGCCGGACGCCAGAGCACGATATCGGCCATCTTGCCGTCCTCCAGCGAGCCGATATGGGCGTCGATGCCGAAGCTTTTTGCAGCATTGATGGTGTATTTTGCGATGTAGCGCTTGATCCGCTCATTGTCGCCCTGGCGCGTCGTCTCTTCGGGCAGCCGTCCGCGCTGGGTGCGCATCTTCGACGCCAGTTGCCAGGTGCGCGTGATGACCTCGTGGATGCGGCCCATTCCCTGGCTGTCGGACCCGAGCATCGAGATCGCGCCGATGTCGTGCAGCACGTCTTCGGCAGCGATGGTCTGGGCCCGGATCCGGCTTTCGGCAAAGGCCACGTCTTCCGGGATCGACGGGTTGAGGTGATGGCACACCATCGTCATGTCGAGGTGTTCATCGAAGGTGTTGATGGTGAAGGGGTTGGTCGGGTTGGTGGACGACGGAAGGCAATTGGCGACGCCGGCCACACGAATGATGTCCGGCGCGTGTCCCCCGCCTGCACCCTCGGTGTGATACATGTGGATGGTACGATCGCCGATCGCTGCCAGCGTATCTTCGAGGAAGCCGCTCTCGTTCAGCGTATCGGTATGAAGCTGGACCTGGAAATCCAGTTCATCGGCCACGCTGAGGCAGCAATCGATCGCCGCCGGCATGGCGCCCCAGTCCTCGTGGATTTTGAGACCCAGACACCCGGTGTTGATCTGCTCGATCATGGCTTCGGGCATGTGGGAATTGCCGCGCCCCAGAAACCCGAAATTCATCGGCCAGTGTTCGGCGGCCTGCAGCATCTTGCCGACATTGAACGGACCACCCGAATCGATCCCCACCGTGATAGGCCCCAGCGAGCCCCCGAGCATGGTCGTAATGCCGCTGGAAATCGCGTGTTCGACCAGTTGCGCGCTGTCGAAATGCACATGCACGTCGATCGCACCAGCTGTGGCGATCAGACCTTCCGCATCCCTGACGGTTGTCGAGGCACCGACGATCAGCCGCGGATCGACGCCGTCCATGATGTCCGGGTTGCCGGCCTTGCCGACCCCGACGATCTTGCCGTCCTTGATCCCGATGTCGCCCTTGACGATGCCGAGCACGGCGTCGATCACCACCACATTGCAGATCAGCATGTCGAGCACGCCTTCGGTGCTGGTCTTGCCCGCCACAAGGCCCAGCCCGTCACGCAGCGTCTTGCCGCCGCCATGCATGCATTCGTCGCCATAGACCGCGTAATCATGCTCGATCTCGGCCCAGAGTTCGGTGTCGCCGAGGCGCACGCAATCCCCCTTGGTGGGACCGAACATCGCCGCATATTCGGAACGTGTGATTTCCACCATTGCTCAAGCTCCCTTGAATCCGGCAGCCCGTGCCTTTTCGATTGCCATCGGCTTGGCCTCCTCCGTGGTCTCGCCATTGGTGAGCGAGTTGAGGCCGCCCACCTTCTTCGCGCCGCCGAACCGGACGAGCGCCACCTCTCGGCTTTGACCCGGTTCGAAGCGGACCGCCGTGCCGGCAGGAATGTCGAGGCGGAAGCCGAAGGTTTTTGCCCGGTCAAACTCCAGTGCCTTGTTGACCTCGAAGAAATGGAAATGACTGCCGATCTGCACCGGCCGGTCTGCATTGTTGACCACGTGAACGGAGGTCTTTTCCCGGCCGGCATTCAGTTCGATGGTGCCTTCGGCGGCCCTGATGTGGCCGATCACGCCGTGGCTTTCGTCCGCAGGCATCTTTCCCGGCCGGATCGGGTCGTGAACCGTGACGAGTTTGGTGCCGTCGGGAAAGGTCGCTTCCACCTGGATCATCGGCACCAGATCCGCAATGCCCGGCATCACGTCATCCTGATTGAGGATGGTGGAGCCGAAGGAAATCAGGTCGGCGACGGACCGCCCGTCTCTCGCGCCTTCGAGGATTTCATCACAGATGATCGCGATGGCTTCAGGCGCGTTGAGCAGCCGTCCGCGCGCGCGCCGCTTGCGGGCCAGTTCCGCAGCCGAGAAGATGGTCAGCCGTTCAAGTTCAGTGGGTGTCAAAAGCATTGTCTGGTCCTGATCATCTATGTTGCAAACAGGTTTGCGCCGCCGGACGCCTTGCGCATCACGGCGATGTCGGCCAGAGGCGAAAAACTGCTGGGCGAGTCAGGGCTGGGGGCTTCAAGGCGCCTTGCCGCCATGACGGCGATGTCCGCCACGATGCCCTGCGCTTCAATTGCGCCGAGCTTGCCGAGCCGGACGGCGGACGAAACGAAGCTCATCAGGGTGCTGTTCAGCGCAGCGACTTCGGCCTGCTGCCTGTCGAGCCCCAGGGCCTTTGAAATGAAGCCCTGAACGACCGGCTCGTACCCTGCCCGCTCCATGGCGTCGTCCGACGAAATCCGCGCCTTGTAGTCCGCTGCACCTTGTGTCCCGATCTTGCCGTGGACATTGAGAAGCGCCCTGCCGATCCGACGCGAAGCGCGAGCGAGATCCGCGTTGGTGCTGTTGAGATGACATTGCCGATCGGCTGCTGCGATCAAATCGACATCACCGTCGCATTCGAATGCCCGTCCGACGAAATAGCGGTCAAACGAAAGCCAACGGGGCAGGATCTGCGTTTCGATGACATCGGAAATGCCTCCCGGATCCCGAACGCGACCTTCATGGACGAGTGTCTCAAGACCGTTGGAGAACGCAAAGGCGCCCGAGGGAAACGACGTGTCGTTGCATTGCAGAAGGCGCAAGAGGCTCAGGATTTCAGCCATTGGCCCCGCCTTTCTCGAAGCGAGCCTTCACAAGGCCCTCCTCTATCAGCGCATCGATCCGGTCGGTGTAGCTTTCGGGTTCCCGTTCGACGGCGACCAGCAGGTCGTCGCCGTCAAACCGGACCCGCCAATGCAGGTTCCCCGCATGAAACCCCACCTGAAGCGCCGCCGACCGATCGCGCGGCGTGAGCCTCAGCCAGTCCTCCGCTTCGACCTTGACCACCAGCGCGTTGGAGCGGTCCAGCACCAGAACCGCGCCATCGAACAATTGCTGGTCTCGCGACAGGCTGATCGCGATGTCGCGGCCGCCCTCCGTGGAGGAGCGAAACCGCCTTCGCGAAAGGTCCTGGCGCGGCAGCACCAGAAAATCGACGGCGTGGGCATGCGCGAGATCGTGAATGCGGTCATGGAGCGTGGCGTCGGAAGCCGACCCGATGATATGATCGATCTTCAGCATCGGGCTGCTCCGGACCGGGGCGCTGAAACCGCGACTTTGGGCCGAATGGTGCGAGGAAACAGCTCAGGCGGCGGCATGATCCGCCCCTTCCCTGTACATCAGCACCCAGTTTCTCTCCGCGCGGCTTGCTGAAGCGTCCTCTTCAAAGTCGGGGCTCTGCATGCCGAAACGGGAGACCATGTGCTCCTTGATGAGTGACGCCGCCCGTTCGCTGAGCGTTGGCTTGCAGATCCAGATGATCGCTGGAGCCTTGGCGTCGCGCAGGGACGAAACGGCCTTGTCTTCGGTGCCTGTGGTCAGTTGGATGGTCCAGTCCGCGCCATTGGTCCCGAACTCCTTGAGGTAGCTCAGCAGCTCGAACTTTATTTGCTGGATGCTGTATCTCTGTTCCATTTTCACCGCCTATTGCAGTGTCGGATCGATGACGGCCTGGCTCGATATCAGGCTTGTCTTGCGGCGCCATGAGTGAATGAGCGCGGCACCCTCGCGCTTTTCTTCAGCCGACATGTCCTGAAGGATCCGTTCGAGCGAACTCAGTGCCGTTCCCACGCCGTGCTGCGCGGCGAGCGCATACCAGACATAGGCGTTGACCCGGCTTCTCGGAACACCGGAGCCGTGCTGGTAGCAGTAGCCAAGACGGGCCTGGGAGGGATAATGCCCCTGCTCGGCCGCCCGCTGGTACCAGTGGGCGGCCCGTTCCACATCTTGCTCCACATCCTTGCCTGACGACAGGATGGTGGCGAGATTGAACTGGGCTCCCACATCGTTGAGTTCCGCGGCCATTTCCAGCCATTTCAGGCCGGCTTTGACATCACGGGCGCAACCCTGCCCGGTCGCGAGCATCGCGCCGACATTGGTCATCGCCTGGGCAAAGCCCGCCTTCGCGGACATCTCGAAACATTCGAATGCCTTGGCGGGCGAGACCGGCTTGCCCTCGCCATTGGCGTAGCAGGAGCCGAGCCACATCATGGCTTCGGCATCCCCGCCGTCCGAGAGCCTCGAGAAGATCTCGGCGGCGGTCTCGAAGGAGCCAGAAGCGTACATCGCGACACCGTCAGCGACGGTCTGATCTGAAATTGTTTCGTTCATCGTTCACTCCACACGTCTTCGGGCTAGATCAGGTAATGCCTGAGCGGCTGGTACATCGGGTCATTGGCGATCGTTGTGGGCATCCCCATCAACCGGTCGATCAGCACGGTCTGGGCCCAGTACTGGGTCGGCGAAACGGGTGCGTCGCCCCTGGCCGCTCCGGGCTGGACGAGGTTCATTTGCGCCGCGCTGACCATGTCTCTTTCGGCCCTTTCAGCGGCATCGCGGGTCCCGGCGATGAGCGACGACAGGGTCTCGAGGTCCTGCGCGCACGCGGTGTCCGAGGCGTCTCCGAAAGACTGGATCCGGCACAGAACCTTTCCGAGCGATGTGGGCTGGATGCCGATGGTGCAGGCCGCGTGCCCGGTCTTGAGCACGATGAGATTGGGATAGAACCAGCTCAGAGAAACAGGCACCGGTTTGCCGGTTTGATCGGTGGCTTCCAGTTCTGCCGTGAGCACGTCGGCTGTGCCGGTGTCGATGGCAGAGGCGGCGGTCGCGAACAGCGCTTCGCCAACGCGCTTCCAGTTGCATTGCATCTCGATCCACTGCTTTGAAGCGCGGGTGTCGAACAGCCGGCGAACGTCGTGATTGTCCGGAACATTTGTCCGTCCCGCGAAATCCTTGTCCGGACCATCCAGATTGACGAAAATCAGCTTGCCCGATTGCGCCACAGATATGCGCAGCAGGCGTTCGGGGCGCAGCCCGACATACTGGTGCATGAGCACCGTGGAGGTATCTGAATCGGAGGCCGAGATTGCATCCCTGTCGCGGCTGTAGCCGCAGGACGTGAAACTGCATTTTGTCTTGGTTCCGCCCTGGCACTGCTGCGGCACCACCCGGCAACCGCCATGCTGGGCATTGTTGAAGCGGCCCTCGAGTGATCCGTCGGGCATGCGCTGAACGTGAATGCCGTGATTGCCGATCGTGTAGGGCAGCAGATCGCCCGCATCGGGAATGTCATCTGTCGTCCCGATGTAGATCCAGTCCCGGGTCCAGATGGCCTCGTTTTCGAGCAGCGAAAAGGTCAGGGATCTGTAGACGAGCGGGTTTATGCGCTCCGCCTCCTCGAGAGGCAGGCGTGCAGGGTCCCAGGTGGATGAGTGCTGCAGATCGAGATCACCCTCGAAAAAGCCGATATCCGGGCGGCGTGCCATCTGCGTATCTCCTGCAATTCCAGGCTGCGTGGTCGCCCACCGCGCTCGAAAGCGCGGCGGGTGCTTGATCATCGGATCAGTAGTCCGCGCGACCGCGGTACTTGATCGCCTCGGCAGGAGGCGGCGGCAACGGCCCGTCCACCATGAAGCGATCGAGAACGTTCTTGGTGAGCGTGGAGATGTTGTTGTTGCACTCGTTCCAGGGCAGCGAACCGCAATAGGCAATCGACGAGAACGAGAAGCAGGCGCCACCATTGGGTGTTTCGTGGTAGGCGATGTCACCACGAACGCGCGGGTGCGTCGTCCCGTCGAGGCCTTGCTGGTTGAAGCCGAAGTCTTCCATCACCAGCAGATAGGCTTCCGTGTGCCGGCCTGCGGATGTCGCGACGGTCAGCGTGTGGGGCGGAGACCCCAGCATGGTGTCCACGATGTCGAGCTCGAGACCGGCGGCACCGCCACCGACAAGGCCGAAGTTTCCGAGCTTTTCATCGTAGTCGATGCCTTCGAATGCCCAGCTTACGCGGCTGTCATTGCTCTCCGGTGTCCGCGAGAAGTAGGACGAGATGTCGAAGCCTTCCGAAGACATGCCCACACCCGCGACGGAGTGGAGATAACGGCCGCGGAAGCGCCACATGCCACCGAGTTCGCCGGTGCCCTGGTGGTAGTATTCACCGGGATCGGCCCGCCAGGTCCGGATGCCGGATTCACAGCGACGCATTTCTGTCAGCACACCGCGGCCAAGGTCGTCATAGGCCGGGTGGAACGAGTGCACCCAGTACCAGGCGTCCGCGCCCATATACATGAGACGTCCGCCGCGCTGCGTGTAGTTGTGGAGCGCGTCAAGCTGGGTGCCCGAATTGTGCTCGGGGTGCGACCCGGTGATGATGACGTTGTAGTTCTCGAGCCTGGCGATGCCGTCATAGGTGAGATCTTCGTCGGTGATGCAGTCGTAATCATAACCCATGGTCTCCAGCCAGTAGATCAGGTGGAGATCGGCCGGGTACTGCCAGGGAGCCTGAGCCAGGAAGTGGTCGTACTTGGGTCTGATGCTCAGGATCGGCCGCAAGCGCGACGACAGGCAGATGCCGGATCCATCGGTGTGGGTGTCGTAGATCGAACCGCCATACTCGCGATGTTCGGAGAGGAACATGTTCTGGTGCTGCATGATCGGCACACGGTAGATGAACAGTTCGGCACCGCCCGCGTTGCAGGCCACGTGCTCGTTGGCGTAGGCCATGTAGCTGATGGTCGGCACCATGAAGGCGATCTTGGATTGCTCCTTGCCGATCTCCGGAACGACCCAGAACGGAATGTAATCCTCGTCGCCTTCATCGGTCGTAAGCTTGGCAGCGTAGAAGCGGCTCAGGCAATCCTCGGGAACGGTCCATTCGAAATCCACGTCCCAACGCGCGTCGTCGACGTCATCGTCGTGAAAATGAATTGCACCATACTGTTCGGGCGCCTGCTTCCAGTCGAAAATCATGCCTGACCAGTTGTAGCCTGTCATGCCCCGGGTCGGGCAGTTCACAAGCTGGGCGTCGAGCCTATACGGACCCATGTCCGTCGCGACGATCGTGTTGATGCCCTTGGAGAAATCCCAGGCGGCAACCATCACCTCGGACAGGGCGCCGGTCGGGCCGCTGTTTCTGCGCTCGGTAAGGCCGGGCTGCGCGCCCAGTTTCATCATCTCGATTTCGGCCCGGTTCAGGGCCTTCGAGCACAGCCGCGGAGAGTCGATCTTGCCGTTGTACTTGCCGGTGAAGACGACGCCGGCGGGTTTCGAGGACTTGGCCAGCGCGTCGTCCGTGGTGTCGTCCACATAGGCGGCAATCGCGAGCGGAACGGCGGCGTTTTCGATGCCCTTGGAAAGGGTTGTCTCGACCGGTTCGATCACCGGGTCCAGCGCGTACTGGATCTGCGGTTCATGGATGAGAACCAGTTTGCCCGTCTTGGCATCGAAGGTTGCCGCCAGGAAATGCCAGGCATGGTCCCGCAACGGCGTCGGCGTCTCGATCGACTGGTCGTTGACGCGAACCTCGGCATGTCCCTTCTCGTTGATGAACAGGCCGTATCCCTTGCCCTTGGACCACTTCGTCACCAGCCCCTGCGCACCGTGCTTCCAGTACTTGGGATGCGTTATCGGCGTGGTCGGCCAGACATAGAGCTGCAGCGTGAAGCTCTCGACGTTGAGTGCCCTTGTGTCCGGGACGAAGCCGTAGGATCCTCCGTGGATGATCTGCTTCTTGCCGGTAAGCGTCTCGGAAAGGCCTCCGGGAACCGGCTTTTCAATAAAGCCCGGTCCGCGGGGGTTGGTGTCTCCATTGATCATCTGAACGATTTCGGCCTTGTAGGACTTGGGACCGTCGCAGTTGACATAAAAGCTGATCTTGTCGCCGGGGTGGACACCGAACTTGTCGGCGTATCCGGTCAGTCTCATTGCAGTCATATCCATTCTCCTGATCAAAGATCATGCGTTCCGGAGCGCCCCGGAGGACAAAGCTCCGCCGTTCGCACCGCAGCGCGTCAAAATTTCCCTCAACGAATCAAGGACCTGCTGCCTCCCCCCTGCTCAGGGGAACGGCGTTATGTTACCGGCCAGTTGTCGCTTCGACGCTTCCAGCCCTCGTTGTAGTGCTCCGGCATGCCTGCCGATTCCGGCAGTTCATCAAGCCGCATCAGGAAGATGTCGTGCTGAATTTCCTGCTCGTTGTCGTAGACCTTGTCGTTGACGAATTCCGGCGGCACGCCGCGGATGCCGGAAAGCCGGGCAATGCGCCATTCCTTCTCGACCTTCGTGCAAATGACGATCAGCTTTCCGGCCGGGCTCTCGCCGCGCATCCGCAGCAGCACCCGTTTCAGAAGCGGGCTCTCGTGAACGCCGCCGGTGACCACCGTGGTGTCGCCTGGTGTCTCGCACTTGAGGACCGAAAAACCGGCCACGCCCTTCATCGAATCCACGCAGGCGCGATGCTCGGCGATCAGTGCCTCTCTCTCGGGAGAGCCTTTCGGGGGTATGTCAATCATTGGTCGCTTCCTTTGCTTCTGTCCAAATTCACTGAAATCAAACCGTCATGTGACGCTCGACCACCTCGTCGGTCAGGCTCGAGATGTCACCGCTTTCAACCACACGCCCATTGTCGATCATCACGAAGGCGTCCCCGAGTTTGCGGGCAACCTTGATGTGCTGCTCGGTCAGGATGAGGGTGATGCCGAGCTTCTTGTTGAGCATCTGCAGGGTTTCACCGATCTCGGCCACGATGTTGGGCTGAATTCCCTCGGTTGGCTCGTCAAGCAGCAGGATTTGCGGATCCACGGCAAGTGCCCTGGCGATTGCAAGCTGCTGCTGCTGTCCACCGGACAGGAGACCGGCGCGCCGCCCCAGGTTTTCCCGCAGATAGGGGAAAAGCTCGAGACATATCTCCGGAATCTCGTCGGTCTGCTGCTTGCTGGCGAAGGTTCCCAGAACGATGTTCTCGCGAACCGTAAACTTGCCGAGGATCTGCCGTCCCTGCGGGATGTAGCCGATCCCGAGCTTGGCGCGCTCGTCGGTTCGCTGGCTGGTCAGCTCCGAACCGGAAAGGCTGATCGATCCGTCTGTCTTGTCGGTCAGCCCCATGATGGTCCGGACAAGGGTGGTTTTGCCCACGCCGTTGCGTCCCAGGACACAGACGCAGGATCCTTTGGGAACTCCGATGGAGATGTTCCTGAGAATTTGTGTCTCGCCGTAGTAGGACGACACGTTCTTGAGATCCAAAAGCATCAGTGATCCTCCGTTCCAAGATAGACATCCCGAACACGCTGATCTTTCTCGATCTCCTCGATGGTTCCCTGCGCGAGCAACGAGCCCATGTGCATCACAACGACCACGTCTGCGATATCCCGGACAAAGCCCATGTCGTGCTCGACGACGATCAGCGTCTTCTTCTTCTTGAGCTCGTTGAGGATGTCGGCGGTCTTGGCGACCTCCTGCTCGGTCATCCCCGCCACCGGTTCATCGAGCAGAAGCACGGTCGGGTCCTGCATGAGAACCATGCCGATTTCGAGCCACTGCGTCTCGCCGTGCGAGAGCGTCCCGGCCGTTATGGAGAGCCGCTGCGACAGGCCCACCATTTCCGCCACTTCCTCGATCCGTTCGTCGCATTTGGGGTTTGAGAAACTGAACAGGTTGCGCAAGGCACTGACCTCGAGGCTGTAGGCGACCTCGAGATTCTGCGCGACCGTCAGTTCCTTGAAGATCGACGGGATCTGGAACTTCCGGCCCAGCCCGCGCCTCGCGATGTTCTGCTCATTGTCCCCGCTGATCACGTCGCCCCTGAAAATCACCTCGCCCGAGGTGGGTTTCAGGCGCCCCGTGATGAGGTCCATCGTTGTCGTCTTGCCTGCGCCGTTTGGCCCGACAAGGCAGCACAACGTGCCTTCGATGACCGACATGCTGAAGTCATTGATGACTTTCGCCGCATCGAAATTCTTCTGCAAGTGTTTGATTTCTATGACGCCAACCATGACCGGATGTTCCTACTCAGATGACTTGCTGGGTTGCTGGACGCCGGGAAACAAAGCTGTGCCGCCCGAGACGAGACGGTCCAGCAATGTCTCCACCAGGCCGGCGAGACCGGTGGGAAGGAAGCGAACAACCAGGATGAAGAAGAAACCGAGGATCAGGATCCACGTGTTGAGAAACTCGTCACCGAGATAACTCTGCGCGCCCTGCACGATGAAGGCGCCGAGGATGGCCCACAGCAGCGACCCGCGCCCGCCGATGGCTGCCCAGATGACAATCGAAATGCTGAAGCTGACATCGAACTGTCCGGGCGACACATATTGCGTCAGGTAGGCGAAGCAGCACCCGGCCATGGCGGCCATCAGGCCCGAGATCGTGTAGATCAGGGTTTCGTAGACAGCAACGTTGTAGCCAAGGAACCGGACGCGCTCGGCGTCATTGTTCTGGGCGCGCACGATCAGACCGAACTTGCTCAGCGTGATCAGCTTGGCCGCAACTGTGCAGACCAGCAAAACCGCATAGACCAGCCAGAACGATGTCGTGGAATAGGGATCGACCACCAGTGAACCCAGTTTCAGCGGCTGCGGCGGCGAGATGCCGTTGACGCCATTGGTCAGGTACTGAAGGTCGATGAAGACCGTGTAGATCGCGCTGAGCATCGCAAGGGTCATGATCGCGAAGAACGGACCTGACACCCGTGCCTGGAACATCAGGGCTCCGAAGATGAGGCAGTAGACCGTTGGAACGGCAAGCGCCAGGAAGATCCCCGCACCGGTGTTCGAGAACGGCTCCCACAGGCCCGGAAGCGCATCGAGACCGTTGTTGAGCATGAAGGGCGGTATCGGATCGCTGGCATCCTGGGTCTGCATCTGCATGGTCATGGCCATGCCGTAGGCGCCGAGGCCGAAGGAGATCCCCTGCCCCAGGTTCAGGATGCCTCCGAACCCCCAGCAAAGGCTCAGCGACAGGGCCAGGATCCCGTAGACGCCGTAGGTCGAGAGCTGGTTGAGCAGGAAGGCATCATCCAACATCAGCGGTATCAAGGCGATCAGGGCAAAGAAGACAGCATATGCCCCCCATTGATATCTCACATTGTGATAGGGATTCTGTTTCAGCACTTTTGAACTCCGGTCCTTGTGACACGCCACGGGGTTGAGGGGATTGGATTTCCAGTCAGCGCCGGCTCGCTCCGGCGCTGATCATGCCTTGCGGCCTGAATCTGAGGAAAATCACGATCAATACGAACACCAGGAACCGTGCGTACGTATCGTTGTAGATAAAGGCGAACGCTGACTGGATCTGGCCGGTCAGTCCGCTTGCCAGGATACTTCCCAGCAGTCCTCCCCCTCCCGCGACGACCATGAGAAACGCTTCCACCACGTAGCTCGTGCCCATGGTCGGCAGCACGATGTTCATGGCGCCAAACAAGGAGCCTGCGACGCCGGCAAGTCCTGCGCCGATTGCGAATGTGATCGAGTAGATGCGGCTCGAATTGATCCCGAAGGACGCTGCCATGTCCTTGTTCTGCGTGACTGCCCTGACCTTGATGCCGAAGGTCGTCCGGTAGAAAAGATACCAGGTGGCGAGCACCATGATGAGGCAGACAAGCATGACGAAAAGCCGGAATGTCGAGAGGTTCACGATCCCCAGATCGATGTTGCTCGACAGGAACGGCGGGACCTCGACATATTTCGGGTCGCTGCCGAATATGATGCGCACGCCCTGCATCAGCACCAGGGAAACGCCCCAGGTCGCAAGCAAAGTGTCCAGCGGCCGGTTGTAAAGGCTGCTGATCAGCAGCCGTTCGATGACGTAGCCGATAAGACCGACGATGACGAACGACAGCGGTATGCAGAGGAAGAAAGGCAATCCGAGCGCTGTCTGCATCATGTAGGTGCTGTAGGCGCCAAGCATGATCAGTTCGCCGTGCGCCATGTTGATCACCCCGGCCGTGCCGTAGATGATGGCCAGGCCGAGCGCGGCCACAAGAAATATGCTGCCAATGCTCAGGCCGAGGAAAACAGCACTCGTGATAGAGCCAATATCCATTGGATGCCTCTACGTAAATCGAAACTGGAACAGGCGGGTCCGGACGGGCGAAAGGAGAATGAACGCCCGCCCGGCAGTACAGAGCGTGATCAGATCACATCTGTCTTGATTGTCCCGTCGGGGCCCTTGAGGCCTTCGGCCGTGCAGGTGCCCAGGTCGGGATAGATCGAGTAAGGATCAGGCGCCACGTGCTCCGGAGCTTCCTTGACGATCTTGAAGCTGCCGTCGGGTTGGCACTGGCCGATCTTCGGGACGAGCCATGTGTTGAAGTTCTGCTCGTCGATCCAGACAAGGCCTTCGGGCGAAACATCCGCCTCGACGCGAACCCCGGCTGCCGCATCGCGGATCCTGCGTGGTGTGACGTCCGCAATGCCGTGCATTTCGATCGCTTTTTCCAACGCCGCCTTGAAGACGTAGGCGGAGATGTAGGTCTCCTCCATGTTGTAGTGCGTGGTGCCGTTCTTGCCGTACTCGCTCGACAGGAACCCGTCGACAAACTTGGCGTTTGTCTCGTTCTCCATGTTCTGGAAATACGGTGCGGACAGGAAGTGCCCGGCCCCGAACTCGGCGCCCATGGCCTTGGTCTCGATCTCACCCGTGGTCAGCGATGCGATCGGCATGCTGTCGACGTTGAGGCCGGCCTGCTTGAACTGGCGGTGGAACGCGATGTCGGAGGCGCCGACGACCGTGGAGAAGATGAAATCGGGATTTGCCGCCCGGATTTTCTCCAGCACCGGCCCGAATTCGGACGAGCCGAGCGGGATGTATTCCTCGCCGAGCAGCTCGCCGTTCGCGTTCTCGAGCCAGATTTTCGCGTTCTTGTTGGATTCCTTCGGCCACACATAGTTCGAGCCGACGAAGAAGACGCGCGGTCCGAATTGCTCGACCATGTAGGGAATGAGGTCGAAGGAGTGCTGGTTGGCCAGAGGACCGGTGCAGATGGTGTTCTGCGTGCATTCCGCACCCTCGTAGCAGGTCGGATAGAACAGCAGGTTGTCCTGCTGCATGACGATCGGAAGGATCGCCTTGCGGCTGGCCGATGTATAGCAACCGAAGATCGAGATGACCTTGTCGCGCAGAATGAGTTCGCGGGTCTTCTCCGAGTAGACCTTGAAATCCGACTTGGCGTCGACGATGACCGGCTCGATCGGCATGCCCGCAACGCCGCCGGCCGCGTTGATCTCGTCAATCGCGTACTGCATCACCAGGGTCGAGTCTTCTTCCGGCACGGCCAGGCCGCCGGTAAGCGAGAACAGCAATCCCACCTTGATGGGTTCACCCTCGACCAGCGTAGCGCCCCAGGCTTCGCGGGCCCCGGGAATCCATACGTGCGGCGCTGCGAGCGCGGCCGCTCCCAGAGCAGTTGTCTTCAGCAGTTTCCTTCGGGTTACAGACATGATTTCATTTCCTTTTTACAGTTCCACCGGGTTTTTGACCTGCACTTCTCACGGTACGGGCATTCGTATTTTTTACCCTTGGTAAAATTTTATTCTTCCCCTCAAATGGTCGAGCGAAACCCCAGTCATCCAAGTGATGAGCACAATCCGGACTCAAGCGATCCCCCAAGGGTCGGGACCACAGCACCTAAAAGACAGGGATATTGTAAAGAAACGGACCTTTGCCTACAGGCTATATCGGCTGATGGCCAAGTATAACCCGTTTTGGATCGGCGCCTTGAGGGCGATCAGATCTTGGTCCGTGTCAGGCTTACAGAACATCGTTCGTTTGGCATTTTACAGCCGAGTCACGAATACGATTCTTGTCAAGCAATCTGCCTGTTGAGGGCAGAACGCGGGACACCGTTGGCCCGCAATTCAAAACTATACACGATCAATGCCCTTTGACAAGAGGTCATTTGCATTGATGACCGCGACAGCCATTTCCTCGATCGAGACCCGTTTCGCCATCGCCTTGCTGCGCAGCACACGGTAGGCTTCGCTTTCGCTAATTGATTGCAATTCCATAATAATCTGCTTCGCGGTGGCGATGTTTTTCTGCGCAACGATCTTCTTCTGCAATCGGATCGTCTTGTCTGCGAGCTGGATCGACTCTTCCCACTTTGATCGCGCGACCACGAGATTGATGAGCATGCCGAACTCCCGGATCGGCTTGGAGATTACCGCAAACGCCCCAAGCTCCAGCACGTTCTGAAGCATGGCCGGGTTCTCGTAATTGACGATGGCGAGCACCGTTGGAGACGGAGCCTTGGTTCTCTTCAGCATCGTCTTCAACTCGTTCTGCGTTTCAAAAAAGACACCGGCAATCACGATGTCGGTTCCAGGTGGCAGGGTTCTCGTTGGCGGCCAGACAAGCTCGGTCCGGCAGCCGATCCTGTTGAGCTGATCGAGAAGGGCTTTCCCGTCCTGATCCAGCGGATGCACGACGATGACCGACAAATCTCTCAGATTCTTGAGTCTGAACGTCGACATTGATGCTCAATCCCCCTTGCTAAAATGACTTGTCGTCATTCTGGCCGTGTGTTGGATCAAAGTCCTTGAGGTAAGGGTCCGGAGGAACAGGCTCGTAGGCTTCCCGAACAATCTTGAACGCGCCGTTGCTGTCAACGATGGCGACCTTGGGCCACAGATGCGTGTGATGGTTTTCCCGGCTGACGCGCACCACGCCCTGAGGGGCCTCGAAACTGAATGTCGGCAGAACGCGCAGGATGCTTTCCCTGTCGACCGCCCCTGCCCGCCTCGCGGCTTCCGCAAACAGGTGAACCTGAAAATAGGCCGCTTCTGCTGCGGCGCAGATCGGAGCATCCTCGCCGTAGGATGCCCGATACTGGGTGACAAACCGCGTGTTCTGAGGGCTGTCGACCGAGCTGAAATAGGGTGCCGCGGTCACATGTCCCACGGACGCCTCGGCGCCGATCTCCGCAACCTCTGTCTCTCCGGTTATCAGGCTCGCGATCGGGCTGGTCTGCGGATCGATGCCGGCTTCCTTGTAAGCCTTGTAGAAGGCAACCGCTCCATCCCCGACCAGAGTTGAAAACACCACGATGGGCAAGGCGGCTTTGATCTTCTCGATCACCCGGGCGATATCTTCCGGGGCGGGATCCAGCGGTATGTAGATTTCGTCGACAACATCGCCGTCGCGGTTGGCGACCAGGTCACGCATCACGCGATTTGTCTCGTACGGAAACACATAGTTCGAGCCGACAAGCAGGTATTTCTTCTCGTAGTTGTCGAGCAGGTAATCTGCCAGCCAGAAAGTATTCTGGTTCGGAACGGCTCCCGAGTAGATGCAATTTGGCGAGAACTCGAAGCCTTCGTAGAATGTCGGGTAAAACAGGAGTTTCTGATGTTGCGCGATGATCGGCAATGTCACCTTGCGGGTTGACGACAGGTAGCAGCCGAAGAAATTCGAAACCCCCTCGTCAAGCAACCGCTGGGTTTCGGATTGAAACAGCCTCAGTTCACCCTTCGGGTCTGCTTCATTGAGAAGAAGGGGACGGCCATTGACCCCGCCGCTGGCATTGATTTCCGACACCGCCAGGCAGACGGCATTGCACAACGTCTTCTCAACGAACGCCGTCACGCCGCTCTTGGAGAAAAGACTACCTATCTTTATGGGATCAGAACTTGTTTCAGCCGGCATGATAACATCGTAAATAGGTTTCGCGGAGAGGTTCGCGCGAATGTTGTTTCCATCAATACGGAAACGAGAGTCGAATGCAAGAAGGCGCAACATCTTAGCGCCTCAGCGGGTCCCCTGTGCATCACCAGATGAGCGAAGGAATGCCGGACCGACAGCGCCTTCTCCGATGGTTGCCCCGGCATCAGGTGGATCCGTTCCAGCCAGCGTTCATCCGGCCTGTTGCGCGACCCGCAAGAGACCGGCGATAAGACCGCGCAATTCGGCAAGCCCGCGCAGCCGGCCGACCAACGGGTAACCGGGGTGTGTCTGCCGGGCTGCGTCATCCAGCAGTTCATGGCCGTGATCGGGTCGGAACGGGATCTCCCAGTTCCCCTGCCCGGCATTCCGTCTGCGGCGTTCTTCGTCAAGCAAGGCTGAGACAAGATCGACCATGTCGGTATCGCCTTCAAGGTGGGCCGCTTCCTCGAAGGATCCGTCCGGTTCCTTACGGACATTGCGCAGATGCGCGAAATGGATCCGGTCTCCGAATTGCCTCGCAATCGCAGGCACATCATTCTTCGGGTTGGCGCCGAGTGAACCCGAACAGAGCGTGAGCCCGTTGGCCGGGCTGTCGACCGCGCCCAGGATCCAGGAAATGTCGTCGGCGTCCGAGACGATCCGAGGCAGGCCGAGAATGTCGCGCGGCGGGTCGTCCGGATGCACGCAGAACCGCATGCCGAGTTCTTCAGCCGCCGGGATGACCTCTTCAAGAAACCGTCTGTAGTTTGCTCGCAGGTCCGTGCGGTCGATGCCTTCGTAGAGTTTCAGCTGGGACTTGAGACCTTCCGCATCATACCGGTCATAGGCGCCCGGCAGTCCCGCCATCACTGCATGCATGAGCCGGGCGCGATCCTCATCGGAGGAGCCCTGATACCAGGCATCCGCCTCGGCGACAGCCTGCGGCGGATAGTCGTCGCGTGCAGCCCCTCGGCCGAGCATGAAGATCTCCAGCGCAGCCATCTTCGGCGCCGAAAATCTCAGACAGCTGCCGCCGCGCGCGACAGGAGCAGCGAGATCCGTCCGCGTCCAGTCGAGAAGCGGCATGAAATTGTAGCAGATCGTATGGATGCCCTCGGCCGCGAGATTGGCCATCGACTGCCGGTAATTGGCGAACAGGCCTGAAAGGTCACCCTCGCCGCGTTTGATCCTCTCGTGAATCGGCAGGCTTTCGACCACCACCCACTCGAACCCCGCTTTGGAAATCTCGGCCTTTCGACCGGAGATCGCCTCACGGCTCCAGACGTCTCCGTAGGGGACCTCATGAAGCGCCGTGACGATGCCCGAGGCACCGGTCTGCGCAATTTCACCAAGCGAGATCCTGTCGAAGGGACCGTACCAGCGCCAGCTTTCCTTCACGTGAGGTCCTCGACTGATTTGCGAGCGCCGCGTTTGCTCAGAATTGCGTAGGCCCGCGTCACGGGGTCAGCCAGCCGGTCGGCCTGCTCGGCACTGAAGATCTCGCGCATCGCCAGCAGGGATGCGACCGCCGCATCAGGCGAACCGGCCGTCTCCAGGCGCGCCCGCATCTGCTTTGCCAGCGGATCCTTTACCTCGATCGGAGTCCCGGTCTCATCGATGCCGCCGACATACCGCATCCAGCCGGCGACAGCGAGCATCAGTCCCGGACAGGCCCTGCCCGCCTCGAGGTTGTCGGCGATCGTGCCGAGGATACGCTGCGGCAGTTTCTGGCTGCCATCCATGGCGATCTGCCACGTGCGATGACGGATCGAGGGATTGGAGTAGCGTTCAAACAGCGCATCGGCATAGGCATGGATGTCGACAGCTTCGGGCGGAGCGAAGGAAGGAATGATCTCGTCGCGCCAAAGCGCCTTGACGTAGCTTGCAAAGACAGGGTCCGCCACCGTTTCCGCAATGGTTTCATGGCCTGCCAGATAACCGAGATAGGCCAGCGAGGAATGCGTCCCGTTCAGCATTCGTAGCTTCATGTTCTCGTAAGGCGTGACATCGGTGACCAGCTGGGCGCCGGCAGCCGCCAGATCGGGCCGGGCATCCGCGCCATAGGCGGGAACGAAGTCGTCTTCCACGACCCACTGCCTGAACGGTTCGCACAGAACCGGCGCCTCGTCTCGATAACCCGCCGTTTCGGCCAGGCGTTCGATATCCTCCGGCTTTGTTGCCGGTGTGATCCGATCCACCATTGTTGCCGGAAAACGTCCCTGGGCGCCGATCCATTCTGCAAGCCCGGGATCGATCCTAGCCGCGAGATCGAGCACCGCTTGGCGCACCAGGCGGCCATTTTCGGGAAGATTGTCGCATGTGAGCACCGTAAACGGCGGATCGCCCGCGTCACGGCGGCGCTGCAAGGCCCGGACCAGGAAGCCCGGAGCCGATCTTGGAAGCATGTTGTCCAGATCGTGCACGATGTCGGGATGAGCGAAGTTCAGCCTCCCTGTTGCCGGATCATGGCAGTAGCCTTTCTCGGTCACCGTAAGGGTGACGATGCGGATGGCCGGGTCGGCCATCCTTGCGAGCACGGCCTCCGGGTCCTCCGGCGCGACCAGCACGTCATCGACGATCTCAACCGTGCGGAGCGTTTCCCCGCCGTCAGGCTCCTGGGTGACAACGGTGTAGACGAAGTTCTGCGGCGCGAGCCGGTCACGCGTGCCGGGGCTTTGCAGGCTCACACCGACAATGCCCCAGTCACCGCCCGCCATTTCCACTGCGTCTTCGATGTAGATTGCCCCGAAGGCGCGGAAGAAGGCGCCCAGACCGAGATGCACAATGCCAGGCTTGCGGCGCCCGGCCTGCGACCGGGTCAGTCTAGGTGCTTCAGCGTGCAAGCCAGCCTCCGTCGACGCTCAGAACGGCGCCATGAATGTACTTCGCGGCAGGAGACGCCAGGAACACTGCAGCCTCGCCGATATCGTCGGCATCGCCCCAGCGGCCCGCCGGGATCCGGTCGAGGATCGCCTGGTTTCGGGCCTGATCGTTTCTCAGCGCCTCGGTGTTGTTCGTCGCAATGTAGCCCGGCGCGATCGCGTTCACATTGATGCCCCTGGCAGCCCACTCATTGGCAAGCAGCTTGGTAATTCCCGCAACGCCGTGCTTTGACGCCGTGTAGGACGCGACCCGTATCCCGCCCTGCTCCGACAGCAGCGAGGCGATGTTGACGATGCTTCCTCCGCCACCGCGTTCAAACACCGCGCGTCCGAAGGCCTGCGCGGTAAAGAACACGGCCTTCAGGTTCACGTCGATCACGTCGTCCCAGTCGCTTTCGCTGAAATCAACCGCGTCGCTGCGCCTGATGATCCCGGCATTGTTGACCAGAATGTCGATCTCTTCGCCGGCAAACACGTCGCGCGCCGCCATCGGGTCGGCGAAATCGAGAACAATTTCGCGTGCATTCTTCATCTGCTGCACGGTTTCTGCGCAGGACTGCCGCCCGGCGCAGATCACGCTCGCCCCTGCCCGTCCCATGGCGAGCGCGATCGCCTGGCCGATGCCGGTGTTTGCGCCGGTCACCAGCGCGGTCCTTCCCTCGAGCGAAAACGGGTTCACCTGAGATCTCCCATCGCCACCATGTCCATGTCGGTGAAATCGACATTGTCGCCCGCCATCGCCCAGCAGAAGGTATAGGCGCCGGTGCCGGCACCGCAGTGGACCGACCAGGGCGGCGAGATGACGGCTTCCTCGTTGGCCATGACTATGTGACGGGTTTCATCCGGCTGGCCCATGATGTGGAAGACCCGCTGTTCGGGACCGAGTTCGAAATAGAGATAGGCCTCCATCCTTCGGTCATGCACGTGGGCCGGCATCGTGTTCCAGACCGACCCCGGCGCGAACTGGGTATAGCCCATCAAGAGCTGGCAGCTCTCGGCCACCTCGGGGTGAAGGAACTGCAGGATGACGCGTTCATTGCTGGTTTCCGCCGATCCCAGTTCCACCCGACGGGCATCCTCGATGCGGATCAGCTTGCTCGGGCACTGGCGATGCGCCGGCGCCGACAGGATGTAGAATCGGCCCGGACCGGACAACGTGACCGGGCCCGAGCCCATGCCGAGATACAGCACGTCTCCCCGATTGACGGTGTAATCCGTGCCGCCCGCCGAGACAGTGCCGCTCTCGCCGATATTGAGAATGCCCATTTCGCGCCGGTCGAGGATCGATGGCGTGCCGCATTCCTGGACATGGTCAAGCGTAAGCGTTCCCGAACCAGGAACGGCGCCTCCGAGAATCAGCCGGTCGTAGTGGGTGTAGACCAGGCGGATTTCGCCATCGGCAAACAGCCCGCTCGCATGGAAATGCGAACGCAATCCCGAGGTGTCGAGGCCTTTGGCCGTGGCCGGATCGATTGCGTACCGGGTTTCGACGGTCAGCATGAGAAGTCCCCCTTCAGGAGTTTTGCGTCAGGAAATCGTCACGGCGCGGCGTGAACGTATCGATGAGCGTGCCGGGTTCGAGGCACACGCAGCCATGGACGGCATTGGATGGAATGACGAAACTGTCGCCCCGCGCCACTTCGACGCTCTCCTCGGAAATCGTGAAGGCAAAGCGGCCGGACTCGACATAAGTGGATTGAATATGCGGATGGCTGTGCGGCTTGCCCTCCGCGCCTTGCCTTTCGAAACGGAAGGCGACCACCATCAGTTCGGGTTTTTCGCTCAGAACCTTTCGGACAATGCCCGGATCGGCCCTGACTTCGGGATAGGATTTGAGGATCATGCGATGGTCCTTATTGGAAAAGCGACGGCAGCCACAGTGACAGCGCGGGGATGTAGGTGACCAGCAGCAGCGTGAAGACGGCTGCCCCGTAAAACGGCCAGATCGTCCGGATTGCCTGCCACACCGATATCCGTCCGACGGCACAGCCGACGAACAGCACGGTTCCCACCGGCGGCGTGCACAAGCCGATGCCGAGATTGAGAACCAGGATGACGCCGAAATGCACCGGATCGACACCGAAGGCGACGGCGACGGGCAGGAAGATCGGCGTGGTGATGACGATCAGCGGCGACATGTCCATGAAGGTGCCGAGCATCAGCAGCACGAGGTTGATCATCAGCAGGATGATGATCGGATTGTCGGAAACCGCCTTCAGCAGCGCCACCAGATCCGCGGGTATCTTCAGGAACGCGAGCAGCCAGCCGAAGGCGCCGGCGCATCCGATCACCAGAAGCACCATGGCCGTGGTGCGCACGGCAGCCTTGGTGGCTTCCACGAACCCGGTCCAGTCCATCGTGCGATAGGCGATCGTGGTCACCAGCAGCGCGTACACTGCCGCAATGCAGGAACTTTCCGATGCCGTGAAGATGCCCGAGCGCACACCGCCGAAAATGATCACGATGAGCAGAATGCCGGGAATCGCGTTGAGGAAGATGGCGCCGAGCATGGACCATCCGGGGAAGGACTCGGTCGGATAGCCCGCCTTGCGGGCCACGAACCAGGCCGTCACCATCAGCGAAGCCGCCAGCAGCAGGCCCGGAATGATGCCCGCGGTGAACAGATCGGCGATCGACAGCCGCCCGCCCGCCGAGATCGAATAGATGATCATGTTGTGCGATGGCGGTAGCATCAGCGCGATGATTGACGAGACGACGGTGACATTGACTCCGTACTCGACGCTATAGCCCTTCTCCTTCATCTGCGGGATCATCAGTCCCCCAATCGCGGTCGCGTCGGCGGCCGCCGATCCGGAGATGCCGCCGAACAGCACCGAGGCCGCGATGTTGACCTGTCCGAGGCCCCCGCGCATGTGGCCGACCATCGCACCGGCAAGCGCCACAAGGCGGCGCGCAATGTCGCCGCGCACCATCAGTTCGCCGGCGAAGATGAAGAACGGAATGGCCATCAGCGCGAAGACCGAAACGCCGGAATTCAGCTGCTGGAACACCACCACCGGCGGCAGGCCGAGATAGAGGACTGTCGCAAACGATGCGACGCCAAGACAGAACGCCACCGGCGTTCCGATAAGCAGAAGGAACACGAACGTGCCGAAGAGGATCCAGACTTCCATGTTCATTCATCCACGAGGTCGGTTTCGCCGAAGCGGGCGGTGGGAAGGCCTGCGGCCCGCCGGGCAAGCCGCTCCAGCGAGAACAGGGCGATGAGGACTCCGCCGCCGACAATCGGCAGGAAGTCGAAGGCACCGGAAATGCCCAGCGATGGAAGCTTCACATCCCAGGCGGACAGGGCAAGCTGGGACCCGAACCAGACCATGCCGGCTGCAAAGCCGAGCACAACCAGGTCGGAAATGCTGTAGAGCCAGAGTTTTGCCCCGGACGGCAGGAAATACAGAAGCACGTCAAAGCTCAGATGGTAGCCTTCGCGGATGCCGACGGCGGCACCCAGAAAGATGAACCAGCCCATCAGGATGACGGCGGCCGGTTCGCTCCAGACCAGGGAATCGTTGAAGATGTAGCGGGCGATCACCTGACCTGTGATGAAAACCGTCATCAGGACAAGACCGGCGGCAGCAAGCCACAGAGCCAGGCGCGCCACGTGGCGCAAGGCCCTGGCGACCGATTTCATCAGTTCCTGCAAGACACCCTCCCCCGGGACAAAAGCGGCCATGGCGAAGATCCGCCATGGCCGACAGGATGTGGTCAGTCGGTTGCCCGAATGCGGGCGACCAGATCTTTGAGCTTGTCCGAGGTCACGTGCTTTTCATAGACGCTGTCCATTGCGGCCATGAAGGGCGCCTTGTCGATCTCGGTGATCACTTCGACACCGGCGGCACGGACTTTTTCTTCCGACGCCTTTTCGCGGGCCACCCACATTTCGCGCATCACGGGCACGGAGTCCTTGGCAGCCTGGCGGACAGCGGCCTGATCCTCGGCCGAGAGCTTGTCCCAGGAGGCCTTGGACATCACCAGCACTTCCGGAACGATCAGGTGTTCGTCGAGCGTGTAATAGCCCGCAACCTCGTAATGGCCGGAGGATTCGAACGACGGCCAGTTGTTTTCGGCGCCGTCGATCACGCCGGTCTGGATTGCGGAGTACACTTCGCCATAGGGCATGGGCGTCGCGTTGGCGCCCAGTGCGGTCATCATGTCGACGAAGATGTCGGACTGCATGACGCGAACCTTCATGCCTTCAAGGTCCTCGATCGAGCGGATCGGCTTGACCTTGTTGTAGAAGCTGCGCGAACCGCCGTCGTAGAATGCCAGGCCGACATAGCCGTGCGGCTCGAAGGCCTTGAGGATGTCGTCACCGATCGGGCCGTCCATGACGCGGTGCATGTGGTCCACGCCCGCGAAGACGTAGGGCAGCGAAACCACCTTGGTCTCTTCGACCAGGTTGTTGAACGGCCCCATCGAGACGCGGTTCAGGTCGATGACGCCGAACTTGGTCTGCTCGATGGTGTCCTTCTCCTGCCCGAGCTGCGCCGAGTGGAACACCTCGACGCAAATGCGGCCATCGGTGCGCTCTTCGAGAAGCTTGCCCATATGCTTGACGGCTTCGACGGTCGGATAGCCATCGGGGTGGGTGTCGGAAGACTTCAGCGTGACCTCGCAGGCGCCTGCGGTCAAAGCCATCGCAGCGGTGGCCATCAGCGCCCCGGCCAGGGTTTTTAACAGTTTCATGATCATTCTCCTCCCAGGAAATGGCTCTCAGAGCCGATAGGCTTGCTTGGCAAGCCGGTAGGCGAGGTCATTGGCGACCTCGTATGCATCCTCCTCTGCAAGGCGCCCGGTGGCGACAAGCGTGGCGAGAAAGGCACAATCCACCCGCCGGGCCACGTCGTGCCGGGCGGGGATGGAACAGAAGGCGCGGGTGTCATCGTTGAACCCCACCGTGTTGTAGAAGCCGGCGGTTTCCGTGGTCATCTCACGAAACCGGCGCATGCCCTCGGGGCTGTCGTGAAACCACCATGCCGGACCAAGCTTGAGCGCCGGATAGGCGCCTGCAAGCGGCGCCAGTTCGCGGGCATAGCTGGTTTCGTCCAGCGTGAAGACGATGACGGTCAAGTCACGCTCCAGGCCGACAGCATCGAGAAGAGGCTTGAGGGCACGCACATAGTCGGTCCTGGTCGGGATATCGAAGCCCTTGTCCCGTCCGAACGCGGCCATCACCGGGGCGGAATGATTGCGGTGGCTGCCCGGATGGATCTGCATCACCAATCCGTCCTCAAGGCTCATCCGTGCCATCTCGGTCAACATGTGTCCGCGGAAGGCATCCGCCTCCTCGGCAGAGCACGTCCCTTTCAGCGCCTTGGAAAACAGCGATGCAGCATCTTCGGAAGGCAGGTTTTCCGTCCTCGCCGTTGGATGTCCGTGATCCGTCGATGTGGCGCCGAACTCCTTGAAATAGGCCCTGCGGACACGGTGAGCCCGCAAATACCCCTCCCAGTCGCCGGTGTTCTCGCCCGTCAGGGCGCCGAACTTCTCGACATTGCCGGCAAAGCCCTCAAAATCGGGATCCACCACCGCGTCGGGCCGGTAGGCGGTGACCACCTTCCCTGTCCAGCCGCTCTCGCGGATCATGCGGTGCCAGCCCAGATCGTCGAGCGGGCTCTCGGTCGTCGCGATCGCCTCGATGTTGAAGCGCTCGAACAGCGCTCGCGGCAGAAACTCGGGCTTTGCCAGGCACTCGGCGATGTGATCGTAGGTCTGATCCGCTGTCGCCTTCGAGACAGGCATCGTCATGCCGAACACGTCCTGGAAGGCGTGGTCCAGCCACAGCCGCGAGGGCGTTCCCCGGAACAGGTGGTAGTTCTCGGCGAACAGCCGCCAGATCTTGCGGCCGTCGGTTTCGGTCGCCCCGCCATCCGAACGGGGAACGCCGAGGCTTTCAAGGCTGATCCCTTGGGAAAACAGCATCCTGAATACGTAATGATCCGGCGTTATGAACAGTTGCGCGGGATCGGGAAACGGCTTGTTCTCCGCATACCAGCGCGGATCGGTGTGGCCATGGGGACTGATGATCGGCTTGTCGGCAACCGTCTGATAGAGTTCACGTGCGATTCCGCGCGTCTGCGGCTCCACCGGAAACAATCTGTCAGAGGCCAACAGTGTCACCCTAATCCTCCCCCGAAGCGTCCGAACCTTACGGACTTCCAATCAATCTGGTAATGTAATATGCTAGTATGCATATCAAGTCAACGGAGTGAAATCATGTCCGTATCATCGCCCCTGCGGACGCTCGAACCGCTCAATCGGCCATCGGTCGCAGACACCGTGTTCGACAAGCTTCACAGCCAGATCCTGCTTCTTGAACTGCCGCCGGGAACCAAGATGTCGGAGGTGGAGGTCGCCAAGGCTTTGGGCGTGTCGCGCCAGCCGGTCCGTGACGCATTCTACCGCCTGTCGAAATTGGGTTTCCTTTCGATCCGCCCGCAACGGGCAACGCTTGTGTCGCAGATATCGCAGACCGCCGTTCTCCAGGCTCGCTTCATCCGCAGCGCCATCGAGGCTGAAACCGTTCGCACCGCGTGCAGGGAGCTCTCCGTTGATGACATGAACGCCCTCGAGGAGATCCTGCAACGGCAGCACGAGGCAGTGGAGGCCAGGGACGCGGTCAGTTTTCATGACTATGACGACCAGTTTCACAAGGAGATCTGCGAGCGCTCAGGCCTCGGCTTCGCCTGGGACATCATTCGCGAAAACAAGGCTCACATGGATCGGGTGCGGTTCCTCTCACTTGCCTTCGCGTCTCAGGATGCCTATGGGGATCATCTGAAGGTCATGGAAGCCATCCGCGCCCGCGACGAGGCCTTGGCCATGCAGCAGATGCATGAGCATCTTTCGCGGATCAAGATCCAGATCATCCGAATCCGCGCCGACCATGAACGCTATTTCGCCGACGAGACCGAGACATGATGAAACGCTTTCTCTCCATCGGCGAGTGCATGGTCGAAATGGCTCCGGCCGCCGGCGGCGATTTCAGGATGGGGTTCGCGGGTGATACGCTGAACACCGCATGGTATGCGCGCCGCGAACTCGGGAACGACTGGGACGTCGCCTACTTCACCGCCGTGGGTGATGACGCGATCTCCGCCCGTATGGTCGATTTCTTTGACGGATCGGACATCAAGACCGATCTGATCCGGCGGATGCCGGGCCGCACGGTGGGCCTCTACCTCATTCAACTCGACAATGGAGAGCGCAGCTTTGCCTACTGGCGTTCGGAATCCGCGGCCCGTCGCCTTGCCGACGACGCCGACATTCTCAGGTCCGGCCTCGCCACTGCCGATCTCATCTATTTTTCAGGCATCACGGTCGCCATTCTGCCGCCATCGGGACGCCAGACACTGTTTGCGGCGATTGCCGAGGCCCGTGCGAACGGCGCGACCATCGCCTTTGATCCCAATCTCAGGCCCCGCCTTTGGGAGGATGCCGATACCATGCGCGCTGCTGTCATGGACGCGGCAGCTGTCAGTGACATCCTCTTGCCCTCGTTTGAGGACGAAGCCTTCGTGTTCGGAGATCGCGATACGAAGGACACCGCGAGGAGATATTCAGGTCGGGGCGTTCCGATCGTCGTCGTCAAGAACGGGCCCGGTGAGATGCTTGCGCTTGATCGCGGAACCATCCGAACGTTCAAGCCAGAACCCGTGACCAGCGTGGTGGACACGACAGCCGCCGGCGACAGCTTCAACGCGGCATTTCTCGCAAGCTACCTTCGGTCCGGCGATCTGCCGCCTGCTCTGGCAAGCGGAGCCAACTTGGCTGCAAGAGTTATCGGACAGCGGGGCGCCCTGGTCGACGGCTGATCGGGTCAAATCCGGCGCGCCGGCGCCTGCGTGCAACAGAGCGCTTGCGCCCAGGGGTTGCGCAGAGCGCATGACGCCCGCGAGCCGCCGGGCCGCCACTCGTCGGAGGGCCTGAAACCGACGCGCAACCCGAATCGGTGCTGCGCTGCGGCAAAAACGGCATTTCACCTGTTCCGGAGCTTATAAAAATCGCCCTTCCGGGATCAAAGCAATTCAGCGCAGTCAATGTAATCAATCGACTTTTTCTCGATCTATTGTTTTCACAATTGAAGAACAAAAACCTGATATAAAAGAATAACAAGAAAAAACGGGATATAATATTGCACAATCAGATGATTGTCTCCTGTCGAACAATGCTTCGATTTTCTGGAACAATCATCGCCGCCGGGGGTGGATTAGGCTCGAAGATCATGGTTTGCTAAGGGCATGGTGTTTTATGCACCGTGACGAATATTAAATTGCGTTGACGCTATTGAGCTTCGGTTTTGTCAGGGACGCCACGCGCGCACCTCGCCGACCGCAACGCAGATGATGACCAACTGGGAGAAACTATGTCCAAGAAGAACAACGAACTGATCCAAAGGATTGCGGATGGAGCCCGGAAAGGCCAGATATCACGCCGTGACTTCATGAACTATTCGCTGGCCGCCGGTCTTACGGCGACCGCGGCCACCGGCCTGTGGACCGGCAACGCCCACGCGCAGGAGCCCAAGAGGGGCGGTACATTCCGCTGGGGCATCCATGACGGCAACACATCCGATACGCACGATCCGGGAACCTATCTGACCCGCGTCATGATTTTCCTCGGCCATACGCATCGCTCCTACCTGACCATGATCAACGGCGACGGATCGCTTGGACCGGATCTGGCCACCAGTTGGACGGCAAGCGAAGACGCATCCGAGTGGACTTTCGAGATCACCCCGGACGCATCCTTCCACAGCGGCAAGAAGCTGACTGCCGACGACGTCATCGCATCGCTCAACCACCATCGCGGCGACGAGACCACCTCTGCCGCCAAGGCGCTGCTGACCGACGTGAGCGAGATCACCAAGGACGGCGACTATGTCGTCAAGGTCAAGCTGGTCCGCGGCAATGCCGACTTCCCGTGGCTGATGACGGACTACCACCTTGCCATCTGCCCGGCCAACGAGGACGGCACCATCGATTGGCAGTCCGGTGACGGCTCCGGCCCCTACAAGATCGACAGCGGCGAATTCGGCGTTCAGTTCAGCCTCAGCCGCCACGATGGCTGGCATGGCGAAGGTGCGTGGTTCGACAATGTCGAGATGATTACGCTCAACGATCCCAACGCCCGCCAGACCGCGCTTGTGACCGGCGACGTCGATTCGGTCTCTCAGGTCGATCTCAAGACCATGGCCCTGCTGCAGCGTGACCCGAACATCAATGTGTTCAACGTGCCCTCCGCCGGTGCGATTACCATGCCGATGTTCTGCGACACTGCGCCGTTCGACAATGTCGACGTCCGCAATGCGCTGAAGCTGGCGATCAACCGTGACGAGATCATCGAAAAGATCCTGTTCGGCGCCGCCACCAAGGGCAACGACTTCCACCATTCGCCGGCACAGCCGTACTGGCCGGAAGGCATTCCGCAGCGTGAGTATGACCCGGATCAGGCGCGGTCGCTGCTGAAGAAGGCAGGCGCCGAAGGCCTGTCGGTCAGCATCTCGACTGCCGACAGCGTCAGCAGCGGCGCCGTCGACATGGCAGTGCTTTACTCCGAGCAGGCCAAGGCGGCTGGCATCAATGTCCAGGTCGTCCGCGAGCCGAATGACGGCTACTATTCGGACGTCTGGCTCAAGAAGCCGTTCTGCCTGGTCTCCTGGGGCGCGCGCCCGACGCCGGACGTGATGTACACGCTGGCCTACAAGGATGACGCAGCCTGGAACGAAAGCCACTGGCAGAACGAGCGCTTCAACGAACTGCTTCTTCAGGCCAAGGCCGAGCTCAATGAGAGCCTGCGCGCGGAGATGTACCGTGAAATGGCCATGCTGGCGCGTGACGACGGCGGAACCATCATTCCGTTCTTCAACAACTTCGTCTACGGGGCCCGCGGCAATGTCGGCACCCCCGAAAACCTGGCTGCAAGCTGGGAAAGCGATGGTGCGCGTGCGGCGAGCCGCTGGTGGTTCACCTCCTGAATGTGACGTAGAGCTTGTTCCCGGCGCAGCCAATGCGCCGGGAACGCCATGACTCCGGAACCCCGGATCAAGACGCAAGACAGACACAGAAACATCGGTCAAAAAGGGTCAGACGAACTGATCGGACCGAAAAACAACCGGCGCGAACCGGGAGGGACATAAATGGGGGATATCTCAAGACTCGTTCTAAAGAGGCTTGGATTGGGGGCGTTGACGCTCCTGGTGGTTTCAATCCTGATCTTCTTTGCCGTCGAGCTCTTGCCGGGCGATCTTGCGGAAGCGGTTCTCGGACAGGGTGCGACACCGGAAACGGTGGCCAGGATGCGCGAGCAGCTCGGTCTCGATCAACCCGCGCCCCTGCGCTACTTCCAATGGCTCGGCGGTGCCCTGCAAGGCGATTTCGGCACGTCCCTGATTTCGGGCGAGCGCGTCAGTTCCACCATCGCGCCGCGTTTCAGGAATACCCTGTTCCTCGCCGCCTATGCCGCGGTCATTGCGGTCCCGATCTCCATTCTTCTCGGCGTGATTGTGGCGCTGCTGCGGAATTCGGTCTTTGACCGGGTCGCCAACGTGCTCACGCTGACATCGATCTCCTCGCCCGAGTTCTTTCTCGGCTACATCCTGATCCTGTACTTCGCGGTCAACACGGGCATGTTCCCTGCCCTGGCCAACCTCAGGGACGGCATGTCGCTGGGAGAACTCCTGCACAGAACCTTCCTTCCGGCGCTGACGCTCGTGCTTGTGGTCACAGCGCACATGATGCGCATGACCCGCGCCGCGATCATCAGCCTGCTTGCGTCTCCCTACATCGAGATGGCACGCCTCAAGGGGGCCCCTCCCTGGAAGGTGATCGTCAGGCACGCGCTGCCGAATGCCTGGGCGCCGATCATCAATGTGGTCGCTCTCAACCTCGCCTACCTCATCACCGGCGTGGTGCTGGTCGAGGTGGTGTTTGTCTATCCCGGGATCGGCCAGCTTTTGGTTGATGCCGTGGCAAAACGCGATTTCCCGATTGTCCAGGCCTGCTGCCTGGTCTTCGCGGCGACCTTTATTCTCCTCAACCTCGCGGCGGATGTTGGTGCAATTCTGACCAATCCGCGTCTGCGGCATCCGAAGTGAGGGCGGAGAAATGAACATGTTTGTAATCGGATATTATGCCGCCCTGATCGCGGCATCCTGCCTCGCGGCCTACTACAAGAACAACAAGGCATTCATGCTCTTGTTTTCCTTGACGCTGCTCTCTTTCGTCATCGGCATCATCGGCGGGGTGTCCGCACTGCGCGTGGTCACCATCGCGGCCGGACTTCTGGCCTTGGCCGCGGGCGTCTCCTTCGCCTTCAGGGAGTTCCTGATTCAGCTCTCCCGTCCGGGCCTGGCAAAGGAACTGCGCACCGCACCGCTGACCGCATCTTTCGGGATGTTTGTGATCTTCACCTATGCGATTGCAGGCATCTTCGCGCCCTGGATCGCACCGCACGGTGAAGCCGAGGTGATTGCCGCAACCTTCGCTCCGCCCGACGAGAACATGCTGCTGGGCGCGGACCAGCTCGGACGCGACATCTTCAGCCGGATCATTTACGGTGCGCGCAATTCCGTTGGCCTGGCGCTTGTGGCAACCCTGCTGGCGTTCTTCATGGGCGCGGTCGGCGGGTTGCTCGCGGCGGTCAAGGGGGGCTGGTTCGATCAGTTGGCCGGCCGTACCGCCGACGTGATCATGTCGGTGCCATCGCTGATCTTCGCACTTCTGATGCTTTCGATTTTCGGCACCAGCCTGTCCGTGATCGTTGTCGTGGTTGCGGTGATCTATTCGCCGCGGGTCTTCCGCCTCACACGAGCGGTCGCAGGCAACATCGTGGTCATGGACTACATCGAGGCTGCGAAGCTGCGCGGCGAAGGAGACTGGTATCTCATCCGCAAGGAAATCCTGCCGAACTCGACGGCTCCGTTGATCGCTGAATTCGGTCTCGAATTCTGCTTCGTGTTCCTGTTGATTGCGGGCCTGAGCTTCCTCGGACTCGGGATCCAGCCGCCGACGGCGGACTGGGGGTCGATGGTCCGCGAGAATGCGACACTGATCTCGTTCGGCGACATCACACCACTCATACCGGCCGGCGCCATTGCGCTTCTGACGGTTTCGGTAAATTTCGTGGTCGACTGGATGCTGTTCCGGTCCTCTGGCCTGAAGGAGCAATAAGATGGGCAAGTTTTCGGGCAAGGACATCCTTCTCAAGATCCGTGATCTCAAGATCGAAGGCTATTCCGCATCGGACGAGCTCTGGGTCCCGATCATCAAGGGCGTCGACCTGACCCTGCATCGTGGTGAGGTCATGGGCCTGATCGGTGAATCGGGAGCCGGAAAGTCGACGATCGGCGCGGCAGCCATGGGCTATGCCCGTGACGGCACGCGGATCTCCGACGGATCGATCGAGTTTGACGGGATGGAGCTGACGACGGCTTCGGAAACCGAGCGGCGGGCGTTGCGCGGATCGCGGATCGCCTATGTGGCCCAGTCCGCTGCCGCCTCGTTCAACCCGGCACACAAGATCATCGATCAGCACACCGAGGCGCCGGTCCATTACCGCATCCAGAAGCGGCTTGCGGCGCAGGATGACGCGATGGAGCTCTATGAGCGCTTGCGTCTGCCCAATCCAAAGGAGATCGGCTTCCGCTACCCGCACCAGGTCTCAGGCGGACAGTTGCAGCGTGCAATGACCGCCATGGCCATGGCCTGCCGTCCGGATCTGATCATCTTCGATGAGCCGACAACCGCCCTGGACGTCACCACCCAGATCGAGGTGCTGGCCGCGATCCGGGACATTGTCGACCAGTTCAACACGGCTGCCATCTACATCACCCATGACCTCGCCGTCGTGGCGCAGATGGCTGACACCATCAAGGTCCTGCTCAAGGGCGAGGAAGTCGAGGAAGCCTCGACCGAAAAGATGCTTGACGATCCCCAGGAGGACTACACCAAGAGCCTCTGGGCGGTCCGAAGCTTCAAGCGGCCGCAGAAGTCCCGTCCGACCGACGGCACCCTGCCCGTGGTGTCGGTCAAGAATGTGGATGCTGCCTATACCGGCGGTGTCAAGGTCCTTGATGACGTGTCTTTCGACATCTACCCCGGCATGACGGTCGCCGTGGTCGGCGAGTCCGGTTCCGGCAAGTCCACCACAGCCCGGGTCATCACCGGTTTGCTGCCGCCCTCCAATGGCGAGATCCTTTTCGAGGGCGAGACATTGCCGCCGCGCTATCAGGACCGGTCCCGCGACCAGCTGCGGCAGGCCCAGATGATCTACCAGATGGCCGACACCGCGCTCAATCCGAAGGTCCGGATCAGCGAAATCATCGGCCGACCGGCACAGTTCTACTCCGGCCTCAAGGGGCAGGCGCTCAAGCAGCGCGTGGATGAGCTGCTTGATCTGATCGAACTCGAGCCGTCGAAATACTACAGCCGCTATCCTCCAGAGCTCTCGGGCGGTCAGAAACAGCGGATCGGGATTGCCCGCGCGCTCGCGGCCGAACCCAAGTTCATCATCTGCGACGAAGTGACGAGCGCCCTTGATCAGCTGGTGGCCGAAGGAATTCTGAGGCTCCTTGACCGGCTGCAGAAGGAACTGGGCCTCGCATACATGTTCATCACCCACGATCTGGCGACCGTGCGTTCGATCGCCGACGAGGTGGTGGTGATGCAGAACGGCAAGGTGGTCGAGCAGGGTCCCAAGGACGTGATGTTCAAGCCGCCTCACCATCCCTACACGGATCTTCTGTTGTCATCGGTCCCCGAAATGGATCCGAACTGGCTCACCACGCTTCTTGAAGAACGCGGCGTGGACAATGTCGGCGAAGCCGCCGACGTCAAGGGCTAGCTTCGGTGCAGCGCCTTTCTCCCCGATGGGAGCATTGAAAAAGGCCGCCGGGATCCGGCGGCCTTGTCCATGAAAGCTCTCAAACGACTCTCAAACGATCTGGGGTCAGACCATCGAGAGGGCTGTTGCGATCATCGTCGCCACGATGGTCAGATACACCACGATAAGCGCCGGAAGGTTGCCGCCGCGTGCGTTGTATTCACGGATAAGATCATCACGTGTGATCATTGCAACCTCCTGTCGTTTCTTCAGCCTGAATTCTCTGGTTCAATTCGCACCTATCCTATTCACAGCACCGTTTCAACCATAGTGCGAACCGTTTTCTATGCCCATTTTGCATGATTGACGTGCAAGAGGCGCAGAGCCGGCGATTCTCGGCGAAATTTCAAAGCCTCTCGCCCCGAGGATGCTTGAAATCCGTTAAGAATGGATTTCGCGAAACCAGCGCGGAGCGTGCGATCACCCGTCGGCGTCGATGAAGACGTTGACGCTCGCCGCGCGGCCCTCCCCATCCATCACGGTCAGCGTCGAAGCGCCTGCGCCGTCGGGAGTCCAGTTGATCGTCTTTCGGCGGCTCGGGCGTTCGACCGGTGTTCCATTGGCGATCAGCCGGTACGGTCCGGCTCCACCCTGCAGCTTGATGACGAGCGGCGAGAGCCCCCCGGAACTCCGCTCGCTCAGCATCACCCGGGCGCCCTCCGGCGGATAGACGATGGTCGGTGCTTGCGAGCTTGCGGAACGTGCCAGGCCGGGCTCGCCCCGGGGCCCAAATTTTCTCAGTGCAAAGGGCAGTTGCCCGCGCGTTCGTACCACCAGGCCTTCAGGCTTGGGCGAGAATGCGACGGCCTTGAGACCGGCGCGGGCGAAACCGTCAAACAGCAAGGGGGCCGCGGTGCCGATCCCGGAAATCGCCGGGACCGGTGACGCGTCGGGCCGTCCCACCCAGACCCCGAGCACATGGCGACCGTCAAACCCCACGGCCCAGGCGTCTCTGTAGCCGTAGGACGTGCCGGTTTTGTAAGCGATAGGGATTCGCGGCGCGCCCTGGGGCGGCGCCACACCGGACAGGATCTCTCCAACCCGCCATCTCGCCCGGTCATCGAGAACAGGATGGGAAAGACGCGGCAACGCCAGGGAATCCATCTCGTCCCTGAGAGCTTGCGCCCTGCCCTCATTGGCAAATGCGGTGTAAAGCTGGACGAGATCGCGCAGGCTGATGCCG
The DNA here is from genome assembly GCA_965233445.1 of Hoeflea sp. Lineage (GTDB taxonomy): Bacteria > Pseudomonadota > Alphaproteobacteria > Rhizobiales > Rhizobiaceae > Hoeflea. The sequence goes on from OZ247491.1 coordinate 2,666,973, forward strand.
GCGCCGCCCAGACCGATGGCAAGTCCCGGCGCGCCACCCGGCGGCAGATCGAGGCTGACACCGCCACGCTTCAGCCTCGACAGGAGGCGTTGCGGACCGACTGCCTCCAGAAGCCGCACCGCCGGCACGTTGAGCGACATCTGCAGTGCCTCGCGCAGGCTGACCTCTCCCATGTAGCCGCGGTCAAAATTGCGCGGCCTGTAACCGGCGAAATCTGCCGGCGCATCGTCAATAAGCGTCTCCGGATCCGCGATCGCATCCTCGAACGCCAGACCGTAGATGAACGGCTTGAGCGTCGATCCCGGCGAACGGACCGCCTGGGTCATGTCGATCGCGCCCGAGCGGCCGGCATCGTGGTAACCGGTAGAGCCGACCGAAGCGAGTATCTCTCCTGTCTCGCCGTCGGCAAGAACCATGGCGAGAGACGCTTTCGGAGGCAGCCGGGACGCCGTTTCCGATGCAAGGACCTCAAGTCGCGATTGCACGCCGCGCATGAGTGTCAGTGCAAGCTTTTGTTGCTCCGGCCGCGAGGCGCGCGCCTGCTCGGCAGAATGGGCCGCCAGATCAGGCATGGGACGCCTGCCGCCGTTGACCGGCAAGCGCGAGGCACGGGCGATTTCGCTTTCCGGAATGAGCCCTGCAAGCTGCATGCGTTCGAGAACGCGGTTCCGGGCGATTTCCGCCGCAGCCGGGTTCCGGTCCGGCCGCCTCGCCTCGGGGGATTGCGGCAGCGCCACGAGCAGCGCCGATTCCGACAGCGTCAGCTTTGACGGTTCGCGCCCGAACCAGGCAAGGCTCGCCGCGCGCACTCCTTCGAGGTTTCCGCCGTAGGGAGCGAGCGTGAGATACAGGCTGAGGATCTCGTCCTTGCTCAGTCGCCGCTCGATCTGCAGCGCACGCGCCATTTGCCGGATCTTGGCCGGAACCGTCCGTTCCGCTCGCGGCTCGATCAACCGTGCCACTTGCATCGTGATTGTCGAGCCGCCCGAAACGATACGGCCGCCATTTGCGACCAGCTGCAGGAACGCTCGCGCCATCGCGATCGGGTCGATGCCGAAATGGCTGCGAAACCGCCGGTCCTCATAGGCAATCAGCATGTTGATATAGTGGGGATCCACGTCTTCGAGCCGCACCGGGAGACGCCAGAGCCCCTCAGGCGTCGTGAACGCCCGCAATAGCAGCCCGTCCCGATCCACCACTTCGGTCGACAATTCGCGCGCCGCGTCAAGGGGTGGCGGATAGGCACGGTCCGCCCGGTCAACCGCAAAAAGCGCGGCCGCGATGATTGCAAAACCGGCAAGCCCTGCAAGGCAAAGTCGCCTGCCGGGTCTGAACCGAGAGACGACGGTCATGGCGCGCCCAGCACCTCGAGCACTCCTGTTGCGGTCCTTGCGGCAAGTTCCGGCCGGTACATGTCCTCAACGACGGCCGCGGGATGGGAATAGGTCCCCGGAGTGACGGCCCGCACGACATAGGCTGCGCGGAAGCTGCGGTTGGAGGACGCATTGCGGTCGAATGCGGCCATGAACCGGTCCTTGCGGAATTCCGCATGGCTGGCGGAAACCGATCCGAGCCAGGCAAAGTTCCCCAGTTCCGCGCTGCCCACCAGCCGCGGATTGTCGATCACGAAGCCCGCCGGCAGAAGATCGGTCACCACCACGCGCGATGTCCAGGCATTGATCTCCCGCATCTCCAGCACCACGAGGTAGCGCTCGTTCTGGCGTGCCTGGCTGATTGACACCGGCTGTCCATCAAGCGTGAAGTAACTCCGCGCGATGTCGAAACCTGTCCCGCCTGCGCTCAGCGGCTGGCGCGGGGCTGCAATGGTCGTCACCACCGCATCGATCGGCGCCGTCCCCTGGTTGACGATCGTCAGTGGATCGGCAGCGATGGCTTCACCGCTCATCCGTGTCTCGTAGGCTCCCGAGTAGGTCCTTCCGTTGACGTTGACGCTGATGGCGCGGTTTCCCGCGGCAATCGCGCGGGCAGCGAGAACCATCCACGCATTCTCCTGGGTGCTGGTCGATTGACGTGCGGACCGGGCGTTGCTGACAAAGCTGATCAGTTCGGGAACGATACCCGGTGTCGGCGTCGATTCAGCTGCCAGCGCCAGCATGGCGGCACCGTCCCGCAGGCTCGATCCGTAATCGTCCCGCCCGCCGACCAGACCGGCGGTCGATCGGGCGTGCTGGAATGCGGACAGGAAGCTCGCATTCGCCCGCTGCGCATCGCCGTAAAGCGAAAGTGCCGCGCCGATCTGTGCCCGAGCCAGCGGTTGGTCGAATGCCTCGATCTGGCTGTCCGAGTAGTAACGAAGATCCGTGGCCGCGGCCTTTCGGTTGCGCGCGAGCACATAGAGCGCATAGGCGATGCCGCTGCCGTCAGAGCTCACATCCGTCGTGTAGGCCAGTGAATTCTGCAGATTGTCGAGCGCCAACCGGCTTGCGACCGGCGGAACGGAGAAGCCCTGTTCCGACGCGCGGGTCAGGAAATCGGTGACGTAGGCATCGAGCCAGAGATCTCCCTGCCCCGGCCCCCATAGGCCGAACCCGCCGGAGGCGGACTGGTAGGCGACAAGCCGCGAGATGGCGGTGTCAATGCGGGCTCTGAGCTCGGCGGCCTCATCGGCTCGTTCGATCCCGCCGAAATCGCTCAGGTACAGAAGCGGCAGCGCACGGCTCGCCGTCTGCTCCGCGCAACCATAGGGATAACGATCGAGCTCCATCAGCAGCGAAGCCACGTCAAAAGCGGCATTGCGCGTCAGGCCCACGGTCACCGATGCGCCGTCGAGAAGGCTGTCGGCAAGCAGTTCACCGTCGATGCGCAGGGTTCCGCCCTCCCCGGCGAGGCTGATCACGCGCTTTGTCGTCACCGGCATCGCGGCCGGGCGCACGGTAATCCGCTCCTCGCGGTCAAGCGAAAGCCCGTCAGGGCCGCGCAGGACAACGGAGAGTGTGTCCGCTCCGTTTGATAGACCTTCAAGAGGCAGCGTAAGGCTTGATCGTGCACCGGAGGCAAGATCGATCTCGCGACGGCTGTCATCGCCGTACCTCACACGCCCCTCGGCAGTGAAGACCTCAAGCTGGTAGGCTCCGGCGGGGCCGTCGGTATTGACCAGATCGATGCGCAGCTGCGAGCGGTCTCCGGGCGCGAGAAACTCGGGCAGGCTGGCGGTGATCACCACGGGATCGCGAATGATGACGTCCTGCGTGGCGTGCCCGAGACCCTTTCGGCTCCAGGCAACCGCATTGACCCGCACCGTGCCGTTGAACTGCGGCATGTCGAACCGAACCACCGCCCGGCCGTCCCGATCAAGTTCCACAGGCCCCTCGAAGAACGCGACCAGATCCCCGCGCGGCGGCGATCCCTCCGAGCGCAGCATCGGACCGTCACCTCCGCTGCGGATCCGGCCGGTCGCACCCGCGGAGCCATCGATCAGCCGACCGTAAAGGTCGCGAATTTCGAGGCCGAGAGCGCGCTGGCCGAAATACCAGCTTTCCGGATCGGCGACGTCGTGACCGGTGAGGTTGAGAATGCCGACATCGACCGCCGAGACGGACACATAAGCCGTCTCGCCCGCCTCAAGCCCCGCGACCTCGACAGGGACGGCAAACTCCCCGCGCGGCTCGGTCTGCTGCGGAAGGTCAAGCGACACGTCAAGCTGGCGGTCTCCCGGCTCCACCGACAGCCACTTCACGCCGATCGCCCGCATCGGCATGCGCGAACGGTCCTCGTTCGAAGGCCGGAATAGCGTTGCCGTCACATAAGCGCCAGCCCCCCAATCCTCGGTCACCTCAAGCGGGATCGTGGCGCCTGTCTCGCCTACCGTCGCTGTAACCGTCGTGATCAACCGTTCCGATCCAACCGTCACAAGCGCTTCGCCCGCGAACCTCGGAGAAATACGCAGCTCTGCGATATCGCCGACCGAATATCTGTCCTTGCCGAAGGCGACCTCGAGACCGTCCGGGGTCTCGATCGACTTGGCCTCGACATACCACCCGGCATCGAAAAGGATGCTTGTTTCCGCGCCGTCATCGCCAATGAGATCGAGCCGGTAACGGCCCCAGTCCACGGACGCTGACACGGAAACCGCGTCGGTTTCGCTCAGGTCAATTTCGCCGTCGGCAATTTCTGTCGTGAAATCGACAACCTCGTAATCCCAGGAACTTCCCTGGCCGTACCACTGATAGTTCCGTTCCACGCGCACAAGCGACCAGGAGACGCCCGGCATGGCGATCCTGTCACCAGCTGCGTCGACCGCGATCACGCGGAATGCCGCTTCGCCGCCTTCAGGAACCTGACCGTCGTCGAATTGCGGATCGACTCCGATATGCGGACCTTTGGCGCCGATCCGAAGGTCAACGGATCTTTCGACCGCGCGGCCGCCGTTTTCAGAGGCGCGAACGGTCACCTTCGCATTGAGAAACTGGGTGGTGGACGGCAATTCACCGAAGTCTGTGAGAATCGTGGCCTCGCCGCTGTCGTCGAGAACCGGAAGACCGTCCAGTGCAATCCGTGTGTCCTCCATCTCCTCGTCGGCCAGCCCGAATTCGTAGCCGGGATACTCCGCCAAGCTGCGCGTGCGCCCGAGCAGGATCTCGCCTTCCGTACTCAACCCCTGCGCCGGAGCTCCGTAGAGGTAGCGCCCGTTCACGGTGATTTCGGCCGCCTCGCCCGGTTCAACCGGGCCATCGGTTGCTGCCAGATCGATCTCGATCCGGTCGGGTTGAAAATCCTCGACCAGAAACGCGGCTTCGGCGATCGGCGGCCTCTTCGGATCGATATGGAAGGCCGCACGCCAGCCGCCATGCATTGCATTTTCCGGAAGGTCGAGTGAGAGAACATGACCGCCGAGGGTGGCTCCGTCCGAAACAACGCGACGGTCCTCAAGACCGTCGGGGCGTTGAACAATCACGGTCAAGGGCAAATCGGCCAGTGCCTCCGACCGGCCATCACGGGCAAGCGCGCTCAGATGGACCGTCTCCCCGGCACGGTAGATTCCGCGTTCCGTCCATGCCATCACGTCGACACCTCCGGCCAGCGGCCGGCCGGTCACACCGCGATCGGACAGATCAAATCCGCCTCGCGTCAGATCGAGAAACACGAAATCGCCGTCCGGTCCCTTGGCAAGAAGGGCCGCCGGCGCCAGTCCGGCAAGCCCGCGGATCAGACCTGCCTGGAACACGGCCTGTCCATCGGCATCGGTGACCGCTTCACCGAGGATTTCGTTGTTGCGCGCCAGCAGTGTCAGCGACACGTCGCCGAGCGGCTCGGCCGAGGCAAGCGAACGCAGGAACACCGAAAGTCCGTCTTCCCCGGCAAACGTGCTGACGCCGATATCCGAGATCACGAACCATTGCGTCGCGCGCGGCTCCCAGTCATCGCTCATGTCCCCCTGGGCTCTGGCGGTCATCAGGTAGACGCCGGGTTCGCGCTCGGGCAGGATCGTGTCGATGGGGATGCTTGTGGTCACCTCGCGGTTTTGCTGAGGCTGGTCCACGTCAACCGCCCCCTCCCACACCGGCACGCCGACATTTTCACCGATCATTTCAAGCGAATAGCTGTTGAGCTGCCGCAGAAAGTCGGATCCGGACAGAACGCCGGCCAAAGCCCGTTCGCCGATCCGGTAGACTTTCAGGTCCGCCGAGGGCGCATTTATGGTCACCAGCGGCACGCCAAGCCGTGACTTTGCAGGCAGAACGAAGTCCGAACCGCTGAAGCGAGCCGAGGGTGCGCGGTCGCGGACATACAGGGACAGCTCGACCGGTGCCTCCAGAACCTCCTCCACCGAAGATGGAAGTCCCTGACGCAGAACCACCCGGTAGCGCTGGCCGTGCGCAAGACCGTTTGCGCAAATCTGGCGTCTGTCGGTTTCGATCGCCACATCATTGGCGTTGTCGATGCTGACATACTGCGAATAGTCCTGACCGCCTACGAGATCCTCGGAGAACTGGATGCACACGCGTGGCGTGGTGCTCTCGGCGTCAATCGAGCTGTCGACAACGCGAAAGCCACGCCGTGCGCGGAGGTCTTCATAGGCGACGCGCAAGGCTGGAGCCTCCCGCAACTCGAGGCTCTCGCGATAGGCAGACAAGGCCGGACGCCAGACCTCGGCTTGCTCGAGTGCTTCTCCCAGCACGGCCAGCGCATCCGCGCGCGCAAGCACGGTGCGCGAGGTCCGGTAGGCGGTAATGCCCGCGGAAATCGCATCATTCTTGACTTGTCGAACAGATGCGGCGTAAGACGGTTGATACCGGTTGAGCGCCCGCGCAAGTTCTGCCCATGTCGAACTTCTTTCCGGATTGACCGCAACCGCCAACGCGAAGCCTCGCACGGCGGCGCGCATGTCGCCGGTTGCAATCGTCGCCTCGGCCTGTCGCAGCAATTCGCCAGCACCCTGGGTCGATACACCCGCGTTGCGTGCGATCGTTTCTTCCCTGTAGCCGCGCGCCCGGTCCAGCATCGATGCAGACAGAAAGTCCAGCGGCGGCGCGGCGCCGATATCGGGCTCCCCGCCACCGACCACACGGCCGGCAATGGCGCCGACGAACGGGTTGACCGTATTGTAGTCCGATTTCAGAAAGCACCAGTTGGCGTTTGTGTTGTAGGTGAACGCCCTGCATTGCGAATCCTGAAGGCAGGCCGCCTTGCATTGGTCGAGCGCGACATCGCGCACGGTCCTCAAATCAAATCCGTAATAATCCGCATCAGAGGTCGTCTCGATGCGCCGAGGACCGTCCTGGGCAAAGCTTGTTCCGCACGCAATGATCAAGAACAGCGCTATGAAACCGTTACGAAACAAAGACATGAGAACACTCCCGAATCCGATGCGACCGATCGATGGCGACCTGGACAACATCTCCAATGACCGCCCGAACGGTCACCGAAGAACAGCAGGACTTGCAGATTGATCAAACAGTAAGACCTGAAAGCGACTGTGGGCAAGGAAATAGTTCGGCAGTGACAGACGGCCCGCAACACTGCCGCAGCGCGAAAAGCGCGGTCGTGATATTGCGCGCGGTGCACAATTCAAGCTAGAAATCCGGTGTGTTGTCGCCTCCCGCTTCCCGGGAGCCAGCGCCGGATTAGAAATTCATGGCCGCGCGCCGCCGCGGCTGCCGCGCCAATCCGGCGCGTCCTGCCAATTCGCCCCATAAGCCGCCCCAATCGAGTGAACCACGATGACATTGCCCAAGATCAATCCGGACATGAACGAAGAGGAATTCAACCTGCTTCTCGGTCAGGCCCGCAAGGCAAGCGAACTGATGAAGTCGTTGAGCCACGAAACACGGCTCATGATTCTGTGCATCCTGTCGGAGGGGGAAAAATCGGTTTCGGAACTCGAGCAGATACTCTCGATGCCCCAGGCCGCGGTTTCGCAGCAACTCGCTCGGCTCCGGCTCGACGGGCTGGTCGCAACCCGCCGCGAAGGCCGGATGATTTTCTATTCGATCGTCAACCAGGAAGTCACGGCGATCGTCGGAACTCTCTACACGCTGTTCTGTGCGCCCGTCCGGAACCCGCCCGCGAAGTAACTCTCCCGCGAAGGACCTCACCTGCCACGGGCCTACAGAAGAAATCGTGACGCTGTTCGGTCGGCGCCCTGTAAGTTGGGGCGCCCTGTCAGGCGACGGCTCGCGCCAGGGCGCATTGCGACCACAACTCGTTGAGCGCGCCGGCCAGATGGCGGATGTCTGCATCCGTGTGCATCGGTGTCGGGGTTATCCGCAGCCGTTCGGTCTTCACCGGCACGGTCGGATAGTTGATCGGCTGAACGTAGATGCCGTGATTGTCCATCAGGACATCCGATATCCACTTGCACTTGGCAGCATTGCCCACCATCACCGGAACGATGTGGCTCGGATTCGGCATGTGGGGAATTCCGCAGGCATCCAGGGCCTTCCGCACCTTCGCGACCGTATCCTGATGACGCCGGCGCTCCAGCTGGCTCGCCTTGAGATGCCGGATCGATGCCGCAGCACCCGCGGCCAGTGACGGCGGCAGGGCTGTGGTGAAGATGAAGCCGGACGCAAAGCTGCGGACGAAGTCACACAACGCGCGCGATCCGGTGATGTATCCGCCCATCACGCCGAACGCCTTGCCCAGAGTGCCCTCGATGACGCTCAGGCGGTCCATGATGCCCTCACGCTCGGCAATGCCGCCGCCACGCTCGCCATACATGCCGACAGCGTGAACCTCGTCGAGATAGGTCATTGCGCCGAATTCGTCAGCGACATCGCAGAGGGCCGCGATGGGCGCGATGTCCCCGTCCATCGAGTACACGCTCTCGAAAGCCACCATTTTCGGGGCGGCGGGATCATCGAGCGCCATCAGGCGCCGCAGGTCTTCCGGGTCGTTGTGCTTGAACACCCGCTTTTCGCAGCGCGAATGGCGGATGCCCTCGATCATCGATGAATGGTTGAGCGCGTCCGAATAGACGATCATGCCGGGGATCTTTCCGGCAAGGGTTCCCAGCGCGGCCCAGTTCGAGACGTAGCCCGACGTGAAGATCAGCGCGTCTTCCTTGCCGTGAAGATCGGCAAGCTCGTGCTCCAGAAGCACATGATAGTGATTCGTACCGGAGATGTTCCGGGTCCCTCCGGCGCCCGCGCCGCAGCGCTCGATGGCTTCCTTCATGGCCCCGGTTACGATCGCGTTCTGCCCCATGCCGAGATAGTCGTTGGAGCACCAGACGGTCACGTCCTGCGTGGTGCCGTCGGCCCGGTAGCGTGTCGCCCGGGGAAAGGCGCCTGCATGGCGTTCGATGTCGGCAAAGACCCGATAATTGCCGGCCTCGCGCAACCCGCCAAGCTTTTCCTCGAAGAACGCTTCAAAATTCATGGCATTTTCCCTGCATGTCCCGGACAAGATGCAAAACATCTCAATACGCTTCAACCCGGAATCGGGCGTGGTGCGGCTTTCGCGCCTTCATCGCATGGCGCCGGAACGTCCTTCCTTGTCCTAGATCAAATTGTTGATCGCCTATTTATCTCAATTCCAAAAAAAAGAAACCTTAACCCATGTTCTTCCGCTGCGACAAAATCACAGATAGGTCGACCTTTCGAGCGGCGTGATCTCGTTGTCGAAGGCCTTGAGCTCCTCCCGCTTGATTTCGGCAAAGATACGCCTCAGTTCCGGCCCGAAGAGCCGGCGAATGAAGTCCGAGCGCTCGAAGTCCTCGATCGCATCGTCCATGTCGTCGGACAGTTGCGGCAGCGGAACATTGTAGGCGTTCCCCTCGACAGGCGGCGGCGGCGCCATCGCGGCTTCCAGCCCCTCGAGCATTCCCCCCAAGACGCCTGCGAGCACGAAATAGGGATTGGCGTCGGCTCCGGACATCCGGTGTTCGAGCCGCCGCGCCTTGTCGTCCGAAGCCGGAACGCGCACCACCACCGAGCGGTTGTTGCGTCCCCAGGCAATCCGCGTGGGCGCATAAGACCCAGGCTGCAGCCTCCTGTAGCCGTTGAATCCGGGAATATAGAGCAGCAATGTGTCCTTGAGCGTTGCCAACAGGCCCGCTGCCGCATGCTGCAGGCGCTGGTCGCCGGCCTCTCCGGCGAAGATGTTCTGGCCGTCCGCATCCAGAATGCTTGCATGCACATGCATGCCGTTGCCTGGCCACTCCAGGAATGGCTTGGCCATGAAGGTGGCCCGTAAACCGTGCTTGTGGGCGCATTCCGTGATCAGCCGGCGCAACAGGACCGTATCGTCTGCCGCCGCCATCGCGTCGTCGCGGTGTTTCAGATTGACCTCGAACTGCCCGGGCGCGGCCTCCTTGATGATGGTGTCGATGGGCAGACCCTGCTCCATGGCGGCCGATCTGATCTCCGCAAACAGTTCGCTCTGCCCGCGCAGTTCGGAAAGCGAGTACATCTGCTGCTGGTCCGGCCCCGGCCCGTGATCCTTGCCCATGCGGCCGGAGCGCTGGAAAACTGCAGGGTCGACAAGGTAGAATTCGAGCTCGAAGGCGGTCACCGGCTTCAGACCCTTGGCGGCAAAGCGGTTCATCACCCGCTGCAGGGCGTTGCGCGGATCGATTTCGCACGGTTCGCCCGCTTCGGTGTACATCGACATCAGCACCTGCGCCGAAGGGCGCGGCGCCCACGGAGCCCTGTTGATGCGTCCGGGCACCCCCCGGCAATAGCCGTCGATATCGCCGGTCTCGATGTGGATGCCGGTGGATTCCACCTCCCTGCCCCAGATGTCGAGCCCGAAGATCGACAGCGGCATGTTGATGCCCGGATGCCCGACCTTCCCCAGCGCTTCCGCCGGGCCCCACTTCCCCCGCATCACACCGTTGATGTCCGGAATCAGAAAATCGACCGATTCGATTTCCGGATTTTCAGCGAGGAAACGCTCCGCCTCTTCGTTGCTTGCAAAAGCGGCGGTGTTGCTCTCTTTGGTGGCGCTGTCGCGCATCGTCTCACCTATGTCCCTTCGGGGTTCTCGATTGCCGCGCGGGCATTGCTTGCTACGCGTGTCCGCACTGGGTATTTGTGCACAGAGTCAATTTACGGGACCAACCGGAACGGTGGTTGGCACTCCCGCGAACCAATCAGGAAAAATCTATGCGCGTCAATGTGTCATCTCACGATCTCAAGGTTCTCGACCACCGGCATCACCTTCATCCCTTCACCGATCACGGTGCACTCGGGGTGGACGAACGGCGGGTCATCACCCGCGCCGATGGTGTATGGCTCTGGGATTCCGATGGCAACCGCCTGCTCGACGGCATGGCAGGTCTGTGGTGCGTCAACGTCGGTCACGGCCGCCAGGAGATTGCCGAGGCCGTTCGCGCCCAGATGAGCGAGCTTTCCTATTACAACACCTTTTTCAAGACCACCCACCCGCCGGTGATCGAACTGTCGGAAATCATTGCCAACCTCGCGCCCGATCACATGAACATGGTGTTCTACGGCGGCTCCGGCTCCGATGCCAATGACACCATCTTCAGGCTTGTACGGGTCTATTGGGACCTGATGGGCAAGCCTGAGAAGAAGACCATCATCGCGCGCAAGAACGCCTATCACGGTTCCACGGTCGCGGGCGCCTCGCTTGGCGGCATGGGCGGCATGCACGGTCAGGGCGACCTGCCCATCCCCGGCATCCACCACATCGCGCAGCCCTACTGGTTCGGCGAGGGCATGAAGACGGGCATGAGCGAGGACGAGTACGGCGTCTGGGCCGCGCGCGAACTGGGCCGCGCCATCGACGAGATCGGCGAGGACAAGATCGCGGCCTTCATCGCCGAACCGATCCAGGGCGCCGGCGGCGTCATCATCCCCCCGGCCACCTACTGGCCCGAAGTCAGCCGCATTCTCTCAGAGCGTGACATCCTGTTCGTTTCCGACGAAGTGATCTGCGGCTTTGGACGCACCGGCGAATGGTTCGGCGCCGACACCTACGGCACCAAGCCCGACCTGATGGCTATCGCCAAGGGCATGACGTCAGGCTATCTGCCGATGGGCGGCGTCATCGTGTCAGACCGTGTCGCCGACGTGCTCCATGAAAAAGGCGGCGAGTTCTATCACGGCTACACCTATTCCGGTCATCCCGCCGCCTGCGCGGCGGCAATCGCCAATCTCAACATCATGAAGCGCGAAAAACTGGTCGACCGGGTTCGGGACGATATCGGACCGTATTTCCGCGAGCGCTGGCTCGGGCTCGGCGACCATCCGATGGTCGGCGAGGCCCGCATGAAAGGTCTGGTTGGCGCCCTCGAACTCATTCCCGACAAGTCGGACCTCGGCAAGCGCTTCGCCAACGAGGGCAAGGTTGGAACGATCGCGCGCGATCATTCCTTTGCCAACGGACTGATCATGCGCGCAGTGCGCGACAGCCTGATCATCTCTCCGCCTCTTACGATCACGAAAGAGGAAACTGACGAACTGATCGCCTCCGCGCGCAAGACCCTCGACGATGCCTGGGCATCGGTGCAGAAGCACGGGCTGGCCTGAGCCGCCTTAACCTTTACACTTAAGCTTAACGCCGGGTTATCAAGCCCGGCGTTTCAATCTGCGGTATTGTGCACCGGTCTCAACCCGGAGATCCGCATGTCCCGCGCCCCGCTCGACACCTCGCACCATCCCTCGGCATCAGGCCGCAACGGTCTCCTCGATCTCTTGCGCTTTGCAGCCGCGACTGTGCTCGTCCTCTATCACTATCTCTATCGCGGCGCGGTCGAAGGCGGTTATCTCGCGACAGGTTACGGAAACGCCGGCGACGCGGTTTCGCTGGGGTATCTCGGGGTCAATCTGTTTTTCATGATCTCTGGCTACGTGATCATCTGGTCGGCTTCCGGGCGCGACTGGTACGGTTTCGCTGTCGGTCGGGTGGCGCGCCTTTACCCCGCGCACCTGGTTGCGATGACCATTACCGCGATCGTCATGGCCTGGTGGGCACAGGCGCCGATGACCACGGATCTGGCGCAGTGGATTGCCAATCTGACCATGCTTGCGCCGGCATTCGGCCAGCCGTTCATGGATGGCGCCTACTGGTCCATCGTCATCGAGATCATCTTTTACGGATGGGTCATGATCGGCCTTTTCACAGGCGCACTGCCGCGCCACACCGAGCTCGCCGTGTCGGGTTGGCTTGTGTTGATCCTACTCAACAATCTGCTTGTCGGATCGCGGGGGGTCGAACTTCTCTTTCTCACTGAGTACGGCGCATATTTCGCCTTCGGTGCGATGGTCTGGCGCCTGAGCGACCAGGGAGCCACCGCCTGGCGCCTGCTGCTTGCGGGAACCGCCATGGTGCTGACCTTCCATGCGGCGGAAATCCAGAGGCTCGACGTCCTGCTCCGTCTCGGGGACTCCGGATCTGCGCTCCAATTGATCATTGCAAATGGCGCGATCATCGCCGTGTTCCTGGTCGCAGTCCTGCTCGGCAGCCGGATTGCTGCGGGACCCTGGATGCTTGTTCTGGGCGCAATCAGCTATCCGCTCTACCTCGTTCACCAGAACGCCGGTTACATCCTGATCAATGTGTCGACCCCGTCAATGGGCAAATGGCTCGCTGCCGGCCTTGCCCTCACAGCATCCCTCGCCGTGAGCTGGTGGATCGCGACAAGCGTCGAACCGCGCGCACGCAAACTCGTTCGGGCGCTGTTTGCCCCGGTTGGCCGGTTCCTGCCGCGCACCGGCCGGGCATCGATAGTTCCGGCGGAATAACACCAAAAAAGGCCCGGAACGAGAGAGGGGGCGGTCCTTGCGGCCGCCCCCGATCCATGTCTGCAGTCAATGATATCTCTGCTGCGTCTTACTGCGGCAGCTGGTCGTCGATGCCCTGAACGTAAAAGTTCAGCCCGGCCAGTTCGCCGTCTTCCGCAACCTGACCCTCGGCAAGCCATTCGCTGCCGTCCTGCTTCATGATCGGTCCGGTGAACGGATGGAATTCGCCCGAAGTGATCTTGGCTTCGGTTTCTTCCGCCATCGCCTTCACGTCATCGGGCATGTTCGTATAGGGCGCCATCACCACATGGCCCTCGGCCATGCCGGCCCAGGTCGCCTGCTGTTCCCAGGTGCCGTCAAGCACCGCCTCGACGCGCTCGACATAGTACGGACCCCAGTCGTCGATGATCGCCGTGAGCTGGGTCTCGGGACCGAATGCAATCATGTCCGATGCCTGTCCGAAGGCATGGGCGCCGCGTTCCGCGGCCACCTGCATCGGTGCGGTGGAATCGGTGTGCTGGGTCAGGACGTCGACACCGCCATCGAGCAGAACCTTGGCCGCATCGGCTTCCTTGCCCGGATCGAACCAGGTGTTCACCCAAACGACCTTGAGCTCGAAATCGGGATTGATCGATTGCGCGCCGAGCATGAAGGAGTTGATCCCCTGGATCACTTCCGGGATCGGGAACGAGGCGATGTAACCGGCCGAACCGGTTTCCGACATCTTCGCTGCGATCTGGCCGATCACGTAGCGGCCCTGGAAGAACTTCGAATCATAGGTCGCGACGTTCGGATGTTCGCGCTTGTAACCGGTGGCGTGCTCGAACTTGATGTCCGGAAAGTCCGCGGCAACCTTGTTGGTCGCATCCATGTAGCCGAACGAGGTGGTGAAGATGATGTTGCAGCCTGACCGGGCGAAACGCTCGAGCGCACGCTCGGAGTCCGCACCTTCCGGCACGCTTTCGAGGTACGCGGTCTCGACCTTGTCGCCAAGCTTTTCCTCGACATAGAGACGGCCCTGGTCATGCTGATAGGACCAGCCAAAGTCGCCGACAGGTCCGACATAGATGAAGCATGCCTTGACCTTGTCCATGCCCTGGGCACTGGCCGGGATCGCAAATCCGGCAAGCGCGGTGGCGGCTGCGAGAGAGAGAAGTGTTTTTTTCATGAGTTGCACCCTGTCTGGTTGGTTGTTGTAAAACAGTCCGGTGGCAGTCTGCGCTACCGTTCCGGAACAAAAGGCTTGCCGAGCGAGGCCGGCGTGTTGATCAGCGTCATTCTCCGATTCAACGATATGACTACGAGTACCGCAATCGTGGCGAGATAGGGAAGTGCTGAAAGGAACTGCGAGGGAATTCCGATGCCGCGCGATTGTGCAAAAAGCTGACCGATCGATACCGCACCGAACAGATAGGCTCCGATCAGCACTCGGCCCGGGCGCCAGGAGGCGAAGACGACCAGCGCCAGTGCGATCCACCCACGCCCCGCCGTCATGTTCTCCACCCATTGGGGCGTGTAGACGATCGACAGATGCGCACCCGCGAGACCGGCACAGGCGCCGCCGAAAATCACCGCGAGATAGCGCGTCCGAACCACCTTCACCCCCAGCGCATGGGCCGATGAATGATTGTCGCCGATGGCCCGGAGACGCAGACCCGCGCGGCTTCTGAACAGGAACCAGTTGACCCCGATCACGGCAATGATCGAGATGTAGAAGATCGGATCCTGATTGAACAGGATCCGCCCCACGAACGGAATGTCGGAGAGAAGCGGGATTTCGATCGCCGCAAGCTTGAGCCCCGGCAAGCCGATGAAAGCCTCACCGATCATTCCGGACAGTCCGAGCCCGAGAATGGTCAAAGCCAGCCCGGTTGCCACCTGGTTGGCGACCAGGGTCAGCGTCAGGAAGCCGAACAACAGCGAAAACAGCATTCCCGCGACCAGCCCTCCCAGCGCGCCGAGCCAGGCCGATCCGGTCAGCTGGGCAATCGCGAAGGCTGCGACCGCGCCCATGATCATCATGCCCTCGAGGCCAAGATTGAGGACACCCGAGCGTTCCACCACAAGCTCGCCGATCGCGGCAAGCAACAGCGGCGTCGCCGCTGTGATGATGGTCAGGATGATTGCCTGGGTCATGTCCATCAGGCGGCACTCCCTTTCTGCGCCGCGCCGAAGACCATCCGGATGCGGTAGTGAATGAGCGTGTCGCAGCCCAGGACGAAGAACAGCAGCAGCCCCTGGAACAGCCGCGTCACCTTGTCGGTGATCCCGATCGAAATCTGCGCCGCCTCTCCGCCGAGATAGGTCAGGGCCAGGACGAGACCGGCCGCCACGATCCCGAGCGGGTTGAGCCTTCCGAGGAAGGCGACGATGATGGCGGTGAAGCCGTAGCCGGGAGAAATCACCGGACGAAGCTGCTCGATCGAGCCCGACACCTCGGATATGCCTGCAAGCCCGGCGAGTGCGCCTGAAAGCAGGAAGGCGAAATAGACCATCTTCTTGTCGGAGAACCCTGCAAACCGCCCTGCCCGAGCCGATTGGCCAAGCACGGTGATCTCGAACCCCTTCAGGGTCCGGCGCATGATGAACCACAGGACCAACGCGGCGATCAGCGCGAAGCCGAAGCCCCAGTGGGTCTTGCCGGTCTCGATGATGCGCGGCAGCACCGCGTAGTCATGGAAGTTGCGGGTCTCGGGAAAGTTGAACCCCTCGGGATTGCGCCAGGGGCCGCGCACCGTCCAGTCGAGAAACAGTTGCGCGACATAGACCAGCATCAGGCTGGTCAGGATTTCGTTGGTGTTGAGCCGCGCCTTGAGAAAGGCCGGGATGGCCGCGTAGGCCGCTCCGCCGATCATGGCAAAGATCATCATCAGCGGCAGCACCAGCGGCGATTGCCAGCCGTGAAACACCACCGGCAGGATCGAGCCCGCCATGGCGCCGATGATGAATTGCCCCTCGGCGCCGATGTTCCAGTTGTTGGACCTGAAGCAGACCGAAAGGCCCACCGCGATCAGGATCAGCGGCGCAGCCTTGATCGCGAGTTCATGTAGCGACCAGACCTCGGTAAGCGGTTCGATGAAGAAGCTGTACAGCGCCCTGACCGGATCCTTGCCCAAGACGAGGAACAGGATGACCCCTGCAACCAGCGTCAAGGCCAGGGCGATAAAGGGCGAGAGAATGGAAAACAGCGATGACAGCCCGTCGCGTTTCTTCAGTTCAATGCGCATCGACTGCCTCCGCATGGGCCTGACCGGTGCCGTCGTGGAAGCCGCCCATCAACAACCCGATCCGTTCGCGCGTCATTGTCTTGGCGGGTTCGGGCGCGGAAAGACGCCCTTCGTTGATGACTGCAATACGGTTTGCAATTTCGAACACCTCGTCCAGGTCCTGGCTGATGACAACGACGGCAGAGCCACTCTTCGCAAGGTCGATCAGCGCTTGCCGGATGCGGCTCGCGGCTCCGGCGTCGACGCCCCAGGTCGGCTGGTTGACGACCAGCACCAGCGGCTTGCGATCGAGTTCGCGTCCGACGATGAACTTCTGCAGGTTGCCGCCGGACAGCGATCCCGCTGCCGGATCGTCGCCGGACTTGCGGACATCCATGGCTTCAGAAATCCGTTTCGCGACCCTCGCCACCGCTCCGGTGTTGATCAGGCCGACCGGCCCGCCGGACAGAAAGGTTTCGCGATCGGACGTATGCCGCGACAGGATGAGATTGGCGGTCAACGGCATGGTGGGGACCGCGGCGTGTCCGTGTCTTTCTTCCGGCACGAAGCCGCAGCTCATCAGTCTGCGGTCGGTAATACCCTTGTGGCCGACGCCTTTGCCGCGGATCGTCACCGCGGCGGGATCCGCCACACGCACTTCGCCCGACAGGACGTCGAACAGTTCGCTCTGCCCGTTCCCCGCGACGCCGGCGATAGCGACCACTTCCCCGGCCCGGACCGTCAGATCGATATCACGCAACGCCACGGCAAAGGGTGACCGCGACGGCGCACTCAGCCGCTTGATCTCGACAAGGATTTCACCGGGTTCGCCCAACCCGGCGTCGGAGATCTGCGGCACCTCGCCGCCCACCATCATCTTTGCCAGCGACGACGGTGTCTCCTGGCGGGGATCACAGGCGCCTGTCACCTTGCCGTGCCGCAGGACCGTTGCGCGGTCGCAGATCCGCTGCACTTCCTCAAGACGGTGACTGATGTAGAGTACCGAACGCCCCTCCGCCTTGAGCTTCGCAAGTGTCTCGAACAGCTTGTCGGCCTCCTGCGGCGTGAGCACGGACGTCGGCTCGTCGAGGATGATCAGTTCGGGGTTCTGCAGGAGCGCCCGCACGATCTCGATGCGCTGGCGTTCACCGACCGAGAGGTCGGCCACATGGGCGGAAGGATCGAGCGGCAGGCCGTATGCGACCGAAAGCCGCCGCGCCTCGTCGGAGATCCTTTCGATGGGCACATTGCCGTCGAGAGCAAGCGCTATGTTCTCCGCAACCGTGAGCGCTTCGAACAGCGAGAAATGCTGAAACACCATCCCCACCCCGGTGGCGCGGGCTTCGCCGGGACTGCCGATCCGGACAGGCTTGCCCTTCCACAGGATTTCGCCGGCACTGGGATCTAGGACGCCGAACAGCATCTTGACGAGGGTGGACTTGCCGGCGCCGTTTTCTCCCAGGAGCGCGTGAACCTCGCCCGGAGCTATGGCGAGATCGATGCCATCGCATGCCCGCAAACTGCCGAAAATCTTGGTAAGTCCCCGTGTTTCAAGCAGCGGCACAACGGTCGTCTCTGTGTTCACGTCACCCCCTGACATGCATCCCCATCCGGAAAAATGCCCAACTTTGCGGCGCTCCCGAAAAATGCGTAGAAAACCAGCTTCACCAATTGGCGGCGAATTTCAAGGCACCACGCGAAAGCGAATTGCGCGGCCGGATCCTTTTCAACCGCAATATTGTGCACCGCACCAGAAAAACGCAACCGAAATTGTCTTGAAATTCAATGCCCGCCCGGATCCGTCTTTCGCGTTTTGCATCAATTGCGATCGATTTTAAACTTTATCTAGAGAGTGTTTCAATGACAGGCCCCGGACCGCCACAAGTCTCGGCACCAGCAATCAGGCCCCTCTCAAACGTCAAACACCGTCGTTCCCGTGGTCTTTCGCGCCTCGAGGTCCGCATGGGCTTGTTGAGCGTCGGAAAGCGGGTACCGCTGGTTGATCCTGATCTTGACATCGCCGCGACCGACGACCTCGAACAGGGCGGCCGCCGAGGCCTCGAGTTCCGCGCGGCTGGCTATGTAGGTGAACAAAGTCGGGCGGGTGGCGTATAGCGATCCCTTCTGGGAGAGGATCCCGATGTTGAAGGGATCGATCGGACCCGAGGACTGTCCGAAACTTGCCCAGGTGCCCCGCGGACGCAGACAGTCGAGAGATCCCGAAAACGTGTCCTTGCCGACCGAATCATAGACCACGTCGACACCCTTGCCACCGGTGATCTCCTTGACCCGGGCGACGAAATCCTCGTCCCGGTAATTGATCAGGTGATCATATCCATTGGCAGCAGCAAGCTCTGCCTTCTCTTTCGAACCAGCGGTTCCGATCACGGTGGCGCCGAGCGCCTTCGCCCACTGGCCCGCGATCAGGCCGACGCCGCCGGCAGCCGCATGGAACAGGATCGTATCACCCGGCTTGACCTCGAAGGTCCGGCGCAGAAGGTACTCAGCCGTCATGCCCTTGAGCATCATGCCGGCGGCCTCGTCGAGGCCGATGCCTTCGGGGACCTTGACCAGCCGGTCGGCGGCAATCACACGCATTTCGGCGTAGGCACCGATCGGTCCTGCGTAGGCGACACGGTCGCCCTGTTTCAGACTGGTCACGCCCTCGCCGACGGCCTCCACGATTCCGGCGCCTTCATTGCCCGGCACCAGCGGCAGGCCATTGGGCGCCGGATAGAGGCCGGTGCGAAAATAGACGTCGATATAGTTGAGACCGACCGCGACATGCCGAAGCAGCACTTCGCCGGGACCGGGCTTGCCGGCCTCATGATCACGCCATTCGAGAACTTCCGGACCGCCATGGGCGGACACCACATTAGCCTTCATGATCCTGATCTCCTGCCTTTGTAAGCCGACGACAGATGTGCCCCAAACCGGTCATGTGGCATTCACCGACCGAGTTTGGGAAAAAGTTGCATGATGCCTCCGATGACGAACAGATAGGCGCTGATCAGCATCACCGCCCACATGAGCCATTCCGGGCTGTCGAAATGCAGCAGCAGCGCATACCCCGAAAGCACCGACCAGAGACCGAAAATCGTCAGGTTGATCGGCCGAAGGCGCGCGACCCGGACGGGATGAAGGAAGTTGATCGGCAGGAAGGTCATCACCACGGCAATCAGGACGATCACGAACGCGACCGTCTCCGAAGCCTTGATCACAAACAGTGTGAAGACCAGCATGTTCCAGACCACGGGAAACCCGGAGAAGAAATTCTCGTCGGTCTTCATGCCCATATCCGCATAGTAGATCGCACTCGAGACAACGATCAGGCCCGCGGCAACGAAGGAAAGCGGTTCACCGATCATGCCGCTCTGATAGAGCGCAAAGGCGGGGATCAACACATAGGTCACGTAGTCGATCACATTGTCGAGCATGATGCCCGACCAGTTCGGCAGCACTTCCTTGACATTGAGCTTGCGGGCGATCGGACCGTCGATGCCGTCGATCAGCAGCGCCAGGCCAAGCCACCACCACAAATCGACAAACCGGCTCTCCGCCGCCGCGACCAGTGCAAGAAATGCCATGAACGAACCGCTGGCCGTCAGGATGTGAACGGAAAAAGCCCGGATCTCCGCGTAGGGCACGCGGCGATACTTGAACGGTAGTTTCATGCCGCCTGAGCCCTCCCGGGGCGGTTGGATGGTGTCAGCGATTGAGCGTGACGCTTCAGTTCGGACCGCTCCAGTCCAGAGCGCATATTTCAGCCGAACGCCCGGCAAAATTCCAGTTGCGGCCAAAGGCGCGCATCTTCGACCGCTCGGACTTCGCAACGATGATCTCCGGTGCAATCCAGTATTCGGAATTTGATATCACCGTATCCTCGCCGTGTTTCTTGCCGGGGATCGGTGCAACAATTCCATCTATGATCTTGGGAATCTTGACGATCCTCTTCTTGTCCTCGACCTCGTAGCTGATCGGTTCCTGCTGCACGCCCAGGAAGTTTCCGACCAGAATGGACAGGAGCGAGGTGGTGCCGCCAGCCTTGCCCGTGAAAATCCGCGTGAATGCCTTGGTAGCATAGATCGACGCACGCTTGTCTACAAACAGTCCGGCGGTCCAGTTGCCGCGGCTCATGTAGCCCGGAATCTCCATGATCAGTCCGAGATTGAGACCCGACAGATCGGTATCACCGTAATAGCCGTCGTCGACCCTGAACCCGGCCCATGTCTGGCAATAGCCTTCCGTGGGCGGATGCTGGCCGAGCGAAAGCACGCAGGGACAGAACACGGTGCAATTGCATGACAGCACCAGTTCTCCCTTCAAAGCCCATTCCACGTCAGCCATTCATGCCTCCCGGTATCAAGTCGCGGAACCGATTATCAGCGCCGTTCCCCACAAGGTCACTATTGCGCCCGCAACACGACTTGTCATCCGACCCTGCCCGGTTTTTTCAAGAAACGTAAACAGCGTCAATGCCGCCATCCAGATCACATTCATGCTTCCGACGGCAAGCATGATCAGCATCAGCGCCCAGCAGCATCCCAGGCACCACAACCCCTGCTCCATCCCCAGTCGGAACACGCCCGTTGCGCGCGTCTGCCACCGGGCGAAGAGCGTGGTGAAGGGATTGCGGCACTTGGTGAGGCAGGCCTCCTTGAGCGCCGAGAACTGGTAGAGACCCGCGACAATGAGGATTGCGCCTGCGATCCCGCCCTGGATCGGCGCGGCGCCGCCGGATCCGAGGATCGTGCTCAACACCAGGTGCAGACCTGAAAACACAACCGCAGCAATCGCCCACACGACAAGATAGCCGGCAGTCAGCACCAGCGGGTGAACCACCGGCGCGCCACGGGCCGCCGCAGTATCGGCAATCTCGCAATAGGTGCGAATCATCGGTGCCGCGGTCGGAAGCATCATGGCGGCCGCCATGGCGAACCACATCGCCGCAAGCGCCGGCAGAAGCACGAGACCATCGTCGTTACCTGCCGCAAGTAGGCCCGCATCGGCGGAGAGGCACAGGTCGGCGATCCGCGCGAAGAACGATCCCGTGTCGACCGGGAGAAACTGCGCGATCAGCGCCATCCCCGGCCCGAGCGTTCGTGCCGAGCCCGAGAGTGTGGCAACCGACCCTGCCATTGTCAGCAGGAACCACCAGGCGAGCCCCGCGGTTGCCGCCACCATGACGAGGACCGGCCACACCGGCCGCCGCGCCAGCACAGCCGTCGCCCGTCCCGGAAGGTCGAGATGGTCGAAGCGTCCGGCAAGCGGATCATTGGTATCGTGCGGCGAGAACATGCGCCAATTCATCCCATGGAACCCGTGGTCCCCGCGATGTAAAGGATGATATGGCTCCGTTGCAATCGGCGCTTGGAATTTGAAGGGTAAGAAGCATGCAGGCTCAATACGATATCGCCGTCGTCGGTGGCGGCCTCGCGGGAACCGTGGCAGCCCTTCTGGCTGCGGCCCAGGGCTGGAGTGTCGCCTTCATCGCCCCGCCGCCACCACGTCAGGACGGCAGGACCACGGCGCTGCTTTCCGAATCGGTCGACCTTCTGACGCGTCTGGGTGTGTGGGACGATGTCCTGCCTTCGTCCGCGCCCCTGCGCACCATGCGGATCCTCGACGGCACGAGCCGGCTCTTCCGCGCCCCTCCGGTCCAGTTCCATTCCAGCGAGATCGATCTGGACGCTTTCGGATACAACATTCCGAACCAACCGCTGTTCGACGCCCTGCATCGCAAGGCAGCCGAAACACCCGGAATTGTGCGTTTCGAGGCAGCACTGACCGGAGCCTTGCAGGATCAGGACGGCATCGCCCTGCATATCGATGACGGATCGGCCATAAGCGCATTGGCTTGCATCGCAGCAGACGGCCGCAATTCGGCGCTGCGCGAAGCAGTCGGCATCAAGGTCCGCAGCTGGACATATCCGCAATCAGCACTGGTGATGAACTTCAGCCACCAGCTCGGCCATGGTGACATATCGACCGAATTCCACACCGAAGAAGGTCCGTTCACGCAGGTCCCCCTGCCCGGAAACCGCTCAAGTCTGGTGTGGGCGGTCAAGCCCGGCGACGTCGACGCCATCCTGAGCCTCTCCCGCAAGCAGCTCAACATCGAAATTGAAAACCGGATGCGCTCCATCCTCGGCAAGGTCGAGGTCGAGAACGACCCCCAGGCATGGCCGTTGTCGAGCCTGATTGCAGATCGGTTCGGAACCGGTCGTGCCATGCTGGTCGGCGAAGCTGGCCACGCGTTCCCGCCGATCGGTGCGCAAGGGCTCAATCTGGGCCTCCGCGACATCATCCAGGCGGTCGATTCGTTGACCGACGCGGGCGGTCCGGTCCACGCACCGCAGGCCGTATCACGTTACAACCGCAAGCGCTGCCTGGACATCACCAGCCGCACAGCAGGCGTGGATCTTCTCAATCGTGCGCTGCTGAGCGATTTCCTGCCGATGCAGGCGCTGCGGGCGGGCGGGCTGGCCGCCCTTTCCACGCTGCCGCCGCTGCGAATGCTTGCAATGCGTGAGGGCATGACACCCGGATGGCGTCCGCGAAACCCTTTCAGACCTGCGCAAAGCAGCTGATCAGCGGCTCAACGCCCAGCGACAGGAATTGCGGAGATAACCTTTTCCCCAGCAGAACCGCGCTGGCAGACGCGGCCTCTACTCACGCGCCTGCCTATCCCGGGAACAGGTCCGGCGGGAGGGTGCCGCTGGTGATCAGCCACAACAGTCCCGAAACGGTCGCCACGCTTGTCACTGTCGTGACCAGGACTGTTGCCGATGCGCGCTCGACCCAGGTGGAATATTGCTGCGCGATGACGAAGACATTGGTCGCAGTAGGCAGAGAGGCAAGCAAGACGGCAGTGTAGACCCACACCGGTTCGAAATCGCCCGCAATGCTCAGGCCCAGATACATCAGGATTGGATGGGCGACGAGTTTCATCGGAACGATGAAACCCAGTTCCACCGGCACACGCTTGAGCGGTCTGAGTGCCAGCGTGACACCCATGGCAAACAGCGCACACGGCGCCGCTGCCTGCGCCAGGTAATCGATCAGCCGGCCCACGGGCACGGGCGGCACGAATTCGATCCAGGCCGCTGCTACACCCACCGCCGTTGCGATGATGAACGGATGAAAGGCGATCTTGCGAACGACGCTGAGCGCCAGGGCGCCCGGACCGCGATTGTCACCGCCCGACAGCGCCATCATCATCGGCGCTATGGTGAAATGCATGATGTTTTCAAAGCAGAAGATCAGCGCGACGGGAACCGCCGCAGGTTCACCGAAGGCGAGGATGGCGATGCCGGGGCCCATATATCCGATGTTGCCATAGGCGCCGGCCAGTCCCTGCACGGTCGCGATTCCGATGGTGGTTCGCCGGATCAGGATGGCGGCCGCGAAAACCAGCGCGAACACCGTGTAGGTGACCACCATGCTGGTCAGCACATAGTCCCACCGCGCCAGCTGCTCGATCGGCGTGCGGGAAAGAAGCTTGAAGAACAGCGCGGGAAGAGACACATATATGATGAATGTGTTGAGCCACCCCATCGCTTCCTGCGGCTGCTTCGTAATCCGCGCGGCGATGTAGCCAAGCAGAATCAGACCGAAGAACGGCAATACCAAACCCGTGATTTCAGCCATGTCAGACGCCTGTCGTGCCCAGCTCTGCCCGCCGGAGAGTCCGGCCGGCGCGTGATCCGGGCTATGTTCGTTCAAGGTCCCCGTCAAGTCCGGGCGGTTGAACTTTTGTCCCGGCAACCCATTTTCATGGGCAAAGGAAAATTCGATATGTCGCTAAAACTTGCCAAATTTCAGATCGGCCAGGTCGTCAAACACCGCCTGTTCCCATTCCGGGGCGTGATTTTCGACGTCGACCCGGTCTATGCCAACACCGAAGAATGGTGGAACGCCATTCCCGAGCATGTGCGTCCACGAAAGGATCAGCCCTTCTACCACCTGCTGGCGGAGAATGAGGAAACCGAATATGTGGCCTATGTCTCTGAGCAGAACCTGCTGGTCGATGACAGCGAGGTCCCGATCCGCCATCCGCAGCTCGGGGATTTCTTCGAGGCCAGGGTCGATGGTGTCTACACCCCGAAGGAAAGAATGAGCCACTAGACCGGTTTTGGCAAAGCCGGATGCGGGTTCCGTCTCAGGCGATCCGACCAGCGAACGCCACGCAATGCCTTGCCGGATTTCCCGGTCAGCGATCGGACGCAAGGTCAAAAGAAAACCCGGAAGCAGGCTTGCTTCCGGGTTTTTTGCTTGTCGGCTTCGGTCGCCTTTCGGCAACCAAGGCCTTTCGGATCAGTTCTTCTTGGCTTCAGCCTGAGCTTCTTCAAGCTTCTTGCGGGCTTCCTCAGCCTTCTTTGCCATTTCTTCCTGAAGCAGGCGCTGCCGCTCCTGGAGCTCGGACTGGGCGATCGGGTCGCCATCCCAGGCCTGCGTGAAACCTTCGAGCGAGATCTTCAGCGGGTTCGGGGTGCGCTGGTAGTTGACCGAGGTCAGAACGAGTTCGCCACCCTTTTTGAACGAGTTGACCATCGCATCGGTGAGAACAACCTCGGCAACGCAGGTCTCGGGCATGCAGATCGCGTATTCGACCCGCTGTGCCTGGCCGCCGTCGACCTGGAGATTGACGCCGGGCTGGATCAGGCGCGCGGTCGGAACCGTAATCTGCAGGATCATGCGGTTCACCTTGCCGGTGACGTTGATCAGGCCGATGGCGGTGAGAAGCTGACCCGTCGGCGCGGTCACGATGTTCTGGACCACGCAGACGTCATTGTCTTCCTGTTTGGTGCAGGTCTTGTACCAGCCTTGGTTGGCGCCCTGTGCAGACGCTGTTGCCGGCATGAAGGCGGCCGCGAGGCCGGCAGACATGATGGTTGCGAATACGGTCTTCATGGTGGCGTTCATTGGCTTCCAAATCTCCTGAAATGCGCGCGTCTTGCGCCGATCAATTCGCGCGGAATCCGCGTCCTCTAGCTTCTGTCGCGCCTTCTTGATGGAAATTGCGGCGACAGCAAGGCTTTCTCCGCTCCCTGTTAACGCGGGAAGGTGCCAATATCCAGAGCATCAGGCCACGGGCCGGCAAAAAAACGCCCGATTGCTTCGACAAACTGGCTCTTGCCGGTCACGGGATATATCTTCCAGCCGGGAATCAGGGTGATCCGGCACCAAATCCTGGTCGGGAAGGAATGACGATGCGACAAGGACTGGCAAAGTCTCTGGGACTGCGAAATCTTCTTATGGCACTTGCAATGGGCGCTCTGGGCGGCTCAGGCGTTGCTCTGGCGGAACCGGTCCACGGAATCGCCATGCATGGCGAACCGGCACTGCCTGCGGATTTCACCCACCTGCCCTACGTCAATCCAGACGCACCGAAAGGCGGGCGGGTGAGCTACGGCGTGGTCGGCACGTTCGACAGTGTGCGTCCCTTCATCGTCAAGAGCATGCGCACGACCGCACGGGGCATTGTCGACCCGGAGTTTGGCAATCTCGTCTACGAAACCCTCATGCAGCGCTCGCAGGACGAACCGTTCACGCTCTACGGTCTGCTTGCCGAAACCGTCGAATGGGACGAGGCGCGCAGTTTCATTCAGTACAATCTCAATCCGGAGGCCCGCTGGTCGGACGGCAAGCCCGTCACCGCCGACGACATCATCTTCACCATGGAACTGCTCCGCGACAAGGGGCGCCCACCCTACTCCACCCGCCTCAACCGGGTGGAAAAAATGGAGAAGGTGTCCGATCTCTCGGTGCGTTTCACATTCAACGAGAATTCGAATCGCGAGTTCCCGCTCATCCTCTCGCTCTCGCCGGTGCTGCCCAAACACGCCACCGACCCGGAAAACTTCGATCAGTCCACGCTTGAGCCCGGCATTGGCTCCGGCCCCTACCGGATCAGCGAGATCGATGCCGGTGAGCGGATAACCTTCAAACGCCGCGACGACTATTGGGCTAGGGATCTGCCGGTAAAACGCGGCATCGACAATTATGACGAGATCACCGTCGAGTACTTTCTCTCGGAAACCTCGCAGTTCGAGGCGTTCAAGAAAGGCCTGTTCGACGTCTATCCAGACGGCAGCGCGACCAACTGGGCCCGGAATTATGATTTCCCGGCCGTTCAGAATGGCGAGGTCGTCCGCAAGGAATACGACCGCCAGACGCCTTCGGGAATGTATGGTTTCGTCTTCAACACCCGCCGTCCGATCTTCGAGGATGTCCGGGTCCGCCACGCCTTGACGCTTCTGTTCGATTTCGAATGGGCCAACCGCAGCCTTTATGACAATGCCTATTCCCGGACACGTTCGTTCTGGGACGGTTCGGACCTGTCGAGCTATGAGAAACCGGCAGACGAGCGTGAACGCGAGATTCTGGCAGCCTTTCCGGACGCCGTGCCGCCCACAATGCTGGAGGGCGAATGGAGACTGCCGGTTAGCGATGGGTCGGGTCGTGACCGCAAGATCCAGCGTGCGGCGCTCACACTGCTTCAGGATGCAGGCTACCGGATTGCGGACGGACGACTGGTCGATGCCGATGGAAAGCCATTCGGCTTTGCCCTGATGACCCAGAACGAGGGCCAGGAAAAACTCGCCGTAGCCTATCAGCGCTCACTGGCCGCACTCGGGATCGAAATGTCGATCCGCACGGTGGATGACGCGCAGTACCAGCAGCGCTCTCAGACCTTCGATTACGACATGATCATGAAGGCGTTCAGTTCGTCCCTGTCGCCCGGCGCCGAGCAGATCAACCGTTGGGGCAGCGCTTCGCGGGACATCCAGGGCAGCTTCAATTTCGCCGGCACGGCAAGCCCGGCAGTGGACGCGGCCATCGACGCGCTTCTCAATGCCAGGACTGCGGAAGATTTCCATTCCGCCGTTCGTGCCTATGATCGTGTTCTGATGTCCGGGTACTACGTGATCCCGGCTTTCCACCTCGGCAAGTCCTGGGTTGCCCACCGCAGCCGCATCGTTGAACCCGACACCCCGACACCGCTTTATGGCTATTACTTGCCCGCGTGGTGGGACCGGACGGCAGCGCGCTGACGTCCGCTCGCATCCCGCATTCCCAGGGCCTCCGTCCCGTCGGTCGCAGCCTTCTGACCGTCCCGCTTGACATTGCGTGGTCAGCCCGGCCCGGAGCGGCCGCAGATGGGTCCGGCATCACGCGGCATCGTCACAAGGGCACGAACGGACCGGCGCCTTTCAATATCCCGAGAAAGGACATGACCGGTTCATTCAAACGGACCGACCAGGTGTTTTTCTGCGCGCCGCTTCCGCGGCGGGGTATGCCCCGGGATCAATAAACGATACCCTTGTTCAAGCTTTACCCCTCTGTTGTGCGGCTGACGCGTCCCTGGCGGATGCGTTGACCGTGATCCCGTCAAGACCGTCCGCTTTCGGCAGAAAAGGCAAATCCATGACTGCTCCCGTCCCGACCCTCGCCCCCACGCTCACCATCGACATCGTCTCCGATGTCATGTGCCCCTGGTGCTACATCGGCAAGCGCCGGCTCGAGGCGGCCCTCGAGGATGTGCGCAAGGAAATGGACGTCGAGGTTCGCTGGCGGCCCTACCAGCTTGATCCCACGCTTCCGAAGCAGGGCAAGGATCGCCGCCAGTACATGGAGGAGAAATTCGGCGGCGCAGAAGGCGCCGAAAAGGCCTATGCGTCGGTCCGGGCCGCGGGAGCCGAGGAGAAGATCCCCTTCGCCTTCGATGACATCAAGGTATCAGCCAACACGCTCGACGCACATCGGGTCATTCGCTGGGCCGGCACCGAGGGCCCGGCTGCACAGGATGCGGTCGTTGAACAACTGTTCAAGGCCTATTTCGAGGATGGCAAGAATCTCGGAGACGACACCGTGCTCATCGATGCCGCGGTGAAGGCAGGCCTTGATCCTGAGATCGTTTCCAGGCTGCTCTCCGGCGAAGCCGACCGGGACGCGGTGAGCGCAGAGATCGACCAGGCTCGCCAAATGGGCGTTACCGGCGTCCCCTGCTTCATCATGGACATGAAATATGCGGTTGTGGGCGCACAGCCGGCCGAAGCGCTTGCCGATGCCATGCGCAAGATTGTTCAGGAGAAGTCGACGGAGCCGAAGGCGCCGGAAAACTCGAATGACAACGCCCTGTAGCAACCGGCCCTGACCTGCGCATTCACAGCGACTTCGTAGCGCCGCGAATGCGTTTTCGCGCTGCGCGGCAGTCCCTGCACGTCCATTTTCCGATCACGGACCCCACCCCGAAATCACGAAACACGTGATCGGGCGTGAGAATGACGCCCCGTGGCTTCACGAACCCCTCCCGAGGGACCGGCAAGCCTGATCTTTTAAAGCGCAAAAAACCTCCCGATAGGGCCCCTTTGCCATCCCGATGGTGAACGCTGCGGGTCGCGTCCGGTTGACGATCCGGGCGGAAGAATGCACGAAGGGCTTATTCAAGATATTGTTTTCATTGTCTTTTTGAAAAAGTTTCAAAGATTCGCGCCGGAACGATCACAACTCGCGCACGCTCTGTTCACATCCAAGTGGTTCGCAAGTCATCGGCTGGTCCACCACATTCAGCTCATCGAGACGGCGCGGCCCGGTGAAGCGAACGAAACGCACGGTCCGCATCGCCAGAGACGAACACACAGACACGAACACACTGACACCAACACACACACACCAAAGGACCAAGACCATGAACAAGATCATCATCGCACTCAGCCTGACCCTGGCAGCTTCCACCGGCGCTTTCGCCCAGACCTCGGCACTCGATGCCTATCAGCCTCAGGCCGCAACCGGCGGCGCCGAAATTGCAGTGACCGCCCCGACCAACGACCGCGTCAGCTATGACCGTGCCGGCAATGACGGTTCCCCGACCTTCGAAGCCCCCGTTGCAGGCGGCATCGACTACACCGCAACCGCTTCGATCGGCGACGCTTCCGCCTCGCAGGACCGGATCAACTATCACCGCGCCGGCAATGACGGCTCGCCGACCTTCAACTGATTTCCCTGCAGAGGCGGGGCCGGCGCCCTCCAGGCCGACCCCGCCTCCCCAGGACACCCGAAGACGCAATCCCCAAACCGCTTCCGAAACATGATTGAGCCTGTGCTCACGACAAACCCTCAAGGACCAAGACCATGAACAAGATCATCATCGCACTCAGCCTCTCCCTGGCAGCTTCCACCGGCGCTTTCGCCCAGACTTCGGCACTCGACGCCTATCAGCCGCAGGCTGCGACCGGCGGCGCACCGATTGCCGTGACCGCCCCGACCAACGACCGCGTCAGCTATGACCGTGCCGGCAATGACGGCTCCCCGACCTTCGAAGCCCCTGTTGCAGGCGGCATCGACTACACCGCGACCGCCTCGATCGGCGACGCTTCCGCCTCGCAGGACCGGATCAACTACGACCGCGCCGGCAATGACGGCTCGCCGACCTTCAACTGATACGGACAAGGCGGATTGAAGTTCCTCCCCACCCCGTTGGCCAACAGTGCTGTTTCCGTCCGGCCGGCCAACCTCAAAAGCCCCGTCTCATCGAGCGGGGCTTTTTTGATGTCGTTGGCTTCCGGCCCTAGCCGACCAGCTCTGCAAGTTGGGTCATCACCACCGCGGCCCCTGTGAGGCGTTTCTCGGCCGTCGGAAGGTCGCGGATGAAAACCACGCTCTGATCCGGTCTGATCTTGGCGAGATTGCCCTGTCTGGAAATGTGCTGAACCAGCGCCGCGGGGTTCGGAAACTCCTTGTTGCGGAACTGGACCACGACACCCTTCGGACCGGCATCGAGCTTTTCGACATTTGCCTTCCGGCAAAGAGCCTTGATGAACACGATCTTGAGCAGGTGCTGCACCTCGATCGGCAGGGGCCCGAACCGGTCGATCAGCTCGGCGCCGAAGCTGTCGATGTCGCCGACATCGGTGATCTCCCCGAGACGACGATACAGCCCGAGACGAAGATGCAGATCCGGCACATAGTCCTCCGGGATCATGACCGGGGTGCCGACGGTGATCTGCGGCGACCAGCCGCTGTCCACGAGCGCATCTTCGCCGCGCACTTCCGCCACCGCCTCCTCAAGCATGTGCTGGTAGAGTTCGAAGCCGACTTCCTTGATGTGGCCTGACTGCTCCTCGCCCAGGAGATTGCCGGCGCCGCGAATGTCGAGGTCGTGGCTGGCAAGCTGAAAGCCCGCGCCGAGTGTGTCGAGCGATTGCAGCACCTTGAGCCGCTTGTCGGCGGTCGCGGTCAAGGTCTTGTTGACCGGCAAGGTGAACAGGGCGAATGCACGCACCTTTGAACGTCCGACCCGACCGCGCAGCTGGTAGAGCTGGGCAAGACCGAACATGTCGGCCCGATGCACGATAAGGGTGTTGGCCGTGGGCACATCGAGCCCGGATTCGACGATGGTCGTCGACAACAGGACGTCGTACTGGCCGTCATAGAAGGCGTTCATGATGTCGTCGAGTTCGCCGGCCGCCATCTGGCCGTGCGCCACGGCGAACTTGAGCTCCGGCACGTCCGAGCGCAGGAACGCGGCCACATCCTCGAGGTCCGAGACACGCGGACAGACATAGAAGCTCTGCCCTCCCCGGTAATGCTCGCGCATCAAGGTCTCGCGCACCGTCACCGGATCGAACGGCGAGATGAAGGTCCGCACGGCCATGCGGTCCACCGGCGCGGTGGTGATCAGCGACAGTTCCCGCACGCCGGTCATGGCAAGTTGAAGCGTGCGCGGAATCGGCGTCGCGGACAATGTCAGCACATGGACGTCGCTCTTGAGCTCCTTGAGCCGTTCCTTGTGCTTGACGCCGAAATGCTGCTCCTCGTCGATGATCAGCAGCCCCAGATTGGCGAACTTGATCGAGCTGCCGAGCAGCGCGTGGGTGCCGACCACGATATCGGTCTTGCCCGAGGCAAGTTCGGCCTTTGTCAGCGCCAGTTCCTTTGCGCCCACCAGCCGCGAAGCCTGGGCGATGCGCACCGGATATCCGCGCAGGCGCTCGGTGAACGTCTTGAAATGCTGGCGCGCCAGCAGCGTTGTCGGCACCACCACCGCCACTTGAACACCATTCATGGCCGCAATGAACGCGGCCCGAAGCGCGACTTCGGTCTTGCCGAAGCCGACATCCCCGCAGACCAGCCGGTCCATCGGCTGGCCGGCGGCAAGATCGCCGCGCACCCTCTCGATGGCGGCCATCTGGTCTTCCGTCTCGTCATAGGGGAAACGGGCGGAAAACTCGTCATAGAGCCCCTCGGGCGCGCCGAGCACGGGTGCTGCGCGCATGTGCCGTTCGGCCGCGATCCGGATCAGGCCAGCGGCCATGTCGAGCAGCCGCTTCTTGAGCCGCGCCTTGCGCGATTGCCAGGCCACGCCGCCGAGCTTGTCGAGCTGCACATCGGCACTGTCGGAGCCGTAGCGGCTGAGCAGCTCGATGTTTTCCACCGGCAGGAAAAGCTTGGACTCACCGGCATATTGAAGTTCGAGACAGGCATGTGGCGCGCCCGCTGCCTCAACGGTCCTCAGCCCGATGAACTGGCCGATGCCGTGCTCGGCATGAACCACGAAACTGCCCTCGTCGAGCCCGGACACCTCCGAGATGTAGTCGGCTCCGCGCCGCTTGCGCTTGGCCCGGCGCACCAGGCGGTCGCCCAGCACATCCTGTTCGCCGATGACCACAAGGTCGCCGATCTCATAACCGCCCTCGATTGCAAGCACGCCCGCGGCCGCTTCACCGGGTTTGAGCTTTGCCAACTCCGAAAAATTGTCGATCCGCCGGATCCGCTCGAGCCCGTGTTCCTCAGTGACCTGCAGCAGACGGTCCAGCGATCCTTCCGTCCATGCCGTGATCAGGACCTCCTGGCCCGCTTTGCGCTTGCTGCCGACATGGGAGACGAGCTTTTCGAAGAGATTGACACGCTGGCCTTCAGGCGCCTTCTCGGCCTCTGCGTCGGCCGCCCATCGGGGCCCGGTGACCGCCGGCAGATCGATGACCCGTCGCGCCGAGTTTTCGGGCTCGTGAAACGGCGTAAGCCGGATGGCGTTGCGCCGATCCAGCGCCGATTGCAGCTCCGGTGTGTCGAGATACAGAAGATCCGGCGCAATCGCCTTGTAGGGCGTGGTCTGGACACCCTTGCCCTTTTCCAGGCTCTGCGCCGCCTGCCGGGCCTCGTAGTGATCGAGTATCTGGGCGCGGCGCTCGCCTGCGGCCTCCGACAGCATGTGATCGCCCGAAAGCCTGAAGCCTTCGATGTAGTCGAACACGGTCGCCATTTCGTCGTGAAACAGGGGCAGCCAGTGCTCCATGCCGGGATACCGGCGGCCTTCGCTGATCGCCACATAGAGCGCGTCGTCGCGGTTGGCCGCGCCGAAGGTCTCGAGATAGTTGCGCCGGAAACGGCTGATTGTGTCCGGCTCGAGCGTCACCTCACTCATGGCATTGAGCGCAAACTCCCTGGCCGGCACCGTCGTGCGCTGGCTGCCGGCATCGAACTGCCGGATGCTTTCGAGCGTGTCACCGAAAAAGTCGAGGCGGACCGGTTCGTCGGCGCCGGGAACGAAAACATCCAGAATGCCGCCGCGGACAGCGTATTCACCGACTTCGCGGACCGTGTCGACGCGCTCAAAACCCTGTTGGGCCAGGCGGGCCGAAAGCGTTTCCATTTTCAGCCGTTGTCCGGGCTTTGCCGAAAAGCCAAGATCTGAAACCACCGACTTTGGCGGGACGCGTTGGAGCATGGCATTGACAGTGATCAGCACGATCGCCGGATGCGGATTGTCCGAAAAACCCGCCAGAGCCGCCAGCGCCGAAAGGCGGCGCGCAGACACGTCGGCGCCCGGCGAGACCCGGTCGTAAGGCAGACAGTCCCACCCGGGAAGGGTCAGGACCGGGATGTCCGGCGCATAAAACGCGAGGTTCTGCTCGAGATCGGCAATGCGCTGGCCGTCGGAAATGATATGCGCCAGCGGTCCGGACGCCCGCGCGATCTCCGCGAGAGCCAGCGCCTCCATGCCCTGCGGCACGCCTGCAAGCGTGACCGGCGAACCGGCGCCGGTCACCTTCGCTACCGGAACAAAGGATGTCATGTGTCGGAATTCCGCTTTCTGTCCGGCCCGGCGCCCGGCTTCGGACCGGACTCCGGTTCAAAGTCGGGCACATAGGCCCGTACCCGAGCAAACAGCTCGGTCCGGAACCTCTCCGGCGTCTCCTGTTCGCCGGTCACCCATTTGAGCAGATCGCCGTCGTCTTCCGCCATCAAGGCCTCGAACTGGTCGAGTTCGCCCTCGTCGAGTGTGCCGATCTCGGCATCGGCGAACCCGCCGATCACCAGGTCCATTTCGCGAATGCCGCGCCGCCACGCGCGCACCAGGATGCGGCGGCGTCTGGGATCAAGGTCGGCGCTCGAACGTGTGGTTCCGGTCATGAAAAGCCCTTGTCGGTTGGAGAGACTGCATATCCTGTCATTGCCGAAATGTCAGCCTTGCCATGCAGGCAAATTTGCCGTTCAACAGGTCTGATGCGCCCGCTCGAACTCGACCCCCTGTTCAAGACCGTCGAAAGTCTGCCCGGCATCGGCCCGAAATCCGCCGAGGCGCTTGCGCGCGTCACCGGTCGCGACGGACCCGAGGACACAAGGGCGCTGGACCTGTTGCTGCTTCCGCCGCATGCGATGATCGACCGCACGCTGCGCGCGGGCATCACCGAGGCGCCGGAAGGCACGATCGCGACACTGAAAGTGCGCGTCGACCGCCATCAACCGTCGCCGCCCGGTCGCAAATCTGTGCCCTATCGCGTCTTCGTGCACGACGAAACCGGCGAGATGGCGCTCACCTTCTTTCATTCGAAGCAGGCATGGCTCGAAAAGATCCTGCCGGTGGGAGAAACGGTTCTGGTCAGCGGCAAGGTCGAATGGTTCAACGGTCGACCGTCGATGGTTCATCCGGACCACATCGTCCCCGAAGGCGAAGCCGACAGCCTGCCGCTGATCGAGCCGGTCTACCCTCTGACCGCCGGGCTGTCGCCAAAACTGCTCCGGCGCGCCATTGAGGCGGCTCTCGACCTGATGCCGACCCTTCCCGAATGGGCGGACCCGCATCTGGTCAGACGCAACAGCTTTCCCGCCATGGCAGACGCCATACGGCAGTTGCATCATCCTGAAAGCGCGCTCGATCTCGACCCGCAGACTGCCGCGCGACGCAGGCTCGCCTACGACGAACTGCTGGCAGGCCAGCTGTCGCTTGCCCTGGTGCGCCAGACACTGCGCAAGTTGCCTGGACAACCGGTCAATGCCCAAGGACGCTTGCGCCGGCTGGTCCTCGACGCGCTGCCCTTTTCACTCACGGGCAGTCAGCAGGCAGCGGTCGACGACGTTCTTCGCGACATGGCAGGCTCGGACCGGATGCTGCGGCTTCTTCAAGGCGATGTCGGCTCTGGCAAGACCGCCGTGGCGATGATGGCGATGGCCGATGCTGTCGAAGCCGGCGGTCAGGCGGTGCTGATGGCGCCCACCGAGATCCTTGCCCGGCAGCACTACGCAACGATCCGGAAAATGGCCGAAGCGGCGAACATCGAGGTGGCGGTGCTCACGTCCCGCGCCAAGGGCCGGGAGCGCAGGGATCTGCTCGAGAAAATAGCGAACGGCGAGGCGCAGATCGTTATCGGAACCCATGCCCTGTTCCAGGAATCCGTCAGCTACGCCAATCTCACCCTCGCCGTTGTCGACGAACAGCACCGCTTCGGTGTGCACCAGCGGCTGCGGCTGACCGCCAAGGGCACCGCCCCGCACATGCTGGTGATGACGGCCACACCGATCCCGCGGACCCTGGTGCTTGCAGCCTTCGGCGACATGGATGTCTCGAAGCTGACCGAGAAACCGGCCGGCCGACAGCCGATCACCACCGTGACCATCCCCGACGAGCGTCTCGAGGAAATTGTCGAGCGCCTCCGCAGCGCATTGCGCGAAGGTCGGAAAGCCTACTGGATATGCCCGCTCGTCGAGGACTCCCAGGACAGCGACCTGATGTCGGTCGAAAGCAGGCATGCAAGCCTCGTCAAGGCGCTCGGTCAGGAATTCAGCCGGCAGGTCTCGCTTGTGCATGGCCGGATGTCATCTGAGGAGAAGGACCAGGCGATGAGCGCCTTCAAGTCCGGCGAGACCCGGCTGCTTGTCGCCACGACCGTCATCGAGGTGGGCGTCGACGTGCCCGACGCCACCATCATGGTGATTGAACACGCGGAACGCTTCGGTCTGGCGCAGCTTCATCAGCTGCGCGGCCGCGTCGGCCGCGGTGACGGCGCCTCAAGCTGCATACTGCTCTATCGCGGCCCGCTGGGTGAGACCGCCGGCGCCCGGCTTTCGGTTCTGCGCGAAACCGAAGACGGCTTCCGGATTGCCGAAGAGGATCTGAAGCTTCGCGGCGAAGGCGAGGTGCTCGGCACCCGCCAATCGGGGCTGCCCGGATTCAGGCTGGCGAATCTGGCCGCCCATGCCGATCTCCTGGAGATCGCCCGGACCGACGCGCGCAACATTCTCGAGAGCGACCCGGGACTAGCGAGCCCACGGGGGGCCGCGCTCAGAATGCTGCTCTATCTGATGCGGCGGGACGAGGCGATACGCTTCCTGCGCGCAGGCTGATTGGCAACGAAGGCAACCCGGCACCGCTCAGACGGATTCGGAGCGCCGCTTCGAATCCTTCTTCAAAGGCAAGGTCTTGGGGAACTCGGGCGAAACCAGCCCCGCCGAAATCACCATCTTCGCAGCCTCCTCCACGCTCATGTCGAGCATGATGACATCCCGGCGCGGAACGAACAGCAGGAAGCCCGATGTCGGGTTGGGCGTGGTCGGCAGGAAGACCGAAATAGAATCCTCGTCGGCGAGCCGGTGGCTGACCTCGCCCTTGGTGTCGGTTGCGATGAAGACGATCGACCAGAGCCCGCGGCGCGGATATTCGATCAGCGCCGCCTGCTTGAACGAGCTGCTCTGCTCTGCAAGCACGGTTTCGAAAATCTGCTTGAGCCCCTTGTAGAGGCTGCGTACCAGCGGCATCCGGTCGAGCAGGGATTCCCCGAAGGCGATGATCGATCGGCCGACCAGATTGGCTGTGAGAAATCCGATCACCGTGATCAGGAAAAGCGCTGTCAGAAGCCCGAAACCGGGCACTGCGAACGGCAGGTAGTTGTCCGGATTGTAGATGGTCGGGATGTAGGGCTTCACCCAGCTGTCGACCCAGCCGACGAAGGTCCAGGTCAGATAGGCGGTGATGGCAAGCGGCGCAACGATGATCAGGCCGGTGAGAAAGTAGTTTCTCACCCTTCGGCTGGCCCCGACCCGCTTTTGTTTTTCGCTCATCTCTTGCCCTGGTTCCTGTGGTCACACGAATGGTGCAACGCAACACCAATATAGGAACCGCTTGCCGGACAAGGCAAGCGGTTCGGACAAGCGGGCCTGAGAAACTCTTTCGGCGGCAAAATAACGGGCGTCTATTCCACCGTCACGGATTTGGCCAGGTTGCGCGGCTGATCCACGTCGGTGCCCATGAAGACAGCCGTGTGATAGGCGATCAGCTGGACCGGAAGGGCATGGAGAATCGGCGTCACGATTTCGTTGACGACCGGCAGCACGATGGTCGCCATGGTTTCGAGCGGCGCTGCGGCAGCCCCCTTCTCGTCGGTGATCAGGATGATCTGTCCGCCACGGGCGGCGACTTCCTGCATGTTCGACATGGTCTTCTCGAAATGCCGGTCATGCGGAGCGATCACGATGACGGGCATGTTTTCGTCGATGAGCGCGATCGGGCCGTGCTTGAGTTCGCCGGCAGCGTAGCCTTCGGCGTGGATGTAGGAGATTTCCTTGAGTTTCAGAGCGCCCTCGAGCGCCATGGCGAAACTGGTGCCGCGTCCGAGATACAGAACGTCCTTGAACCGCGCGAGATCCCGGGAAAGCGCTTCGATCTGCGGCTCGATCTTGCGAATGACCTCGTTGAACAGCCGCGGCGCCTCGATCAGTGCCTGCACCATCGCCCGTTCGTCAGCTTCCGACAACTCCCCCCGCTGCCGGCCGGCAACCATGGCAAGGGCTGCGAGAACGGAAAGCTGGCATGTGAAGGCCTTCGTCGACGCGACCCCGATCTCGGGCCCGGCAAGTGTCGGGAACACCGCATCGGCCTCACGCGCGATGGTCGATTCGCGCACATTGACCACCGCGCCGATGGCGAGCTTGTTGTCGCGGCAATAGCGCAGCGAGGCCAGCGTGTCGGCGGTCTCCCCCGACTGCGAGATGAACAAGGCGGCCATCCGACCCGTCAGCGGCATTTCCCGGTAGCGGAACTCCGAGGCGACATCGATCTCGACCGGCAACCGGGCAAAGCGCTCGAACCAGTACTTTCCGATCAGGCCGGCATAATACGCCGTTCCGCACGCCGACATTGCCAAACGGTCGAGATTGGTGAAATCCATCTGTGCGCTGTCGAGCCGGACCCGGCCTTCGGCGAAGTCGATATAGTTGCTGAGCGTGTGCGAGATCACCTCGGACTGCTCATGGATTTCCTTTTCCATGAAATGCCGGTGATTGCCCTTGTCGACCACATAGGTCGCGCCTTGCGTGATCTGGCTTTTGCGCTCGGCGGGCGTGCCTGAATGATCATAGATTTCAAGACTGTTCGGGGTGATGACAGCCCAGTCGCCGTCATCGAGATAGGTGATCTGGTCGGTGAACGGTGCCAGTGCGATGGCGTCCGATCCGAGGAACATTTCGCCCGTCCCGTGCCCGACAGCCAGCGGCGGGCCCGAGCGTGCGCCCAGGATCATCTCTGGCTGATCCTCGAACAGCACCGCCAGCGCATAGGCGCCCTCGACCCGGCTCAACATCGCCTGCATCGCCTCGCGCGGCGCGAGCCCTTCGGCGCGATAGGCGGCCAGCAGCTGGGCGACGACCTCGGTGTCGGTCTGGCTGTAGAATTCCGCACCCTGCGCAACGAGTTCCGCCCGCAGCGGTGCAAAATTCTCGATGATCCCGTTGTGGACCACCGCAACGCCGTTGCAGAAATGCGGGTGCGCATTGCGCTCGGTCGGCGCGCCGTGGGTGGCCCAGCGTGTGTGGCCGATCCCCACGGTCCCCGCGAGCGGTTCCGACTTGAGCCGCGTCTCGAGGTTCACCAGCTTGCCTTCGGCACGCCGGCGTCCGAGCTGACCGTCGGAGATTGTGGCGATGCCGGCGGAATCGTAGCCGCGATACTCAAGCCTTTTGAGCGCATCGACCAACAGCGCCGCGACCTGATTCTGGCCAACCATTCCCACTATGCCGCACATGATATTCTCCAGCCTTTTTCGACATCAACGCTCTTACGCAGCATTGCTGTCATGCGCCAGTGGGCCCCATGGCCCGCCTGCTCAATTTTGATGACATCACGTAATTGTCGAAACCAACTCCGTCACGACCCCGAAGAGGCCTTCAACGCCTTGATCGCCGAAATCCTTTCGCGAAGCCGCGCCGCGTATCCCGGCTTGGTCTCCTGCCGCGCCCTGGCCACCGCCAGTGCATCGTCGGGCACTTCCGAGGTGACCACGCTGCCAGATGCCACGAACGCGCCCTCGCCGATCCGGACCGGCGCGACCAGCGACGAGTTCGAGCCGATGAAGGCCCGCGCGCCGATTTCGGTCAGGTGCTTGTTCTGTCCGTCGTAGTTGCAGGTGATCGTTCCCGCACCGATATTGGCGCCGGCGCCGACAATCGCGTCGCCGACATAGCTCAAATGATTGACCTTGGCGCCCTCGCCGATCCGGGCTTTCTTGACCTCGCAGAAATTGCCGACCTTGGCCTTTTCCCCAAGCTCCGCGCCGGGCCTCAGCCTTGCGAACGGTCCGACCTGGGCACCCGCCCCGATCGTCGTTCCCTCAAGATGACTGAACGCGTGAATGACCGCGCCCGCGCCCACGGTGACGCCGGGACCGAACCAGACATTGGGTTCGATGGTCACATCCCCGGCAAAATCGGTGTCATGGGAAAGATAGACCGTCGACGGATCGATCATGCTCACGCCCGAAAGCATGGCCTGATGGCGCGCCCGCGCCTGCCAGACCGCCTCGATTTCGGCCAGTTCGGCGCGGGTGTTGCAGCCCATCATGTCTTCTTCGGGCGCCTCGACGGCGACGCATTTCATCCCGCGCGCCCGGGCGATCTCGATGATGTCGGTCAGGTAGTATTCGCCCTTGGAATTGTCGTTGCCGATGGCCTCGAGAAGGTCCACCGCCCGCGCACCGGAAAAGGTGATGATCCCGCCATTGCAGAAATCGATTTCCAGCTCTTCAGGCGACGCATCGCGATGTTCGCGGATCGCCACCAGCTCGCCGTCCCTTTCGATCAGTCTCCCGTAACCGCTCGGATCGGCAGCGCGGAAACCCAGGACGACGACATCCGCGCCCGAGGTCCTGCTCGCGATCGCAGCCTCGAGGCTCTCGGGATTGATCAGCGGCGCGTCGCCGTAAAGCACCACCACATCGTCATAGCCGTTCGAAATGACGTCCCGCGCCATCAGCACGGCATGGCCGGTGCCCTTTCGTTCGGTCTGCATGACGGGCGTGATCGGAAGCTGGTGGCCGATCTGCGCTGCCCTGGTCACGGCATCCGCATCCCGCCCCACCACGAGCGCGATGTCGTTGACACCGGCACGCGCAGCGGCATTGGTCACATGCGCGATCAGCGGCAGGTTGCCGACCTCGTGCAGCACCTTGGATCTGGACGATTTCATCCGTGTTGCATCGCCCGCTGCAAGAACGACGGCAAGACATGTCCGCGTCATCTAAAACCTCATATCCGAATTCGAATTGTCACTGTTGCCGGCTGCTATACCATCCAAAATGCATCGCGCCGGAGAAAAATCTCTTTCCCGGGACGGCAGGGCTGATAATGAGGCCCGATGACCAATGCATCCCTGTTCGCCGGCGCCAAGGGCGCCACCCGGTTCGTGCCCCTGGCGGTAATGATTCTCACGCCATTGTTCTTTTCCTCGAATCTGATCTTCGGGCGATCGACCATTCCCGAAGTCGCCCCCTTTACCCTCGCGTTTCTGCGCTGGACCGCGGCCAGCCTGGCACTCGCGCCCTTCGTCTGGTTGGCGCGGCAGCGGGTCGTTGCCTATCTTCGCGACGCAACCGCGCACTGGCTGCTGCTCGGATTTCTCGGCATGTGGATCTGCGGAGCCGGCGTCTACTATGCCCTTTCCTTCACCACCGCGACCAACGGAACCCTGATCTACACCACCTCGCCGCTGATGATAATCCTGCTTGAAAGGCTCTATTTCGGGCGCGCCACCGGCTGGCGGGAACTGGCCGGCATCGCCATCGGGTTCCTTGGCGTGGCCATCATCGTGCTCAGGGGCGATCCGGCGGCGCTCGCGGGTCTCGACCTCAATTACGGCGACCTGATATTCATCGCCGCCGCCTTCTCCTGGGCTCTTTATTCGGTTCTGCTCAAGGGCCGGAGGACGGCCGGACTGCCGGTGGCTGCCCTGTTCGGGACGATCACGCTTGCCGGAGCACTGTTGCTCGCGCCATTTGCGCTGTGGGAATGGGTGTCAGGCGCGCGCATGCCGGAGACGCTGTCGGCCTGGGGTGGCATCGCAGGCATCGTGGTGTTCTCGTCGCTGCTGGCCTTCGGCGGCTTTCAGTACGGCGTCGCGCGTCTCGGCGCCTCGACCACCGGCATCTTCATGTACCTGCTGCCGGTCTACGGCGTGGGCCTTGCCGTGCTCGTGCTGGGAGAACCCTTCCACACCCACCATGCGGTCGGGATCCTGACCGTGCTCGGCGGCCTGGTTCTGGCAACAGCGCCCGTCGGACGCCAACGAAAGCCGGCCGCCTAGCCGATCCGCCCGAGGGCTGGAAATGTTTCCAGCAGCCAGAACGCCATGGTCGCCATGCCGCCGGTCAGGAAAAGGATGCCGGTGAGCACCAGCAGCGCACCGGTGATCTTCTCGACCGTTCCCAGATGGCGGCGGAACTTTTGGGTGAACCGCATGAAGCGTTCGGAAAACAGCGCCGCAATCCAGAACGGCACCGCCAGCCCGACCGAATAGGCCGCCAGCAGCAACGCGCCCGAGGACACCGTTTCATGCGAGGCCGCCACACCCAGCACCGCGCCGAGAACGGGGCCGATGCACGGCGTCCATCCGAAGGCGAAGGCCAGGCCCATGACATAGGCGCCCGACAGCGTCGCCGGCTTGCCGCCGCCCGAAAACCGCGCCTCGCGGGCAAGCAGACCGATGCGGAACACGCCGAGGAAATGCAGCCCCATCAGGATGATGACGACGCCGCCGGCCTTGGCGAGAAGGTCCATGTGCTGCCTGAGCGCCGAACCGATCGACGAGGCGCCGGCCCCAAGCGCCACGAAGACCGTGGCGAAGCCGAGCGTGAAGAACAGCGAGGCGAAGAACACCGCCCGGCGGGTCTCGGAATTGCGCGCCGTCTCCCCTGATCCGCGGAAATCCTCGACCGAAATCCCCGCCATGTAGCACAGATAGGGCGGCACCAGCGGCAGCACGCAGGGCGACAGGAACGACAACGCCCCGGCCAGGAGCACGGTCAGCAGTGGAATGTCGGCAATCGTCACGTTATGCGGTTCCAATCAGGCAATCGAGCAGGTCCCGGCGCATTTCGCAGACAAAAGCCCGTGCGCCGGTCAGATCGCAACCTGTCTAAACGCCGCACCCCGGTCGCGCCAGTCACGATTTGGAGCGACCGCTGTGATCGCGGCCGCCGGACCTCTCCGTAAGGTCGAAGCGGCAATCGCCCGAAGATCACCCCGGTCAGCCTCACGGGCCAAGAACAGGCGGTGCCCGTCAGCCGCTCGCGAGCGGAAATCCGGCATTCACGGCGTTTGTGCTGCACGGCAAAAAAGCTTTCCGCACAGGCGGATTTTGCGGTTGACCAGTGCGCCCTGCCTGCCTATGTTCCGCGCCATTCCGCCCGGCACTTGTCCGGGCTTTTTGAGAGCGTAGCTCAGTTGGTAGAGCAACTGACTTTTAATCAGTAGGTCCAGGGTTCGAACCCCTGCGCTCTCACCACATTCCCGCGATTTGCATGGTCAAGATCCGAAGGATGCGTCCGCGCAGGAATTGTTTCATGGTATGCATGCAATCGGTCTCCGCCGGTTCATCAGGGGCCGCAAAAAGCGAACCGGGGCGAGACCTGGTTCAGTCCCGCACCCTCAAGCACTCTCCACCTCCACTCCGACAACCGCCATGCAGTCGCCGGACTTGATCAGCCCCGGAAAATGCCGCGACACGACTAGTCCCGACCGCCCGGCCCGGTATTCGATCGGCGCGCGTCCGGTGCGGTCGAGCGGCCAGACGCGGGCGACGATCTCGCCCTTTTCGACGTCATCACCCAGATCCTTCATCGCCTCGAACATGCCGTCGTCCTGGCAGAACACGTAGCAGTCCCCGTCGGGCATATCGAGCCAGGTGGATGGGCCGGTCTCGAGTTCGCCCTTCATGATCCCGGTGTGCTTGAGAACATTCCGCACCCCCTTCTTGGCGATGGCGTTGGAGCGCGCCGTCGACGACCCGCCCCCGCCAAGCTCGGTGGTCACGAAGATCTTGCCCTGGTCCTCGACGGTGGTGTCGTACATGCCGACATTGTCTATCTCCAGCAGCATCATCGAATAGGGCGCGTTGAACGCCTCGACGGCTGCCACGCAGGCCGCCTGCTGGTCCTTGTTCTCGAGCA
This sequence comes from Hoeflea sp., assembly GCA_965233445.1. GTDB lineage: Bacteria > Pseudomonadota > Alphaproteobacteria > Rhizobiales > Rhizobiaceae > Hoeflea. The sequence goes on from OZ247491.1 coordinate 2,710,068, forward strand.
CGTGCGCCGAGGCAAAGGGAATGAAATCGAGCGTCTTGCCGCCCGAGTGGAAGTCGAGCACCACATTGCTTTCCGGCAACAGCACGGTGGAGAAATAATCGGCGATCTTCTCCGTCACGGTCCCGCTCGCATTGCCCGGAAACGACCTGTTCATGTTTCCCCGGTCGATCGGCGAAGTGCGGGTTCCCGCCCGGAAGGCCGGGTAGTTCATGGCAGGCACGATGATCACCCGTCCGTCGATATCGGAGGCCTTGAGGTCCATGGCCAGGTCCATGAGGGCGATCGGGCCCTCATACTCGTCGCCATGGTTGCCCCCGGTCAGGAGCGCCGTCGGGCCGGCGCCGTTCCTGATCACGGTGATCGGGATCATCACCGACCCCCAGGCCGAATCATCCCGGCTGTAGGGCAGACGCAGGAAGCCGTGGTGTTCGCCATCCTCGTCGAGAGGAATCGTCGGAACAATCGGATTGACTGTCATTTCTCATCAATCCTTCACGAGCATCTTGCGCGGCACGTTCGACAGGCATTCGGGTCCGGTCTCGCCGATGGCGATGCTCTCGGTGATCTCGAATCCCATGCCTTCCATCCACAGGCCGGTCATGAAGTGGAACGTCATGCCGGGCTTCAGCACAGTGCGATCGCCGGGGCGCAGAGAACAGGTGCGCTCGCCCCAGTCCGGCGGATAGGACAGGCCGATCGGATAGCCGGTGCGGTTGTTCTTCACGATGTTGTACTTCTGGAGCACGGTGAAGAAGGCGATGGCGATGTCCTCGCACAGGTTACCGGCCTTCGCGGCCTCGAGCCCGGCGTCCATGCCTTCGAGCACGGCTTTCTCCGCGTCGAGAAACTGCTGCGTCGGCTTGCCGAGGAAGATCGTCCGAGACAGCGGGCAGTGGTAGCGGCGGAAACAGCCCGCGATCTCGAAGAAGGTTCCCTCGCCGGTCACCATCTTCTTGTCGTCCCACGTCAGGTGTGGCGCTGCGGCATCCGCGCCCGAGGGCAGCAGCGGCACGATGGCCGGGTAATCGCCGCCAAAGCCCCACTCCGGGTCATAGCGCAACGAGGCGTCGTAGATTTCGGCCACCAGATCGCATTTGCGCATGCCCGGTTCGACCTTCTCGGCGATGCGCTCATGCATCCTTTCGACGATCTTGCCGGCCTTGCGCATCCGGTCCAGCTCGGCCGGTGATTTCGGGCCACGCAGCCAGTTGACGAGGTTGGTGACGTCGAACAGTTCGTTCGGCAGCCCGGCGCTCAGCGACTGGTAGCCCTTGGCCGAGAACCAGTAATTGTCCATCTCCACGCCGATCCTGCCGGTGTGCCAGCCGCGCTCGGTCAGCTTCGCGGCGAGGTATTCCATCGGGTGACGCTCGTCGGATTGAACGAAATAGTCAGGATAGCCGATCAGGTCCGGCTCGCTCATCCAGACCGTGCGCAGTGCGCCTTGGGCATCCTGTTCGCGCCCGAACCAGACCGGGTCACCGGTCGGACCGATGATGACGGACTGATGGACGTAGAACGACCAGCCATCATAGCCGGTAAGCCAGGCCATGTTGGAGGGATCCGAGGTGATCAGCGTGTCGATCCCCTTGGCCTCCATTGCCGCCCGCACGCGGGACAGCCGGGTCTCGTATTCGGCGTCGGTGAATCGGAATGTGTCGATTTCAGCCATGTGTCAGCTTTCGAGGTTGGTGCCGAGTCCGGCATGTGAGGCCCGCTGTCGGGCGTGGGTGGCGATCGCGGTGTCCTGAACACCCGTTCCGGTGAGGTCCGCGATGGTGATCTGCTGGGGCGACGTGCGCCCGGCGGCAGCGCCGGCGACGATGGCGCCAAGTTCGGCAAAGTCGGTCTCGGCGGACGCCAGGCCCGCCGCAATGGCGCTCCGCAACTCGCCCAGGATCCGGGTTTGCGACAATCGGTCCGGGACGTAGAGATTCGCCCGGGCGAAACAGCCGGGATCGATTTCGTTCTTGTGCTCCTGGTCGGATCCCATCGCGGTGACATGCTGCCCCGGACGCAGCCATTCCGCCTTGAGCACCGGCTCTGTCGCCGGTGTCGTCGTGACGATCACATCCGCTTCGGCCACCGCACTGGCCGCATCATCTGCGGCCCGGACCTCGATGCCCAGTTCCGCAGTGAGGTCGCTCGCCGCCTGTGCTGCCTTGTCGGGATCGCGTGCCCAAAGGGTCGCCATGCGGATCGGCCTTACAAGCGTGAGCGCCTCCAGTTGCAGCCGTGCCTGCATCCCGGAGCCGATGATGCAGGCAGTTGACGCGTCCTCGCGGGAAAGATGCCGGGCTGCCACAGCACCGGCCGCGGCGGTCCGCACATCGGTGAGGTAACCGTTGTCGAGCAGCAGCGCCTCGAGCATTCCGGTGCGGGCGGAAAACAGGATCATCAGGCCGGAGGTGGACGGCAGGCCGATCTTCGGGTTGTCGAAGAAGCCCGGCGAAACCTTGAGCGCAAAGCTGTCGAGCCCGGGCACATAGGCCGTCTTGACGTCGACTTCGCCGTTGAAGTCCTTGATCGCCATGGACAGGATCGGCGGCATCACGACGCCGCCTTCCGCAAGCGCACGAAAGCCACGCTCGACGCAGTCCACCGCGTCGAGATCCAGCGGCACGGCCTTGCGCAAATCCGCCTCGGTCAGGATCCTTATCTCGGCCATTTCACGCCACCTCCCGAGTTACGTCGACATCCTCGCCCGAAATGATCCGATGATGCTGCTTCATGTCGATGTTGCCGCCGCTCAGGATGACGCCGGTTGACCCGTTCGGATCGATCTTGCCCGAAAGCAGCGCCGCCACCCCAACCGCGCCGGAGCCTTCGACGATTTGGCGCTCCTGCCAGTAGATGTGACGTATGGCTTCGGCAATTTCGGTCTCGCTGACGAGAACAAGGTCGTCGACAAGGTCGCGGGTCATCGCGAAGGTGAAGCGGTTTTCAAGGCCGATCCCGCCGCCAAGCGAATCGGCAAGTGTCGCGAGTTCCTCCACTTCCACCGGCTTTCCCGCTTCAAGGCAGGCATGCATCGCCGCACCGCGCTCCATCGAGACACCGATGACACGGGTCTCCGGCTTTCTCGCCTTGAGCGCGGCGGCAACGCCCGAAACCAGGCCGCCGCCCGAAACCGGCACCAGCACCGTCTCGAGCTCCGGAACCTCATCGAGAAACTCGAGCCCGAGCGTGCCCTGACCGCCGATCACGTCACGATGATCGAAGGGCGGGATCATCGTCATGCCTTCGTCGCGGACCAGCCGGTCCACTTGCAGCTGCGCCTCGTCCTGCGACTTGCCGATGATGCGAACCTCCGCGCCCTGCGCCCGGATGCCGTCGATCTTGGCCTGAGGCACGAGTTTCGACATGCAGATGATGCATTTTACCCCGGCACTCTTCGCCGCAAAGGCAAGGCCTCGTCCGTGATTGCCGGTCGACACTCCGATCACGCCGCGCCGGCTTTCCGCGTCGCTGAGCGATGCGACCGCATTGCTGGCACCGCGAAACTTGAAACTGCCGGTGATCTGCATGTGCTCGAGCTTGAGATGAACGGGAACGCCCATCCGCTCACTCAAAGATGTCGATACCTGAACCGGTGTCTGCCGGATCGTGCCGCTGATCCTTACGCGCGCACGTTCGATGTCTTCAAGACCAACAAGGTCGACGGGATCGGTCATGCAGCATCTCCGAGCGACGGTTCGGGCAATGGACAGGCGAACAAACGGCCGAATTCGGTCGGCCGGTGCTGATCGAAACCGCCGATCCGGGCCATGGCCCAGGCGCTGGCCTGATTGGAGCTGACGACCGGCTTGCCGGTTCGCTGTTCGATCTCGGCGATCACGTTGACCGAAGGCAGGCCGGTGCAGGACAGGAAAATGGCTTCCGCGTCGCTCGTATCGGCCTCCAGCGCCGCATCGATGATCGACTGGTTGCTGACCCGCGCCATGTCGCGGTCATCCTCGAGGCCCAGGCAGCGGAACCGGGTGATGCCGAGCCCGCGCGCGGCAAAATAGGCCGCCAGCGGCTCACTGGTTTCAACGCTGTAGGGCGTCAGCACCGCTATCCGCTGCGCGCCAAGTGCAGAAAACGCCATCAGGGCTGCACCGGCGGGCGTGACGACGGGCACATCGCCTGCACCTTCGGAGATTGCACCGCGCACCGTTTCATCGCCGATGACAACCGAGGCCGCGGTGCAGCTGTAGCAGATCGCCCTGAATGGCCCGGACGGCGCGAGCAGGCGTGCCGCTTCGGAAAGACGCGGGCCCATCCGGCGCAGGTTATCCGGCGTGGTCGGATTTTCGAAAGCCACCCGCGTGACGTGGATGGCGACGTTTTCGGCAGGCAGCTGACGGTAAAGGTCCCGTTCGCTGGTCAGGTCGGTCGCAAGCGCAATCAGCCCGAAGCGGGCCGTTGCGGAAGGGTCATTGAAGCGAACGGGCTGCCCGGAGAGCGAAACCGCACCTGTTGTCATCAGCATACACCCTTGTTGGTGGTTGAAGCGCTGGCCTGTGGTGTTGGAAGCCGGAGCCTCTCGCGCAGCCCTAGACGACCAGCACCGGTTTTCCGGTCAGGCTTGTTACCTTGTGGGAAACACTGCCCAGAAGAAAGCCCTGCATGTCTCCCTGCCCGCGGCTCCCGACGACGATAAGGTCGGTCTTGTGCTCGTCGGCGAACTTCACGATCGTTCTTGCGGGCGGCCCACCCTTGACGAAGGCGCGGACCTTCTCCGCCCCCTCCGCGGCCGCGATCGTCTTGGCTTCTTCCGCCACTTCCTTGGCATAGGCCCGCATCGAATCGTCGAGATTCTCAGGCTCGTCAGGGCGCACCATGGACATCGACCCCTCCAGAAGCGAGTGGTGGCGGAAGACCGTCAGGATCAACAGTTCGCTGCCGCAGGTCTTCTGCATTTTCGCTGCAACGCGGACGGCTGCCTTCGAGCCTTCGGATCCGTCTGCGCCCACAACAATTCGTTCAAACATCGACCTCTCCTCAACGGAACGCCAGATCGCGCAGGAACAATGCGATCTGCGGGAAAAATATCAGGGCGACAGAGACTGCGAACAGGATCACGGTAAACGGGAAAATCCCCCGGATGACCTCGATGTAGGGTCTCTTGAAGATTGCGATCGCGGTGAAGATGTCGCAGCCGAATGGCGGCGTGGCCGAACCGATCGCAACCTGCAGCGTGATGATCGTGCCGACGAGCACCGGATCGAGTCCCACGGCATCGACGACCGGCGCGAAGATCGGCACCAGGATGAGAATGACCACGATCGGATCGACGAACATGCAGCCGACGAAGAAGGCGATCGAAATCACCGCCAGCACGCCCTTCGGGCCCATTTCCGAGATGCCGACGGCCGCCAGGATCGCCTGTGGAACCTGGGCGAAGGAAATCACCCATGAAAACGCTGCGCCTGCACCCACCAGGATGAACACAACCGCCGTGATCAGGCCGGTCGATTTTGCGATGCGGTAGATGTCGGGAAGATTGAGCGACCTGAAGACGAGAAACTCGAGAATGAAGGCGTAAAGCACGCACACCGCTGCAGCCTCTGTCGGGCTGAAGATCCCGCCATAGATGCCCCCGACGATGATGACCGGAAAGCCCAGCGGCCACAGCGCCTTCTTGACCGCCTCCGCCCGTTCGCTCCAGCTTGCCTTGGGTTCTGTCGGGACATTGTTGATGGTCGCGTAGACGACGCTGTAGGCCGAGAACAGAACCAGCAACAGCAGCCCGGGACCGATGCCCGCGATGAACAATTCCGAAATCGAGGTGCTGGAGATCACCCCGTAGATGATCATCCCGATGGACGGCGGTATCAGAAAGGCGATGTCGGACGCGTTGATGATCAGCGCCAGCACGAAGGAATCCTTGTAGCCGGCCTTGAGCATCCGTGGCCTGAGCGGAGACCCGACCGCGACAACCGTTGCCTGGGTCGATCCGGAAACCGCGCCGAACAGGGTGCAGGCCGCCGCCGTGGAGACCGCCAGTCCGCCCTTGATGTGGCCCATGAACCTCATCACCATGTCGATGAGCCTGGAGGCCGACTGACCCCGGGTCATGATGTCGGCGGCGAGGATGAACATCGGCACCGCGATCAGCGATGCGGGCCGAATTCCGGCCATCATCTGCTGCACCATGAAGTCCATCTGGCCCAGATTGCCGAACATGAACATGAAGCCGACAAACGTGGCGACAAGCAGCGGGATCATCATCGGGAAGCCGAGAAGCAACAGGACGATCATGATAATGAAAATGGTGGTAGCCATTGATCGTCGCCTCTTCAGATCTCTTGTTCGTCGTTGTCGTAACCCTCAAGCACCCGTGTCGAGAGGTAGATGTCCTTCGACACGATGTTCTTGATGGCGGTCAGGCTGTACTGCAGCCCGGTCATGAAGAAGCCGACGGGCACCCACAGGAAAATCCAGTAGACCGGCAATTGCAGCGCCGGCAGCACCCGCCCGGAGGTCGCCACCTTGCTGATGTAGCCGATCGAGAAATAGCAAAGCGCGAACATGCACAGCGCCGTCACCGCGGCGATCAGCACCATGAAACCCTTGCGCGCCGGAGGCGGCAGCGCGTCGTAGATTGCCGACATCCGGATGTGGCGTCCCTGCCGCGCGGCATAGCTGATGCCCGCGAAGGTGATCAGGATGATCAGGATGCGGTTGAGCTCTTCGGAAAAGAACAGGCTGTACTGGAAGACGTATCGTCCCACCACATTGGCGATGGTGTTTGCCGCCATCATCAGGACGCCGGCCGCCAGCAGAACCGACTCGACGCGGCTTATTGCGGAATCGATCATACCCAGCACGCCGGGAAGTGAGGATTCATGCGAGTCTTTTTCCGTGGTCTCGTCCAAGACAGCCTCCGGGATGATGATCTTGTCGCTCCGAAGGCCGGTCTTGTCCGGCCTTCGGAATTGGTGTCGAGGCGTCCGGGGCGGACTTAGCTCTCTTCGGTGGCTTCCAGGTCTGCCTTGAGCTGATCGAGGATGGCCTTGCCGCTCTCACCGGTCATCTCGATGAACTTGTCCTCGACTTCGGCCGCCGCTTCCTTGAAGCAGGCACGCTCCTCTTCCGAGAGCACCGTAACGGTCATCTCGGGCTTGGCTTCCATGATCTTCTTGATCTCGCTGTCGGCCAGGCCCTTCTGGTAGTCGACAATGTAGTCATAGGCGGAAGACGCAGCCTCCTCGATCAGCTGCTGGTCTTCGTCGCTCAGACCATCGAAGAAGCCCTTGTTGGCCATCAGCGCGGTCGTGAAGTTGTTGTGTCCGGTGTAGGTGATGTAGTCGGTCACCTCGTAGATGCCGGTCGAGTACAGGAAGAAGGTCGGGTTTTCCTGTCCCTGGATGATGTTGGTCTGCAGCCCGCCATAGACCTCGCCCCACGGAAGCGGCGTCGGCGTGGCGCCGAAGGCCTTGTAGGATTCGACCAGCAGCGGGTTCGTCATGACACGGAACTTGACCTCGTTGAGATCTTCGCAGGTCTTGACCGGCTCCTTGGTGGTCATCGCCACTTCGCCTTCCGGATACATCGACAGAAGCTCGAGCCCCTGTTCCGCATAGAGATCGGTGAAACCTTCGTTGATTGCCTTGCTCTCCTTGTAGAAGCGCGCCAGGTGATCCTGGTCCGTGGGCAGAAGGTAGGGAACGAAGAAGACCTGCGCTTCCGGGATCAGCGCACCGGTAAAGCCCGGTGACTGGTTGACGAACTGCAGGATGCCGGCCTGGGCCTGTTCCATGATGTCGGCAGATTCACCCAGCGTTCCATAGGGGAACAGCTGCACGGTGTGATCCGAATTGGCTTCGATCGCTTCCTTGAACTTGGTCGCATACACGCCCTGAACTTCGGTCAGCGATTCCTCGAATGCATATTTCCAGCTGTCAGCCTGGGCTGAAACGGCGCCCGCGGTCAGCATTGCGGCAGCAGCCACTCCACCCAGAAAAGTGCGAATTGTCGATTTCATGTTCGATTCCTCTCGTTCTGATTTTCGTTCGGTCGGATGTTCGGCGCTGGGCCGATGAAAAGGAATTTGCAGGGGAAGGTCTCCTGGACAGTCTCCGCGCCTGAAAGTCTTCGTTCTGTGCGAGGGAGGCGTCCGATTGACCTGATAACGGCCCCCTCTCCTTCTCATTGTTATGATTTATGCAGGTTGAAACAAGGACAATCAAGAGTCAACGCGATAATTTTATCATTACATTTTTTCGATGATCGACACGTCGCATCAATCAACCCTGCTCAGGAAGAAGCCACGCACCGGGTTCGACAGCCGAGATTGGCAGGATGAAAATGGCTGCGGCTTACAGCATCAGCAGCGCAGGTTCGGGGTTGCTGCGGGCAAGCCGGGAAATGATGGCCAGTCCGCGCCTGAGGGTTTCGGGAGTGTCCCCGCCAAGGCAGATGCGCACTCCGCGATCCTTGACGCCTTCGGACATGTCGAAGGCGGATCCGGGAGCCACGGCCACTCCGTTGAGCCGCGCATGGGCAACGAACTCTTCCTCGGTCCACGTGCCCGGCACGGGCATCCAGATGTGCATGCCGTTCTCGCTGGAATGAAAGTCCAGCCCTTCCAGGACATCTGCAGCCAGGCGGTTGCGAAGGCTGAGAGCGCCCTTCTGCCTTTCGAGCAGCCTCTCGGCAGTGCCGTCGTCGATCCAGCGCGAGGCGATTTCCGCCATCAGCGGCGTCGCCATCCAGTTGGTCACCAGATGGCGGTTGGCTGCCGCCGATTCAAAGGATTCAGGGACAGTCAGAAAGCCGAAGCGGAGCCCGGGCATGATGCATTTGGTCAGGCTGGTAAAATAGAATGTACGCTCAGGCGCCAGTGCTGCAATGGGCGCCGGCCGATGGGTCTGCAGCGGCCCCCAGGCATCGTTCTCGATGATGACGACATCATGCTGCCTGGCCAGATGAACAAGCTCCGCCCGCCGTTTTTCGGACATCATCGCCGCCTTCGGATTGAGCCCCGACGGCATCACGTACAGGGCTTTCACCGTGGATCTGGCGCAGGCCGCAGCGAAGGCTTCGGGCACAATGCCCTCCCCGTCGGTCTTGAGCCCCTGGACCTTGAGACCGAGATAGCGGGTCAAGGCCTTGAGCGTATGGTGGCCCAGTTCTTCCGTCACGATCAGGTCGCCGCAGCTGGCCACGGTCATCAGCGCAACGGTCATTGCGGATGTATTGCCGTTTGTCATCAGCAAGCTCCGGCCCGCCATGTCGGTTCCGCAGAGATCGAGCCACTTGGCGGCCGAGCCGTTGTAGCGGCGCAGGGCCGTTGACGGACGGAAAGCGGATATGATCGAGCTCGGCAGGTCCGCCGAGAGTGCCGTCAGAGCCCGCTGCATCTCGACCATGTGCTGCGACTCGAACACCGGCATCAGGATCGAAAGGTCGATGAAGTCGCCATTATGCCCATCGGGAACATAGGGCGTCTTGGTGTCGCTTCGCCCGGCCCGGACGAAGGTGCCTCGCCCCACTTCGCCGGTAATGACGCCCCGGCGAATCAGTTCGTCATAGGCCCTGCTGACCGTCTGGACACTCAACCCGAGCTGATTGGCGAGCTTGCGGTGGGGCGGTAGCCGGTCGCCGCTGCTCAACTCGCCCGCTTCAGTTGCGCGAACGATGGCACTGGCCAGGGATTTGTAAGCGGGACGGCGGAGATCTTCGGGTCGCGGAGGCCAGATTGTCATGATTTAATCATGACAACTATGGGCAAAATTGACAACCCCCTTTTGCTGCCCCAAGAGTGACGACCATGACCAGCATCAAGCTCGATGACCGTGATATCAAGATCCTCGCGATCCTGTCGCGCGAAGGCCGGATTTCCAAGGCGGAACTGGCCGGAAGGGTCAATCTGAGCCCGACACCCTGCTGGGAGCGTCTCAGGCGGCTCGAAAAGGCCGGAATCATCGCCGGCTATCAGGCCAACATCGAGTTGCGCCAACTCGGACCGCAGGTTTCGGTCTTCGTGATGGCCGAACTGGAAAACCACAGGTCGTCCACCTTCCAGGCCTTCGAGCAGGCAATTGCAAGCTACGATGAAATCGTGTCCTGCTGGGCGCTGGGCGGCGGTTACGATTACCTGCTGCATGTCATCACCCGGGACATCGACAGCTATCAACGGCTTGTCGACAACCTTCTGGCGCGCCGCGCGGGCCTGGCCCGGTACTTCACCTATATCGTCACCAAGCCCGTCAAACATTCTGCGACGCCTCCGTTTGAGGCGCTCCTGCAGGCCGGACAGGAGACGGACTGACCGCCGCAGTTGCTGATTTTGGAGGAATCGTCCCCATCGCGGCGCCCCAACAGACGAATCCTCTGCCTTCGCTCCCCTAGGCTCGGGCATCGTTACCAGACAGGGAGCCATGCGGTGAAAACGGATCCGAACAGACCCCACACCCGAAACCTTGAACTGGCCGACCCGGCGCTGTTTCGCGGCTTTTCCTATGTCGGCGGCCGCTGGACCGCTGGCTCGGCCTCACGGACATTGCCGGTCTCCAATCCTGCCGACAAGAGCCATCTCGGCGACGTCGCCAACCTCTCCGCCTCGGACGGGATCGCAGCGGTGGATGCAGCCCACAGCGCCTTCGATCTCTGGGCAGGCTTTCTGCCCCAGCAGCGATCGAAGATCCTTCGCCGCTGGTACGATCTCATGATCGAGCACAAGGATGACCTCGCCCGGATCATGACCCTGGAACAGGGCAAGCCGATTTCCGAAGCGCGCGGCGAGATCGAGTATGCCGCATCCTTCGTCGAATTCTTCGCCGAGGAAGCCAAGCGGCCGAACATTGAAAGCGTCACGTCTCACCTCCCCGACGCCGAAGTCGAGGTCTGGCGCGAACCCGTCGGGGTGGCTGCGCTGATCACGCCGTGGAACTTTCCCTCGGCAATGCTGACCCGCAAGGCCGCAGCGGCACTCGCCGCCGGATGCACCATCGTCGCCCACCCCTCCTCTGAAACGCCTTTTTCCGCGCTGGCTCTGGCCGAACTCGGCGAACGCGCCGGCTTTCCGCCGGGCGTGTTCAACGTGGTGACCGGCCACGCCTCCGTCATCGTCGAGCCCTGGATGAACGACCGCCGTGTCCGCGCGGTCTCCTTCACCGGATCCACGGAGATCGGCCGCCTGCTCTACCGGCAGAGTGCTGAGACCATCAAGCGCCTGGTGCTGGAACTCGGCGGTCACGCGCCCTTCATCATGTTCGCCGACGCCGGTCTCGACCAGGCCGTGAGCGAAGCCGTCAAGGCCAAGTTCGCCACCTCCGGCCAGGATTGCCTGGGCGCGAACCGGTTCTTCATCGAACGCAAGGTCTATGACGCCTTCTGCGAGGGCTTTTCGCAAGCCGCATCGCGATTGTCGGTCGGCGCAGGGATGGACGATCCGGACATCGGTCCCCTAATGAACGAAAAGGCCGTGGCCAAGCAGGAGGAACACGTCGCAGATGCCGTCTCGAAGGGCGCGCGGATCCTTACCGGCGGCAAGCGTCACCCGGCCGGATCACTGTTTTTCGAGCCGACCGTGCTCGCCGATGTTCCCGCGGATGCAAAGATCATGCATGAGGAGACCTTCGGGCCGGTGGCAGCCATTGCCGCCTTCGACACCGAGAGCGAGGTTTTGCAGCGGGCCAATGACACCGAGTATGGTCTTGTCGCCTATCTGCACACCCAGGATCCGCGCCGGATCTACCGTGCCAGCCGGGCCCTGCAGTTCGGCATGGTGGCCGTCAACCGCACCAAAGTCACCGGCGCGCCGATCCCGTTCGGCGGCATGAAGCAATCGGGGCTCGAGCGCGAGGGCTCCCGCCTCGGCATGGAGGCCTTCACCGAGGTCAAATATGTCTGCCGCGACTGGGCCTGACAAAACCTGAAGATGAAACATTCTGAAAAGGAAAAGACGATGTTGCGCAACGATCAACTGGACCAGTGGGATCACGACCACTTCTTCCATCCCTCCACCCATCTGGGCCAGTTTGCCCGTGGCGAGATGAGCAACCGGATCGTGACGGGGGGCGACGGCGTCTTCATCACCGATCGTGAAGGCAACCGGCTGCTCGACGCCTTTGCCGGCCTCTACTGCGTCAACATCGGCTATGGCCGGCAGGAAGTCGCGGACGCGATTGCGGATCAGGCAAAGGAGCTCGCCTATTATCACTCCTATGTCGGTCACGGCACGGAAGCCTCGGTGACGCTTGCCAAGATGATCATCGACCGCGCGCCCGACAACATGAGCCGCGTCTATTTCGGCCTCTCCGGTTCGGACGCCAACGAGACCAACGTCAAGCTGATCTGGTACTACAACAACATCCTGGGCCGGCCGGAGAAGAAGAAGATCATCTCGCGCTGGCGCGGCTATCACGGCTCCGGCCTGATGACCGGCTCGCTTACCGGGCTCGAGCTGTTCCACAAGAAATTCGACCTGCCGCTGGCCCAGGTCCTGCACACCGAGGCGCCCTATTATTTCCGCCGGTCCGACCTTTCGATGTCGGAGAAGGATTTCGTCGCCCATTGCGCCTCCGAACTCGAAGCCCTGATCGAGCGCGAGGGCGCCGACACGATCGCGGCCTTCATCGGCGAACCGGTGCTCGGCACCGGCGGCATCGTTCCTCCGCCTGCGGGCTATTGGGCCGCGATCCAGAAAGTGCTCGACAAGCACGACATCCTGCTGGTCGCCGATGAAGTGGTCACCGGTTTCGGCCGTCTCGGCACAATGATGGGCTCAACCCATTACGGCATCAAGCCGGATATCATCACCATCGCCAAGGGCCTGACCTCCGCCTATGCGCCGCTTTCGGGTTCGATCATATCCGACAAGGTCTGGAAGGTGCTTGAGCAGGGCACGGATGAAAACGGACCGATCGGCCATGGCTGGACCTATTCGGCCCACCCGATCGGCGCAGCGGCCGGCGTCGCCAACCTCAAGCTGATCGACAGCATGAACCTCGTCGCAAATGCCGGCGAGACCGGAGCCTATTTCAACGCTCACATGCGCGACGCTGTGGGCAGCCACGCACATGTCGGCGACGTGCGCGGTGAAGGCATGCTGTGCGCGGTTGAGATGGTCGAGGACAAGAATGACCGCGCCTTCTTCGATCCGGCGAAAAAGATCGGCCCGTCCGTCGCTGCAGCGCTTCTCAAGCGCGGCGTGATCGCCCGGGCAATGCCGCAGGGCGACATCCTGGGCTTTGCGCCGCCTCTGTGCCTGTCGCGCGCGGAAGCGGACACCGTTGTTTCCGCCACTGCGGAAGCGATTGCGGAAGTCTGTGGCTGACGCCCAACCGCAAACACGTCCGGTCACGGCGGTGGGGATCTCCGCCGCCGTGACCGCAAATACCCCGGAAGTCCCTCATGACAAGCGCAGCAAATGGGCTGCTGCACCGGTCTTGCCGCCCCGCGACCAGAAATTAGACGCCCTACCGGCCTGCACGAGGCCGTCTGGTTCCCCACAAGCCCCTGTTCTCCGATCGTGACCCGAGGGCTTGCCTATTCAACGGCTTGGATGGTTGAGAAGGCGTAAGTCGGCCGCAGCAAGCCTGTTTCTCCCGATCGCAAATGCAAGCCGGTCCTGTTTTGGGACAGGTGGCGAATCAATCCGTAAACACTTCGTTAGCAGCGGCATGCCAATATCAACGTGATTTGGTGGCTCGGCGAGGAACTGACCATGCAGGGCAAGAGACATGCATTGACCCGATTGGGTGAAGCTTCGAGTGAAAGACGCGTTCACTTCAGACGTGACGCGAACTGTCCGGTCATCGCCCATGCCCGCAACCGCGAGGGGGAAAGCCGCATTGCCGTGCCATGCTGGATGGTCAACCTGTCGGAAGAGGGATGCCTGCTGACCTCCGACCACTTCCCCCCACGAATCATCGATATCTATCTCATCATTCCCGGGCTCGGCGCCAAGGTTCACGGCGTTGCCCGCACCCAGGGCGAATACACCGTGAATGTGCGGTTCACCGCCAAACTGACGGCAGACGTCATCAACAAGGTGGCGCGCATCAAGACCGTTGCCAGACAGGCCTCGGCCTGATCCCCCTTCATCGGTTCGTGCGCTCAGGCCGTCAACTCAGCCAATCGTCGAGCCGCGCTGCCCGCACATCACCGATCAGCCTTACGAAACCCTGGGCCTGATGCTCGGCGGTCAGCCTTCCCTTTTCTGCGGTCGCCTTGTGCGCCTCGCCAACGGCTCCCGACGCACTGAGATCCGAAGCGATCCAGGCGAACGCATGGGTCCCCGTGTGCCGCATGAGGTCGAATTCGGTTTCCGCGCGCTGGACGGCGGAGACGAAATTCTCCGCCTTGTCCATCGCGACCAGGCCCGGCCGGAAATGCAGCATCAGGGACGTTTCCACATCGCCGCCATGGATGCCGTAAGCCAGTTCACCGGCACTGTAGAGGCCGTCGGGAAATCCGAACCGCATCCATGAGGTCTTGACCGCCAGCATGCGCGCCCTCACCCGCAATTCCCTGGCGACGATGCCCATGATCTCCTCATTGCCGCCATGGGAATTGACCAGCACCACCTTCTTCACCCCGGCCCGGGCAATCGAGTGTCCGAGTTCGACCCAGTGATCGATCAGAGTGGTCGCCGGGACCGTCAACGTGCCGGGTGCATGCTGGTGCTCGTTGGATTTGCCGATGCACTGGACCGGCAGGATCCGGACATCCATGTCGTCCGGAAAGATCGGGATCACGGTCTCCAGCATCCCCTGCATGATGCTGCTGTCCGTCGAAACGGGAAGATGCGGACCATGTTGCTCGGTCGCGGCGATCGGGATCACCGCGATCGTGGCTTCCGGATCGATGTCTTCGAATTCACGGGTGGTGAAGTCACCCCACCAGATTTTCCGGCTCACGACTTTTCCTCCTCTGCTGGCGCTGCCGCAATCACTTCAATTTCAACCTTGAAGACCTCGCGCGCAAACCCCGAAACGATCATCAGCGTCGACGCCGGCGCCGGGTCGGAAAAAAACCGGTCGCGCACCTTCATGTAGCCCGGCAGATGCGCCCGGTCCGTCACATAGGCATTGATCCGGACGACGTCGCCCAGTCCCATCGATGCCGCTTCGAGAACCGCCGCCACGTTTTCAAAGCACAACTCGGTCTGCGCCTCGACGTCCTCCGGTATCGCATCGTCGAGCCCGATCCCCAATTGCCCCGAACACAGGACCAGCCGGTGTCCGGGCGGCACTTCCACGCCATGGCTGTAGCGCGCGAACGGGGCCCTGAGCGTCTTGGGCGTGTGGTACTTCATCGGCAAACCTCGAATCATTTTTTCGCTAGTGTATTCCCAACCGCCGCGGAATGGGCCAGTCTGAGAGCACGCTGCTGCGGTTGCCGCGAAATTAGGCAACATGCCCTTCTCGGGAGCAGCCCGGGAGGCAAATTCGTGCCGCCTCAACAGGCATCCGGGACCGGGTGGGGACCATGACCATTGGCACGAGGTTTGCAGGGACTGTCTGGTGTCTCAATGACGGGATTTGATGGAGAGTCCCGCACCAATTCAAGGGATGATGTACATGACGTATCTTCTTCGCTCCTGCGCCGCCGCTGCGCTTGTCCTGTCTGCCGGCGCGCTGGCCAACGCGCAGGACATGGAACAGGTGACCTTCGGAACCAACTGGCTGGCCCAGCCCGAGCACGGCGGCTTCTACCAGTCCGTCGCCGACGGCACCTACGAGGCTTGCGGCATTGACGTGACGATCGCCCAGGGCGGCCCACAGGTGAACAACCGTGCGCTGCTGCTTGCCGGCAAGATCGACTTCCACATGGGCGGCAACATGCTCGAGGCCTTCTCGGCAGTCGAGCAGAACATCCCCGTCAAGGTCGTCGCCGCGTCCTTCCAGAAGGAGCCGCAGGTGCTGATGACCCATCCGGGCCAGGGACTGGACAGCTGGGAAGAGCTCAAGAACGCGGAGGAGTACATTCTCGGCGATGCCGGCTTCCAGAGCTATTTCCAGTGGATGGTCACGGAATTCGGCTTCGACGCTTCCAAGCGCGTTCCCTACACCTTCAACCCTGCCCCCTTCATTGCAAACCCGAAATCGGCCCAGCAGGGCTACATCACCTCCGAGCCGTTTGCGGTTGAAAACGCGGCCGGATTCAAGCCCAACCTGTTCCTCGTCGCCGATTACGGCTTTGACACCTATTCGACCACGATCGAGGTGATGCAGGCCACCATCGACGAGAAGCCGGAAGTGGTGAAGTGCTTCGTCGAAGGCTCCATCAAGGGCTGGTACAATTACCTCTACGGCGACAATTCCGCCGCCAATGCCATGATCCAGGCCGACAATCCGGACATGTCGGACGAGCAGATCGCGTTTTCGATCGACAAGCTCAAGGAGTATGGCATCGTCGATTCCGGCGACACCGAGAGCATGGGCATCGGCGCCATGACCGACGAGCGCATGCAGAGCTTCTATGACAAGATGGTCAATGCCGGCGTGATCGCCGAGGGGATCGACATCAAGGCGTCCTACACCCTCGACTACGTCAATCAGGGCCTCGGCCTCGATCTCAAGAACTGATTGCTGCCTGCCCGGAGCCTGGCTCCGGGCAGTTCCCTTCCGCCTGCCTGATCCGGTCTCCCATGCCTCCGCGCCAAGATCTCTTTCTTATTCTCCAGTCGATCGGCAAGACATTTGCCTCCGGCGTGACCGCATTGCAGGACGTCAATCTGAGCGTCAACCAGGGCGACTTCATGAGCCTGCTCGGTCCCTCCGGCTGCGGCAAGTCAACCGCGCTGAGGATCATCGCCGGGCTTTCGAACCCCACATCCGGCATCGTCGAGTGGCGGGGCACGCCGCTGCAGCAAAACGACATCGGCTTCGTCTTCCAGGAGCCGACACTGCTGCCCTGGGCGAATGTCTACGACAATGTCTGGCTGCCGCTCAGGCTGCGCGGCGTCTCGCGCAAAGAGGCCGAACCGCAGATTGCCGAAGTTCTCGAACGCGTTCACTTGACCGGCTTCGAAAAGGCGGTGCCGCGCGAATTGTCTGGCGGGATGAAGATGCGCGTGTCCATCGCCCGCGGACTGGTCACGCGCCCGCGCATCCTTCTGATGGATGAGCCTTTCGCGGCCCTCGATGAAATCACCCGTTCGAAACTTAACGCGGACCTCCTTGACCTATGGCAGGAGCGGAATTTCACCGTGCTTTTCGTCACCCACTCGGTGTTCGAAAGCGTGTTCCTGTCCAATCGGATCACGGTGATGGCCGCTCATCCCGGCCGGGTTTACGAAGAACTGGCAATTGACGCGCCCTACCCGCGCGACGATGCTTTCAGAACGTCCCAGTCCTACGCAGAGAGCTGCCGCATGGCGTCCGACAGCCTCAAGCGCGCCATGGGAGCGGCCACGCAAGCGGAGCACACCGATGCAGCCCAGTAACCTTGCCCGCCCGGTGATCATCGACCCGGAAGAGGCCCGCCGGGAGCGCCGTCGCAGGCTCGAACGGACCGGAAGCTGGCTGCTGCCGCTGCTGATCATGGTCGCAGCCATCATACTCTGGGACAGGATATGCGTCTGGAACGAGATCCCGCAATACATCCTGCCCCGGCCCGGCGTGGTTCTGGACACGCTGATCAAGGATGCGGGCCTGCTGTTTTCCTCGCTGATGGTGACGCTCAGGATCACCGTCTTGTCGCTGGCCCTGGCGGTGATCGGTGGCGTCGGGCTGTCGGTGCTGTTCACCCAGTCGCGCTTCATCGAGATGAGCCTGTTCCCCTTCGCCATCATCCTGCAGGTAACGCCGATCGTCGCCATCTTTCCGCTGATCAACATCTATGTGGACGACCAGACGACGAAGCTGCTGCTCTGCGCATGGATCGTCGCCTTCTTTCCGATCCTGTCCAACACCACGCTCGGGCTCAATTCGGTCGACCGCAATCTGATCGATTATTTCAAGCTGAACGGTGCCACCCGCTGGCAGACGCTGTGGCACCTGAGATTGCCCGCGGCGATGCCCTACTTCCTGGGCGGCCTCAAGATCGCGGGCGGCCTGGCGCTGATCGGCGCCGTGGTCGCCGAGTTCGTAGCCGGCACCGCGGGACAGTCCTCCGGGCTCGCCTCGCGTATCATCGAAGCCGGCTACAGGCTGAACGCGCCGCGCCTGTTTGCCGCCCTGATCCTGATATCGGTCACCGGCATCCTGATCTTCCTGGCGCTGTCCTGGATCTCCCACCTCGTGCTCCACCGCTGGCACGAGAGCGCACTCAAACAGGAGCATTGAGTGAAGTCCGATCGCATATCCCTGCCGGAGTCAGGCCCCTCCCGGCTCGCAAATCTCCGGCTTCACCGCAGCCATCTCGGCGAAGCCCAGGGGCTGACGTTTGATGCAGAGGGCTTCTGCCGGGCAGATATCCTGCTCCGCGACGGTTGCATCGAAGCCGTCGCGCCAGCTGCAGGCCCTGAGAGCGGCGAAACCGTGCAGGACTGCCGCGGCGGGATTGCATTCCCGGCCTTCGTCGACTGCCATACCCATATCGACAAGGGCCACATCTGGCCGCGCAGCCCCAATCCGGATGGCAGCTTCGCCGGTGCGCTCGACACGGTGGTCGCCGACACACGCGCCAACTGGAGCGCCGAGGACTTGAAGCCGCGGATGGAGTTCTCGCTTGCCTGCGCCTACGCCCACGGAACCAAGGCGCTGCGCACCCATATCGATTCCGCGTCACCACAGGACGAGATCTCATGGCCGGTCTTCGATGCGGTACGCGAGCAATGGAAGGGCCGCATCGAGCTTCAGGGCGTGTGCCTGTTCGGCATCGACGCGGCCAAGGACATCGAATGGTTCGACCGCCTTTCGGCCCTGGTGGCGCACCACAAGGGTGTTCTCGGCGCGGTCACCTACATGGTTCCGGATCTCGATGAACTGCTCGAACGCTTGTTCCGCAAGGCCATCGATCTCGGGCTCGATCTCGATTTTCATGCCGATGAAACCGACGACATCAATGCGGTTTCGCTCGACCGGATCGCCGATACCGCGTTGCGGCTCGGGTTTGAGGGCAAGATACTGGTCGGGCATTGCTGCTCGCTCGCACGGCAGCCCGACGACCGGGTCAAGGCGACACTCGACAAGGTTGCCCGCGCCGGATTGTCCGTGGTCAGCCTGCCGATGTGCAACATGTACCTGCAGGACCGCCGAAACGACGGCACCACGCCGCGCTGGCGCGGCGTCACGCTGCTCCACGAAATGGCCGCCCGCGGCGTCAATGTCTGCGTGGCGTCCGACAACACCCGCGACCCGTTCTACGCCTATGGCGACCTGGATGTGCTGGAGGTTTACCGCGAGGCAACCCGCATTCTACATTTCGACCATCCGGTCGGAGACTGGCCTGCTTCGGTCACCGCCAATCCGGCACGGGCAATGGGCCTCACCGATGCAGGCGTCTTCAAGGCCGGCGCCAAGGCCGACCTGATCCTGTTTCGCGGACGCAGCATGACCGAACTTCTCGCCCGGCCGGAAAGCGATCGCATCGTCATCCGCGACGGCCGCGTGATCGATGCAACTCTTCCCGACTACAGTGAACTCGACCATCTGATGGAGCCTGAAACCCATGGACATTGACGCGCTGATCGGAGACCTCGAAGGCATCCGGATCGAAGACAACGACAAGATCGTCCAGCAGAAGAGCCGGGACTTCTACTGGTACTCGCCGCTGCTCAAGCGCCAGCTCGACCATGTTACAGGCGATCTCGTGGTTTCGCCCAAGTCGGAAGCCGAGCTGATCCGGGTTCTCAAGGCCTGCTACCGGCACGACATTCCCGTCACTCCGCGCGGCACCGGCACCGGCAATTACGGCCAGGCGATGCCGCTGTCGGGCGGCGTCGTGCTGAGCCTCGCGGACATGAAGGATATCCGCGAAATCCGGCCTGGAAGGGTGATCTGCGGGCCGGGCGTCATCTGTTCCGAACTCGACAAGGCGGCGCGCGAACACTCGGGCCAGGAACTCCGGATGCACCCCTCCACCGCCCACACCGCCACCATCGGCGGGTTCATTGCCGGCGGGTCGGGCGGCATCGGCTCGATCAACTGGGGCGGCTTGCGCGATTTCGGAAACATCATCCGCCTGCGCGTCGTCACCATGGAGGAAGAGCCCAAAGTGCTCGAACTCACCGGAGAGGACCTGCACAAGGTCACCCACGCCTACGGCACAAACGGTATCATCACCGAAATCGAAATGCCGCTGGCGCCGGCCTATGACTGGATCGATGCGATCGTCGGTTTCGACAGCTTCGATGCGGCGGCAGCCTATGCCAACGCATTGGCGAGGCAGGACGGGATCCTGACCAAGCTGATCTCGGTCGTCGCGGCTCCCTGCCCGTTCGACTATTTCAAGCGCCACCAGAAGTTTCTCAAGGAAGGCCAAAGCGTGGTGCTGGTCATGGTCGCAGACCAGAGCCACGATGCATTCAGGGCCTTTTCGGCCCGCGCCGGCGGCGACATCGTGTTCGATGCGTCGCGTGAGGCCGATCTCAAGGGGATTCCGCCGGTCTTCGAGCTGTCCTGGAACCATACAACCTTGCGCGCGCTGCGCGTCGATCCGGCATGGACCTATCTGCAGTCGCTCTATCCGTTTCCCAACCAGCTCGAACTCGCGTCAAAGATGGACCGGATGTTCCCCAGAGAACTGATTTCGCATCTCGAATTCGTCCGGTTCGACGGCGACATCACCTGCTTCGGCCTTCCGCTGATCCGGTTTACGACCGAGGAGCGGCTCGAGGAAATCATCGACCTTCACAACGCCAACGGATGCCCGATCTTCAATCCGCACCGCTACACGCTCGAGGAAGGCGGCATGAAGCAGACCGACGAGCTGCAACTGGAGTTCAAGCGCCAGGCGGATCCGAAGGGATTGCTCAATCCCGGCAAGATGATTGCCTGGGACGACCCCGACTACGATTTCAATTCAGGTGAAGTCTGGCTGTTCAAGGGTCTGAAGCAGGCAAGCTGAGGCACAGGAAATGCGCGTTCTTGTGGTTCACGCCCACCCCGTCGAGGAAAGCTTCAACGCAAGCCTCTTCCGAATGACGGTCGACCAACTCAAGGCAAAAGGCCATGCGGTCGATCCGGTTGACCTCTATGCCGACGGCTTCAACCCGGTCATGAGCCGGGACGAGCGGCTGAGCTATCATGACACCGGAACCAACCGGAAACCGGTGGAAGACTATGTCGACCGGCTGCTTCGGGCCGAGGCACTGGTTCTAGTCTATCCCGTCTGGAACTACGGATTTCCGGCCATCCTGAAGGGCTGGTTCGATCGCGTCTTTCTGCCCGGCGTCTCCTTTGGGCTGGTCAACGGCAAGGTGCGCCCGACCCTGCACAATATCGGCAGCATTCTTGTCGTCACCTCCTATGGCGGCTCGCGGTTCAGGACCTGGCTGATGGGCGACCCGCCGCGCAGGATCGCCAACCGCATGCTGCGCGCGACGATAAAGCCGGGCGGGCGTGTCACATACCTCGCCCACTACGAAATGAACCTCTCAACCGACCAGACGCGCCAGGCCTTCATGACGCGCGTTGAACATGCCCTGGACAGGATCTGATGCGCATACTCGTCGTCTACTGCCACCCCGTGCCCGAAAGCTTCTGCGCCGCCGTCCGCGACACGGTGGTGGGCACACTCGAGCGAAACGGCCACCAGATCGATCTGATGGATCTCTATGCCGAAGGCTTCGATCCGGTCATGCCCACCGAGGAGCGCCGGCATTACAACGAGATGAAGCTTCAGGATCATCCGTTCCCAGACCACGCCGACCGTCTGCGCGCCGCCGAGGGATTGCTGTTCGTCTACCCGACCTGGTGGTACGGCTTGCCGGCGATGCTCAAGGGCTGGCTCGACCGGGTCTGGACGCCGGACCTGACCTTCCGCATTCCGGACGGGCCGGGCCCGATCGAACCCCTTATGACGCATGTGAAACTGCTCGGCGTCATCACCACCTGCGGCGCGCCGCGCTGGTGGTCCTACATGGTCGGCCATCCCGGCAAGCGCACCATCCTGAGGGGCATGCGCGCGCTCTGCGCCAAGACCTGCCGCCGGGTATTCCTCGCCCACTACATGATGGACAAGTCGACGCCCCAGACCCGCTCCGATTATCTCAAGCGGGTTGAAAAAAGGCTCTCAACCATCTGAACGGACTCATCAATCGGATCGTCCGAAACATAACGGGCCGGTATGAAGCGAGCTCAGGCCTTCTCGACGGTCTGCTCGATGGCGCCGAAGATCGAATGTCCTCCGGCATCCTTCATTTCGATGCGAACCGTATCGCCGAAGCGCATGAAGGGCGTGGACGGCTTGCCGCTGGCGATCGTCTCGATCATGCGGATCTCGGCAATGCAGGAATATCCCGCACCACCCTCGCTCACCGGCTTGCCCGGATCGCCGTCCGCACCCTTGTTCGACACGGTGCCCGAGCCGATGATCGTGCCCGCGCACAGGGGCCGCGTCTTTGCGGCGTGGGCGATGAGCTGCGGGAAATCGAATGTCATATCGACGCCCGCGTTGGCGCGGCCGAAGGGATCGCCGTTGAGATCGACCTCGAGCGGCAGGCTGACCTTGCCGCCGTCCCATGCATCACCCAGCTCGTCCGGCGTCACCGCGACAGGCGAAAACGCCGAGGACGGCTTTGACTGGAAGAACCCGAACCCCTTGCCCAGTTCCCCTGGGATCAGCCCGCGAAGGCTCACGTCATTGACCAGCATGACGAGCTGGATCGCGTCGCGGCAGGTCTCGATGTCGGCGCCCATCGGCACATCGCCGACAATGACGGCGACCTCGCCTTCGAAGTCGATGCCCCAGGCTTCATCCGCCATCCGGATCGGGCCACGCGGGGCCAGAAAACTGTCCGATCCGCCCTGGTACATCAGCGGATCGTGCCAGAAACTCTCCGGCATCTCGGCGTTCCGGGCCTTGCGGACCAGTTCGACGTGATTGACGTAGGCTGAGCCATCGGCCCACTGGAACGCCCTCGGCAACGGCGAGAGCGCGTTGCGCTCGTGAAAGCGCTCATCGGGCTCGGCACCGGACTCCAGCATCTGCGCCACGTCCATCAGCCTCGGCGCGACATGCGACCAGTCATCGAGCGCTGCCTGCAAGGTGCGTGCGATATGGGGAACGCCGGTGGCCCGGGTCAGATCGCGGGAGACGACAACCAGGCGGCCGTCGCGGCTGCCGTCACGAAGGGTAGCGAGTTTCATGCAGATTTCCTTTTGTGTTGAGTGCCCGGCAGAGCCAGGCTGAGCCCGTCACGCCCGATTGTGAGCGGACCGTCCCAGGTCGCGGCAAGTTCGGCCCTCCAGTCGCCCTCCCCGATTTCGGGATCATCGGCGGGGACAAGATGATTGAGCACGAGATGGCCGACCTTGGCACTGGACGCGATCCGGCCTGCGTCGGACGCCATCGTGTGACTGGCAAGCAGATGGGCTTTCAGCCGTTCGCCATTGCCGGTGCGCGCCACCAGCCGGTCGACGCCAGAGGGATGCATCGCCTCGTGCACCAGAATGTCCGCGCCCCGGGCGAAATCCGCCAGCGGCGGGAAATAGGCGGTATCGGCCGAAAACACGATCACGCGCCCTTCATGGCGGACGCGGATGGCGTAACATTCCTCGACCGGTGGATGGTCGACCCTGAGCGCCTCGACGATCAGCCCGTCCTCCTCGATCAACCGGCCTTCCCCGAATTCGTGAATGCGGACCAGGTCGCGGATGTCGGGGCGGCCTTCATCGTCGATGCGAAGCTCGATGTCGTAGGAGAGCGAGGCAACAAATCCGTCCCAGACGGTCCGGGTCCCGACAGGCCCCCAGATCTCGACCGGGGTCTTCAGGCCCGATGTCCAGGCGGTATGGATCAGCGGTCCGAGTTCGAGAACATGGTCGGAATGCAGGTGCGTGATCACAACGAGATCGAGCGTGGGCAGCGCCATTCCGGCCTCGACCAGCCCGCGCGAAACGCCAAGGCCGCAATCAATCACGATACGGCGGCCGCCGATTTCCAAGAGCGATGCCGTCGGGGAAGGGCCGCCAGGCCGGATTGCCGGCCCGCCCTTCGCGCCGAGAATGACCAGCCGCTCGCTCACGCCCGATCCACCGACCAGCAAACGGACGCCCGCTCCGGAACCTCCGGTGGCGCGGATGCCAACAGCGCTTTGATCATTGAACGTCTCCTCATGGCCAGATTGACCGGATTCCGTCATCCGGTCGAGCGTTTTCATGAAACCGCACCGCGGCTCATGCATCGAGGGCACATAAAAACCTCGGCAAATGTAACCATCAAGTGACCGGGAAGGCTTCGTGGTAAACCGCATACAGCGAACTTGAACGCGGCCTTGCCGAAGGCTCCCTAAAGGAAACAGACCATGCGGGTCGATGATCTGAACCCGAAAACATGGCGGAAAAGCCCGGTCTCGCGAGTCTCGACGGCGACAAAGCCCTGGCGTTCGTAAAGAGCCCGCGCACGGGGATTGGTGTCGATGACATCAAGACGGACTGCGTTGCATCCCAACTGCCGCGCCCGCGACTTGACCGCATCGAGAAGCAGGGTCCCCACTCCCTGCCCGCGCGCCGCCTGAGCCACGAATATGCCGTCCATCAACAATGTTCCGGGCTCCACCGGTCTGTCCAGCGTCGACAGGACGAGCCCGCGCCAAAACCCTCCGGCCCAGCCATACACTGAACAAAACTCCCGTAAGCCGCCGCCCACGAAGCCGCCCTGCCCGGTCTTGTAGCCCACCACCCCGAGCAGTTCGCCAGCCTCGGACACCGCGCTGATGGCGTGGCCCGCGTCGATGTTCTTGCACAGGTAGCTGATCGCGCGGTCCCGCGGCCGCATCACCGGACCGAGCTTTCCCTTGAAGGCCTCCCAGAACAAAAGTGCAGCGTCTTCGCGATGCTCGGACCTAAGCCCGCCTGCGACGTGTGGAAGCATCATAAATACCGATACGCCTTCTCTTCCGAAGCTCTGGCCCACCGGAGCCAATGGAGCCGAGACCTGTGCCGCGCAGTCTTGCCTTGCCAAACAGTTCTTCGCACAATTGGCCCGATGAGGTCACCATCGCTTTTGAAGACAGGCGCCTTGACCGCAGACCGGGACCCAAAATGTCGATTGAACCCGATATTCGCCGATGGAACGGCAAGTCCGCGCGCGACATCCGTGCCATTTATGCACGTCACAAGGAGCGGACGGATATCGCCCATGACCTGGTGGCGTGTTGCGCGCAGGACGATTTGGAGACGGGAGCAACCTGGCTCCTGAAACATCATCTCGAGGCTTCGTCCAGCACGCTCAATTCCGCACTTTCTGACCGCCTCATCAGGTTGGGGACCGGCTTCGGCTCCTGGGAAGCACGGCTGCATCTGCTTCAGGTGCTCGACAGACTGGAGATCCCCGAAACCGCGATCGGCGCGCTGACGCGGTTTGTGGACGCCGCTCTCGAGGATCGAAAGACGCTGGTGCGGGCCTGGGCCTATCACGGCCTTCAACATCTGGCCCGGCTCGATCCCCTCCGCCGAGCCGAAATTCTAGCGACCCTGAAAAATGCGGAAGAAACGGAACATGCGGCCTCGGCCAGGGTGCGGCTCCGAAAGGCTCTCGCCGCTGTCTCCAAGCCAGGGGCCTCCTGTCGCTGAACCCGTTCGATCGAGGCCTGTAGGTCGCCTTGCGGCCCTACTTGAGCTGCTCGATCATGGCCGAGAAATCCCGGCCCTTGCCCTCGCCCGCAACAAACTCCTCGTACAGTTCCGTGGCGCGTGCACCCATCGGCGTCTGCGCCGATACACTGCCGGCGGCCTGCTGCGAAAGCTTGAGGTCCTTGAGCATCAGGTCGGCGGCAAAACCCGGCTTGTAGCCGTTGTCGGCAGGGCTTTGCGGTCCTACGCCGGGCACCGGACAGTAGGTGTTGACCGACCAGCACGATCCCGACGAGGTCGACACCACGTCGAACAGGCTTTGCGCGGAAAGTCCCAGCTTCTCAGCCAGCGCGAAGGCTTCGCAGGCCCCGATCATGGAAATGCCCAGCAGCATGTTGTTGCAGATCTTGGCCGATTGCCCGGCGCCTGCATCGCCGCAATGCACCGCCTTCCTGCCCATGATCTCGAACAACGGTTCGGCACGGGCGAAAGCCTCGGCGCTGCCGCCGGCCATGAAGGTGAGTGTTCCCGCCGCCGCCCCGCCGACGCCGCCTGACACCGGCGCGTCGACCGACAGCAATCCCTTGTCCTGAGCCATGCCGTGCGCTGCACGCGCGCTGTCGACATCCACGGTCGAGCAGTCGACGAAGACCGCGCCTTCCGCGCCGGCGGGAACGATCTCGGAATAGACCGACCGCAGGATATCGCCATTGGGGAGCATGGTGATCACCGCATCCTGGCCGCTCGCAGCCTCCGGCGCCGACGCAGCAGCCGTCACGCCGTCGACCGTAACGCCGGCGACGTCGAAGCCGGTGACTTGATGGCCGGCCTTGACCAGGTTGGCCGCCATCGGCGCACCCATGTTGCCCAGTCCGATGAATCCGATTTTCATGGCGTCCTCCCTTGCCCTGATCAGCAACCGGCAGCGCCGGTCAGAATGTGATGTCGCCTTCGGGCGGCTCCGTCAACATGGCCTCCACCACGTCCGGCTCCACCTCCGCCACCGATCCATGCTGCCAGCGCGGTGACTTGTCCTTGTCGATGATCGCCGCGCGGATGCCCTCGATGAAATCGCCCTCCGAGGCGCTGCGCGAGGTGAACCGGTATTCCTGGACCAGCGCCGCATGAATGTCGTTGCTGGCCCTTGCTCGCCGGACGAGCTCGAAGGTGCAGGCCGCAGATAGCGGCGAGCCTGCCTGGATGCTCCTGGCTGTTGCCGCGCCCCAGTCATTGTCAGGAAGCAAGTCCAGGGTGTCCTCAAGCGAATCCTTGCCGAAACACCGGTCCACCTCATCGCGCATGGCCGGGAGTGTGACGTCCTCAGGCGTTTCCGCCATCACCGAAATGGCGCTTACATCGCCGTCTTCGACGAGCGCCCGGACCAGGTCCGGCCAGCGCGATTGGGGCACGAGGAAATCAGCAAAGCCGGCATAGATTGCGTCGGCCGCGTTCATGCGGTGGCCGGTCAAGCCCAGATACTCGCCCATGTGGCCCGGCGCGCGCGCCAGAAGCAGCGTGCCGCCCACATCCGGCACGAGGCCGATCGCGCATTCGGGCATGGCGATCTTCGAGGTTTCGCCCAGAACGCGGTGCGAACCATGCAGCGAGATCCCGACGCCGCCGCCCATGACAAACCCCTGACAGAGCGCAACATAGGGTTTGGGATAGGTGGCGATCATCGCGTTGAGACGATATTCGTCGCGCCAGAAGCTTCGGCCGGCATCGAAATCGCCGTTCGATGCGGTGGCGTGCATGAACTGGAGATCGCCGCCGGCAGAGAACGCCTTGGTCCCCTCCGCATCGATCAGAACGCAGGCCACGCGCGCATCGTCGCGCCATGCCTCGAGCGCCTCGGCGATGCCGCGAACCATCTCATGGCTCACCGCATTGAGCGCTTCCGGCCGCATCAGCGTGATCTGTCCGATCCGGCCGATTTTTCGGATACGAAGGCTCATGCCGCACGCTCGGCCAACAGCGCGCGCGCCACGATCAGGCGCATGATTTCGTTTGTGCCTTCAAGGATCTGATGGACCCGGAGGTCGCGGACGATCTTCTCAACGCCGTAATCAGCCAGATAGCCATACCCGCCGTGGAGTTGCAGGGCGTCATTGGCGACCCTGAAGGCCGTATCCGTGACGAACCGCTTGGCCATGGCGCAGAATTTGGTCGCGTCGGGCGCCTTGCGGTCAAGCTTGCTGGCCGCCTGCCTGAGGAAGATGCGCGCCGCCTGCATTTCGGTTTCCATGTCGGCCAGCCGGAACTGGAGCGCCTGGAACTGGTCGATGGTTTTGCCGAACGCTTCGCGCTCTCCCATGTAGGCGAGTGTCCGGTCGAGCGCCGACTGCGCGCCGCCCAGTGCGGATGCGGCAATGTTGAGCCGCCCGCCATCCAGCCCGCTCATCGCGTAGCGGAAACCCGCTCCCTCCTCGCCGAGCAGGTTGTCCGCCGGGATCACGCAATCATCGAACTGAACCTGCGATGTCGGCTGTGACCGCCAGCCCATCTTGTCTTCCGGCGCTCCGAAGGACAGCCCGGCTGTGCCGTTCTCGACCACAACGGCCGAAACGCCCTTCGGACCATCCGCGCCGGTGCGGGTCATGACGAGATAGAGATCGGAAAATCCGCCGCCCGAGATGAAGGCCTTGGTTCCGTTGAGCCGGTAGCCCTCATTGCTCCGTTCGGCGCGTGTCCGGAGCGCGGCCGCATCCGAGCCCGACCCGGGCTCGGTCAGGCAGTAGGAGGCGATCGTCTTCATCGTCACCATGTCCGGCAGCAAACGCGCCTTCATTTCGTCCGACCCGTAGGAGGCGATCATCCAGGCGCACATGTTGTGGATCGAAAGGAACGAGGCCACCGACGGACAGGCCATCGAGAGCGCCTCGAACACCAGTGTCGCATCAAGCCGCGTCAGGCCCGATCCGCCGACGTCCTCGGGCACATAGATCGTTGCAAGACCGAGAGCTGCGGCTTCCTCGAGAACGGACCGCGGGATCGCGCCTTCCCTTTCCCATTTGGCCGCGAACGGCGCGATCCTCTCGGCGCCGAAGTCGCGCGCCATGTCGAAGACCGCCTGCTGCTCCTCGTTCAGTTCGAAATCCATGACAACGACGCCTCCACGCGCTCAGTTCCGTTCCGGTCCGATCACCTGGACCCGTGTCCTACGCCATGGTCGGGATGACGAACTCGGCACCTTCCTTGATACCGGAGGGCCAGCGCGCCGTCACCGTCTTCGTGCGGGTGTAGAAGCGGAAGGCATCGGGACCATGCTGGTTCAGGTCGCCGAAACCGGATTTCTTCCAGCCGCCGAAGGTATGGTAGGCGAGCGGCACCGGGATCGGCACATTGACGCCGACCATGCCGATATTGATCCGGCTGACGAAATCGCGCGCGGTATCGCCGTCACGCGTGTAGATCGCGGTGCCGTTGCCGTATTCATGCTCCATCGGATAGCGCAGCGCCTCGGCGTAGTTCGGCGCGCGCACCACGGAAAGCACCGGACCGAAGATCTCCTGGGTGTAGATGTCCATGTCGCGGGTCACGTTGTCAAACAGGCAGCCGCCGATGAAGTAGCCGTTCTCATAGCCCTGCATCGAGAAATCGCGGCCGTCGACCACCAGCTTGGCGCCCTGCTCGACACCGGAATTGACGAGCCCGAGAACGCGATCGCGCGCCTCTCGGGTGACCAGCGGGCCGAAATCGACATCGTTGCCATCGGTATAGGGTCCGATCTTCAGCGCCTCGACCCGGGGGGCCAGCTTCTCGATCAGCAGATCAGCCGTCTTCTCGCCGACGGGCACTGCGACCGAGATTGCCATGCAGCGCTCGCCGGCGGCACCGTAGCCCGCGCCGATCAGCGCATCGACGGCCTGGTCCATGTCGGCATCGGGCATGATGATCATGTGATTCTTGGCGCCGCCGAAGCACTGCACCCGCTTGCCGTTGGCGCAGCCGCGCGAATAGATGTACTGGGCGATCGGGGTCGAGCCGACAAACCCGATGGCCATGATTTCCGGATGATCAAGAATCGCGTCAACGGCTTCCTTGTCGCCGTTGACCACATTGAGAATTCCGTCCGGAGCACCGGCTTCGGTCATGAGCTCGGCCAGCATCAACGGCACCGACGGGTCACGCTCGGACGGCTTGAGAATGAATGCATTGCCTGCGGCAATTGCCGGGCAGAACTTCCACATCGGGATCATGGCCGGGAAGTTGAATGGGGTGATGCCGGCGACCACGCCCAAGGGCTGGCGCAGCGAGTACATGTCGATCCCGGGGCCGGCGCCCTCGGTGAACTCGCCCTTCAAGAGGTGCGGCGCGCCGAAGCAGAACTCCGCAACCTCAAGGCCGCGGATGATGTCGCCCTTGGCATCGGGGATGGTCTTGCCGTGTTCGCGCGACAGCGCCTCGGCAAGCTTGTCCATGTCGCGATGCAGGAGTTCGACGAACTTCATGAGCACCCGGGCGCGCTTCTGCGGATTGGTTGCGGCCCAGCCGACCTGAGCCTTCGCGGCAACGGCAACCGCCTCTGCCAACTCGTCATTCGAGGCGAGCGGCACCCTGGCCTGAACCTCGCCGGTGGCCGGGTTCATGACATCGGCAAAGCGTCCTGATTGGCCATTGACGTGCTTGCCGCCGATGTAATGTGTCAGTTCATTCATGGGTCCGTCTCCGCGCTCAGAATTGATCGGCGCCAGTGTGCATGTCCTGCACTTGATGTTCAACAAGCCCCAACGTTTATCCGTTGTGCGCAGATTGATGCTCAAACCTGCTGGCGCTTACCCTGCGGACAGCCCGCCATCGACCTGCAGCGTCTGGCCCGTCACGAAGCTGGAAGAGGGATCGGCTAGAAAGGCAAGCCCGGCGATGACTTCGTCGACCTCGGCCAGCCTTGCCATCGGAATGGCCCGCAGCAGCGCGCTTTCGCTGACCTGACGTGTCGCGCCGGGCTGATCGAGCAGATCCGTGACCATGGCCGTGCGCGCGAAGGACGGGCAAAGCGCATTCACCCTGACACCGCGACGGGCATACTCGAGCGCTGCGGACTTGGTGAGCCCCACCACACCATGCTTGGCGGCAGCATAGACCGAGAGCATCGGTGCGCCGACCACGCCAGCAACCGAGGCGACATTGACGATCGATCCGGTCTCGCCCGTCTCGCGAAAGCACTGTTCAAGAGCCGGCAACTGCGCCCGCATGGCGAAGAAGACCCCCAAGAGGTCGACATCGACGGTCTTGCGGGCAACCTCGATCGGCGTCTCCGGCAGCGGCGCCATGCCATGAGCGATGCCCGCATTGTTGATCGCGATGTCCAGCCGTCCGAACCGGGTCAGGGCCTTGTCCACAAGGCCTTCGGAAAGCTCGGGATCCCTGATGTCGCCGGCGAGGCTTTCCACCCGGACATTCTCGCCGATCTCGTCAGCAAGCGCCGCAAGCGCCTCGCCGTCGAGATCGCTCAGCACCAGATGGGCGCCGGCATCGGCAAAGAAGCGGGCAGCCGCCTGACCGAAGCCGCCGGTCGCTCCGGTCAGCAGGACGACGCGTTCGGAAAAACGACTCATGATCAATCGTTTCCGGCGATTGCATCAAGCGCCATCGCAGCAAGCAGCGGAACCGCCCTGCCGAATTCCCGCCCGCGCTCGGGATTGGAGGCGTTGCCGTCGAGCGTCCGCTTGTAGACCCCCTGCAGGATCGAGGCGAGGCGGAAGAAGGAGAACGCCAGACAGAATGTCCAGTTCTCGATGTCTATGCCGCTGCGTTCCGTGTATCGCGCGCAATAGTCGGCCTCCTGCGGGATCCCGAGGGCATCGCGGTCGAGACCGCCCAGGCCGCGGAAGCCGCTGTCGTGCGGCAAGCGCCATTGCATGCATTGATAGGCCAGATCCGCCATGGGGTGGCCGAGCGTCGACAGTTCCCAGTCGATCAGCGCCAGCACATGGCCGCCGTGCCCATCGAAGATCATGTTGTCGAGACGGAAATCACCATGCACCACCGAAACCCGCCCGTCGTCGTCGGGGACATTTTCGCCGAGCCAGACCATCAGCCGTTCCATGTCGGCAAGCTCTTCGGTCTTGCTGGCCAGATACTGCTCGCTCCACCGCTTGATCTGCCGGGCGAAATAGTTGCCCGGACGGCCGTAGTCCTCAAGGCCCGCGGCCTTCGGATCGACGCTGTGCAGCGCGGCCAGCACGGCGTTCATCCCGTCATAGATCGTCGTCCGCTCCGCCTTGGTCATTTCGGGCAATGCCGGATCCCAGAAGATATGGCCCTCGACCATCTCCATGACGAAATACATCCGGCCGATGGCGCTGTTCTCTCCCGCAAGGGCGAGAACCTTCGGCACCGGCACGCCCTGGTCGGCCAGCGCCTTCATCACCCGGTACTCCCGGTCGACCTGATGCGCCGACTTGAGCAGGGGCCCCGGCGGCTTCGCGCGCAGGACATATTTTCCGCTGTCCGCCTCGATCCGGTAGGTCGGGTTGGACTGGCCCGTGTTGAATTTCGCCACCGAATGAAGGCCCGAAAAGCCTGGCACCAGTTCATGCAGCTCGTCGGCCAGCGCCTCCATGTCGAAGGGATCGGTCTCCATCTCTATCATTTCCACTCCCTCATGCCAGGCCCCCTCCTCATGCGTCCTTGAACAGACGGATTCCATGCTCGACCGACAATCCGCCATCGATCGGCAGGATCGCCCCGGTGATGTAGGCGCCCGCCCGGCTGCAGAGATAGATCGTTGCGCCAGCGACATCTTCCGCACCGCCGATCCGACCCAGCGGAACGCCCGCGCCAACGCGCTCGACCTGATCATCCCGCGCGGTGGCGAAGGCGGTCATCTTGCTCTGGAACGGCCCCGGCGCAAAGGCATTGACCGTGACCCGCCGCGGCGCAAACTCCTGGGCCAGCGTCCGGGTCAGATGATGCACCGCGGCCTTCGACGCGGTGTAGGAATAGGCGCCGTCGGCAAGCGCCTGCGTGCCCATGACCGAGCCGAGATTGATCACCCGCGCCGGATCCTCGTCGCTGGCCGAGGCCAGCAGAAGCGGCATCAGCTCCCGGGTCAGGGTGAAGAGGCCCGCGACATTGACGGACATGACCTTGGCCCAGGCCGCATGGGGGAATTCCTCGAAACTCCCACCCCAGGACACACCGGCATTGTTGACCAGAATGTGGAGCCGGTCGCACCGTGATGTCACGTCCGCGACCAGTGCGAGGACGCCTTCCTCGCTGCCGACATCGCCTGCAAAGCCCTCGGCCTTGCCGGTTCCGCCAAGGCGATTGATCTCGTCGGCAGTACGCACGCAGTCCTCTCCCTTGCGTGAGGCGATCAGCACGCGCGCACCGGCCTGGACCAGGCCGGTTGCGATCATGCGCCCGATCCCGGTTGCGCCGCCGGTCACCAGGGCGGTCTTGCCCTCGACCGAAAACAGGGTTTCCACATAACTCATATCTGCCGCCTCCCGGTTGTCCTTGTTTTGCCGCCCATGCCAGTCCCGGCAGGAAATCTCCACGTCCAACCGGCCCTCAAGCGATTGCCGCTCGAAGCAAGGATCGATAGCATGGCAAACAATTGACGTTCGCGTAAAGGGAAGCTTTGGCGCAGTCCCCATGTCGGCGACGCAAATTGAGCAGGGAGAGTTTGTATTGACCGAAGCCAAATCCATGGATCTGGGGATCTCCGACAGTCTCAAGCCGATGCTCGAGGCGGTGCGCGACATGGTGCGCAACGAAATCATCCCCCTCGACGAGGAGTTTCTGGCCGAGGTCTCCGAGGGCGACAGGTGGAGCTACACCGAGCGCCAGACCGAAATCCTCGAGGGGTTGAAGGCAAAAGCACGCGAACGGGGCCTGTGGAACCTGTGGCGCACCCATGCCGGCAACGGGCTGACAACGGTCGAATATGCGTACCTGGCCGAGGAGATGGGCAAGGCGCATCTGGGCGCGGAGACGTTCAACTGCTCGGCTCCCGACACCGGCAACATGGAGGTGCTCGGCCGCTACGGCACGCCCGAGCACCAGGCCAGGTGGCTGGACCCTCTGCTCGACGGCAGGATCCGCTCGGCCTATCTGATGACCGAACCGGGTGTCGCCTCCTCCGATGCCACCAACATCTCGATGAGCTGCGTACGCGATGGCGAGACCTATGTGCTCAACGGGGAAAAATGGTGGGCGTCCGGCGCAGGTGATCCGCGTTGCGCGATCTACATCGTCATGGTTCGCACCGGCGGGGACGATGCACCGAAACATGCCCGCCACTCGATGATTCTTGTTCCGGCCGACACGCCGGGCATCGAGAAGCTGCGCCCCATGCAGGTCTACGGACAGGACGATGCGCCGCACGGGCATTTCCATTTGCGCTTCACCGACGTTCGGGTTCCGGCAGCCAACCTCCTGGTGGGAGAAGGCAAGGGGTTCGAGATTGCGCAGGGACGCCTCGGGCCGGGCCGCATCCATCATTGCATGCGCGCCATCGGACAGGCGGAAATGGCGCTTGAACTGATGTGCAGGCGCGCGCTCGATCGCGAGGCCTTCGGCAAGCGGCTGGCGCAGCTCGGCGCAAACTACGATATCATCGCGGAATGCCGCATGGAGATCGAAATGGCGCGGCTCCTGTGTTTGAAGGCGGCCTGGATGATGGATCAGGGCGATGCGCGCGCCGCGGCGCCCTATATCAGCCAGATCAAGGTCATAGCGCCTCGCGTCGCGCTCAAGGTCACCGACGAGGCAGCGCAGATGTTCGGCGGTCAGGGCATTTCCCAAGACACGCCGCTGGCGCGGATGTGGACGCATCTCAGGACGCTGAGGCTTGCCGACGGACCCGATGCCGTCCACCGGCGCCAGGTCGCGCGCGCCGAACTCAAGCGCTACACGCAGGAAAAGGTCTGACCGGCATGAAGGCTATTGTCTGCCACGAGTACGGAGCAGTTTCCGATCTTCGCTACGAGGACGTGCCCGATCCCGTTCCGGGCGACGGGGAGGTTCTGATCAACGCCGAGGCCATCGGCGTCAACTATCCCGACGGCCTGCTGGTCCAGGGGCTCTACCAGATGAAGCCCGAGACACCGTTCACTCCCGGCATGGAAGCAGCCGGCACGGTCGAAGCCGTCGGTTCGGGCGTGGCCCAGTTCAAGCCCGGGGACCGCGTGGTTGCGATGGTCGACCATGGCGCCTACGCCGAGAAGGTCAGTGCACCCGTCACTCGCGTGTTCGCCCTGCCCGACACCATGAGTTTCGACGACGCCTGTGCACTGATGTGCGCCTGGGGAACGGCGCACCATGCGCTGCGCCAGCGCGCCCAACTGCAATCCGGAGAGACGCTGCTGGTTCTCGGCGGCGCGGGCTCCACCGGGCTCGCCGCTATCTCGATCGGCAAGGCCATCGGCGCGAGGGTGATCGCCGTCGCCTCGACCGAGACCAAGCGCACGGCCTGCCTTGAAAGCGGCGCGGATGCAGCCCTGCCCTACGAGAATCTTCGCGACGCACTCAAGAAGCAGACCGGCGGCCGCGGCGTCGATGTTGCGTTCGATCCCGTCGGTGGCACGGCCTTCGAGGTCGCCGCGCGCGCCATGGCCCGCAATGGACGGCTTCTTGTTGTCGGTTTCGCGTCGGGCGAAATCCCCAAGCTTGCCGCCAACCTGGTGCTGCTCAAGGAATCCTCGGTGGTCGGCGTGTTCTGGGGCAACTTCGTCAACAAGGAGCCGGAGGTCTACGCCGGGAACAATCGTGAACTTTTCGATTGGCATGCGCGCGGCGTGATCCGGACCAGGATCGACGAAAGCCGGCCGCTGTCCGATGCTGCCGCCGCGCTGCAGCGCATTCTGGACCGCGGCGCAGTCGGCAAGACAATTTTAATCCCGCAAGGAGACTGAATGACCCTTCCCGCAAAGATGAACGCCCTCGTTCTCAAACAGGATGGACTGTCGGGCGAGCGCACCGGCATGGATGTGGACTCGCTCGCGCCCTATCTCGACTACGCGGAATTGCCGCTGCCGAAACCGGGGCCCGGCGAAGTGCTGGTGAAGGTGCGGATGGCTTCGGTCAATCCCTCCGACATCTATTTCATCAAGGGCGAGTATGGCCAGCCGCGCGTCCGGGGCGCAGCCGCCGGTTTCGAGGGCGTGGGCGAGGTCGTTGACGGCAAGGGGCTTTACGCGCGCTGGCTCAAGGGCAAGCGCGTCGCATTCGTCGGCGGCGTCGCGGGCTCCGGAGCCTGGGCAGAATATGTCTGCGTCTCCGCTGCGACCTGCGTGGTCGTGAAACCGGCGATGCGCGACGAGGACGCGGCCGGCCACGTGGTCAATCCCGTCACGGCCTGGCGCATGTTCGAACTGGTCAGGCAATCGGGCTCGAACAGCTTCGTGTTCACCGCCGCTTTCAGCCAGCTGGGCAAACTGATGGCAAGCCTCGCGCGCGACAACGGCTTCAAGATGATTGCCGTCATCCGCAAGGAGAGCCAGGCCGATCATCTCAAGGACCTGGGCGCCGCCCATGTGCTGCTTCAGTCCGATCCCGATTTCGACGAAACCCTTGCGAGACTTTGCAAGGGCGAGAAACCGCGGGTGCTGCTCGATGCGGTGGCCAACCAGCTCTCCGCCGACATCTTCACCGCCATGCCGACGCGGGCGCGCTGGGTGATCTACGGCAAGCTCGACAACGAAACGCCCACAATTCCGGAAACCGGTCAGCTGATCTTCATGGACAAGAAGATCGAGGGCTTCTGGCTGGCGCAATGGTTCCGCAAGGCCTCGATGCTCGAAAAGCTCTCGACGCTGCGCAGCGTGCAGAACCGCTTCATCTCGGGCGCATGGAAGACCGAAGTGACGCAAACCGTAAAGCTCGGCGAGGCCATGGAGACCTTGCCCGAAGCCCTCAAGCGCGGCGGCGGCAAGGTGATGCTCATGCCCTGAGGCATGATGCGTTCATCCGGATTCGAGCATGCGGCTCCTGAGATTTTACATTAGATTATCCGCATATTTATATGAAAGGAATCGCGATTTTTCCTCCATAGTGTGCGCTTGATGCGAGTCTGGACGTTATCGGCGGCCTTTTGAAACTTTCCATCCGGCCCGACCGTCCTATGTCGAGAGGATGGAGGTACTGTTCATGGCATCACGCGCTCACCTGATTTCACTTCTGGCGGCCCTTGTTGCCGCTGTCTCCCTCACGATTGTCCCCGCCCGGGCCAACGATGCCGCCGCAGGCCGCGCGGTGATCGAAAGCCAGATCGAGGCATTCCTGTCCGACGACATGTCGACCGCCTATTCTTTCGCCGCGCCGAACATCAAGAAGATGTACCCGGACGAAAGCCGGTTCTTCGACATGGTCAGGCGCGGATACGCTCCCGTCTATCGCCCCGGCAACTATGCCTTCGGCCGCTCGAAGGTGGCGCCGGACGGAACCGGGCTGGTCCAGGAAGTGCTGATCCAGGGACCGAACGGCCGCGACTGGACCGCGCTCTATTCGCTCGAGCGACAGCCGGACGGCAGCTTCAAGATCAACGGCGTTCAGATGATCAGGGCGGCGGCGCCGCAAACCTGAAGCCCGCATAGATCACTTCCCTGCGCGACAGACCAGGAGGCATCGTTCTTCCGGATGCTCCGGAACAAAGCCGTGCTGCCGGCATTGATGATTACCGGATCGATATCGCGGTCCGGATTTGTTACATCCAATGCTCGGTATAGTCCTCGTGCGAAGCAACCCTTCGGCCGCGGACTGAACCTGCACACGGAGAAGTCCCATGAGCGTCGCCTTCACCAAGGAAGAAAGTTCCGAAACAGCTGCCGAAACCCGGCTGCCGGACCGACCGGTTTCCGAGCACCCGAACCTGGTGACGGAGAACGGGCTCAAGCAGTTGCGGGCAAGTCTCGATGCGGCGCGGGCAGCCTATGACGCTGCGAACGGGATCGAGGACATCAACGAGAAGCGCCGGCAGCAGGCCGTGCCGGTGCGCGACGCACGTTATTACGCCGAACGTGTGCGATCCGCCGAACTGGTGCCCGATCCGGCCTCCAACGACATCATCGCCTTCGGCTCGACCGTGACCTACAGTCGCGACGACCACCCGCCGCAGACATACCGGATCGTCGGCGAGGACGAGGCCGACCCGAAATCCGGCTCCATCTCATTTGCCTCCCCCGTCGCCCGAGCCTTGATGGGCAAGGCGGTCGGTGACGTGGTCGAGGTGAGTGGTCATGAACTCGAAATCATCTCGATCTCATAAACTCGCCGCGCGGCCGGCTGCAGTTCGGACGCTTCCAGACCCGGTTTTCTGTCGCTCACGCGACCGCGCTCCCGCGCGAAATATCGCCGGGATCTGAAACAGGATGGTCCGGAGGGCCGCGCATTGGCTGCACCGTTCGGAATTGGTTGTGGTGTGCGCATGCTCATCGAACATGCACGGGGTGGCGCGAACCCGCGCGCGGCCCGAAATTCGCCGGATGGTGTCCACATCCGACAGGCAGTGCGGCGCCGTCCCACCTGCCCGGACAGCGGCTTGAGTAGGAACAACGGCAACCGGAAAGGTCCGACACGGATCCTTCCATGCGTTGACGATGCGGCAACGCCGGCGTTTTCATGAACGCCACACCGCATCCGAACGGGTGGTCCGCCACAGGCCCGTTTCCGCCATTCTCCCGGCTGCCGACCGGCGCGGGCCGACACAGGGGAAAAGGCATGTCCGGTGGCTGGCTTGGCGCAGTCATCCCGCAGGATGAAGCCGCGCTGCCAGCGGACCCTGCCGTGGCACTGCCTCCCTTCCCGCCTCGCCGCACGTTACGGAGACGCCGAAAGGCCTTCCTCCCGCCGGGTCCGAAACGTTCGCGAACCCTCCGGCAGCGGGAGCGCACCAAGTATCGCTCCAGACAAGAGAGTGTGGATGAATGGGGTGGGATGAGCGGTGCAACCTGTTGGAAAAGCTCGATCCGGCACGGCAAGACTTGCGCACTCGCGCGGCGCAACGGGTCAAAATGACTGTTCCCCTTCGCCGAAGCCAGAAAGACGTCCAAAGGTTATCGCCGGCTCAGCGAACCGCGAGGAAATAGAGAAGACCGGCGATCAACAGCAGCACGATAGAGCCGACACCGACAAAGAGCGGAATCATTCCAGCCATCTCGTCGAACTGACGCCGGCCCGAAACGGTTTCGAGCCCCCACCAGCCGAACAGCATACCCGCAAGGGCCAGGAGCGCGAGGATGATGGCCACAAGCTTCATCATTCTCCACTCCCAAGAACCGCTGCCAGCCTGATCAATACCGGCGATTATCGCCAGTGGCAGCGGGTCGTGTAGATCTTGCCTCTGGAATTGCGATACTGACAGCGGCCATCGGCGGTTTCGAACAGATAGGTCCCGAAGCCTCCGATAAGAGCCCCTGCAACCGCGCCGCCCACGCTGTTGGATGCAAGCGCGCCGACAGCCGCACCGACGCCTGCACCGCTTGCTGTTTTCTCCGTCGTGGTGCAGGCAGCCAGGGAACCGACTGCAATCATGACCGCGGCCATCTTGAGAACTCTCATCGCGCAACACTCCATTTGTTGAAATCGGGAATCCGCTGTCAACTTCGCTTCACGAGTGTGCATCCGCTCGGGAATCCGGTCAAGCGAAAGCCGCCCCGTTGGTCCTCTCCGATTGCCTGCACAAGAACACGGAACCAGCAGGCAGTTGCCGCTGCCCCATTTTACCATCGCGGGGAATCCGCTATGACGGTCGCCGAGCGGGTCAAGGCAATGGGCCGTGATCAAGACCGCGCCAGCCAGGGATATGTAAGTCATGAGTTACAGAATTGCAGTGATGACGCTTTGTGCAGCCGCGCTCACGGCCTGCAGCACCACGAGCACCCCTTCCAATCCCTTGCAGAAGCGCTGGAACGGCGAACAGGCAGGCGCATTTTTCGCTGCCTACGGACCGCCGAACTCGGACAGATCCGCGGCCGGAGGAACGACGGTCTACAACTGGCGCGGAGGGTTTGTCCGCGGCCGGTCCTGCGCTGTCGAGCTGACGGTTGCGCCGGATTACACCATCAAGACCATTCGGGCCACGGCCGACCGGATCGATCCGAACGGCGGACCGAGCCACTGCGAAACCGTGCTCGACGCCGACTCCTGACAAACAAGGCTCGCGTTGACATCGAAGGTTCGGGCACCCGAGTGAAATCGGATTGCAGCGCAGTATCCGTGCATTGCGTCTTACCAAGGGCCATGCTGCGCAACATGCTGCGGTGCAGCATTGCCTGCTGCATCAAGCCGGTCAGCGAGCACGCTCGCCCTATCCCAGTGGCGGGATGTCGCCCTCGGCCCACCGCGCGATGGTCTCGCCGGTGAAGTCGGCAAATCGGCTCTGCTCGATCGCGGCGCGGATGCCGGCCATCAGGTCCTGGTAGTAGCTCAGGTTGTTCCAGGTGATCAGCATCATGCCGAGGATCTCGTTCGAGCGCACCAGGTGGTGCAGATAGGCCCGCGAGTAGTCGCGCGCCGCCGGACATGAGCTCTCCTCGTCGAGCGGCCGGTGATCCTCGGCGTGCCGGGCGTTCTTGAGATTGATCTTTCCGTGACGGGTGAACGCCAGCCCGTGACGGCCCGCTCGGGTCGGCATCACGCAGTCGAACATGTCGATGCCGCGGGCGACCGACTTCAGGATATCGTCGGGTGTGCCCACGCCCATCAGGTAGCGCGGCTTTTGAGCCGGCATCAGCGGACAGGTGACATCGAGCATGTCGAGCATCACCTCCTGCGGCTCCCCCACCGCCAGGCCGCCCACCGCATACCCCTTGAGATTGAGACCGGCGAGCGCCTGCGCCGAGCGTTCCCGCAGTTTCGGAATGTCGCCGCCCTGGACGATGCCGAACATCGCCTTGCCCGGCTGGTCGCCGAACGCCACCTTGCAGCGCTCGGCCCAGCGCAGCGACATTTCCATGGCGCGCTGGATTTCCGCTTCGTCGGCGGGCAGCCGCACGCATTCATCGAGCTGCATCTGGATGTCTGAGCCCAAAAGCCCCTGGATCTCGATCGAGCGCTCCGGGCTCATCTCGTGGCGCGAGCCGTCGATATGCGACTGGAAGGTGACGCCGTGCTCGTCGATCTTGCGAAGTGCGGACAGCGACATCACCTGAAAGCCGCCGGAATCGGTGAGGATCGGCTTGTCCCACCGGGCGAAGTGATGCAGACCGCCAAGCCGCGCCATGCGTTCGGCGCCGGGTCTGAGCATCAGGTGATAGGTGTTGCCCAGAATGATGTCGGCGCCCAGATCGCGGACCTGGTCCATATACATGGCCTTGACCGTGCCGCCGGTGCCCACCGGCATGAAGGCCGGTGTGCGGATCACGCCGCGCGGCAGCGAGATTTCGCCGCGCCGCGCGCGCCCTTCGGACGCCAGGAGCCTGAACTCGAACGTTTCGCTTGTCATGGCTCGCTCCTGAACAACAGGCTGGAATCGCCATAGGAATAGAACCGGTAGCCGGTCTCGATGGCACGCGCATAGGCGGCCCGCATGGTCTCAAGGCCTGAAAAGGCGGAGACCAGCATGAACAGCGTCGAACGCGGCAGGTGAAAATTGGTCATCAGCACGTCAACCGCGCGAAACCGGTAGCCGGGTGTGATGAAGATATCGGTGGGGCCGGACCAGGGATTGATCTCGCCGTCATCTCCGGCCGCACTCTCGAGCAGCCGGAGCGACGTGGTGCCGACGCAGACAATCCGCCCGCCGCGCGCATGAACCGCATTGAGGGCCGCGGCCGTCTCGGCGCTCACATGGCCGATTTCGGAATGCATCCTGTGCCCGGTGGTGTCGTCGGCCTTGACCGGCAGGAAGGTGCCCGCACCCACATGAAGGGTGACGAAATGGCGCGAGATGCCGCGCGCATCGAGCTTTTCGAACAGGTCGGGTGTGAAATGGAGGCCTGCCGTGGGTGCTGCGACAGCGCCGTCCTCGCGGGCGTAGATCGTCTGGTAATCCCGGCGGTCGCTTTCGTCCTCGCCGCGTTTTGAGGCAATGTAGGGCGGCAGCGGAATGTGGCCGGTGGCCATGATCGCCTCGTCGAGCGCCGGGCCGGACAGATCGAAGATCAGCTCGATCTCGCCGCCCTCGCCGCGCTCGCCTGCAGTGGCATCGAGCACGCCGGAAAGACAGGCGGACCCATCGCCGCCGAAGGACAGCCTGTCGCCTTCCCTGATGCGCTTTCCTGGCCTGACGAAGGCTTTCCAGCGATCAGGACCCGAGCGCATATGCAACGTTGCCGAAACCCGGACCTGGTTCTCGTCGCGGGCGCGAAAGCCTTCGAGCTGCGCCGGGATCACGCGGGTGTCGTTGAACACCAGCGCATCGCCGGGTTCGAGCAGATCGGCCAGATCGCGCACCACGTGATCGGTGAGCGTGCCGTCCCCGCCCACGCGCAGCATCTTCGCGCTGTCGCGCGGGTTTGCCGGCCTGAGCGCAATGCACTCTTCGGGAAGATCGAAATCGAACAGGTCAACGCGCATCGCGCCGTCTCTCATGAAGATGCGCGGGGACACGGACAAAAAGCCCGCATTCCCGCGCATGAAGCAGGGTCAGGCGTCGGCCGCGACCTTCATCGAGACGATCTTGTCGGGATCGGTCACCGGCTCGCCGCGCTTGATCTTGTCGACATTGTCCATGCCGGACATGACCTGGCCCCAGACGGTGTACTGGCGGTTGAGGAAGCCGGCATCGTCGAAGCAGATGAAGAACTGCGAGTTGGCCGAGTTCGGGTTTTGCGCCCGAGCCATGGAGCAGGTGCCGCGGCCATGGTTCATGTTGGAGAATTCCGCCTTGAGGTCAGGCTTGTCCGATCCGCCCATGCCGGCGCGCTTCGGGTCGAAGGACGGGCCGCCGGACTTGCCGAACTTGACGTCGCCGGTCTGGGCCATGAATCCCTCGATCACACGGTGAAACACCACGCCATCATAGGCGCCTTCACGCGCCAGTTCCTTGATCCGCTTGACGTGCTCCGGCGCCAGGTCCGGCAGCATTTCGATCGTGACGGTGCCCTGGGTGGTTTCCAGGATAAGTGTGTTTTCGGGATCCTTGATCTCCGCCATGGTGTGTCTCCTGTTGATGGGATTGCGTAATTGTCTAGCCGCCGGAGCGGACCTTGATCATGCGGTCGGGATCGGTGACCGCGCCGTTGTTCGAGCGATCGCCGCGCTTGATCTGATCGACATGTTCCATGCCTTCGACGACTTCGCCCACCACGGTGTACTGGCCGTTCAGGTTGGGCGCCGGCGCGAACATGATGAAGAACTGCGAATTGGCGGAGTTCGGATTTTGCGAGCGCGCCATGCCGACGGTGCCGCGAACGAAGGGCTTGTCGGAAAACTCGGCCTGAAGATCGGACTCGGAGGATCCGCCCATCCCTGCGCGGCGCGGCTGGTAGCCGTCTTCCATGTCGGCGAACTGGACGTCGCCGGTCTGGGCCATGAAGCCCTCGATCACGCGGTGAAAGGCGACATTGTCATATTCGCCGGCATCGGCCAGCGCCTTGAGGCGCGCGGCATGCTGCGGCGCGACATCGTCGGCAAGTTCGATGACCACGTCGCCGGTCTTGAGCGTGATGGTCAGCCGTTCTGCGGCGGATGCGAGGGTCGGAAACGCCAGTCCAAGCGCGAGCACGGCGGCGGAGGCAAAACGAAACGAAAGCATGTAAGCTCCGGAAATTGAGGCCTGCCGGGGGTGAACCCGCCCGGGAAGGTCCGTTTGACATACTGCCCGAAGCTTTGCAACGCCCGGCCGGCACGGGCCTGCGGAAGGCCGAAGCCGGCGGTGGCGCGAGCCCCTGCCCGGACCCCGGTCTCAAGGAGCCGTCGGAGGCGCGAAGCTTCAGGCTTCGGCGATACGGGCTGCGAGCGCCTTTTGCACCACCAGCGGCACAAACGGGCTGACATCGCCACCCATCTTGGCGATCTGGCGCACAAGCGTGGCGGTGATGTGGCGGGTTTCGGGAAAGGCCGGCGTAAACACCGTCGTGACGTCCGGCGCCATGGCCCGGTTCATGCCGGCCATCTGCATTTCATAGTCGAGATCGGTGCCGTCGCGCAGACCGCGAACCAGCACGGTTGCGCCTGCCGCGCGCGCGGCATCCACCACCAGCCCGTCGAACG
This sequence comes from Hoeflea sp., assembly GCA_965233445.1. Classification (GTDB taxonomy): domain Bacteria; phylum Pseudomonadota; class Alphaproteobacteria; order Rhizobiales; family Rhizobiaceae; genus Hoeflea. The sequence goes on from OZ247491.1 coordinate 2,753,792, forward strand.
ATTGCACCGTCACATCCGCGCTGCGTTCGGAAAACCGCTCGCTGACGACATGGGAAATCATGCTGGCGCGCTCATCGAAGGAAAACATGGGCGCCTTGCCGGGATGCACGCCGATGCCGACGACGAGCCGGTCGCACAGCGCCAGCGCCTGTTCGAGCACATCCGAATGCCCGTTGGTCATCGGGTCGAAGGACCCGGGATAGAATGCCGTGCGCATCGCGTTTCCCCCTCGCGCCGCCACGCGATCCGCCGGATGCGCAGGCGCCGTTGCAAAGCCTTTATCTGGTGCATGGGGGGTCGGGCCTCTGTCAGACCCGGACGGTCCCCGGCATGCGCCTGTCCGGCTTTCTTGTCACGCCGCCCCGGTCACATCAAGGGAGGATTGCCGCAGACACGCCGGCGGCATCGTCAAATCGACGATCGCCGCCGTGAGCCCCTTGCGCGGCAGCACGCGGGGCCGCACCGAAGTCAGGTCCGCGCGAAATCCGCCACGGTCAGGCGGATCAGGGTCTTGCGGTTGCGATTGTAGGCGCGGACGGCGGCGGTCTCGATCGATTGGCGGCAACGGTCGAACGCACCCGGATAGTCGGTTTCGGGCGCGGGCGAGATCCCGGCCAGCCGATCGAGCGCCGGGGTGTCGAGAACGAACCGCACCTCCATGACGCCGTCATAGCCGGAGAACCGGAAGGTTCCGGCATCCTTGTCGAAGCTGCGCATCTGGTTGGGAAACCCGATCATTGCGCAGGCCCGCCACCCGGCCGGGCGGGGGGCGTCACTTCTTCGTCTTCTTCTGGAACGGACTGGTGTCCAACTGCTTGACTGCCGAACCGGGCTCGACCGACGTCTTTGCGGCGGCCTTGTCCTTCTTGGGCTTGCGGATTTCCTTGTTCGACTTCATCTGACCCTTGGCCATGATACGTCCTGACAGCGCGTACGCTAGTTGCTGGTGTTGGCGCCGGTTTTCACGAGTTCGAGATTGCTGCCCTGTTCGACCCGCTCGTGGCCGTGCTCCTCGTTGCGAATCCGGTACTGGGGCTGGCCGTGATTGTCGGGGAGCCGGAGCAGAACCTCGAAATCGTCGGGAACCTTCGGCGACAGCGCCACCCGGGAGCGAAGAGCGACCCGCTCCCCCTTGCTGAATACATCTTTTGCCATGACAGCCGATCCTGAACGCAGACCGCACCGGGCCGGCAGGCCCGTGGGTCGCGGAGCCCTCGGGCCCTCTGTTAGAGAAATACGTCCCCGACGCCACCGGATGCCGGCGAAACCTGGAACGAGAATGACACGCTCGCCAGGGAGACGATTGGAACAATCGCGCGCGATGGCCGTTACACAGTGCGCCTTTTCGGAGCCAGTTGCAAATGCGCCCTGCCCGGGACGCGAAATGCGCCTGTATGATGCCCGCCCTACCCCGAACCCGAAGGAATGTGTTAGGGTCTGCCACCCGATTGCGGCAGCCGCCCCGCCTTTTCATCCGGCAAGACCGCACTTGCCCGGAACCCCGCACCCACGCAACCGCCACGGCGGCGCCGACACCTCCCGACCGCTGCCCCGCTCCATGGCCCAGGCCATCCCCGGGACCCGACCATGGCCGGGACCACCTGCCGCCGCCAACACCGAAGGAACTGGACTGCAATGTTGATCAGATTTGGGTTTGAAATCACCGTGTCCTGCACGCAACCGGTTCCGATGCTCATGGCATTGTCGACCCACAGCGCCTTCGAGGGCCGGCTGATCGGGTCCGACCGGGTGCGCGCCGACCGCGGCGCCGACATCACCCGCTATGTCGACGGCTACGGCAACCAGATCTCGCGCGCGGTCGCCGAGGCGGGTGCGACGACCTACTGGTCGGACTGCGTGGCCGAAGTCGACGGCCGCCCCGATGAAGTGCCGCACGAGGCGCGCCAGCACCTGGTCCAGGACCTTCCGTCCGAAACGCTCACCTACCTGATGGCAAGCCGCTATTGCGATTCCGACCATCTGATCCGGTTTGCCTGGTCCAATTTCGGCCACACCAACGAGGGCTGGGACCGGGTTGCGGCCATCTCCGGCTTCGTCCACGATCACGTGACCTTCGGCTACAAGTTCGGCCGTCCCGACAAGACCGCGCGCGACGTGCTCGAGGAAAAGACCGGCGTGTGCCGGGATTTCGCCCATCTGGGCGTGAGCCTGTGCCGGGCGATGAACATCCCGGCACGCTACGCCAGCGGCTATCTCGGCGACTTCGGCGTGCCCGACACCGGCTTTGACGATTTCTGCGCCTGGTTCGAGGTCTATCTCGGCGACCGATGGTACACGGTCGACGCGCGCTACAATGTCCCGCGGATCGGCCGAATCCTGATGGTGCGCGGCGCCGACGCCTCCGACGTGGCGATGATCACCTCGTTCGGCGCCTATGAACTTGCCGGGTTCCGCGTCTGGAGCACCGAGGTCGACGGCCGGCCCACCGACCCCGAACTTCTTGCAATGCTTGAGACCCGGCCCGCGCCGCGCTCTGCGGCAGGGCCCGACTTCGGCACCGCCGTGCCCGGCGCGGTGCACCTCATCTGATCGCCCGATCTGAGCGCCCGCAAAGGCCCTCGCCCGGCAACCTGGCATTCACCATGATTCCATTCAGCCTGGGTTCATTCAGGATTTGTCATTCTCCACGCATCAAAGTCGATGCGTGGAAAGGACACCATTATGACCATAGCTCTTGCCCTTCTGGCGATGACGATCGTCATGGTTTTCAGCGCAACCGTGATCGGCGCCATGCGCGAGGCGATCCCCGAGCGCGTCTCCGAGCACGACAGCCCGCACAGCCCCACCCGGTTCTGACCGGCAGCGGGCACCAAAAAAATCGATCCTGACCTCCAGCAGGATACGGCCCCGGCCGGGACAAGACGCCCGGCCGGGGCTGATTTGTTTTGGGGGGTGGAGACTGCCGATTTTCGCCTTTCAACGTTCACGTTTGCGCCGACGACTATTTTCCAAAACCCAGAAAAATAAAATCTCCGTCACGCAGAGAGAGTGTAACCTCATTAGCCACTTCAACCATGAAGTCGATATTAGGCTGACGAAGACAAGTCGTCTCTTGAGCATATTTCATGGAGTAACTGGATGCTTCTGTCCAAACTGCTGAGCAGTTGTCCCTTGGGATACTACACGTCTGCTTTTAGACGATGAAGTGAGTTCTCCTGGCACCACCCAATGCTCACACTGCCATGCTGAATTGCGCGCGAAGGGAAGTAAGTTAGGCCAATTTTTGCGCATGCTCTTCTTCATAGCGGTTCCTGGCTGGTTGATTGATTACCTTTTGGGAGGCTGGGCGTTGGTTACCTATCTTTTTCTAGCCATGCCCTGCAATGAGAATAATTGGCATAGAAATGGTCGAAGACGGCTATTCTGACAATCGATAATTGAGCGCACGTATCCTCAGGAAAGCCTGCATTGAACCGCACCGGGTTTGCCGCGGGCTCCAACTCCCAAGTAGGATGGAGCGTTCCGGCAGGCAATTTCCGCTTGCCGTCTCCTCCCACAAAAAAAGCCGGGGATCGCTCCCCGGCTTTTGTCTTTGTGATGTCGCCCCGGGCAGTTTAGCCAAGCGGATCCTCGTCCGAACCGGCATCGCCCGAGAACGCTTTCGGGCCCGCCTCAACCGCGGCGCCTGCATCCGTGCCGTTCACGCCAAGGGCATTCGGATGGAGCCTTTCATCGGCACTTCGACTTCGTGGAGGCGTCCGCCGACCCGCTGTATCTGTTCGCTCTAATCAGGGATGTGCGCAGCTTCTGGTCGCGTCGCCGCCGATCTTCCCTTACAGCTGCCGTGGGTCATCAACCGATGGATGATTTCCCGTTTGCAAGACCGAGCCGACCGGCACCCTTGCCGGATTTCCTGGGATTACTTGGCAGCAAACGGGTTCAATTTTTCTCCAAGCGGGCCGCTGCTGCGAACAGCTACGAACCGGGACAACAGATCGAACCAGAATGGCGCGCCGAGTGCGAGAGCGAAGGTGGTCAGCAGCAAACCGAAGGCCTTTTCAGGATAGCTGGTCACCTGGCCATCCCTTCCAAACGGCAGGGACAGAACCGATCGGGCCAGCGTAGCGAAGTCTTCCGGGTTCGCATCGCCTGCATCCGATGCCTGAATGCCCGCCTGCACCAGATGCGCGCGTACTGCATCATCCTGCCAAAGCACCTTTGCGATCTCTATGGTGTCGGCATCGAGCCCGACGACTATGGTCGCGGCCACGAGGAATGTCATCAGGTTCATGTAGCGTTTGTAGACCCCGGTGGCCCTTTCCATGACCTGATCGAACCAAGCTCCGATCGCCGTTTTCAGTTCATCGCCGGTTTGTTTCGTTCCGTCCGTCAACGTCCGCAAGACTTCGCCCAGCAAGGAGTTCGCGCCAATCCCTTTCTGCGCCAGCAGGTCGGCATCAAGGACGGCATCCGGCCTCGGATTTTCCGTCTCGGAGCCGACGTTTCTCAGCGCTTGCATCAGGGCCAAGGCAAAAGCATCGGATGAAATGTAGCTCGGCGCGCTTGCTGGGCTGACGCCATCTCCGTCCGCGCGTTTGCGGCTGAGCGATCGAACAAGGCCGGAATTCCAGAAGGCTTCCCGCACCCTCTCGTCGTCCAGAATGCGGTCCAGTTCGCTGAACAGAACCCGCGCTCGCAATCGCAATACCCCTGCAATGGCCTCATTTACACTGGTGCAAATGAGGCTGAGCACGAAATAGATGAAGATCAGTCCAATCGGCACGCCGATCGCGGTTCCGATATCCATGTCATTTTCTCCTTTCGCCGCTCTCCGGTGACTGCGCCGCCGACCGGGTTCCGGATGTCCGTGCACGAGCCAGCCCTGCCTCGAGCACCGGCGTTTCAATCAATCCGTGGACGATAGTGTCGCCCAGCAGGATGTTCGGCTCTGCCGTGGACCTGTCGGTTTCAAACGCCACTCTCGGCGTGTAGGTTTTCCCGTTGCCTTCAAAACCGCTCTGCTCTTCGAGTTGGACCACGCCGAAGAAACACAGATCAAACAGCAGCCCGTTCATCTCGTCTGTCAGGGAGTCGAGCGAAAAGTCGACCAGCGGGGATTGGTCAAGCAGCCGGGCGATGACCGCGACATATCGGATCACAAACTCGGTGGCGATCGGTTCAAACAGCTGATTGTCCTGGATGATGCTCATGGTTCAATTCCTCATTGTGGCATTGCCGGGAAGCTTCAAACACGCTCGATTGGACCGAACCCGAGGATGAAGGGGACCGCGAAACACCACAAAACAAGGGTGTCGTATGCATCGATGTCCGTGGTGTCGGGGATCAGGCCGGTTTGCACACCGCTGACGGGAACCACGTTTCCTGGAAGATCCAGAAATCGTGTCGCGACCATGTTTGCGCGCAGGACCGGGTCTTGTGCATCGACCGGGACACCGGTGTGCAGGGCGAAACCCGGTGCCGGTGAGCCGTCAAAGAAAAAACTGTCGCTGGTCTCCAGTTTGACCCCGCCGCTCTGGCGGGTGAGGCTGAAGGTGCCGCGAAGCGTATGTGGTGGAGCAGGGGTGAAGGTGCCGCGTCCGATCAACATCGTGATCTCCTGAGTTGGAAAGAAGGAAACCGGCCCGGTGACTTCCCGGGCCGGTCAGTCGGGTTCAGACGCTGACAAGCGTCCCGTTCGGGAGGATGCGAACGGCCCGGACTATCTCGTTGGGCTCGATGTTGCTGTCGCCGATCAGACATGCCGGAAGCGTCCGCGGAACCAGCAGCGGCACCGTCATCGAGACTTTCTCCTCGCTGTGATAGGCGACCATCTGTTCGCGCAGGATGCCGATGGTGATTGCCTCTCCCAGCAGCGCCGATTCGATGTAGTCGGAGTAGTAGTGCACGCCGGCGATGTTGCGCGCATTGGAGATGTTCCACATCAGCTTGTTGAGTTCACCCTGCAGCGTCAGGCCTTTCGGGATTGGAATGCCGACAAGCTCGCCGGCCGTTCCATTGGGCCCTTTGCAAACCGGCACCAGCGCTTCGTCCTTTGGTTCGACGAGATAGACCGGCTTTCCAGGGTCGCCGGGATCGGTCATGGCGAAGAAGGCCTTGAGCAGCGTGACGCAGGCGCCTGCGACCGTCGCGTGACCGGCGCCGTATGAGGGATGCATCGGCGAGCCCTCCGGAAACGCCATCGGAAGCAGCCAGGTCTTGTCGCCGCCGTTCTTCGTCGTGTTGTGGGCGAGCACGGCGGAGAGGATCTTGTCCAGCGCAGGTTCGCTGCCTTGCGGCTTCCCGTTTGCATCATAGGGATGTGTATAAGGAGCGATCGTGCGGGACAGTTGCAGACGCGCCGCCGCTTCCACCGACATGCCGTTGCTTGCGTACGGCATCGTGCTTCCATTTAGGGCCTTGTGCGGATGATAACCCGTGAAGACCGTGTGAAACAGTGCCCCGGCCGCTTCCGGCCGCAGACGCCGATGCACCGAGAACTTCTGCAGCCGGACCGCTTTCAGTGCCCGACTGGACACTTCGGTGACCAGCGTGAGCAGATGCGGCCCGCCGAACAGGGCGAACGGCATCCGGTTGGTGTCGCCTACTGTCGCGCCCGGGAAGGCAAACTTGTTGTCCGATTTTCCGTGATAGGGAATACCGGGATCGATGGGATAACCCTCGTCGAGCAGGATCAGCGCGGCGTTGAAATAGGCCTGATACAGCTGATCATCATGGACATAGGTCGCAAGATCGCGAAGCGTCGTGATCGGACGGTAGGCCCCGGCGACGAATTCCTTTCCCGGAGCCAAGAGTTTGCGCGTGTTGAGGCCGTTCTGAACATTCAGCCAGTCGATCCAGGTTGTCATGTAGTCCGTGTCCGGCGTCGCAACCCGGACAGCCTGCTCGATCTTCTGCGCGCCGTACTGAATGAACCCCTCGGCTCGCTTCTGGGGATCGCGCATCATTCCGCCCGATCCCATCACCATGAACTGGGAAAGAAACGGGGTGTCCCAGGCATCCTCGCCATGACCGCGGAAGATGTTTCCGGGGTGCTGACCGGTATTGAAACGCCGGCGGCACTTGATCTCATCGCCTTGCCCGTCGTCTATCTCGCCTGCAAACCACTTCATTTGACTGAGGGTTTCTGCAGCACCGTTCACGGCCGTGTGATCGGTGTTGATCTGTTTCTTGCAGGCAGCGGAGACGCTTGCCGGGAGCGCCTTGACCAGCGAAGGATGCATGCACGCAGCCACGCTCCACTCGCGTCCAAGCGCCATCTGATAGACTTCGGCCATTTCGGCGGCGAACTCGGCCGAGCCCGCCTTCGGTGCCGGCGGCATCGTCACCGCGAACGGATCGGGACCCTGAAGAACGTAGGCATGTCCCGCGGTCGGGCTTTCCCAACGGCGATAGGCATCGAGCGGATTCTTGAATGCGGCTGGAGGAACACCGGGAAATGCTTCACGATGAGGCATGACCTTAGCGAAGGTGTTCGGGTCGTGGTCCTCGGTTCCAGCTTTGAAGGCGACGAAATCCGCAGGATTCTTCAGCAGCCCGTTCGTCTCGTGCGACATTCCCTTGGTGAAGCTGAAGATGTAGGGATCGCTCTCATCGTTGTTGGGGATGTGCGCCGGGTGCTCTCCCGTTGCGGACCGCTTGGCGGCCGCAATCCGTTGCTTTTTCGCCTTTTCTCTGCGTTTTGTGTCAGGGAACATCATGGCTTGTCTCCTTTGTTAGCTGGCGTTGACCCAGCGCCGTTCGTCGGCATCGAAATGCCAGTTGAGCGCGTTGTCGAAGGGTGGTTGGGGGAAAGGGACATCGTGCAGGACCAGCTTGCCGTTGACCTGCTCCGCCCTATGCGCATGGCGGCCGAAGACCCTGAGACGGAGACCATCCGGACCTTGGGTGAATTGGGCGGTGCCGTCAGCGGGGAAGAAGGTTCCTGGAACCGTCACTCCCGGGGGACTGTGACGCACGAGGAGAAATCTGTGCGCGGCCTCGTCCGCTTCGGCGAGCAGGCCGAGGATCGAGTTGTTCTCGCTCAATCCGTCGGGCGCATCTTCACTGTCGGAGGATTTCGGTGTTCCGGTATCCGAGATCGTCAGGATCTTGCCGTCGGGCCCGGATCGTTCGACAATCAGCCATTCGAGCGCCGTCCGGTCGCTTGCGTCCGGCTCCTGGTAGGGACCCAACCGCAATGAATTGCACATTGCGATACGGAAGCTGTTTTTCATCATCTGCACCTCCTGTGTCGTGGTGCAGTGAGTTTCCCGATGGGGCGTGAGCGCAGGATCAGCGGCTTGTCAACGGACCGTCAAATTCGCCGGCGATGCGAACAGGAATGGTTTATCGGGAACGCGGAGCGGCTTCGAACCCCGAAACCAACGCTTCAGAAGAGCGAGGACAACTCTTCAGGCTTGAGAAGGTTGGCCCGCCTCATCATTGACACAGGGTAAGCGGGATCGTTGACCATGCGATCAACCGAAAAATCAGCCTCGATCTCGCTCAGCCGGTCCAGGGCCCTGACTGCGTCGGGAACGCGCCCAAGGCTTGTGGCGATGCCCGCAAGATACCGCAAGGGCGGCCTGAAACTTGGCGCGAGCGCATTCGATACCGCCGCATAGGACAGCGCTTCATGCAGTTTTCCTGCAACGGCTGCGCTCAACGCCCGTTGAAACGACGTCCAGAATTCCAGAGACGAACTGGCCCCCAGGGCTTGAGCGGTGACGGCCGCCGCATAGGCCCGTTCCGGATGCCCGCCATAAAGGTTGGCGTTCGCCCAGGCGAACCACGACAATGGATTGCTTCTGTTCAACGCCACGGCTTGGCGTGCAAGAGCACTGCTGAGGAGCACGTTGTTGTCGAAAATCAGACGCGCATTTGCGGCAGCAGCAAGAACGTTCGAATTCATGGGTTCCGATTCAAGCGCGTAGCGTATGTGTGCGTCGGCTTCTTCGCGCAAGCTCAGGACGTCACGGGTCTGCTGTTCGACATGACGGATCGACAGCGCCTGAGCTTGCCACGCATGATAGAGACCGCGCGGCCGCAGTGCCATGGCTTCGCGAAGCAGGTGCTCGGCCGCTCCCACCTCGTCGTCGCGCATTGTGAACATGCGCCGCAACGCGCCCGCTGCCAGGATATCCGCGTCGGTGGACGTTTTCGCTGCGGAAATCACCCGCTCGTCGAGAAGCAACTCCGCAAATGCGGCGACCAGACGGTGGGTCAGGCTCTCACAACTCAAGTTTTCGGAATTGGCGTGTTCGTTGTCGGCAATCGGTACGGTTTGGGTCCAGTGGCAATGCAGACTGCCCGCTGACTCGAGTGAGGCGCGCATCCAGCTCAGCCCCTGCAACGTCTTCATACCTTGCACCCGCACCACGAAATTCGTGCCCGGAGACAAGCTTGCCTGCGCGAGAGACGGCAGCCCGAGCGTGAATTCAACATCGAAAAATTCACGCAGGGACCGCTGGATATTCTCGAGCAGGATCGCTTCCAACAGATTGAGATCGTTGTCCTCGGAACCGACACTCACGAGGGACAGCAGGAGCCTTGAGCTGCGGGACCCTGGTTTCAAGTGTGGTGTCGTCAGATCAACCTGGGCTTCGTAATGAGCTCGCATGTCGCGCAGCCAGTTGTTGAACTCGGGGTCGCGCACATCGATTCCCGCGAGGAACTCCGTTTCCGACGCGGGTGCGCTGTCATGATCGATCAGTTTTGTCGTTGTGCGGTCGAGTTCGACTGCGCTGCGCGACGTCCTCAGTATATGAGCATGGTCGCCCAGTGCCTTGCGCAGATCGTGCAGTGCCTGACGGAGGCTGCCCGAGGCTTGTTTCGGGCTTCGATCGCTCCAGAGCCGGTCCTGCAGCCAGGCCCGGCTTCGCCGCTGATCCCGGCCGGTGGCGAGCAGCGCGATTAGCGCTTGCGCCTTCATCGGGCGCGGTGTGATGTCCGTACCATCGGGCGCGGCCACACTGATGTTTCCGAACAGGCGTATCGTGACAACTGCCTTGTCCAAGTAATCGCTCCCTTTTGAATGTCTCCGTTACTCTTGGCTCCTGGTAAGATCGATTGCGTCAATGCAGTGTCAAATCTGCATGCAGTGCTATTGACGATACCACCCCCAAGTTGAACTTTCGAGCCATCATTTTATAGGCGAACAAGCAGGGGGCGATTATGAGAGGAACAGGCTTTTCACTGGCTGGCGGCCATGCAGGGGGACATGCTGGCGGCCATGCGGGAGGGCATGCCGGGGGGCATGCTGGCGGCCACGCTGGAGGCCATGCTGGCGGCCATGAAGCAGCCGGACATGCCGGAAGCGGCCCCTCGCCACTTCTGCAGGCTGCACTGCTTACCAATCAGGAAGGTGTGAGAGGAACCTGGTCGAAATTCGACCAGGATGCCGCAAGGCAAACCCCGACTGGTCTCGATTACCTCAGCGGGATGCGGCGGATGCAGCTTTTGGGCGGGCAATTGTGCCCGCATTTCCATGTCGATGCCGACGGCAAGGGTGAGGCCAAGCTGTTCTACCGCGGTGTCGCCATCGCGACACTTCAAAGCCCTAACCACGTTTTGCCGGAAGGGGGCAAGGCCCCATCATACACGTTGGATGCGCAACTGGCTTATGTCCGGGGATACTCTGATCTGAGGATCGACAGGTCGGCGGAAATACAGGTCCAGCTTGAGGATATTCTGTCGTTTTTTGGGCAGGCCGCGCGACTGAATTCGCGAGATCGTGAAGCCACGCTCGAAACACTGGCTCTGGTTCAGGGCCTCTGTATTCCATTGGAAATGCAGATCAAGCATGGGACTTGGATGCCGCGCCCGGCAGAGATTGACCCGAGAGTATTGCCGGTCATCCAGACGCCTGACCACTCAAGCTTTCCGGCCGGTCATGCAGTAGAACCGTTCGCGGTGGCGACGGTGCTCGACAGGTTGATGTTTCCGACCGCGTCCGACGGCTTGACGGCCTGGCGCTTACCTTATCGGATCGCGCACCGGATTGCGCTAAATCGCGTCATAGCCGGCGTGCATTTTCCAATCGACATCATTGCTGGAGCAGTTGTCGGCATCGCGATCGGCGAAGCGTTCCTGCATGTGGTTGGCGACTACGCCAGCCTCGGCGAACGCACCTTTCGCGGTATTGATTATCTGACGAAAGATGCTTCGCGGCTTGTTCTCGTCAAGGCAGCCGAGGCGGCATCTGTTGCGAGTGTGCCCGACCAAACCTTGCCGGCCGGCACTCTCAAAGATCATTGGGCCAAGACACTTGCCGAATGGCCGGACTCTTTGGCTGACAGCGGTGAGGGGGAAGGCAAATGAACCTCGTCTGGACGGAATGGTGCTGTGGCAGAGATATACTTCCCAATTCGCCCTATGTAGCCTGGTGGCAGAAGCGGCCGGGTGTCCGGAGCGACGCGGTCATCCTGAACCGGGGTAATGCCAAGGGACTGGCGGTTTCCCAAAAGACGGTTGAGCGAACGCGTTCCAACCCTCCTACCGACGCCCTTTACTCGGAGTTCGGAGGATTCACCGCTCCGATCAGGCAGGTCGCGAACAACTCCGACTTCTGGGACGACATAGGCGCCCCCCCTTCCGACCGGCAAGTTCCGCCCCGGCTCGAAAACTGGTGGCCGACCATCTCCGAGGAAGACGTTCCCCATCTCCCGCCAGACGCCGTGATTGTCGGCATCGTCGACCGCGGCGTGCCCTTGCACCACCGGCTGCTTCGAGACGGAAAGGAAACGCGAATTCTTGCCGCCTGGCAGCAGGATGCGGCCTGGGGGGAGAAGTGCCAACCCTTTCTTCCGATGGGCCGCGAGTTGTACAAGCACGAAATCGACCAGGCGATCAAAGAACATATTGATGGAGACGTCGAGGACGAGGACGGCCTCAACGCCAGCCTTGGACTTGTTGAGATGGCAAGTGCCATTGCACCGCGCGATCTTGCCCGGCGGCAGTCCCATGGCGCGGCGGTTTTGGATGTCGCTGCCGGTTGCGGTGACGGATCTGACGGAGCCGACAAGATCTATGTTATCGTGGTCAATCTCCCGGATCGTCAGACCATTGGCTTGTCCGGCGCATTCCTGGACTATTTCACTTCCCTTGCAATCTACCGCATTGCTGCACTGGCGGACTGGTTGTGGCGGGTCAACAGCTGCAGATGGAAACCACGCGACGACAAGGGGCGGAAAGGCTTTCCGCTTGTCGTCAATCTATCATTCGGCAAGAACGCCGGCCCGCAGAATGGCGATGACTTCTTTCACGCCACCATCGGCAACCTTCGGAAAAGCCGGCCAGTGGGGAGTCCGTTGCATCTTGTCATTCCAGTGGGAAACGACAATCTGGCCGAGGGCAGCGGCATTGTCGACCTGCCTCCCGGTCCCCAATCGAAATACGTTGGCTGGTGGCTACCGCCAGAGGACCAGTCGCAGAATTTCATCGAGATATGGACCGATCCGATTCACGAATGCGATCTTGAAAGCTTCAAGTTGGAGATCGCATTGCCCGACCCTGGCGCGGGCTTCCGTGACCTGACACCGATGATTGATCACGTCCGGTATCTGATCGAAGAGTGCAGCGTCTGCAACGGCCCTTGCAAAAGGGGCCCCCAGTGCGAAGACCCTTGCAATCCCTCGGACCCGTTTGCAGCTCTTTACCTGCGCAGGTTTCCGGAGAAGGGATTGCCCGGCTATTACCGCCTGCAATATACGCTTTGTACTCTGCCAACATTGGACCAGGACCAGCCTGATGCGGTTGTTCCCTCGGGCCCATGGGAGATCCGGCTGACCAATGAAACCAGGAACCGCGTGACCGTCAGGCTGACAGTACAGACGGATCAATCCATTCTGCCCAATGGTGCTGAGGCCCTGCGTTCGTGGCTCTTCGATCCGACCTACAGCCGCTACGACGAGGTGGGTCGTCTGGTGGACAGCTATGATTATCCTTTCAAAAGTTCGCCGGCACATACGGATAAGGCGGACACAGTTCTGAGGCACGGCACGATGAACTCAACGGCTGCGGCCCCGGGCACGCTCGTGGCCGCAGGACACAGGGCTTCGGACGGCCGGCCGGCGAGCTATTCCTCCACCGGTCCGTTTCGGGCTGAAACTTGGCAGGTTCCGGACGCATCCTTTCCGATTGATGCCGGATCGGCGCATTCCGGGCTGCTGGCATCCGGGAGCCGTGACGGCTCGGTCATTCCGATATCCGGCACCAGTTTCGCCGCTGCCGCGGCCACCCGTCTTCTCTCACGAAAAATCGCGGAACTGACAGCCAGCTGCGCATCGGGGGCTGAGATATCCGGTTTTGACCCTGACACCTGGATTCGCGTCATCGCCGAAGACCAGGATGGCGGAGACTTGACATCGCTGCCCAGGGCCAAGGTCGGCTGGGGCAGGGTCGGCTGGGCCGAGCCGCACCGGCAGAACAGGCGTATCTGGCAAGCTGATGGCAACCTCTGAAACCGGGTCTTGAAAGTTGCGGAGAAGCGCACCCTCTGAAACCCTCGCAAGAAGAACGCTTGTCGCATGCAGCGGTTTCCGGTGCACGCACCGAAGGTCATTTCGATTGGCATTGCGCCGTTTTTGAAATGTGCCTCGGAGACCTTCTCCATATGTCTTTGGTGGCCAGCGGTGAGTGACCCGATACCTTGCGACTCGTCTCAATGGCCATCGGCAGGTCTGGACAATAGGCGGATCTGTTTGACACCGGTCGCACATTCTTAGGTGGTCAAGTTGCTGTGCCGTGACTTGATGGGTCTTGGGACCAGCTCTGTGAAGGCGCGCTTTCTAGCGGACAAGTACGCAGCGACCTACAGGTCGCGGCTGCTTTTGGGATCGAACCTTGAACCGCTAAACGACCGAGTTCAGGGTGCGAAGCGGACGTGCTGAAGAGAACAATCGAAAGGCGGCCATGGGCCGGAAGCGCCCGCCCGTCAATTGCCGACAATCACGGCATCATGCCCTTATGCACCTCGACTCAACAGAGCACCCGGCAACCCATGCCGCCAATCCCTCCCCCGCCCACAAAACAAGCCGGGGATCGCTCCCCGGCTTTTGTCTCGGTGATGTCGCGCCCGGCGGCCTAGCCCACTGGCTTAGCCCTGCGGGTCCTCGTCCGAACCAGCATCGCCGGATGATCCGTCCGGGCCTGCCTCATCCGCACTGCCCGCCTCGGGCTCGTCGGCAAGGCCTGCGGCTGCGGCTTCGGCGGCTTCGGCCTCGATGACCTCTTCCAGCTCTTCCTCGCTCTCGGGCTCGTTGATGCGGTCGACGGAGACCACGCGCTCGTCCTTGGCGGTCGAGAAGATGGTCACGCCCTTGGTGGCGCGGCTGGCCATGCGGATGCCGCCGACCGGGACGCGGATCACCTGCCCTGCATTGGAGACCATCATGATCTGGTCGCCCTGCTCGACCGGGAAGGCTGCGACCAGCGGGCCGATCTCTCCGGTCTTGGAGGTGTCGGTGGCGCGGATGCCCTTGCCGCCGCGGCCCGAAATCCGGAACTCGTAGCTTGACGAGCGCTTGCCGTAGCCCTTCTCGGACACCGTGAGGATGAACTGCTCGCGGGCCTTGAGCTCGGCGTAGCGCTCATCGCTCAGATCGCCGGGCTCTTCGGTCTCCTCGCCGACCAGCGCCACATCCTCGATCTCCTCGCCCGTCGCAGCCCGGCGTTCGGCCACGGCGCGCTTCAGGTAGGCGGACCGCTCGGCGGCGTCCGCATCGACATGGTGGACGATGGTCATCGAGATGATGGTGTCGCCCTCGGCCAGGTTGATGCCGCGCACGCCGACCGAATTGCGGCCGGCGAAGACGCGCACGTCATCGACCTGGAAGCGGATGCACTGGCCCAGCGCCGTGGTCAGAAGCACGTCGTCGAGTTCGCTGCAGGTCTCGACATTGAGGATCTCGTCGCCCTCGCTGTCGAGCTTCATGGCGATCTTGCCGTTGCGGTTGACCTGGACGAAATCGCTGAGCTTGTTGCGCCGGACGGTGCCGCGCGTGGTGGCGAACATCACGTCGAGCTCGCCCCAGCTGCTCTCGTCTTCCGGCAGCGGCATGATCGAGGTGATGCGTTCGCCCTTTTCGAGCGGCAGCATGTTGATCAGTGCCTTGCCGCGCGACTGCGGCGTGCCGATGGGCAGCCGCCAGACCTTTTCCTTGTAGACAATGCCGCGCGAGGAGAAGAACAGCACCGGCGTGTGGGTGTTGGCCACGAACAGCCGGGTGACGAAATCCTCGTCCTTGGTGGCCATGCCCGAGCGGCCCTTGCCGCCGCGGCGCTGCGCCCGGTAGGTGGCGAGCGGCACGCGCTTGATGTAGCCGGCGTGGCTGACGGTGACCACCATGTCCTCGCGGGCGATCAGGTCCTCGTCGTCCATGTCCGGACCGCCCTCGGCGATCTCGGTGCGGCGCGGCACGCCGAATTCGTCGCGCACGGCGATGAGCTCGTCCTTGACGATCTGCTGGACGCGGACGCGCGAGCCGAGGATTTCGAGGAAGTCCTTGATCTCCTCGCCGATCTTGTTGAGTTCGTCGCCGATCTCGTCACGGCCGAGCGCGGTCAGGCGGGCAAGACGCAGCTCGAGAATGGCGCGCGCCTGCTCTTCCGAGAGATTGTAGGTGCCGTCCTCGTTGATCCGGTGGCGCGGATCGTCGATCAGCCGGATCAGCGCTTCCACGTCCATGGCCGGCCAGCGGCGGGTCATCAGCTGTTCGCGCGCCGTCGAGGGATCGGGCGCATTGCGGATGAGCGCGATCACCTCGTCGATATTCGCGACCGCGATGGCAAGGCCGACCAGCACGTGGGCGCGTTCGCGCGCCTTGCGCAGCAGGTACTTGGTGCGCCGCGTGATCACGTCCTCGCGGAACGACACGAAGGCCTTGAGCATGTCGATGAGGTTCATCAGCTCCGGCTTGCCGCCGTTGAGCGCCACCATGTTGACCCCGAAGGAGGTCTGCAGCGGCGTGTAGCGGTAAAGCTGGTTGATGATCACGTCGGCGACGGCGTCGCGCTTGAGTTCGATGACCACCCGGTAGCCCTGGCGGTCGGATTCGTCGCGCAGGTCGGAGATGCCCTCGATGCGCTTGTCGCGCACAAGTTCGGCCATCTTCTCGATCATCGAGGCCTTGTTCACCTGGTAGGGAACCTCGGTGATGATGATGGCCTCGCGGTCGTTGCGCATCGGCTCGACATGGACACGGCCGCGCATGATCACGGAGCCGCGCCCGGTCTCGAAGGCCTGGCGGATGCCAGCCTGGCCCAGGATGATGCCCGATGTCGGGAAATCCGGCCCCGGAATGATGCTCATCAGTTCGATCAGGTCGATCGACGGATTGTCCATGAGGGCGATGCAGCCATTGACCACCTCGACCAGATTGTGCGGCGGAATGTTGGTGGCCATGCCCACCGCGATGCCGCCCGCGCCGTTGACAAGAAGGTTCGGGAAGCGCGCCGGCAGCACCTTGGGCTCGCGGCCCGAGGAATCATAGGTGTCTTGGAAATCGACCGTGTCCTTGTCGATGTCCTCGATCATCTCGTGGGCAAGCTTGGCGAGACGGGACTCGGTGTACCGCATCGCAGCCGGCGGGTCGCCGTCGATCGAGCCGAAATTGCCCTGCCCGTCGATCAGCATCGCGCCCATCGACCAGTGCTGGGCCATGCGCACCATCGCGTCGTAGATCGACTGGTCGCCATGCGGGTGATACTTACCCATGACGTCACCGACGATGCGCGACGACTTCACATATTTGCGGTTCCAGTGGTAGCCACCCTCATGCATCGCATGCAGGATGCGCCGGTGCACCGGCTTCAGTCCGTCACGGACATCGGGCAGCGCCCGGCTCACGATCACGCTCATGGCGTAGTCGAGATAGGAGCGCTGCATTTCCTCGATGATGGATACCGGTTCTATGCCTGGAGTGATCGGCCCGGAGGGTGTGTTCTGGTCTGTCAAAGCGGTCCACGAAATTTGGATGGAATCATTGTCATCTTATAGCCGAAAGGCAATGCGTTCGCCAATTTGCCAGGCGTATTAGCGGCGCCGAACCCACGTTCTCCACCGTTGCGAACCCGATTTGGGGTTTTGATCGGGCCGCTTGTGTCGTATGCCGGTTGAAACCAGCATTTTTCATGGCTTTCGGGGGGCCGCATGAACGTCGACCTGCTCATCAATGCCTTCGTCACCATCATCGTCATGTTCGACCCTCCGGGGCTGGCCGCGATCTTTCTGGGACTGACCACGGGCATGAACCGCAGCCAGCGCATCCAGGTGGCGCTGCGCGGCACCGTGACCGGCGCAGGCATCCTTGCGGTCTTCGCGGTGGCCGGCGCTGGCATTCTGGGGCTGCTCGGCATTTCACTGGGCGCGTTTCGCATCGCGGGCGGCATTCTCCTGTTCTGGATCGCCTTCGAGATGATCTTCGAAAAGCGCCACGAACGGCAGGAGAAAAGCGCCGAGCAGGCGATCACCAAGGACCACATTTCCAATGTCTCGGTGTTCCCGCTCGCCATCCCGCTTATTGCCGGCCCGGGCGCCATCTCCGCGGTCATCCTGCTCGCAGGCTCGTTCTACGCCCCCGTGGAACGCTCTGCCCTGATCGGCGTGATCATCGCCGCCTCGGTCGTTCTCTTCGTCACGCTGGTGATCGCCGAGCGGCTCGACCAGTTCCTGGGCTCCACCGGCCGCACCATCCTGACCCGGCTCCTGGGCGTGGTGCTGGCGGCGCTGTCGGTGCAGTTCGTGGTGGACGGGATCAAGCAGGTGTTCATCCCGGGTTGAGGGGGACGAGCTGAGGCGGATCTGATGGAACCGGAGCAGCACTATCACTTCGAGGCGGACCTCTGGCTCTATCCCGGCGCCAAGGCGGCCTGGCATTTCATCACCGTGCCGGCCGAGATCTCCCACAGCCTGCGCTTCTTCGCCGGCCAGACCACCGGTTTCGGATCGATCCGGGTCCGCGTCCGGATCGGGGAGAGCGCATGGGAAACCTCGGTGTTTCCGGACAAGGCCTCGGGCTGCTATTTCCTGCCGGTGAAGGCGGCCGTCCGGAAGGCCGAGCGGATCTCCACCGGCGACCGGGTCCCGGTCGAGCTCTCGACAGGCTAGGCCCTGCCGTTCAGTCGCGAAGCTCGATCGTCAGCTCCGCGCCGCCCCAGCCATGCCGCTTGTCATGGGCGCGAACCGTGACCGTGGTGATATCGTCCGGGATCGCGACCCCGGCGAGGCTGCGGGTGAAGGGTTGCTCGGTGTCGTGCGGATGCAGCAGAACCCGCTCGCCGAGCACCGTTCCATCCGGGGCCAGAACCTGCCAGCGATCGGCATAGTGCTCCCAGCCGGCGTCGGCGTGGCGCACGGTGACGTCGAACCGGTAGGTGCCATCCGCGGCTTGCTGAAATTTCACCTCCGCCACACGCGCTTCGCCGGCATGCGCGGCATCAGACAAAGCCGGGACCAGCGCCATAACGGCAACAAGAGCCATCAAACGCTGAACCGCAGCCCGCATACGCAGGATGAACTGAAGCCGGTCAATCATGGCCGGGATTATGGACCTGTCTGCAGCGGCAGCGCCAATCACATTCAGGTGCATGGCAGCGCGCTTTGCCCAGCAGCATGTGCTGATGCGAGGCGCGTTACACCGCCGCCGGGTGCCCGTCGGCAAGTTGCAGCAGATCCCACAGGTTGCCGTAGAGATCCCTGAAGACGGCGACGGTGCCGTAGTCCATCGTCTTCGGTTCACGCACGAACTCGACGCCTTCGGCCATCAGGCGCTGGTAATCGCGCGAAAAATCATCGGTGTTGAGAAACAGAAACACCCGACCGCCGGTCTGGTTGCCGACAAACGGCTCCTGCTCTGGCTTGGAAGCGCGGGCCAGCACGATCGACGCGCCCTGCCCGCCCTTGGGCCGGACAACGACCCATCGCTTGTCCTGCTCCGGCTGGTAGGTGTCCTCGAGAAGATCGAAACCGAGAACGCCGCAGTAGAACGCGATCGCCTCGTCATAGTCGCGAACAACCAGGGCTATGTGCGTGATCGACTGGCGCAAATCCGGTATTCCCTCTTGCCTGGCGATGGGATCGCAACCGTCGAGCTTGGGAGGCTTTGAAGGCTGCCCGTATCAAAGCACTCTATGCTTGAGGATTGTCCTCGAACCATTTGACGATTGATGGCATGGAGTTTTCGAAACCGCCCGGGATGAAGATGTTGAGCAGTCCGGCGACCTTGCCGGTCCGATTTTCGAAATCATGCAGGGTTCCCGCAGGGATTCGCAGGAAGCCGCCCTTTTCAAGCTTCCGCCAGCTTTCCCCGACGAGGATGGAGACTGTGCCCTCAAGCCCGTAGAAGATTTCCTCGTTGCTCTCGTGCAGATGCGCCCCGGGGCCGGAGCTGTTCGGCTCCAGCCACCACTCAGAAATTGCATAGCGGTTGTCACTCTCGGCATGGTCCGCCTTGAAGACGGCCCGCATCAGCCCGAGCGAATAGGATCGCCCCTCGCCCGGACCAAGCTCCAGAACATTGGTACTGGACAGGATCTCTCCCTCAGGTTCCGTGCTTGCAGACGTCATAGCTCATAACCCCGAAACCAGAAGGCCCGGCCGCCTGAAGCGCCGGGCCGTCAATTGCAAATCTCAGAACGGGATATCGTCGTCGAGATCGCGGGATCCCCCGCCACCGCCGCCGCCAAATCCGCCACCGCCACGGCCGCCGCCCGATGACGAACCGCCACCGAAATCGCCGCCGCCGCCATAATCGTTGCCGACACGGCCACCGCCGCCCCCGCCGCCTTCATTGCGGCCGTCAAGCATGGTCAGGTTGCCGTTGAAGCCCTGCAGCACCACCTCGGTGGAATACTTGTCCTGCCCCGACTGGTCGGTCCACTTTCGGGTCTGAAGCTGACCTTCCACGTAAATCTTGGAGCCCTTCTTCAGATAGTTTTCCGCAATCTTGCAGAGCCCTTCATTGAAGATCACCACGCGGTGCCATTCGGTCTTTTCCCGGCGCTCCCCGGTGTTCTTGTCGCGCCAGCTCTCCGACGTCGCCACCGACAGATTGGCAATCGGCCGACCGTCCTGGGTGCGCTTGATGTCCGGGTCGGCGCCCAGATTGCCGATCAGAATAACCTTGTTGACGCTGCCCGCCATGATGCTTCACCTTCCAACACTTCAGGCGGCCTCGCGCCGCCCCGTCCAGTTCTGCGCGCACCTTACAGGATCACAGACCACGCCGTCAGCCGGGCGCGGACAATCCACAGGCCTTTTTCGTTCTTTATTTGTTCTATTCTTCGTGCCATGTTTTGTCAACAGATTCGCTTTTCCCACGCACTGCGCAGGCGGCGCGTCTCGACATTGGGCGGCGGGTGATTATGTATGAAGACGGTTCATCGGCGGCACATTCACCATGCAGCCGTTTCTGCACCGGCCCGCGCCGGCGTTTGCGGCCTTTTCTGGCCGGGCGGACGACGGACCGGAGATGGGCGCACGGGAAGACTTTCACAACGACATGGCGGATCATCGCGGCCCACCCAATCCGCGTGCCCCGTCCCAGGATCAAATCGGCGGCGACATGACGGAACTCACATCGATCACCATTCGCGGAGCGCGCGAGCACAATCTCAAGAATGTCGACATCGACCTGCCGCGCAACAGCCTGATCGTGATGACCGGGCTGTCGGGCTCGGGCAAGTCGTCGCTCGCCTTCGACACGATCTATGCCGAAGGTCAGCGCCGCTATGTCGAGAGCCTGTCGGCCTACGCGCGCCAGTTCCTCGAGATGATGCAGAAGCCCGATGTCGACCAGATCGACGGATTGAGCCCGGCCATTTCCATCGAGCAGAAGACCACCAGCCGCAACCCGCGCTCGACCGTGGGCACGGTGACCGAGATCTACGACTACATGCGGCTGCTGTTCGCCCGCGTGGGCGTGCCCTATTCCCCGGCCACCGGGCTTCCGATCGAGAGCCAGACGGTCAGCCAGATGGTCGACCGGGTCATGGCGCTCGAGGAAGGCACCCGGCTTTACGTGCTGGCGCCGGTGGTTCGCGGCCGCAAGGGCGAGTACCGCAAGGAACTGGCCGAGTTCATGAAAAAGGGCTTTCAGCGGGTCAAGGTCGACGGCCAGTACTACGAGATCGCCGATGTTCCGCCGCTCGACAAGAAGTACAAGCACGACATCGACATCGTGGTCGACCGCATCGTGGTGCGCGACGACATCTCGGCCCGCCTGGCCGACAGCCTCGAGACCTGCCTGCGGCTGGCCGAGGGCCTGGCGATCGCCGAATTTGCCGACAAGCCGCTGCCGGAAGGCGAAACCTCCGCCGGCGGTTCGGCCAACAAGTCGCTCAATGAAACCCACGAGCGGATGCTGTTTTCGGAAAAGTTTGCCTGCCCCGTCTCCGGCTTCACGATCTCGGAAATCGAACCGCGGCTGTTTTCCTTCAACAATCCGCATGGCGCCTGCCCCACCTGCGACGGCCTCGGCACCCAGCAGAAGATCGACGAGGCGCTGGTGGTGCCCGAACCGCACCTGACCCTGCGGGCCGGCGCGATTGCGCCCTGGGCCAAGTCGAGTTCGCCCTATTACACCCAGACGCTGGAGGCGCTGGGCAAGCATTACGGCTTCAAGCTGTCGGACAAATGGGCGGATCTGCCGGCTGCAGCCAAGGACACCATCCTGCGCGGCACGAGCGACAAGATCGCCTTCAAGTATGACGACGGCCTCAGGTCCTACACCACGTCGAAGACCTTCGAAGGCATCATCCCCAATCTCGAGCGGCGCTGGAAGGAAACCGACAGCGCCTGGGCGCGCGAGGAGATCGAGCGCTACATGTCCGCCGCCCCCTGCCCCGGCTGCGGCGGCTACCGGCTCAAGCCCGAAGCCCGCGCCGTCAAGATCAACGGCTGCCACATCGGCGAGGTCACGGAGCTGTCGATCCGCAACGCCGGCGACTGGTTCGACAAGCTTCCCGCCGAGCTCAACGAGCAGCAGAACCAGATCGCCGTGCGGATCCTCAAGGAGATCCGCGACCGGCTGAAGTTCTTGAACGATGTCGGCCTCGACTATCTCACCCTGTCGCGCAATTCCGGCTCGCTGTCGGGCGGCGAGAGCCAGCGCATCCGGCTCGCCTCGCAGATCGGCTCGGGGCTGACCGGCGTGCTCTACGTGCTCGACGAACCCTCGATCGGCCTGCATCAGCGCGACAATGCGCGGCTGCTGGAAACGCTCAAGCATCTGCGCGACATCGGCAACACCGTGATCGTGGTCGAGCATGACGAGGACGCGATCCTGACAGCGGACTACGTGGTCGACATCGGTCCGCATGCCGGCATCCACGGCGGCGAGATCATCGCCCAGGGCTCGCCCGGCGACATCATGGCCAATCCGCGCTCGATCACCGGCAAGTACCTTTCGGGGGAACTTGCCGTCGAGGTGCCCACCGAGCGGCGCAAGTCCCAGAAGAAAAAGGAACTCAAGGTCATCGGCGCGCGGGGCAACAACCTCAAGAACGTCTCGGCCTCGGTTCCGCTGGGCGTCTTCACCGCGGTCACGGGCGTTTCCGGCGGAGGCAAGTCCACCTTCCTGATCGAGACGCTCTACAAGGCGGCGGCCCGGCGGGTCATGGGCGCGCGCGAAAACCCCGCCGAACATGACCGCATCGACGGCTTCGAGCACATCGACAAGGTGATCGACATCGACCAGTCGCCGATCGGCCGCACCCCGCGCTCGAACCCGGCCACCTACACCGGCGCCTTCACCCCGATCCGCGACTGGTTCGCTGGTCTGCCGGAAGCCAAGGCGCGCGGCTACCAGCCCGGCCGCTTCTCCTTCAACGTCAAGGGAGGACGCTGCGAAGCCTGCCAGGGCGACGGTGTCATCAAGATCGAGATGCACTTCCTGCCCGATGTCTACGTCACTTGCGACGTCTGCCACGGCAAGCGCTACAACCGCGAGACGCTGGATGTGACCTTCAAGGGCAAGTCGATCGCCGACGTGCTCGACATGACGGTGGAGGAAGGCGTCGAGTTCTTCGCCGCCGTTCCGGCCGTGCGCGACAAGTTGAAGGCACTTGAGGGCGTGGGGCTGGGCTACATCAAGGTAGGGCAGCAGGCGACCACGCTGTCGGGCGGCGAGGCCCAGCGCGTCAAGCTTGCCAAGGAACTCTCCAAGCGCTCGACCGGGCGCACGCTCTACATTCTCGACGAGCCGACCACCGGCCTGCATTTCCACGACGTGGCCAAGCTTCTCGAGGTGCTGCACGAACTGGTTGACCAGGGCAATTCGGTGGTGGTGATCGAGCACAATCTCGAAGTCATCAAGACCGCCGACTGGGTCATCGATCTGGGCCCCGAAGGCGGAGACGGCGGCGGCGAGATCGTCGCCGAAGGCACGCCCGAGGACATCGTCAAGATCGACCGCAGCTACACAGGCCAGTTCCTCAAGGAACTCCTGGAGCGACGCCCGGGCAAACGGGTGGAAGCGGCGGAGTGAGGTGATGCGCCAGCTTGCCGATCAGTTCAGTCGGCTCTATGGCGCGGCACCATGCAGGCTGCGGCCCGCAGGCGCACGGGCCACGTCGTTCTTGCCCGGAGCACGCGTTGAAAAGATTGACGCTTTGGCCGTCGCGCAAAACCCGCGACACGGCTGGAATCGGGTTGCGTTTGTTTCCGTTTCGGCGAAGCTGTCCGCATGAGCAAATCAGGCACAATCCGCACCGGCATCGGCGGCTGGACATTCGAAGCGTGGGAAAACGGGACTTTCTATCCCGAGAAACTCGCGAAGAAGCGGCAACTCGAATATGCGAGCCGCGAGCTCCGGACCATCGAGGTCAACGGCACCTATTACGGCAGCCAGAAACCGGCAACCTTTGCCAAATGGGCGTCCGAGGTGCCCGACGGCTTTGTCTTCTCGCTGAAGGCCAGCCGCTACTGCACCAACCGGAAGGTGCTGTCGGAAGGCGGACCTTCGATCGAGAAATTCCTCACCCAGGGGATCACGGAACTCGGACCTCATTTGGGCCCGATCCTCTGGCAGTTCATGGCGACCAAGAAATTCGAGCCGGAGGATTTCGAGGGTTTCCTCAAGCTTCTGCCGAAGGAACAGGATGGTCTGCCGCTCAAGCATGTGGTCGAGCCGCGGCATGACAGTTTCCGGACGCCGGAATTCATCGAACTGATCCGCAAATACGGCGTCGCCGCGGTGGTCGCGGACCATGATGATTATCCGATGTTCCCGGACGTGACCGCCGACTTCGTCTATGCCCGGCTGCAGCGCGGCTCGGACGACATTTCGACCTGCTACCCGCCGGAAGACATCGACCGCTGGGCGAAGCGTCTCAAGACCTATGCCGAGGGCGGCATGCCGGACGATCTCGACCCGTTGGCGCCGGATCAGAAGGCAGCGGGCCGGCCCCGCGATGTCTTTGCCTTCTTCATCACCGGCGGCAAGGTCAATGCGCCCACCGGCGCCATGACGCTCCAGCAGAAAACCTGACACGATCCGACCATTCCCTTTGTTGTGTTGACCGGCATCAAGGCGCGCCTCCTGCGACCGTGACACGCTGGGCCCGTAGCGAACCGACCACGGGAGAATGACATGGGACAATTTTCGGGAAAATCTGCGCTTGTGACCGGATCCGGCGCCGGGATCGGGCGCGCCGCAGCGCTTGAATTCGCACGCCAGGGGGCGAAGGTGATGGTTTCCGACGTCAACGTCGAGGGCGGCGAGGAAACCGTGAAGATGATCCGCGAGGCTGGCGGACATGCCGCGTTCTTCCGGGCCGACGTCTCCGAGGCCGAGGATGTGGCCGCCCTGATCTCCGCCACGGCCGCTGAATTCGGCCGCATCGACTGCGCGGTCAACAATGCGGGCATCGAAGGCAAGATCGTGCCGTTCGCGGATCAGCCGGAGGCGAACTACGATGCCATCATGGCCGTGAACGCCAAGGGCACCTTCCTGTGTCTCCAGGCCGAAATCCGGCACATGCTCGAGACCGGCGGCGGCGCGATCGTCAACCTCTCTTCAGTCGCGGGCCTGATCGGATTTCCCGGCCTGTCTCCCTATGTGGCGTCCAAGCATGCCGTGGTCGGAATGACCAAGAATGCGGCGCTTGAGTATGGCAAGGCCGGAATCAGGGTCAACGCGGTCTGCCCCGGCGGCATCGATACGCGCATGCTTGATTCGCTTGCCGATCAGGCCTCCGCCGGCGCGCAATCGAGCAGCCAGATGATGGATCCGCTGCATCCGCTGGGCCGCATCGGCACCCCGCAGGAAGTGGCGAACCTGATTGTCTGGCTCTGCTCACCGCAGGCGAGCTTCATGCTCGGGGCGATCGTTCCCGTCGATGGCGGCTTCGTGGCGCAATAGGCGGGAATGCATTCCCGGAGCCGCAACAGGACGTCGTGGCTCCACCATCCGGTTCAGTCGCAGGCCCTGGCCTAGCGGGTATGCTTTGGCAGCAGGACGGTCAGCAGCCCCAGAAACGGCAGGAACGAGCACACCTGGTAGACGAAGACGATCCCCTTCTCGTCCGCCACCTGCCCCAGAACCGCCGCCGAAATGCCGCCCATTCCGAAGGCGAAACCGAAGAAGATGCCCGCGATCAGGCCGACACGGCCCGGCACCAGTTCCTGCGCGAACACCACGATGGCCGGGAACGCCGAAGCCAGAACCACGCCGATGATCACGGTCAGAACCGCAGTCCAGAACAGGTCCGCGTAAGGCAGTACCAGCGTGAAGGGAAGCACGCCCAGGATCGATACCCAGATCACGGTTTTGGTGCCGATCCGATCGCCGATCGGCCCGCCGATCAGCGTGCCCGCCGCCATCGCACCAAGGAAGACGAACAGCAGCAGCTGGGAGTCCTGCACGCTGACGCCGAAGCGTTCGATGACATAGAACGTGTAGAAGCTGGTGAAACTGGCGACATAGATGTTCTTCGTGAACACAAGCAGCGCAAGCACCACCAGCGCGATGATGACCCGGCGCCGGCTGTGCAGCAAAGCGGTGTCGGGCGCGGGCCGGCCAGCGGCAGCACGCCGGAAAGAACCATACCAGCGGCTGACCCAGGTCAGGATGATCATGCCGCAAAGCGCCGCGAGCCCGAACCAGGCGACCGACGCCTGCCCGTTGGGCACGATGATGAAGGCCGCCAGCAACGGACCGCAAGCCGTTCCGAAATTGCCGCCGACCTGGAAGACCGACTGTGCCGTCCCGTGGCGTCCGCCGGAGGCGAGCCGGGCTATGCGCGACGATTCGGGATGAAACACCGCCGAGCCGAGACCGACCAGCGCCGCAGCCGCAAGCAGCAGGAGATAGTGGCCTGCCGATGCCAGGAGCAAGAGCCCCAGCAGCGTGAATCCCATGCCAACCGGCAGCGCATAGCCCACCGGGCGCTTGTCGGTGAAGGCTCCGATTGCCGGTTGCAGCAACGAGGCGGTAAACTGGAAGGCAAAGGTCAGCAGCCCGATCTGGGTGAAGCTCAGATCGTAGTTGATCTTCAGGATGGGGTAGATGGCCGAAAGCACCGACTGCATGGTGTCGTTGAGAAAGTGGCAGACGCTCAAAGCCACGACGACCGAAAATGCCGCCGATTCTCCGGTGATGTGGCGCGGAGTCGATCCATCTCCCGCCACGACATCCATCGTTCCGGGCACCGCCGTGCCGTCCTTCTTTGCCCTCATGTCCATCGCCATGCTCCAAACCGCGCATTCCGAGCACACCTTCAAATGACACCGGGGCTCGCGTCGTCGATGCATCGATACACCTGTTGCCACCTGCCCGCTTTCGTGCTGAGGTCTATTTCTTACGAGAATGGGCCAGAACTTCCTGCTGGTCCCATGCCTCCGCGTTCCGGAACGCCCCTCGATGACCCAGGACATGCCGCCCCGCCAACCATCAGAAGATAGCGATACCGCGAGCCAACATGCTGAGAAGCTGGCTGTTCTGGATGGGCAGCCTGAGCCGGTGGTGGCGTTCTCGCACCTGTACGACCACAACGACCATGTTGCAGACCACGCACATGACAGGGCCCAGCTGCTGCACCCCTCCTGCGGGGTCGTGGCGGTGACCACCGATGCGGGCCGCTGGCTGGTCCCGCCGGGCCACGCCCTCTGGATCCCCGCGGGGACCCGTCACGCAGTGGACGCGATCGGCCGGGCGGAAACCCATTCGATTTACGTGCGGCAGGACGCGGGTGCCATGATGTCCGGCCATTTCCCCGGTCAGCCGCCGGCGCAGCTGCCGCAGCACCTGCATGTCGCCGGCATGACACCGCTGATGCGCAGCCTCATGCTGGAGGCGGTGCGTCTTCGGGGTGAGCCTCACGCACCGCGTTCCGCATTCATCCTCGGCGCAATGCTGCACGAGATCACCCAGTTGCCCGAGCGCCCGCTGGGCTTGCCTTTTCCCACGCACCCGAAACTCGCGCGGATATGCCGGTCCTTCGTGGCAAGCCCGTCCGCACATCTGGAGATCAAGCAGTGGGCCGACGCCATCGGGATGAGCCGGCGCAGCTTCACCCGTCTCTTCCGCCGCGAAACCGGACTGAGCCTGTCGACCTGGCGGCAGCAGGCGTGTCTCCTGTCCGCCCTGCCCCGATTGTCCGCAGGCGAGCCGGTGACCACGATCGCGCTCGAACTCGGTTATGACAGCGTGCCGGCCTTCACCACGATGTTCCGCCGCATGCTCGGGACTCCCCCGAAGACCTATCTCCGCAATCGGCCGGAGGACTGATCCTCACGGGAAATCGCTCATCGCGGCCGTGATCCGGGCAGCCAGATCCTCCGCCGTCATGCCCGGTCCGCAGCGTCTCGCCGCCCCACCGTGCAGGGCGACCGCGGCACAGCCCGCCTCGAACCCGGGCATGCCCTGCGCCAGCAGGCTGCCGGCGAGGCCTGCCAGAACATCGCCCGATCCGGCCGTGGCGAGCCAGGACGGCGCATCGGCATTCACCGCGGCACGGCCATCGGGCGCGGCGATGACCGTATCGGGTCCCTTGTAGACGACAAAGGCGTTGAGCCGCCGCGCTGCCGCCAGTGCCCGGTCGATCTTCGAGAGATTGTCATCGTCTGCAAGATCCGGAAACAGACGCCTGAACTCGCCTTCATGCGGTGTGATCGTCAGCCGCGTGCTGCCCTTGAAAAAGTCGGCCAGCTCCGTCTGAACTTCCGCGAATGCGCTGAGCCCGTCCGCATCGAGCACGACCGGGCGGCCGGTCTTGGCGAGGAGCCCGCAATAGGTCCGGGCGCGCTCGGCGTCGCCGAAGCCGGGTCCCAGCACGAACGCCGAAAGCCGCTTGTCCTCAAGCCAGCCGGCAAGCGCATCCGCGTCGGCAACAGAACGCTGCATGATGGCGGTCAGATGCGCAGCCTGTGACAACACCGCACCCGGCGGGGTCGCCAGGCTGACGAGACCTGCCCCGGCCCGAAGCCCGGCGGTGGCCGAAAGCCGCGCAGCACCGCCTGAAATCAGGGGGCCCGAAAAGACGACAAGATGGCCACGGCTGTACTTGTGCTGCGAGGCGGCACCGGCCGGAAGCTGATCACGGTAGATTGCGTCATGATTGCACCATACCGGCCCGTCGGGCACGATCAGTCGTGCAGGGATGCCGATGTCGCAAACATGAACTTCCCCGCACAAGGCCTTGCCCGGCATAAGCAAATGCCCAGGCTTCAAAGCCGCGAAGGTGACCGTGTGCGCCGCTTCGAAACAGGGCCCGGTGGGTCTGCCGGTCCGGCCCGACACTCCGGAGGGCAGATCGACAGCGACCACCGGCAATTCAGTCTGCCCGGCGCGCTCGATCAGTGCAGCCATCACGCCCTCGACCGGACGGTCGAGGCCAGCGCCGAACAGCGCATCGACAATCACGTCACCTTCCTCCGGCTGCCAGTCGGCGAACTGCCCAAACTCCAGATCGCA
Source organism: Hoeflea sp. (assembly GCA_965233445.1). Lineage (GTDB taxonomy): Bacteria > Pseudomonadota > Alphaproteobacteria > Rhizobiales > Rhizobiaceae > Hoeflea. The sequence continues at coordinate 2,782,663 of OZ247491.1, forward strand.
TGCGCGATGGGCCCGATAGGCATCGCCACCCGGCTTCGGCTCCATGCCAATGCGCAAGACCGTCACACCGCTTTGGGCGAGCAGCCGTGCCGCGACATGACCGTCGCCGCCATTGTTGCCCGGTCCGCAGACGACGACCGCGCGGCGAATGCCGGGATAGCGGGAAAGCACGCAGGCAGCCACATGCGCGCCCGCGGCCTCCATCAGGCCGTAAGTGTCGATGCCGCTGCGGGCGGCCTCGGCGTCGATCCGGCCCATGGCCGACGGGGAGATGAGCAATGTCGTATCTGTCGCCATGTGCTTTCGTCGCACCGGCTGCGGCTTCCGGTCAAGCGGCAGCGGAAGCACAGCCGCATGTGGCCGGCCAACATAATGGATTAATTGTAGGCATTCCGCCTTTTTCTTGTGCATGTTGTGATGCACATTTTTTCACCATACACTGCCCGGAGAAAATCAAACCGGGGAGCAATATCGACAAATCACACCGGCCACGACGCGGAGGAGCCCGATTTCCCTCGGTTTTGGGTCGGAACCGGTCTCGCATGCATGAAAACCGGCTGCATTCTTCCGGTTTCAGCCGATCTGGCACGGCGCATGCATTGCGAGCCGCGAGTGGGCTCAGTTGTATGCGTCGGCGCCCGCTTTCACGAGACAATGCGGAGAAATGATTCTCATGAAAAAGATCGAAGCGATCATCAAGCCGTTCAAGCTCGACGAAGTGAAGGAAGCTCTTCAGGAAGTTGGCCTGCAGGGCATCACCGTCACCGAGGCGAAGGGCTTCGGCCGGCAGAAGGGTCACACGGAGCTGTATCGCGGCGCCGAATACGTTGTGGACTTCCTGCCCAAGGTAAAGGTCGAAATCGTTTTGGCCGATGAGACTGCGGAAGCCGCGATCGACGCCATCCGGAATGCAGCCCAAACGGGCCGCATCGGCGACGGCAAGATCTTTGTCTCCAACGTCGAGGAAGTGATCCGCATCCGTACCGGTGAAACCGGCAACGACGCCATCTGACCACCGTGCGCGGCCCCGCGCCGCGCGTTAATCGTCATTACAAACAGGGAATATCGAACATGACGACTGCCAATGAAATTCTCAAGCAAATCAAGGACAACGACGTAAAGTTCGTCGATCTGCGCTTCACCGATCCCAAGGGCAAGCTGCAGCACGTCACGATGGACTCGTCCGCCGTTGACGAAGACATGTTCGCCGATGGCGTCATGTTCGACGGATCCTCGATTGCCGGATGGAAGGCCATCAACGAGTCCGACATGGTGCTGATGCCCGACACGGCCACCGCCCACATGGACCCGTTCTTTGCACAGTCGACCATGGTGCTTGTCTGCGACATTCTCGACCCGATTTCGGGCGAAGCCTACAACCGCGACCCGCGCACCACCGCCAAGAAGGCTGAAGCCTACCTCCAGGCCTCGGGCCTCGGCGACACCGTCTATGTCGGCCCCGAGCCGGAATTCTTCGTCTTCGACGACGTCAAGTACAAGGCCGATCCCTACAACACCGGCTTCAAGCTCGACTCGACCGAACTGCCGTCGAACGACGACAGCGACTACGAGACCGGCAACATGGGTCACCGTCCGCGCGTCAAGGGCGGCTACTTCCCGGTTCCGCCGATCGACAGCTGCCAGGACATGCGTTCTGAGATGCTCACCGTTCTGGCCGAAATGGGCCTGACCGTTGAAAAGCACCACCACGAAGTGGCCTCGTCGCAGCACGAGCTCTGCATGGTCTTCGACACCCTGACCCGTCAGGCCGACAAGACCCAGATCTACAAGTACGGCGTCCACCAGGTTGCCAATGCCTACGGCAAGACCGCGACCTTCATGCCGAAGCCGGTCTTCGGCGACAACGGCTCGGGCATGCACGTGCACCAGTCGATCTGGAAGGGCGGCAAGCCGACCTTCGCAGGCGACGAATATGCAGGCCTTTCGGAAACCTGCCTCTACTACATCGGCGGCATCATCAAGCACGCCAAGGCCATCAACGCCTTCACGAACCCGTCGACCAACTCCTACAAGCGTCTGGTCCCGGGCTACGAGGCTCCGGTTCTGCTCGCCTACTCGGCACGCAACCGGTCGGCATCCTGCCGCATTCCGTTCGGCTCGTCGCCGAAGGCAAAGCGCGTCGAAGTCCGCTTCCCGGATCCGACCGCCAACCCCTACCTGGCCTTCGCAGCCATGCTGATGGCCGGTATCGACGGGATCAAGAACAAGATCCACCCGGGCAAGCCGATGGATAAGGACCTCTATGATCTTCCCGCCAAGGAACTCAAGAAGATCCCGACCGTCTCAGGCTCGCTGCGCGAAGCGCTCGAGAACCTCGACAAGGATCGCAAGTTCCTGACCGCCGGCGGCGTCTTCGACGATGACCAGATCGACGCTTTCATCGCGCTGAAGATGGAAGAAGTGATGCGCTTCGAAATGACCCCGCATCCGGTCGAATTCGACATGTACTACTCGGTCTAAGTCCACTCCCAGGACATGACAAAGCCGGGGCGATCTCATCGCCCCGGCTTTTTTGTGTCTTGCGTTCGGGCGCGGGCCCGGACTTACTTCTTGGTCTGGCTGCCGATGAAGTCGCGGACGATGCGCACGATGCCGCGGGCCAGCACCGCATCGAGCGCGGTGATGAACTCGTCGACATGCTCGGGACCGCAGATCAGCGGCGGCTCGAGCCGGATGACATTGCGGTTGTACTCGGTGAACGCCACCAGCACATTGTGATCGCGCAGCAACTCGGCGCCGACAAAGCCCGACAGCGAGCCCTTCAGCTTGTCGTCGAGCAGTGCCACCATCGGACGCAGCAGAGCCGGAAGCGTCTTGCTGAAGTCCTGGAACTCCAGCCCCACCATGAAGCCGCTGCCGCGCACATCCTTGATGATCTGCGGATATTTCGCCTTGAGCTCATTGAGCCGGTTGATGAGATACGCGCCAACCTGTGCGGCGTTGCCGATCAGGTCCTCGTCATACATCACGTTGAGGCCTTCGATGGCGGTGACGCAAGCCTCGCCGATGCCGCCGAAGGTGGCCTGGGCGTGGATCATCGCGGTCTTGGGCGTGCCATAGGCCTTCATGTAGACATCACGGGTGGCGATCATCGCGGCCATGGCGCACTTGCCCGCACCAAGCGATTTCGCAAGGGCCGTCACATCGGGAACGACACCGGCCTTCTCGAAGGCAAAGAAATGGCCCGAACGGCCCATGCCGCACTGAACTTCGTCGGCGATCCACAGAACGCCGTGCTTGTCGCAGAGCGCGCGAAGCTCCTGCCAGAACTCGACCGGCGCCTCGATGATTCCGCCACCGCCCTGGATGGTCTCGAGCACGATGACCCCGATCTCCGGATCCGCTTCGAAGGCCGCACGAATGGCGTCGATGTCCCCGAACGGCACCTTCACCGTGTTTCCGGTCAGCTGGAACTGGCCGCGGTAGAGCTCGGAGTCCGTCAGCGAGAGAACGCCCTTGGTCTTTCCGTGGAACGAGTTCTGGGCATAGACGATCTTCGGACGCTTCGGCCCGGCGGCACGTTCGGCGACCTTGATCGCGGCTTCCATGGCTTCCGACCCGGAGGACCCCAGGAACACCATATCCAGATCGCCGGGAGCGATCGCAGCCAGGTTCTTGGCGAGCGCCGAAGCGTACTGGCTCATGAACGCGATGGCGATCTCGTGACGATCTTCATCCTGGAACTGCTTGCGCGCCGAAATGATGCGCGGGTGGTTGTGCCCGAAGGCGAGCGAGCCGAACCCGCCGAAGAAGTCGAGGATCTTCCGCCCGTTCTGGTCGGTGTAGTACATGCCCGAAGCGGTCTCGATCTTGACCTTGTGGAAGCCCAGAAGCTTCATGAAATGCAGCTGGCCGGGATTGATGTGATCCTTGAACAGCTCGGTCATCTCGACCAGGCTCATGGTCTTGGCGTCGGCGACTGTCAGCAGGTTCGGACGCGGTGTGGACCGGCCGGCGGAAACGCCGCTGTCCGTCAGGGACGGCGCTTCGATGGCGGCACGATTGGGTGTATCAAGCATTTCTGTGCTCCTTCGAAGCGGTTTCATTCAGCAGGTGCGACCTGGCCGGATGCGACGGATGCGCCCGGAGCCTTCTTGGCGTGATATTCGTCATAGGCGGCAATCAGCATGTCCTCGTCCCGGTACTGAGGGACCCAGCCGAGCTGGCGCTCGCCCTTGCCCACGTCGAGAACGCAGTTCTCGTCGGCGATGAGATACTGCTCCGGATCCATGATCGGCATGTTCATCAGATCGAAGAGATCGAGCGTCCGCTTGACGGCCCAGCCCGGCGTCGGGATCAGGAAGGATTTCGATCCGGCATGCCGGATGAGGTCACCGAGCAGCTTGCGAACCGGCGGCGGATTGACCGAACCCAGATTGTAGGCCTCGTTGGGCACGCCGGCCTTCCAGGCAAGCCGTGCGGCTTCGGCGCAATCGAAGACCGAGATGAACTGGTAGGGGTTGCGCCCCGAACCGATCATCGGAACCGGCAGGTTGTAATCCACCAGCTTGAACAGCTTCTCGAGGATGCCGAGACGGCCCGGGCCGATGATCAGGCGCGGGCGGAACAGCGAAATCGACATTCCGCGTTCACGCCATTCGGCGGCAAGATGTTCGGTGTCGAGCTTGGACTGGCCGTATTCGCCGAGCGGCGCCACCGGGTGCTCCTCGGTCATCGGAAAGGTCACGGTGTGGCCGTAGATCATGTCGGTGGTGAAGTGGACCAGCCGGTTGGCGCCTGCCTTGTCCATGGCCTCGATGATGTTCTTCGTGCCGTCATAATTGACCGGGTAGAAGAATTCGTGCCGTTTGGCCCGCACCTGCAGCGGCGACAGCATCTTGGCCGACAGGTTGTAGATCATGTCATCGGCGCTCATTGCCACGCGCGCAACGTCTTCCGGGCGCGTCACATCACAATGGACGATCTCCGCATCGCGATAGAAATCGATGTTGTCCTTGACGATGTCGGCGATGACGACCTGCTCCCCGTCGGCGAGCAGTTTCTGGGCAAGGTGGCGACCGACAAAACCGTCGCCGCCGAAGATAACATGTTTCATCGGGTCAACTCACTTGCTTGTTTGGATACTGGATTGAGGGCGATTTCGTCGGCTGCACCTTCGCGGCCGGACTGCGCGATCAGCACGGTGCCGACACAGATGAAGGCGATACCGGCAATGCGCCACGAATTGAGATCTTCCTTGAAAACGAAGAATGCGAACACCGCCACCGCAACATAAGCCAGGCTCAGGAACGGATAGGCGAATGACAGCTCGACTTTCGACAGCACATAGAGGTGCGATGCCATCGAGATGACAAAGGTCAAAAGCCCGAGAAAGACCCACGGATTGAAGACAATCTGAAAGATCCGGGCGATCATGGTGTCGGCGGTGAAGGTCAGCGGCCCCAGCGACAGCATGCCCTGCTTGAGCATCACCTGGGCCGCCGCATTGGTCAGCACGGTAAAGAGAATGAAGACTATGTATTTCATGTCCCGCTCCACATTAGGATGGGACGATACCTAGATGGATTTCCCCAATATCGGGTTCATGCGCAGGGTCAATTTTGTCTTAAATTGCAAGCAATCCCGTTTTGACCCGATGTATCGGCCCGACGTCTCAGCTTGCGACTCCCGGATAGCGCCGCATCACCCGAAAGATGCTGCCGCAGGCCCTGCCCTAGCGGCTGAGCAGAAACTCCAGCGTCTGCTTCCAGTCGGTCATCCGTATCGGCGTGCCGTGGGACCCGGTGTTGAAGAGCACGAACCGGGCCGGATAATCGGCTGAACTGCCCCGAACCCGGTCGAACACCGCCTTCTGGCTCTTCCAGTCATAGACGCTGTCATCGCTGCCATGGGTGAACATGATCGGGAGCCGGGCCTTGACCGCAGCGCTGTTTGCGATGCCCGAATCCGGAGCCCCGCCCAAAAGCACCATGCCCGCAAGACGGGACACCACCGCCGGGTCCCGCGCAAGCTTGGCGCAAATGATCGAGCCCATCGAAGCGCAGGCCAGCACCACCGGCGCCCGGCCCGCCTCGATCACCGCCTTGACGTCGCGTGCGCCGATGTCGTCGAAACTCTCGATCGTGGGCGCGAGGTAGGCGCCGCCGTTTGCGACAATCAGATTCTTGAGCCGGTTGAAGTTTCCGCCGAAGGTGTAGTCGTTCATCCCCAGCCGCTGGTCGCCGCCGCGGCCATGCACGAAGATGACGGCGAAGCGCGCGGCGGCATACTCACCGGTCAATCCGATTTCGATCTCGCGGCCGTTGGCCTGATGCACCGCAAGCCGGCTGTGGCGCTTGACGCCGAGCGAGACATAGCGCGAGCGGACCCGCCGCTCCGGCTGCTGGTCGCGCTGGTGAATGTCGCGCATCTTGTCGTAGTCGACGACCACGAAGGCGCCGCCCTCCTCGACGGCCAGGACCCCCGGATAGGCAAACAGCCGGTCCTTGTGGCCCCTGAGTTCCAGCGCGCCTGCGGGCGCTGACACCAACACGGCCACGATGCCGCACAACAGGGCGAACAATGGCTGTGCAAGAACACCGCGCAAAGCCGGGCTCCTCATGATAGACAGTCGATTGAAAACACGGATTCTGGCAAACTCCGGCTGATTCGCATCCCGAACCTACACTAGGCCCGACCACAATATGGACGATTCCAACGACCTCTTTTCCACCATCGGCGCGCCAGCTTCAAGGGCCGGAGCCAAATCGGAGCCGCAGGACGCCACGGACACAAAATCCCCGGCATCCGCAGGGCCCGCCGACAAGGTCAAGCCGCGGACCGCGCCGGCAGCGAAGGCCCCGGCCAAGGGGGCGCCGGCGAGCGGCGACGACTATGACGCCTCCACCATCGAGGTGCTGGAAGGCCTCGAGCCGGTACGGCGGCGTCCCGGCATGTACATCGGCGGAACCGACGAACGCGCCCTGCACCATCTCTTCGCCGAGGTGATCGACAACTCGATGGACGAAGCCGTGGCAGGCCATGCCAACTTCATAGAAGTCGAACTGGATGCCGAAGGCTATCTCACCGTGTCCGACAATGGTCGCGGCATTCCGGTGGAAAATCACCCCAAGTTTCCCGGCAAGTCGACGCTCGAAGTGATCATGACGGTGCTGCATGCGGGCGGCAAGTTCGACAGCAAGGTCTACGAGACCTCCGGCGGCCTGCACGGCGTCGGCGTCTCCGTGGTCAACGCACTGTCCGACGATCTGGAAGTCGAGATCGCCCGCAACCGCCGTCTCTATCGCCAGCGCTTTTCCCGGGGCATCCCGCAGGGCGGGCTTGAAGAGATCGGCGAAGTGCACAACCGCCGCGGCACCCGGGTCCGGTTTCATCCCGATCCCGAGATTTTCGGCGGCGCCGCGCGTTTCGATCCCGGCCGGCTCTACCGCATGGCCCGCTCCAAGGCCTACCTGTTCGGCGGTGTCGAAATCCGGTGGTCCTGCGCACCCTCCCTGGTCGAGGGCAGCGAGACACCCGAGAAAGCCGTCTTCCACTTCCCCGGCGGCCTGAAGGATTATCTCGAGGCGTCGCTCGGCAAGGAACACCGGGTCAACCGCGAGATCTTCGCTGGCAAGACCGAACGCCCGGGCGGACACGGCTCTTTGGAATGGGCGGTGACCTGGTATGGCGGCGACGCCTCGATCAACTCCTATTGCAACACCATCCCCACGCCCGATGGCGGCACCCACGAGGCGGGCCTCCGGATTGCGCTCACCAAGGGGCTCAAGGCCTATGCGGATCTGACCGGAAACAAGCGTGCGTCGGTGATCACCACCGACGACGTGATGATCTCGGCGATCGGCATGCTCTCGGTGTTCATCCGCGAGCCGGAATTCGTCGGCCAGACCAAGGACAAGCTCGCCACCGTCGAGGCCCAGCGGATCGTCGAGACCGCGCTGCGCGACCCTTTCGACCACTATCTCGCAGACAGCCCCGCCGAAGCGGACAAGCTGCTTGAATGGGTGATCGACCGGGCCGAGGAACGGGTCCGGCGCCGCAAGGAAAAGGAGGTCAACCGCAAGACCGCCGTCCGCAAGCTGCGTCTTCCCGGCAAGCTCGCCGATTGCAGCCAGACCACGTCCGAGGGCGCCGAACTCTTCATCGTCGAGGGTGATTCCGCCGGTGGCTCGGCCAAGCAGGCGCGCAACCGCGCCAACCAGGCCATCCTGCCGCTGCGCGGCAAGATCTTGAATGTCGCAAGCGCCGGCCGCGAGAAGCTCGGCGCAAACCAGCAGATCGGCGACCTGGTGCAGGCCCTTGGCTGCGGCACCGGATCTAAATACCGCGAAGAGGACCTGCGTTACGATCGCATCATCATCATGACCGATGCCGATGTCGACGGCGCCCACATCGCCTCGCTGTTGATCACCTTCTTCTACCAGGAAATGCCCGAGCTCATCCGCCAGGGCCACCTCTATCTGGCCGTTCCGCCGCTCTACAAGATCTCGCAGGGCGGAAAATCGGCCTATGCCCGCGACGACGCCCATCGGGCCGAGTTGATCGAGACCGAGTTCAATGGACGCGGAAAGATCGAGATCAACCGGTTCAAGGGCCTGGGCGAAATGCTTCCGGCGCAGCTCAAGGAAACCACGATGGATCCTTCCAAGCGCACCCTGCTCAAGGTCGCCGTGGACGTGACCGATCCGGAATCGACCCGGGAGGCCGTCGACAATCTGATGGGCACCAAGGCCGACGCCCGGTTCCGGTTCATCCAGGAACATGCCGCCTTTGCGGACAACCTCGACATCTGATCTCGATCGCTATCCAATTCCGGCGCGCGTTCCGCTTTCGGCAATTGGCCTGCCGGGGCCAGGCTTGGACCGGCAGCGACCGGCTGACCCGGCCCGCTTAGGTGGGTCAGGCGGCGACCGCCGGCTCCACTGCCAGAGCATGGGCGTAATCCCGCGACGACTGGCGATGCCAGTTCAGATGCAGGGTCTCGACCAGCCGCAGCAATTCGCCGACCGCGGGCACCCGCCCAGAATCGGAAGCATGCTGCCGCATGAGTTCCCGGGTGACCGAGCCGACATCGATGCCCGCCTGGCGGCGGGAAGCCGCGCGCCACATCAGCGTGGCGGTCACGAAAACAGGCGCCAGGTCCCGGTCGAGGCCGATCGAACGGTAGAGCGCGCGGATCGCAGCCTCGCGGCCGTCATTCAGAATGCCCCTCACCCGGCTGTCGCCCATTCCGGACAGCGCCACGACCGCCGCCGCGAAGAAATCGACATTTCCCGAGCAAAGCGTGTGCATGAGAAAGGCCGGAGTCAGCCGCCCCGACATGCGCAGATGCTCGACCAGCGCGGGAATCTCCTCGGCTGCGACAACATCCGCAAGCGTCAGCGTTGCATTGATGCAGGCTTCATCGGTGATCTTGCGGCTGCGGTTGCCGCCGATGGCGAAGCGGACGAGTTCCGATCCGGCCAGAGCAGCGCCGAGCCGTTCGACCAGCCCCTGACGGACGTCGCATGGCAGATCGCGGCGATCGAACAGCCGGCTCCGCAGCTCCGGATCGTCGCCGAAACGCTCGGCAATCCGGCGCAGCGAAATCCGCGCCACCGGCGCATGGACATTGTCGAGGAGGTCCGCCACCGCATCCCGGGTTCCGACCTCCGCCAGTGCTGCACTGACCTGGATCGACAAGGATGAACGGCAGGCGACAAACTGCTGGAACAGCGCACGGCCGTTGGCGACGATCTCGATAAGATCATTGTCGGAAAGAACCGGTGAAAGCGCGATGATTCGGGCTGCAACCTCGAACTGATCTTCCGCCAGCCTGCGGATCACGCTTCGCGGCGCGTGCTCCGCGGTGGCGAGCCCCTCGGCAAGCGCCAGCCGCACCTTGGGCGAAGGATCATCGAGAAGCATTGACAGCGCGGCTTCAACTCCGTCGGACTCTTCTGCAGGAATGCGGCCCTGCGCATAGGCCCGGGTCAGGGCCGCTGTCGCATGACATCTCTGTGTGACGGTGGCAGAGTCAAACCATTTCAAGAACTGTTTTACAATCATGGTGCGTGCATTCCCACTCGGTACCTGTCCCGCCAGGCTAGCGCGCAAAGGTTTACGTTCGGTTCACCATCTTTATTAACCCGTCGGATAAATCTGCCGGCTCCGTCACGCGGGTTGCGCCCCTCTTCCGAAAGCGGCAATTATGCGGCAGGTCAGGCCATCGGAAGCGGGGACAGAAATGCGCGGGATGTATCTTGAAGAATTCGAAGCCGGCGCGGTGATTGCCCATACGCTCAGGCGGACAGTGACCGAGATGGACAACATGCTGTTCTCCAACATGACGCTGAATCCGCAGCCCCTGCACATCGATTTCGAATTCTGCAAGACGACGGAGTTCGGCCAGCCGCTGGTCAATTCGCTGTTCACGCTGGGCCTGATGATCGGGATCTCGGTCAATGACACGACGGTGGGCACCACGATCGCCAATCTCGGCATGAGCGAAGTCACCTTTCCCAATCCCCTGTTCCATGGCGACACGGTGCGCGTGGAGACGAAGGTCCTGTCGGTCCGCGAGTCCCGTTCAAAACCGGATCGCGGCATTGTCGAGTTCGAACACCAGGCCTTCAACCAGCATGACGTGCTTGTGGCGCGCTGTGTCCGCCAGGCCATGATGCGCAAGAGACCCCAGCCATGATGCGTTCCCTGCTTTTTGTTCCAGGCGATTCCCCGCGCAAGATGGAGAAGGCCGCAGGCTCGGGCGCCGACGCGCTGATTCTGGATCTCGAAGACTCGGTATCGCTTTCACGTAAAACAGAAGCCCGCGAAATCGTGGCGGCGTATGTCGCAGGCGCCGAACGGGCGTTTCCCGCGCCGCGCCTCATTGTCAGGGTCAATGCGCTCGATACCGGTCTGACCGATGACGATCTGGCAGCCGTCATCAAGGCACGTCCCGACGCGGTGCTTCTGCCAAAGGCCGGATCGGGAGCCGACATCCAGGATCTGGGCGCGCGCATTGCCGTCGAGGAAGCCGAAGCGGGCCTGGATGAGGGAACCGTCCGCATCCATGCACTGATGACCGAAACCGCAGGCGGACTGCTTCAGGCCGGGACCTTCGCGGGCAAATCAGGACGCCTTTCGGCGCTTGCCTGGGGCGCCGAGGACCTTGCAGCCGACATCGGCGCCACCTCCAACAAGGACGAGACGGGTCGGTACACCGATGTGTTCAGGCTGGCGCGCAGCATGACACTGCTTGCCGCCGCGCATTCCGGCGTGGAAGCCGTGGATACCGTGTTCACCGATTTTCGGAACCTGGAAGCGTTGACATCGGAATGCCAGGCCGCGGTACGGGACGGTTTTTCCGGCAAGATGGCGATCCACCCGGGCCAGGTTCCGGTCATCAACGCGGCCTTCACGCCGGATCCGCAAGACGTGGAGCGGGCCATCAAGATCATGGCGCTGTTTGCGGCTGCCGGCCCCGAGGCAGGCGTGCTGTCGCTCGACGGAAAGATGATCGACAGGCCGCATTTGCGCCAGGCGGAAAGAACCGTCCGCCGAGCGGGCCTCGACCCCGCCGCTCTGCCCGCGATGGATGCGGGCGACGCGACTTGATCTCCGGACCGTGAAGTGACTTCAGCCGCCCGCGTCTATCGGGCGCTCCGGCTCGGGCGCAGCATCTCGAAGGTGTCCGCCGCGTCCGCATAATCCATATAGCCGAGCCGCGCCAAGGGGGCGACGGCCTTCATGTCCAGACGCCCCTCGGCAATTGCCTGGTCGTCGATGTGGATCCCGAGCACCTGTCCGATCACCACGAAGGATCCGCTCGGGGTCCCGTCGAGCGCCTTGGGCTCAAGAATATCGAGCACCTTGCACTCGAGCGCCGCATGCGCTTCTCCGACATAAGGCGCATCCACCAACCTGCCCTGCATCATGGAAAGCCCGGCAAGCTTGAACTCGCTCTCGCCGTAGGGCACCGGGGCCGATGTCAGGTTCATCTTCTCGGCAAGCTCGCGCCCGACCATGCTGGTGGTGAACACTCCGGTTTCCTCGACATTGCGGACCGAATCCTTTCGCCCCGATGAGGCGAACATCACCATCTTCGGGTGATCGGAAATCGCGTTGAAATAGGAATACGGCGCCAGATTGACCGAGCCGTCGCGTCCCTTGCTGCCGATCCAGCCGATGGGCCGCGGCGACACGATCGCCTTGAACGGATCATGCGCCAGCCCGTGGACGTTCCCGGCGGTCTCGTAGAACATGCCGCCTATTCTCCGGAAAAGGTCACAAGCGAGGGAACATCGGGGCGCGCACGCTCGCCCGGGTGCATCTGCTGCGTTCCGATATGGATGAAACCGGCGATCTTCTCTCCCGGCCTGACACCGAGCAGTTCGAAAACGCTCTCGTCGAAGGCGAACCACTCGGTCAGCCAGTTGGAGGCATATCCGAGCGCGTTGGCCGCCATCGACAGGTTGAGGCAGACTGCACCGGCGCTCAGGACCTGTTCCCATTCCGGGATCTTGGCATGCGGTGCCGCGCGGGACACGACAGCAATCACGACGGGTGCGCGCGTCAATCTGGTCTTCTCGACCTTGATCATCTCTTCGCTCAAGGCGGGGTTGCGCGCCATCGCCACCTTGGCAAGCTCGGCCGAGATCCGTTCACGCTCGGCGCCGGTGTAGACGACATACCGCCAGGGCGCGAGCTTGCCGTGGTCCGGCACCCGGCTGGCGATGGTCAGCACCTCCATGATTTCCTCGCGCGACGGACCCGGCTCGGTCATTTGAAAGGCGGGTGTCGAGCGCCGCGTTTCAAGATAGGTCTTCAGGGCAGCATTGACCGGCATAATTTCCTCGTGCATTCACAATTGATCGGGTGAGCCATGAAATTGCCATGGCGTTCGATTTCAAGTGACCCCTCATCTGGCGGAAGTCAACCGGACCGGAGCGCATGAACAAACTGTCGCCATTTATCTGCTGTGCCCTCGCATTGCTCATTCCGGCTCTGCCTGCCAAGGCCCAGGATACTTTCGGGCCGGAGCAGGATCCGGCGATCAAGCTGCCGGGCCTGAGCCAGTATGCTCCGGCATCGGCGGCCGGCGCGGGGGCATTCGTATCCCGAAGCGTCGAGATGCAGGCATTGCTGACCGAAGATGGAAATCCGGTGGAGAACGGCCTGACCTGGAGGGTGTTTCACTCGATCCCGGGGAGCGACGGAAAGCTGCCCCTGCTTGCCTCGTCCGAGGGCGGATCCGCCCGCTTCGAATTCGAGCCCGGCGAGTATTTCATCCATGTCGCCTTTGGCCGCGCGGGCGTCACCAAGAAACTCTCGGTGCCCAGGGAGGGGCCGCTCGAGACGCAGCGGCTCGTGCTCGAGGCCGGCGGTCTGGTGTTGAACGCCGTATCGGGCGTCGACATGCGGATCCCCGTGCATCAGCTCCGCTTCAACATCTACAAGGCCGAAGAGGGCATCGACGGCGAACAGCAGCTGGTCGTCGAGAATGTGAGCCCCAACACCATCGTCCGTCTCAATGCCGGCACCTATCACATCGTCTCTGAATATGGCGCGGTCAATGCCGTGATCCGGTCCGACATCCGCGTCGAGCCCGGCAAGCTGACCGAAGCCGTCATCCAGCACCGGGCGGCACAACTGACCATGAAGCTGGTCGCGGAAGAAGGCGGCGAAGCAATCGCGGACACCGCCTGGTCGATCCTCACATCGGGTGGCGACGTGGTTTCGGAAAGTGTCGGCGCCTTCCCCACCATCGTGCTGGCCGAAGGCGAATACACCGCGATCGCCCGCAACAAGAACCAGACCTATCAGCGCGAATTCACCGTTGTGGCGGGCCGCAATTCGGATGTCGAAGTCCTTTTGAAGTGAATCCGGCCGATCCTGCGCCGCGCACGCTCCTGCGCCGGCGCAAGATTGAAGACGGCCTTGTGCAGATGCGCCAGCAACTGCTTGCGGTCCGATATGGCTGCAAGGTCATCGGCCGGAAGAACCTCACCCGCCACCGCAGTGATCGATGATCCCGACAGCCGCCGGAACTCGCGCACCAGCAGCGACGTCCGCAAGGTCAGCGACACACGGCTCGCCAGGTGGAAAAGCGCCCCGCACTGACCGCTGAAATGAACCGGAATGACGGATGCGCGCGCGGCCTGGACCAGGCGTGCGGGAAAGATCTTCCATGGCAGGTCGACGGCGCGACCAAATCCCCGTGGTGCGGTGGCGACGCCACCGGCAGGAAAGACCACGACCGTCACGCCCTGCTTGAGAAGGCGCACCGCCTCGTGCCGGGTGCGCATGTTCATTTCAAGCGCGTCGCGGGTTTCCTCGAACGAGATCGGCAGCGCGAAAGGCGCAATCTCCGGCACCTTCATCAGTTCGTTGTTGATCAGCACCCGGAACGGTCGGCCGAGCGCCTCGGCCATTGAAAGAACCGCAATTCCGTCACCGATGCCGAAGGGATGATTGGCCACGATCACCAGCGGGCCATCGGGCAGATCGCGCGGCGGCCATTCGGAACGCAGGTCGAGACGAATGTCGACCAGGTCGAGCATGCGTGAAAACACGTTCTGGCCGCGTGGCACGATATCATTGCGCCAGATTTCGTAGAGCTGGCGGTAGCGGTCACGGCCCGACATGCCCTCGATGGATCTGATGATCCAGCGCTTGAGCGGCCGGTGGTTCTCGTTGGCGTAGCTGAACTGATCGAGACGCATGAGAATCGTCCTCCGAACGAAACGGTGATTCCGAATGCCACGGAGGTACGACAGCGGTGTGACACCCCGGCACCGGACAGGAGAACCCCTGGTGCCGGGATGAGAATGCGTCAGGCGCGGGCTGCGGCCCGGGTCGCCCTTTCGGCCTGCCTGCGCAGGACATCCGGCGGAGTCGCCTCGTGGACGAGCTGGGCTTCGGCCTCATCGAGCGTCAGCGAGACCTGATCCCGGCTGCCGAGGCGGCGCATGTTGACCGTCTGCTCCTCGGCCTCGCGCATGCCGCAGACCAGGATCACCGGGACCTTGAGCATGGAATGCTCACGGACCTTGTAGTTGATCTTCTCGTTGCGGCAGTCGGTTTCCACCTGAAGCCCGGCATCGCGCAACCTTTGCGCCACACTCTCGGCATAGCCGTCCGCTTCCGAGGTGATGGTCGCGACCACCACCTGAACCGGCGCGAACCACAGCGGCATGTGACCGGCGAAGTTCTCGATCAGGATGCCAAGAAAGCGTTCCATCGAACCGCAGATCGCGCGGTGGATCATCACCGGCTGCTGCTTCTCGGAATCCTTGTCAATGTAGAAGGCGCCAAACCGTTCGGGCAGGTTGAAATCCACCTGCGTGGTGCCGCACTGCCATTCGCGGCCGATCGCATCGCGCAGGGTGTATTCGAACTTCGGCCCGTAGAACGCCCCCTCGCCTTCGAGGATGCCGGTCTTGATGCGTCCGCCCGACTGCGCCTCGATGGTCTTGAGGACCTCCATCATCACGCTTTCGGCGCGATCCCAAAGGTCATCGGTGCCGACACGCTTCTCGGGCCGGGTGGAGAGCTTGACGACGACTTCGCTGAAGCCGAAATCCTCGTAGACCGAAAGGATCAGCTCGTTGATGCGCAGGCATTCTGCGGCCAGCTGCTCGTCGGTGCAGAAGACGTGCGCATCGTCCTGGGTGAAGCCGCGCACGCGCATCAGCCCGTGCAGCGCGCCGGACGGCTCGTAGCGGTGCACATTGCCGAATTCCGCAAGCCGGATCGGCAGATCACGATAGGACTTCAAGCCGTGCTTGAAGATCTGCACGTGGCCCGGGCAGTTCATCGGCTTGATCGCGAAGACCCGGTGATCGGCCTCATCATCGTCGGGATGGGTGAAGGCATGGGCGGATTTCACCGCGAACATGTTCTCCTGGTACCAGCCCCAGTGACCGGAGGTCTCCCACAGGCTCTTGTCGAGAATCTGCGGGGCATTGACTTCCTCGTAGACGCCCTCGAGCCGCCGCCGCATGTAGGACACCAGGCTCTGGAACATGCGCCAGCCCTTGGAATGCCAGAACACCACGCCCGGCCCCTCTTCCTGGAAATGGAACAGGTCCATCTCACGACCGAGCCGCCTATGGTCGCGCTTCTCGGCCTCCTCGAGCATGTGCAGATAGGCGTCGAGCTCGGCCTGATCGGCCCAGGCGGTGCCGTAGATGCGGGTCAGCATCGGGTTGTTGGAATCGCCGCGCCAATAGGCGCCGGCCACCTTCATCAGCTTGAAGGCGGTGCCGATCTGGCCGGTCGAGGCCATGTGCGGGCCGCGGCAAAGGTCGAACCAGTCGCCTTGCCTGTAGATCCTGAGATCCTGATCGGCCGGGATCGCCTCGATCAGCTCGACCTTGTAGGCCTCGCCCTTCTCCTCGAAGACGCGCCGGGCCTCGTCGCGGCTCCAGACCTCGCGGCTGAACGGCTTGTTGCGCGCGATGATCTCCTTCATCTTCTTCTCGATGACCGGAAGATCCTCGGGCGTGAAGGGTTCGTTGCGGGCGAAGTCGTAATAGAATCCGTTTTCGATCACCGGACCGATGGTCACCTGCGTGCCCGGATAGAGTTCCTGAACGGCCTCGGCCATCACATGCGCTGCATCGTGGCGGATGAGCCCGAGCGCGCGCGGATCGGTGCGGGTGACGATTTCAAGGGCGCCGTCGCGCACGGGCTCGCTCAGATCGCAGAGTTCGCCGTCGATCGCGACGGCGACCGCCTTCTTGGCAAGCGACTTGGAAATCGACTCGGCGACATCGCGTCCGGTGGTTCCGGCCTGATATTCGCGCTGCGAGCCATCGGGAAAAGTGAGGGAAACGGCAGAAGCCATGGCAGTCTCTCCTTGATCCAGTCCCGCCTACGGACGCGGGTGGTTGAGCAAATGGTGTGTACGCGGCGCCGTTTACGCGATTTGGGCTGACCGGGCAAGCGCCGGGAAGCTCGCGACCGGCGATCGGCGGCCGCGCTCGCAAGCCGCTCCAGGGCGTGCTCAGATTCCGTGAGGTCGCGAGAGGCTTGGCCATCCTCGGCTGCGTCCTGACGAAAAACTCAAAGCGCCGATGCCGGATCAGCGGCGAACGTTGCGGCCCTGTCATCCGCTCTCGCGCCCGCGGCCGTGTTCGAGGTGACGCCACGGCGCCCACCATGCGGAGCGCGACCCAAGTGTTTCGGGAACGTTGTCGATGCCGTGCGTGCCGCCGGGCCCGCAGCGCCCGACCCGGAAGACCGCGAGCCAGCCGCCGGACCAGAGCCCGTGGCGGGCTATCGCCTCGTAGGCATATTCGGAACAGGTCGGCAGGTGCCGGCAGGAATTGCCGACAAAACCGGAAAGCGTGAACTGATAGAGACGGACGACGCCGGTTCCAAACAGCCGTCCGGGCGTCCTGCGCCATGCCCCGCGCCAGTTCCTACCTGCGGCGGCCATCAGCCTCAGGCCGCGTCGTGAGCGCCGCGCTGCGCCTCGATCTGGTCGAGACAGTCGATCACCGCGTCGAATGTCAGCAATGTGGAGGCGTGACGCGCCCGGTAGTCGCGCACCGGCTCCAGAAATTTCATGTCGGCAAACCGGCCTTCGGGCGGCGGTCCGTTCTCCTTGAGCATGGCGCGCATCGCCCGGCTAGCCTCGCGCAGTTCGGCGGCAGTGGCCCCGATGATGTTGCGCGCCATGATCGACGAGGACGCCTGGCCCAGCGCACAGGCCTTCACATCATGCGCGAAGCCCGACACGCGGTCGCCATCCATCTTCAGCCAGACCTTGACCTTGGAGCCGCAAAGCTTCGAATGCGCCTGCGCTTCCGCATCGGCGTCCTCGAGTGTCCCGGTCAGCGGAATGTTGCCGGCAAAATCCAGGATCCGGGCATTGTAAACATCGTCAATCATAGCTTCCGGCCTTCAATTCATTCAGTCTGCGACACCGATCGGCGGCACGCCATCTCGACGTTCGCTGCTGCATCACTATATAGTGGTCATATCGTGTTCGGCAAAATCCGATTGCCGGACACTTGGGAAACCGTGCCGGAGGGCCACAGCCCGAAAGCCCCGGAGCCCGCCGAAAGCGATTGTGCGGATCTTTGCCGCAAAACCGGCTGTGTGCGTGGTCCGATCTACTGCGAACGACGTAAAGGGACCAAGATCCCGACGGAGACCAACAGCATGGATGCAATCGTGAAATCCTTTCCCGGCAGTGACGGGGAAAATTGTCCCACCCAGGCCGAAGCCGAAGAAGCCGTGCGGACACTGCTTCGCTGGATAGGCGACGACGTGACCCGCGAAGGCCTGATCGACACGCCCAAGCGCGTCGCCAAGGCCTACAAGGAGCTGTTCTCCGGGTACGATCAGGACGCCGAGGAAGAACTTGGCCGCACCTTCGAGGAAGTGGCGGGCTACGACGACATCGTGCTCGTCAAGGACATTCCCTTCTTCTCCCACTGCGAACATCACATGGTGCCGATCATCGGCAAGGCCCATGTGGCCTACCTTCCCGACGGGAAGGTACTTGGGCTTTCCAAGATCGCCCGTGTCGTCGAAATCTTCGGCCGCCGCCTGCAGACGCAGGAAACCATGACCGCCCAGGTGGCGCACGCGATCGACGACACGCTGCACCCGCGCGGCGTCGCCGTCATGATCGAGGCCGAGCACATGTGCATGGCCATGCGCGGCATCAAGAAGCAGGGCTCGACCACCATCACCACGACCTTCACCGGGCAGTTCAAGTCCGATCCGCATGAACAGGTCCGTTTCATGACCCTGATCCGCGGCAGCAACTGAGTTTTGGTCAGCGGGCGCGCTGATATCTGTTCACGCGCCCGCTGCCTGTGCCGCCCGATTGTGCTAAGGCCTCCCATCGCCGCCGTCCCCTGATGGCCGGCCAGCATAGATGAGGCTGCAATGACCGAGTTTTTCGCCCCACCCCCGCCGGACAAGACCGCTCTCGAGGAAGGCGACGCCCTCTCCCCGCGATTCGACAATTCAGGCCTCGTGACCGCTGTGGTCAGCGATGCCCGCGACAACGAAATCCTCATGCTTGCGTTCATGAACGCCGAAGCGCTCAGGCTTACCATCGAAACCGGCATCGCCCACTACTGGAGCCGGTCCCGGAACAGCCTTTGGAAAAAGGGCGAAACCTCCGGCAACCTGCAGATGGTCGAGGAGATCCGCGTCGATTGCGACCAGGATGCAGTGTTGCTCAAAGTGCGCGTCACAGGCGCCGACGCCACCTGCCATACAGGCCGCCGTTCCTGCTTTTATCGCAAGATTGTCCTTGGCGACGGTCAACCCCGCCTTGAGACGGATTTGGCGCCACTGTTCGATCCAGATGCGGTTTACGGGAAAAAGTAACGATATTTGTTCCGTTTCGGAACAGAAAGGCCTTCCTTCATCAATTTGAAACCGATTGCTGGTGTGATTGCGTTCAGACTGTGGGAGAGTGTTCGGCGGAAGGACTAAGAGGATGCTGAACTGGAACAACAACCGACCGGTTGAGCCGGCCGCCGTGGCAACACAAGCCGCCGGCACGCCCACACCGCCCGTGAACGACATGCACAACGACATCAATCACAAGCCGCGCATCGCACTGGCCCTTGGCGGAGGCGCGGCCCGCGGCTGGTCCCATATCGGAGTTCTGCGCGCCCTTGACGAGGCGGGCGTCGAGATTTCAATGATCGCAGGCACCTCGATCGGCGCCCTCGTCGGCGGTTGCTATCTCGCAGGCCGCCTTGACGAACTCGAAGCGTTCGCGCGCAGTCTGACCATGCGCAGGATCGCCGGCCTGCTCGACTTCGCCATCGGCGGCGGCGGACTTTTCGGCGGCATGCGGCTCAACAACCGCATGCAGGAGCATCTGGTCGGGGTCAATATCGAGGATCTGGACCGGACCTTCGTTGCGGTCGCGGCGGAGCTGAACACGGGCCACGAGGTATGGATCTCCTCCGGATCGCTGATCACGGGCATCCGCGCGTCCTACGCCCTGCCCGGAATTTTCGAACCGGTGCGCTGCGGCAATCGCACGCTTCTCGACGGGGCGCTGGTCAATCCGGTTCCGGTCTCGGTGTGCCGCGCTCACGAACAGCCGCTCGTCGTGGCCGTCAACCTTCACTACGACCTCTACGGCCGTTCGGCCGTGATCAAGCACACTGCGAGCGAACCCTCGTCGGAAACACCGGCCGCCGGAGGCCGGGACAAGGCCCGCCAGGCCCGGATCGGCATGACGTCCGTGATGGTGCAGTCGTTCAACATCATTCAGGACCGCATTTCGAGGGCCCGCCTGGCGGGTGATCCGCCCGATCTGTCGCTTCATCCCAAACTTGCCGACATCGGTTTGTCCGAGTTTCACCGCGCCAATGAAGCCATTGACCGCGGCTATCAGGAAGCCAAGTCGAAGCTCGGCGAGATCGCTCGTATGCAGACTGCTATCAGAATGGCGTGAGCGCTTCGGCGCACCGTTCCGAAAGCCGCCGTTTGCAAAGCCCGCCGCTACGCGGCCTCAGCTTGCGATATAGGCCTTGATCTCCTCGGCCTCGCGTTCGACATCCTCGATCCGCCGGCGCACGACGTCACCGATCGAGATCAGGCCCACGAGCTTTCCGTCGGTCTCCACCGGCAGGTGCCTGAAACGTCCGTTCGTCATCAGTTCCATCACCTGATTGACCGAGTGGCTCTCGCCGCATGTGGTCACCTTCGATGTCATGATGTCGGAGATCGGAGCCGACAGGGCGTCCGCGCCCCTGGTCGCCATGGCGCGCACGATATCGCGTTCCGACAGAATTCCGGCGACCTTGCCGCTCTCGTTCGTCACCACCACCGCGCCGATCTTGTTCTCGGCAAGGAAACGCACCGCGTCCGCCGTGCTCATCGACGGGCTGACGGTCACCACGTCGCGTCCCTTCTGATCCAGAATTTGCTTTACTGTCATGCAGTCCTCCTTCCGCAAGATAGCCAGCCATCGAACGGCAAAAACCGTTGCTCAGCCGAACCATGGTGCGCCCGAAGGCGAGGCTTTGCAACCCTTGCGGCCCCGCGCGCCTCCCTGTCCCGGATCGGGACAGGATCCGCCCTCAGGGACAGTTTCCCGATCCGGGACAAGGCTCAATGGTCGGGCTGCGGATCGAAAAGCGCAAACAGGAGAAAGCCGAACAGGAAACCGCCGACATGGGCCTCCCACGCGATTGCGGATTCGCCGGAACCGAACGTGAAACCGACCGCCGCGAGCAGGTTGATGCCGAACCAGACGGCGAGAAAGACCACCACGGTGCGGTTTGACAGCGACTGCGTTATCGAACGCCGCGGATTGAGGTGGGCGAACTCGCGGCGAAATCCCTGGCTTCCGAACGCAAACCGCGCCGCAGCCCCCATCAACGCCGACACCACGCCAGACGCGCCAATCATCACGCTTGCGTCGCCCCAGTGAAAGGCCAGGAACAGGGCCGCCGATGCAATCGCGGACAAGACCCAGAAGACCAGAAATCGAAGCCAGCCGATTCGCCGGGCGACCACGGTGCCGAAAGCCGCGAGCCAGAAACCGTTGAGGGCAAGATGGCCGTAACCGCCATGGAGCAACGAATAGGTGACGGGAGACCAGAAATAGGCGCCGCCCTGCCCGGCCGGGCTGAAGTCGTAGCGCTGGGGCAAAAAGGCCGTTTCGATGAACAGCGCGCTGACAGTCTCGGTCGTGAGAGCCGTATCAATGAGAACCTGGACGGCAACCAGAACCAGAAGCGTCGCCAGGACGACATTCGGAATGTTGAAGATCGGTTCGTGCGCCGGTGGCGATTGGTCCTGCATGCTGTGCTCCGAGCCCCCGAGTGTGGCCTGTCCCCGAGTGTGGCCTGTCCCAACTGTGGCCTGTCGATGCGTGGTGGATGCCGTCCCCGGACAAGCCCCGCACGGATCACGGAAGTAAGCCGCCGACCGGTTGCTGGCAACAGCCGCGAAGGCAAAAAAAAAGCCGTCCGCAAGGTGCGAACGGCTGGTCGAGCCCCCCGGCCAAATTTGTGCTGAAGGACATTCCCTTCATGAAGTGATGTCCTAAACTGGCACGTCCGGACGCGCGACACAATCGAAAGGCCCTGTTAACCTTAATGCCGCGGCGCTGGCATGGTTCTCGCTTCACTAACAGCAAGCGCCGGTTTTCGCCGTTCACCGTTCCAGAACGGCACACCCTGCCCGGCCCGAAGGGCCCGGTCGAGCCTGTTCAAGGCACGGCCGCTATGGCAGGACACAATGAGTGAAATGAGACCGAGATGAAGCACAAGAACACACTCGAACTCTACGAGTACTGGACTTCAAAGCGTGCTGGACGCCCCGCGCCGAGCCGCACGGACATTGAACCCGGCGACATCCGTCGGCTGCTCCCGGATGTCTTCATCTGCGAACTGACCAAAGACGGAAAACTGACCTTCCGGCTGGCCGGCACGGGCCTTTGCAATCTCTTCGACCGAGAACTCAAGGGTTCGGGTTTCGGGGAACTGTGGCTCGAGGACGGGATCCGCAATGCGACGCGAACCGGCGTGGCGGTCGCATCCGGCCCCACCCCGGCAATTCTGTCGGTTGACGGCCTGAGCAGCAGGAACGGCGTGCTCCGGGCAGAGATGCTGCTGCTTCCGGTTTTCGGACCGACCGGCGAACATGATCGGCTGATCGGCCTGACATCGGTCTTCGAGCCGCCCTACTGGATCGGGCACGACCCCCTCGCCGGCTTCTCCACGACCGGCGTCCGGTTCATGGATCAGTCACGCGACCCCCTGTTTCTGGGCAACCGGCCGGAAATCGCCCTGCCCGGCACAGATCGGGACAAGGCCGCTCCACTGTTCCGTCAGCCACAGCGCAAGGTCGGACATCTGACCGTGCTCGAAGGTGGCCGGCAGGACTGATCCGGCACTCGTTCAAAATTTGCGATTGAACGTTGTCGCCGGCCGCAGCAAGGCTCGTGAAAGGCATTCGGCTGCCAAGGCGCTGCCCCATCCGGCCGGTCAAGTTCCGGTCGGGGTAAAAAATTACTCTATGTTAAGAATGCAGCGCGTAGATTGAGGCGGCAACAGTTCCGGAATCGACAAGGCAGCCATGTTGAGCGCTTCGACAACTACCAATCACAACGGATCATCCAGCGCAACTGAGCGCGACTTCAGTCGGGTTACGGTTTCGGTGCAGGGCCGCTTCATGCGTGCCGATCATTCCGAGCATGATTGTGTCGTGGATACGATGTCGCCGTTCGACGCCGTCGTTTCCTGCAGCTCGCGCCCCGAGGTCGGCGAACGCATTGTCGCCTATCTCGACTACATCGGCCGCATCGAGGGCAGCGTCACACAGGCCGGCCTTCGCAACTTCACCATGACGCTGAATGCCACCGACCGGAAACGCGACAAGCTTTCCGCCCAGCTGACATGGCTTGCCAACAAGCACGAATTGGGGCTGCCGGAAGATCGCCGTCACGAACGCCTTTCGGCCAACAATCCCGCCTCCGAAATCCGCCTGGACGACGGGCGCCGCTATCCCTGCCGGATCATCGACCTTTCCGTCTCGGGCGCCGCAATCGAGATCGACGTCCGGCCAGCCTTCGGCACCATGGTCGTGCTTGGCAACATGCGCGGCCGCGTCGTCCGGCACTTCCAGGAAGGCATCGCTCTGGAATTCACCACCATTCAGCCCGAGGAAGCGATCAGCCGCTACACCTGATCTCTCTTCTGAGCAATCTGCAGTTCCGAAGCCGGCCACAGCGCCGGCTTTGCTGTTTTCTGCGGCGACGATTGACCCTGCCCACCGGCAGCCGCGTTATCGCGTGTCCAGGAAACGCCGGCACCGTCCGCTCGTGTCTTCATGGTCCAGGCAGCCAAGCGTACCGTCCTTACTGAAGTCCGGCAGCCACGTCCTTCCACGCAATGGTGCGCGCCGGGGCCCGAAACCGTGCAGCGCCTGCACCGTGCCGGCATGGTATCCAAACCATTGACGGAGCACCTTGAATTTTATTCTTATTTTATACTTGTTCAACTCAAAATTTAATATCAATTGCCACAAGTTAATACTTGTTTCTATTGATTATTTTCGATCGATATCAAGTGTTGAATGTCATTGTATTCCCATAACGGGGAGACAAAGCAATGTACAGACACTTTCAGGCAATGGGGAATATCGCCGCAGCTTGCGGCCTGACATTCATCGTATCAACCGCCGCAGTCGCGGCTCCGGCAAACCTGGTGCCCGCCGGAAAGACCAATCCGCCGATCGGTCATTTCGAATTCTGCAAAAGCTATGCCAACGAGTGCACGGCGCTCGGGCGTGACCGCGGGCCCATGGAGCTGACACGCGAACGGTGGGCGCAGATCCTTGACGTCAACACACGCGTCAACCAGGCGATCCGTCCGGACACCGACATGAACATTCACGGTGTGGAGGAGCTCTGGTCGTATCCGCGCACGGTCGGCGATTGCGAGGACTATGTGCTTCTCAAGCGCCACATGCTGATGCAACAGGGCTTCTCGCCATCCGATCTTCTGATCACGGTCGTCCTGCAGCCCAATGGCGATGGTCACGCGGTGCTTACAGTCCGCACCAACTACGGAGACTACATTCTCGACAACATGCGTGGTGACGTGCGGCTCTGGTCGGAAACCGGCTACACCTTCGTCAAGCGCCAGTCGCCCGAACACGCCGCCCACTGGACCAAGCTTGGCCCGGGCTCGACCACGAATGTGGGTTCGGTGAACTTCTGATCCGAGAAGGTTCGGAACCACGGCGCGGGGCCGTCCGAACCGATAGAGACACGCCGGAGCCCTGAAAAGCCCGGCAACGAGACAGGCCTCGGTCGAGTCCCCATGCTTCCCCGCAACGGCCAGGCCTTTAGCCGATCCCAAAGTCCCCTGGGGTCGGCTATCTTTTTCAGTCGAGACGTTTGAGTCCGCCGGCGAACCGCTTGGCGTTTTCGACATAGTGCGCCGCGGACCATTCAAGCATCCTAACCGCATCGGCATCGAGCGTTCGCGCCACCCGCGCAGGTGAACCGATGACCAGCGAATTGTCCGGAATTTCCTTGCCCTCGGTCACGAGCGCGCCCGCGCCGATCAGGCAGTTCCTGCCGATCCTAGCCCCGTTGAGAACGGTCGCCCCCATGCCGACGAGGCTGTTGTCCCCGATCGTGCAGCCGTGCAGGATCGCCGAATGGCCGATCGTGCAGCCGCGCCCGATGACCAGCGGGAACCCCATATCGGTGTGCAGAATGCTGTTTTCCTGAATGTTGGTGCCGGTCCCGACCTCGATGGACTCATTGTCGCCGCGAAGCACGGCGCCGAACCAGATCCCGGCATCTTCGCCGAGAATGACATTTCCGATAATCTGGGCGCTCTCGGCCACGAAGAAGAACCCCTCGGGCAGAACCGGCTTCATGCCGTCGAGACTGTAGATCGCCATTCGGTCTTCCTCCCTTTGTGCACCTGGCCGCCCGGATTCGGAACAAACGAGCGGGACCGTGTTCTTAGGCGAGAAAGTAGCCGCTCGCAAATGCGGCCTGGAGCACCAGCACGCCCGAACACATCGACCAGCCGACAGACACGAGCGCGATAACGCCATAAAGCGGCAGGGAAACGCTGCCGTCGCGCCAGCTCGCGAACCCGTTGGCGAGCAGCAGCCGCGGCCCCGCGAATGCGGCAAGCACAAATGCCGTCCCCTTGCGCAACGCCCCTGCAGCGGCGCCCGGCTCCGGCACCCCCCGCCACCCCAGCGCCTTCGCCAGATCAAGAACGATCCAGGACGAGGCAAAGCCGGTTGCGGCAATAAACACGGCGAACAGAATGTCGAAAGAGTAAATCATTGATTAACCATATCGCTGGCAGAATTGCACTGTACCAGACTGCCAAGCAAGCCGCATGCCGCGGTCGGTCGTTTCAAATTGGCACAGATTCAGTCCCCTGACAGCTCGCAGGCTTCCTTCATGTCCCGTTCAAACGATTCCCTGGAACACGCTCCGCTCCTTTCCCCGGGCTTTGTGTGGAAGCTGACCGGCGTGATCGCGGTATTATGCCTCGCCACATTGGCAATCGCGCTGACAGGCCGGCTGATCGGAGGAAGCATTGCACTGGCCGGCAACACCACCGATCGCAGCCTCAAGGAAATCGTGATCGGAAACGACGTCCTCTCGCTGCCTGCGAATGTGATCCGCTTCGAGAGCCAGCGGACATCCGGCGTCCAGGGCGCGGTGGATACCTATTTCGCATGGCCCGGCATGTCGGGCTATTCCGAGGCGAACCGCAATATCTTCAACCAAATCGAGTCAGCCGACGGACTCATTTTTGCACGAATCACGCAATCGACCATGTCACGCGACATGTCCGGACGGCTTGATCCGATCTACCGTCGGCTGACCGAAGGACATCCGGTTGCAGGGCCGAACGGGCTGGACTCCGTCCGCCTCGCGCCGGGTGCAGGCTATGCTAACGAATTGATGTATGTCGAACGGCGTGCCGCTGGCAGCGAAGGTGAACGGCCCTATGCCGTCCGCTGCCTGGTCGAGGATGCATCGCTGGGCAATGAATTTGCGACCCGGACCGGGTGCCAGCGCGATATCCGGCTTGGCGCCGACCTGTCGGTGACCTATCGGTTTTCGATCAACCTGCTGCCGCACTGGCGCGAAATCGAACGCGATGTCCGCACAAGGCTGGAGGCGGCACTGGTCCGATAGTCAGACCCGGGCACCGCGCATGCATATTGCGCCGGATCTATTCGTCGAGATCGACGTCCAGAATGGCCATCGAGAAATTGTAGGACAGATCGCCATCCTCGTCGTCGCGGAAGACGATGCCGAGAAACTCGTCGCCCCGATAGACCTCCGCCGAATCATCCTTGCGCGGACGGGCCTTGATCACCATGCTGTCATTGAAGATGCGCTTGAAATAGGCTTCGAGCTTGACGATTTCATCGGGCTTCACAATGGCTCTCCTGGACAATTTGGGTCGCCGGGCTTTTGGCACGGACAGCAGGCTAAATCAAACCCGCGCGGCCGATTTCTCGAAACAAACCATCACTGGGCCGGGTAAACAGCCGATCGATCAGCCGCTGGCGTTGAGCATCTGATCCATGGCGCGCGACGGCTCCTGGCAGCCGGCGGTGCCGACCACCCGGGCCGGCACCCCTGCCACGGTCGAATTCGGCGGCACGGGCTTGAGCACGACCGAGCCCGAAGCGACACGGCTGCAATGCCCGATCTCGATGTTTCCGAGCACCTTCGCACCTGCCCCGATCAGGACGCCGTCCTGGATCTTGGGATGGCGGTCGCCCGATTCCTTGCCGGTGCCGCCGAGCGTCACGCCCTGAAGAATAGAGACATTGTCGCCCACCGTGGCGGTCATCCCCACGACCAGTCCAGTCGCATGGTCGAGGAACAGCCCCTTGCCGACTTTCGCGGCCGGGTGGATGTCGGTCTGGAAGATCTCCGACGAACGGCTCTGCAGGTAAAGCGCCAGGTCAATCCGGCCCCGGTTCCACAGCCAGTGGGCCAACCGGTGGGTCTGGATCGCATGGAACCCCTTGAAATAGAGAACGGGCTGAATGAAGCGGTCGCATGCCGGGTCGCGGTCATAGACGGCCTGGATGTCGACCCGCAGCACCCTGCCCCATTCCGGCCAGTCGCTAAGCATTTCCAGGAATGTCTGGCGCAGCAGATTGGCCTGAAGATCAGGGTGGTCGAGGCGCTCGCAGACGCGGTGAATCACCGCCTCCTCCAATGAAGGCTGGTTCAGCACAGTGGAATAGAGAAACGCCGCCAGAAGAGGATCCTGACTGATCGAACGCGTTGCTTCCATGCGGATCGAATCCCAGATGGGATCGATTGCCTTGAGCGCGCTGTCTGTCCGTGCGTCGAAATTCGCTGCCATTGCCGCCTCCGGGCCCGTTTGCATTCCCGTACAAAGACCATCCGCAATTGTGCGGGATCCGAATGGACGCTGTGATACAGCCAATTGTGCAGGCGTTCAAATCAACTCATTTGAACGCTGCATCGACAAAAAGATAAGGCACATTGGTGGAAAAACAAATGGGCAGCCAAAATGGACGTTAAGAAACCCTATAGCGACGGGGCGATACTGGCGAAGCGGACCGAGCCCGGCCTGGGCCGGCTCATCCTCAACAGGCCTGAAAAGCGCAACGCCGTGACCGATGCGATGTGGCGTACGATCCCCTCCGCGATCGACTGGCTCGTCACCGACCAGAGCGTCCGCGTGATCGTGATCGAGGGCGCCGGAGGCCGTGATTTTTCCGCGGGCGCCGATATCGGCGAATTCGAGACGCTGCGAAAGGACGCCGCCAGCGCCCGGGCCTACGAGGCCGGAAACTCGAATGCCTTTGCCGCGATCCGCAATGCATCCGTGCCGGTCATCGCCCTCATTCGCGGGATCTGTTTCGGCGGCGGTTTCGGTCTTGCGGCAGCCGCGGATATCAGGATCGCGGATGACACCGCACGCTTTGCAATCCCGGCGGCCCGGCTTGGGCTCGCCTATCCGGTGGATGCGGTGGTCGACCTCGTGCGGGCACTCGGCGATCAGCAGGCGCGACACGCACTTTACACCGGCAAGGAATTCTCCGCAGAACACGCAAGCGACATCGGCTGCCTGTTCAGCCTCTGCGCGCCGGACGCACTTGATCAAAACGCCACGGATCTTGCACGATCGATCGCTGCGGCCGCGCCGCTTTCGGTTCGCGCGTCGAAGGCCGCGATCACGGCACTGGCAAGCGGAACGGAGGAGGATAGGCACACGGCCAAGACCTTGGCCGACGCCACCTTCGAAAGCAGGGACTACGCCGAGGGACGCGCGGCGTTTCGCGACAGACGTACGCCTGATTTCACCGGAGAGTGACCTTCACCGCCAGGGGCGAACCCCTCTCAGTCTCCAAGCTGGTCCAGAAAGTCGAGCACGGCGTCGTTGAAGGCGTCGTTGCGGTCTCCGGCAACCATGTGCCCGGCCCCAGAAACATCCACGAAACGGGCATGCGGCGTCATCTCCCGGAAGGCTGCGACCGCCTCTTCGGTCACCAACTCCGACTGCTGACCGCGCACCAGGAGAACCGGGATGCTCAGCGCGCGTGCGGCTTCCGCCAGCCGTTGCTGAACGGTATCCGTGCCGGTGTTGATGTTGCGCGGGCCATCGATGAAGGCCGGGTCCCAATGCCAGCGGTAGCGGCCGTCCCTGCCCTGACGCAGGTTCTTGGCAAGTCCGTCGAGCGAACGCGGCTGCTTTCGGTGCGGCAGATAGGCGGCGATGGCTGCGGCCGCGTCGTCGAGCGTTGCGAATCCTTCGCGCATCCGGTCGGCCATGAAGCCCTGGATCCGGCTGACGCCATCGGGGTCCATGTGCGGCGTGATATCGACGAGCACCAGCCCGCTGAGCAGGCCCGGACCCTCCCTATGCTCTGCCATCAGCCCCGAGATCCCGCCAAGCGAGGCGCCGACGAGCACCGGCTGCTTTCCGCAACGCCGGAAAACCTCACGGCAAACCGCCCCCGCGTCGGCGCCATAGTCATCGAAGGCATAGGCCTTGCTGTCGACCCAGGCACTCTCGCCATGGCCGCGCTGATCGACCGTGAAGGCGGTGTGGCCGCTGTCGGCGATGCGCCGTGCGGCCCCGCCCCAGGCATGCCGGGTCTGTCCTCCCCCATGCAGAAGCACCACGGGCGTGTCCCGGGGTTCGCCGCGCGGCTGATGCTCATCGGCCACCAGCGGGTTGCCCTGGGCTCCCTTGAACCGGGTCTGCACCTTCATGTCCTTCATCCCGGCGCCCCGGCACCGGAATCAACCCGTGCAAAGAAATCAAGCACGGCGGCCTTGAACACCTTGTCGCCCACCGCAAGCATGTGGTCGCGCTTCGGGATGTCGAGCCACTCGCCCTTTGGCATGATTTCGGCGAGTTCG
Organism: Hoeflea sp.; assembly: GCA_965233445.1. Taxonomy (GTDB): domain Bacteria; phylum Pseudomonadota; class Alphaproteobacteria; order Rhizobiales; family Rhizobiaceae; genus Hoeflea. The sequence continues at coordinate 2,812,529 of OZ247491.1, forward strand.
CGGGCCGAACCGGCAATGTCGTCGCGTGTGCCCACCCCGACGAGCGCCGGCATCGGCAGGGCGGCAAGCCCTGCCTCGTCAACGAGTGTGCGCGATGTGCGGATGCAGGCCGCAAGCGCCAGCCGGTCGCTTCCCGTCTGCTCCGCGAAGCTGCGGAACATCCGGCCTCGCTCGTCGCTCACGTCGTCGATCGATGGGGCAAGCAGGGCTTCCGCGATCGGATCCCAGTCGCCAACACCTTCGATCATGCCCATCCCGAGACCGCCGAACACGACCGAGCGCATCAGCTCGGGTCGCGACAGCGCAAGGAACGCCGAAATCCGCGCGCCCATCGAGTATCCGATGACGTGAACCGGCGCGATATGAAGCGAATCAATGAGACCCGCGGCATCGGCCGCCATGGTTTCAGGATGATAAGCTTCGGGATCATGTGGCTTGTCGGATTCGCCGTGGCCGCGATTGTCGAGCGCGATCACCCGGTAACCGGCCTCGTCGAGCGTCTTGACCCATCCCGGAAACACCCAGTTGACGTGTGCGGTGGAGGCAAATCCGTGGATCAGGAGAACTGGCGTTCCATCTGGGTTGCCGGCCTCATACCAGGCGAGATCGACGGCACCGGAGCGGAACCGGCTGGTTTGAAGTCTGTCGAGATTCATCTTCCCATCCTTTTCGCTGTTCCTAGCGCAAACGACCCGCCTTGCAAATCCGTGGGGCTGACGGTTCGCGGCAGAACCGCAAGGCGGCGAACATCTCCGCCGCGTCCGTATCGCGACGAAATACCCGCTACACTTTTGCCCGTTGTCCGTATATGGTCCGCCCGAAACATGAGACGCCGCGACGGAGACATGCATGGCTGGCCACAAGATTCCGCATTTCCAGAACGATGCCGGACATTCCGCAATCGAGATCGGGGTCAAGGAATTCATGTGCGTGGGCGCAAATCCGCCCTTCGACCATCCGCATGAATATCTCGACATGGGTGCCGACTCCGAGAAAGTGTGCCCCTACTGCTCCACGCTGTACCGGTACAACCCGAGCCTCGGCGACGCCGAGACCGTTCCTGACGGCTGCACATTGCGAGTTCGCGCGGCCTGACGCCCGGATCTTCCAAGGCTGATCCCGGGAGGGCGACTTGCCGGCCCAAGACGTTCACATCATAGGCGCCGGCATTGCCGGGCTCACGGCGGCGCTTGCGCTGTCTCGCCAGGGCCGCGATGTCAGGATCATCGATCAGGCGCCGGAATTGAGCGAAGTCGGCGCCGGGCTCCAGATGTCGCCGAATGCCAGCCGCATCCTGATATCGCTCGGCCTTGGCGAAGCCCTCGACCGGGCACTCCTTCGCCCCGCCCGCATTTCCCTCGTTTCCGGCCACTCCCTTCGCAAGATCGCGCACGTGCCGTGCGGCGGCTTTGCAGAGCAGCGCTGGGGCGCGCCCTACGGCGTGCTGCATCGTGCAGACCTGCAGGTCATGCTGCTTGCGGCGGTGCGCGCAGATCCTCGGTGCCATCTCGAGCTTGGCACACGCACCGCATCCGCCGATGTCAAAACACTTGCCGACCGGGACGGAGCGCCTTCAAATCCGCTGGTGATCGGCGCCGACGGGGTGTGGTCGCAGGTACGCGAACTAGTGCCCGACGCCGCGCGCCCGCAGTTCTCCGGTCAGGTCGCCTGGCGCTTCGTGATGGCGGCGGACCAGGCGCGTCCTCTCCTCGATACCACCAATGTGAGCGTCTTTCTGGCCCCGCACACCCATCTTGTTGCCTATCCGCTCGCTGGCGGCGAACTCGTCAACATGGTGGCGATCGCAAGGGGCTCCGACCCGGGCAAGACCTGGGCCGCTGCCGAACGGCCTGCCGACAGGCAGGCCCTGCTCCGCGATTTCGCCGACTGGCATCCGAAGATCACCGGCCTCTTGCGTGATGTTCCCGAGATGAGCTGGTGGCCGCTGTTCAGCATGCCGGACGGCCGCTGGTTCGATGACCGCAACATCGTGCTGATCGGCGACGCTGCCCACGCGATGACCCCGTTCGCAGCCCAGGGCGCAGCATTGGCGATCGAGGACGGCTACGAATTGGCCCTTGCCGTCTGCGCAGAAGAGACCGGTCCCGCCGCGTCGCTCGGAAGCTTTGAACGCAGCCGCCGGGCGCGCATCGCAAAGGCGCGAAGCCGTGCCGCCTTCAACCGGTTTGCCTACCATGCCCGCGGACCGATCCGCTTGGGCCGTGACGTTGTCCTCGGATTGAGACGTCCCGAGAGCCTCGCGGCAGATCTCGACTGGCTCTATGGCTACCGGTCTCCGGGAACCTGAACAAAGGCACCAACGGGTTCGTTGTGCAGCGCCAGGCTGGCTGTCAGGAGCCCTGGCAATGGCGTCCACCATCCCGTGGTCAGCCCGGCCTCGCGCAGCATCCGCCCGGTCCAGACATTGCATCCGGCCAGCGCGTTGAACCATCCATTGGCTTCGTAGAAAAGATCGTTGGGCCCGTACTGGGCGCCGGGGATGACCGAGGGCGCGCCATCGGCATCAAGCGCGAAACTCCCCAGCACCGCATCGAGCAGCCTGTCGAATGCCGACGGATCGAGCGCAATTGCAAACACCTGCGGATGTGACATGTCGATCGAGCCCGAAAGCGAGATGTGCATCACGGAACCATCGACGGTGAGCGCGCTGAACAGAGGACCGGGCCTGAGATCGGCCCATGTCGGCGTCTCGATGTAGAAACTCCGGCCTCCCCACCCCGCAATGACATGTCCGACACCCGGCCACGCCGGGTCCAAACGGTCATCCGCCATGAAACCGAAGCGTTCGATGACGTCCGGATCGGCCGGAAAGGCAATGTCCGTGTGGATCTGGGAGGACAGCACGAGAACGGTTCTGACGCCGGGATCAGCCGGCGCCGGGCCGCCATCCGTGGCCGATGCCGAAAACAGAGGCCTCGGGATCAAGACCCCGAGGCCAACAGCGATGACGATCAGACCGCAAACGCAGACCGCCCAGGCAAGCGTTTTCCGCATCAGGGAAATGGCCGGTCGACCGATGAGCCGGTCAGTGCAGGATCTGGCTCAGGAACAGCTTGGTGCGTTCATGCTGCGGATTGTCGAAGAACTCGCCCGGCTCGTTCTGCTCGACGATCTGGCCCTGGTCCATGAAGATCACGCGGTTGGCGACCTGTCGCGCAAATCCCATCTCGTGGGTCACGCAGAGCATGGTCATGCCCTCTTCCGCAAGGCCGACCATGGTGTCGAGCACTTCCTTGATCATTTCCGGGTCAAGCGCCGATGTCGGCTCGTCAAACAGCATGATCCGCGGGTTCATGCACAATGAGCGCGCAATCGCCACACGCTGCTGCTGTCCGCCCGAAAGCTGACCGGGATACTTGTTGGCCTGCTCGGGAATCTTGACGCGCTCGAGGTAATGCATCGCAATTTCCTCGGCCTTCTTCTTGGGCATCTTGCGGACCCAGATCGGCGCCAGTGTGCAGTTCTCGAGAATGGTCAGGTGCGGAAACAGGTTGAAGTGCTGGAACACCATACCCACTTCGCGGCGCACCTCGTCGATCTTCTTGAGATCGTTGGTGAGTTCGATGCCGTCGACGATGATCTTGCCCTTCTGGTGCTCTTCCAGACGGTTGATGCAACGGATCATCGTCGACTTGCCCGAACCGGACGGTCCGGCGATGACGATGCGCTCGCCGCGCATCACCTTGAGGTTGATGTCGCGCAGAACATGGAACTCTCCGTACCATTTGTTCATGCCGATGATTTCGATGGCGACGTCCGTATCGGACACCGTCATCTTCGTGGGTTGTGCGCTTGCGGTCGCTGCCGTGTTGTTGTCTGCCATTTTGCAGTTCCCCTGTTCTTATTTGTGACCGGTGTCCAGACGCTTCTCCATATAGGCGGAGTAGCGGGACATGCCGAAGCAGAAGATGAAGAAGACGAACGCGGCGAAAACAAAGCCGGTCGCCGGTGTTTGCGGCGATATCCAGTTGGGGTCGTTCATGTTCTGCTGGACGATGCCAAGCAGGTCGAACAAGCCGATGATGAGCACCAGGCTGGTGTCCTTGAACAGGCCGATGAAGGTGTTGACGATCCCCGGGATGACCAGCTTGAGAGCCTGCGGCATGGTGACCAGCCGTGTGCCCTGCCAGAAGGTCAGCGCCATGGCGTTCGCCGCCTCGTACTGGCCCTTCGGGATCGCCTGCAATCCGCCGCGGATCACCTCTGCCATGTAGGCCGAGGAGAACAGCGCCACGCCGATCAGCGCGCGCAACAGCTTGTCGAACGTCACGCCTTCCGGAAGGAACAGCGGCAGCATCACCGAGGACATGAACAGCACGGTGATCAACGGCACGCCGCGCCAGAACTCGATGAAGATGATGCAGAACATCTTGACGATCGGCATCTCCGATCGCCGCCCCAGCGCAAGCAGGATCCCCAGCGGGAACGAGACCACGATGCCGACGATGGCCACCACGAGGGTCACGAGAAGCCCGCCCCAGAGCGGTGTCTCCACCGGCTCAAGCCCGAACTGACCTGTCAAAAGGATGAAAGCCAGGATCGGGAAGACGATCAGCAGGTACAGCGCATTCTCGCGCTTGTACGGCACCGACGGAATGGCGATGGGCACCAGTCCGGCTATCAGCAGAATGCCGGTGAGGTTGACACGCCAGCGCTCCTCGACCGGATACCGTCCGTAGATGAACTGCCCGAACTTGGCTTCGACGAAGGCCCAGCAGGCGCCCGCCCCCGGCACGATGCAGTCCTCGCGGCTTTCACCGTTCCAGACGGCGGATATGAAGGCCCAGTCGATGATCGGCGGCAGCATCCATATCAGCAGCAGGGCTGTCAGGATGGTCAGGACCGTGTCACGCGTGGAAGCGAACAGGTTGACCTTGAGCCATCCGCCGATCCCGCCGCTCGTGACCGGCGGTGCCATCGATGGGCTTTCCTTCGTGCGCACATAGGCGATTGAGTTGTAATTTGCATCCATGGCTCAGCGCTCCACCAGTGCGACCCTGGAATTGAACCAGTTCATGAAGGCCGATGTGAGAAGGGACAGCGTCAGATAGACCAGCATGGTGATAGAGATCACCTCGACGGCCTGCCCTGTCTGGTTGAGCACGGTTCCGCCGAACACCGACACAAGATCGGGATAACCGATGGCCACCGCCAGCGAAGAGTTCTTCGTCAGGTTGAGATACTGGCTCGTCAGGGGCGGAATGATGACCCGCATGGCCTGCGGAACGATCACAAGACGGCTGGTCAGGTTTGGCCTGATGCCGAGCGCGAAGGCCGCTTCCGTCTGCCCCTTGGACACCGCAAGGATGCCGGCGCGGACGATTTCCGCAATGAACGATGCGGTGTAGAGCGAAAGCCCGAGCAGCAGCGCCATGAATTCCGGCTGAATGACCCAGCCGCCGACCATGTTGAAGCCCTGCAGGCTCGCATATTCAAGCGACATCGGCAGTCCGGTGACCAGGAATGCGAGCAATGGCAAACCGATAACCAGGGCCAGTCCGGTGAGGAACACCGGAAACTGCTGACCGGTGGCCATCTGCCGCTTCTTGGCCCATCGACCGATGACGATCCAGGCCACGATGGCGATCACAAGCGCATAGAAGATGAGGGAGGATCCGTCCTCGGGGACAACGCGCGGCAGATAGAGCCCGCGATTGTTGATGCTGAACGCGACTTCCACGCCCGCTTCCCTGGCGGCCTCGCGGGGAGACGGCAGGATCGACAAGACCGCCTTGTACCAGAACAGCAACTGCAGCAGCAGCGGGATGTTGCGAAGCACCTCGACATAGGTGGTCGCGAACTTCCGCACCAGATAGTTTTTCGACAGCCGCGCCAGCCCGACGATGAAACCGATCACGGTGGCGAAGAAAATGCCGATGACCGCCACCACCAACGTATTGAGCAGTCCGACGAAGAATGCCCGCAGGTAGGTGCTGTCATTGGTGTAAGGAATTAAGCTCTGGCCGATGTCGAAACCGGCGCGTTCACCGAAAAAACCGAACCCGGAGGCAACGCCCGCCCTGGCCAGGTTGTTGATGGCGTTTGAAACGCCGATATACACCATCGCGCCAACCAGAATGATCAGCAGACCCTGGAACGCAAGGCCTCGCGCCTTCGGGTCGTAGATCAAAGATACGCGACCGCTGTCATCGGCGTCATTGTTGACGCCTGCTTGATGAGCCATGTCTGTCCCCAACTCTAACCGTCCGGACCTTGTGGCGCCGGATCATTATTATCGCCCGTCGTCGTTGCGCCGGGCTCTTAGGCAGTCTTCTTGTACGGCGGGAAAAAGGCGGGCCCCTTCTACCGGAGCCCGCCTTTCATCCAGTGGACTTAGCGGATCGGCGGTGCGTACTGCAGGCCGCCCTTCGACCAGAGTGCGTTGACGCCACGGGCGATGCCCAGCGGGGTCGAAGCGCCGACATTGCGCTCAAAGACTTCGCCGTAGTTGCCGACTTCCTTGATCACATTGTAGGCCCAGTCGTTGCCGAGGCCGATTTCTTCACCGAAGGTGCCTTCGGTGCCGAGAAGACGCATGACGTTGGGGTCAGTGCCGGTCTTCATCTCATCGACGTTTGCCGACGTGATACCCATTTCTTCGGCGTTCAGCATCGCGTTGTGGACCCACTTGACGATGTTGAACCACTGGTCATCACCCTGACGGACCACGGGACCGAGCGGCTCCTTGGAAATCACTTCCGGGAGAACCATGTGCTCGTCGGGAGCCGACAGGCCGAGACGGATCGAATACAGGCCCGACTGGTCGGTCGTGTACACGTCGCAGCGGTTGGCGTCGTAAGCTGCGTTCACTTCCTCAAGCTTTTCGAACACGACCGGATTGTAGGTCATGTCGTTGGCCTTGAAGTAGTCGGTCAGGTTCAGCTCGGTGGTGGTGCCGGTCTGCACGCAGACCGAAGCGCCCGAAAGCTGCAACGCCGAATTCACGCCGAGCGACTTGCGGACCATGAAGCCCTGGCCGTCATAGTAGTTGACACCGGCGAAGTTGAGACCGAGCTGCGTGTCGCGGCTCATGGTCCATGTGGTGTTACGCGACAGCACGTCGATTTCACCGGACTGAAGCGCGGTGAAGCGCTCCTTGGCCGAAAGCGGGCTGAACTTCACGGCCTCGGCATCGCCGAAGACGGCAGCGGCAACGCCGCGGCACAGGTCCACATCGATGCCCGACCATTCACCCGCGTCATTCGGGGCGGAGAAGCCGGCGAGGCCCGTGGACACGCCGCACTGGACGAATCCCTTTGCCTTGACATCGTCAAGCGTTGCAGCGGACGCAGCGGATGCGCCCATGCCTGCAACAGCGGCGACGCCAACGACAGCCGACAGAATTTTTTTGTTCATTTGATACAACCTTTTTTTCTGTTGCCCTGTTTTGGAAGCGCAAGGCGTGATTGAGAACGAGTTAACGCCTCTGCAACCGAACCTTCGCGCACCGGCCTATACCATTCTGAATTGCCAGTTGGGTCAAGTCACGAAATCCCGAAAAACGCCAAACCACCTCAATTGCAGCACTTATCGCGATATCGCCGGCCTCGATGACAAGCTGCCTCCGGCGTTCTTGCCGCCGGTTCAATCTCGCGTTATGGCAGTGGCCATCTCAAACCTCCCCCGCCAGACAACCGAATGGATCCGGAATGACGAAGAAAGAAAGTGGTTCGACCCATGGCGTAAACACACGGCTGGCCCACTCCGGCTACAGCCCGCGCGATTTCCACGGTTTCGTCAATCCGCCCGTCGTGCACGCATCAACCGTGCTTTATCCAGATGCAGAAACCATGGAAACGCGCAATCAGCGCTACACCTACGGAACCTACGGAACACCGACCACCAGCGCCCTCAACGCCGCGATCGACGAACTCGAGGGGTCTGCAGGAACGGTTTCAGTTCCCTCCGGACTTGCCGCACTGGTGCTTCCGTTCCTGTCTGCCCTGAGCGCCGGGGATCATCTGCTGGTGGTCGATTCGATCTACGGGCCGACGCGCAACCTCTGCAAGGGCATGCTGGCGCGCTTCGGCATAGAGACGAGCTACTACGACCCTGCCATCGGCTCGGGCATCGAGGAGCTGATGCGCCCCAACACCAAACTGGTCCATACCGAGGCGCCGGGTTCCAACACCTTTGAAATGCAGGATATCCCGGCAATTGCCGAGGTCGCCCACGCCCACGGCGCGCTGGTGTCGATGGACAACACCTGGGCCACGCCGCTGTTCTTCAAGCCGCTCGACCACGGTGTCGACATCTCGATCCACGCCGCAACCAAGTACCCGGCCGGCCATTCGGATGTGCTCATCGGAACGGTGTCGGCCAACGAGACCGCATGGCCTGCACTGTGGAAGACCTTTGCAATGATGGGCATCTGCGCGGCACCCGACGACGCCTACGCTACATTGCGGGGCCTGCGGACGATGGGCGTCAGGCTGGAGCGCCATCAGCAAAGCGCGCTGGCCATTGCGCGCGCTCTCGAAGGGCTGCCCGGGGTGGCGAAAGTGCTGCATCCGGCACTTGAGAGTTTTCCCGGACACGATCTCTGGAAGCGTGATTTCTGCGGCTCTTCCGGAATCTTCTCGATCGTGCTCGACATTGCCGATGTTTCGCGTCATCGCGCCAAATCCCATGCATTCCTCGATGCGCTCGAGATCTTCGGACTTGGCTACTCCTGGGGCGGGTATGAAAGCCTTGCTGTCGGGGTCAACCTGTCCGACCGCACGATCGCGCTTCCCCCCAAGGAGGGGCCGGTGATTCGCTTGCAGATCGGGCTTGAGGACAGCCAGGATCTGCTGGCTGACATCGAACGCGGGCTTGCCGCCGCCGCTGCGGCCTGACGATCCGGACGGGCTCCAAGCAGGAGGTTAGGCACGGTGCTTCAGACCGTCTTCGCCGGACCTCTTGCCGGAAGCCGGATGACGAACCGCGCGCCCGGACGAAAGCTGGTATCGATTGCGATGCTGCCGCCATGGCTCTTGGCGATACGGCGGCACAGCGCCAGTCCGATTCCCGCCCCGTCATAACGGTGCTCATCCGCATGCACCCGCTCGAACACGTCGAAAACCACGTCCGCATGTTTCGGATCGATGCCTATGCCATTGTCGGTCACGGCAATTTCGATCTGCTCATTCCGGAGCACCGCCGAAACCCGTATTTGCGGCGCCACCTCCTTGCGGCGGTACTTGATCGAGTTCGCAAACAGATTCTGCAGCAGCTGGATCATCAGGTTGAAATCCGCAGAGACGGTCAGATCAACGTCGCCGGATATGTCTGCGGCAGTTTCCTCCACCGTCATCGCCAGATTCTTCCATGCCTCGGAAACCGCGTCCCGCAGCGAGAAACGGCTCCACGCAACGCTGCGATAGGCAAGCTGGGAATAGCTGAACAAGCTTGAGATCATCCGTTCCATGGCGCGTGCGCGTTCAACCACGTGGGCCGAATAGCTCGCCAGATTGTTTGTCTTGCCCGCCGCGGAATCCTCCTTGATCATCTCGGAGAAGACACGGATCTGCCGCAGCGGCGCCTTGAGGTCGTGCGACACGATGCTGCCGAACTGTTCCAGCGCTTCATTGCGCAGCGCCAACTCCCGGGATTGGATCGCAATCCTCTCCTGCGCCTCGCGGCTTTCGGTGATGTCACGCCCGACGGAAACGAGTTCCACCGGTTTCGTGCCGTCAAAGACCATCAGGTTCGACCACAGATACCAGCGCCGCTCCCCATCCTTGTTGTAGATGGGTTGCTCGATCGTCCGCATGGGATTTTCGGGCGTCAGGCTCTCGAGATGTGCCGTAAGTTCGTCCAGGATCTCTGCGGGGGTGTATTCAAGGAACTTGCGTCCAAGCATCTTTTCCACCGGGATCCCGGTAAAATCCGCGTAGTTGGCGTTGACGTAGGTGAGCGTCGTGTCCGGGCTGGATCTTGTGATGATGTCGGGCAGGTTCCGAACGAGAGTTTCGAATTGCTGTTGCTTGCGTTCAAGCGCGCGCTCGATCTCGAGACGCTCCGAAATGTCTTCGGCGAAAGCCAGCATCACCGGATCCGTCGTGTCGTCCAGCATTTCGACCCGAACGCGGCAGGGATAGGTCGTGCCGTCCTTGCGCCGGTGCCAGGTGTCGGCCGTGACAACCTTGGCCTCGCCTGACACGATTGGTGCAATCACGTTTGCAATCTCAATCCCGCTGTGTTCGGCATTGAGATCGCGGGCATTCATTTCGCGCAGTTCACTGAGGCTGTACTGGAGATTGTCCCGGGCGGCCCTGTTGGCATTGATGATCTTGCCGCTGTTCAGGCAGATCAGGTAGACCTCCTGGGACACCCCTTCCAGAATATGCCCGAGCCGCTCGGCTTCCGACTTGATGCGACGCAACGCGCTGACATCGGTGCGCATGCCGACCCTGTAATTGTTCTTCGTTACGCGCTCCTCGACCTGGATCCAGCGATCAGGTCCGACCTTCTCGATGATCGGGTCACCGGGGCGTTCGTGAGTCGCAAGCGCATTCTTCAGCCATGCCTCCTGGGAGGCCTGTGTCGTGCCCGCACTGGGATACTGGCCGACCGCAAGACCAAAACGAAGTATCGCTTCATAGCTCTCCCCCTTTTTGATTGCGGGAGCAGAGACATTGTAGATGCTTCGGTAGGCCTCGTTGAAGAACACCAACCGGTCAGCGTCGTCAAAGACCGCAAAGCCCTCGCTGATCGACTCGAACGCCTCGTTGAGCAGACCCTCGGCGAACAGCTTTTCCTGCTCCACGGCAACGACGTCGCTCAGGTCGCGGATAACGGTTACAATTCCGACCGCCTCGCCGGAATTCGATCTCAGGGAGTTGAGGGTTATTTCGGCCGGTTTTGCCACACCGTCCTTGCTCAGAAAGGTGACCCGCCTGTGCAACGGCCTCTCGTTGCGATTGTCTGAAAAGAACTCCTTGCGGACCCGGTTGGGTTCCTCCGGATCCGTGTAGAGCTGGCTCGGCCGCATTTTCAGGAAGTCTTGCTCGGGATAGCCGAAGAAGGAAATCGCGGCGGCATTGGCCGCAAGGATCGTGCGATCCAGACTGAGAACCACGACCGGGTCGGGCAATGTCTCATAAAGCGCCTCGAGGAGACTGTCCGTCGTATATTTCATGCAAAATAAAGGCCAAGGATGCGCGTTCCTGATCTCCTATCGGAGGTCCTCCGCACAGGTTTCTGACAATGTATTCCAGATATACTCTGCTACAATAAAGGAAATTGTATTTGCGTCTATTTCGTCCTTGCCGATGCGAAAGTCCACACCGAAGTCCAAAAATTCGCTGATATAGGCGTCGCTTATGTCCGAAGAGATGATTCCGATCGGCCCCACAAATCCGGCTTCGCGAAGCTTGGGCGCCGTCTCGCGAAAATCCACGGACGGGTTCAGCCGATTGTCCAGCAACACGAGATCGACATCTTTGCCGCCAATCCGGGCCACCGCAGCGTCGATGTCACTGACGTGTTCGAGCGTCACCGGAGGGCCTTCGAAGTCGGCCAGTTTGCGCTCCAGAATGATGAATTCGGCCGGATCGTCATCGACAAGGAGGATCAACAAAGGATCTTGTGTTTGCATGTTCGTAATCAAGCCTCTGAAATTCAGGTGATCAGACCGTTGCGCAAAGCCGAAGCCACCATTTGTGCACGGTTGACCACATGCAGTTTTCGCAGGATCGCGGCGATATAGGAATTTACGGTATGCTCGGACAGGCTGAGTATGATGGCGATTTCAGACGACGTTTTGCCTTCCGATGTCCAGCGCACGATCTGGATCTCGCGATCATTGAGCCCGCTGACCGAATCCAGTGAAATGAGAACCTCGAAATAGCGCTGGAACACCAGCGCGGAATCATGGGCGATGAGTGCAAGTTCGCGGCGCTCGGGACTCTTTTCCCTGCGGAGCAGGATCAGGCCGAAACGCTTGCTTGCTGCCGTATGGAGCGGGACTGCCACGGCGGACTGCGCGTTGCCCATGGCAATCAGCGGCGTGTCGATCATACCGGCATCGAATGCGGTGGCCGCCGTCGACATCAACAGGCTGCGAACCAACGGATCCTCTTTGCTGATTGCTCCGCCGTCCCCCAGCATGTGCGGCTCGGTGATGTTGTGCAGCGCATGCCCGCCGTGAAGGTCGAGCGGCCGATCGTCGCCCGCCAGTTCGAACAGGATGAAGTGGTCGCAGGCGTGGTTTGCAGCCAGCGCCTTGAAAAGCCGGAAAAAATCCATCCGGTTCACAGCCCTTTCGAGCTCCGGACCCAGATGAAAAGCAGTGTCCTGTTCCAACATTACGTCACTTTCGATTCAGGCATTTCAAACATTACACACGCCCTCGACCTTCGGGCTCGATCCCATCTCCCGGCAAGATGATTACGGGCCGGCCGGCCAATCCGCGAAGATCAACCTAGCGGCACCGGGTCCAATGCTCAACACCGCAATATTTCGCGATCCGCTCATGCCGGCTGCGACCGGAGTCCGCGCCGCTTGAGCAACCGCGACCCGCGTGGTCCGAAATCCTAAGTGGGGAGAATCCTTGCCGGTTCTTGCCCCGCAGAGGGGAGTGGCGACCCCGGCAGGGCTCGAACCTGCGACATTCGGTTTAGAAGACCGACGCTCTATCCAGCTGAGCTACGGGGCCAATCCGTTCAAAGGCGGATCGCCGGAGATCCGCCCGACGATCAATGGGTCCAGGGTTGCCGGCGGTCAAACCGGAAATTGTCGGAATAGGCGACCTTGCGCCGTGTGCTTTCCTTGGGTTCGATGACCCGAAATGCGATTCCGTTCCGTGTCGCATAGGTCACCGCAGCTTCGCGGGTCTCGAAACGCAGCCGTATCTGGCTCTTCATGTCGCTGGAGGTGGTGTACCCCATGATCGGATCAATGCTGCGCGCCTTCTCCGGTTCGAACTCCAGCACCCATTCGTGGGTCTTGGCCTTGCCGGACTGCATCGCAGTTTTCGCGGGGCGGTAGATTCTCGCGGTCATGACCATGTTCCCTTTCGGCAGGCCACGCCAGAAAGACAGCCTGCGCGCGCATATTCTCCGGCACAGATGTCCGGCGTTTTCAAATGGTCGGAGCGGAGAGATTCGAACTCCCGACCCTCTGGTCCCAAACCAGATGCGCTACCAGGCTGCGCTACGCTCCGTTGCACTGAGGCGAGGTCCGGATACACCGGAACGCCTGACGCCGCAACTGCAAATCGACCCGCACCCCGGTTCATTCGGGCGCCGGCTCATTCAGTGGACGTATCGACCACCCGATGGCGAACCCGGTCGCCGGCGGAAATGCCGTGTCGCAGGGCCGCACCGGCGTTCAATTCGAGCACGTAACGCACCGGTCCCGGTGAAGGAATCACGGTTTCGGAGAATGGCTCGGTGTCGCGGGCCACGCCGGCCACCACCCCGCTTTCATCGATAAAGATCATGTCAAGCGGCAACGGCGTGTTCTTCATCCACATGACCACCAGCCGGGTCCGATCGAAACGAAACAGCATGCCTTGTTTCTCCGGCATGCTTTCCCGGTGCATCAAGCCGGTCGCGCGATCGGAGGGCGTGAGCGCCAGCTCGACATCGAACTCCACGTCTCCCGCTTCAGTCTCGATGACCAACGGCTCCGAATCGAGAGGAAGCGCAACAGCCTGGGCGGACAGAGCCGCGCCACACATGACCAGGATCGAAACAAGGAACGAGCGGATGAACGCCAAGCTGCAGTCCGCGCGTTGGCGGGATACCGGGCCGAACACGTCGGCCCGCAGTTCCGGCGCCCCGGAAACCCGGCTGCCCCGCGCGAATGAGAATGAAGGTCTAATGGGAATTCGGGACAGGGGCATCGATATCGGGATGAATTTCAGCGGCCATGAGGCCCTTTTCCCCGTTGCCGAAACGCACCAGCACCACCTGGCCGGGACGAAGTTCCGCCAGTCCGTAGCGCCGAAGCGTCTCCATGTGGATGAAGATGTCCTCGGTCCCCTCGCCCCGGGTCAGGAAACCGAAGCCCTTGGTCCGGTTGAACCACTTGACGATCGCCCGCTCGAGCCCGCTCGACGGCTTCACCTGAACATGGGTGCGCACGGGCGGCATCTGCGACGGATGCACCGCCGTCGACGTGTCCATGGAAATGATGCGGAAGGCCTGGTAGCCACGGTCGCGTTTCTGGATCTCGCAGACGATCCGTGTTCCTTCCATGACGGTCTGGTAACCGTCGCGGCGCAGGCAGGTGACATGCAGCAGCACATCTTCCATGCCGTTGTCGGGAACAATGAACCCGAAGCCCTTGGCGACATCGAACCACTTGATCACACCGGTGATTTCGATGAGATCGACAGCATCGGCGGGCGACTCGACTTCGCCCCGGTTCTTGTGTGAGGAACTTTCCCCCATTCGGATGCCTCTCCGATACGCGCCACTGTCAGTGAAGTGATTCTTCTCTCAAACATTAACATTGTATTGCGCGGACAGTGCAAGCCCCGCCGCAAAACTTGTTGTGCGATCCACTTTTATCTCCAAGCCATTGCCTTGGACGCGAATCCGCCTATCGTTTTGAGCGAAACAAACATTGAGCCAGAAACACAGGGAATGCCAATGCGTTATCTTCACACCATGGTCCGGGTCAGCGATATCGATGCTTCGCTCGACTTCTACTGCAACAAGCTCGGGCTTGTGGAAATCCGCCGCATCGAGAATGAAGGCGGTCGTTTCACATTGATCTTCCTGGCCGCACCGGAAGACCGGGAGCGCGCACTTGCCGACAAGGCGCCGATGGTCGAACTGACCTACAACTGGGACCCGGAAGAGTATCAGGGCGGTCGTAATTTCGGCCACTTGGCCTACGTGGTCGACGACATCTACGCCTTGTGCCAGTCCCTGATGGACAACGGCGTCACCATCAACCGCCCTCCGCGCGACGGCTACATGGCCTTCGTCAGGTCGCCGGACGGGATTTCCATCGAATTGCTGCAGAAAGGCGAGGCGCTCGCCCCTGCCGAACCATGGGCGTCGATGAAAAACACCGGAGCCTGGTGAGACGACGACGCGCGCCGAGCACCTTGTTCTTGGCATTCAGCCTACATGCCCCGCGGGCTTGCTTGCGGGGCGGGATCGTTTCCGGTTTTGCCTGATCAGGCAGGCAGAGATGGCGCGAAGATCAGAGCTTTCCGGCAGGCAAGGAACGTGGCGCCTTGCGACAAAGAATGCCGGTCGAAAGACCGGTGCGTTTTGACCTCGCGCAAGGCTCGCGCAAACAATGACCGCTACAAGGGCAAAGGTGTCATGCTTTCGCCGTAATTACGACGCAACGCATGTTGCTATTCACGCTGCCCGTTTTTGTGCGCGGATTTTCAGTCCGGACGTTTACAACAACCGCACAAATGACTAGGCAACAAGGCAGGTCCATCGGGCCTGCAATTGAACCAGACCGGGGGCTGCAAAGATTGCATAAGGGCGGGAACAGCAAAGCCTACAGCCAGATGTTGTCACGTGGCTGGCTTTTGGCCGGCGCAGCGTTCGCCTTGAGCGGTTGTGTCTCGGCCGGGGATCCGGCGATGTATGCCAACACCCAGGGCTTTGCGCCAGGCATGCCGCAGGTTTCGGACATGGTCTCCGAAGACCAGTCAGCAGGCAGTTTTTCCTATGAAGCTTCCGGAGAGGCATCCGCATCCGGAATACCGCTGCCGACCCCCTCGCCCGAATCGGCAGACGCCCAGTTGCGCGAACCGGCGACGATGACGGCAGGCGCGCAGCCGCTGGTCCAGCAGGCCACCGCTGTCGACGCGCTCAATCGCGGCCTGATGCAATCCGCACCGGCGCAGGCCGGCTCCAACCTTTACGCCGCCGCTCCGCAGGCACAGGTTCAGACCCAGGTCGCAGCACCCGTGCCACAGCCGACGGCGCAATCGCCGGCAACGGGCGAGACCGGAAACGCTGTCGCGACCAACCTTGCCGATCCGTCCGAACAACAAGCCGAAGCACCGCGCGTCCAGGAACTCGCCGTGGTGGCGCCGCCCAAGAAGCAGTCGATGTTCGCCAGGCTGTTTGCACCGCAGGCCAAGGCCAAGCGCAGCGCCCCGTCAGGCACGACCAAGCGTGTTGCCGCCCAGCCCGAACCCAAGCGCGTCGCCATGGCCTCTGCCGGAGGTGCCTTGCCCGGGGTCAACCTGAGAAACGTGCTTGGAACCGACCTGGGCTCCGATTCGACGGAATCCTCGACCACCGGCAACGTTCAGCTCGCCTCGGCTGCCGGTCTTGCGCGCCTGGCCCCCAACGGGCTGCGCACCCAGACCGACAGGGTGGAGATCGACTGTTTCAAGCCGCAGCTTGTCAGGGTCCTCAAATCGGTCGAACGCCACTATGGCCGGCCCGTGGTCGTGACCTCCGGATACCGCAGCCCGAAGCACAATCGCCGCATCGGCGGAGCATCGGGATCTCGGCACACCTCCTGCGAGGCTGCCGACATCCAGATTGATGGCGTATCGAAGTGGCAGCTCGCCAAATACCTGCGATCGATGCCGGGCCGTGGCGGAGTGGGCACCTATTGCCACACCGAATCGGTTCACATCGATGTGGGCAATACCCGCGACTGGAACTGGCGCTGCCGCCGCCGGAAATAGGTTTTCGCCATTGATTTCCGGTCGCGCCGCGGATCGCGAACCGGAACGAACCACCCCGTGACAATCAGGTGACATTTTTTTGCTCCCGACCTCAATTATCCGCTTGCGGTCGCAAACTGGTCTGATTATAAGACGGCCACATCGCACGCGCCCTTCGTCTATCGGTTAGGACGCCAGATTTTCATTCTGGAAAGAGGGGTTCGACTCCCCTAGGGCGTGCCACTTCTTTCAAGCACTTCGCTTGATTTCCTCATCCAGTTTCGAGATTTCTCCAGCGCCGGTCGCGTGCTTTCGCGCAGCGGATCCGGCACAGGCTCAAGCGCCCCCCGGACACCACATCAAGGCGACAGCCGGGCGTCCCGCGAGCCGCCGTTGCGGCCGACTGAAGGTGCGGCAACGATGTGACAGGAACCGAGCTGGAAAGCCCCTCACGGCGGCCCGCGACCTTTCGGTCAACGCCCGGGCGTTCACCGTCTATCAGGCGACCTCAGCGCGCCCTTGCGGCATCGGTGACGCGGATCTGGACACGTCTGACACCCTGCCAGTAATCGACCGATATCGACCCGGCAAAATGGAACGCGAGCCCCCGCCCGCCAAGCAGCGCCGCCCCCAGCTCCGTGTCGGCGGCGCGGAAGGCGATTCCGTTCAGCTTCCCACCGTCCGGGCCGCTCATGGTCAGCTTGACGTGATTCTGTCCCACCACCCGCGCATCGCTCAGGATGTGCGACGGCACCGCGAAAACCGGTTGGGAATGTCCGGCACCGAATGGCCCTGCCCGCTCGATCATGTCGGCCAGATCGAGTGTCACACCGGAGGCCGAGACCGCGCCGTCGATTCGCAGACGGTGCGCCGCGTCGAGCCGCGCCACGGCACCGGCGGCTTCCTCCTCGAAGAATGCGCGCAGATCGCCCAGTTTCGATTTGTCGACCGTCAGCCCGGCCGCCATGGCATGGCCGCCGCCTTTCGCGAGGATGCCGCTTTCCACGGCCTTGCGAACCAGCCGGCCAATATCCACGCCGGGGATGGAGCGCCCCGAGCCGGTTCCCTTGCCGTTCCCGTCAAAGGCGATGGCGAAGGCGGGGCGACGGTAGCGCTCCTTCAGCCGCGAGGCCAGCAGACCGACCACGCCCGGATGCCAGCCCTGCCGAGCAGTGACGATGACCGCCGGGCCTTCCCCGCTTTGCATCTCGCCGGCGGCCTCCGCATCCGCCTCCTCGAGCATCGCCGCCTCGATCGCCTGGCGTTCCCGGTTCAGCTCCTCGAGCCGTTCCGCGATCGCCTGCGCTTCCGTCGGATCATCGAGAGCGAGAAGCCGGCTGCCCAGTGCCGCATCGCCGATCCGGCCCCCGGCATTGATGCGCGGGCCGATCAGAAAGCCGAGGTGGTAGGGCGAGATCGGGCCGTTCACGCCCGCCCGCTGGCACAGGGCCGCGAGCCCGGGATTGCCGAGGCTGCGCGCCGCCAGGAGCCCCTTGACCACGAAGGCGCGATTGAGCCCCTTGAGCGGCACCACATCACAGACCGTGGCAAGGGCGACCAGATCGAGGCACGACAGAAGATCAAATCCGGAAGCGCGGGCGTCGCCCTGCTGTCTGAGCAGCCGCAGCGTTCCCGCGAGCACCATGAACACCACCCCGCAGGCACACAGGTGCCCGAGTCCCGACAAGTCATCCTCCCGGTTGGGATTGACCAGCGCGTGGGCCGCAGGAAGCTCGGACGCCATCTGGTGATGATCGATCACCACCACATCAACCTTCTGCCTTTCGGCCTCGGCCAGCGCTTCGTGGCTCGTCGACCCGCAATCCACGGTCACGATCAGCCCGGCGCCGCGGCCGATCAGCTCGCTGATCGCCGGCGCGTTGGGCCCATAGCCCTCGAAGATCCTGTCGGGGATGTAGATTTCACTCTCAAGTCCGAAATGGCGCAGAAAACGCTGCATCAGGGCGGAGGACGCCGCCCCGTCAACGTCATAGTCACCGAAGACAGCCACGCGCTGCCGGCCTGCGATGGCCTTGGCAAGGCGGGCCGCCGCCTTGTCGCAATCGGTCAGGCTGGAAGGATCGGGCATCAGCGACTTGATCGTCGGATCCAGAAAGGCGACCGCGTCCGACATTGCGACATCGCGGCCGGCCAGGACCCGCGCAACGATATCGGGAAGGCCCGTCGTCTGGGCGATGGTGATGGCCTTGTTTTCACCGGCCTGATCCAGCCGCGCGACCCACTTCTGCCCGGAGAGCGATTGCTCCACACCCAGGAATGCGCGTTCGGTTTCGCCGCTCACTGTCATGGCCACATCAATCCGTAGTGTCACGCACGGCCGAGATGGCCGCACCTGCATCCACGCTCATAGCGCACTCGTGACGCTGCCGCAAAGAAACCGGTTGGGATCAGTCGAACTTGTCGAGGTCCTGGTGGCGCGCCTTGATCTCGCGGACGGTGCGCGACGACGAACGCATGACGATGGTGTGGGTGACGATGGCATCCCGGCCGAAGCGCACGCCTTGCAACAGATTGCCGTCGGTCACGCCGGTCGCTGAAAACAGAACGTCGCCGCTCGCCATCTCGTCCATGGTGTAGATCTTGTTCGGATCGGAAATGCCCATCTTGGCGGCCCGGGCCAGCTTTTCCTCGGTGTTGAGCTGCAAGCGCCCTTCCATCTGTCCTCCGATGCACCTGAGTGCTGCGGCGGCCAGAACCCCCTCCGGCGCCCCGCCGATGCCGAGATAGATATCGATGCCGGTTTCGTCCGGATCGGTGGTGTGGATGATCGCAGCCACGTCGCCGTCACCGATCAACCGGATCGCGGCGCCGGTGCTGCGCACTTCCTCGATCATGCGGGCGTGCCGCGGACGATCGAGAATGCAGGCGGTCACGCGCTCCACCGGCACGCCCTTGGCGCGCGCAACAGCATGGATGTTTTCCGTGGGGCTGGCGTTGAGCGACACGGTGTTGGCCGGATAGCCGGGCCCGATGGCGACCTTCTCCATGTAGACGTCCGCCGCATAGAGCAGGCTTCCCTTTTCCGCGATCGCGATCACGGCCAGCGAATTGGGCAGATTCTTGGCGCAGATCGTGGTGCCCTCGAGCGGATCGAGCGCGATGTCGACCTTCGCCCCCTCGCGGGTTCCCACTTCCTCGCCGATATAGAGCATGGGCGCTTCGTCGCGCTCGCCCTCGCCGATGACCACGGTGCCGTCAATCGGAAGCCGGTTCAGTTCCTGGCGCATCGCGTCGACGGCGGCCTGATCGGCGGCCATTTCGTCGCCACGACCGCGAAGCCGCGCAGCGGCCACTGCTGCCCGCTCGGTTACGCGCGCGATCTCAAGCGTGAGAATGCGGTCCAGGCCGCTTGCTTCAGATTGCTTGTCAGCCATGGTGCATCAACTCCCTCAGACTTCCGGTCGATCGCTCATACAGCCTTGAAACCCGGCAAGGCAATGTGAAACCGCCATTGAAACCCATTGAAATTGCAGGATTATGAACTGATTCAAGACTAAATCGATTAAAGCGCGCCAAAGCCTGTTTGGGCCGACGGGCACCAGTGGAAACCCATCTGCTCCGCGTGTTCGTCAGCTCTCGCGTGTGCGCTCGATCCGGATCACCTGGGGTTCGCCGGCCAGATATCCCTCGGCCTTGATGCCGTCAACGGCGGCGCGGACATTGGCTTCCATCGTGGCATGGGTCACCAGGATCACCCGCTGCGGCCCGGACGCAGCACTCGACGGCTGCGCGCGCTGCACGATCGATTCCAGAGAGATACCGTTCTCCGCCATCCGGCTTGCGATCGCCGCAAACACGCCCGCGCGGTCTTCGACCTTGAGCGAGATGAAATAGCCGCCTTCGTGGCTCTGCATCCGGGCGCGGCGGTAGGGCTCGAGCTTCGATGCGGGACGCCCCAGCGCCGGCGCCTGCTGATGTCCGGGGCGGCTCTTGGCGATGTCGGCGACGTCGCCCAGCACGGCGGACGCGGTGGCATCGCCACCAGCACCCGGACCCGACAGCATCAGTTCGCCCAGGATGTCGGCCTCGATGGTCACCGCGTTCGTGACGCCCTCCACCTGGGCAATCATCGACCCCTTCGGAACCATGGTCGGATGCACGCGCTGTTCGATGCCCGATGCCGTGCGCTGGGCCACGCCCAGCAGCTTGATCCGGTAACCGAGTTCATCGGCAGCATGGATATCGTCGATCGAGATATTGGTGATGCCCTCGATATAGACCTCGTCGCAGGCGATCTGGACGCCGAATGCAAGGCTGGTCAGGATCGCAAGCTTGTGGGCGGTGTCGTTGCCTTCGATGTCAAAGGTCGGGTCGGCCTCCGCATAGCCCAGACGCTGGGCATCCGAAAGGCACTCGGCAAAGCCGATATTGTCGCGCTGCATGCGCGTCAGGATGTAGTTGCAGGTGCCGTTGAGAATGCCGTAGACCCGCTGGATGGCGTTGCCGGTGAGGGATTCCCGCATGGCCTTGATGACCGGGATTCCCCCGGCGACAGCGGCTTCGAAATTGAGAAGAACGCCGTTGCTCTCGGCCATCTGCGCAAGTTCGACCCCATGCCGGGCAAGCATTGCCTTGTTGGCCGTGACGAAGTGCCGTCCGCGCCCGAGCGCCGCCTTGGCAGCCGAATAGGCCGGGTCACCCTCCCCGCCGATCAGTTCGACATAGACATCGATGTCGGCCTCGCGGGCCATTTGAACGGGATCGTCGAACCAGGCGGTTCCGGCAAGATCGAGGCCGCGGTCACGGGTGCGGTCTCGTGCGCTCACGGCCGTGATGACGATCTCGCGGCCGCAGATATCGGTCAGGCTGTTGTGGCGCGTCGTGATGGCGCGAAACAGCGCAGCACCGACAGTGCCCAGCCCCGCAATGCCGATTTTGAGGGCATCAGTCATGTCCAGTGTCCACCTGTTCGTAAAAAATCCGCCCGTCAGGGCGGAGAGGAAAGCGATGGGCCGGGTTTAACCGCGCCGGCCCAGAGGGTCAACGCCGCGCAGACAGAGAGACCACATTGCCGCCACCCTCACCCGATGAGGACAGAAACCGCTTGATGTTGCGTGCGGCCTGCCGGATCCGGTGTTCGTTTTCGACCAGGGCAATGCGCACATGTTCGTCGCCATGTTCTCCGAAGCCCACCCCCGGTGCGACGGCGACGTCGGCCTTTTCCACCAGAAGCTTGGAGAACTCGAGCGAGCCGAGTTCCTTGAACTGCTCGGGGATCGGCGTCCACGCAAACATGGTCGCCGGCGGCGGCGGAACCTGCCATCCGGCCTTGCCGAAACTCTCGACAAGCACATCGCGCCGGCGCTTGTAGACCGAGCGCACATGCTCGATGTCCGACCCGTCGCCATTCAGCGCCGCGGTTGCGGCAACCTGGATCGGCGTGAACGCGCCATAATCGAGATAGGACTTGACCCGTGTCAGCGCCGAAATCAGGCGCTCGTTGCCGACCGCGAACCCCATGCGCCAGCCGGGCATGGAGAAGGTCTTGGACATCGAGGTGAATTCGACGCAGATGTCGATCGCACCGGGGACCTCAAGCACCGAAGGCGGCGGATTGCCGTCGAAATAGATCTCCGAATAGGCAAGATCTGACAGCACGATGATGTCATGCTTGCGGGCGAAGGCCACGACTTCCTTGTAGAAATCCAGCGTCGCAACGTAGCTCGTCGGATTGGACGGGTAGTTCAGGATCAGCGCGAGCGGCTTCGGAATCGAATGACGCACCGAGCGTTCCAGCGGAGCGAAGAAGCTGTCATCGGGAACCACATCAAGGGAGCGGATCACGCCCCCCGACATGATGAAGCCGAAGGCGTGGATCGGATAGGTCGGATTGGGGCACAAGATGACATCGCCGGGCGCGGTGATCGCCTGCGCCATGTTGGCAAAGCCTTCCTTCGATCCGAGCGTGGCGACAACCTGCGTTTCCGGATCGAGCTTCACCCCGAACCGGCGCTGGTAATAGGCAGCCTGCGCCCGCCGCAAACCGGGGATGCCGCGCGAGGTCGAATAACGGTGCGTACGCGGATCCTTTACCGCCTCGCACAGCTTGTCGACGATGCTCTGCGGGGTGGGAAGGTCCGGATTGCCCATCCCGAGGTCGATAATGTCGGCGCCCCCTGCCCGGGCCGACGCCTTGAGGCGGTTGACCTGTTCGAAAACATAGGGGGGCAGCCTTCGGACTTTGTGAAATTCTTCCATGGGAGTTCCCGTTGACTTTGGGCAAATCACAGCAGTGTTGCTTCCGGTTTGCGGCCAATTCCGGTTCAAAGCAAGATCAATTCTCGATTTTCTCCTGGGCCTCGCGGGCATGGGACTGGGCAAGCGCACGCAACTGGCGCAACCGTGCATCGTACTGGGCCCGCGCGTCGGGCGAGGACGCCCTGGCCTTGAGAAGTTCGGTCATTTCGGCTTCCGCGGCGATCCGCTCGGCCTCCGACATCTGCGAATTGGCCGCGGTCGGCTGCTCCCCGAAACTCGGATACCGGCCGGTCCGGCGCGCGCCGGTGGCGACAAATTCCCGGTTTTCGACCGGAGCCGTCTGTTCGAGCGGGATGATGGAGGCAATTCCCGGGTTTGACCGGGTCACCGTGGTCTGCGCTGAAGGGACCGCGCCGGGTTCGCTCGCCGTGTCGGGTGCATCGCCGGTATCGACATCCCCGGTATCGACGGCGGGCGTCGCGGCCGAAGCTGCGGCGCTGGGCGCCGCATCTTCAAGTGACGCCGTCTGGCAACCGGACAGAACAAGCGCGGCGAAGAACGCCGTCAACAAAGGTTTTTTTCCGAGAAGTTCCAATTGTTTTCCGGCCTGCATCCATTGGCGGTCATGACATGGACAAAAAAAGTCCGTATCTACATCTGATATGATTTCGCCGTAGCTTAAGCACGGCAACCAAGCCGATTTAAGGCAGAAGAGGGTCTGGAAGCAACCTTCAGACCGGGAGAGGAGGAGGCACCACGATGGTGGACAGGGGCGACAGCAAAACGGAGAGTTCCCAGACCGGAAACGCCAACTCACCGGCCGAAGCCTATATCGTCAAGGATCCCGAGGCCTTCGCGCGAAACGTGGCGCGGATGCTCGAGGAACTCGGCAAGGCCGCCTCCGCCTGGATAGAGCCCCGCGAAAAGGGCGAAAAGGTCGACACCCTGTCCGATCCGATGGCCGACATGGTCAAGACCTTCTCCAAGGTCGGCGAATACTGGCTGTCCGACCCAAAGCGCGCCATCGAGGCACAGACCTCGTTGCTGACCAGCTACTTCAGTCTCTGGAGCGATTCCGTGCAGCGAATGTCGGCGCAGGACAAGGAGCGTCCCGAACACGCTCGACGCGACAAGCGCTTCGCCGATCCCGACTGGGAGGACAATCCGTTCTTCGAGTTCCTGAAGAACGCCTACTTCATCACATCGGACTGGGCCGAGAAGCTGGTATCGGAGAGCGACGGGCTGGACGAGCACGTCCGCCACAAGGCGAAGTTCTACATGAACCAGATCTCCAGCGCCCTGTCGCCGGCCAACTTCCTTGTCACCAACCCCGAACTCTACAAGGAGATGGTCGCCACCAACGGACAGAACCTGGTGCGCGGCATGAAGATGCTGGCCGAGGACATTGCCGCCGGCAACGGCGAACTCAAGCTTCGTCAATCCGATGCTTCGAAATTCGCAGTCGGCGAGAACATCGCCGTTTCGGAAGGCAAGGTGATTGCCCAGAACGAGATCTGCCAGATCATCCAGTATGCGCCCAACACCGAGAAGGTTCTCAAGCGGCCGCTTCTGATCGTCCCGCCCTGGATCAACAAGTTCTACATTCTTGATCTCAACCCAAAGAAATCCTTCATCAAGTGGGCTGTCGACCAGGGCCACACGGTGTTTGTGGTGTCCTGGGTGAACCCGGACCGGAGCCATGCCAGGAAGGACTGGGAATCCTATTCAAGGGAAGGCATCTCGTTTGCGCTCGATACGGTCGAGACCGCGACGGGCGAAAGGGAAGTCAACGCCATAGGCTATTGCGTCGGCGGCACCTTGCTGGCCGCGACCCTTGCGCTCCACGCGCAGGAAAAGGATTCGCGCATCGCCACGGCAACGTTGTTCACCACGCAGACCGACTTTACCCACGCCGGCGATCTCAAGGTCTTCGTCGACGAGGATCAGATCGCGGCAATCGAAGCCTCGATGGAAAAGAACGGCTATCTCGACGGCTCACGCATGGCCACCGCCTTCAACATGCTGCGCGCTTCAGACCTGATCTGGCCCTACGTGGTGAACAATTATCTCAAGGGCAAGGATCCGATGCCCTTCGACCTGCTTTACTGGAACTCGGACGCGACACGCATGCCGGCGGCCAATCATTCCTACTATCTGCGCAACTGCTATCTCGAAAACAATCTCTCGCAGGGCCGCATGGTTCTGGCCGGAAAGACGCTCCATCTCTCGGACGTGAAAATTCCGGTCTACAATCTTGCCGCCCGGGAAGACCACATCGCCCCTGCCCGCTCGGCCTATATCGGCGGGCGCCTGTTCGGCGGCGATGTCACCTTCGTCATGTCCGGCTCCGGCCATATCGCGGGAGTGGTCAACCCTCCCTCCTCGGGAAAGTACCAGTTCTGGAGCGACGGACCTGACAGTGCGGATTTTGATGACTGGGTGGCCGGAGCCAAGGAGACGCCGGGATCCTGGTGGCCGCACTGGGATGCATGGATTCGCGCCAGCAACGACGACGAGGTGGATGCGCGCGTTCCAGGCGGCAAGAAACTCACGCCGATCGAGGACGCCCCGGGTTCCTATGTTCGCGCTCGGGTGTAGCGGCTTGAACACCACAGCTCCCCTCGCCCATGCGGCCAA
Source organism: Hoeflea sp. (assembly GCA_965233445.1). Classification (GTDB taxonomy): domain Bacteria; phylum Pseudomonadota; class Alphaproteobacteria; order Rhizobiales; family Rhizobiaceae; genus Hoeflea. The sequence goes on from OZ247491.1 coordinate 2,837,991, forward strand.
CCTTGACACGGAGCGCGCGCTTCGTGCGGCTAGCGGCATCTCCGCCGGTTTGAAGTCCCGCAAACTGGCTGCGCCATGAAATTTGATCCGCCGCTGATCCCGGCCATGCTTGTGAGGCGCTACAAGCGGTTCCTTTTTGACGCCGAACTGGAAAACGGTGACTTCATCACCGGCTCCTGCCCCAATACCGGCTCGATGCTGGGGCTCACGGCGCCGGGTTCAAAAATACACCTGACCGAACACGACAGCCCGACGCGAAAATACCGCCACGCGCTCGAACTCGTGGAAGCGGATGGAACGCTTGTGGGCATAAACACCGCCCGCCCGAACCGATTGGCCGAGGAAGCCATTCGGAATGGAATTGTCGGGTCGCTTGCGGACTATCCGGTGCTGCTCCGCGAACGGAAATACGGTCAGAACTCGCGCATCGACATCCTGCTGGAAGACCCGGCCCGCGGCAAAGCCTATGTCGAGGTCAAGAACGTTCATTTCCGCCGGTCGCCGGGGCTTGCCGAGTTTCCAGACAGTGTCACCAGCCGCGGCGCCAAGCATCTCGAAGAGCTCGGTGACATGGCCGAGGCCGGACACCGCGCCATCATGATCTACCTGATCCAGCGCGGCGACGTCGACCGCCTCAGGATCTGCCGGGATCTCGACCCCGCCTACGCGAGCGCGTTCGACCGTGCCATGAAACGCGGGGTTGAAGCCTGTGCCATACGATGCACAATTACATCCGGGCAAATTGAAGCCGACACCTTGGTTCCCGTTGAGGAAACGGGCATAAACGGCGTATCATGACGTCCTGACGGGCTCAAGAGCCCCCAGGATCCAACAAGCGAGCCACACATGGTTACCTATATCGAAGCCGATTCGGCCCCGATGAAAAACACCGGTCAGATCCGGCTTTACGGACCCGAGGATTTCAAAGGGATGCGCAAGGCGAGCCAATTGACGGCGCGTTGCCTCGATGAACTCGTCTCCCGCGTAAAGCCGGGCGTCACCACCAACGAGATCGACAGGTTCGTCTTCGAGTTCGGACAGGATCACGGAGCACTGCCGGCAACGCTCAACTACCGCGGATACACCAAGTCCTGCTGCACCTCGATCAACCATGTTGTCTGTCACGGGATTCCGAACGACAAGCCGCTGCGCGAGGGCGAGATCGTCAACATCGATGTCACCTATGTGCTTGACGGCTGGCACGGCGATTCAAGCCGGATGTACCCCGTGGGAGAAATCAAGCGCGCTGCCGAACGGCTTCTCGACATCACTCAGAAATCGCTGATGCTCGGCATCGAAGCCGTCAAGCCGGGTGTGCGCACCGGCGCCATCGGCGAAGCGATCCAGACCTTTGCCGAAGCGGAACGCTGCTCCGTGGTGCGCGATTTCTGCGGCCACGGGCTCGGCCGCCTGTTTCATGACGCGCCCAACATCCTGCACTACGGCCGGGCCAGCGAAGGACCGGAGATGCGCCCCGGCATGATCTTCACCATCGAGCCGATGATCAATCTGGGACGCCCCCATGTGAAAGTGCTCTCGGACGGCTGGACCGCGGTGACACGGGACCGTTCCCTCTCCGCCCAATACGAGCACACGATCGGGGTGACCGAGACAGGCTGCGAGATCTTCACGCTGTCACCTGCCGGGCTGGACCGCCCCGGACTTCCTGCATGACCTCACGCCGCCGCCCGGGACTGAACGAAAACGGCCCGGACGGCGGCGGCGATCAGGACGCGGCAAATTCCACATCGCAGCCTGACGAGCGCAGCTTCTTCGCCGAGACCCGGCCCGGAAAGAGCAAAAGCCGGCGGCTTGCTCCGGAGGCAGTCTCCCAGGAGAATGCGGACCGCGGCAAGGACACCGCCACCGAGCATTACCACGGCCACCGCGACAGGTTGCGCCGGCGCTTTCGCGAGGGCGGAGACCGCGCTCTGGCCGACTACGAACTGCTGGAACTGCTTCTCTTCCGGCTCATCCCGCGACGCGATACCAAGCCGATTGCCAAGGCGCTTCTCGCGCGCTTCGGCTCGCTGCCCGAAGTGCTCGGCGCACCGGATCACCTGCTGACCGAGGTGGCGGGAGTGGGAGACAGCGTCGCCACCGATCTCAAGCTCGTGGCGGCCATTGCGCACCGGATGCTCAAGGGCGAACTGAAGGGTCGCCAGGTGCTCGGGTCCTGGTCCTCAGTCATCGAATATTGCCGGGCTGCCATGGCGTTCGAAGCGCGCGAGCAGTTCCGGATCCTGTTTCTCGACAAGAAGAACGCGCTGATTGCCGACGAGGTCCAGCAGACCGGCACGGTCGACCACACGCCCGTCTACCCCCGCGAGGTCGTCAAGCGCGCGCTGGAACTCTCGGCCACAGCAATCATTCTGGTTCACAACCACCCGTCGGGCGATCCGACGCCTTCGCGGGCGGACATCGAGATGACCAGGCTGATCATCGACACGGCGCGCCCGCTGGGGATCACCGTGCATGATCACATCATCATCGGCAAGGAGGGGCACGCGAGCCTCAAGGGGCTCAAGCTGATCTGACCGGTCCGCGGCGAAGGGCGGATCAGTAGCCTTTCATCTCGTCGCTTGCAAAGAACCGCTTCGCATCCTCATCGACCGCCTTGAGCTTGTCGTCAGCCATCTTGTCGAGCTGTCCCATGATCAGCCCCATGCGATGATTCGATTTGAGAAGTTTTTGATTCTCTTTGAGAAAATTCCAGTACAGGTAATTGAAAGGACAGGCGTTTTCGCCGTTCTTCTCTTTCACGCTGTAGCGGCATGAACCGCAGTAATCGCTCATCTTGTGGATGTAGGAGCCCGAAGCCGCATAGGGCTTGGACGCCAGGAAGCCGCCATCCGCAAACAGCGCCATGCCGTTCACATTGGGCATCTCGACCCATTCATAGGCATCGAAATAGACGATCAGGAACCACTCCTGAACCTCGCGCGGATCGATGCCTGCGAGCAGGCAGAAGTTGCCGATCACCATCAGCCTCTGGATATGGTGCGCATAGGCATTGGCCCGGGTTTCGCCGATGCACTGCGCCAGGCAGTTCATGCCGGTATCCCCGGTCCAGAAGAAGGCCGGCAGTGAGCGCTTGGCCGACAGCGCATTTACGTCGGCGTAGTCCGGCATCTTGAGCCAGTAGACACCGCGGATGAACTCGCGCCAGCCGATGATCTGGCGGACAAAGCCCTCGACCGCATTGAGTGGCGCATCTCCGTTCCGGTAAGCCTTCTCGGCGCGCTCGCAACACTCCCGCGGGTCGAGCAGACCGCAATTGATCAATGCCGAGAGATGGCTGTGAAACAGGAGCGGCTCGCCCTCCTTCATAGCGTCCTGCCAGTCCCCGAAGCAGGGCAGCGCCTCGGCAATGAACCAATCGAGATAGCGTTCGGCGTCGGCGCGGGTGACGGGATAATCGAACGGCTCCAGATCGCCGAAGTGTTCCGGGAAGCGCTCGGCGACAAGATCCATGACCTGTTTCGTGATCTTGTCGGGCTCGAACCGGGGCCGCTCCGGAACGTCGATGTCATCGGGCAGCGATTTGCGGTTCTCCGAATCGTAGTTCCACTCGCCGCCAGCCGGTTTTCCGTCCTCCATCAGGTATCCGGTGCGCCGCCGCATCTCGCGATAGAAATACTCCATGCGCAGCGTTTTCGGCTGACCGCCATCCTTGTCGGTCGCCCACGACACGAAATGCTCGTGGCTTGCAAGGAAGCGGTCGTCAGCCCGGATATCGAGATCGACGTCCAGCTCCTCCCGCCAGTCATGCGCCGCCTGCAGCACGCGCCATTCCGACGGCTCGGTCATCACCACGCCGCAAGGGTCGTGCCGCTCGACGGCCTGCTTCAGCGCGCCGGCGAAATCTCCGGGATTGTCGGCGGCGTCAAGCGCCAGGTAGTCGACGGTGTAGCCGTCATCGCGAAGCCTTTCCGCGAAGTGCCGCATGGCCGAGAACAGAAAGGCGATCTTCTTCTTGTGGTGACGCACGGAGGTGGCTTCACCCGTCACCTCGGCCATGAAGATCACGTCTCGTTTCGGGTCCGCGTCCGAAAGGCTCGAAACCTGGCGGGACAATTGATCGCCGAGCACAAAACGCAAAACCGGTTTCTCGGACATGGGGCACTCCCGTGAAGCATAGGTTGGAAAGGCCCGCCGTATGGCTGCGCCATCATTCATATGCACTACGCCCGGGGCCGCAGGTCGGTTCAGCCCTGATTTCGCCTTTTCGGGCCAGGCATGATCGTGAACGCAAAAACGCCGGGGCACGGGCCCCGGCGTCTTGATCTGAAAGCGAAGTGACAGTGCTTATTCGGCTGCAGTGTCGTCCTTCTTGGCGGCCTTCTTCTTGGCCGGCGCCTTCTTCTTGGGCGCGGGCTTTTCCTCGGCCTCGGCCTCATCATCGGCCATCAGCTCTTCCTTGGTGACCGTCTTGTCGGTGACATCGACAACGGTCATCAGGTGATCAATGGTCTTCTCTTCGAAGATCGGCGCGCGCAGCGAAGCGACTGCACCGGGAGTCTTCTGGAAATATTCGTAGATTTCCTGCTCCTGGCCCGGGAACTTGCGCACCTGTTCGAAGAGCGAACGCTGAAGCTCCTCGTCGCTGACCTGGATATTCGCGCTTTCGCCGACCTTGGAAAGCACCAGTCCGAGGCGCACGCGGCGTTCGGCGAGCTTGCGGTACTCTTCGCGGGCTGCTTCCTCGGTGGTGTCCTCGTCCTCGAAGGTCTTGCCGTTGTCGGACAGTTCCTGATTGATCTGACGCCAGATGTTCTCGAACTCGGCATCGACCAGCTTGGAAGGCGAATCGAACTTGTGGGCTTCGTCGAGCTGATCGAGGATCTGCCGCTTCAGCTTCTGGCGGGTCACCTGGCCGTACTGGCTTTCGATCTGGGACTTGACGATCTCGCGAAGCTTGTCGGCGGACTCGACGCCCAGCGACTTCGCGACTTCATCGTTGATTTCCAGTGCGCCGGGCGCAACCACCGCCTTGACGGTGATGTCGAAGGTGGCTTCCTTGCCGGCCAGATGCGCAGCCTGGTAGTCTTCGGGGAAGGAAACGGTGATGACCTTCTCGTCGCCGGCCTTCACGCCAACCAGCTGCTCTTCGAAACCGGGGATGAAACGGTTGGAACCGATCACCAGCTCGGCGTCCTGATCCGCGCCGCCCTCGAAGGGCTCGCCGTCGACCTTGCCGAGATAGTCGATGGTCACCTTGTCGCCGTCTGCGGCCTTGCCGTCCTTGGCCTCGTAGCTGCGGCTGTTCTCGGCAACGCGGAGCACCTGCTCCTCGACTTCCTCGTCGGGCACCTCGACAACTTCGCGCACGACCTTGAAACCGGACATGTCGGCGACATCGAACTCGGGAATGATCTCGTAGGCCATGGTGAATTCGAAATCGGCCTTGCCGGTCAGAATGTCCTCGGCTTCCTTCTCGTCCTCGGTCATGGCGATTTCAGGCTGCGTTGCAGCCTTCTCGCCACGCTCTGAAAGGATGGAGGTCGGCTTCTCCTGGATCATCTCGTTGACCATCTGCGCCATCATCGAACGGCCATAGACCTTCTTGATGTGCGAGATCGGCACCTTGCCCGGGCGGAAACCCTTGATCTGCATCTTGCCCTTGGCTTCGGCGAGCTTTTCGTTGAGCTGCGCTTCCATGTCCTTTGCCGGGACAACGATCTTCAATTCGCGCTTCAGCCCTTCGGCAAGCGTTTCGGTTACCTGCATGTTCAAACCTTCATTTCCTCGCGACTGCGACCGTTCGGGTTGGCCCCGCGACTGGGCCGGTTATCCGGCGTCGCTTGTGGCATTCTTCTTGTCTGGCTCCGAACCGGCGGCGCCGGCTGAACGCCACGTTGTGCGGATCGGGCCAGATCGCCGCAAACCGGCGGCTGGAACGAACCATGGGTGCGGCGACCTCGCTTCAACGTTCCCTCATGACCGCCACAATGGCGGAAACGGAACGATTGGCGGTGTTTTCCGCAGCATCGAAAACCAGGCGTTTCGCGATCCGGCGCATGATTTCAGTCCCAAATCATGCACACATTTCCGCAATCAGCCGTCCCGGCAGAACAGTATCCCGCCGGCTAGCCCCCGCAACTATGCGATTTCACCTGAAATGGCAAGCCTGACACCGCGTGCGCCCATCGCGAAAGAACGGCTTTGCTCGCAATCTTTTTGAGACGGAAAAGACCGAGCGCAGCGAGCCGTTCAACTGCAGCGGCTGACCGGCATCTCAGAACAGAATTAAGAGAAGTGGTGCGGGTAGAGAGACTCGAACTCCCACGCCTTGCGGCACCAGAACCTAAATCTGGCGTGTCTACCAATTCCACCATACCCGCGTGCTCGACAACCGGACCTGGAAGAACGCCCGGCTGTCGTTGCGGTGCGTCTATATCACCCGGCCGTCAGCGGTCAAAGGCAAAATCCATCACCACGCACTCGGTTGGGCACCCGGCTTTGCCGTCCCCCTAATAAAGAGGTTCTTCGTACAGCGTCTCACCGTCAATCATCAGGCGGGCGATCTGCGGATCGCCTGCTTCGGAGACCCTCACGGCAACCGTGGTCCGCCCTTCATTGCGGGCCTTCTCTATCTCCAGCCCCTCACCCTCCGGCACATAATAGCGCTCTATGCCGAACCTTGGCCGGTCGATCACGTTTGCCCCCCGGCCATTGGTGGCAACGCGGATGCGCACGGGCAGCGACCGCATGACCACATCCCCCTCTTCAATCTCCGCTGGGCGGGAAAACCGAACCTCGCGGGCTGCGTGGAGGCCGTCCTCGCCAGCGGACAGAATGACCCAGACCGGTTGAACGGTGTCCTGATCAGGCCAATCGTCGTTGACGAGATCTTCCCCGATCACCGAGATGCCCTGGCCATAACCGAGACGGACATAGTCGCCACGCATAAGGTCGCGCGGGTCGATCGGTTCGGATTTCAGCACGACCTCGACGCCGTTTCGCAGAACCGACGCTCGGCTCTCGATCATCACGGCAAGGGTGCCGAGCAGGAAAAGCCCGCAGACGACGCCGGCGACGAACGGGTTGAGCGGGGCGCGGAGACGAACGAGAACGGCGCTCATGACAATTCTCCACCTGCCCGGATTCGCTTTTCAATCTTCATCACGACAAAGGCGATGACAGCAAGGACAAGCCCGCCCACAAAAAGGAATCCAGAGCTTCCGATCAGCGAGCCCAAGGTCTCGCTCACGACATAAAGTGTTTCGGCCGCGAATGCGAAATAGGCAAGACGGCGCACGAACCGGTTCTGGCCACCCGACACCACGATCAGCATGACGCTTGCAAGCAGGATCACTGCGGCCATGATCATTTCGACGGAAAGACTGGGGTTAGACAGATCGATCTGAACAAGGGCCAGCCCCAGAAGCAGCATGAATGCACCGTAGGAGGTCGCCCAGCCATGCCTTTCGACAAGATCCCCGAGGCGTACCGGGGCCAACCAGCCGATGAGAAGAGCGGCCGCTCCCAGAACGGGAAGAATGATCTTGGGATCGATCCCGAAGAGATCATGACCGACCCAGACAAGCCAGCAGATCAGAAGGACAACGGCAAGGTGCCCGGCAACAACGGAATGCGATCGCAGGGCGGCAACGCCGCTCACGAGCGCAACCAGCAGGGTGATTGTTGATCCGCGTATGTCGCCCGTGCCCGCCGCGCCAGAACCGAAAAGGTCGACCTGCGTCCACAACAGTCCAAGACCGAGCAAACCTGCAGCGATGGCGGACAGGTTCGATGAGAACGCAAGCGCGACCACAAGGCAAGCCGTGGCCCAGGTCAGCATGAAGCCGGTCTCGTCGCCGCTGATGTGGTACATCTGCGAAATCAGGGCCAGCCCGGCTCCATAGCTCAGGATGCCGGCAACCAGGGACGCTTCCATGATCCAGTGGGCATCCTTGCGGCGTGAGATCACGGCCACACCGAGGCTCACCGAAATCAGCGCCGCGATGAGAAGCACCCGCACCGGACGGGCGATCAGTTCCCAGTTGGATGCAACGAGCGCGATCACCGCCGCGCCGAACAGAACGGCGGCCAGAACCGCGAGCACTGCCGAAAGGTTGAAACCGGTATGGCGTGCGTCATAATCGGCCAGCAGGCGTTCACCCTGGTCCGGCGCAAGAAGCCCGCCCCTGGTCCAGTGCCCGATCTCCCGAGCGATATATTTTCGCAGCACGCGGAACTCCGATCTCTGTTGTGCAACGAGTTTACATCAACGTCACAACGGGACAATGCCGATAATCGAGGCACTCGGTGCCTCACATGATGCAATTGCACGGCTCGAAGGCAAAAAGGCTGGACCAGTCGCTGCGGTATGCATTGGTTGCATATCTTCCATGATTATTTTGCACTGCACAAATCGATTGAATCAACCTATCTTCAAATCATCGAAACGCCACACGGTGGTTCGGACAACAGCGGGACCAAAGGAGAGTATCCATGAAACTGATCCGCTCCTACGCCAGCTGGCGCAGATATCGCGAAACCTGCTCGGAACTCTACAAGCTCTCCGAACGTGAACTGAGCGACATTGGCATGGCGCGTGACGACATTCCGTTCGTTGCACGGCGCGCAGTGTAAGAGATTTAAGAATTCGGAGCGGCCTCCTCCTCCTCCCAATAGCCGCTTCGATGTGACTGGCGTTCATCCTCCTCCCGAGCGTCAGTCTCCCAAAATGGCGCCCACCGGATCCTCCTCCCCCGGTGGGCGTTATTTGTTTATGCGGCCCCTGTCGGCGCAGTTCTCCTCCCCTTAAATCACGTGGCATTCGCTCACGCAGGCATTGGCTTGCGCCATTCGTCCTGAAGGGCAACCGCGCAGGGCCTCGCCCTGCCGGCCCGGCATCGATTCGGAACGGTTTCATTTTTACAAGCCGCATCAACCTTTTGTTAATATGCGTTGCATTCGCTGCATGGCCCCTATGCAGAATATTGCACTGCACAATCCGCATCCGAATGACTATATCAGCCTCAAGCAAATGGAGGGCCGAAACAGCGGCCCGAACACGAAAGGAAAACAACCATGAACTTCCGCAAAGCTTATCAGGACTGGCGTCAGTACCGTAACACCGTCAACGAACTCTCCCGCATGTCCGAGCGCGAACTCAACGACCTCGGGATCTCGCGCGGCGACATCCCGTTCGTGGCACGTCAGCCCGGCCGTTAATCGACCGGTCCTGTGAGACATCCACTGCCCGGCCCGGCCGGTCAGTCAAAACGGCGCCCTGGAGACAGGGCGCCGTTTGCATATGGGAGACGCACTGCCCTGACGCGCACGCCCGTCGTCGGATCCGGGCAGCATCTTTCCGCTCGCCTGAACTGAATGCCTCATGATTGGGCATATCTTGGAAATGCCTTCCAATGAAACCAGCCATTCGGGCATTGCATATCTGGGGTGCCAATATTGCGCTGCACAATCTGCATGCAATCGCCTATATATAGAGCATCAGATTGACAGCCCGGCGATCGGGCTCACCCGAGGAGACCGACATGAACATTTTCGACAAGGCACGCAACTGGATGAGATCGCGGCAGACTGCACAGCAGCTTGCAAACCTCTCCAACGAAACCCTGGCCGACATCGGCCTGACCCGTTTCGACATCGACAACGTGGCTCGCGGCCGCCACCGCTAAGCGGTCCGGCGATCAGACGCAAGCCTGACCCAAAAACGGCGCCCGCATCGGGCGCCGTTTTCGTTTTGGGGCGACCATCGAGAGGAGTCGACAACGGCTGCATCGCCGCAAAACATCTTTGAGCCGTCATGGCGCTCATGCTAAACGGACATCATGACCAAGACCGACAGCTCCACATCCCCAATTCACGTCATCGGCGGCGGCCTCGCCGGTTCCGAAGCGGCTTGGCAGATCGCCCGCCGCGGCCTGCCCGTCACCCTCCACGAGATGCGGCCCGTGCGCGAGACCGAAGCACACAAGACAGACAGCCTGGCCGAACTCGTCTGCTCCAACTCGTTTCGCTCCGATGACGCCGAGAACAACGCCGTCGGCGTGATCCATGCGGAGATGCGCATGGCGGGCTCGCTGATCATGGCTTGCGCCGACGCCAACCAGGTTCCCGCCGGCGGCGCGCTGGCCGTGGACCGCGAAGGCTTCGCACAGGCGGTGACCGATGCGATCGCGGCAGAGCCGCTGATCACGGTCGCACGGGAGGAAGTCACCGGACTGCCGCCCGCCGACTGGACCAGAACGATCATCGCGACGGGCCCCCTCACCGCGCCGAGCCTTGCCGAGGCCATCCAGGCGGAAACCGGGCAGGAGGCGCTCGCCTTCTTTGACGCCATCGCGCCGATCGTTCACACCGATTCCATCGACATGTCGATCTGCTGGTTCCAGTCGCGCTACGACAAGGTCGGTCCGGGCGGAACCGGCAGCGACTACATCAACTGCCCGATGGACAAGGACCAGTACGACGCCTTCATCGCGGCACTCGTCGAAGGCGACACGACCGGATTCAAGGAATGGGAGGGCACCCCCTATTTCGACGGCTGCCTGCCGATCGAGATCATGGCGGAGCGCGGGCCCGAAACCCTACGCCATGGCCCGATGAAGCCGATGGGTCTGACCAATGCGCACCAGCCGGACATCAAACCCTACGCGGTGGTGCAACTGCGTCAGGACAACGCGCTCGGCACGCTCTACAACATGGTCGGATTCCAGACCAAGCTGAAGTATGGCGCGCAGGCCGAGATCTTCCGGATGATTCCGGGGCTCGAGAATGCCGAATTCGCGCGTCTGGGCGGTCTGCACCGCAACACCTATCTCAATTCGCCGGCGCTGCTGAACCAGAGCCTGGAGCTCAAGAGCAGGCCGGGTCTCAGGTTCGCGGGCCAGATCACGGGGTGCGAAGGCTATGTCGAAAGCGCAGCCATCGGCCTTCTCGCCGGCCGTTTTGCAGCCGCGGAGCATATCGGCGAGCCGCTTTCCGCTCCGCCGCCGACAACGGCCTTTGGCGCCCTGCTCAACCACATCACCGGTGGCCATATTCTGAGCGACGACGAGCCGGGCAAACGCTCGTTCCAGCCGATGAACATCAATTTCGGGCTGTTTCCACCGCTCGATCCGGGCGCGATCCTGAGGCCGGAAGGCGGCGGACGGTTTCGCGGCAAGGACAAGGCCAGAGCCAAGAAACAGGCCTATGCGCGACGGGCGCTTTCAGATTGCGCCAAGTGGCTTGGAACGGACACGATCGCCGCAGACGCTGCGGAATGAATCGTGCCTGATCCCTGACGGATTGACCCAACCCTCCTCTCGCGGCAGCATGGGCTGCAACGGGCGGAGGAGATGGACATTGATGAATCTGGTTCCAAGGGGATCTTGCGGTGTCGGCGTCCTGGGCGCGGCCTGCTTGATAACCGGTTTGACGATAACAGCGCCGGCAATGGCCGAACCCGACTGTGCGGATGACGTCCGCGCTCTGATGCAGGGCACGGCTCCGCATGAGGGAGCTGTCCGCAGCCGTTCGATCACCCGGATGGCCGGCGGGATGGAGATGGTCAATCTGGGCCTGACCGAAGGCCAGAATCATCTGACCATGGATGCAAACGGCAACCCGGTGTCGCTGTTCCGCGACAACAAGTTCTACACCACGTCAGACGCCGGGCAGACCTGGACACTTGTTCAGACCTATTCCGCCGAGACCATGGAACAGACGCAGCAAGGCCTTGCGCAACAGGCCGAGAAAGCCCGCAACATCACCTGCGAGTACGGCCTCGATCTCGAGGGAAGGAAGGTCAATCATTACACCGTGGATTATGAACTCCACGGAACCGGAATGCCCATGCAGGGGCGATACTGGGTTGATGCCGAAACCGGTTTTGCCTGGAAGGCCGTCACAATCAGCGATCCCGGCGGCAACGAAACCGTCATCGAGCAGGTGAGCGAACCGGCACCGGGCGAAAGCCCGCCCGACCCGGAGGGCTGACCTCGGATTGGTCCCCGTCCCCCGACACCACCTTGAACCTGAAGGTCGGGCCAGCCTACTCTGCAGCGGCAACTGAACCCCGGGACGAGCCCCCTGCGGACATTGGCAATCCGGGCATTCCGGCAGCCTGCGGGTTCCTGGTGACGTAGTCCGCCTTCAGCTCCTCCGATCCCTTGCGCGACCCGTCATGGCTCCAACCGGGCGGCGCGAACAGGTAGGCCAGGCGTTCCGTGAACGTCAGGCCAGGCTGGCGGGCGTCCTTGAACATGTCGATCCACTCGTGAAACGCGACCTTGATCGGGTTGAAGGTGCCGAGATTTTTGACGATCCCGTAGCGCGGCATGTCTTCGTCAAGTTCGGGCACAAAGGTCCCGAACATCCTGTCCCAGATGATCAGCGTGCCGGCATAGTTGGAATCGAGATAACGGGGATTGGTCGCATGGTGCACCCGGTGATGCGACGGGGTGTTGAACACCGCCTCTATGGGCTTCCACATCTTGCCGATCGCCTCGGTGTGGATCCAGAACTGGTAGACCAGGTTCAAGCCGCCGACAAACAGCAAAAGCAGCGGATGGAAGCCGAGCAACGCAAGCGGAATGCGCAGGATGAACATGCCCGTGAAAGTCCCGGTCCAGCTCTGCCGCAACGCCGTCGAGAGATTGTAGTGCTGGGAGGAGTGGTGGTTGACGTGCTCGGCCCACACCCACCGGCACCGGTGCGCGATGCGGTGATACCAGTAGTATCTCAAGTCATCGAGGACGAAACACAGCGCAATCGCCCACCAGGACGTGCCCAGATCGGCAATGCGGAACTCCCACGCCCACATCAGCACGCCGAAGGCGATGAAGCCGAGCAGAAGACCTGAGACCACGTTGCCAACGCCCATCACCAGCGACGTGAGCGTGTCGCGCGTCTCGTAATCGCCGCGCTTCCTGAAATACCGGATGACCAGCAATTCCAGCAGGATCGCAATCACGAAGAACGGAATCGCCATTTGCGTGACGTCCGGAAAGTCCTTGAGATCAGGCATGCCCGTCATCCTCCTGCGGATCGGCAAACTTGGGAGACGCCAGGGCCAGGCTTCCGCACAGCCACAGCGAGACTTCCGCCGCCTCCTCCGTCGAGCGGAAGACATAGTCTCCGCCGGGAAGTGTCGAATCGTGAAACTCGATCCTGAGCGCCGGCTGATCCTCGAGCGCCTGAACCCCGACCGATTGCGGCAGGATCAGCCGGGCCACGTAGTGGCGTCCCATCGATTGCAGGAATCCGGTCTTGCCGTCGGCAAGCCGCATGAAGCTTGCATTGCCGTCGGCCGTCATGATGACCGAGCGGATGGCCTCGTCGGGGTAGGCCTTGGCGAATTCAAGGATGGCTGCGCCGTGATCGCGCGTCTCCCGGCGACGCGACCCCCCGGTGAAATGCACCGCGCCGATCACGGCGAGCACCCCGAAGGTGACCACGACAATCAAAGTTCCGAGACTCATTCACTCTCTCCCCGTGACGTGGTTCCCGATCACGTCAGCTCCGACTATGCCGCGCGCCACCGTCCCACGCAAGCCGCCCCGCCCGCGCACCGGCAACCGGGCCTGTCATGAACAAGGCCTTCAAATCCGGCCGCCGCGCGAAGCCCGCCACAACCGCCATTGCCGTTTCATCTGTGAGGGACGCGGCGGCGTCTCGAGACACCGGCTGCCAAGCGATTCGGCCCGGCCGAAGACCGGTTCCGCCAATGCGACCGGCAAATAGGCCGGACGGGCGCCGTGCGGCAATTCCGCGAAGGCCGATCGCGCCTTGGCCAGATGCTCCCGCCCGAGGCCGGCGAAGGCACGGATCGCAGCATCGATGCGATCCTTGTTCCCGGCTTCGAGAAGGCTGTCCCGGTCGAGCCCGGTCGCAGCCAGGAGGTCGCCGGGAATGAACACCTGGCCCCGCTTCTGGGTGATCGGCAACATCATCAAGTGACCGGCAATGGCCTGCGCCACGCCGGCATGACCGCTCGCAGTGGCGGCTTCGCCAGCCGCCCCGGGCGCAAGGACAAACACCGACATCTGCAAGAGCGCAGAGGCGGTTTCTCCGGCATATCCCTCATAGCTCCCACGGTCCGGCATCGGATCGTCATAGAGATCGAACACGCGCGCTTCGCACATGCCCGCAAGCGGAGCCACAGGCATGGCGCGACGGTCGATCAGTTCAACGAGCCGCGAAGCCAGCGGATGAGCCTCCGCCTCCCCGACCCGCCCGCCTGAAACGACGTCGTGCCACCATTGCAGACGGATTTCGCCCGGCAGGGCTTCGCGGATCCGGTCACGAATGGCAGCGATCTCGGCGTTGAACAGCATCAGGGTCGCAAGATCGTCCCGAACATGGTCTGGCATCAGGAGCAGGCTGAGATACCTGTCGATGTCCACCGCACGCAGGTCTTCGAGCAGATTCTGACCTTGTGCCTGACTGCCGCCTTGTCCCGGGGCACCCATGGCTCAAACAGCGATCAGCGCGGCGGCGACCGCACGTGATTCGGCAAGCATGACGTTGAAGGTGCGCACCGCGGCGCCCGTGCTCATGGGATCGGACGAGATGTTCATCGCGCGAAGCGCTGCCTTGAGGTCGGCCGGCAAGGGCCGGATCGTGGACCCGGTCCCGACCAGCAGCACCTCGATATCGCCGGCCTCCGCCAGCACCTTCTCGAACAGCCCCTTCTCGAGCGGCTGAGCCTCGGTGGCATCCCAGCCATGTATTCCCGAAGGCATGCACAGGATGGAGCCGCGATGCGACATCTCGGCAAAGCGGAAACCGCCATTGCCATAGGCATCGATCCCGGCCCGTCCGGGAAAGTGGGCCTCGCGAATTTCGATCCCGCGTGCCACCGTCAGGCTGTGCTCTTTCCGGCAACCTCGGAGTCCGGCTCTCCATCGTCCTCGGTGTCCAGACCGACACGGAAATTGTCGGCGCGGAGCTTGAAGAGGATGAGAACCGGTGCCGCGATGAAGATCGAGGAATAGGTTCCGACCACCACACCGAAGATCATCGCAAACGTGAAGGACTGGATCACCTCACCGCCGAAGATGAACAGCGCCAGAAGGGCCAGAAGCGTGGTGACGGACGTCAGGATGGTTCGCGGCAGCATCTGGTTGATCGACAGATCCAGGAGGCTGGTCATCGGAAGCTTCTTGTAGCGCCTCAGGTTCTCTCGAACCCGGTCATAGACAACCACGGTGTCATTGAGCGAATAACCCACGATCGTCAGCACCGCCGCGATACTCGACAGATTGAACTCGATCCCCGTGATCACGAAGATCCCGATCGTCAGAACGACGTCATGCACGGTTGCGATGATCGCACCGAGCGCGAACTGCCACTCGAACCGAAGCCAGATATAGACAAGGATCGCCATCAGCGATGCGATCACCGCGATTGTGCCCGCCTGCGCGAGTTCCCCGGACACGGTCGGACCGACAACTTCCACACGCCGGATATCGTAGTCGCCCTCCAGTTCGGCACGAACCAGCGTGATCACCGTCTGCTCGGCATTCTCGCCGCCGCCCTGGGCCTGCACACGGATGAGAACGTCGCGCGGCGTGCCGAACTCCTGGGCCTGGATATCGCCGAGGTTCAGTTCCGAGAGCCGCGCGCGAATGTCGCCGACATCGGCATCACCCTGCTTGGCCTGGACCTCGATCATCGATCCACCCTTGAAGTCGATGCCGTAGTTCATGTTGACGGTGGCGAACAACACCATGGCCCCGACGGACGCAACCGCCGACACCACGAAGGTGAAACGCCGGAAGGTCATGAAGCGGAATGTGAAATCGCGGATGATGGCGTCGAGCAGCCCCTTGGGCATCGACTTCGGACGCCGCCGGCGGACCCACTCGGCCATCATCCAGCGCGTGAACGTGAAGGCCGTGAAGACAGTCGTCACGATACCGATGGCGAGCGTGACGGCAAAACCGCGCACGGGCCCCGTGCCGAGATAGAACAGGATGACGGCCGCGATCAGGGTCGTCACGTTCGCATCCAGGATGGTGGAAAACGCACGGCTGAAGCCCGCATCTATCGCCTGGATCAGGGAGCGCCCTGCCCGGTGCTCCTCGCGGATGCGCTCGTAGATAAGCACGTTCGAGTCCACCGCCATGCCGATGGTCAGGACGATACCGGCAATCCCGGGAAGCGTCAGCGTCGCTCCCAGCATGGTCAGAAGCGCGATGATCATCGCCACGTTTGCGACCAGCGCCAGGTTCGCGATGAACCCCAGCATGCCGTAGGCCACGAACATGAAGATGAGGACGAGAGCGGCGCCGATGAGGCCCGCGATCTCACCGGCTGCGATGGAGTCGGCGCCAAGCCCCGGCCCGACGGTCCGCTCCTCGATCACGGTCAGCGTGGCAGGCAGTGCGCCGGCCCGAAGGAGGATCGCGAGGTCGTTGGCGCTCTGCACGTCGAAATTGCCGGAGATCTGACCGGTTCCGCCAAGGATCGGCTCGCGAATCACCGGCGCTGAAATCACCTGCTCATCGAGCACGATTGCGAACGGCAGGCCGACGTTCTGTGTTGTTGCCTGGCCGAAGCGCTGACCACCCTTGGAATCGAAGCGGAACGTCACGATCGGCTCGTTGGTGCGCTGGTCGTATCCCGCCTGCGCGTCGACAAGGTTTTCACCCGAAACCAGGACGCTGCGCTGAATGAGGTAGGGAATCGGCGGATCGTCGGTCGAAAACAGCACTTCCGACGTGGCCGGTGGGCGGCCGTCCATCGCCTCCTGCACCGGCATGCTCGTGTCGACCATGCGGAAGGCGAGCTTTGCCGTCTGGTTCAACAGGCCCTTGAGGCGCTCCGGGTCGTCAAGACCGGGCACCTGCACCAGGATGCGGTCCGCGCCCTGGCGCTGAATGACCGGTTCTGTGGTTCCCAACTCGTCGATGCGCTTGCGCACGACCTCGATCGACTGCGCCACGGCGGAAGACACCCGGTAGGTGATCCCCTCGTCGGTCAGGAGAATCCGCAACTGTCCTGGCTGGGGCTCCTCGATCGAAGCCTCGACCACTGTTCCGCCGCCGAAGACGCCCGCTGCGACCGGCTCGGTGATTTCCGAGAGGATCTCCTTGGCTTCCTCGATCTGGGCATCGTCGCGAATGCGAACCTGCACCGTCTGGCCCGTTCCCGACAATCCGGTGTAGCCGATGCCGGCCTCGCGGAGCAGCCGCCTGACATCGTCCACGGTCGTCGTCAGGCGATCCTTGATGATGTCTGCCGTTCCACCTGCAACAGCATGTAGGAACCGCCCTGCAGGTCCAGTCCAAGCGTCAGCTGTTCGGAGGGAAGCCAATCGGGAAGGCTTTCCGCCTGCTGTCGGTCAAGCAGGTTGGGAGCCGCAAAGACGACGCCGGCGAGAACCGCAAGCCAGATCAGGGTTGTTTTCCAACGGGAGAAGTACAGCATGTCGCTCTCGGTTCGGTCCAGTGGACCAATCTTGTATGGCTGGTCGTCGCAATCGTCGACGGGACAGAAAAACGCCTGTCAGAGGTTTGCGGTTATTCCTTGACCGGCTCGCTCTTGACGCGGACATCGGCAATGAGACTGCGGAGCAGCCGTACCTTGACGCCATCTGCGATCTCGACTTCCAGCTCTGCATCGTCGATCACCTTGGTGACCTTTCCAAGCACGCCACCACCCGTGACGACCTGGTCGCCCCGGCGAACGTTCTTGAGCATCTCCTCGCGCTTTTTCATCTGCGTGCGCTGCGGCCTGATGATCAGGAAATACATGATCACGAAAATCAGCACGAACGGCAGGATCGACATCAGGATCTCACCGCCACCGGCGGCGGATTGGGCATAGGCCGGGGTCACAAGCATCAAAAACTCCTCAAGGATAAACACGGCGGTCCCCGCGGGGCCGCCTTACAGTCGTGCGGAATATAGTGACAGACGATGTGATTGCAACGCAAACATGGCCGCAGACAGCCCGATTTTCAGGCGTTCACCGCTTTTCGGAGCATCAGCGCCATGCTACCGCCTTTGGCACCCCCGGAGCAGCGCCGCACAAGGGCCTGTGACGACAGTATTCGAAGGAGCCCCAAAGCGCCATGCAAGACGATATCGCACGACAGATCCTGTTCGAACTTTCACGCCTCGCAACCGCCGTCGAAGCGCTCGGCGGCCCGCAGACCGGAACAAACGACTTCGATGCGGCGGACTGCTTTCTGTGGAATGCCGAGCGGGCGCATCTTGTCCCGGTCGCCAGGCCCAATCGTATCGACATTGCGCTGATCAAGGGCGTGGACCACGTCCGCGACATCCTCTTCGACAACACCCGGCGCTTCGCTCGGAACCTGCCGGCGAACAATGTGCTGCTCTGGGGCGCGCGCGGCATGGGCAAGTCCTCGCTGGTCAAATCGGTCCATGCCGCATTGTCGCAGACCCCCGGGCTGCCCGCGCCGCTCAAGCTTGTCGAAATCCATCGTGAAGACATCAACTCGCTGCCCACGCTCATGGGAATCCTGCGCGTGGCCTCGCCTCGCTTCATCCTGTTTTGCGATGATCTTTCCTTCGATCACGACGACACGGCCTACAAGTCGCTCAAGGCGGCACTCGACGGCGGCATCGAGGGGCGTCCGGAAAATGTCCTCCTCTACGCCACGTCCAACCGGCGGCATCTTCTGCCCCGCGACATGATGGACAACGAGCGGTCCACTGCGATCAACCCGAGCGAGGCGGTGGAGGAAAAGGTCTCGCTGTCTGATCGGTTTGGCCTTTGGCTCGGCTTCCACAAGTGCAACCAGGACGACTATCTCGACATGGTCAAAGGCTATGCCGCGCATTACGAGCTTCGTGTGGATCCCGAAACGCTGCGCAGCCAGGCCCTCGAATGGGCCACAACGCGCGGTGCGCGTTCGGGGCGCGTCGCCTGGCAGTTCATCCAGGATCTGGCCGGACGCCTGGGCCAGAGCACCTCGTCCTGATCGCCGATCCTACAAAATCTTCCGATTGAAGGGCCCGCAACGAAAAGAGGCCGGCGCATATGCCCACCGGCCTCTTTCCGATTTTGCCTGGAGGGGCAGTTATTCGAGATAGGTCATGGGGTCCACCGGCGCCGCATTCTTGCGGACCTCGAAGTGGAGCCGGGGCGTCTTTGCAACACCGCTCATGCCGGAACTGGCGATGACCTGGCCGCGTGCGATCTTGTCGCCGCGTTTGACGTGCAGGTCGTTGGCGTGGGCATAGACCGTGACGAGACCGTCATCGTGGCGGATCAGCACCGTCTTGCCGTACTCCTTCAGACCGTCGCCGGAATAGATCACGACGCCGTTTTCCGCGGCCTTCACCGGAGTGCCCGTCGGCATCGAAATGTCGATCCCGTCGTTGCGCTTGCCGTCCTCGGTCTTGGCAAACCCGGTGATCACCTGTCCCCGCGCGGGCCAGCGGAACTTGTCGATTCCGGTGGCGGCCGGTGCAACCGCGGCCACGTCACCGCGCGCCTTGTCGGCCACGTTGTCCTGCGCGGCGCCGGCACTGGTCTGTGCCGCGGGCGGCGTGTAGGACCGTGGCTCGCTTTCGCGGGACACGGAAGCCGTCCGCGTGGTGTCCACTGAATTTGCGCCCTCGCCCGGGATCGACAGTGTCTGGCCGATCCGGATATTCGAACCCGAGAGGCCGTTTGCCGACTTGAGCGCGTCGACACCGATGCCGTGTGCGCGTGCAATCTTGGTCAGCGTATCGCCGGACTTGACCGTGTAGCTCCCGCCCTGCTGCCCCGCACTCGCGGTCCCGGTGGTGCGCTCGGTGACTGCCGCCGTTGCGCTTTCGCCCTGGGACTGCCCCTCACCCCGGAGAGACGGCGCAGCCGGAAGCACCGCAACGTCGCGGTTCGGCGAAGGGTTGGGAACCGGAATGCGGTTGTGGCGCGCTTCGCCCTGAAGCCCCACCCCCGAATTCGAAGCCCGGGTCCTCGGATTGTTGTCCGGTGCCGAGACCGGGGCCTGGCGGGAATAGACATAGACCGGGATCAGCAACTGGCGGCCTGCGGCAACCTTCGACGCGTCGTCGATGTTGTTGGCCTTCATGATTTCGGCCGCGGGCACGCCGTAGCGCTTGGAAAGGTTATAGATCGTTTCACCCGGTCCGAGCGCGATACGGGTTGCCCCGGTCGTCGTCCAGCCTGCGCCCTGCGGCGCCGTGCCTGTCACGATCGGATCCGGCGCCAGCACCTGATCGGCATCCGCATTGTAGATGGAAGCCGGCTGGATCGAGCCGGTGACCTCGGAGCGCTCCGGGAATGCCTGGGCGACCGGCGCAGACGCCACGACGGCCTGCGGAGACTGCACAGGTGCGGAGACATGGCGGATCTGGCTTGCGGCCGTTTGACCCTGCTGCACCGCAGCCGGTCGGGACGGCGCGAAAGACGGGCTTCTGTCGCCCGCATTCAGAGAGGAACGCTGGACCTGCTGGGGAACCAGACCTACCGGAGAGGCGGCCGCACGTGCTGCGGCGCCCGGAACCGAGCCTGTCGATGTCGGGTCGTAGCCCGACTGGATGGGAGCCCGGTAGTCGCCCGGGAAGGCTTGCGAGACCCCGGCCTGCTGAGCAGACGCGGGCGCCGGGGCCTGCGGGAAACTGTTGTTTGCCGGATAGGGGTTGGCCTGCGGATAGCTGCCGGCCAGTCCGCCCGAAGACCCGACACCGCCGGGAGGAACCGGGCTGCCGGGATTTGCACCGACGGGCGCCAGGGAATCCGAAGCCGGCTGAGGCACCGAGGCCGTGTAGAACTGATCCGCGGACTTGTGCGAAAAGCGGCTCGCATCCGAGCTGCAGGCGGCTGCCGAACTCGCCAGCAGCGCAACACCGAGCAATCGAGTAACCGAAGCACCGGGAACAACAGTCTGTCTGAGACGCATAACACTACCCATCAACGCAAAACCAACTGTTATGATTAAAGCGCGTTAGTGTTACTCATCGGTTAAACCGTCAGAAATTTGGTCAGGAATCGGGCAGTTCCGCGATCAAAGGGCGGCCGCAACCCCGGGAATGAAGGGGCGGTAAGGCACATCAAAAAGATCTTCGCGCTCGAACCTGCTGCCGATCTTCGTCAACCGGGCCATCTTTGCGACCGTGCCGTCTTCGGACTGGATCGGCGCCAGCATGACACCTCCGGAGGCCAGCTGATCGACGAACTGACGCGGCATCCCATCGAAGGCGCATGTCGCGATGATCCGGTCGAAGCTCCCCTCCCCGTTCACGCCCTTGAGCCCGTCCGCCTGTCGCGCGACGATGCCGCCCAGACCAAGATGGGAAAAACGCTGCTGGGCAAGCTGCACGAGGGTCTTGTACCGATCGATCGTGATCACCCGTTCGGCCAACCGCCCGGCAACCGCGGCAAGGAAGCCCGAGCCGGTCCCGATGTCAAGCACCCGCTGCCCCGGCTCGATGGATGCGGCAGCCAGGACACGCGCGACGAGATCCGGGCTTTCTGCAAACGCACCGCAATCGATGGGCAAGAGCCGGTCATGATAGACGGCATCGGAATAGGCGGCGGAATGAAAGATCGTCCGCGGCGTCTGTTCGATCGCCGTCAGCAACGCCTTGTCGGCTATGCCCTCCGCCCGCAAGCGCAGGAACAGTCCGGCACACCCTTCCTTCTCGGCGAGGCGGGCGTTCACCGTTTAGGCTTCCAGCGCCTTGGCGATCTGGTCCTGCACGGCGTGATTGGTAAGATCAAGCTTCAGCGGGGTGACCGAAATGTACCCGTTGGAAATCGCCTTGATGTCGCTGTCGGATTCAGGTGAGAAGTCACGACGGCCGAATTTCAGCCAGAAGTAGGGAAAGCCCCTGCCGTCCTTGCGCTCCTCGATCGAAAGGCCGTGGGTCATCTGGCCCTGCTCGGTCACCAGCACCCCCTTCACCTCGTCCGCGGCGCAATTGGGGAAATTCACATTGAGCAAGGTTCCGCGCGGCAACGATATCTCAACGAGCTTCTTCAGCAGATCCGGCGCGAGCGTTTCCACCACGTCCCAAGGCAGCATCCGACCTTCGGCGTGGACCGTGGTGTAGGCCTGGCTGATCGCGATCGACCGGACGCCCAGCAACGTGCCTTCCATCGCACCTGCCACGGTGCCTGAATAGGTGACATCATCCGCCACGTTCTGCCCGGCATTCACACCCGAAAGAACCAGATCCGGAGCCGGATCCATCAGGCTTTTCATGGCCATGATGACGCAGTCGGTGGGTGTGCCCCGCAGCGCAAAGGTCCGGTCGCCGATCTTGCGCAGCCGAAGCGGCTCGGACAGGGTCAGCGAGTGCGCAAGACCGCTCTGATCGGTCTCCGGCGCCACGATCCAGACGTCGTCGGACAAGGACCGGGCGACACGCGCGAGCACCTCGAGCCCTTCGGCATGAATGCCGTCGTCATTGGTGATCAAAATCCGCATCTTGAAAATCCTTGCTTTGAAATCAGGCTCACTTCTCGATCTTCGAAAGCCCGCCCATATAGGGTCGAAGCACTTCGGGAACGGTGATCGATCCGTCGGCGTTCTGGTAATTTTCCATCACCGCGATCAATGCGCGCCCGACCGCAACGCCCGAACCGTTGAGAGTGTGAACGAAACGCGTTGCCTTGTCGCCCGCCTTGCGGCAGCGCGCATTCATGCGCCGCGCCTGGAAATCGCCGCAAACCGAGCAGGACGAGATTTCCCGGTAGGCCTTCTGGCCCGGAAGCCAGACCTCGATGTCGTAGGTCTTCCGCGCGCCGAAGCCCATGTCACCGGTGCAAAGCACGACCGTGCGGAAATGCAGCCCCAGCTGCTTGAGCACCGCTTCAGCGCTTGCCGTCATCCGCTCGTGCTCCTCGAGAGAGGTCTCGGGCGTGGTGATCGACACCAGTTCCACTTTCGAAAACTGGTGCTGACGCAACATGCCGCGGGTATCACGCCCGGCCGACCCCGCCTCCGAGCGGAAGCAGGCGGTCTGGGCCGTGTATCGCCGCGGCAACTCCTCTTCCGCGATGATCTCGCCTGCCGCCATGTAGGTCAGCGGCACTTCCGCGGTTGGAATAAGCCAGCGCCCGTCTGTCGTGCGGAACAGGTCGTCGCCGAACTTGGGCAGCTTGTCGGTGCCGTAGGCGGCCGCATCATTGACGAGCAGCGGCGGATTGACCTCCCGGTATCCGTGTTCGCCGGTGTGAAGATCCAGCATGAACTGACCGAGCGCCCGCTCAAGCCGCGCAAGCGGTCCCGAAAGAATGGTGAAGCGGGCGCCGGACATCTTCGCCGCGCGCTCGAAATCCATCATGCCCAGCGCTTCGCCGAGTTCGAAATGCTCGCGGGCCTCGAAACCGAGATCCGGCTTCTCCCCCACAAGACGGACTTCGACATTGTCCGCTTCGTCAGCGCCAACCGGAACGTCATCATGCGGAATGTTCGGGAGCACCGAAAGCGCGTGCTTCAGCTCCTCGTCCAGATCGCGCTCCCTGGCTTCGCCGGCCTGGAGTTCGTCCTTGAGCTTGGCGACCTCGGCCTTCAGCGCGTCTGCAGCCGCCTGGTCCTTGGCAGCCATCGCTTTGCCGATCTCCTTGGAGGCAGCATTTCGGCGTTCCTGCAGTGCCTGCACCGTGCCGACATGCTGACGCCGCGCTTCATCGAGCGCCAAAAGCCGTTCGGCCTGTGGTTGCGCACCGCGCTTTTGGAGAGCGGCATCAAGCTCCGCGGGGTTTTCTCGTATCCATTTGATGTCAAGCATGTCCGGTCCCGGTACTCAGAAGGCAGCGAAGGCCCGTTCCCGGGCCCGCGCGCCAGATAAGGTCAAAAGCCCGGACCGGTGGCCTCAACTGTCCTCTTCGGAAGTCGAAGAGGCCTGAGACGCCTGGTCATCTGCCTCGGCTTCAGCCTTGGCGGCAGCGCGCTGGCGCTCCACCAGCCGGGCGCAATAGATGGCAATCTCGTAAAGAATGATGGTTGGCAGCGCAAGCCCGATCTGGGACACCGGATCGGGCGGCGTCAGCACCGCGGCGGCCACGAATGCTCCGACGATCGCGTATTTGCGTTTGCTCGCAAGCCCCTCGCTGGTGGCAAGGCCGGCGCGCGCCAGCAGCGTGGTCACAACCGGCAACTGGAACACCAGCCCGAAGGCGAAGATCAGCGTCATGATCAGGCCGAGATACTCCGAAACCTTCGGAAGCAGCATGATCGAGGCCTCTCCGTCGCCGCCGGTCTGTTCCATCGACAGGAAGAACCACATGACCATGGGCGTGAAGAAGAAATAGACCAGCGCGGCCCCGAGCAGGAACAGCATCGGAGACGCAACCAGAAACGGCAGGAATGCCGAGCGTTCATTCTTGTATAGCCCCGGCGCAACGAACTTGTAGAGTTGCGCCGCGATCATCGGGAACGCCAGCACAAGACCGCCGAACATGCCGATCTTGATCTGGGTGAAGAAGAATTCCTGCGGGGCTGTGTAGATGAGTTCGACCTTGCGGCTGTCCAGGCCTGCCCAGTCCACGGCCCAGGTGAACGGCTCCACCAGAAAATTGAACAGCGGCTTGGCGAAGGCAAAGCAGATCAGAAAGGCGATGAAGAACGCGCCGATCGCCCACATCAGGCGATTGCGCAGTTCCATCAGATGCGCAAGCAGCGGCTGCGGCTGGTCTTCGATATCGTCGGTCACGCCGAACCCTCATTCTGCTTGGGTTTCCGGGTCCGTGCCGGGCTCTTGGCTCCGGCCTTTCCGGTTGCCGGCTTGTCGCCACCGGCTTTGGCAGTGGCCGTCTTTCGGGCCGCCGGCTTAGCCGCCGGCTTGGCGGAAGCTGTCTTCGCCGTGGAGGACTTCGCAGCGGCTGTCTTCGTCCCGGCGGTCGCCGGGGCGGCCGGCTTCTTCGCCGCGGGTTTCGACGCCGCCGCTCCCGACGTCGACGTCTTGGCGGTTCCCGACTTGGCAGACTGAGCCTTGCCTGTTTCGGACTTTGAAGCACTGCCGCCCTTGGCAGTGGAACCCGACTTGGCCTCGGACCCCGCGGCCTTGGAGCCTGCGGAATGGGTCTTCGCCGTCTTGTTATCGCCCGAGGGCGTCGAGGCGGGTTTGTCCGCCTCCACTTTCGGCGGGCTGCCGTCGAGCTTCATCGTCGGCTCGGGCACATCGACCTTGGCCGGCGTGCTTGAGGACGGTTTCGAATTGACCGTCTTCTCCAGGTCCGAACGGATGTCCCTGGCCGTGTCCTTGAGAGGATTGACCGCATCCCGGATGCTCTGCATCGGATTGAGCTTCTTGGCGTCGCTGAAGGTTTGCCTGACGTCGTCAAGATCTGCTTCACGCAGGGCCTCGTCAAACTGGCCGCGGAATTCCGAAGCCATGCCGCGGAGCTTCTTCGTCGTACGGCCGAAGGCGCGCAGCATCGGCGGCAGGTCCTTCGGACCGACCACCACGATCAGCACTATTGCGACGACCAGAAGCTCCGGCCAACCGATATCGAACATTCAGGCATCTCCTCGCCCGCAAAAGGGGCGTTGGAACTGGATACTCAGCCGCGGTCCTTGGCTTCTTCTGCCTTGGAATCGACCGTCTTGCCTTCAACCGTCTTGGTCTCGTGCGTCGACTCGTCGTCGCCCATGCCCTTCTTGAAATTCTTGATGCCCTTGGCGACGTCACCCATCAGTTCCGGAATCTTGCCGCGGCCAAACAGCAGCAGAACGACGACCAGAACGATGACCCAATGCCAGATGCTAAACGTACCCATGAAACTCTCCTCTAAGGATCTATCTGTGATGTAAGGTGTTTATCCGTTTCTTTCAAACACCAAAATGTCACGCTCGTTAACGGTGACAGAAACATCCCGCGCGCCTGAACGCAATTGCCCTGCCCGAATTCTTGCATCAACCGGCTTTTCGCCGCCTGCCACCGCAAGCGTGATCAGCTCTTCCACACCCAGAAACCGCCTTGCCAGCACCCTGGCGGGCACCCCGCAAGGGGTTTCGGTTATTTCTATTCCGGGAAGCCGGACAGCGACGGAGACCTCCGCCCCCTCGGCGAATCCCTCGGCCTTGACCGGACCGACGGGCACCTGCGCGTAGCCGTCCGAAACCCGGCTTTCAAACACGTTGATTTCCGAAAAGAACCCGGCGGCGAAAATGCTGGCTGGCCGGTGATAAAGATCTTCAGCCGTTCCCAACTGAACGAGCGCGCCATCGCGCAGCAACGCAATCCGGTCGCCCATGCGCATCGCTTCCTCCGCATCATGCGTCACGACAACGGCGGTAGCGCGGGCTTCGCGCAAGATGGCGAGCGTTTCGGCCCTGACGCTGTCCTTCAGCCGCGAATCGAGCCCTGAAAACGGCTCGTCCATCAACAGCACCGCCGGGCGCGGCGCCAGGGCCCGCGCCAGCGCAACGCGCTGTTGTTCACCGCCTGACAGGGCATGCGGGAAATTGTTGGCGTAATCGGCCATGCCGACCCGCTCGAGTGCTGCGAGCGCCTCACGCCGCGCGTCAGCCGACGACAGCGCGGTCAGGCCGAAGCGGACATTGTCGAGAATGCTCAGATGCGGAAACAGCGCGAAATCCTGGAACATCAGCCCGATGCCGCGGCGCTCTGGCGGCAGGTGGGTGTTCGGACCGGCGATCTCGCGGTCGTTGAGATAGAGCCTGCCGCTGTGCAGCGGCTCGATCCCGGCCGCGATCCGCAGCAACGTCGTCTTTCCGGAGCCCGAAGGCCCGAGCAGACACAGCACCTCTCCCGGCTCGGCCGCAAGACTGACCCCCCGCAAGGTCTGCTGGTCGCCATAGAAGTGATCGACATCCTCGAACGCGAGCCGCGCGGCAAACGTCACGCCTGCGGTTCTGCGGGCTGTCGCTGATCTTGGCTGCTGCGTAACGATGACGGGAACCCTTGTTGTGCGCATGGATCGGCCTGACGCGAGTTCCAGGCCGGATGCTTAGTCCTCCGCTTCACCCATCGGAGTCAAGAGTCCAAGTTCTTCCAGGTCCATTTGCGTGATCGGATCCTCGTCGTCGGCGAGTTCGTCAAGGGCCTGCGGCGTGGGGATCTGAAAATTGGACGGGACACGCCCCGACAAGAGCCCCGCGCCCTTGAGTTCGTCCATGCCCGGAAGGTCGCGCAGTTCCTCAAGGCCGAAATGGTCCAGAAACGCCGGCGTCGTCCCGTAGGTCACCGGGCGGCCCGGCGTCCGGCGACGGCCGCGCATGCGCACCCAGCCGGTTTCCATGAGCACGTCCAGCGTGCCTTTCGACGTGGCCACTCCGCGCACATCCTCGATCTCCGCCCGGGTCACCGGCTGGTGATAGGCGATGGTTGCGAGCACCTCGAGACCGGCGCGCGAAAGCTTCTTGACCTCGGTTTCCTCGGTCCGGATGAGAAAGCCGAGATCGGCCGCGGTGCGGAAAGCCCAGCCGTCACCGACCCGCACCAGATTGACGCCCCGATGCGCATAGCGCTCGCCAAGCCGGGCCATGACGACATCCGTGGGAACATTGTCCGGAAGCTTGCCCGCGATCAGCCGTTCGGGAACCGGCGCGCTTGATGCAAAAACCAGCGCCTCGGCAACGCGCTCGGCTTCCGCGAGCGACCGCTCCCTGAGGGCATCGAGCCCGGCACCCTCATCGACCGCGTCATGCTCGAAAGCTTCGCTCTCGGTCTCTCCCGAACGGTCATCAAAGGCAACCGCGCCGGACTGGGCGGGATCCATGGTCATGGCTTGCTCCCTGCACTGGCGACGGCGTCGGCCGGCCGCCGCATGTAAATTGGTTGAAACACGCCGTCCTGGCGGATTTCCAGCCGCCCCTCGCGCACCATCTCGAGACTCGCTGCAAAGGAACTGGCTATCGCGGTCACACGTTCTTCCGGATCGGCAAGGTAACGGACCAGATACTGGTCCAGCGCAGTCCAGTCCTTCAACTCGCCAATCAACCGCACCAGGATAACCCGGGCATCGGCAAGCGACCAGACCCTGCGCCGGCCGATGGTCACCTGGGTCACCATCTGGCGCTGCTTCTGCGCTGCATAGGCAGTCAGAAGGTCATACAGCGAGGCTTCGAAACTTGAAATGCGATCGGTGACGATCGGCTCGGGCGCGCCGCGGGCAAACACGTCCCGGCCCAGCCGGTTGCGATTCACGAGCCGCGTTGCGGCTTCGCGCATGGCTTCCAGCCGCTTGAGCCTGAATGCCAGTTGTGCGGCCATCTCCTCGCCGCTCGGCTCGTCGCCCTTGGGGCTCTGCGGGATCAGCAATCTCGACTTGAGATAGGCAAGCCAGGCCGCCATGACGAGATAGTCTGCGGCAAGCTCAAGCCTGAGGGCGCGCGCCTTCTCGACGAACTGCAGATATTGCTCGGCAAGCGCCAGCACCGAAATCTTCGCGAGATCGACCTTCTGGGTGCGCGCCAGATGCAGCAACAAATCGAGCGGCCCCTCGAAACCGTCCACATCGATCACGAGCGCAGGATCACCGGTGGCCCGGCTCGAGTCCGGGTTCTCCCACATCGCGTCCATCGGCGTGGCGCCGGGCTTCGCCTTGCTTGCTTCGCTGCCCGCCGCTCGGTTGCTGGTGTTCACCTCACTCGCCTTTCAGCTCCTACGAGAGCGCCATGAGCCCCTCGAATTCCCTGCGCAGTTCCGCTTCATCACTCTGGTCGGGCTGGCCGAACGCATTCATCACGGCGTTCGCCCGGCGCAAGGCCTCCCCCGAAAGTGCCGGGGTCACGGAAGCCACGGCCCGCATCTCTTCCGGATCGCCGTTGCAGTGCAGAACCACATCGCATCCCGCGCCCACAATTGCACCTGCCCTTTGTGCGAAATCCCCAGAAAGCGCATTCATCGACACGTCATCGGACATCAACAGGCCACCAAAACCGATGTCTTGCCTGATCACGTCGTCAATCACGGTCCGCGATGTCGTTGCCGGGTTGTCCGGATCGATCGCGCTGAAGACCACATGCGCCGACATCGCCATGGCTTCGCCGGCAAGGGCCTTGAACGGCGCAAAATCGCGCGCACCCAGCTCCGGTCGCGATGTGTCCACCGTCGGCAATTCGTAATGCGTGTCCGCCCCTGCCCGGCCGTGGCCGGGTATGTGCTTGATGACCGGCAGCATCCCACCCGCCTTGAGCCCGTCGCAGGCTGCCTTGCCCATCTCCGCCACGATCTCCGGATCATTGCCATAGGCACGGCTGCCTATGACCTCGTGCCCGCCCGGCGCGGGCACATCAAGCACCGGCAGGCAGTTGACCGTGATTCCCAGCGGCAGAAGATCGAAGGCATGCAGCCGCGACAGAAGCCAGGCGGCACGCAGTCCCGCCTTCCTGTCGGCACGATAGATCGCACCCAGATCCGCTCCCGACGGGTATTGCGGCGCCAGCGGCGGCTTCAGCCGCTGCACCCTCCCGCCTTCCTGGTCGATGAGAACCGGCGCATCGGGCCGCCCGACGCTCTCGCGCAGCCTGTCGGTGAGATCTCGCACCTGCGCGAGGCTTTCGATGTTGCGGGCAAACAGGATGAACCCCCAGGGCCGCGTCTCGCGGAAGAAGGCCTTTTCATCAGCGGTAAGGGAAAGGCCGGAACAGCCGAAGATCACTGCATTTGATTCGCTCATGTCCCGATGTTATGGGCAATCGCGCCCGAAGGGAATCGACACATTTGCGCGGCCCGATGAGCATACCCGAAGGTTCGGAATCCGCGCGCGCAAGGCTGCAGCCGCCAATACTGAAAAGGCCGCGCATCGCAGCGCGGCCCCTTCGTATGGTCATTCGCTCCGAACGGGTCGGTCAGCGGGAAACGAAACAGCTTCCACCTGCTGCCTTGTAGCGCGAACACAGGGCATTGGCCTCGTCGCGCCCACCGGCCGGAATCCGCACCCGGTGGAACACGCCCTTGCCGGGAATGTCGGCGCGCTGGATGTCCACGCCGCGACCGCCGATCACGCTGCTGTAGCGGTTCGACAGGGTCTGCCAGGAGGCCTGTGCGCCTTCGGCCGTTGGTTGCGACGCAATCTGCACATAGTAGCCGCCCGGATTGGAAACCGGCGCGGTCGCCGCGCTGGCTACCTCCTGGGCTGCCGGTTGGGCCGCAGGTGCCTGCGCAGCGGGCGCTTGAACCGGGTTGGCGACGTTGCCACCCTGCGTCACCGTTCCAACCACATTGACCGGCTGGTCGGCAGGCCGGCCCTGCGGAACAGGCGCACGGATGGGCTGGGTCGTCACCACCCGGACCGGCGCAACGGTCCCCTCGGTGGTGCCGCCATCGGCAGATGCAGGCTCGGCTGTCGTTCCGGCCTGCGCCGCTTCCGTTTCCAGTGCAGCGGCGGCAGAGGCTGCCGTATCCTGTTGCGGCTCACGAGGTGCGGTGGGCGCCTCAGCGGTGGCCTCACTCGCAGGCTGCGCCGTGACTGTCTCGTCTCCGGAACCCGTTTCAGCCTGGGCAATCTCGGGTGCCGGCTCTTCGCGCGGCACGATGGACCCGTCAGGCCTCACGATCATGGTGCGCACCCGCCGTGGCGATACCACCGGTGCGCCGGCGCCCGACCCGGCTGTCGACTCTGCTCCGCTGTCAGCGGTCAGCCGATCTTCCGACTTGACCGCCACAGCCTCGTTGCGCCCTTCAAGCGGAAGCACATCCGGATCGAGGGTTCGCTGGACAACGTCGACCGGCTCTTCGGCCGTGTTGACCAGCGCGCGCTGACCGGTTTGTGCCGCATCGCCACCGGCGACCCGGTCATAAACGGCCTTGTCCTGATTGGGCACGGTCACGCCGCCTGGATTTTCAGGCAGCACCTTCACCGGCTCCGTGTCTGCGCGGATGATCCGTGGACCGTCAGCCGCATCGTCGTCGCCGCCCGACATCATGGACCAGCCGAACGCGCCGGCACCGGCAAACACCGCGACCCCGAGAACGATCAGGGCAACGAGCGGTGCGCGCGAATCCCTCTGCTCGCCGTCGTCGGCGGCTTGCAGCCCGGTCGCATATTCACCTTCAAGCCCGTCCGGATCATGTCCCGTCCCGCCGGCGCGGTACGGCGGAGCGACATCCGCGTCGTTGTCCGTCAGCTCACGGTCATCCAGCTCACGCTCGAGCGACGCATAGTCATCGAAGGCATCGGCACCGGACGCCTCGGACTCGGACTCCAGTCTCCAGCCGGAAACGCCGGCCGCAACGGCCGAAGTTTCGCGCTCGGCAGCCATATCTGCGGAACCGAGTTCGGAATCGATGATATCGGAAAACTCCTGGTCGACCTCGCTTTCGAAATCCCGGTTCAGCGACCAGGATTCGTCTTCGGCCATCTCCGGAACATCGATGTCGGCAAGGGTTTCCACCGGTTCGTCCGGCTCGGCGATCAGCTCGGAGTCAAAGAAGAAGCCTGAATCGTCGGGTGCCTCGCGGGAACGCTCATCGGATCGGGCATCGTCCAACCCCGAAAGCCAGTCATCCTCATCGGGCGCAGCCTGGCTGCCCGAAGCCGCTGCCGCATCGGCAGCCTCCACATGAGGCTCGGCAGCGACCGGTGTTTCGTCGTCCTGATCGGATACGAGGTCCTTGAACGCTTCGGCCATCTCGTCACGGCTGGACGAAAAGGCGGATGCGCCACGCATGGCTGAAGGAACAACGGCGCCGGCGAGAGCGCGCTCGAGGTCCCCGGAAGACCGGTTCGCGGCCTCGGTCCGTGGTGCCGCGACAGGGTCGATAACCGCTTCGGCAAGCACCTGATCCATATCGAGTTCGAGATCTGAGCCGACACTCCGGTCCTCGGAGCCTGCGGGCGCGTCATCGTCGTCGAAGGAGAATAGCTCATCGAATTCCCCGCTTATCCCCTCGTCGAGACCAGCTTCCAGATCCTCTTCGGTGTAGTCATCGTCAATCTCAGCCTGCGCGATGGCCTCTTCCTGCTCGATGTCGGCCAGCAATTCTTCTGCGGCTTCATCGAACACGAAATCGTCTTCAAGCGAATAGTCATCCTCGGCAAGCGCGTGATCCGGTTCCCCTGCAGCAATTTCGCTGGCCGAGGCAGCCGCGGAACTGACCGCAGCGCCGTCATTCTCGGCAATCTCGTCGGAATCGGACCAACCTGCCCCGTCCTGTTCCCACGTGTCCGCTTCGACAGACTGGTCCCGGTCTTGGCCGCCCATGCTTGCCTGCTGCTCGAACACATCCAGTTCGGCAGACAGGTAATCCTCGAAATCGATCTCCACCGCGCTGCTGGCGGGCGAGTTCGCACTGGTTTCGGCCGGTGCGGGCGAAATGTCGCGGGCGTCGTAGTCGCCATCCGAGACAGGCGATGTTTCGACCCAATCCGGGTTTTGATTCGGTTCGGCTTCGTCGTCGAAATCTGGCAGATCGTCGGACCCGAGGAGCGCGTCCTGGGCATCACTGCTGCCGGATGACCCCATTCGGCCGGGAGTGAGCGCTACCGGACTGACAGTCTGGTTCGGCAAATCGTAGCGAAACATGTCGGCCAGGACAGCGTCATCGGAGGTGTCGGAAGGCGGGGGAGCAAGGCTGATATCGGAGAGAGGCTGACGGCCTGCAGGGGCATCGATATCCACATCGGAACTGTCTGCGCCGATGTCAAAACTATCAAGATCCGGCTCGACGTAATCGTCTGCCGCAGGCTCCAGCGTATCTTGGCCGTCGTTCTCAGGGGTTTCAGGCTTGTTATCCAGCCATGATACGGAGAATTCGAACGCATCGTCCTGCTCGAACGCGTCGTCGATCTCCGGCACATCGGCTTGAACGTCCTGCGCAGGCTCCGCTGAAACGGGGCTCGGCTGCAGATCTTCCGTGTCGTCCGCCAGATCCAGCTCGTCAAAGCCGTCCAGCGGAAGCACGTCGAGTTCCCGCATCAACTCGGATTCAAGATCGAAGCCGCCCTGGTCAGGCACATCCTGACCGGCGTCTTCGGCCTTGCCGCCAGCCGGACGCTCATAGCCGATGATCCTGGCCAGTTCGGCCAGTGGATCATCGTTTTCAATTTCCGGATTTGGAGCCCGGGTGTTGCGTTCCAGTTGATCAGCCATACGTCACTCACACACTCTCGCACAGTTTACTGCCAGAGCATTGTGGGGAAAAGGTGACGTTTAGCGCATCTCTTCCGGAGCATCAGTTCCAGTAATTCTAAGACCGGACTTCAACACCGATGCGACCGCGTACACCAAACCCAACCTGGCGACTGTGGATTGTCGGTTTTTATCGTTAACAAACCGCAAACCCGGTTCGTCCCTGCCCTTGTTCCAGTGCGCATGCAGCAAACTTGCAAGATCGTAGAGGTAAAAAGCAACCCTGTGAGGCTCGTGACCCGAGGACGCCGCCTCCAGCATCCGCGGATACTCTCCGAGCTTGCCGATCAGCGCCAGTTCGCTTTCGTGAGAGAGGTCCGAAAGGTCTGCCCTGGCCAGCGTATCGGGCGACAGATCAATGTCGGGGAACACTTCCCTGGCCTGCCGCATCACCGAGGCGCAGCGCGCATGCGCATACTGCACATAAAAGACCGGATTGTCCTTGGATTGCTCGGTCACCTTGGCAAAGTCGAAATCCAGGGTTTCAGAGCTCTTGCGGTAGAGCATCATGAAGCGAACGGAATCGCGGCCGACCTCGTCGACCACCTCGCGCAACGTGATGAAATCCCCCGACCTCTTCGACATCGTCACCGGTTCGCCGTTGCGCAAGATCTTGACCAACTGGCACAACAAAACGGTGAGCTTGGCTTCACCCGCCGAAACTGCCTTGGCGACGGCCTCGAGCCGCTTGATGTACCCGCCGTGATCGGCGCCGAGCACGTAAATCATCTCTGAGAAGCCGCGCTCGAACTTGTCGCGGAAATACGCCACGTCGGCGGCGAAATAGGTATAGCTGCCGTCCGACTTGATCAGCGGCCGGTCGATGTCATCACCGACATCCGTCGACCGGAAAAGCGTCTGCTCCCGGTCTTCCCATTCCTCCGGCAACTGCCCTTTTGGTGGCGGCAGCTTGCCCTTGTAGACATGGCCCTTGAACGTGAGATCATTGATCGCCTGCCGGATCGGCTTTGCGCCGTCGGAATGCAGGCTGCGTTCGGAGAAGAACACATCGTGCTCGACATTGAGCGCCTTCAAGTCGCTTCGGATCATCGCCATCATCGCGTCGATCACCCGCGGCCGGATGACGGCCATACGCTCGTCGGCCGGCATCGACTTCAGCGAAGCACCGAACTCGTCGGCAAGCGCTCGGCCCACCGGTACGAGATAGTCGCCCGGATAGAGGCCGGAGGGGATCTCGCCGATATCCTCGCCGAGCGCCTCCCGGTAGCGAAGGTCGGCCGAATTGGCCAGCACGTCGATCTGCGAGCCCGCATCGTTGACGTAATATTCCTTGGTGACCTCATAGCCGGTGAAGGCCAGCAGGTTTGCCAATGCGTCGCCGACGACCGCGCCGCGGCAGTGGCCGACATGCATGGGCCCCGTCGGATTGGCGGACACGTACTCCACATTGACCTTACGGCCCTCGCCGAGGTGCGAGCGGCCGAACTCGGGGCCCTGCTGTACGATATCGATCACCAGCCGGTGCCAGAAAGCCGCCGTCAGCCGGAAATTGAGAAACCCGGGCCCTGCGACCGAGGTCTCGGCCACATCCTCGTCTGCGGAGAATTGCGCCGCGATCTGTTCGGCGAGGGCACGCGGATTGAGGCCCAGCGGCTTGGCCAGCACCATCGCCGCATTGGTCGAGATATCGCCGTGAGCAGGATCGCGCGGGGGTTCCACCGCGAGCCGCGAGAAATCCACCACGTTGGCTTTTTCCTTCACGACATCAAGCGCTTGAACAGCCTTCCTGATTCTGGCTTCGAAGTCTTTGAACACATTCATTGTAGGTATCCGGATAGGGCGGGAGGTCCGGCAGACTGAACCGGTCCGGGCCTGACCCGCAAGGTTGCCGCTGCCTATCGCAATTCAGGTGTGTGGTCAAACAGGCGCCGGTGCGCCGCAATGGCATAGGTATCGGTCATTCCGGCAATGTAATCGCGCACGCGTCGTGCCCGCCTGTCTGCCGGCATGTCGGCAACCGCAGCACCTGCATGCTTGTCACCCATCGCAGCAGGATCCGCCATGAATGCAGCGAACAGGTTCCTGACGATTTCCGTTGCGTTGGCCCTCACCCGCATCACGTCCGGGTGACGGTAAAGACGGTTGTACAGGAACTTCTTGATGTCCTTGTCGGCGGCGACCAGGTCGGGCGAGAACCCGGCCATGGTAAAGCCCGCATGCCGGACATCGTCGGCCGATTGCGGCTTGACCCGGCCAAGATTGGTCTGGGCCACAGCGATCACGTCCTCGACCATCACGGTGATCTGCCGGCGCATGATCTCGTGGATCAGCCGCGGCTCCTCCAGCCGCGGGTACAGCGCCCGCACCTGTGCCATCAGGCCCGCGATCAGCGGCAACTCCTCAAGCATGTCGAGCGTTATCAGCCCGGAGCGAAGACCGTCATCGATGTCGTGGGTATTGTAAGCGATGTCATCGGCAATCGCGGCAACCTGCGCCTCAAGGCTCGAGTGGCTGTCCAGCCACAGATCATGACGCCTGTCGTATTGCCGGATCGGTTCGGGAACCGGCTTGCCGGAACTCCCCTCGCCGGTCAGCGGCCCGTTGTGCTTGACCAGGCCCTCCAGCGTCTCCCACGTCAGATTGAGCCCATCGAACTCCGCATAGCGCTGCTCCAGCTCGGTCACGATCCTGAGCGACTGCGCATTGTGGTCGAACCCGCCGGATCCGGCCAGCAGCTCGGCCAGCGCATCCTCTCCGGTGTGCCCGAACGGTGTGTGACCGAAATCATGGGCCAGCGCCACCCCCTCCACCAGGTCCTCGTCGAGCTTCAGCGCGCGCGCCAGCGCCCGGGCGATCTGCGCCACCTCGATCGTGTGCGTGAGCCGCGTGCGGTAGTGATCGCCCTCATGGGCAATGAAGACCTGCGTCTTGTGCTTGAGCCGCCGGAACGCGGTGGTGTGGACGATCCTGTCGCGGTCGCGCTGAAACTCCGACCGAGTCGGACTGACCGGTTCAGCGATCAGCCGCCCGCGGCTCGCCCAGGGGTCTGTGGCCCAGGGCGCACGCACGCCTGTTCCAAACCCCAGCTGATTGACGTCGTAATTCATGAAGATCCCGTTGGCGAACAGTCGTTGCGCCGCTTGTATTCCCGGTTGTCCCGCCCATCGCCCCGAACGCCACAGGCGTTGCGCCTGTCCGGTTGCCCGTACCAGGCAGTCGAAGCCCCCTTACGAAAGCGCCAGCATTGAAGCATTGACGCCGGGCCAGCGTATTCATACCTATACACCATATGATTTGAAACACGTCTCTGCCGGACCTTGACCCCGGTAAGGAGGTTTGATGACTGAAACCGCGTCCGTGACACTGTCGGAATCGGCAGCCCGCCGCATCAGGGAGATCGTCTCCGCCGAGGACGGCAAATCCGCATTGCGGGTTTCGGTCGAAGGCGGAGGGTGCTCCGGCTTCTCCTACAAGTTCGACCTCGATGACCAGCCCGCTGACGATGACATCGTGCTGGAGCGCGACGACGCACGGGTTCTCATCGATCAGGTTTCCCTGGTCTACATGGCAGGCTCGGAGATCGACTTTGTCGACAATCTCATGGGTCAGGCCTTCCAGATCAGGAACCCGAACGCTGTCGCCTCCTGCGGCTGCGGCACAAGCTTCTCGATCTAGGACCAGCCGGCCCCGCCCGCGCCACATGCCAAAGGACTCCGCCATGAAGATCGCCACATGGAACATCAATGGCGTCAAGGCGCGGATCGACAATCTCCAGGCGTGGCTAAGGGAAAGCGAACCGGACATTGCCTGCCTGCAGGAAATCAAGTCCGTTGACGAGGGGTTTCCGCGCCTTGAGCTGGAAGCGATGGGATATCACGTCGAAACCCACGGCCAGAAGGGCTTCAATGGCGTTGCGATCCTGTCCCGGCAGAGCCCGGACGAGGTCAATCGGGGCCTTCCCGGCGATGACAGCGACGAGCAGGCCCGGTTCATCGAGGCGGTCTTCTCCACGCCTCAGAGCGTCCTCAGGGTGGTTTCGCTCTATCTGCCCAACGGCAATCCGGTCGACACGGAGAAGTTTTCCTACAAGCTCGGCTGGATGGAGCGGCTCAAGGCCTTCACCCGCGAACGCCTCGCGCTCGAGGAACCGCTCGTGCTCGCCGGCGACTACAACGTGATCCCCGAGCCGGTCGACTGCCATGATCCCAGGGTCTGGGAGGGCGATGCGCTGTTTCGCCCCGAATCGCGCAAGGCCTTTCGCGAACTGGAAAACATGGGCCTGACCGACGCGCTGCGTACGGTCAACGACCGGCCCGAAACCTATACTTTCTGGGACTATCAGGCCGGCGCGTGGCCCAAGAACAACGGCATCCGGATCGATCATCTCATGCTGTCGCCCGAAGCCGCTGATCGTCTTCAGTCGGCGCATGTCGAAAAGCACGTCCGGGGCTGGGAGAAGCCGTCGGACCATGTGCCCGTGGCCGTGTCGCTGGCGTTCTGAACGAACCTTGCAAAGACGGCAGATCCGGCGCATGATCCTGTCATGGACCGGATGCGACTACCTGCTTGCGCGCTCAGCGCAATCCTCATTGCCGCAACGTTGATCGCGGCGCCCGGCGCTTGGGCAGGCGAAGAATGCGAATGCCTCGGCAATGGCAAGCGCGTGAAGGAAGGCGGGGTCATCTGCCTTCAGATTGGCTCGTCCAGCCGCTATCTCGCCCGCTGCGAAAGAAACCTCAACAACACCAGTTGGAAAAAGATCTCCGACGGCTGCCCGACCGCATCGTCATCAAGACCCATGTCGGCCGCCGCCATTTCAGGCTGACTTCATTCCGCGATTGCAAGAGACCTTGCCCGGACAGGCAATCCGCCCGACAGGGCCCGGCCGCGCTTTGCCTGTTCAGTTCAGGCCCTTGGCCAGCATGTCCTGCGCCAGCGCAACCGCCGTGCGGCGGTCCGCCTCGCCGGCAAGCGAGAATGCGCGCTCCTGCAGCGCCTGGATCCAGGCGCGGTCGTTCGGAGAAGACCGTTCAAGCGCAGTGGTCATGAACGCCAGCCCGCGCACCACCTGACCTTCCTCGAAGACAACATTGCCAAGCACGGCGGAAGCGGCCGGATGACCGCTGACACGAGCCCGGTTGAGCCACTTCTTGGCCTGCTGAATGTCGTTTGCCCCGCCCTTGCCTTCAAGGATCATGCGGCCCAGGCGGTACTGTGCTTCCGGAACGCCGAAGGCAGAGGCAGCCTGGAAATAGAGTTGCCGTGCCGCACCGAGATTGGCCTTCACCGGGCTTCCGGGAATTCCGGCCTGATAGTAGTTTGCCAGCGACAACAAGGCATTGACGAAATAACCGGTGTCCTGCGAACCCGGCTCCACGCCCTGGCGCGCGATATCGTCATAGATCTTGAACGCCTCGTAATCGTTCTCGACGACGCCGTCACCATAGGCATACATGTTGGCAAGCGCCCAGCGCGCGCCGGGATGGCCCTTTTCGGCGGCATACTTGTATGCCTCGACGGCCTCGTCCTTGCGGCCCTTCTTGTAGGCCGAAAACCCGAACTTGAACAAATCGAACGGCCCCGATTCGGGCGAAACGCCACTGTTCGGATCAAACGCTCGGGCTGGCGCGCTCATTCCGATCAACGCGGCGAGCGTCACGCAGAACAGACTGGTCCGGGTAAGGTCAGATATCGGCATAGCACTGCTTTTCTTTCGCTCCGCCCGGATGGGTGACTGCGCCGTAGCGCGCCGACCCCACCGTCTGGGCGTATTTCCAAAGCGCGCCCGATGCATAATCGGTCTCCCGCGCTGTCCACTTTTCCCTGCGTGCAGCCAGTTCCTCGTCGGACAGATGCACATCCAGAAGTCCCTCGACAGCATCGATCTCGATGATGTCGCCATTTTCGAGCAGGCCGATCGGGCCGCCCTCCGCAGCTTCCGGGCCCACATGGCCGATGCAGAAGCCGCGGGTCGCGCCGGAGAACCGGCCATCGGTGATCAGTGCGACCTTGTCGCCCATGCCCTGGCCGTAGATGGCCGCGGTGGTCGACAACATCTCCCGCATGCCGGGGCCGCCCTTCGGGCCCTCGTAGCGGATCACCAGAACCTCGCCTTCCTTGTAGTCGCCGTTTGTGACGGCATTGAAGCATTCTTCCTCGGAATCAAAGCAGCGCGCCGGCCCGGTGAACTTGAGCCGCGACATCCCCGCCACCTTGACGATGGCCCCGTCGGGGGCAAGGTTGCCCTTGAGGCCGACCACGCCGCCGGTTGCCGTGATCGGCTTGTCGGCCGAGCGCACCACGTCCTGATCCGGATTCCAGGACACCTTTTCCATGTTCTCGGCGATCGTCCGGCCGGTCACCGTCATGCAATCGCCGTGCAGGTATCCGTGGTCGAGCATCGTCTTCATCAGGAGCGGAATGCCGCCTGCCTCGAACATGTCCTTCGCCACATATTTTCCGCCCGGCTTCAGATCGGCGATGTAGGGGGTCTTCTTGAAGATCTCGGCCACGTCGAAAAGGTCGAACTCGATCCCGCACTCATGCGCAATGGCGGGCAGATGCAGCGCCGCATTCGTCGATCCGCCCGATGCCGCAACGACCGCGGCTGCGTTATCGAGCGCCTTGCGGGTGACGATGTCGCGCGGACGGATCTGCTTTGCGATCAGCTCCATCACCTTCTCGCCGGCAGCATAGGCAAAGCGATCGCGGATTTCATAAGGCGCCGGCGCACCGCAGGAATAAGGCAGCGCCAGGCCGATCGCTTCGGCCACCGTCGCCATTGTGTTGGCGGTAAACTGGGCGCCGCAGGATCCGGCGGACGGACAGGCCACCTGTTCGATCTCAAGCAGGTCCTCGTCCGACATTTTCCCCACGGAATGCTGCCCGACGGCTTCGAACACGTCCTGCACGGTGATCTGTCGGCCACGAAAACTGCCCGGAAGGATCGATCCGCCATAGATGAAGATCGAGGGCACGTTCAGCCGCACCATCGACATCATCATGCCCGGCAGGGACTTGTCGCAGCCGGCAAGCCCGACGATGGCGTCGTAGCAGTGCCCGCGCATCGTCAGTTCGACCGAATCGGCGATCACGTCGCGGCTGACCAGCGACGCCTTCATTCCCTGATGGCCCATCGCGATGCCGTCGGTCACGGTGATGGTGCAGAACTCGCGCGGCGTGCCATGCGCGGCGGCGACCCCCTTCTTGACCACCTGCGCCTGCCGCATCAGCGAGATGTTGCAGGGGGCGGCTTCGTTCCAGCACGACGCGACCCCGACCAGCGGCTGAGCGATCTCCTCGCTCGAAAGCCCCATGGCGTAGAGGTACGAACGGTGCGGAGCGCGCGCCGATCCGACCGTCGTGTAACGGCTGGGAAGCTTGGACTTGTCAAATGGTTTGGCGGCCATGGTTTCCTCAGACGCATCCTGTCGACAAACGGGGTGCGGGTGGATTTGCATCCTGCCGTGCGCCCCGTTTGTGGCGGGAAATGGGCACAATGTACCCGGTAGTTTCCATAGCAGATGCGATCGGAAAAAAGTGTTGCGGAATCGTCACATTGCGTGATCACTCGCACGCGAAGGCTTTGAAAAGGATGCTTTCTCGGGAACTTTTTCCGATTGGGGTTTTCCTGCCCGGGCTGCGAAGCCGTCCCCAACGAAAAACCCCGCCACAAGGGCGGGGTCGATCGGTGGTGAAACTGGCCTGAGCGTATCGGATCAGAACTTGACCGAAGCGCTTGCGGAAAGAGCATATCCCCATTCGCTCGGCGATACCGCGGTGTAGTCAACCGCGCTTGCGGTCCTGGACTTCGTGCCGCTGGCAAAATGGATCGCGGCGCCGCCTGCGCGGAACTGGATGTTCTCGTTGATATCATAGGCAACACCGCCGGCGAGGGTCCAGGTATCGGTCAACGTATCCCAGCCGGTCGACACGCCACGGTCCCATGTGACCGATGCGGACGCAGCCAGCTGTTCGTTGAAGCGGTGGGCCACGCCACCTGTCACCGTCCAGCCATCCTTGAAGAAGAAGCGCGAGGTCGAGAACGGCTGTCCGGCAATGCCCTCGATCAAGGTGATCGACTGCAGAATGCTCCAGTCGGTCCACTTGACGCTACCAAAGGCAAGCCAACCAGGAGCGATGCCGGACTGAACATTCAGTTCGACGCTCTGCGGAAGGCTGGCGCTCGTCGTCGCCGTTGCACTCGTCTGCGCGCCGTAGGCAGCGATCAGCGGCGCGGGGGCACCGTTGGCGGTGGCCAGGATGGCGAATGGCGTATTTCCGTAATTGCCGCGGGCAGTATGGTCGGTCTGCGAGCGATACATCAACGACGCCTTGAAAGCGATCTCGGGGATCTCGTAGGCGAGACCAAGACGGTATCCCCAGGTATCCGACGTCACGTTGATCGTGCTGTCACCCGTGTTGCCGAAGGCGAGATTGAAGTTACGCGCCTGCTTGTACTCGATGTACTCGTTGAAAACACCGCCAATGAACGACAGCCGGCCCTTGCCGACGTCGTGACGGTAAGAACAGGTGAGACCGAGTTCGCGCGTTGCGAGCGATTGGCTGGCGATGTGATAGGTGATCGCGCCAGAATAGGTCGAATCTGCACCGTAGGGCTGCGAATAGGAGCCGACACAAGCGACATTGTCGACCAGCTGGCCGCCAGCGGATGCGTAAGGCACGGTGAAGGAGTCACCGAATTCGACAGGCCCTTGGGCAAATCCGGCCGGTGCACCGCCCACGACCCGAACGCCGGTCACCGACGAATAGGAACGACCGGGCGAGACGTAAGTGATGCCGGAATAGACGCCAAACCCATCCGAATAAAGACCATCGAGATTGGCACTGCCGCGGTTAAAACCGCCTGCCTGCGCTGCGGTTGCCATTGCAGCGCCCGCCACAAGCCCAGCAACCATCGATTTCAGAGTACCGCGAATCATGAATCCCCTCCAGGACGTAAAAGCTTACGATTGCCCCGATTAGGTAAAGAAATCTGGTCGTTTGTAAACTCCGGAAACCAGCCTGCCTCGGCGCCGGCACCACCCGCACCGACTGAAAACTCCCGAAAAACACCCCAAATTCATTCAAATCGCGACGATTTTCGCGCGGGGACATGCGCAAGCCCCCGAAAATGCCGCAGAATCCAACCAGGAACGCAATTTTGTTGCAATTTCGTCACATTTGCCAGATTCTTCACCAAAGTGATCAGCAGAAGCGCAGTTTTGGCGAATGGTGGCCGGCACGATAGGTCCTCAGGGACATGCGACCCTGAGCAACCCCGGCTTTTCTTTTACATAGCAATGACTTAGCTCCCCACCCGGATTTGCCCGGGCGGGAATCGATTCTTTGAGCCGATATCTGTCACGGCTTGGGGTACAGCTCAGCCGGCATCGGCGAGGCGTGCGATCGCAGCTTCGAGCTTGTCGCGCTGCCCGTGCAGATCGACAAGTTTTTCGCGCTCCGCCTCTACGATCTCGGGCTTGGCGTTCGCAACAAACTTTTCGTTGCCCAGCTTGCCCTCGATCTTTGCGATATCGGCGGAAACCTTGGCCTCTGCCTTCTGCAATCTCGCCTTTTCGGCCTCGAGATCGATAAGATCGCCGAGTGGAAGGCAAGCTGTGGCCTCGCCGACGACGATCTGTGCCGATCCGCGCGGCGCATCGCCCTCAACCAGGATATCGGTCACCCGCGCCAGACGCTTGATCGCCGGGTCATGGCGCACGACGCGTTCCCGTGTCGTGGCATTTGCACCCACGAGCACCAGCGGCGCCTGGGCAGACGGCGGAACGTTCATCTCGGCGCGAACGGATCTCAGGCCCGACACCAGATCGACCAGCCAGTTGATTTCGTCGGCGGCCGCCGCATCGGCAAAAACCGGCTCGGGCCATTCAGCGTGACAGGCGAGCCCTGCCCCCTCACCTGCCATGTGGGTCCACAACTCCTCGGTCATGAACGGCATGAACGGGTGCAGAAGCTTCACGGACTGAGCCAGCACGTGGGCGGCGCATGCGCGGGCCTCAGCCTTGGCGGCTTCGTCTTCCCCGTTGAACACCGGCTTGAGCAATTCGAGATACCAGTCGCAAACCTGGTTCCAGACAAAGCGGTAGAGTGTCGCCGAGGCCTCGTTGAACCGGTACCCCTCGATCGCCTCGCGCACTTCCGTCGCAGTGCGCGTCAGTTCCGTGAGGATCCAGCGATTGATGGTCAGTTTCACGGCATCTGGATCGAATGCCGGATCGAGCACCGCGCCATTCATGTCGGCGAAGCGGGTCGCGTTCCAGAGCTTGGTGCCGAAGTTGCGGTATCCGGCGATCCGCGAGGGATCGAGTTTCACGTCCCTGCCCTGCGCCGCCATGATGGCCAGCGTGAACCTGAGCGCATCGGCACCATACTCGTCGATGAGCTCCAGCGGATCGATGACATTGCCCTTCGACTTTGACATCTTGGCGCCGTTCTTGTCGCGCACCAGCGCATGGACGTAGACCGTATGGAACGGCTCTTCATCCATGAAGTGCAGTCCCATCATCATCATCCGGGCCACCCAGAAGAAGATGATGTCAAAGCCGGTCACCAGGACGTCGGTCTGGTAGTAGCGCTTGAGCTCGGGCGTCTCGTCGGGCCAGCCGAGCGTCGAGAACGGCCAGAGCGCGGACGAGAACCAGGTGTCGAGCACATCCTCGTCGCGGGTCAGAATCTCGCCCGGCTTGAAATTCTCGAGCTTCTCCTCGACCCAGGCCTTCCAGGGACCTTCATGGGCGATGTAATGCTGGATCGCCGCCTCGAGAGCGGTTTCCTCATCCTTTTCAACGAAAACCTGCCCGTCGGGGCCATACCAGGCGGGAATCTGGTGTCCCCACCACAATTGACGCGAGATGCACCAGGGCTGGATGTTCTCCATCCATTCGAAATAGGTCTTTTCCCAGGTCTTCGGCACGAAGTTGGTGCGGCCCTCGCGCACGCTTTCGATGGCGGGCTTTGCGAGTTCCGCAGCGTTCACATACCACTGGTCGGTCAGGAACGGCTCGATCGGCACGCCGCCCCGGTCTCCGTGCGGAACCATGTGGGTGTGCGGTTCGATCTTTTCGAGCAGCCCCCCCTCTTCCATTTTCGCAACGATTTCCTTGCGCGCGGCGAACCGGTCCATGCCGTCGATTTCTTCGATGACCTCGATCAGCTTGCCCTCGATGCTGAGCCCGTCGAGAAAGTCCTCATTGTCCTTGAGAACGACGCGGGCATCGGTCGTCAGGACATTGATCGCCTTCAGATTGTGGCGCTTGCCGACGTCGAAGTCGTTGAAATCATGCGCAGGCGTCATCTTCACCGCGCCTGTGCCGGCCTCCATGTCCGGGTACTCGTCCGCAACGATCGGGATCCGCCGTCCGACGAGCGGCAGTTCCACATGCTTGCCGATCAGCGACGTGTAGCGCGGGTCGTCGGGATGGACCGCAATGCCGGTGTCTCCCAGCATGGTTTCGGGACGCGTTGTGGCGACGACGAGGTAGTCGCGGGTCTCGTGGCCCG
Source organism: Hoeflea sp. (assembly GCA_965233445.1). GTDB lineage: Bacteria > Pseudomonadota > Alphaproteobacteria > Rhizobiales > Rhizobiaceae > Hoeflea. The sequence continues at coordinate 2,882,467 of OZ247491.1, forward strand.
CAGGCTCGCCCATGGACGGCTTCCAGGCGCACCGGTTGCCCTCTTCATCAAGGGCAAAGGGGTGCTCGTAGGTCAGCCCGTCGGCAAGCGGATAGCGGAAATGCCACAGATGTCCCTGGACCTCGACCTGTTCGACCTCGAGGTCGGAAATGGCCGTCAGCAGCTTCGGGTCCCAGTTGACCAGCCGCTTGTCCTTGTAGATCAGGCCTTCCTTGTAGAGCGAGACAAAGACCTCGAGCACCGCCTTTGAAAGCCCCTCGTCCATTGTGAAGCGCTCGCGCGACCAGTCGCATGAGGCGCCCAGGCGCTTGAGCTGGTTGAAGATCATCCCTCCGGATTCATCTTTCCAGTTCCAGACCCGCTCGATGAACTTGTCGCGCCCCAGGTCGTGCCGGCTGGGTTCCTGGCGCTGGGCCAGTTGCCGCTCGACCACCATCTGGGTGGCGATGCCCGCATGATCCATGCCCGGCTGCCACAAGACGTCGCGGCCGCGCATGCGCTGATACCGCACAAGAATGTCCTGAAGCGTATTGTTGAGCGCATGCCCCATATGCAGCGAACCGGTGACGTTCGGCGGAGGAATCACGATTGCGAAGGAATCCGCGCCCGGTTTCGCGCCCGCTCCTGCGGCGAAGGCATCAGCCTCGGCCCAGCGGGTTGCGATTTTCGGTTCGACGGCCGCTGCGTCATAGGTCTTGTCAAGCATGAGTGGAAACCGTTTGCGTGATTGGGGATGTGGGGTCTGAACCTCGGCTTGGATAAACCGGAACGCCATGATGAAGTCAACAAGCAGCCCGGCTGGAACGGCCGAAAGCGGCCACCGGTTGGGTTCCGCCGATGCGAAGCCTCCTGCACTGCCGTCAACGTCGGGAGGGTCGGCAGTGTTCCCCGGCCAGGGACGCAGAGGATGAAAAAAGCAGAACGGCCCCCTGACACAGGGAGCCGTCCAAATCAAAACCGGATTGGCCGCAGCCGGATGCGTGTCTAGCGGCGCGTGCCGCGCGAGACACGCTCGATTTCCTCGCGCACCAGCCGCTCGACCAGCGTCGGCAGATTGTCGTCGAGCCACTGGGTAAGCATCGGCTTGAGCATCTCCTCGGCAATCTCGTCGAAGGAGCGGGTCTGACCGGCTGCAATCGCTGCCGTCAGTTCGCGAAACGCAGCTGCCACCTTCTCGCCGGTTTGCAGCGACACCAGCTGACCGCCTTGACGGTCTGCGGGCGCATGGCCCCGTGCTGCGTCGGCATCGTCGGCTTCGCGCCCGGCACCGCTGGATTCAGTGGTCTCCTCAGCTGCCTCGGCGTGGCGATCCGGCGTCTGCGTCGCTGCCTCGACAGGCTCGTCGGAGACAAGCGCCTGACGAAGCTCTTCGGCAACCGCGTCATCGATCCTGGAAGACATGTCATCATTGACGGGCGCCGGGATGGAAACAGCCGGCTGGATGGGAGCGGTCTGCGCCGCCCCTGCGTCGGTCCGATCGGAGAACCCAAGCCCCTTTGCGCGCGCGGCCACTTCGGCAAGCGATATCGTGTCTGCACCATGGTCATGGGAGTGGGCCGGAGCCTGGACGACCTCGAACCTGTCCTGACCGGAAATCTCGGTCTCGCCCGCGTCTTCCTCGGCGTCATCGAAAGATGCTTCGGTTTCGGTTTCCGCTTCCGCCTGCTCCAACTCCGGCTCGGACGCCTGAACGGGCTGCTCGTCCCGCTCAACATGACTGTCGTCATGCTCGGGCCTGGCGACTTCGCCCGGATCATTGTTCTCGATGATCCGCCGGATGGATGCCAGGATCTCTTCCATTGAAGGTTCGCGCTGCGCGCCGGCCTGTGCCATGTTTACGCTCCGTTACTCTGGTCGCCGGGCGCGCCAAACGCCAGCGAATCACCCGACAACCTTAGGCCATCGGGCAGCATTTGAGAATCACGTCCGCAGGATGCTCGACACTCGTGCACAGATTTCAGCGCGACCGCCGGCGCAGCACCCATGGGCGCCGCCAATCGACGGCGGCAGACCGGATCTTTGCGATGGGGATCAGCGTCCGTCGACGGTGCGCAGACCGTACCAGCGGTCCTTGGTGGCTTCGTAGTGGACTTCCGGGCGGTAGTTGGCAACGCCGAGGCCCAGCCGGTCGACGGTCAACTTGCCCGTCGAGGCCAGAACCGAAAAACTCGCAACGATCGCATTGCGCTCGGAATTGGAGATGGCTTCCTTGGTGTTGAGCACCGACTGCTGCGCGTTGAGCACGTCAAGCGTCGTGCGCTGACCCACACGCCGCTCTTCGACGACGCCATTGAGAGCCAGGTTGGCGGCAGACAACTGCGCGCGGTTGGCCTGGATCGTTGCCTGTGCCGCTTCCATCTGCGTCCAGGAGGAAACGACGGACTGCTCGATCGACCGGCGCGCCTTGTCGACAAGGATGCGCTGCTGTCCGAGCTGTTCCTTGGCCTGGCGCACCCGGGCCGAGGCTGCACCACCCTGGTAGATCGGAATAGTCACCCGGGCCTGGACCTGAGCCGTGCTGATGCCATCATTGTCCTCGGCCACCGATCCCGACACCCGCACGCCCGGCAGGAACGTTCCCTCCTGTGCCTTGACGGCATAGCCGGCAGCATCGACGCCATAAAGTGCCGCAAGCACCGCCGGGTGCTCGTTCACCCCTTGACCGATTGCCATTTCCAGAGATCCCGGCAGCAGTTTTCTCGGCAGGGCCACGGGCTGGAGATTGGTCGGAGAGGAACCCACGATCTGGGCGTAGACCGCAGCACTCGACTTCGCCTGCGCGATGGCTGCAGTGAGGCTGGCGCGCGCGCCGGCCAGCTCTGCCTCTGCAAGGCTCACATCCGTCCGCGTGCTTTCACCAACGTCGAAACGGGCGCGCGCAGCGGAGAACTGCTCCTGAAGGAAGGCGATATTCTGCTGGCGGTAGATGACGATCTGGTTGTCGCGGTTGACGTTGGCATAGGCCTGGACGGCTGCCAGAAGAATGTCGATTTCGGTGCCGCGAAGGTTCTCCCGGCCCGCGAAGACCTGCGCTTCGGCAGCACGAACGTTGTTGCGGGTCTGGAAACCGTCGAAGAGCGTCTGGCTGATCGTCGCACCGATGCTCGACGAACTGGTCGTAAACCCTTCGGTGTTGGTCGAGGTCGTGACGGCCTCGGCCGCAATGGTGGGCCGGTAGCCCGACTTGGCAATGGCAACGCCTTCGTCAGTCGCTCTCAAGCCGGCACGGGCAGCGTTCAGATCCGGGTTGTTCTCGTAGGCCCGCGCCATGGCCTGGTAGATGGTTTCAGCCGAGGCCTGTTGAGAGGTAAACGCAAGCACGGACAGGACTGCGATACAAGCGAAGGACTTCTTGACAAGCGACACGAGCACATACTCCAGCTAGCGCGGTTTCATTGGGGCTGACCAGCCGCGCTGAACACGATCATGGTGTTGGGTTACATATGAGGGTTTGCACCGCACTAGGCAATCTCACAACTCTGTGAGTCGGGCACTAATCCACCCCACGTTGCCGACGCGCAACAGGCTCGGCCTCGATCTCTGGCAAAACAGCCCGGCTGCGTTGCCGGGCAATCAGAATACGAATTCCTCGGCCTTTCTGAAACCGGGCAAGGGCTTGATGGAAAGATTGAACACAGGTCGCCCCGAAACCACGCCCCCCTCCTTGACCATCACCTGTGCCTGAGCCGAATTGCCCGAACCGATCGCAACGACCAGCCTGCCGCCCTCGCGCAACTGCTCGATGATGGCTTCCGGCACCGTTTCGACAGCGCCATTGAAAAAGATGATGTCGTACGGCGCTTCGCTGGCGTAGCCGGCTTCGAGGTCACCGGTCACCACAGCGACATTGTCATAGCCGTTTGCGCTGAGCCGCGTGCTCGCCGCATCGGCGAGCGCCCCGTCGCTTTCGACCGCAACGACGGATCCGGCAAGCAGCGACAGCAGCGCCGCAGCGTAGCCCTCAGCACAGCCGATCTCGAGCACGACGTGGTCCGGCTTGATTTCCGCCAGCTGCAGAAGCTTGGCGAGGGGCGAAGGCTCCATGAGATAGCGCGGCGCGCTGCCGTCGGCGGGCGTGATCTCAAGGTCGGTATCGATGTAGGCCAGCGGCCTGAGCGATGCCGGAACGAAGTCCTGCCGCTCGACGGTCAGGAAAGCCCTGAGAACCGAATGCGAGGTTACGTCTGTCGTCCGAATCTGGTTGTCCACCATCTTCTGGCGCGCGTCTTGATAGTCGGTGCCCATCCGGTCTCTCCGATGCTTTGTATCCGCGCTTCAATAAAGCGACGAACCCCGAGTTTCAAGCTGAACAAGGCCTGCCCTAATGCAATTCACCGTTTTAGGGGATTTTGCAGCCGGCATCGTTGCAAACTTGTCAAATCGCCCCCTTGCGCAGGCAGGATTATCCGTCTATTTGCCAGCCGTCCGGCAGCGCCGGGCCGAGGCCTCGTGGCGGAGTGGTTACGCAGAGGACTGCAAATCCTTGCACCCCGGTTCGATTCCGGGCGAGGCCTCCATTTTCCCGTTCTTGACTGCCGTTGAATGTCGCCTCTTGGATCCGCCGGAGATTCAGGGTTCGGACCGGCTGTTCTCGCCGTCCGGCCGGCTGTTCTCGCCCTTCCGCCCACGATCCGGCCTGCCCTTTCGCCGCTCCATCCGCACGACCAGGGATCTGCGCCACCGTCTGACAGACGGCAGATCCTGGGACAGCACCAGGAGCCCCACGGGAACCATCCAGAAGCCCAGAACCGGAAGAAAGCCGAGAATGCCGCCGCAAACCAGGCTGGTGCCGACGGCGATTCGCGCGGTCGCGCTTCGCGGCAGTTTCAGTGTCTTCGAACCGAACCGCATTTCACCGCGACCGGCGTCAAACTGAAATCGGCGCTTCCTGCTGCTCACGATCCGTGTCCGCTTCCACAACCGGCCCGGTGCCGGACCCAACAGGTGGGTCATGACGGCCGCTTTCGCAAGATCGACACATTTTCTTTAAAAACCGCTTGGCAAATCGGAGAGGCATTTGTTATAGGCCGCACACGCTGCTCAAGGCGGCGGTCCCCGGTAGCTCAGTGGTAGAGCAATCGACTGTTAATCGATCGGTCGCTGGTTCGAATCCGGCCCGGGGAGCCAGATTTGCGAAAGGCCGTAAACCTCAAGGGTTTGCGGCCTTTTTTGCATGTCCCTGGCTGATCGCTGCGGCTCCGGTGAAAAACAGCGCGTTTTGTCGAAACTTTTGATCCGCTGTTTCCGTAAAGACGTATGAGACAGGCAAAAGGAAAGCCGACTTTCGCCGCCAGGGATAAAAACAGCTTCATGACTTCCGACGTTTCCATTCAAGACCAACCGGCCATCGTCTGGTTTCGCAGCGACCTCCGGACCGGCGACAACGCCGCTCTCCACGCGGCAAGCCTGCACAAAACGGTCCTTCCCGTTCTCATTCGCGATACGAGCAATGGCGAGCGAGACGTCGGCGGCGCGCGCAAATGGTGGCTGCATCATGCAGTCGAACGCCTGCAGGAAGCCCTGGCCGATCTCGGTGCACCGCTCGTGCTGCTCAGCGGAAATCCCGAGGAACTGATTCCCGACCTGGTGACATCGGCCGGCGCGTCGGCGGTGTACTGGAACAGGCGATACGACCCGGACTTCAAGTCGCTCGATTCCAGGATCAAGGAAGATCTCCAGTCGCGCGACATTCACGTCGAGAGTTTCGGCGGACATCTGCTTCATGAGCCGACCCGGGTCCGAACCGGAAGCGACACCCACTACAAGGTCTACAGCCCGTTCTGGCGCGCCATCGAAGGCGGCATCGAGGACCGCGAACCGCTCCCCGCCCCGAAAAGCCTGAAGGCAGCCCCGACCATGCCCGACAGCGAGGAGTTGTCGGACTGGAAGCTTCTTCCTGAAAAACCCGATTGGGCCGGAGGCATCCGCGAAACATGGACCCCGGGAGAGACAGGCGCGCGAGACCGCCTCGAGGAGTTCCTGTCAGGTGCGATCAAGGGGTATGCAAATGATCGCGACCTTCCGGGGATCGAATCGACGTCACGTCTCTCGCCCCACCTGGCCCATGGCGAAATCACCCCGGCGCAGATCATCCACGCGCTCGCAGAAAGCGACACCGACGCATCATCCAAGGACCGCACCGTCTTCCGCAAGGAAATCGGCTGGCGGGAATTTTCCTACCACCTTCTGATCAATGAACCCGACCTGCCTCGGGTCAACCACAACTCGAAGTTCGACGATTTTCCCTGGAACGACGACGATGAAGGTCTCAGGGCCTGGCAGAAGGGCATGACCGGCTATCCGATTGTCGATGCCGGCATGCGCGAGCTCTGGCAAACCGGCTGGATGCACAACCGCATTCGTATGGTCGCGGCTTCGTTCCTCACCAAGCATCTGCTGATCGACTGGCGCCTCGGCGAACGCTGGTTCTGGGACACGCTGGTCGATGCCGACCCCGCGTCCAACACGGCGAGCTGGCAATGGGTGGCGGGATCAGGTGCGGACGCGGCGCCCTATTTCCGCATCTTCAATCCGATCATCCAGGGTGAAAAGTTCGATCCCGATGGCGACTATGTCCGCAAATACGTTCCCGAACTCTGCGACCTGCCATCGAAATACATCCACAAACCCTGGGATGCTCCCGAAGGCGTTCTGTCCAAGGCGGGCGTCCGTCTTGGCGACACCTATCCGCATCCTATTGTAGAACACCAGAAGGCACGCCAACGTGCGCTGGACGCCTACGACAAGATCAAGGACGCCGCATGAACCTGCATCTGCCTTCGCCGCCGCAAGCCATCGTCCGGGAACCGCGCCGTCTGAAAATCGCCGTGGTCGGCTCCGGCATATCGGGCGCCTCCGCCGCGTGGGCCCTGCGCGACCTGCACGATGTCACACTGTACGAGGCGGAAAAGCGTCCGGGCGGGCATACGGCGACCGTCGACATCGAGTATGACGGGACACCGCTCTCCGTCGATACCGGCTTCATTGTCTACAACGAACTCAACTACCCCAATCTCACGGCGCTTTTCGCCCATCTGGGCGTGAAGACCCATGACAGCGACATGAGCTTCGCGCTCTCGCTCGACCATGGCAAGCTCGAATGGGGCGGAGACAATCTCAAGACGCTGTTTGCACAGAAGCGCAATCTCCTGCGCCCCTCCTTTCTGCTGATGCTCCGGGAGGTCTTGAGGTTCAACCGCATCTGCCTGCAGGATCGCGCCGACGGACATCTGGCTGCCCGTTCAATTGGCGACTACCTCAACTGGCGCGGCTTTTCGCCCGGTTTCATGAACAATTACCTGGTGCCCATGGCGGCCGCGATCTGGTCCACTCCGGCCAAGCGGATGATGGAGTTCCCGGCCACCTACTTCGTCAATTTCTTCGAAAACCACCGCCTGATCCATTCCGAGCGTCCGATCTGGCGTACGGTCACCGGCGGCAGCCGAAACTATCTCGAAAAGCTGCTCGCACCACTTTCCGGACGGGTCCGCCTCGATGCCGGTGTGGTCTCTGTCAGGCGCGGTGCGGAAGGCGTGGACATTCTCGACGCCAGCGGGCGGAACGAGAGTTTCGACCGCGTCATTCTGGCCTGTCACACCGATCAGGCCCTGCGAATTCTCGACCGGCCGACGGAGGCCGAACGCGAGATCCTCACCGCCATTCCCTATCGCCCGAACCGGGTCATCCTGCACCGCGATGAAAGACTGATGCCGACCCGCAAGGCGGTCTGGGCGTCCTGGAACTACCTGCGCTCCTCCGATCAGCGCTCCGACGCGAATGTCGCGGTCTCCTACTGGATGAACCGGCTGCAGGGAATCGATCCGGCTAAGCCGCTCTTCGTCACCCTCAATCCGGACCGCGAACCGCGCCCGGAGCTGGTTTTCGGCGAGTACAGCTACGACCATCCGCAGTTCGGCAACAACGCCATGGACGTTCAGGACCGCCTGAAGGCCATCCAGGGCGACAATCACACCCATTTCGCCGGCGCCTGGACCGGCTACGGCTTCCACGAGGACGGATTGACCTCCGGCATCACTGCAGCCGAAGCGCTCGGCGCTCGCCTGCCCTGGCGGGATCCCATCGCCGCCATCCCCGAACCCGCAGGCGTGTGACCTTGAACGCCCATTCACCAGCGAGAGCGCACACCCCGGTTTCCCCGGGCGCGAACATTGCTCACGGGATGCAGGCGGCAAGACCTGCGGGCGCGCTCTATGTCGGCGATGTGATGCATCAGCGCATGAAGCCGGTCGGTCACAGGTTCAAATACACGGTCTACTCGCTTCTTCTGGATCTGGACCGGCTTGACGAAATCGACCGGCTTTCGCCGCTGTTTTCGGTCAACCGGCACAATGTCATGGCGTTTCACGAGGCCGATCACCTGCGTGGATCCGCTGCTCCGAACCTGCGCGCGCACATCGACGCGTTGCTGGCACAGGCCGGCCTCGACGCGCCTGCCGTCCGGATCGAACTTGCCTGCTATCCGCGCATCTTCGGTCAGGTCTTCAATCCGCTGTCCGTCTATTACGCCTATGGTCCCGCTGATCGGCTTGTGGCGATGGTCTACGAGGTGCGCAACACCTTCGGCGAAAGCCATACCTATGTCTGCAAGGTCGGCGACGACGAGGTCACTGACGCCGGGATTCGCCAGAGCCGGGACAAGCTCTTCTACGTCTCGCCTTTCATCGAAATGGGGATGCGCTACCACTTTCGGATGAACCTTCCGGGTGAGCGGATCAAATGGCGAATCCTCGAGACCGACGACACCGGCCCCCTGCTCGCCGCCACCTATTGCGGCAGCCGCAAGCCACTTCGCACCAGGTCTGTTCTGGCTTGCCTCTTGAAGTTTCCTCTTCTCACGTGGAAGATTGTCGGCGGCATTCACTATGAGGCATTGAAACTATGGCTCAAGGGAGTGCGTTATGTTCCGCGTCCGGAGCCGCCCGAAAAGGCGAGTTTCCGGGACCGGCGCGAAAACGACGATCAGACGGTCAGACCGTGAAGAGTATGGATGAAGCAGGACGGAGGAGGCTCGTATCATGAAATCCGAAGCCACCTGGAATGACATCGACAAGGCGGAACGGCTCTCGACCGAGAACCTGTCCGCCTATCTGCGCGGTTTGCCCATGAAGGCCAAGATGGCGCTTCGCGGTCTCTTGCATATGAATTACGGCCGGTTGTCGATCCGGATGCCCGATGGGCGCTCCGTCCTGATCGAAGGACGCGCCGAGGGTCCTGACGCGGTTCTGGTTCTGCACAACTGGAACCTCGCCCACCAGGCGCTCACTGCCGGAACCATCGGCGTGGCCGAATCCTACATCGCCGGCGACTGGGAAAGCCCCGATGTCACTGCATTCCTCGAATTGTTTCTGGTCAATGTCGAAGTCGGCAACGATCTTGCCGGCGGGGCGCGCGGACTGGCCCGCCTGATCGAGCAGATCCGCCATTGGCTGCGCTCGAACACGCGCACCCAGGCCAGGAAGAACATTTCCGCTCACTACGACCTCGGCAACGAATTCTACGCCAGGTGGCTCGATGAGACGATGACCTATTCCTCCGCCCTGTATCAGGACGGCGCCAACGATCTGCCGAGCGCGCAAACCGCGAAATACCGCGCGCTGGCGCAGGCGATCGGACTCAAAAGCGGCGATCACGTCCTGGAGATCGGCTGCGGCTGGGGTGGCTTTGCCGAATTTGCCGCCAGCGAGATCGGTTGCCGGGTCACCGGGCTCACGATTTCAAACCAGCAATTGGCCTTTGCCCGGGACCGCATCGAGAAGGCGGGCCTGAGCCATCTCGTCGATTTGCGGTTCCAGGACTACCGCGACGAGACCGCAAGATACGACGCCATCGTCTCCATCGAGATGTTCGAGGCGGTCGGCGAAAAATACTGGCCGGTCTATTTCTCCAAGCTCCGGCAATGCCTCAAGCCCGGCGGGCGGGCCGGATTGCAGATCATCACCATCAAGCCCGAAGCCTATGAGGATTACCGGGCCAATCCGGATTTCATCCAGCGCTACGTCTTTCCAGGCGGCATGCTGCCCACGGAAGAGCATCTGGTTTCGCTCGGACGGAACGCCGGGCTGGAACTGGTCGGACAAAGGGCATTCGGCCCCGATTACGGGCGGACCCTGGCGCAATGGCGCGAGCGCTTCTGGGAGGCATGGAAGGACATCCAGCCGATGGGCTTCGACCTGAGGTTCAAGCGGCTTTGGGAGTTCTACATGTATTACTGCGAGGCGGGCTTCCGGTCCGGCCACATCAATGTCCGCCAGGTGATCTACAGCTAGGGCACTTCCGGCAAAGGCAGCAAGCGGCCTGACCGCCGTGCGCCCGAGCCCTGTCCGGCCGGAGGCTTGACGGTGAACCATGGGCCATGCTGCGGCGTATACCTTGTATCGTATTCGCAAATCGGCTTCGGAGGGTCCGGGTCGGTACCGGGCTTGCCAGCGAGGCGTCCGGCTTGTCCAGCAAACCCGCGAGCCCGGAACGCGTCATGACCGACACTCACCCCATCGACGTCTCCGCTCGGCACGCAGACCAGTACCTCCCCCTGCCCCGGGTCATCGCCTATGCGCTGCCCGCAATACCGCTCGCTGCACTCACCCTGCCGCTTTATGTCCTTGTCCCCACCTTCTACACCGAGACGCTGGGGCTTTCGCTCGCATCCGTTGGCTTTGCGCTGCTCATCGTCCGCATTTTCGACGCCGTGAACGACCCGCTGATCGGATGGGCGGCAGACCGCTTTCGCCCTCGTTTCGGGCGGCGCCGGACGCTTTTCGCGCTGAGCCTCCCGCTGACGGCGATCTCGGCGCTGATGCTGTTCTGGCCGCCCGAAGGCGTCGGCACGGCCTGGCTGACCGGATGGGGGCTGATGCTTTCGCTGGGCTTCACCTCGGCCATGATTCCGTTCTCGGCCTGGGGCGCGGAACTGGCGACCGACTACCATGGCCGCTCCCGGATCGCCGGATGGCGCGAAGGACTGACGCTGCTTGGGACGCTCATTGCAATCGGGCTTCCTTTCACCATTGGCTTTGACAATGCCCGGGGCCTGCATGGGCTCGCCGCACTGGGGCTGGCGGTGCTGGTCGCGCTGCCCCTGTTCGGCGCCATTTCGGTTTTGGCGACCCCCGAACCCTCAGAACATTCCCGCACACGCATCGATCTGCGCGCGGGCCTCGCACATCTGGCCCGCAACAAGCCGTTTGTCCGGCTCATTGCAGCGTTTTTCCTCAACGGTCTTGCCAACGGGATCCCGGCGACACTGTTCCTGTATTTCGTCTCCGACCGGCTGGGACTGCCTGAAGCGCGCGGACCGCTGCTGTTCCTCTATTTCCTGTGCGCGATAGGTGGCGTGCCGCTTGCCACCTGGTCTGCCAAACGCTTCGGCAAGCACCGCGCCTGGTGTTACGGCATGCTCGCAGCCTGCATCGCCTTTGCCCCGGCGCCTCTGCTGCCGGAGGGCAGCCTGATTGCCTTCGCGGTCATCTGTGTCCTGACCGGGATCCTTCTCGGCTTCGACCTGGCACTGCCGCCCGCCATTCAGGCCGATGTGATCGATGTCGATACCGCAGCGTCCGGCGAACAGCGTTCCGGCGTCTATTTTGCCGCCTGGAGCCTCGCCACAAAGCTGTCGCTTGCCGGCGGGGTCGGCATCGTTTTTCCGCTGCTGTCCGGGTTCGGCTTCGACCCCTCCTCCGCCAGCGGACAAGGGCTCACCGCTCTGGCCGTCGCCTATGCCTGGGCGCCGATCGCCGCCAAGCTCGCCAGCATCGCCATCATGTGGAATTTCCCGCTCGACGAAGCCACGCAGAAATCGCTGCGCAGCGACATCGAAGGCCGCAGTGAACGATCCTAGCTCCCGGCGGTTTCGAGCGGCCGCTTTTTCCAGCCGGTTGCGGCATTGATCAGGCCGAAATAGGCGCCGTACGGCAGAAACTGCAGTGCCTTGAGCACATAGGTGAACCGGCGCGGGAAGGTGATTTCGAAGGATGACGATTTGAGCCCCGAAGCGATCCGCGAAGCGGCATCTTCGGGCTGCATCAGTGCGGGCATGGTGAAGGCATTGTCAGCCGTGGCCGGGGTGTCGACAAACCCGGGATTGACCACCTGGATCCGGACGCCCAGCTTGTCGAGGTCGAACTTGAGGCTTTCCGCCAGGTTGATCAGCGCGGCCTTTGTCGCCCCGTAGGCGGCGCTCGTGGGCAGACCGCCATAGCCGGTCACAGAGGAGACGATGGCCAGTTGGCCCCGGCCGCGCGTCTTCATTCGATCGATCGCCGGCACCAGGCCGTTGACCACGCCCGACAGGTTGACCGCGAAGGTCTTGTCGAAATCCTCGACCTTCAGCGTCTCGCCATGAACCGGGATGTAGACCCCCGCATTGAACACCGCGAGCGCCAGCCCGCCGCCCTCACCGTCGATCCGGGCCACCAGCTCGGCCATGCTCTCGGCATCTGTGACATCGCCCGGTGCAGCGATGATGTTGCCCTTCAGGCTGTCCGCTTCCGCAGCCAGCCGGTTCAGGTCATCCTCGCTTCGTGCCGTGGCGAACACCGAAAACCCCTCGCGGGCAAGGTCAAGAGCCAGCGCACGCCCGATCCCGCTCGATGCTCCGGTCACCCACGCCGATCCGTCGGCGGGTCTGGCAATGTAGCTGCTCATTGAAATCTCCAATCATGAAAAAAGCCGCTCAGACCTTCGTACGGTCGGAACGGCTTATTGGTTCCAGGATTTTGTTGCCGTCGGGGATTAGCCGATCAGATCGCCGATCATTTGACGGAACGATCCGGTCAGTTTCAAAGGCGCGTCCATGACAGCCAGACCGATGCAGGGCCTGTCCTTGCCGGCGCAAGGCCGATGGTCGACCGAATCATCGGCGACGGAAATGTCACCGCGCCCGTAAAAGCCCCTGTCGTCGGTGAAATCGCCATCGAGCACCAGCGACAATTCGCTGCCCTCATGGGTGTGGGCGGGAACCGTCCGTCCTGGCTTGATCCAGAACAGGTTCACGTGACAGCCCTCGATTTCGCCCAGGTCGTATTCCCGGTATCCCGGCATGCGGGTGCGCCACGGAACATCGGCGGCGTCGAATCCCACGAAATCGTAAAGCACCTTGGGAAACACGGTCTGGCCAGCATTTCCTTCGGTGATGCCGGTCTCGGGCTCTTTCGAACTGAAGATCGCTTCCAGCATGCCGTCCCGGTTCGATATCGCCACCGGGTCGACATCGAGCAGAGCCTGGCCGGCCATTGCCTCGAGGTTGCGGACACGGACGCGATTTTCCGGCTTGAGTTCGAGATGCGCCTCGACAAGCACGCGGGCCGGCGCGGGCAGCGTTCCGGCCACATATCGCGCCAGCAACGAGTCGATTGTATCAATATGTTCCCGCACCATGCGCGTTCTGCTTTCCATCTTTTTCCGGCACGAACTGTTAGTACGTGAGGGGTCCGGAGTCATCTGTCTATTTCAATTGTCACTTCCTACGCGTGACAGTTCAATATGGATCACCGGCAAATGCGGTTTCCGGTTTTTGCCGTAAGGAGGCAATTAATCCCTCAGACGTCCGACTTGAAGAGGTGGTTTTCTTGTTTTCGCCCCTTGAGTGGGGGCAAATGCCTGCCTACTCTCGCCACGCTTGCGCCGCACAGCTAAGACAGGAAATCACATGCCCTCCCCGATCCATTCGTCCGTCCTCGATGCCATTGGCAACACGCCTCTGATCCGCCTCCGGGCGGCATCCGAGGCCACCGGATGCACGATTCTCGGCAAGGCCGAGTTTCTGAACCCCGGACAATCGGTGAAAGACAGGGCCGCACTGGAGATCATTCGCGACGCCGAGGCAAAGGGCCTGCTTCAGCCGGGTGGGACGATTGTCGAAGGCACCGCGGGCAACACCGGCATAGGCCTTTCGATGGTTGGCCGCGCGCTCGGCTACAACACCGTCATCGTGATCCCGGAAACGCAGAGCCAGGAGAAAAAGGACGCGCTCAAGCTCTACGGCGCCGAACTGGTCGAGGTTCCGGCCGCGCCCTACCGAAATCCGAACAACTACGTGCGGCTTTCGGGACGGCTTGCCGAACAGATCGCCAAGTCGAACCCGAATGGCGCCATCTGGGCCAACCAGTTCGACAACGTCGCAAACCGTCAGGCCCATGTGAAAACCACGGCCCCCGAGATCTGGCGCGATACCGGCGGAACGATTGACGGATTCATCTGCGCGGTCGGTTCGGGAGGCACGCTCGCGGGCGTGGCCGAGGGTCTCCGCGAGCGTTCGGGCGACGTCAAGATCGGCCTTGCCGACCCGGACGGAGCCGCGCTGCACAGCTTCTACACGACCGGCGAGATGAAATCGTCCGGCGGCTCGATCACCGAGGGAATCGGCCAGGGTCGCATCACGGCCAATCTCGAAGGCTTTTCGCCGGACATGTCGTTCAACATCCCCGACGCGGAAGCCATCCCCCTGGTTTTCGATCTTCTCGAGACCGAAGGGCTCTGCCTCGGCGGCTCATCCGGCATCAACATCGCCGGCGCGATCCGGATGGCCCGCGAAATGGGGCCCGGCCACACCATCGTGACCATCCTGTGCGACTACGGCAATCGCTACCAGTCGAAACTCTTCAACCCGGAATTCCTCGCTTCCAAACAGCTCCCGGTTCCGGATTGGCTGACCCGGGAAAGCGACATTTCCATTCCCTTCGTGAGTGAATGAACCTGATGAAAGCCCTCTTTGTCGAAGACGCCTATCTTTCCACCGCAGAGGCGCTGGTCACCTCGGTGCGGGAGGATGGCGGCATCATGCTCGACCAGACCTGTTTCTACGCGACTTCCGGCGGCCAACCCGGCGATACCGGCTTTCTGGAGCGCGACAACGGCGAAAGGATCGAAATCGCCGGCGCAGTGAACGGCGCGACCAAGTCGGAGATCATTCACGTCCCGGCACCTGGCCAGCCTTCGCCCGAGATTGGCGAAAAACTTGTCCTGCACATCGACTGGGAGCGGCGGCACAAGCTGATGCGGATGCACACCGCGTGTCATCTGCTGTCGGTCGTCTGTGCCTACCCGATCACCGGCGCATCGGTGAGCGAAACCGACAGCCGCGTCGATTTCGACATGTCGGAAACCATCGACAAGGCGGAGGTTACGGCAAAATTGATGGACCTCGTCAATGCCAACCACCGGATCTACACGCAATGGATCTCCGAGGAAGACCTCGACGCCAACCCCGATCTGGTGAAATCGAAAAACGTCCGCCCCCCACGCGGCCAGGGACGGATAAGACTCGTCTGCATTGGCGAGGATGCGGCGATCGACAGTCAGCCCTGCGGCGGCACTCATGTCACCGAGACCGCCGAGGTGGGTGAAATCCACATTGGCAAGATCGAGAAAAAGGGTAAGGAGAACAGGCGCTTTCGAATCCGCTTCGGCCCTGCTCCGGACTAGGTCTGCCCGCGAGACCACCCCGGAACACGATCCCGAACTCCAACGCCGCACATCAGGAGCCAAGATGACCGACGCTGAAACAAGCCCCTTTGTCGTTTCCTTCGACTGGCTCGCCCAACGTCTGGCGGAGCCCGGTGTGAGGATTGTCGACGCCTCCTGGTATCTTCCGGCCCAGAACCGCAATGCGGCGGACGAATTCGCCGCCGCCCGCATTCCCGGTGCCGTCTTCTTCGACCAGGACCGGATCGTCGATCCAAACTCGAACCTGCCCCATACCCTGCCTTCTCCTGAAGATTTCGCAAAGGCCGCGGGAAAACTCGGCATCTCCGAAAACGACACGATCATTGTTTACGACGGTCCCGGAATGTTCACCGCTCCCAGGGTCTGGTGGATGCTGCGCAGCTACGGCGCCGCCAATGCCTATGTGCTCAACGGAGGGGTTGATGCCTGGAAGGCCGAAGGCAGGCCCGTGGAAACCGGCGCGGCAAGACAACCGGAACCGGCAACCTTCACGCCGAATTTCAATGGCGGTGCGGTCGCGAGCTTTTCGGACATGGGCGCTGTTGTGCAGGACCAGACCTCGCAGATCGCCGATGCGCGCGGTCCGGGCCGGTTTACCGGCGCGGAACCCGAGCCGAGGGCCGGCATGCGTTCAGGCCACATGCCCGGCGCCTTCAATGTTCCGTTCGGAGTGTTGAGCAACGACGGAAAGCTCAAACCGATGAGTGAGTTGCGCACTGTTCTTGAATCATCGGGCCTCGATCTGAACAAGCCCGTCGTCACCACCTGCGGCTCCGGCGTGACCGCTGCCGTGATCACGCTGGCACTGCAGTCCGTCGGCCACAGCGACAACAGGCTCTATGATGGCTCCTGGTCCGAATGGGGCGGCCGGGACGACACGCCGGTCGTCACCGGAGACGCATGAGATGGCCAAGCCCGCCAAACCCAAATCGCTCAAGGCCACCGTGACGCATCTCGAGATGAAGAAGCCGCCGCGCACCGCGCCGCCGCTTCCGGTCAACCTGCATGCAACGCTGATGCGCGCGACCGAGATTCCCCTGCACTTCTACCGGTACCTGCAATGGCGGGTCGGGCGCGAGTGGCACTGGGTCACCCGGCTCAGGATGAAGGACAAGGAACTCGCCGGGATCATCCACGCCAAGACCACCCGGATCTACGTGCTCAGCGTGGACGGCGCGCCGGCGGGATTCTTCGAACTCTCCAGCGCCCGGGACGCCAATGTCGAGCTCGTCTATTTCGGCCTGATGGATCACGTCCGCAAGCGGGGTCTGGGCGAGTGGATGCTCGGCCAGGCCATCGCCACGGCCTGGTCGCTGACGCCAGCCACCGTGACGGTGCAAACCAATACCCTCGATCATCCGGCGGCGCTGCCGCTCTACCAGCGAATGGGCTTCACGCCGGTCAGCCAGAACGAGGCGATCATCCGTCCCCTGTCCGACGACGAGATCCTGTCGATGGCAAAGGCGGGATTTCCGGACACCGTCTGAAATCGGGTGGCGCCGGCAGCGTGATCTCCGCACAACCTTGCAGATTGTCCATCAATCCTGCGGGGATGCCATGCAGATCAGCTTCGAACCGATGAATGAACCAACCGCTGACCATTTCCGGAATGGCGGTGCGGATTCCTACGGCAACGCGCCCGAACACGCCGTCTCGGACGGAAAAGGCGTGCCCTGCCGCCGTTGCATGAAGATGGTCGCCCGGGACGAACCCTACCTCGTGTTGGCCTGGCGGCCTTTCTCGCGGTTGCACGCCTATGCGGAAACGGGCCCCGTCTTCGTTCACGCCGAAACCTGTGCACCCGGGACGCAACACGATGACCTGCCGCCATTTCTGGAAAGCCCCGACTACATCCTTCGTGCCTATGACAACGCAGAGCGCATCATCTACGGGACCGGCGGCGTCGTGGACCGGGCGGATATCCGCGCGCGGCTGGAGCAGCTCTTGGCCGATCCCGGCGTCGAATCCGTCCATATCCGGTCTTCGCGCAACAATTGTTATCACTGCAAGGCGGTTCGCGGCGCGATGACTGCACTCTGACCCGGAAAACGGAAAGACCCGCCCGCATGGCTGGATGCGGACGGGCCGTGCCGGACGAAAGCCGCTCGGCAAGCGTTATAAAGTCGCCGGTCAGGCGACCTTGAGCGCCTGTTCGGGTTCGCTCACGTCATAACCCAGCGCCTCGGCGACCGGGCGGTTGGTGACGCGGCCGCGGTGAACATTGAGGCCGGCGCGGAGATGGCGGTCCTCTGCGATTGCCTTCAGACCCTTGTCCGCAAGCATCAGGCCGTAGTGAAGCGTCGCATTGTTGAGCGCATGGGCAGAGGTGATCGGCACCGCACCCGGCATGTTGGCCACGCAGTAGTGGATCACGCCCTCGACCTCGTAGGTCGGCTCGGCGTGTGTTGTGGCATGCGAGGTTTCGAAGCAGCCGCCCTGATCGATGGCGACGTCGACGATGACCGAGCCCTTCTTCATGCCCGACAGCATGTCGCGTGTGACCAGCTTCGGTGCGGCTGCACCAGGGATAAGCACGGCGCCGACCACCATGTCGGCCGAAAAGACTTCGTCCTCAAGCGCTTCGATTGTCGAATAGCGGGTGTGCACACGGCCGTTGAAAATGTCGTCGAGCTGCCGCAGGCGCGGCAGCGATCGGTCGAGGATCGTCACGTCGGCGCCCAGACCGACGGCCATCTTGGCCGAGTGCAGGCCGACCACACCGCCGCCGATGACGACGATCTTGGCAGGAAGCACGCCTGGCACGCCGCCGAGCAGAATGCCGCGTCCGCCATTTGCCTTCTGCAAAGAGGTCGCGCCGGCCTGGATCGCCAGGCGGCCGGCCACTTCCGACATTGGCGCCAGCAACGGGAGGCCGCCACGCTCGTCGGTAACGGTTTCATAGGCAACCGCGGTGCAGCCCGAAGCAATCAGTCCCTTTGTCTGCTCGGGATCGGGAGCCAGGTGAAGATAGGTATAGAGCAGTTGCCCGTCGCGCAGCTGCGCCCATTCGGAAGGCTGCGGCTCCTTGACCTTGACGATCATGTCGGAACGCTCAAACACGTCCTTCGCGCTGGCGACGACCTTCGCACCGGCCGCCTGATAGGCTGCATCGTCGGCGCCGATGCCCATGCCCGCCATGGTCTCGACAATCACTTCGTGACCATGCGCCACATACTCGCGCACGGCGCCGGGTGTCAGCCCGACGCGGTATTCATGGTTCTTGATTTCCTTCGGGCAGCCAACGCGCATTGATGTTTCCTCCTGGGGCAGACCGGCAGAGCACCGCCGGCACGGATTCGAATGACGCCGATTCAAACACCCCTGCCCCGAAATGTCCTTGCAAAGCCGGCTTGCCGCGGTCACGCGTTTCGAATATTCTTGCGCCAACCATCCCAATATTAGAAGATTTCACGAATGCACGCGCTGGATACGATTGATATCTCCATCCTGAAGACGCTTCAAACCGATGGCCGGATCTCGAATGCCGCCCTGGCGGAAAAGGTCGGCCTTTCCCCCTCCGCATGTTCACGGCGGCTCGACATCCTTGAGAAAACCGGCGTCATCAAGGGTTACCATGCCCGGCTTTCCCACAAGGCGCTCGACTACCGGATGATTGCGATCGTTCACATTTCGCTGTCCGGTCAATTCGCAAAGACGCTTGCCGAGTTCGAAGCCGCGGTGAAACGGTGCCCGAACGTGCTTGTCTGCTATCTGATGAGCGGAGAGTACGACTACATCCTTCGGGTTGCAGCCCACGATCTCGAGGATTACGAGCGGATCCACCGCGACTGGCTGTCCGCCCTGCCTCACGTGGTCAAGATCAACTCGAGCTTCGCGCTCCGGGAAGTAATCGACCGCCCCAATGTCGGCCTCGGCTAATTCCGCCCCCTCAGGACAACACGGGATACAGCGGCTGGGCCGTCAGGGCGCCTGAATAGGCCTGCCCCCTGACGCACCGGCCTCTGGGAACCGCAGTGCCGGTCAGGCGTTTGGCTGGTGTTTCCGACCAATGGGAGATTTCAGATGAAAGCCAATTCCAAAGCCCAGCAGAAGGCCGCAGGCGCGGCGCTTGCAGCCAAGCGAGGCGAAGAGAAAGTCGAGAACCTTCAGGGCGCTTCCAGGGAAATGTATGAGACGATGAGCGAAGAAGAGCTCGATGACATGGCCTCCACGCCACGCTCCGAATTGCCCGACCGCAAGGACGAGGATTGATAACGTCCCCGGGTCCACCAACCGGCAAGGCAGTCGCTGGATTGCACCGGATCAATGCGCATTGCCAACCTTGATAACCGGGCCTAATCTGGGATGATTGCAGACCGCCCGGGGCGGTGTCGGCAGGCGCTGCAACCTGAACAATCAGGGCCGCACGGCTTGGGGAGGACACGATGAATACAGGATATTTTTCGGCTGCGGCAATGGCCGCCATGCTTGCGCTTTCCGGTCCTGCGCTCGCGCAGGGAACCGGACAGGAAGGCATCTTTGCCATCCACAACGACACCGACGGAAACGTGCTCATCGGCTTCTACACCAACGACGGCAGCGGCTGGAGCGACAACTGGCTGGATGGCGCGCTCGACCCGGGTGAGGTCGCTTCCGCTGAGTTCTCGGACGACACCGGCTCCTGCGAACAGACCTTCCAGGCCGGATGGCTCGACCAGAACGGCGGCGAAGTGCTCGACGAGCCGATCGACATCAACATCTGCGAAGCCAGCAACGTCTATCTCGGTGACAACGAAATCTATTTCGACTGAATTGCTAGGCATTCGTCACAGGGCAGAATACTCATGGCCCGCCAGATTTTGAGAGCTGAATTCTCAGGAGTTAAACATAATGGCATTTGCAAAAATGTCTAGCTACGTGGAGCCGCATTGAATTCCTGTTTCAGGAAATCTGCCGCCTGAAATTCGTTGCTGATAGCTCCCGGCAGCACGAAATCCTTGCCGCCTGCAAGACATCCATGAGTTTCCCACCCGACAACGCCATTTACATTGACGCCACACCGCCCCTGAAATTCACGGACCTTCGCGATTGCTTCCTGCGACAACCAAGCACTGGTTCCTCCATCGGAGGGGAGCACAAGTTGCCCATCCCACTTTGCGGTAATCTCCGCGCTAGGCGCGTCGTCTTGATCGTTCCACGCTGAAACAGTGGCTATTCCGACTGCGATTTCGGAAAAGGCCTTGGCCTCAGCAGCCAAACCCGCCTTCCTGTATATCGATGCGAGTTGATCGGATGTTTTGGCTGCTGCCCCGGGCTGACCATTCACAATGCTCTGCACAATGATATCGTAGGAATCGTTGAACATATCAGGCACCCGGAAACCATCCGGTTTTTCACCTTTTACAAGCATCAGAGCATCTTGCGACAATCCTGCGGCTTCCAGAGCCTGATAGCTCGCCTGCCTGAGTCTGGTGGTAGAATGCTCAACCGTAATCAAGAGGGCCTCCGGATCACATTGGCGCCAATCGAGTTGCTGGAACAGATCACTGCGAACCAACAACTGGCTCAACGGACTGAGACGGTACCGGGCTTGGCTGCAACTCGTTTCCCTATATTTGAAATACCCATCCTGAGTGGTACCGAGTTCCCAAGTTGTCGACGCCGACAACGACTGGCGCTCGACTTTCGCCTCGATCGGAAAACGATCCCCCTGATCATTGGTAGAATGGAACTCAACGACTACCGGTTCCTCTGAGAGAACCGGCTTGGTTAGTAGGAAAAGAGTTGTGGCGACACCTAACCAACGTACAGCGTCTGAAATCTGCATCGTGATCTCCCCTAATAAGCACCGTCCATAGCAAACTTATTCCTTTGATTGCGGTGGAAGCGCGGCGACGCCGGCAGTATCCGAGGCCTTGATCTCACTGTTTCCAGAAATTGTTGACGTGACGGGATCCCCGGCGGGTTTAGGATCTCCGTTGCCGGCTTCCGTGTGCCTTTCAAACATCACAAATCCCAGAACCAGGCAAGCAAGCACCCAGAAGACAGCAAGCACGAATAGAAAATTAGACGCAAAATAACAGTCAAACGACTCTCCAAGACTGCAACTGCTAACTGGAACGACGTTGATATCGCCGACATTTACCAGCAAAGGCTGCAGCTGATTCACACCGGTCCGTGTTTGAAATTCTATCTTGAACGAAGATTCCGGCGGCATATTTAGATGCATCATACTTAGAGCTGCAGCTTCGTACACGGAATCATAAGTAACCGCCAATGGCGGGACATGAACATCCCGCGCATAAACGTCTGAATTTTCGGGTTTTCGGAAACACGGAGAATCGGCACACCTCAACGCCAAATTCACCTCCCGGATCGTGACACGTTCCGAAAGGTTTTGAACCGTCAATCTCCAATTGTTAGGCTCATTTTCAGCAATAAGGGCTGTTTCAATCTGGATATATCCGTTCGAAGCCGTTACCTGATAATATTCGTTGGCGACCCAAGTAATGAGTGCGACCAGAAGTGTAACAACGTACGGACTTTTCTCGGACAACATATCCAGCCCCGAATTCGCGCCTTGACTGCATCGTTGAGGATACCCAAAATATTGTCAAGTTTTACAATCTCGCGCCGCCGGATTTACCCAAGCATTAGATTTACCCGAACTACCTGAACAGGGCATCGCCCTGTTCGTCGATCACCTGGCGGGCCTTCCTCAGAGTGGCTGAAATGGTTTCATCGCGGCTGGAAAACAGATCGGCCCGGACCAGACGGTGCTCCCTGGCGTCCGGGCCTTCGCCCTTGACGATCCGACCCGCCAGTCTCCACTGGCTGCCTTCAGCCATGGGCTCGGCATAGATCCGGCACTCCTTGTAGGTTTCGGGCTCGTTGGCCGGCTCCGGCCTGCGCGCCGACCCGTTGCCACCGAAAAGACCGCGGATGCTGCCGAGAATTCCTGCCATGCCTTGCTGCTCCCTAGATTGCTGTGTCGGGCCCTGTCCCGAGGCGGCGCCGAAGCCACTGCCCGGCTGGCAAGCCGCATTGAGAAAAATGCGATGCCCCAAAAGCGCGCCATCGTTATTTTAGAGCATCCAGGCCGGGAAAGTCCATGAAACTCCACTGATTTTCTCGATCCCCAACGACTGAACCGGACCGGCAATCCCATCGGGTCGCAGCCCATTGGGATTCATCGACCCTTAACCGCGTCTGGCCGCAGGCAGCGGCGATTAGCATTTCCGTTACCGCTTCCGGGAACAATGACCGTTCAATTGATTGGATCTGACGGAAGAAGACAGGGCGGACATGACGGTAAGATCAGGAAGAGCACTTACGCGGGACCGCACCCGGCTGGCGGCCAAGATCGAGTGCATGGGGCAGAAGACGCCCGGCGCGATTCTTGATCTCTCCGAGCACGGCATCTGTCTTTTCGGCTTCGCGGAGATTCCCGTGGCTGTCGGCGACAAGATCACGGTCCTGACCGAGGAAATGGGCCTGCTCATCGGCACAGTGCGCTGGATCCGCTGGCCGAGAATCGGCGCTGCGCTGGTGCTGACGTCCAACAACCGTGCAAAAGTCGAGAGCTACTACAAGATCTTCAAGCCGACCAAGCAACTCTTGAGCAGCGGCCCCGCGCCCCGATCATATGCAGGGATCGCCTGAGCGGCGGCCACGCACTAAACGGCAGAACCATCGTGCGGTCGCCAACCCTTTCAGACAGCGCCACCCTTTCAAACAGCGCCATTGCGCGGCAGCCTTGCCTTATCTAATGATGCTCGGGCCTGGGCACCGGCGATGCCTTGGCATCGCAGGGAGGCGATCGGAATGGCGAAACCGGCTTCGGGGAAACGCAAGGTGTTCTACCTCCTGGCTTTCTTGATTGTTGCGGGCGGACTCCTGTTCCTGCTTGGCCCGCGACCGGTGATCGACACCGAGGTCCGCTTCGACGAAACCACCCTGCCCGATGACGTCGAGACGTACATACGCGACGCCGAAGCGCGGTTCGGCGATCTGCGGCCCGGCAACGAACGCCAGATCGTCTGGGCCTATCCGGCCTCGCGCGCCCGGACACCGCTGGCGATCGTCTACATCCACGGCTATTCGGCAAGCCCCGGCGAAACGCGGCCCATGCCCGATCTCGTCGCCGAGAAACTCGGCGCGAACCTCTATTTCGCACGGCTGGCAGGACATGGCCGGTCAGGCCAGGCCATGCTCGAGGGCTCGGTCCAGGCCTGGCTTGATGATTTCGCCGAAGCCGTGGCGATCGGACGCCGGCTGGGCGAACGGGTGGTGGTCATGGCGACATCCACGGGCGCGACACTTGCCACCTACGCCGCGAGCCGGCCTGATCTCGTGCGCGATGTGGCTGGCCTCGTGCAGATATCCCCCAACTACGCCCTTCAGGCGACGGGTTCGGGCCTGCTTACCATTCCTTGGGCCGAGACTTTGCTGCCGCTGATCGGTGGCGAGCAGCGCTCCTGGGAACCGCGAAACGAGAAGCACGCGCAGTACTGGACCTATGAATACCCCAATCTTGCCCTGCCGCAGATGGGTGGCCTGATCGATCTCGCAGCCGGCGTCGACCCCTCGCAGATCCGCATTCCGTCATTCTTTGTCTATTCACCGATGGACACCGTCATCGTTCCGGACAAGGTGCGCGCAATGGCCGAGCGCTGGGGCGGTCCCGTCACGACCTTGGAGATCACTGACAGCGACGATCCCAACAACCATGTGATCGCCGGCGATGCTCTCTCTCCCGGCACCACCGCAAGGGTCGCTGAGGAAGCCGCGGCCTGGATCGCCGGCCTCTGAGCAGATCAAGGGGCACTCGCGTCCGGGTTCAGA
The DNA here is from genome assembly GCA_965233445.1 of Hoeflea sp. Classification (GTDB taxonomy): domain Bacteria; phylum Pseudomonadota; class Alphaproteobacteria; order Rhizobiales; family Rhizobiaceae; genus Hoeflea. The sequence goes on from OZ247491.1 coordinate 2,906,710, forward strand.
TGATGAGGTTCGCGATGATCTCGTTGTCGGTAATGTCCTGGTAGTTGAGGCCCGCCGCATCGAATGCGCCGAGCAGACGCTGAAAGTTTTCCGGCGCGGTTGTCTCGATCCCGATCAGGATCGAGCCGAAGTTCCGCGCCGACTTTTTCAGGTATTCGAACCGGGCAATGTCGTCCTGAGGTCCGAGCAGCGAGAGGAAATCCTTGAGCGCTCCCGGCCGCTGTGCCAAGCGAAGGATGAAGTACTTCTTCTTGCCGGAATAGCGCATCGCGCGTTCCTTGACGTCGGGCAGCCGCTCGAAGTCGAAATTCCCGCCCGAGACAACGGCAATGACGCTTTTGCCGGCCAGCTTTTCCGGTCCCAGTGCCTCGAGCGCGGCGAGCGAAAGCGCCCCCGCCGGCTCAAGCACGATACCTTCGGTGTTGAGAATGTCGGTCATGGTCACACAGATCGCGTTCTCCGGAACCAGACGCACCTGCGACGCCTCGAACCGGGTCAGGATCTCGAAGTTGCGCGCGCCGATCTGCGCCACCGCAGCGCCATCGACAAAATTGTCGATCCGCTCGAGCTTAAGCCGCTTGCCCTCGCTCAGGCTCTGTTTCAGGCTGGGGGCTCCGGAGGGTTCTGTGAGCAGGAAGCGGTCGTTCGCGACCCTGCCCTCGAAATAGCGCGCCATCCCCGCCGACAACCCGCCGCCGCCGACCGGCAACACGATCAGGTCCGGGGTCTCGCCGTCGGGCAACTGGCGGCCGATTTCGGCTGCGACCGTTGCCTGGCCCTCGATGATATCGTCGTGGTCGAAGGGCGGAGCCATGAGCGCGCCCTCCTTTTCCGCGAACTCCAGCGCCGAGGCGTAGCAGATGTCGAAGAAATCTCCGGTGAGCCGGATCTCGATGAACTCGCCGCCGAACATCCGTGTCTTTTCGATCTTCTGCTGCGGCGTGGTCACGGGCATGAAGACAACGCCCTTGCGCCCGAAATGCCGGCACACATAGGCAAAGCCCTGGGCATGGTTGCCCGCCGACGCACACACGAACAGAGCCTGGTCGGGGTTGCGGTCGAGCGCTTTCCTGATGAAGTTGAAGGCGCCCCGGATTTTGTACGAGCGGACCGGCGAAAGATCCTCGCGCTTGAGCCAGATCCGCGCGCCAAACCGTTCGGACAGGTGATCATTGAGCTGCAGCGGCGTTTCGGCAAACAGCGCCCGCATCTCTAGAAGCGCGGCGTCGGCAGCGGCCCGAAAGCTCTCTGGTGATTGCGTTTCGATCATCTCAGGTCTATGGCATGTCAAGCAGCCGGTGCCAACCAGCCGGACCGCTTTGCGCTTGAACTGAGGACCGCCGGTTGTACGGCCAGACCATCCGATCTGCGATATGGATTGCTGCGACGGCGGGGCTCTACCTGTCGCTTGCCATGATGGTGCCTGCAGCAGTGGACTTCTATTTCGGCAATGCCGACTGGCAGGTCTTCGCCGCTTCGGCCTTCGTCGTCGGTTCATTCTGCCTCGGTGTCGCCATGGCCGCCCGCGGTTCGCCCGCCCCCTTCTCCCGCCGTCTGGGCTTTCTCGTGGTCAACCTTCTCTGGGTGACCCTTTCGGTCACCGGCGCCGTGCCGCTCTACATGTCCTCGCTCGGCCTCGACATGGCCGATGCGCTGTTCGAATCGGTTTCGGCGGTCACCACCACCGGCGCGACCGTGATCGCCGGCCTCGACACCACGCCTCCCGGCCTGTTGATGTGGCGATCGCTGCTCCAGTGGATCGGCGGGATCGGCATTGTCGCCATGGGGCTGCTGGTGCTGCCCTTCCTGCGGGTCGGCGGCTTTACCGTTTTCAAGATCGAATCATCCGACACGTCCGAGAAACCCTTCGCCCGCTTCAGCATGTTCATCCGGGCCTTCTTCGCCATCTATATCGGGCTCACCCTCGTCTGCGCCCTCCTTTACGGCGCTTTCGGTATGAGCGGATTCGATGCGATCAACCATGCGATGACGACCATCGCCACCGGCGGCTTTTCCACCCGTGACGCATCGTTCGGCGCATTTCAGTCGTTCGGGCTGATCTGGACGGCGACCATCTTCATGGCGCTCGCCGGGCTTCCGTTCTCGGTGATGATCCTGTTTGCCGTCCGCGGCCGCCTCGATGCTCTGCGAGATCCCCAGATCGCCGCCTACGGGGGGCTGATCCTGGTGCTGACGGTGCTGATTGCACTCGGGCTGAGGCTGAACCAGGGCGAGGATTTCATTCACGCGCTCACCCATGCCGCCTTCAACGTCGTCTCGATCGTGACCACAACCGGATATGCGAGCGACGATTACACGACCTGGGGCTCGTTTGCCGTCGCCCTGATGTTTGTCGCAACCTTCCTGGGCGGATGCTCCGGGTCGACGTCCGGCGGCATAAAGGCCTACCGGCTGGTCATCATTGCAAGTTCGATCCGGTCCGGTTTGATGCGGCTCATCTATCCCAATGCGATCCGCCCGGTGCGCTACGGGTCTGTGACCGTGGAACCGGACATGCAGCGCACGGTCTTCCTGTTCGTCTGCGCCTACACCGGGATCTGGGCACTCGGCGCAATCGCACTTGCGGCGACCGGCCTCGATATCGAGACTGCGCTTTCGGGATCGATCACCGCGCTGGCCAATGTCGGCCCCGGAATCGGGCCGGTGATCGGACCGGCGGGAAACTTCAGCACAATCGGCGACCCGGGAAAACTGATCATGATCTTCTTGATGCTTTTGGGACGCCTAGAGATCCTGGCTGTGCTTGTCTTGCTTGTCCCTGCGTTCTGGCGCGACTGAGAACTACTGCCGCCCTTCTCTTCTGCCGGTCGTCTTTAGCACGGCGTTAACCCTATTCTGTTGTTCTCTGGCGGGATGGAGACCTGACGGACATGCACGCACTTCTTGCCGAACCGATCGAAGACCTCGATGATTTGACCGAAACCGTGCCAGAACATGAGCCGGTGGAGGCCGGTGCCGATTCGGCCTCGCTGATCCAGGCGATGAACCTGATCGGCTCTCAGATCGGCGAATTGTCGGTCAACATTGCCGACACCAGCGGCATGGTCGGGGACGTCTCGGTTTCGCTTTCGAACCAGGCCGAGGAGTTTCACGCCCTCACCCGCGACATGACGATGATCGCCCGCTCGAACGAGACCGTCGCCAACGCCTCGCGCACGGCGGTGAACTCGGCCCGTGAAACCCATACCGGGCTCGAAAACACGACCCACAGCGTCAACCAGATCCTTGTCAACGCCGTCTCGGACATCCAGTCCATGGCGACGAGCGCCAACGAGATTACCGAGGTGCTCAACTCGGTCTCGACGCAGATCCGGGAAATCCACTCTTTCTCCGAGGCCATTCAGGGAATTGCCACCCAGACCCAGCTCCTGGCCGTCAACGCCGGCATCATGGCGGCCCACGCCGGGGAGGCGGGACGCGGCTTCGCGGTTGTGGCCGACGCCGTCAAGCAGTTGGCGGACAAGACGGGCAATGTCTCCCGCGACATGGTCGCACGCCTCCAGGCCCTGCACGGCGTTGTCGACAAGATGCAGGCCCGCAACGCGGAAAATCAGGACGTCGCGACCGCCGCCGTCCAGCGCTCCGGCGAGATCGATTCGGAACTTCGGAAATTCACGGGCTTTTCCGAAAGCGTCGCCGCGATGATTTCCGAAATCGAGCGCATCAGCGATCCGGTCGAAGAGACAACGCGGGTCTGCTCCGCCGCTCTTGCAAAGGTGTCGGAACTGGACGGGCGCGTTCACGACAGCGCCGCGATGCTGACCTCGGCGAGTGAAAAGATCGATCGGCTGGTGTCGTTCTCCGAGGATGTCATCGGGCATGTCGCCGAAAGCGGCGTGGAGACCGAGGATACGCCGCTGATCAGGCATTGCATCGCAACCGCTGCAGACGTGGCGGCTCTGTTCGAGCAGGAAATCGAAGCAGGCCGGATCTCCATGGCCGATCTCTTTGACGAGACCTATCAGCCGATCCGGGGCACCGATCCGGTTCAGCACATGACCCGCTTCGTTGCCCATACCGACCGGCTGCTGCCGCCCATCCAGGAAGCCATGCTCGACTTCGATCCGCGCGTCACCTTCTGCGCCGCGGTCGACCGCAACGGCTATCTGCCGACCCACAACCATGTCTTCTCGAAGCCGCAAGGCCCCGATCCCGTGTGGAACGCGGGCAATTGTCGCAACCGGCGGATATTCAACGACCGCACCGGCCTCGCCGCTGGCCGCAACCGAAAGCCTTTCCTGCTTCAGACCTACCGCCGCGACATGGGTGGCGGCAACTACACCCTGATGAAGGATCTGTCGGCGCCGATCATGGTCAGGGGAAAGCACTGGGGCGGCCTGCGCATCGGCTTCAAGATCAGCCTCTGACACCAACCAGGCCGAATGCCCGAGCGGGAGATTCTTGGTGCGGACGACGGGGCTCGAACCCGTACAGCCTTGCGGCCGAGGGATTTTAAGTCCCTTGCGTCTACCAGTTTCGCCACGTCCGCACGTCCTTCTGTCGGTAACGGACCTGCTCCTGACAGGCAAGGGTCTGCGCGCGTCAACGGCTGCACAAATCACCTGATACGGATTTCGGGACCTGCCTCGAAGGCACGTCGGAAAAGAAAAGGCCCCCGAAGCCGGTGTCGGGCTTCAGAGGCCGGATCAGTCCACGGGTGAAAGCAGACGCGTCAGTGGAGAGCGCAGCTTTCGCGAACGTGTCAGGCGACCATCTTGGCTGCAATCTCGGCCACGCGGCGGCCCTGGTATTCTGCACCCTCGAGCTCGACCGCGGACGGCTGGCGCGAGCCGTCGCCATCGGAGATCGTCGAGGCGCCGTAAGGCGTGCCGCCCTTGATTTCATCGAGACCCATCTGCCCCTGGAAGGCATAGGGAAGACCGGCAATGAGCATTCCGTGGTGCAGAAGCACGGTGTGGAAGCTCAAAATCGTGGATTCCTGGCCGCCATGCTGCGTTGCCGACGACGTCATCACCGAACCGACCTTGCCGACCAGCGCTCCGGATGCCCAGAGCGCGCCGGTCTGGTCGAGGAAGTTCTTCATCTGCGACGCCATCATTCCGTAGCGGGTGGGCGTGGCGAAAATGATTCCGTCATAGTCGGAAAGCTCGGCCGGATCGGCGATCGGAGCCTGCTGATCCAGCTTGTAGTGAAACTGCTTTGCCACCTCTTCGGGAACCAGTTCGGGAACCCGCTTGACCGTCACCTCTGCCCCGCCGGCCCGGGCGCCCTTGGCGGCAGCTTCCGCCATCGCTTCGATGTGACCCCAGCTCGAATAATAAAGTACCAGCACTTTTGCCATTTCAGTCTCCTTTTGGATTGCCGCACGCCGGCGACTTCGGGGCCAACTTGGGGATTTTTTCGTTCAAGAAAAGTCATGAATCCATGACGGTTTGTTCACAAATCGGATCAATCCTTGATCGGGGTTGCAGGCTTGCGCCGCCACCAAAAACCCGTTTAATCATCGCGTTCTGGGGAGGAACAGGATGATGGACGTGACTGACACCACAACCGTGACCGCGGGGGCGCTTGCGATTGGCGATGAACTGCTTTCCGGCAGGACGAAAGACAAGAACATCGGTCATCTTGCCGAGATGCTGACGGCTGCAGGCATCGACCTTCAGGAAGTCAGGATCGTTCCCGACGACCAGGCGCGCATCGTCGAGGCTCTCAACGCCCTTCGGGACCGCTACGACCACGTCTTTACATCCGGCGGCATCGGTCCGACCCATGACGACATCACCGCGGATGCGGTTGCCGCCGCCTTTGGCGTGCCTTGCGGCCACGATGATGATGCACTCGCATTGCTCGGCGCCCACTACGCCGAGCGCGGCCTTGAATTCACCGAGGCACGGCGCCGGATGGCCCGCATGCCCCATGGCAGCACCCACATTGCCAATCCCGTCAGCTGCGCGCCCGGCTTCACCATCGGCAACGTCCACGTCATGGCCGGCGTGCCGTCGGTCTTCCAGGCCATGCTCGACAATGTGCTGCCGACGCTCAGAACGGGCGTGAAGGTGCTCTCCGACAAGGTCAGCTGCCCCTTTGGCGAAGGTGATATCGGCGATCCCCTTTCGGCCATCGCCAAAGCCCACCCCGACGTCAATATCGGCTCCTATCCGCGCTTTTCCGGCCAGGGCTTTTCCACCGAGATCGTCATTCGGGGCCGCAATGCCGCCGCCATCAATGCCGCACGGATCGAGGTCGAGACGATGCTTGCAGAGCTCGGCCCTGACCGGCTGACGGCACCGGCCTGACCGGAGCGTCTCAGCAGTACAAGCACGGTTTGACAAGAATCAATGCGCCCGCATCCCGTCGGGCGCATGGTCATGGACATCAGGGCGTCCGCCCGAATTTTCGGGCGCTGCCTTTCAAGGGCCCCTTTGTCAGGGAACCCGCATCCTAAGGGAGATGTCATCATGGCCTACCACACCGTTCTTGCGGTCCTTGCTGCTGCTGCCGACGTGAAGCCGGTCACCGACGCGGTGAGTTCCGTGACCGATTCCAGCGTTGTCCATGTGATCGGATGTCATGGCGAACCGTCCCAGTTCGTTGTCCTTTCCGCTCCCATCGACGTTCCGGACGCAACCACGATCGCCGCCCTTTACGAGCAGGCCGATCAGCGCATGAAGGAAATCGGCGATGCCTTTGGAAAGGCGTGCGAAACCGCAGGCCTGTCCCATGAATGGCGGCCGGTGCGCTCCCCGGGCGGGGACAGCGCAATTTCGGCACTGGCCAGCGCTCGTGTATCCGACCTGGTGATCGTCCGCCAGCCCGACCGCGACGCGAGCGAGGACATGGCCACCAATGTCGAGGCGCTGCTGTTCGAGGGCGGCCGGCCGGTGCTGTTTCTTCCCGCCGACGGCAGGATCGCGGCCCCGGTCCGCCGCGTTCTGATCGCCTGGGACGGCTCGCGTGAAGCCGCCCGCGCCACGCATGACGCAATGCCTTTCCTCAAGGCCGCGACTTCGGTGGAAATCGTCGTGATCGACCCGGGCAAGCTGCCCGATATCGATGCCCCGCTGGCCGGCGCCGATCTTGCGGGCTGCCTGTCCCGGCACGGCATCCATGCCAATGTCACCACCGCATCGAAAGGATCCGGCTCGACCGCCGATGCGATTGCCGCCCAGGTCAAGGCCACCAATGCCGATCTGGTGGTCATGGGCGCTTACACGCACCAGCGGCTGCGCGAATGGCTGTTTGGCGGCGTCACCCGCGCCTTTCTGGACCGCGCGCCGGTCGCCGTGCTGATGTCGCGCTGAGACCAGGGGGGCGGTGGCCGGGGGGTGTCCCGGCGCCGTCGCCTTGGCATCGACCAGACCGCCACCTCGGCCAGCACGGCGGCAAACACGAGGTTGACCTGCCGTGTACCGGTTTGTCTGCGAAAAAGCTGTCCGAGGCCCTCTCCCGCCAGGATTCACAACGGTGTCACAAGCGTTGGAACAAACAGGCTCGTGAGAGCAACTCCGGCCAGATCCGAAACACGAATCCGTGCCGTTTCGTGCTGCTCCGCCACCCGTTTCCCTCCGCTCTCCTGTGCATGAGCTCTCAGGACCGGCTTGCATTCCCCCCTCGGTTCCGGCTATTTCCGGCGCTTGAGGTCAACAGCAGCAGCTACCGGGATTGCCCGGCCAAGCAAGGATGCAAGCCATGTCTCTGCCTGACAAAGCCTTCCCGGTTTCCTGGGACCAGTTTCACCGGGATGCACGCGCCCTTGCATGGCGGTTGAGCGGGACCGGGCAAAGCTGGAACGCCATCGTTTGCATAACCCGCGGCGGCCTCGTGCCTGCGGCCATCATTTCGCGCGAACTCGACATCCGCCGCATCGATACCGTTTCGGTCGCCTCCTATCACGACTACCTCAACCAGGGTGAGATGAAGGTGCTCAAGGAAATCCACTCGGACATCCTCGAGAGCGAGGGCGACGGTGTGCTGATCGTTGATGACCTGACCGACACCGGCAAGACGGCCGCGATCGTCAGGGCCATGCTGCCCAAGGCGCATTTCGCCACGGTCTACGCAAAGCCCAAGGGCCGTCCGCTGGTCGACACATTCGTCACCGAGGTCAGCCAGGACACCTGGATCTACTTCCCCTGGGACATGGGCTTTGCCTATGTCGAACCCATCGCCAAGGATACCCGCGGCTGACTTCTTCCGGCGACGAGTTGCCACCCTCCCCGCCCGGTCCCGGCTCCGAGCCCCCGGACACGTCTCGGCCGCATGGCGGCAGGCCACTGGTCTTTATCTTTCTGGTCGTGACAATCGACATGATGGGTGTTGGCCTGGCCTACCCGTTGCTCCCCAAGCTCATTCAGGGCGTTGGTGACTACACGCTTTCACAGGCGGCATTTTATAATGGCGTGATCGCGGTCCTTTATGCCGTGGCGCAATTTGCCTTCTCGCCCCTGCTCGGCAATCTGTCCGACGCCTACGGCCGACGTCCGGTTCTGCTGACCGCCCAGACAGGCCTGGCGCTAGACTACTTCCTGATGGCGCTGGCGCCGTCATTGTGGTGGATTGCGGTCGCGCGTTTCGTCTCCGGCGTTTTCGGCGCAACGGTCTCCACGGCCACCGCCTATGTCGCGGACATCTCGACACCGGAAAACCGCGCCCGAAACTTCGGGTTCATCGGCATGGCCTTCGGGATCGGCTTCGTCATCGGGCCGTTCCTTGGCGGGCTCCTGGGCGAGATCCATATCCAGCTGCCGTTACTCATCTCCGGCCTGCTGGTCACCGCCAATGTCGCCTTCGGTTATTTCGCACTGCCGGAATCGCTGCCCGCGCCCAGCCGTCGTGCCTTTGTCGGCTTTGCCGCCAGCAACCCGTTCACGGCACTGCGGATGCTGACCCGCCTGCCCCAGTTGACGCCCTATCTGGTGTGTTTCTTTCTCGTGTTCATGGCCCAGCGCGGCCTTGAGAGCATCTGGGTCCTCTACACCGATTTCCGCTTTGACTGGGGTGTCCGCGAAGCAGCCTTCTCGCTCGCTTTCGTCGGACTGATGTACATCATCGTCCAGGGATTCCTGGTTGGACGCCTGGTCCGCCGGTTCGGCGAACCCGCCGTGATCGGTGCGGGCTACCTGCTTGCCTCGGCAAGCCTTCTGCTCTTTGCCATGACCGAACAGGCGCCGATGGCCGTGTTGCTGGTCGGTCTGTTCATTCTCGGCGCGGCATCCGCCGAGCCTGCGTTGAAATCGCTCTCCTCCAGCATGGTTGGAAGGGATCAGCAGGGCCTGCTGCAGGGCGCGATCGGCTCGGTCAACAGCCTGGTCATCATTCTCGCGCCGCTCAGCGCCAACCTCGTTCTCGCCAATGTCTCGGGCCCTGCCCCGCTTGCGCCGCTTCCGGGCGCCTGGTTCTATCTCGGCTCCGCGTTCTTTCTGGTGGCATGGGTCGTCTTTCAGCGCTCGCTTACCTTAGACCCTGCTTAACTGTCCGTTATTACAAGTCGGGTACATTCCGACCGTATTCGCAACGGCGCCGGGATGATCCCGTCCACCCGCAGGGCATGATCAGTCCCGGCGGGTTCCACCTGGGGCACTCATGGCACAAATCGACCAACCAGCACGTTTGAAGCACCGCGGATCGGGCATTGTCGCGGTCAATCTCGCCATCATCATCGTGGTGCTGACTGCAGCCGCCGTGGTTCCGCGCGGCGACAGGGCACTGGTCTTCGTTCCGCCTTGGAGTGAACCCGATCGCATTGTCCGGGTTATCGGTGCCGCAGGCGGTTCGATCCTGAACGGGACCGGCGTTTCCTATGCTGCCATCGCCCAGTCCGACAGACCCGATTTTGCCCTTCGCCTGTTCCAGTCCGGAGCCCTGCTGGTGCTCGACGGAAGTCTCGCTTATTTTTGCAGGAGTAACCCCATCCAATGAACGTCATGACCCAACTCCGGACCCGCGCCGCGGTGGCCATCGTATCGCTGCTGTGGATCAATGTCGCCATGCTCTTCGCCCGGCACCTCTGGGGCATGGAAGCCAGTTCCACCATCGTCCTGGGCGGCGGGCTGGCGATTGCGGCGGCTGCGACATTCACCTGGTGGCGTGATCCCACCGGCATCGCCACGCAGATATCGACGGCGCTCGCTCATGCCGCAAGCGTCGCTCTTCTGGTCTATGCCTTTTCCGGGTCGCCGCTCCAGGTGGACATCCACATGTACTTCTTTGCCAGCCTGGCAATTTGCGCAGCCTGGGTGAACTGGCGGCCGATCGTGGCCTTCGCCGGATTGACCGCCGTCCATCACCTGGTCTTGTTCTTCCTCATTCCTGCTGCGGTCTTCCCGGGCACCGCGGATCTCGGCCGGGTCGCCATGCATGCGGTGATCCTCGTCCTCGAGGCCGGCGCACTCATCGCTCTGGGACATTCACTCGCTGCGGCATTCGCCCGGAATGACAGGGTGATGGAAGAAACACGCGCCGCCACGGAACATGCAACGGAAATGTCCGAACAGGCCAAGGCCGCCCAGCAGCAGAACATGCTGGACGCGCAGAACCGCGATGCCGAACGCGCCAAGGACAACGAACGGCTTCAGTTTGCCGTCGATTCACTCGGGCGCGGCCTCGACCAGCTGTCGAAGGGCGACCTCCGCTACCGGCTCAATGACGCCTTCGACGGCTCGCTGGAAAAACTCAGGGTCGATTTCAACTCCTCCATGGAGACGCTGGAACAGGTCATCGGCGAGCTTGGTCAATCCGCTCTTGCCATGCGCGAGGGGTCCAACGGCGTGAGCAACGATGCCGAGGATATCGCCCGGCGCACCGAGCAGCAGGCAGCCACGCTTGAGGAGACCGCCGCTGCGATCGGCCGAATTGCAGACACCGTGCGCTCGGCCTCGGAGCGTGCCGGAGAAGCCGGCCGCGTGGTGGATGAAACCACGAAGGGCGCCGCCAAGTCCGAGTCCGTCGTCTCCGAAGCAGTCGGTGCGATGACGGAAATCGAGAGCTCCTCGCGCCAGATCAGCCAGATCATCTCGATCATTGATGACATTGCGTTCCAGACCAACCTCCTGGCGCTCAATGCCGGTGTCGAGGCGGCGCGCGCCGGCGAGGCCGGCAAGGGGTTTGCCGTGGTTGCCCAGGAAGTGCGCGAACTCGCGCAACGGTCCGCAAGCGCCGCCAAGGACATCAACGCGCTGATCGAGAAGTCCTCGTCGCAGGTCGAAGCCGGCGTGACCCTGGTCAACAAGACCGGTGACGCGCTCAAGTCGATAGGCGAGCAGGTCAAGACGATCAACAGCTACATCGCCTCGATCGTCGATTCGGCCCGTGAACAGGCAAACGACATTTCCGAGATCAACAGTGCTGTCGCGCAGATGGACCAGGCCACACAGCAGAACGCCGGCCGTGTTTCCGACGCGACCAAGTCGATCCGGCAGCTTGCCGTCGATGCGGATGGTCTGGCAGCCAAGCTTGCGGTCTTCAACGTCAATGAGGCCCCGGCCGGCGCAGCGCGCAACGCACCGCGCGCGGTCGCTGCAGACCATGGCCGGACCAGACCGGCCGCAAGGCCGGAGGCGGTCGCACAACGCTCAGCACTGGTGCGCGTCGCGGCTTCCGGCGGTGCGGCGGCCGCTGTCGCCGAGCAATGGGACGAGTTCTGACACCGGCGCGCCTGGAAGAAGATTGGACCTTGGGGAACGCGGCTACGGCCGCGTTCCTTCGTTTCCGGCAGTCTCTTTCCGCCAGCTTACCCCCCTGCTCCGTGAAGTGACGCAAACCCCATGTTTTTCCTCGTCGACGCGTCGCGGTCTCCGCGTTCTGAACCTGAAGCAGGCTCATCGAATACCGCACTCCTCGACAAAGAACTTAGCCGACTTGTTTTTAGTGTAACAAAACCGACATATTCGGATGCAACTGTTTTCACAGGAGACGATTCGCACCAAATGACCCCTTTTGACCGACTGCGCCAACTGCTCGACCTGTTCCGTTCACCTGACGGAAGCAAGGCATCACGCCGTGCCAGGCGGTTTCGGCAGGCTGCGGCCGCGGTCTTTCGCGACGTCGGCGAAGAGCGGGAACTGCTGCTGATCACGAGCCGCGATACCGGTCGCTGGATCGTTCCGAAGGGCTGGATCGAAAACGGCGAGAACGGAGCGGAGGCCGCCCTGCGGGAGGCCTGGGAAGAAGCGGGCGTGCGCGGGGAACTCGCCTCGGCGGCGATTGCCGGGGAGTATCGCTACGTCAAGCAGCGGGCACGGCGCGGCGACGTGCTTTGCACGGTCGAGGTGTATTCGATCAACCTGACGGACGAGGAAGAGCGCTGGCCCGAGAAGGGCGAGCGCACCCGCAAATGGTTCACCATTCCCGAGGCCATCGGTCTCGTCGATGAGCCGGGCCTGCGCGAAGTGATTCGCGATGCAATGCAACTGAGCGCTGTGGCCTGACAGCCGTTCCCTGCCCTCCATATCCGCTGCAACACCGGATGCGCGACCCGCGACACGGTTCCCATGACCGCGGCTTTTTCGGACATTTCCGGCCCGGCGAAGGCCTCTCGGGCACCGAACCGTCGCTGCCGATTGGCGAAAAACGGCCGCTTCAGCCTGAAAACACCCCGGCCAGCATTTTGTGATCACAGGCGCGATCTGTCCTCGTTTTCCACAATGCTCCCGCACAAGATCTGGTGTTCATCCAACAGTCACAATCTACCCCTTGACGCAGTCATCCGAGTCGCTGCTTATAGGACAAACGTTGCGGCGGCGGCGCGGCTGGAGAGTTTCGAGGCCAGTCAAATCCAACCATGATCGGTTCATATATCTGTCTCCGTGCGGTTTCGCGCGGTTGCCGGAGGGGTGCGTTCTGATCCGGAAAATGGTGCCGCAACAGGCGGAATGGGGCTGGCATAAATCAGTTGTTAACACTATATTTAGCGTTTGCAGCCAATCCTGACACAATATACAGGGTCCTCCAGCGGGACCACACTGAGTGACCGAGTCGAGAAACTGGCTGCCAATGACTGTGCGGCCTGCGGGGAAGATATTGTCGCGACGCAAGAAAGCGTTCGACTGCAAATTCAAAAAGAGGACGACAATGCGCATTGAACGCCGGTTCACAAAAGAGGGCCAATCCGCCTACGCCGAGATCAAGTTTCGCAAGGCAACCAGCGAAATCCGTCAGCCCGACGGATCGATCGTTTTCCGCCTTGCCGACATTGACGTTCCGGCCCAGTTCAGCCAGGTCGCGGCCGATATTCTCGCCCAGAAGTATTTCCGCAAGGCCGGCGTTCCCGCGCGTCTGAAGAAGGTCGAGGAGAACTCGGTCCCCTCGTGGCTGTGGCGCTCGGTCGCCGACGAGGATGCGCTCGCCGAACTCCCCGAAGACGAGCGCTACGGCTCGGAAACCGACGCGCGTCAGGTCTTTGACCGGCTTGCCGGCACCTGGACCTACTGGGGCTGGAAGGGCGGCTACTTCACCTCGGAAGAAGATGCCCGCGCCTTCATGGACGAACTCGCCTACATGCTCGCCACCCAGCGCGTCGCACCGAACTCCCCGCAGTGGTTCAACACCGGCCTGCATTGGGCCTATGGCATCGACGGCCCCGGCCAGGGCCACTTCTACGTCGACCCGTTCACCGGCAAGCTCGTCAAATCGAAGTCCTCCTACGAGCACCCGCAGCCGCATGCCTGCTTCATCCAGTCGGTCGAGGACGATCTCGTCAACGACAATGGCATCATGGATCTGTGGGTGCGTGAGGCGCGCCTGTTCAAATACGGCTCTGGCACCGGATCCAACTTCTCGCACCTTCGCGGCGAAGGCGAAAAGCTCTCGGGCGGCGGCAAGTCGTCGGGCCTGATGAGCTTCCTCAAGATCGGCGACCGCGCTGCCGGCGCCATCAAGTCGGGCGGCACCACCCGCCGCGCGGCCAAGATGGTGGTGGTCGACATCGATCACCCCGATATCGAGGACTACATCAACTGGAAGGTCAAGGAAGAGCAGAAGGTCGCGGCCCTCGTCACCGGCTCGAAGATCGTCTCCGGTCACCTCAAGGCCATCATGAAGGCCTGCCTCAACTGCGAGGCCGACAACGACGCCTGCTTCGACCCGAACCAGAACCCCGCGCTCAAGCGCGAGATCAAGGCCGCCAAGAAGAGCCAGGTGCCCGAGAACTACGTCAAGCGCGTCATCCAGTTCGCGCGGCAGGGCTACACCGACCTCGAGTTCAAGACCTATGACACCGACTGGGATTCGGAAGCCTACCTCACGGTTTCGGGCCAGAATTCCAACAACTCGGTCTCCATCAAGGACGACTTCCTGCGCGCCGTCGAAGAAGACGGCGACTGGAACCTGACCGCCCGCAAGGACGGCAAGGTGATGAAGACGCTCAAGGCCCGCGACCTGTGGGAACAGATCGGCCATGCCGCCTGGGCGTCAGCCGATCCGGGCCTGCACTTCAACACCACCATGAACGACTGGCACACCTGCCCCGCCGCAGGCCCCATCCGCGCGTCCAACCCGTGCTCGGAATACATGTTCCTTGACGACACGGCCTGCAACCTTGCCTCGCTCAACCTGCTGCGCTTCAAGGACCAGGACACCAAGCGCATCGACATCGCCGATTACGAGCACGCCGTCCGTCTCTGGACCGTCGTTCTGGAAGTCTCGGTGATGATGGCGCAGTTCCCCTCGCGCCAGATTGCCGAACTCTCCTACAAGTACCGCACCCTCGGCCTGGGCTACGCCAACATTGGCGGCCTGCTGATGACCACCGGCATTCCCTATGACTCCAAGGAAGGCCGCGCCATCTGCGGTGCGCTGACCGCGATCATGACCGGCGTGTCCTACGCCACCTCCGCCGAGATCGCCGGAGAGCTTGGCGCCTTCCCGGGCTACAAGGACAACAAGGACAACATGCTTCGCGTGATCCGCAACCATCGCCGCGCGGCCCATGGCGAGGCCGGCGGCTACGAGGGCCTGTCGGTCAATCCGGTGCCGCTCGTCCATGGCGAATGCCCCGACCAGGACCTGATCGCCCATGCGACAGCCGCCTGGGACAAGGCTCTCGAACTGGGTGAGAAGAACGGCTACCGCAATGCCCAGGTCTCGGTGATCGCGCCGACCGGCACCATCGGCCTGGTGATGGACTGCGACACCACCGGCATCGAGCCCGACTTCGCGCTTGTGAAGTTCAAGAAGCTCGCCGGCGGCGGCTACTTCAAAATCATCAACAACGCCGTTCCCGAGGCACTCAGGACGCTTGGCTATTCCGAGGCCCAGCTTGCCGAGATCGAGGCCTATGCGGTCGGCCACGGCAACATCAACCAGGCGCCGGGCGTCAATCCCGGCTCGCTCAAGGCCAAGGGCTTCACCGACGACAAGATCGAGGCGATCAACGCCGCCACCAAGGCAGCCTTCGACATCAAGTTCGTGTTCAACAAGTGGACGCTGGGCGAGGACTTCTGCAAGGAAACCCTCGGCCTGACCGACGAGCAGATGGACGACTTTGCCTTCGACATGCTGGCAGCCATTGGGTTTTCGAAGAAGGACATCGAAGCCGCCAACATCCACGTCTGCGGTGCGATGACGCTTGAGGGCGCGCCGCACCTGAAGACCGAGCACTACCCGGTGTTCGATTGCGCCAATCCCTGCGGCAAGATCGGCAAGCGCTACCTGTCGGTGGAAAGCCACATCCGCATGATGGCGGCTGCCCAGCCGTTCATCTCCGGCGCGATCTCCAAGACCATCAACATGGCCAACGAGGCCACCGTCGATGACTGCAAGAACGCCTACATGCTGTCCTGGAAGCTGGCGCTGAAGGCCAACGCGCTCTACCGCGACGGCTCGAAGCTCTCCCAGCCGCTCAACGCCTCGCTGATCGAGGACGAGGACGACGAGGACGACGCCATCGAGGCGCTGGTGGCCATGCCCGCCGCCGCCCAGGCCGTCCAGGTGACCGAGAAGATCGTCGAGCGCGTGGTCGAGCGGCTCTACCGCGACCGCGAGAAGCTGCCGAACCGCCGCAAGGGCTACACCCAGAAGGCCGTGATCGGCGGCCACAAGGTGTACCTGCGCACAGGCGAATTCGACGACGGGCGTCTGGGTGAGATCTTCATCGACATGCACAAGGAGGGTGCTGCCTTCCGCGCGATGATGAACAACTTCGCCATCGCCATCTCGCTCGGCCTCCAGTACGGCGTGCCGCTCGAGGAATATGTCGAGGCCTTCACCTTCACCAAGTTCGAACCGGCCGGCATGGTTCAGGGCAATGACGCGATCAAGAACGCGACATCGATCCTCGACTACATCTTCCGCGAACTGGCCGTGTCCTACCTGGCACGCCACGATCTGGCCCATGTCGACACGTCCGACTTCACCAACACCGCGCTCGGCAAGGGGATATCGGAAGGCAAGGCACAACCCTTCTCCAAGGGTCTGACCCGCGGCGCCTCGCTCAAGGTCGTGACCGGTGCCGGATCGGCGGCCAATGCCGGTGGCACCGCCGAGCCCAAGGGCCAGGCGGCACCCGCCAAGCCGGGATCCGGCGCCTCGGTGATCACCGCCTCCTTCTCCGCCAAGGGATCGGGCAATCTGGCCGTCAAGGCGCAGCCCGAGGCAATCGCGACCGACGGCGCCACCGCCTTCAAGCGCGACTACGAGGAGCGCGCCGAGGAACTGGCAGCGGAAATCGAGATCGAGGAGACGCTGTTCTCCGACGATGCCGCCGACGACGCCAGGACCGCCAAGGCAGACGCTGCCGACGCCAAGAAGCTCGAGGCCGACCGCCGCGCCAAGTCGATCATGCAGGGCTACACCGGCAACATGTGCTCCGAATGCCAGAACTTCACCATGGTGCGGAACGGCACCTGCGAGAAGTGCGACACCTGTGGCTCGACGAGCGGCTGTTCGTAAGATCGGATTGAAGTGAAGAGATCAGCCCGGGGCGAAAGCTCCGGGCTGGTGCAATAATGAAGGGGGAAACAAAAACCGCTGCGCGTAATGCGCTAACTACGTCGAGGAATTGCTATGCAAATACCTGAATACCGCATGCGACAAATCAAGGAGACATCTGAAACGGTGAGGAGCCACCTCAAGCTTGGCGATGTCTGCTTCGTTGATTTCTTCAACGTCGTATTCCCTCGACTGAAATCAATATTTCCAACATTTCAGATAGTTAGATTGCCTGACAGCGCAATGCCAAATGCCGAAGCATTTGCGGATACTGAATGCAAGCACATTTCGATACGAGAGAGTATTTGGCAGGCGCTTGTAAGCGGAGATCCACGAGCGAGGTTTACGGTGGCCCATGAAATTGGGCACCTTTTTCTTGGTCACACGGCCTACACAGCCCGCTCAAATGACCCATCAATGTATCGTGACCCGTTCACAAAAACCCAAGAATCTGAGGCGAATGCATTTGCCTCGTTTTTTCTGATGCCAACAGACCTTGCTGAAAAATTCAACACCGCTGACGATATCCAGAACAATTTTGGCGTAAGTCGCCAATCGGCAGCGATACGAATTGAAGAACTAGACCGTGAGAGAAGGAAAAAAGCGGGACAAAAACGCAAACTTCCGCAAAACGCTGTCGACTTCCTGAGCGAGGCTAAGAAACGGGGAATTCCGATTAAGTCCGATTTGAGCAGCGAATAGATTTAAGTGCGAAATTAACATCACGGAATGGATCCTCGGCTCGGAGGCCGAGGATGACGACGCTGAGGGTTGAGCCGGGAAGGTAGACCGATTGCAACGGCAAGACGGGTGCAAATGCCAGAGGCGTGCACCGCGCGTCACCTCACCCCTTCGTCATCCTAGGGCTTGACCCTAGGATCCATTCCGTGATGCCGGTCCAACCGACGCACCATCGCAAGACATCGACCGAGCCGAAGAAACAGTCGATCCGCATCGCCCGTCACCACCCGATGCCGCGAAACAGCTCTGCCCACTCGGGGTTGTCCCTTTCAATCAGATCAATCTTCCATTGCCGCGGCCAGCGCTTGAGTGACTTTTCGCGCTGGATGGCATCGCGGATGTCAAAATGCTCTTCATACCAGACCAGCCGGCGGACACCGTACTTGCTGGTGAAGCGCGAACCGGTGCCAGCCGCATGCTCAGGAATCCGCCGCCCCAGATCATTGGTCACGCCGATATAAATGGTCCCGCCCTTCCGGCTTGCAAGCATGTAGACATAGCCCGTCATCCGCAGAGGATACCGCAGGTTGCGGCATCACGGAATGGATCCTCGGCTCGGAGGCCGAGGATGACGACGGAGAGAATTGGGCCGAGGAGATGGACCGATTACAACGGCAGGACTGGTGCAAATGGGAGAGGCGCGCATCGCAGCTCCCACGCACACTTCGTCATCCTAGGGCTTGACCCTAGGATCCATTCCGTGACGACGATCCCACCGACGCACCATCGCAGGGCAACGTTCCAGTGCAAGCTGCAGAAACTGCGAGCCAATGCCGACACCCGAGCATTCCATTCGGGCACGCCCGAGCGCCCCGCATTCCGGTCTGTCACAGACAGAAACCGGAAAGCAGCATCCCACGGACCGTCGGTGCCCCTGTCACGCGCGGGCTGCAGCCGCATCCGCAGGTCAGATGTCGTACGGCGAATTTTCGGGAGAGCCGATCGGCGGGATGCGAAACATTCCCTCGCCCGTCAACCTTACTTGCGCGCCTTGCGGGCCGCGTAGCGCTTGTCGCGCTTTTCCTTCATGGCCGCCATGTCGGCGACGGCGCGTTCGGCGCGGGCCTTGTCTTCTTCCTCGCGGGCGAGCCGGTCGGCATGTTCGGCGGCATAGGCGGCTTCGGCCTCGGCGGCCTCCTGGGCGGCCTTCAGCCGCTGCTCCTCGAGCTTGACGCGCTCGCGCTCGGCGCGGCGCTCTTCGCGCGCCTTGGCCACGGCTTCGCGTTCGGCACGCTTTGCCACCATTTCAGGATCGTCGGGCTTCGGCGCGGCCTTCATCTTTTCAAGAAGCTTCTTCTTCGCCTCCATCGCATCCTGTCGACGGTCGGTGAAGGTCGTACGTACTTGCTTTTTCAAACGGGAGTCTTTCCGGGTTGGGATCGATGCCGATACGGCAGGCCGCCAGATGCGGCGATCCACCCCGTTTCTGACTGTCCGGAGCGGTTAGCACAAGCCCGCGCGGCCAAAATGACGAAGACTCTTTGCCGCAAGCGCGCGCAAACCCCGTCGAAGCGGCGGTTTTCGCGCCGACGGTACCCTGCAGGCAGGCCGCCCGGCCCAAAACCGGTTGAGGTCCGCCTCGAGGTTACTCGAGTCCCATGCAGCTTGCGTAGTAGCTCACGGTCGCCGGCCAGTCGGAGAACATGCCGACAATGCCCACATCCTGCGCCAGCACATGGAGCACCTCGTACATCTGACCGTCATTGTCGATGACATCGCCGACCGACTGGTAGTACCACCCGCCGCCACTTTTAAGAGATCCCGAGCGCTCGAAGGACCACGCGATGATCTGAAGCCCCGCCGCTCGCGCCGCCTTCGCATAGGCAGACGGAACGATTTTCCCCTCCTCCACCGTCATCAGCATCCACATCGGCGGCGCAATGTAGTTCACCCCCTTGTCCGCCAGGTCCTGCATGGAGGGTTTGAAGGACGCGGGATCGAGAGGGTCGAAACCGTCGCGGCTCGAGCGGCCATCGAGAAACACCGCCTGCCGACCGAACTCGGGCTCGTTCTCGATCCAGTAGAGCACATCGTCGAGATTGAAGGATTGCGGCCAGACATCGGCTGCCGGAATGCCGGCGGCCTTGTACTCGTCGATCAGTTTCTGGGCGTAATCGGCCTGGGTGAAGCCATCGAACGGCATGGCGACAACGGGCGCTTTCAGTTCCGGCGTGAACTTGCCGCCCAGTGCCGCAATCAGCGCGATCGACTGCTTGTGCGTCATCACCGTGCCACCGGCTGCGGCATAGAGATCGGTGCGCCATCCCGCGGTGCCATCCATGTAGTCCTCGACCGTCCGGGCCGTTCGGTCGGCGGCGTCCATCTTGCCGGTCAGGCTCAGGAACTCATCGAGGGTGATGTCGGAGGCACGGCATTCGGCGGACGCATCACTGCCCTCAGCCGCAGGCGTGAAACCGCGCGAGCACTTTTCCGCAAGCGGCGTTGCAAGAATGTTCGTCGTGGTGTGCAGATCGTCCTGCGCATGGCGGCAGACAAGTTCCCTGTCGCTGGTAAACGTTACGTCGCATTCGATGATCCCCGCACCCATTTTAGCCGCGGCCTCGTAGGATTCGCGCGTATGCTCGGGAAACTGCAACGGCGCGCCGCGGTGCCCAATTGAAAACAGCGTGCGTGAAACCGGGTTGGGCGCACAGGCGGCGAGCTTTTCCTTGAGCGGTCCGTCGGCCATCTTGCTCACCAGAAACGCCGGGCGAGGCCCGACCTGGACCTCGGCCGCGAGCACCGGGATTGCGAGCGATCCCCCAAAAACTGAAACGGCGAAGGCAAGGCGGATCATCGGGGGCGGCATGCGAAAACTCTCCTGTTGAACACCCGCCATGCCTAGCCTGCCGCCGTAACAGGGATGTGTCACGGATCGCCGCTCTCGCCCGGGCGGCCGATGCGACGGGCGAGCGGGGTTGCGGAAAGCCCGTGCGCGATGATCGAGAAAGCCACGGTCATCGAGACGCACGACAGAAGCTCCGCCTCTCCGGGGATATCGAATTCGTCCATCACCACCAGGGTAAACAGAATGGAGGCCAGGCCTCGCGGTCCGAACCAGCCGAGGAACAGCTTTTCCCGGCTGCGCAGTCCGCTGCCGGTCAGGGACAGCCAGATCGCCCCCATCCGGACCACGGTGAGAAACAGGATCGCGATCACAACCGCCCTTGGCGTCACGTGGGCAAGCCCGTCGGGCAACAAGAGCGCCCCGAAGACCAGAAATGCCGACATGGTGAGAAGCTGCCCTGCCCCTTCCATGAATTCATGCACGAAGCGGATATCGTGCCGGTAGGTGTTGCCGAAGACCATGCCCGCGACGAAAGCGGCGATGAAGCCGTTGCCGCCGATCACCTGGGCCGCCACATAGGCCGCAAAGGCGGTGGCGAGGAACACCACGCCCTCCGCCGACTCCGCCGTGAGCTCGCGGGTCTGGGCAAAATCCATGGCCTTTGCCACAAGCCACCCCACGCCGAGACCGGCCAGGGGGCCAAGCACGATCTGCGAGAGCGCGGACAGCGCCAGACCATCGGTCTGCTCCAAGGATCCTCCCGCCGCGGCCAGGGTTGCGCCAAGCAGCACGAAGGGCAGAACCAAGCCGTCATTCAGGCCGCTCTCGACATTGACGGTCTCCCTCAACTCGTCCGGCACCTGCGGGCTCGCAACGACCGGCAGGCCCAGAGCCGCGTCGGTCGGCGAAAGCACTGCGGCCGTCAGCAGCGCCATGGCGAGCCCGCCCGCCGGGTTGACCAGCAACGTGACGACGGTCCCGATCCCGATCGACAGGGGAAGCCCGATCAGCAGCATCCGGGCCGGCAGAACCCAGGTCTGCTTCAGTTTGGCAAACTGCACCCGGGAAGCATCGGAAAACAGGACGAGCACAAGCGTGATTTCGGCCAGCAAGCGCTTGCCTTCACCCAGCACCTCGGACGGCGCAGCCGCGTTCAGCGGCTCGGCAACCAAAAACCCCAGACACATGAAGATGATGGGAAGCGTTATCAGCGATCGGTTAATCGCACTGGTAAGCAGCGAATAGACGATGAAGGCCGCGAGGATGGCCAGCACCACCCAGTCAAGTTCGATCCCCATTGCCGCCGCCCCTCTGTCGCATCCGAGTTGCAACCAGTTGCCACAGGGATGACCATGTCGGCAAGGTCAAGCGATAGCCACCCGTGTCCCATGAATGCCTGTCATGACCTCTGACGGCAGTCAGCAGACTGCGCCCGCGTCTGTCGCAAGCCCGATCAGGTGCCGCAATAGGTCGTGTAGGGTCCGAAATCGCCGGGTGCGCCGAGTGCATGGATGTCAAGACCCGCACGCGGCGTGAACGGATCGGACAGGGCCTCCATCAACCGCTCGAAGGTCGAGAGATCGCCGTTGGTGGCATCCGAGAGCGCAGCCTCGACGAGATGATTGCGCGGTATGTAGACGGGGTTCGCCCGGTCCATCGCCGTCCGGCGTTCGCTCTCCGGCATCGGGTCGCGCGCCAGCCGGTCACGCCATTTGCCAAGCCAGATGTCGAAGCCGGCGGGATTGGCAAACAGCGCCCGGGCCCCGGAAGCCTCGCCCTCGATAGCGCCGAAAAGGCTGCGAAACACCCGGGTGAAATCGGCGGCTTGCGTTTCCATCACCGCCAGCAGGCCGGTCGCAACTTCGATATCCTGCTCCTCCTGTCCTGAAAGACCGAGCTTGGCACGCATGCCCGAAATCCATGCCCGCTGATAGACCTCCGGAAACCCGTTGATCACCTCACTCGCTTGTGTGACCGCATCGTCGCTGTCGTCGGGATTGATCAGGTCCAGAAGCGTCTCCGCAAGCCGCGCCAGGTTCCATTGCGCAATCTTGGGCTGGTTGCCATAGGCATACCGCCCCTGGCTGTCGATCGAACTGAACACGGCCGCAGGGTCGTATCCATCGATGAAGGCGCACGGCCCGTAGTCGATGGTCTCGCCTGAAATCGTCATGTTGTCGGTGTTCATCACCCCGTGCACGAAACCGAGATGCATCCACTTCGCGATCAGTTCGGCCTGCCGGTCGCGCACCGCCGTCAGAAGACCGATGTACCGGTCATCGCTTTCGGCAAGCTCCGGATAATGCCGCGCGATGGCGTAATCGGCCAGCTGCCGCAGGCGGTCGGTCTCGCCACGGGCCGCAAAGAACTGGAATGTGCCCACCCGCAAGTGGCTCGACGCCACCCGAGCCAGCACGGCGCCCGGCTCCATCCCGTTTTGCCGCATGACCTCTTCGCCTGTCGTCACGGCGGCCAGCGCCCGGGTGGAAGGCACGCCAAGCGCATGCATCGCCTCGCCGAGGATGTATTCGCGCAGCACGGGTCCGAGAACCGCCTTGCCGTCGCCCCCGCGGGAAAACGGCGTCCGTCCCGAACCCTTCAGGTGGATGTCGCGGCGCTTGCCGTCGCGGTCGATAACCTCACCGAGCAACAAGGCCCTGCCATCGCCCAGTTGCGGCGAGAAACCGCCGAACTGATGCCCCGCATAGGCCATGGCGAGCGGGGAAGCGCCTTCCGGCGACGCGTGACCGGCGAAGATGGCGGCGCCCGCATCCGTGTCGAGCGCATCCCCATCGAGGCCGAGGTCCTCGGCCAGTCTCCGATTGAAGCGCACCATTTTTGGTGCGGGCACCTCGGCCCCCTTCCATGGCACGTAGAACCCTTCGAGATCGCGTGCGTAGCTGTTGTCGAAATTGAACGCTGCAGATCCCATGATGCTCATTCCTGATTCTGCTCCGGCATGAACCGGGTTTCAAAAAGCGAGCGACCGGCTTTCGCCGGCCCCTCCGTTCCTCGAACTGTCTGGACCGCCCTTCGGTCTATTCCGCGGCATCCCGCTTGGGCAGCACCCAGTCGGGCCTCGGGAAATGACAGGTATAGCCGTGCGGGATCCGCTCAAGATAGTCCTGGTGCTCGGGTTCGGCCTCCCAGAAATCACCCACCGGCTCGACCTCCGTGACCACCTTTCCGGGCCAGAGGCCGGAGGCGTTCACGTCGGCGATGGTGTCAAGCGCCGTTGCGCGCTGCTGCTCGTTGCAGAAATAGATCGCCGAACGGTAGGACATGCCCACGTCGTTGCCCTGGCGGTTCCGCGTGGTCGGATCGTGGATCTGGAAAAAGAATTCGAGCAGCTCGCGATAGCTGATCCGCGCGGGATCGAACACGATCTCGATGCCTTCCGCATGGGTGCCATGATTGCGGTAGGTGGCGTTCTTCACGTCCCCACCGGTGTAGCCCACACGGGTGTCTTCAACACCGGGAAGCTTGCGGATGAGGTCCTGCATGCCCCAGAAACAGCCGCCGGCCAATACTGCGCGTTCGCTCATCTAGATATCCTCCACCTGGTCAACATAGTCGCCGTAGCCCTCCGCGGCCATCTCGGCCTTGGGAATGAACCGCAGCGACGCGGAATTGATGCAATAGCGAAGCCCGCCGCGATCCTGCGGACCGTCGGGAAACACGTGCCCGAGATGACTGTCGCCATGTTTGGAGCGAACCTCGACGCGAACCATGCCGTGGCTGGTATCGCGGAGTTCGGTGACATGCGCGGGCTCGATCGGCTTGGTGAAACTGGGCCAGCCGCAGCCGCTCTCAAACTTGTCCGAGGAGGCAAACAGCGGCTCGCCGGAGACGATGTCGACATAGATGCCGGCAGCCTTGTTGTTGTTGTATTCTCCGGTGAAGGGCCGCTCCGTGCCATTCCTCTGGGTGACCCGGAACTGCTCCGGCGTCAGTTTTGCGATCGCATCATCGGATCTGGTGAATGTCTTGGTCATGGAAGCTCCTTGCTGGAAGCAGACTGTGTGAAACAGAAATGGGGCGCTGACGGCATGTTTTCAATCGCCGGCTTGCCCGATTGGCCCTGTACGGACCAGATCCGTGGTCAATTTGCGGTGAACGCCGCGAGATGCCCGCTCGAGGACTTCGACACCGTCAATCCGCGACCGCCACGAAGGCAGTCTTGGCTTCAGTATTCCCGCTCGAAGAAGATGCCGCCCTTGGTTTCACCGCTTGAATCGGCCTCGCCACGGAGCTTTATCCCGCGACCGATATCGAGATCGATCCGCGCCTTGCCCGAGCCGGCGGACGAGCCGCTTTCCAGACCCAGGTAAGTGTTGTCGTTGAGATACTTGCCCACCCCGATCGAGGTCTCGCCAGTCTCCTCGTCCGTGCGCACGTCGATGTCGTCGACGCCGGTGGCCCGGCGCAACCGCTCGACAAGGCCGCCGCCGCTGACAACGCCGGTCAGTTGCCCCGCAGCCTCGGCCAATTGGGCGATCTGGAGCGGCGAAAGGTCGTCGAGCGAGCGTCCGAAGATCAACTGCGCCAGCACCTCGTCCTCCGGCAGTTGCGGGCTCGAGGTGAAGTTGAAGCGCGGCTGGTTGGCAGGCCCCGTAACCAGCACGGTCACGGTCGTGCTGCCGGAGCGTGTCGATGCCGCGAAATCGAGAATCGGCACCACTGAACCGGCAAAGCCAAGCCTGCCTCTGTCAAAATCGAGCCGCTTGCCAAGCACCGTGAGCCGGCCGCGCAGAAGATCGAATCCTCCCGAGGCCACGGGAGCACCTGTGCTCCCGCTCAACTGCACCGACCCTCCGAGTTCCGCATCGAGGCCACGCCCGCGCACGAAGATCCGGTTCGCCTGCACGGTGAGATCAAGCCCGAGGCCGCCGGAGGAGCTCCCGCTCTGGTCCGGAGACAGCCTTTCAGACTGCGCCGTGACTGCCGCAGGCGCGTTCCTGTGGGTGACATCGAGCTGGGCGATCGACGCCGGCAACGTGTCGGGAATCGAGATTGTGGTTTCGTCCAGCCGCACCAGGCCACCCAATGTCGGACGGTCGACCAGCGCTCCCGAAAGCGAAAGCTCCGCATCGAAGCGGGTCGCCACCAGCTGGCCGTCGGCATACCGCCCCCGCTCGACCCTGAGGTCGAGATCCGCCGGATAACCGGATCCCGGGGCTATGCCGACCGTTCCCGATCCGCGGATGCGCCCTCCGGAGGACAATTCACCGGACAGTGACCGGATGGTCACCCGGTCCGATGCCACACCGATATCAGTGGAGAGGTTCTCGAGCGCGATCCCGCTGCGGGAATCGACGAGACGCGCGTTCGACGTCGTGATCGACCCTGAAATTGCTGGCGAGGCAGGCGATCCGTTGACGGTCAGGTCGACATTTGCCGCACCGCTGAGCGCGATGCCCTGTTGCGCCAGTTGGGCCGACAGCAGCGAGAACGGTGCAGTGCCGTTGATGCGCACCGAAAGCTGCTGTGACCCGCCGGTATCAAGGCCGCCATCGATGGCAAAGGAAAGGCCGCCGCCATTCGCCCGTGCGTCAAAACTCAACCGGCCATCGCTGAATCCGCCAGACGCATCCACCGACAACGCGACATCCGCGATCGTCGATGCCGCAGCTGCACCCACGCCGCTGCCCCTGAGATCGTAGCGGACCTGCGGGGATGACGGCGATCCCGTGACATCGACACGTCCCGAGATGGTACCCGACAAGCCGGTCCCCGGCGCGAGCGCATTGACGAGGCTCAGAGGCAGGGAGGAAACAGCGGCATTGATGTCGAGACTTTCCCCTCCGGCGCTCCCGGTGACGGAGACTTCACCGCCGCCGGGCGAGATCACCAGCCTTTCGATCTGCGCAACGCCATCCTTCACCACCGTCCGCGCCGGCCCGCTGAGCGCAATCGTCAGCCCCTTGTAGCTTGTCCGGGCAGTCTCAAGCTCGATTTCGACCCCAGCGTCACCCGGTTTCACCCGGCCGCCCACCGTCACCGGAAAACCCGCCGCCCGGGCCTCGGCGTCGAACTCGGTCCAGCCGCTGGTCTGCGCAAACTCCACATTCAGCCCCGACACGTCGTTGGTTCCGGCCCGGACCGATGTCACAGCCAGGCTGCCGGTCGGTCGCGGCGCACCGAGATAGTCTTCAATCACCAGCTCGACGCTCGCGTCGCGTATTTCCGCGCTCGGATGGGTGATTTCGGGAAACTGCAGCGCGACTTCGGCCACTGCCTCGCCGTCACGAACATCAAACTGAAGGGTACCGCCACCGCTTCCGTCAATCTGTTGCAAGGCCAGCGCCGAGAGCGAGGCGATGTCACCGAGCTCAAGATTGACCGTTCCCTCGGGCCGGAAGGCATCGTCAAGCACCAGGGAACCCGAAATCAGGTTCTCGGCCACCTGAAACCGCAAGGGGTCAACACGGATAACGCCGTCGACCCGACCAAGCTTTGCCGACCCGTCGATTGCCTGTCCGTCGAGGGTACCGCTCAGGGAAACCGTGGCGCTGGGCGACGCAGGATCGGCCACGCCGTCTGCCTCAAGCCGGAGATCGGAGAGGTCCCGGCCCTGCACGATGAGATCGGATCCGGTCAGACTGGCGTCAAAACCAGGGGCCTGCGTCGTTCCGCTGACCACCGCCTCAAGCTGCAACCCGCCGGAAAGGCCTTCTCCCAGTCCTGAAATGTCAGCGAGCACGGCGGATAGCTCCGCTGCGATCTCACCCTCGGCATCAAGCTGCGCCTCGCCCATGACCTCCACCCGGGGTGAACTCATCACCAGATCGCGCACGGCAGACACCCCGTCAGCACTCCGCGACAGGTCGGCGGAAAAATCGACCGATTGGCCGAGAAGCGATTCCGCCTGCTCGGAAACTATGGCGCTGCGCATGGTACCCGACAGGCGCACGCTCACATCGCGCGCGGGAGAGATGGTGAGCGAGGCCAGGCCGAGATCGGCGACCCCGGAGCGAATGGCAAGCTCTTCGCTGGTGATGGCGCCATCCTCTCCCAGGGCGATATCGCCGCCGAGATTGACGCCTCCGGCTACGGCGCGCGCAAAGATGTCGTTGGCCGAGCCGATGGCGCCGATCCGGATCTCGACCTGGCCTTCCCCGCTTTGGGTTGCCACCGAGAAGCGGTCGAAATCCACCACCGCCGCAACATTATCGGCGCTGAATTCTGAACCGCTGATGTCGGCGATCGATGTCACAAGCCGCACCGAGGCCTCCTCGGCACTCCCCGAGATCCGGATCTCGGTCTCCGGGACGGAGAGACGCAAGGCCGATGCGCCCTCCCCGAATTCGAGCATTGCTGAACTGGTTCTCGGCGACACGGAGGCGGACAGGTTCACCTCGCCCTCACGGGCCACCCGCCCCCGGCCCTGGGCGGTCAGCCGCGTCGAGGTGTAGGTGAACACGTCGATCACCGCGCCGGCTCGATCCGGCTCGATGAGGCCTTCGAGAAGCAGGTCCGAGCGCCCCTCGGCAAGCTGTGCGATTGCCGGCGGGAGAAAGCGATCAATCGAGCCTTCGGCCTCCAGCGAGACCGCGTCACCCGCGTCCCCGGCGACTACCTTCAAGTTCGCCGAAGCCACCGCTTCATTGTTGATCGAACCATCGACCGACAGACGCCAGTCGGCAAGCGAGCCTTGCGAGGTCGCCGACAGGCTGATCGCATCCTCGGGAGAGAGGTTGAGGAGATGCGCCATCACGCCGCCGGCCGGTTCGCTCAGGTTGGCCGAGATATTGAAACGCTCCTCGCTTTCGAGATAATCGGCATCAACCGTAAACTGACCGCCAACCCCGTCGATCCTGTTGAGCGTGAGATCGGCCATCGCGGTGGACAGGGCGGCATCGACAGCCAGGCTTCCGCTCGCCTCGAACCGCGCAACGCGGCCCGCGACAGCTTCCCCGAGCAGAATATCGGGCGCGGTGAACCGTTTGACATTGACTGCGAGCGGCAGCTGGAAACCGCCGCCTTCGCTTTCCTCCGCCGCATCCGAAGTTTCGGGCGGACGGGCAAATTCGATGCGCTCGACGCGAAGATCATCAATGGCAAGGCCGGCAGAGATCAGCGCCAGCGGTGACCAGTCAATCTCTATGCCCTTGATCAACAACCAGGGTTCACCCGAACCGTCCGTGACAAGCACGTGACCGATGCGCGTGGAGCCGGACAGCAGCCCCTCGATGCGGTCTATCTCGACGCTGCGCTCGGCGCCGGATCCGAGCCGGTTCAATGTCAGGGCGATCAACCTGCCGCCAGGGGTGGTCGCGACCAGAAACACCGCCAACGCGCTGACCAGCAGACAGAAGACGACGACCCATCGCAAAAGCCGCCAGACCCTGCCCGGCCGCCGCCTGGGTTTAACCTCTTCCGACATCCTAGAATGCCTGTCCGATCCCGGCATAGAGACCGTAGTCGGGATCGCCGGCGTCCTTGTTGAGCGGCAGCGCCACATCGACCCGGAGCGGCCCGAACGGGGTCAGGTACCGCAGCCCGAGGCCCGCGCCTGCCTTGAAACGGGCATTCGAGAAATCGGAACCGGCGCTGACAAGCCCTGCATCGACGAACGGCACCACACCGATGGTATCGGTGATGCGGATCCGCAGCTCCGCCGAGCTTTCGATGACGGACAATCCTCCGGTGGGTTTTCCGGTCGCATCGCGCGGACCGATATCCTGGAAGCCGTAACCGCGGACCGAGCCGCCGCCGCCGGCATAAAACCGGCGATTGGCCGGAACAGCCGAAAGGTTTGCACCATAGATCGCACCCGCGGCAACGCGGCCGGCCAGCACGAACCGCTTTTCGTCGTCGATCGCCCGGTAAGCCGAGCCTTCCGCCCTGAGCTTGACGAAAGTGGCGCCTCGATTGATTTCGTGGGCAGGTTCGACGAGCAGCGACAATCGCGTCCCGGAGGTCGGGTTCAGCTTGCTGTCGCGGGTGTCGCGAACATATTCGAGCGGAACCGCGAGCGTCAGCGTCTCCAGATCCGCGTTGAAGCTGTCGGTGGTCCTTGCATATTCCACCTCCAGGCCGCCCGAAACCGTCTGTTCCGGCGTAAGCTCATAGGTCAGGCCGACCGCGCCCACCACCGAGAACCGTCTGAAGGCGTCCGGGTTCTCCTGCTCGACTTCCAGACGGGACGTGAACTTCGAGGCCGGGCCCAGAACACCCGGCTTTTCGAACAGGGCGGCGCCGCGCCAGGTCATGTCGTCGGCGTCGCTCGTGCTGCCAAGGCCGCTGACAGATCCCTCGATCCTGAATTTCTCGGCGCGTCCGAACAGATTCCTGTGCCCCCAATAGGCCTCCAGCCCGCCACCGTCGGTCGAGGAGTAGGTGGCGCCCAAGCCCAGATAGCGGTGCTTGCGTTCCGAAACCGTGACGTCAACGGGAACCGATCCGTTCGCAGCGAGCCCCTCGGCTTCGCGCACGGTCACGCTTGAGAACACCTCCAGCGCACGCAGCCGCCGGGCAGCGGCCGCGAGGGTTTCCGGGTCGTAGCGCTCCCCTTCGGTAACACCGGCCATCATGGCGATGAATTCGGCATCAACCGATTGAGCACCCTCGACATCCGTCTGGCCGAACGGAGCGACCGGCCCCGCATCGACACTCAGCGAAACGTCGATCACGCCGTTCGAATGGTCCGCGACGACATCCCGACCGCTGACTTTCGCCAGCGGGTGCCCGTTTGCCTTGAGATCCCTGATCAGGGCCTCTTCCGCATCGAGAATTGCCGTCGACCGGGCAATCTCTCCGGTCGCAAACGCATCGACGTCCGGATCCAGGCTCTGCCCGTCCGCATTCCGGACCTCCAGTTGACCGAACCGGAACGGGGATCCCGGCACGATCTCGATACGCACGGGAACCGGAGCCTGCCCGCGCAGATCCGCATCCGGCGGCAGGTCCGCAAGATTGCGACCGTCAAGCATGATGCGGACTTCACCGGCATAGCGGGCGTTTTCATAAAGCGCTGCGACAAGTTGCTCGAAATCACCATTGGCCCGCTGGATCAGGCCGACCGAGCCTGAAACCGGTCGATCTTCGCCCTGAACCAGTTGCGAAGCCGCTTCCAGCTCCGCTTTCAGGCTGCCATCCGGATCTCCACCGCGCAGCTCCAGCGTCACGGAGTAGTTCAACGGATCCGCAATCTCGATCTGGTCGGCCTCCTCGCTTTCGAAGAGCTTGAACCCGAATATCTCGAAGGCCTGGGCAGGAACGGGCGCCGTCGCCAGCGCGGCAGCGAGCACACCAGCCGCCAGGCTCCGGACGCGCGGAGACACTCGCAGCCACCTACGGCCGCGCGCTACACAATGGATGTCTGGCGCGTGTCTCATCAAATCCAATCTACAGGCCCATCATGAACAGGGCCTGAATCCTTCTAACCCATAAAGTGGAGTCAAAATAAGGGCCAATCACGAAAACTATTGCCTTGATTTCAAATGGCAACACGCCGCGTGCAGGAATCGACGCCGATGTCGCATCTGACACTTGTGCACCATTATCCGATTTCGCAATCTGGCAACCGATTCAAGACTGGGGGTCAGACCATGAAATCGCATGTCAGGGCAGTGGTAATCGGCGGCGGCGTCGTTGGGTGTTCGGTGCTTTACCATCTCGCCAAGGCCGGTTGGAGCGACGTCATGCTGATCGAACGCTCGGAACTTACGTCGGGCTCGTCCTGGCATGCCGCGGGCGGGTTTCACACCCTCAACGGCGATCCGAATGTCGCAAAACTTCAAGCCTATACCGTCAGTCTCTACAAGGAGCTCGAGGAGCTTTCCGGCCAGTCCTGCGGCCTGCACCTGACCGGCGGCGTGATGATGGCCGACACGCCGGAGCGCATGGATTTTCTCCGGCTGGTTCATGCCAAGGGCCGCTACCTCGGCATGGAGACCGAGCTGATCACCCCGTCCGAAGCCAAGGCGATGTTTCCGCTGATGGACGAGAGCAATTTTGTCGGCGCGCTGTGGGATCCGGTGGAAGGCCACCTCGACCCCTCCGGCACCACGCACGCCTACGCGCGGGCCGCACGCAAGCTCGGCGCTGAAATCGTCCTGAGAAACCGCGTCGTCGAACTCACGCAGGAGCCAGATGGCACCTGGAACGTCGTCACCGAGCAGGGAACGGTGAAGGCCGATCACGTGGTCAATGCGGGCGGCCTCTGGGCCCGCGAAGTCGGCCGAATGGCCGGTCTCGAATTGCCGGTCCTCGCCATGGAGCACATGTATCTCCTGACCGAGGACATGCCCGAGGTGCTGGACTTCAACGCCCGGACCGGCCGAGAACTCGTTGGCGTTATCGATTTCAAGGGAGAGATCTACACCCGCCAGGAACGCTCGGGAATCCTCTTGGGAACCTATGAAAAGGCCTGCAAGCCGTGGTCGCCGGTCGAGACCCCGTGGGACTTCGGCCACGAACTCCTGGCCCCGGACCTCGACCGCATCGCGCCGTCGCTGGAGGTCGGGTTCAGACACTTCCCCGCTCTTGAAAACGCAGGCATCAAGCAGATCATCAACGGCCCCTTCACTTTCGCACCCGACGGCAACCCGCTCGTCGGACCGGTCCCGGGGCTCACCAACTACTGGACCGCATGCGGGGTGATGGCAGGCTTCAGCCAGGGCGGCGGCGTCGGTCTTGCCCTGTCGCAATGGATGGTCGATGGCGATCCCGGCGCCGACATCTGGGGCATGGACGTCTCGCGCTACGGCGAATGGGCGACCCTGCGCTACACCAATGCCAAGGTGCGCGAGAACTACTCGCGCCGCTTTTCGATCTCGTTCCCCAACGAGGAACTGCCCGCAGCCAGGCCGCAGCAGACCACGCCGCTTTACGACATCATGGTCCGCGACAACCACGCGGTCATGGGCGACAGCTGGGGCCTCGAGACCCCGTTGTGGTTCGCGCCCTCTGCCGAAGAAGCGCACGACGTGCTGTCCTTCCACCGCTCCAATGACTTCGAACATGTTGGCCGGGAGGTCCGCGCCACCCGCGAGAGCGTCGGCGTGACCGAGATCTCGAATTTCGCCAAATACGAGGTCACCGGCGATGGAGCGGAGGCCTTTCTCAACCGGCTGATGACCAACACCATGCCCAAGACCGGACGCATCGTGCTGACCCCGATGCTGAACGAGGCCGGAAAGCTGATCGGTGACTTCACAATCGCGAAGATGGACGCCGCGCGCTTCATGGTCTGGGGATCGATTGCCGCGCAGAAATACCACATGCGCTGGTTCCAACAGCATCTGCCTTCCGACGGCTCCGTGGCCATCCGCCGGCTGGGCATCAATCTGGTCGGGCTGTCGATTGCCGGCCCCAACGCCCGCAAAGTGCTTGAAAAGCTCACCGATGACGATGTTTCAGGCAGCGCGTTCAGGTTCATGGATGTGCGCGAAATGGACGTTCACGCCGCCCCCTGTATCGTCAACCGCATCACCTACACCGGTGATCTGGGCTATGAGATCTGGATGGAGCCGGCCTATCAGCGCCGGGTCTATGACGGCATCAGGCAGGCGGGTGAGGAGTTCGGCATCGTCGACTTCGGAATGCGCGCGCTTCTGGCGATGCGGCTCGAGAAGAATTTCCCCACCTGGTTCCGCGAACTCCGCCCGATCTACGGGCCCTTCGAGGCGGGCATGGACCGCTTCGTCAAGCTCTCGAAGGACGATTTCATCGGTCGCGAGGCCGCCGCGAAGGAACAGGCCGATGGTCTGAAGCTGATGCGCACTTCCTTCCTTGTGGATGCCTTGGACGCGGATGTGATGGGCGACGAGCCGGTCTGGGCGAAAGTCGGCGACACCGACTACGGCACGGTGGAAAAGCCGCACGGCTACGGAGCGCCGCGCTTTGACGCGGATGGCAAGGAGATCGCCAAGCCCGAAGGCGGCACCCTGCGCGACGGCGACTGGCGCGTCGTCGGCTGGATCACGTCGGGCGGCTATGCGCACAGCATCGGATCCTCGATGGCACAGGGCTACATCCCGTCGGCACTGGCGAATGACGGCAGCGAGGGCATGTTCGAAATCGAGATCCTCGGCATCCGCCGCCCTGCCCGCATCGCGCTCGAACCACCATTCGATCCGGCCGGCGACAAGATGCGGAGCTGACACGATGACGCCAACCGGGGAAGAGCAACGCGCGCGCCATATCATGGGTGCCCGCCGGGACCGGCGGCAGATTGCCCGGTCCGCGCCCGACGAGCTTTCACTAAAAGCGGCCTACAGGATCAGCAGTCGGATCAGGGACATGCGGGCGCTTGAGGGCGAGCGCGTCATCGGGCGAAAAATCGGCTTCACCAACAGGACCATCTGGGACGAATACGATGTGCATGCCCCGATCTGGGGCTACATGTATGACACGACGTTCCGCGACGTTTCATCGGCGGAGGTCCAGTTATCCCTTGCCCCCTTCTGCGAGCCGCGAATTGAACCCGAAATTGCGTTCGGTTTCTCGAGAGCGCCGCATGTCGGGGACAGCGACGAGGAATTGCTCGGTTCGCTCGCCTGGTATGCGCATGGTTTCGAAATCGTCGATTCGCTCTACAGGGACTGGAAGTTCAAGGCTGCCGACACCGTTGCCGCCTTCGGCCTGCACGGCGCTTATTTGTGCGGACCGCGCCGACAAGTGCCCGATGAAGATCCCGCGATCCTGCTTCAGGCACTTCAGAATTTCCGGATAGATCTCGCGCGCGACGGTGAAACCATCGGTGTCGGCCACGGAGCCAATGTCCTGGGAAGCCCGTTGTCGGCGTTGCGTCATGCACTGGAAGTGATCGCGAACGACCCTGACGCCGAACCGGTCTCGGACGGCGAGGTCGTCACCACCGGAACGGTAACGCGCGCATTTCCGGTCAAACCCGGCGAGACATGGTCGACGACCGTGACCGGGTTGCCGCTCGACAATCTGCGGGTCGCGTTCGTCTAGCAGAGATCGAGCCCCGACCAGGGCCAGCCCGATCAACGAGCATCTCAACCGGAAAGGGAGATCCGCCCGCGCAAGATTAACACGTGAATTCAGCAACTTGCGTTGACTTCACGATTCAGATTGCGAGGCGCCTGATTCAATCTCTCAACGTCAGGCAGGATTCAGTCGGTGCGAACGACCGGGTTGCCGGTTTCCGCCAGCCGGGCCAGATCAGCGGGCTTGAGCTCGACGGATTCACCGCAACCGCATGCGGACGTCTGGTTCGGATTGTTGAACACGAAACCTGACCGCAGCTTGGTGACTTCATAATCCATCTCGGTGCCGAGCAGGTAGAGCACGGCCTCGGGCGCCACGAAAACCGTTGCGCCGTCGCGCTCGATACGGTCGTCCTTGTCGTTGACTTCGGTCGCCATGTCGATGGCGTATTCCATGCCGGCGCAACCGCCCTTCTTGATGCTCACGCGAATACCCGCGGCATCATCCTGATTGCGGACGATCGTCTTGACCCGCTCGGCTGCTGCCTGCGTCAATGTCATGACGGCAAATCCCATCATCGTCTCCTTGAGCCTGGCGGGTTCAAGGCCCGCTGCTTCGTGATCTGAATGTAGTGTGGATTTATCAGGTTAACAAGGCGTCGATGGGACGCGCCTTATGTCTGACCGCTGTCAATACCAGCCGACGGCCACCTGTGCCTCTTCGCTCATCCGGTCCGGTGTCCACGGCGGATCGAAGGTCATGTCGACATCGACGCCGGAAATGCCTTCGACCGTGGCGACGGCATTCTGCACCCAGCCGGGCATCTCGCCTGCCACCGGGCATCCGGGTGCGGTTAGCGTCATCAGGATCTTGACCATCCGGTCATCCTCGATATCGATCTTGTAGATCAGACCGAGTTCGTAGATGTCAGCCGGTATCTCCGGGTCGTAGACGGTCTTGAGGGCGGAAATGATGTCGTCGCTCAACCGGGCGAGTTCGTCACGCGGAATTGCCGATTCAGTCTCGGCGGCGTCGTCGGTTTCGGATGCATCGCTCATCGGCTCAAATCCTTTACGAGAAAAACGCCCGCGCCTTGTCGAGCGCATCGGCCAGCGCATCGACCTCCGCACGGGTATTGTACATTGCGAACGACGCGCGGCAAGTCGAGGTCGAACCGAAGCGCTTGAGCAGCGGCTGCGCGCAATGGGTTCCGGCACGCACCGCCACGCCCGAGCGATCGATCAGCATAGAGATATCGTGGGCATGGATACCCTCGATCTCGAAGGAGAAGATCGCACCCTTGCCCGGCGCGTTTCCGATGAGACGCAGCGCGTTGACAGCGGACAGCCGTTCCTGCGCATAGGCGCCGAGCTCGGCCTCGTAGACCGCGATCCGGTCCCGGCCGACCCCGTCCATGTAATCGAGCGCCGCGCCAAGGCCGATGGCCTGGACGATCGGCGGGGTGCCTGCCTCGAACCGGTGCGGCGGATCATTGTAGGTCACGCCTTCCTCGGTCACGTCGACGATCATCTCGCCGCCGCCCATGAAGGGCTGCATGGCCTTGAGCGCGTCGGTCTTGCCATACAGCACGCCGATCCCGGACGGCCCGTAAAGCTTGTGGCCGGTCATCACGTACCAGTCGCAGTCGATGTCCTGCACGTCCACCGGCATGTGCACAGCCGACTGGCTTCCGTCGATGAGAACCTTGATGCCGCGCTCATGGGCGATGCGGCAGACTTCCTTCACATCGACGACCGTGCCCAGCACGTTCGACATGTGAACGACCGACACCAGCCTGGTGCGCTCGGTCAGCGCTGCCCGAAAATCGTCGAGATCGAAATTGCCGTCGTCATCGACGCCGACCCAGACGATCTTCGCACCCTGACGCTCCCGCAGGAAATGCCATGGAACGATGTTGGAGTGATGCTCCATGATCGTGATGACGATCTCGTCGCCCTCGCCGATATTGGGCATCCCGTACCCGTAGGCGACCGTGTTGATCGCCTCGGTGGTCGATTTCGTGAACACCACATTGTCCGGCGACGGCGCATTGAGAAACCGCCTCACGATCTCGCGAGCATTCTCGTAGGCATCCGTCGCAGCATTGGAAAGGAAATGCAGGCCACGATGCACATTGGCGTATTCGTTCGAGTAGGCATGCGTGATCGCGTCGATCACCGCCCGGGGCTTCTGCGCCGACGCGCCATTGTCGAGATAGACCAGCGGCTTTCCATGCACTTCGCGCGACAGGATCGGGAAGTCGGCCCGAACAGCGTCTACGTCGTAGGCTGGATTCGATGCATCAAGCATGGTCGGCAAGCCATTGTTCGACAAGGGCTTCGAGGACCTCGACAAGCTCCTCGTTCTCGATTTCCCCGATCAGTTCGTCAACGAAACCGTTGACCAGCAGCGACCGCGCTGACTTCTCGGTGATGCCGCGCGCCATCAGGTAGAACAGATGGTCCTCGTCGAGATCGATCACCGTTGCGCCATGGGCGCAGATGACGTCATCGGCAAAAATCTCCAGCTCGGGCTTGGCCGCAAACTCGCCGTCATCGGTCAGAAGCAAAGTGTTGCAAGCCATCTGCGCATCGGTCTTCTGCGCTTCCTGAGCGACGCGGATCTGGCCCTGGAACACACCCCGCGCCCTGTCCAGCACGACATTGCGGACGATTTCCGAGGACGTGGTGTGGGGCACCCGATGACCGAGGGTCAGGGTCACATCGGTGTGGCTGTCGCCCGCGAGCAGGTTGACGGTCCGCAGATCGAGATGCGCGCCCTCGCCGCGAACATCGACATGAAGCTCCTGGCGAACCAGCTTGCCGCCGCTGTTGATCACGAAAATTCGCAGTTTGGCGTCCGCACCGAGCCGCGCGTTCAACTGCCCGAGATGCTGGTCCGCGCTCCCGTGCTGCTGCACGATCACCCAGGTGACCTCGGCGCCCTCGGCAAGCTCGAGCGTGCTCACGGAACTCGACAGCCCGGTATGGGCGTCATCGCCGAGATGCCGTTCGACCACCATCGCCTTCGATCCGGCTTCGAACGTGGCCAGGAAACGGTTGTGGGCCTGGCCTCCTGACTGAACCGACTGAAGCTCCACGATGTCTTCGAGGCTGGTGCCTGCTTCGAGCTTGAAGCTGTAACCGTCCGCCACGAAGGCGCCATTGAGCCTGCCGATCAGATCGTCGCTGCCGCGCGGCTGGAGCATCTTCGCAGCCTCGCCGGACACCAGCAGGTCGATGAAAGGCGTCAGATCCATGCCGTCTGGCGCGGACTTCTCTGCGCCCTGCCCCTGTATGACCGGCAGGACCAGGCTCCCGCGGACAAGCGGTGCGGCCTCACTGGCAGCGTTCCGTCCCGGTGCCGGGACTTCGCGCAACAGGTTGCGCAGATCCGTATAGTGCCAGCTTTCGATCCGCCGTGTCGGAAGCCCGTCTTCCGCTATGTCATGGAGCAACGCATCGCGCGCCGTCGTGACCTGCGCGTCGCCGGGCAGATCGCCCAGCTTCCGGGCGAAACTGTCGACAAGCGCCTGTTCGGCAGCGGTCCGGGGCGGTTTTGTCTGCATGTTCATGCCTGTCTCTCCTGGCCTCGCGGCCCGTCAATTCTCCGTCGGCGATCCGCTTACGCGGCCGCTTCGATAATCCCGGCATAACCGTTGGCCTCGAGGTCGAGCGCCAGGTCCTTGTCGCCGGTCTTGATCACCTGACCCTTGTAGAGCACGTGCACGGTGTCGGGCACGATGTGCTCGAGCAGGCGCTGATAATGGGTGATCACCACCACCGCGCGATCGGGCGAGCGAAGTGCATTGACGCCATCGGAAACGATCTTCAGCGCATCGATATCAAGCCCGGAATCGGTCTCGTCCAGCACGCAGAGCTGCGGCGCCAGCAGTTTCATCTGCAGGATCTCGGCGCGCTTCTTCTCGCCGCCGGAAAAGCCGACATTGAGCGGGCGCTTGAGCATGTCCGGATCGATCTGCAGGCTAGCCGCGGCTTCCTTGACCAGCTTGATGAATTCCGGCGTCTTCAGCTCTTCCTGCCCGCGCGCCTTGCGCTGCTCGTTCATGGCGACCTTCAAGAACTGCATGGTCGCAACACCGGGAATTTCCACCGGGTACTGGAAGGCAAGGAAAATGCCCTTGGCGGCACGCTCCGACGGGTCGAGATCGAGAATGCTCTCGCCGTTGTAGAGAATGTCACCCTCGGTGACCTCATAGTCCTCACGGCCTGCCAGCACGTAGGAAAGGGTCGATTTGCCCGATCCGTTCGGCCCCATGATGGCGGCCACTTCGCCTGCCTTGACCGTCAGGTTGAGGCCGCGAATGATCTCGGTGCCGTCTTCGGCGATCCGGGCGTGAAGGTTCTTGATTTCAAGCATTGTCTTTGTTCCTGAATACGAATGTCTGTATGTCGAACCCGGTCCTGACCGGTCGGGCCGCTGATTTCAAAGCCCGAGAATTCCTCTGACCATCGGAAGCGCCGTGGCCGCTGCAATTCCCACCAGACCGCCGATGGCCAGTCTGACCGGGCGACCGCCGAAACTCGGAGCCAGTGCCGAAAGCACACCGCAGATGACTGCGTACCAGGCAATGGCTGTGAGATCGAAACTCATTGAAGCGCTCCCGCCGGTCTCCGGCCGCGACGACCGTTATCCCACCGAACCTTCCAGCGAGATCCCGATCAGCTTCTGGGCTTCAACGGCGAACTCCATCGGCAGTTCCTGGATCACTTCCTTGACGAAGCCGTTGACGATCAGCGCGATGGCTTCTTCCTCGGGAATGCCGCGGGCCAGGCAGTAGAACAGCTGGTCCTCGGAAATCTTCGAGGTCGTTGCCTCGTGCTCGAACTGGGCCGTCGAGTTCTTGGCCTCGATATAGGGCACGGTGTGCGCCCCGCACTGGTTGCCGATCAGCAGGCTGTCGCACTGGGTGAAGTTTCGTGCATTCTCGGCCTTGCGGTGGGCCGAGACCTGGCCGCGATAGGTGTTGGACGAATTGCCCGCCGAAATGCCCTTGGAGATGATCCGGCTCGACGTGTTCTTGCCCAGATGGATCATCTTGGTGCCGGAATCGATCTGCTGGTAGCCGTTCGACACGGCGATCGAGTAGAACTCGCCGCACGAGCCGTCGCCGCGCAGGATGCAGGACGGATACTTCCAGGTGATCGCCGAACCGGTTTCCACCTGTGTCCAGGAGATCTTGGAGTTCTTGCCGCGGCAATCGCCGCGCTTGGTGACGAAATTGTAGATGCCGCCCTTGCCGTCCTTGTCGCCCGGATACCAGTTCTGCACCGTCGAATACTTGATCTCGGCGTCATCGAGCGCGATCAGCTCGACCACGGCCGCATGCAGCTGGTTCTCGTCGCGTTGCGGCGCGGTGCAGCCCTCGAGGTAGGAGACGTAAGCCCCCTCCTCGGCGATGATCAGCGTGCGTTCGAACTGACCGGTGTTCTTCTCGTTGATCCGGAAGTAGGTGGACAGTTCCATCGGGCAGCGAACGCCCTTGGGCACGAACACGAACGAGCCGTCCGTGAACACCGCGGAATTGAGGGTGGCATAATAGTTGTCGGTGACCGGAACCACGGTGCCGAGATATTTCTTCACCAGATCCGGATATTCGCGCATGGCCTCCGAGATCGACATGAAGATCACGCCGGCCTTGGAAAGCTCTTCCTTGAAGGTGGTGACCACCGAAACCGAATCGAAGACCGCGTCGACGGCGATCTTCGACTGCTGGACGCCGGCGAGAATTTCCTGCTCGCGCAACGGGATGCCGAGCTTCTCATAGACGCGCAGCAATTCCGGATCGACGTCATCGATCGATTTCGGCCCCGTCGTGCTCTTCGGCGCGGAGTAGTAGTGAATGTCCTGAAAGTCGATCTTCGGGTAATCGACGCGGGCCCATGACGGCTCTTCGAGCGTCAGCCAACGGCGGAACGCGTCCAGACGCCACTCCAGCATCCACTCCGGCTCGTTCTTCTTGGCCGAGATCATCCGGATGGTGTCTTCGTTCAGCCCCTTGGGCGCCGTATCGCTTTCGATGACGGTCTCAAAACCGTACTTGTACTGGTCCACGTCAATCTGACGGACCTGATCAATGGTTTCCTGCACCGCAGGCATGGCGCTCTCCAATCTCGCCGGGTCAAGGCCGGCAGCTTGTTAACGTCGTGGGATGATGACGGGTCGTATTCATCCCTATGTAGTGCGAGACACATGTCTACGCCACACCGTCCGCGAAGAAATCAACCCCGCGAACGAAACTTCGGTTCCCGCATCAGGCGGCGGCTTGCGCCGCCTGGCGCTCCATCCTCCGGCCGTTGATCCGCCTGAAGATGTCGAGAAATGCGTCTATCTCTTCCTCGGTCTGCATGGACGAGAGGCTTACGCGGATCGCGCCGAGCGCGGCATCCGCTCCCATGGCCGCAAGAACATGGCTCTCGCCGATCTTGCCAGACGAACAGGCCGAGCCGGCAGAGACCGCTACACCCTCCATGTCTAAGGCAATCTGGGCGGTTTCGGCCTTGAGGCCCGGCAAGGAAAAGAAACTGGTGTTTGCCAGCCGCTCTGCGCCACCGCCATGCACCATGATGTCGGGCGCGGCTTCGCGCATGGCCCGTTCCATCCGGTCGCGCAAAGCGGCAACAGCCGGCATCCGGTCAAGACTGGCCGCCGCGGAGACGGCAGCTGCGCCAAAACCGGCAATCGCAGCGAGGTTTTCGGTTCCGCAGCGGTGCCCCTTCTCCTGACCGCCGCCTTTGACAAGCGGCGCAGGCATGAGTGTTTCACCGGCACTGACCAGTGCCCCCGCGCCCTTCGGGCCGCCCATCTTGTGCGCCGAGAGGATGAGAAAGTCCGCGCCCAGCTCGGAAAGCGAAATCGGCAGCCGGCCCGGCGCCTGCACCGCATCCACCACCATGAGACCTCGGTGAGACCGCACCAATTCCGCAGCCTCGCGAACCGGCTGGATCACGCCTGTTTCATTGTTGGCATGTTGCAGCGCCAGCATCACCTGTCCGGACGAATGGTCGTGATCAGACAGCGCCTGCTCCAGCGCTTCGAGATCGAGACGTCCACTGGCATCGACACCGAGCACGCGGATCTGGTCGGTGGCGAATCGCCCGCCGGCAAGCACGGCTGGATGTTCGACCGCGGAGACGAGCAGACGCGACACCTGCACGGGCGCGCGGCCCATCCGGAAATCCGGCGTCAGGACATGATTTGCTGCCTCGGTGGCCCCGGACGTGAATGTCACCTGCGACGCGGGCACGCCCGCAAGACTTGCGACGGTTTCCCGGGCGCGGAAGACGAGCGCGCGCGCCGCGCGTCCCTCCGCGTGAACCGAGGACGGGTTGCCCTCGAGCGCCATCGCTTCGATCATCGCCGCACGCGCTTCCGGCAGAAGCGGCGCTGTGGCATTGTGATCCAGATAGAGACGGCTCGCGGACATGGTTCCCTTCGTCAATTTGCTCCCGCCGAATGCTGTCGCGGGTTCATTTTTCTTGAATTTTCATTGCGCGATGCCATAAGACAGTCGCTCATTCAATGAAACACCTGCAGTTTCGAACGATTCTAAACTAGGTTCTAGGGAGCCGTCCAGCCGCCGTCAAGGGCGGGGATGCGATATCCACCCGCCTCCAGCTCCCGGATTGGGCGGCTTTGGGCAAGAGCCAAGCCCGCACATGGAGTACGCATGCCTGAAGTGATTTTCAACGGACCCGCCGGACGTCTTGAAGGCCGGTACCAGCCGGGCAAGGAAAAGAACGCACCGATCGCCATCGTGCTGCATCCGCATCCGCAGTTCGGCGGAACCATGAACAACCAGATCGTCTACCAGCTGTTCTACATGTTCCAGCAGCGAGGCTTCACCACCCTTCGCTTCAACTTCCGCTCCATCGGCCGTAGCCAGGGTGAATTCGACCATGGCGCGGGTGAGCTTTCAGATGCGGCGGGCGCACTGGACTGGGTGCAGAGCCTGCATCCGGATTCGAAAAGCTGCTGGGTCGCCGGCTACTCCTTCGGCGCCTGGATCGGCATGCAGCTTCTGATGCGCCGCCCGGAAATCGAGGGCTTCTTCTCGATCGCGCCGCAGCCGAACACCTATGATTTCTCGTTCCTCGCGCCCTGCCCGTCGTCCGGCCTCATCATTCACGGCGATGCCGACCGCGTGGCGCCCGAAAAGGACGTCAACGGCCTGGTCGAAAAGCTCAAGCAGCAAAAGGGCATCCTCATCACCCAGAAGACGATTGCCGGCGCCAACCACTTCTTCGGCGGCAAGGTCGACGAACTGATCGGTGAGTGCGAGGATTATCTCGACCGCCGCCTCGCCGGTGAACTGGTCCCGGCCGTCGCGGCCAAGCGGCTGCGCTAGGCGCACCGATACATCATCCAAGGGGTATCGAAGGGCATGGCGGACGTCGCCATGCCTTTTTTGTTTTCGCATCGACATGCCAAACAAATTCAGCCGGCAATGCTCTCCGGATGCGCTTCTGTCCAGCTCTCGACGAAATCCGCGACATCCTCCGACCCCGCGGATCCAATCAGCGCGCGGGGCACGGCGACACCGGCTTCAAGGATGAGGCGGACGCATCCGATGTGGTCGCGCTCATTGCGGTGTGGATTGAACAGCGAGCCGTGCAGCACCGTCTCGAGAATATCCCCGCCATAGCGATTCCGGTGCGCAAGATCGGGGGAAAGTGTCAGCAGCCAGGCAAGAGCCTCGCTTCGTCCTTCCCAGGCGGCGATCTGCACCGGCGGCAATCCCATTTCCTCGGTCCAATCCGGATCGATGCCCGCAGCGACCAGGCTTTTCACATGCTCCATCCGGCTTTCGCCCCGCAGCGCCAGCAGGCGGCAGAGGACCCGTCGGGATTCGTCACT
Organism: Hoeflea sp.; assembly: GCA_965233445.1. GTDB lineage: Bacteria > Pseudomonadota > Alphaproteobacteria > Rhizobiales > Rhizobiaceae > Hoeflea. The sequence goes on from OZ247491.1 coordinate 2,949,923, forward strand.
GAGCACGGACTTGTCGATGGTTCCGGACACTTTCCCGTCTGCGGCTTGCGCCATCAGTTCCTCATTGGTCGAAAGTGCGGTCGCCTGCCCAGACCGCGCCAGTTCCTCCGCGGCAGCCCCGTTGCCGTAGATCCGCGCCAGCGCATAGGCGGAATGCCCGTTGTAAAGGCTGGTGCCGTTCGCCCCGTGCGCCAGAAGAAGCCGGATGATCTCTCCGCCACAGTGCCGCCGCGCGGCCTGATGCAGCGCCGGAATCACGAAGCTTGGCTCGCCGGAGGCAAGCGCCGCGATCCCCTCATTGGGATCGGCTCCATATTCGAGCAGGAGCCGAACGCCCGCGACGTTGTTAAAATCCAGCATGCGGGGCAGCGCGTTGGTTCCCTTGGTACTCACACCGTAGCGCATCAGGAGCCTGAGCCCGTCAAGGCTTTTCATTTCGGTGGCGTGATACAGGCTTTCATTGTCATCCGGGTTTGCACCGTTTTCTAGGAGCCATTCGGCCAGACCAAGATTTCTGGAATGGCCGAGCGCACCGTATAGCGCCGACAAGGGAGGCTCGTTGCCATTTGCCCCGGCATAGCAATCGTTCACATCTGCCCCGGCATCGACGAGCGCTTGCGCAACCGCGATCGACAGTTCCTGCCCGCCCGGAAGGATTTCAAAACGCCTGGAAAAGGCCAGATGCAGGAGCGGCCGCCTCCCCTCGACAGTGGTGACGGCGAGTTCCGGATCGCCTTCAAGCTGCCTGCGCACGGCATCAAGGTCGCAGAGAGCGCATTGCAGCCCGAAGTCCAAACTGGCGAGTTCAGGCGTTTCGGACAGAATGCGATTCACCACCCAATGTTGGCCATTGAAAAGCGCCGTCCTGAGCCGGGCAATACGCTGCCCGCTGTCGATTGACCGCAATTCAAGATCGAGTTTCAGCTTCGGCCAGCTTTCATGGCCCTGCTCACGGGCAATGACATGCAGAGCGGCGCTGTGGCCGGGCAGCTCGCCGTCCGGAAGCACCGCGTCAACGCGGCGTTTCGCCTCCGGGTCTCCAGCGACAAACAGCTTGCGAAGCTGTTTGGCCTGTTTGCGCAGTTTGTCGAGGTTGGAAATGCTCATCGGTCTCTCTCTTTCGCCCCGGTCCGCTTTTCGGGCATGAGAAAAAACCGAGAATGATCGGCATTGGCAAAAAGAGGTGCCACTGGGGCTTTCCGCGGACCCGGCTGTCGCCTCCGACGACACTGAAAATCTAGAGGGAAAAACCGCAGCCTTCAAGATAGCGGTCAACTGAAACCGGCACCGTCCATACAGAGAGCGAAGTTGCGCAAACCGCCCCTAGAGCTCCACTACCTTGCCGTCATCCAGCGTCACCCGGCGGTTCATGAGGCTTGCCAGATCATGGTTGTGGGTGGCGATCACCGCGGACAGGCCCGACTGGCGCACAAGCGCATCGAGCGCCTCGAACACGTAGCCTGCCGTCTCGGGATCGAGGTTGCCGGTGGGCTCGTCGGCGAGCAGAACGAGCGGCGCGTTGGCGACCGCCCTTGCAATCGCCACGCGCTGCTGTTCGCCGCCCGAAAGCTCGGACGGCCGGTGGTCGGCACGGTGGCCGATCCGCATGTAATCGAGCAACTGCGCTGCCCGTTCCCGCGCCTCCGCCTTGGAAAGCCCCGAAATCAGCTGCGGCATCATGATGTTTTCAAGCGCCGAGAACTCGGGCAGCAGATGATGGAACTGGTAGACGAAGCCGATCTCCGAGCGGCGGATCGCGGTGCGCTGGTCATCGGGAAGCTGCCCGCAGGTCTCGCCGTTGATGATGACATCACCATCATCGGGCCGCTCGAGCAGACCGGCCAGATGCAGCAGCGTGGACTTGCCGGTCCCCGAGGGCGCCACAAGCGCAACCGTCTCGCCCCGTTGCAACACGAAACTCGCACCGCTGAGGATCGACAGCTGGTTGTCGCCCTGAACGAAATGGCGGTCCACATTCACCAGTTCGAGAACCGGTCCGCCGGGATTGCCTGAAATGTCACTCATAACGCAGCGCCTGAACCGGATCGAGCCGCGAGGCCCGCCATGAGGGGATCAACGTCGCGATGAAGGACAGCACCAGCGCCACCACGAGCACCACGATGGTTTCGCCGCTGTCCATGTCGGCCGGCAACTGGCTCAGGAAATAGAGTTCCGGATTGAACAGCGTTGTCCCCGAAAGCCATGAGAAGAATTGCCGGATCCGCTCGACATTGAGGCACACCACGACACCCAGGACGAACCCGGCGATGGTGCCAGTCACCCCGATCGCGGCCCCGGTCATGAAGAAGATCCGCATCACCGCCCCAGATGACGCGCCCATCGTGCGAAGGATCGCGATGTCGCGTCCCTTGTCCTTGACCAGCATGATCAGCCCCGAGATGATGTTGAGCGCAGCGACAAGGATGATCAGCGTCAGGATCATGAACATCACGTTGCGCTCCACCTGAAGCGCCGAAAAGAAGGTCTGGTTGCGCTGCCGCCAGTCTGTGATGAAGATCTGCCGGTCGGCGGCGGCCTCGATCAACGGCCGCATCGCGTCGATGTCGTCGGGATCCTCGACGAACACCTCGATCGACTGCACCACCCCTTCAGCATTGAAATAGAGCTGCGCCTCTTCCAGAGGCATGTATAGGATCGCCGAATCATACTCCGACATGCCGACCTCGAAGATCGCCGAAATCGGATAGGCCTTCACCCTCGGCGTCACGCCGAACGGCGTCACATCGCCCTCCGGCGCCACGAGCGTGATCAGGTCGCCGGCGGTCAAGCCCAGCGACTGCGCCATTCGGGATCCGATGGCCACGCCTTCTCCGGCTATGAACCCCACGAGATCGCCCGACCGGATGTTCTGCGAGACGATTTCCATCGACTGAAAATCCTCGGCACTCACGCCGCGCACGAGAGCCCCGGTTCCTGCACCGCCGACGCCCGAGGCCAATGTCTGGCCTTCCACCAGCGGGATGGCGTTCACGACACCCTCAACACCCTTCAGGCGTGCCGCGAGCGCCGCATAATCGTCAAGCGGGCGGTCGATCGGCTGGACCACCATATGCCCGTTGATGCCGAGGATGCGGGTGATCAGTTCGCCGCGAAAGCCGTTCATGACCGCCATGACGATGATCAGCGTCGCCACGCCGAGCATGATGCCGACGAAGGAGAAGCCGGCGATCACGGAGATGAAGGCCTCCTTGCGACGGGACCGCAGATAGCGCCATGCGACCATCCGCTCGAAGGCGGAAAAGGGCCTGGCGGCCGATGCGGTGGCTGACGGTGCGAGGCTGGCCTCAGGATCGTTCATCTCAGTGTCCTTTGGACGGAGCTTGCCCTAGCGGCCTTGCGCGAGACGGTTGATGGCGTCATCGATGGAAATGGTTTCGCGTTCGCCCGTCGCACGGATCTTGATCTCGACATTGCCTTCGGCAACCGAGCGCGGACCCGCGATGACCTGGATCGGAAGCCCGATCAGATCCGCGGTGGCGAACTTCGCGCCGGCCCGTTCGTCAGTGTCGTCGTAGAGCACGTCCAGACCGGCATTCTCCAGGGCCAGCTCAAGCTTCTCACAGGCTGCGTCGCAGCCCGCATCGCCAGGCTTCATGTTGATCAGCCCGATGTCGAACGGCGCCACGCCCTTCGGCCATATGATGCCGTTCTCGTCGTGCGAAGCCTCGATGATGGCGCCGAGCAGGCGCGACGGTCCGATGCCGTAAGAGCCCATGGAAACGAAATGCTGCTTGCCGTCGGGGCCCTGCACATAGGCATTCATCGGCTCGGAATACTTGGTGCCGAAATGAAAGATGTGGCCGACCTCGATGCCGCGGGCCGACACCTTGGCCTCGTCGCCGAGCGCCTTCCATGCGTCCTGCGCCCATTCTTCCTTTTCCATGATCTCGTCGGTGGCCGCGAACGGTGTGGTCCATTTGTCGACAATCGAAGCCATGACGGAATCGTCGCTGTAGTCGACATCGGCGGGAGGCACATCGAAGCGCTCGAAATCGCGGTGACAGAACACTTCCGACTCGCCGGTTTCAGCCAGCACGATGAACTCGTGGCTGAGGTTGCCACCGATTGGGCCGGTATCTGCACGCATCGGGATCGACTTGAGGCCGCACCGTTCGAATGTGCGCAGATAGGAGACGAACATGCGGTTGTAGGCTGCCTTGGAGGCCTCGTAGTCGAGGTCGAAGGAATAGGCGTCCTTCATCAGGAACTCACGCCCGCGCATCACGCCGAAACGCGGGCGGCGCTCGTCACGGAACTTCCACTGGATGTGGTAGAGGTTGAGCGGCAGGTCCTTGTAGGATTTGACGTAGGAGCGGAAGATGTCCGTGACCATCTCCTCATTGGTCGGGCCATAGAGCATTTCGCGCTCCATGCGGTCCTCGATCCGCAGCATCTCCTTGCCGTAATCGTCATAGCGACCGCTTTCCTTCCACAGGTCCGACGGCTGTATGGTCGGCATAAGGATCTCGATCGCGCCGGCCCGGTTCTGCTCCTCGCGGACAATGTCGCACACCTTGTCGAGAACGCGCTTGCCCAACGGCAGCCAGGAGTAAATCCCAGCCGCCTGCTGTTTGATCATTCCCGCCCGCGCCATCAGGCGGTGGGAGACGATTTCCGCATCCTTGGGATTTTCCTTCAGAATGGGCAAAAAATATTTGGACAGGCGCATGGGGAAATCCGGTTTGGCTTCCAGCCTTGACGGCTGATTCAGGCAAAAAAAGGGTTGGCTCGGATGCGTTTCTATCCGCTTCGCCCATCAATGGAAAGCCATCTTGGCGGTCCGCAGCCAGCCAATCCTGCGCCGGAAAGCCGAAGGTCGTCGAGGCAAGTTCAAACTGTCATAAAAGACGTGACAACGCAGTTTGTTTGCGCTAAAGAACGCTTACTAATGAGGCACTTCCTACATGGAGATGCCCAATTCGCGGTCAAAGTCTTGGGAGGATAGGATCTCAGGCGCGCTTTGTTCGCAGCCCCCGGGAAACCGGGAAACAGATCACGCGACACCTGAACAACAAGGCTTCATGCCTTGTTTTTTTTTGGCGTTCAGGTGCGGCGCCAAGGTCTTTTTTTCTTTTACGCCCGCCAAGTTCCGACCTCTCTGCTGCATTGCACAATAATCAAGCAGACCCGGCAAGGATGCCGGGGGCGCCTCTGAACCACGGGCGTGACAAACACTCAGTCCGGCTTTCGGGCGCCCTTGCCAAGGTCGGTCTCCGCCCTTTTGTCCTTGTCCATTTTCTCAAGGCTGTCGACAACACCTTCGTCCGGCTCTTTCTTGACCTCTGCAACGGCTTCACGCTGGTTGCGGGTCTTTGCCTGATCGTCGCCCTGCAGGGAGTTGCGTCCCATCTTGTCCTGGGCAAGATCGGTTTCGGTCAGATCTGTGTTGGATGCGTGGGGTTTGGCCATCTTGCATGTCTCCTTGAACAATGGGTGTCCAGCACAATGGAGAATGCGCTCTGATGTTCCATAGATATCGGTGTCCCGGCAAACCGGCAGGCCAGGGAGTGGGAAACGGCTCAATCGCCCTTCGGCTTGAAATCCGGCATGACCGCGATCAGGTCATCGAGCGAATAGCCGAGCCCCAGCGTCACGAAAAGGTAGAGGCCGAAGACAAGCCCGGAGACCAGCGTGGTGGACCAGAAGATCGGTGCGAAGCGAAAATTGGCCGGAGCACTGCGCGGGGTCCCGAGCGTCACCTCCCCCTCATCCGCCTGGCTGCGGGCCCAGAACGGAAGAACGGTGAACAACACCACCCACCAAATGATGAAATAGATTGCGAAACCTGTCCCAAAGCCCATGAAGCTTGATCCTCAAACCTGTTCGAGTTCGATCAGCGTGCCGTTGAAATCCTTCGGATGCAGGAACAGCACGGGCTTGTTGTGCGCGCCGGTCTTTGGCTCGCCATCGCCGAGAACCCGGGCGCCCTCGGCTTTCAGATGATCCCGCGCCGCCAGAATATCCTCGACCTCGTAGCAGACGTGATGCATGCCACCGGAGGGGTTCTTGGCAAGAAAGGCGGCGATCGGAGAACCTTCGCCCAGGGGCTCCAGCAATTCGATCTTGGTGTTGGGAAGATTGATGAACACCACCGTCACGCCATGCTCCGGCAGCGCCTGCGGTTCCGTGACTTCGGCCCCGAGCATGACGGCGTACTGGGCGCGTGCCGCCGCCAGGTCCGGCACCGCGATCGCGACATGATTGAGACGTCCAAGCATCTTCCCGGCCTTCCGAAACGCGTTGGCTACACCCGGCTGACGAACACCGTCACCACCGGCTTCTTGCCCCATACCTCGTTTGCCGCGGCGCGAACAGAGCGGCGAATTGCCTCGCGTACCCCGTCCAGGTCCTTGCGTCGTCCTCGCGGAATGCTTTCCACCGCGCCAAGCACCGAATCATAGAGAATATCCTCCATGTCGTCGCCCTCGGCATCGAAGGCAGGGAGACCGATGGCAGAGACGACCGGATCGCGCTGGAATTCGAACCGCTGGTCGAGCACGACATTGACCGCAACATGGCCGGCAAAGGACAGCTTGCGCCGCTCGGAAATGCCCATTTCATCGTAATCGCCGATCAGCTGGCCATCCTTGTAGGACCGGCCGTGCGGCGCTTCTCCGATGATGTCCGGATCCCCCGGCGCAAGGCGAAGGATGGAGCCGTTGCGCACGCGAGGCGTGATCTCGATGCCGGACGCCTGCGCGAGTTCGGCCTGGGCGGTCAAATGCGCCGCCTCCCCGTGCACCGGCACCAGGATCTTCGGCTTCACCCACTCATACATCTGGACCAGCTCGCTGCGGCGGGGATGACCCGAGACATGCACCAGCGCGTCACCGTCCGAGACGATCTTCACGCCACGGTCAATCAGTGCGTTCTTGATCTCGAGAATGCCCTTCTCGTTGCCCGGAATCGTGCGCGAGGAGAACACCACGGTGTCCCCGGAAGCGAGCGCCACATGACGCATCTCGTCGCGCGACAGCTTGGCGAGGGCCGCCCGCGGTTCGCCCTGGCTCCCGGTGAGGATCACCACCACCTTGTCGCGCGGGATGAACCCGTATTCATCCTCCTGAAGGAATTCGGGCAACCCCTCCATCATGCCCAGTTCGGTGGCCACATTGACAACGCGCTTGATCGAGCTTCCGAGCAGCAGCACTTCCCGGCCGGTGTCGCGCGCGGCTTCGGCGATCGAACGAATGCGCCCGACATTGGACGAAAACGTCGTGATCGCCACCCGGCCCTCGGCCTGTTCGATGACCTCGCGAAGACCGGCGCTCACCTCGTGCTCGGACGGCGAAATGCCATCCCGCATGGCATTGGTGGAATCGCACATCATGGCGAGGATCCCCTCCTCGCCGAGTTCCCGGAACCGGTTCTCGTCGGTCAATGGCCCGAGCGACGGCGTGGCGTCGATCTTCCAGTCGCCGGTGTGAATGAGGTTGCCGAGCGGTGTCCGGATCGCCAGCGAAAAAGGCTCGGGGATCGAATGATTGACCGCCACGGGCTCGATCTCGAACGGACCCACCTTGAACCGTTCGCCGGCCTTGAACAACGTGATCGGCACTTCCGCACGGGTGCGTTCGTAAGCCCGCTTGGCTTCGAGCATCCCGGCTGTGAAGGCGGAGGCATAGACCGGCACCTTGAGCTGCGGCCAGATCTGCGCCAGGCCGCCGTAGTGATCCTCATGCGCGTGGGTGATGATGATGGCCTTGAGCCGTCCGCCGAGCTTCTTGACGAAGTCGATATCGGGCAGCACGAGATCCACGCCCGGCAACTCCGGACCGGGAAAGGTGACCCCGCAATCAACCATGATCCAGTCACGCTTCTCGGGTGACCCGTACCCGTAAAGCGCAAGGTTCATGCCGATTTCGCCAACGCCGCCAAGCGGGATGAAAACGAGGTCGTTGTCCTTGGTCATCAATTATCCTGTCTGATTGTCTTTCGCGGACGCGAAAAAAACATCGCCTGAGGCGATCAACTGCGTGGTTCCGTCTGAGGCCGCAAGCACCAGCCTGCCATCGCCGTCTATTCCCTCGAACAGACCATGGATTTGACGGTCTGGCAAATTCACCGTGACCGGCTTTCCGATGCCATCGGCCCGCTCCAGCCAGTCCTCCCGGATGGAGCCCACGCCCTGCCCCCGGTCCCAGCGGGCGAGCGTCGCGTCCATCGACACGACCAGTCGGGCGAACAGCTCCTGCGGTGTGGCGGCACTGCCATGCTCGCGCAGGCATGTTGTCCTGTAGAGCCCCGCATCGGGCCGGTGCGCGATGTTCAACCCGCATCCGATGACCACGGCCGTTCGGCCTTCACCGACGGTCTCGGACTCGATCAGGATTCCTGCTGTCTTGCCGCCGTCAATGAGCAGGTCATTGGGCCACTTGATCCTGAAACGGGCCTGGTCCCCAGGCAACACTGCCGCAACCGCATCGTAAACCGCGACCGTCACCGCCAGCGGCAGGCTCGCCATCGCGCTCCATGGCGCGGGATTGATCAGAAGCAGCGACGCATAGAGGTTTCCCGGCTCCGACACCCACGAGCGCCCCCGGCGGGCCCGACCGCCGGTCTGGCGCTCGGCCGTAATCCAGAGATCGCCCGCATCGCCCGCACGCGCCCTCTCCATGCATTCGGCATTGGTGGACGCGACATCCCCCAGTTCGATGTGCCGAAAGGCAGGTGGTCTCATGCGGACGGCCGCATCATGCTAGAAGAAGGTTTTCGCGGCCACGTCGGCGGCAAGGCCAAGCGGATTGGAAACAACCACGTAGAACAGCACGAACAATCCGGAGACCCCGAAGACCAGCTTCAGCTCACCCGCAACCGGAACGAATTCTCCCGAAGGCTGATCGAACCACATGATCTTGATGATGCGCAGATAGTAGTAGGCGCCTATCACCGAAGCCACCATGCCGATAACTGCGAGCCAGTAGAGCTTCGCCTCGATCGCGGCGACGAATACCACGTACTTGCCGAAGAAGCCCGCGAGCGGCGGAATCCCTGCCAGCGAGAACATCAGCACCGTCAGCATCAGCGCCATGAACGGATTGGTCGATGACAGGCCCGCAAGATCGTCGATCTGTTCGACGTTGCCGTCTTCCTTGCGGCGCATGGCGAGAATGCAGGCAAAGGCGCCCAGCGTCATGACCATGTAGATCAGCATGTAGAGGATGACGCCGCGCACGCCGGCCTGGCTGCCCGCGGCGAGGCCCACGAGCGCAAAGCCCATATGGGCGATCGACGAGTACGCCATCAGCCGCTTGATGTTCTTCTGGCCGATGGCCGCAAAGGCACCGAGAAGCATCGAACCGATCGAAACGAAAACCACGATCTGCTGCCAGTCCAGCGTGATCGGTTCGAACGCCTCGATCACGACCCGGACGAACACCGCCATGGCGGCCACCTTCGGAGCCGCAGCGAAGAACGCGGTCACCGGTGTGGGCGCGCCCTCATACACATCCGGCGTCCACATGTGGAACGGCACGGCCGAGATCTTGAAGGCGACGCCCGCCAACAGGAACACGAGACCGAAGATCAGCCCGAGCGAGCGCTCTTCCCCGCCGATGGCGGCGGCAATCTCGTCAAACCCGGTGTGGCCGGTGTAGCCATAGACCAGAGACGCACCGTAGAGCAGCATGCCCGAAGACAACGCGCCCAGAACGAAATACTTGAGGCCGGCCTCCGTCGAGCGCGTGCTGTCCCGATTGATCGCGGCAACCACGTAAAGCGCCAGCGACTGCAGTTCGAGACCCATGTAGAGCGCGATCAGGTCGTTCGCGGAAATCATCAGCAGCATGCCGAGCGTTGCAAGCACCAGCAGGACCGGGAACTCGAACTTGTCGATCCGTTCGGCCTTGGCATGACCGACGCTCATCACCATCGCGGTGATCGACCCCACCAGCGCCAGAACCTTCATGAACCGCGCGAAGGGGTCAGACAGGAACGCGCCGTTGTAGGCCGCACCGTTTTCCGTCACCAGCACCAGCACCAGCCCGGCCGCGATCAGCAGCGCCACGGCGAGCCCGTTGACCAGCGTCTGCGATTTTTCGCCGGAGAAAACCCCGATCATCAACAGGACCATCGCACCCACGGCAAGCATGAGCTCGGGCAGCGAAAGCTGGAGGCTTGAATAGAGAATATCTGGCGTCATGATCCCGCAGTCTCCGTGGCTTTACTGTGACGACAGCGCAAGATCGCGCGCCGCCTGCAGGGAAGCCGAGTAATTGTTGATCAGCGCGTCGACCGAAGCCGCCGTCGCGTCAAAGATCGGCGCCGGATAGACGCCAAAGAAGATGACCAGAGCGATCAACGGATAGATGATCGCCTTCTCGCGGCCCGACAGGTCGAGCATCGCCTTGAGGCTTTCCTTCTCGAGCGCACCGAACACGACGCGGCGGTAGAGCCACAGCGCATAGGCCGCCGAGAGGATCACGCCGAGCGCGGCGAACAGCGCCACCCAGCTGTTGACCTGGAATACGCCCATCATGGTCAGGAATTCGCCGATGAAGCCGGAGGTGCCCGGAAGCCCGACATTGGCCATGGTGAAGATCATGAAGGCGACGGCATATCTCGGCATGTTGTTGACGAGCCCGCCATAGGCCGCGATCTCACGGGTGTGCATGCGGTCATAGACCACCCCGACACAAAGGAACAGCGCGCCCGAGATAAGCCCGTGGCTGAGCATCTGGAAGATCGCCCCCTGAACACCCTGCTGGTTGGCGGCAAAGATGCCCATGGTCACGAAACCCATGTGGGCGACCGAAGAATAGGCGATCAGCTTCTTGATGTCTTCCTGCATCAGGGCAACGAGCGACGTGTAGATGATCGCCACGACCGAGAGCGTGAAGATGAACGGCGCGAAGTCCGCCGAAGCCAGCGGGAACATCGGCAGCGAGAACCGCAGGAACCCGTAGCCGCCGAGCTTGAGCAGGATGCCAGCCAGAATGACCGAGCCGGCCGTCGGCGCCTCCACGTGCGCGTCCGGCAGCCAGGTGTGCACCGGCCACATCGGCATCTTCACCGCGAACGAGGCGAAGAAGGCAAGCCATAGCCAGGTCTGCATGCCCGCGGGGAAATCATGCGCCAGCAAGGCGCGGATGTCCGTTGTGCCGGCGTCCCAGAACATTGCCATGATGGCGAGCAGCATCAGAAGCGAGCCCGCAAGCGTGTAGAGGAAGAACTTGAAGCTCGCGTAGACGCGCCGCTTGCCGCCCCAGACCCCGATGATGATGAACATCGGAATGAGACCGGCTTCGAAGAAGATGTAGAACAGCACGATGTCGAGCGCGCAGAACACGCCGATCATCATGGTTTCAAGCACGAGGAACGCGATCATGTATTCGCGCACCCGGGTCTCGATCGAATTCCAGCTCGCCAGAATGCACAGCGGCATCAGGAAGGTCGTCAGGATGACGAACAGCATCGAGATCCCGTCGACGCCCATCGCGTAGGAGAAGCCTGAGCCCGCAAGCTCGATGCTCTCCACCATCTGGAAGCCGGGATCGGTGTAGTCGAAACTCGCCCAGATCAGCAGCGACATGATGAATGTCGCGGTGGTGCCCAGAAGCGCCACCTGGCGGATGTTGCGGCGTCCGATCTCGGTGTCATCCTTGATCGGCAGCAAAAACAGCACGCAGACCAGCGGTATGAAGGTGACGACGGACAGAAGAGGCCAATCGGTCATCTAAATGCACTCCCGAGCATCATCCATGTGACAAGCGCTGCAATTCCGATCAGCATCACGAAGGCGTAGTGGTAGAGATATCCGGTCTGCAGTCTGACAACCCGGCCGGTGATGTCCTGAACCCGTGCGGCGATGCCGTTGGGGCCGTATCCGTCGATCACGCGGCCGTCACCCTGCTTCCACAGGAAGGAGCCGAGCCATTTCGCGGGGCGGACAAAAATGAAGTCGTAAAGCTCGTCGAAGTACCACTTGTTGAGCAGGAACCGGTAGAGGATCCCGTGATCCTCGGCCAGGCGGCGCGGTGTTTCGGGCGAGCGGATGTAGAAGAACCAGGCCGTGACGAGCCCGAGCAGCATGGCCACGAACGGGCTCAACTTCACCCACAACGGAACGTGGTGGAATTCGTCGACAATCACGTTGTCCGGCAGCGTGAACAAGGCCGCACCCCAGAACTCCGAATAGTGGTGTCCGAAGAAGTCTTCCTTGAAGATCAGGCCTGCAAACAGCGCGCCGACAGCCAGCACGAACAGCGGAACCAGCATGACCGGCGGCGATTCATGGGCGTGATGCATCACGTCGGCAGACGCACGCGGCTTGCCGTGAAACGTCATGAAGATCAGCCGCCACGAGTAGAAGCTCGTAAACAGCGCGGCGATCACCAGCAGGCCGAAGGCATAGCCAGCGGCAGGGTTGTGCGCCACGAAAGCCGATTCGATGATGGCGTCCTTGGAGAAGAACCCGGAGGTGCCGATCACGGTGCCGGGAATCCCGACCCCTGTGAGCGCGATGGTGCCGATGATCATCATCCAGTAGGTGATCGGGATCTTCTTGCGCAGACCGCCCATGCGGCGCATGTCCTGCTCGTCGGAAACGGCATGGATCACCGAGCCCGCGCCAAGGAACAGAAGCGCCTTGAAGAACGCGTGCGTGAACAGGTGGAACACCGCAGCACCGTAGGCGCCGATACCGAGGGCCACGAACATGTACCCCAGCTGCGAACAGGTGGAATAGGCGATCACGCGCTTGATGTCGTTCTGCACGAGGCCGACGGTTGCGGCGAAGAACGCGGTGATCGCGCCGATGATGACGACGACAGTCAGCGCATCGACTGAAAGTTCGAACAGCGGCGACATGCGCGCGACCAGGAACACGCCGGCGGTCACCATGGTGGCCGCGTGAATGAGCGCAGAGACCGGCGTCGGGCCTTCCATCGCATCCGGCAGCCAGGTGTGCAGCAGGAACTGCGCCGACTTGCCCATGGCGCCCATGAACAAGAGCAGGCACACGACGGTCAGCGCATGAGCCTTGTCGAGCTCCATGCCGAACAGCGTGATGATCGCCTCGCCCGCTTCTGCGCCCTCGACCGGAATGAAGTCCTGTGCCCCGGCGAAGATGGCGTCGAACGAGATCGAGCCGAACAGCATGAACACGCCGAACATTCCGAGCAGGAACCCGAAATCGCCGACCCGGTTGACGATGAACGCCTTCATCGCTGCGGCATTGGCCGACGGCTTCTTGTACCAGAAGCCGATCAGCAGGTAGGAGGCGACGCCGACGCCTTCCCAGCCGAAGAACATCTGCAGCAGGTTGTCCGACGTCACCAGCATCAGCATCGTGAAGGTGAAGAACGACAGGTAGGCAAAGAAGCGCGGGCGGTGCGGATCGTGATGCATGTATCCGATCGAATAGAGGTGCACCAGCGACGAAACCGTGTTGACGACCACCAGCATGACCGCGGTCAGCGTGTCGATCCTCAGCGCCCATTCGACGCTGAAGGAGCCGGAGTCGATCCAGCGCATCAACGGCACGCGGACCATGTCGGTCTCGCCGAGCGCGACCGTGAAGAACGCGACCCAGGAAAGCAGAGCTGCAACGATCAGGAACAGCGTCGTGACATATTCGGACGCCTTGGCCCCGATTGCGCGGCCGCCGAGACCGGCAATGAGGGCGCCGATCAGCGGCAGGAAGACGATAGCGTGGTACATGGCTCTCTCAGCCCTTCATCATGTTGACGTCTTCCACGGCGATCGAACCGCGGTTCCGGTAGTAGACGACGAGAATGGCCAGCCCGATCGCGGCTTCCGCAGCGGCAACCGTCAGGATCAGGAGCGCGAACACCTGGCCGACGATGTCATTGAGATGCATCGAAAACGCGATCATGTTGATGTTGACCGCCAGCAGGATCAGTTCGATCGACATCAGGATCACGATCACGTTCTTGCGGTTCAGGAAGATCCCGAAAATGCCGAGCGTGAAAAGGATCGCGCTGACTGTCAGGTAATGGGAGAGGCCGATTTCCATGCGATTGTTCCTTCACGTCGCCGCGTTCAAATGCCTTGACCTGGCTTGACCTTGACCACCTCGATGGCGGTCTCGGGCGTCCGGGCGACCTGTTGGTTGACGTCCTGCCGCTTGATGTTTTCGCGATGCCTGAGCGTCAGCACGATTGCGCCGATCATCGCCACGAACAACACAAGTCCGGCAATCTGGAAGAAGAAGATGTAGTCGGTGTAAAGCACGTCACCGAGTGCGGCGGTGTTGCTGCGTTCGCTCACCGGCGGGATCGGGCTCGCGCCGCTCACCGCGGCCGAGGGGCTGAACGCATTGCCCGCCAGAACGATGATCAGTTCGGCGGCGAGAATGATGCCCACCAGGGCGCCGACCGGCGCATATTCGAGCGCGCCCGCCTTCATTTCCGCAAAGTCGACATCGAGCATCATGACCACGAAGAGGAACAGCACCGCCACCGCGCCGACATAGACGACCAGCAGGATCATCGCCAGGAATTCGGCGCCGGTCAGCAGGAAAAGACCCGCCGCATTGAAGAAGGTGAGAATGAGAAACAACACCGAATGAACCGGGTTGCGCGCCGCAATCACCATGAATGCGGATGCCACTGCCACAAAGGCAAACAAATAGAAAAACAGAGCCTGCAGACCCATGATCGGCGCCTTTTCGTCTTTCCCCCGGAGTGACAGCGGCGTCAACGCCCCTGCCCCGAATGGAGCTGTCCGCGGTCCCGGCCGCGTCCCAACCCCGTCACATGAATGGAAACCGCCGCCCCCCGATGGCGCGCCGGTCTCCCGGATTACCTGTAGGGAGAATCCATCGCAATGTTGCGAGCGATTTCCCGTTCCCAGCGATCGCCATTGGCGAGCAGCCGGTCCTTGTCGTAGTAAAGCTCTTCGCGCGTCTCCGTCGCGAATTCGAAATTCGGCCCCTCGACGATCGCATCCACCGGGCAGGCTTCCTGGCAGAAGCCGCAATAGATGCACTTGACCATGTCGATGTCGTAGCGAACGGTCCGGCGCGTGCCGTCATTGCGGCGCGGACCGGCTTCGATGGTGATCGCCTGGGCCGGGCAGATCGCTTCGCACAGCTTGCAGGCGATGCAGCGTTCCTCGCCGTTCGGGTAGCGCCTCAGGGCGTGTTCGCCCCTGAAACGCGGGCTCACCGGCCCCTTTTCATAAGGATAGTTCACGGTCGCCTTCGGCTTGAAGAAATAGCGCATCGACAGCGCGAACGCGCCGACGAATTCCTTCAGGAAGAGCGATTTTGCGGCTTGAGCCAACGCCATGGTCAGTCTCCGCTTTTGCCCGGCGCGGTGCGCCGGAAGGTTGAATGGAAGGTCTGCTTCACGGGGCGGTCCCCGTCAGCTTGAGCACGAAGGCCACGATCACCAGCATCGCCAGCGAAATCGGCAGGAAGACCTTCCAGCCAAGCCGCATCAGCTGGTCGTAGCGGTAGCGCGGAACGAAGGCCTTCACCATCGCGAACATGAAGAACACCAGGCAGACCTTGAGCACGAACCAGACGATGCCCGGCACCCAGTTGAGCAGCCAGATATCGAGCGGCGGCAGCCATCCGCCCAGGAACAGGAGCGTGGTCAGCGCGCACATCAGCACGATTGCCGCGTACTCGCCCAGCATGAACATCATGTAGGGTGTCGAGCCGTATTCGACCATGTGGCCTGCGACCAGCTCCGATTCGGCCTCGGGAAGGTCGAAGGGCGGACGGTTCGTCTCGGCCAGTGCCGAAATGAAGAAGATGATGAACAGCGGGAACAGCGGCAGCCAATGCCAGTCCAGAAGCGAGCTCGGCATGCCGATGCCGGTTCCAATGCCGGTCGCCTGCGCCATCACAATGTCTGTGAGGTTGAGCGAGCCCACGCAAAGCAGCACCGCCACCAGCACGAAACCCATCGAGACCTCGTAGGACACCATCTGCGCCGCGGAGCGCAAGGCGCCGAGGAACGGGTACTTCGAGTTCGAGGCCCATCCGCCCATGATGATCGCATAGACCTCAAGCGAGGAGATCGCGAAGACGAACAGGATGCCCACATTGATGTCGGCGATCACCCACCCGGCACTCACCGGGATCACCGACCACGTCGCAAGCGCAAGGGTCACCGCAAGCAGGGGAGCGAGAAGAAACACGCCCTTGTTGGCGCCCGACGGGATAACCGGCTCCTTGAAGACGAACTTCAGCAGGTCGGCGAATGACTGGAAAAGCCCCCACGGCCCGACCACGTTCGGTCCGCGACGCAGCTGGACGGCTGCCCAGATCTTGCGGTCGGCATAAAGAATATAGGCGATGAAGATCAGCAGCGAGACCAGGAGCAGCAACGATTGACCGAGAATGATCAGTCCGGGCCAGACATAGCTTGTGAAGAATTCGTCCATGATGCGTCCGCCCCTATTCCGCCGCCACTGCCTTGGCATTCTTCGCCAAGGCCGAGCATTCAGCCATCACCGCCGAAGCACGTGCGATCGGGTTGGTCAAATAGAAGTCTTTGACCGGCGACGCAAACGCCGATTTGTTCATTCGGCCGGCTTTCTTCGCAATTGCGGCAATTGCGCCTGCATCGGCTGTTGAAATCGTGTCGATTTCGGCGAAATGCGGATACTCGGCATAAAGTGCGGCGCGCAATGCAGTCAGCGAATCATAGGGCAGTTTCTTGCCCAGAACGTCCGACAGCGCCCGAAGCACAGCCCAGTCCTCACGCGCTTCACCCGGCGCGAATGCGGCCCGGTTGACCATTTGCACCCGGCCTTCGGTGTTGACGTAGGTGCCGGACTTCTCGGTGTAGGTCGCAGCCGGAAGGATCACGTCGGCATGGTGGGCGCCATTGTCGCCGTGCGTGCCGATATAGACCGTGAAGCCAGCCGTCTTCTTGGTGAAATCCAGTTCATCCGCGCCCAGCAGGAACAGAACGTCGGTCCCGGTCAGCATTGCCGCGGCATCGAGACCGCCCTCACCCGGCACGAAGCCGAGATCGAGACCGCCAACCCGCGCCGCCGCCGTGTGCAGAACCGCAAAGCCGTTCCAGTCACCCTTGACCGCGCCAACCGCGTCGGCAAGTTTCGCGGCATTGGCAAGCACGCCTGCGCCGTCGCCGCGCGCCAGGGCGCCCTGCCCGATGATGATCATCGGCTTCTTGGCGCGTTTGAGCCTGGCGGCAAACTTGTTCGAACCGTCAACCAGATCCTTGAGTGTTTCCGGACCGGCGCCGAGATACTCGTGCTCGTAACGCAAGTCGGCTGCTTCGCCGATCAGGCCGATCGGAAGCTCGCCCATGCGCCAGCGCTTGCGGATACGGGCGTTGAGCACCGATGCCTCGTAGCGCGGGTTGGCGCCGATGATGAGGATCGCGTCTGCTTCCTCGATGCCGTCGATGGTCGGATTGAACACGTAGCTCGCGCGACCCAGGGACGGATCGAGCGCAGCGCCATCCTGGCGGCAATCCGTGTTGGACGAGCCGAGCGAGGCGATGAGAGCCTTGAGCGCGAACATTTCCTCGACCGTCGCCAGATCGCCGGCAATGGCACCGATCTTCTCGGGCTTTGCCGCCGAAACCGCCTGCGCGATCGCACCGAAGGCTTCGCCCCAGGAGGCGGCTTCAAGCCGTCCGTTGCGGCGCACATAGGGCCGGTCCAGACGCTGGGTGCGCAGTCCGTCCCAGATGAAACGGGTCTTGTCGGAGATCCATTCCTCGTTGATCGATTCGTTCACACGCGGCATCACTCGCATCACTTCACGGCCACGGGTATCAACCCGGATCGCGGAGCCGCAGGCATCCATCACGTCGATGGTTTCGGTTTTGGTGAGCTCCCACGGACGCGCCTGGAACGCGTAAGGGCGCGATGTCAGCGCTCCGACCGGGCAGAGGTCGATGACGTTGCCCTGAAGCTCCGAGCTCATCGCGTGCTCGAGATAGGTTGTGATCTCGGCGTCCTCGCCGCGGCCGATCAGGCCGAGCTCGGAAATGCCTGCAACCTCGGTGGTAAAGCGGACGCAACGCGTGCAGTGAATGCAGCGGTTCATGATCGTCTTGACCAGCGGCCCGATATACTTGTCTTCGACGGCGCGCTTGTTTTCCTCGTAGCGCGAATTGTCCATGCCGAAGGCCATGGCCTGGTCCTGCAGGTCGCATTCGCCGCCCTGGTCGCAAATCGGGCAATCGAGCGGATGGTTGATGAGCAGGAACTCCATCACACCTTCGCGCGCCTTCTTCACCATCGGGGTGTTGGTGAACACTTCGGGCGATTCGCCGTTCGGTCCCGGACGCAGGTCGCGAACGCCCATGGCACAGGAAGCGGCAGGCTTGGGCGGCCCGCCCTTCACTTCCACCAGGCACATGCGGCAGTTGCCGGCGATCGACAGCCGCTCGTGAAAACAGAACCGCGGAACCTCGGCCCCGGCCTCCTCGCACGCCTGCAACAGCGTGTAGTGATCCGGCACCTCGATCTCGTTTCCATCAACCTTGATCTTGGCCATGCAAGCAGTCCTGTCTTTGCAGGCGGCCGGTGCGGCCGCGAACCATCCCGTGAAGGGACCTGATTATCGTCTCGCCGGGCGAAGCGAAACCCCGCCCGGCCGGTTGTCATTTCAGGCGGTCTTGCCGCCCTTGGCCAGCGTCCGCGCCTGGGTCACCCAGTCGTCGCGATCAATCCGGCCCTTGAATTGCAGATAGTCGTCGACCCAGGCCACTTCCTCGGCCTTCCAGTCGGCGATCTGCGCGTATGTCCAGACGCCGAGCCCGTTGAGAACCTGCTCGAGCTTCGGGCCGACACCCGAGATCAGCTTGAGATCGTCAGGCGTCCCCGGCCGCTCGATTTCAGACGGCCTGCGATAGTCCTCGGGCTCCAGCGCCGGTGCATCCGCCGCCTTCGCAGGCGCGGTCTCGCGTGCTGCAGCGGCTGCGACATCGGCGTCGGACTTGAGCTTTTCCACCGTGGCCACGGACCCATCAGCAGACGTTCCAGGCTTTGAAGCGGATGCCTTCCGGACAGGCGCCTTGGCCTTGGTCGGCTGCTTCGCCGCTGCCGGCTTCTTGCCGGTTTCAGCTTCAGGGGCGCTGCCCAACGCTGCTTCGGCAGCCTTTGCCGCAGGTTTCAGTTCCACGATATCGGCTGACGGCTCAGCTTTGGCCGCCTTCGGTGCGTCCGCGGCCTTCGCTTCGTCCGGCGCCAGATCCTCGGCCAGAACTGGCATCATCCAGCTCAGGTCCGGCCGGGCACCCGTCAGCGACCTCTGACCCTCGATCATGGCCTGCATCGTACCCATCATCAGGCCGCTCATCTGTCCGGCCATCCCGAACCCGATCGCCGTGGCAGCCGCCGCCGCGCCCAACGGGTACACCATCAGCGGCGAGACGGGCATCTCCTCCACTCGGGTCCAGTTGGTCATGACGTTCATCGGCTTCATCATCTCGTTCATGTTCATGTCTGCGGGAAAAGAAAACATCGACATCGGTCTCTCCTTTTGTCGGTTGTTGGCTCTTATTCCCCCGTGACGTTTCCCAGTTCTTCAGGGCCCGGCGTTGCGGGCCTCTTATTCAGCCGCTTCGAGCCGGGTATTCCGGCTTTGCACGGCATTGCGTGTGTACTGTTCGATCCGCGCTTCCATCTCGGGACGGAAATGGCGGATCAGGCCCTGGATCGGCCAGGCCGCCGCATCGCCGAGCGCACAGATGGTGTGCCCCTCGATCTGCTTGGTGACATCGAACAGCATGTCGATCTCGCGCTTCTGCGCGTTGCCTTTGACCATGCGGTCCATGACACGCATCATCCAGCCGGTGCCTTCGCGGCAGGGTGTGCACTGCCCGCAGCTCTCATGCTTGTAGAAGGCAGACAGCCGCCAGATGGCTTTGACGATGTCCGTCGACTTGTCCATCACGATCACGGCGGCGGTGCCAAGTCCCGACTTGAGATCGCGCAGGCTGTCGAAATCCATCGGCGTGTCGATGATGTCGGCGCCCGGCACGCAGGGAACCGAAGAGCCGCCGGGAATGACCGCCAGCAGATTGTCCCATCCGCCGCGGATACCACCGCAGTGGGTGTCGATCAACTCGCGGAACGGAATCGACATCGCCTCTTCAACGGTGCACGGCGTGTTGACGTGACCCGACACGCAGAAAAGCTTGGTTCCGGTGTTGTTGGCCCGCCCGATGCCCGCGAACCAGGAGCCGCCGCGGCGCAGGATGGTCGGGGCAACCGCGACGGATTCCACATTGTTGACGGTGGTCGGGCAGCCATAGAGGCCGACATTGGCCGGGAACGGCGGCTTCAGCCGCGGCTGGCCCTTCTTGCCCTCGAGGCTTTCGAGCAGCGCAGTTTCCTCACCGCAGATATAAGCGCCCGCGCCATGATGGACGAAGACGTCCATGTCCCAGCCGCACTTGTTGTTCTTGCCCAGAAGTCCGGCGTCGTAGCATTCGTCGATCGCAGCCTGCAGAGCCTCGCGCTCGCGCATGTATTCGCCACGCACGTAGATATACGTCGTATGCGCGCCCATGGCGAAACCGGCGATCAAACAGCCCTCGATCAGCGTGTGCGGATCATGCCGCATGATGTCGCGGTCCTTGCAGGTGCCCGGCTCGGATTCGTCGGCATTGATCACCAGGTAGTGCGGACGGCCATCGCTCTCCTTGGGCATGAAGGACCACTTCAGGCCGGTCGGGAACCCGGCGCCGCCGCGGCCGCGCAAGCCCGAGGCCTTCATCTCGTTGATGATCCAGTCACGGCCCTTCTCGATGATCGCCTTCGTGCCATCCCAGTGGCCGCGTGACATCGCGCCCTTGAGCGACTTGTCGTAGACGCCGTAGATATTGGTAAAGATCCGGTCTTTGTCAGCTAACATCGTTCACCTCTATCGCGGCTTCTTGCCGAAGACCTTGATGTACTCGGCCTCGCCACCCTTGGCCAGCGCCTTGGCCTGCTTGACCCAGTCCTCGCGGTCGATGCGGCCCTTGAATTTCAGATATCCGTCGACCCATTCGCGCTCGGCCTTCTTCCACTTGGAAACCTGCTCGAATGTGTAGATCCCCAGCGAGTGCAGAATGCCCTCGATCTTCGGTCCGACGCCCGAGATCATCTTCAGGTCGTCCGGATTCGCCGGCTTGGCGATGCCCGCCGGGCGGTTCTTGTCCTCCAGCGAAGGCGCTGCGTCGGCTGCGGCCTTGGCGGCAGCCGCCTTGGCCCCACCGGTCGCGGTCGCAGCAACCGCCATCGTCGGATTGCCCTTCGTCACGGATGCCGCTGCCTTGACCGCGGGCCTGACGGATTTCGCGGTGCCGGCAACATCACCCGTCGGATTTGATTTGGCGTTTTTCGCGGACGAGCCGGTCGAAACCCTTGCGGTCGCCTTGGCGGGGGCTTTCGAAACATTCTTGGACGGCGACGTTTCGGGCGCCTTGGCGTCATCCTTCACATCAGCCTTGGCCTTGGCCGGCGACTTGCTCGCCGGGGTGGTCGACTTGCTCTTGGGACGGGCCGCCTCGGTCGCCTCCGGCGACTTGGACTTGCCCCTGGCGCCCTTGGCCGCACCGCCCGCAGGCATCTTGATTTCCTTGGTCAGGCTCGTCAGCCCGCTCTCGGGAGCTGAATAGATGCGGTTGATCTGGGGGCCGGTGTTGATTTCCTCGGGCCGCCCCGCCTCAAACCGGTCGATGATGTAGGCGAGACGCTCCGGCGTCAGGTCCTCGTAGGAATCCTTGAAGATCATGACCATCGGCGCGTTCACGCATGCGCCCTGGCACTCGACCTCCTCCCACGACAGCGTTCCGTTCTCGTTGAGATGGAACGGCTCGGGGTGGATTTTCTTGCGGCAGACATCCATCAGCTCTTCCGAACCGCGAAGCATGCACGGTGTCGTTCCGCAGACCTGGATGTGGGCCCGCGTGCCGACGGGCTTGAGCTGGAACTGGGTGTAAAACGTCGCAACTTCCAGCGCGCGGATATAGGGCATGCCCAGCATGTCGGCGACCTTCTCGATCGCCCGCTTGGTCACCCAGCCATCCTGTTCCTGCGCCAGCATGAGCAGCGGAATGACGGCCGATTGCGCCCGCTCCTTGGGGTATTTCTTGATCCAGGTCTTGGCCTGCGGGGCGAATTCGCGGTTGAAGGCGAATTCCGCGGGCTGGACACTATCATCGGCAAGTCTGCGAACGGACATGGTGTTCTCTTTGGTCTTTCTTCCGGCCTATTGGATTTCGCCGCAACGCGATCTGTTCACCCGGGAAAACTCGCAAGCGAACGCTTTGCGCTCTTTCTGCAGGAAAACGATGTATTTGCCGTTGTTGAGCACAACGGACTTGATCTCATAGCCTTGGGCGACAAGCTCGCCCACCGAACCGCCCGCGTTCTCAAACCGCGACGAAGACTGGGCCTGCGCCTGGCACACGCCGATCAGAATCGCCGAAATCAGGAGCGCGGCGCGTTTCACCGGTCGACCTCCCCGAACACGATGTCGAGCGAGCCGAGCGCGGCCGACACGTCGGCGAGCTGGTGACCGCGGCAGATGAAGTCCATCGCCTGCAGGTGAGCGTACCCGGGCGCGCGGATCTTGCAGCGATACGGCTTGTTGGATCCGTCGGATACCACATAGACGCCGAATTCGCCCTTAGGCGCTTCCACGGCGGCATAGACCTCGCCTTCGGGCACCCTGTAACCCTCGGTGTAGAGCTTGAAGTGATGGATCAGCGCTTCCATCGACCGCTTCATCTCGCCGCGCTTGGGCGGCACCACCTTGCCGTCGGTGGCGGACACCGGGCCCGTGCGCTCCTTGCCCAGAAGCTGCTCGACGCACTGCTTCATGATCTTCACCGATTCGCGCATCTCCTGCATGCGGATCAGGTAGCGGTCGTAGCAGTCGCCGTTCTTGCCGATCGGGATATCGAAATCCATCTCGGAATAGCATTCATAGGGTTGCGAGCGCCTCAGATCCCAGGCCGCGCCCGAACCGCGCACCATCACGCCGGAGAACCCCCAGGCCCAGGCATCGTCGAGCTTGACCACGGCAATATCGACGTTGCGCTGCTTGAAGATGCGGTTGTCGGTCAGCAGCCCCTCGATGTCGTCACAGGTCTGAAGGAAGGGATCGCACCACTTGCCGATGTCCTCGACCAGTTCATCGGGAAGGTCCTGGTGCACGCCGCCGGGGCGGAAATAGGCCGCGTGCAAACGCGCTCCGCAGGCCCGCTCGTAAAACACCATCAGCTTCTCGCGCTCCTCGAAGCCCCACAGCGGCGGGGTCAGCGCGCCGACGTCCAGAGCCTGGGTCGTCACATTGAGAAGATGCGAGAGAATTCGGCCGATTTCCGAATAAAGCACCCGGATCAACTGCCCGCGCTTGGGAACCGTGACACCGGCAAGCCGCTCCACGGCGAGCGCGAAGGCATGCTCCTGGTTCATCGGCGCGACATAGTCGAGCCGGTCGAAATACGGCAGGGCCTGCAGATAGGTCTTGGTCTCGATGAGCTTTTCGGTTCCGCGGTGCAGAAGCCCGATATGCGGATCGACGCGCTCGACGATCTCGCCGTCGAGTTCAAGCACCAGGCGCAGCACGCCGTGGGCGGCCGGGTGCTGCGGACCGAAGTTGATGTTGAAGTTGCGGACGTTGTGTTCGTTCATGGTTCCCGTCCTCACCCCTTGGCCTTCTCATCGCCCGGAAGCACGTAATCGGTGCCTTCCCACGGGGAGAGAAAATCGAAGTTGCGGAATTCCTGCTTGAGTTCGACAGGTTCGTAGACGACCCGCTTGGCCTCGTCGTTGTAGCGCACTTCGACAAAGCCGGTGAGCGGAAAGTCCTTGCGCAGCGGATAGCCCTCGAAGCCGTAGTCCGTCAGGATCCGGCGCAGGTCCGGATGCCCGGTGAACAGGATGCCGTAAAGGTCGTAGGCTTCGCGCTCGAACCAGTCGGCGCCCGGGAAAACCGGCGTCAGCGACGGCACGGGGACATCCTCGCCCGTGGCGATCTTGACCCGGATGCGCTGGTTCTGGCGTGGCGACATCAGGTGATAGACGACATCGAACCGCTCCGCCCTGCCCGGCCAGTCGACGCCGCAGCAATCGATGAAATTGACGAACTGGCACTGCGCATCATCGCGCAGGAAGGTCATAAGCTCGACCAGACTGGCCGGCTGCGCGACAAGCGTCAGTTCGCCGAAGGCAATCTCGGCGCTCTCGATCAGGTTGCCCCTGATCTCGACGAGATAGTCCGAAAGGTCCTTGAGGGCTTCACTCATCAGTCTCTTCCTAGCGCTCGATCGTGCCGGTGCGGCGCATTTTCTTCTGCAGCATCAGAACGCCGTAAAGCAGCGCCTCGGCCGTGGGCGGGCAGCCCGGGACATAGATGTCGACCGGCACCACGCGATCGCAGCCGCGAACCACCGAATAGGAATAGTGGTAGTAGCCGCCGCCGTTTGCGCAGGACCCCATCGAGATCACGTAGCGCGGCTCCGGCATCTGGTCATAGACCTTCCTGAGCGCCGGCGCCATCTTGTTGGTCAGCGTGCCCGCGACGATCATCACGTCGGACTGGCGCGGTGAGGCGCGCGGCGCGAAGCCGAAGCGCTCCGCGTCATAGCGCGGCATCGACATCTGCATCATCTCGACGGCGCAGCAGGCCAGGCCGAAGGTCATCCACATCAGCGATCCGGTGCGCGACCAGTTGATCAGTTCATCCGTCGAGGTGACGAGGAAACCCTTGTCGGCCAGTTCGTTGTTGATCCCGCCGAAATACGGAT
This sequence comes from Hoeflea sp., assembly GCA_965233445.1. Classification (GTDB taxonomy): domain Bacteria; phylum Pseudomonadota; class Alphaproteobacteria; order Rhizobiales; family Rhizobiaceae; genus Hoeflea. The sequence continues at coordinate 2,974,645 of OZ247491.1, forward strand.
CGTCCTGCCCTGCCGGCTTGCCGGTGTTCGGGTCAATGATGCCCTTGGGTGCCGGTGCCACCAGTGTCTGGTTGCTCACTCCCATTCGAGCGCTCCCTTCTTCCATTCATAGATGAAGCCGACCGTCAGCACGCCGAGGAAAACCATCATCGACCAGAACCCCATCCAGCCGATATCGCCGAACGAGATCGCCCAGGGGAACAGGAATGCGACTTCGAGATCGAAAATGATGAACAGGATCGACACCAGATAGAACCGGACATCGAATTTCATCCGCGCATCATCGAACGCGTTGAAGCCGCATTCGTAGGCGGAGAGCTTTTCCGGGTCCGGATTTTTGTAGGCAATGACAAACGGTGCGATCAGCAGCGCCAGTCCGATCAGCAGCGCCAGACCGATAAAGATCGCGATCGGCAGATATGCGCCCAAGAGTTCCGTCATGATGTCCGTTCCTGTGTCCGCTGCGGCTGGGAGTCCGGCCCCGTCTCAATGCAGGGAACTGACCACCCGCCAGTGCGGCATATCATGTTGCAACGCGGCGTGGTTAGCGCAGCCTGCAAGCCTGTGCAAGAGCACGCACGTCATTTGGCGCATTAGTACCAGCTTTCGCGCGGTGTTGCTCGGGAAGTTTGAAAACAGGACCAAGCCTCTTCTGGGGTCAGGGCGCTTGCCGAACCCGGGTGCGCGGCATTTGGCCGCCCCGATAGGTGGCGATGAGTCGCCTGCCTCCCGTGCATCGCTCGCCGGGGGGGGGACGCAAGGGAGCCGGGCGCTGGCAGCCCCTGCCGGAATGGCATTTTGAGCTCGGATAGAATTGTGCCAGTATATTTTGGAAAGACAATCAGGAGCAACAATACCGAGGCGAATTCGGGAGGGATACGATGAGCTTGAGTTGGGCGGGTGGAGCTTATGGCGAAGGTTCCTTTCCAGGTGTTCTAAGTCCGTGGGGCTTCGTCCAATATCATGTTGTCGACATCAATTCCGATGGGTTCGAGGACATCATCGCCTTTGAGGGCGTTTACCCGCCCACACCGGACGCACCTTATCCCATTCACTTTCTTATTTCGGACGGCGCTGGCGGTTATACTGACCAAACCGCGGCGATTGTTCCCGGCGGGTTGCCGAGCAGCGTTTTCGTCAGCAACGTCGAGACTGCTGACTTCAATGATGACGGGCTGCCGGATCTCTTCATCAGCGACTACGGCTACGACGGCGACATACAGCCCGGCGGCGACAACATCCTGCTGCTATCCAACCCGGACGGAACCTTGAGCGATGCCTCTGCCGGCCTCAACGAGCCGGGGCTTGTTGGTTACGCTGTCATCGGCGACATTGATGGCGACGGCGACCTCGACATTTACGATGCGGCGATTGGCCCGGTGAACGGAAACACCGTGCTCGGGCCTGCACTCTACGTCAACGACGGAGACGAGAATTTCACCAATGTCTCGGGCCAGTTGCCGGCATGGATCACGGATCAGACCGATCTTGGCGGTTTTGACTACATCACCAACAACTTCTACGTCGCCGAACTCCACGACCTCAACGGTGACGGCGCAGCCGAACTCATCCTCGGCCAGGGACCGCGCCAGGGTCCGCTGGACGATGCCCATCGCAACAACGGACCGGTTCCCGCAGAGGCAGTGATCTTCTGGAATGACGGCACGGGGGGCTTTTCCAACAACAGCTTCACTGCACTTGCTTCGCCCGTCTGGGGACGAGACGCCGACTATTCGGACATAGAGATCGCCGACTTCAACGGCGACGGCGCAATCGACATCCTGACCGTATCGGCTGACGGGACAAATTTTCGGGGATTTGCATTCACGCTGCAAACCGGAGACGGAAATGGGAATTTCACCGATGTGACGGCGAGCGCCTTTCCCCTCGGATTTTCCGGAGCCACACCGACCCTTGGCAGCTTGGAGATCGTCGACATCGAACTTGATGGCGACCTCGACATCGTCGCCCTCAACCAGAACTCCGACGACGGCTCGGAGGCGCCGCTTGTCTGGATCAACAATGGCAGCGGCGTCTTCACCGAAACCGTCTACTGGTCCTCGATCCTAGACCGGGGCTATCCATCCGTGGTCGTGTTGGCGCCCGACGGAACAGGATACAATTTTGTCTGGGGCCTACATGATCCGGACAGCCAGATCGGTTCTTATTCCACCTTCCAAACACAGTTCGATCTCACCGTGGCAAGAACCCTTCAGGGCACCGATGATTTCGACCAGATCATAGGCGGACGCAACAGCGAGACGATCCACGGACTGGATGGCAAGGATTCCCTGTTCGGCCAAGGCGGCGCGGACACGCTGAACGGCGACGGCGGCAACGACATGCTCTATGGCGGCCTCGGCGCTGATATCTTGAACGGCGGCACGGGAACCGATTTCGCCCGCTATGACACTGCTTCAGCGGCCGTGACCGTTCACCTTGCCAATGATCAGGCCAACACTGGCGAGGCTTTCGGTGACACCTTCACCGACATCGAAGGTCTTTACCTGACCCTGCTGCACAACGACGTCGGATTTGGTGACGGCAACAACAACACGCTCTACGGATTGGGCGGCAACGACACGCTCAACGGCGGCGGTGGAAACGACATGCTGTTCGGCGGCACCGGCGCGGACACATTGAACGGCGGTACGGGGACCGACTATGCCCGCTACGACGATGCGACATCTGCCGTGGCGGTCTATCTCGCAAACGACCGTCCCAACTCCGGAGAGGCCGCCGGCGACACCTTCACCGACATCGAAGGCCTCTACCTTTCGGCCCACAACGACTACGGCTTCGGCGACGACAACCCGAACACAATCTACGGCCTGGGCGGGTCGGATTCGCTTGCCGGGGGGCTGGGTGCGGATTACCTCGACGGCGGCGAGGGCTTCGATTATGTGCGCTACGACGATGCCGCCTATCCCGATGACATCCGCGTCTACCTGCAGTCGCAGTATTCCAACTTGAACACCGGCGTGGCTGCCATCGGCGACATCTTCGTCTCGATTGAAGGTCTGCAGACCTCGGTTCGGAACGATACGCTCTTCGGCAACAGCGAAAACAACATCCTGCTCGGCAATCTCGGCACCGACAATCTCTACGGTTTCACCGGCAACGACACGCTCTATGGCGGGGCCGGCGATCCGAACGGCGACGGCGTGCGCGACAACTTCGTCTTCGACCAGGCCCCGATCGCAGCAAACGCCGACATCGTCGGCGACTTCGAACGCGGCCTCGACCAGATCGCGCTGTCTACCGATATCTTCGGCACCGATGAGAGCCGGATCCAGCTCAATCCGAACACGTATGAACTGGTCTACACCGGCGTCAACGGCAATGAGTACAACGTCATCGCCACACTGATCGGCGAGACCGTCTTCGATGCGAGCGACTACTACTTTTATTGAAGCTCTGTCACGGCTTAAACCGCAAAAGGGCAACGCACCGGCCTGCAAACAGAAACATGGCGCTGCTCTAACCCCTAGCGGTTTGGAGACGGTCAGGGGAACTGGGCCGAGTTGCCTTGCAAGAGCACAAATTTGGGAGATAAGTCGAAACAGCCACCAGGTTCACGAATACGGAGTCGGAAGACATTGGCGAAGTTTTGAAAAATGGCGCGAGTGACGGGGCTCGAACCCGCGACCTCCGGCGTGACAGGCCGGCACTCTAACCAACTGAGCTACACCCGCGCATTTTTCATCCGGAACAAGCGGTGGCCGCCGTTCCGTGAGCGGCTGATTACGGCGTTCGCCCAAAGGTGTCAAGCGCTCAATGCAAAGGAAAAACGACAATTTCGGATCTTGCGGTCCCGAGCCGCGCCGAAGCCGCCTCGGCGGAGCGTCGTGAGTGCGATCCTATCCGGATTATACCCGGCCGAACGCATGATTTTTCTTGCGGAATGCGCCCGAACGCCCTAAAGCAGTCGCCACCTGACTGGGGGCGATTAGCTCAGTTGGTAGAGCGCTTCGTTTACACCGAAGATGTCGGGAGTTCGAGTCTCTCATCGCCCACCATTTCACCAACCACATCGATATCTTTGCCAATTTCCTCAAAGGCTTGCCGGCACGACCGCTCGTGCGGTCGCCCTCACCCGCCATATAGGCCACGCCCCCGAGATCCTTGCCACATGTCCCACGCGCCCTCCCCTGCACGAATCGCGGCGGCCCGCTTGCGCTTTGAAACAGGGATCAGGAGGGGCTGCGGATCAATCGAATGTCGTGGTGCCTGAAGCCGACCTTGCCACCCCGCACTCCGGACTCGATCACGGTGAGTTCCAGCGCATCTTCAAGCCAGTCGAGCTGCATGTGATCCTGCTGCGTTCCCTCGATCACGGAGGGAGACAGCCCGTATTTGCCGAGCGGCAGATAGGGCAGCTGAAACGTGAACCTTGCGGCGCCGCTTTCTCCGGGCATCAGGCGCACGGGATTGGTCATGTAGGTCTGGAAGGTGTTGTCGCCGAACAGGTTCTGCCCGCTTTCATTGCGGAAGATGAAGCCGAAGACCGCCTGCCCGATCTCGCGTTCGGCCCGGGCCTCTATGTGCAACGTCACCCGCTGCCCTCCCCGCAACTGCATGGCGGGCGAGATTCCATCCGTCGTGAAATGGCAGGACGTGATCCGGCAGCCGCCATGACCGTGGCGCAGCGCGCCGGGGTTGAACCTGCCTGCTTCGATGAGGTTCTCCCGCCCCCAGAAGGGGTCGAACCTCTCGTCGGACCGATACTCCCGGCTTTCGGGCACGGGACAACCGGAATCCCCGGAAGGGTCCTGCGGCTTGTCAAACGGAGAAACCCTTGAAGACCGCGTGTACCGGTCCAGCACGAAATCAACGGGACCCTCGGCGGTCTTGCGGCCATTCTCGAGCAACACCGCGCGCGTGCACAGCGAGCGGACGACGCCGGCATCGTGGGACACCAGGAGAACCGTTCCCTGTCGCAGAAAGTCTCTGATGAACCTGCGGCACTTACTCTGAAACAGGGCGTCACCGACGCTGAGCACCTCGTCCACCACCAGGATGTCGGCGTCCACATTGGCGCAGACCGCAAATGCCAGCCGGACATACATGCCGCTGGAGTACTCCCTTACCGGACGCTCGAAATAGTCCCCGATATCCGCAAACGCCTCGATCTCGCCCATCCGGGCTTCGATGCAGGATGCTTCAAGTCCGTAGGCGATGCCGCTCAAGAGCGCATTTTCGCGCCCGGTGAAATCCGGATTGAAGCCGGCACCAAGCTCGAGCATTGCAACGATCCGGCCGTCAACCGAAACCGAACCCTCCGTGGGAAGGATGGTCCCGCAGACCATTTGCAGGAGCGTGGATTTCCCGGAACCGTTCAGTCCGACAATGCCCACGGCCTCGCCCTTGGTGACGGAGAGATCGAAAGCGCGCAACGCCCAAAGCCAGTCCGCACCGCGATCATTGCCGAGCGTGGAGACAATCCTCCGGAGCGGCCCGGAAGTGATATCGAAGGCCTTGCCAAGTCCGCGGGTTTCGATGACCGGATCCAGGACCATTCACGGCACCGCCGTCGCCGTAAGGACCACCTCTTTCATGGCGACATTGGCGAGCCCGTCTGAAATGTGCCGCGAGACAATCGCAATCTCTGCTGCGGCTTCGCGGTAGTCGAGCCACTCGCTCGAGACATCATGGCGACCGACGGCCACGTCGAAGCCGTAGTCGCCGCTTGGAAGATAGGGCAACGGAAATTCGAACTCGGCACCGAAGACCGGCGCGCTTTCGTCCGGCGCGCGGTTGCCTCCAGGCTCGATCGTATCGCGCGCGCAGATGATCTGGCCAAAGCCGTCGCGCAGCAGAATGGCGATGAACATGTCCGCCGGATCGATCGCTTCGGTGTGAACGGCCAGGATCAGCCTCTCGCCGCCCTCGCAAGTCCGTTCATGAGATCCGCTGGCGGATTCGAGCTCCACCCGGTGAATCCACTTTGATTGAGGGGTACGATCCGGCCGCACCCGCTTGTAGAAATCAGCCTCTGAGAGAGGCGCCGCGGCTGGGAGGCTGTGACCCGACCCCTGGTCTTCCGGGTCCGAAGACGCCTCTTCGGTCGCGTTCCCGCTTTCGCGGAACATGCCCGTCTCGCCCCCGAGCCTCGACATGGTGCGCTGATAGGCGCGGAAAACCGTCTTGGTGGCGCCGTCGCCGAGCTTTCGCCCCCCTTCGATGAAGATGGCCCGATTGCAAAGCGACAGCACCGTCGTTTCGCTGTGCGACACGAAAAAGACGATGCCTCTTTCAGAAAACTGCCTCAGGCGCTCCGTCGCGCGCTGCCGGAAGCGATAGTCCCCGACACCGAAAAGCTCGTCGACAATGACGATATCCGCATCGACATGCAGGCAGACCGAGAATGCCAGCTTGGCCCGCATTCCGCTGGAATACTCCCGCGTCGGCCTTTCCATGTAGCGGCCAAGCCCCGCGAAGTCACTGATTGCCTCCCGGCGCTCCGCGATCTGCCTGGAACTCAGGCCGTAAAGAGACGCACTGAGTTCGACGTTCTCCCAACCCGTAAAATCCGGACTGAACCCGGTTTCGAGTTCAAGCAGCGCCGCGACCCGTCCGTTGACGGTCAGTGTTCCGGAATCAGGCGGCATGATGCCGGCGATGATTTGCAGAAGCGTCGATTTTCCGGCTCCGTTGCGGCCGACGATCCCGATGAAATCGCCTGCCCTGGCATCGAGGTCGAAGTCCCGGATAGCCCAATGCTGCCTGCCGGCCACACGCCCGGTCATCACCCCCACCAGGGCGCCAAAGCCGTTGTCGTGGAGCTCATATTTCTTTTGAAGCCCCCGAGCCTGAAGCGAGACGTCACAAGACATCTGAAAACCCGCGTCGTGCCCGTGTGAAGAACCAGTGGCCCGCAAAGAACACGACCATTGCCGCACACCAGTAGCCGCCGTAATCCGCCAACGAGAGCCCCTGATCGAAGAACAGGATTCCGCGGATGGTCTCGGTGATGAAGGTCAGGGGGTTCAAACTGTAAAGCCAGCGCACGCTGCTCGGAACCTGTTCGGCCGAGTAGAAGATCGGGCTCATGAACATCAACGCAGGAGCGAATGCGATCATGGCGTGTCCGGCATCGCGGACAAAGGTTCCGAAGGCCGAAAGAAACCAGGCGAGCCCCGTTGCGAGAAGGAAAAACGGCAACACGATGAACGGGAGCAGCAGCGCCGCCGGCGGAACCGTGCCGGTGAGCAGAACCAGAAACACGATGATGACGGCAAAGCTGATCAGCAGTTTTGCCGCAGCGGATCCCACCAGCACCCAGTCGAGGAGTTCGACGGGGAACACGATCTTCGTCACATAGGTCTTGTTCACCCGGATGTAATCGGGTGCCCGCAACATCACCTCCATGAAGAAGCCGAAGATCACGAGGCCGGTGAGGTAGATCAGCGGGACCTCCAGCGGTTCGGGGTCCCCGACGGTCCAGACCGAGTTAAGTATGGTCCCGAACACGAACGTGTAGATCGCGACCATCGCCAGCGGACTGATGACAATCCACGCAAGCCCGAGCACACTGCCGCGGACCGTCGCCTGGAGATCGCGGACGAGCAACCGGACAAACAGATCCCGGTTTGCCATGACTGTCTCGAACGGGCGCGCCAGCCTCCGCACCGCGGAAGGGCTTTTCGACACGGAAGGGCGTCTTTGGTCTTGCGCGGCGTTCAAGTTGGACACTTTCTCCGGCTTGGGTTTCGGTGACGATGCAACGCCATATCCGGCAAATCCGCAACTGCCTTGAAGCTGTTGCCTTTCCGCCTTCCTCTACAGCAATCCCAGTTCGTCCAGCCGGGCCCGGTAACGGGCACCGGCGGCCAAGGCACTGTGGTGCGTCAGGATCTGCTCGCGCGCCGCGTCTCCCAACCGCCTTGCGAGCTCCCGGTCATTGACCAGTTTCTGCATGTGGTCGGCGGCGTGATCGACGTCGGCATCGGCCCATTGCTGCCCCTCGCTGAAATGATACTGATGCGGCAGGACGTCGATCAGCGTGTAGTCGACCAGGCAGGAATTGTCGGGCTTGGTGAAATCCATGTTGCCGGAAAAACCCGTGACGATTGTCGGCTTTCCAAGAAGCATCGCCTCGGCGGGCCCCCGCCCGAAGCCCTCCGCCCGGTGCAGGGAAACATAGGAATCGCAACTCGATACAAGGCCCATGAGCCGCGGCCGCGACAGCATTCCCGTGATGAAGTGGATCCGTTTGTCACCATCCGCCAGCCTCGTCAGCTTGTGCCAGTTGGGAACCAGCGGATCGAGGTTCATCACCTTGACCACAAGCCCCGCAGGCTCGTCGCCTATCGGAAACGCGCGCTTGAAGGCCTTGATCGTCGCAAAGGGGTTCTTCCGATCGACCGAAGAGGTCACGTCGAAGGAGAAGAAGAACAGAAAGGCGTCCTCCGGCAAGCCGAAGTCGGAGCGCTTCACCGGTTCTATCTCGTCGATCGTCACCGCAAGCGGCATGAGTTGAACCGGCTTGTCGGTGTAGGGGCGCAGCGCATTGTAGGTAAAATTGGTCGAGACCCAGAATTCGTCGAGCAGCTCGAGATAGGGCATCCACGCCTTCGGCCACCTCGGCAATTCCCACGGCGCGTAGCCGATATTGTAGCGACGGTTGTAATTCGCGATCCCGATATCGAGGACCGCACTGTGCACCTCGTTCACCGCCATCGGGAACAGATTTGTCCTGTATTTGCACCTGTTGCTGATCCAACGCTCGGCAGACCGATCCTGCTGCCGGGTGAACAGTCCCCTGTTGAAATTCACCACGGCAACCGGCGCATCGTGCAATGACAGCGCCCGGGCGGCCGTGCGCGTGTCCTCGCCCAAGCCGAGCTCGCCATAGGCATAGCCGATGATGTTGACCCCTTTCGGCGGCAGATGGGTATCCGATGGGTGAAGCCTTTCAAGCTCCAGCCCCTTTACCGCGGACAGCTTCAGCAACGGGTGGATCCGTCCGGGGCCTGCGGCGGGTGTCGGGATCAGTTCCTCGGTATGAAGCCAGCGCGAAAGGTCAGGAAGACGCTTGGTCAGCGAAACCACAAAGTTTCGCGAATAAAGACCGATGGTGAGGCCGAGTTTTTCAGCCCACCGCACGATCGGACTGTCCCACCTCCACAGCAGGCCTATCAAGGCAAGAAAGAGCCAGGGCTTGAAGCAGGTCACGAGGTTTATGGCGACGTCGGCATAGGTGCGGGGATGCTCCCGGGGAGCCGAAGGGCAGTCTGCGAGCCAGTGAACCAGATCGAGTTCGATCGCCCCGTGGGTCATGTACCAGACCCGGAAGCGCTTCCGGCCTCTGGCGGTCTCCAGATCATACTTCTTCTGCAGATCCGCACGCTGCACCCAGATGAGATACATCATCTCGGTAATGGGACGCTCACCCGGATCGAGGTCGATCTCCGGATAGGGATTGTGAAGCGAACAATGGTCCCTGATTTCCGCCCGGACCAATCCTACCGCCGCGTCCATCTCAGCGATGTCCGCAAGGCTGGCAGCGGCAATGGGATTTCATCAACCGGAACATGTCATTTTCCTCCCACCGCTCTGGCTCCCGTCCTCGGGTGGCCACCAAAGCAGTCCATTTCATAAGTGCCCGCCCTCGCCATCCTTTTCCGCTCAGACCGCGGCAGGAACACAAAGGGACAGTTGCGCATCGATAAACGCCATTGCGATCAGACATCCCGCATGAACGCGGCAACGCAATGCCGTCGACACATCGCGCGTCCATATATAAACTGATCCTGTCGATAAGACCCCGTCATTTACAGGGAAAGCGCATACAACACCTCCCCTGCCCGGTTCAACCTGATTCCGGATTTCGCCTCGTCCCGCTTCGGGATCCGGCGATGCAGCCGGTCGCCGGCGCCGTGACTACCACACGCGCCAGAAATGACGCACGACGACATTGTTGTTGTGGTCGCTTCTGTTCACGCCGCTGCTCAAATTGTCGGTCCGTGGATCGAACCTGATGAAGTTCCCGATCCACTCGACGACGAACAGCGCAATTGCCGTCTTGTTCCTGAGCGTGAAGGTCCGCCACGCGCCGGAGACAAGTCGCGGAACGCCCCGTTCGGCGAGCCGGGCGGAGATCACCATGTCGTCGACAAAAAAGGCTTCCGGCGGAAGTTCGCTGTAATCGACAAGGGTTGGCACATCGAAAAAGCGCGGCCGCACACCGTAGCCCTGGTATCCGGTAATGATATCGACAGCCTGGACGTCTTCAGGCCCGCGGATGCGCTGCTTTTGCTGGCTGACCCAGCTTAGAACCGTCTTGTCACAAGCGACGAAGTTCGTAAGTGAAAACCTGACGCCGGGCGTCCCTTTGGCCTTGAGCACCATGCCGTGACCGCAAACAGCGCTGTCCGGATGGGCATCCATGCTGGCATTGGCCGCCCCGACCAGATCGGCCGGCATGATCATGTCATCATCAATCACGAGGATCTTCTGATCCCTGTTCGTGTGATCGTATCTTTGCAGGGTGCTTGCATATTTCGTCGCCGGGCCGAGATCCTCGCAGCGGTGTATCGCCACCGGACTGTCCAGCAGCCACTGCGGAATTTCATAGTCCAGCCCGAGGCGTTTCATCTCGTAGGGAATGTTGATCTCGATCGCTTCGGGTGCCGGATCCTGCGCCATGACGGAGGCAAGCACGCTGCGCAGGGTTTCCCCCTTGAGCCGCTTGGGCGTGGTGGTGAGCGAGACCACAAGCGGGACACGCGGGTTGTCCGAAAACCTCGACACCGCGACGCCCCACGGGACCACCGGGTTTCGGCTGAGCGTCCGGATCACCGCCGCTGCGAAGGCAAGCAGGGCAAGCGCTGCGATTGTGACAATTGAAATCGCAATCGCCATGTCAGAATTTCCCCCGTGGGCCGAGTGAGAAAGGTGCCCGGTGGGTGCTACCCCGCCGCCGCAGCGATTTCCAGTCTCTTGAGCAAAATCGAGCTTTTGGAACAGCTTGCGTCTTCGCGGCTCGGTCCGGAACCGATCGAACGCCGTATCGGCCATGTCACGGCCGTCGGCTGAAGCCTCGATGCGAATGGGATCTAAAAGCGCGCCGGCAAGTCCGGTCGGCATGAAAACACCCCGGCGCTGCCTGCTCTCCCGGAGCAGGGAATGCCGGTCCCGATGCAAAGCGCAGCGAGCTTGATCGGGTGCCGAATGCTGGTATCTAGGAGGTGATCAAACTGCCGGTCGCCAGCAGGGCATAGGGAGAAGCGGTGTGGCGCTCGATTTCGTTTACGACGACGACTATCACGTACATATCAAACGCGCGCGGGAGATCCGGTCAGGTCATCCCGAGGTGCGCGCACTGATGGGTACGAACCCGGCCACTGCGATCTGGACCTTCGCTCTCGTTCTGGTGCAGTGGAGCGTCGCTTTCGGCCTCACCCAGGTCTCCTGGATATGGGTGTTCGTGGCCGCCTATCTGTTCGGCGCCTTCGTCAACCACGCCTTGTACGCGCTGATGCACGAATGCGCCCACAATCTGGTGTTCCGGAACCCGGCATACAACAAGCTCTTGGGCATCTTCGGCGATCTGGCGCTGTTTGTCCCGGGTGCGATCGCGTTCCGCAAATATCATCTGATGCACCATCAGTACCTTGGCCTTTATGACAAGGATGCGGACATCGTCAGCCGCACTGAAGCCAGGCTGATTGGCAACTCCACCCTGCGCAAGGCCATCTGGGTGTTCCTGCTCGGCCTGTCGCAGGCTCTGCGTCCGCTCAGGATCAAGGGCGTGGATCTTGTCGACCGCTGGCTGGTCGCCAACGTGGTGGCGGTGGTGGCGATCGACGTTCTCCTGCTGGTTCTGCTTGGTCCGAAAGCGCTGGCGTATCTCGGTCTTTCAACCCTTTTCGCCCTTGGGCTGCACCCGGTCGGCGGACGCTGGATCCAGGAGCACTACACAGACGGAGACGGACAGGAAACACACTCCTATTACGGGCCGCTCAACAGGGTCAGCTTCAATATCGGCTATCATACCGAGCACCATGATTTTGCGAGCATTCCGTGGAACAGACTGCCAAAGCTGAAAAGCCTGGCGCCGGAACATTATGAGAGCCTGAAATCCTACCAGTCCTGGACGTCGGTTCTGATGCGTTTCATTTCCGACCGGTCCATGTCGACGTTCAACCGCATCATTCACCGGCCGGGAGAAGGAGGCGCAGCCACAAGCGACGCGCAGCCCCAACAGGAAAACTGAGCTTGTCCGGCCCGCAGCCCTCGAGGTCCGAACTGCGGTCCGTCCGGCCTCAACAAACGTTTGCTGCCGGCACAGGAAAGGCGTTCGGTTCCGGCATTGTTGCACCACCCACGCATTGTGCGTAGCGTTGCCGAAGCAGGCCTTCCGGCTGAACTGGCCAATTCAGGGTGAATCGACGCATTGAGCGATCTCTCGAAAGACATCATGCTGCGCGATTTCGCCGGGCGACCAACACCCGCGAGCCTGATCAGGCGTGTCCTCGCCGCGCTGTTCAGGATCGAAACCCGTTTCGTGACAACCCTGTATCTGCAGCGCATCACGATACTGGCGCTCGTGACGATATCGATCATCGTCGCGCTCGATATCTCCGCCAATGTCGGTGCGCTTCTGGATTCCGCTTCGGAACAGGAAGCCTCCGGGGATCTGGGACGCATCATCTACTACGCCCTGTTGCGGGTGAGTTTCGTCACGCCGGCTGTTCTCCTGTTCGCGGGCATCTGGGGCGTCGTCTGGGCGGAATATACGCTCGCCACGTCAAACGAGCGTGTCATGCTGTTCAACTGCGGTCGTTCCTACATACCTTCACTGGTGCCCGCGCTGATCGCCGGTCTGATGGTCGGGGCCATCCACTTCGCTTTTGCAGGCTTCGTGAAGCCTGCGACGGTGGAAATCGAAGCGAAGACCACGCACCGCTCCTATGGACTGAAATTTGATCGCCCGGCCCAAAGCGGCGAAGAATGGTTTGCAGGGTCGAACTTCATCGCCCGAGCCAGGGTGAAACTGGCCGATGACGTAACCCTCAACGATGTCTATGTTTTTGACTACGGCGAGAACGGTGATCTTCAGTACATCATCAGAGCCGCCAGCGCCCGCCCCGCACAGCAATCGGGGTACTGGACCTTCTCCTCCGGTACGGTTTCGTATTTCTCGACGCTTTCCGATGCAGCCGGAAGCGACCGTCAAGCGCTCAATGAAACGCGTTTCGACACCCTGGAAAGCGAGTTGGCCCTGAGCCCGCTCTGGGTCGAGAACATCGGAATCCTGCCGATCTTGCTGCCGCAAGACGTGCTGACGGAACTGCTGGAGCAGGGAGATCTGGTTCCAAATCTCTACAAATACGAGATGACGGTCTATGAGCGCTACGCGAGCATCCTCTACTGTCTGGTAACGATGCTGCTGACGGCACACCTCGCCATGACCCGGTTCAGTTCCGGCATGATGCCTTACCGCGCCCTGTCGGTGGCTCTAGTTGGGTTCGCGGCGTATTTTCTGTTCAGCGTCACCTTGATGCTGGGCCACCACGGGTACATTTCGACACTGATTTCGGCATGGATCATTCCAGTGGTTGCGTTGATCCTGGTGTCCAAGGCGACCTACGATTATGTGACGGGTACAGCGGCAAGATGACGATGACCGATGCCACCGCGGCCGGAGCGGCACTATGCAAACACAGACGGGAAGCATCGGGCCTTGATCCCGACCGTTGCCAGCGTGAGGGTGACCCGCCCTGGCAACAGATGATCAAGAGATGCGATATGGACCTGTTGAGCGGGGGACAAAGACATGTTGGGTGACAGGGCCTGGTCCGAAAAATACAGCCAGCGCCAGTTGGAAACCAGGGTCGAGCTGTTGCGTGCGTGTTTCGACCATTATGCGGTCAAACTCTACCTCTGCATCAGCGCACTCGGCCTGGTGGCGTTGGCGGCCACGGGCGGTTCCATCTTCGCGCTGCCGATTGCGATTGCGATCACCGCGCTGTTTTACCCGCTGGTGGAATACGTGCTTCACCGCTTCGTTCTGCATTCCCGGCTGCTTTACCGAAACCCGGTCACGGCGGACCTGTGGCGCCGCCTGCACTACGACCACCACATGAAACCGACCAATCTCACCGTCCTGTTCGCCGCGCCGGTGACATCGGTTCCCTTGCTGTTCGTTCTGGCGACGGTTCCGGTTCTGCTGATCGATGTGCAGGGCCTGTTCTTCGCCATGTTAACCACCAACTTCCTGATGTTCACCTACTACGAGGTCATGCACGCAAGCGCGCATCTGAAGCTTGGATTCGAGGACAAGTGGATTTCCAGCCACCGCCAGAGCCATTTGCGTCACCATTTCATCAGCGAAACCGAGAACTTTGGCATCGGGACGCAGCTCATGGACAGGATTGCCGGAACGAATGACGCCAAGCCCAGGCAATCGCCGACGGTGCGGAACCTTGGCTATGACGACGAGACGGCACGGGTTTTTCCGTGGGTGCGCGAAAGCTACGAACGGGACAAGAGCCGGGCTGAAGCGCCTGCTGTGAAGCAGTGAACGCCGGCGCGCGGTCCAGGCACTTGTCCTTATTTCCGGTCCGGGCACCAACTTGCCGACCATGCGCTTCTGTCTGACTCCTGAGCGAGCGACGCCACGCCCTCAGTCCCTGCCCGCTCGTTGACCAATGTTCAGAATCCGGTCCGAAACTGCAGCCGGCAGCAGGTTTGCAATGCCGATGAGGAACCTCAACTGCCAGGGAAAGACGGACCGTGCCGCGCCCTTTTCGACATCGCGCGCGATGCGTCGGGCGGCTTTCTCCACTGGCCAGCACCACGGCCTCACCATCTCCAGAGACCGGCTCATCGGCGTATCGATGAAACCGGGCAGAACAGTGGTGACCTGCACGTTGTGCGGTTTCAAGGCGCGCCTTATGGAGTCCGCGTAGACGCTGAGCGCCGCCTTGGACGCACAGTAGACCGGCGACTGCGGCAATCCGATCTTCGCCGATATCGACCCGACAACCACGATCCGCCCCGTCCGGCGCTCCATCATGAAGGGAATGAGGGTGGCAATGGCACTTATGGTTGCGGTCGTATTGACGTCGAGAATCCTGCGGGCAAGGTCCGCATGTTCCGCGCCCCCCGAGACAAGAACCTCAGCTCCGCCGATGCCTGCATTGGCCACGAAGACATCGATCGGTTTCTCCGGATAAGCCTTTGAAAGCCAGGCTTTGATTGCCGGAAAATCGGTCGTGTCGATGACTTTGGTCTCGACCTGCGCTCCAAGTCCGGTGCAGATTTGCCGTATCTCACGAAGACGGCCTTCGTCTCGTCCAGTGAGCAGCAGGCTATGCCCCTCGCCGGCGTAGAGCTTGGCAAGTTCCCATCCCAGCCCGCTCGTGGCACCCGTGATCGCGACATGCATCTGGCATTTCCCTTTCTGCATTCAGCGGGCAAAGGACGATCCGCCGGACACGACAGCAGCCATCACCCGGCAAGGCCGAGCCGGCCGATCTCAATCCCAGGGACCGCGACGGTCATTGCACGACCGGTACGCAAATGCCGCTGCCGCGACTCAGATCAGACTTGGTGGCCGGGTATCGATCAACCATAATGGCGGGCGTAATGCCATGTTTGACGAAAACTTGCGATTCGCTCTTTCACTCCACCAATCCGCTCGCTGCAACAGGTCCAGGGGTCAATGGTCATAGAAATCTCCAAGGTCGTTTCGAAACCGGATCTGCAGACGTTCATGGCGTTGCCGACGACACTTTATCGCAACTTCGAAAACTATGTCCCTCCCCTGGCGCTGGAGACGAAAAAGCTGCTCGATCCGGATCTGGCCCCGTTCTTCAAGTACGGCGAAGCCCAGTACTGGCTTGCCCACAGGGACGGTGAAGTGGTCGGCCGGATATCGGCCCAGATCGATTCGACACAGCCGGCCGAAGCCTACGGCAATGCAGGACTGTTTGGGTGTCTTGATGTGATAGACGATATGGACGTCACCCGGGCGCTTTTGGACACTGCCGAAGAATGGCTCCGGCTGAAAGGCGTCGAACGGGCGATCGGCCCGCTTTCCATGAACCTCAACGGGCTCGGCGGCCTCCTGGTGGAAGGCCATGACCTCGAACCCATGATCATGGTTCCATGGCATCCCCCCTACCTGGAAAACCACTTTGAGCAGTTGCCCTACGAGCAGTGCCGGGACCTGCACTACTGGCGTCTGGAATGGTCTTCGACGATGAGCGCCAGGTACGCCGAGCGCAAGAAACTGTCACGCCTGCCGAATGGCTACGAGATCAGGAACCTCGATTTCGCGCAGTTTGACCGGGACGTGGAAATCGTTCGCGGCCTCTACAACACTGCATGGAAGGAGAACTGGGGCTTCGTGCCGCTGCAGCCGGAGGATTTGGAGGGGCTCGGAGCGGAAATGAAGCCATTCCTGAACAAGGAAATGGGCATCATCGTCGAGAGGCAGGGCAAGCCGGCAGCCATGGCGGTGATGATACCGAACCTGTCGGAAATCACCGCGGACGTTGGACCCAACCCGTCGCCCCTCGGGTGGGCGAAACTGGCGTACCGGAGGTTTTTCCACCAGTTCCAGTCCGGCAGGGTGATCCTCTTCGGCATCAGCCCGGACATACGGCATTCCGTCGGCGGCGCCGTCATTGCCATCTCGATTATCGAGCACTTGGTCGACTGGCTCTTGAATCTGAACCGGAAAAACGGTGTGATCGAGGCTGGATGGGTGCTTGACAACAATCATCCACTGCGAAACATCCTGATCCAGCAGGGTTTTCATGTTAGCCGAACGCTGCGATTGTATGACCGGCCCTTGAGCAGCCGGATTGAGAAGTGACTTGGGGAACCTCCAATGAGCAATGCGAGCGAGCAACCCGCGCCGGCACAATGGCCGGACATGGAGGATTCCGGACGCCTGGAGCAGATCATCGACATCATCGCCGAGGATGGAGCTGTCGAACGTTCCCTGATCACTCCGGATGCGACGCTGGAAACCCTTGGGCTTGAATCCATGGATGTCGTGATGATCCTCATGGGGGCCGAGGAGAAGCTGAACATCTACCTGCCGATGGACAACGACCTGTCCGAGGCGAGAAACATGTCGGAGTTCGTCGCAGCGATCGATCGCGCCCTCAGGGCCGGCAAACCTGCCGAAGCGGGCTGAATGCAAAACAGGGTTGCCATCACCGGCTTCGGTGCCATCAGCGCGGCGGGTCTTGGAGCGGACGCTCTCTGGGACACGGCAGTGACAGGGACATCGAGGATCGGCGCTCTGGACGTGCCGCGACTGGATCGCTTGCGCGTCAGGATCGCCGCTGCCGTCAACGACTTCCGGCCGGAAGAGCACCTTTCCAGGGAAGAGCTGCAACGGACCGATCGGTTTGCCCACTTCACCCATGTCGCGGCCGCAGAAGCGATACGGCAATCCGGCATTCTTCCCGAGCAACTGGCCGGTCCCCGATCTGCTGCCATTGTCGGCACCGGCATCGGTGGCATGACCACCATGGACGAATCCTATGCCCAGTTCTTTGCCGGGGAGCGCCGGCTGGATCCCTTCACCATTCCAAAGGTCATGCCCAGTGCGGGCGCCTCGCATCTGAGCATCGTGCACAAGATCACCGGACCCAGTTTCGCCGTTTCCAGTGCCTGTTCTTCCGGCACCCAGGCGATAGGACTGGGCATGCAGATGATCCGTCACGGCCTCGTCGATCGCGCACTGGTCGGCGGAAGCGAGGCCTCCCTCACCGCAGCCACACTGAAGTCGTGGGAACTCATGCGGGTCCTGAGCCCCGACAAGTGCCGTCCCTTTTCCAGGGATCGCAACGGCCTGGTGCTTGGAGAGGGAGCCGGGATATTCGTCCTTGAATCCGAGGCTTCGATGAAGGCCCGGAACGCCAGACCCTTGGCATGGTTGTCGGGCTACGGCACCAGCAGCGACGCCAGGGACATCATCCAGCCCGATGAAGAGGGAGCAGCCCGCGCCATGCAACTGGCGCTTATGGACGCAGGCTTGGAACCCGGCGAAATCGGTTACATCAATGCGCACGGGACCGGGACGATCCTGAACGACATCAACGAGAGCGCTGCAATCAGACGGGTCTTCGGTCAAAGCACGCCCGTAATCCCCGTGTCTTCCGTCAAACAGCTCATCGGTCACACTCTTGGAGCGTCAGGCGCGCTCGAGTTCGTGGTCACGGTCAAATCCCTGATCGAGAAGACCTGTCCGCCACACACCAATCTCACAGAACCAGACCCCAGGTGCGATCTCCATCTTCCCAAGGAGAGTGTCGGGCTTGCACCCTCGAAGGCGGTTCTTTGCAACTCCTTCGCCTTCGGCGGCGTCAATGCTTCCCTTGTGGCAACGCGCGTTGTCGACTGACTTTTCCTTTCAGCCAGCGATGTCGGGGACATGGAAAAACTAGCGCACCGGTTCCGGGTCCATGTCCGACAGCAGGATGTCGACCTTTTCAAAAACGCGATCAGCGGACCCGGCGAACCTGCGTTCAAGGTGCCGCTGACATTCCCTGCGACCTGGTACGCAATGCCCGAGGTTCAATCGCTTATCAGGACGAAAATCCAATCCGTGTCCGGCTCCGGCCAATTCGCATTGCTGCACCTGGAACAGTCAATCGAGATGCATGCAGACCTTGATATCGGCGCCGCATACGACCTATGCGTTCACATCGGCAATCCCGGTGCCGACGGCAAGGTGAGGGTCTCGGCAGAGGTTCGAAACACGCAGGAGCGACTGCTCGTTTCGATGAGCAGCCTGTTTCTCGTCTCGATCGTTGGGCAGGCCCCTCAATGAGCACCCAACCGGCACCCGGCGACGCGCTGCAGGAGATCGCCATCACGGGATTGTCGCGCGCCCAGATCGCGCGCTACGGCGATGCCTCCGGAGACGACAACCCCATTCACACGGATGAAAAACTCGCCGCCCGACTGGGACTGGCCGATGTTCCCGTTCAGGGCATGTATGTGATGGCCCTCGTCAACGAGCATCTTGCGCGATGGGAGCATCACGAGGTCACACTCAAGCTGCATGTGCGTTTTGTCGCCCCCACGCTCGCAAACCGGGACATCGCGATCGGCGGGAAAGTCATGGCTGTTGGGAAAACGGAAAATGTCGCCATTCTGCGGCTCCTGGTCAGCCAGAGCGGCCGAATGGTGGCGATGGGCGAGGCCCATGTTGGTCTGACAGAGGCCCGCTAGCCCCCCGTCCGCGCGTCCGCCGCCGTCGGCATTGCTGGCAACGGATCCAGCGACGCCGGAGCCTCAAGGCGTCAAACGACAACACCGATCTTGCGCACGAAGCGCCCGCTCATGACATGCAACATGAGGGTACACGCCACAGCGATCATGACGGCGACGCTCATCACGACGGCCGTGGTCGCCAACAAGCCGCTGCTGCTGACAATGCCGACGCCACTTGACGCGAAGAAGCTCAGCATCAGGACGATGCCGGAGGCCAGGGGAAGACAAAAGAGCAGTGTCTTCTTGGATGTCATGGCAACAGCCACCAAAGCCATCAGCGGCGTTACAAGACACAACACGGCCCGCATCAAGCGCTCTCCGAAGACCTGAACATGTGCAGCGCCCCAGTCCGGGGCGGAAAACAGCTCGAAGAAGTCGGCTTCATTCGGGCTCAGCCAGTCTCTTGCAGATGGCAGATCCACTTTCGGCAGTTCCATGTAGAACCTGTCGAAATACATGTGGCTCAGCGGCTGGAAATATTCGCTCGACCCGCACTCCGGGCAGACCGCGTTGAACTCCGGCTGAACCTTGGCAGCCCCGGCGCCGCCGGTATCGGCAAATTCATAGATGTTTACATTGTTGAACAGCACACCCGAACGTTCCGCGTCATCCGCCTGGGGATTGAGCAATTGGCTGGCCACAATCACCCGGCCGGTGTCTTCTGACGACTTCTGGTACAGGAACACGTCGCCGGCGACCTTGTTCATGCGTCCGGATGTTGCGTAGAATGTCGTGTCGCCAATCTGGTAGAAGCGGCCTGCCGCCAGTTCGCCGTCCCGGACGGCCTTGTAGGTGATCTGCTCCAGGGTCGAGGCCAGCAGGAACCTGGCAGGCGGCTCGACGAAACCCGAAAGAACGAGTGAGAGGATCGCGCCGGAAAGGCCGATCATCACCGCCCCGATGCTCAGGATCCGGTGACTGTATCCCAGACCGGCAAATACACCGAATTCGTTGTTTTCCCGCCTTCGCAACACCACGATGTAAACTGCAATCAGCAGCGCAGTCGGCAGCGCGATGAACAGGCCATTGGGAACGGAATAGGCGACAACAAGCGCGATCACAGGCACGCCTGCCCCCAGGGCCATGAGTTCGGGCATAAACCGGCTGACGATGACATCGCACAGAAACACCGCTTCGATCGTTGCCAGGACAATGAGTGCAATCTTGCCGATTTCGGCAGCAAGGCCTTTCAGATACCTGTTCGAAACGGACCGATTGCCACCAAACCGGATCGGCCTCATGTCAGCCCGCCCTGCTTCATTGGCTTTTCAGCCCCTCCGCCATGATTTCGACCGTCCTTCGGATGTCCTCATCGGTATGGCCCGAGCTGATGAAAAAACGAATGCGCGACTTTGTCTTCGATACGGCCGGATACCCGATCGGCAGGGCGAGGACACCTTTGTCCTTCAACTCCCTCGAAAGCGCGATTGTGCTGTCTGCCCTGCCGACAATGACCGGAATGACAGCAGACGCCGGATTGGCATCGCCGATGTTGAGCCCCGCGCTCAGAGCGAGCTCATGAAAGGTCGAAACGCGGGACCGCAGCTCGCGAACGCGCTCAGGCTGGGCTTCGATCAGTTGAATCGCCTTCAGGGCCGCCGCGGCCATCGGAGGCGCCAGCCCGACGCTGTAGACAAACCCCGGTGCGGTATACCGGAGATATTCGATCAGTTCGGCGTTGCCGGCAATGTACCCGCCGCAACTTGCAAAGGACTTGCTCAGCGTCCCCATCCAGATGTCGACATGGCCCGGATCCATGCCGAAATGCTCCGACAGGCCCCGCCCGGTCCGGCCTAGGACGCCGATCGAATGCGCCTCATCCACCATCAGCAAGGCTTGATACCGCCGCTTGAGTTCGATCAGCCGGGGCAAATGCGGGATGTCGCCATCCATGCTGTAGACGCCCTCGACCACGATGAGCGCATTCTTGCCTTCGGCGCGATGCGCCGACAGCATGGTCTCAAGTGCATCCAGATCGTTGTGCGGAAAGGAATAGGTCCTGGCCCCGGACATCGAAGCACCCAGTTGGGCACTCTTGTGAATGTACTCGTCCAGGAATATCGAATCGCCCTCCCCCATGAGGTGGGCGATGGTGTCTTCATTGGTGGAGAAGCCACCGACAAAGACAATCGAATCTTCGGTGCCGACGAAGCCGGCTATGGCGGCTTCCAGTTCCCGGTGCAGCGGGCGCTCGCCGCTCACGATCCTGGACGCCGACACCGACGTCCCGTAGTTTCGTATCGCGGCCTCGGCCGCCATGGCCACATCCGGATCGCCGCACAGATCGAGGTAGTTGTAGCTGCAGAAATTGATGAATTCCCGGCCGTCGCTGCTCGCGATCCTGTTGTTCAGGCCGTCGAACACCTGATAGAAAAGATCTCCGGCCCCCACGCTGCCCGAGCCGCCGATGTTGTGCTTGAGTTTCCGGTAGTAAAGCGGAACGCGGTAACCGGGCCCCTCATTCGGCTTGCTCTGGTTGTCGCCGAACACAGGCTCGTCTGGTGGGCCGGATCCTACAGGTTGAAGCGTCGAGACCGGCGCCTTCCCAAGCATGTCTGTCAAAACTCGCCCCCATTTCGATCCGCTACACAGATCCATGGCACACCTGCGTGGCCACGCCCACTCTGTGTCAGGACGCTTCGCAGCCGGTCCCGACCCGGGTGACGCTACCACAATGCGTATGCGCGCCAAAAGTCCGTAGCGCATTCCAATCCCGGCGAACAGAGGATTGGCTCCATCGCTTCCTCGCCGTTCTCTTGATCCGGAAATCAGATGGCGATGTGTTGGGGGTGGCGGTCATACAAGGCCCGGAAACCGATGGAAAGCAATCCGGAGAAACATCCGCTGCTTGACTTGATTGCCGGGAAGTGGACATGAGGCTACGGCGAACCGTGAATTCACTGCATTTCACGCCACTTGCCGGAGGTGAATGGCCGCTCGCATTTCCGTCTGGCATTCAAGGCCGGCATCTGGTCGGATGACTACAGTTACGCTTCCGCCGCTCAGACAGGGGTTCGCCTATCTTGACCACAACACCCTCCAACGATGAGACAGAATGCTTGTCGGCCAGCAGGCTCGAAAAGTCGTTTGGAGGCATCAACGTCGTCAAGGATGTCAGCCTGACGATCAGACGCGGCGAAACGGTTGCGGTTCTCGGTCCGAACGGCGCGGGCAAGACGACCCTGATGAACATCATTGCCGGAACGATGCAGCCGGATGCAGGTGGCATCAGGATCGACGGGACGGATGCGACACGCATGCCGGTGTTCGCACGGGCCAGGCTGGGGCTGAGTTACTTGCCCCAGGAGCCGTCTGTTTTCCGGGGACTGTCGGTCGAGGACAACATCATGGTGGCGCTCGAGAGTTGCTACCCGGATCGACCGACCAGAAGCAGGATCCTCGATCGCATCCTCGACGGATTCGGATTGACATCCGTTCGGTCTCGCAATGCCGCGAAGCTTTCAGGAGGAATGCGGCGCCGCTGCGAGGTTGCCCGGGCGCTGGCTTCCAATCCGAGATACCTGATGCTCGACGAGCCCTTCGCGGGCGTCGATCCCCTGGCCGTTTCCGACCTGCAAGGCCTGATAAGCCGAATTCGGGCTTCGGGCTTGGGAATCCTCATCAGCGACCACAATGTCCGCGAGACCCTGTCCATCGTCGACCACGCCTATATCGTCGTCGCCGGCAAGGTACTGGCCCATGGCACGCCTGAGGAGATTGCCTCGAACGAACAGGTCCGCCGGTTCTATCTTGGAAACACGCTTGATGGCGCCACCGGCTTTTCGTCGCGTTCTCGCAGCAACTGAGGGAAGTCTCCTGCCTGTCAGCGGCCGGGCCAGGGCGATCTTCCTCCTTTCCGGCAACTTCCTCTGTCGGCCTGATCAGCAGCCCGGGAAATCCGCCAAAAACGCCCAATGTTTAGGCTCATCGCCGCAAAAACAGACAAATCCGATCGAGCCAGCCGGTCCAACGACGATCCAGGCAAGCTGAGCGGCTGGTCTTTCCTGCGGCAACCCGATCTATGCGGCCCGAATGCCTCATGGCATGAAAATTGCCACTGACAATGGCAGTCCCGCCGCTGGCATTCGCTTTTTGGAGAGGCCGCGGCAACCGCACATCAACGCCAATGTGAACCAGGGAGATCCCATGATCCGCACCACCATCGCAGCCGCTGTCGCAGCCCTGGCCATCGCTACCTCCGCCTCGGCAGAGACAGCGATGCCCTTCGCTCTGGACTGGAAATTCGAAGGCCCCGCAGCGCCCTATTTCGTCGCCGTCGACAAGGGCCACTTCGAAGCCGAGGGTCTGACGGTCGAAGTGTCCGAGGGTGCGGGCTCGCTCGATGCGATCCCGAAAGTGGCCACCGGCGCGTTTCCCGTCGGGTTTGCCGACATCAACAGCCTGATGAAATTTCTCGACCAGAACCCCGGCGCGCCGGTGACCGCGGTGATGATGGTCTACGACAAGCCGCCGTTCTCGGTGGTGGGGCGCAAGTCGCTCGGCATCGAGGCGCCTTCCGATCTCGAAGGCAAGGTTCTCGGCGCACCCCCTCCGGATGGCGCCTGGGCACAGTTTCCGATCTTTGCCGCCGAAACCGGCCTCGACATGGCGGCAATTACCGTCGAGCCCGTCGGCTTCCCCACCCGCGAACCGATGCTGGCCGAGGGCAAGGTCGCAGCCGTCACCGGCTTTTCCTTCTCCTCGACACTGAACCTGATCCGTCTGGGCGTGCCGGAGGAAGACATCAGCGTCCTCCTGATGGCCGATCACGGCGTGGCGCTCTACGGCAACGCGATCATCGTCAACACCGAATTTGCGTCGGAAAATCCGGAGGCGGTGAGCGGATTCATTCGCGCCGTCGCCAAGGGCTGGCAGGACGCCATTGCCGACCCCGACACGGCGATCGAAGCCCTGGTCAAGCGCAATCCGGCCGCTGATCCGGCCCTTGAAAAGCGTCGACTGGAAATGGCGGTCGAAGCGAATGTGCTGACCGACTGGGTCAAGGCAAACGGCATGGGCGGCATCGACGAGGCGCGCATGGCCACGGCTATCGAGCAGACCAGGTCGGTCTACGAGTTCGTCAACGCTCCCGATGCAGCGCTGTACTTCACGTCGCAGTATCTGCCGACCGATGGCAGCCTGACGCTCGAGTAAATCGGCAATCCGACATGCGGCGCGCTCGACAATCGGGGGCGCCGCCTCCCTGGACCCTTGCGTGAAGACTGAAACTTGCGAATGACGAACCTCATCGAGATCAAGGGTGTAACCCATGCCTATCGCACCAAGGCAGGCCCCCTGCCCGTTCTCGACGGTCTCGATGTCTCGGTCCCCGAAAGCGAATTCTGCGCCGTCGTCGGGCCCTCAGGCTGCGGCAAGTCCACCCTCACACGGCTGATTGCCGGACTGATGAAGCCGGACCAGGGCGAAGTCTGGCTGCATGGCGAGCGGGTGACCTCGCCGCGCAAGACCGTGGGCATGGCGTTTCAGAACCCGGTGCTGCTTGAATGGCGCACCATCATGGACAACGTCATCCTGCCGCTCGAGATCGTCGCCCCAAGGATGCCAAGACGCGAGCGCGAGGACCGGGCCATGCATCTTCTGGAGATGGTCGGTCTGAAGGGCTTCGAACGCAAGCGGCCCTCCGAGTTGTCCGGCGGAATGCGCCAGCGCGCGTCGCTGTGCCGCTCCATCGTCCACAAGCCCGACGTGCTGATCATGGACGAGCCTTTCGGGGCGCTCGACAACTTTACACGCGAGGATCTGTGGCAAACGATGCGCGACCTGCGCAAGGCCGAGCCCTTCACCTGTGTGCTGATCACCCATGATCTGCGCGAATCGGTCTTTTTGGGTGACCAGGTCATCGTGCTCTCGGGCAGGCCGGCCCGCACACAGCACGTCCTCGATGTCGATCTGCCTGCCGACCGCACGATCGAAAGCCTCTACACCCCGGAGGCCACCGAGATGCTGCACCTGTTGCGTGAACAGATCCGCATAGCGCAGGGCCGCGACGGAGGTCCGCACTGATGGAAACGCTCAAGAAGATCGCAGTCCCCAGCCTTGCAATTATCGCCTTTCTCGCATTCTGGGAGTTCATTGTCTGGATCAACGGCTGGCCGAACTACAAGATGGCCTCGCCCTCCGACCTTCCGCCGGCATTTTCGCGCTACAGCGGTCTGTTCATCGAGATGGGCTGGCAGACGCTGTGGCGCACGGTGGCGGGGTTGGGACTTGCCGTGGTCGTCGGCACGCTCCTTGGCATGGCGATGGGCTTTTCACGCATCGCGCGCGATGCGCTCTATCCGCTGCTCGTGGGCTTCAATGCCATTCCCAAGGCCACTCTGGTCCCGGTCATCGCGTTGATCTTCATCGGACAGCATGATTTCAACACCGTGCTGATGGCCTTTCTGATCTCGTTTTTCCCGATCGCCGTCTCGGTCGGCATTGGCCTGTCCACGCTTGAGCCGGAATATCGCGACATCCTGCGGAGCCTTGGCGCCTCCAAGGTCACCATCTTCCGCAAGATTGCACTTCCCAAGACCCTGCCCGAATTCTTCGGCGCGCTGAAAGTCTCGGTCACGCTCGCCTTCATCGGCACCAACCTGGTCGAGATCGTTTCGCCCCACGGCCGCGGCCTTGGCGCGCTGTTCAAATCAGGGGAAACCAATGGAGACTATCCGCTGATGTTCGCGGTCCTGATCGCCCTCGCGGTCTTGGGGATCGTGCTCTACTACGCCGTCGTGGCCCTGGAGCGGATCTTCGCCGGCTGGGCCGAACGTCCGCAAAGCTAGGCCGGCAGAGCCGTCAGCCCGTTGGCTTTCCCTGCGCCAGCACGCCGCCGGTGGCGGGCTCTTTCACACCGGTGGTTCCTGGATAGGTGATCGGCAGGCCGGCAAGCGAGCGCACCGCGAGCCAGCCCCAGGCCTCGGCTTCCATCGAATCGCCGTTCAGCCCTGCGTCCTCGGCAGTGATCACCTGTCCCGTGTGCCGTGTGGCGACGGTCAGATCCTCGACGATCATCCGGTTGTGCCGTCCGCCGCCGGTCAGGATCCAGAGTTTCGGCTTTTCCGGAAGATGGGCCTGCGCCTTCTCGATCGACGCAGCAGTGACGAAGGCAAGCGTGCGCGCACCATCCTCGAGCCCCGCCTCGTGATCCGCAGGCGGCAGAAAATCGTTGCGATCAAGCGAGATCCGCTCTTTTGCCGTGAAGAACGGCGCGGAAAGGTACCGGCTGGCAAGCCCCGACAGGACGCGTCCCTCGGAGGCGATCGCACCGCCTGAATCGAAGGGAATGCCGGCATGTCGCGCCACCCACTGGTCGATCAGCGCATTGCCGGGCCCGCTGTCGAATGCCAGCAGCGTTCCGTCAGCTCCGACATAGGTGATGTTCGAGATTCCGCCGATATTGACGAAGGCCACCGGCATCTTGTCCGCCCATTCTTCCCGAAGGCCGGCTGCGAGTGCGCGGTGATAGGCAGGCACCAGAGGCGCCCCCTGCCCGCCCAGCTCCATGTCGCGCGCCCTCAGGTCGTAGACCACATCTATGCCCAGCCGCGCGGCGAGCCCGGGGCCGTCGCCGAGTTGCACGGTCAGTCCCTGATGCGGGCGATGCAGCACCGTCTGGCCGTGAAAGCCGATCACGTCGATATCGCCGGCAGCCAGCCCCTCGCGTGCGAGAAATGCCTCGACCGCCGACGCATGCCGGTTCGTCAGGTCCGTTTCGAGCGAGACAAGATCACCGGGCCGCTCCTCGCGCCGGGCAATCTGTCTGGCATCAGCGAGCCCCGCCTCAAGCCGCCTGCGAAACCCGGCGTCATACGGTGTGAACTGGGAGGCCCCCCGTGCAATGATCGCGTCTCCGTCGGTGTCGAGCAGCGCCAGATCGATCCCGTCCATGGAGGTGCCGCTCATCAGTCCGATGGCCCGCTTCGCCTTGCCTTCTCCCGCCATTCTGCCCTGTCTCCGTTTCCCGCGATCACACCACGCCGTCCAGTCTCCGCGCGGGGTTGGTTGAATGCACCACGCGCCGGTGCTAAAGCCCCGCCGGGCGTCGGCGCATTGTCGGCGCCCCCGTTTTTCCGGCACCGCCGAGATAACCTCAAGGACAGTGACATGTCAGCCTACAAATCCGATTTCCTTCAGACTCTTCACGAGCGCGGATTCATCCACCAGATGTCCGATCAGACAGGACTGGACGACTTGCTCGCCAAGGAAAGCGTGACCGGCTATATCGGCTATGACCCGACCGCGCCTTCGTTGCACGCGGGTAGCCTGATCCAGATCATGATGCTGCACTGGTTCCAGAAGACGGGCCACAAGCCGATCTCGCTCATGGGCGGCGGCACGGGCATGGTCGGTGATCCCTCCTTCAAGGAGGAGGCCCGCAAGCTGATGACGGTCGAGATCATCGAGGACAACATCGCCTCGATCAAACGTTGCTTCGCCCAATACCTCGACTACGAGGGCGGCGCCATGATGATCAACAACGGCGAATGGCTGCGCGAACTCAACTACCTCGAGTTCCTGCGCGACGTCGGCCGGCACTTCTCCGTCAACCGCATGCTCTCCTTCGACAGCGTGAAGACGCGCCTCGACCGGGAACAGTCGCTCTCGTTCCTGGAATTCAACTACATGATCCTCCAGGCCTATGATTTCGTGGAACTCGCCAAGCGCTACGACTGCCGCCTGCAGATGGGCGGTTCGGACCAGTGGGGCAACATCATCAATGGCATCGACCTCGGCCACCGGATGGGAACGCCGCAGCTCTACGCACTTACCTCGCCGCTGCTCACCACATCGTCCGGCGCCAAGATGGGCAAGTCGGCCTCCGGGGCGATCTGGCTGAACGCCGACATGCTCTCGGCCTATGATTTCTGGCAGTACTGGCGCAACACCGAAGACGCCGATGTCGAGCGCTTCCTCAAGCTCTACACCGTGCTTCCGATGGATGAGATCGCCCGGCTCGCCGCCCTTCGCGGATCGGAGGTCAACGAGGTCAAGAAGATCCTTGCGACCGAAGTCACCGCCATGCTCCACGGTCGTGCCGCTGCCGAGGAAGCGGCCGAAACTGCCCGCAAGACCTTCGAGGAAGGCGCGATTTCCGACAACCTGCCGACCATTGCGATAGCCGCTGACGAGCTTGAGGCAGGAATAGGATTGCTGGCCCTGTTCGTCCGCGCCGGTCTTGCAGCCTCCAACGGCGAAGCAAGGCGGCATGTCCAGGGTGGCGCGATCAGGGTCAACGACGTGGCAATATCGGATGACAAGACCACCGTCGACACAGGCCACCTGAACGACGACGGCGTGATCAAGCTGTCTCTGGGCAAGAAAAAGCACGTCTTGGTCCGGCCTGAGCAACCCGAATAGAGCCAATGCACGCCGCCGGCGCCGGGATCGGGCCGGCGGCGTTGTTTCTGCCGTCAGGGGCTGTATTCGAAGATCGTGCGGAACACACCCGGCGCAATCGCCGAAAGCGGATTGACCTGCAGAAGCGGGGAGTCCGTTTCCCCCGTCAGTCTGAATGTGATCCCGATCAGGCCACGGTCGCGCCCATTGCCGAGAATGGCTCCGATCAGCGGCAGTTCGCTGAAAAGCCGGTTCACCCCGTAGGCAGGCATGAAGGTTCCGGTCATGTCCATGCGGCCGTCCCGGTCGCGCACCGTGCCCTGGAAGGACGCCCCGATCTGCGGGCCGCGTAGGACACCTTCACGGACCGAAAGGCCTCCATTGCCGGAAACGACCTTCGCATTGGCGACTTCGAACCGGGCCCTCGAGACATCGATATCGGAACGCACGGCATCCTTGAGGCTGCGCCCGTCCTGCTTGCTCGGCGTGGATACCAGCGAATCGAGTCGTGGCTCACCCACCACGGTGAAATTGCGCATATCGACGGTGCCGCGCCGCGCCGCGTCGCCCTGCTTGTTCATTCGGATGTTGAGCAGCCCCCCCTGAATGCGCGAATAGACCCCGGCGAAGCGGGCGAACGCTCCCGCGTCGCCGCTGGTGATCTGGATTGCCTCGCTGTCACCTTCCCCCTTGACCGCGATCACGACAGCCTGCCCGCTCCGGCTCACGGCCTTGAAATCGAGCAGTTCGATCCGGTCGCCGCGGCCGCGGTAGCTGATGGAAGGCGAGCTCAACACCTCGTCCGCATAACCGGCCACCGTCTCGAGATTTCCCGAGACCTCGATGCGTGGCGCGCTTGACGCCGCGCTCCCCTGCGACGGGGATGTCGACTTGGCAAGGTCGATCAGCGGACGCGCATCAAAGGCCGAGCCGCCGATGTCGATACGATAGCCATCGCCGGTTCCGGTGATGGTCGCACGGTAGTTCTCTCGAGGTGACAGCGCCACCTTTGAAAACTCGGCCCGGCTCACCTTGCCGTCCTTGATCGAGAGGGTGCCGCGCGCCTCGAACCCGTCGCCCTTGAGAGCCAGGTCCGAGAGCGTCGTGACCCCGTCGGCCGTGGCCATCATGAAAGTCAACTCGGCCGGAACGCCCTTGCCCTTGGTCCAGCCAATTCCCGGGACCGTAAGTTTCGCCGGCTTGAGATCGAGTGCGATGCGAGACCGTCCCTCGCCTTCGTCCTCCATCGTGAAGCCTACCGGCCCGGAGATCAGCAAACCGCTTCCCGGCGCCAGCTTTTCCCGCGCTGCTGGATCCAGCACGCCCGAAACCAGCCGACGCCCTTCGATACCGGAGTCGCCGATTGGCTGAACCACGTCGAGCTCCATGCGGACCCCATCGATATCGGCCGCGGTCCGCAGTTCGGCGCGAGCCGGCGTGACCGACAAATCGCCATCCATCCCGGTGAGCAACCGACCTTCGACCGGTTTTGCGATATCGACACCGGTCATCTCCAGATCGACCGTCCAGTCCGGCGCAGGCGGTGACTGATCGGCGATGAGGCCGAAGCGTGCGCTCACCTTCGACGAAATGGCGCCGCTCAAATCCTCCGGTTCAAGCCCGATCCGTTCAAGTGCGGCGATGGGATGATAGGTGATGAGTTCGGCAACGGCGTCGGCTTCGCCGCTCACCGACATCGAAAGCTCTGCCATCAGCGGCAATTCGTCGGTCGCGGGGATAGAGAACGAGGCATCGCTGACCTCGACCTTGCGGCCTGTCGGGAAGAAGGCGGTCGCGGAGGACACCGAAACTTCGACGCTCGGCCCGCGAAGCCGCATGTGTCCGACAGTGTCACGGAGCGGCGGGATGTCCCCCGCAACGTTCATGCGCGCCCGGTCTATATCGAAATCGATCTGCAATTGATCGGGCGAGAACCGTGCGGGCCCGTCGGGCGGAAAATGTCCTTCCGGAACCGAGAGCTGGATCCGGCCGTTGCTCACACGACCGCCATACAGATTGTTCAGCACCCATTGCCTTGCACCCTTGCCGATCCAGTAAGGCCATAGCTGCTTGACCGCGGTTGTCGAAAGACCGGGGGCTTCCGCGACAATATTGAATTCCGGCGACATGCCGTCGACAAAACGCCATGACGCGGATCCGAACAATCCGCCGCTTTCCGAGGCGACGGTGAGTTCCTCTGCAACCAGGATGCTGATCGACGGGTCGAACCATCCAAGCGCCTTGCCGTCGAAGACAATCGGCGCCTCGTCGGAATCGCCCGGGGCGGCACGGCCGTTCTTGATCACGAAATCGAAGGCGATCCCGGCCCCCTCGAGGCTCTCGACGCGGTCTGCGTCGATGAGGCCGCCGGTAAACGGCATGACGGTCTCGCCGAGCCGGATCATCGAGGGCGTGATCTCGATCTTGTTCATGCCCGGCATGTAGGTGAGCCGGATCTGGGCTTCTGCCAGTTGCGCTTCCTCACCGCCCATCGTCAGGGCGCCGCCCTTTGCCGAGAGCGTCGCACGAAGCGCCGGGGCACGCGTTTCAGAGCCGCGCCTGGCTTCAAACTCCACGTCGAGGCTGGTCCTCAGGCCATTGCGGCGTTCGGCGATCGCATTGTTGAACATGTTGACGGCGAGCCCCTCGATCCTGCCAGTGATCCTGGACACTCCCGAGACGCCGGCTTCCCTGCGCGCCCGTCCCTCAAAAACGATCTGCTGCTCGGCCTGAACGATATCGGCACGGATCCCGTAGCCGCCACCGTCAAGACGTTCGAAACTGGCCGTCTCGACAACGATCGGTGCGCCGGAACCGGCGATGGTCACGTCCGAGAAACGAAAGAGCTTGGTTCCGGCATTCTCAACCTGGCCGATCACGGTGTTGAGCGAGGCAAACAGGCCATTGATTACGTCTCCGGTCGCGTCGACGCGAAGTCCGGCGAGATCAGAGAGATCGAAACCATCGCCCTGCGGCGCGGCGAGCCCCACTCCGGATACCGCGACCGAGGACAACGCAACCCGCCCGGACAGAAGCGCCATCGGATCGAGCGAGATCAGAACCTGGTCGGCCTGCTGCCTCGCGCCACCGGAAAGCGGTTCTATGACCACGTCTCGGGCTTCCAAGGCCAATTGACCGCGAGACGTCACACGCACCGCCGCGGATCCAAGATCAGCGCGATTGCCGGGGCCAACCGCCTTGGCAAGCGCGATGCGGGCCCGATCCCGGATCTCGCCGTCCGCGAGCCCTGCTTCCAGCGCAACCACAAGCCCGGCCAGTATCAGCGCTGGAACAAGCAGGAGTGCGAGGCCCCAGAGAAAAAGCTTTCTGCCGCGCCACCCGGCGGAATGCCCGCGCAGCACGATCCGGTCGTCAGCAGTTGAAGAGGGCATTTCATGCAGCGCGGCGATATCGCGCTTTGCAAAACGTACCCTGGAAACCGGATGTTCGGGCATCGGGATGGAAACCGTTTCCTTTTTCGTCTGATTCCGCTGGACTGCGCTGATTGCGTTTATATATCGCCACGAGACAAGGTCATCTGCTAATCACAGGCTTCGCACAACGAAAGGCATTTTACATGAGCGCTATAGAGCAAGGCAGTCGAGCTCCGGATTTTGATTTGCCACGCGATGGCGGCGGAAACGTGTCATTGTCGCAATTGGCGGGGAAGAAAGTGGTTCTGTATTTCTACCCCAAGGACGACACTCCCGGCTGCACCAACGAGGCGATGGATTTTACCGCCCTGTCTGATGAATTTGCAGCCAATGACGCAGTGGTTGTCGGGGTCTCGCCAGACCCTGTCAGCAAGCATGAAAAGTTCATTGCAAAGCATGGACTTGGTGTCATTCTCGCCTCCGACGAGGAGACGACCATGCTGCAGGCCTACGGCGTCTGGAAGGAAAAGAGCATGTATGGCCGAACCTATATGGGGGTCGAACGCTCCACGTTCCTGATCGACGCGAGCGGTACCGTGGCGAAGGTTTGGCCCAAGGTGAAGGTCAAGGGCCACGCCCAGGAAGTGCTCGAGGCCGTCAAGGCTCTATGACCGACGGCAATCGCGACGCCTTCCGCCTTCAAGACGAGACGGACATCGGGGTGCCGGACCGCCCACGGACCCTCAGGGATGGCGCCGCGCGCGCCATCTCGGCGGCGGATCTCGACCTCAAGACCGCGCTCGCGCAGGAGACCGCCCGACGCTGGCATGCACGGCGCATATCCTTGCGCTCGCCCCTCGATACCCAGCCCCCGGATCGTCCGGGAAGGCCTGAAAGGCCGGAGCTCGTTCCGCCGACCAAGGTGACCAGGCGCTCGCTCCATTCTCCCCGCGGAAGGGTGGCGCTGCTGCACGCGATCGCCCACATCGAGCTCAACGCGATCGATCTCGCGCTCGATATCGTCGCGCGCTTTGCCGCTGCCCCCATGCCGCAAAGCTTCTTTGATGGGTGGATGCAGGTCGCGTTTGAAGAAGCGAAGCATTTCAAGCTCGTACGCGAAAGACTTCGCACCCTTGGCGCCGATTACGGAGACATGCCGGCCCATGACGGGCTCTGGCAGGCCGCCCACGACACCCGCAACGACCTTGCCGCCCGGCTGGCTGTCGTGCCGCTGATCCTGGAAGCGCGCGGGCTCGACGTGACCCCTTCGCTGCGCGCCAAGATGCGCGAGGCGGGAGACGAGGAAAGCGCTGCGGTTCTCGACATCATCTACGAGGATGAAAAGAAGCACGTCGCCATCGGCGCCAAATGGTTTCGTTTCCTGTGTGCACGCGAGGGCAAGGATGCCGCTGCAACGTTCGAGAAGCTGGTTCGCGCCAACTTCCGCGGCGGGCCGAAACCGCCCTTCAACGATCTGGCCCGCGCCGCTGCCGGGCTGACCCCGACATTCTACCGCGCCCTCTCCAGCCAGAACATGTCCTGAAACAGGCTGCCCGTCTGCCGCCCCTCTCCGATTGCCGCGGCAAATCGGGCGGAAAACCGGCTCCGGGTATGGAGCACTCAAGCGTTTGTTAACCTTAACAAGGTGTAATCCCCGTCAACGAGTTTGCACAAACCGATTCCGATGAGGATTATTCGTGTCGCAAAGGCAGGACAGCCGGGTCTTCGGCAAACGCCCGAAACAGGCCCACACAATCATTTTCGCCAACGGCGATTCCATCCGCCACATCACTGTTCGACCGTGGATGGCGGGGCTGTTCATGTCGTTCATCGGCGTCATGGCCATAGGCTACCTGGCAGCGACCACCTACCTGATCCTGCGCGACGACCTGATTGGGGCGTCAATGGCCCGTCAGGCGCGGATGCAGCATGCCTATGAGGACCGGATCGCAGCCTTGCGTTCACAGGTCGACCGCGTCACCAGCCGGCAACTGCTCGACCAGCAGCTGATGGAAGAAAAGGTCGCCGAACTCATTGCCCGCCAGAACGCGCTCACCAATCGCCATGGCAAGCTGGGCCCGTTGCTTGACCGGGCCGGTGTCAGGCACGAGGAGATTCCCCTGCCCTCGCCCAACCCCCGGAAACAGGCGGCTGCAGGCGAAATCGTCAAAGGCCAGCGCCTTGCGAGCCTTGCCGCCACGTCGCAGGTCATTGCCGACCCGAAGACTGCGCGCATCAATCCTCTGGCCTATGCAAATGCCTCGCCTCCGCAAGCCGGCGGCGAAACGGTCAGCGAACGTGCAGATCGGATTTTCTCGACAGTCACCCTGTCGCTCAAGTCGATCGAGCGCGAGCAGATCGAAAAGATGCAGGGACTGGCCATCGACGCCTACGAGACAGCCTCACAGATCGGCGAGATCATCGAGGAGTCCGGCCTTCCGCTTCCGCAGGGAATGGAAAACGCTGTCGGTGGTCCCTTCGTCCGCCCGGTCGACCCCAAGGCCTTTGATGCGACCCTTGACGATCTCGATCACGCCCTGCGCCAGCTCGACACCATGCGCGACCACGCCCGCAAGCTCCCGATCGGCACACCGGCACCCGGGACGGAAATCACCTCGCGCTACGGCAATCGCCGCGATCCATTCCTGAAGCGGATGGCGTTTCATGGCGGCATCGATTTCCGCGCATCCACCGGAACGCCGATCAACAGCGCCGGCGCTGGAGTCGTCGTTCACGCCGGACGGAACGGCGGATATGGCAAGATGGTTGAAATCGACCACGGCGGCGGGTTTACCAGCCGCTACGCGCATCTTTCGAAAATCCTGGTCAACAAGGGCGATCATGTCGGCATGGGACAGCGCATCGGCAAGGCGGGTTCGACCGGACGTTCGACAGGCCCGCATCTGCATTACGAAATCCGTCGAAACGGCAATTCGATCGACCCGATGCGTTTTCTCCAGACCGCTCGGAAACTCGAGCCCTTGCTGATCGCCCGGTAGGAACCTGACCGGCCCCAGTCTGTGATGGCGGGCGAGGCTTTGATCCATCCGGACAAAAGAAAACAGGGCCGTAAACGGCCCCGTTCCCTGCTCTCGATGTTGGAGGATATGGCGCTTACAGAACGCCTTCCGGTACCAGCACCTTGTCGATGACATGGATGACGCCGTTGCTGGCGTCGACATCGGCGGTCACGACATTCGCGTCGTTGACCATCGGGCCGTTGTCGAGATCGATGGTGACGTTCGACCCCTGCACGGTGGCGGGGGTGGAATCGTCAACCAGGTCACCCGACATCACTTCGCCGGCAATCACGTGGTAGGTGAGGACGGCGGTGAGCTTGTCCTTGTTTTCAGGCTTCAACAGTTCGTCGACGGTCATGCCAAGTTCGGCAAAGGCTTCGTCAGTGGGTGCGAAGACGGTGAACGGGCCTTCGCCCTTGAGCGTTTCGACCAGATCGGCGGCCTGGACGGCAGCCACGAGGGTCGAGAAGCTACCGGCTTCCACTGCCGTGTCGACGATGTCCTTCTTCTCCGAATGGGACGCAGCCAGTGCGGATCCACCCGCAACGCCAACGGCGAAAAGTGCTGCTGCGATTGTCTTGAACAGTTTCATAAGTAAACTCCCTTGTGAGCATTCAGTGCCCCCTGCGCCGCTGTACACGCAGCACGCGGAGGACCGGTTCACAATTCGACCGCTGCCGAGGGGGTGAAAGTCCGCCGCCGGTTTTTCGGGAGCCACGCTCTTGAAAAACAGTGATGCTGCACTTGCGAACATTCACCGCGCGACACCCTGAATCCCGGCGGTTTCTTGACTTTAGGCAATCTACCGA
Source organism: Hoeflea sp. (assembly GCA_965233445.1). Lineage (GTDB taxonomy): Bacteria > Pseudomonadota > Alphaproteobacteria > Rhizobiales > Rhizobiaceae > Hoeflea. Next base: position 3,010,438 of record OZ247491.1, read on the forward strand.
CTACGTCAGTGCCACAGGGACCGGCGCATTTCGCGCGCTCCCGTGCACAGCCGCACATCTCCGAAACGGAAACAGTTCCCAATTGACCACTTTTGCTGACCTTGGCTTGAGCCAAAAAGTATTGTCCGCCGTCACCGACGCGGGCTACACCACGCCCACCCCCATCCAGGAAGGGGCGATCCCGCCTGCGCTGGAACGGCGTGACATTCTCGGCATCGCGCAGACCGGCACCGGCAAGACCGCATCCTTCGTGCTGCCTATGCTGACCATGCTTGAGCGCGGACGTGCCCGCGCCCGCATGCCGCGGACACTGATCCTGGAGCCCACACGCGAACTCGCGGCGCAGGTTCACGAGAATTTCGAGAAATACGGCAAGAATCACCGCCTCAACATCGTTCTGCTGATTGGCGGCGTCTCCTTCGAGGAACAGGATCGCAAGCTCGAGCGCGGAGCCGACGTGTTGATCGCGACGCCCGGTCGCCTGCTCGATCACACCGAACGCGGCAAGCTGCTGATGAGCGGTGTGGAACTGCTGGTCATCGATGAAGCCGACCGCATGCTCGACATGGGTTTCATTCCCGACATCGAACGGATCGTCAAACTGATCCCCTTCACCCGCCAGACTCTTTTCTTCTCGGCGACCATGCCTCCGGAAATCCAGAAACTCGCCGACAAGTTCCTGCAGAACCCGGTCCGCATCGAGGTGGCGCCGCCATCATCAACTGCCGCGACGGTCACCCAGAAACTGGTTTCCTGCAGCGGCAAGGACTTTGAAAAGCGCGCCCGGCTTCGCGACCTTATCCGCGCCCAGGACGATCTGACCAACGCCATCATCTTCTGCAACCGCAAGAAGGATGTGGCCGATCTGTTCAAGTCTCTCCAGAAGCACGGCTTTTCGGTTGGGGCACTGCATGGCGACATGGATCAGCGCTCGCGCACGAACATGCTGCAGGGCTTCAAGGACAACGACATCACCTTGCTGGTCGCGTCCGATGTCGCGGCCCGCGGCCTCGATATCCCGGCGGTGAGCCATGTGTTCAATTTCGACGTCCCGATCCATGCGGAGGACTACGTGCACCGCATCGGTCGCACCGGGCGGGCCGGACGCGAAGGCGCTGCCTTCACGCTGGTCACACGCCGCGAAGCCAAATATGTCGACGCGATCACCAAGCTGATCACACGCGATATCGAATGGCTCGACGGCGAAGTCGTCAGCGATGCTGCATCCGATGAGGCGGAGGAAAAGCCACGTCGTGGTCGCCGCGGCGAGGCGAAGAGCGCACCGAAACGCCGTTCAGGCCGCAGCGACAAGCCGGAACAGGCCGAGGCCGCGGACACCGGAATCGAGACGGACGAGCCGATCGCCGTCGATGAGCCTTCCAGCGCACCCGCCAAGGCGGCAGCTGAAGCCGCCGCGAACGAACCCACTTCCGAAGTGGCCGAGCCGGCACGCACCGAACGCAAGGAACGGCCGAAGCGCTCGGTTCCGCCGACCACGCCGGAACCTGCCAATGACGACCGCAACCGCAACCGGCGGGGCGGCCGCAACAATGACGATCGGGATTCGACCCCGGTCGGTTTCGGGGATGAAATCCCCGCCTTCATGATGATCGCCGGAAAGTGCTGATCATCTGACATCTCCAATCATCGAACCGCCGGCACGATCCGGCGGTTTTTTCTTGTCCGCTTTCCCGAATCCGGACCGCGGTTTTCATGTCGCAGGGCCTGCGCCGCAGTCAGCCATCCTGGGCAGGTGGCCCGTCATCAAGCGGGGCGACGATGTCGGCGATGCAGTCGCGCAGCCAGCGATGGCCCGGGGACGCTGTCGTGCGCTTGTGCCAAACCATGATGAGCTGGGCGAGATCGACAGGCATCGGCGGCTCGTAGATCGAAAGCCCCGCCCTGTCGGCCACATGCACCGCCAGCTTGTATGGGATAAGCGCAATCAGGTCGGACTCGCTGACCGCCCGGTAGACGCCTGAAAACACCGGCATGGTCATCGCCACGCGGCGTTCCCGCCCAACCCGGGCCAGCGCCGCATCGCCCATGGCCCTGAGCTTGCCTTCGGGCGAAAACAGCACATGCCCCAGATCGCAGAACAGGTCGATCGGCACGGTGTCGCCCGGGTTGAGTCCGGCGTGCCGGAGCCTGGGATGATCGCTCCGCGCGATCACGCAAAACCTTGAGCGGAACACCGGCCGCTGCTCTGCCCAGTCCGGCATTTCGGCTGCGGGGATCAGCGCCAGGTCGACCTCGTAGTGCTCGATCGTGTCGACGTAGCTGTCCGGCACAAGGTTGACCAATTGCACCCTCACATCCGGCGCTTGCCGCGAGACCATGTCGGCCAGCCGCGGCATCAGAAGTTCGGCGAAGAAGTCGCTGCCGGAAATCTTGAAGCTGGCGGTGGCGATCGCCGGATCGAAGCGCTTCGGCGCCTCGAACATCTGCTCGATCCCGTCGAGCATCTCGCGCAAGGGGATTTCCAGCGACTTGGCATATAGCGTCGGCTCCAGCCCCTGCCCGCGTCGGATGAACAACTCGTCATTGAGTGCTCCGCGCAGCCGTCCGAGTGCCGCCGACACCGCCGGTTGCGACAGCCCGATCCGCTGCCCCGCGGCCACCGTCGATCCCTCGCGCAGCAATGCGTCGAGAACGCGGAGCAGGTTGAGATCGAAGCTCGCAAAATTCATTTGCCAAATACCTTGGATACAAAATATCGATTTAACGAATAAGTATATCGCTTCTATCGTGTGATCAACCGAATGCGCGTTCGTTGCCCCGCAGCCCGACATTTCGGAGGAGACAATGAAGCCGAACATCCTGGGAGCCGACGCCGTCGAATGGCTTGGTGTCCACTACAGGACCATCCTGAAGGCCGCCGACACCGGCGGCGCAATATCGGTGGTCGATTCCGTGTCGCCGGCGGGTTCCGGCCCGCCCCGCCATATCCACCACGACGCCGACGAGACCTTCATCGTGCTCTCCGGTGACGCCACGTTCTGGCTTGAGGGCGCCGAATGCACCCGCGGCCCCGGCGAGACCATGTTCATCCCGCGCGGACGTGAACACACATTCCGCGTCGTCAGCAGCACGCCCTGCCGCCACCTTGTTATCTTGACGCCGGGCGGTTTCGAGGGCTTCTTTCAGGAAATGAGCGCCAGCGGCTGCCGCATTCCGGAGGACATGCCGGCCATTATCGAATGTGCGGACCGCTTCCACATGAGCTTCACCGGCGCACCGCTCTGATCCCTAACCAACGCTTGAGGAGACCCCAATGACCAACAGGATCGCAACCCGCTTCTACGCCACCGCCGCCATCTTCGCCCTCGTCGGCATGGCCTGGGGCATCCAGATGTCCGCCACCCAGGACCATACGCTCTCGCCGGCCCATGGCCATCTCAACCTGATCGGCTTCGTGGTCATGGCGGTCTTCGGTACCTATTATGCGCTGAGCGCCCATGCCGCGACCTCGAAACTGGCCAGCATCCATTACTTCCTGACCCTTGCCGCAGTCGTGGTCCTTGTGCCGGGCATCGTCATGGCGATCACCGGTTCGGGGGAGGTGCTGGCCAAGATAGGATCGGTGCTGGCCCTGGCGGCAATGGGCCTGTTTGTCTTCGTGGTCTTTAGGAACGGTGTCGGAAGCAAGACGGCCTGACCCCGGCTGATCGCCCTCGTCGCGCCGGATGCTGACGTCCGGCGCGGCCCATGTGGTCTACGACTTCGCCCTCAACGCCGCTTCCCAGGCAAGCCGAACCCATCGTGCCATTTCCTCGGGATCGTCGATCGCCTCATCGGGGACCGACCAGTAGGGCATGGCGACCGGCTTCGACCGCGCCTTGCCTTCATAAACCCACTGCGTGGCGCCTGCCTCGGCGAACAGCGGCGCGCTTTCGGCGTCGGCCTTGAGCAGGATTTCGCCACTGACCTCCAGCGCAAGGATCACACCCTTGTGGTAGATGCCTTTTCCCCCGAACATCCGCTTGATCGTGACGTCGCCAAGGCTGTCGAACATCTCGCGGATCAGTTCATTGTCCATGATCCATGCCTTTCCCTTGAAAAACGATACGAGCCGTCTCCGTTGCCGCGGCGCGCTATTGCCCACCGGTGGGAACGCACCATATCGCGGGCATGCCGAAACGCATCGAAAAATCCGATCTGCGCAGAAAGACCTGCATCAGTTGCGGTCGGCCGTTCGTGTGGCGAAAGAAGTGGGAACGGGTCTGGGACGAGGTCAGATATTGCTCGCAAAGATGTGCCAGGCACGCTCGCTCAGAGAGGAAACCGGTTCGGTAATCAGCAAACGGGGTCGTGTCGTCAGTCGCTGGTCTCGGTTTCGCCGCCCGCCGCTTTGACGGCTTCAGCCGTATCCACATCAAGACGCGCCGAAGGACCTATCGACACATCGATCACCGGCCATGTGCCGCTTTCGACCAGCACCCGGGCGCCGACGTCACCGGAGAGCGAACCGACCTCCGCAAACGCAGCCCGAGGCAGGATGACGGGATTGCCCCGCCGCTCCCCGTCGGACGCACGGATGACGGCCGTTCCACCGCTCTCGGCAAAGGCGTCAATCAGGGCATCCAGATGCTCGGCGGTCAGTGCCGGCATGTCGCCAAGAAGGATCAAGGCGCCCCCGGCGTTGTCATCGAGCGCATCCAGGCCCGTTTTCAATGAAGAAGCCATCCCCGACGCATAGTCCGGATTGACCACCACCTTGGCGTCAAGATCATCGAGATGTTGCGAGATGTCGTCGGCGCGATGACCGGTCACCACCACTGTAGCCCGGGCTTTTGAAGCAAGCGCCACCCGTGTCATCCTGCGGATCAGCGGCTCTCCGTCGAACCGGGCCAGGAGCTTGTGTCCGGCCGCCTCCCCCATCCGGCTCGACCGTCCGGCGGCCAGCAGCACCACGCTCACCCCGGAACCAGATCCGCGAGCTCCGGCCTGCCTGGGTTGCGGGCGTGTCGGGATCTCCTTGAGCAGCCCTCCCACACCCATCCGGGCGATATCCCGCGAATCCGGTGTTTCGCCAGCGAGAATCCGGGCCACAATCCAGTCGAAACCGTTCTCCTTGGGGCTGCGCGCGCAGCCGGGCGCACCCACCACCGGCACGCCCTGGCAGGATCCGAGCACCAGAAGGTTGCCCGGATCGACAGGCATCCCCACACGCTCCACGGTCCCTCCCGCAGCCCTGATTGCCGCCGGGATCACATCGTCCGGATCGGTGACGGCGGATGCGCCGAAAACGATCACCAGATCGCATTTTCGCGCCAGCCTCCCGATCTCCGAGGCAAGCGCTGTCGCTTCGTGGTCTACGCGGATTTCCTCCACGAGCTTCGATCCGGCGGCGGCAAGCCTTTCGCGCAAGAGTTCACGGGTCTTGTCCATCACGCTCGGCTTCAGGGTCGGCAGCCGCGTTGCAATGAGACCGGCACGCGACGGCCTGAACGGAAGGACGCGCGCCAGTGCCGGCGCTGCGATTGCCGATCTTGCCTGCCTGAGCGAGACCGCCGGCACGGCCAGCGGGATGATCTTGATGGTCGCCACCATGTCGCCCTCGGCCACCTGGCTCCGGTCCCCGAGGCAGGCAAAGGTGATTCCCGGGTCGATCGAATTCAAATGATCGACCATCAGCCGGTCGGCGCGAAACAGCCCGGCGCGCGCGGCGTGGAGGTTCACCCGGCCGGTTGCCGCGTTCGCGGCATTGATGTTGGCTCCTCGGAACGCTGCGGCAAGGGCCTCCGCGGCCTCGTCTTCATTGGCATCCCCGGGTTCGAGCCGGGCGGCGATCACGCTCTTGATCCCGGCCTGTTCCAGAAGCATCAGGTCGGACTTGCCGAGCACATGCCCTTTCCTGAGCCTGAGCGTGCCAACCGAGAGCGCATGTGCAAGCAGCGCGCCTTCCGCCTCGTCCAAGCCGACAGGGCCGAAATGCATGGCCTATTCCCTGCCGTTCCCGGTCGGGCGCCTGAGCGCGCCGACGACCTGCGCAAGGATCGCCACCGCAATCTCGGCGGGGCTTTGCGAGCCGATGTCGAGACCGATGGGCGCTGCAATCCGGCCGATCTCCGCCTCACTCAACCCCGCGGCGGACAGACGCTCCACACGTCGTGCATGGGTTTTCCGCGATCCCAGCGCGCCGACATAGAACGACCCGTTGCGAAGCGCTTCGATCAGCGGCCAGTCGTCAATCTTCGGATCATGGGTGACCGCTACCAGCGCGGTGTACGCATCGATCGGACGATCTTTGAGGGCGTCCTCCGGCCAGTCGGCGACAAGGTCGACATTCTCGAAGCGCTCGGGCGTCGCAAAGGCCGTTCGCGGATCCACGACCCGCACATCGAACCCGGTCATCTGCGCCATCGGCGCCAGAACCTGCGAAATATGCACGGCGCCGATGATGGTCATGCGCGGCGCGGGGACGTGCACGTTGAGAAAGAAACGCCGTCCGTCCACCTCTTCCACGCCGGACTTGGCCGAGGCAAAGCGCTTGGCGACTGCTTCGCCGAGGTCTCCCGCAACAGGATCGCCCTTCATCACCAACCGGTCACGTCCGTCGCCGAGATCGGTGATCATCACCGCCGCCTGTCGCGACCGGCGCGCAGCATTGAGCCTCTTGAGAAGATTGGGATCCATCAGCCGACCCGTTCGAGATAGACTTCGATCTTGCCGCCGCAGGAGAGCCCCACCCGCCAGGCAGTCTCGTCGGCCACCCCGAACTCGAGCATTCTGGGCTCGCCGTCCTCGATCACGCCCGCAGCCTCGGAAATGACCTCGCCTTCCACGCAGCCGCCGGAAACGGAGCCGTGAAAATTGCCGTCCGCGTCGATCACAAGGTGGCTGCCGACCGGGCGCGGGGCCGAGCCCCAGGTGGCCACGACTGTCGCCAGCGCCACGTTCCGGCCCTCGAGCATCCAGCGCTCGGCGACCATCAGCGGATCGATATCGGTTTCGACGGAATTCGCGGACATTCCCTGCTCCCTGATTTGTTGCGTGCGAGTATGACGCCCGGATCGGCCCAAGTTCAAGAGGCTTGAAGGTACCGCTTCGGGTCAGAGCCCGCACCCGGCTTCTCGCCGAGCGCCGCAACGAGATCCGCCATGGCGTCGATATTGTGCACGGTGCGGAATTCGTCGACATGGCCGAGCATCGTCCGGACACCGCGCGCCCGCGCCTCGAAGCCATCGAAACGCAAAAGCGGGTTGAGCCAGATCAGCCGGCGGCAGGATCGGTGCAGCCGCCCGATCTCTGCCTCGAGTTCCTCGATCGAATCGCGCTCGAGACCGTCGGTGATCAGGATGACGATGGCTCCCTGCCCCAGAACCCGCCGTGACCAGAGCCGGTTGAACAGCTTCAGCGCTTCGCCGATACGCGTTCCGCCGGACCAGTCCCGGACCGAGGCCGTGCACTGATCGACCGCTTCGTCCGGATCCTTGCTGCGCATCTGGCGTGTGATGTTGGTCAGTCGCGTGCCGAAGAGAAACGTGTGCACGCCTCGGCGTTTCTCGCTGATCGCGTGCATGAAATGCAGAAAGATCCGCGTGTACTGGCTCATCGAGCCGGAAATGTCGGCAATGATCACCAGGGGCGGATGAACCTTTCGGCGCTTCCGGAAGCGCGGCAGGATCAGATCGCCTCCGGTGCGCATGGCGGCGCGCATCGTGGCCCGCGGATCGATCCGCCCCGGCCGGGACGACGATTTGAAACGCCTCGTCTCGACTTCGTCGAACGGCAGCGCCAGAGTGGCAATCGCGCGCTTGGCCGCGGCGAGCTCGGCCGCCGTCATCTGGGAGAAATCCTGCTGCCTGAGCACTTCGCTGCCGGAACTCGTGCGCTGCGCATCGATGTCGATGATCGGCTTTTCCTCGGGCGGACGGCTCTTCTCGTGTCCCTCGAACAGGGCCTGACTCACGCGGGTCTCCCCGGCCTTCAGCTTCTCCTTGCGCTGGGTCTCCATCGCCACCGGGGAGAACATGGCGATCATCTTCTCGACCAGATCGCGGGTCCGCCAGAACAGCTTGAACGCCTGGTCGAAGACCTGGTGATCCTCCCGCCGCTTGACGAAAACGGAGTGCAGGACCCAGTAGAATTCCTCCCGGCTGCCGACGCCGGCGACCTGCACCGCCTCGACCGCATCGCGGACCGCAGCCGGGCCAACCTTCATGCCCGCCTTGCGCAGCACGCGGGCAAAATAGACGATGTTGTCGGCGATGCGTCCGCCACCATCGTCCCTGAGGTCCTTTTGCTTCGACGATGTATCAGGCCCGGACATCAGACCGCGGCGGCCAGGTCGGCCTTGACTTCCGCAAGCAGCTCCCGTCCGGCGCTGCTCTCGATGCGAGCGATGTCGTCCTGGTACTTGAGCAGGGTGCCGAGCGTGTCGGACACGGTCTCGGGATCGAGCGCCAGCCTGTCGAGTTCCGTGAGTGCCGTGGCCCAATCGATGGTTTCGGCCACGCCCGGGCTCTTGAACAGGTCCATCTGCCTGAGCTTCTGCACATAGGCGACCACCTGCCGGGACAACTCGTCACCGCAGCCGGGCACCTTGCGCCGGACAATCTCCAGCTCCACGTCGGCCGCCGGATAGTCGACCCAGTGATAGAGGCACCGCCGCTTCAGCGCGTCGTGAATTTCCCGTGTCCGGTTTGTGGTGATGATGACGATCGGCGGCTCGTCCGCGCTGATCGTTCCGAGTTCGGGAATGGTGACCTGGTAATCGGACAGGATTTCCAGAAGGAATGCCTCGAACGCCTCGTCGGTCCGGTCGAGTTCGTCGATCAGGAACACGGGGGCGCGGCCACCGGTGCTTTGCAGGGCCTGCAGAACCGGCCGCCGGATCAGGTGCTTTTCCGAGAAAATGCTCCGCTCGATCGAGGTCCGGTCACTCTCGCCAGTGGCTTCCGCCATCCGGATTTCGAGCATCTGGGCGGGATAGTTCCATTCATAGACCGCCGAGGACACGTCGAGTCCTTCATAGCATTGCAAGCGGATGAGCGGCCGGTCGAGCTCGCTCGCCAGCACCTTGGCGATCTCGGTCTTGCCCACCCCGGCTTCGCCTTCCAGAAACAGCGGCCGCTTCATCTTCAGGCTCAGGAAGAGGACCGTCGCCAGTGCGCGGCCGGCGACATATTCGCCGTTCGAGAGCATTTCGAGGGTTTCGTCTATCGAGGCAGGCAGAGGTTTGGCTAGGGACATCATCACTCCGGCATTGGTTGGCGAGTTCGCGCAACTGGCCCGACGCTAAAGCGATCTGTAACCGCGGTCCAGATACAAAAGCGCAGGCCCCGGGGCGCCCACCCGCAGGCCCACGACCTCGCCGATCACCACCATGTGTGTGGCAACCGGCTTGGCTTCGAGAATGCGGCAGTCGAACACCGCTGCCGCATCCGAAAGCGTCGGCGCACCGGTCGCGATCGTATCCCAGTCACCCAACGCGAAACGCGCGTCGACGTCCAGGTCGCCGAAACCGGCAAACGCCGAAGCCAGCTCTTCCTGGGCATGGGTCAGCGTGTTGAGGGCGAAAATCCCGGCATCCACGAAAATCCGGTTGTTCGGATTTGCGTGATTGAGGCACACAAGGATCGTCCCGGGGTTGTCCGAAACCGAACACGCCGCCGTCACCGTCACGCCGCGCCGCACCCCGTCGAGCGCCGTCGTGGCGATCTGGACGTGACCGGCATATCGCGCCATGGCGTCGCGATAGTCGTTCGGTTCGATGATTTGCCTCTTCAACACACCTTCGCCTTTTGCATCGGGTCTTCCACGAGGCTCATACATAAAGACCGAAAAGGGATTTGAAACCCGCGCGCACGACTTTTTCTCCCTTGCGCACGTCGCCTCCGGCGCCGCGCATCCCCTGGGATGCTCAAAGGGCGCTGCAACATTTTGAAGGAATGCATGTGCATCCTCGCTCAATCGGATCCCATCGAGCGCGACATCCATTGGGGCCTCCCGAAAGGTTTTCGCTTGGCGTAGGCGCATGGCCCGGTCTAAACATCGGCCATGACCAATTGCAGACCCTGGTTTCGCTTTGCCTCGCTGATCCTGATGCTGCTGGCCATCGCACCACATGCGAGGGCGGACGGGCTGCGTGTCGGGCTCGTCATTCCGCAATCCGGCCAGTTTGCCCTGCTCGGCGACCATGTGCGCGAGGCCTTTGCGCTGTGGAGCAGCAACAATCCCCAGGTCTTTGCCGACATCGTTGAAGGCGATGACGGCTGCACCGCGGAGACCGGCGTGGACGCCGCAGCGGCAATGAGCGAAGCCGGGGTCGACATCGTTGTCGGATTTCTGTGCACCGAAAGCCTTGCTGCAGCGCTGCCGCTTCTGACGCAGGAAGGCATACCGGCCATGACGCTGACCGTGCGCGCAGACATCGTGGGCGAAGAGGCCGAGCGCTTGGGCTGGCGTTTCTTTCGCCTTGCCCCGAAAGCCGGCGAAGAAGCCCTGGTCGCCGCAGACGCCATTTTCCGGCTGTGGGCCGACAAGCCGTTCGCATTGATCGAGGACGGCGCCATTTCCGGCAGGGAGCTTGTGGAAGCGATCCGCGCAATCCTCGAGTCGCGCGGACTGAACCCCACCTTCGTCGACAACTACAGGCCGGGACAGGCCACCCAGCCAAGCCTGTTGCGCCGGCTCAAGGCCGCCGGCGTCTCCAGGGTCTTTGTCGGCGGCGAGCGCTCCGACCTTGCGGTGATCGCCAAGGAGGCCGAATTCCAGGACGTGCCGTTGCGCTTCATGGGCGGCGATACGCTGCACGCCCCGGATGGGGAACTGCCACTTCCGGAGGGAACCATCGCTGTCCTGGCGGAAGGCGCGATCCCGGGCCCGCAGGCCGCTGCGGCGCGCGCCGCGTTCGCCGCCGAGGGCCTTGTGCTCGAGGGGCTTCGCGCCCCGGCCTACGCTGCGGCCGAAATCCTCGGCGCCGTCGCCCGCCGATCGGACTATGGCGAGGCCGGCCTTGGCGACCTGCTCCGAGCTTCGACATTCGATACGGCGCTGGGACCGGTCACCTTCTCCGCCGAAGGCGAGCGCATCGAGCCGGGGTTTGTGCTTGCGGTACTCGAGGACGGCGAGTTTCGCCGCTTCGGGATCGAGGACGCGGCCCAGGTGACGGGTGAAGAGCCGTGAAGGCGCACGGCCAGCGCAACCTGATAACCGATGTCCGTGGCTTGCGGGTTGGCAATGCCAATGATCCGGAAATAAATTCCGGGGTCACCGCGATCCTTTGCGATGGTGGCGCCACCGCCGCGGTCCAGGTGCTCGGAGGCGCGCCCGGCACCCGCGAAACCGATCTGCTGGAACCCCACAACACTGTTGAAACCGTCAATGGCCTCGTGCTGTCGGGTGGCTCGGCCTTCGGGCTTGATGCAGCGAGCGGCGCACAGGCGTTCCTGCGTGAAGCCGGCGTCGGCTTCGAGGTCGGGCCGCACCGGATCCCGATCGTGCCAGCCGCGATTCTGTTCGACCTGATCAATGGCGGCAACAAGGACTGGGGCCGCTACCCGCCCTACCGCGAACTCGGCTACAAGGCCGCAGAAAATGCATCTGAAGATTTCGCCATCGGGTCGCAAGGTGCCGGTCTCGGTGCTTTGACAGCGACGTTCAAGGGCGGGCTCGGATCCGCGTCTTGCATCACCGCCGGCGGCCACACGGTCGGCGCGCTGGTCGCGGTCAACCCCATGGGATCGGCAACCATCGGCGACACCGGACACTTCTGGGCGGCGCCGTTTGAACGTGGCGACGAATTCGGCGGGCTCGGCCTGCCGTCACCCATGCCCGCCGATGCCAGCGCACTGCGCATCAAGTTCCGCGACATGCAGCGCGGCGGCGCCAACACAACCATCGCCGTGATCGCCACCGATGCGAAACTCAGCAAGGCCGAGACCAAGCGGCTTGCGATTTCAGCCCATGCCGGCTTTGCCCGAGCGATCTGGCCGAGCCACACACCGTTTGACGGCGATCTGGTCTTTGGCCTCGCCACCGCGGCCTCCGGGCGCACGCCTTCAACCGACGAGTTTCTGGACATGAGCGCTGCCGCGGCGTCGACCATGAGCCGGGCGATCGCACGCGGGGTCTATGCCGCCGGCGCCGATCCGCGCGACATGATGCCTGCCTGGTCTACAAGAGTGGCGTGATTGCCCTCGCATATCCTGTTGCCCGCGCTGACCTGCGGTGATACCCGAAAACCTTCGCCGCCCCTCCGGCAGTCGTCCGGCAAATGCGAAGCCACATGGAAACAGGAGAGATTGGATTGGGCATCATGCGCCGCACCGGCCAAGCAGTGATCGTCCCGCAATTTCTCCGGGCAGGATTCGAGCGCAGCCGCGCCGGAAACCGGGTGCCGCAGACATCATGAAGACCCCGATTCGCAAACGCCGGGGTCCGAAACCAAAGCCGGCCAACGACAATTCAAATCTGCGCGACCGACTGCTCGCGGCCAGGATCGGATTTTTCGAGGCCCTGATTGGCGCTCTTGGCTGGGGCGCCGGCATGGCGCTCTCCGCACAGGCCTATCTCTGGCTGGCTTCCGGCGCGGTCACGTCCCACTACTGGAGCGTAACGGCGATGTTCTTTGCGGGGGCGGCTCTGGCCTGGCCGCCAAGCCTCGCGGCACACCGGTTCCTTGCCTACGGCCGCCGCCGCCAAGCCAGCTTCGCCGCAGCATTTCTGTGTCTCACGATCTTCAGCATCGCGATCACTGCCGTTCTCTTCGCCATTGTCTATCGCAATTTCTACGCCCAGTGGCACGGCGACCCCTTCACCAAGCTCTGGCTGGTTCAACTCGTGTTCACATCGGCGTCCGCGCTCTACCAGTTCGCGGTGGTCGGATTGCGGATGTATCTGCCCGTTGGCGTGGCGCTGCTGTTTGCGGCAGCCTTCCTGTTGTCGCGGCCGGCAGCCTGCAAAAACCGGTGAAAACCCCTGCCGCGCAATGATCGGCGCCGGTTGAACATTTGCTTCCCGGCGCGAATGGTCTAGACACACCCCATCGCAAACACACATCACGGACCCCGCCATGATCCCCCGCTACTCCCGTCCGGAAATGGTCGCCGTATGGTCGCCCGAACAGAAATTCCGGATCTGGTTCGAAATCGAGGCGCATGCCTGCGATGCGCTCGCCGAACTCGGCGTCATCCCTGCCGAAGCGGCCCGGACCATCTGGGAAAAGGGCGGCAACGCGACCTTCGACATCGATCGCATAGACGAGATCGAGCGCGAGACCAAGCACGACGTCATCGCCTTCCTGACTCACCTTGCCGAAATCGTCGGCGAGGATGCGCGCTTCGTCCACCAGGGCATGACATCGTCCGACGTGCTCGACACCTGCTTCAACGTCCAACTGGTCAAGGCCAGCGATCTGCTTCTGGCCGATATCGATGCGCTTCTCGCCGCCATCAAGCGCCGCGCCTACGAGCACAAGGACACGGTCTGCATCGGCCGGTCGCACGGCATTCATGCCGAGCCGGTCACCTTCGGCCTCAAGATGGCCGAGGCCTATGCGGAATTCGACCGGTGCCGCACCCGTCTCGTCAATGCGCGCGCGGAGATCGCGACCTGTGCGATCTCCGGTGCGGTCGGAACGTTCGCCAACATCGATCCGCGCGTCGAGGAACATGTCGCCAAGGCCATGGGGCTGGAGCCGGAACCGGTTTCGACGCAGGTGATCCCGCGCGACCGGCACGCCATGTTCTTCGCCACGCTCGGCGTCATCGCCTCCTCCATCGAGCGCGTCGCCACCGAGATCCGCCACCTGCAGCGCACCGAGGTGCTGGAAGCGGAGGAATATTTCTCCAAGGGCCAGAAGGGTTCTTCGGCCATGCCGCACAAGCGCAACCCGGTGCTCACCGAAAACCTCACCGGCCTCGCCCGGCTGGTGCGCATGGCGGTCACGCCGGCAATGGAGAACGTTGCCCTCTGGCATGAGCGCGACATCTCGCACTCCTCCGTCGAACGCATGATCGGTCCCGACGCGACGGTGACGCTGGATTTCGCGCTGGCCCGTCTGACCGGCGTGATCGACAAGCTGCTGGTCTATCCCGAACGCATGGTCTCCAACATGGACCGGCTCGGCGGCCTTGTGCACTCTCAGCGCATCCTGCTGGCCCTGACCCAGGCGGGATCGTCGCGCGAGGATGCCTACCGGCTGGTGCAGCGCAACGCCATGAAGGTGTGGAACAGCTACCAGACATCGGGTGATTCCGGCGTCGACTTCTTGAGCGAACTTTTGGCCGACGAGGACGTGCGCAAGTATCTCTCGGAAGACGAGATCCGCGACCGCTTCGACCTCGGCTATCACACCAAGCATGTCGATACGATCTTCGCGCGTGTCTTCGGCAAATCCGGCGCATCGGACTGAAGCCATGCGGATTGCCGTGATTTCCGATATCCACGGCAACGTCAAAGCACTGGAAGCGGTGCTTGACGATCTCGCGCATCAGGCGCCCGACGCGATCGTCAACCTTGGCGATTGTGTCTCGGGTCCGCTTTGGCCCGAGGAAACGGCCGTGATCCTGCGCGGACTGGGCTGGCCGACAGTCCGCGGGAACCATGACCGCGTGGTCGCCGCCGGAAACGTTCCCACGAACAATCGAACCGACAGTTTCACCGAGACGGCACTGTCTTCGGAAAGTCTCGGCTGGCTGCGGAGCCTGAAGCCTGCGTTTCATTTCTCGTACCAGATCTTTTTGTGCCACGGCACACCCCGAAACGACGACGAATACCTGATCGAGAAAGTGGACCGCGGTTCGACGCGCGTTGCACCGGAAGCCGACATTGTCCGCCGAGTGGATGGAGAGAAGGCCCGCTTGATCTGCTGCGCCCATTCGCACCTGCCCCGCGTCCTGCGTTTGGAAGCCACCGGGCAAATCGTCCTCAACCCCGGCAGCGTCGGGTTGCAGGCCTATTCCGATGAGACGCCGACCCCGCATGTCATGGAAAACCAGAGCCCGCATGCGCGCTATGCGATGATTGAAGAGACCGAGGGCACATGGAGCTTCAGCTTGCGGGCGATAGACTACGACTGGCAGTCCGCCGCGCACACAGCCGCGGCCAATGGGCGTCCGGACTGGGCCCAGGCATTGGCGACAGGCCACATGCAGGTCGGTTCCTAGGTCTCATTGTCATGAAACGTGAGCGGTCCGCCTTGCTCTCGTCACCATCCTGCCGCCATGCCGCCGCCGTTTTTCGGCATGGTCCCTCCATACAGAATTCATGGAGGCTGTCATGCATGACATACCGCGCTTCACAGTGAGCGAACGTGAAAAGACCAGCGACCGGGGTTACGAACCGGCCGACATCGGCGAAACCGGCGCCGCCCTCTGGATCGCCGCAGCAGCCATCATCCTGATTGTGGCGGGCCTTTCGCTGTTTGCCCATAACGACCTGAGGAACGGCGGCGCGCCATTCGTCATCACACCTTCGAGCGAGATCGGGGCTCAGTCGTCCCGGGGGTTCTGAAACACCAAACAGCGATGTCTGGAACGGATCTCGCCGCATCATCTTGACATTCAGCCGCGCCTCGCTCACCTCGGGCGCCATGAAAGTCGCACAAGCAGATATCCTGATCGTCCCGGGTTACACCAATTCAGGTCCCGACCACTGGCAATCGCGCTGGCAGGAAAAGCTCTCCACCGCACGCAGGGTCGAGCAGGACGCCTGGTCAAAGCCGGTGCGGGAAGACTGGACCGCCCGTTTTGCAGATTGCGTCAACGAGTCTGACAAGCCCGTCGTGGTGATTGCCCACTCGCTGGGCGTTGCAACCGTCGTCCAGGCTTTGCCGGCACTCAAGAAACCGATCAAGGGAGCCTTCTTCGTCGCGCCCCCGGAAGTGGAAAACCCCAAGATCCGCCCGAGGCATCTCATGACCTTCGGCCCCTACCCGCGTGACCCGCTGCCCTTCCCGTCCATCATCGTGGCCAGTCGCAACGACCCATTCGGCTCCTTCGAGCACGCAGGCGACATCGCCAATGCCTGGGGATCGCTGCTTGTCGACGCCGGAGAGGCCGGCCACATCACCGCCGAATCGGGCCACGGCCCGTGGCCGGAGGGCACCATGGTGTTCGCCCGGTTCCTCTCCAGGCTCCCGGCCTGATCCGGATCATGGCTTGGTCAGGACCTGGCCGCATCCAGCATGCGTTCGGCGCCCGCCATGATCGCTCCGGGATCGGTGTTCAGCGCGGCGATGCGGTAGCCCATCTTGAAAAAGGACTGCACATCGGCCGGGTCGACCGCGAAAATCGCGGCAAACTTGCCCGCTTCAACGGTCTTCCGAGCGATATCGGCCAATGCGTCCTGCATGTCGGCGCGGTGCGGGTTCACCCCTTCACCGTTCGACCAGGAGATCGACAGGTCGGAAGGCCCGACAAACACGCCGTCGATCCCTTCGACGCCAAGAATTGCATCCAGCGCCTCAACCGCCTCGCGGGTCTCGATCATCGCAATTGCCAGTGTTTCTCGGTTCGCGGACCTGAAATAGGTCTCGGGCGTCTTGTCTCCATGCAGTTCCAGCGCCCTCACCGGCCCCCAGGACCTGCTGCCGATGGGCGGATATTTCATGGCATCGGCAAACGCACGTGCGTCTTCGACCGAATTGATCATCGGCGCGATGACCCCCTCGAAGCCCATGTCGAGCGCCCGGCTGGCGAGATCGTTCCGCCCCACCGGGATTCTGAACAGGCCGGGCTTTCCGCGTGCGTGAATGGCGCGAACGGAAGCGTAGGCCGAGCTCTCGTCATGTGCGCCGTGCTGCATGTCGACCGTGACCGTATCGAAGGCACAGGCGGCAAGTTGGCCGGCAATCTCGGCTGACGGCGACGTCGACCAGGCGGTCACCATCGCAGTGTTGAGGTCGAGTTTTTCACGAAG
Source organism: Hoeflea sp. (assembly GCA_965233445.1). Lineage (GTDB taxonomy): Bacteria > Pseudomonadota > Alphaproteobacteria > Rhizobiales > Rhizobiaceae > Hoeflea. The sequence continues at coordinate 3,027,307 of OZ247491.1, forward strand.
CTGCATGATCCATATCCCCCAAAAAGCGCCAGATCGCCGGTGACACAAAATAAAAAACCGCCCGCGGCGAGCCCCAGGCGGTTGTCTGAAATATCCTTTCCGCCGTCGTCTCAGATCGCCACGGCGGGCAGATATGTCCGGTCAGCTGCTCTGGATCTGGTCCACGGCCACGGCCAGAAGTTCCAGCATCTGGCGCCGGATCTGGTGATCGGACTGCTCGACGCCGGCGGCATCGAAATCGCCGCGGATCTTGCGGAACACATCCTCGTCACCGGCTTCCTCGAAATCGGCGAGCACGACGGTCTTGGCATAGGCTTCCGCCTCGTCGCCGGACTTGCCGAGAAGCTCGGCCGCCCACAGGCCCAGGAGCTTGTTGCGGCGGGCTTCCGCCTTGAACTTGAGTTCCTCGTCATGGGCAAACTTGTTTTCGAATGCGTTTTCGCGGTCTTTCATGCTGCTCATGGCCTGGCTCCGAAGGTTGGTCGTCCTTCCCCTCATATGGGGGTTTGCCCCATAAAACAAAAGTCCGCCAAAAGTGCAATGACAACGGCTCCCGGGTGCGTGCAATTTCGGGGACAGAGGGACAACGGCGTTGTGAAAAGCCGGGCAATCAGATAAGCACGGCTCAATTCCGTCAAAAAGCCGAAGCGCCGCGGCGTCAGCCGGCGCACCAAGACAGAGATCCCCAGATGAACCGTCGCCGCCGTATCTACGAAGGCAAAGCCAAGATCCTTTATGAGGGTCCCGAACCCGGCACGCTGATCCAGTTCTTCAAGGATGACGCGACTGCGTTCAACAAGAAGAAACACGACGTGGTCGACGGCAAGGGTGTGCTCAACAACCGGATTTCGGAGTTCATATTCTCCCACCTCAACCGGATCGGCATCCCCACCCACTTCATCCGCCGCATCAACATGCGCGAGCAGTTGATCAAGGAAGTCGAGATCATCCCGCTTGAGGTCGTGGTCCGCAATGTTGCCGCCGGCTCGCTCTCCAAGCGCCTTGGCATCGAGGAAGGCACGGTGCTGCCGCGCTCGATCATCGAATTCTATTACAAGGCCGATGCGCTCGACGACCCGATGGTTTCCGAAGAGCACGTCACCGCCTTCGGCTGGGCCAGTCCGCAGGAAATCGATGACATCATGGCGCTCGCCATCCGCGTCAACGACTTCCTCTCGGGCCTTTTCCTCGGCGTCGGCATCCAGCTCGTCGATTTCAAGATCGAGTGCGGACGCCTGTTCGAGGGCGACATGATGCGCATCGTCGTCGCCGACGAGATCTCGCCTGATTCCTGCCGCCTGTGGGACGTCAACACCAGCGAGAAGTTCGACAAGGACGTCTTCCGCCGCGATCTCGGCAATCTCGTCGAGGCCTATCAGGAAGTCGCGCGCAGGCTCGGCATCATGAACGAGAACGAACCCAACCGCCCGTCCGGTCCGGTTCTGGTCAAGTAAGCGCAGCAAGAAACGGGAAACGGCGAGACATGATCAAGGCACGCGTCACTGTCACCCTCAAGAACGGTGTTCTCGATCCGCAGGGCAAGGCGATCGGCCATGCGCTGGACGGTCTGGGCTTTGACGGCGTCGGCTCCGTCCGTCAGGGCAAGGTGTTCGACATCGAGCTTCAGACCGACGACCGCTCCAAGGCGCAAGCCGAGCTCAAGGCGATGAGCGAGAAGCTGCTCGCAAACACCGTGATCGAGGATTTCTCGGTCGAGGTGCTTTGAGCCATGAAAGCAGCCGTCGTTCTTCTTCCCGGGCTCAACCGCGATCGCGACATGATCGCAGCCCTGACCAGCATTTCCGGCGAGGCGCCGCAAACGGTCTGGCAGACAGAAACCTCCATAGATGATGACGTCGACCTGATCGTCATCCCCGGCGGTTTTTCCTATGGCGACTACCTGCGCTGCGGCGCGATCGCAGCCCGCATGCCGGTTCTCAGGGCCGTGCGGGAAAAAGCCGAGAAGGGCGTTCGCGTCATCGGGGTGTGCAACGGTTTCCAGATCCTGCTCGAGGCAGGCCTCCTGCCCGGTGCGCTGATGCGCAACGCTTCGCTCAAGTTCGTCTGTCGCGAAGTGATGCTGGAGGTCGCGAACGCCAGGACCGCCTTCACCCACGGCTACCAGCAGGGCCAGATCATCCGCTGTCCGGTCGCCCACCACGACGGCAACTATTTCGCCGATCCCGACACGCTTGCCAGGATCGAGGCCAAGGGCCAGGTGGCATTCCGCTACACCGCCGACACCAACCCGAACGGTTCGGTCAACAACATCGCCGGCATCGTGAACGAGGCGGGCAATGTGCTGGGCATGATGCCGCATCCCGAAAACCTGATCGAGTCCGCCCATGGCGGTGATGACGGGCGTGCGCTCTTCGAAAGCGCCCTTGGACTTGTCGCCGCCTGAGGCTTGGTGTTTATTCGGCGTGAACTGCCGATGCCGTATTCCGGCGAACCCGATCAGGAGCTGAACATGCGTGGTCTCATCCATTGTCTCGCGCAGGGGGCGGGATTCATCCCCGTGCGTGCATTCGTCCTTGCCTGGGCTCTGGCCATTGGCATTGCAGCCGGCGCCGCAACGACCACGCCCACCGCAGCGCTCGCCGCCTCCAAGAAAGCCAGCGACGAGGTCACCCAGGTCTACTTCATCCGCGGCTTCCTGGGCGTCTTCTCGACCGGTTTCGACAAGATGGCCAAGGAGCTTGGGAAGTCGGGCATTGACGCAAAAGTCTATGGCCACCTCAGCGGCGGGGCGATCTCATCCAAAATCGCCAAGGAATTCGGCCAGTCCGGCAAGCGCCGCAAGAAACTGGTGCTGATCGGTCATTCCTTTGGCGGCAATGCAGCGCTCGCGGTCGCGAACCGGCTCCGCTCCAAGGACATCACCGTCGATCTCGTCATTACCGTCGACCCGACCCGCTCGGGTCCGGTCTCCTCGAACGTCCGGCAATATGTGAATTACTACTTTCCAGGCAACGGGCTTGGCGCGAAGCTCGCGTCGAAATCGGTCTCAGCCAAGCGGATCAAGAACATCGACATGCGCAAGCGCGTCGATATCGCCGGCGAAGGCGATGATCACTGGACGGTCACCCACAACGCTGCGATCAGCAAGGAAATCACCGACGCCATTAGGCGGACGGTGAAGTAGGGTCGCGCCCGGCGGGTCAACCTCCGGTCACGACCGGCTTCGATGCCCTTGCCAACTCAGCCTCGATTTCGGCCGTGTATTCGTGAATATCGATCTGGATGGCATGGCGCCGGCTTGCCTTGTACCGGCCTTCATCGCGTCTCATGTCACGGGCGATCCGCGCGCCGATATCGGCCGGCCGTCTCCACGCGCCACTGATTTCGGCTGCTGCAAGACGCGCCTGCAGGTCGGCAACCACCCAGATGCACCCCACCGGCTGAACCAGCCCTATGAAATACAGATTGGGCTCGGTCTCCGGCAGCATGCGCAAGAAGAGCGGAACCTGCGCGACGTCGTCCCAATCATCGCTCACCTGCTTGAGGAAGGGCACCCCCAGGCTGAATCCGGTTCCCCAGATTATGGTGTCGTACTGATCGCGTGCGCCGTCCGAAAAGATGATATCCGGACCCTGGGCTGAACTGATTGCCGGACGCACCTGTATCTTGCCGTGACGGATGCGCTCCAGAATATCGGTGTTCAGCGTGGGGTGACGGCTCAGAAACGGGAAATCCGGCTCCGGCAGCCCGTAGTGGGCATAGGGCCCGACGGTGAACCTGACGATCTTCTCGACCAGCCAGCCGCGCGCCCAGTGAAATATCGGCTTGTGCAGCTTCTTGAACTGAACGTCGACAGGCCGTCCGCCGACAAGCTTGGGAATGATGACCTGTGGACCGCGCAGGCTCAGGCTGACATGGTCCGCCACCGGGGCCAGCGCCACCGCGATGTCGCAGGCCGAATTTCCGCCGCCCACGACCAGAACCCGTTTGCCGGCATAATCCTGTGCCCTCTTGTACCGGACCGAATGGATCTGTTCGCCGTCGAAAGCCCCGGGAAGGTCCGGCACCACCGGCGCACGGTGGTGCCCCGAACAGACGATAAGCTCGTCGGCGGTGTGCACGTAGGCTTGCCCGTCCCGCGTGGCCTCGATCTTCCAGCGGCCGTCCGTCTGGCGCGTCACGGTCTCGACCCGGGAGTTGAGACGGATATGCCGGCCAAGATCGAAATGCGCTTCATAGGCGCGCATGTAGGCAAGGATCTGTGCGTTCGACGGATAATCCGGATACTCGTCCGGCATCGGGAAGTCTGGAAACTGCGAAAGCCGCTTCGAGCTGATCGTGTGGGCGGACTCATAGACACTCGGACGCTCCGGATCTTGGCTGAAGACCCAGATGCCGCCCGTTGCGTCCTGTGCCTCATGGCAGATCACGTCGCAGATCCCCGCATCGGCGAGATTCTTGAGGGTTGTCAGCCCAGTCGGTCCCGCCCCGATGACACAAACCCGAAAATGCTCAACGGCCAATGCAGCTACTCGTCCATTATCTTTCGCAAAGAGAGGGCGAAGCAATAACACTGTTGTTCCCGGGGTCAACTCAAAGCGGTTCGGGGAGTTTCCGGACCATGCCCAACGCCCGGGAATCATGGTAACGGCTGTGGACCGGCGGATTGTCCGGAACCGGAGAAGCACAATGGACCTGATGTCCGTCTCATCCCCGCGCAACGCCGGGCTCGTCCTTGTTGTCTGCGCAGCGCTCGTCACCGGCTGTGCGGCTCCCACCGTGCCGACAGGCGCCAGCGCGCACGCCCAGGCGGTCGCGACGCTTCAGCGGGTCAACACGCGGGCGCACGAGTGCTGGCTCAAGGATTCCGACTTCAGGGACTATGGCCTCGTGCCCGAACTTGACACCACGAGCACGCCGCGGCTTCTGGTCGTCCCGCGCGGCAAGCCGCAGTCGCTGCCCAAGGCGGTCATCGTCGCCACTTCCGGCGGTGCACAGTTTTATGGCCCGCTGTCCAGTTCGCCACTGGCGGGACGGATCAATGACGACATATCCCGTTGGGCCGCAGGCGCCGCAGGCTGCTAGACTCATCGCAGTGCCGACGCCCCGCAACGGCCACGCCGTGGTGTATCCCTGGCGCGAACTCTGATAAGTCTTGCACAGAAGGCCTCAAGCTCCGGGCATCCACAGGATTGCTCGCGGGATCGCGGAAACCGATAGATTCAAGGTGCCATCCGCGCGTCCGTTGCGCTATAGCCTGCCCATTCCCGCCAAAGACAGGGGCGAACCGCTTCATGACCATTCCCAATACAATCGCCATCACCGAAGACCTGATCGCCGCGCACGGGCTCAAGCCAGACGAGTACCAGCGCATTCTCGACCTGATCGGCCGGGAGCCAAGTTTCACCGAACTCGGGATCTTCTCCGCGATGTGGAATGAGCACTGCTCCTACAAATCCTCCAAGAAATGGCTCAAGACCCTGCCGACGGAAGGTCCTCGGGTGCTCCAGGGGCCGGGCGAGAACGCAGGCGTGGTCGACATCGGCGATGGCGACTGCGTGGTTTTCAAGATGGAGAGCCACAATCACCCCTCCTACATCGAGCCCTACCAGGGTGCGGCGACCGGGGTCGGCGGCATCCTTCGCGACGTCTTCACCATGGGCGCGCGACCGATTGCGGCCATGAACGCGCTCCGCTTCGGCGAACCCGACCATCCAAAGACCCGCCACCTTGTTTCAGGCGTGGTTGCAGGCGTCGGCGGCTACGGCAATTCCTTCGGCGTGCCGACAGTCGGCGGCGAGGTCGAATTCGACCCGCGCTACAACGGCAACTGCCTGGTCAACGCCTTTGCCGCGGGTCTGGCGAAAACCGATGCGATCTTCCTCTCGGAAGCCAAGGGCGTGGGTCTCCCAGTGGTCTATCTCGGGGCCAAGACCGGCCGCGACGGCGTCGGCGGCGCCACCATGGCCTCGGCCGAGTTCGACGAACAGATCGAGGAAAAGCGTCCGACGGTGCAGGTCGGCGATCCGTTTACCGAGAAATGCCTGCTCGAAGCCTGCCTCGAACTCATGCAGACCGGCGCAGTCATCGCCATCCAGGACATGGGCGCAGCCGGACTGACCTGCTCCGCCGTGGAGATGGGCGCGAAGGGCGGTCTCGGCATCGAGCTCGATCTCGATCAGGTGCCGGTGCGCGAGGAGAACATGAGCGCCTACGAGATGATGCTCTCGGAGAGCCAGGAGCGCATGCTCATGGTTCTCGAGCCGGAGAAGGAAGCCGAGGCCAAGGCGATCTTCGTCAAATGGGGACTCGATTTCGCCATCGTGGGAAAAACCACCGACGATCTGAGATTCCGGGTGCTGCACCAGGGCGAAGAGGTCGCGAACCTGCCGATCCGTGAACTTGGCGACGAAGCTCCCGAATACGACCGGCCGTGGCGCGAAATCGGCAAGTTTTCGCCGCTGCTTGCGACCGATGTCGAGGAGCCCGAAGACTATGGCCAGTCTCTGCTCGACCTGCTCGGAGCCCCGAACAATGCCTCCCGCCGCTGGGTCTGGGAGCAGTATGACACCTTGATCCAGGGCAACTCGCTGCAGATTCCCGGCGGAGACGCAGGTGTGGTTCGCGTCGAGGGTCATGCCACCAAGGCGCTGGCGTTTTCCTCGGATGTCACCCCGCGCTACGTCGAGGCCGACCCCTATGAAGGCGGCAAGCAGGCGGTGGCGGAATGCTGGCGCAATCTGACCGCCGTTGGCGCCGATCCGCTGGCTGCGACCGACAATCTCAATTTCGGCAACCCGGAACGTCCCGAGATCATGGGGCAACTGGTGATGGCGATCGAAGGAATTGGCGAGGCCTGCCGTGCACTGGATTTCCCGATCGTCTCCGGCAACGTCTCGCTCTACAACGAGACCAACGGCGAAGCGATCCTTCCCACGCCGACGATCGGTGGCGTCGGGCTCATCCCCGACTGGTCGCAGATGGCGCGGATCGGCAGCGCGGCGCCCGGCGACACGATTATCCAGATCGGAGGCGACGGCTCTCACCTGGGACAAACCGCATGGCTCCGCGATTGTCTCGGCCGGTCCGAGGGCGCGCCGCCGCCGGTCGACCTGATGCAGGAGCGCCGCAATGGCGATTTCATCCGCTCGGCGATCCGCAACGGCCTGATTACCGCCTGCCACGACATCTCCTCGGGCGGCCTTGCGCTGGCGCTCGCCGAAATGGCGATCTCATCCGGTCATGGCATGGAAATTGATCTCACAGGCGCCCAGGGGCCCAGCCATGCGCTTCTGTTCGGTGAGGATCAGGCCCGGTACGTGATCGCGGTACCGCGCGATCTGGGGAACTTCATGCTGGCGAGCGCCGAGGGCGCGGGCGTCCCCTTCCGCATGCTCGGCACCGTGGCCGGCGACAGCCTTGCCATCGAAGGTGTCATGTCGGTGCCCGTCTCCACATTGCGCGAAACCCATGAATCGTGGTTCCCTTCATTCATGGACACCGCCGCCGCCATGGCTGCGGAATAGTCAAATCAGGAGTTCTGCGAATGCCGATGAATGCGGGCGATATCGAAACATTGATCAAGGCCGGAATTCCCGACGCCCAGGTGACAATCCGGGATCTGGCGGGGGACGGCGATCACTATGCCGCCGAGGTGGTGTCCGAAAGCTTCCGCGGCAAGAGCCGCGTCCAGCAGCACCAGATGGTCTACAACGCGCTGCAGGGCAACATGGGCGGCGTGCTGCACGCGCTGGCGCTCCAGACCAGCGTTCCCGATTGAAGCAGCCTTCCTGAAGCCATCGCGCAAAGCCCGACCGGGCGCAAAACCGGACCGGACCGTAAACCCGGTGTGAGATCGCCTTGTTGCGGCTTCCACATGGTCAGCTGTGACTCTTCGCTTCAGATCTCGGGCGGCCCGGAACTCGCGTCAGCGTTCGAGCGCCTGATGACCACAACCACCGGCCCCGCCGGCTCGCCGGAATCGATCACCATGTCACCGCCCAGCGCCAGGCTTGAGACTGCCCCGTCGAAGAACAAGGCGTTCTCGCACCCGGCAATGTTGCGAAACAGCCGTGCGAAAGAGCCCAGACTCACCTTGTCGCGCGTGATCGCAAACACCACCGTGCCGTCTGTGCGCACGCCGACGCCGTTGCGGATGAATTTCGAAGTCCCGTCAGGCAGAAAGCGCGGATGGATCGCACCATCGATCACCAGCATCGGGCCGGATTGCGTTCCGAAAGCGGGCTTGACTTCCGCCTGAACATAGGCATCCGTCTCCAGCACGCCGGCGCTGCCGTCGTCCCTGACGAAAAACACGCCGTTTGGCTTGAGAAAGAAATTGCCGAACCCGTCCTCCCGGTTCAGCGGTGCGATCTCTGCGCCCTCCTCGACATACAATCCGACCGGCTCCATGTCGGCGTGGTACATCCCGGCATTCATCGCCAGCACGAAACGCTCCCGGGGAGCAAGCCCTTGCCGAACGCGCTCGCTCGCCTTCGAGACCGTTCCCAGGACCTCGTTCTGGTTGGTCCGGTAGACCAGACGCAAGGTGTCGACCGATGCGTCGACGACGCACAGAATGGCTCGTGCGCCCTCGAAAACCTCTTCACGGCATCCATCCGGCCAGTCGGTCCCGGTCAAGTCAGCCTCCCCGCCCGATTGGTTTCGATCGCCGGTCTGCCGTCCCACGCCCACCGGGTCCGCGGCCAGCAGCAAAGCCGCCGCCGCGCCCGCCGCGATCACGGCAAGTCCCAGCGCGGCCGAAACGAATGCAAGTCTTCCGGTCTTCATCCTCGCACATATAGGGCGTGTGCGCTTGTCTTGTCATGCTGCCTGCATTATCTCAGGGGTAGAAATCATCGAGGCAGCCCCTCACGCGCGGCACGCTCTGAAAGGATCCTGCAATGTCCGGCATCAACGAATTCATCGACAATGAAGTCAAGTCCAACGACGTCGTTCTCTTCATGAAGGGAACCCCGCAGTTTCCGCAATGCGGTTTCTCCGGCCAGGTCGTCCAGATTCTCGACTACCTCGGCGTCCCCTACAAGGGCGTCAACGTTCTGGCCGACGATGCGCTCAGGAACGGCATCAAGGAATACTCCAACTGGCCGACAATCCCCCAGCTTTACGTCAAGGGTGAGTTCGTCGGCGGATGCGACATCGTCCGCGAGATGTTCCAGTCCAGCGAATTGCAGGAGCACTTGAGCGGCAAGGGCGTCCCGGTCAAGGCAGCCTGACCGCTCTCGCTCATTCCAACTTCAAGAGGCGGATTTTTCCGCCTCTTTTTGTTTTACCGGCGGTCGTCCTGCGTTAGGCTCAGGCAATTCCCCGACAGGCAACAGGAGACATCACAATGACCTGGAAAATCTATCTGTCCGGCGAAATTCACACCGACTGGCGCGAGCAGATCCAAGAGGGTGCGGGCCAGGCGGACCTTCCCGTGTCTTTCAGCGCCCCGGTTACACACCACGCGGCGTCCGATGACGCCGGCGTCGCCATCCTCGGCTCGGAGCCCGACAAGTTCTGGCACGATCACAAGGGCGCGCAGATCAACGCAATCCGCACCCGCACGCTGATCGAAAAATCCGACATCGTCGTGGTCCGCTTCGGCGAGAAATACAAGCAATGGAACGCCGCCTTCGACGCGGGCTTCGCGGCAGCGCTCGGCAAGCCGCTGATCGTCCTGCACCAGGACGAGCATGCCCATGCGCTCAAGGAAGTCGATGCCGCGGCCCTTGCGGTGGCCAAGACGCCGGATCAGGTGGTCGACATCCTGCGCTACGTGATCCGCGGCGAACTCGATGGCTACACCGACAAGGCGCTGGACGCCGCGCAATGAGCGAGGCCGGCTACCGGGGCTTTGGTGACAAGGCCCTGCCCTTCCTCACCGCGCTGGGGTTTCACCAGAACCGTGAATGGTTCGCTGAAAACCGCGATATTTTCGAGGAACACCTGAACGAGCCGCGCGGATTGCTGATCGACGACCTCGCTTCGCGTCTGGCAGCCGAACAGATCCCGCTCACGTGCAACCGCAAGACCTCCACGTTCCGCATCAACCGCGATGTCCGTTTCGCCAAGGAAAAGCATCCCTACAACACCCATGTCAGCGCGGTCATCACCCGAACCGGCACCAAGAAGGACCAGGGGCTGATCTACTTCCATATCTCGCCTCAGGACAGTTTTCTGGCCACGGGTTTTTACGGCATGGACTCAGATGAATTGCGCGCCTTCCGGGAGGCGATCGTGGCGAGAAGATCGGATTTCGAGGCAGCATGCGCACCGCTTCTGGCACTGGGATACAGCTTCGATGCCGAAAACAGTCTCAAGCGCACTCCGCGAGGGTTCGAGACAGAGACCGATCCGGACACCGTTGCGCTGCTCAGGCTGCGCCACATCACGCTTTCCCGGCGGTTCGGGTCCGACAGGCTGGCCGGAACCCGGCTGCTCGAAGACATCATCGAACTCGCCAGGGCGTCACAACCCTTTCTGGACTTTGGCTGGAGAGCCATCGATCCGATCCGCGCAGCTCGCCTCGAGCAACCCGCCTGAACCTGCAAAATGGGGAATATGCCCGATGCGATCCTGCCTGACTTTCCTTGCCGCATTTCTCACTGTTTTGCTCGGACTGCTTTCTGCGCAGGTTTCGGCGCAGGAAAACAATGACATCGATCTCAAGCTGTTCGGCGAGAATGTGATCCAGGGCTGGGAGGGGTGCCGGCTCGCCTTCTGGCAACACAACCGCGATCCCGGCGAGGACCGCTACGCCTATGTGTTTTTCGCGCCGATCCCCGACGGCGAGACGCTTCCGGGCTGGGTCAAGATCGGTGAGGACATCATCGAGGTGTCAAGACAGGAAATCGGCAGCGCCGACACAGGGATGCTCGAGCTGTTCCAGCTCTACCGGGACGCGGACCGTGAACTCACCCTTCTCGTCGAGATCAACGACCAGTCGCGGTCGGACCGGGGCATCGAGGTCCATGATGCGCGGCTGACATTCCTGAACAACGAAAGGTTCCCTTTTCCGGTTCGGGTCAAGGGTCTGAACGGCTGCCCGAGTATGGGCGAAAGCGATGCGGGGGAAGTGATGGCCGATGCGGGCGCAGGCGGCGGTCTCACCCTCGGGCAACCGGTGGATTTCGACAGCCTCGACCAGGTGCCTGCGCCGATCCTCCGGGCGATTGCCGAGCAGGCGCCGGAATGCGAACCATCGGCCACACCCGGCTTTTCCTCCGCCTTTGCCGTCAATGACGACATCACCTTGTGGCAGATCCCCTGCAATCTCTATGCAAGGCGGGGATCGAGCGTCTTCGCACTGAGCTGGACCTATCATCCCGATCACGCGACTGTTCTCATGAACCCGCCCGTTCCGGGCTCCGGCGATACCGAAAGCGCCGAGGTTCTCGATGCGATCGTCGACCCGGAAAGCGCAACGGTGACCTCGATCTCGCTTGACATTCGCGGCGACTGCGGGAGCTACACGCTTCTGAAGCTCGCTGACGCAGAGGGCGAGACGCTTGAATTCGTCCTGCGCGAATTTCGCGAGAAGAGCGATTGCGACGGCGTCGAGACCGATCCTGCGAATTTCCCGCTCGTCTATCGCAATCCCTGATCTCCGGCAGCGTCTTTCGTGTGCAGCGGCGACATCGCTGGCCGAACACGAAAGATTGAACAGTCTGTCTGCCGAATTGGTCGGATTCCAGGCCCTTTTAGCAACATTGTGCGGGTTGCCCCGCGATTGGACCGGGTTTAAGAACGATCCCGGTCGCCGCCACTCCGGCCGACCTTCTGCCCCCGGACATTTTGGTCCACGCCTTGCAGCTCCAAAGCTGAGCTGAGGCCGGGTCAGCTTCACCAGACACGGATGCGCCCAGCACACCCGTTCGCCACAGGATGAATTTCTCATGCACGCAGATCAGGCGGCAGCCCCCACCCAACCCGTCCTGGTCGGCGGCATAGGGCGTTCCCAGTTCATCGCCATCGTGGCCTCGATGATGGCGCTCAACGCACTGGCGATCGACATCATGCTGCCGGCCTTTCCGGACATCGTCTCCGGCCTCGGGCTGGACGATGCCAACCGCGTGCAGTTCGTGCTCCTGTCCTACGTCATCGGCTTCGGCGGTGCTCAACTCTTCTTCGGGCCTGTGTCGGACCGCTTCGGCCGCCGCGCGCCGCTGTTCTTCGGCATCGCGCTTTACGCCATCTGCGCCGTTGCCGGAGCCTTTGCACCCAACTTCGAGTTCCTGCTGATCGCCCGCTTCCTTCAGGGGATCGGTGCAGCGGGAACCCGCGTGATTGCGCTATCGGTCGTTCGCGACACCCATTCCGGCCGCGCGATGGCGGCAACCATGTCGATGGTCATGATGGTTTTCATGGTGGTTCCGGTGTTTGCGCCGATGATCGGCCAGGTCATCGTGCTGGCGGGCGACTGGCACCTGATCTTCCTGTTCATGGCGGGCATCTCGCTGGCCGTTGGCGCCTGGGCCATGTTCCGGCTGCCCGAAACGCTTGCGCCTGAAAACCGCCGCCCGCTCACGCTTGCAAGCGTCGTCGAGGCATTCAGGATCATCCTGACCAACCGGACAGCCCTGTTCTACACGCTCGCCACAAGCTTCTATTTCGGCTCCCTGTTCGCATTCCTGAATGTCGCGCAGCCGATCTATGTCGGCATTTTCGGGCTGGGCGCCTATTTCCCGATCGCATTCGGTGCGGTTGCGGTCGCCATGGCCGGATCCGCCTTCATCAATTCGCGGCTCGTGGGCCGCTTCGGCCAGCGCCGGCTGTCCCATGCCGCGCTGATCGCCTATCTCGGCTTCGCGCTGTTGCTTGCGGCTTTCGCGACCATGGGACCGGTGCCGTTCTGGCTGTTCTTCCTGATCTCGTTCCTGATGATGCCTCTGTTCGGCTTCGTCGGCTCGAACTTCAACTCGATCGCCATGGAGCCTCTTGGCGCGATTGCCGGCACGGCGTCATCGACCCTCGGCTTCGCCCAGACGGTTGGCGGCGGTCTCGTCGGTGCAGCCATCGGGCAGGCATTTGACGGCACGATTTTTCCCCTCGCCGCAGGCTATGCCATCGTCTCGGCGATATCGATCGTCATGGTGTTGATTGCAGAGAAAGGCCGACTGTTCGGCGTCGGCGAACCCGACGCCTGAGCACAGCGCCCCCTCAGGCGGCCCAGAGCTCCTCGCGCAGCATCTTCCAGCTGTCGGGGTCGGTCGTGGCCAGCAGGCCGCCATCGAGATGCTCGGGGCGGTAGGCTTGGCCGTCGAACCGGCGCACATGTCCACCGGCCTCCTCGACGATCAGCGCTCCCGCCAGGTGGTCCCAGGGCATCAGCTTGTTGTAGAGCGCGAAATGGATATGGCCTGAGGACACCAGCCGGTATTCCTGCGCGGCACAGCGGTAGCCCACATTGCCCAGGCACTTGCCCTGATTGCGGGCCATGTTGCTGCGGTCGGGTTCGGGCATCTGCTGCCACGACGCGGCGCCGATCATCTCGCCGACCGATCCGACCGGAGAGACGGCCAGCGGCACCGAATGCCCGTCCGCCCGCATCAGCCGGGCGCCGGCGGACTTTTCGGCCATGATCCAGTCCTTGCCGACAGGATCGTGAATGATGCCGGCGATCGTCTCGCCGTCTTTCACCACCGCCAGCATCACGCCGAAGGCGGCCACGCCCGTGGCGAAATTGAACGTCCCGTCCACCGGGTCGATCACGAAGGCCAGCTCGTCGGTTTGGCTCCAGCCGTCGAGCAGCGCCGGCGTCTCGGAAACGGCCTCCTCTCCGATCACCACCGCGCCGGGAAAGCGCGCCTTGAGGCTTGCCGTGATGGCCCGCTCGGCACCCACGTCGGCTTCCGTGACCAGGTCCGCGGGAGAGGTCTTGTGCTGCACCGAGCCCGCCCCGAGGTTGCGGAACCGCGGCATGATCTCCACCGCGGCCACTTCGGACAACAGATTGGTGAGCCAATCGAAATCGGCGGAAGTCAGTTTCGTCATGGTCTGCCTTTTCAGGGAGTGGAGGAAAGGTTGGCGAAGTCGAAAAGGGTTCTATCGAGCAGATGTGACGGGCGCGTGTTGCCGAGCGCGCGGATCATCGAATCCTTGCGCCCCGGCATGCGCCGCTCGATCTCGCCGATCATGGCCTTCATGGCATTGCGCTGCAGCCCGTCCTGCGAGCCGCAGAGGTCGCAGGGGATGATCGGAAACTTCAGAGCCTCGGCAAAGCGGCTGAGGTCTTCCTCGGCGCAATAGGCAAGCGGCCTGAGCACCATTATGTCGCCCTCGTCGTTGAGCAGCTTCGGCGGCATCGCCGCCAGTCTTCCGCCGTGGAAGAAATTCAGAAAGAAGGTTTCGAGGATGTCGTCCCGGTGATGGCCAAGCACCAGCGCCTGACAGCCCTCCTCGCGCGCGATCCGGTAGAGATGGCCCCGCCGCAGCCGCGAGCACAGCGCGCAGTAGGTCGCACCCTCAGGCACCTTGTCGGTGACCACCGAATAGGTGTCGCGATACTCGATCCGGTGCGGCACGGCGTGCCTCGTCAGATATTCGGGCAGGATGTGCTTGGGAAAGTTGGGCTGTCCCTGGTCGAGATTGCACGCAATCAGGTCGACCGGGAGCATCCCCCGCCATTGCAGGTCCATCAGCAGCGCCAGAAGACCATAGGAATCCTTGCCGCCCGAAAGGGCCACGAGCCAGCGCGGCCGTTCCGCCTGCCCTTCGGGCGCCAGCATCGCGAAATCATCGATCGCCTGCCGCACGTTGCGGATCAGCCGCTTGCGCAGCTTGTTGAACGACACGCTCGATGGCGCATCCGCAAGCATGGAAGGCCCCGCGCCGGAACTCTCCAGCCCAGCGTCTACGGTTTCGGAATTTTGCGCCCCGGGTAGATCGATCCCCACCGATGGCGCTTTGCCGGCAATCACATCACTCATGTCATCGGGGATGCGGACTTTGCGCGTCCGCGTCAAGACCCGAACACCGACCATTGCATCCGCTTGGTCAATTGTTCGAGCGCCGTGCTGCCGAGCTTGGAGTTGCCGACCGGATCGAGCCCCGGGGACCAGACCGCAATCGAAGCGGTTCCCGGCGCGATCGCAAGGATCCCGCCGCCGACGCCGCTCTTGCCCGGCAGGCCGACGCGGTAGGCGAATTCGCCCGAGCCGTCATAGTGGCCGCACATCAGCATGATGGCGTTGATTCGCCGCGCCCGATGCGCCGTCACCACCTGCGAGGAGGTGAGCGGATTGCGGCCCTGGCACGCCAGAAACAGACCGGCGCGGGCCAATTGCCGGCAATTCATGGCAATCGCGCACTGGTGAAAATACACACCCAGCACATGATCGACCGGATGGGTGACGGTGCCAAAGGAGCGCATGAAATGCGCAAGCGATGCGTTGCGGTCGCCGTGGGCGGTTTCGGAGGCCGCCACGCGCTCGTCAATCCGCACCGCATCGTCATCGGCCAGGTAGCGGATGAAACGGACGATCTCGCCAATGGCCTCGCGCGGTTCATGCCCCGACAGGATCAGGTCGGCGACCGCGATGGCGCCGGCATTGATGAACGGATTGCGCGGACGCCCCTTTTCCTGCTCGAGCTGAACGATCGAGTTGAACGGGTTGCCGGATGGCTCGCGCCCGACCCGTGTCCACAGCGAATCTCCGAGTTTGCCGAGTGCCAGCGACAGCGTGAACACCTTCGAGACACTCTGGATCGAAAAGGCGGTGGCAGCATTGCCTGCGGTGAGAACCCGGCCGTCGGGCAATGCCACGGCGATGCCGAACTGCTTCGGATCGACCTTGGCAAGCTCCGGGATGTACTGGGCCACCAGGCCACGGTCATCCTGCGCCGCGGCTTCCTCGGCAATCTCGTCTAGCACGTGTTGCAGCCGGTCCATGATCGGCCTCCCTTTAGTTGCCTGGAACGGGTCAGAAGCGGCACATTACGAAAAAGGCCGCCCCGAGGGACGGCCTTGAAACTTGCGATCCAAAGTCGGGATCAGCGCGAGTAGAACTCGACGACCAGGTTCGGTTCCATCTGGACCGGGTACGGCACGTCCGAAAGGTTCGGCACGCGGGTGTAGGTCGCGGTCATCTTGTTGTGGTCGGCTTCGACATATTCCGGCACGTCACGCTCGGCAAGGCCGACCGATTCGAGCACGATGACGAGCTGCTTGGACTTCTCGCGCACTTCAACGACGTCGCCCGGCTTGCAGCGGTACGAACCGATGTTGGTGCGGCGGCCGTTGACCATCACGTGGCCGTGGTTGACGAACTGGCGTGCGGCAAAGATCGTCGGAACGAACTTGGCGCGGTAGACGATCGCGTCGAGGCGCGATTCCAGAAGACCGATCAGGTTCTCGGGCGTATCGCCCTTCATCCGGTTGGCTTCGTCGTAGATCTTGCGGAACTGCTTTTCCGAAATGTCGCCGTAGTAGCCCTTGAGCTTCTGCTTGGCGCGCAGCTGGACACCAAAGTCCGACAGCTTGCCCTTGCGGCGCTGGCCGTGCTGGCCCGGGCCGTATTCGCGGCGGTTGACCGGCGACTTCGGACGGCCCCAGATGTTTTCGCCCATACGGCGATCGAGTTTGTATTTTGCGGATTCGCGCTTGCTCATCGCATTTCCTTTCAAAAGGTTGATCCGACCTGTTGCCAGCCCGGATGAAGGAAACGCGCCCTCCTCTGGCCCCCGTTTTCGAGACCTGACAGGATGGTTCACGCACGCATTGTGACAAACCATCCACGGGACACGTAAGAAAACGCGAGGGGATGAACCCTCGCGCTGGCCGGGTCTCTAGAGTATCGCGTCTGCGCTGTCAACGGCGCGTTGACGGATCCCCGCGCAACCCGTCCCCGTCTCGCCGCATCTATTCCCGAATCCGGCCCCAGCGTCTATAGCAAGGGCAACCCCATGAACCCCATACGGATGCCTGATGCCCTACAACGTTCTCGACCGCCTGCTCAATTATGTCGTCATCGACACGCAGTCCGATCCCGCCTCCTCCGCACAGCCCTCGACCGAGAAACAGAAGGACCTGGCCCGTATCCTTGTCGAGGAGCTCCTCGCGCTCGGACTGGAAGACGCGCACATGGACGAGCACGGCAATGTCTACGCCACCCTTCCTGCAAACACGCAGAAGGACGTTCCGGTGATCTGTTTCTGCTCCCACATGGACACCGCGCCGGATTTCACCGGAACGAATGTGAAGCCCGATGTTGTGCGCAACTATCAGGGCGGCGACATCCGTCTGCCGGGGGATCCGAGCCGCGTCATAAAGATGAGCGAACATCCCGATCTCGCAGACCAGATCGGCCACGACATCGTCACCACCGACGGCACCACTCTCCTCGGGGCCGACGACAAGGCCGGCATCGCCGAAATCATGACCGCTGTGGCAACGCTGGTCACGAATCCGGACATCAGTCACGGCGTCGTCAAGATTCTTTTCACAACGGACGAGGAGATCGGCCGCGGCGCGGACAAGGTCGATCTGGACAAGCTCGGCGCCGACTTCGGCTACACCATGGATGGCGGCCGGATCGGGGAGATCGACGACGAGACCTTCTCGGCGGACGGTGTCACGATCGACATCAGCGGCGTTGCCCAGCATCCGGGCACGTCCAAGGGCGTGATGGAAAATGCGATCAAGATCGCCAGCGACATCGTCGCCCGTCTGCCCAGGGACCTGGCGCCGGAAACGACGGAAGGCCGCGAGGGATTCATCCACCCGGTCGGCATCTCCGGCTCGATGGATGCGGCACATCTCGAGTTCATCATCCGCGACTTTGTCGATGCGGGCCTTGCCGAAAAGGAAGACCTGCTTCGCTCCATCGCCGAGGAGGTGATGACAGCCTATCCCGGTTCGACCATGCGTTTCACCGTGTCCGAGCAGTACCGGAACATGAAGCAGGTGCTCGACCGGCATCCCGAGATCATGGACAATCTTCTCGAAGCGGTCCGACGCGTGGGCCTTGAGCCGGTGACGAGTTCGATCCGCGGCGGCACCGACGGCTCGCGGCTCTCCTTCATGGGCCTGCCCTGCCCCAACATCTACACCGGCGGCCACTCCTACCATTCGCCGCTCGAATGGATCAGTGTTCAGGACATGCAGACATCGGTGGACACGATTGTCGAACTTGTAAAGGTCTGGGAAGAGCGGGCCTGAACCACAGGAACGTTACGGTCGCGCCGGCGTTGTGTTCTCTCATAGCGGGGAATTGCCATGCACAATGCGACCGGGACTTCATTCCACAAGCACAACCGGACCCTTGTGGTCGCGCTGGGTTGGTACGCCATCATCGGCTGCGCCCTCTTCGGGATCAGCATTCTGGTAGCGGATTTCGTCGTACCGGACCACAACTGGATTTCCGACACGATCAGCGACCTTGGAGCCGGACGTTACGAGTTCATCGTCGATGTCGGCCTTTATTCCTTCTCGGCGGCACTCATCTCCGTCGCCCTTCTGTCCGCGCATGTGCATCTGGGAGGAACCCGCTGGGGCCTGGGCACGGTCGGCTTCGCCATACTGGGCCTGATCGTGTTTCTCGTCGGCGCCCGCAATGAATATGGCGACAGCGACAGCGAAGGCGTGGTCATCCACATCTACCTGGTCTACGGGCTCGGCCTTCTGATGGCGGCCCTGCCGTGGCTGATGTCAAACGGCGCAGCGTCGGTGAGCCGCATGACCGGCCGGCTGCTCCGGATCCTGTCCCTGCTTTGGGCGATATCGGCGCCTGTGTTCTTCTTCTTGCCCACATCCATCGACGGCATCTACGAAAGGTACCTCGGATTGATCGCGTGCTCCGTCGTCATTCTGATGGCGCGTCTCTTCGTGAGGCACGCACGCCGGACGTCTCCCCGAGATCAGGCAAGTCGCACCTCTCCTCCCGCGCCCCTTCCTCATTCCGCCGAGGCAACACGCTGATGTTCTTTGAAACCGAGCCCATGGATACGATCGCCACCGCAATCATGCTCTCACTTGTCGCGTTGGTCTGGGTCATAATCGTGGTCCGCGTGATCGGCTTGCGCACTTTCTCGAAGATGACTGCATTCGACTTCGTGGTGACCGTCGCCACCGGCTCATTGCTCGCAGGCGCCTGTCAATCCGACAACTGGCCTGCGTTCTGGCAGACGCTCCTGGCGATCGGTGTCCTTCTCGGCCTCCAGTACGTCACGGCAAGACTGCGCAAATCCTCCAAGCGCTTCGACCGTGTTGTCCAGAATTCGCCCGTCCTGCTGATGCAAGATGGCGTGATCCTTTATCCGGCACTGGCAAGGACCCGGGTCGCCGAAGACGATCTCATCGCCAAACTGCGTGAAGCAAATGTGCTCGACCTGTCCCAGGTCCGGGCGGCCGTTCTGGAAACCACCGGCAGCATTTCGGTGCTGCACGGGCAACATCTGGACGCCAAATTGCTGCAGAACGTAACCCGGATAGACTGAGGCCTCATCGACAGTTGCCGAGAAATCACGGCAAGCCTGCAAGGCCGAGACCGGACTAGCGCGCTTCGCGTCACGCGTGGCGCATGGCTTCCGCAGCGCGCTCGGCCAGGGTGATCCCGGCCTGGTTCATCGTCAGATGTGTGTAGTCGGCACCCGCCTCGCGGATCCTCTCCTGGTGCGATTCATGCAGGGCATGGGAGACGATCGGCCCCTTGAAGCCGCGCTGCCTGAGCGAGCGGGCGGCAATCAGCTTGGCTTCGAGATCGTCCATTGCAAGGATTGCGGCATTGATCCGGCCGAAATCGCAACCCTGCCAGAAATTGCTGTCCTCGGCGTCGGCAAACAGAACGTTGCGTCCGGCCTGCTGATGCGCCTTGGCCTTGTAGGGATCGGCATCGAGACCGAGCGGCTTCAGTCCCTCCTCCTCGATATGCCGGTAGGCGGCGCTGCCGGTTCGACCCATCCCGAAGATCAGCACATTGGCCTCGCCCATGTCGTGCGGCTGCTCGTCGGGATGGACGGTGTCGCGCTCGTAGCGGCCAAGCGCGGCCTCATAGCGCTCGAACAGCGGATGGGCGAAACGGTTGAGCGGCGCCGAGATCACGAACGAGATCGACACCGCGATGGCCAGCGGCACCAGATACTCGGGCAGAATGCCCGCAGCCACGATCAGGCCGAATTCGGAATAGGCGGTCAGGCTCAGCGCGCTGAGAAAGGCGCTGCGCGCGCGCAGCTTGAAGGCCACCAGGAGCGCGAAAAAGAGCACGCCCTTGAGGGCCAGCGCCACTCCGGCGGCGACCGCAAAGGCCATCGCGCCCCAGTCCGGCAGGCCCGTGAGCCCGATCTGCAGGAAGAAGCCGACGAGAAAGACCTCCTTGAGCGACCAGAGCGATGCGCCGAGTTCCTTGGCCCTCACATGGGTTGAAAGCAGCACCCCCATCACCAGCGCGCCGATCTCCGACGACAGACCCATCGCCTCGAATCCCATGCCGCCGATCACCAGCGACAGCATCATGCCCATCAGCACCAGAAGCTCGTCGTGACCGGCAAAATTCAGCAGCCAGTGGAGCACGGGGCGCAGCAGCGGGAGTGCGAAGACCAGAAGCGCCCAGACATTGGGCGTCTGCCCCGACCACACCGCCAGGACCACCAGCGCGATGATGTCCTGGACGATCAGGATGCCGATGGCGGTGCGGCCATGGAAGGCGCCCAGCTCGCGCTTGGTCTCAAGCAGCTTCGCCGCCAGCACGGTCGAGGAGAACGATAGCGCGATGGCGATCAGCAGCGCAGTGTTCCAGTCGAGCCCCATGATCAGCTTGAGCCCCGGCATGAAGACGAAAACCGAAATTGCAAAATGCAACAACGCCCCGCCGATCACCTGCGGCTGGGCGATCTGTTCGAGCTTGAGCTTGAGCCCGACCGTGAACAGCAGCATCAATACGCCCAGATGGGCGACATGATCGAGGGTTTCCCCGGTATAGGCAGGCAGCCCGAGCGGCGGCCCGAACACATTGATGGCGAAACCGGCGGCCAGAAACCCCACCAGCGGCGGCAGCCCGATCTGGCGGACGGCAAGGCCGAAGAAGAAGGCGAAACTGATGGTTATGACTTCAAACACTCGCGCGATCTCCCCTTGGACGATTTCCACTGGGCATGTCTGCCCGCCAGACCTGACCGACACCATGGCCCAAAGCGGGATGCCGCCGCAAACAGGATTGAGGGTTTTCGCGAATTTTTAAGCCTGATGGTTGCGCGGCAACGGTTCCAGCGACAGCCGGGCACATGTTTTCCCGAAGAGGAATGCGGCGTGAACCCTACTCCGCGGCCTGCTGCTCTGCGCTTCCGTCCTCATCCGGCGCGTCCGCAGCTCCCGGGGCGGTTTCGGCTTCCAGCTCGGGAATGCCGACGATGCGTTTGCCGAAGGGATCGGCGTGCACGATGACCAGCCCCTGCTCCTCGAAATAGCCGAGCAGCCTGCGGGCGCGGCGTGCCGAATGGGTGCCGTAGGCGCGCGCGATCCGCGAATCCGACGGGCAGATCTCTGCCTTGATCGCGGCCTTGGCGATCATCAGGAACACGCCTTGCAGATCCTCCGACACGCGGTCGGCAAGCCCCAGCGCCTGAGCCCAGGTCTCGCTTGCCGCGGTCTCCTCGTCGACGCCCGACCTTGCGATCGCCACCCGGCGGCGAAAGTCGGCCAGCGACATCGGCGAGCCTGCGATCCGCGCCATGCGCGAGCGCACCAGGAAATCCTGATAAAGCGCCGCATCCGTCCGGTAACCCGAGCCGCTGTCCGCCAGGATGGTGTCGAGCACATCGGCAATGCGCCGTGCCCTCTCCGCCTGCGCTTCCGCCGGTTCGGGTTTTACGTCAACTGAGGATGCAACCTGCGTCTCGCCCGGTGTCGCGGCCTGGGACAGTTCCGCAAGAATGTCCGTCGTCGGCCTTGGCGCCGGCCGCGACCGCCGCACTACCGGCCGGGTCAGTTCATCCGGATCCGGCGTGAATATCAGATCCTCGACATCCTCGACCGCCTTGGGCATCGGCATCAGCTTCGGGCTCGACGAACGCGCCTGCGTCTCCACCTCGCCGATGGCAATCGGCAGCGGACGACGCGACAGGGCGGGACCGAGGCCGACGAAATTGCCGCGCTTCAAATCGCGGAACATCTCGGCCTGACGCCGGTCCATGCCGAGAAGATCGGCCGCGCGCGCCATATCGATGTCGAGAAAGGTCCGCCCCATCAGGAAGTTCGAAGCTTCCGCTGCCACGTTCTTGGCGAGTTTTGCAAGCCGCTGGGTCGCGATCACACCCGCGAGACCGCGCTTGCGGCCACGGCACATCAGGTTGGTCATGGCGCCGAGCGACATCTTGCGCGCGTCCTCGGCGACCTCGCCGCCGGCTGCGGGCGCGAACATCTGCGCCTCGTCCACCACCACCAGCACCGGATACCAGAACTCGTGCTCGGCCTCGAACATGGCATTGAGAAAGGTCGCAGCCGCGCGCATCTGGTCGTCGATCTCGAGACCTTCGAGCGACAGGACGCAGGACACCCGGTGCTTGCGGATGCGGCTCGCGATGCCCGCCAGTTCGCCTTCGCTGCGCTCGCCATCGACCACCAGGTGCCCGTATTTCTCCGACAGCGTGACGAAATCGCCCTCCGGGTCGATGATCACCTGCTGCACCCACTCGGCGGACTGTTCGAGAAGACGGCGGAGCAGGTGCGACTTGCCGGAGCCGGAATTGCCCTGCACGAGCAGCCGGGTCGCCAGCAACTCCTCGATATCGAGCATGGCCGGCTGACCACCGGTCAATTCCCCCATGTTGATCCCGACCTGCACCTGGGCAACTCCTTGAACTGGACGCACAAACCCGGCTGATTCTTTTGAGAACCCGCCTCCCTCCGCTGTAACAGATTATTCGCGGCCCGCGTGCCACCCGGTAGGAAATACACAGGGAAATGCCGGAACGGCCGCAGCGGATCCAAATCGACTGCCAATTGCGAGATGGGCACGCCTAGTCGCCTAGTCGCCTAGTCAAAGAACCAGCGGTCTGCCTCACGCCGGGCCTGTTTTCGGGTTATGCCGATATCCTTGAGCAAATGAGCATCCAGCTGATCCAGATGGAGCCTCTGCCGCCGCCGGTCAGACCATTTGGCAAGTTGCCTCCATGCTGCACTCGCCGCTCCGAAGAAAGCACGGCGCAGGATGGGTGTTGCGCTGGCTCTCACCGCGGAAAGCTGTGAGTTCTCTGATTTGCTCGAACTGTTCATGGTATCGCCCCTTCTTGTGGAGCAACCTTCTAGCCCGGCAATTCGGTGAAACGTTTCGGTACGGACCGAACTGTCCGGTAATGACGCCGCTGCAGGCAGGCGCTAGACATGGATCATGACCGCACATCCTGACAACCCAACCGCCAACGCCAACACGATCTCCGCCATCGCCGCCTTGATGGGCGATCCGGCGCGGACCAACATGCTTTTTGCGCTCATGGGCGGAAGGGCGCTCACGGCGGGAGAACTGGCGTTCTGTGCCGGAATCAGCGCGCAAACCGCCAGCGGTCATCTCGCCAGGCTTGTTGATGGCTGTCTGATCGCGATGGAGAAACAGGGCCGCCACAGGTATTTCCGCCTCGCCTCGCCTGAGGTCGCCGAAGCGTTCGAGGGACTTTCGGCCCTCGCCTCGGCCGGGCCCGGACGCCGCGTGTCGACGGGCCCGCGGGATATCGCCATGCGCCGGGCGCGCACCTGCTACAACCACATGGCCGGAAGCCTGGCCGTCGGGCTCACCGATTTCATGGTCGAGGCCGGGCACCTTCTGCTCGAAGACCGCTCCGGACTCATCACCAAAACCGGCATACGGTTTCTAGCAACCATCGGAATCGACCTTGAAGCCGGTGCGCGAAGCAAACGACCGATGTGCCGGACCTGCCTCGACTGGAGCGAACGGCGCATGCACCTCGGCGGACAGCTTGGAACAGAGATTCTGAAAATCGCGATCGAGCGCAACTGGATCCGGCCGGTGCCCGGCACCCGTGCGCTCACCATCACGCGCGATGGCGAACAGGCATTCCGCACCCATTTCGGAGTGTCTGTGGACCGGTTGTAGCCTCCTTGGCCGCCGAGAATCAGCCCGAGGTGAGGCCGAACCCGTGCATCAGCCGCAAGGCGCTGTAATCCGGATTTCCCGACGTGAACACCACCCGGTCCTTCTCGTCGGGAAGCGCTGTGCCGCCCGGCAGGGTTTCGACGATGGACAGCGCACGCCGCGCGATCGCTTCAGCCGGATCGATCCAGTCCACCGGCCAGGGCGCCATCTTGCGCATCCTGTTGACCAGAAACGGAAAATGCGTGCATGCCAGCACCACGATATCGGTCTTGCCCCCGTCTTTCTCGACGAAACACGGATCGATTTCCGCCTTCACCGCCGCCTCGTCGACAAACCCGTTGCGCATGTAGGTTTCAGCAAGACTGGCAAGGTTCTCCGATCCGACGAGGCGCACATGCACCTTGTCGGCATAATCGCGGATCAGGTCGCGCGTGTATTGCCGCTTGACGGTCCCCGGCGTGGCAAGCACCGAGACCAGGCCGGAGCGCGTGCGCTCGGCTGCCGGCTTGATGGCAGGGACCGTTCCGACGAAGGGAGTTTGCGGATAGGCCTGCCTGAGCGCCGGCATCACGATGGTTGAAGCGGTATTGCAGGCAATCAGCGCCAGCACAGGCGCATGGCGCTCGATCAGTCCCTCGAACAGCCCGACGATCCGGTCGCGTAGCTGCTCTTCATCCCAGGCGCCATAGGGAAAGCCGGCATCGTCGGCCACATAGACGAATCTCCGTCCCGGCATGATCACCCGCGCCTCGCGCAGCACGCTCAACCCGCCAATGCCGCTGTCGAACACGAGAACAGGACCGTCAACACTCATTCCCACCAAACTCCAATTGCATCCTTGACCCACTCAAAGCCATCGCATTGCGCCAGAATGAAGCCCAAACCGAGAGGAGTCCCGGAGGGATCGCAGCGAGACAACTCGAGGAGCACGGTTACACCGCCTCATGATCTCCGGCCAAGCCATTATATCTCACGCCTGGCCTGTGGTAATCCGCAGCCAGGGACCGCCTCACGAAACTATAAAAAATCGCTGGTAATGTTTACAGGTCACCAGAGAACTGCTAACGCAAGGGAAGCGGTGTGTTTTATAGTTCTCTCCAAAGCTTTTGCCGCGAAAACCTTGGCTACGCAGCGAGCTTGGCACAACCGATCGGACGGCACCATTCGGACAGGTTGCAAGTTCGATGCAAGGCACGGTGTCTGTAGGTGTCTGTACAAGGGGAAACGCGCGCTGGACGGCGGTGTTGGGGCAAATCCATGATGAAGCATATGACATTTCTCGGCGCGGCCGCGCTACTGTTTTCGTCCACGGCTCTGAATGCCGCATTTGCCATTGAAATCAATGGTGACACGACAGGACAACCGACCTGGAACCGTCCGTTTACGCTCTTCAACCTCAGCGGCCAGGGTACCGACACACCCTACCAGGCACACCAGATAACGGTCACCAATTCCGCCAGTTTTTCGGCAGAAACCACCACAGCGGTGTTCGACACTTTCCTCCTTCTCTATCAGGGAACGTTCGATCCCACACAACAGTTCACCAATCTTGTCGCGGTGGATGACGATGGCGGCGTGGGCCTGTTGTCCCGGCTTGCATCAACCGACACCGATCCGAACGCCCCTTATCAGGAGGGGCAATACACGATCGTCGTCACCGGTTTCGACAACGCAGATTTTGGAACATACATCCTGACACTCAACGGCGTTGTGATCGGATGGGGGCCCTCGACCGCACAACAACTGGCCGAGCTTCAGTCGGTGATTAGCGACAACGGCAGGAACAATCTCCAGGTCGTCTCTGCAAATGTCGGGAATGCCGCCAAGAACAGCTTCGAGGCCCGCATGCGCGCCAATGGCCAGGGAGATGGCTCCTTTGCAGAAGGTGACATGCTGTCGGGCAATGTGCATGTATGGGCCAACGGCTCGGTGACGCATGCGGACAGTTCAGGACGGAGCTTTACCAGCCCTCTGATGCAGTTTGGTGCCGACGTGGCCATCAATGAGTCGTTCATCGTCGGCCTTTCCGGCGGCCTCGGCTCGATCAAGGCACGCTCTGCGGGATATACCTTCGACGCTACACAGACGCTTGTTCAGCCATATATCGGCTGGAACACGGGTGACTGGCATGGCACGGCATCGCTCACCTTTGGCTGGATCGATTACGATACCATCGTGACGCCGGCGGGCGCGGCAACCGCAAAGGGTGAGATGATCGGGTTCAGCGCCGACGTCAACCGGGATTTCATGGTTGATGCGACAACGACGGTTTCGCCGTTTGCTGCCATCGAGACAGGACGCATCAAGCTGACCGCCACCACCGGAACGCTTGCCGGTGCGGGCATTGCAAACGATGTGGACTTCACGGAAACGAGGCTTGGCGCAAAGATCACCAAGGTCTTTGACAATCACAAGTTCAGTGCAGGACTGAGTGCGGACCATTTCAGCAGCAACGCACCGACTGCTTTGAGCTCGGGCCAATACGATACGACCGGATGGAGCGCGAGCGCCACGGCAGGTTACTCGGTCCAGCTCAACGACACCGCGCTTCTGGATGCGGGAGTTCGCATCGGCGGGATTGGAAACGATGGCGTGAACTACACCGGGACCCTCAATGTCTCGGTCAAGTTCTGAAGCCACCAGTAGCGACGCAGCCGACCGAAAGCCCGGCAGCCCCTCACGGTTCCGGCAACATCGCAACGCACCGGCATCCCCCGTAGAAGATCGCATAGCAGCAGACTGCCGCGTTTGCGGCCGCTTCACGGCTCCGCCCGAACCTCGGCGTTGTCGCCGAAGATGCCCTAGCTTCCAAGTGTCCGGCCGCTCGGTGTATCCGGCCTGCGCTCACCCTTGCGGTCGAACCGGTCGAGCGAGGCGATCACGCCGCGCAGCACGCTGATCTCGTCGGTGGAGAACCCGGGCCGTGTCAGCACCGCGCGCAGATTGTCGACCGCTTTCATCCGCTTGTCCTCGGATCGGAAATAGCCCCGCGCATCGAGCCCCTCCTCGATCTGCGCGAAAAGCCCGTGCAGGTCGGCTTTCGGCGCCGGTTCCACCTGGGGCGCGGAGAACGCAGTCTCCCGAACATCGGAAAGCCCGGATTTCATCCACTCATACGACATCAGCAGCACGGCCTGGGCGATGTTGAGCGACGCATAGGCCGGGTTGACCGGGAAGGTGACGATCTCGTCGGCGAGCCCCACTTCCCAGTTGCGCAAGCCAATGCGCTCGCGGCCGAACAGGATGCCGGTCTTTTCCCCGGCATTTTCACGGGCGCGCAGGGTCTCGCCCGCTTCCACCGGCCCGCGCACCGGCTTGTGACCGTCGCGCGTCCGCGCGGTCGTCGCATAGACGAAAGTGAGATCGGCCATTGCCTCCTCGATCGTCTCGTGAACCCGGGCGGCACCGATCACGTGATCGGCACGTGAAGCCGTGCTGATTGCCTTTTCATTCGGCCATCCGTCGCGCGGATTGACGATCCGGAGGTTCGAAAGCCCGAAATTGGCCATGGCGCGCGCCACCATGCCGATGTTCTCGCCCAATTGGGGCTCGACAAGGATGATCGCCGGGCCGCCGGTGATGAGTTCGCGATTTCTGTCGGTGCCTGCCATGCCTTGCCGTTCCACTCGCCGCGCGCCTCAATGGCACATTGCCTCTCCCAAGGAAAGCCGTCTGCGGACCGATACCGTACCTTCGTCGGGATCAGGCGACATCCGCGCGCTCGCGTGTTGTGCGCCGTTGCGGCTTTTGTTAAGAGAACGCCATCCCGACGGGCGGCATGCCGCCCCTCCCCGACAACCCTCTTGGAAGGTTCAAAAGAATGGCAAAGATCAAGGTCGCGAATCCGGTTGTGGAGCTCGACGGCGACGAGATGACACGCATCATTTGGCAGTTCATCAAGGACAAGCTGATCCACCCCTACCTCGACATTGATCTGCACTATTACGATCTGGGCATGGAACACCGCGACGCGACCGACGACCAGGTCACGGTTGACGCGGCCAACGCCATCAAGGAACACGGCGTCGGCGTCAAATGCGCAACGATCACGCCCGACGAGGCGCGCGTCGAGGAATTCGGCCTCAAGAAGATGTGGCGCTCGCCCAACGGCACCATCCGCAACATCCTGGGCGGCGTGATCTTCCGCGAGCCGATCATCTGCAAGAACGTCCCCCGGCTCGTTCCGGGCTGGACCAAGCCGGTCATCGTCGGCCGTCATGCCTTCGGCGACCAGTACCGCGCCACCGATTTCAAGTTCCCCGGCAAGGGCAAGCTGTTCATGAAGTTCGTTGGCGAAGACGGCCAGGAGCAGGAATACGAAATCTACGATGCCCCGTCCGCCGGTGTCGCCATGGGCATGTACAACCTCGACAAGTCGATCGAGGACTTTGCCCGCGCATCGCTCAACTACGGCCTGCAGCGCGGCGTTCCGGTGTATCTGTCGACCAAGAACACCATCATGAAGATCTATGACGGCCGCTTCAAGGACATCTTCCAGGAAGTCTACGAGAAGGAATTCGAGGACAAGTTCAAGGAAGCCAAGATCTGGTACGAGCACCGGCTGATCGACGACATGGTGGCCTCCAACCTCAAGTGGTCGGGCGGCTATGTCTGGGCCTGCAAGAACTATGACGGCGACGTGCAGTCCGACACCGTTGCCCAGGGCTTCGGCTCGCTCGGCCTGATGACCTCTGTCCTGATGACCCCGGACGGCAACACCGTGGAAGCCGAAGCCGCCCACGGCACCGTGACCCGTCACTACCGCCAGCACCAGAAGGGCGAGGAAACCTCGACCAACTCGATCGCCTCGATCTTCGCGTGGACCCGCGGCCTGGCGCACCGTGCCAAGCTCGACGACAATGCCGAACTGGCCAAGTTCGCCCAGACGCTCGAGGAAGTCTGCGTCGCCACCGTCGAATCCGGTCACATGACCAAGGATCTGGCTCTGCTCATCGGTCCGGACCAGCCATGGCTCTCGACCACCGGCTTCCTCGACAAGATCGACGAGAACCTTCAGAAGGCCATGGGCTGATCAATGTTCGCCGGACCAGCCGCCGCGTTCGACAGGTCGTGGCGGTGCACCCGGCGCCCGGACACGGGCATTGACTACAACGCCGGCGCAAGTCTTGACCACTTGCGCCGGCGTTTTCGTTTCCAGTTGCAAGACAATACCGCCGGTCAAGAAGGGCTGTTCGGTGGACATCCGGATGCCAATTCCTGGCCATGGCCGGCACGGTGATGAGCTCGGCAAGCAAGGCGGCTGATGTTACGCTGATCGGCGCCGATTACAGCGTCTACACGCGCATATGCCGGGCGACGCTGCGCCTCAAGGGCATTGAATACACGTTCGAAGACCTTGATGTCTTTGCCGAAGGCGGCGCCGAGAAAGCGCGTCAGGCCGGGCATCCCTTCGGCAGGATTCCCGTCTTTCGCCATGGTGATCTGACGATCTTTGAAACCCTCGCGATCACCCGCTACATCGATCAGGCCTTTGACGGCCCGCTGCTTCAGCCTGACAATCCGAACGACCAGGCGTTGATGAACCAGATCATCTCGATCATCGACACCCAAGTCTATCCGGTGCTGGTATGGGGTCTTCATGTCCCCCGGTCCGAAGGCAGGGAACCGCCTCCGGAAATGCTTGGGAGCGGCCTCAAAGTGCTCGCAGCGCTGGACACGCTTGCAGGAGATGACTGGCTCTGCGGCGGCAGCGTGTCGCTCGCCGACGCCTATATGGCCGGATGCATGGAGTATGTCATCGACAGTGCCGTGGGAAGCCTGTTGCCCGGCCACGCGCCGCGGCTGTGGACCTGGTGGAACCGCGCCCGGACATGCGCCGCCTTCGCCTGACTTGACCAGACAGCAATTGGCCAGAAAGCCCTGCGGAGGTTCCGGCACCATTGCCGGGCACGGCAACACCCCTTGCCCGGCAATGCGTCAGTTGCATTCTCCCGCAGGATCGGATGTACGATGGCTCAGCCGAGCGCGGCAGCCACCGCGTCCACCGCGGCAGCGGCGTTGGCGCCATCCGGTCCGCCGGCCTGGGCCATGTCTGGACGGCCTCCGCCACCCTTGCCGCCAATCGCTTCCGAGGCGACCCGGACCAGATCCACGGCTGAAAAACGTCCCGTCAGGTCTTCGGTAACGCCGACCACTACGCTTGCCTTGCCGTCTTCGCTGACCGCCACGAAGGCCGCGACGCCGGAGCCAAGCGACGATTTCGCCGCATCGACAAGCCCCTTCAGGTCCTTCGGCTGGACACCGTTGAGCACCTTGCCGAGATATTTGACGCCGCCGATCTCGCGGCTTTCGTCACCGCCGGTGCCGCTGCCGCCAAGCGCCAGCTTCTTGCGGGCTTCGCTCAGTTCCCGCTCCAGCTTCTTGCGCTCATCCATCAACGCCTCGATCCGGCCCGGCACATCGGCAGGCTGAACCTTCAATTGCTGGGCCGCCTGCTTGAGCTTCTCGTCCTGCTCGGCCAGGTGACGCCGGGCGGCAGCGCCGGTCAAGGCCTCGATGCGGCGCACCCCGGCGCTGACCGCGCTGTCGGAAAGCACCCGCACCAGACCGATTTCGCCGGTCGCGCGAACATGGGTGCCGCCGCAAAGCTCGACCGAATAGGGCCGGTTGGCCTTCACACCGCGGACCCCGGTGCCCATCGAGACGACGCGGACCTCGTCGCCGTACTTTTCGCCGAAAAGCGCCATCGCACCCTCGGCAATGGCATCATCGACCGCCATCAGTCGCGTGGTGACGGGGCTGTTCTGCAAGATGATCTCGTTGGCCATGGTTTCGACCTCGGCGATCTCCTCGGCCGACATCGGCTTGGGGTGGGAGATGTCGAACCGGAGCCGGTCGGGCGCAACCAGAGACCCCTTCTGTGCAACATGGGTGCCGAGCACTTCCCGCAGCGCCTCATGCAGCAGGTGGGTCGCCGAGTGATTGGCACGGATCCTGGTGCGACGGCTCTGGTCGACCTCGAGCTGCGCCACGGCGCCGGTCGAAACCTCGCCCTCGCTCACCGTTGCCCGGTGCACGAACACGCCTTCGCCGCGCTTCTGGGTGTCGCTGACCTCAAGCCGGTAGCCTTCGCCCGCGATCACCCCCTGGTCGCCCATCTGTCCGCCCGATTCCCCATAGAAGGGGGTCTGGTTAACAACCACATCGACCGTATCGCCGGCCTTGGCGGCTTTCACCTCGGCGCCGTCGCGGACGATGGCCTGGATCACGCCCTCGGCCGTCTCCGTGTCGTAGCCGAGGAAATCTGTGGCGCCGACCCGGTCCTTGATCTCGTACCAGATCGTCTCGGTGGCCGCATCGCCCGAACCGGACCAGCTTGCGCGTGCCTCGGCCTTCTGCCGTTCCATCGCGGCCTTGAAGCCCTCGGTATCGACCTCGATGCCGCGCTGCCTGAGCGCATCCTGGGTCAGGTCGAGCGGGAAACCGTAGGTGTCGTAAAGCTTGAACGCGGTTTCTCCGCCCAGCCGGTCGCCCTCGCCCATATCGGCGCTTGCTTCCTCGAGCAGGCTCAGGCCACGCTCAAGCGTCTTGGAGAAGCGCGTTTCCTCAAGCTTCAGGGTTTCCGAAATCAGCGCTTCGGCACGCTGAAGCTCCGGATAGGCGCGCCCCATCTCCGCGACCAGCGTCGGAAGCAGCCGGTACATCAGCGGATCACTCGCGCCGAGCAACTGCGCGTGACGCATCGCCCGGCGCATGATCCGGCGCAGCACGTAACCCCGACCCTCATTGGAGGGCAGCACGCCGTCGGCGATCAGGAACGCCGAGGATCTCAGGTGATCGGCAATCACGCGGTGGCTTGCGCGCCGCTCGCCCTTGGCCTCGACGCCGGTCAGTTCCTCCGATGCCGTGATCAGCCGCCGGAACAGGTCGATATCGTAATTGTCGTGCTGCCCCTGCAGCAGCGCCGCGATGCGCTCCAGTCCCATTCCGGTGTCGATCGACGGCCGCGGCAGGTCGACCCGCTCGTCCGCCAGTTGCTCGAACTGCATGAAGACGAGGTTCCAGATCTCGATGAAGCGGTCACCGTCCTCTTCCGCGGATCCGGGAGGTCCGCCCCAGATGTGATCGCCGTGATCGTAGAAGATCTCGGAGCACGGTCCGCAGGGGCCCGTATCGCCCATCGCCCAGAAATTGTCGTTGGTCGGGATCCGGATGATCCGGCTTTCGGGAACACCGGCAATCTTGCGCCAGAGATCGAACGCATCATCGTCGGTATGGTAGACCGTGACGAGCAGCCGTTCCTTGTTGATCCCGAAATCCCTGGTCAGCAGGTTCCAGGCAAGCTCGATGGCGCGCTCCTTGAAGTAGTCGCCGAAAGAGAAGTTGCCCAGCATCTCGAAGAAGGTGTGATGGCGCGCGGTATAGCCGACATTGTCGAGGTCATTGTGCTTGCCGCCGGCGCGCACACATTTCTGCGAGGTGGCGGCCGTCGAATAGGGCCGCTGCTCAAGCCCGGTGAAGACATTCTTGAACTGCACCATGCCCGCATTGGTGAACATCAGCGTCGGATCGTTGCGCGGCACCAGCGGGCTCGACGCCACCACTTCGTGACCGTTCTTCTTGAAATAGTCGAGAAACGCCGACCGGATTTCGTTCACGCCGCTCATGCTGCACCCTTTGTTGATGGACCGCGCCGAAACTTCGGCGCCGATCGGAAAATCCGCTGCACGTGTTCGCGGACCGCCGCTTTTATCGCTCCCTCCGCGCACTGTCCAGACGGGGGCCCGGCCCGAAAAACACGAAACCGGCCGCCATCCAGAACAGATGGCGGCCGGCTTGAAAATGTCATCCTGTACGGCCCCCCGGCAGAAACTTCCCCGACCGGTCTTTCAGGCAACGGCTCCGGCAACAGGACCGGAGAAAGGGTCAGCCCGGGCAATCAGCCCGGAGCGGAAACCTCAACCCTCTGCGGCATCCGATCCGATGTCGTCCTCATCGCCGTCCTTGCGGCCGTCCTCGAGGAACTTCTCCGCAATCAATCCGGCGTTCTGCCTGAGCGCCATCTCGATCTCGTCGGCGAGCACGGAGTTCTCGCGCAGGAACTGCTTGGCGTTCTCGCGGCCCTGCCCCAGCCTCTGGCTGTTGTAGGAGAACCAGGCGCCCGATTTCTCGACAATCCCGGCCTTGACGCCGAGGTCGACCAGTTCGCCCATTTTCGAGACGCCCTCGCCATACATGATGTCGAACTCGACCTGCTTGAAGGGCGGCGCCATCTTGTTCTTGACCACCTTCACCCGGGTCTGGTTGCCGGTCACCTCGTCGCGTTCCTTGACCGAGCCGATGCGGCGGATGTCGAGCCTGACCGAGGCATAGAACTTGAGCGCGTTGCCGCCCGTGGTGGTCTCCGGCGAACCGAACATCACGCCGATCTTCATGCGGATCTGGTTGATGAAGATCACCATGCAGTTCGACCGCGAGATAGAGGCGGTGAGCTTCCGGAGCGCCTGGCTCATCAGCCGGGCCTGAAGACCCGGCAGGCTGTCGCCCATCTCGCCCTCGATTTCCGCACGCGGGGTCAGTGCGGCCACCGAGTCGATCACCAGCACGTCGAGCGCACCCGAGCGCACCAGCGTGTCGGTGATCTCGAGCGCCTGCTCACCGGTGTCCGGCTGCGAGATCAAGAGGTTCTCGAGATCCACCCCCAGCTTGCGGGCATAGACAGGGTCAAGCGCGTGCTCGGCGTCGATGAAGCCGCAAATGCCGCCCTTCTTCTGCGCCTCGGCGATGGTCTGCAGCGCCAGCGTCGTCTTGCCCGAGCTTTCCGGCCCGTAGATCTCGATGATGCGGCCCTTCGGCAGACCGCCGACGCCCAGCGCGATGTCGAGCCCGAGCGAGCCCGTCGGGATCGTTTCGATCTCGACCACGCTCTCGTTGGCGCCGAGCTTCATGATGGAACCCTTGCCGAACGACCGTTCGATCTGGGAAAGTGCGGCGTCGAGCGCCTTGCTTTTGTCCACGGATTTTTCCTCTACAAGCCGCAAAGAGTTCTGTGCCATTCCATCCACCTTTAGGTTATCGTGCCGTTGCAGGCAATGCGTGCGCTGTTGTGATGTTTGTACTCTATTTGTTCCATCCGCGCAAGCCCTGACCAACCCATTGGAATCAAATGACAAACGAATTCATGTTCTATTTTTGTTTTGCGCGGACGCGCGTATCGGCGATCCTTCGCGACAGCCGCGGCTGGAACCCATACCACAGTGCCGCGATTCGCGGCCGGTCGGCACCGGGGACGCTCTGAGCATGGCGCGCATCCTTGCCATCGGCGGCGCCCATATCGACCGCACGGGCCGGCTCGATGCGCCCCATCGCGCGGGCGCCTCCAACCCGGGCCGCTGGGTCAGCGAGCCCGGCGGGGGCGCCTTCAACGCCGCGCGCAACCTCGCACGCCTCGGCCATCACGTCACGCTCGTCTCCCCGCGCGGCGGAGATGCGGCGGCGGACCAGGTCGCCGCCGCAGCCGAGGCTGCGGGCATAGAGGATTGCCCGCTCACATTCCTGGACAGGGCCACGCCGAGCTACACCGCCATATTGGAGCCCGATGGCAATCTGGTCACGGCACTCGCCGACATGAAGCTCTATGACATCATTCCGGCGCGGCGGCTGATGACCGCGCGGATGCGCGCCCGCTTTGACGCAACCGATCTTGTTCTCGCCGATGCCAACCTGCCGCAGGATGCGCTGGCAGCCATTGCAGGCGAGGCAAGCGCGCGGGAGCTTCCGCTGGCGGCCATCGCCGTCTCTCCGGCCAAGGTGGTGCGGTGGAAGCCTTCGCTGTCCGCGCTCACGCTGCTCGGCATGAACACCGCAGAAGCCGCGGCCCTTGCCGGCAGCGAGGACGCGCTGTCCGAACAGTGGTCATCCCTGCTCCGCGCAGCCGGTCTCGCCTCGGGACTGGTGAGCGCAGGGTCCGGGCCGGCGCTCGTCTGGTCAGGCGACACCGCGCTGTCGCTCGTTCCGCCGCCGCTCAGCAAGGTCGAGGATGTCACCGGCGCGGGCGATGCGCTCGTCTCCGGCTACCTTCACGCCTGGCTCGAGGGCAAGACGATGGAAGCCTGCCTGATCTCGGGCATCGCGCTTGCGCGGCTGACAGCCGGGACATCCGGGCCCGTGCGCGAGGATCTTGCACCTGAAGGGCTTGCACAGGCGATTGCCGCCATGCCAAAGCCCGCAGACGCCTGATGCAGGTGGCGCTCGGCTGGAGTCACCCGAGCGACAGCGGACATGCATGCGGCAAAAACATTATGGCGCCCCTTGCCGTCCGATCGGATGGGCGGCGCTTCAGACCCGAGACACAGGCCACGCCGTAACCGGCGCGCGCCCCCAGGAGCCTCCGATGACTGCCCCGATCAAGATTGAAAAGACCCCCGAAGTGGCCGAAGCGCTGGCCGAGGCCCGCCCGGTGGTGGCGCTCGAATCCACCATCATCACCCATGGCATGCCCTGGCCGGGCAATCGCGACATGGCGCTGGAAGTCGAGGCCGCGATCCGCGCCGAGGGCGCGGTGCCCGCCACCATTGCCGTGATCGACGGACAGCTGCATGCCGGCCTTGACGAGGCCGCGATCACGAAGCTCGCCCAGGCGAAGGGCGTGATGAAGCTCTCCCGCGCAGATTTCGCCTATGCGCTGTCGCAGGGCCGCACCGGCGCGACAACGGTCGCCGCCACCATGATTGCGGCCCATCTCGCCGGCATTTCCGTCTTCGCCACCGGCGGCATCGGCGGCGTGCACCAGGGAGCGGAGACGAGCTTCGACATATCCGCCGACCTTGATGAACTCGGCCGGACGCCGGTGATCGTCGTCTCCGCCGGCGCCAAGGCCATTCTCGACATCCCAAAGACGCTGGAAGCGCTGGAAACCCGGGGCGTGCCGGTGGTGGCGTTCGGCCAGGATGCCATGCCCGCCTTCTGGTCGCGCGAGTCCGGCCTGAAAGCCCCGCTCAGGCTCGATGATCCGGCCGCCATCGCCCGTTTCGAGCAAACCCGCCGCACACTGGGCGGCCATGGCGGCATGCTGATCGCCAATCCGGTTCCTGTCGAAGACGAGATCCCTGCGTCCGAAATGAACCGCCACATCGCCGCAGCGCTCGCCACCGCCAAGGCGAGAGGCATCGAGGGCAAGGCCGTCACCCCGTTTCTGCTCGGCGAAATCCTTGAGCTGACCTCCGGCGAAAGCCTCAAGACCAACATCGCGCTCGTCCTCAACAACGCCCGGCTCGCCGCCCGCATCGGCATCGCTCTCGCCTCGTCCGCCAACTGAGGCGACCCAGCCGTCCAACCGAAAGGACATTTCGATGAAGCCACCCCGCCGCCCCGGCAGCGCCCTTGAGCGCGCCGAAGCCGCCTTCAAGTCCGCCACTACCAAGCCTGTCGAACCCGCGCCCAAGTCTGCGACCGTGCCGGAAGGCAAGGAGATGGTCTCGATCCGGCTCGACCGGGCCGTGCTCGAACATTTCCAGGAAGACGGCCCCGGCTGGCAGGACCGCATCAATGCGGCGCTCCGCAAAGCAGCCGGGCTGGATCGGGAATAGCTGTCGGGCATCCAGTCAGCCCAAGCCCTTGCGCTGAATGAGTCTTTCGACCCGGCGGAAGCACGGTCAGCAGGCTTCCGGTGTCTACGACGTCGCTTCGCTTGTCTGGATCAAGTCCGGAGACGGGATCCGGAGATCCCTGCCCCTCAAAGCCGGCCACTTCCATCCCCACGTACGAAAAGACCCGGCAGCTTTCGCTGCCGGGCCCCTGTCGCCTCACACGACTGTGTCACGCTTTTGGCTGAATCCGAGAGCCGCCGGAAATCCCGACGGCCCGTCCGCAATCAGCTCAGCGGCGAGATCTGGATTTCCACGCGGCGGTTGGCGGCGCGGCCGGCTTCCGTCGAATTGTCGGCGATCGGCCGGCTTTCGCCGAAACCTTGGGTGTAGAAACGGCGCGGGTCGTTGCCCTGTGAAACGAGGTAGCTCGCCACCGACTGCGCGCGCTGCTGAGACAAAGTCAGGTTGTACTGGTCAGACCCGGTGGAATCGGTGTGGCCTGCGACATCGACCAGCGAGCGGTTGAATTTCTGCAGCACCAGCGCGACGGAATTCAGCGTCGGGTAGAACTGGGGCTTGACCGCCGACTGGTCGGTGTCGAACGTGATGTTGGACGGCATGTTGAGCACGATGTTGTTGCCCACGCGCGTCACCGACACGCCGGTGCCCTGCAGCTGCGCGCGCAACTGCGCTTCCTGCTGGTCCATGTAGCCGCCGATCGCGCCACCGGCGAGTGCGCCGATGCCCGCGCCGATCAGCGCGTTCTTGCGGTCGTCGCCGCCGGCCAGCAGACCAAGTCCGGCGCCGGCCGCAGCCCCCAGGCCAGCACCCGCTGCCAGGTTGGAAACCTTCTGCTCGCCGGTATAGGGATCGGTCGTGCAGGCGGAAACGAAGACGGCGGCCATGGCCGCAATCAGGAGTCTGGATTTCATGGTGGCCCCTCTTGGAAAAACTCGAAAATCGGACTTTAGCGGAAATTGCGGCAGGATGATGAATATTCTGTCACCGCAATATTAACCCTGCGCCGCGCGGCGCTGCCCATAACGATCAGTGCTGCATCCATCCCGCTATCGTCATCCTCGGCCTCCCGCTCTCGTCATCCCCGGCCACCGAGCAAGACAAGCGAAGCGACGTCGTTACCTCCGAGGATCCATTCCGTGATCCATCCGCGTGCTGCATTATGCAGAAAGAAACCGGGGTGGATCTCAGATGCATAGACATCGTTTCGCCTGTCAGGTTCGAGGCTCCGCAAAGCCGGCGAAGGCGGGTCCTCGTCATGGCGGAAACCCGGTGCATTTGCCGTATCGGCGATTGCAGTAATCCATCGAAAGAATGGCAAGAAACAGATCACTGGAAATTTCTGCCGACCTTGTCACTTGCTCCTGATCACGTAATTTGGAAGAAATCTCATAGGGTTAGCGTATGGCAACGTCTTATTGAGCGGAATGCAGACCTCATCCCCCTTGAGGCAAGGCAACACCGCGTCCACCCGTCCATTGGTCACCCACTCGTCGGTGATCGCAAGCGTGATCGAGGAGAGCGCGTAGCCCTCGCCGAACCGGGCAGCGAGATCATCGGGATCGACGCGGGCAACGCTCGCCGGGTCGCCGATGTCGGCGAAGGTGACCAGCAGGGGATACTGAATGCGCGGCACGGCAATCGTGCTTGGCGCAGCGCCCTGACGGTTTTCAATCTGCGCGAAAAGGGCCTCGTCGATCACCCGGCCCTCGCGGCCCGAAAGGCTGGCTGCGGCCACCGACCCCATGTATTCGGTCGTGCCGGCGCCCTTCAGTAGCGCGAACAGGTAGCGTGGACGCGACGCGGAAGGCCCCAGATCGACAACCACCGCCTCGCCGGTCACCTGAAGGCTCCAGCCCATGCCCTGCGCCTTGATGGCGTGCTCTTTCCAGCGCACCGCACTGACGCTCGAGCCCGACACCGGTCCATCGGGCGTATCGATCACTATGGTCATTTCCTGTTGCCAGTCATAGACAGGCGTACCAAATCTCAGGAACAGCAGCAGGGCAATGATGGCAGCAACGACGAACCCGACAATCCAGCCCAGAAGCTTGAAGACAAACATCATGTCGCGCTCCTCGTTCTCGTCATCCTCGGCCCCCGAGCCGAGGATCCATTCCGTGATCCATCCGCTCATCGCATTGTCCGGAGGAATAACAGTATGGATCCCAGGGTCGAGGCCCTGGGATGACGACGGGAGGTGCAGCGCCCGGGACTGACGATGATTCCTGTGTTGAGCCTGGGTCCATTCCACGTTCGACTCATCGCCATCCCCGCCTTCTGCAACCCAGAGGCGAGCACCGAACGGGCCGCCAAGCAAGCCTGCGCGCGCAAGATGATGCGGATGTGGTTGATCGCCGGTTAGCGCGGGGCGAAAGCCCTGCCCGCCGGGCTTTCGCCTCCGACGGGTTGCGCGCGGCCCGAGGCGCGTCTACTCGTCCAGCATCTCGCGCACCGACGTCGCCAACTGCTTGAGCGAGAACGGCTTGGCCAGGAAGCCGAACTTGGCATCCGCCGGCAGGTTCTTGGCAAACGCATCCTCGGCATAGCCGGAGACGAAGATGAACTTCATGTCCGGATAGTCCTTGCGCAACTCGGTAAGCAGCGTCGGGCCGTCCATCTCGGGCATCACCACGTCGGAGACGACGATGTCGACCTTGCCCTCGAGTTCGGTCAGCACCTCCAGCGCCTCGACGCCGGTGCCGGCCTCGTGCACCTCGTAGCCGCGGGCCTCGAGCATGCGCTTGCCGCCGCGCCGGACCGCTTCCTCGTCCTCGACGAGCAGCACCACCGCGGACCCGCCGGTCAGATCCTCGGGCCCCTCGTTCGCGGGTTTGCCCTGCCTTGCGGCGCCCGCCTCCACCAGTGCGGCGGCTTCGGCTTCCGTCGTGGCCTTTTCCGCCTCGTCCTCGACATGGCGCGGCAGATAGATCCGGAACGTCGTCCCCTTGCCCACCTCGGATTCGGGGTAGATATAGCCGCCGGACTGCTTGACGATACCGTAGACCATCGACAGGCCGAGGCCCGTGCCCTTGCCCACATCCTTGGTGGTGAAGAACGGCTCGAAGATCTTCTCCAGCACTTCCGGCGCTATGCCTGTGCCCTCGTCGGCCACCTCGATGAGGACGAAATCGCCGACCTCCATGCCGCGATTGTTGAGCCGGGCGACCTCGTCCGCCTCGACATTCCGGGTCCTGACGGTGATGGTGCCGCCCTCGGGCATGGCGTCGCGGGCGTTGACCGCGAGATTGATCAGCACCTGTTCGAACTGTCCGAGATCGGTCTTGACCAGCCACAGGTCGCGGCCGAATTCGAGCTCGAGCTTCACGTGGGTGCCGGTCAGCCGGTCGACCAGCATGCGCAGATCCCCGATCACGTCGGTCATCGACAGCACGGTCGGCCGCATCGTCTGCTTGCGCGAGAACGCCAGCAACTGCCTGACCAGCACCGCGGCGCGGTTGGCGTTGCGCTTGATCTCGATGAGATCGGCAAAGCTCGAATCCGACGGCCTGAGCGACATCAGCAGGTGATCGGCCGAAAGCAGGATCGCGGTGAGCACATTGTTGAAGTCGTGCGCGATGCCGCCGGCAAGCGTGCCAACGGCATTCATCTTCTGGGTCTGCGCCATCTGCGCTTCCAGCGCCTTCTGCTCGGTGGTCTCCACCGCATAGATGATGGCTGTTTCTTCAGGCGCTTCCTCGGTGTGCTCGATCACGGCGTTGACATAGAAGCGGAAATGCCGCTCCTCGCTGTCGGCGCGGCGGCTGTCGATGGGCGCGATGTCGCCCTGCTTGTCGGCGGCCTGGCGCAGCGCTTCGGCAAGACCGGCGCGATCCTCCTCGCGCAGCACCGTTTCGAACAGCGCGCCCTGTTCCATGTCGTCGCGGCTCACCAGCCCGCTGAACATCTGCAGGAAGGGGCCGTTGGTGCGCAGGATCCTGCCCTTGGCATCGACCGAGGCGATCGCCATCGGCGTGTTGTTGAAAAACCGGGTAAACCGCATTTCCGCATTGGCGGCGTCGTTGGTGTCCTTGCCCCCCTCGTCGCGGCCGATAACGATGGTGCGGCTTTCGCCGGGCGATCCGTCACGGGTGGCGGTGACACGGTGCACAAGCCGGACCGGAAAGCTCTGCCCGTTGGTTTTCAGCAGATCGAGGTCGAGCTGCGCGGTGGAATTGAGCCCCGGCTCGGCCTGCACCGATTCCACCAGCGCCATGCCGGCGCCGGCAACCAGGTCGCGCAGCATCAGCTTGCCCGGCAGGAACGACGTCAGGTCGATGCCCAGCCAGTCGGCAAGCGTTGCGTTGAGATAGACGATCGAGCCGTCGCGTCCGGCCGAGAAGAAGCCGACGGGTGCATGGTCGAGATAGTTGATGGCGTTCTGCAACTCCTTGAACACCATCTCCTGCTCGGTGCGCTCCTGGCTGATGTCCGACAATTGCCAGGCCATCAGCAGTCCCGCGCCCTCGCCGCCGCTGACCGGCCGCCCCCTGAGCCGGTACCAGTGGCCCGCCCCGTTGCCGTTCGGCGCTTCGTTGAGCGCGTGCGGCATGCGGAATTCCTCCTGCCCCGCCTGACCGTTGCGCATCGAATTGGTCAGCCGGTAGACCGCTTCGGCAGACTCCCGGTGACGTGACAGGATCGCCTCGATGGACTGCACGTCGGAGGCGCTGGTGGTGCCGGTGATCTGGCCATAGGCCTGGTTGGCGTAGATCACCCGGTCCTTGTCGTCGGTGACAAGGGTACCCTCGGGATGGGTGTCGATGAAGGCGCGCGCCAGCGGGTCCGTCGTCGCTTTCGGCATGATGGTGACGAAGCCGATGACGGTGGAGACCAGGAAGAAGATCCCGACCACGGCCAGCACGCCCAGAATGCCGAGCATCAGATCGCTGTTGAGCTGATCCTTGAACAGGAAAAAGACGAATGAGGCGCCGATCATCACCAGCGCGAGGAAAATCAGCCTCGATACCGAGCGCGGTTTGGCGCTCCGGTCCACAAGCGGTGCCGGGGTCCCGGCCGCAGGCGTCGTCTCTGTCATGAATCGCTCTTTCGTCCCGCCACGGATTGTCCGGGTTGAATCACATTCCGCAGGTTATGGAAAGCCCAAACCGGTTCTTCTTGCCGCCACCCGGTTGCTTTGAACCGCAAATGCGACCTCCGCGACCC
This sequence comes from Hoeflea sp., assembly GCA_965233445.1. Taxonomy (GTDB): domain Bacteria; phylum Pseudomonadota; class Alphaproteobacteria; order Rhizobiales; family Rhizobiaceae; genus Hoeflea. The sequence continues at coordinate 3,069,047 of OZ247491.1, forward strand.
TGCTTTGTCCCCCTCAACCGGTCAGAGGATTTGGGATAACCGTGCGCAAGGCCCCTGCAAGGCTTGTGAACGACGGCGAAAAAACGTCAAATGCAGGCGAAACGGGACCGATGGCCGGCCGAGCCGGCGCGATTTCGCCTGGTGCGCGACACGACACGTACCGCATCGGGAGCAGGCAGATCCGCGCACCCGCCCGCAAGGGCCGGTCCGCGGACAGATGGCATGGCCGGTACGAACGCCGGAAACAGGGAGAACAGCCGATGCCGGACGATATTCTGGGCGGACAGGGCGCGACACTGCTGATGGCGATCGTCATCGTGGCCATCGCGCTGCTTGCGCTGGTGGCCGTCTTCTGGCTGATCCGCGCCCGCTCGTCCTCGACATTCATACGCGGCGGACGCGCCCGCCAGCCGCGGCTTGCGGTGCTCGATGCGGCGGCCGTGGACACCCGCCGCAGGATCGTGCTGATCCGGCGTGACGATGTCGAGCACCTGGTCATGATCGGCGGGCCCACCGACGTCGTCATCGAAAGCCGCATTGCGCACTCCGGCGAGCCGGACGCTGCCCCCCCGAGGCAGCCGCGCGCCAGCGCTGCCGCGCAGGCCCCGGCGAAATCGGAACCCGCCGCATCTGATCCCTCGAGCCAGCGCTCCGCCCCGACCAGGCAGCCGGCCGCCAGTCCGGATCAGGCCCTGTGGGAAGAACCGGCCCGGGTTCAGCCGAGACCGGCCCCATTGCCACCTTCAGCCCCGGCGCCCGCGGCAAAGGAAAGGCCGGCGGCGGCACAATCGCCGCTGTCGCCGGTCTCCTACGGTGCAGCGGCCGGCAGCCTGGCCTCGGCGACGATCGCAAAGCCGGACCCCAGGGCCGAGGCTGAAGCCGCCGACATCCTCGAATCCGCGCGTTCCAGGGTTTTCGAAGAGCAGCTTCCGGCGCGCGAGCCGCAAGCGGTCAGTGCCCGGCAGGCACCCCAACCGCAGCAAGCCCCGCAAGACACAGCCGAGCACCACGCAGATGCGCAGCCTGCCGAAAGCCCTGCCGTTGCCGCAGAGCCAGAGCCGCGACTTGCCGCGCCCGCAGGCTACGACGAAATCCTTTCCGATCAGGACTTCGGGACGGACGACTGGGATATCGGAGATCCCTTCGACGAGCCGGCCCCTTCTGCGCAGTCCGGCCCGCAGACCGCGCCGCAGGAACCGCAAACGGCCGTCGCCTCTCCCGCAGAACCCAGCCTCGACTTCGAATCGGTGCTGGCGGCGGAACTCTCCGACGATCTGGCAGTCGATCCGCTCGACGACGGAACAGCCGGCGCACCGGCGGCAGCCGAAACGGAAACGCCCGTTCCGGCACCCGCACCGGAGGTGCAGGGCGAGACCAAGGCATCGCGGGACTCCCTGGAGGCCGAGATGGAGCGGCTTCTGGGCGAACTTTCAAAGAAGTCCTGAGCTCGCCTCACTGCGCGCAGCGATCAAGGATCGCAGGTTGCATTCCGCCCCGTCGGCGGACAGAGCCACATGAAAAAAGCCGGCCAATGCGGCCGGCTTTTTCGATGATGATGTTGCGTTCGGCTCCTCGCAGCGGCCACGAATGGCAAGCCGCCGAGCCGGGCACCCAATTTGCACTCACTCGTCGCGGTAGACCTTCTCGCGGCGCTCGTGGCGTTCCTGAGCCTCGATGGACAATGTTGCGATCGGACGGGCATCGAGCCGCTTCAGGCTGATCGGCTCGCCGGTTTCCTCGCAGTAGCCATAGGTGCCCTCGTCGATCCGGGCCAGAGCCGCATCGATTTTCCCGATAAGCTTGCGCTGCCTGTCGCGTGCGCGCAATTCGATCGCGCGATCGGTCTCCGACGACGCGCGGTCGGCGATATCAGGATGATTGGCGCTTTCCTCCGCGAGATGGTCAAGCGTCTCGCGTGCCTCCTTGAGAATGTCATTGCGCCAGGCGTTGAGCTTGGCCCGGAAATAGGCCCGCTGCTTGGCGTTCATGAAATCCTCTTCATCAGAGGGAACATAGGAGGAAAAATCGAAGTCTTTACTCATTACGATTCTCCCGGATAAGCTATTCCGGGGGCTGTATAGCCACAGCGCTGCCAAGGCACAAGCGGTAAAGTCGTGCCCTCCCGCAATTTCACAATTCTGTCAAACAAGTGCCAAAGCCCTGAAAACAGGCCCAATTCACTTCCCAGACACCAGCAAGCCGCCGCCCGGTACCCGTTTGTTTCATGCTGCAACGCACATTGACCTTTGGGCCAATTGAAGCGGCTAAGAAAACGCTTAAATTCGAGCGATGACAACCGTGCCGGCCCACCCATTGCGAGTGCTTCTCGTCCGCCACGCCCACGCCGCCTGGGCGCTGCCCGGCATGCGGGACTTTGACCGCCCGCTCGACCAGCGCGGCCGCGACGAGGTCGAGCGTCTGGCCGCCACCATGTCGGTCAACGCGCTGTCACCCGACCTGATCTATTGCTCAAGCGCGAAGCGGTGTGTCGAAACGCTCGATCTCCTGCTCGCCCGCCTGGGCATATCGCCGACAGTCGAGCACACCAGCGCGCTCTATTCCGAAACCCACCACGCCTATCTTGAGTTGATTGAATCCGATCGCGCCCGCGAAAGCGGCTCGATCATGATCGTCGGCCACAATCCGATGATCGAGGACGCGGCTTTTTCGCTTTTGCAGCGCGATCAGGAGGCCTCCGAGGACGCACTCGGATCGGGTTTTCCGACCGCGGGCCTTTTCATCGCCGAATGCACGGAAACCGCCGCCGCCCCCTCCGGCCAGACAAGGTTCATGGGCCTTCTTTCCCCCGTGGACGCCTGAGACAAGCTTCGTCAGCATACGGGCTGGCTGCAGATCGACCCGCCACACCATCCACGCGGCCCGCGCCAAAAAGAAGCCGCCGACGACGGGACCTCCCCGGGCACGGGTTGCGCTTTCATTCCCCGCTCTGCTTACCTATATCGGGAACACCAACGAAACCGTGAAAGCCACCCGTGCCGCCATCCATCACAAGCCTTGCCGATGAAGCGCTGATCGCCTTCGACACCCTGACCGACCGCGCCGGCAACCTGGTGCAGCCGACCCTCAGGCTCGGCGTCACCGGCCTGTCACGCGCAGGCAAGACCGTCTTCATCACGTCGCTGGTCCACAATCTGATGCATGGCGGCCGGCTGCCGCTGTTTGAGGCCGCGCATTCGGGCCGCCTGGCGCGCGCGGTGCTCGAACCGCAGCCCGATGATGCTGTTCCCCGCTTCCAGTACGAGGACCATGCCGAGAAACTGATCGACGAGCGCGTCTGGCCCGATTCCACCCGGGCGATCTCGGAACTGCGACTGGTGATCGAGTATGAATCGGCCAGCGGATGGAACCGGTTCTTTTCCGGTGGAAGGCTCTGCCTTGATATTGTCGATTATCCCGGCGAGTGGCTGCTCGACCTGCCTCTGCTGGGCCAGGATTTTGGCGAGTTCTCGCTGAACGCAACCACGCTCGCCCGCTCGTCGGCACGGGCCGATCTTGCCGCACCCTGGCTTGAAACGGCGGGCGCAATCGATCCGCTGAAGCCCGCCAGCGAGACCGATGCCCGCAGTCTGGCACGGCTCTACACGGATTATCTGCGCGCCTGCAAGGCCGACGAGCGGGCGCTGTCGACCCTGCCCCCCGGCCGCTTCCTGATGCCCGGAGACCTCGACGGTTCGCCCGCCCTGACCTTTGCACCGCTGCCCAATATTCCCGACACCTCGGCACCCAAAGGATCGCTGATGGCGATGATGCTGAGGCGTTACGAGAGCTACAAGTCGGTCGTCGTCAAACCCTTCTTCCGCGAGCATGTGGCCCGGCTCGATCGCCAGATCGTTCTGATTGACGCCATGCAGGCGATGAATGCCGGACGAGAAGCGGTCATCGATCTCGAACGCGCTCTGGCCGATGTGCTGACCTGCTTCCGCCCGGGGCGGAGCAACATCCTCACCAGCCTTGTCTCGCGCCGGATCGACAAGGTGCTGATCGCCGCCACCAAGGCCGATCATCTCCACCACGAAAGCCACGATCGTCTCGAGGCTCTCACCCGGCGCATCGTCGAGCGCGCCTCGACCCGGATCGGGTCATCCGGCGCCGACATCGACGTGCTGGCCCTGGCCGCAGTCCGCGCCACCCGCGAGGCCACGGCGAAACAGGATGGCGAGGAACTTCCGGTGATTGTCGGTACGCCCCTCAAAGGCGAGACAATCGCCAACGAAACCTTCGACGGAAAGCGCAAAACAGCCATATTTCCCGGTGACTTGCCACGGAATCCGGACTCATTTTTCAAAGCTGTTGATTCAAATTCTCAACCCATGCCGCCCGACATCAACATCGTTCGCTTCCGCCCGCCGCTGATCGAGGAAACCGACAGTGGCGTCAAACTCTCGCTGCCCCACATCCGCCTCGACAGGGCGCTGCAATATCTTCTGGGGGATCGTCTCGCATGAGTGACCACGACGAAACCGGGCCGTCCCGCAAACCCCGCGCCTTCAGCGTTGAAGACGACGCTTCGGCCGCCCGAAAGACCACGGAAGCCTCCGGCGCTGCTCGCGGCAAGGTCGGGGGAAAACCCGACAAACCGCGCAAGCCCGCGAGCCTGCCCGTCACCGTCGAAATGACCAAGGCAGGCGACGACCCGTTCGACACGCCCGCAGCAGATCCGGATGCACTGACGCCACCGCCCGCACGGCCCCGCAAGCGGCGGCTGACAGCGGGCAAGGTCCTCCTCGCCGCACTGGGCTTTCTCGCCGCCCTCGCAATCGGCATGTGGACCGACACGCTGATCCGGGATCTGTTCGACCGCGTGCCCTGGCTGGGCTGGATCGCGTCGGTTGCCGCAGGCGTGGCGGCGCTGGCCTTGACCGCACTCGTCATCCGCGAAATCGCCGGCCTGCGCCGCCTTGCCCGTGTCGCCGGCCTGCGCGCCGAAATCTCGCGCAAGGGGGATGCAGCCAGCGCCAAGGAAGCCCGCGCCCTTGCCGCCCAGGTCTCCAGCCTGATTGCAGCCAATCCGCTCTCCGCCCATGGCCGCAAGAGCCTTGAAGCGCTGGAAGGCGAAATCATCGACGGGCCGCATTACCTGGCGTTCGCCGAGCGCGAGTTGATGGCCGGTCTCGACCGTCAGGCGCGGCAGCTGGTCCTCAACGCGTCCCGTCGCGTGTCCGTGGTGACCGCCGTCAGCCCCCGCGCATTCGTGGATCTCGCCTATGTCGTCTTCGAGGCGGTGCGCCTGATCCGCGCCATGGCCGAGCTCTACGGCGGCCGCCCGGGAACCATCGGGATGATCCGGCTGTTTCGCGACGTCATAGCCCATCTTGCCGTTACCGGCGCGGTGGCCGCAGGTGACAGCCTGATCCAGCAGGTCGTCGGCCATGGCCTGGCTGCCAAGCTGTCTGCAAGGCTGGGTGAAGGCGTGATCAACGGACTGATGACCGCCCGGATCGGGATCTCGGCCATGGACCTTTGCCGGCCGATGCCGTTCCGCGCCGTCCAGCGGCCCGGAATTGGAAATTTCATCCGCGATATAGCCAGTTTCGCGGAAGCCGAAGCAAGGCCCGGCGACAAGGCCGGGCGGGAGTGATCGCAGCCTCCCGGCTGACGGGGGAGCTCATTTCAACACCCGCACTTACCGTCCATTAACCATTTTCGGTCAATCCTGCAGTCTATCTCCAGCCGCAACAGGTGTGACCATGTTCGTTAAGTCTCGCATCCTCCCGCTTTGTTTTGCGGCAGCCGCAATTCTCCTTGCATCGCCGTCGCAGGCCCGCGACGCCGACAGCGCCTTCTTCGAATCCGTTGCCGGAACCTGGAAGGGTCCGGGCGAGATTGTCGCCGGCAAGTACAAGGGCACCAAGTTCGTCTGCAATCTGGAAGGTGATCCGACCGCCACGAAGCAAAGCGGCATTTCGCTCGACGGCACCTGCCGCGTCGGCGTGTTCAACCAGAAAATGTCCGCCGTCATCACCCGCAAGGGCAAGGGCTATACGGGCCAGTTCCTCGATGGCGCAGCCGGCAAGGGTCTCGATATTGTCTCGGGAAAGATCAGCGGTGACCGGGCCGTCATGGGCATCAACCGCAAGACGCTCGATGGCGCCATGATCGCCCGGCTGCACGATTCCGAAACGATGAACGTCACGATTTCGGTCAAGGTCGGCGAACAGATGGTGCCGGTCATCGGCATGACGCTCAAGCGCACGGCCCGAAGCGTCAAGACCGGCCTGCTTCGCTAGATCACACGACGCCGCGCAGTCAGGGCGGAGCACCGCGCGCGCTCCTCCGTCTGATTCAGCCGGCCTGCTCCTCAAGCCACCAGTCTCCGGACCGGCTCAGGCTCTCGATCCCTTCGGAATCCACTTCGCTCGCCCAGTCCGCCACGCTTTGCAGGTTGATCACCGCCTGCGGAGCGATGTCGGACAGCGGCACCATCACGAAGGCCCGCTCGGTCATGCGCGGATGGGGAACCGTCAGATCGGCGTGATCGGAGAGGAAATCGCCGTGCAGCAGCACGTCGAGATCGATGGTGCGCGGCCCCCAGCGATCGGTGCGCACCCGGTCGAGCTGTCGCTCGACATCGAGGCAGACCTCAAGCAGTTCGTGCGGATCGAGGCTCGTTTCCACCAGCGCGCAGGCATTGTGAAACCATTCCTGGTCGGTCTTGCCCCAGGGCGGCGTCCGGTAGAGCCGCGAGACGCGTCTGATGTGAATGTCGTCGCGGGCATCGAGCAGTCCGAGCGCGCGCGCCATCGTCCGGCGCGGGTTGCCGATGTTGCCGCCAAGGCCGATCGCCGCGATCACGTTCTGGGGCTTTGCGCCAGGCTTGTTCATGGTTCTGGCCTCAAGCACGGTGGTCAACCACAACCTCCACATGATCGAGCACGCCCGGCACGGGCGCATTGGGCTTTCGCACGGTGATGCGGGCGCGCCGGATCTGCGAAAACCGTGAGGTCAGCGCCCTGGCCACTTCAAGCGCCAGCGCCTCGATCAGAAACCGGCGCTTGCCGGTGATGATCTCCTCGATCACCTTGAAGGCGACACCATAGTCCACGGTGCCTTCGATGGAATCGGTTTCGAGCGCTCGACCGGGCTCGACTTCCAGTTCGGCGTCGACAAAGAAGCGCTGCCCGAGGAATTCCTCCTCGTCATGGACGCCGTGGCGGGCGAAGAACGCGCAGTTGACAAGACGGATTGTATAACTCTCAGCCATCGCCCGGCTCCCTTTTGCGGCTGCTTTGAACCATAGCATCGGCAACCGCAAGTCCGTCCTTGTTGAAAGCGACATTGTGCACCCGGAATACCGCCGCGCCGAGCAGGCGAAGCGCCACGCTCGTGGCCGCAGTTCCCGCGTCGCGCTCCTCGGCATCGCGACCGGTCAGCGTACCGATGAAGCGCTTTCGCGAGGTGCCCGCCAGCAGCGGAAACCCGAGGCGGTGCAATTCGCCGAAGCGCACCATCAGTTCGAGATTGAGGTCCGCGTCCTTTGCGAAACCGAACCCCGGATCGAGGAGGATCCGGTCATCGGCCAGCCCCGCCTGGCGGGCGATGTCGAGGGAGGCCGCAAACCAGGCGAACTGGTCCGCGACCGGATCGGCCAGCACCTCACGCTCGCGGCCCGTGTGCATGATGGCCACCGCAGCGCCCTGCCCGGCCGCGATCCGCGCGATCTCGGGCTCGCGCTGCAGACCCCAGACGTCGTTGATCATGTGGCAGCCGGCCTCAAGCGCCAGCCGCGCGGTCTCCGCCCGCCAGGTGTCGACCGAAATCAGCAATCCCGGATCGTTCGCAAGCGCCTCGATCACCGGCAGAATCCGGCGCTGTTCCTCGATCGCCGAAACCGGCTCCGCGCCCGGCCGGGTCGATTCGCCGCCGATATCGATGATGTCCGCACCCTCCCGATGCATCGCGCGGGCGCCTGCGATCGCCGCTTCGGTGGCCTCATAACGACCGCCGTCAGAAAAGGAATCCGGCGTCACATTGAGGATCGCCATGATGCGCGACCGCGGGCCCAGGTCCATGTCTGCCCCGCGCGCCAGCCGGAGTTTCCTGGGTTCGAACGCCGTGTCCTGTGCTGTAAACATGGCCTGGCCTTTTCCTTGATGCGGGCAATATACGGGCCGCTTCCTGTTGCATGAGCGAGCCGCATGGCGCAAGTTCTCCCGCAAGACAGCGGCGTCCGGAGTTACGCGTGGGCCTGCCCTACTGGAGACAACAATGCTCGGCATCCGCCTCGCTTTGACGGCGTTCATCCTCTCTCTCGGCCCCGCTTCGGCGGGCGCCGAAACAGTTGTTTCGAAGTCCTACAGCTACTATCCGGTGGGTGGGCAGACTGCGGAGAAGCTGGAGGAGGAACTCTGGCGCGGTGGCCCCGAACTTGCGGAAACCGGAAACCGTCACCCCGGCGCGACCCGGATCCGGATCAGCCGCGTCATCAGCTTCGAGCAGTCCGGCAGTCGCTGCTCCGTCGGCGACGTCACGGTCAATCTCGAAACCCGGCTCACCCTGCCGCGCTGGACCGACAGCGCCGGTGCCGAGCGGAAAGCCCGCCTGGTGTGGCGCACGCTGTCTTCCGACATCAAGCGCCATGAGGAACGTCACGCCGAAATCGCCCGGCAATGGTCGCGAAAGCTCGAGACATCGCTGCGCAACCTCAGGCCCGAGCCCGATTGCGTGCGCATGCAGGCCAAGGTGGAGGCCACCTCGAAATCCATTCTCGAAAAGCATGCAGCCGACCATGAACGCTTTGACCGTGTCGAGGCGGCAAGCTTCGAACGCCGCATCGGCCGCATTCTGCGCTACAAGGCAAAGCAAATGGAAACCGGCGGCTGAGCACCCTTGCGAAACACAGACGTAGTTGAGGCATGTGAAAGCGCCCGGCCCGCAGCCTTGTCAAAGCAACGTCGCGGTTAAGCTCAGAAGAACAGTCCGACCCTCAATTTCCACCGGGAATTCCTGGCAATATTCGCAAGGTCCGACTCGGATATTCTGCGGATCAAGGGGCGTTAAGCTACAACTGATTCGTCTACCGAAGCGCTTCGTTTCCCAGCGCAAGGAATTCGCCTGATGTTTCTCCCACATCCGGCTTGAGATCTGGTGCGCTCACTCGGCCCTGCCGCTCTTTCTCGGATCGGCAGGGCTTTTTTTTTGACCAGGGTGAAAGCAGCCCGGACTTTTACTGAACGCCGAGCTTCTTCTGAAGGCTTGTCGAGGATGTGGTGTACTGGAACACAAGTTTCTGGTCGGGATGCGCGATCCGCTTGACGGCCTGGGTCATCAGCGCCGCCTCATGGAAGCCCGATAGGATCAGCTTGAGTTTTCCCGGATACCAGTTGATGTCGCCGATGGCGAAGACGCCGGGGATGCTGGTCTCGAATTTCTCCGTGTCGACCGTGAGCAGGTTCTCATGCTGGTTGAGCCCCCAATCGGCGATCGGACCCAGTTTCATGGTCAGTCCGAAGAACGGCAGCATGCGGTCGCAGGCAATCTCGACCTCGCCGTCCGGCCCCTTGATGGTGGCGGCGGAAAGCTGGCCGCCGTCGCCCTTCAGTCCGGTGACCTGACCGACCTGGAAATCGATCTTTCCTTCTTCGCGCAGCGCGAACATCTTGTTGACGCTGTCGGGGGCCGCGCGGAAATCGGGACGGCGGTGCACGAGGGTCACCGACTTTGCCACCGGCTGCAGGTTGAGCGTCCAGTCAAGTGCGGAATCGCCCCCGCCGACGATCAGCAGGTCGCGGTCGCGGAATTCTTCCATGCGGCGTACGGAGTAGAAGACGCTCGTGCCCTCATAGGCCTCGATGCCCGGCACCGGCGGACGCTTGGGCTGGAACGAGCCGCCGCCCGCGGCAATCACCACGGCATGGCAGTGAAACAGTTCGCCCTCGTCGGTTTCGACCTCGAAACGGCCGTTGTCGAGCTTCCGAAACCCGGAAACCATGCGATTGAAATGAAACTCGGGCGAGAACGGCGCGATCTGCTCCATCAGGCGGTCGGTCAGCGCCTGCCCGGAGATCTCCGGCCAGGCCGGAATATCATAGATCGGCTTTTCCGGGTAAAGCTCGGCGCATTGACCGCCCGGGCGGTCGAGAATGTCGATCAGGTGGCATTTGAGATCGTAAAGACCAAGCTCGAAGACGGCAAACAGGCCAACCGGGCCGGCGCCAATGATGACGACATCGGTTTCAATCGGGGTAGACATAGACGCAATCCGGAAAGTTGAGGGAAATCAGGCCTGCCGCTCGGGCACATGCACGACCAGGCCATCAAGTTCGTCACGAACCTTGACCTGGCACGACAGCCGCGAATTGGGACGGACGTCGAAGGCGAAGTCCAGCATGTCTTCTTCCATGGGTTCGGGCGAGCCCACCTTTTCGACCCATGCCTCGTCGACATAGACGTGGCAGGTGGCGCAGGCGCAGGCGCCGCCGCATTCGGCCTCGATGCCCGGCACCGAGTTGCGGATCGCGTTCTCCATAACCGTCGAGCCGTTCTCGGCATCGACATCGAAACGCGTTCCGTCAAATGCGACAATGGAAATCTTGGTCATTACGGCCTCTGTGCTGCTCACCTGTCTGATGAGGCTTTCATACACGCTGGACCGCACGAGGCAAGAATGAAAACCACGCTGCGACAGCGCTTCGCAGCATGGTTTTTCAAAATCCGGTTATTTCGGCATTTCAAACGAAAATTGTCAGCGCATCAGCCCGACAATGAAGCTGTCTGCGTCCACGACCGCCTTGGTGAAGGCGGTGATGGCTGCCGGGTTGGCCGGGGTCTGCTCGACCGCCTGGGCGCAGCGCGCAACCTCGAAAGCGCCGACACCCTTGGCGGCACCTGCGAGCTTGTGCGCGAGTTCGGTGCGGCCCTCGTCTTCGAGGCTCGCGATGTGGGCCACGGCCTGACGTGCCTGCCGCGCGAACAGCGCCAGGACTTCGGCCTCGAGCGTCTTGTCGCCGCCGGTCTGGCGCGCCAGGTGGACGAGGTCGATCGGCCGGACACCCGACGGGCGCGGTTGCGGGCTGATTTCCGGGATTTCGAAGGCAATGTTGAGCGCCGCCATCGCGGGATTCCTTGAATAGAACATGGGCTGTGCCAAGTGTGACGCCGGAAATGTCACGATTGAGTAAACATCGCAGCGCAGTTAACGGAAAAACCTGGCGGCATGGTTAACGCCTCGTAAATGTGGCGTTTGCTTGGCAAATATGAACCAATCCGGCACACCGGCTCCCCAAAAACAAGTGGATGCCGTCCCACACGAACGGCTTTCAATTGTTAAATCCGGGCTTCTGTGTCACTACATCAGCAGTTTGAGGTACGGAATGGCGGTCGATGGGACTTTGCATGCGTTCTTGCATGGTTCCGTACCGTCGGCGCCGCATTGGCAAGCGCGGCTCTGGCGGACCGCGCGATGTTCCCCTCCATTGAGTAACGAGGCTTGAGTGGCATGAGTAAGAAACCAGCGGACAAAAGCATCGACGAGCAGACGTTCGAAGCCTTGGAAGACGCGTTGACGCTTGATTTCGACGACAGCAGCGACGCTGACCTCGACGACATCTCGCTCGACGAGCTCGAGAGCAAGGTCTCCAACGCTGCGCGCGAACTCAAGGACGCGGATGCCGAGGCGGGCACCGCGCAGCCTGACAAGAGCACCGCGCCGCGCACGCCGCCGCCGGCGTTCACGCCCGCAGCCTCACTCGCTCCTGCCAACGACGACAGCCGCAAGACCACCGCCGGCCTGCTGCGCGCGCTCGAAATCCGCTCAAGCCGCGGCGCGCTTCGCAATGCCCTCATTCTGTCCCTGCTCTGGACTGTCGGCGTCCTCGGTCTGGCCAACCTGCTCTACGGTCCGGAAATCTGGCAGATCCGCTCTGTTCAGGGCCTTCTGGGCATGCCGGCGGCGATCGGCTTTGCCGCCGCGATCTTCGTTCCCGTCCTGATCTTCTTCGCCTTTTCGATCATGATGGCGCGCGCCCGTGAAATGCGCTCGGCCGCCCGCTCAATGGCCGAGGTCGCATTGCGTCTCGCAGAGCCCGAAAACATTGCCGGCGACCGCATTCTCACGGTCGGCCAGGCGGTGCGCCGCGAAGTCTCGGCCATGAATGAAGGCATTGAACGCACGATTGCACGTGCTTCCGAGCTCGAAACCCTCGTTCATTCCGAAGTCAACGCCCTCGAACGCAGCTACAGCGACAATGAAATCCGCGTCCGCGGGCTGGTCCAGGAACTCGGATCCGAGCGCGACGCCATCGTCAGCCATGCCGAGCGCATCCGCGCGTCCATCGCCGGCGCGCATGAGCAGCTCAAGGAAGAACTGACAACCGCGAGCGAGGAGATCGCCCAGCGGATCTCGACGTCCGGCGAGGCCGTTGCCCAGTTGATGGACACACGCGCCGCCAATCTGCAGGAGCGCACTGCCGAGACCAGCCGTGATCTCGAACGGATCCTCGAAGGCCGCACCGACGCGCTCGTGACCGCGCTGAAGACCTCGGGCGGCGAACTGACCGAGGAATTCGACACCCGCCTCGAGATGCTCAATGTCCAGCTCAACCAGCGCGGCAAGGCGCTGCTGGCGGAGTTTGAAACCCGCGCGTCGACGCTGGATGCCAACACCGAGAAGCTCAACGCCGCGCTCGGCGAGCGCGCCCGCCAGCTCAACGAGACGCTGATCGAACGCACCCGCGAGATTTCCGAGAGCCTCGGCGTCGGCCAGCAGGCGATTTCGTCCGGCCTGGATGAAACGCTTGCGAGCCTCAATGCCTCGCTCGACGAAAAGGGCGCCTCGTTCCGTCAGGCCCTCAAGGCAAGCGCGGACGACGCCATCATGGACCTCGATCTCCGGTCCGGATTCTTCGAAGAGAAGCTCGAATCCTCGATCGGTCGGCTCTCCGCGGCCTTTGACGAACGCGTCGCCGAATTCACGTCCGCATTCGACAGCCGTGCCGGAAGCCTCGACAACAAGCTCAGCGAGAGCCTGTCGCGCATCAATGAAACGCTCAGCGGGTCAACCAGCGCGATGGACGGCATCCTCTCGGCCAGCCTCGAGCGGATCGGCGCCACACTCGCCGACCGCCGGCAGGCGCTGGAGGAGACCATGGGCTCGGGCGCAGGACGCATCGAGACAACCCTCGGCTCGGGCGCCGAGCGCATCGAGACAAGCATCGGATCGGGCGCCGAGCGCATCGAAACGACCATCAGTTCGAGTGCGGAACGCATCGAAACCACCGTCGGATCGGGTGCCCAGCGCATCGAGACGAGCATCGGATCGGGCGCCGAACGCATCGAAACGACCGTCGGCTCGGGCGCCCAGCGCATCGAGGCAAGCATCGGGTCGGTCGCCGAACGCATCGAGACGACTGTCAATTCGAGTGCGGAACGCATCGAGACAACCATCGGCTCGGGCGCCGAGCGCCTCGAATCCGTCACCGGAGCCGGCGCAGAGAAGATCGACGCCACCCTCTCCGAACGCGCACAGGCCATCGACAAGGCCCTCTCGCTCGGGGTTGAACGCATCGACTCGCATCTGGCGGAAAAGTCCTCTGCGCTTGTCTCCGGCATTGCCGGCCGCATGACGGAAATGGAAACCGCGCTCTCGGCAAGCGCCGAACGCATCGACGCGAGCCTCAACGAGCGCTCCCAGGCCCTCTTCGGCGGCCTCGAAGAGCGCACCAGCGCACTGCAAGCGGGCTTCTCGGAAGCTTCCGAGCGGCTTTCGGCCACCTTCGATGTCGAGGGTCGCCGCTTTGACGAGATCACGCGTACAGCGATCGACCGCGTCGACGAAACCTTCGTCAAGGGCACCGACCGGGTGGACGAGCGCCTGTCGACCATGAACAACATGCTCGGCGTCGGCCTGGATTCGGTTTCCAAGACCATCGAGGGCAAGGCGACCGGTCTGGCCGCCAAGCTGCGCGAGGCTGTGTCCCACGCAGCTGTCGAACTCGACGCGGAAGCCCTCAAGGCGGGCGAAACGCTGGAGAAGGTCGGACAGGGCTTCGCAGGACGCATGGACGAGCAGACGCGCGAATTCGCGGCCCGGCTCGACAGCCATGTCGACGAGCGCACCGCTGACCTCGCGGCCCATGCCGAGGCCATCGCCGGCCGCATTTCCGCGGGCGCATCCGACCTCGGCGCCGAGGCCAGCCGGATCAGCGATCTGGTCGAGCGCGTCGGCGAAACCGTGGGCAGCCAGGCAGATCGCATTTCCAGCACGCTCGACGCCAGCGAAGCGCGCTTTGCCCAGCAGGCAGACGCGTTGGCAGCGCGGCTTGAAAGCGAGACCGGCGCACTCTCCAGCCGCCTCGGGGAAACGGCCGAGACGCTGGTCACCACGCTTGACGGCAAGACCCAGGATATCGCGGGCCGCATTGGCCAGACCACGGAGCACCTGGTCTCGACCCTCGACACCAAGACCCTGGAAATCTCGGGCCGCATCGGCCAGACCACCGAGAACCTGGTCACCACCCTCGACACCAAGGCCGATTCGATCTCCAGCCGCCTCGCGGAAACGGGCGAGAACCTCGTCTCCCGCACCGGCTCCGTCGGCGAGGCGCTCGAACAGAAGGCAGCGGCCATTGTTCAGCATCTGGTCAACGCCGAGCAGGCCATGGACGTCCGCGCCACCCGGGTTCACTCGACGATCGACGAGCGCACCCGCGAGCTCAACTCCATGCTCGCCAGCCGGTCTGCCGAACTGTCTCGCGTCATCGACGAGCAGGCCCGCCCGCTCGTCGAGCAGTATGCGGCCAGCGGCGAGGAATTCGCCAACCGTCTGACCGAAGTCACCCAGTCCTCCACCGACCGCCTGCGCGCGGAGAATGCGGCCCTGATCAACGCGATCACCAACCGCACCAGCGAAACGCTGTCGGCACTGGAAAGCGTCAACCAGAGCCTCAGCGGCAATGTCGGCGACCTTCTGGAGCGGCTCGGCGCCAGCAACCAGGAAATCTCCGCGGTCATCGAAAAGGCCGCCTCCACCCTGGGCAACGCCAATCAGAAGCTCGAGGAAACGACCGGCAACTTCTCGTCCTCGACCGAAAAGGCCGCGGAGCTTCTTTCCGGTTCGGCCCGCCTGCTCGACGGCAAGGTCGAAAAGCTCACCGACATCTCGAGCCGCACGCTCAATCAGGTCGGCGCGATTGCCGGACGCTTCGAAGACCATTCCAAGGTCCTTGCCTCCGCTTCGGATCTCCTCGGCGCAGCCCAGTCGAACCTTGCCTCGACGCTTGAGGAACGCCGCGAGGCGCTTCAGTCGCTCTCGGTTGGCTTGGTCAACCGCTCCGAGCAGATCGAGGAGACCATGCGGTCCCTCGAAGGCATCGTCGAAAGGGCATTTGCCGACGCGGACAAGTTGTCCGAGCGCGCAGCGAGCCGGCTTGAAGGCGGACTTCGGTCTGCGGCCGAAAATGCCAGCCAGCTGCTTTCCGACACCGAGAACCGCGCCCAGTCCGCTGCCGGCACGATGCGCGAAAGCGTTCGCGAGGCGATCGAGGACGCGATCGGCCGCTTCGCCGGCGCCACCGACGAGATCCGTCAGTCGGCGTCGAGCATCCGCAAGGAGCTCGAGGACACCCGCAACGAACTCAAGCGCGGCGCATTCGACCTGCCCGAGGAGACCCGTGAAAGCGCCGCCGCCATGCGCCGCGCCGTTTCCGATCAGATCAAGGCGCTCCAGGAGCTTTCGCAGATCGTCGGCCAGTCCAGCCAGCAGTCCGAAATGAGCGAGCCGCTTCAGGTGGCGGCCACACGGTCTGCACCGCCGCGCCAGGTCGCTGCCGCACCGCGTCGCGACCCGTCGCCGCGCACCGAGGCTCCGGTTCAGCGCGCACCGCTGCGCGGCAGCCTCGAACCGGCCGACACCGCCCCCGCAGAGACCCCTTCCAAGGGTCAGGGCTGGGTCAGCGATCTGCTGCGCGCGGCCTCTCGCGAGGAGGAAGCCCCTGCCCGCAAGCCGCAGAACCGCACACCGGACCGCAATCCGCGCCACGTGGTGGAATCGCTCAACTCGCTGTCCGTGGACATCGCCCGCGCCATCGACCACGACGCATCGGTCGATCTCTGGCGGCGGTACCAGCGCGGCGAACGCGATGTGTTCACCCGCCGGCTCTACACGCTCAAGGGTCAGCAGACCTTCGACGAGATCAAGGACAAGTACGGCCGCGAGCCCGAGTTCCGGTCCGCAGTCGACCGCTACATCGCGGACTTCGAAAAGCTTCTGAGCGATGTTGCCCGCAACGACCGCGACAACATGATGACCCAGACCTATCTGACCTCCGACACCGGCAAGGTCTACACGATGCTGGCCCACGCCAGCGGCCGCTTCGGCCGTAGCTGACAGGCGCGACCGCAGATGCAGAACTCCGAAATCCCCGCTTCCAGGCGGGGATTTTCCGTTTCGGGGCTCGGCGAAATCGCGATCCGCTGCATCGATTTCGATGCCATGGTGCGCTTTTACCGGGATGTCGTCGGCCTTGAGGTTCTCGCCGAACGCGGAACCGGCCTGGTGTTTTTCGGGCTTGGCAACGGGGTTGAAGGCCATACGTCGGTGCTGGCGCTGTTTGCCGCCGATCGCAATCCGGACCTTGGCGTCGCGCGGATCGAAGGCTCGACGCTGCATCACCTCGCACTCAGCCTGAGCCAGGCTGACCAGGCCGCAGCCTGCCGGTTTTTCGAGAGCGAGCGCATACCCTACCGAACCGAGGAGTTTGCCTGGATCGGCTGGCGTGGAGTGTTCCTGTCAGACCCTGACGGAAACACGGTCGAGCTTGTCTCGGCTGGGTGGCCAGTCACCCCCTGACCCCATGAGACCCCTTGACCGGGCATCGGCCACGCACCACCAGCCGGCCGATGCGCCGGCCGGCCTTTACATGAACCTGGCCGAACCTGAATGCCCGTGCGACATTTCGCGCAGGGTTGCGCCATCTCACCATCATGAAAGCCCGAGACCGGCGCACTAAATTCCATCCACAGGGATCAGGGAGGGCCGGCCTTTCTTGCCGCCACGCCCGAACGCGGAGAGATGCACATGACGATCGCCATTCCGGCCTATCTGGCCATCATCGGGTACCTTGGCTGGTCTGCCTGGCGCGGCGGGCAGACCGAAAAGGTGATGTTCATCGTGAACCTGGGTTTTCTCTGGCTCAGCGCGATCTGGCTTTTCGGATACCCGGCACTGATCCTGCCCGCGATTGCGGCTGCCGGAAGCTTCCTGTTGTTTCTGGTGGTCATGACCTCGTCGGATCTCAGGGTTCCGGTCGCCGTGACCGAGCCGCAGGACACCCAGGACGACGACTACGATCAGCGCTGAGCAATATGGCGTTCAAACGGTCATGACCGGGCGGCCAATACGGACGCATCAGAGCGCACACGACCAGCGTGCTTAACGGTGACTGCAGCGTGCCGGCGACCATGCCCGGCACCGGCTCAGATCCTTGAGAGCGTCCAGGTCACCAGGTCCGAGACCACGCTTTCGAAGGCACGGTCGAGCGCGCGGACATAGGCGGCATTGCCCGAGCCGCTCACCGGCGAGCTTGCGCTGAAAATGCGGGTGGCGGCCACCACGCCGTTGCGGTCATTGAGCACCTTGGCGGATATCTCGACCACTGCCTGTTCGCCCGCATCGGCCTTGATTTCGAAGGCGCGGATCGACGTGATGATGTTGAAATCGATGGCAAGCCCGTCGCCGGGCCGACCGACGCCACCGACGCGCCCGGAATTCTCGAAGGCCTGAACGAGCTTGTCCTGCACGATATTGGGCAGCCGGTCCGACCATTGCGAATCGGCCAGATACTGGATCGACGACGGTGAAGGCCGGATCACGATCCGCTCATTGTCGAGCGCCTTGAGCGCGTTCGGCTCGCTAATCAGGATCTGACGGTTGCTGGCTCTCTGGCCGCTGACCGCGGGCGCCGGCGACAACCCGTAGGTGTCCGGCGGGGTGCTTCCCCCTATGCCGCCCGCGCACCCGGCCAACGCCAGAAGCAACGCAACGGCAACATACAGCCGGCCCTGTTTCACGCCCATACCAATTCCCCGCGCGGCCTCATGCCCCGCTGCAAATGCACTCGTTCCGTCTTGCGATGACTGTGCCAAAGAGTCAACGCCGGTTCCGCCCGTCATATTGCTTGACCGTTTCGCCGCCAAAGAGCAGGCGCTGCGGATCGCGCTCGATACTGGTGATCGACTGCTCTATCCTCTGGATCGATCGACGGGCGTCGTTGACGAGCGCCTCCACATCCCGCAGCCCCGACCCCGAGAACCGCTGCAGGTTGTCGGCGATCGGCCCGATCCGGGCATTGAGCGAATTGGCCACCTCCCGGAAGGATTTCAGCGTCTCTTCCGCATCGGCGATCAGCGACGAGGCATCGCCCTCCCCGAGGAAGCCGTCAAGCTTGGCAAGAACCCCGTCCACCCGCTCGGAGGCGGCGTTGAGCCGACCGGACATCTCGCGCACATCGGTGATGATCAGGTCGAAATCCTGCTTGCGCGCATTGAAGGTCTCGGCCACGCCGCGCGCGTCTGCAAGGGTCTGACGCGCATCGGCACTCGCCACGGTGATGTTGTCCATCACTTCACCCACCTTGTCGGGATCTACGCTGGCGATCACCGCATCGACCTTGTCGAGCGAAGCGCCTGCGTCGGTGACGAAGCTTTCCAGCGACTCAGCCGTCCCGCGCAGCGATTGCAGCGTCTCGGTGATGTCGCCTGACGACGCCGCGAAATCGGCCGTCACCTTGTCGACGGATGTCACGATGTTGCTGATCCGGTCCGGATCCACCGCGGTGATCAGGCGTTCAACGGATCCCAATGTGCCTTCGAGCCGGGTCGAAAGCGACTGCACGGTTCCCGAAAGCGAGGACACGCTCTTGAGAAACTCGTCGATCCCTTCGGCATTGTCGCGCAACGCCGCCGAAAAGGTCTCGGCGTTCTTGAGCGTTTCGGTCAGGGGCGAACGCGCATCGGTGACAAAGCCCTCCACCTGACCGATCACCCGGTTAGCGCGCTGGAGAATCTCGTCGGCCGTGGCCAGAAGGTTCGTCACCCCCGACGGATCGGCCTCGATCACCGCGATGCTTCCGCTCGTCGCGGCGATTTCCAGAATGTTGGGGTTGGTCGGCGTTCCGCCCTGCAATTCGATATAGGCCGACCCGGTCAGCCCCTGGATCTCCAGCGCCGCGCGGGTATCGGTGTAGATCGGCGCGTTCGAGCGCACCTCCGTATCCGCAATAACGAAATTCGGGCTGTCGGGATCAATGTTGAGCTGCCGGACCACACCATACCGAATGCCGTTGAAATGCACAGGCGAGCCCACCGACAGGCCGTTCGCCGAGCCGGGAATGCGCACCACCAGCTGCGCGGTTTCGCCGGTGCTGCCGTAGCGCGCCATCCAGTAGACGAAGCCGAACGCCGAAAGCATCACCAGCAGGGTGAAAAAGCCGACGATGGCGTAGTTTGCACGGGTTTCCATCAGGTGGCTGCGTCTTCCTGCCGGTCATCGGCGGCATCGAGCTGTTGTTGTTCCGGGATCATGCGGGCACGCTTGCCTCTGAAATAGGACTGCACCCACTCATCGTCAAATGAAAGCATATCCGCGATGGTTCCGTCCACCAGCACACGCTTCTGTCCAAGCACAGCAATGCGGTCGCACACGGAAAACAGGCTGTCGAGGTCATGGGTCACCATATAGACCGTCAAGCCGAGCGTGTCGCGCAGTTGCGCAATGAGTTCGTCGAATTCCGCAGCACCGATCGGGTCGAGGCCCGAGGTCGGTTCGTCGAGGAAAACAAGGTCGGGATCGAGCGCCAGCGCGCGGGCAAGTGCTGCGCGCTTGATCATCCCGCCGGACAGCTCGGACGGGTACTTGTCCGCCGCATCGGGCGCCAGGCCGACCATGTCGATCTTCAGCTCGGCCAGTTCATCCATCAGCTTCTGCGGCAGGTCGAGGTATTCGCGCATCGGCACCTGGATGTTCTCACGCACCGTCAGCGCCGAAAACAGCGCGCCGTGCTGGAACAACACGCCCAGCCGCATGTCGAGCGCGATCCGCGTCGCCTCGCCGACACTGTCATAGTCCTCCCCGAGTATCCGTATCTCTCCCTTCTGGCGGGGAATCAGCCGGAGAATGGATCGCATCAGAACGGATTTGCCCGTTCCGGAGCCGCCGACAAACCCGAGGATTTCCCCACGGTAGACATCGAGATCGAGCTTGTCGAGCACCACATTCTTGCCGAAGGCCACGCGCACATCGCGGACCGACAGGACCACCTCGCGGTCGGCCTTGCTTCCTGCGGAACCCGGGTCTGATTTGGTTTGCATCTGCTCGGGCCTCAAAAATCGATGGCGGCGTAGAACATGGCGAACAGCCCGTCGACAAGGATCACCACGAAGATCGATTTGACCACCGAGGCGGTGACCCGGCGACCGAGCGATTCGGCGCTTCCGCCCACCTTCATGCCCTCGACTGCCGCGACGATGCCCACGATCAGCGCCATGAAGGGCGCCTTGATCATCCCCGAGGCCACGGTGCTCATGTCGATCGCCTCGCGCAGGCGGGCCGTGAACACATCGGGCGTGATGCCTGAATAGCTCCACGAGACCGCTGCCGCCCCCGCCAACGCCGCGAAGTTTGCGAGAATCGTCAGAAGCGGAAGCACGATCGTGAGCGCCACCAGCCGCGGGAACACCAGGACCCCGATGGGGTTGAGGCCCATCACCTTGAGTGCGTCGACTTCCTCGCGCATCTTCATCGAGCCGATTTCCGCCGTGATCGCGCTGCCGGACCGGCCGGCAATCATGATCGCCGTGAGCAGCACGCCGATCTCGCGCAATTGCAGGATACCGACCAGGTCGACGACGAACACCTCCGCGCCGAAGTAGCGAAGCTGGAACGCGCCCTGCTGGGCGATGATGGCGCCGATGAGGAAGCTCATCAGCATGATGATCGGAACCGCCCGCACACCCATGTGATCGATCTGCGTGACAATGGCCGCGGGCGAGATGCCCGACGAGCGGTCGAGTTTCAGCTGCGCGCCGCGCACCGCCGAGCCCAGAATGTACATCGACGCGACGAAATCATCGATCAGTTCGAAGATCGCCCGGCCGAGCGGCGCGAACAACCGCTCGAACAGCGGCGCCTTGCTGCCGGTATCAGCGTGTCGCTCCGCCGGATCGTGGAGCGCCTCGATCAGCGCCGCCACCGGACCGGATGCTCCATCAAGCGTCACCTCGGCGCCCCGCGCCCTGGCGCTTGCCATCGTCTTTCGCACCAGCCACGCACCGGCAGTATCGAAGTTGCTCAGGTTCGACAGATCTATGACCAGCGCACTGGCGGACATCTTCTGATGCAGGCTCAGAAGCTCGCCATACACGCCGGCAATCGCCGCGTGGCGCCAGTCCCCCGAAATCGACAGCCTGTCCCGGTCTCCGGAACTCTCGAGCGAAACCGCCGGAGCGGCATCGCGCGCGGCGCCGAGGCTCCCGGATGCAGCCACATCGGGCCTTGTATCTTTCTGCGGTTCGGTCAACATGTTCCACACATAGCGGCTCCCGGCGGGACTGTCACCGCACAGCAACCCGATCCGGGGCCGTCCTGCCCGCCAATTTCCAAAATTTTACGGACCAGCCATCAATGCCCAGACAACTCAGCGCCATGATCGAGAGCTTTCCACTCAAGAGGGCCTTCAACATTTCCCGCGGCGCGAAGACGACAGCCGACGTGGTGACCTGTACGATCACCGAGAATGGTGTGAGCGGACGCGGCGAATGCGTCCCCTACAAGCGCTACGGCGAAACCGTCGAAGGCGTGCTCCAGGCCATCGAGGGCTATGCCGGCGCCATTTCTGCCGGCGCAACGCGCCAGGACCTGCAGTCGGCCATGAAGCCGGGCGCCGCGCGCAATGCCATCGATTGCGCCCTGTGGGATATCGAGGCCAAGCTCAGCGGCAGACCGGCGGCGCTCACCGCCTGCCAGATCCTGCCGCGTCCGGTCCCCACCGCTGTCACGGTCTCGCTCGGAGATCCGTCCGACATGGCCGACGAAGCCCGCGCCCATTCGGCGCAGAAGCTGCTCAAGGTCAAGGTCGGCACCTCCGATGACCGCGCCCGCATCCATGCGGTGGCCAGCGCCGCCCGCGATGCGGAAATCATTCTCGACGCCAATGAGGGCTGGGACGAAAGCAATATCCGCGAACACCTGCTGCTCGCGGCAGAACTGCACATTTCGCTCATCGAGCAACCGATGCCGGCCGGCAAGGACGAGATTCTCGCGCACATTCCCCATCCGGTACCGATTTGCGCCGATGAAAGTGTCCACACACTGGCCGATCTCGAGGCGCTTGCCGACCGCTACGACGCCATCAACATCAAGCTCGACAAGACCGGCGGGCTGACCGAGGCACTGCAGATGCGCGACCGCGCCCGTGAACTCGGATTCGGCGTCATGATCGGCTGCATGGTCGGCACCTCGCTGGCAATGGCACCCGCAGTCCTGCTCGGGCAGGACGCTGACTGGGTCGATCTCGACGGTCCCTTGCTGCTCGCGCGGGATCGCTCGCCGGGCCTGTCCTATTCGGGCTCACTGGTCTCTCCGCCTTCGCCAGACCTCTGGGGATAAGGCAACCTCCCGCATCCGGATCCTGCTTCGCGGCCACCGACGGCAATCTTGACGCCGCGGGAACCCGATCGGCATGTTTCGGATGAGTCCTTGCGCTATCCGGGACCATTTGCGGGATCATGCACCGATTTTGCGCAGAACAGGATTTCCCACACGCCACTGCTGGGCTAGAAGGGGGTCCGATTTTGATTTGTACGTTGAGGGGGAACTCCTGCATGAAACTTGTTCGCATTGGCCCTAAGGGCTCCGAAAAGCCCGCAGTCGCTACCGATTCCGGTTACGCTGACCTGTCATCCGTCATTTCGGACATTACCCCCGACACACTTGGCGAACTGTCCGCAAAGCTTGAAGGTCTTGACCTCGCGAGCCTGCCGCGCCTCGCGGAGGGCCGTTTCGGCTCCCCGATTTCCCGCACAGGGCACTTCATCGCAATCGGCCTCAACTACGCCGACCATGCCGAGGAGAGCGGCATGCCGATCCCGGCCGAACCGGTTGTCTTCTCCAAGGCTCCGAGCTCGCTCTCGGGCCCCAACGACGATGTCGTTCTGCCCGCGGGCGTCGCCAAGGCCGACTGGGAAGTCGAACTGGCAGTCGTCATCGGCCGCGAGGCTGACCACGTCAGCCAGGCCGATGCGCTCGACCATGTCTTCGGCTACATGGTCTGCAACGACGTCTCCGAGCGCGCATGGCAGATCGAAGGCACCGGACAGTGGATCAAGGGCAAGAGCGCCCCGACGTTCGGACCGGTCGGCCCGTGGCTCGTGACCGCCGACGAGGTGGGGGATCCGCAGAACCTCGACATGTTCCTCGATGTCGGCGGCGAGCGCCGTCAGACCGGCAACACCAAGACCATGATCTTCCCGGTAGCCGAGATCGTCTCCTACCTGTCGCGCCACATGGTTCTCATGCCCGGTGATGTCATCACGACCGGCACGCCTCCCGGCGTCGGCATGGGCATGAAGCCGCAGGTTTTCCTCAAGGAAGGCGACCAGATGCGTCTTGGCATCGACAAGCTTGGCGAACAGACCCAGAAGGTGGTGCGCCGCAAGGCCAGCTAGCAAACCCGCCGCACCGCGCTCCGTTTTGTTCTTACAGGGATCGATCCGATCATGACCTCCAGCGATTCTAGGCACGGCAGCGGCCCAAAACCTTCAAGTGGGGAACTGGACGAAAACGCCCTCTTCTACCACCGCTATCCCCGGCCGGGAAAACTCGAGATCCAGGCCACCAAGCCGCTGGGCAACCAGCGGGATCTGGCACTCGCTTATTCCCCGGGGGTCGCAGCGCCCTGTCTCGCCATCCGCGACAACCCCGATGCCGCAGCGGCCTACACCGCGCGCTCCAACCTGGTCGCCGTGGTCTCGAACGGCACCGCGGTCCTCGGGCTCGGCAATATCGGGCCGCTGGCCTCCAAGCCGGTGATGGAAGGCAAGGCCGTCCTGTTCAAGAAGTTCGCGGGCATCGACGTCTTCGACATCGAGATCAATGCGCCGGAAGTCGACCGGATGGTGACCGTCATCTCGGCGCTCGAGCCCACCTTCGGGGGGATCAATCTCGAGGACATCAAGGCCCCCGAATGCTTCGAGGTCGAGCGCCAGCTGCGGGCGCAGATGGACATCCCGGTTTTCCACGACGATCAGCACGGCACCGCCATCATCGTCGCTGCCGGCATCCTGAACGGCCTCGAACTGGCCGGCAAATCGCTGGCCCACGCCAAGATCGTGACCTCCGGCGCGGGTGCCGCGGCGCTGGCATGCCTCAATCTCCTGGTGGCGCTCGGCGCCAAACGCGAGAACATCTGGGTCCACGACATCGAGGGCCTCGTCTACGAGGGCCGCGAGGTGCTGATGGACGAGTGGAAATCGATCTATGCGCAGCCTTCCGATCACCGGGCCCTCGTCGAATCGATCGAAGGCGCAGATGTGTTCCTCGGCCTCTCCGCAGCCGGCGTTCTCAAGCCCGAGATGCTCGCCAGGATGGCGGAGAAGCCGCTGATCATGGCGCTCGCCAATCCGTCGCCCGAGATCATGCCCGACGTCGCCCGGGAGGCGCGGCCCGATGCCATGATCTGCACCGGCAGGTCGGATTTCCCCAACCAGGTCAACAACGTCCTGTGCTTTCCCTACATCTTCCGCGGCGCGCTTGATTGCGGCGCACGCACCATCAACGAAGAGATGAAGATGGCCGCCGTCCGCGCCATCGCCGAGCTGGCGCGTGAAGAGCCCTCCGACATCGCGGCCCGGGCTTACTCCGGTGAAACTCCGGTCTTTGGTCCGGAGTATCTGATCCCCTCCCCGTTCGATCAGCGCTTGATCCTCCGGATCGCGCCCGCGGTTGCAACGGCCGCCGCCGAGTCTGGGGTTGCGCGGCGTCCGATTTCCGACATGGAATCCTATGTCGACCAGCTCAACCGGTTCGTGTTCCGCTCCGGCCTGATCATGAAACCGCTGTTCACGGCGGCAAAGACCGCCACCCGCAAGCGCGTGGTCTTCGCCGAGGGCGAGGACGAGCGGGTCTTGCGCGCAGCCCAGGTCCTGCTCGAGGAAGGCATCGCCGAACCCATCCTGATCGGCCGGCCTTCGATCATCGAAACAAGGCTGCAGCGTTTCGGGTTGCGAATCCGCCCCGGCGTCGATTTCGAAGTGACCAATCCGGAAGACGATCCGCGCTTCCGTGACTATGTGGACGAGTATTTTTCACTTGTCGGTCGTCTCGGCGTGATTCCCGAGGCCGCACGCACGATCGTGCGCACCAACCCGACCATCATCGGCGCTCTCGGCGTCAAGCGCGGCGAAGCGGATGCACTGGTCTGCGGTCTGGAAGGACGTTACGCGAGACATCTGCGTGACATTTCGCAGATCATCGGCAAGCGCGAGGGGGTTGCCGATTATTCCGCCTTGAGCCTGCTGATTTCCCAGCGTGGTGCCACCTTCTTCACCGACACCTATGTCTCGCTCGATCCGTCTGCAGAGGAAATTGCCGAGACGACCGTCATGGCTGCGCATGAAATCCGCCGCTTCGGGATCACACCCAAGGCGGCACTGGTGTCGCATTCGAATTTCGGTTCCCGCGATTCCCACAGTGCCAGCAAGATGCGCAAGGCCATGCAGATTATCCGCTCCATTGCTCCCGAACTCGAGGCCGATGGCGAGATGCACGGGGATTCGGCGATTTCGGAGATCCTGCGCAAGCGGGTGATGCCCGACACCACCCTGACCGGAGAGGCAAATCTGCTGGTGTTTCCAAATCTCGACGCGGCCAACATCGCGCTCGGGGTGGTCAAGACCATGACCGATGCGCTGCATGTCGGACCCATTCTTCTTGGCTCGGCAATGCCCGCCCACATCCTTTCGCCATCGGTCACCTCGCGTGGCGTGGTCAACATGGCAACGCTTGCGGTCGTCGAAGCCTCCTTCCCGGAGTGAGTACCGCCGGGCCGGATCCGGTTAAGGTAAACAGACGGTAATATTTGGCGCAGGGCTTGGCTCCGGTTAGTATGGAGATGGTCGCGTCAACTGGCAAAGGTCCTCTGGCGCGTCGCGTTATTGCGTCAAAGTCTGGAGTACCCCATGCGCCGGATCTGGTTTCACAGCGCCGTGATAGCTATTGCCGCAACCCTCGGCAGCGCCGCAACAGCGGGCGCATCCGAGGTCTGCACGAGCCTCAGGGCGCAACTTGCGAGCGCGTCACAGAACTCCGGCTCGTCATCGAACTATCGCCGCTACGCCGAAGCTGTCGTCAAGCAGACCCAGCAGTTGCGCAAGGTTCGGGCCGACCTGAGCCAGCACGGCTGCACCAGCGGCAGTTTCATCGTGATCGGCGGCGAGAACACCAAGGCCTGTGCGAAGCTCTCCGCCGCCCAGACCAAGATGCGGGCCAATCTCGCAGCACTCGAGCGCAAGCGCGATTCCTACGCCACTCACGACGGGAAGGCCGCCGCACGCCGCATCCAGGCTGCACTCAAGGCCAATGATTGCGACGGCAGCCGCGCCGTTGTCCGCGCAGCTGCGCTGAAGGGAGAGCGCGACGCCGAACGCGCCAGGCGGAGAAACCATACCGAGGTCGCGCTTCTCGACCCCTCGCAGAACCGGCAGCCCGGCTCCGCCCGGGTCGCAGCGACGCTCAACACCGCAGCAGCGCGCATTCCCGGAACCGGGTCCCGCATCGTGGTCGAGCCCCGCCCCGTTCGCGGAGGAAACTACCGGACGCTTTGCGTTCGAACCTGCGACGGCTTCTTCTTTCCGGTGTCCTCTGCGGCCTCGCCATCGGACTTCGCCCGAGACGAGCGCACCTGCCAGATGATGTGCCCGGGCACCGAAACCGCGCTCTATTTCCATTCCGCACAGGGTCAGGAAAGCGAGGACATGATGTCGGCGCGGACCCACGAACCCTACACCGACATGCCGACGGCCTTCGCCTATCGCAACACCTCAGCGCCGATGAGCAAGGCGTGCGGCTGCAACATGCGCGCCTTTCACAAGGAAATGGCCCGCCGCGAGGCCATTCTGAACGGAACCGCGGATGAGGATGCGCCGGTGACGACCTGGGCCCGCCCCGTCAGCAGGCCGGATCCCGGCGAAGACCCGGAATCCGTGATGAATGCCGGTGCGCGGCTGACCAGTGCCGACGTGGCGGCGGTGCTTGCCGCATCAAGGCTCGAACGTCCGCTTGATCAGGAGCGGCGGCAGGTTCGCATGGTCGGCCCCACATTCCTGCCCGAACAGACCGAGAGCCTTGACCTCAAGGCAGGAGCACCACGGCTGTTTCCCTGAGCCGGCCTGATCTTGTCTCCCTGGACAGTCCCCCTCGAGACGGGGCTTGTCAGGCGAACCCGTCCGCCGCCCTGCGGCGCAGGGCCTGACGGCTGACCAGCGACATCACCACGATGATGGCCACGCAGTACAGGCCCATCGCCGCGATCTGTCCCGGATAGGATATGCCGTTGTCGATCAGCGTGCCGGTCAATCCAGGCCCCATGGCCGTGCCGAACACCATGAACGCGACGATGAGCGAACGGATGCCGCCCAGATGCTTTGTTCCGTAGAGTTCGGGCCAGAGCGCGCCGAACAGCGTGGACGAGAAGCCGTAGGACACGCCCATCAGCGCCATGAACACATAGGCGCCCCAGGGGGCCTCGGTCGAGGCCAGCACGAAGCACGACAGCGACAGCGGAACCAGGAACGACGGCAGCAGCCGGATTGCCGAGAACCGGTCGACCAACTGGCCGGCCACCAGCGCGAACAGGATGGTCATCACCGACATGATCGCAAACGATGCGGCAAACACGGTGGGCGGCCAGCCGCGCAGTTCCGACAGATAGACCTGATGAAAGAAGATCGTGGTGCCGATGAAGGCCGGCGCCAGCACGCCGAGCAGCGAGGCCCAGAACAGCGGATCGCGAAGCACTTCGCCACGCGTCCAGTCGCGTTCGACCGGCGAACCCGGCTCGCGCACGACCGATTGCGGCACGCGTTCGACCTTCATGAGTTGATAGATCACGGGAAGGGCCACGAGCAGGATGAAGGCTCCGGCAATCAGCCAGGATCCGCGCCAGCCGAAGATGGCGGCTGCGAAGACGAAACTGACCGGGAACATCGCCTCGCCCAGATTGACTCCGATGGCGGTCAGCGACACCGCGCGGCCGCGCTGGGCAGCAAACCAGCGCCCCATCGCGGTCATGGCGATATGGGTGAACATCCCCTGGCCGAACAGCCTGAGCAGGTAGATCGCCAGCACCAGGAGCACCAGCGACCGCGACCACGCCATCAGCAGGCAGGCGAATGCGAGCAGCGGAGCGGCCAGCAGCACCGTCGCGGACACGCTGATGCGGTCAATGATCTTTCCCACCTGCGGCAGCGAGGCGGCGCTTGCGAGCGTGGCGAGCATGTAGAGCGTCCCGAAATCGCCGTGGCTCAAGCCGTATTCCGAGCGAATGTCGCCGGCGGACAACGAGATGAAGAAGGTCTGCCCAAAGGACGAAAAGAAGGTGAGCAGAAAGCCGCCGGTCACCCAGCGGGCGTTCTCACGCAGGAAAAGAAGCAGGTGTGTCAAGTTTTGGCCAATTCGGAATCAGGAAAGGCCGGGATCATCAATCATTTGAACCCGCGCCGCGATTACCGGACTAAACCAATCGGCGAACCATGGCTAGGTTGCATCAGTCCGCCATGCGGGATTCTTTCCGCACTTGGCCTTGCGATCTATCGCGCGCCCTCGTGGGCACGATCGGCGGACTGCGCGTTCAATCCCGGTCCCGGAACCGGTTGGTGATCGGGTAGCGCCGGTCGCGTCCGAAGTTCTTGCGGGTGATCTTCACGCCCGGCGCGGACTGGCGGCGCTTGTACTCAGCCACATACAGGAGATGCTCGATCCGGTGGACCGTAGCCACGTCATGGCCGCGCGCGACGATCTCCTCAACCCCCATTTCATGTTCGACGAGGCATTCGAGAATGTCGTCGAGCACCTCGTAGGGCGGCAGCGAATCCTGGTCGGTCTGGTCCGGCCGGAGTTCGGCCGAGGGCGCCTTCTCGATGATGTTGACCGGGATCACCTCCCCCGACGGACCGAGCGCATCGGGCGGCACATTGGCGTTGCGCCAGCGCGACAGCGCGTAGACCTGAAGCTTGTAGAGATCCTTGATCGGATTGAAGCCGCCATTCATGTCGCCGTAGAGCGTAGCGTAGCCCACCGACATTTCGCTCTTGTTGCCGGTGGTCACCACCATCGAGCCGAACTTGTTGGAGATCGCCATCAGGATGACGCCGCGCGCGCGGCTTTGCAGGTTTTCCTCGGTGATGCCCTCCTCGGTGCCTTCGAACATGTCGCCGAGCGCCGACAGGAAGCCCTCCACGGGCTCCCTGATGGCAACCGTGTCATACCGGCACCCCAATGCCCGCGCGCAGGCCTCGGCATCGGTGATAGAGCTTTCCGAGGTGTAGCGGTAGGGCAGCATCACGGTGCGCACCCGTTCCTCGCCGAGCGCATCGACCGAGAGCGCCGCGCAGATCGCCGAATCGATGCCGCCGGAGAGGCCGAGCACCACGTTACGGAAGCCGTTCTTGTTGACGTAGTCGCGCAGACCCAGCATGCAGGCGCGGTAGTCTGCCTCCTCGCCTTGCGGGATCACCGACATCGGGCCCTGGCTGCAGCGCCACACACCGTCTTCCTGGCGCCTGAAGGTGGCAATGGAAACGGAGTCCTCGAACTGGCTCATCTGGAAGCCGAGGCTCTTGTCCGCATTCATCGCAAAGCTGGCACCGTCAAACACCAGTTCGTCCTGGCCGCCGACCTGGTTGGCGTAGACCATGGGCAGTTCGCTCTCGATCACCTGCCTCAGCACCACCTGGTGCCGGATGTCGACCTTGCCGCGGTAGTAGGGC
Organism: Hoeflea sp.; assembly: GCA_965233445.1. Taxonomy (GTDB): domain Bacteria; phylum Pseudomonadota; class Alphaproteobacteria; order Rhizobiales; family Rhizobiaceae; genus Hoeflea. Next base: position 3,099,041 of record OZ247491.1, read on the forward strand.
GAGCCATTGGGCACGAGAAGGATCTCGGCGCCGCTTTCGCTCAGCGTCTCGCAGACGCCCAGATCGCCCCAGATGTCCTCGCAGACGGGAATTCCGAAGCGCACGCCCCGGATCGACACCGGGCCGGGCATCTCGCCCGCGTGAAAGACCCGCTTTTCGTCGAATTCGCCGTAATTGGGCAGATCCACCTTGTCGCGGGTGGCCGTCACCTTGCCGCCATCGATCACCGCAACGGAATTGTACCGGCGCCCATCCTCGCCCATGCGCGGGAACCCGACGATCAGCGCCGGACCGCCCTCGGCGGTGTCCTGCGCAAGGCTTTCGATGGCACGCGCGCAGGCCTTCAGGAAGGCCGGCTTGAGCACCAGATCCTCGGGCGGATAGCCGGCGATGAACAGTTCGGTGAACAGAACCACATCCGCGCCATGACGCTTCGCATCAAGCCGGGCCTCCCGCGCCATGGCGAGGTTGGCGGCGATATCGCCGACCACGGGATTGAGCTGTGCAATCGCGATGCGAACGATGTCCGCGCGGGGTGTCTCTGGCTTTGTCATGATCCGTGCTTAGCGCATGTGGCCACGGTTGAAAATCACAGAAATCCGCTTGCGCCGGCAAACCGCCCGGCAGTCTTTGCGCACTGGCCCGGCAATGCAGCGCGCTACTCTTCCGCGTCGCCGTCTCCCATGCCCGCCGTGACCACCGCTCCAGCGGCCCTGCCGGTGAGTTTGACCGCGCCCACAGTACCGCCGACAACGGCGGAGCCTGCCCCGGTCACCGTCCTGGCCACCATGTAGGTGCCGCATCCCGGCAGCATCAGCGCCGATGCGAGAATGGCTGTGACGAGGCATGGCCGGCGAATGAGATGGCGCATGGGACGGCAAGTGAGAACTCTCATGAAGCCCGCCTAACAGGCAACACTCTAAGGCCGCGTTAAACGCCCGGCACGGAAAGCAGGCTCAGGCGCCTGGCGTGTCGGCCATCGCCGGGTCGAAGCGCCACATCGTCATCGAAAGCACGCCGAAATCCGAACTGTCATGCATCCGCGTCGCAGCGAAACTCTCACCCGCGGCGCCCATGGCCACATAGAGCGGCAACAGGTGCTCGTCGGTGGGATGGTTTTCGACCGCGTAAGGTGCACGCAGCCGATAGTCGAGCAGTTCGTCGACCTGCCCCTCCGCCAGCCTCGCATCCATCCATCCGGTGAACCCGCTGACCCAGCCGGGCACGTCGAGTTGCCGTTGGCCCGCCCGAAGCGCCGGGAAGGCAGCGCGGAGATTGTGGGTGAAGGATCCCGATCCGATCACCAGCACGTTTTCGCGACCAAGCCCGGCCAGCACCTGACCGAGGCGGTAATGGTGGTCGGGGCCCCGGTTGGGATCGATCGAAAGTGCCACAACGGGAATATCCGCGTCCGGATAGATGAGCTTGAGCGGCGCCCAGACGCCGTGGTCGAAGCCGTGCTTGTCCAGAGCGCGTGCGGCAAAGCCGGCCGCTTCGAGATCGCCCGCGATGCGCCGTGCGAGTTCCGGCTCCCCGGATGCGGGATACTCGATCCGGTAGAGCTCGGGCGCGAATCCGCCGAAATCATGGACGGTTTCAGGTGCGGGATCGGCCGAAACGGCGGTTCCACCCGAAACCTCGAAATGCGCACTCGCGACCACGATGGCGCGCGGACGGGGAAGTTCGGCGGCAAGGCCGCGCATCCAGGCCGCAGCCGCCGTATCGGCGATCACCGTGTCCGGCGAACCATGTGAAATGAACAGTGCAGGCAATGCGGACCGTGTCATGGTGTTTCTCCTTTGCTCGAACATAGGCCCGCGCTTATGTTCATGAAAGATCGAATCTCGGCCACTGAGTGTTCAACATTTACGGACAACCGGCGCCGACCTGTTGCCCGCCCGAGCCGCCCGCCCATGCCAAAAGGCCCGGATGGATCAAACCTCCATGCGGGGACGGGAGCATCGGGTCCGGAGGGCCGCACGCGGGGTTTGCCTCTGGAAATACGATAAAACGGTGGCGCACCCACGCGCGCGGCCCGAATTTCGCCGGATGGTGTCCGCATCCGACAGACAGTGAACCGGTCCCGCAGGGCCGCCCGGACAGGGGCAACCCGGCATCACCAGACTTCCGCGTTCCGGCACGGACGACTGTCTTGCGTTGAGAATGCGGCATCGCCCGGACGTTGACCGCCCTCCCCGCATCCGCAAGACCCGTCCGCCACAGGCCCGTTTCCATCCCGGAGCCGGCTGCCGGCGGCGAACCGGCACAAGACCCCGGGGCTTCTCCGGTGGCTGGTTTGGCCTCGTGCCCGGAGGGGGCGCGACACCGCCAGCGGACCGCGGAAGGCCCACCGTCTCCCCTCAGGCCCTGCCGCACGTTCCGGCGGAGCCTGAAGGGCATTCCTCCCGCCTGCCACGCAACGTTCGCGCCGCATCCAGCAGCTGGAGTGCGAAGAGTGTGGCACGGGATGCGAAGGTGTGGATGAAATAGCGGGATGAATTGAAACAGGAACATTGAAACTGCGCTGTTTCCATCCCGGATCGCCCCCGGAACCGTCCACCCTTCGCGACCCCTGTTCTTCCCCTTTTGCGGGGGAGATTGGAAGGCCCCTCATTCCGCGACAAGTATCCCCGCCGACCCCTTCTCATATTGCGGCAGGCCGTCGGCGATCTCGTAGAAATCGCCCTTGTCGGCGCAGAAGATATGCTTGGTCATCGTCAGGCCGGAAGGCTCGTCGAATGCGCCGGCAAGCACCGAGATGAACGGATCGGCTTGGTGCTTCCAGAACAACGCAGACCCGCAGGTCGCACAAAAGCCCCGGCGCGCGAAATCGGAAGCGTGGTACCAGGTGATGTTTTCCGCGCCCTCGATCTCGATGTTCTCGTCACCCACATTGGTGGCGGCGTAATAAAGTCCGGTCTGACGCCGGCATTGCGAGCAATGGCACGCCACGACTTCGCGCAGAACGCCCCGGGTGCGGAAATTGACTGCACCGCAATTGCAGCGGCCGGTGCGGATCTGGTCGTCTGACATGGACAGCCTCGGTTCTCGTGATCAGGTCGAAATATGTCGAAATCGGCAGGCAACGGCCAGCGCGATTTGTTGATGCCCTTCTCAATAAATTTGATGCTGCTATCCATGTGGCATGGAGACTCAGCCAACAATCAGAATTGCCGACGAGACAGACGTCGATGTCATCTTTGCTGCCTTGAGAGAACTGACCGTCCATCTTGGTGAAATGGATCACTTTCGCCTCACCCCTCAAATCGTGCAGCAATTCGGGTTTGGCGACATACCGGCCTTTCAGGTCCGTATCGCTGAAATCGGCGATCAGTTTGCGGGTTTGTGCCTGTATTTCCCGACCTTTTCGACACTAACCGGATCGCCCGGTTTCTACGTACAGGACCTCTACATTGCTCCCGATCACCGCAAGCGGGGGATTGGCGAAAAGCTGCTGGCGGATCTGGTCACGGAGGCCACGGAACAAGGCCGCGACCATCTCAAACTCTCGGTTCACCGCAACAACGAGAGCGCCAGCCGGTTCTATGACCGGCTCGGCTTTGAACGGATTGAAGACGAGCAAACGCGTATTCTCAGCGGAAAACCATTTGCAGCTCTGCTCACACCCGCATGATCAACCGGGCCAGTTTGCCCGGCCGCCTGTCCTGACGGCCGGACACGGACTGGCAGTCAGCGAATTACTCCGCCGGAGGAAGCGAAACATCCTCTGAGGCACCGGGTGTGACGGTGATGGTGCGGCGGGCGATCACGCGGCGATCGCCCTTCATGCCCTCGATGACGTAGCGAAGATCGTAGCTGCCGGGCTCCGCCGGCGCCGTCAGGCTGCCTTCCGTAAACGGCGTGCCTGGCTCGCCGAGGTAGAAATAGCCGATCTCGCCGCTGAATTCGGAAAAACCCGGTGTGACGATATCGACCCAGTGAACCGATTGCTGCGGCCCGCGGGCGCGAACCGGGAACACGGCTCCGGGCGCCACCTCTGCCGCCGCTTCGATTTCGGCCCTGCCTTCGATCACGTTCAACGGCACGGACAGACCAACCACCCGCTCGCGCTCACCCTGCACAACGTAACGCAACTGATATTCGCCCGGTGTGACCGGCGCCCTGAGGACTGCCGGATCGCCGTCCCTGGTCCAGGCATAGGAGGGTTCGTTCTCCGTCGCGTTCGACCCCTTCTCCATGATGTCGATGTAATTGCCCTCTCCTTCCGGCCCGCGCCAGTTGACGCTGAAGCGCTCGCCCACCTGGACGGTCAGCGGACCGTCGAGAACAAATTCGCCCTCGATCACCTTGATCTGGCGGCTTGCAACAACCGGCTCGGGGGCATCGGGGGCGATGTAGCGGATCACGTAGTCGCCGGGTTCCGGTGGCATGCGCAGCATCACGGTGTTGCCCTCGCCAAGTTCGGCCCAGGCCGCCCACTCGAAGGGCGGCGCGTCGATGGGCGCCACGTCGATATAGTCACGCTCGCTGCGGTCGGCAGTCCAGGTGACCTCCACGGCCGTGGTGATGGCGGCGCTGTCGGCGGCATCGAGCGTGGCCTGCGGCTGAACCGGTTCCGGCGCCGGTGCAGTGGGGGCCTCCGCCGGAGCGGCAGTCTTGATCGCCTGATCGAGCGCCTTGCCCAGTCCTTCCCGGTCAGATGCATCGAAATAGGAGCCACCGGTGTTGCGCGCCAGGCAGGAGAGTTCGAGCCCTTCCTGACGGGTCAGGCCGAAACCGACGACATGCGCGGTAAATTCGACTCCGGCCTCTTCGAGTTCCTTGCCGAGCGCGCAAGGATCGGCGCTGCAGGTCTCGATGCCGTCGGTCACCAAGACCACGGTGGCCGGGTTTTCGGTGTAGCGCAATTCTTCGGCGGCGCGGCGGACCGCATCGGACAATGGTGTCCGACCCTGGAAGCGCATGGTGTTGACCGCCTCGGAGATCGCACCGGCCGTTCCCGCCGCTGGCGGAACCATGATCTCGATGTCGCTGCAGTCCCCGCGCGTCCGGTGACCATAGGCAATCAACCCGAGTTCCCGCGAGGACGGGAGGTCCTTGAGCACGTCTGCGACAGTTTCACGGGCGATCTCGAGCTTCGGCACACCATCGATCTGCCCCCACATCGACCCCGAGCCATCCATGACGATAATCGTTCTGGGTCCAGCGGACATATCCTGAGCCAGTGACATTCCAGCCAGACCGCAGGTCAGAATCAAGACAATGAATGCAAGAACAGATCTGCAGCTAAGATTTTTAGACAAAATACACCTCGCCCAATCCCAAAAACACAATCCAGATCATTCGATTATTAACGATCAACCCGGGTCTGGACAAACCGTTTGTGGCGACAGGAAACGATCTTCGCCGAAAAAAACATGTCCGGGCCCAAGCAGGCGCTTGTTCAACAAGATCAGGTGGTTGCAATCCCATGTGCAGCCAGTGACGTAATGCTGATGCGCCCTAGGAGCGCTGCTGGTATTTTCCGCGACAAGACTGCCGAGTTCGGGTCTCGTGTCGGCCCCGGGCCGATCCCCGCGGGCCACGGCTGGCTCACTCGGCGGCAAACTCGATGGCGAATTCGTTGCCGCCGTTGGGGAGTTCGGTCCAGGACACCCGGGCGCCGAGCTGTTCGGCGAGAGACCGGATCAGCTTCGCGTCGATTTCCTGCCCCGACGCGTCATAGACGATCGGGGATCCATCGTCTGAAACAGACGTCCTGTTGAGCCCTTCATTGCGGCTGAACCTGATCTCTATGCGGCTGCCCGCCCCGTTCGCAAAGGCCGTCTTGAAGATCTTGGAAACCACTTCGTTCATCAGCAATGAAAACGGCGTCGCCTGTTCGAAGGAGACGCTCCAGTCATCGCCGCGCAGATTGTGCTCGATGTCTTCGCGCCCGAATGCGACCTTCGATTTCCTGCACAGCTCATCCAGGAACTGCCCCGCCGAAAGCCGTCTCACGCCCGCTTCCTGAAGCTGGTTGTGGATGTCGGCCATGGCATAGATGCGCGTCCTGAGCACCTCGAGCGGCTCTCGATGCTCAAGCGGAACCTGGCGAAGGTGAAGCCCGACCAGGCTGGCGGTGATCTGGAGGTTGTTCTTGACGCGGTGGTGCACTTCGAGAAGCAGCAGGCGTTCGGTTTCCAGCGCCTGTTCGAGATCTGCCGTGGCCCTCTCGACTTCCGCCTCCAGCCGCTTCTTGATCTCCGAAGGCGCGGTCAGGGTCATGATCCGGGGCAGGATGAAGGTGAAGCCGACTGCGGTGACAAGAGAAACCACGGCCGTCAGCACCAAGACCGAAAGCTCGATGACCGAATAGGGCGTTGCCTGGCGAAGTGCATGGAATGCATGCGCAAGATGGCTGACACCGCAGGCGATGATGAAGACAGCGAACCCCGCCCAAAGCCACGGGAAGGGGATCTCGCGCCGCCAGCGATAGAAAACGATCGCCATGTCCGTCGGAATCCAGAAATAGGCAAGCGCAATGGCAATGTTGGTCGAGATGGTAATCGGGCGCCAGTTCGCAACGGGCTCCGCGCTGGTGCAGTAGGCGTAGATGATTTCAAGCCATTCGAAAAAGGTCATTGAGTGCTTACCGGCCGGATGACCTTGAGAGGAATTCCTTAATGCGCCACCCCGGCATTAACGAAAGATGCCATCTGCTCAAAACGCTGGTCCGGCAATTGGGTTCCATAGAAAGCCTCTTTGAATGTCGCCCCGGCGGCAAGCCGGGTACAGACCCTGCGGGTGGCCTGCTCCGGGCGACGGCCACACCGGGATTGCGGGCCACCCAGCCTAGGCTGAAGGGACCGAATATTCACTGCAAAATCTTGCAATCACTTACAAAAACGCCGGGGTTTTCCCCCGGCGTTTTGGCAGTTCGTTCAGTCGGCAACCCGGCGAACTAGCCGTTGACGACCTGCTTTTCTTCGTCCCGACCGCCCTTCATGCGTTCCGCCACCAGGAAGGCGAGTTCCAGTGCCTGGTCGGCGTTCAAACGCGGGTCGCAATGGGTGTGATAGCGGTCCTGCAGGTCTTCGCCCGAAAGCGCGCGGGCGCCGCCGGTGCATTCGGTGACATTCTTGCCGGTCATCTCGATGTGGATGCCGCCCGGATGGGTGCCCTCGGCGCGGTGGATCTGGAAGAACGAATCCACTTCCGACAGGATCCGCTCGAAGGGCCGCGTCTTGTAGGAATTGAGCGTGATCGTGTTGCCGTGCATCGGATCGCACGACCACACCACCTTGCGGCCCTCCCGCTCGACGGCGCGGATCAGCTTGGGCAGGTGATCGGCCACCTTGTCATGGCCGAAGCGCGCGATCAGGGTCAGACGGCCCGCCTCGTTGGCCGGGTTGAGAATGTCGATCAGCGTGAGCAACTCGTCGGGATCAAGCGAGGGACCGCATTTCAGCCCGATCGGGTTCTTGATGCCGCGGCAGTATTCCACATGCGCATGGTCGGTCTGGCGGGTGCGGTCACCGATCCAGATCATGTGGCCCGAGGTCGAGTAGAAGTCGCCCGAGGTGGAATCGGTGCGCGTCATCGCTTCCTCGTAGCCAAGCAGCAGAGCCTCGTGGCTGGTGAAGAAATCGGTTTCGCGCAGATTGGGCTGGTTGTCGGCATTGATCCCGATGGCCTTCATGAAGTCCATGGTTTCCGAAATCCGGTCGGCGAGCTTGCGGTAGCGTTCGGCCTGCGGGCTGTCCTTGACGAAGCCGAGCATCCACTGGTGCACATTGTCCAGGTTGGCATAGCCGCCCTGGGCGAAGGCGCGCAGAAGGTTGAGCGTCGCGGCCGACTGCCGGTAGGCCATGATCTGGCGCTCCGGATTGGGAATACGGGCGCTCTCCTCGAACTCGATGCCGTTGATGATGTCGCCGCGGTAGCTCGGCAGCTCGATGCCGTCCTTCTTCTCGATGTTGGACGAACGCGGCTTGGCGAACTGGCCGGCTATACGGCCGACCTTGACCACCGGCTGCTGCGCGCCGAAGGTCAGCACCACCGCCATCTGCAGGAACACGCGGAAGAAGTCGCGAATGTTGTCGGCTTCGTGCTCGGCGAAGCTCTCGGCGCAATCACCGCCCTGAAGCAGAAAGCCCCTGCCTTCGGCGACACCGGCAAGCGCCGAGGTCAACCGCCGGGCCTCGCCCGCAAAAACGAGCGGCGGAAACTTGGCCAGACGTGCTTCAGTGGCTTCGAGCGCCTGCGCGTCCGGATAGTCCGGAACCTGCTGGATCGGTTTGTTGCGCCAGCTTTTCGGGGTCCAGTTCTGTGCCATGTCGTTCACCGGTGATTTGAGGGCATGCCGCCCGTTCTTCTGATAAGCCCGGGCTTATAGCGATAGTTTTGCCCTGTGCAAACCCGGCGCGTCGAATCAGTTTGCGCCCGGGCCCGCGACCGCCTTCAGGGCTGCGTCGAACAGCTCCGCCTCGTCTGCCGACAGGGTGACCGCGCGCGGGTAGAGCGGCGCTTCGCGGTCCTCGTGGATCGGCGTGTGGAACGCATCGGTTTCGGCCACGAACCGGTGCAGGCCGGCCTCTCCGAATTCGCGCAGGAAGCCCTGCATGACGGCGTCGAGATAGGACCGCAGGATCGGCGCCGGTCCGGGCGCGTGCGGAAGATCGGTGCGCCCCTCATAGACATAAAGCGCAATCCTCGAGCCGAGCCCGTGCCCCCCGCTCTCGCTGTTTTCCGCGATGCCCGACGGATCGGCGAGTTCGAGGTCCTCGAGGTTGATCCGGCGGCGATGATAGTGAAACTCCCGCGCATCCACAGCTGCGAGATTGTGCGCGTAGTCGACGATGAGCAGGCCATCTATCGCCGCATCCTCGGCACGGCCCGCGGTCAGAAACGACGGCGTGACGCCGGCGGCAGCGGTCTGCGATGGCGACGGGCCGCCATCCGGCCTCGACCGCCAGGACCGCCGCCAGCCCTTGAGCCGGGCGCGATGCGCGGCGACGATGCCGGTCCTGAGCGTCGCCCGGTTGACCAGCGAGCCGTAGCCGAAATAGGCGACCAGCCCGCTGCCTGCCGGTTCGACGGTTTCGTCGGCATCGTCAGGAGACCAGACATCATCCGGGTGGCCACTGTTGTCTTTACGCATGAATCACTTTCTGAACTTTCTGAATCGGCGTCTCGGCTTTACGGCCCAACACGCTGTAAGGTATTGCATTTTCCGCAATCAGGGCAGACCGCGGCCTGGCTCCGGCCAATCGACAGCCCCGGACGGAGGTCCGAAATCACGATCCGCACCCGCGGCCCTGAGCGCTGCCTCGAAGGTCGCGCAACTGCGCGCGATGCGTTCGCCGATCAGGCCGGCATCCCCGTTCACGATGTCGCGCGCGGCCGCATAGTCAAGCCCTGACGGGGTGCGGAAATCATCGAGCCTGCAGGGTCGGAACCAGCCTTCGATCATGCCGCAGAAGGCCACATGGGCCGAAACGACCGGGTCGAGGATCAGGTCGTAATTCTCGTCCAGGCCGACCCTGACATGGAAGCGGCGGAAGAGGCCCGCATTGGCTGCGAGGTAGTTGCGCCGGTGGGTGAGCTGTATGTCGCCTCCCCCCACCGGATGGCGGCCGGTTTCGTCCGGCAGCCAGTAGGGCGCGCGAACCCATCTGAGGCGACCCTCGTCCCAGGCCTTCTGCAGACGCTCGGCGGAACCGGCCCGGTCGGACGCAAAGGCTTCGAGCACCGGCTGCATGCGTCCGCCGGTCTCGTGATGGATCTGGCCGAGCGCGGCGGCCAGATAGGTCACGGGATGGTCCTGTGCATACCATTTCGCCCACACGTCGAGCTTGACCGAAAGGCCCGCCTGCTGCGCCTCCGACATGCCGTCGGCAAACAGATGCGGATCGGTTTCGGTCAGGTGGGCGAAGAAGGCTGAGCGGTCCATCGGCTTCCCGTCATTGGCGGTCAGACCCGCTCGCCGCCCTTTATCCGGTAGCTCGGCTGGTACATCGTCACCAGTTCTTCCGATGCGGTCGGATGCACCGCCATGGTGCGGTCGAAGTCGTCCTTGGTGCAGCCGGCCTTGAGAACGATGCCGAGGATCTGCGCCAGTTCGCCTGCATCATGACCGAGAATATGCGCGCCGAGGACCTTGCGGTCTTCGGCATTGACCACGAGCTTCATGATGGTTTTTTCCGAACGTCCCGAGAGCGTCGCCTTCATCGGGCGGAATTCGGCCCGGTAGATCTCGAGTTCATCGAACTTCTTCGACGCGTCATCCTCCGACAGCCCCACCGTTCCGATCTCGGGCTGCGAAAACACCGCCGTGGCGATGAGATCGTGATCGGGTGATGTCGGACGGTCCCGGTAGAGCGTGTCGATCAGGCACATCGATTCGTGGATCGCGACCGGCGTCAGTTCCACCCGGTTGGTCACGTCGCCCACGGCGTAGATGCTTTCGACATTCGAACGGGAGTATTCGTCAACAAGGATCTCGCCCTTGGGTCCGGTTTCCACTCCGGCGGCCTCGAGCCCGAGGCCATCGGTGTTCGGATCACGCCCGAGCGCCAGCATCACCTGGTCGGCGACCAGGGACTTGCCTTGGTTGGTGTGGGCGACAAGCCGGCCATCGGCGCCGCGCTCGATCCGGTCGAAGATCTCGTGGCACAGGATCCGGATGCCCTTTTCCTCCATCGCCGCATGCAGGCCGCGCCGCATGTCCATGTCGAAGCGCGACAGGATTTCCTTGCCCCGGTAGATCAGGGTCGTTTCGACGCCGAGGCCGTGGAAGATGTTGGCGAACTCCACGGCAATGTAGCCGCCGCCCGCGATGATGATCGCCTTGGGCAAAGTGTCGAGGTGAAACACCTCGTTGGACTTGATGCAAAGCTCATGGCCCGGCAGCGAGGCATGCGGGTTGGGCGTGCCGCCGACCGCAATGAGGATGTGGCGTGCGGTCACTTCCTGGCCCGTGGCCTTGATATGGATCGAGTTCGGCCCGGTCAGCTCCGCGCGCGAGGCGATGATCTCGGCCCCGGCATTTTCCAGGCCGCGATGATAGAGCCCCTCGAGCCGGTCGATCTCCCGATCCTTGTTGGCGACCAGCGTGCCCCAGTCGAATTCGGACTTGCCGACGGTCCAGCCATAGCCTTTCGCATCCTCGAAATGCTCGGAGAACTGGGAGGCATAGACAAACAGCTTCTTGGGCACGCAGCCGCGGATCACGCAGGTGCCGCCAAGCCGGTATTCCTCCGCGATCGCAACTTTCTTGCCCAGCCCCGCCGCCAGTCTCGCCGCGCGGACGCCGCCGGAACCGCCGCCAATCACAAAAAGGTCGTAGTCGAATTCGCTCATGGATGGCGGTCCTTTCATAAACCTCGGATCGTACAAATCGATCAGTCAAAATGCTGCCGTCAGAACAGGTGCAACGCAAAGGGCGGGTTCCGGGAGGGCACCGCCCGTCGCGCCGCAATATGTAGCGACGCGAAACCGAAACAAAAAGCCCGAGCTGGACACCCGGGCTTTGAATTGAACGCCTCGCACAAGATTGTGATGGCCGTTTACCTGAGACGCATGGCGGACCGGGCCGCTTATTCCTCGGCGTTGACCTTCGGCCGGGCGCCGATCTTCTCCTGCAGCGCCGCGTTGACGTTCTGCGCCAGATCACGACCGATGCCGGACGACCAGATCTCGGCCGACTTGATCAGCTCGCGGGTCACCAGCGGGCCGTTCTCGATCAGCTTCTGACCGGCGGGCGAATTGTAGAAATCGGCAATCGCCGTCAGTTCCTGCTCGGTGAACGCCTTGGCGTAGATCTGCGCAGCTTCCCGCTCCAGATCGCCGCGGCGGCTGACGATCTTCAGCGCCTCCTCGTCGACCGTGCTGGAAATGACCGCCTCGAGGTCGCCATTGGCGCGGATCAGCTGAACCTTGAGTTCCTGTGCCGCAGCCGGGATGATGGCATCGAACTGATCGGTGGACTGCAGCGCGGTGATCGCTGCGCGCGCGGCCGACAGATGGGACTCGCTCAGTTCCTGGGCCTTTACGGCATTGCCGGAAAAGACCAGGCTGGAAGCGACGATCAACCCGGCGCCGAAACGCTTGAGACCGGTGTGACTAATCATGTTCGGTTTCACTCCTGTTAGGGGTCTGTTGCAAGCAAGGTGCGCGCACCGCCCGGTGAAGCGATGATCGCGGCGCTTGCCATGTTGAGAAACAATCCGTGTTCGACCACGCCCGGAATCGCAGCGAGCCCGTTGGCCAGCGCTTCTGCATCGGGAATGCGGCCAAAAGATGCATCGAGGATGAAATGGTCCCCGTCGGTGAGGTAGGCGCCATCCTTGTCGGTGCGCTGCTCGATGGCTCCGCTCAGCCCCAGTTTGGACGCCAGCCGCTCGACGGCCTTCTGCGTCGCCACCATCCCGAACTTCGCCACCTCGATGGGAAGCGGAAACTGGCCAAGCGTTTCGACCAGCTTGGACTCATCGGCGATCACGATGACGCGCGAGGATGCGGCGGCCACGATCTTCTCGCGCAGCAGGGCGCCGCCGCCGCCCTTGATCAGCGTCAGCGAACGATCGATCTCGTCCGCCCCGTCGATCGTCAGATCGAGTTCCGGCATGTCGTCGAGCGAATAGAGCGGAACCCCGAGTTCGACGCAGAGGCGCGCGGTGCGCTCGGAGGTCGGAACCCCGTGAACCTTGAAACCGTCAGCCACCTTTTCGGCGAGCAGCCGGACAAACTCGTCTGCGGTCGATCCGGTGCCGATTCCAAGCCGCATCCCGTCCTCGACATGGTCGAGAGCGGCCTTCGCGGCCTGGATCTTGAGTTGCGTGGCATCCATGCCAGCCTGCCGTCGTTGTTGATACCGGTCCGCCTGTTAGCATGTAAGGCGCGGGAGGCAAAGCCCGCCATGCCGCCAGTTGCCGCCGCAGCGGGAATTCCGTTGCCCGCCCAGCGCATTCGGCCGCTTTCAGCCCTCAATCGGACCCGAACCTTGGCCCGATCCCGATCGCGATTGCCCGTCTCCGGCGCGGCTGCTAAGGCTTCCCGCGCAAACCCGCGACAATGAAGGAAACCGACAATCCGATGAGCCAGCCACTTGTCATCTTCGACCTCGACGGGACCCTTGTCGACACGGCGCCCGACCTGATCGACAGCCTCAACCATGTCATGGACATGAACGCGCACCCGCATGTCACCTTCGAAGACGTGACATGGCTGGTTGGCCAGGGCGCGCGGGTGATGATCGAGCGGGCATGGTCGATGCATGGCCATCCGGGCTCGCCCGAACAGCTCGAAACCGCACTCGAGGCCTTTCTGGCCCATTACGCCCGGCAGATGCCGGGACGCTCGAAGCCCTACCCCGGCCTGATCGGCGCGCTCGACCGGCTTCAGGCAGCAGGCATGCGGCTGGCCGTCTGCACGAACAAGACCGAAGCTCTGGCCCGGCAGTTGCTCGATGCCCTGGACCTGACCCCGCGCTTCGCCGCGATTACCGGTGGCGATACGTTTCCGGTGCGCAAGCCCCATGCAGGCCACATTCTGGGAACGATCGAGCGCGCCGGCGGAAGCGCCAGCGCGGCCGTCATGATCGGCGACAGCGTCAACGACATCCTCGCCGCGCAGAATGCCGGGATTCCGGCCATTGCCGTGCCGTTCGGCTATTCGGACAAACCCGTCGAGAGCTTTTCGCCCGACGTGGTGATCCCGCATTTCGATGAACTGGACCCGGCGCTTGTCGCACGGCTGCTCACACGGGTTGCCGTCACACCCGCGACCGGCGGACGAGGCTGAGCGAGCCGCCGGCAAAAACCCGCCGGGAGCCGCATTCTGCGGCTTGACGCCGGGCCGCCGCAACGCTTATACCGCGCACACCGTTCGCCCCCGGGACCCGATCCCCGCGCGACGACGGGCGCGTAGCTCAGCGGGAGAGCACTGCCTTCACACGGCAGGGGTCACAGGTTCAATCCCTGTCGCGCCCACCATTCTTTCAACGACTTAGCGAATTCATACTGGCGCCCAGCGAGTGCGGGGCAAGGGTGTTGCAGCGGTGCACGAAGGCTGTCGTCGGCAATGAAACCGATTGAGCCAACTGAACAGGATTCCTTCGAAGGAAGGATCTCAGATCGTGTCAGCGGGCCAAGTTTCGCCAAACCGGTATTCGCGCCCCGTCCGATGCAAATGGCGTGACGGAATGCGATCTCGAAGCTTCAAAACCCCTCGCCTTCCTCCCGGATGGTCTTCAGGCTGCCATTCTCTATGCGATGGACGATCATCCGGCGCTCGATGCGTCCATCCGGCCTGAATCTGAACAGGCCGGTGGCAGCCCTGAAACCCTGGGCAGACGTGAGGTTCGCAGTTGTGATCGCGTCAGGACCGCCCGTTCGAACCAGCCCGGCGGCGATGGCAACCGAATCATAGCCGATCGCAGCATCGTAGCTGGGGTCACGGCCGTATTTCGCTTTGAAACGGTCGGCAATCACACCGACATCGGACGTTGACGGAATGGCCAGCATCAGCCCCTGGGCGGAGGGTCGCTTGTACATCTCTTCCGGCAGAAGGGACGTGGCGATAGCCGTTGTAATTGACGCGCCGAACTCACCCGACGCCAGAATGTCGATGACTTGGCCAATCGCCTGACCACCGCCGAGAAGCACGATCGCATTCGCCTTCGAGAAGGTCTGGGCCTGGGCGGCGAAGGACCGGCGCAGATTGGTCCCGCTCGACGGATACGCAACGAATCCGACGGTGTTGCCGCCATTGAGCCTGATTCCCTCCCTGAGCCGCAGGAGGTTTTCAGGGGGGAAGTCCGCTTCGTGCACGACGACGATGTTCTTTTGCTCCGCCGCGATTGCGACGCTGACGCCTTCCAGCGCACTGTCGATCGCATCGCCGTAAAGCGGCCAGATGTCCTTGCCGCCGGAAGAGTTGTTGGCCACGAGCGCCAGGATCGGCGGTCTTGGCAGACTGGCTCCGGCAATCACACGTGACACCTCCGAATTGGTGGCAGGGCCGACAATGAGCTTGCTTCCGCTGCCCGCGGCTGTCCGGACGGCCTCCACGGATTGTCCGGAAGTCGAGGTGGACGTGTGGATGTCGAGCATGATCTGACCGCCCCCCAGATCATCGACCGCGAGCTTTGCGCCGTCGGCAATGTCCGCGGCTTGCCGTCTCAACTCCGGATCCGTCGGCAACAGGACGGTGACGGTCACCTGTCCGGCGCCATAGGTCGAATTCGCCAACGGAGCGACGTTGCCCCCCGATGCGGTCAACCCATCGCCCAGACCGGAGGCCTGGCAGCCGGCGAGAAGGAGAAGGACCCACAGGACGGGCACCACCACCCAAGGCAAGTCCGAGCGCCGGGACTCCGGTGCCGGTCCGCTACCCCTGTCCATGAGACCCGCATTCTGGGCAATCAGCATGCTCAAATCGACCTGTATCACGCGTTTCCCGCACTGAACTGAGCGCGGGCACCTATAGCGGCTTGCTGGGTGAATGCAACCAGGTCCCGGCCCCTCAGCGGGACCGGGACCTGCAGGGTTAGATTGTTACCGAGGTCGTGTTGTCGTCCTCGACAAGGATCCGCAGGGCATCGGCGCCCGGAGCCGTCGCGAACTCGGCGATCTGGACGAAGCCATTGCCGTCGTGGGCATCGACTTCAAGGACGTTGCCCGTGAGCTTCACGAACTGACCCTCGTTGGTCTCGTTGACACCCAACCCGCCGAGCAGATCGGACAGATCGACCACATCCCCTTCACCGAAGTCGTAATCCGCGATCAGGTCCTGAACGCCGTTGTTGATGGCATTCTGGAGAGCTTCATCGTCGAACACGAAAGTATCCGCTCCGCCATCACCTGTCAGAGTGTCCTGACCGATACCGCCATTGAGAATGTCGTTCCCGGCGCCACCGAACAACTGATCCAGACCGGCTCCGCCGTTCAGAATGTCTCCCAACGCCGTGTCATTGGTTCCGGTCAGGATGTCATTCCCCTCCAGCCCGTTGATGATCACCGAGCGGGTGCCGGTGTTGTCGAGACCGGAGAGGTCAATGGTGTTGGCACCGCCATCACCACCCCCGCTGGAGCCGTTGATCGTGAAGCCTGTATCGGCGTCAACCTCACCGGTGTCGATCCGCTCGACGCCGACGAACTGGCCGGGCCCGAAGTCATCGACCATGATGTCGCCCGTCAATTCGATCGTGTCCGCGTTGCCGCCACCATTGATCATGGTGCCGACTTCGTTGCCGTTGAGCAGGAAGGTATCGTCGCCCGCATCTCCGTTGAGCGTATCGGACCCGGCGCCACCATCGATGATGTCGTTGCCTGCACCACCGTGGATCACGTCGTCGCCGCCGCCGCCCATAAGCGTATCGTCGCCGCCCTCGCCGTTCAGCACGTCGTCCTGATCACCGCCGTCAATGGTGTCGTTCTGGCTGGTGCCCCAGACCGTGTCGACGCCCTGGCCGGCATTCACCGTCACGCCGGTCGCAATCGTCGCGCCGTTCGCATCGACCGAGGTCAGACCACGCAGATCGATCGTGAAGTCGGAGCCGGTTCCGCCCGCACCGTTGATGGCATGGCCGTTGGTGAAGATCCGCTCCACATTCGCGGGATCGAAGGTCTCCACCGTGATGTCGCCCTGCAACTGGATGGTGTCGGTGTTGCCGCCGCCGTCGACCGTGGTGCCGACTTCATCGCCATTGAGCAGGATGACGTCGTTGCCATTGCCGCCGTTCAGTGTGTCGGCTCCGGTTCCACCATCGAGGATGTCGTTGTCGGCACCGCCGTTGAGGACATCGTTGCCGGAGCCGCCCCTGAGTTCGTCGTCGCCGCCCTCGCCGTTCAGCACGTCATCTTGAGCGCCACCATTGAGCGTGTCGTTCTGATTGGTGCCCCAGACATGATCGACGCCCTCGCCTGCATTGACCGTCACGCCGGTCGCAATCGTCGCGCCGTTCGCATCGACCGAGGTCAGACCACGCAGATCGATGGTCCGGTTGGAGCCGGTGCCGCCGGAACCGTTGATGGCATGGCCGTCGGTGAAGATCCGCTCCACGCTCGTGGGATCGAAATCTTCCACCGTGATGTCGCCCTGCAACTGGATGGTGTCGGTGTTGCCGCCGCCATCGATCGTGGTGCCGACTTCATCGCCGTTGAGCAGGAAGGTGTCGTTGCCGGTGTCTCCATTGAGCGTGTCGGAACCGGTGCCGCCATCAATGATGTCATTGCCGGAACCGCCGTGGACGATGTCGTTGCCCGCCCCCCCGTTGAGGATGTCGTCGCCGCCCTCGCCGTGGAGCACGTCATCTTGGGCGCCGCCATTGAGCGTGTCGTTCTGGCTGGTGCCCCAGACAGTGTCGACGCCCTCGCCTGCATTGACAGTCACCCCGGTCGCGATCGTCGCGCCGGTCGCATCGACCGAAGTCATGCCGCGAAGATCGATCGTCCGGTTGGAGCCGGTGCCGCCGGAACCGTTGATGGCATGGCCGTCGGTGAAGATCCGCTCCACGTTCGCAGGATCGAAATTCCCCACCGTGATGTCGCCCTGCAGCTGGATGGTATCGGTGTTGCCGCCGCCATCGACCGTGGTGCCGGTCTCGTCTCCATCCAATAGGAAGGTGTCGTTGCCGGTGTCTCCATTGAGCGTGTCGGAACCGGTGCCGCCATCAATGATGTCGTTGCCCGAGCCGCCGTTGACGATGTCGTCGCCCGACCCGCCGTTGAGCAGGTCGTCGCCGCCCTCGCCGTTCAGCACGTCATCTTGAGCGCCACCATTGAGCGTGTCGTTCTGATTGGTGCCCCAGACATTATCGACGCCCTGGCCGGCATTGACCGTCACGCCCGTCGCGATCGTCGCACCGTTCGCATCGACCGAAGTCATGCCGCGAAGGTCGATCGTCCGGTTGGAGCCGGTGCCGCCGGAACCGTTGATGGAATGGCCGTCGGTGAAGATCCGCTCCACGTTCGCGGGATCGAAGTTCTCGACCGTGATGTCGCCCTGCAACGCGATGGTGTCGGTGTTGCCGCCGCCGTCGACCGTGGTGCCAACCTCGTCGCCATCAAGCAGGAAGGTGTCGTTGCCGGTGTCTCCATTGAGCGTGTCGGAACCGGTGCCGCCATCGATGATGTCGTTGCCAGCGCCGCCGTTGATGGTGTCATCATCGGCGCCGCCATTGAGCTCATCGTTACCGCCGCCGCCATTGATGGTGTCCATGCCGTCACCACCGTTGATGATGTCGCCCAGGACGTCATCGGTGCCGGTGAGCACGTCATTGCCGCGGAAGCCGTTGATGATCACTTGCTCGCCGCCGACATTGTCGAGGCCTGACAGGTCGATCACATTCGGATTTCCGCTCTGATCGGTCCCGTTGATCGCGAACCCGCCGGTATCCAGACGTTCGACGCTGTTGGGGTCGAAATCATCCACGGTGATGTCGCTCAGCAACTCGATGATGTCATTGCCGCTGCCGCCTTCGACGGTGGTTCCGATTTCGTCGCTGTCGGCACCGCCAAGCAGGAACTGGTCGTTGCCGGAACCGCCGATCAACTCATCGGCGCCGGAACCGCCGTCAATGATGTCGTCATTGGCACCGCCATCGATCCTGTCGTCGCCGGCACCGCCGTCAATGACATCGTTGCCGTTGTTTCCGCCGATGACGTCGTTGCCGTCGCCTCCGTAGAGGGTATCGTCGCCACCCAGCCCGTTGATGATGTCATCGCCATTCAGGCCTTCGATCACGTTTGCGCTGTTGTTGCCCGACAGGGTGTCACCGGCATTGTTGCGGTTGGTGCCGCGGATGTTCTCGACATTGGAGATCGTGTCGATGCCTGCACCCACGGTGTCCTGCGGTCCGCCCAGGGCCAGGTCCACGGTCACGGGGCCGTTGACATCGGAATAATCCGCCCAGTCGCCCGTCCCGTTTCCTCCGTCGAGCACGTCATCGCCCCAGCCGCCCAACAGCGTGTCGTTGTCATCGCCGCCATTCAGCGTGTCGTTGCCCGAACCGCCTTCCAGACGGTCGTCCCCTTCGCCGCCATTGAGCGTGTCATTGTCACCCCCGCCCTGAAGCAGGTCATTGCCCGACCCGCCGGTGAGGTTGTCGTCGCCGTTGCTGCCAATCAGCGTCACAGCGTCGGCAAAACCCGAAGCATCGATGACATCGTCCCCGTTCAGACCGTCAAGGGTCAGAGCGCCCAGTCCAGCACCGGTGATCGTCACGCCGTTGATGAACAGCGAGAACGAGGACAGGTCGCCGGTAAGCGAGACATTGTCCGGAGCGCTGGTCAGCCGCACCACAAGCGAAGCGCCATTGCCGTCGATGTGCAGTTGCTCGATCTCGGTGGCGGTGAGTTCGTCCGTCGAAAGGACACCGTCCGTGTCGATATCGAAGCTCTCGGTGCCCGTGATGGTCACGCGGATCGTGTCGGCCGGGCCGGCGGTGACCTCAACCCGGTCCTCATCGAGGCCGGCAGTGACACCTTCGCCACCGATAACGACATCGGTGCCGTCACCAACGGAGTAGCGGAAGGTGTCAGCGTCGTCGCCGCCCTCCAGCCGGTCGTCGCCCGCACCGCCGATGAGGATGTCGTCGCCTGCATCGCCGTAGAGCGTGTCGTCGCCACCTGCGCCATCAATGGTGTCGTCGCCGTCGCCGCCGCGCAATACGTTGGCATTGGCGTCACCGATCAGCGTGTCGGCAAACCCGGTCGCGATGATGTTCTCGACATTGTCGAACCGCCCGTTGACGAAGCCTGTTGCTCTTTCCGTTCCCAGGTTGACCGAGATGCCGGACGTCGAGGACGAGAAATCGACGGTGTCGATTCCGGCGCCCAGATCAAGGACAACACGCTCGATCTCCGCAACGGTACCACCGCCGATACCGGCAACGGCGCCCGCCGAGACAGTCACGCTGAGCACGTCGTCCAGCCCTGTGCCGCCGAGGTCCAGCGTATCCGTGTCAAGGCCGCCGAAGAGTGCGTCCGCACCATCGCCGACACTGTAGATGATGGTGTCGTTGCCTTCGCCGGCACGCACCACGTCGTCGCCGAGACCGGCTATGATCGTGTTGGCGAGGATCGAGCCGATGATGTAGTCGCCGTAGCGCGTACCGCGAACATTTTCGAAGCTCGACACACCGGACGTGGCGTTGGTCCCCGCAGCTGTTCTCAGAACATCGGTCGACCCCCGGCTGTCCGAAGCGCGGTTGCCGTTCAGAACGGTGCCTCCTGCGAGCACTTCCTCAACATCTGTGCCAACCCGGACAAACCGGATGTTGACTTCGCCAAGGTTGATCGCAGCCCCGTTCGGCCCGCCATCGATGGAATAGTCGAGCCAGTCGGTTCCGCTGCCGCCGTCAAGATCATCGCTTCCGGCACCACCGGTAAGCGTGTCGCTCCCTTCGTCGCCGCGCAGCGTATCATTGTCGCCACCACCATCGATGATGTCGTTGCCCAATCCGCCGAACACGGTGTCGCGGGCGTTGTCGAAGCTGCTCGTGAACTCGTCGTTGCCTGAGCCGAGATCGTAGGAAATGTTGTCCTGATCGGCACCGCGCACAATGTCATTGCCGCCCTGGGTGAACACATCCGTGGCCGCACCCGCATCCTGGAACGTGGTGTTGGTGAAGTCGAACAGGTTTGCGCCGTTCGACCCGAGCAGGGTCTGCTGGTTCAGATCGATCCGTTCGATTCCCGAACCCGACACCGATCCGTTGGGATCGGAACTGTCAAACCCGTTGAGGATGAAATCCTCGCCGGAGTTGTTGACCAGCGTGTCGACACCGTCGCCTCCGATCATCGTGTCGGACTGGGCGTCGCTGTTGGTGCCATTGCCCGGGTTGCCATCGGCTTCGATGACGAACTGGTCGTTGCCATCACCGCCTTCGAGCTGGTCCGCACCGGCCCCTCCGATCAGCACGTCGTTGTCGCCGCCGGTGGAGATGGTGTCGTCGCCGTCACCGCCATAGACGGTGTCCCGCGCCCCGTTGAACGCGCTCGTGAACTCGTCATCGCCGGAGCCCAGATCGTAGGTGATGCCGTCCTGATCGGCACCGAAGACCTCGTCGTCGCCCCCCAGCGTCGAAACATCGACAACGGCACCCGCGCTCTGGAAGATGGCGTTGGTGAAATCGAAGGTGTTGGCGGCGCTTGTGCCCCGAACCGCATGACCGTTCAGGTCAATCCGCTCGATCCCGGATCCGGAGACAGCTCCCGTCAGATCCGTGCTGTCGAACCCGTTGAGAACGATATCCTCACCGGAATTGTTGACCAACGTGTCGACACCGTTTCCTCCGACCATCAGGTCGGACTGTGCATCGAAATTGATGCCGTTGCCGAGATTGCCGTCTGCCTCGATCAGGAACTGGTCGTTGCCATCGCCGCCGTCGAGTTCATCCGCCCCGGCACCGCCGATCAGCACGTCATTGTCACCACCGGTCGAGATGTTGTCGTCACCGTCTCCACCGAAGACCGTATCACGGGCCCCGTTGAAGGTGCTGGTGAATTCGTCATGGCCGGATCCCAGATCATAGGTGATGTTGTCCTGGTCGGCACCGTGAACCACGTCGTCTCCGGCGAGCGTCGAAACATCAACGGCAGCGCCGATGCCCTGGAAGGTGGTGTTTGTAAAGTCGAACACATTGGCGACGTTGGTGCCGCGCAATGTGTGACCGTTGAGGTCGATCCGCTCGATCCCGGAACCGGAGATGGTCCCGGTCACATCCGTGCCGACAAAGCCGTCGAGAACAATGTCCTCACCGGAGTCGTTGATCAGCGTGTCGACACCGTTCCCGCCAACCATGAGGTCGGACTGGGCATCGGTGTTGATGCCGTTTCCAGGGTTGCCGTCTGCCTCGATGATGAACTGGTCGTTCCCGGCGCCGCCATCGAGTTCGTCCACTCCGGCACCGCCGACAAGGACATCATTGTCGCCACCGGTGGAAATGAAGTCATTGCCAGCGCCGCCGAAGACGGTGTCCCGTGCTCCATTGAACGTGCTGGTGAATATGTCACTGCCGGATCCGAGATCGTAGGTGATGTTGTCCTGGTCGGCACCATGAACCACGTCGTCGCCGGCGAGTGTCGAAACGTCCACGTCGGCACTCGCGCTCTGGAACGTAGCGTTGGTGAAATCGAACGCGTTGACACTGTTTGTACCGAGCAGAGTGCGGCCATTCAGGTCGATCCGCTCGATTCCGGAACCCGAGACGGTTTCCGTCAGGTCGGTGCTGTCGAACCCGTTGAGAACGAAATCCTCACCCGAGTCGTTGACCAGCGTGTCCGTCCCGCTGCCGCCGATGATCGTGTCGGACTGGGCATCCGTGTTGGTGCCGCTGCCGGGATTGTTGTCGGCTTCGATGATGAACTCGTCGTTGCCGGCACCGCCGAACAGGTCGTCCCCGCCGGCGCCGCCGGTCAGTGTGTCGTTGCCGTCCGCACCGTAGATGGTGTCAGCACCCGCCCCGCCCGAAAGCGTGTCGTGGCCATCACCACCATCGATGACGTTGGCGCCGGAGTTGCCGGTAATCACGTTTCCGACATTGTTGCCATAGGCATTGATCGAGTTGGACCCGATCAACGTCAGGTTCTCGACATTGCCCAGCGGAAGCTGGTTGCCCGCGGTCACCGCGTTGCCGCCGGTATCGGTTCCGGTGATGCCCAGCGAGTAGCTGATCGAGGCCTGGACCTCATCGGTGCCGTTGCCGCCGGTCTCATCCACCACATCGTTCACATTGTCGACCACGTAGGTGTCGTTTCCGACGCCTCCGGTCATGGTGTCGATGCCCGAGCCGCCGTTGAGCGTATCGTTTCCGGTTCCACCGATGAGCGTGTCCTGGCCGTTGCCTCCGAGGAGCGTGACGTCACCGGAGAAGCCGGAAGCATCAAGGACGTCGCTGCCGCCCCTTGCATCGATCGAGAAACTGCCGAGATCCGCACCGGTCACGCTTACGCCATTGATGACGAGCGTGAACGCTGCGAGATCGCCCGTCAGCACCACGGTGTCGGAGTTGTTGGAGAGTACCAGCTCAACCGCCGCACCATTGGCGGCAATGTGCAGCTCTTCGATCTCGGAAGCCGTGATCTCGTTGGGAGCACCGGACCCGTTGGTGTCGACCACGAAGGCCTCGTTGCCCGTGAAGGTGACGCGAATGCTCTCATTGACGGTTCCCGTGCCGATGATCTCGACCCGGTCGGTCTCGGTTGATGGTGCGTCTTCTCCGCCGATGATCGTGTCGACGCCGCCGCCCACCGTGTAGATGAACGTGTCGGAGCCGAGCCCGCCCTGGAGCTGGTCGTCATCGTCTCCGCCGATGAGGATGTCGTCACCCTCGCCGCCGTTGAGAACGTCGTTCCCTGCGCCGCCGGCGAGCAGGTCGTTGCCGCCGGTGCCGGTGATCGTTTCGCCGACCGGCGTTCCGTTGACGATGGCGTTGAGAACGACCCCGTTGAACGGATAGAGCGGGTGGCTGGGGTCGCTCACATTGACCGCCACCGTGTTTGTCAGGGTGACGCCCGACAGGTCGACCGTGCCGTTGGCGCCCGCGGTCTCGAACGTGCCGGGGTAGCCGTTGACATCAGCCGGCGTCCCGTCGGGATTGCCGATGGTCGGGTTGATGTAGGTGGCATATCCCCAGCCCGCGGCGACCGTGCCGCTCAGGCCGGTGATCGAAAGCCCGGAAAGGTCTGTGTAGCCCTGGATGTAGACGCCGACCTTGTCGAAGTCGCCATTCACCGCGACCCCGTCGATGAGCACGGTACCGATCGGCATGGTGACATCGTAGTCGGACTGCTCGAAGCCGGCGATCTGGATGGCCGTGTCGGCGGTGCCGGTGTCGTTGTCGATGGTCACGTTCCGGATCGTGGCGTCGCCATGATACTCGAACAGGACGATGTCGCCGTCGCCATTGCTGGAACCGTTGCCATTGTCGGTGAAGCTCGAGGTCTCGACCGTCACCTGACCGATGCCGTTCTCGGCGCCATTGACGAACACGCCATGCTGGGTGTTGCCGGTGAAGGTGGAGTTCAGGATCTGCAGATGCCCGACCGTGACGTCGCCGGTGGCGCTGACGCCGTTGGCGCCGCCCTGGAAACCGATGCCGTCGATGGTCACGGTGCCCGCGCCGATGTCGCCCACAAGCGAGATGCCCGATCCGCTCGGCGGGTCGATGATGACGCTGGACGCGCCGCCATGACCGATCAGCGTGATGGCAACATCCACCTCGACGCTTTCCGTATAGGTTCCCGGCGCGATCAGGATGACGTCGCCTTCGCTGGAAGCATCGACGGCATCCTGGATGCTCTCGTAGCCGCCGGAGCCGACGATCCGCACCGTCTGCGGCGTGACGCCGCCATTGTCAAACACCAGGACTTCGACCTGCCCCACCTGGTCGACCCCGTCCGGGCCATCGATGGTGAAGCCTGCAATGCTGCCGTACCCGACGTTGAAATTGCCGAACGTGATCTCGTAATCCGAGAAAGACCCGGAGAATTCGGCCGTGTCGACATCGCTGTCGGCAGCCCCGGTCCGGTCGTTGCCGAGCAGCAGGTCGTTGCCGCCATTGCCCCGCAATGTGTCGTTGCCGCCGAAGGCGCGAATGATCTCCGCCTCGTCATCGCCGGTCAGCGACTGGCCGGCATTGTCGCCCTGCAGCGACACCGGATCGTTGGCAAGCGGGGCCGTGCCGGAGCCCGGCACCGTGACATTGTTGAACTGCACCGGATCGGAGAAGTCGATGTCACCGGTGATGCCGTCGAAGTTGATGGCTGTGTTGTAGACCGCGCTGTCGGCATTGACCGTGACGTCGGTCATGGTCAGCCCGTCGACATCGTCATAGTTGAAGATGCCGATCGGCTGGTTGCGATAAACGCCGTCAAGGGTCACGTCGACGAACGACACGGTGCCCATAGCCCCATTGTCGTCGCGGAACTGGATGCCCGTGTTCGGTCCGTCCACACCGTTCCAGTCGCCAGTCAGAGTGAGCCCGCTCAGAAGCGCGTCACCCGTATACTGGAAGAACATGATGTCTCCGGCGCCACCACCGGCGGCACTACGGCTGCCATTGCCGGTGAAGTCGGAGTCCACGATCTCGGTGTTGCCGATTGCAGCCCCGTTGATCTCGATGCCGTTATAGGCCGCACCGGATATGTCGGCGTTCTCGACCCGCAGCGTTCCCAGCGTCACGCCACCGAGCGCCTCGACACCCGAACGGCCCGGATCGGTGATGGTGAAGCCGTCGATCAGCACGGTCGAACCCGCACCCAGATCCCCCAACAACTCGAACGCAGATCCCGAAGCGGGTGCGATCTCGGGCTTGCCTTCGCCCACATCGACCCCGATGAAGCTCAGCGGCTTGGTCACATCGACGCTGTCGGTGTAGGAGGCCGCACGGCCGATCACCATGATGATGTCGTTGTCGGACGCCTGGCTGACCGCAGCCTCGATCGAGGTGAAGGCGCCGAACTGGCCGTCAATATCCACGATGTGAACGACCGCGTCGTTGAACGCGAGTGTTTCCACGTCCGTGAGCGTGTCCGTGCCGTCATTGCCATTGGTGGCCGGATCGGTGTCGGTGACCTCGATGGTGCCCGTGGTCGTGTCGAAGCTGATGCCGTAGCTGCCGTAGCTGCCGCTGAACACGGCAGCATCCACCCCGTCGCCGCCATCGATCGTGTCGTCGCCGGTCCCGCCGGTGATGGTGTCGTTGCCGAACATGCCGTAGAGCTCGTCGTCACCGCCCTGACCGTCGAGAACGTCACCGGAGGCAGCGCCGGAATTGGCATTGTTGCTGCCTTCGCCGCGGATGATGTCGTCGCCCTGCGAGCCGATCAGGTTGTTCTGGCCTGCATCGCCGGAGATCGTGATCCCGTCATAGTCGATGGCCGAGGCGTCGATGCCGCGCGTGGTCGGGCTGAAGCCGCTGCCGCCGGTGTTGATGAACTCGACATTGCTGACATTGGACGACAGCGTGAACATGCCGTTGCCCGCCTGATGCACGATCGTGTCCTGACCGTCGCCACCGTCGACGATCTCGCCGGGGGTATGCTGCCCGGGCGAACCGAAGACAAAGGTGTCGTTCCCGTCTTCGCCGTACATCTCGTCGGTGCCCGGATTCCAGTTGCGGAAGGTGTCGTCGCCATCGCCGCCATACATGATGTCGTCGCCGTCGTCGCCGACGAGAATGTCATTGCCCGAACCACCCGTGACGATATCGTCGCCGTCGCCGCCGTTGAGCGAAACCGGCCCGGTATACCCGGACGCATCGATCACATCATCGGCATTGAGCCCGTTGATCGAGACGCTTTCGAAATTCAGGGCAACGATCACCATCGAACCCGCGACCGCAGGCGCATTCGGATCAGACGTCAGGATGATCCGGTCAACGCCGTTGGTGGCGTTGATCACCAGCGTATCGGATCCACCGAGCCCGTCGAGCTCGATGCGCTCGATCTCGGACGCGGTGACCTCCTGGACCGCGGCAACCCCGTCCGTGTCAACGGTGAAGGACTCCGAGCCGGTAAGTGCAATTGTCACCGTATCGTCGCCTGCGGTTCCGTTCAGCGCGAAGGTGTCCCTGTCATCGCCAGCCTCGCCGCCTGTCACCGTGTCGGCTCCATCGCCGATCGCATAGATGATCCGGTCCGCATCCGCGCCACCGGAAACTGTGTCGTCATCGTCTCCGCCGATGAGGATGTCGTCACCCTCGCCGCCGTTGAGAACGTCGTTCCCTGCGCCGCCGGCGAGCAGGTCGTTGCCGCCGGTGCCGGTGATCGTTTCGCCGACCGGCGTTCCGTTGACGATGGCGTTGAGAACGACCCCGTTGAACGGATAGAGCGGGTGGCTGGGGTCGCTCACATTGACCGCCACCGTGTTTGTCAGGGTGACGCCCGACAGGTCGACCGTGCCGTTGGCGCCCGCGGTCTCGAACGTGCCGGGGTAGCCGTTGACATCAGCCGGCGTCCCGTCGGGATTGCCGATGGTCGGGTTGATGTAGGTGGCATATCCCCAGCCCGCGGCGACCGTGCCGCTCAGGCCGGTGATCGAAAGCCCGGAAAGGTCTGTGTAGCCCTGGATGTAGACGCCGACCTTGTCGAAGTCGCCATTCACCGCGACCCCGTCGATGAGCACGGTGCCGATCGGCATGGTCACATCGTAGTCGGACTGCTCGAAGCCGGCAATCTGGATCGCCGTGTCGGCGGTGCCGGTGTCGTTGTCGATGGTCACGTTCCGGATCGTGGCGTCGCCATGATACTCGAACAGGACGATGTCGCCGTCGCCATTGCTGGAACCGTTGCCATTGTCGGTGAAGCTCGAGGTCTCGACCGTCACCTGGCCGATGCCGTTCTCGGCGCCATTGACGAACACGCCATGCTGGGTGTTGCCGGTGAAGGTGGAGTTCAGGATCTGCAGATGCCCGACCGTGACGTCGCCGGTGGCGCTGACGCCGTTGGCGCCGCCCTGGAAACCGATCCCGTCGATGGTCACGGTGCCCGCGCCGATGTCGCCCACAAGCGAGATGCCCGATCCGCTCGGCGGGTCGATGATGACGCTGGACGCGCCGCCATGACCGATCAGCGTGATGGCAACATCCACCTCGACGCTTTCCGTATAGGTTCCCGGCGCGATCAGGATGATGTCGCCTTCGCTGGAAGCATCGACGGCATCCTGGATGGTGGCGAAACCGCCATTGCCGACCAGCAGGAAGCGGCCGTCCGCGTGCTGGATCATCTCAATCCCGATCAGGCTGTCGTCCCCCTCGGGACCGGACGTCACGGTCCAGCCTGCCTGGTCGCCGGCAGTGGCCGGATCGGCGTCAGCCGTGGGTGCGATCATGCCCTGCGTGACGGTGCTGACATAGACTGCGGTGTCCGTACCGGTTCCGCCGTCAAGGAAATCATCTCCGGTGCCGCCTTCCAGGGCATCGTTGTCCGCATCCCCGAACATACGGTCCGCGCCCGAGAAGCCCCTGAGCGTGTCGTTGCCGTCGCCGCCGTGCAGTTCGTCGTTGTTCGTGCCGCCGCGCAGGACGTCATTGCCGCCATTGCCGAACAGCTGGTCTGCGCCGGAGCCGCCGTCGATGGTGTCGTCCATGTCGCCGCCATGGACGATGTCGTTGCCGCCACCGGCATCGAAAGTGTTGCCGGGACCATATTCACCGGCAAGCGGGTCGCCCGAATTGGGCAGAGTGACGACATCGTCGCCGTCGAGCGCATCGAGATAGTTCCCGTCCTGCGCGTCGTCGGGTGTCAGCGTGGTGAGGTCAACTGTCTCGCCGTTGTTGGTGAACAGGATATCATTGGCGCCGTTGACGGTAACCGTGATCGTCTGCTGCGCAATGCCGCCGTTTCCGTCCGAAACCTCGACCAGATACGCGATCTCGACGCTCTCGCCTGCGGTCAGGTAGTCGAAGAAATCATCGCTGGCTTCGAACACCCAGTTGATGGTGCCGTCCGCTGCCGAACCGGAAGAGGACACCGACGTCGACACATCCATCAGGGCCTGTGCGGCACTGTTGAAATCTGCCACCGAGAGGCTTCCGGTGCTGCCGTTGATGTGGGTCGCCGAAACCACGCGGAAGGTCTGGGTGTCGCTCAGATCGACATCCGAGAAATCAAGGGTCCCGCTCAGCGGGGCACCGGTCAGATTGCCCTGCCCTGCTGCGCCGACCAAATCGACCGCTTCATCGTAGGTGACCGAAACCGGACCACCTGCAATCACAGGCGCATCGTTCGTGCCGGTGATGGTGATCGTCACATCCACCGTGTCGGTCGCACCGAAGTCGTCCATGACGGTGACCGTGAAGATCTCGGTCTCGCTCTCGCCGGCCGCAAGGCTGTCGGCGGCGCCGTCGTCGAGCTGATAGGTCCAGACGCCGGTCGTCGCATCGACCGTGAAGCTGCCGTAGCTGCCGGCCGCATCGCCCGACCAGGTCTGGGTCGCGCCATTGTCGACATCGCTCGCCGTCAGCTGGCCGCTCACCGTCGGGGCGTCATAGTCATTGGCCGCATCAAAGGCCCGGGAATCCACGTCCGATGTGCCCTCATTGCCCGAATAGACAGCACGGCCGAGCAGTCCGGCATCGACGCCGGAGACCAGATCGGTCAGTTCAGTCAGCAGCGGTTCGCTGAAGCGCGAACCGAGCGGCCCCGCGTTCAGGTTGCCCAGCAGGTTGTCATGCAGAGACTGCATCCGGTCCGGCAGACCGCTCAAGTCGGCGTCACCTTCGGCCTTGGCAATCAGGTCCGTCAGCGGCTGGCCGCCTTCCTGAAGATAACGCACATATTCAACACCGAGCCGCACGAACGCCTCGTTGACGTTGGGCTGGTTCGGCCCCGCAGACCTGTAGGCGTCATCAAGATAATCCCAGACGATCACGATCGCCTGGGCGGCGTCCACCGACAGTTCGGACTGAACCGTGGCAAGCACCGTCACGACATCGCCCGGTGCAGTCTGAAGTCCGTCAAGCGCACTGGTGACCTCTGGGTCCACAAACGGCGCGGGCTCAAGATCACTTCCGGCACTCGCAGGAGAGACTCCGAGCGGCAATCCGCTCTCAACGACCGTCCCGCTCGTACCGCCGGCATTGATCACGGGCGCATCGTTCGTGCCGGTGATGGTGACGGTCACTTCGACGGTGTCGGTCAGACCGCCCGAGGCGCGGTCGCGCAGGGTGATCGTGAAGGTTTCCTCGCGGGTCTCGCCCTCGGCAAGATAGGCGACGTCCGCGGCATCGACATCATAGGACCAGGAGATCTCGCCCGTGGCGCCATTGGCCGAAGAGGCCGTGCGCGTGGCTGTCAGCGTGCCGAGCGCATCCGGCGCGCCCTCGACGCTGACCGTGTGGGCGTTGTCGGCCCGGTCGACGTCGGTGAAGTCGATCGTGCCCGATGTGCTGATCGTGCCGACATCCACATTCGAGCCAAGCTCGGTGATGTCCGCCTCGACAGTCTCGACGGCCAGGACCGGAGCATCATTGGTGCCGGTGATCAGGATCGTGACCAGCTGGTCGACGGTCGCGCCCTGGCTGTCGGTCACCCGGATCGTGTAGGTCAGACGGGTCTGCCATCCGGCACTGAGGAAGTCGAAGCTCTCCGAGCCGCTGTCAAAAATCCAGCCAAGCGTGCCCGATGTGCTGGTCCCGTCGATGACGGGCAGCCCGTTGGTCAGCGTCAGGAAGCCGAGGCCGTCCTGGGCATTGTAGCCGGCGCCGCCGCCGGTCACGGACACGACTTCCGCGTTGACCACATCGGACACATCGACGTCGGAGACGTTCAGGCTGCCGCTGGAGGTCAATGCCGTATTCGTGCCTTCGGTCAGCGACCGGCGCACAGCCGTCTCGCCGCCGATGTCCTGCGTCGTCTCGCCCGCATCGAGCGTGATGACCGGAACGTCATTCGTGCCGGTGATGGTGACGGTCACTTCGACGGTGTCGGTCAGACCGCCCGAAGCGCGGTCGCGCAGGGTGATCGTGAAGGTCTCCTCGCGGGTCTCGCCCTCGGCAAGATAGGCGACGTCCGCGGCATCGACATCATAGGACCAGGAGATCTCGCCCGTGGCGCCATTGCCCGAAGAGGCCGTGCGCGTGGCTGTCAGCGTGCCGAGCGCATCCGGCGCGCCCTCGACGCTGACCGTGTGGGCGTTGTCGGCCCGGTCGACGTCGGTGAAGTCGATCGTGCCCGATGTGCTGATCGTGCCGACATCCGCATTCGAGCCAAGCTCGATGATGTCCGCATCGACCGTCTCGACGGCCAGGACCGGGGCATCATTGGTGCCGGTGATCAGGATCGTGACCAGCTGGTCGACGGTCGCGCCCTGGCTGTCGGTGACACGGATCGTGTAGGTCAGACGGGTCTGCCATCCGGCACTGAGGAAGTCGAAGCTCTCCGAGCCGCTGTCGAACGTCCAGCCAAGCGTGCCCGACGTGCTGGTCCCGTCGATGACGGGCAGCCCGTTGGTCAGCGTCAGGAAGCCGAGGCCGTCCTGGGCATTGTAGCCGGCGCCGCCGCCGGTCACGGACACGACTTCCGCGTTGACCACATCGGACACATCGACGTCGGAGACGTTCAGATTGCCGCTGGAGGTCAGCGCCGTATTCGTGCCTTCGGTCAGCGACCGGCGCACAGCCGTCTCGCCGCCGATGTCCTGCGTCGTCTCGCCCGCATCGAGCGTGATCACCGGAACATCGTTCGTGCCGGTGATGGTGATGACGAAATTCTCGTTGCTGACACCGCCGCTCTGGTCGTTGATCTCGAGCGTGTAGTTCAGCGTCAGCTCTTCGCCCGCAGCGAGGTAGTCAAAGGCTGTCGAGCCCGCGGAGAACCCGAAGGTGACCGAACCGGTGGCGTTGCCCGAAGGCTTGGTCACGACACCCGGGGTCACAAGCGCAATAAGCGCGCCTTCATCAAGTGAAAGGCCCGTCGTCACGCCGGAGGTCGAGGCCCCTGTCACCGTTGCGGTGTGGCCGGTGTCGGTCAGGTCGACATCTGTGAACGTCACCTCGATGTCCGCGGTCAGGGCCGAAGTGTCGGTCTGCTCGACCAGATCGGTCCGCGCAATCACGTCGATCGCCGGCACGTCGTTGGTGCCGATGACGACCACCGTCACGGTCGATGTGGTGGTCGAATTGGCCTGCCCCTCATTGTCGTCAAGCGTGACCGTGTAGGTGAGCGTCACCTGTTCACCGACAGACAGATAATCGAAGGCGCGGTCGACGGCGCTGAAGCTCCAGGCGATCGAACCAGACTGCGAGTTGACGGACTTGATCACCGAATCGATGGCCACCGCATTCTCGATCAGCGCCATGTTGAGGCCGTCGGTCGTGCCCGAGGTGCCGGACAGCGAGACGGTCGCAGTGTGTCCGACATCGTCGCGATCGGCGTCCACGAAGGTCAGCGTGCCGCTTTGCGTTTCCAGCGCGTCCGATCCTGTCGAACCAGAATTCTCAAAGCCGATTCGCAAGTCGGGAATCACGATAACCGGCCGGTCGTTGGTGCCCACGATGGTGATCGGCACTTCCTGTGTCGTCACCCCGCCATCGCCGTCGTTCAAGCTGACCGTGTAGGTCAGCGTCAGCGACTGCCCCATGGCGAGATAATCGAAGATCGCGTCCGCCGCCGAGAAGGAGTAGTCAATTGTCCCTTCGCTGGCGCCAGAGGCCTTGGTGACATCGGTGATTGTCAGCGCTGAGCGCAGACCCAGCCTGGCAAGGAACGAAAGACCGTCGTCCTCGCCCGAATATCCGACCCCGCCAACAACAGTGGCGCTGTGGCCGATATCGGTCAGATCGACATCGGTGAAGCTCAACTGCCCGGATGCCGTCACGGCATCGAACGACAGTGTCCTGCCCACCAGTTCCGAGGTCGAAGCGCCTGTGGTCGAATCAATCACGGGCACGTCGTTGGTGCCGGTGATCGTGATCACTACGTCCTGGGTGACCGTGTCGCCGTTCTGGTCGTCGATCGTGATCGTGTAGGTCTCGGTGACCTCCTGGCCATTCGCAAGCTGCTGGGCCGCCGCGTTGTCCAGAACATAGGTCCAGGTCGCAACACCGCCCGTGCCGCTGCCCGTCGTGTCCGAGGTTTCCACAACCGAGAACGTCCCCATCGCGGTGCCGTAGGGAATGTCCGTCGTCGCGGAGCTGACCAGATGATCGTCGGTCAGGTCGACATCGGTGAACTCGACCGTGCCGGTTGCTTCCTGCGGCGCAGCCATGTCCTCGGTCACGCCGCCAGTCCCGACAGCGCTCGAGATCAGCACCTCGTCATTGGTGCCGGTGATCGTGATCACCACGTCCTGGGTGACCGTGTCGCCGTTCTGGTCGTCGATCGTGATCGTGTAGGTCTCGGTGACCTGCTGGCCATTCGCAAGCTGCTGGGCCGCCGCGTTGTCCAGAACATAGGTCCAGGTCGCAACACCGCCCGTGCCGCTGCCCGTCGTGTCGGACGTCTCCACAACCGAGAACGTGCCCATCGCGGTGCCATAGGGAATGTCCGTCGTCGCGGAGCTGACCAGATGATCGTCGGTCAGGTCGACATCGGTGAACTCGACCGTGCCGGTTGCTTCCTGCGGCGCAGCCATGTCCTCGGTCACGCCACCGGTCCCGACGGCACTCGTGATCAGCACTTCGTCATTGGTGCCGGTGATGGTGATCACCACGTCCTGGGTGACCGTGTCGCCGTTCTGGTCGTCGATCGTGATCGTGTAGGTCTCGGTGACCTCCTGGCCATTCGCAAGCTGCTGGGCAGCCGCGTTGTCCAGAACATAGGTCCAGGTCGCAACACCGCCCGTGCCGCTGCCCGTCGTGTCCGACGTCTCCACAACCGAGAACGTGCCCATCGCGGTGCCATAGGGAATGTCCGTCGTCGCGGAGCTGACCAGATGGTCGTCGGTCAGGTCGACATCGGTGAACTCGACAGTGCCGGTCGCTTCCTGCGGCGCGGCCATGTCCTCGGTCACGCCGCCCTCGGTGACAGCGCTCGAGATCAGCACTTCGTCGTTCGTGCCGGTGATCGTGATCACCACGTCCTGGGTGACCGTGTCGCCGTTCTGGTCGTCGATCGTGATCGTGTAGGTCTCGGTGACCTGCTGGCCATTCGCAAGCCGCTGGGCCGCCGCGTTGTCCAGAACATAGGTCCAGGTCGCAACACCGCCCGTGCCGCTGCCCGTCGTGTCGGACGTTTCCACAACCGAGAACGTGCCCATCGCGGTGCCATAGGGAATGTCCGTCGTCGCGGAGCTGACCAGATGGTCGTCGGTCAGGTCGACATCGGTGAACTCGACAGTGCCGGTCGCTTCCTGCGGCGCAGCCATGTCCTCGGTCACGCCGCCCTCGGTGACAGCGCTCGAGATCAGCACTTCGTCGTTCGTGCCGGTGATCGTGATCACCACGTCCTGGGTGACCGTGTCGCCGTTCTGGTCGTCGATCGTGATCGTGTAGGTCTCGGTGACCTCCTGGCCATTCGCAAGCTGCTGGGCCGCCGCGTTGTCCAGAACATAGGTCCAGGTCGCAACACCGCCCGTGCCGCTGCCCGTCGTGTCCGACGTTTCCACAACCGAGAACGTGCCCATCGCGGTGCCATAGGGAATGTCCGTCGTCGCGGAGCTGACCAGATGATCGTCGGTCAGGTCGACATCGGTGAACTCGACCGTGCCGGTTGCTTCCTGCGGCGCAGCCATGTCCTCGGTCACGCCGCCCTCGGTGACAGCGCTCGAGATCAGCACTTCGTCGTTCGTGCCGGTGATCGTGATCACCACGTCCTGGGTGACCGTGTCGCCGTTCTGGTCGTCGATCGTGATCGTGTAGGTCTCGGTGACCTCCTGGCCATTCGCAAGCTGCTGGGCCGCCGCGTTGTCCAGAACATAGGTCCAGGTCGCAACACCGCCCGTGCCGCTGCCCGTCGTGTCGGACGTTTCCACAACCGAGAACGTGCCCATCGCGGTGCCATAGGGAATGTCCGTCGTCGCGGAGCTGACCAGATGGTCGTCGGTCAGGTCGACATCGGTGAACTCGACAGTGCCGGTCGCTTCCTGCGGCGCAGCCATGTCCTCGGTCACGCCGCCCTCGGTGACAGCGCTCGAGATCAGCACTTCGTCGTTCGTGCCGGTGATCGTGATCACCACGTCCTGGGTGACCGTGTCGCCGTTCTGGTCGTCGATCGTGATCGTGTAGGTCTCGGTGACCTCCTGGCCATTCGCAAGCTGCTGGGCCGCCGCGTTGTCCAGAACATAGGTCCAGGTCGCAACACCGCCCGTGCCGCTGCCCGTCGTGTCCGACGTTTCCACAACCGAGAACGTGCCCATCGCGGTGCCATAGGGAATGTCCGTCGTCGCGGAGCTGACCAGATGATCGTCGGTCAGGTCGACATCGGTGAACTCGACCGTGCCGGTTGCTTCCTGCGGCGCAGCCATGTCCTCGGTCACGCCACCCTCGGTGACAGCACTCGTGATCACGGGCGCATCATTGGTACCCGTCACCGTGATCGTCACAGTCTGTGTCGCAGTAAAAATGCCGTCATTGATCTGCACATCGAAGGCGAGCGTGACGACATCGCCTTCGGCCAGGAAATCAACGGCTTCGTTGTTGACGAAATAGGTCCAGTCGATCGTCCCGCCGGCCGCTGTCGTCGATTCGATCGTGATGCCGCCGGGTGTGTCGAGACCAAAGCCCGCGAGCAGAGCATCCAGCTGCGCCGGCGTCAGCGTGCCACCGCCCTGAAGGGTTTGAGAGACCACGCTGCCGGAAGCCACCTCGGCTGTCCGCGTCTCACCGAAATCCGGGTCGAAGAAAGAGATCGTGCCCGTGGCCGCGACCGGATCGGCATCGACACCGCCAGGGTTGTCCGCCGATTCCACGATGGCCCCGGCATCGTCAGCGCCGGTGATGACCGAGGCGATGTTGCCGGTATCCTCATCCGTGTCATCCGCGCCGCCGCCGCCTGCGCCGCCGGAAGTGTCGCCGAGAAGAGCCAATGTATCAAGACCGTCTTCGCCAATCGAGGCGCCACTCGAATCCTGGAAATCGCCTCCCGATCCCGTGGGGGACTGCGCGGTTACGGAAAGCGTATTGTCGGCCCCCGCAGCAACGTTGAACCCGTTTGCGTCCAATGCCGCGACCAGCACCTCTTGCGGAACCTCGATGTCGCCGATGATGAATGTCGGCACGCTCTCGGCGCCGCCGAGAATCCGGATCTGGGACCCATCGGGCTGAACCAGCAGGAGATCGTCACCGTCGAGCTGGATGTTCTCGATGCTGACCTCGGCCGCAAGCCTGACGCGGTTCCCGGCATCAGGCTTTACGATGCTTATTCCGGGAGCGGGAGTGGCAGGAGCCGGTTCCCCGGAGGCCTCGGAGCCGGTGTCGGCCTGTGCGAGCAGGATCGCATCGGTGGCGCCGTCGGCCTCCGAATTCTCAATCATGGTTTCCGATGTCTCAAGGCTGCGGTCTTCGATCATAACGGGACTCCCAGAACAGAATTCACCAGTCCTTAACCACTTAGTATTTCGTCAACAAATACTTTGAATCCGTTTCGAATAAACTCATATGTCCTGATCCCGATTATCAACACATGGTTAACCAACGGGCATTTATATGTATGCCAACCGTGCAACGGGGCGTTGAAACCGGTCAGAACGGGACTTCCGGGCCTGGTCGCCTTTCCGTGCGAACTGCGTGATTTTCCTCAAATTTTACGCAATCAAGAAGTCAATCGTTAGTTTTGTTTATTTCAGGGATCTTATTTTTATTGAGCTAGCCTTCCATCAACACTCGGGGAAGGCAAAACCAATGAAAAATACTGTAGTCAAAGTAGTAAGCATTGGAATTACTGTACTGTCAGCAACTTCTTTGCTCACATCAGCCGCAAAGTCCGGCGATTACCAAGCGGCGCAAGCAAAACTTCAGGTTTCGCCGACCCTCGCCTCAACCAGCATGGCGCGAGAGCCGGGTCGCCTGCCGGAAGTCGCTTCCTCGTCCATGCCAGGTGCCGTCGAGATCGATCCGACAATCACACTTCGTTTCACCATGCGTGGTCTCGAGATGCTCGGAGACGACGTGCAGATCCATGCCTTGCAGGCTGCCAGCCTCAAGGATCTGGTGCTGTCCGCACGCCAGACGTCGGCGCGCACCGAAGCGCATCACTATGCAGATCAGATCATCACGGCTGCGATTCCGTCATCGGAAGCGCCGAAAACGGACGAAGTCCGGCCTGCGCTTCTTGCCAGCCAGCCCCTGTTCGGCGCACACAGGATTCGTTTCGGGAAGATCCGGAGCGGCGCACGGATATCGACGCTGATCCGAAAGGCCGCCACATCGGGCTCCGAGGCAGTCTGCATCAACGAATGCGCCAGGCTCGCGGATCGGCTTGCGATCGGTGGCTCGAACATTTCGAGGCAACTGCAGTACGTTTCAGCGTCCATCAATCAGAAGATTGCCTACCGGACCGACGAACAGAACCACGGCACCGTCGACCAGTGGTCGACACCCAACGAGACGCTCGGACGCGGCAGCGGCGACTGCGAGGACTATGCCATCCTCAAGATGGCCGTTCTTGCCCACCTCGGTGTCCCGATGAACGCGATGGAGATTGTGGTGGTCAAGGACACCAGGCGCCGGCTTTTCCACGCTGTCCTCTCGGTTGCGCTCAAGGACCGTACCGTGATCCTCGACAACATGACGGATGAACTGGAGAACGATACGGCCAAGCGGGATTACGCGCCCCTGTTCTCTCTGTCCGGAACTGCAAACTACATTTTCGGCTACAAGGGCGGGGACCAGAACCTCACCGCATCGCTCGGCAACATTGCCGCGATCGCGCCGGGTGCGGGCTTCTGATAACGGGCGGAAGCCCGGCCCGCCGCAACGCAGTGGCGACGAAAACATCCTGCAAAGAATGCCGAGAACGCTTTCTGATGGTGTTCGGCGAGTTCCGGCGAAACCCGGCAGCCTTGTTCGCTGGACCTTTTCAGGCCGTGCCCGAAACGAACGCGATGGCCCCCGGCGGGTCATCCATCTCGGGGGCCAGCGCCATGCTCAGCCGGCCGCGCAGTCGTCGCTCGCCATGGCCGACCGCAAAACCGGTGTATTTTGGCCGGCCGCTGTCACGCTTCATGTCCTCGATCAGTTCCACCAACGGCGCCTCCAGGGTCAGCTTGACGTTGCTGAGCGCCTCAACACTGTCCATCCCCGTAAAGCGGGTTTGCAGATACATCAGGAACGCGCTGTTCTGGAAAAGAATGCGTTTGTCCACCGAGATGATGAACCCGGGGATCGGGCAAGCGGCAACGATCGTGCGGGAGTTCGATTTGTCCAGGCGTTCGGTGAGTTGCTCGTGCTGCACAAGCACCTGCTCCATGATCGAGGCCCGCAGATGGGAGCTCAACCCGCTGTCTCCTGTGCGCACGCTGTTGAGGCGCGAAATGTACTCGGCAACGGAAATGCCCTGCCTTTGCGTGACGATTTCGAGCGCTCTCCAAAACACGCCCTCCAGACGGAAGCCCCTGCGCTTTCCATCTGAATTGATGGCGCGGAAATGCGGTTTGAACGGATCCAGATCAGGCATGTAGCTCCGCATTGAACCTTCCGTCTCTAGCGCTCGGTCAAGGCTTCGTATCGCGCCTTGCTCAAGGGTTTGATGAGGTAGTCAAGAACGCTCTTTTCGCCAGTCAGAATTTCCACCGACGCGACCATTCCGGGCCGGATGGCGTGCTTCACGTCTCCCTTTCCAATCTGGGAATCGCCGGTCTGCACCAGGACCTGATAATAGGTTTCTCCGGTTTCCGGGTTGACGATACTGTCAGCGGAAACGTTGGAGACCGAGCCTTCAAGGCCGCCGTAGATCGAGAAATCATAGGCCGTCAGCTTGACCAGGGCCTTCTGGCCGGGCTGGACGAAGGCAACATCCTTCGGCGAGATGCGGGCCTCGACCAGAAGCGTGTCGGTGACCGGCACGACGCCTGCCACCACAGTTCCGGGCTGCACGAATGCGCCGATGGTATTGATATCCAGCGTGTTGACGATGCCGTCCACCGGGGAAACGATGTCGGTCCGGCGCACCCGATCCTCGGCTCCGGTAATCGTGGCCTCCAGCACGCTGACCTCCGCAAGCGTTTCACCGAGTTCGCGGCGAGCCTCTTGCTTGAACTGCGAATCCAGTTCCATCACCTGCAGTTCGGCTTCGCGCAGAGCGCTCTCGAGCCGCTTGAGGCTCTGATTCACGGTTTCCCGTTGCCCTTGCTGCTGGGCTATCTCGCGGTCCAGCCTCAACAGGTCGATTTCCGGATGCAGCCTGCGCTCGACCAGTGGTGCGATCTTGTCCCGTTCGGCGCGCATCGCCTGGATCACAAGGTCGGATTGTTCGACATTGGACTTGGCTTCGCCGATCTCGTCGATGCGCTGCTGCTGCCGGGCCTTCAGCACCTGGAAACGGTTGAGATAGTTCTCCCGCCGGGCTTCCAGAAGGTTCGCCTCGTTGTCGCAGATGTCTTGCGAGACGAGCCGGGTCTTCTCGGGGCAAACGAATTCGGTATCAAAGAGATCGCTGATCTCGATCTCAAGTCTTACGATCCGAGCCTGAAGGGCATCATTCCGCGCCTGCGCTTCGCCCAGCGACGCCATATTGCCGGAACTGTCGAGCCGGACCAGGAGATCACCCTTGTTGATCAACTGCCCGATCGTGACCGCGATTTCCTGAACCACACCGGACTCGCTGGACTGGACGATCTGCGTTTTCGACAACGGAATGACCTTGCCGGCGCCGCGTGAGATCTCGTCAACCCGCGCCCAGCTTGCCCAAACCAGGAATGCCGTGATCGACAGGAGGCAGATCCAGACGATCAGCCTCGAGAATGCCGGTGGCTTGTCCTGATCAAGTGCACTCACGCCGGGACCCCGTTTGCCTTGCGTTGCAACGCCGAAATCACCTGCTCCTTGGGACCGTCTGCAATGAGCTTTCCATTCTCGATGACGATCAGACGATCGATCAGCTCGAGCATGCTGTAGCGGTGGGTGGACAGGATGAGGGTCACCTC
Source organism: Hoeflea sp. (assembly GCA_965233445.1). GTDB lineage: Bacteria > Pseudomonadota > Alphaproteobacteria > Rhizobiales > Rhizobiaceae > Hoeflea. Next base: position 3,138,512 of record OZ247491.1, read on the forward strand.
CGGTGCAATGGACTGGCGCAGGCATCCGATCAGATGCCGCTCGCTGGCAAGGTCCATCGCTCCCGATGGCTCATCGAGAAAGATGATTTTCGGCTTGGCCAGGAGAAGCCGCGCGATCGCGACCGACTGTTTCTGGCCTGCCGAAAGGTTGCTTCCGTTTTCTCCCACCTGCATGTCGAACCCGCGCGGATTGCGCGCCACGAAGGATTCGATGCCCACCTTGCGGGAGACCTCGATCAGGTCCTCGTCCGACGCGTGCGCATTTCCCATCAACAGGTTGTCCTTGACCGATCCCGAGAACAGGTCGCTTGTCTGACCTGCCACCGCCACCGCGGAGCGGACCTCGGAAGGATGAAATTGCTGCATGTCGATTCCGTCGATCAGCACCCGCCCCTCGGCCGGCTGGTAAAGCCGGGACATGAGCCGTCCGATCGTCGTCTTGCCGGAGCCGATCCGGCCGATGATGCCGACCTTCTCGCCGGCCCTGATCGAGAATGACAACCCATCGACCGCGTCCTGATCGGCGTGCGGATACTTGAAATGCACATTCTCGAAGGCGATCTCGCCGTGCGCTATCGTCCTGTTCACGAAGCCCGTCGTGTCAGGCGTGTCCTCAGGCTGTTCCATGATCTTGTCCAGGATCCTTAAGGACAAGAGAGCCTGGCGAAACCGCGCCAGCGTCATGGCCAGCTGGCCGAGTGGACTGACGGCCCGGCCGGAAAGAATGACCGATGCAATGATTGCCCCGGTGGTGACCTCCCCTTCCCTGAAGAGATAGGCGCCGACAAGGATGATACCGACCGTCACCAGTTGCTGTACGAGCTGGGTCGCGTTGACGGCAAATGACGAGACGTTCTTGATCTGCTCGTTTGTCGCCGAACTGTTGATTGTCAGGTCGCGCCAACGCTTCAACAGGAGCCCTTCAGCCCTGAGCGACTTGACCGTCTCCGTCGTGTGGATTGTCTCGACCAGCATGGACTGCCGGAGTGCCGCCTCGTTTGCGGCAGCCGCGATCCTGCGGCTGATCAGGGTCTGCGCGACCAGCCCGATAATGATAACCGCAACAACAGCGGTCCCCGGCACGAAGGCCATCGGACCGCCGATCGCGTAAACCACCGCTATGAAGATGAAGACGAAACAGGTGTCGATCATCGTCGCAATGGTGTTCGACGTGAAGAATTCGCGCACGAATTCGTATTGGGAAACCCGACTTACGTATTCGCCCGTCGACATCGCCCGAGCCGACATCGAGGTGTTCATGACCTTCTGGAAAAGAACATAGGCGATCTTCAGATCGACTTTCCGGCCGGTATAATCGATCACCGACGCACGGGCGAATTTCAGCAGGAAGTCGAATGCGAAGGCCATGCTTATGCCGGCAGCGAGTACCCAGAGGGTCGAAATCGCTTCGTTCGGCAGAACTCGGTCATAGACATTCATCACGAAAAGCGGCGACGCCAGCGCCAGAAGATTGATGAAGAGAGCGGCGAATGCGACCCGCACGAAAGAGCGCCAGTACGGCCGCACGGCAGAACTCAGCCAGTGCTGCTTTTCAATTTGCCCCGAATGCAGCGCGCCGGCCTTGTCGCTGTCATTCAGATAGACCTTTCTGAAATCAAGAACAGCAGGATCGAGTTCCGCTTTGCGCGCCCGCAGGTCAGTGCTTTTCGCAGGGTGCGCGCCTGTCTGCTCCTTGCAGAGGAAGGTACCGTCCTCATTCACCCCCAGGACCGGAATGAATGCGCCGCCGGATGTCTTCACCAGAGCGGGAAGATCCGCGTTGCCTCCCAGAAGCTCGCTGATGCCTATGCTGTTTACATCCAGGCCGATCCGGTTGGCGACTTCGCGAACCGTCTCGATGTCCGCCGCTTCGAGCTGATCATCGGGAATCCCGGAATACAGCACGGTGGGAGAGCCGGTTCGCTCGAAATGAACGCTTATCTCCCGGAATGCCTCAATGAAGTTCATTGCGCGTCACTGGTTGACCCATGCAAACCGGACGAGGCAGACGTGCATCAATTCCTCACCGGAGCAAGCAGATCAAACGGAGCACCGCGAACCTGACGCGAGGGAAGCCGCTTGTAGGCGGGTTCAGTCTCGTGCGAAACCGCTTGAAACTCGTCGCGTGCGTAGGCTTCAGACTGTGGTGCACTCTCAAGGTTCAGTGCAGCGACGAGCCCCCCCATGGCAGCCAGCGTCTGATAGTCGGCATAAACCGCGGCATACTGCGCGGTCTTGGCCAGAACTTCGGTATTGAACCGGGTGTTTTGTGCGCTCAGGACATCCAGCAGGGATCTTTCGCCAACCCGGAACTGTTCACGGTAGGAGGACACCAGCATGCCGGAGGCCGAAGACTGCTCGCGCAGAAGCCCGGCTTGTTCGGCCCGCTTGGCACGCTTGTTCCACGCCGACTGAATCGATTCCTGCACCTCGCGGTGCACAAGCACATTCTGCATGCGGGTTTCGCTGGCGCGGCGGATGCGTTCCTGCTCCGCCGCCACGTCACGGCCGCCCCTGTAGAGATTCCACCGGGCGACAACCTTCGCCTCAAGGTCGGATGTGCGGCCTTCCGACCCGTCAATGTCCTCGCCCACACGCGCATTGGCCTCGAAGGAGACGACGGGCAGATAAGCGGCCCTTGCCCCTCTTGCGAACGCATCGGCCGCATCAACGTCCGCCCTTGCCGCGGCTATGCGGGGACTTTGACGCTGGGCGATATCGACGGCCTCGGCCGCGCTGCGCGGCAGCGCCTTCGCAATCGGCGACGGATACTTCATCTTGCCGAGCCTGATGCCGACGAGACGCAGAAAACGGATCTGTGCTTGCGCGAGATCCTCTTCGGCCTCCTTCAGCCGCGCTTGCGCGGAAAGCAGGCGCTCGCGACCCTGAGTGCGATCCGCAGAGGTCAGCGTTCCTCCGGACACGCCTGATGATATGTCGGAAACGATACTGGACAGAACGTTTGCATTCTTGCGTGCAATCTCAACGATCTCCGCCTGCAGCAGGATCTCGAAATACTCCTGGCTGACGGCGAGTGCGATCGCTTCGGACCGTTCGGCAACGCGGAAGGACGCCCCGTCGACGCGGGCCGCCTGTCGTTCGACTTCCGAGCGGCGCGCGCCTCCGTCAAAGAGTGTCTGCGTAAAGGTCAGCCCCACATCCGCGGCATCAAGGGAATCGTCATCATTGCCAAGCCGCCGACGCCCCGGGCTGTCGAGCCTCCGCGATCCGGCCGAAGCGACGAGATCGAGTGTCGGCAGATAAAGTCCGCGCGCCTGCCGCAATTCAAACTCGACCGCTTCACGGTTTTGAACAGACTGCAGGATCTCGGGATTGGACTTCAGTGCCTCGTCGACCGCTTCCTTCAGGGTCAGCGCACTGGCGGGCATCATCGACATGGACATCAGCCCGACAGAGAAGCAACACGACCAAAACAGCGTCTTTTTCATTACATATCCCTGCCATTCTCAAGTTCAGGTTGTCAGATACAACGAAGAAATTGAATTGGCGAGTCGCAAAACACAACAATATCGTCAAATGATTGACCATTCGATCTGTGTTGTAATATTACCACTGCAAAATCTAGCACCTAGAAATAATATTAGCTTTTCCAAAAAAAATGGAAAATGCATAAATATTTATACGATGTGAAAGACATATATATTTATACATGGCAGAACTATTTCGATTTACGAATTTTTTCTATTTGGAAATGTTGATTTTGTGAAATTCTAAACCTTATCCACGCCGCAGCCGTGTGGAAGCCAATCGCAGATATCCGATGCCGCGGCACTCAAAGCGTAGCAACATGCAATCTTGAAGGGAGCTCGATGTAAGGGCCGGCGACAACACGGAGGATTCCCCCCGGATGGGATTGCTCCGATTTGATCCATGCCTGGTGCGGAAGAGCGGTTAAAACCCTTTGATCCAACGAAGATCCGCAGACTGTTCGCGCCTCCCGGACCAAGTATTCCCGCGGTTAAGGGGCGATTGAACTGCTGCCAAGACTTTCGATCCCCTCGCGCCCAAGTCAGAACCGGTCAGGCCAGTGGCAACCGGCCTCTCTAGAGCTGGCGTCCGTCTCGGCGCCCGCACGTTGCCGCCTCCCCAATCGGCTTTTGCGTCGGCACCGGGCCTCACAAGCATGAACACCTATGCCTTTCGGGAGCGCTCCGGGAGAAGCGAAGGTGGGTTCCGGGGAGAGTTCGACCCTTGTGACCCACCGATTGCATCGAGACTGCGCCCGGCGGACGCATGACATGCCGGGTGCGGAGGCCTGCAGCGAAGCCCGGATCAGGGATGCGACTTTTTCAACTGACGGCTCAGAAAGTGACGACGAAGCGCGAGCTTGCGGAACGCGATTGCGGCAATCTTGCCTCCGATGGAACACGCACATGGCGGGATCGCGGGTTCAATCGCTGCAGCGTCCACCATTTCCAAGGATCCGAATGCGCCAACTTGCCTGTGTTGCGCGTGATTGGCAACGCAACGGTGACGCTGCGCAATCCACACCCCATCGTCAGCGTTTGGAGGAATTTGCGGATGTCGAAACCCCGCTTCCGACCTTGTGTCCCATTCCCGACACGAAGCACATGCATCACCCGCCGCGGAATGCCTGGTCCCGCGCGCTTGGTCCACGACAGGCGGTCGTCTCAAGCTGCATTGACTTGCGCACCCATCCGAATAAATTCCGACACCTGTATTTTCGAGGAATCTTCATGCATCGGCGGCATTCGATCTCAACCTGGCTGGGTTTGGCGTTGCTGGGCATTGTGGCTCCATTCTGCCTCTTCCTCTGGTTTCTGGCCGCCCAGCTGCAGCAAAACGCGACCGCGGCGGTGGACCGGCAAACCTTGCGCTCCGCCCAAAGCATTTCGCAAACCGTCGAACCGCTGATCGAAAGCATGAAGACAACGCTGAGCCTGCTGTCCTCGACGGAGGACCTTGCCGCCGGCGATCTGGAGGCGTTTCACCGCCGCAGCCAGTATGCCCTGCAGGGCACCGGCCAGTTTGTGATCCTGACCGATGATGCGGGGCGGCAGCTGATCAACACCCGTGTCGCCTACGGAACGGATCTCGGAACCATCTCGGACATGGAGGGGTTTCTGCGCACACAGCAGGCCGGACGGACGATCGTGTCCGACTTCTTCATGGGCAGAACCAGCGGCAAGTGGGTCTTCAACGTGCTCGATCCGATCGACTGGGTCAGCGGATCGCAAGCCGGCGTGCTGGTGACCACCATGAATGTCGACGATCTCGCGGCATCGGTTTCGCAGGTGCCGTTGTCCGCGGGCTGGTCCGCCGTCCTCGTGGATGGCCGCGGCAATGTTCTTTTTGCCGACGGACCCGAGACGATGCAGCGTGGCGATCGGGGATTGCTTCCCGACCGGTTCGGCAATGCCGATCTGACCGACGGCCCGCGTGTCGTTCACTTCGACGACGGTGAAGAGCAGGTCTTCGCCTATTCGCCGGTCAGGGGAACCTCCTGGAACGTCGTGGTCTGGGGCCCGCTGTCGTCGGCACAAAAGCCCATTGTCGAGACATGGCGCATGCTTCTGGTCGGCACGCTCACCTTGCTGATCGTCTGCATCGTCGTCATTTTTGCCGGGTCCCGCCTCCTCAAGCGCGAGGTGCGGGGCATGACCCGGATGGCGCTGGATCTGGGGCGTGGCGAGATCGTCTCGCCGGTCGAGACCCGGATCCGGGAGATCGACCTTGTCGCACGCGCGCTTTCCACCGCTTCCTATGACAGGAGCACCAAGGACGAGCAGCTCGGCTTTGTCATGGGCGAACTGGCGCACCGGACCAAGAACCTCATCGCCGTGGTCCTCGCGATCCTGCGGCAAAGCGCCAAGCACGCCGAGACGCCGCAACAGCTGGTCCGGACCGCAACCGAGCGCATTCAGGGCCTGGGCCGCTCGATAGACCTTCTCACGGCGGGCGACAGCAGCAGCGTGACGATGCGAGACCTGATCGAGAACCATCTTTCGACCTTCGCGCAGATCGGCACCGGCGTGATCTTGTCGGGGCCGGAGGTGAAGCTCGGTCCCGATGTGGTGCAGCATCTGGGCATGGCGTTTCACGAACTGGCCACGAACGCTTCCAAGCACGGCGCGCTCAGCATCCCCTCCGGACGGGTGGAAATCACCTGGATGCTCGACGAGAGCGACGATCCCGCACGGCTCAAGCTCACCTGGCGCGAACAGGGCGGGCCGCCGGTCTCTGTTCCTGAAAAGACCAGTTTCGGAACGCGGATCCTGCTCGGTCATACAAGCAGTTCGCTTGGCGGAACCACGGAGCTCGACTACCGCAGCGAAGGTCTCGTCTGGACTCTCGACGTCCCGGCGTCCGCCCTTCATCAGCGCTACTCGGAAGATGGCGGGCTGCAGGACAGCTGATCCCTGCGCCACCAGGGCACCATCCTCCACCGCAGCGCCATTCGATGTCGGGCCTCGCACACGGACCCCATGGCCCTGTCGCTCTCTGTTTCACCTTTCCTTAAACCCCGCCGGGCTATCCTTGCGCTGCGGGCGTCCTGTGAGGGCGAGCATGACGCGGTCCCGCACCGGCCGGTTCGATCCCATCTGATCCCGGTCATGACAATCAACCCGAAATTCAGACGGCTTCGCCGGATGTGCGCATTCCCATGATGACGCACCCGTCATGTCCGTCAGCCCAAGGGCTTTTTTGAGCATTCGCGTAAGGAGCAGGCTGTGGCGGCAAAACAGGCAGACAAGGGCAAGAAGCCCGACACGAAACCCGGAATGGCAGCGCTTATTCCAAAGCTGCTTTCTGCGACCTCGGTCGTTCTGGCCGCGGTCTTCTTTGCATCCATGTATGATGTCGGCCAGATCGGGCTGCACCATACCTTGAAGGGACTGGCGGTCGGCCTGGTGCCGCTGTGGGCAGTCCTGGCAATTGCAGGGATCTTCCTTGGCGGCAAGCCCGGTGCGGCCGGCGACGTCGACAGCGCACAGGTCACCGCATTGCAGGAGTTCCAGTCCAAGGCCACCTCGCAGATCATCGCGCTCCAGAACCAGCTCGATTCACTTGGCGGCCAGACCAATGAAAGCCTCAAGGAACGCATCCAGGAACTCGAGGCCGAACTCGAAGTGATCCATCAGGCCGAGCGTGAGAAGGTCGAGGGCGAAATCGAAACGCTGCGCCAGCGCAACGTCGAGCTTGAGGAACAGATCAAGAAGTGGGCTTTCGAAGCCGTCGGCAAATCGGTGGCCGGCAAGCCGGTCGAGCCCATGAAGGCCGCCTGACGGACGCTTCGCAAGTCGCGTTCAAGGATCCGGAATCCGCCGGCTTCAGCACCCGGGACCGCCTCCTCAGCCACACGGCTTCGGAGGCGGTTTTGCATGGAGCGGCTGCGATCGAAGCACGGCGCCTGTTGCATCGACCCCGCGTCCTTCCCACGCACCATGGGAAATGTCGAAAAGGCCGCTCATGCAAGCCGCGACAACAATCGCGACAAGGCATCTGCCGAGCTTCTAATACAAGAATATTTATCCATTCTTAAGGACGTTTGTTCACTCTTGGCAGGAGGACAAGACCCGCCGGCACTGTCGGCGCGGCCCGCATCACGCGTGGCTCCATACCCAGGTCATGAGACCGCAACCATACGAAACTGTCTCTTTGCTACGGCAGGCAGACGACAGGGTTGATGCGCTCAGGCAGGCGCTGATGAAGAAACGGAAACCACAGACATGAACAAGACTTCCATCCGTACCAAACTGATCGTCATTGGCGCGATTGCCGCCGTCGGCTTCTCCGGTCTCGTCGCGATCGGGTGGACCCAGGGGTCCCACACCCAGGAGTCCGTTGAAACGGCCAACGCCATGAACAAGGAGATCACGACGGTCAGGGCCATGCAGCTGGCAAATGTCGAAATGACCCTTGCCGCCATGGACTCGATCATCGATCGCGACGAAGGCGTCATTCAGCCGGAACGCGTGGAAGTCATCACGAATGCGCTCACAACCATCAGGGACGGCGCCGACACGGCCCGGTCGATGGCGATCAAGACCGGCCATCCGGCCCTGATGGACAGTTTCGATGCCGACGTCGCCGAAGTGGCTCAGGCAATCCAGGTCACATTGCCCGAACTCATCGAAAGCGGCGCTTCGCAGGAGGAGTTTGCCGCACTCGACGACGCCATCGACGGCGGCGGCGAGCGCCTGAACGAGAACCTGAGCGAATTGGCGCGTATCGGCAACGACTATGTCCAGGCACAGCTTCAGGCAGTGGCCGAAGCCGCGCAGCACACCAAGATCATGCAATCGGTCTCCGCACTTGCCTTTCTCATCCTCGTGGTCGGGTTCATCTTCTGGGTCGGCCGCGGCATTATCCGCTCCCTTTCCGTTCTTTCCCGGGACATGCAAGAGGTCGCGGCGGGCGACCTGACCCGCGACATCCACGGTGCCGACAACACCGACGAGATCGGGCAGATGGCACAGACGCTTGTCAGTTTCCGCCAGGCGCTGGCCGACAAGGCGCGCGGAGACGAGGAAGCCGCCAGAACACGCCATGAGAAAGAGCGTCTCGACGCATCCACAGCCGAGGAACGAGCCCGCGAGGAAGAGGCCCGCGCGCATGTCATCGACGCCCTCAGCGCCGGACTGGAGCGCCTGTCGAACGGCGATCTGAGCTACCGGATCACCGACAGCTTCGCACCCGAATACGAAAAGCTGCGCAGCGAGTTCAATGCATCCGTCGACGCGCTGCGGACCACGATGGAAGACATTACCGAGGGGACACGATCGGTCCAGCTCTCCGCCACCGAAATCGGCTCAGCCTCCGACGATCTCTCGAAGCGGACCGAGCAACAGGCGGCGTCGCTCGAGGAGACCGCTGCGGCCCTCGACCAGATCACGGCCACGGTCAGAAGCTCGTCGCAACGGGCCGATGAAGCCAGTGCCATGGTTGCCAATGCCAAGAACGGCGCGGAAAAATCGGGAGCCGTGGTCCGCAACGCGATCGGCGCGATGCAGAAGATCGAGGAATCCTCGGGCCGGATCAGCCAGATCATTTCGGTGATCGACGACATCGCCTTCCAGACCAACCTTCTGGCGCTCAACGCCGGCGTCGAGGCGGCGCGTGCCGGGGAAGCGGGCAAGGGCTTCGCTGTCGTCGCCCAGGAAGTCCGTGAACTCGCACAGCGGTCCGCCACCGCCGCCAAGGAAATCAAGGACCTGATCGAAACGTCGTCAAACCAGGTTGGTGCGGGCGTGGCGCTCGTCAACGAGACCGGAGACTCGCTCTCGGAAATCGAGGTCGAGGTGACAAAGATCAACGATCACATCGCCTCCATCGTCACCACATCGCGCGAACAGGCGACGGGCCTTGCGGAGATCAACACGGCCATCAACCAGATGGACCAGATGACTCAGCAGAACGCGGCGATGGTGGAAGAAACAAACGCGGCAACCCAGGGCCTGACCAGCGAAGCGCTGAAACTGGAGGGGCTGGTTCGCCGCTTCAGGCTTTCGGCCGGCGCGGTCAGCACTGCCGTCGGTGCAGCCGAAACGGCGCAGGCCCGCAGCCAGGCCCGCCCCGCAGCCGGTGCGGTTTCGGAGGGTCGGGCGACCCAGCCGGTGCCGGTCAGCGCGAACCAGTCTTCGCGCCCCGCCCCCTCGCCGGCGCGCGCACTTGGCCAGAAGATCGCCAATGCCTTCGGCGGCGGCAACCAGGCCGCCAGCGAGGACGGCTGGTCCGAGTTCTGACCCTTCGACCCCAACACCGGACGGAACCGGTCTGAAGCACCGGCTCCAAAACTACCGGCTGATCGCCCGAACCCGCCCTCGGCACACAACTCGCGCCGGGGGCGGTTTCTTTTGTGCGGATCAGCCGGATTTCTGCATCTGCTTCGGCGCGCCGGTCGTCATGTCGGTTCCGGTGTAGGCGAGCCCCGCCTCCTTCCACGCCCCGAAACCGCCTTCCATATGCGCAATCGGGTCGAAACCGGCCTTCTGGCACATCTCGGCGACCTTTCGCGACCGCACCCCCGACCCGCAGTGAAGGACGATGCGCTTCGTGTCCTGTCCCGGCATGTGCCGGGGATCAAAAGCCTGCATGGGTGCGAGCAGCGCTCCGTCGATGCGTTCGAAGCTGTATTCCTGCGGCGTGCGAACATCGATCAGGACGATCTTGTTGCGGGCGAAAGCCTCGGCAACCTCCTGCGGCGTCCAGTGTTCGAGCGTGCCGTTTTCGGTGGATTCGGTTTTCATGATGTCTCCTTTGGAAATCGGTTGAGGGGAATTTTAAGGTAGCTGTGGCCGTCGTCTTCCGCCGCCGGGGCAAGCCCTGCCCTCAGGTTCATCTGAAGGACATGCAGCATCCTGTCGGGCAGCCCGAGCGTTCTGTCGCGGCTTTCGCGCTTTTCAACATAGGCCTCGCGGGTTGCGCCCCCGCCAACATGGGCATTGTCGCGCCGCTGTTCAGTGACCGTGGATTCCCACTCCGGCTGCGCGCGCTCGTCGGTGCCGTAGTCATGGCCGACAAACAGCCTGGTGTCGTCGCCGAGCGCCAGAATGGCCTGCAGGCTGTCATAGAGTGTCGCGGCCGACCCGCCGGGAAAGTCCGCCCGCGACGTGCCGACATCGGGCTGCATGAACGTGTCGTTGACAAAGGCTGCATCCGCGCCGACGACATAGGTGACCGAGCCCAGCGTGTGCCCCGGTGTCAGCATGACGCTCACCGGGAGCGAGCCGATTTCGAATTGGTCGCCATCGGCAAACAGCCGGTCAAAGTCCCGCGCAGGATCGAATGCATCCGGCAAATGGTAGAGATCACGCCAGAGTGCGGCAATCTCGTTGACCTTCTCGCCGATGGCATTCGGGACCCCGAGCGTCTTCCTGAGAAGGCCAGACGCCATCAGGTGATCGGCATGGGGATGGGTGTCGAGTATCCAGTCGATCGTCATGCCAGCCTTGTCGGCATGCCTGAAGATGGCGTCGACGGACTGCGTGTCGGTCGAGGCGTGCGCCGGATCGAAGCCCAATACGGCATCGATCACCGCGCCACGTCCCGTTTCAGGATCCGAAACGAGATACTGGATGCTTCCGGTGGGTTCGTCATAGAAACCCGTCACCTCGGGGGAACCTTTGCCGCGTGACGGGCTCGTCTTGGTCAGGGTCAAGTCTGCCTCCTTCATATTACAATTACACAATGTGTTGGATTGGCAATGGTTCCTCCTCGATTGAGGCGGTCCACTACAGACTTGAGCACGAGGGAGGCAAAGCACGCCTGTCGGTTGACGCATATCAAGGCGGCCGTCGAGGCTCTTTCTATAGTTGCCGCTGTCCTGCCTGTCGCAACCAGCCAACTGGAGATCCCCCATGTCAGCAGCCAACAGGAACGTCATCTGGTTTGAAGATCTTTCACGCGGCGATGTCGGCCTGGTCGGCGGCAAGAACTCGTCGCTGGGCGAGATGGTGCAGCAACTGGGCCAGAAGGGAATCTCGGTTCCTCCGGGCTTCGCGACGACATCCGACGCCTTCCGCGCATTCATCAGGGCCAACTCTCTCAATCAGGTCATCGCCGACGCCATGGAACAGCTCGATGCAGGCAAGCGCACGCTCGCAGAAACCGGCAAGGCGGTCCGCGCGGCGATCGTCGCGGGCGACTGGCCCGAGGACATCCGCGAGGCGATCCTGTCTGCCTACCGCGAACTGGCCGAACGCACCGGCCATCATGAGATCTCGGTCGCGGTCCGTTCGTCGGCCACCGCGGAGGACCTGCCGGACGCGAGCTTTGCCGGCCAGCAGGAGACATTTCTGAATGTGCGCGGCGAGGCCGCGCTGCTGGCCACCTGTCGGCGGTGTTATGCATCGCTCTTCACCGATCGTGCGATCACCTACCGAAAGCTCAAGGGGTTCGATCACAACCAGGTGGCGCTTTCGATCGGCGTGCAATTGATGGTGCGCTCCGATATCGGCGGTTCAGGCGTGATGTTCTCCATCGACACCGAATCCGGCTTCGACAAGGTGGTGCTGATCAACGCCGCGTGGGGACTGGGGGAGAATGTTGTCCAGGGCGCCGTCACCCCAGACGAATACGAGGTCTACAAGCCGCTTCTCGACAAGCCGGGCCTCAAGCCCATTGTCGAAAAGACCTGCGGGGCCAAGGAGATCAAGATGATCTACGCTGGAGCCGAGGGCGGCGAGACGAAGAACGTACCGACCTCCAAGGCCGAACGCGGCGCTTATGTGCTGTCCGACGACGAGATCCTCGAACTTGCCCGCCAGGCCGCGACGATCGAGACACACTACGGACAGGCCATGGACATGGAATGGGCGAAAGACGGAGAGACTGGAAAGCTCTACATCGTCCAGGCGCGGCCCGAAACGGTTCAGTCGCGCGCCGACGTGACCGCACTCAAGTCCTACACGGTTCACAAGACCGGCAGGACGCTGCTGACCGGCCTGAGCGTCGGCTCGGCGGTCAAGGCGGGCCGTGTCTGCCTGATCGAGAATGTGCGCGACATCGACAGCTTTGTCGACGGCTCCATCCTGGTGACTTCAACGACCGACCCCGACTGGGTGCCGATCATGAAGCGGGCGGCAGCCATCGTCACCGACCACGGCGGCCGGACGTCGCATGCCGCCATCGTCAGCCGCGAGCTTGGCCTGCCCGCGATCGTCGGCACCGGAAACGCGACACATATCCTCCACGACCAGCAGGAAGTGACCATCTCCTGCGCCGGTGGCGAGGAAGGTGCGGTTTACGAGGGCATCGCCGAGTACGAGGTGGAAGATGTCCATCTCGACCACGTGCCCGACACGAAGACGAAGATCATGCTCAATCTCGCCGACCCTTCCGCCGCCTTCCGCTGGTGGCGCCTGCCCGCAGAAGGCGTCGGGCTTGCCCGCATGGAGTTCGTGGTCAATTCCGCCGTCAAGGTGCACCCGATGGCGCTGGTCAATTTCGACAGTTTAAAGGACGAGGAAGCCAAGGCCGAAATTGCTGAACTCACCCGCAGGTATGACAACAAGAGCGATTACTTCGTTGAAACGCTGGCACGCGGGCTCTCGCGCATCGCCGCCGTCGCCCATCCGAAACCGGTGATCGTGCGGATGACCGACTTCAAGACCAACGAATACGCCGAACTGCTGGGCGGACAGGCCTTCGAGCCGAAGGAGGAGAACCCGATGATCGGGTTCAGGGGGGCGTCACGTTACTACTCCGACGCCTACCGGGAGGGCTTTGCGCTGGAATGCAGGGCAATCAAGATGCTTCGCGAGGAGATGGGCTTTGACAACGTTGTCGTCATGATCCCGTTCTGCCGCTCGCCGGCGGAGGCCGACAAGGTGCTCCACGTGATGGCCGAAAACGGATTGAAGCGGGGCGAGAACGGATTGCAGGTCTATGTGATGGGCGAGATCCCGTCCAATGTCATTCGCGCAGCCGAGTTCGCGGCACGGTTTGACGGCTTCTCCATCGGATCGAACGACCTGACCCAGCTCACGCTCGGCGTCGACCGGGATTCGGGCGAACTGGCGGATGTCTTCGATGAATCCGACCCCGCGGTGATCTGGATGATCGAAACGCTGATCGCCCGCGCCCACGAGGCGGGCGCCAAGGTCGGACTGTGCGGCCAGGCGCCGTCAAACAACCCGACCTTCGCCAAACTCCTGGTCAAGGCCGGCATCGACACGATTTCCGTGACGCCGGACAGCTTCGTCGCGGTCAAGCAGAATGTCGCGGAAGCGGAAGACGGGCTGAGTTCCGAATGATCAACACGACTGACGGGGATGATTGAAATCTCCCCGCCAGCCGTGAGATGGTCCAGCCCATGTCCGAGATTCTGACCATCACGCTCAATCCCGCACTCGACGTGTCGACCTCCGTGGCTGCCGTGACGCCGGGCCCGAAACTGCGTTGCACCGAGCCGCGCTATGATCCCGGCGGCGGCGGGGTCAATGTCAGCCGCGCTATCCAGCGCCTCGGTGGAGCCGCGCACGCTTTCGTGGCCCTTGGCGGCGAGACCGGCGAGGCCTTTCGCGCGATGCTCGATGACGAGAAGATCGTCGCGGAGGTCTTCGAGGTGGCGGGCAACACGCGGCAGTCGATCGCCGTCGGTGAAACGTCGACGGGCAAGCAGTTCAGGTTTCAGCTCCCCTGCCCCGACTGGCCGGCCGACCAGACCGAGCGCCTTCTCGATCGGCTCGAAACCGTGCTGGACGAGGACTGCCTCGCGGTGCTTTCCGGGAGCGTCCCCGGCGGGGTGCCGCAGGATATCGCCATCCGCGTGAACAGGATGGCGGTTGATCAGGGGGCAAGGCTGATCCTCGACACGTCCGGAGCGGCCCTGACCGCAGCTTCCGGCAATCCGGGGCCACCCATCTTCCTGCTCAGAATGGACGGCGCAGAAGCCGCGGAGGTCTCCGGCAGGAGCTTTGCGAACCCGGCGGACCTCGCCGACTATGGCCGGGAGCTGGTGGCGCGCGGCGTGGCGGACCACCTGGTGATGTCGATGGGCGCGAAGGGCACGGTCGGGGTCTCGGCTTCCGAACGGTTCTTCGTCAGCCCGCCGAAGCTCGCGGTGGTGAGCGCCGTGGGCGCGGGCGACAGCATGGTTGCCGCCATCGCTCTCGAACTGTCACGCGGCAGCAGCTTCCGCGAGGCTGTGCGCCATGGTGTCGCCGCCGCAGGCTCCGCCGTGCTCACGCCGGCCACCCAACTGTGCTCCAGGGAAACGATGGACGAGATTCTGACGCGGGTGATGACGAGCGAGATCTAGACGCTGGCTTTCAGAAGCCGAGCTTCGAGGTGTACTCCGAAATCACCTCCGCGCTGCGCTTAAGTGCCGTCCGTTCGCAGTCGTCGAGATCGGGCATCAGGTTGGCGATGATGCCGCGCCCGCCGACGATGCGCGGCAGTGACAGCGCAACGTGCGGCACGCCTTCGACTTCCTCGCAGACCTGCGAAACGCTGAACAGCGCGTTCTCGTCATCGATGATGGCCCTCGCCACCCGCGCAAGCCCCGCACCGATCCCGTACCAGGTTGCGCCCTTGCCCTCGATGATGGTGTAGGCGGCGCTGCGGACCTCTTCGGCAATGCGCTCGCGCGCGTTGGCATCGAGCGACCGGCCGATCTGGTCGGCAAAGGAGATGATCGGAACGCTGCCGGCCATCGCGCTCGACCAGACCGCGACCTCGCTGTCGCCGTGCTCGCCCAGCACATAGGCATGGATCGAGGACGGTGCGATCGCCAGATGCTCGCCCAGGAGGCTGCGGAAGCGGGCGGTGTCGAGAATGGTGCCAGACCCGATCACCCGCTCCGGCGGCAAGCCTGAAATGCGCTGGGCGGCAAAGGTCATCACGTCGACGGGGTTGCTCGCGACCAGCAGGATCGCGTCCGGGGCATGCTGCATGATCCCGGAGATTACGGACTGGAACACCGCGACATTGCGCTCGAGCAGGGCCAGACGGCTTTCGCCGGGTTTCTGACTGACCCCGGCGGCAATCACGACGACCGCAGCATCCTTGAGATCGGGGTAATCGCCCGCATGGATGGCGACGGTGGACGCAAACGGCGTTGCGTGGGCGATGTCCTGCGCTTGGGCGCGGGCCATCGCGGGATTGGCGTCGACAAGCACGATCCGCGTGCCGACACCCATTAGCGCCATCGCGTAACCGGCCGCGCTGCCGACCATTCCGCTTCCTACGATTCCGATCTTCATGGCATTTTGCTCCGAGGTTCACCGGGCCCGGCGAAGCCGCACCGGTCTCCTCCCTTAGCAAATGGCGGACAGCCGCAATGTGACACGGATCAAACCGGAGGTACCGACACCCCGCCCAAACCAAGGCGAGACAACCCGACGCTTGCGCTGCTTTCACTCAGGAGCCCGCGCGCACCAAACGCTTGCCCTAGATCACCTTGCGCCGGGACCCGTCGCGATCATGGTTTCCTGCTATATGCGGACATACATTCGTGCACTGACATTCAAATGACGAAGCAACCAGGCGCTACCATTCGATTTCATCTTTGAAATTGGCGACCGCTTGACCCCACATCCGGATCGCTCTTTCAAACGTCTCCACCGGCAACCCGCCATCGGCTTCAACGAAATAGTCAAGCCAGGGATCGCTCTCGTCGTCCAGATACGCGCGGCCCGTCAATTTGCGCCTGTTCCAACCATTGATGACTTCGAAACTGATGCCATCTGTCAGGTCCCAACCGGCTTGCAGGAGCAGCGAGCCGCAGTCACGGTTGTCGCTGTTGCAACCATAAAAATTGATGCTGTAATTCGTCCCGTCTATGGAGCTCTTTATTCGCGGGTCGCCGTCAGACGCTGCTTCAAGACGCGCCTGGTAACCCAACTCCTGCAATGCCTGAACTACCGTGGCGGGATCATTCGGATTTACCATCTGAGCCGCAGCTGAACTGACCGAAACAAGCGAGAAAATCAAAGCAAATCGAAACATTACTACCTCCCATGGGAAAATAATCTTCAACATGATAAGCAAAAGCGTCCCTCTTTTTCAATACCAAGATTGAAAGCCTGCTCCAGAACGATCAGGAAGAACATTGATCGAGCCGACAAGTTGAAAACCGAGAGACAAAGCAATTGTAGACTTCACATGCCTCGCCCAGCCGGCTTGGAAGACGACTGGACCCGCCGCTGCCAAACGGCAAGCGGACGCGTCGCACAAGGACGCGTCTCACAAGATGGCTGATCGCTCGCCAAGGTGAGCAGACTACGCAATCGCATCAGCATCCGTCAGTCTGATACGGAGACTCCAACCAGGCTGAAACGGCGCACCCCGACGCCTCCGTAGCTTTCACTCAGGAGCCGGCGCGCACCTCACGCGTGGCCTCGATCGCCTTGCGCAGGTAATCGTCGCGGTCATAGACGTCGGCATAGAACTTCACCTTGCCTGTCTCATCGGGCCATGCGGTGAAATAGGCGACGTGCACCGGGATTTGCACCGGGACCGTCACCGGCTTGTTCTGGCCTCCCGCGATGTGCTGCCGAACCTCGTCTACGGACGTGCCGAGAACCTTCGCGGCCATCGCGCGCGGATCCTGCAGCCGGATGCAGCCATGGCTGTAGGCGCGGGTGTCGCGCTCGAAAAGCGATTTGGACGGCGTGTCGTGCATGTAGATCGCGTGGCTGTTGGGGAACAGGATCTTGAGTTCGCCCAGCGCGTTGGCGCTGCTGGGTGGCTGGCGCACGCCGATGCGGCTGCCTGCTCCCACGGCCGACCAGTTGACATTGCTGGAGGAGACCCGCTTTCCGCCGACAGTCAACTCATAGCCTGACCGGTCGAGATAGGAGGGATCGCGCCGGAGCTTGGGCACCATCTCGTTGAAAATGATCGACTGCGGCACACCCCAATAGGGATTGAACTCGACCGTTTCGATCTCGTCGTCGAAGAAGTAGGTCTGGTTTCGCTTGGTGCCGACGACCACGCGCATCGAAAGTTCGTTTTTTCCGCCTTCATAATAGCTCGCGGTGTAGGCGGGCTGATTGATGAAGACGCGGCGCGGCGCCAGCACGCCCGGCAGCCATCGTGCCCGCTCCATGGCGAGCTGGACCTTCAGGATCTTGTCGGCGTTGGTGATGCCCACCATCGCGCGCCGTGTCGCAGGCCCGACGACGCCGTCCGAGGCGAGGTTGAGTTCCTTCTGGAAGTCCTTGACCAGGCCGACGAGCTCCTCGTCATATTCAGGCTTGCCGGCGTAGCTCGCAAACAGAAGCGCGTGCTTTTCCTTGAGCTCGTCGCTTGCCTTCTTCTGGATCGCCGCCATCACGTTGGCAAGGTCCGGATTGGCCTGGCCGGGCCTCAGCATGATGTCTTCGGCAATGTCGATGCGGTCGGCGTCATCGAGCGCCTTCAGACGCTCGAGTTCGGCGACCAGCGCCTCGAAATGCGCGCCTTGCGGATTGTGGGCCAGAAGCGCTTCAGCCGGGTTGTCGGCCTTCGACAGGGCTTCGAGATGGGCAGCGAGATCCGGGCTCTTGCGCTTGAAGTCGTGATAGCCGGAAAGCCGGTTCGGATCGACGCGGCCGCGGCTGGCATCGAGGATATAGCTTGCAACGGCGAGGGACAGCCGCATCTCGAACGCCATCAGTTCGCGCTGGCGAGCGGTGCCTTGCGTGACGTCGAACGCATCCTGAGGAACCGCGACGGCATAGTCGTCGGCCGAAAGGCCGACCGTATCCGCGGCCTCGAGCACGGCGACAACGGCGCGCGCCCGGTCCGTCACAGCGGTTCCCGCAACCCAGTTGTACTCGGGGTGCTCGGAGTAGTGGGCGACGACCGCATCAGCGACTTCCGGAAGCGCGCGAACCGAAAGCTCTTCGAGGGCAGGACGTCCTTCCGCGAAGGTGTCGATCCCCAGCGGCGCCAGGCCCATGTCACCAATCGCCCCGGTGACCACCGGATCGGCAATCTTTCCGAAATCGACCGTGACCAGTTCGTCGGCCTTGTAGGTATAGTAGCGGGGGCCCGAGATCCGGACGGGCTTTGTCTTCGGCGCCTGCGCCTGCTGGCGGGCGCGTTCGCGGGCCGCACGCTCACGGTCACGCTGCTGCGGGCTCTTGAACAGCATTTCGAGGAGGTTCTGGGCATGTGCCGGCGGCGGTGAAGCCACGAAACCCGAAACGGCCACGACAACCGCCATCGTTGCCACGCCAATACGCATCTTCCTGCCAGTCCTTGTCTTTGCCATGCCCAACCCAAACCATTGTGCAGGCTCTACTCGGCCCGCGTTCAAACAAATTGCCTCGGCGGGGACACTAGCAAATCGCGCCGGGGAAAGAAAGAATGAGACGGTGCAACAATAGCCAAAACTTGAGCCCAGACGATCTCGGCGATGCTCCCGGGGCGAGCCGTCCGGGTCAGCTTGAGCGTGTGTCAGGCTTCCCCGAGTTGCCCCACACACCCCTGTAGAACGCCAGAGCGGCGACGCTGCCCAGAAGCTGCGCCGCGATGAACCCCGGGACGTCTGCCGGCGAGATGCCGGAAAAGCTTGCCGTCAGCGATCGTGCGATGGTGACGGCGGGATTGGCGAACGATGTCGAGGCGGTGAACCAGTAGGCCGCGGTGATGTAGAGCCCGACCATCACGGCCACATTGGCCCTTGCCCGGATGCCGAACAGGATTGTCATGATCAGCCCGAAGGTCGCGACCCCCTCGGAAAGCCACTGCCCCGGCCCCGACCGGACATGAACCGAAACCTGCGCGAGCCCCTGTTCGAACATCAGATGCGCGACCCAGACGCCGACAATACCGGAGACAATCTGGACGCCTGCATAGGCAAGCGCCTCGGCGGTGCCGATCTCGCCGCGCAGCCGGAAAACCAGCGTGACAGCGGGATTGAAATGCGCGCCGGAGACGGGGCCAAAGGCAGCGATCAGCACCACGAGGATCGCGCCGGTGGCTATGGTGTTGGCGAGAAGCGCGATGGCCACGTTGCCTCCCGCAAGCGTCTCACCCATGATGCCTGACCCCACGACGGTGGCGAGCAGAAAGGCCGTTCCGGCAGCCTCGGCCATCAATCGCGCGGCGCGTGGATGTGGTGTCATTCTTTCCTGTCCCGATCCGTTTGGAATTTGCCCGGCTGCAAAAGGGCTGCTCCGACCCGCGCGTCCACCTCGCCGGGCAGTCGGTAAAAAAGGCGATGCTTCGGACTTCAAATCCATAAATCATGAAGTTTTGATTTGATCAAGCGCGACGGTGCCGTGAACGGGCGGCCTCCCACGATTCCCTTGTCTCTGTCGCCTTCGGTTTCGCGACTTGGCTCACCGCTTCGGCAAGCTCCTGCAAACGCGCCATCCACAGAACGTCGCAATTGCATTCGGCGCATCCGCGCCGTAAGACCCCAACCACAAAACCCCTGAATCAGGCGACCGGAAAGGCATCCCGTGGCTAACGATCTCTTCCCCCTTGGACCAGACACCACTCCCTGGCGAAAGCTCACCGACAAGCATGTGAGCGTCGAGACTTTCCGGGGCCAGGACATCCTGACTGTCGACACCGAGGGGCTGCGGCTCCTGTCGGAAGCGGCCTTTGGCGACATCAACCATCTGCTTCGCCCGGGCCACCTCAAACAGCTGGCTTCGATCCTCGAGGATCCGGAAGCCACCGAGAACGACCGCTTCGTGGCGCTGGACCTGCTCAAGAATGCCAACATCGCCGCCGGCGGCGTGCTGCCGATGTGCCAGGACACCGGCACCGCCATCGTCATGGCCAAGAAGGGCCGGCGGGTCTGGACCGAGGGCGGCGACTACGAGGCGCTGGCCGGCGGGGTCATGGATGCCTACGAGAAGAAGAACCTGCGCTATTCGCAACTGGCGCCGCTCAAGATGTTCGAGGAAAAGAACACCAAGACCAACCTCCCCGCGCAGATCGACATCTACGAGGAAGGCGAGGACAGCTATGACTTCCTGTTTGTGGCCAAGGGCGGCGGCTCGGCCAACAAGACATTTCTCTTCCAGGGAACGCCTTCGCTGCTCACCCACGACCGGATGATCGACTTCCTCAAGGAGAAGATCCTCACGCTCGGCACGGCCGCCTGCCCGCCCTACCACCTCTCCATCGTCATTGGCGGCACATCGGCGGAAATGAACCTCAAGACCGTCAAGCTCGCCTCCACCCGCTATCTCGACGAACTGCCGACGGAAGGGTCGGAAGCCGGTCACGCCTTCCGCGACCTCGACATGGAGGCGGAAGTCCACAAGCTCACGCAGCAGATGGGCGTGGGCGCGCAATTCGGCGGCAAGTATTTCTGTCACGATGTGCGCGTCATCCGGCTGCCGCGTCACGGCGCGTCGCTGCCGATCGGCCTCGGCGTCTCCTGCTCGGCCGATCGTCAGGCCAAGGGGAAGATCACCAGGGACGGCATCTATCTCGAGCAGCTCGAAACGGATCCGTCGAAGTATCTCCCGGAAATCGACGAGGGCAAGCTGTCCGAGCATGTGGTGAAGATCGACCTCAACCAGCCGATGAGCGAGATCCTCGCCGAGCTGTCAAAGCATCCGATCAAGACGCAATTGTCGCTGAGCGGATCGATCATCGTCGCCCGCGACCTTGCGCATGCAAAGATCCGGGCCCGGCTCGAGGCCGGCGAAGACATGCCGGACTATTTCAAGAACCATCCGATCTACTACGCCGGACCGGCAAAGACGCCCGAAGGCTATGCATCGGGATCTTTCGGGCCGACCACCGCTGGCCGGATGGATTCCTATGTCGATCAGTTCCAGTCCTTCGGGGGCTCGATGGTCATGCTCGCCAAGGGCAACCGCTCCCGTGCTGTCCGCGATGCCTGCGAACGCCATGGCGGTTTCTACCTCGGTTCGATCGGCGGCCCGGCGGCACGGCTCGCACAGGACTGCATCAAGAAGGTCGAGGTCGTCGAATACGAGGAACTCGGAATGGAAGCGATCTGGCGGATCGAAGTCGAGGATTTCCCGGCCTTCATCGTCGTTGACGACAAGGGCAACGACTTTTTCAAGGAGCTAAATCTGGGCTGAACCCGGCCCGGATTTAGCCCGCCGGGACCACCGGTGGACAACACCCCCGCTGCGCGGCCATTGCAGCCGCACACACCAGACAAACTTTTGCCCTCAAAGATAATCAGCAATTAACAATTCACCAACAATTCACCCGTAATATTGATCCGATAAAGTTGTATTGTGCTATTCTTGGGGACGAGAGATGTCGGCAGCAACCGGTAGCAAGGTCCATACTCTGGACACGGCCACGTTGGTCTTGGCGACCATGCGCAAGCGCGGAATTTCGGGATTGCCCCGCAATTACGAACTCGTTTACGAAGCCCTGAATGCGTCAAACAGCGTATTGACCAGGGAATTCGATGCTCTGGGTCGCATGCCTGCGCAGGACGAACTGGATCTGCTTTGCAAGAAGCACTTCCCGCACCATCGTCGCCAGGACGTCGTCGAAGGTGCACACGAAAAGATCTCCGGCGAACTGGAAGGCATGCTCCGGCTTCTCAAGCAGGAACAGACCTCGCTAGAGAGCTACTCGAAATTGCTGGGCGAAACCTACAACCGGATTTCGACAAAGAGTGCCACCAGCGCCGAGATCCTGACCAGCATCATCAACGCCATGAGCAACGCCACCGGCGACACCATGGAAAAGGGCAAGGTCGTTGTCGAACACATGGTCGAGCGCGCCCGCGAAATGGAGCAGGTCAAGCTCGAGCTCGACGAATACAAGCGCATTGCCAACACCGACACCTTGACCCGCCTTGCCAATCGCCGCGCATTCGATGAAATGCTCTCGGCCATCTACAACGACCGCCGGAAGGCGATGTATTACGCGCTGATCGTCGCCGATGTCGATCACTTCAAGAAGTTCAACGATGCCTACGGCCATCCGGTCGGAGACCGCGTTCTCACCATTGTTGCCGCCGTCATGAAGAGTGCCCTGCGCCGGGACGTTTTCCTGGCCCGGACGGGCGGCGAGGAATTTGCCATCATTCTTGAAGGGACCAGCCAGAGCGTCACCGTCGAAATCGCCGAACGCGTTCGCCGCGCAGTCGAGTGCACGCCCCTCAAGAACCAGAAAACCGGCCTTGAATACGGCCCGATCACGCTTTCGCTCGGCATTTGCATGGCCAGCGACGCCGACAGCGCAGAAGAGCTCTACAACAAGGCCGACGTGGCGCTCTATTCAGCCAAGAACAGCGGGCGCAACTGCTTCCAGGTCTACAATCCCGAATTGAACCAGGAATTCGAGAAGAACTGGACGCTCTACAAAAAATAACCGGACGATCCAGCCAATTGTGAACCGCGGCCAAAGTAAGGCCGCTTTTTTGCATCCCTGACCAGCCACATTCCCGCCATAATACTGGACATCCGCGGACGAAGCAGCTACCCCTAGGGCCAACGGTCAGCCGGGTCAGTCATGCCGATCCCGCACCGCGAAAACCTTCAACTCCGGCATCGGCAAGACCCGAATCGTCGGCCAAGCATTGGAACTCTTTCATGACCCGCCTGATTTCCTTCGCATTCCTCGCTCTCTGCCTGATGGTGCCGGCGACCGCCCAGGCCCAATCGTCGAACGAAGGCAAGTCGCTGCTTCAGATCCTGTTCCCGCCTTCCGACAATTACAACAAGTACCGCCGTTCGGACAAATCGCCGATCAAGCGCAAGATGATCTCGTTCAAGGAAAACCACCCGGTTGGAACGATCGTCATCGACACCTCCGACCGCCGTCTCTATCACGTCGTCAAGCCGGGCAAGGCCATGGCCTACGGCATCGGCGTTGGCCGCGAGGGCTTCACCTGGCAGGGCAAGAACCGCATCACCCGCAAGGCCGAATGGCCGGGCTGGACCCCGCCGCAGGTCATGCGTGACCGCGTCAAGCGCCAGGAAGGCCGCGTGCTGCCCGCCTACATGCCCGGCGGCCCGGACAATCCGCTCGGTGCGCGCGCCATGTACATCGGTTCCACCATCTACCGCATCCACGGAACCAACCAGCCCTGGACCATCGGCAAGGCAATGTCGTCGGGCTGCATCCGCATGGCCAACGAGGATGTCGAGCACCTCTATGAGCAGGTCGACATCGGCACACGCGTCGTGGTCCGCAACTGACCGGAGCTTGATACCCAGAAGAAGAAAAAACCGGCCAATGCGCCGGTTTTTTTTGTGTCACCACATGCTGGTCTTCGCGCGCTCGGGCCATTCCCTGTCATAGGCCTGAGCGTCGAAATCCTGCTTGAGTTCCCGCATCAGCTGACCGGGTGTCGGAAGTCCGGACACGTCCGGCCAGGCATCGGCGTTCCAGAGTTCGGCGCGCATCAGCGCCCTGGCGCACTGGAAATAGATTTCCACGATGGTGATGACGATCGCGGAACGGGGCTTCTTGCCCTCCATTTCGAGACTTTCGAGCAGGTCCGGATCGACCGAGATCCCTGCGCTGCCGTTGACCCGGAGCGTCGTGTTGGAGCCCGGAATCAGGAACAGCAGAGCCACCCGTCCGTCGCGGACAATGTTGCGCAGCGAATCGATGCGATTGTTGCCGCGACGATCGGGCAGGATGAGGGTTCGCTCGTCGCGGATCACCACCGCCTGCCCCGGGTCTCCCCGCGGCGAGCAATCGAGGCCCTCGGGACCGACCGTGGCGAGCGCCGCCAGCGGCGATGCTTCGACAAGCCTGCGATACCCGGCCGTCATCCGGTCGCTGACCTTGATGATCGAGGCTTCACCGGCGTCGCCGTAGATTGCCTCCAGCTCCTCGATCGTTCCTATCGTGGTGATCATGCAAGTCTCCGCGAGTCCCCCTGAGTGTCGGAGCCCAGCATAGGGGATTGAACGGACGCGGGAAGACGCAAGCCGACAATCTGACCGCCGTCCCGCGACCTGGAGACGAAGTCCGCGACGGCGGCGGTTACCGGAGGCGCGGACACGATGCGGCGATGGCCGTAGCCGTTGGCGCGAAACAGCTCGACATGGTTTCCGAGCCCGGCGAGGGCCAGGGCATTGTCGAAAGCCACTTCCTTGTCGTCTTCGGCGTGAATGGCGAGGACCGGAACACTCAGGTCATGGGCCATCCGGTCAACCCGGAACTCGGACAGCGGCCGCCCCGCCACGCGCATCACCTGCCCTTCAAAAGACCGTTGAGCCGCAGGGCCGAGCCCGAGAAGCTTTCCCGCCCACAGGAACACTTCAGCCATGTCCGAAGGTGCGGCAATCGTAACGATGCGTTTCGGCAACCGGCGCGGTACATGCAGGATCGCGCCCGCAGCAGCGGCCAGCACCGAAGGTCCGCCGAATGAATGGCCGACGAAGGCATCGAACGGCCCGTGCTGACGCCAGGCCGCATCGATTGCCTCGACCGCCTTGGGCAGGTGCAGAACCCGCCCTGTGGAAGCCCCATGCCCCGGCAGATCGAGACAGACCGCCGTAAACCCGGCGGCGACCAACCTGTCCGCCATCGCCACCATGTGATCGCTGCGCGAACGATAGCCGTGAACGATGAGAACGCGTCCGCCATTGTCGTCCGCGATCAAGGGCCGGAACACGTGTGTCGCGACAACGCTGCCGGGAATCATCATACGGACCGTCTCGGCCTCCGCCATCCGGACCTTTGCTCTCGCGAGCGCTGCTCGCTCCTTCTCGCTCTGCGGCTTGGTGGACCGGGTGCGGGTAAACAGCAGGAACGCCAGTGCGCCCGCCGTTTCCGGTGAATACGCATCGACGACACGAAATCCGGCACGGGTGATTTTCTCCAGAAGAGATGCCATAGTGAAATTCCTGATTGGTTCAACAATGAACAGAATTGTCCAAGCATGAACAAAAAGCAAGCCCTGCCCTGGGACAACCCGCGATTTCGCAACTGGATTGCGGTTGCCCGCGCCTGCCACGTCATGGGACAGACGCTGGCGCGCGAACTGCAGCCACTCGACATCAAGCCGCCGCACCTCGACATTCTTGTCAACCTGTACCGGACGCCGGGCATCTCTCAGCAGGATCTGGCCGACAAGCTGCTTGTGGGCCGTTCCAACCTCTCCATGCTGCTGCCGCAGATGGAAAAGCGGGGACTGCTGGTCCGCCGCGGCGACAAGCGCGACAGGCGGGTGCTGAGGCTGGAGCTCACCGAAATCGGCACCGAGCTGACGGAGAAGGCGATTGTCATCCAGTCCGGCCTGATCGAGCGGACGATGAAGACCGCAACCGCCGAGGAGTGCAACCTTGTTGGCGGCGTGATGACGCGGATGATTCGGGAACTGACAGCGACCGGGGAAATCCCCGAAGACCCGAACACCACGGGCGAGGCTGCTCCGACCGATCTTTCCGGAGGTGCGGACCGGCGGCGGAAGGACTGATCAGCCCGTTCGCGAAAGGCCCTTCTCTGCCAGCTCGGCGATGTAGCCGGCCCAGACCTCGTCCTTGGCCTCGCCGGTTTCAGACAGGAACTTCCAGGTAAATATGCCGGTGTCATGGCCATCGTCGAAGACGAGCCGCACCGCGTAGTTGCCGACCGGAAGCACGTTCGAGATCGTCACATCGGACTTGCCCGCAACCGTCACCCGCTGGTCCGGCGAATGACCCTGCACCTCGGCGGACGGCGAACGAACGCGCAGCAGTTCCGCCTCCAGTTCGTAGCTTCGGCCGTCGGCAAACCGCACCTTCAGTGTTTTGCGGTCGGTCGACACCCGCAATTGCTCCGGCCAGGCCTTTTCGTGTTCAATGGCCATGCTTCATACTCCTGTCCCCGACCGACACTGGATCCGTTGGCCGCATCGCATTGACATAAGCGCCGGGGGCGACACGCACAAGCCGCCAATGAACCAGCGCAGCCCGGTCGGAAACGCTATGCCTTGACGCAGCCACAGTCGGCAACGACATTGTGTCCAGGCACGAAGGACCAAATTGCATGAGCAACACTGCAGATCAGACACCGAGCATGATCGACCCGTTTGGCCGCGCGATCAGCTATCTGCGCGTCTCGGTGACCGACCGGTGCGATTTCCGCTGCACCTATTGCATGGCGGAAAACATGACGTTCCTGCCCAAGAAGGATCTGCTAACGCTTGAGGAACTCGACCGTCTCTGCACCGTCTTCGTCGACAAGGGCGTGCGCAAGATCCGCCTCACCGGCGGCGAACCCCTGGTGCGCAAGAACATCATGCAGCTGATCCGCGGGCTCAGCCGCCACATCGATGCAGGCCGCATGGACGAGATCACGCTCACCACCAACGGCTCCCAGCTGACCCGTCTCGCCAGCGAGCTCTACGATTGCGGGGTGCGCCGCATCAATGTATCCATGGACACGCTCGATCCCGACAAGTTCCGCAAGATCACCCGCTGGGGAGAACTGTCCAAGGTGCTCGACGGCATTTCGGCGGCACAGGCGGCAGGTCTTGAGATCAAGATCAACGCCGTTGCGCTCAAGGGCTTCAACGACGAGGAAATCCCTCAGATGCTCGAATGGGCCCATGGACAGGGCATGGACATGACGGTGATCGAAACCATGCCGATGGGCGAGATCGACGAAGACCGGACCGACCAGTACTTGCCGCTGTCGCTGCTGCGCTCCAGTCTCGAGCGGCGCTACACGCTTGACGACATTCCGTTTCGAACCGGTGGCCCCGCTCGCTACGTGACCGTCCGGGAAACCGGCGGCAAGCTGGGCTTCATAACGCCAATGACCCACAATTTCTGCGAAAGCTGCAACCGGGTGCGACTGACCTGCACCGGCACGCTTTACATGTGCCTGGGCCAGGACGACGCCGCCGACCTGCGGGCGCCGCTCAGGGCATCGGAAGGCAACGAATTGCTCTCCGAAGCGATCGACGAGGCCATCGACCGCAAGCCCAAGGGGCATGACTTCATCATTGACCGGACCACCCGGCAACCCGCGGTCTCCCGCCACATGAGCGTGACCGGCGGCTGACCGGTCAATCAATATTGCTGATGGGTCATCCCGCCTGCATGGATGGGTTGACCGTCCGGAACCTGCTATGCACCGCAGGGGACCGCGCGATTGCGCCAGGGCCACTCACACATCCAGGCCGGACATACCATGGCAATGACACCCAATCTTCGCGGCGCGCTCTTCATGTCCCTTTCGATGGCGGGCTTTACCCTCAACGATTCGATCGTGAAGCTGATGACGGACGACATCAGCGTGGCCCAGGTGATGTTCCTGCGCGGGATCATCGCCACCGTGCTGATTTACATCTTTGCCTGGCGGCGGGGCGCAATCCGTCCGATCCGGCTGCTGATGGACAAGTGGGTGGCGCTTCGGGTGGTGGGCGAAGTGGGTGGCACCCTCACCTTCCTCACCGGACTGGCAAATGTGCCTATCGCAAACGCCGCCGCCATCCTGCAGGCGCTGCCTCTGGCGGTGACGATGGGCGCGGCGTTGTTCCTGGCCGAACCCGTGGGCTGGCGTCGCTGGCTGGCTATCCTTGTTGGCTTCAGCGGCGTGCTTCTGATCATCCGCCCCGGCATGGAAGGCTTTTCCCCCTATTCGCTGATGATCGTCGGCACGGTCATCTTCGCGGCTGCCCGCGACCTCGCAACCCGCAAGGTCGATCCCGCGATTCCCTCGCTTTACCTTTCGACCGTCACCGCAGGCGCCGTGACCGTCGCCGGGCTGCTGTTGATCTGGCCGATGGGCGGCTGGCAACCGGTCGATACCGCTCAACTCGGCCTTGTCGCCATGGCCGCCTGCCTTGTGCTGGTGGGTTACCAGTTCATCATCATGTCGATGCGCGAAGGCGAGATTTCCTTCGTCGCGCCATTCCGCTACACCGGCTTTCTCTGGGCCGTTCTGATGGGCTACCTGATGTTCGGCGAGGTCCCCGACAGCTTCATGATTGCCGGTGGCGCGATTGTGATCGGCTCGGGTCTGTTCACGCTCTATCGCGAGCGGGTTCGCAGCAAACAGAAGCCCGCCAGCCGTTCGGCACCGCGGCATTCCCCGTGATGCTGGCCGCGCTCAACCGGGTTTTTCGAGCGAACACCGAGGTGCATCATATCGATCTGCTGATCCAGCGCGGTACCTTGTTCAGGATCGGGGCTCGCCTGGATCGCCCTGTTCGGACGCCTCACGAGGCATGTATCCGAGCCGCGCGATCTCCGCATTGACCGCTTCGCGGGTTTCGGCTTCCTTGACGAACGCAATCAGCAGCCGCACGTGGCCGCATTCCCCCCAGGCAGCTTCACAGAAGGGGCAGGTATCGGTTGTGTGTGATCCGGCCAAGGGTATGCGTCTCCTGAACTCCTGAACCGTGAAATAATACCCCCGGGAAATTAACCCCGAGTTAAGCCTGTCCGTCAGGAACAAGGCGCCGGTGGGAGCAAACCCGCCCATTGGCAAGTCACGCGGCGTCAGCCGAGAACGTCCATATTGTGTCACACGCACGATTTTGATTGCAACAGTCCGTCCGACATTTCAAAAGAGCGGCAATGAACCAGACCACCTTCCTCGACCGCAAGACCCCGCCCCACATCGTCACCCTGGTGATGGTTTCGGGGTTGAGCGCCTTGACCATGAACCTGCTTCTGCCGTCGCTTCCGGGCATCGCCAGCTTCTACGAGGCCGACTATGCGCTGGTGCAACTGGCGGTCTCCGGATACCTCGCCTTCACCGGCCTCCTGCAACTGCTGATCGGGCCGCTTTCGGATCGCTACGGTCGCCGCCCCGTGCTGCTGTGCGGGCTTGGCATTTTTCTTGTGGCCACCGCGCTCGCGCCGCTGGCGCCGAATGTGGAGAGCTTTCTGGTCATCCGCATGATCCAGGCCGCCGTTGCCTGCGGCATGGTGCTTTCAAGGGCAATCGTGCGCGACATGGTCGACACCGACGAAGCCGCCTCGATGATCGGCTACGTGACCATGGGCATGACCCTTGCGCCGATGATCGGCCCGGCGCTCGGCGGTGTGCTGGAGGAAGTCTTCGGCTGGCAATCGACGTTCATTCTGCTTCTGGTCTTCGGCGCAGGAGTCTTCGCGCTCACCTGGGCCGATCTGGGGGAAACCAACCACCACCGCTCCTCGAGCATGCTGCGGCAGTTCGGCGCCTATCCCGAACTCATGCGTTCGCGCCGGTTCTGGGGCTACACGCTGACGGCCACCTTTGCATCGGGCGCTTTTTTCTCGTTCCTCGGTGGAGGCCCCTTCGTCGCCACGGAAATCCTCGGCATGAACCCGAGTGAACTCGGATTCTACTTCATGTTCATCGCCCTGGGTTACATGGCGGGCAACTACCTGTCGGGCCGCTTCTCCCGCCAGATCGGCATCAACCGGATGATGGTGGCGGGCTGCGTCTTTTCCACTTTCGGAATGTGCATCTCGCTTCTCCTGTTTCTTGCGGGCCTGTACCATCCCCTCTCCTTCTTCGGCCCGATCCTGCTGGTGGGGCTGGGCAATGGTGTCACGCTTCCAAGCGCCAATGCCGGCATCGTCAGCGTAAGGCCGCACCTTGCCGGCTCCGCATCCGGTCTCGGCGGTGCGATGATGATCGGTGGGGGTGCTGCGCTTTCGGCCATTGCCGGCGCGATCCTGTCTGCGGAGACGGGTCCGTTTCCGCTGATCGGCGTCATGCTCGGCTCCTCCATTGTGGGCGTACTTGCAACGCTTTATGTCATCAGGGTGGAGAACAGCCTGCCACCGGAAGAGCAGACAAGGCCCGGAGAGGTCCGTTGAAACCGGTCGGCGGCATTCTGGCCGGCGGCCGGGCGCGTCGCATGAACGGCATCGACAAGCCTCTTGCCGAACTGGGCGGCATCGCGCTGATAGCCCGCGTCATCGCAAGGTTGGACCCGCAGGCCGATCCGGTCCTGATCAACGCCAACGGCCCGGCAGACCGCTTCGCACCGTTCGGTCTTGCGGTCGTGCCCGACCTGATCGGGGGCTTCAAGGGGCCGCTCGCCGGTCTTCATGCGCTGATGACGGCAGCCCGCGACCGTGGGGCCCGCCATCTGCTGGCTGTTCCGGCCGACACGCCCTTCCTGCCCCTCGATCTTGGCGACAAGCTAAGCGGGGGAAGCGCCGATCCGGACGCGGTGCGGATTGCACGCAGCAGTGGCCGCCCCCATCCCGTTGCAGCCATGTGGCCGGTCACCTTGGCAACCTCCCTTGGCGACTTTCTCGGCAAGACCAACGACCTGAGCCTTGCGGCCTACCTTCGCGGCGTCAATCACGTCGAGGTCGATTTCGCTGCGGAAGACGGAACGGATCCGTTCTTCAACATCAACTCTCCGGAAGATCTCGAACACGCGGAAGCACTGCTGGCCGTGCAGAAAACCGGCATCTGAGCCGCCGGAAAGGCCCGTCGTGCTGTGGCACCTGCCAAAAATGACGCTTGCCGCAGCGCCGTGCATCTGCAAGACAGGCCCGGAATTTCTCACATTACGTGGAGCCTGCAATGGCCAAGACCGAAGACGACGCGCTGGCCGAAGCCTATGACCGGGCTCTCGCCCTGGAAAAGGCCGGTGATTTTGACGCCGCCGCCAAGGCCTATGCCGAGGTGCTGGCGCTCGATCCGGACGACCATGGCGGCGCCGTGGTCCGCCTCGCCTCGATGAAGCGCGGAGACATCCCTGTGCGCGCGCCAGAAGCCTATGTCGCCACGCTGTTCGATCAGCACGCCGATGTGTTCGACAAGGTTCTGGTTGAAGATCTCGGCTATCACGTGCCGCTTCTCCTGCGTCAGCGCCTCTTCGATCTCGGCGAGATATCGTTTGACCGGATGCTGGACCTGGGATGCGGAACCGGCCTGACGGGTGCCGCGCTCGAGGACATGGCCGATGATGCGACCGGAGTGGACCTTGCGGAGAACATGGTCGAGATCGCCCACGAGAAGGGCCTCTATGACACGCTTTATGTCGCAGACGCGGTCGAGTACCTCGAAGACAATGACGACGAACCCTTCGACCTGATCGCCGCCACCGACGTCCTTCCTTATCTCGGCGCACTGGAACCATTGTTCGAGGCGGCGGCGAGAAACGCGGTTGCCGGCGCATTGTTCGCCTTTTCAAGCGAGACCCTGCCGGATGACGAGTTCGAAGGCCGCCCCTACACGGTGGGCCGCTACCAGCGCTTCGCCCACACCGAAGACTATGTCCGTCAGGCCCTCGATGCTGCCGGCTTCACCTGCCTCGAGGCGGGCGACATCACCGTGCGCCACGAACAGGGACTGCCGATCGCAGGGCATCTGTTTATCGCTCGCAGGAATTGATCCGGCCCCGGCCTGGACAGGATGGTCGCAAGCCGCGGCTGCAGCCAGCCCTTGAGTATATTGCTGCCGGCGCATTGCCGGCTTCGCAGCAGCCGCGTTCAGACTTCGCGCGCCGCCTGGGCTGCTATGTCAGCCAGGCCGGAGTGACCGCCAGGTCCCACCACAACATAGGCGGCCCCGCCGCCCTGCCATGACACGAAGTCAAACCCCTTGATGGTTTGCTGCCTGAAGGCGGGAGGCGATGACGTGTCGCCATCCGGAATGCTTTGCAAACACAGCGCGATGACGGTGCCATCGGCCTGCCGGTACATCAGCTGCGCGACCGGCTTGCCATTGGCGACCAGCAATCGTCCACCCTCGAACGTCAGTCCGAAACCGGTCAGGTCCGGGATCGAGAAATCCGCACCGACACTGGCACCGAGCCATGTCTTCAGATGATCGGACTCGTCCGCCCCGACTTCGACAAGGTGACGCTGCTGGGACGCGTAGATCGCATGATAGTCGGCGATGTCGTTCAGCCAGCCGGCTTGGGCGAACTGCAGCCCGGCAGGCGAAATCCGATCCTTGAGCACATAGCCGCCCATTCCTCCGAACATGAACAGGGCGAGGCCCGCGGCGAGCGCACCCCAGACAGGCCGTGAAGCGGGGCGCGAGGGAGGAGACCCGACCGGCAAAGCCTTGATTTTCTGTGCGAGGGCGAGCGGCACCGGTTGGTCCAGTTGCGCATCGAACTGGTCGTTGGCCAAGGCGTCGGCGGCAATGAGCGCGTCAAGCTCGGCCTGCAATGCGGGGTCCGTTTCCAGCATGGCTTCGACGGACCGGGCTTCCGCCGCGTCCAGTTCGCCGTCCAGATAGGCGCTCAACTTGAGGGAGATATCCGTCATGACGTGACCCGATCCCCTTGGCCAAGTGTCGATACGAGCAGTTTTCTTGCCCTGTGAATGCGACTCATAACGGTCCCGACAGGAATTTCCAGAAGCTGTGAAACCTCCAGATAGCTGTAGCCCTCCGCGCACACCAGCATCAATGGGCGGGAAAGTTCCGCAGGCAGGGCGCTGACCTTACCCTGCACCTGCCGTGCCGTAAGGGCGTCATCGGCATCTCCGGTCTGCAGTTCCGTAGCCTCTTCGGCGGCGACATGGCCCTGTCCGTGCCGGACCTGCCGCTTGCGGATTTCGCTGATCCAGAGATTGCGGATGATCCGGAACATCCAGCGATCGAGCGGCTGTCCGGGATCGTACTGATGCCACTTTTGCAGCGCCGCCGTGCAGGCATCCTGCACCAGGTCATCGGCGTCCGGAACCGAACGCGTCAAAGAAAGCGCAAACCGCCGCAGCCGAGGCAGCAGTCCGATCATCTCGCTCTTGAATTGGTCTGGCGTCGTCACACTCGCCTCATTCCCGTCGGCTGTGGCCTTGTGCCAGTTCGCGTGGGCAATCTGCACTCGAGGGCCGGCCTTGGCCAACCGGCCGATATTTATGACCATTTCGTACACAGTTGCAATCCGCCTTTGCCCGGCGCTCTGCACTCGAGAACCAGGGGCCGACCGCAACGGATCGGCGGCCCCTGGGTCTGGTTTCTCAGTGCGCGACGTGCCAGACGCCGCCAACACCGTCGCCATTGGTCTCTCCCGGTTTGGTGTCGCCCACCCAGAAATAGAGCGGCATGCCGTCCTTTGCCCACTGCTTGGCGCCATCCTTGCGCTCGATGGTCGTCAGTCCCGGCATCTCTGTGCCTTTCTCGGCAATGTAGGGCGGCCAGTTGACGGCGCAGTCTTCGTAGCAGACCGACGTGCCCGCCGTGTCCTTGTCGAATGTGTAAAGCGTCATGCCGTTTTCAGCTGTCAGGTTCGCGTGCGCGGCGGCATGGGCTCCGGCGGTTCCGGCAGCAAGGATCGCGAGAGTGGCGAGGGTCGTGAACTTCATGGAAAACACCTTTCGATATCAGCAGAGCGACCACAAGCGGCCCTCTTGACCTGGGTTACGCGCGGCCGCGCCAGATTATTCCCGGACTAAGAGCAAGAACGACAATCATCTGATTTATAAAGGATATTTCGGCTGAGACCGGCAATGACGCGACCGGGATCACAAAAGCGTGATCCAATGAAATCATCTGTCGCGCCCGGACGTATGCATTATGCGATCCAAACCGAAAGGAACCTCACCATGCGCGCACTCATTCTGACAACCGCTCTTCTGTTTCCCTTCGCGGCCTTTGCCGCCGGAACCTCCGATGACTCGCCGCCGCAGCCGACCGAGACCAGCACATCGTGCAAGAACGGACAGGTCTGGGACAAGAAGACCAAGTCCTGCGTCGATGCGAAGGAAAGCCGCCTCGATGACGACACACGCTACGAAGCGGCTCGTGAACTTGCCTATGCCGGACGCTACGACGACGCGCTTCATGTGCTCGCGACCATGTCCGATCAGCAGGAAAGCCGCGTTCTGACCTATTACGGGTTCACCCACCGCAAGGCTGGTCGCGCGGACCTTGGAATGCAGTACTACCAGCAGGCTCTTGAGGCCGACCCCGACAATCTGCTCGCGCGCTCCTACATGGGACAGGGCCTGGTTGATGCCGGCGAGATCAAGGCCGCACGCGTCCAGCTGGCGGAGATCGTGGCCCGGGGCGGCGCCTCAAGCTGGCCCGAGACTTCGCTGCGCCGCGCCATCAAGACCGGGCGTACCTACAACTACTGACCCCCGGGCTGCCGACGCTCGACATCCCGGCGGGGAAGCACGGTTTCCGTCCCCGCCGGGCCAATGCAAGGTCCAATGGCTGCAGCACCCCGGCTCCTCCAAGTCCCTTCCCGGGTTCACGCTCCCGCAAAATGCGGCAAGCTGGTCTCGAGTGCCCGGAGAAGACAAGTCCGCGGTCCTAGTCCGGCCGATACCGGACCGGACCGGCTCCGACAGATCGCAAATTGGTCTCTTCGATTTGTCATAATGGATATCTTGCCTAGACCAATTTCCACTTAACCTCACCTCATCATTGGACGCCGGCCGCTGAAACTGCGGCATCGGGGACATGTTTCATCACTGCGGGACGATGGCTGGCGCTCGTGCAGCGCCCGGCTGACTGCGCAATCCGGACAAGGGGACGACGATGTCGGTTATTGATGCAATTGAGCTTTACCATGTGACCGCCCCGCTTCCGGCGCCGTTTTCACCGTCATGGATGCCCGGGGTGACCCGCACTGCCGTCACGTTCTATTTGGCGCGGTTCGTCACCGATGACGGAGTGGAAGGCTGGAGCGCATTCACCGGTGCCGGCCGTGAGCGCGTGGGCCTGGGCCACTCCCTCGCCGATTCCTTCCTGGGCCAGGATCCCGAGGACATCGACCTCGTCAGCGAACGCATTCACGCGATGGCGGTAGGAGGGCATTTCAACTGGTGGCTTGAGCCTGTGTTCTGGGACATCAAGGCCAAGATGGCAGGCCTTCCGCTCTACAAGCTGCTCGGCGGAACAGACGACCGGCTGAAACTGTACGCCTCCTCGGGTGAACTGCGCGACACCGGTGCACGGCGGGAGGAGGCCGAGAAGCGCTTCGCCGAAGGTTTTGACACCATGAAGATCCGTGTTCACGACTTCGATGAAAAGGTCGACATTGCCCACATCACCGACGTCGCCAAACACATGCAGGGGCGCATGAAGATTTCGGTCGACTGCAATCAGGCATTCCGGTTGACGGCCAAGGGCGATGCACCATTGTGGTCTCTCGACCGCGCCAAGCGCTTCGCCGATGCGGCAGCCGATGTCGAACTTGCCTGGGTTGAAGAGCCGCTGTTCGGGGAATGGCATGAGCAGATGGCGGAACTGACGGCCTATGCCCGGGTTCCCATTGCCGGCGGCGAGTTGCACCTGATGGGGTACAACGAACTGGCCCGGATGATCCGCATGCGCTGCTACGACATCTACCAACCCGACGCGATGTGGACCGGCGGCGTCAGGCAAAGCCTTGAAATTGCGAAGCTGTGCCGTGCAGAAGGCGCGAAGTTCTCTTCGCACACCTGGACCAATGGCTTCGGCTTCATCATCAATGCCCATGTCTTTGCAGCAAGCGGCTTTGCGGGCGAGATGGTGTTTGAATATCCGCTCAACGAACCGGGCTGGGTGCCCGAGGGCCGCGATGCGATCATCAGCCAGCCGTTCACCCACGACCGGGGCTGGTTTCACATGCCCCAGACGCCGGGCCTCGGCTTTGAAATAGACCACGACCAGCTGGGCCGCTACGGCAAGTGTTTCTTCAAGGCAAACCGCAAGACGGTTCACTGGATGCCGGAAACCCTGATGACCATGGGCTGAGGCAAACAGCGGAGCCGCGCGGCCGGGATTCCGGATCGCAGCGCCTCAAGCCAACCAGCGGCGGCTCCGGCTGCATCCTCACTCGGCCGGGGCAAGCGTCCAGACCCCGGCAGGGTCTGCCGGACCGGCCGACGGAATCTCGATCGCCTGAACATCGGCCCACATCTCGGCCATGTCGCTGTACTGGCCCGAGAACACATTGCCCGACTGACCCGTTGTCTGGATGTAGGTGGACCGCTCGAGATCGCTCAGATCGAAGATGCCGCGATAACTCGACGCGTTGGTGTTCGCGTAGGGATCGGCATTGTTGTAGATCTGCGTGTAGCCGCGATCGAGCGTGAACGGGCCGCCCGCGCTTTCAACCTCGACGTTGAAGACCTTGCGCAACAGGTCGACTTCGCCGAACGGCCGGTGCGCGCCCTTGGCGTAGTGGGCTTTCCCCCAGCGCCAGTCTGCCATGTCCTCGCCATAACGCTCGGACAGATCCGATATCGCCGCCGAAAAGGCCTGTGTCACGATCTGCGGGCAGTTCTCTTCCTCCGAGGTGTCGCGCACATCGCACCAGTTGCGTGCAGTGCGCCCCTCGAGCAGTCGCTCCATCACCCTGCCCCGCGCCTTGAACCAGCTCTTGAAGCTCATCCCGAGGTCATCCTCGAATGTAGCGATCATGGTTGCGCGCAGCCACGCCATGAAGATGAGCGGCGCGCGGCTTTCGCGCGACATCACGCTGTCCCAATTCTTGAGTTCCTCGGCCAGTTCCTGCCCGGACCCGTCGAGCGCAGACCGGTCGAGCGCATCCAGCATCAACGGCTTCAGCTCTGCAAAGGCGGGCGAGAACACATCCGCCTGAACCTGGCGCGATGCGGCCATGTCGTGCGGCTCGTTCGCTCCGTTGATGAGCCTCTCGATGCGCTCCTGCCGATAGGCCTCGTCCCAGTCGAAGGTCAGGTGCAGCGGGTAGTCCGGGCCGACGATCTTGGTGTTGGCGGTGGCGATCAAACCGCTTTCGGGGTTGGTCTCGCGTGGCAGCGCCGAATAGGGTGCGAAACCGCGCCAATCGTAGATCGCGTTCCAGCCCGGAGCCGGCGCCCGGCCCATCAGCTGGTTCGAGGGATCGCGCAGCGGAACCCGGCCCGCTGCAACGAAACCGATATTGCCGCTGGTGTCAGCCACCACCATCGACTGCATCGGCGTAACGAAGGCATCGAAGCCGTTCTGGAAATCCTCGACCGTGCGCATGGCATAAAGCCTCGGACCAACCAGGGCGGTGGTGTCGTCATGCGCCAGCGCCGTCCACTGCAACGCGGCGACGGTGTTTTCGGGCAGAAGCTTGTCGAAATTCTTGAAGCTTGCCGGCAGCACCGGCCCGTGCCTCGTCCAGCGCCGGGTGAACGCGCGCGCTTCGCCGCCCTTGACCCTGATCGTTTCCTGCTTCGACCCGAACTGCGCCCAGCCGGTGGGCGTCAGATACTGCTCGGGATCGTCCGGGTTGACGCGTTCTATGAAGACATCCTGCGCGTCGGTCGCGGTATTGGTGAAACCCCAGGCAATGTCGTTGCCGCGGCCCAGAAGCACATAGGGTGTGCCCGGCAGCGAAACGCCGATCAGCCGCCGCGGCGCCTCAAATTCCCCGGTGACCTCCAGATGCGCCAGGTACCATATCGACGGCGCGCCGAGCAGCAAATGAGGATCGTTGGCAAGCACCGGCTCGCCGGACGCGGTGCGCTCGCCCGAAATCACCCAGTTGTTGGAGGCGCCGGTTCCGAGCATCGTTTCGACTTCCGAAAATGCGTCACGCGCATCCGCCGTGGTCTGCTCTCCGCCGATCTCGCCGGTCTCAAGCCCCAGAAGCACCCTGATGTCGGGCATCGGCGGCGGATTGTCGACATCGACATAGGGCAGAAGGTCGAGCATTTCGGCCTCGCTGAATCCCATCCGGTAGAAGGCGAGCCGGAGCGCCTCCTCGTCGAGATTGGCCGCAAGCGAAATTGACATCATCTTGATGGCGGTCAGCGTATGCGCCGGAGTCCAGGGCTCGGGCTCGTAGCCCAGGATCAGGTATTCGGGCGGCAGGCGCGATGAAAGGGCGCGTGGCTCCCGTTCGATCCAGGCATTGACGCCGCGCGCATAGCCCTCCAGCATCGCCATCGTATCGTCATCCATGACCGACAGCGAGGCTTCCGCGGCCTCGTAGATGCCCATCGTCCTGAGCCAGATGTCGGTGTCGACGGTGGCGGAACCGAACATTTCCGACAGGCGCCCCTGCCCGGCCATGCGGCTCACTTCCATCTGCCACAGCCGCTCCTGCGCATGCACGAAACCCAGTCCTGTGGCGACATCCGCCCGCGTTGCAGCCGCGATATGCGGGACGCCGTTGCCGTCACGCGCGATCCGCACATCCGCGCCCAGACCGGCAATCGAGACCGATCCGTCAAGCGGCGCCTGCGACCGCGATGCCCAAAGCATGATCACTCCGGCGGCCAGCACCACGACCGGGATCACAATGAAAATGAGCTTGATAATCCCTTTGACGATGCGCATCATTGGTCTATGTCCCTCCCGGAGCGCCTTGAAACTCCTTACGTAACGCGTCGGCAGGTCAGGCGTAAAGCGCATTTGTGACAAAAGGATAGACGTTATGGCAACAGTTGCATTCATTGGTCTCGGTGTCATGGGATACCCTATGGCAGGGCACCTCAAGACCAAGGGCGGCCATGACGTGAGGGTCTACAACCGCACCTCCGCCAAGGCCGAAAAATGGGCCTCCGAATTCGGCGGCACGGCATGCAGGACACCCGCCGAAGCGGCTCAGGGCGCGGATTTCGTTTTCACCTGCGTCGGCAATGACGACGACCTTCGCGCCGTCACGCTCGCCGAAGACGGCGTTCTGGAAGGCATGAAGGAAGGCGCGATCCTCATCGACAACACCACTGCTTCGGCTGAAGTGGCGCGCGATCTCGCCGCCGCCTGCGCGAAAAAGGGATGCGGCTTTCTCGACGCGCCCGTGTCCGGCGGTCAGGCCGGCGCGGAGAACGGCGTTCTCACCGTCATGGTCGGTGGTGATGAGGCGACGTTCGAAAAGGCCCGCCCGGTGATGGACGCCTATGCGCGCATGGTCGGCCTGATGGGGCCGGTCGGCAGCGGCCAGCTGACCAAGATGATCAACCAGATCTGCATCGCAGGACTGGTGCAGGGCCTGTCCGAGGGCATTCACTTCGGCAAGAAGGCCGGACTCGACATCGAGAAGGTGGTGGATGTGATCTCCAAGGGCGCCGCCGGATCCTGGCAGATGGAAAACCGCCACAAGACCATGAACAAGAGCGAATACGAACATGGCTTCGCGGTCGACTGGATGCGCAAGGATCTCGACATCGTGCTCAACGAAGCCAAGCGCAACGGTGCCCGTCTTCCGGTGACCGCGCTGGTCGACCAGTTCTACGCCGACGTCCAGGCCATGGGCGGCAACCGTTGGGACACCTCTTCGCTGCTCGCGCGCCTGGAGAAGTAATTGCCTCCCGGCCGGGCAAAGGGCAGACAGCTCCCCGCCAATGCGGATTGGACGGTGGCCGATATCCTCGCCTGGCTCGAAGAGAATGGCTCCGCTGAAAACCGCGCCGGAATGGCGCGCTTCGGCATCAACACGGGCAAGGCGTTCGGCGTCGGCAACACGGCGCTCAGACCCCTTGCCCGCAGCCTCGGGAGAAACCACGAACGGGCGCGCACGCTTTGGCAGACCGGCTGGCGCGAGGCCCGCCTCCTGGCATTGTTCACCGATGTGCCCGGTTTGCTCGGCCTCGATCAGGCAAGGTCGATGGTGGAGGAGTTCGACAGCTGGGAGATCGTCGATCACGCAGCCGACCTGTTCGTCGACGCGGGCCACCTTGATGACCTCGTGCCCGAGCTTGCGGCGGACGAGCGCGAGTTTGCCCGCCGCACCGCCTTTGCCATGATCGCCTGGGGCGCCGTTCATCAAAAGACGCGCGATGATGCGGACTTTCTTCGCTACCTTCCCCTGATCGAGGCGCATTCACGCGATCCGCGAAACTTTGTCCGCAAGGCCGTCAACTGGGCGCTGCGACAGATCGGCAAACGGTCGATGGACCTGCACGGCCCTGCACTCGAACTGGCGGAAAAGCTGGGCTCCTCCGGCGACAAGACGGCGCGCTGGATCGGCAGGGACGCGTTCCGGGAGCTGTCAGACCCGGAACGCATCGGCAAAATAGCCCGGAAGCGGCCCTGACAACTCCCGATATCAGTTGTTTTCCTTGGCCAGCGTCAGGTAGTCGAGCGGCAGCTGGGTGGTGTACTTGATCTGCTCCATGGCGAAGGATGACGACACGTCCCGGATCTCGATCTTGGCAATGAGGCGCTTGTAGAAGGCGTCATAGGCGGCGATATCGGGCACGACGACCCTGAGCAGATAGTCGACGTCGCCGCTCATGCGGTAGAACTCCACCACCTCCGGAAATTCGGTGATCACCTCGGAAAACCGCTTCAGCCATTCGTTGGAATGGGAGTTGGTGCGGATCGAGACGAACACCGTGACCCGCGCATTGACGGCGACCGGATTGAGCAGTGCGACACGGCGCTCGATGACGCCATCCTCTTCGAGCTTCTGGATGCGGCGCCAGCACGGGGTCGTCGACAGGCCCACCTTCTTGGCGATTTCAGCCACGGCAAGGGTGGCGTCTTCCTGCAACAGGCGCAGGATCTTACGGTCGAGGCGGTCCATGACGATCTCCAATATCCGGAATATCACTCCTGATATCGCGCGCCAGAGCGCATCACAAAGAAAATTATTCCGTATTGGGCAAATTCGCCAGCATAGGACCGCTCCGTCAGTCGGAAATCAGTTCGGCGACCCTCCTGCGAAGCACAGGCAGCAGGTCCGTCTCGAACCACGGATTGCGGCGCAGCCATCCGCTGTTGCGCCATGACGGATGCGGCAGCGGCAGCACAGCCACGCCGGATGAGGTCTCATTGAGGATCGCACGCCAGTTGGCGACCGTTTCGGTCAGTGTCCTGCCGCGCATCGGCCCCAGGTGCCAGGCTTGCGCATACTGTCCGATCGCAAGCACCAGCTGCAGCTGCGGCATCCGGGACATCACTTTTGACCGCCAGGCCGGTGCGCATTCCCGCCGCGGCGGCAGATCGCCGCCCTTCGGGTCAAGGCCGGGAAAACAGAACCCCATCGGCACGATGGCGAATTTCGACCGATCATAGAACTGCGCATCGTCCACGCCGAGCCAGTCCCGCAGCCGGTCTCCCGACGGATCGGTAAAAGGACGGCCGCTCTGGTGCACCCGCGTGCCGGGCGCCTGGCCCGCAATCAGCACCGGAGCCGCGGCGGAGGCCACGCAGACCGGGCGCGGTTCATGCGGAAGCGCATTCTCGGGCCCTCCGGCAGGCGCATCCCGGCAGATCCGGCAACCCGAAATCTCCGCCAGCAGGGCGCTTAATTCAGTGTCGCTGACAGCACTTGTCATGCAACCCGTGCACTTGGCCTTGCCGAAACCGCTTCATACCAGCGCATCACGTTTTCAAGGTGAGCCGGTTTCTCGATCCGTGCGGGCTTCATGAAGTCCATGGAGATCATCGCGGTGATGTCGGCGATGGTGAAACGGTCGCCGGCGACAAATTCGCGATCAGCCAGTTCCTGGTCAAGCAAGTCGAGAAAGGCTGCCGCCTTGGGCTTGTTGGCCTCTCCCCATTCAGGCACCTGCGGCACTTCCCATTCCTTCATGGCGGGGTGGAGATGCCGGAACGCCGCAGCGACGGAGAAAAGCAGATGAAGCTCGACACGCCGGTTCCACATCTCGACGATTGCGCGGTCACGCGCATCGATCCCCAGAAGCGGCGGATCCGGATGCAACTCCTCGAAATAACGGCAGATCGCCACGGACTCCGACAGTGCTGTCCCGTCATCGAGCACAAGCACCGGCAGGCGTTGCAGCGGGTTGAGGCTGGTGACCTCGTCGGACTTGTGTCCGAATTGCCCCATATCGACCGGCACGCGCTCGATCTCGATGCCCTTTTCCGCAAGAAACACCGTGACCCGGCGCGGATTGGGTGCACGCCCGCCATCATATAGCTTCATCTCGCCTTCCTCCCGTGGTGACCGGACTGTTCAGATCATCGCGTTCGCCACGATGCCCGGCGATCCGGATATACATGTGAATGCCCTGCCCGGTCCAATCAAGTCCGACCGAACGATACCGGACCCCTTATCAAGGCTCCGGTGCAAGATCCCTCAAAGGCCCGTCAGGCGGCGCAGCAGGGCGCGCAAGGCGACAACACCGCCATGGACGTCCTCGCCTAGCCCGCCGTGAACCGCGCGCCACTCCTTCGGAATGTCGAAATCTCCGGCCCAGAGTCCGGCCGCCTCCTGTCGTGCCGCGTCCTCCTCGTCACCGTAATCACCGAAGGACACCGCATGCCCCGAGCGCACCATGATCCGGTTG
Organism: Hoeflea sp.; assembly: GCA_965233445.1. Taxonomy (GTDB): domain Bacteria; phylum Pseudomonadota; class Alphaproteobacteria; order Rhizobiales; family Rhizobiaceae; genus Hoeflea. The sequence continues at coordinate 3,180,946 of OZ247491.1, forward strand.
AGGTCGCGGCCACCGGCCTCGCATCGCACCAGATCGCGCCCGTAGCGGTCGACACCCTCCCCCACGCAACTGACCGTTTGTCCGCCGATCAGCGCGCGCAACCTCGACCGCGCCTCGATGCCGCAAGCATACTCCAGACTGTCGCGGCGGCAGCGCTGAGCGAGTTCGGGTGCATCGATCCCCTTGAGCCGCAGGCGCCGTTCACCCATCGCCAGGCTGTCGCCATCGATGACCCGTACCGGCCCCGTGAACCTGTCCGCATTCCATTGCTCCAGCAGTGCGGCCGCGAACGCCACGACAGCGATCACCGCCAGCGCCATCACAACGTCGACAAGCCTGCGCCACAGGGGGCGGGAACGGTATGTGGAGCGAAAACGGGCAACCATGCCGGACCATGCGCCGACTCGCCGTCATGGAACAAGCCGATCGTCGCCAAGCTCACCGGGTTTCGCGCACCGCAGTGATGGCCGCTTGCCTGAAACGATCCACACCAATCGGGACATCGAAAACAGCTTCTTAAACTTTGCCACCTAGATTCGACACTCAAATGCCACGTAACCGGATGCCCAGGTGAATCAGCACCAGACCATGACTGACAAGAACATTGTCGACCGTTCGCGCGCACACAAGAACGCGGCGGTGGCCAAGACCGTGCGCGCGACGCGCGAGCAGTTGCAATACGGCAGGCAGGCTTCACCGGGTTTCGAACGTGAAATGCTGCTTCTGCACATCAACACCGTGCTTCAGGGCGCAGCGGCTGGACCGGTGTTGGTCATGCTGACGGCCGTGGGCGGTCTCTGGTTCGACGATGCTGTCTGGCTTCTCGCCTGGGCGCTGGTGACGATGATCGGCTACGCGGTCCTCGTTCTGCTCGCACGCCGCGCCTCGCGCGGGTCCTGCGATCAGGAACAGGCCGGCCGCTGGCACCGCAGCTTCCTTCTTGTCTACGCACTGATCGGCCTCGGCTGGGCGGCGTTCTCCTATCAGGGATGCACGGCGTGCCAACTGGACACATTCACCTACTACAAGTCCGCGGCCCTTCTGATTGCGCTTGCCGCGATGGCCATGGCCACCTTCGCATTGCGCTTCGCGCTCTACATGATCGTCATTCCCGTCGCGATCGCGCTCGCTGTAAGGGCCGGCATCACCCGGGACATCTCCGACATCTCGGTGTTTGCGATGATCTGCGCCTCCGGCCTGTTTTTCATCTTCATGTCCCAGCGGCTCTATTCGACCAACCTGAAGATGCTCAGCTTCCAGACCGAGAAGGACGACCTGATTGCCGAGCTCGAAGTCGCCAAGTCGGTCTCCGACGAGGCACGCCGCCGCGCCGAGGAATCGAACCTGGCGAAATCCCGGTTCCTGGCGTCGATGAGCCACGAACTCAGGACCCCGCTCAATGCGATCCTCGGCTTCTCCGAAGTCATGAGCGGAGAAGTGCTCGGCCCCATCGGCAACACTTCCTACAAGGAATATGTCGGCGACATCCACCGCTCCGGACAGCATCTGCTCAACCTGATCAACGAGATCCTCGATCTGTCACGCATCGAGGCCGGCCGCTACGAGTTGAACGAAAGCGCGCTGGCGCTTTCGGACATTGCGGACGACTGCATCGGGCTGATCCAGCTCAAGGCCCGCAGCAAGAACATCCAGATCACCGAAGCGTTTGAACAGAGCCTGCCGATGGTCTGGGCCGACGAAAAGTCGATCCGCCAGGTGATTCTCAACCTGTTGTCGAATGCGGTCAAATTCACCCCGTCGGGCGGCGAGATCCGTGTCAAGCTCGGCTGGACCGCCGGCGGCGGCCAGTACATCGCCATCAAGGACAACGGGCCGGGCATCGCCGAGGAGGAAATCCCCGTCGTGCTCTCGGCCTTCGGCCAGGGCTCGATCGCCATCAAGAGCGCGGAACAGGGCACCGGCCTCGGCCTCCCCATCGTCCAGGCCATCCTCGCCAAGCACGGCGGCGAATTCGTGCTGAAGTCGAAACTGCGCGAAGGCACCGAAGGCATCGCCATCCTGCCGCGCGAGCGGGTGCTCGAGAGCATGGCTCCCGTCGAAGGCCTGCCGAACGGACCAGCAGGCAAGAAGCGCGCCTTCGGCTGAGAGCGCGCATCCGTGGCATCACATCGAGCTGTCGGCTTTTGAGGCTTCCGGACATGGCCCGGGACGGATGGCTCAATCCTTGCCGGAGACACCCGCCTGCGCAAAGGTCGCCATACCGGAGTGGCAGGCGGCGGCTGATTTGACGATGCCGGCAGCCAGCGCGGCGCCGGTTCCCTCCCCGAGACGCATTCCGAGCGCCAGAAGCGGTGTCTTGTCGAGCTTGCCGATGGCCGCCAGGTGCCCGGGTTCGGCTGAGACGTGCCCGATCAGGCAATGATCGAGCGCCTGCGGATTGGCCCGGTGCAGAACGGCGGCGGCAGCCGTCGCCACATAGCCGTCGATGAGCACGGGAATCCGCTCCATGCGCGCAGCGAGGATCGCACCGGCCATCGCCGCGACTTCGCGTCCGCCAAGACGGCGCAGCAATTCGAGCGGGTCGTCGAGATGCTGTTTGTGCAGGGCAATGGCGGCTTCGACCGCGGCGACCTTGCGCTCAAGCACCTCGCCTTCCGATCCGGTTCCGGGACCGACCCAGTCGGCGGCTGTTCCGCCGTAGAGCCCGTAGAAGATCGCGGCGGCAATCGTGGTGTTGCCGATCCCCATTTCACCAATGCAAAGCAGATCCGTGCCGCCGGCGATGGACTCCATCCCGAACGCCATGGTCGCAGCGCAGGTGCGCTCGTCCATTGCCGCTTCCTCGGAGATGTCCCCTGTCGGCACTTCCAGAGCGAGGTCGAAGATCTTCAGACCCAGATCATGGGTGACGCAGATCTGGTTGATCGCAGCGCCGCCCGCGGCAAAGTTCTCGACCATCTGCGCGGTCACCGAGGGCGGGAACGGGGTCACACCCTTGGCGGTCACCCCATGGTTGCCGGCGAAGACCGCCACCAGAGGCCGCGTCACGGCCGGCGTCCGGCCGCTCCAGGCGGCGAGCCAGAACGCGATCTCCTCCAGGCGCCCAAGCGCGCCCGCGGGTTTGGTCAGTTGCGCGTCGCGTTCGCGTGCCGCGGCCAGCGCGGCGGTATCCGGCCCGGGAAGGTTGCGCAGAAGCTCGCGAAAATCATCAAAGGGCAAACCGCTGGCGCTCATCATGTCTCTCCTGGCTGATACAGCCCGGTGACGGGCATCCACAGCCCGTGTAATTGTCGAATCACGTAAGGGTCAATGTCAAACGCGCCATGTGACGCCGCATCCAACCGAAACGAGGCGGAAATGCAGTTCAGCGACTATCTCGACGATCTGATGCGCGCGACAGGTTTCTTAAGCCGCCTGCCGTTGCCGGCGCGCCATTTCGAGGGACATGACGGCACACTTTCACGCGCCTCGGCCATGTTTGCCGCCGCAGGCTTGCTGGTCGCCCTGCCCGCCGGTGCGCTCGTCTGGCTGCTCTCCGTGCTGGATGCGAACGCGGCACTTTCGGCACTGCTTGCACTCGTGGTGCTGATCGGAACAACCGGCGCGCTGCACGAGGACGGACTTGCGGACTCCGCCGATGCTTTCGGTGCCCGCGGCGGTCGCGATCACATGCTGGACATCATGAAGGACAGCCGTATCGGGGCCTATGGCGTCCTCGCATTGGTCATGACATTCGGACTGCGCGCCGTGGCGCTGACCATCATCATCGCGGTCACGGGCGGCCTGAACACGCTTCTGATCCTGCTCGGCATCGCCGCGGTCTCCCGGGGCGCCATGACATGGCACTGGAGCAGGCTGCCCTCGGCGCGCGCAGATGGTGTCGCCTCGGCGGTCGGCGCACCGGAACCCGCAGCGGCACGCTCCGCGGTTGTGACGGGCGCGGGACTGTTTCTCGCGATGACCATCCTGACTACGGGGGTGCTCGTCGCAATCGCCGCACTGGCTTTGGTCGCGGTGGCTTCGGCGCAATGGACCGCGGCGGTCCGCGCGCGGCTTCAGGGCCATACCGGCGATACCATCGGCGCAACGCAGCAGATCGCCGAGACCGCCGGACTTGTCACCCTTGCTCTTTTGCTTTGAACGCCCGATATAAAACCAAGCTGAATTCGACACGACCCGACCGCGGCCCGCGAAAGGCACCATGAGCATCCAGTCACCCTGCATCCTGATCTGCTCGATCGACATGAAGACCGGCTACTGCTTCGGTTGCGGACGCACGCGCGACGAAATCGCCGGATGGATGGGCTATTCGGAGCAGACCCGCAGCGACCTCATGGCCGAATTGCCGGCGCGGCTTGAAACCGTCGAACGCAAACCCCGCCGCGAAACACGCCGGCAGCGCATGGCGCGCGAACAGCAGGACGGCTGATCGCCATGGCCTTCATACTGACATTGCTCGCGGTGGCGCTCGGGATCCTGATCTTCAACCATGACACCGGCATCAGCTTCGGGCTACCGAACGACGATTTCGCCAGTGTGGTCTATCTCGGCCTGTTCGGGGCCGTGGTCGGCGCGGGCGTGATCGGCGCACATCGCGACATCGGCGAAATGTTCAAGAACCTGATGATCTGGACCGTGATCGTTCTGGGACTGGTCACCGGCTGGCTCTACCGTGACCAGGCCGAGGAAATCGCACTGCGCGTAGCAGCGGAACTGGTGCCCGGGAAACCCGTCATGCTGCCGGATGAGGACGGGCGCGCGGCGGTTTCGATCCGCAAGTCGCTCAGCGGCCATTTCGACGCTGCCGGTCAGGTCAATGGAGAGGATGTGAATTTCCTCATCGACACCGGCGCGACCACCGTGGCGCTGTCCCATGCCGATGCGCTGCGTGTCGGTTTCGAGGAACGCGACCTCGACTACACGCTGATCATCAATACCGCCAACGGCCGCGCCCGCGCCGCACCGGTCCGTCTTGACAACCTGACCGTGGGCTCGATCTCCCGCATCGGGCTGCGGGCCATGGTGGCGGAACCGGACAAGCTCGACCAGAGCCTGCTCGGAATGAATTTCATCTCCTCGCTGACCGCCTTCGAGATGCGCAAGGGCGAGGTTATCCTGCGCGACTGACAGGGTCTCGTGCACGCCGCCCCATATGTGCACAGCTTTTTTGAGAAGATGCGCACGCCGAGCCGGTCGTTTCGTGCCGATTAACCGAAAGCAGCAAAACAACCAAGGCGGGCACGGGAAAGCCACAGGCAAGCCAGATGAACCAATGTATGGCTTGGGGCACTGCGTCATCGCCGCACCTCCACTGCTTGCATGCATTCTTTTTCAGCCACGGTGTCTGCCATGTTTTCGACCAGCTATCAGTCCTACACATTCTATGCTCGAGACCTGACGCTTTCGCTTCAGCGCAAGGCAGACGACCCGATCGTCGCCAGGGAAGCCGAATATTACAAGCAGACCATCGGCTCGATCACCACGCTTGACGAATTCATGGCCGATGACCGGATCTACAATTATGCCATGAAGGCCTACGGGCTTGAGGAAATGGGATACGCGAAGGCGCTGATCCGGAAAGTGCTCGAAAGCGACCTTACGGATTCCAACAGCTTCGCCAACCGGCTGGAGGATGTGAAGTACCGCAACCTCGCCGCGGCCTTCGACTTTGGCAAGACAGTCACCAGCGAGGTGGTCCAAACAACGACCCAGATCGACAACCTCATCGAAACCTACGGACAGACGATCGCCGACAATGACGAGGTCCTCAAACAGGAAACCGCCTATTTCCGCGCAGTATCGGCCACCATTACCGAGGTCGACGACATCTTCCAGAACACGAGGCTGCGCGACTACGTCTTCCAGACCTTCAAGATCGATTCGGAAACCTACGATTACGAAACGATCAAGAACGTCATCACCAGCGACATCAGCGACCCATCCAGCTTCGTGAACACCGAGTTCGTTCCCAAGATCCTGGAGTGGGACACCATCGTGATGGACCTCTATGACGAGAGGATCCTCCCCGGCAATACCGCTGCCGACCGGGAGCGGATCGATTATCTGATCGCCCAGTACTCCAAGATGATCGACAAGGCGAACAGCTATTTCGAACTGGCCGCAAGCTTCAACTTCAACCCCGACGGCACGCTCGATCCGGTCCTTCCGGTCCAGACCGAAGCCCAGCAGAAAATGGTCACGGAGCGTTATGTCTTCGACCAGCCGCGCCTGACGACCACGGGCGCGCTTCTCAACAAGGCCTATTACGAAGAGCAGATCGGCAGCATCACGACAATCAACGATCTTCTTGATAACGGCCGCATGGCCACCATCATGCTCGAATCCTTCGGCATCTCGCTCAACACCAGCCGCGCCGACATCGAGTGGACGCTGCAGCAGGACCCGTCCGACCCCGACAGCCCGGTCCACGCCAAGGGCAAGGCCTTTGCCGCTCTCGCGGCTGCCTTCAATTTCGAAAGCGACGGAACACTGGCGGCAGGCGTGCCGGCGCAGGACACGGACCAGCAATACGCCATGCTCTCGGAATACATCGTCCGCTTTGACGATGCGGACGAGAAGCAGGATGAGGACACGATCAGGAACTACAAGCGCTACATCGGCCTGACGGCCAGCCTTGACGATTTCCTGTCCCCGGCGGGCGCCGCCGTTGTGGTCCGCGAGTTTGCCCTGAAGGCGTTCAACATCACGCCCGGCGAAGTCTCGACCTACAAACTCAAGAAGATCTTCACAAGCGATCCCTACGATCCGAAGAGCTATCTCAACACGCTCGGCGACGAACGCTTCGTGCGGCTTGCCAAGGCCTTCAATTTTGCCCCTGACGGCAGCATCGGCACGCCGCGATTTGCCCAGTCGGAAAACGAGATCACCCGTCTTTCAAAGGCCTATTACGTGGAGATGACCCGCCTCGACGACAGTCAGGCAGCAAAGGACAAGGCAGAGGACGAGGTCTCCTATTACCGTTCCAGGATGCAGACCCTGGAAACGGTCGGCGAGATTGTCTCGGACCCTAGGCTGGTCAATTTCCTGCTTGTCGCCGAGGGCCTCGATCCGGCGGACATCAAGCCCGACACCCTTCGCAGCATCCTGCTTTCGGATCTGCAGGACCCTCGGAGCTTCGCCAACACCCAGGGCGACATCCGTTTTCAGAAGCTGGCCGGTTCCTTCAACTTCAACGCCGAGGGCTTCGTGGTCGCGGCCAAGGAAACCGGCGTGCAGAACGACCGCGGACAGATCGAAACGACCAATTTCTACCTTACCCAGATGCTGGAAGAGGAAGCCGGTCAGGACAATGTCGGCGCCCGCCTGGCGCTCTATTTCAAGCGTATGGCTCCATCGATCAACAGCGTCTACACGATCCTTGCCGACACCGCGCTGGCCGAATTCATTCGCACCTCATTCTCCATTCCCGCCGAGACCGCCAGCAGCGATATCGACATGCAGGCAGCCCTGCTGGAGGACCGGCTGGACGTCGAGGACCTTCAGGATCCCGAAAAGGTGGATGTCATGATCCAGCGTTTCCTCGCGTTGCATGACCTTGAAAACGGCACGCCGAACCCGGTTCTTTCGGTATTCAGCGGAAATGCGACGATCAACTACGAAACCGTTGCAGCCCTGGCGCAATTGCGCACCGGTTCGGGCTTCTGACCCAGCCGACGCCCTGACGTCGAAACCACGCCGGGCCCTTCGGGAGAAGTGCGGAGGCGTTCCGGCCCGCTGGCTCAGGCCAGGCTGTAGAAAAACCGTGCCGCAACCAGCAGCAGGAACACCCCGAAGCCGATTTCGAGCTGGCGCTTGTCAAGCGCATGGGCCAGCCGCACGCCCAGCGGCGCCACCAAGAGCGTGATCGGAATGATCAGGGCCACCGCAACCCAGTTGACATAGCCCGTGGAAAACGGCGGCAGGCCCGCCGATCCCCAGCCTGCCCAGACATAGCCGATCAGTCCGGGGATGGAAATCAGAACCCCCACGCCTGCAGACGTCGCCACCGCCTGGTGCACCGGACGTGAAAACACCGTCATGAAGGTGTTGTTGAGGACACCGCCGCCGATCCCCATCAGCGCCGACAGAAGCCCGATCACCACACCGACACCGGCACGCCACGGGTTTGGCGGAAGATCCGCGCCGAGCCGCCAGCTCACCCGGTTGAACAGCATCCGCACACCCACCAGGATCGCAATCACCGCGAAGATCGCCCTTAACCCCGCGCTCGAAACCGAAGCGGCGATCAGCGAAGCGGCGACAACGCCGAGCGGAATGGGCACGATCCAGCTCTTGAGCAACTCCATGTCGACCGCGCCGCGCGCCTTGTGCGACAGGAATGACCGCAGCGAGGTGGGCACGATAATTGCCAGCGACGTGCCAACGGCAAGGTGCATCCTGACCGCCTCGTCCACGCCGAGCATTCCGAACACCTGATAGAACACCGGCACCAGAATCGCACCGCCGCCGATGCCGAACAATCCGGCAAGCACACCGGCCACGAGGCCCGCGCCGGCGAGTGCGGCGGCGAACCAGATCAACTCTTCAAATGGGGGCATGTGCTTGAAAATCCCTGTCGATGTTTGCCGCAGCCAGGACGGCGGGTTAACGCGCCGCCTGTCGCAGCGCAAGCGTCATCAAACCGAGACACAATTCAAGCATTGTTTTCATCGCGGCGTCGAGACGCTGCAGCGCTCCGGCCCAGGCCTTCCCCGCACGCCGGCCCGGAGACATCCTATCCGCAGCGGCAACGCGTCCCATCCGCCGCGGCGGAGTTTCGGCCGGTCACACCGGCCGATTTTTTTGTTGGCAATGCGATATCCTGCAGGCGCAGAACGCAGATCTCAGTCGCAGTGACGGTAGCTGGTCTTGCGGGTTCTCAGGTCGAAATGGAAGTGATCCTTGTGATGGACGTCGCTTCCGGGACCGAGCACCGTGGTGAAATACTTGCAGCTGTCCTCACGCACCGTGTTGAGGAGGCTCTTCTCGCGAAACGCAAACAATCCCGGCTGACGGACCTTGATCGCTTTCCCGTTGTTCAGCGTGATCTTGCCGATGTCGATGGCGTTGCCCGACGCGTGTTCGGACATCGGGGCACCGCGCTTGGAGTTCATCGTGCGGCAGGAATAGGACGACATCTGGTGGATCGATTTGACCCCGGCCACGTATCTGACGCGGGCCGCCGGCGCGAGTTCGTTCTTGACCCATTGGGCGAAGGCATCGGTGATCTGGCAGTTGAGCTTTGCGGCCGGCTTGATCTCGATGCCGCCGGACAGCTTGGTCACCTCGACCGGATGGGGGATGGAACATCCGGGACCGTTGTTGATCGCAGGCAGGTCGCGGTATGTCACTCCGAGCCGCTTGAGACGCTGCCGGCAGGCCTTCTCGGCTGCGGGCATGCCGCCTGCCCATTCCGGCTTCGCCAGAGGATTGGAGATGCGTGGCAACAGCCCCGCCAGCAGGCGCGGCTTCTGTTCGATCGGCTGCGGTTCACTTTCGACGGTCACGGGCGCGACGGGGGAAATGGACACTCTGTTCGGCGTCCCCGCCGCTTCAAGCTCCTCATAGCTCGGAATGCCCGCAAGCTGCGGCTGGTCTGTTCCGATCCCGGTCACGACGGGCTGGCTGACCCGGCCTTCGGGAAGCGCCGAGGTGACGCCCGAAACATCGACGCCATCACCGACCGGATAGGCCAGGACGTTTTGCGCCGGCATGTCAGGGCCCGACGGAGCTGTCGACATGAACGCCGAACCGCTGGAAGCAGCGCCCCTCGAAGACGGGGCAAGGGGCAGGATGACGGGTGCCGAAGACTCCGCCCGCATCACCGGTGCGCTCTGCGACAGTTCCAGCACCTCGCCGGGCGGCACGAGGCCGCCCTCGCCCGAGCAACTGGCGGCAAGGCCGGCTGACATCAGCGCGAGGCTCACCGAGATGAGCCGGCGGCGGCGCAATCCGGAAACGCAATACAACATGGATGGCTCCAACAGACGCAATACTGAGCAAACAATCGCACCGAAGGGTAAAGGAAGCCTGACGTCGGCGGTTAACGACTGGGGCAATTTCAAGGCAAATGAAATGCCAAGGCATCGACAAGGAAGCCGAAGATGACCGGCGAAGACCGCAAGACGCCTGGCTGGCGCGGTGGCGCTCTGGCTGTGATGTCATCCCCAGTTTTCAGCCCAGATCGGGCTGCAATTGCGCCGCCCCCGGGTTAAAGAAGATCAGGCTACAGGAGCAAGCACCAATGAAACCGACCGGTGAACTGACACTGCGCACCCTTGCCATGCCCGGCGATGCCAACGCTGCGGGCGACATCTTCGGCGGTTGGGTGATGGCACAGATGGACCTTGCCTGCGGTATCCGCGCCGCCGAGCGCGCCCGGGGACGTGTTGTAACGGCGGCCGTCAACGAGATGTCGTTCGCCATGCCTGTGAAGATCGGCGACACCTTGTGCATCTATACCGACATCGTAAAGACCGGTCGGACGTCGATGACGCTGCTCGTGGAAGCCTGGGCGCAGCGTTACCTGTCGCCGCAGATGGACAAGGTGACCAATGCGCAATTCGTCATGGTCGCGCTCGATGCGACGGGAAAGCCCACGCCTCTGCCGGCCGAATGATCGCGAAGAAGCGCTTTCACCGCCCCCTTTCGGCACTTGACTCAAGGTGTGAGGCTGCGGAATCAATTTGGCGATCGCTCAACATAATCTACTGTTTTTTATTTCTTTTTAGCGATTTCTTACGTGATGCCGACGCCTCCTTGATCTCGTAGAGATAGAGTTTTGTCCTGCGCCGGTCCGAAAGCTCCCAGACTTCGTCGGCCTCGATGGAGGGAACCGGAAAACTGTTGGAGACGAGCAGGCTTCCGGGTTTCATCTCGGCGGATGCCTTGTCGTAGAGCGCGGCCATCGGCTCGGTCGACAGGAAGGCATAGACAAGATCCTCGCCTGAAAGATCGGTGGACCAGATATCCTGCCGCAGTATCCTCCCCCTCCCCGTCAGTCGCGACATCAGGGCCGACATCAGCCAGACCATCGGCGCCGTCTCGACGCCACGCGCAACGTGACCGTCTCCGTCGAGCGCACGCACCACCCCGCCCATTCCGGACCCCAGATCGATGAAACGCCGCGCGCCGCGCTGGCGCATCAGATCGAGCAGGGCCTGCGTTGTCTGCCGGTTGCTCAGATACAGCGGCACCCGGTCGCGCGCGGTGTTCGAGAAGAAGAGATAGAGCAGCACGAAGGCGATGCCGAAGGGCCAGGCCGGAAGCGTTTCGAAATGGAGACCTGCAGCCAGTGCGAGCGGGAACGCCGCTGCGATGAACACCCACCAGACCGGCAATCCCATCAGCCGTGTCGCCAGAACGGCCACACCGCACTGGGCCGCCAGACCCGACCAGAAGGCAGCGGCCGCGCCCATCTCGGCTTCAAGACCGCTGCGGACCAGCGCAAGCGCTGCAAATCCCAGAAACTGTGCTGCGACCGCGCCGAGGATCGGATAGGTGCGAAATGCGGTCATGTCCGATTCCGTTGCTTCAAGTCTCGATCAGATGAGCGCCTCAGGCGGCAGCTGTCAAACCGGCCAGGTCAACCTCGGCGAAGGCCTGGGCAATCACCTCCGGGCCGGCCCCGGGCCGGGTGCTTTCGGTGGAGAGGATCTGCCGGAACCGCCGCGCGCCACGAACGCCCTGGAACAGGCCGACCATGTGCCGCGTGACGTGGTTGAGGCGCCCACCGGTCGCGATGTGGGTTTCCGCATGCGCCATCATGGCGCTGCAGACCGCATCCCAGTCCACCGGCCCGCGGTCATCGGCGAAGATCAGCCGGTCGGCGTCGGCCAAGATCTGCGCGTTGTGATAGGCGGCGCGCCCGATCATCACGCCATCGACATGATTCAAATGATGAAGAGCCTGATTCAGATCCGGAACTCCACCGTTTATGCCAATGAAAATATTGGGATAATCCTGCCTGAGCCGGTACACCCGATCATAATCGAGCGGTGGTATGTCACGGTTTTCCTTGGGCGAAAGCCCCTCAAGCCATGCTTTCCGCGCATGCACCCACAGGGCATCGGCGCCCTCTTCGATCACCGCCCGGGCGAGATCGGACAGGGCGATTTCCGGATCCTGCTCATCGACACCGATCCGGCATTTGACCGTGACCGGAACATCCGAAACGGCCTTCATCGCACCGATGCAGCGTGCGACGAGATCGGGCTCGCGCATCAGGCATGCGCCGAAGGTGCCGGACTGCACCCGGTCCGACGGGCACCCGACATTGAGATTGATTTCGTCATAGCCGAAGTCGCTGGCAATCCGGACTGCCTCGGCGAGCTTGTCCGGATCGGATCCGCCAAGCTGCAGGGCGACCGGATGCTCGCTCGCGTTGAAACCGAGCAGGCGCGCGCGGTCACCGTGGATCGCAGCATCCGCAACCACCATCTCGGTGTAGAGCAATGTGTTGCGGGTCAGTTGCCGGTGCAGGAACCTGCAATGCCGGTCGGTCCAGTCCATCATCGGTGCAACGGACAGACGGGGCAGTGGTGACACCGCGTATTTCGTGCTGCTGTCGGTCATTGATACCCTGTGAATGAAGCTGCCGGTCCGCGTGCAGACGGACAATCGCTCCGCTACGGACAATCGATTGCAAAAACTCCGGCGATTGCAATAACTCCGGCTCCGCAAAGGTCATGCTGCCGGGGACATATCCCTCCCGGCAGCGGCAATCAAGGTCTGCGCCATTTCCCTGGCAACACGGGCGGCTTCGACCATGTTGCGCACATGGGCAGTGGCGATGGCGCCCTCCTTCAACAGCGCCAGTTGCTCCGCCACCTGCCGCGGGTCCTTGAAGCCGGCCTCGCCGCACAGTTTTTCAAGATACTCCACCACCCTCCGCTTGTGCTCGGCGGAAAGGCGGTGCGCGGGATGCTCATGGCTCCCGAACTCGCTCGCTGCATTGATGAAGGCGCACCCCGAAAAGCCAAGACCCTTGAACGCCTCGCCCCGAAACCATGTCTCAAGTGCGTCGAACATCGCCAGCAGACGCTCGATCGGATCGGCCGACGCCCTTTCCATCTCGCTCATCAGCCAGTTCCGGAACCGTTCATCGCGCAGGTGGAGCGCCGCCAGGATCAGTTCGTCCTTGGACCTGAAGTGCTTGTAGAGCGTCATCTTGGCCACGCCCGATTCGGCCAGAATCCGGTCGATCCCCGTGGCATTGAAGCCGTGGATGTAAAAAAGTTTCAGGGCGGTTTCGACCAGTTCGTCGCGGCGCGACTTCATCACAATGCCTCCAAAAATCAGACAGTTCTGTATACCTAGGCTGCCGGATAGGCTCTGCGCAAGCATTTTCAGCAGCCTGCACTCACAGATCCGTGTTCGATCCTGTCTTGACAAGTATACAGACTTGTCTGTTTATATGCCTTGAGCGCAGTACCGCTCATCCAATGACACCCCGTAACAACACAAAGAGACCATCCATGACCCGCATTCCCCTCCCCGCCTCCATCGAAGACGCGCCACAGGCTGCCCGCCCGCTGCTTGAGCAGGTCAAGGCCCAGCTCGGCTCGGCGCCGAACCTGTTCCGCCTCACCGCGACCAGCCCAGCAGCACTCAAGGGATACCTTGGCCTCAGCGGCGCGCTCTCCGCTGGCGCGCTCGACGCCCCGACGCGCGAGCGCATCGCCCTGGCCGTGGCCCAGATCAATGGATGCCAGTATTGCCTGGCTGCCCACAGTTATATCGGCAAGAACGTGGCAAAACTCAGCGACACCGAGATCGCCGCCAACCGCAGGGGCGGATCGACAGACCCGAAAGCCGACGCCGCAGTGCGGTTTGCCGTAGCGCTCGTCAAGTCGCGTGGAAGCGCCTCGGACGCTGACCTGTCGGCGGTCAAGCTCGCCGGCTTCAGCGATGCCGAGATCGTCGAGATCATCGCTCATGTCGCCCTGAACACGCTGACCAACTACCTCAACGACGCCCTCGGAACCCCGATCGACTTCCCTGCCGTTTCGGCCGAAGTCGCCTGAGGTTCCCCGCGCCCCGGCATTTCCCCCCGCCCTGCCGGGGCGCCCTTTCAAACACACGGAGTAAACCGAAATGCCCCGCCCCCCGATACCTCCCTTCAACATGCAGACCGCTTTCCAGAAGGTGCGCCTGGCCGAAGATGGCTGGAACAGCCGCCAGCCCGCACAGGTCGCCCTTGCCTATACGCCAGACAGCCAATGGCGGAACCGTTCCGAGATTTTTTCCGGTCGCGAGAACATCGTCGATTTCCTGACCCGGAAATGGGCACGTGAGCACGATTACCGGCTGATCAAGGAACTCTGGGCGCATGACGGCAACCGCATCGCGGTCCGCTTCGCCTATGAGTACCGCAACGACGAAGGCCAATGGTTCCGCGCCTATGGCAACGAGAACTGGGAATTCGCACCCGACGGGCTGATGCAGCGCCGCGTGGCCTCGATCAACGATCTCCCAATTGCCGAGAGCGAACGACTGCTGCGGTGGTCGGGCGGCCCGAGGCCGAAGGACCATCCCGGCCTTTCGGAACTTGGCCTCTAGGAGAACGATGATGACCAGCGCCTATGCAAGGATTGCCTTTACTCCAGCGGTTCGCGCCGAACAGGCCCACCATGGTTCCGACCGGATCTATTCCCGTGTTCTGTCAGGCCCCGAGGACGAAGGCTCGTTGCTGACGGCGCGGGAGGCCTCGTTCCTTGAAGCCCGTGATAGTGTTTTCCAGGCGACCGTCAGCGAAACCGGATGGCCCTATGTCCAGTTTAAAGGTGGTCGTCCGGGATTCATCAAGGTGATCGACAACCGGACCATTGCCTATGCGGATTACCGGGGCAATCGGCAATATGTCAGCACCGGCAACCTCCGCCACAATGACCGGGTTTCGATTCTGGCGATCGATTTTGCGCGACGCAAGCGTCTCAAGCTTCTGGGCCGCGCAGAGATCAGCGAGGATCCGGATGTGATCGCCTTTCTGAACGGCCAGGGCCGTCCGGAAGCCGAGCGAGCCGTGATCGTCCAGATCGAGGCATTCGACTGGAATTGCCCCCAGCACATCCCGATCCGCCTCACCGACGCCGAACGCGGGAGCGAAATCCGGCATTTGAAAGATCGCATCGCCGAGCTCGAGCAGAAGCTCTTTGCCTTGGCGTGAGAGGAGACGACAGGCCGCCCCAGTCAACACGGGGCGGCCTTTTTCATAACTGCCCCGCGTGAAGTCGGGGATTATTAAGACGGAGATTGCCATGCCCAAAGTCATTGCCGCCTTTGCCAGATCACTCGTTCGCGCTGCCGGCTTCACCCTCGAACATGACGGGACCGTGCGTTCGGGCGAAACCATCGTTTACCGGTGCGGTGCAGGGAACGGTGACCATATCGACGCGGAGGCCTTTTACGGGCTTCTCGAATGGATCACCCATCGCCAGCCACGCAGGCTGACCCTCGTGGAAGCCTACGCAAACACCCTTCAGGTCGACGAGCTTGGCATTCTGGGGCTCGCGCTGAAAACGGCGCCGACACTGCATGCGTCCCTCAAGCGCCTCGAGCGCTACCACCGCCTTCTCACCGACACCGCCATCTACAAGCTTGTCGAAGGCGCCGGGCAATCGCGGCTGGTCCTCGATCAAACCACACCCGACGACGCGTCCACAGCCTTGCGCAGCGAATGTGCGCTCGGCGGCGTTGCTCGAAAAACCGCCTGTTTCGCACAGCAGGCGCTGGAACTGACCGCCGTAACCTTCCGGCACCACTGTGTCGGCGATCCGCAAGACTACAAAGCCTTTTTCGGCTGCCCCGTCAGGTTCGGTTGCGACGAGGATGCGATCATATTTCCCGAACAGACGCTGAGGCTGCCAAACCGCCTGGGCGATGCGGCGGTCTCTGATTTTCTCACGCAGCACCTCGACCGCGAGCTTGACGCCTTTGCGCCGCAGGATCAGGTCCGGGCCGATGCCCTCAGGCGCCTTTCGACCGCACTGAGCACGGGCGTGCCCCAGGCTGCCGAAATCGCCGCCCAGATGGGCATGAGCGAACGCACCTTCTTTCGCCGACTGGCCGACGAGGGCACGAGCTTCCGCGACCTCGTCCGCGAGGCGCAGGCAAGCCTTGCACGCGATCTGCTGACCCACAGCGATTTCTCGATCGCCGAAGTCGCCTTCCTGACCGGGTTTGCCGAACAAAGCACCTTCGGACGCGCCTTCAAGCGCTGGGTCGGACAGGCTCCGGCACAGTTCCGCATGAGCCGTTCGGACCAGCGGCGCCCGACGCGAAGCGCCATCTTGGCAGGAACTGCCCAAAGGCTGGCAGGTCGGGCCGATACGATGGCAAGCCCGGCGGTCTAATGTCCCTCCATCACAACAGGGAAGGCCGGACAAAGACCGGCCGTTCCGTCGCAACGCACCAGGGCCAAGCGCTCCTGCCAAACCGCCACAGGAAAGCCAGGGACATGACACTCGACACCAATCTCGACAGCCGGGTTCTCGGGGAGCCGGCATTTCCCGGAAAGCGCCACCGTTCCCGCACATGGCCGGCAGCAATCAAGCGGACGCTGTTTCGTGGCCGCCGGCCCGGCATGCCGGAAATCGCCGTTCTGCTGGTTGCCGCCACCGCTGCCGAAATCGCCGCCGAAAGCGCGGCAAACCTCATCCTGATGGCAACGCCGGCGATGGCCGGGCAACAGTCCATCGACCCGACCGGGCCGTCCGCCCTGCTGCCGGTGACCGAAGTTGCGCTTCCCGATCCGGTCTTGGCGGGCGTGTCGCAGCATCTTGCAAACCGTGAACATTCCGAAATGCAGTCGATGCCACACGGCTCGGTCTGCACGCCGCCGGCCCCACCGGAAGAGTAAACCGTTTCCGGCCCCACCGGAAGAGTAAACCGTTTCCGGTCCGCATTCCGCGGATCGTCAGCCCAAGGAAAGCGAAGTCTCTTTTCACCGCGACGCTTCGGCGCACGCGAACGGCGAAGCCGTGCCGAACAAGGCCTCCGCAACCCTGGCAGCAAGGTCACCCGCGCTGTCGATGCCCAATCCGAAACTGTTCTGAAGGAGACAGACCATGACACACGACGACCACGAACACTGCGGCTGCAACGTCACCCAGGAAAGGGTGGACATGGCACGCCGTCGGCTTCTTGCCGGCGTTGCCGCCACCGCGGCGGGCGCAACGGCATTGGCAGCGACGGATGCCGCTGCCGCCACGCCCGAAGCCCGCGAGGCCTATGCCGATCCGGAAAGCCCGGGTCTGCCGCAGGTGGACATGCAGATCGAGCCCGGCAGCACGGCGCTGGTCGTCACCGATCCGCAGATCGACTTCCTCTCCGAGAAAGGCGTCACCTGGGGCGTGGTCGGCGAAAGCGTGACCGAGCAGGGAACCGTCGACAACATCGAACGGCTGTTCAAGGCAGCCAAGGCCGTCGACATGCCGGTCTTCATCTCCCCCCACTACTACTACCCGCATGATCACAAGTGGAAGTTTGAAGGCACGCTTGAAAAGACCATGCATGCCATCGGCATGTTCGACCGCCCCGATCCCCTTTCGCTGGAGGGGTTTGAAGGCTCGGGCGCCGACTGGATGCCACAGTACAAGAAGTACATCGAAGACGGAAAGACCGTCGTCTGCTCGCCGCACAAGGTCTACGGCCCTGCCCAGAACGACCTCAATCTGCAGCTGCGCAAACAGGGCATCGACAAGGTGATCCTGGCCGGGATGTCGGCCAACCTGTGCACCCAGGCGCATCTCTACGAACTTCTCGAGCTCGGCTACGAGGTCGCCGTGGTGCGCGATGCCACAGCTGGCGCCAAAGTGCCTGAAGGCGACGGTTATCTCGCCGCCATCATCAATTTCCGAATGGTTGCCAACGGTGTGTGGTGGACGGACGAGGCCGTCAACCGCATCACCCGCGGCGCCTGACCGCAGCCTGCCTCTCCAACACACTCAACTCGAATCCAAAGGACCAAGACAATGAACAAGTTCTACGTGATCGCCGCCATGTCGGCTGCCCTGCTGTGCATCGTCCCCGCCGCATTCGCGGCCGATGAATACAATGTCTCGAACGGCCTGACGCTGACCGGCAAGCCGCTCGGCATGCACGGTTTCGACCCGGTCTCGATGATCAAGGCGGAAGCGCCTGTCATCGGGGACGCCGAATTCACCTCCGAACATGACGGCGTCGACTACTACTTCGCTTCCGCCGATACAAAGACCGCATTCGACACGGATCCGGACGCCATGCTGCCGCAGTTCGGCGGGTTCTGCGCCTTCGGTGTCTTCGTGGGCAAGAAGCTCGATGGCGACGTCCGCTATGCCGACATCGTCGATGGCAAGCTCTATCTGTTCGTCAACAAGACGATCTTTGACAAGTATCTCGAAGACCGGGAAGCGGTCATCTCCGGCGCCTTCGACAAGTGGCCCGGCATCGAATCCACCCCGATTGCCGATCTCTGATCACAGGCAATCCTCCCCGAGCGGGTCGCGGATCTCTTTCGCGGCCCGTTTGGTGTTTTGTGACCCCGGAGTCCAGCTTGGGGTCAACCCTCGTCCGGCGCGAGCTCAACCGTTGAACGGGGCCGTGCCTTCGGGTCTGCATCAAGCGCCGCATGCAGCTTTTCCATCACCGAAAAGAATGTCTCGCGCTCCGTTTCGCTGAGTTCGCCCATCAGCCGCGCTTCGATCTCGGTGACCAGCGGCAGGATCTCGCCGAGCGCACGCTCACCCGAACCGGTGAGCGAAATCGCCACCAGCCGGCCGTCGGACTGCTCACCGAGCTTTTGCACCAGCCCCGCATGCTCAAGCCGCGCCACCGCCCGGCTCACCCGCGGCTTTTCCAGATTGACGCAGTTGTGAATGTCGCGAACCGAAACCTTTCCATGCCGCTGAAGGTGGACCAGGACGCGCCATTCCGCGACATTGAGCCCGTGCGTCTGCCCATACTCGATCGACAGCCGGCGGCTGACGCGTTCGGACAGAACGGCGAGCCGGTAGGGCATGAAGGCGGAGAGCTGAAAGGTGTCTTGCATGAATGATGACCAGGTTCGTTTCAACTGAAACGATATTGACTTTCGTTGCCGTTGCAACGATAAAATCTCGTTGCAGACGCAACGATTTTGATTTCCTCTCGGAATCAGAAACGTGCACAAGTTCAGGAAGGATCCCACATGGCCAAGGCATTCGCATCCAAGGGCGACATGACCGAGAAGAAGACCTCGTTCACCGAAATCGGAGACGGTCTGTACGCATTCACGGCCGAGGGCGATCCCAACACCGGCGTCATCATCGGCGACGACAGCGTCATGATCGTCGAGGCGCAGGCAACGCCGGAACTCGCCAGCAAGGTCATCGAGAAGGTGCGCTCCGTCACCGACAAGCCGATCACGCATCTGTCGCTGACCCATTATCACGCCGTACGCGTGCTCGGTGCAGCGGCCTACAACGCCTCCACGATCATCATGGGCGAAAAGGCCCGCGCAATGGTCGCCGAACGCGGCGCCGAGGATCGCGAGTCCGAATTCATGCGCTTTCCGCGCCTGTTCACCGGCTATGACGACATTTCCAGGGTGCCTCCCCTTACCTGGCCCACGATAACCTTCAACGACCGCATGACCGTCTACCTCGGCAAGCGCCGCATTGACCTCATGCATCTCGGTCGCGCCCACACCGCGGGCGACATCGTCATCTACGTACCGGATGCCAACACGATGTTCACCGGGGACATCGTCGAGTACCACTCCGCCTGCTATTGCGGCGACGGCCACTTCCACGACTGGCCGGGCACCATCAACCGCATCCGCAACTTCGGTCTCGATGCGATCGCACCCGGTCGCGGCGACGCGCTCGTGGGCAAGGACATGGTCAATGCCGCTCTCGACAGCACCGCAGACTTTGTCCGCTCGACCTATCTGCCGGCGGCCCGGGTCGCCCTCAAGGGCGGAACGCTCAAGCAGGCCTGGGACGCTGTGCGCGCCGAGTGCGATCCGAAGTTCTCGGACTACGCGATCTACGAGCATTGCCTGCCCTTCAACGTCTCGCGTGCCTATGACGAGGCGCTCGACATCGACACGCCGCGGATCTGGACCGCCAAGCGCGACCAGGAAATGTGGGAGCAGCTTCAGGGCTAGCCGTCTTTCGGGAGGAGAGGCAATGTTCGACGAACGCTATTCGCTGGCCTTCAAGCTCTATCCCTACGAGCGATCGCCGGATCAGGACGCTGCCGCACCGGTCCGGCATCCGGTCGTCGTCATGGGCGGCGGTCCGATCGGCATTGCCACGGCGCTCGACCTCGGCCTCCAGGGCATCCCGGTCGTGGTGCTCGACGATCACGAGGGGGTCGGCCAGGGCAGCCGCGCAATCTGCTTTGCCAAGCGCACGCTCGAAATCGCGGCGCGCTACGGATGCGCCGACCAGATGCTCGAAAAGGGGGTGGTCTGGAATGTCGGCAAGGTGTTCCACCGCGACCGCAAGGTGTTCGAATTCAACCTGCTGCCCGAAGAAGGCCACCAGTATCCGGCCTTCATCAACCTCCCGCAGCCCTGGTTCGAAAAGGACCTGGTTGACCGCGTTCGCTCGGCCCAGGCCGCCGGTGCGCCGATCGAGATACGCGGCAGGAACCGCGTCGACGCAGTCGAGACGAAAGACGATCATGTCGTTCTCGACGTCTCGACACCCGAAGGTTCCTACCGGATCGAGGCCGACTGGCTGATCGGCTGCGATGGCGCCTCCTCCCCGTTGCGCAAGATGCTTGGCCTCGACTTCGAGGGCCGGGTCTTCCGGGACAGTTTCCTGATCGCCGACATCAGGATGACCGCGGATTTCCCGACCGAGCGCTGGTTCTGGTTCGAGCCCTCCTTCAAGGATTCCGGTGCCTCCGCACTGCTGCACAAGCAACCCGACGGGATCTGGCGCATCGACTTCCAGATCGGCTGGGATGTGGACCGGAAGGAGGAACTGAAGGAGGAGAATGTCCGCCGAAGGCTGGACGCGATGCTGGGGCCCGACGTCGAATATGAACTGGTCTGGACGTCGATCTACACCTTCCAGTGCCGCCGGATGAAGAAATTCCGGCACAACCGGGTGATCTTTGCCGGAGATGCCGCCCACCAGGTCTCTCCGTTCGGTGCGCGCGGCGCGAACTCAGGGCTGCAGGACGTCGACAATCTGGGCTGGAAGCTTGGCCTTGTCATTGAAGGCAAGGCGCCCGAGCGGCTTCTGGACAGCTATGACGCGGAACGGATTTTCGGTGCAGACGAAAACATCCTCAATTCGACCCGCTCGACCGACTTCATCACCCCCAAGTCGAAGATCAGCCACATCTTCCGCAACGCGGTGCTTGATCTGGCGGAACACCATGCCTTTGCGCGGCCGATGGTCAATTCGGGCCGTCTGTCGCTGCCCTGTACCTATGCGACATCGCCGCTCAACGGACCCGACGCGCTTACCGGCGGTCCGACGAGAACACGCGTCGGAAGCCCGTGCCCCGACGCGCCGCTCGGCAACGGCTTTCTGCTTTCGCAACTCGGCGGCGGGTTTTCCCTGCTCACGATCGACACGGAAGCTCCGGACATGATCGAGGAAGACGGGATCAGCGCCCGGCGGATCACGGTTTCGTCCCGTGATGACGAAACGGGTGCGCTGGCGGCCCGTTATCTTGGAGAAGCTCAAGCGGCGGTCTATCTTGTCCGGCCCGATCAGCATGTGGCTGCAAGATGGGATCGTTTTGACGAAGCCGCGGTCCGCGCAGCCTTGCGCGGGGCCACAGCGAGAGAGTGAAGAGCATGGCACAACTCAACACCAAGCCCAATCTCACCGATCCCGACGGCTTTTACAGCGAGTTGCTGCTGGCCCATGAGGGGCTCTCGGAGGATGCCAGCACCGCGCTCAACGCCCGGCTCATCCTCATTCTGGCAAATCACATCGGCGACCGTGAAGCGCTCGGCCAGGCGCTTGCTGCAGCCAGGGCATCGGGTTCTGCTTCCGACACAGGAGACGCGACATGAACGCACCACAGACCTCCAATCTCGTTCAGGCCACCGGCGCATCGACCACGCCCGGATACATGCCCGGCTTCGCCAACGATTTCGAGACCGAAGTCCTGGAAGGCGCACTCCCGCAAGGCATGAACAGCCCGCAGAAATGCAATTACGGGCTCTATGGCGAGCAGCTCTCCGGAACGGCGTTCACCGCCAACCCGCCCGAGCGCACCTGGACCTATCGGATCCGGCCGAGCGTCAAGCACTCAACGCGCTACACCCGGATCGATCTTCCCTACTGGAAATCGGCGCCGCATGTGCTCTCGGATGTCACCAGCCTCGGCCAGTACCGCTGGGATCCGGTTCCCCATTCCGGCCAAAGCCTCACCTGGCTGACCGGCATGCGCACCATGACCACGGCCGGGG
Source organism: Hoeflea sp. (assembly GCA_965233445.1). Classification (GTDB taxonomy): domain Bacteria; phylum Pseudomonadota; class Alphaproteobacteria; order Rhizobiales; family Rhizobiaceae; genus Hoeflea. Next base: position 3,203,306 of record OZ247491.1, read on the forward strand.
ACGTCAACACCCAGGTCGGCATGGCAAGCCATATCTACCTGGTCACCGAATCCATGAAGGATGCCTATTTCTTCTCCGCCGACAGCGAATTGCTGGTTGTGCCCCAGGAAGGCAGGCTCAGGTTCTGCACCGAACTCGGCATCATCGATATCGAGCCGAAGGAGATCGCCATCATTCCGCGCGGCCTCGTCTACCGTGTCGAGGTGCTTGAGGGGCCCTGCCGCGGCTTCGTCTGCGAGAACTACGGCCAGAAATACGAGCTTCCCGGGCGCGGGCCGATCGGCGCCAACTGCCTTGCCAATCCGCGCGACTTCAAGGCGCCCGTGGCGGCCTTCGAGGACCGTGAGGTGCCGTCCACGATCACCGTGAAATGGTGCGGCCAGTTCCATGTCACCGAGATCGGCCAGTCACCGCTCGACGTGGTGGCCTGGCACGGCAACTATGCGCCCTACAAGTACGATCTGCGCAATTACTGTCCGGTCGGCGCGATCCTGTTCGACCATCCGGACCCTTCGATCTTCACCGTGCTGACAGCGCCATCCGGCGTTCCCGGCACGGCCAATATCGATTTCGTCCTGTTCCGGGAACGCTGGCTGGTGGCCGAGGACACGTTCCGCCCGCCCTGGTATCACAAGAACATCATGTCGGAGCTGATGGGCAACATCTACGGCCAGTACGATGCCAAGCCGAACGGCTTTGCTCCCGGCGGCGTGTCGCTGCACAACATGATGCTGCCACACGGGCCGGACCGCCAAGCCTTCGAGGGCGCTTCGAACGCGGATCTGAAGCCAGAGAAGCTCGATGAAACCATGTCGTTCATGTTCGAGACGCGCTTTCCCCAGCACCTCACCGAATTCGCCGCCAAGGAGGCGCCGCTGCAAGAGGACTACATCGACTGCTGGACAAGCCTGGAGAAGAAATTCGACGGCACGCCGGGCAGGAAATGAAGCTCTACACATACTGGCGCTCGACCACCTCCTACCGGGTCCGGATCGCGCTCAATCTCAAGGGCCTCGATTATGAGGCGGTACCGGTGGACCTCGTCAGGGGCGAGCAGAAGAGCGCCCGTTTCGAGGCTATCAATCCGGGCCTAGGTGTGCCCGCGCTGGAACTCGACGACGGCACGATCCTGACCCAGTCGATGGCGATCCTCGACTGGCTGGAGGACACGGTTCCCGAACCTGCGCTGCTGCCGTCCGATCCAGTCGGGCGGGCGCAAGTCCGGGCGGCGGCCCTTGTGATCGCCACCGACATCCACCCGGTCAACAATCTGCGCGTGATCGGCCGTCTCAAGACGATGGGCCACGATCAGGACGCCTGCACCGACTGGATGAATGACTGGATGACCCGCGGGTTCGAAGCCTTCGCCAAGATGATCCGGACCGATACGCCGTTTTGTTTCGGAAGCTCGCCGGGGCTCGCCGATCTGTGCCTCGTGCCGCAGCTTTACAACGCCCATCGCTGGGGCTGCGACCTGTCCGGTTTCCCGCGCTTGACGGACATCGAAAAGCGATCCCTCGCCCTCCCCGCCTTTGACAAGGCGCGGCCGGAGAACCAGCCCGACGCCACATGAAGGCCGATGGAACAGCGTGGCCGGTCAGGGATTGAGGATAAAGAACACCTTCCGGACGTAGGTCAGGTTTTCCCAGGTTCCCTCGAACCCGGCCGACACCACGAAGCTGTCGCCCGCGCCGAAAGTCCGGGCGCACCCGTCCTTGTCGGTCAGGCGCACCTCGCCTTCGAGGATGTGGCACATCTCGTCATAATCGCAATTGCAACGCTCAAGATGCGGTCCGGCTTCCCAGATCCCGCTGATCGCGCGGCCGCTTGCGTCGGTGAAGCAGCGCCAGCTTTTTGCATCATATGGCGCATCAACGAGCGCAGAATCATCGACCCGCGTTTCGCGCGGGTCTGTGTCGGTCCTGAAAGCGATCACGTGAGCCGGGGAAGCATGATGATGTCTCATGGGATCGCTTTCAGGAGTCAAAGCCGACGCCGAACGCGTCGAGCACACGAAGAAACGGGGATCGCCGACCGGTCGCATCCTCACGGGCCAGCCCTTTCTGGGCCATGCCGATGGCAAGCGAGCGGAACGGCTCCGGCGGAAAGGGTACGGGCATGCGACGGACCATCCTGAGTTCGGTCCGCTCGGTCCGGCGACCTTCGAGAAGATCGAGCATCGTCAACGCAGCAAAACGCGTGGCGGAGACCCCCTGCCCGGTGAAGCCGAGCGCATAGGCAAGCCGTCCGCCATAGGCGAGGCCCGAAAAGAACGTGGTTCGCGCCGACGTATCGATGATGCCGCCCCATTTGAAATCGAACCGCACATCGGCCAGCGACGGGAAGCATTGTGCGAACTGCTGCGCAAGCAGCGCAAAGCTTTCCTCGCGCTGCAGCAACTTCGGATCGCGGTTGCTGCCGTAATGATAGATCGCATCGTACCCGGCCCACAGGATCCGATTGTCAGCGGTCTTGCGGGCGTAGTGAAACTGGTTGCCGCTGTCGCCGACGCCGTAGTTCCCGGTCCAGCCGATCCCGGCCAGTTGCGCTTCGCTCAGTGGTTCGGTGACGAGCGAATAGTCGAAAATCGGAATGATCGAGGCGCGCAACCTGCGCAACAGGGACCGAGCAGCATTGGTCGCCAGGATTGCCTTTTCCGAATACACCGTGCCCGAGGGCGTCTCAAGCACCAGTCCCGATCGGTCGTGGTGAATTCCCAGCACCGGCGTGTGCTCGAAAATCTCGATGCCCGCATCGAGGCAGGCCTTGCGCAGTCCTGCAACAAGCCGAACCGGATTGACCAGCGCGTAATTGGGCTCGAACAAGCCCTCGGTGTAAACCGCGCTGTCAAGCTTCTCCTGCAAGGCATCACCGCTCAGCAACTGATGTTCGATGCCGAAGCGCTCATAGTTTGACGACATCCCCTTGAGGCCTTCCGCCTGCCAGGGTGTGGCCGCCACCGTCAGTTTGCCGGGCCGCTGAAACTCCGCCTCGATCCCGTGGCTTTCGAGATCGGATGCCAGCTCGTCGAGGTTCTTGCGGCCGAGCCGGATCAGCGTTTCGGCCTCTTGCGGCCAGCGCGCCAGCGCATTGCCGACGCCGTGCGAGATCGAGGGTGCGCAGAATCCGCCATTGCGGCTCGAGGCATCCTGCCCGCAGGCCTTCGCGTCGACGAGCACGATCCGGGCATCGGCAAGCCGCTCGCGCGCCTTGAGCGCGGACCACAGCCCCGTGAAACCGCCGCCGATGATGACAAGGTCGCAGCTCAGGTCGCGATCAAGCGACGGACAGACCGGCTCCCGTTTGATCGTGGAGGACCAGAACGGCGTTTCGCTGGCATGGGCAAACGGTGTCGTCATTGCCCGAGATACCATCCCCATGTGCGTGTGTGATCGTAGCGTGTGATCTGCTTGGTCTCGCGGAATCCCATGAAGCCGGCGGTCCCGAGTTCGCGGCCGATGCCGGAGGACTTGTAGCCGCCCCAGGGAACCTGGGTGAAGGTCGGCTGCGAGCAGTTGATCCAGATGATGCCCGCCCGCAACTTGCCCGCCACACGCTCGCAGCGGTCGAGATCATCGGACATCACCGCGCCGGCCAGGCCGTAGGGACTGTCGTTCGCGAGCGCGACGGCTTCTTCTTCGGTGTCGAACGGGTTGACGCAGACGACGGGGCCGAAAATCTCCTCGCGCCAGATCGCGGCATCCGTCGGCACCTCGGCGAAGATCGTCGGGGCAATATAGTAGCCGGTCTTCATCCCCTCGGGACGTCCACCGCCTGTGACAAGCTTTGCACCGGTCTTCTTGCCGGCCTCGATGGCCGCGAGAACCTTGTCGTACTGGATCTTCGAGACGACGGGCCCGAGCTTGATGCCCTTCACGTCGCCCGGTCCGATGGTGATGGCCTCCGTCGCCTCGACCAGTCGCTCCATCAGTTTCGGATAGAGGCCGCGCTGGACGAGAACGCGCGAAGTGGCGGAGCAGACCTCGCCCTTGTTCCAGAAGATGCCGAACAGGATCCATTCGACGGCTTTGTCGATGTCGCAGTCGTCGAAGATGATGAAGGGCGACTTGCCGCCGAGTTCGAGCGAAACCGTGCGGATGCCCGCGGCGGCGGCCGTCATGACCTTGCGGCCGGTCGGCACCGATCCCGTGAAGGCGAGCTTGTCGACCAGCGGATGGTCCGAAAGCGGCGCGCCCGCGTCCGGACCAGTGCCCGTGATCAGATTGAACACGCCAGCCGGCAATCCGGCCGCGTCGATGATCTCGGCCAGGATGGCGCAGCTCGCCGAACAGTACTCGGAGGGCTTGAGCACGATCGTGCAACCGGCGGCGAGCGCCGGCGCGACCTTCCAGACCGCCATCAGCAGCGGGAAGTTCCACGGCGTGATTGCGCCGACGACACCGAGCGGCTCGGTGCTGATGGTCGAGGTGAAGGCATCGTCACCCAGGTCGACGGTTTCGGCACCTTCGGCCTCATGGGCCTCGGCCAGGTTGGCATAGTAATCGAAGACAAAGGCTGCGTCGCCGATATCCCATTCGGCTTCCGGGATCGGCTTGCCGTTGTCCCGGGTTTCCAGCGCGGCGATTTCCTTGAGCCGTCCGCGAATACCCTCGGCGACCTTGCGGAGTGCTGAAGCGCGCGCGCTCGCCGGCATCTGCGGCCAGGGTCCGTTGTCGAAGGCCTTGCGAGCCGCCTTCACTGCGAGATCGACGTCGGCAGCGGTTCCGGAGGCAATCTCTGCGAAAGCCTTTTCGGTCGCGGGATCGATCGCCTCGAATGTTCCACCCTCTTTCGGGGCGACAAACCTGCCGTCGATATAAAGCTGTGTCGTCTGCATTTGGAACTCTCCTGTCTCAGCCGATCTGGCGTCCGCCGGCATCGAGGAACCAGTCGTCGGGATACGGGTACCACCACTCGTGACGGATGGGCTTGTGATCGAGGACCACCATTTTCGACCGCCGGAAGGTGTCGAGCCCCATCCGGCCCAGTTCGCGGCCGATGCCCGAATTTTTCCAGCCGCCAAACGGAAGCGCGTCGTTGTCGATCATCGGATTGTTGATCCAGACCATGCCGGCTTCGAGCCTTTCATGGGCCTCGTGCGCTTCTTCCAGCGATGTTGTGAACACGCTGGCGCCGAGGCCGAATTCGGAGGCATTGGCGCCAGCGATCGCGGCATCGAAATCGGGCACGCGGACAATAGCCGCGACCGGCCCGAAGCACTCCTCATGCAGGATATCCATGTCGGACGTGCAGCCGGTCAGGATGGTCGGCTCGTAGAACCAGCCGGTCTGATGCGCGTCGGGGATCTTGCCGCCGCATACGGCAGTCGCGCCCTTTGCGATCGCATCGCCGACCAGCCGCTCGACCTTTTTGCGGGCGGCTTCGCTCACAAGAGGCCCGATCTCGGACTTGTCCAGCCCGTTTCCGATCCTCAGTCGCAGTGTTTCCGCCTCGAAAGCCTCAACGAATGCATCGTGTACGCTGTCGACGACATAGATGCGCTCGGTCGAGGTACACACCTGGCCCGACATGTGGAAGGCGCCGGTGACCGCACCGGCTGCTGCCACATCAATCGGCGCATGGGCAGTGATGATCATCGGGTCCGAACCGCCCGCCTCGATCACCGCGGGTTTCATCCTGGCTGCCGCTGCTGCCGCCACGGCCTGACCCGCGGCGACTGATCCGGTGAAGGCAACGGCGTGGGTCTTTTTGCTGTCGACGAGCGCCTTGCCCACCTCCGCACCGCCGGGAAGACAGGCGACGAGATCCCTGGGGAGATCTGCAAAGACATTCATGAATTCGAGCGTGGACAGTGTCGTCAGTTCGGCAGGCTTGATCACGCAGCCGTTCCCGGCAGCGAGCGAGGCGGCGACCGTCCAGCACATCAGCAGGATCGGAAAGTTGAATGGCATGATGTGGACCGAGACGCCGAGCGGCTCGTATTTGGCGAACTGCAGCGACCCCTTCTGGGTGGTGCCTGCGACCTTGCCGGCCTCGTCACGGGCCATTTCGGCGTAGTAGCGGAAGATCGGTGCGCAATTGGCGATTTCGCCGATGGCTTCCGGATAGGGCTTGCCCATCTCGCGGCTCATCAGGATCGCGCATTCGGTGAAATCGGTCGCCTCGATCCGGCTGGCCAGGGTGTGCAGAACCTTGGCCCGGGTCTTGGCGTCCACATCCTTCCAGAGCGCCTGCGCGCCATTGACCCGGTCGAGAACACTCTCGATCTCGCCCATTGTCACGTCCGCCCGTGCGCCCACATCTTCGAGCGTTGCGGGATCGATCACCCTGCGGGGGGCGCCTTCAGAGACGGGGAACTCCGGGTTCACGAAGTAATGAGGCTTTCGAATGTCCAGCATCGGTTTTCCTTCAGGAAAGAGTTGCCAGCTTTTCGCCGGCCGCGCGCCAACCCGGCAGGCGGGCGTCGAGAAAATCGGAAATCTGGGTCAGACCCGCAGCCGTCAGCGCTGTCTGCATCTGGCCAGCCACCCGTGGCATGAATTTCATGTAGCCGGGCTTGTGGTCGCGCCGCATGAGGCGAATGAACTGGCCCATGAGCCGCGTGTGGCGCTGTGCGGCCATCAGGTGGTAGCGGTGGAGAATGTCGCCGCGCGTGCCGCAGGAATTCGGAACCGCATGGAGATATCTGTCGAGCATCTTCTCTTCCAGGCCGGGAGCGAGATCGCGCCGGGCGTCCTGAAGGAGCGAGGCCAGATCATATTCCCCCGCGCCAATGACACCGTCCTGAAAGTCGAGCAAACCACAGGCCGCGACCCCGGATCGGCCATCCAGCAGCATCAGATTGTCGATATGAAAATCCCGCAGGACGAGGGTCCTGGGCGCCATTTCGAGCGGTGTGAGCGCAGAGGCCCACATCTGTCTGAACCGGGCATCGAACACCGCAACATCGAGATCGGGTGCGAATTCGGGCACGAACCAGTGCGAAAAGCGGCTCACTTCTTCGAGCAGGGTCTCCATATCGTAGGACGGAACAGAGACGTCGGCGGCATCGGGATGGCCGTGCAGGTGCGCCAGCGCATCAATCGCGAGTGCATAGAGTGCCTGCTCGTCGTGACCACTTGCCAGCAACCGGCCATAGGTGTCGGTGCCGAAATCCTCGATCAGCGCCAGACCCGCAGCAGGATCCGAACCGAGCACGCGCGGCGCGCTCAGTCCCAGCCCCCGAAGGTGACGCGCCAGCCGTATGAAGGCCGCGTATCCCACCGGATCGGTCCGGTCTTCCATCAGCAACTGGCCTTGCCCCGGCAGCCGGCAGTAGCTGCGCGGCGACGCGTCAGCCGGCAGCGGCTCCAGTTTGGCATCGCTGAGGCCATGCCGTGCCAGAAAGATCGCAGCAGGCGGCGCCAGCGGGGCAAGGTTCGCTGTCATGTTCATCGGATCATGTAGACCTTCTTGATGGTCTCATGGACGGTGCATACGCCCTTCCAGTCCTTCGGGAAGAAGGCGGCTGTATCGGGCGTGATCTCGATCACCTCCCCGCTCTCGTGGACATAGGTGCAGCGGCCTTCGAGGAAGTGGCAGAACTCGTCGCTGGTGACATGGCATTCCCACTTGCCGGGAGTGCAGATCCAGACGCCGCATTCGGAACGACCTTCGGGCCCCTTGTGGATCAGAACGCCGCTGACGCGGGATTCCCCTTCGATCATCGTCGGGATGACACCCCAGTCGACGGTCTCGGTGACCTCGAGCGGCTTGTGCAGGACAGGTGTTTTCATGGGGTATTGCCTTAGCTGAGCATATAGATGTTGCGGATGGTCTCGTGGATCTCGGCCTCGCCGGTCCAGCCGGCGGGGAACATGACGCAGGTGCCTGCCTCAACCTCGATCACCTCGCCGTCGTCGCTGCGATAGGTCGCCCGGCCCTTGACGAAATGGCAGAACTCGTCGCGCGGCACGGACAGCCGCCAGCGGCCCGGCGTGCAGTCCCAGATGCCGGTTTCGGGGATGTTGCCCGGCCCCTTGTGCAGCAGCCGCCCCGTCGAGTGGGAAGCCCCGGCCAGCGCGTCCGGCTGGGGCCCCCAATCCACGAGATCATCGAAATCGCAGGCGCCGTGAATGTGCGGCGCGGTGGATGCGAGATTGGTCATTTCGCCAGTTCCACCAGGATTTTGGCGGCCTTCACCGGCCCTTCGCAGGACTGCATGTGCTTGGAGATCGTTTCCAGCCGCTCATGCATGGCGGTGTCGGTGAGGCAGGTCTCGATCTTTTCCGTCAGTTCCTCGTCGGTCCACTCGTAGCGGTCCGACCGGAAGCCGTAGCCGGTCTCCTGAACCCGCATGGCGTTGTCGTGACCGTCCCAGACATAGGGCATGATGATCGCCGGCTTGCCAAAGAACAGGCACTCGGTGAAGGAGTTGTTGCCGCCGTGATGAATGACGGCATCGACCTGCGGGATCACCGAGGGCTGGGGGAACCAGCTGTCGATGATGACGTTCGGCGGGATGTCCGAGTAACTGTCCTTGTAGTCGCCGACATTGACGAGCGCGCGGTAGCGGCTCTTGCCGATCAGCGTGATCAGGCGCTTGAGGAGATCCGTGTCGCCTGCGCCCAGCGAGCCGAATGACACATAGAGCAGCGGGCCGTCATTGTTGGCGGCGAATTCCGGCACTTCGTAGGGCTTGTCCTCGCGGACACAGCCCTCGAGGTATTGGAAACGCGCCGGATCGAGCGGGTGCTCGCGCTCGTAGGTCAGCGGCTGCGGATACAGCATCAGGTTCATGTAGGGCGACGCTTCGAAGAATTCGCCGAGCTTGTAGGGCGCCTCGCCGCATTCCTTCAGGAAGGCGTTGAAGTCGTCATGGATCGGCTTGATGACCTCGTTGAACTTCTTGCGGAAGGCTGCATGGCCCTCGGTGTCGTTCTCCGACATCCCCGAAAGATGGGGCGGAATTGCCGGATCCTCGATTTCGTTTTCCGAGCACGAAATGACGCGCACCCACGGCACGCCGAACTGCTTGATGGCCGGAAACAGGATCACGTTGTCGACGGCGATCACGTCGGGCTTGATCTCCGCGAGAACCTTCGGGAGGTCTTTTTCGGCCCACTTCGCGCTGTCGACGATCGCCTCCCAGCATTCCTTCACATAGTTGTCGATCTGGTCGATCGGCGCCTTGCGGAAATTCGGGATGTGGCCGTTGATGAAATCTTCCCAGAACTTGGCCATCTTCTCGGCCGGCATCGGTTCGGAAAGCGCCACCGGGTGCGCTTCGAAACCATAGCCCTTGTAGACGTCGACGAAGCCCGGGTCGGAGAGGAACACGGCCTTGTGGCCCATGGCGGTGACCGCCTGGGCAATGCCGACCGAGTTGAGCGCGGGGCCGAATGCGGCCTCGGGGAAGAAGGCGAAGGTTTTCTGTTCCATGATATCTCCTCTGACGGTTTGTCGTTGGGCGTTTCAGGCCGGAAAGATGTGGGTGTCGCGGGCGTGCCAGCTCAGCGTGATGTGCTGGCCTATCTCGGGACGGTGATTGTCGGCGACATCGGCCGTCATGCGGACGATGACAGGTGAATCGGAAAGGTCGGTCTTCACATGCAGCAGCAGGTCGAGCCCGTGATAGGCGATCTCCGAAACCGTGCCGCCGACATGATTGTCGCCGCCCTCGCCGACAAAAAGCCGCTCGGGACGAACCGCGGCGATGGCTTCGCCCTGGCCCACGCCGTCGCTCACATGCGCGGTGGCGATCGGAGTGCCGTCTGGCGTCGCGAAGCTGTCGCCCGACCGCTTGACGTTCAGGAAATTCATCACGCCGATGAAGTCGGCCGCAAATTTCGATCCCGGCTTCTCGTAGATCTCCTTGGGCGATCCGACCTGCAGCAGCGCGCCGTCCTTCATGATGGCGATCCGGTCGGCCATCACCAAAGCCTCTTCCTGATCGTGGGTGACCATGATGAACGTGATGCCGAATTCATGTTGAAGGCGCTTGAGCTCGAGCTGCATCTCGCTGCGCAATTTCTTGTCGAGCGCGCCGAGCGGCTCGTCGAGCAGAAGAACCTTGGGACGCTTGACGAGAGCCCGGGCAAGAGCAACGCGCTGGCGCTGGCCGCCTGAAAGCTGGTCCGGCTTGCGTTTGGCAAGATGGGACAGCTGGATCACCTCGAGAATGGCGCTCACGCGCGTCTTGATTTCGTCCTTCGGCAGCCTTTCCATCTCCAGCCCGTAGGCGATGTTCTGCGCCACCGTCATGTGCGGAAACAGCGCATAGGACTGGAACATCAGGTTGACCGGCCGCTGGTTGGGCGACAGCGCGGCGATCGAGGATCCCTCAATCAGGATGTCGCCGCCGCTCAAGGTTTCGAAACCGGCGAGCATGCGCAGAAGCGTCGTCTTGCCGCTGCCCGAAGCGCCGAGAAGGGCAAAGAACTCGTTCTCGCGAATATCGAGCGAAACGTCGTCCACGGCCTTTACCACCGAGAAATACTTGTCGACGTTCCGGATGCTCAGAAATGCCTGGGTCATTGGCCGGGAAGCCCTCCCTTGTTCAGTCGCTGCGACAAGGCCAGTGCGACGACCGAGACGGATATGACGATGGTTGCGAGCGCGTTGATCTCCGGCGTGACGCCGAAACGGATCATCGCGAAGATCTGCATGGGCAGCGTGATCGAGGAGCGGCCCGCGCCAGCCGTAAAGAAGGCGATGATGAACTCGTCGACCGAGAGGGTGAAGGCGAGCAGCCCGCCGGCAATGATGGCCGGCATCAGCACCGGTATGACGACACGGTAAAGCGTCGTCACCGTCGAGGCTCCGAGATCCGCGGAGGCTTCGACGATCGACCAGTCGAAGCTCTTCAATCGCGCCCGGACGACGGCGCAGACAAAGGCCAGGTTGAACACGACGTGGCTGACGGTGATCGTGTGCAGGCCCATCTTGACGTTGAGCAGCGAGAACATGCTCAGAAGCGCGATCGCCAGCACGATGTCGGGAATGATCATCGGCGCAAAGATGACTGTTTCGAGCCACTTGCCGTTGCGGCGGCGGATCTCGACGCCGACGGCCAGCAGCGTACCCAGGATGGTCGACAGCATGGTCGAGAAGACGGCGACGATCAGCGTGTTGCCTGCAGCCTTCAGGATGTCCGAGTCTTCGAGCAGGGATCCGTACCATTTGACCGAAAAACCGGTCCACGCGGTCGGCAGTCCGCCCTCGTTGAAAGACAGGCCGACAAGCACCGAGATCGGGATGTAGAGAAAGGCGAAGACGAGCCCGAGGATGAGCAGCATCAAGCGGAAGGTCTTTGTGTCAGCCATCGCGCTTCCCCGATCCGCCGGAAGCGCGCTCGGCGACAACCGCCTGCCCCATAAGGAGCCCGAGCATGACCATGATCAGCACCATCGAAAGCGCTGCGCCGAAGGGCCAGTCATTGGCGGTCAGGAATTGCGCGTAGACGAGATTGCCGATCATCTGGAACTGCCCGCCGCCCAGGAGTGCCGGCGTTACGAAATTTCCAATCGAAAGAACGAAGACAAAGACGAAGCCGGTGGCGATGCCGGGCACCGTCATCGGCAGAGTGATGCGGCGAAAGGTGGTCCAGGCCGACGCGCCGAGATCCCGTGAGGCTTCGGTGATCTCGGGGTTCATCCGGGAAAGCGGCGCGTAGCAGGCGAGGATGACAAAGGGAAGGTAATTGTAGACGAGTCCGACGATGACGGCCTGCTCGGTGTAGAGCATGCTCGGGAGTTCGCCCTGATAGCCGAGCCAGCGGGCAATGTTGACGATAAGGCCTTCGCGGTTCAGCAGCACGATCCAGGCATAGGTCCTGACGAGGTAGTTCGACCAGAATGGCAGCACCGCGAAGAACAGCAGCATCGGCTGCAGACGCCGCGGCATGGCGGCAATCGCATAGGCGGCTGCATAACCCAGCAGACAGGCGATGCCGGCGGAGAGGCCCGCGATACCCGCCGATTTGAGAAAGATCGAGAAGTAGAGCGGATCGAAAACCAGCACGATGTTTTCGAACGTCCAAGTGTATTCGATGCCGCCATAGATGCCGCGCCGGAAGAAGGCGAGCACGAGGATCAGCGCGCAGGGAATGACCATAAGGGCGGTCAGCCACAGGAGCGCGGGTGTCATCAGCAGGATGGGACGGCGATCGGTGGTCATCGGAAGAGCCTGTGCCGGACAACCCGGCATTCGACAGAAAGCGCTTCCCGGACAGAGTGATGTCCGGGAAGCACCGGGCGCAAGATCAGTTTGCGGCCTTGATTTCGGACACGATGCGCGAGTAATCGCGCTGCGCTTCGCCGACATCGCGAAGCTGTTCGTATTTCAGCATGTCCGCGGGCTTGAAGGCCATGTTCGGAAAGGTCTCCAGAAGCGCGGCATCAACACCTTCCATGGCGGCCTCGTTGGGCACCTTGTAGAGAATGTTCTCCGCAGCCCAGCGGTGGTTGGCCTCGTCCAGAATGAAGTTCACGAACTCGTAGGCCGCGTCCTTGTTTTCCGACGCCTTGAGGATGACCATCGTGTCGACCCAGAGATCCGAGCCTTCCTCCGGCACCACATACTTGATGTCGCCGTTCTCGCCGATGCCGTAGTTGCACCAGCCGTCCCAGGCATGCACGAGTTCGGCTTCGCCCGAAACCAGCTTCGCGTAGAAGGTGGTGTCGTCATAGGCGAGCAGGGTTTTCTTTGCCTCGATCAGCAGATCACGGACTTCTGCCATCTTGTCGGCGTCGGTCTCGTTGACAGAGTAGCCCAGTGCCAGTTGGCCGGCAGCCAGCAGCCAGCGATCGGTGGCAAGCATGGTTGTCTTGCCTGCAACGCCTTCGGACGGCTTGAGGAGATCGTTCCAGGAGGTCGGATCCTCGACGAGATCCGAACGGTAGCAAAGCCCGGTTGTGCCCCACGCGTAGGGCAGCGAGAATTCGTTGCCCGGATCGTGCGGAAGTTCCGTCGCTTCCTTGTAGAGATTGGAGATGTTGGGGATCTTCGAATGATCGAGGTCCTCGGCCAGACCGAGATTGTGCAGCACCTCGGCGAATGGCGAGGAAACGAAGACCACGTCGTAGCCCGCGCCCTTGGAGGCGATGAGCTTGCCCATGATCTCCTCGTTGGTGGCATGCAGAACCAGTTCGGCCTCGTTGTCGGTTTGCGAATTGAACGTCTCGATCGCGTCGGGCGCCATGTAGCCGTCCCAGTTGGAAACGGTGAGCGGATCCGCCATCGCGGGCGCGCCGATTGCAGCAGTCATGGCCGCCAGCATCACGCTCCTGCGCAAGGAAACAGCGGTGCAAGGGAAAGGTATGGTCATCAGGTTCACCTCCAGGGTCGTTGATAAGACGCCGGTGCGAACGCCCGGCTGCTTTTGACTTGCGATTCTTGCCGATCGCCTTTATTCCAGTATTAATGTCTGAAAAGATACGTCAAATTGTTTTTGCAGTCTTTTTTCCGGACCACCGATCGCGAATGCCTTCACCGATATTCGCGACACTCTTCGGAGCCTCACCATGCTGAAAGCGCGGAGCAACACCAGGCAGAACCACATCAAACTTGCGCGGCAGATCGTCGAACTTGCCTTGGAACGTGGGCTGGGGCACGGCGACCACCTCCCCGAGACAACGCTGGCCGAAGCCTGTGGAGTGTCGCGAACCCCCATCAGATCCGCCCTCAAGCTCCTGGAAAAGAACAGCATTGTTCAAAAGCGCGAAGAAGGCGGATACTTCCTGAATCAGTCGCCGGAGAACGTCGGCATCGATGGCGTCTCTCAGCTCGAAGACATGGAAGACTCCCTGGCAGCACGCATCCTGGCCGATCGCGCCGAGCGGAGGATTACTGACGTGCAATCGGTCAGCGCGCTGGTGCGTCGCTATGGAGCCCCAAGGTCGGCTGTACTAAATGCGCTAAAAATACTGAGTACGGATGGAATCGTTGCACAGCTTCCCGGCCGGGCCTGGGCGTTCCAGCCGCTCCTTGACACGCCGAACGCCCTTGCAGAAAGCCTGTCCTTCCGTCTCGCGATGGAACCGCAGGCCATCCTTGCGCCGGGATTTCGGATGGACAACCAGAAGGCCGGCTTGCTGCGGCAGCAGATGGAGAATTTTCTGACCCACAGCGATGGCAGCATGAGCGCCATGGCCTTCATGCATATCGACTGCGCCTTTCACAGCCTGATCGCGGAGAGTTCCGGCAATCGTTTCTTGCGCGGCGCCCTTCTCGCCCACCAGCGTCTGCGATTGACGACCCAGAAGGACCACAGCATTCCCGACTTCCGCCTGCGGCAATCTCTGGAAGAACATCTCGGCATCCTTGACAGCCTCGAACGGATGCAGCACCAGCTTGCGGCGGACCAGATGGTGCTGCATTTGCGACGCTCACAGATTCGCAAACCGCAGGCAGCGAACCGCGGAATTCTGCCACTCGCAAGGAAGGGGATGGCGTGAACAAGCCAGTCATCGCCTTCTTTCCGGAAGCCAGTTTCGGATCGGCTCTCAACTGCGTCGGCATCGCGCAGCAGTTGCAGCATGAGGGCGCCGTCCCGGTCTTCATATGCCATCCCGGCTTTACCGGCGTCTTCAACGAATACGGATTCAAGGAATACCAGCTCGCCGACAAGTCGGCATCTGGCAGTGAGCGCAGCGAGGAGACCTGGCAGGCGTTCATCACCGCTCATCTCGAGCATTTCAATCAGGACCCGATGGCACAGCTTGAAACCTATGTTGCCCCCACATGGGAAGCCATCGTCGACACGGCCATTGGCGCAGAATCGGGCCTCGAACAATTGCTCAAGCGGATCAGGCCGGATGCGATCGTGCTTGACAATGTCATCATGTTTCCGGCCATCGCCAATGCCGGGGTACCCTGGATCCGGGTCGTCTCCTGCGCCGAAACAGAGATCCCGGATCCCAACGTACCACCTTACCTTTCCGGTCTTTCAGCGGACGATCCGGCTCGCGCCGAGTTTGAAGCCCGGTATCTCAAGACCACGGCCAAGGCGCACCGCCGCTACAACGCATTCAGGCAGCGGCGCGGTCTCGCCCCGCTTCCCGCAGGCCAGTTCCTTGAGCCGTCAGACCATCTCAACCTGATGCTGGCGCCGAGCGCTGTGCGGCATCGGCGCGCCAACCAACTGCCAAGCGAACGCTACGTCTTTCTGGAGGGGTGCGTGCGTGAGGAGGCGAAGTTCGAGCCCCCTCCTCTTCCGGTCAACGAGGGGCCGATCGTGTACCTCAGCTTCGGCAGCCTCGGCGCGATCGACACCAGCCTGATCAGCCGGATGATCGACGTCTTCGCCACTCTTCCTGCGCGGTTCTACGTCAATGTCGGCGGTTTTCTCGAAAGCTATCAGCAGGTGCCCGACAATGTGTATCTGGGCAGCTGGTTTCCCCAGCCGTCGATTGTCGCCCAGACCGATCTGTTTATTCACCACGGCGGCAACAACAGCTACTGCGAGGCTCTCCATTTCGGGGTGCCTTCCCTGGTCATGCCCTATTGCTGGGACGGCCACGACAATGCGTTGCGCGCCGAGCAGACCGGAACCGGCCACCATCTTCAACGTGACGGCTGGACCCCCGAGGAACTCTCCGAGCTGGTGCTTGGCATGATCGCCGATCAGGCGATGCTGTCGGACCTCAAGCGGATCTCTGCCGAGATGACAGCCGACCCCGGGACAGTGAAAGCCGCGAAATTGATCCTTCGTCAAATCCCGGCCTGAGCCGAACACGACATCAAGCCCATCCGACCCTCCAGGACAAAAGGCCTCGCCCGGCGGGGCTCCTGAGAGAGCCGTTCGCAAGGTCTCACAGGCAGTTCCCGATCGAGATCCTCAAAGCGTGAACCGCAAGAGATGCGTGGGCCGCGCCACCATCACATTACAACCTGCGCATGTTTAACTCTCAAGAATCGGGTTGACAGCCAACGGTTCAATAATACTATTATATTACTTATGGCTGCGACATCGTTGAGGAGGTCTCGTCGGTCATAATTTTGGGAGGAATTATCCATGAACCTTATGAAACCCCTTTTCGGGGCGGCTTTCGCTTGCCTTATGACCACCGCCGCCTACGCTGCGGACTACACCATCGGCTTTAGCCAGGTTGGCTCGGAGGGCGACTGGCGTCCTGCATTCTCGAAGAACATGCAGGATGAGGCCGGCAATTACGGCGTCGACCTGAAATTCGCCAACGCCCAGGGCAAGCAGGAAGAACAGCTTCGCGCCGTCCGGGCCTTCATCGCTCAGGACGTTGACGCAATCATCATTGCACCGGTGGTTGTGACCGGATGGGAAGATGTTCTCGAAGAGGCCCGCGACGCCGAAATTCCGGTGTTCCTGGTCGATCGCGACGTCGACGTCGAAGACAAGTCGCTCTACGTGACCCGCATTTCCGCCGACTTCAATCTCGAAGGCAAGCTGGCCGGTTCGTGGCTCGCAACGGAATCACTCGGCAACTGCAAGATCGTCGAGATGCAGGGCACGACGGGCTCGGCGCCGGCAATCGAGCGCAAGGGCGGCTTCGAAGCCGTGATTGGCCAGTTCCCTGCGATGGAAATCGTTGCAACGCAGTCCGGTGACTTCACCACCGAAGGCGGCAAGCGCGTGATGGAAGCCTTCATCAAGTCGACCAACAACCTTGAAGGCATCTGCGCAGCCTTTGCCCACAACGACAACATGCAGCTCGGCGCCATCCAGGCCATGAAGGAAGCCGGCCTTAAGCCGGGCGAAGATGTCCTGATGGTCTCGGTCGACTACGTGCCCGCCATCGTCGACGCCATGGAAGCCGGCGAAGCCAATGCTTCCGTCGAGTTGCGTTCCGCTGTCGCCGAGTTCATCTACCCGGTGGTCACCGAGTACATCAAGGCGCCGTCCGAACTCGACAAGTGGATCGTGATCCCGTCCGACCTTCACACCGCGGACTGATCCGCAAGGTCTGAACGGCACAGTCCCCGCCCTGCCCCTCACGGGGCGGGGCTTTGACGCGCCGCGCGTTACGGCGGCCAATCGAAAGACGATCAGATCATGACGGCGAACCCGACAGAAAGTCGCGTGGTCATGCGGGGTATCCGCAAGGCCTACACCGGTGTCCTGGCTCTCGACGATGTCGATTTCGAGCTGCATGCCGGCGAAATCCATGCCCTTCTCGGAGAAAACGGCGCGGGCAAGTCCACGCTGATCAAGGTGCTGACCGGCGCGCTCGATCGCGACGCTGGCGACATCATGCTTGACGGAAGACCGGTCTCCTTCGCCACCACCGGCGAGGCACAAGCCGCCGGCGTCTCGACCGTCTACCAGGAAGTCAACCTGATCCCGGCGATGTCGGTGACCCAGAACCTGACCCTGCAGAAGACCGGCAACCGTTTTGGCGTCATCTCCTGGCGCAAGGCGCGGCAGCAGGCGCAGACGAAGCTTGACCGGCTCGATCTGGATGTCGATCTGGACCGAGCCGTCGGCAGTTACTCGGTGGCGATCCAGCAACTCGTGGCAATCGCCCGCGCGCTCGATGAGGAGACCCGTGTTCTCGTGCTCGACGAGCCCACGGCCTCTCTCGATGCGGAGGAAACCGCTGCGCTCTTCGAAGTGATGCGCAGTCTTCGCGACAAGGGTATCGCTATTGTTTTCATCACCCACTTTCTCGACCAGGTCTATGAGGTCTCGGACCGCATCACCGTCTTGAGGAACGGCTGCGAGGTCGGCACAGCCCCGGTCGGCGACCTGTCACGTCAGGAACTGATCTCGATGATGATCGGGCGTGAGCTCGGCGAAGTCGAAGAAGCCTTCAGGGGACAGCGGCGCAAAGGCAGCGGAGAGGCCGTGCTGACAGCCTCGGCGGTGGGTCGGAAGCGCGTTCTGGCACCCTTTGACCTCACACTGCGAGCGGGCGAAGTTGTCGGCCTGTCCGGTCTGCTGGGTTCGGGCCGGACCGAACTGCTCAAGCTCATCTTCGGTGCGATGCGTCATGACACCGGCAAGATCGAGATGTCCGGCGGCACCGCGGGCAGCACCCCGCGCGCTTCGCTGGAGGGAGGCATCGCGCTGTGCCCGGAGGACCGGAAATCCGAAGGCATTGTCGGGGAACTGTCGATCCGCGAGAACATCATCCTGTCCATGCAGGCCAAGCGAGGCTGGCTGAGAAAAATCCCGCGCTCGGAGCAGGACAAAGTTGCCGACGAGATGATCCGTGCGCTCGCAATCGCGACCCCGGACGCGGAAAAGCCCGTGCGGCAGCTCTCGGGCGGCAACCAGCAGAAGGTGGTGCTTGCGCGTGCGCTCGCCTCCAGGCCACGCATCATGCTGCTGGACGAACCGACACGCGGCATCGACGTCGGGGCCCATGCGGAAATCCTGACCCTCATCCGCAAGCTTTGCGAGGAAGGGCTTGCATTGCTGGTGGCATCCTCGGAGATCGACGAAGTCGTCGCATCGTCCGACCGCGTTGCCGTTCTGCGCGACCGGTGCAAGATCGGCGAGATCACCGGCGACAGGATCACACGCGACAACATCGTGAAAATGATTGCGGGCGACAATGGCTGACAAGATGACAGAGCAATCCCCGCTTCGGCGGATCCTCGGTGGACGCGCGATATGGCCGCTTCTGGCTCTCGCAACCATCCTTCTCGTCGCCGGATCGATTTCACCGAATTTCTTCGACATCCGGATCGTCGAAGGGCGTCTTTTCGGCAACCTGATCGACATTCTCTACCGCGCGGTCCCGACAGCCATGGTGGCTCTGGGAATGGCGGTCGTGATCGGCACGAAGGGCATCGACCTCTCGGTCGGAGCAATCGCGGCGATATCCGGCGCGGTCATTGCCTGGCGGATACAGGCCGGGGATCCGCACGGCATCGTGCTCATCTATGCGCTTCTCGCAGCCGTCGCCTGCGGCATCTGGAATGGTGCGCTCGTGGCGTTCCTCGGCATCCAGCCGATCGTTGCCACGCTGATCCTGATGGTGTCTGGCCGGGGCATCGGCATGCTGATCAACCTGATCTACGGCGGCACCGACCCCAGTTTCCAGAGCGCCTTCCTGCAAGGCCTCTCGACCGGCTCCATCTTCTACATCCCGACCCGGCTTTTCGTGTTTGCCGGACTCTTCATCGCCCTCTGGCTGCTGATCCGGAGAACCGCCCTGGGACTTTTCGTCGAGGCCACAGGCGCCAATGCGGCGACGTCCAATCTCGCCGGTGTCAATGCGCGGCTGATCACCTTCACCGCCTATGTGATCTGCGGCCTGATGGCCGGCTGGGCCGGCGTCATCCTGACAGCCGACACACACACCTCCGACCCGGTCTCCGTGGCGCTCTACATCGAACTTGATGCCATCCTCGCCGTGGTGATCGGCGGCGGCTCTCTTGCAGGCGGCCGGATCTATCTCGGGATGACGGTGATCGGCGCGCTTGTCATTCAGGCGCTGACCACAGCGACCCTGATTTCCGGCCTGCCGCCCGAATACAATCTGATCATCAAGGCACTCGTCGTTCTTTTCGTGCTGGTTCTCCAGTCCGAAAACGCACGTCGGGGCATCATGTCCAAGCTGGGACGGAAATCGTGATGACCGCACTCTTCAACAAGAAATACCTGCCCTTCTACGCCACGGTTCTGGTTTTCCTGGCGATCTTCCTGATCGGCGGCGGGATGTACAAGAACTTCCTTTCGAGCCGCGTGTTCGGAAACATCCTGGCCGACAACTCCTTCATCATCATCGCGGCAATCGGAGCCACCTTCGTCATCCTGTCGGGGGGGATCGATCTTTCCATCGGTTCGATGATCGGGTTTGTCGGCGTGTGCATGGCCGTGCTCGACAGCCTGGGATGGAACCCGCTTGCCACAAGCCTCGTGATGCTGGCCTTCGGCTTCGGGTTCGGCGCCTTTCAGGGCTGGGTGATCGAGGAGCTCGATATCCAGCCTTTCATCATAACCCTGGCGGGCCTGTTCCTGCTGCGCGGCATGTGTTTCATGGTCACCATCAATTCGGTCCCGATCACCCACGAATGGGCTGATCTCTACTCGGACATCAAGGTCGGGCTGCCGGGCAAGGGAATCCTGCGCTCCTCCGCTCTGGTCATGCTGGCAAGTCTTGCCGTTGCGATCTTCATTGCCCACTTCACCCGGTTCGGCGCGAATGTGTATGCCCTCGGGGGCGACAAGGAATCGGCCAGGCTGATGGGTGTGAACATCAAGCGCACAACGGTGCTGGTCTATGCCACAGGCGGCATCTACTCCGCACTTGCCGGTGTGGTCTACGCGCTGTACACGAAGTCCGGCTATCCGCTCGCCGGTTCGACATTGGAACTCGCGGCGATAGCCTCGGTGGTGCTTGGCGGAACCCTCCTTAGCGGGGGTGTGGGAACAGTCGCGGGAACGCTTTTCGGCGGAATGATACTGGGACTGATCTCCACACTCATCATCTTCAACGGATCGCTCAATTCCGCGTGGATCCTGATCGTGAGCGGCATAATGCTGTTCGCATTCATCGTCATGCATCGGTTTCTTGTCGGCTTTTTCGGAATTCGGGAATAAGGTGCGAAGGAAACCGAGGCAAAAGGGCTTATGCGCGGAATGATGAAACACAAGAGATCTGATTCCGCTGTCCTGTTGTACGAGACCGGTGCGTCCTCTTCCAATCTGGTCAATGTGCTGGGGCGTGAAATCGTCTCGGGAGCCCATGTCGAGGGCGCCGTCCTTCCGAATGAAACCGCCATGCGGGACCGCTTCGGCATATCCCGGACGGCGCTGCGCGAAGCCTACTCGAAGCTCACGGCGAAAGGACTGGTCGAGGCCCGCCCCCGTGTCGGCACCTCGGTGCGCCCGCGCGTCTACTGGAACATGCTGGACCACGATGTGCTCGCCTGGCATCTGCAGACGGTTCCGGTCGAGGAACTTGCCTCCGACCTTTACGCGCTGCGCCGGATGATCGAACCCGCGGCTGCCGAACTTGCGGCAAAGACACGCTCGCAAGGCGATATTGCCGACATCCGCACCGCCCTGGAGGCGATGAAGCGGCACGCCACGGAGGAGGCAGCACTCGTCGAGGCTGACTTCAATTTCCACGTCGCCATTCTGACCGCGACGAAAAACCCCTTCATCAGTTCGTTCTCGTCACTGATCCGGGCGGCGATGCTGTCGGTCTTCTCGCTGTCCTGGCGCGGCGCCGAGGTTATCAAGGAGCACCGCCTGATGCAGCATCAGGAGGTCGCAGAGGCGATCGAGAACGGCCGGGCCGACCTCGCCCGCCAGAGAATGGAACAGCTCCTCGATGAATCGATGGAGGACGCAAAGGCCGCCGCCGACTCATCGATGCCATCGGTGAGAGACCATCGCCCGGCGGCCGAAGGATAAGCACCAGACGCTTCCGCAATGTCGTGCAGCAGCACTGAACCGGCGTCGCTCAGCCGCGCCCGACCGCTGCCAGGACATGCTCGCGGACCATCCGTGCCGAAGGCGTGAGTTCCTGTCCGCGCCGTGTCAGCAATGACCACGTCTCCACGGCAAGAACCGTCTCGGCGTTCAGGATCATGAGGCCGCTGCTGCCCCCTTGATCAGAGGCGAAGCTGCGCGCGACGGCGGAAGCGATTGGTGCGACAGCGTTTGTCAGCCGGACAGCGGCAAGGGTGTAGAGGAACGAGGTTGTGGTCAGGACATGCCGGGGCATCGCCACGCCGTTTGAGATGAATTCGCGCTCGACGGTGCTTCGCAGAATGGCGCCGGGCGGTGGCAGGATCCAGTCGAACTGGGCCATCGCCGCAAGCTCGACCGGCCGGCCGGTCCTCGTCAGCGGATGACCGGTCCGCACCACGAAACTGAGCGGCTCGTCGCAAAGCGGCACGGCTTCAAGATCGCCCACCGCCGCTGCTCCGGTAATCCTGCACAGGGCGAAATCAAGCGCTCCTTCGAGCAATTGGGGCAGCAGGACATCACTGGCCGCAACCATGACCTCTACGGAAATGGCCGGGTAGGAAAGCCGCAATTGCCGCGTCGCCGGGACGACATAGTCGATCGACGGCCCCGTAACCGATCCGATCCTGACATAGCCCGTGATTCCCTCGCGGGCCTCGTGGATTTCGCGGCCCGCATCGGAAATCTCGTTGAGGATACGCGCCGCGCGGTGTGCCAGTAGGCGCCCGGCGGGCGTCAGGCCGATGCCGCGACCGGTGCGTTCATGGATGGGTGTGCCGGTAATTTTCTCGATCTCGCCGGCAAGCCGCGAAGCCGCAGGCTGGCTCATGCCCAGGTGCTCGGCCGCTTCCGACACAGAGCCAAATCGCGCCAATGCGGATACCAACCGCAAATGATTGATTTTCAAACCTTTTCGCAGAAAGTCAACAGTCACGGCCACTTCCGATTGAATAACCAAAATGATATACAATAATCCACTTAAATAATTTGACCGACATGTCAATTGGCGGCAGTTTCATCCGGCCTGCGACCGGCACAGCCGCGCCGGCTCAATTGTATCGGCCGTCAATCCGGCCTGGGAGGAAATATGAATATCTTGACAAAGGGCCTGGCGGCTCTCGCTGCCATTGCGACACTTTCATCCGGCATGATGACTGCCAATGTCCATGCACAGGACAAGGGCTCGATCGGCATTGCAATGCCGACGAAATCCTCGGCACGCTGGATCTCCGACGGCAACTCGATGGTCGAACAGTTCACCGCAGCCGGTTACGAGGCTGACCTGCAATATGCGGAAGACGACATTCCCAACCAGCTCGCCCAGATCGAGAACATGATCACCAAGGGCGTTGACGTTCTGGTGATCGCGGCCATCGACGGCACCACCCTGTCCAACGCGCTGGAGAACGCAGCGGCAGCCGGCATCAAGGTGATCGCCTATGACCGCCTGATCCGCGACAGCGGCAATGTCGACTATTACGCAACCTTCGACAACTTCAAGGTCGGCGTTCAGCAGGCGACTTCGCTCGTCAACGGCCTGAAGGAGCGCTTCGGCGAAGGCCCCTACAATGTCGAACTGTTCGGCGGCTCGCCCGACGACAACAACGCCTACTTCTTCTACAACGGCGCGATGAGCGTCCTGCAGCCGCTGATCGACGACGGCACCATCAACATCGTCTCCGGCCAGATGGGCATGGACACCGTCGGCACCCTGCGCTGGGACGGTTCGGTCGCCCAGGCCCGGATGGACAACCTGCTTTCGGCCCACTACACCGACCAGCAGGTTCATGGCGTTCTTTCGCCCTATGACGGACTTTCGATCGGCATCCTGTCTTCGCTCAAGGGCGTCGGCTACGGCTCCGGCGATCTGAAAATGCCGATCGTCACCGGCCAGGACGCTGAAGTTCCCTCGGTCAAGTCGATCCTCGCGGGCGAACAGTACTCGACGGTCTTCAAGGACACGCGCGAGCTTGCCCGCGTCACTGTCGGCATGGTGGACTCGCTGCTTGGCGGCGGTGAGCCGGAAATCAACGACACCTCCACATACGACAACGGCGTCAAGGTGGTTCCGTCCTACCTGCTCGAGCCTGTCTCGGTGGACGCGTCCAACTGGGAAAAAATCCTGATCGACTCCGGTTACTACACCATGGACCAGATCAAGTAGGGCCTTCGAGGCTTCTGACCCCGCCCTGCGTGTTCCCGCAGGGCGGGGGCTCTTCCGGCAAGCGTGCCGGCCACTTTTCCCTCGACCGACCCTTTTCCATCGACCGATCCCGGCAGCATATCCAATGACCCATCTTCTCGAAATGCGGGACATCACCAAGACCTTTCCGGGCGTGAAGGCGCTCGACGGCGTCAACCTGAACGTCAGGGACGGCGAGATCCACGCCGTCGTCGGTGAAAACGGCGCGGGGAAGTCCACCCTCATGAAAGTTCTTTCCGGCGTTTATCCGGCCGGAACCTATGACGGCGAAATTCGCTTCGAAGGCCAGCCGGCACGGTTTCGCGGCATTCGCGATTCCGAAGATCGCGGCATCATCATCATTCACCAGGAACTGGCTCTGATCCCGGACCTTTCGATTGCCGAGAACATCTTTCTGGGCAACGAGCGCGCAAGTCGCGGCATCATCGACTGGCATGAGACGAACCGGCGCACCGAGGACCTGCTGGCAAAGGTCGGGCTCAAGGAAGCGCCGACAACCAAGGTCGACAGCATCGGCGTCGGCAAACAGCAGCTTGTGGAGATTGCCAAGGCGCTTTCAAAGGACGTGAAACTGCTCATCCTCGACGAGCCGACGGCATCGCTGCAGGAAAACGACAGTCGCAAGCTGCTTGACCTGATGCTCGAACTCAAGGCCCAGGGCGTTGCCTGCATCATCATTTCCCATAAGTTGAACGAGGTCCGCTACGTCGCCGACACCGTCACCGTCATCCGCGACGGCATGACCGTATCCACGCTCGATGCAAAGGCCGGACTGAGCGAAGACGAGATCGTGCGCGACATGGTGGGCCGGGACATGACCCACCGCTTCCCTGCCCACAGCCGCACACCCGGCGATGTGCTGCTCGAGGTCGAGAACTGGAATGTCTGGCATCCCGAACATACCGATCGCCATGTCATCAAGAACGCGTCCTTCAATGTCCGTGCCGGCGAAGTTGTCGGAATTGCCGGCCTCATGGGATCGGGACGGACCGAACTGGCGATGTCGATTTTCGGGCGTTCCTACGGACGCAATATCTCCGGCTCGGTGCGTCTTCACGGCAAGCCGGTCGATACGAGCTCCGTTGATCGTACGATCGAAGCGGGGATTTCCTACGTAACAGAGGACCGCAAGTCGCTCGGTCTTGTTCTCGACGAAACCATCCGGTTCAACACCACGCTTGCCAACCTGCCCGGCGTCTCGTCTGGCGGCATACTCTCCCGCAATGAAGAGACGACCGTCGCGGAGAAGTATCGCGACGCACTGGCCATTCGAACTCCCTCCGTCTTCCAGAAGACGGTCAACCTGTCGGGCGGAAACCAACAGAAGGTCGTTCTGGCCAAATGGCTCTTCACCTCGCCCGAGGTTCTGATCCTGGACGAGCCCACGCGCGGCATCGATGTCGGTGCGAAATACGAGATCTACACCATCATCAACGAACTCGCGGCCGAGGGCAAAGGCGTCATCATGATCTCGTCGGAAATGCCCGAACTGCTGGGCATGTGCGACCGGATCTATGTCATGAACGAAGGCGCCCTTGTCGGGGAGCTCGCGGCGGCGGACGCAAACCAGGAGCGCATCATGTCGCTCATCGTCAACAAGTAGGAACGAGAACCATGACTGTGGCAAACAGCGAGAATGAGAGCCAGCAGGGCGGCGGAACGAAGGGGATCGGCGAGTATCTTGTCACCCACATGCGGCAATACGGGCTGCTATTCGCCCTGATCGCCGTCATGGTCTTCTTCCAGATCGTCACCGACGGCACCCTGCTGCGTGCGGTCAATGTCACCAATCTTCTGTTGCAGAACTCCTACATCATCATCATGGCTCTGGGCATGCTGGTGGTCATCGTCTCGGGCAACATCGACCTTTCCGTCGGCTCGGTCATGGGCTTCATCGGCGCGCTGGCAGCCGTGATGATCGTCAACTACGAGTATTCCATGCTCGTGACCGTGATCGCCTGCCTGGTCGCCGGCGCGGCGATCGGCGCAGCCCAGGGCTACTGGGTCGCCTACTGGAAGATTCCCTCCTTCATCGTGACGCTCGCCGGAATGCTGGTGTTTCGCGGTCTCTCGCTCTGGCTTCTCGAAGGCCAGTCGGTCGGACCCTTTCCGCGGGAATTCCAGATCATTGCCAACGGTTTCGTTCCCGACATCTTCCCTGCCTGGATGGGCCAGACCGCCGCAGATCTGTTCGGCGCCCGGCAAGTCAACATCCTGGCGCTTCTCACAGGCGTTCTGGCTGCGGCTTTCGTCGTCTGGATGGGGATCAACCAGCGGGCGCGCAACAAGGCCTACGGAATCGAGGACGAACCCCGCAGCTTCTTTATCGCCCGCAATGTGATCGTCGCCGCGGCTCTGATCTTCGTGACCTACAAGCTGTCGCAGTTTCGCGGCCTGCCCAACGTTTTGATCACGATGGGTGTCCTGACCATCATCTATGCCTTCCTGACAGAGAAGACGACCATCGGCCGCCGCATCTACGCACTCGGCGGCAACCAGAAGGCTGCCAAGCTCTCGGGCATCAAGACCGAACGGCTGACGTTCCTGGCCTTCACCAACATGGGGCTTCTTGCTGCCGCTGCCGGTCTCGTATTCGCCGCGCGACTGAACACGGCCACGCCCAAGGCGGGCTTTGCGCTGGAACTCGACGTGATCGCCGCTGTCTTCATCGGCGGCGCGTCCATGGCAGGCGGTGTGGGAACCATCATCGGGGCCGTGGTCGGCGCCTTCCTGATGGGGGTTCTCAACAACGGCATGTCGATCATGGGCATCGGCATCGATTACCAACAGATGATCAAGGGACTGGTCTTGCTGGCCGCCGTGATTTTCGACGTTTACAACAAAAACAAGCAGGGGTGACCAATGCTGATCTCTCAGTTCAGGAACGATGCCGGCGGCGTCAGTGTCGCGGTTCGCGACGGCACCGAAGCCATGGTCGTCAACGGCGTCTCGAGCACGCTCGAACTGGCGCAGCGCGCGATCAAGGATGCAAGCAGCATCGTTCAGTGTCTGCGCAACCATTCGCTCGGCCCCGCGATCGACATCGAGGCGCTGCTGTCGGAAGGCCGGATGCTGCTGCCGATCTCGCATCCTGACCCGGCGCACATGCACCTGACCGGCACCGGCCTGACCCACCTGGGCTCGGCGTCCACCCGGGATGCCATGCATGCGGCAAACAAGGCCGACCAGGCAACGCTGACCGACTCCATGAAGATGTTCAACATGGGGCTTGAGAACGGAAAGCCGGAAGCCGGCAAGGCCGGCGTCCAGCCCGAGTGGTTCTACAAGGGCAACGGCGTTTTTGCAGTCGCCCCGGGCCAGCCGCTGGTCTCCCCGTCCTTTGCGGATGATGGCGGAGAGGAGCCGGAAATTGCCGGCATCTACCTGGTCGGCGACGACGGCACACCGTTCCGGGTCGGCTTCGCGCTCTCCAACGAGTTCTCCGACCACGTGATGGAGCGGGTCAACTATCTCTATCTTGCCCATTCCAAACTGCGCCCGGCGTCCTTCGGACCCGAGATCCTCGTAGGCCCCCTCCCCGACGACATCCAGGGCACAAGCGCGATCCGGCGCAACGGCGAGATTGTCTGGCAGAAGCCTTTCCTGTCCGGCGAGGCCAACATGTCCCACACCATCGCCAACCTCGAGCATCACCACTTCAAGTATGACCTGTTCCGCCAGCCCGGCGACATTCATGTGCACATGTTCGGAACCGCGACCCTCTCCTTCGCCGACAAGGTCGCCGTGCAGCATGGGGACGTTTTCGAAATCTCGGCACCGCAGTTCGGCGTGCCTCTGCGCAATCCGCTGGCCGTCACCCCGGCATCCTCGGGAACGGCAAAAGTGAAGGCCCTTTGAAATGACCTTCAAACCGGCAAGCTGGCCACGCAAACTTCGCTCTCAAGCATGGTATGGCGGAAACTCCCGGGACACGATCTACCACCGCGGCTGGTTGAAGAACCAGGGCTATCCGCACGACCTGTTCGACGGCCGGCCGGTGATCGGGATCATGAACACCTGGTCGGAACTCACGCCCTGCAACGGCCATCTCAACGAACTGGCCGAGAAGGTGAAGGCCGGCATCTGGGAAGCCGGCGGCTTCCCGGTCGAGGTCCCGGTGTTTTCGGCGTCCGAGAACACCTTCCGTCCCACCGCCATGATGTACCGCAACCTGGCTGCCATGGCGGTCGAGGAGGCCATGCGCGGCCAGCCGATCGACGGCGCCGTGCTGATGGTCGGGTGCGACAAGACCACGCCTTCGCTTCTGATGGGCGCCGCATCGACGGACATTCCCTCGATCGTGGTCACCGGCGGACCGATGCTCAACGGCTGGTTTCGCGGCGAACGCATCGGTTCGGGCACCCATCTGTGGAAGTTCTCAGAGGCCGTGAAGGCCGGCGAGATGACCCAGGACAACTTCCTGGAGGCCGAACAGGCCATGTCACGTTCGTCGGGCACCTGCAACACGATGGGAACCGCCTCCACCATGGCCTCGATGGCTGAGGCGCTCGGCATGGCGCTCTCCGGCAACGCAGCGATTCCGGCGGTGGATTCACGCCGCCGCGTGATGGCTCAGATGAGCGGCCGGCGCATCGTGCAGATGGTCAAGGACGATCTCAAGCCGTCCGACATCATGACGAAGCAGGCCTTCGAAAACGCCATCCGGACCAACGGCGCGATCGGCGGGTCCACCAATGCCGTGGTCCATCTTCTTGCTATCGCCGGCCGCGTCGGCGTCGACCTCACTCTGGACGACTGGGACCGCTGCGGCCGCGACATGGCAACGATCGTCAATCTCATGCCGTCGGGCAAGTACCTGATGGAGGAGTTCTTCTACGCCGGCGGCCTTCCGGTGGTGCTCAAGCACCTTGGCGAGGCCGGCAGACTGCACAAGGAGGCACTCACTGTATCGGGCTCCACGATCTGGGACGAGGTCAAGGAGGCACGCAACTGGAACGAGGACGTGATCCTGCCGGTGGAAAAGGCCCTCACGCAACAGGGCGGGATTGCAGTGCTCAAGGGCAATCTCGCGCCAAGGGGCGCGGTCATCAAGCCATCCGCGGCAACCCCTTCCCTGATGAGGCACAGGGGCCGGGCGGTGGTGTTTGAAGACATCGACGACTACAAGGCCAGGATCGGCGACGATGCACTCGATATCGATGAAAACTGCGTTATGGTCTTGAAAAACTGCGGTCCGAAGGGGTATCCCGGCATGGCGGAGGTCGGCAACATGGGCCTGCCGCCGAAAGTGCTGAAAAAGGGGATCACCGATATGGTTCGCATTTCCGATGCCCGCATGTCGGGAACGGCCTATGGCACCGTGATCCTGCACACCTCGCCAGAGGCGGCCAGTGGCGGACCGCTGGCTGTCGTGAAAAACGGCGACATGATCGAAATCGATGTCGAGGCACGCAGGCTTCACCTCGACATCAGCGACGCAGAGCTTGAAGCCCGTATGGCGGTCTGGAAGCCGTCCCATGAACAACCGCAGAGCGGTTACGCAAAGCTGTTTCAGGACACGGTCGAGGGCGCGGACACGGGTGCTGACTTCGACTTTCTGAAGGGCTGCCGCGGCGCGGCAGTAGGCAAGGATTCGCACTGATGGCCGAGAAAATCGCACTGGTCGGGATCGGCAAGATCGCCCGCGACCAGCACCTGCCTTCGATTGCCGCAAACCCGGACTGGGAGCTGGCAGCGACAGTCAGCCGGCATGCCTGCGTCGATGGCGTGGAAAACCACGCCGGCATCGAGGAGATGCTGAAAGCTCGCCCGGACATCTCGACCGTATCGCTCGCAATCCCGCCCCAACCGCGTTTCGCCTATGCCCGCGCAGCACTGGAGGCAGGCCGGCACGTCATGCTTGAAAAGCCTCCGGGGCAAAGCCTTGCGGAGGTTCACGCACTGGAAAGCCTCGCCCGTGAAAGGGGCGTGTCAATCTACGCGACATGGCACTCCCGCGAGGCCGATTGCGTGCCGAACGCCAAGGTCTGGCTTGCAGACAAGACGATCAAACGGCTTGCGATCACCTGGAAGGAAGACGTCCGTCGCTGGCATCCGGGCCAGGAATGGATCTTCGAACCCGGTGGCCTGGGCGTATTCGACCCGGGCATCAACGCGCTTTCGATCATGACCGAAATCCTGCCATGGCCGGTGCACGTGCAAAGCGCGGTGTTGCAGTTTCCGGACAATCGCGATACCCCAATCGCCGCGGACTTGGTTTTTGCAAATCCACCCGGCGTCGAGATGACAGCGGCCTTTGACTGGCGGCAGGAGGGCCCGCAGACGTGGGACATCGATATCGAGACCGATGCCGGCCATCTCAGGCTTTCCTCCGGCGGCGCCAAGCTGGAGATTGACGGTGAAACCGTCAAACAGGGCAGCGACAACGAATATGCCAACCTCTACAAGCGCATGGCAGCGCTGGTCAGATCTGGCGAAAGTGATATGGATCTGGCACCCATGGTACACGTCGCTGACGCGTTCACGCTCGGCAAACGACAGGTTGTCGAGGCATTCCATTTTTAAGTAGCAGACCAAGGAAACATTATGAGCTTCAAACCACACGGCAATCACTTGATCGCAGGGGAATGGAAGGCCGGCGAGGCCACTTTCATGTCCGAGCCCGCACATGGCGAGGCGCACGCATTTGCTGTCGGATCGCCCGCACTGGTTGACGCTGCCTGCAAGGCGGCGGAAGAGGCATTCCAGTCCTACGGCTATTCAAGCCGTGAAGACCGTGCGAAATTCCTTCACACCATCGCCGATGAAATCGAGGCCCGGGGTGAGCAGATCACCGAGATCGGCACATCCGAAACCGGCCTGCCCGAAGGCCGCCTGCAGGGTGAGCGCGGCCGCACCACCGGTCAGCTCCGTCTGTTCGCGGAACACATCCTCAAGGGCGACTACCTCGACCGTCGCCACGACGAGGCGCTGCCTGACCGTCAGCCGTTGCCGCGTCCTGAACTTTTCATGATCCAGCGGCCGTTCGGACCCGTGGCGGTGTTCGGCGCATCGAACTTCCCGCTCGCCTTCTCGACAGCCGGCGGCGACACCGCCTCCGCGCTAGCGGCCGGCTGCCCCGTGGTCGTCAAGGGCCATTCGGCCCACCCGGGCACGGGCGAGATCGTCGCCGAGGCCATTCTCGCCGCGATCAAGAAGTGCGGTGTGCATCCCGGTGTGTTCTCGCTCGTTCAGGGTGGTGATCGCAAAACCGGACAGGCTCTCGTGCAGCATGAAAACATCACCGCCGTCGGCTTCACCGGCTCGCTCGGAGGCGGTCGCGCGCTTTATGATCTGTGCGCAGCCCGCCCGGCCCCGATTCCGTTCTACGGCGAACTCGGCTCGGTCAATCCGATGTTCGTGCTTCCCGAGGCAGTCGCTGCACGCGGCGCGGACATGGGCAAGGCCTGGGCCGGCTCGCTCACCATGGGCGCAGGCCAGTTCTGCACCAATCCGGGCATTGCAATCGTGATTGCCGGTTCGGGAGCGGACGCCTTTGCGACGGCAGCAAAGGACGCGCTTGCCGCTGTCGACAAGCAGACCATGCTCACCGACGGCATTGCCGCCGCCTATCGCGACGGCGCCAAGCGGGTAGCAGCGTCCACCGGCGTTTCGCAGCTCATCGGCACGGCCTGCGAAACCCGCCACGCGGCTCCGTACCTGTTTGAAACGACGGGCGACGCATGGCTTGCCAACGAAGAGCTTGGCGAAGAGGTCTTCGGTCCGCTCGGCATGATCGTCCGCGTCAAGGACAAAGCTGAAATGATCGAGATTGCAAGCAAGCTGCACGGTCAGCTCACCTGCACCCTGCATCTCGATGATGCCGACGCGGAACTAGGCAAGAAACTGATGCCGATCCTCGAACGCAAGGCCGGACGCCTGCTCGCCAACGGTTTCCCGACCGGCGTGGAAGTCTCCGACACGATGGTCCACGGCGGCCCCTACCCGGCGTCGACCAATTTCGGTGCGACATCGGTCGGCACCCTGGCCATCCGGCGCTTCCTGCGTCCGGTGTGCTACCAGAACATGCCGGCAGCGCTGCTGCCTGAAGATCTTCGCTGATGCGGTGAGTTCGGGCCCCGAGCCTGGAACGACCGGAACGAAAAGGGGCATCGCCATCGCGGCGGTGCCCCTTTTTTTGACCGGAGATATCGGGCTTGTGTTAGGCCTTGCCTGAGGCTTCCACATAGGCGCGAATGGCTGCACGTGTGCCATGCCGCCAGATCGTCTCGAATGCATCCACGAACGCACGGGAGAAACGTTCACTCCGCGCAAGCTCCCCGTAGATGTGCTCCTGTTCGAGCCAGTGTTGCGGCCTGTTGCGCGCCATGTTGGCAGCGGCGACAAGGCTCTCCCACGCCGGATCATTGGGCGAGATCGCGTCCCCGCTTTCCCGATTTCCGGCGCACATGCGCGCCCAGAGCGCTTCCACCAGCGCCAGCCCCTCGACCGGGTGTCCGTCCGCGAGTGCGTCGCCAATGATCGGAACGACGAACCCCCGATGCCGGGACAGCCCGTCGAACGCCACGCGCCGGGTGGTGTCGCGGATCTGCGGATTGGAAAAGCGGAGCGTGATGAGTTCGACGTATTCAAGCGGCGTCATCTCGGGCGTGGCCCCGACCAGCGGGGCGATTTCACGTCGCTGCACCGTATCGAACAAGGACGAGATGTCGGCATCGGCCATGCACCCGGCGATGGTGTCCACACCGAGGAGTTCCCCGGCATTGGCAAGCACCTGGTGGCCGGCATTCAGGATGCGGATTTTCATCGCCTCATAGGCGTGCACGTCGGCACTGAACGTTGCGCCGGCACGATCCCAGTCCGGCCGGCCCGCGCAGAACTCGTCCTCGATCACCCACTGGCGGAAATTCTCGTGGGTGACGGGAGCGGCATCCCTGATGCCGAAGCTCTGAGCAAGCGCCAGTTCTGCGGGTCCGGTCGCAGGCACGATGCAATCGACCATCGAATTGGGAAACGCGCCCTCAACATCGATCCAGTCGGCGAGCCCGGGGTCGCGCTGCCGCGCCAGCGTCACCACGGCGGTGCGGGTGATGTCGCCATTGCCCTTGAGGTTGTCGCAACTTTGAACCGTAAACGGGCCCTCGCCTGCCTTGCGGCGGGCTTTCAGTCCCGCGACGATGGCGCCGAAGACCGTCCGGGGTGCTTCGGCGTTTTCAATGTCATGACGGATATCTGGATGGGCCAGATCGAGACCGCCTTCCGGCGCCACGAAATAGCCGCCCTCCGTGACCGTCATCGAGACGATCCGGATCGAAGGATCCGAGATGCAGCGGATCAAGGCCCCGTTGCCGTCCTCGACCGGCAGAAAGTTTATCATGGATCCGGTGATCTCAACCGATTTGCCCTTGGGATCGAGCTCGATCAGGGTGGTCAGGCAATCCTGTGCGAGAAGCCTGGTCCGCATGCCTGCATCGGCCGGGCGTACCCCTGCCCCGATGATCGCCCAGTCCTGTGCCTGGCCCGCCTGCATCAACCGGTGCAGATACCAGGCCTGGTGCGCGCGATGGAAATTTCCCAGTCCGACATGCACGATGCCCGGCTTGAGCGCCGCCCTGTCATAGCGGGGGCGCTCGATGCTCTCTGGCAGTTCGGAGAGTGTCGCTTCATTCAGTCCGGCTTGCGGCATGTCTTGGGTCGGCCTGCTCATCAGCTCATCCAGTTCCCGCCATCCACATTGTAGGTCTGCGCCACAATGTACTCGGCATCATCGGAGGCCAGGAAAACGGCCATTCCCGTAAGGTCTTCCGCCGTCCCCATCCGGCCGAAGGGAACCGCTTCGCCCACTTCCCGTTTCTTCTGGCCGGGCGCCTTGTTCTCATGCCTGGCAAAAAACGCATCGACGCCGTCCCAGTGCTCGCCGTCAACCACACCCGGCGCAATCGCGTTGACGTTGATCCCGTGCTGGATCAGGTTCAAACCCGCCGACTGGGTCAGGCTGATCACGGCCGCCTTGCTGGCACAGTAGACCGCCACCAGCGGCTCGCCGCGCCGACCTGCCTGCGAGGCCATGTTGATGATGCGCCCGCGGATATCGTTGTCGATCATGTGTCGGGCAACTGCCTGGAGCGTGAACAGGGTTCCCGACACATTGATGTCGAAAACGCGGTTGTAGTCATCCCGGTCGATTTCCGTGATCGGCGCGGCCGTGAAGATCGCCGCGTTGTTGATCAGGATGTCGATCCGGCCAAGCCTGTCCACGGTTTCGGCAACCGCACGATCGATGCTGTCCTGGCGTGTCACGTCCAGCTTCACGGCAATCGCCTGATCGCCGATGTCCGCCGCGGCGTCGCTGGCCCGCGCAAAATCGATGTCGCCGATGGCGACCCGGGCGCCTTCGGCCACATAGCGGCGCGCAAAGGCAAGCCCGATGCCGCGCGCGGCGCCGGTGATCAGCGCGCATTTGCCCTCAAGCCGTTTCACAGGCGCAGCCCCTTTTGGTCGAACCGGTGCAACACGTCGTCGCGAGGCGTGAGATGAATCTTGTCGCCATGCCGGAAGCCGACCTCGCCATCGGCGCGAACCGTGATGGTTTCGGCGAGCCCGGTGCCGTGAACATGGAAGAAGGTATCGGACCCCAGATGCTCCGACACACCGACGGTCCCGCTCCACGGGCCTTCGCTGTCGGAAACCGAAATGTGCTCGGGCCGGATACCGATCGTGTGCGCACCGTGTTTTGCCGCCTCCGCGCCTTCGATGAAATTCATCCTCGGGGAGCCGATGAAGCCTGCAACGAACGTGTTGCGCGGCGCCTTGTAGAGTTCGAGCGGTGAACCGACCTGTTCGATGTTCCCGGCTCTCAGAACGACGATCTTGTCCGCCATCGTCATGGCTTCCACCTGGTCGTGGGTCACGTAGATCATCGTGGTTTCGAGACGCTTGTGCAGTTCCGAGATCTCGAGCCGCATCCCCACGCGGAGCGCGGCGTCAAGGTTGGACAGCGGCTCATCGAACAGGAAGGCCGATGGTTCGCGGACAATCGCCCGGCCGATTGCCACACGCTGGCGCTGCCCGCCCGAAAGCTGCCCCGGCCGGCGGTCAAGATAATCCTTGAGGTTGAGCACTTCCGCCGCATTGGCGACCCTCCGGTCGATCTCGGCCTGGTCGAGCTTGGCCATGCGCAGCGGGAATGCGATGTTCTTGCGCACCGACATGTGCGGATAGAGCGCGTAGGACTGAAACACCATCGCCAGGCCGCGCTTTGCCGGTGGCACTTCGGTGACGTCGCCACCGTCGATCTCGATGTGTCCGGAACTCAGATCCTCCAGCCCGGCGATCAGGCGCAGGAGCGTTGATTTTCCGCAGCCCGACGGGCCGACGAAAACTGCGAACTCGCCATCCTCGATGGTCAGGTCCAGCGGCGGAATGACCTCGACTTCGCCGAAGCGCTTGGTCACCTTGTCGAGTACAATGCGTCCCATTGTTTCGTCCCCTTATTTCACGGCGCCGAAGGTCAGGCCCCGGACAAGTTGCTTCTGGCTGAACCAGCCGAGGATCAGGATCGGCGCTATGGCCATGGTCGAGGCCGCGCTGAGTTTGGCGTAAAACAGCCCCTCGGGGCTGGAATAGCTGGCAATGAAGGCAGTCAGTGGCGCCGCCTGCGCCGCGGTCAGGTTGAGGGTCCAGAACGCCTCGTTCCACGCGAGAATGAAATTGAGGAGAATGGTGGACGCGATGCCGGGAACGGCCATCGGCGTCAGCACGTAGAGGATCTCCTCCCGCAAGGAGGCACCGTCCATGCGGGCTGCCTCGAGGATCTCGCCCGGAATCTCCCGGAAGTAGGTGTAGAGCATCCACACGATGATCGGCAGATTGATCAGCATGATCACGATCACCAGACCCGCGCGGCTGTCGAGCAACCCGAGTTCGATGAAGATCAGGTAGATCGGGTACAGCACGCCGACTGCCGGAAGCATCTTGGTCGAGAGCATCCACAGCAGGATGTCCTTGGTCCGTCTGGAGGGCACGAAAGCCATCGACCACGCGGCAGGAATAGCGATGATCACGCCGATCAGCGTCGAACCGCCGGCGATGATCACCGAATTCCAAAGGAAGCGCATGTAGTCCGACCGCTCCTGGACCACGGTGTAGTTCTCCAGCGTCCAGTCGAAGAAGAGGAACAATGGCGGATCGTTGATCGCCTGTGCCTCGGTCTTGAAGCTGGTCAGGATTGTCCAGAGGATCGGAAAGAAGATCAGGATACCGAGGCTCCAGGCGAGCACGGTATTGAAGGTCTTGCGGCGGGTCGTCACTGCACGTGCCATGGCCCTAGCTCCTCACGCGTCCAGGTTCTTGCCGACGATGCGCATCAGGAAGATGGCAACGATGTTGGCGAGAATGATTGCATAGACACCGCCCGCGCTGCCGAGCCCGACATTCTGGCTTTCCAGCACCCGCTGGTAGATCAGGTAGGTCAGCGTCCGGGTTCCGAAGGCTCCGCCCGTGGTCACGAAGATCTCGGCGAAGATCGACAGCAGGAAGATGGTCTGGATCAGGATGACGATCGTGATCGCCCGGCTCAGATGCGGCAGGATGATGTAGAAGAAGCGCTGCAGCGGCGGCGCGCCGTCCATTTCCGCAGCTTCGAGCTGTTCGCTGTCCAGCGACTGGATCGCGGTCAGCAGGATCAGCGTCGCAAAGGGCAGCCACTGCCAGGATACGATCAGAATGATCGAGAACAGCGGCGCGTCACTCAGCCAGACCACCGGGTCGGCGCCGAAGAAGCGCCACAGGTGCGAAAACAGGCCATTGACCGGATCCATGAAGATATTCTTCCAGACCAGTGCGGACACGGTCGGCATCACGAAGAACGGTGCGATCACCAGAATGCGGACGACGCCCTGCCCCCACATCGGCTGATCGAGAAGCATCGCCAGCAGCACCCCCAGGACGATGGTGATCAGCAACACGCCGCCGACGATGATCAGCGTTGTCTGAACACTCGGCCAGAACGAGCTCGAGGTGACGAAGCGGCTGTAATTTTCAAAACCGACCCAGCCCGGAACGATGTCGGGGCGGTTCGGCAGAAAGCGGCGAAATGAAAACCAGAGGGTCATCGTCAGCGGGACGAGCATCCAGCCGAGAAGCAGAATGACCGCTGGCGCCATCATGAAACGAGCTGCGGATCGGGAATGCTGGGTCGCCATGACACAACTCCTTAAGGGCCGGGCGCTGTGGCCCGTTTCACACCGAAATCATCAAGACTGTCCGATGGTGAAAGAACCGGAAGGCGATGATTGTCACCGCCTTCCGGTCCCGGGAGGAAGGCTTAGCGGTAGCCCGCTGCCTCCATGGCGTCGTTGGTGATCGCCTGCGCCTTGGCGAGAGCTTCCTCAACGGTCTGCTGACCGGCATAGACAGCCGAGAACTCCTGGCTCACCTCTGTCGCGATGCCCGCAAATTCCGGGATGGCCGCGAACTGGACCCCGACATAGGGGCTGGGCTCGACAGTGGAGTTGTTCGGATCAGCCGACAGGATCGAGTCGAGCGTCATCTGTGCGAAGGGAACCGACTGGTAGTTCGGGTTCTCGTAAAGCGAGGTCCGTGCGCCCGGAGGCACGTTGGCCCAGCCTTCCTTTTCGGCAACCAGCTCGATGTAGTCCTTCGAGGTTGCCCATTCGATGAATTCCTTGGCGGCGGCTTCCTTCTGGGTGCCGGCAGGAATTGCGAGCGCCCAGGCCCAGAGCCAGTTGGAGCGCTTGCCTAGGCCGTTGTCCGGCGCGAGGGCAAAGCCAACGCTGTCGGCAACGGTCGAGTCATCCGGATTGGTCACGAAAGAGGCAGCCACGGTGGCGTCGATCCACATGCCGCACTTGCCCTGCTGGAACAGCGAGAGGTTCTCGTTGAACCCGTTGGTCGCGTAGCCGGCAGGACCCGACTCGTTCATCATGTCGACGAAGAAGTTGAGCGTATCGGCCCAGGGCTGCGTGTCGAACTGAGCGTTCCAGTCCATGTCGAACCAGCGCGCGCCAAACGAATTCGACATCGCCGTGATGAAGGCGCCGCCTTCACCCCATCCGGCCTTGCCGCGAAGGCAGATGCCGTTGATGTCGTTGTCGCGATCGGTCATTGCGGCGGCCGCCTCGCGGATGAACTCCCAGGTCGGAGCTTCGGGCATTTCCAGCCCAGCCTTCTCCATGAGATCGGTGCGGTACATGATCATCGAGCTTTCGCCGTAGAACGGCGCAGCATAAAGCGTGCCGTCGTGGCTCAGACCACCGGCCATTGCCGGCAGAATGTCGTCGACGTCATAGTCTTCGGAAAGATCGTCAAGCGGAACCAGCCAGCCGTTGGCGCCCCAGATCGGGGTTTCGTACATGCCGATGGTCAGGATGTCGAACTGGCCGCCCTTGGTGGTGATGTCGGTCGTCACACGTTGACGAAGCACGTTCTCCTCGAGCGTGACCCACTCGACCGTGTGGCCGGTCTTCTCGGTGAAGTCGTCGGTCAGACCCTGCATGCGGATCATGTCGCCGTTGTTCACAGTTGCGATGGTGATGGTTTCGGCATGGGCTGCGGTCGAAACGAGTGCGAGCGCCGATGCCGCAAAAAGTGCGGTCCTCAAGGACATCCTAATCCTCCCTAAATTGGATGTTGCGAGGCGACGGTAACCTCAAAATTATCGCGCGGTCAATATATTTTTTTCGCGCGTAAATTTTACGCCGAACCGCGCAGAATGAGGCGGGCTGGAAAGAGCGTCTCGCTGCGCTCAGGCAATTCCCCCCCACTTTCAATGACTTGAATGAGGGTCTCGACACTTCGGTTGACCACGTTGTCATAATCATGGGCCGCCGTTGTCAGGGGCGGACATGTGAATTTCGAGAACGGATGATCATCATTCGACGCCACGCTCAACGCGCAATCCTGACCTCTCCCGACCCGGATTCCGAGTTCGAAACAGGCGGACAGAAAGCCGATGGCAAGCCGGTCATTGCTGCACAGGACGGCCTTTCGCGACAACCGTCCGGACGTCAGAACCTCGAGCGCGCCGTTGCGTCCGATCTCCTCGAATGCCCAGCCCTGCCCCTCGACGCTCACCACATCGGGTTCGAACCCGAGCTTGTCCATCATGTCGATATAGGCCAGCCGGCGCTTGTTGGCGTTCGGATTGGCCGGTGTGCGCATCTCGAAGAATGCCGGCGGCGGGCCGATGCGGGTGAGGTATTCGACGGTCTGGGAAACGAAGCTGTAATTGTCCGAGCCGACGAAGGCCGCGCCCATTCCGTCGATATTGCTGTCGAACAGTACGGTCGGAACATCGCGGCAAAACTTGTCGACTTCCGCGTGGTCCGATGCGCGGCCCAGGGGCGCGAGCAGCACGCCCGCCGGCTTGAGCGACCGCAGACTGTCGAAAATATCGACTTCCAGGGACCGCTGCCCGTGCGCGCTGTAAAGCGTCGGCCGGTACCCCTCGGCAATGCACCGTTGTTCGAGAAGACGAGCCATTTCCGCAAAGAAGGGGTCCGTCAGGTAGGGGACCACGATGCCGACATTCTTCGTCAGCTTCCGGTTCTGGTTCATCGCGAAGATGTTGGGTCTGTAGTCGTAACGCTCCAGCGCCTCTTCGATCCGCGCACGGGTGCTGGGCCGCACGCTCTCGGGATCGTTGAAGTATTTGGACACGGTCGGCCGGGAGATGCCGCTGAGCGCGGCAAACTCTTCCATGTTGCGGACCTTGGCGTCACTCATCACAGTCTCTCCGTCCTTGAGTCTGCAGTTAGCCGTTTTTCACTGCTTTTTACAACATTTGCCGCGCGCAAAGTTGCCCACAACGCGGACGGCGGCCGTGATCTCGTGTCCCTGCAGCGGTGTCCGTGCGACCAGCGCAAAGCCGGTCAACCCGCTCTCGCCGCCCCTTCCTCGCCGTCAATCGAAGCCATGAGGCGTGTATTCACCAATCAGGGGCTTGCACTCGCAATCAGAGTCGCGTTTGATATGCAGAATTAAATTCTGCTTAGTGGAATTAAGGGAGGAGTAGTATGAAAATCTCGACAAAAGCGGCTC
Organism: Hoeflea sp.; assembly: GCA_965233445.1. GTDB lineage: Bacteria > Pseudomonadota > Alphaproteobacteria > Rhizobiales > Rhizobiaceae > Hoeflea. The sequence goes on from OZ247491.1 coordinate 3,242,872, forward strand.
TGTTCGGCGCCTTCATCGGCGCTGCTGGGGCGGCACAGGCGGAAACCACACTGATTCTGGGAGAGGCAGGTCCGAACCGGGGGGCGCGTGCGGACTCGATGAACTGGTTTGCCGAAAAGGCGACGGAACTCTCGGGCGGCGACCTGAAATTCGATATCCAGTGGGGCGGCGCACTGTTCAAGGCCGGCGCCGCGCTCAACGGCATCGCCGACGGCGTGGCCGATCTCGGCACGATCATCAGCGTCTACTTCCCGCAGGAAATGGTCGCCTACGGCATCGCCGATCTGCCTTTGAAGAACGACGACGCATGGGTCGGCATGCGCGCGACCGACGAACTGATGCGCAACAACGAGAGCATTCAGCAGAACCTCGCGGACAAGAACCTTGTTTACATCGGGACCTTCACGACCTCTGCGGTTCACATCGGCTGCAAGGACACTGCGATCCGCACGGTCGAGGACATCGCCGGCCTCAAGGTTCGCGGTGTCGGCGCCTACGGCGATGCCTTCAAGGATCTGGGCGCCAACATCGTTCCGATGTCGGTCTACGACGCCTATCAGGGGCTCGATTCCGGTCTTCTGGATTGCTCGCAGGGCTACAGCTACGCCACGGCAGCGCTCAAGCAGCACGAAGTGATCGACAGCTACACGCTGCTCAACTGGGGCCAGGTCGGAGCGCTCGGCATCCTGATGAACAAGGACATCTTCGATGGTCTCTCGGAGGAAAACCGGCAGGCGCTCTTGGAAGCGGGCGAAGGCATGGCCGATGAACTGGGCCGCCTGATTACCGCCGACAACGAAAAGGCCATCGAAACCATGAAATCGGCCGGCGTCGAGATCATCGAATTGCCTGAAGCCGACAGGGCCAGGCTTGTCGAAGCAGGAACGAAATATCTCGATGCCTGGGTCGAACGCGCAAACGCGGCGGGACTGGATGGAACGGGCCTCCTCGAAGAGTACCGCGCGCTTCTGGCCAAATACAGCGCCGAACGCGATGAGAAAGGGTATCCCTGGACCCGCTGAGGCTGAACGCCGGCCCTTCTTGAGGGGGCCGGCGCTCCTCTCTCCATCTGTTTCATTCGGACAGGACCTGCCATGTTGAGCCGGATCGAACGACTGCTCACCGATCTTTCCATCATCGCTGTCCTCGGGCTCGGTGTGGTCATCACGGCAAACGTCCTCATGCGCGCGCTGTTCAATTCCGGTGTGCCCGACACGACGGTCATCGTTGCCGAACTGATGGTCGCAGCGGTCATCCTGCCGATGGCCGCCACGACCGCAGCGCGGGCCCATATCGCCGTCGAGCTGCTTGCCAACCAGATGCCCGCGCGCGTTCACGATGCACTTATCATTTTCGGATCGATCTTCGGCTTGGTCGCGCTTGCGCCGCTGATCTGGGCCGGCTGGCGGGAGATGACCCATGCCATCGAGGCCGGATCCTTCTTCTTCGGCGATCTTCACCTGCCCAAATGGCCGGGGCGCCTGATCTTCCTGATCGGAATCAGCTTCTGCTGGCTGCGGCTGGCAATCATGGTCATGGGCGACATCCGCACCATACGCGACGGCGGCAGGTTGTCCGGGCCGAACCCCGAAGAGGCCGCCTGATGGACGGAACACTGGTCGGTATTATTGCCTTTGCGGCCCTGATCCTGCTCCTGGGACTTCGCGTGCCGATCGCCTTTGCGCTCGCGGGCGTGGCGACCATCGGAACATTCGTGATGTTCGCCTTCCGCACCGGCGCCTTTGCTCCAGAGCGCGCTTTCCGCCCCACCTCGAGCCTCGTCTTCTCCAACAGCTTCGATCTGATCCACAGCTACGATCTGTCGATGATCCCGCTGTTCGTGGCCCTGGGCCATATCGCCTACAAGGCCCAGATCACCACCCGGATCTATCGCGCGGCGCGGGTCTGGCTGTCTGCCATACCGGGTGGCGTGGCGATGGCCAGCGTCGTCGGCTGCGGAGGCTTTTCGGCCATCACCGGATCTTCCATCGCCTGCGCCTCGACCATGGGCCGCATCTGTGCACCCGAAATGCTGCGCATGGGCTACGACAAGCGCCTCGCGACCGCTTCCGTTGCGGCCGGAGGGACCCTGGGCAGCCTGATCCCCCCATCGGTGCTCTTCATCATCTACGGCATCTTCACCGAAACCTCGATTTCCGCACTGTTTCTGGCCGGCATCATTCCCGGCCTGATCTCGCTCATCGGTTTCCTGCTCGTGATCTGGATCTGGGTGATGCGCGATCCGTCCGCCGCCCCCGTCGAAGCCGAGAGGATTTCAACGCGTGAGCGCTTGGCCGCAGCCATTGACGCCTGGCCGGCAGTCTTGCTCTTCGTCATCATCGTCGGCGGAATCTACGGAGGTATTTTCACCGCCACCGAAGCCGCCGCGGTCTGCGTCAGCGCAGCCCTGCTCATAGGCTTTGCCCAGCGCCGCCTGACGATTGCCTCGGTGATCTCCGCACTGCGCGAAACCGTGATCCAGACCACATCGATCTTCATCATTGCCGCCGGCGCCAAGATCTTCGTGGCCTTCGTGGCGCTGACCGGAGTGGCAGGGGACATCGTGGGCGCGGTCCAGGCGGCGGAATTGAACGTGGTGGTGCTGATGCTCGCCATCGCGGCGATCTATCTCGTGCTCGGCATGTTCCTTGATCCGATCGGCATCATGGTCCTCACCCTGCCCCTGCTGGTTCCGCTCGTCGAGGGCTACGGGCTCGACCTGATCTGGTTCGGCGTCGTGGTGATCAAGCTTCTCGAAATCGGCCTCATCACACCGCCGGTCGGCCTCAACGTGTTCGTGATCGCCTCGGTTGTCGGACGCGAGGTGCCGATCGACCGTATATTCTCGGGCATCATGCGGTTCCTTACGATCGATGTTCTCGTGCTGGCGCTGATCATGGCCTTCCCGATATTGTCGCTGCTGATCCCGAACTCGATGTGAGGCCATTGATGAGTGAATTGCCCGAAAGCCGTGACCGCCGCTTCGCCACCACCCTGGCAAGGGGCCTTTCCGTGCTCCGGGCGTTTCGCGCTTCGGACGACGGGCTCGGCAATGCCGAGATCTCCGAGCGCACCGGCATCCCCAAGAGCACAGTTTCGCGCCTTACCTTCACATTGCAAAGTCTGGGATACCTGACCCACGCCCGCAGGCAGGACCGCTATAGGCCCGGACCTGCACTGCTGGCGCTGGGCAATGTCGCACAGGCGTCGATCTCCTTTGTCGACCTGTCCGGCCCGATCATGCAGCGGCTCGCCGACGAGACCGCAACATTGTCGCTGCTTCTGGTGCGCGACGGTTCAAGATTGCTGATCGTCAAGACATGGCGGCCGCGCGGAGTTTCCTCGCTCTGGCTTGAAGCGGGGCACCGGCTGCCGCTCAAGGGCACGTCGTCGGGGCACACGCTGCTTGCGGCGATGCCGGAAGACCTGTTTGCCGCCACGGTCGTCAACGCCGCGGGCGATCGCGGTCTGACAGCCGAAGGCGCATCAAAAGCGCGTCAGGACGCCTATGCGCAACTGATCACCAAGGGCTACAACATCACGCCGCCGGATGAGTATTTTACCGCGAACATTCACGCAGTTTCCAAGCCGTTCCAGTCACGCGATCTTGCCGAACCGGTGGTCTTCACCTGCGGTGCGATGCCGAAGGACTTGACCGTTGAGCGGATGGAGGCTCAGGTCGGGCCGAAACTGAACGAGGCAATCAAGGAACTGGAACGGATCATGGGGCAGCCGCCCTCGATCACGGTCCGCGACTGACGCGCTTCCGGAAGCACGATACGAACGACAACAGGACAAAGGAACGAGGAACCAGCATGACCGAGACGGTGAGATATGAGCGCGAAGGCCAGGTTGCAGTGATCACGGTGGCAAACCCGCCGGTGAACGCGCTCGGCCATTCCGTGCGGCAGGGCTTGTGGCGGGCCATCGACCGTTTCGCTGAAGATGACGCGGAGGTTGCAGTGATCGTCGGCGAAGGCCGGCTTTTCATTGGTGGCGCCGACATCTCCGAATTCGGCAAGCCGCCGGCAGAACCGCTCCTGCCCGATGTCTGCACGCACATCGAGATGAGCGCCAAACCCGTGATTGCGGCGGTCCACGGCCCCGCACTTGGCGGCGGCTGCGAAGTGGCGCTGGGTGCTCATTACAGGCTTGCTGTCGAAGGTGCGCGCTTTGGCTTTCCGGAAGTCAAGCTGGGCCTCATTCCCGGCGCGGGCGGCACACAGCGGATGCCCAGGCTGACCGGAATAGGTCCGGCCCTGGACATGATCCCGGCCGGCGGGTCCGTTTCCGCCAAGGAAGCTCTCGAGATCGGCCTCATCGACAGGCTTGAAAAGGGCGATCCCCGCGCAGCCGGGCTCGCCTATGCAAAGGAGCTTGTCGAGCAAGGGGCCGGGCCCCGGGCGGTCGGCGCCCTGCCCCGTCCGGAGCCCGACACTCAGGCCGTCGATGCGGCACGCGCCTTGTGGCAGAAAAAATCCAAGGGCGAAGTCGCTCCGCTTCAGGCGATCGAGGCTGTCGAGGCAGCCACGCGCATGGACTTCGAGGAAGGTCTCCGCGAGGAGCGTCGCATCTTCATGGGCCTGATGGAAACACCCCAGCGCGCAGGTCTGATCCACGCCTTCTTCAATGACCGGCGAGTGGCCAAGCTTCCCGAGATCGAGGGCGTATCGCCACGCGGCCTCGACAGCGTCGGCGTGATCGGAGGCGGCACCATGGGCGCAGGCATCGCGACGGCCTGCCTGCTTGCGGGACTGCCGGTCACGCTGGTCGAACGCGACGACGCTGCAGCGGACAAGGCGCGCGCGACCATCACCGCCAACCTCGATGCGGCGGTCAAGCGCGGCAAGCTCGATGCCGCCAGGCGCGATGCCACGCTCGAAAGTCTTGCAACCGTGACCGACTATAGGGGCCTGGCTGACTGTGACCTGGCGATCGAGGCCGTGTTCGAGGACATGGCCGTCAAGCACGATGTCTTCTCGAAGCTGGACGACGTGATAAAGCCGGGCGCGATCCTGGCGACCAACACCTCCTATCTCGATGTCAACGAAATTGCGGATGCCACCGGACGTCCACAGGACGTGATCGGCCTGCACTTCTTCTCGCCCGCTCACGTGATGAAGCTTCTCGAAGTTGTCGTCGCAGACGCCACTGCGCCCGACGTGACGGCCACGGCCTTTGCGCTCGCCAAGCGGCTCGGAAAGATTGCGGTGCGCGCGGGCGTTTGCGACGGTTTCATCGGCAACCGGATTCTCGCCACCTACCGGGGCGCCGCCGACCGGATGATCCTCCAAGGCGCGTCCCCCTGGCAGATCGATGAGGCCGTCAAGGCGTTCGGTCTTCCCATGGGCCCGTTCGAGATGAGCGATCTGGCCGGCCTCGACATCGGATACATGACGCGCCAGCGCAAGGCAGCGACCCGGGATCACCGCGACGTGGTTCCCGTCTGGGCCGACGAGATGTACCACAAGGGCTGGCTCGGCCAGAAGTCCGGACAGGGCTACTATGTCTACGAGGGTCGAAAGGGCACGCCGAACGACGCCGTCGCGCCGCTGATTGAACACGCCCGCGCCGGACACACCCAGCGCTCTTTCACCCAGCAGGAAATCCAGCGCATCTACATGGCCGCCATGGTCAACGAGGCGGCCAAGGTTGTCGGCGAAGGCATCGCCCGGCGGCCGCTCGATGTCGACGTGACACTGCTCTACGGCTACGGCTTTCCGCGCTGGCGCGGAGGGCCGATGCACTGGGCCGATGCCGAAGGCCTTTCCGGGATTCTCGAGGACATTCGCGGCTGGGCGCAATCCGATCCCTACTTCTGGCAACCTGCACCGCTGCTCGAAGAGCTCGTGGCGGAGGGTCGCCAATTCAACGATCTCAACAAGGAAGCCGCGCAATGACCCGTGCCGTCATCGTTTCCACCGCCCGGACCGCCATCGGCAAGGCCGCACGCGGCGCCTTCAACCAGACCCACGGCGTGACCATGGCAGGCTTTGTGGCTCGCCACGCGGTCGAGCGTGCCGGCATCGACCCCGCGATGATCGAGGATTCGATCTGGGGGACCGGCTATCCGGAATACGTGACGGGCGGCAATCTCGCCCGGCAGGCCGTCATCCGTGCCGGCCTGCCGGTCTCGGTGGCAGGCACCACCGTCAACCGCTTCTGCGCCTCGGGCCTTCAGGCCATCGCCATGGGCGGACAGATGATCGCAGGAGAAGGCGCGCGCGCGATTCTGGTCGGCGGCGTCGAGAGCATTTCGCTGGTCCAGCCCACGCCGCGCAATTCGCGCGAGACCTGGATCGAGGAGAACAAGCCCGATCTCTACATGACGATGATCGAGACCGCCGACACGGTGGCCGCACGCTACGGGGTATCGCGGCACGCGCAGGATGAACTGGCGCTGCGCTCGCAACAGCGCACCGCCGCAGCGCAGGAGGCCGGGCTCTACAAGGACGAAATCGTCGCCATGAACGTCGTCAAGGCCGTCAAGGACAAAGCCACCGGCGCCATCGACGAGGTCGAGACGACGATATCCGCCGATGAGTGCAATCGGCCATCGACCACGCTTGAGGGGCTTGCGGGCCTGGCGCCGGTGATGGGCGACGACAAGTTCATAACCGCCGGCAATGCATCGCAGCTTTCCGACGGCGCAGCGGCACTGATGATGATGGACGAGGACGAGGCTGCGCGTTTGAACGTCAAGCCGCTGGGCCGCTATCTCGGCTTCGCGGTCGCGGGCTGTGAACCCGACGAGATGGGCATCGGCCCGGTCTTTGCGGTGCCACGGCTGCTTGAGCGCCATGGCCTCAGGATTGATGACATCGACCTGTGGGAACTCAACGAGGCCTTTGCCAGCCAGGTGATCTATTGCCGCGACCAGCTCGGGATCGACGATGCGAAGCTCAACGTCAATGGCGGATCGATCTCGATCGGCCATCCCTTCGGCATGACGGGCGCACGGATGACCGGTCATCTGCTTCTCGAGGGCAAGAGGCGCGGCGCGAAACTGGGCGTCGTCACCATGTGCGTGGGCGGCGGTCAGGGCGCTGCAGGCCTGTTCGAAATTTTCTGATGGAGGCCCTTTCATGGACCTGAACTACACCGACGCGCAACGCGCCTTCCGCGCCGAGGTCCGCGCCTTTCTGGCCGACAAGCTGCCCAAGCGGCTCTCGGACAAGGTGGCGGCCGGCAAACGCCTGACCAAGGCCGATTACGAGGAGTGGCACACCATTCTCAATGAACGCGGATGGCTTGGCGTCAACTGGCCGAAAGAGCATGGCGGCACCGGATGGGACGCTGTCAGCCGTCATATCTTCGAGGAAGAGACCACTGCCGCCCATGCACCGCGGATCGTCCCCTTCGGCCTCAACATGCTCGGCCCGGTGCTTATGGCTTTCGGGTCGGCGGAGCAAAAGGCCCATTACCTCCCGCGGATCCTCAGCGGCGAGGACTGGTGGTGCCAGGGCTACTCGGAACCGGGCGCCGGATCCGATCTCGCGAGCGTCAAGACATCGGCTGTGCGCGACGGCGACCACTATGTGGTCAACGGCCAGAAGACCTGGACCACACTCGGTCAGCATGCCAACTGGATCTTTTGCCTGGTGCGCACCTCGCGCGAGGGAAAGCCGCAGGAAGGCATTTCCTTCCTGCTCATCGACATGAACACGCCGGGCATAGAAGTCCGCCCGATCGTGCTCATCGACGGAGAGCCGGAGGTCAACGAGGTGTGGTTCAGCGACGTCCGGGTGCCGGTGGGAAACCTTGTCGGCGAGGAAAACAGGGGCTGGACCTATGCCAAGTACCTTCTCACCCACGAGCGCACCAACATCGCCGGCGTCGGCTTCGCCACGGCGGGCCTGGCATCGCTCAAGCGGATTGCCCGCAACCAGCTTCAGAATGGTCGCCCCCTGATCGAGAACCCGATCTTTGCGGCCAAGGTGGCGCAGGTCGAGATCGATCTCATGGCGATGGCGACAACCAATCTTCGCACGCTGGCAGCAGCGGCGGCTGGCCAGGCGCCCGGCGCGGAGAGTTCGATGCTCAAGATCAAGGGCACCGTCATCCGCCAGCAGATCAACCATCTCGCACGTCAGGCTGTTGGCCCCTACGCCGCGCCCTTCGTCTCGGAAAGCCTGGATGAGGGCTCGAATGTCGAGCCGGTCGGCCCCGAAGCAGCGATGCCGGTCACCCAGACCTATTTCAACAACCGGAAACTGTCGATCTATGGCGGCTCGAACGAGGTTCAGCGCCAGATCATTTCCAAGGCCATCCTGGAGCTGTGACGTGAATTTCAACCTGACTGAAGAACGCCAGATGCTCCAGGACGGACTGCGCCGTTTCCTGGCGGATACCGTGACCCATGAGAAGATTGCGGGAGCGACAGACAGCGCCGCGGGGTTTGACGGCGAAGCCTGGCAGGGCCTTGCCGAGATGGGCCTCCCGGGTGCGATGTTCAGCGAGGACCAGGGCGGTTTCGGCGGTGCAGGCTTCGACATCATGGTGGTCTTTGAAGAACTCGGCCGCGCGGGGATACCGACGCCGCTTATGGAAACGGCATTGCAGGCCGGAACGGTGCTCGCCGACCGGGCTGACGTCGTCGAGCCCATCATCGGCGGAGAGGTGATCGCGTTCGCCCATGCCGAGCCGGGCAGCCGCTACGAGCTGAGCCACGTCGCGACCACGGCCGAGAAGACCGATGATGGCTGGCATCTCAAGGGCAGCAAGGCGGTTGTCCATCACGCGCCGGCGGCCGGCAGGATGGTCATAAGCGCCCGGACCTCCGGCTCGGAAACAGACAGCGACGGCATTTCGCTTTTCCTGATCTCGTCGGATCAAGCGGAGATGCGGGATTACCCGCTCAATGGCGGTGGACGGGCTGCCGAGGTCACGCTCGATTGCATTGTTCCCGACGAGGCCCTTATCGGCGAGCCCGGACAGGCCCTGGCCCAGATCGCGGCAGCAGACGCCCGCGCCTGTGCCGCCCAATGCGCCGAAGCGCTCGGGATGATGGAAACCATCAAGGCGCTGACCGTCGACTATCTGCGCCAGCGTCGCCAGTTCGGCCAGCCGATCGGAAAGTTCCAGGCATTGCAGCACCGCATGGCCGACATGCTCATCGAGATCGAGCAGGCCCGCAGCGCGGTGATCAATCTGTGCGGCAACCTTAACGGCCTTCAGCGGGATCTTCACGTGTCTGCCGCCAAGAACCTGATCGGCCGCACCGCGCGCCTCGTTGTCGAGGAATCAATCCAGATGCATGGCGGGATCGGCATGACGCAGGAATATGCGCTCGGACATTTCGCCAAGCGGCTGACGATGGTCGACCACCGGTTCGGCGATGCCGATTACCATCTTGAACGCTTCATCCGGCTGTCCGCTGCATGATCGAGCGGATCGAAGCCGAAACCGGTGCACAGGAAACGCTGGGCTACGTTCTGGAGGTCGGCCACGAAGACGGCGGCGCGCGCTGCCATCTCGATGTCTCTCCCAGGCACACCAACCGGCACGGTGTGCTGCATGGCGGCATCGCGACGGCCATTCTGGACAATGCCATGGGGGCGACCGCTTCCCTGACCGTGGACCCGCGCGGGCGCTCTCCGTTTCTGACCATTTCGATGTCGACACAGTTTCTGGCGCCGGCCCATGTCGGAAAACGGGTGACGGCCGCAGCAAGGATCACCGGCGGAGGTCGTTCGCTGCTGTTCATCGCAGCCGAGATGCACGACGAGGATGATCGCCTCATTGCCACGGCCAGCGGTGTTTTCAAACGCGCGCGAACCGAGGCTGCGCCATGAGTTTCCCGCGCATTCACGACCTCGTGCTTCAGCACCTCGAAAGCCGCCCCGACAGCCCGGCAATCAAGGATTGCGATGGCCGCGTCTATACCTGGGCTGCCTACGCCGCTCTGATCGAAGAGGCCGAAACCCTTCTGCGCAGCCATGGCGCTGCGGCTGGAGAGCGCGTGCTGGTGATCGGTGAGAACTGCCTGGCGCTTCCCGTGCTGATGATGGCCTGCTCCCGCATCGGAGCGTGGTGCGTGCCGGTGAACGCCCGCATGTCCGAGGCCGAGATCGCCCGGATCGCAGCCCATGCAAGCCCTGTCGTCACGCTCTACACCTCCCATGTCTCCAAGGAAGCCGCGCGGCATGCAGGCTCGGCCGAACGATGCGCGACCGGCTTCGGCGGCCTGCAGATCATCGTCGGCAAGCCGGATCCCGAACCGGGCGAGGACGGCGCTGATGCCACCGCGATCCTGCTCTACACCACCGGCACAACCGGTGACCCGAAGGGTGTGATGCTGACACATGCGAACCTCGTTTTCGCCGCCAAGGCATCGGCCAACCTGCGCAGTCTTTCTCCCGAGGATCACGTCTACGGCGCGCTGCCGCTCACCCATGTCTTCGGCGTCGCCTCCATGCTGATGGCGTCCGCCTGTGTCGGCGCGATGGTCGAACTCGCCACGCGGTTCGATCCCGGTGCTCTCCTCACAGCACTTCGCAATGGCGCAACGGTAATGCCGGCCGTGCCTCAGATGCATGCCCTGCTGATGGCGAGAGCCAAGTCTGAAGGTCAGAGCAAGCTTGGCTCTTCGACGCTGAGATATGTGTCATCCGGCGCAGCCCCCCTCGACCCCGCCTGGAAGCGGGCCGCCGAGGATTTTTACGATCTGCCGCTGCAAAACGGCTATGGCATGACCGAAAGTACGGCCGGCGTGAGCGGAACCCGGAACGCGATCGGCGATCCGGATACGAGCGTCGGACCCGCCCTTCCCGGCATCGAGATCGCGCTTGATCTTTCTGTTGGCGAGGACCCGGAAGTCGGTGAAGTCCTGACCCGCGGCCCCCACGTCATGAAGGGCTATTTCCGCAATCCCGAGGCGACCGCCGCCGCCATATCGGCCGATGGCTGGCTCAGCACCGGCGATCTCGGCAGGATCGATGCAGACGGCCGGCTGCACATCGTGGGCCGGGCAAAGGAACTGATCATTCGCTCGGGCTTCAACGTTTATCCGCCCGAGGTCGAGGCCGCGCTCAACGATCATCCGGCCGTGGTTCAGTCCGCCGTCATCGGCAGGACCAGAGGCGGTGACGAGGAAGTGCTGGCCTTTGTCCAGCCACGTTCAGCGGGTGCCGTAAGCGTGGAGGACCTGCGCAGCTTCGTCAGCGAGCGGCTTGCCGGCTACAAGCGCCCGTCACGGATCCTTCTCGTCGAAGAGCTTCCCGCAGCCGCCACGGGAAAGATCCTCAAGCATCGGCTTCTGGCCTGTTTTGCGGACCGTCTGGCCGAGGCGGAACTGAACGAGGTTACGCATCGGAATCCTCGACCGCACGGGAAAGCACAGTCGTGAATGCACGCATGGCCGCTGAAGGAACTTCCTCTGCACGGCTCATGATCCCCACTGCGCCCACGGTCGCGCCGGTATCGAGATCAAGCTGAACCATCCGCCCCGCCGCGATGTCTCCTGCCACCACGCCACGGCTGATGAACCAGACAGTTTGCGGGTCTGCGAGCACAATCGCGCGTCCGAAGGCGGATGACGCGGACTCGATCCTGTTGCCGAACAGCGGCACGCCCCGGGAGATCAGCAGCCTCGCGACGAGAGGGCGAATGGCTGAATCCTGCGGCGGATAGAGAATGCGAAACTGCCCGAGGTCGGAAAAGGACCTGATGGCCGCAGCCGGGCTGCCCGCGGCGGTCACGACCACCACTTCCTCGGCATACAGTTGCCTGAAACTCAGCCCTTGCATGGTTTGGGGCCGGCCCAATCGACCGATGACGAGATCCAGTTCCGCTCGACGAAGCCGCGATGTCAGATCGTAGTGTGGTCCCTCGTGAACTTCGAGGTGCGTGCCCGGGTTCCTGTCCGTAAATTCGAGCACCACCGGAGGAAGCAGACCGGAGGCAACGCTCGGCAAGGCACCGATCCGGAGATGCCCGCCGCCTCCGGAAACGCCGCGAACACTCACCAGTCCTGTCCGCAAGGCCGCGGTGCTTTGCTCGGCAAACTGCAGAAAGATTTCACCTTCGCCGGTCAGCTTCACGCCTGACCGGCTCCGCTCCATCAGTGTCACACCGACGATCTCTTCAAGCTCCTTGAGCGTCCGCGAGATCGCCGGCTGCGTCAGATGCAGCTGCTCGGCGGCAATCTTCAGGCTCCGCGCCCGCGATATGGCGCTGAAGGCATCGAGATGTCGAAACTTGATGCGTCGGTCCATATGATTACCAATTTCGTTAATCAAACTGACTGACAACTCAATTTCAATATCACTGTCAACATGTATTATGGGTCCAGCGTGTGAGGAGCACCCATGAAAACACAGGTCGTCATCATTGGCGGGGGGCCATCCGGCCTTCTCCTGTCCCAGCTTCTGGACAGGCGCGGCATCGAGAGCGTGGTGCTTGAGCGCAAGACGAAGGAGTATGTGCTCGGCCGCATACGCGCCGGTGTCCTTGAACGCGGCCTTGTCGGCCTCATGGAGGAGGCAGGCTGCGCCGACCGGCTGCACGCCGAAGGCATCGTCCATGACGGCACGCTGGTCTCCCATGGCGACGACATGTTCCGGATCGATTTCACGGAACTGACCGGCACACCCGTGATCGTCTACGGACAGACCGAACTGACGCGGGATCTCTACGACGCGCGCGAGAAGGCAGGCGGCAGGATCGAATTCGAGGTGGATGACGTGACGATCCACGGCGCCGACACCGATGCGCCGCAGGTCAGCTATTCTGTCGGCGGGGAAACCCGGCGCATCGACTGTGATTTCATAGCCGGCTGCGACGGTTTTCACGGTGTCAGCCGTCAGGCCATCCCGCTTTCTGTCCGCACCGAGTACGAAAAGGTCTATCCGTTCGGATGGCTCGGCATTCTCAGCCAAACCCCGCCGGTTCATGACGAACTGATCTATGCCAACTCCGAGCGCGGTTTCGCTCTTTGCTCGATGCGCAATTCGAAACTCAGCCGGTACTACATTCAGTGCTCTCTGTCCGACAGCGTCAACGACTGGACCGACGAGGCCTTCTGGCAGGAACTCAAGCGCCGCATTCCAGCCACCATGGCCGAAAAGCTCGTCACCGGCCCCTCCATCGAGAAAAGCATCGCTCCCCTGAGATCCTTCGTCACCGAACCGATGCGCTGGGGACGCCTGTTCTTGTGCGGAGATGCGGCCCATATCGTGCCGCCGACGGGTGCCAAGGGACTCAACACCGCAGCATCCGATGTGCACTATCTCTATGATGGTCTTTGCGAGTTCTACAAGGCGGGATCGAGCGCAGGTATCGATGCCTATTCAGAACGGGCTCTCAACCGGATTTGGAAGGCGGAGCGCTTCTCCTGGTGGTTTTCGTCACTCATGCATCGCTATCCCGATCAATCGAGTTTTGATCTCAAGATGCAGGTTTCCGAGCTGGATTTCCTCCGCTCCAACAAGGCGGCGCAAACCGCGATGGCCCAGAACTATGTCGGCTTGCCGTACTGATGCGTGTAATGTCCAACAGCACGCGAAGCAGCATGGCGCTCCGGGCGAAAGAGGGCGAAAGAGGGCGAAAACTGCTTGGGTCGGCCCGCGCAGTCCCTGATCCGGCAGCCGATCTGAAGGAGCATTTGCATGTCCGAACGTTTTGACCAGGGAATGAAGACACGCAGGGCCGTGCTCGGCGACGCCCATGTCGACCGGGCGGAGGCGCAAAAGACAGGCTTCGACGAGACCTTCCAGACATTCATCACCGAAGGCGCCTGGGGCACGGTCTGGTCGGACGATACGATCAGCCGGCGCGAACGCTCTATGCTGACACTGGCACTGCTCGCCGCGACCGGAAATTTCGAGGAAATCCCCATGCATATCCGCGCCACCGCGAACACCGGCGCGAGCCGGGAGGATGTCATCCAGGCGTTCATGCATGTCGCCGTCTATGCAGGGGTTCCCAAAGCCAACCACGCCATCAAGCTTGCCAAAAAGACCTATTCCGAAATGGAGAATGACGTATGACCGGGCCTGCGGAATACTTTCAGCGCGACAGGAACCGCCACCCGCCCGCCTTCACGCCGGGCTACAAGACGTCGGTCGCCCGCTCCCCCCGGCTGCCGCTGATCAGCCTCGAACAAACCACGAGCGAAATCACCGGACCTGTTTTCGGTCATGGCGATCTCGGCGAACTCGATCACGACCTGATCCGCAACTATGCCAAGGACGGCGATCCGATCGGCGAGCGCATCATCATCCACGGCCGTGTTCTGGATGAAAATGCCAGGCCGGTGCCCAACACGCTCATCGAGATATGGCAGGCCAATGCGGGGGGGCGTTACCGGCACAAGAAGGACACTTATCTCGCGCCGGTCGATCCCAATTTCGGCGGTTGCGGGCGGACGCTGAGCGACGGGAACGGCAACTACTTCTTCCGGACCGTCAAGCCCGGCGCCTATCCCTGGCGCAACCACATCAACAGCTGGCGGCCCGCCCATGTCCATCTGAGCGTGTTCGGCAGCGCCTTCAGCCAGCGCCTGATCACCCAGCTCTATTTCGAGGGCGACCCGCTCATTCCGCTGTGCCCGATCATCCAGACGCTGCCCGATCAGGACGCGGTCGAGCAACTGACCGCGAAACTCGACATGAACGCCACGATCCCGCTCGACAGCATCGCCTACCGTTTCGATATCGTCTTGCGCGGAAGGCGGTCGACCATGTTTGAAAACCGGCTGGAGGGCAATTGAGATGCAGCGGCTCGACTATCTGCGCGAAACCCCGTCACAGACCGCCGGTCCCTATGTCCATATCGGGCTTGCACCGGGTGCGGCCGGCTTCGACATCTATGATGAGGAACTGGGTCGCGACATCGCCGGTCCGAACGCGCTGGGAGAGCGCATCCGCGTCGAAGGCCTTGTCATTGACGGCACCGGCAGCCCGATCAAGGACGTGATGCTGGAAGCATGGCAGGCAAACGCCGCTGGCCACTATGCCCATCCGGAAAGCAAGGGCTCAGTGGAGGAAGGCTTTAGAGGCTGGGGCCGCGTGATCACGGATTTCGAAACCGGCGAATGGGGCTTCGACACCGTAAAGCCCGGTCCGGTTCCTGGCCGGAACGGCACGGTGCAGGCGCCCCACATCAACCTCTGGATCGTCGCGCGCGGGATCAATATCGGCCTGAACACGCGAGCCTATTTCGACGACGAGGCCGACGCCAATGCGAAGGATCCGGTCTTAAACCTGATTGAATGGGAAGTCCGTCGCCCGACACTGATCGCGCACCGGTCGGAGCGGGATGGCAAGACCGTCTATCGCTTTGACATCCGTATCCAGGGTGACAACGAAACCGTCTTCTTCGACATCTGAACCAATGGTCATGATTGCTGCGGCAGGCAGGCCATTGGACGAGTGTCTCAGCGGCGCCAACACCTATGCTGCATTGCTGTCCCTGGCTTCCGGCTTTGCCAGGACTGACTTTTCAAACCCGCGCAGATGCGTGAACTCGCCCTGCGGCTTGCCGAACAGGTAGCCCTGAAAGCAGTCGACGCCGATGGATTGGAGAGCAAGCGCCTGTTCCACGGTCTCGACACCTTCTGCAATCGTCTTGATGCCGAACTTCCGTGCAATGTGCACGGTTCCCTCGATGATTGCGATCGACTGTTCGTCCATCTGCCGCACGAAGGACTGATCGATTTTCAGCGCCGCAATCGGCATTTCCCGCAGCCGTGACAGTGAAGAGTATCCCGATCCGAAATCGTCGACATGGATTTCGATCCCGGCCTGGGAAAGCTGCTGCAGAAGCGCGCCAATGGAAACGCGGTTGTCGGGATCGAACACCGATTCCGTCACCTCGATGACGAGTGACCTCGGACTGACACCATGATCCTTGAGGGTCTTGAGAAGGAAATCCGTGAAGCTGGGCCACGCCAGTTGGCGCAAGGATACATTGACCGCCAGTTTGGCCTTTTCGTCTGCCAGGCCCTCTGCCGCAAAACGCGCCAGTGCGGTTTCAAGTATGTAGGATCCCAAGGCGATGATCTCGCCCAGGTCTTCTGCAACGGGAATGAACTCGTCGGGACGAACGCGTCCGAGCGATGGGCTCTCCCAGCGAGCCAGGATTTCGTAGCTGTCGACCTCCAGGGTCCGGGAATCCACGATCGGCTGGATCGCGATGGAGAACTCTTCGGCCTCGAGCGCATCCTTGATCCTCTGACCGATGAGCAGGGTCCGCTTCTGTTCGGAAAACATCTCGCTTGAATACAGTTGGACGCCGCCCCGTCCCTTCCGCTTGACCTCGCTGGCCGCCAGATCGGCCGAACGGATCGAATCCAGAAGAACATCGCGCTCGCCCGAGACGACCGCCAGGCCCGCGCTGAACCCGACATGGATCTGCATGCCGTCCATCGGGATGGCCCGTTCCACATCGATGCGCATCTTTCGGATCAGGTCCTGGCAGCACTCAAGGGACAGATCCTCCCCAAGAGGAAGAATGGCCGCAAACTCGTCTCCGCCCCATCGCCCGAGCGCCGCACCATCGGGCATTGCCCCGGCCAGGCGCCCGGCAATGTTCTGAAGGACCTCGTCGCCTGCCGCGTGGCCGAGGCCGTCATTGATCTGCTTGAAACGGTCGAGATCAATCATGATTGTCGCATATTGCCTGCCAGGGTCATCCGTTTCGCAGCGGTTTGCAATCCATGCGTCGATGCCGCGCCGATTGAGCAGACCGGTCAGGCTGTCTCGCTCGGAAAGCTGCTTGAGCTCGGCGGTCCGACGGTTGACCCGCTGTTCGAGCATCTGCCTTTCCGAAGTCAGTTCATCGACCAGTTCCCTGTTCGAGAACTTGAGCATGAGCGCCTCACGCAAAGCCCGGTGGTTGTTCCGGTGCAGCACCAGCATGACCACTGCGAAGAACACACCCAGGGAACTCAGAATGTATTTCGGGTTTTCACCCAGGATCAGAAACAGCGAACCGCTCGTCAGCATCAACGTGATGTAGATCCTGCCGATGACGACCTGCGCGGCAAGAATGCCTGTCGCACCGGCAGCAAGCGCGGAAATGATCATCAGGACGGCATAATGAAGATCGGACTGATTGGTCGTGAAGGTCACCCCGGTTATGACAATCCAAAGGCAAACCGCAAGCAGCAGAGCGAGCGAGTAGAGGATCTGCCATGTCTTCAGCTTTTCAGCAGGGACCGACGTGAAGTCACCTGACGCGGCCAGAACCGAGTAGGTGAGATGGATCCGCCAGGCCGAAAGCCCAACCAGTGCGCAGATCCAACCCAACAGCAGGATGTGGTTCACACCTGCCGGATACAGCATGGAAACAAGCGCTGTTCCTGCAAGAAGATTGACCCCGACATTGGCAATGTTGTTGGTGTAGGCGACGTGGAGGAGGTTCGCGCGGATGGCACGCTCGTTCATCCCGGTCAGTCCATTCCGCATGCTCACCCTTCCCACTCCCGGAAAGGACGCTGCGCGCCTGGCACGAGAGCGTACTCGATCCGCGACCGGCCATCTTCAGCCTGACCCGGTGTCCTTGAGGCGTATGCAGATCGGCCCATTCCAGCAGTCTTTCCGGTCGGTCTCATCGCGAATCGACCTTGCGCACGGTTCCACCGGCTTCCCGAAACCATTGCGCCGTCATTCATCAGACCGTCGAATCTAGGTTGGAGAATGTAAAATAAGATTAACTCGAAACATGACAGGCGACGGGCGCAGCTCCGCAAGCATCGGCGGGCGCAGATCGTCATTGCGCATCTGCCGCAAGACGAAACTCCCTGCGAAAGGGAAAGATCGACAGCGCTGATCCACGGGCAGTGAGCGTGGAACCAGTTGCGGGGTGCGACGTTTTCCTTGCCTGACAAGGAGCATCCCATGCCAACAATGAAAAACGATTCATCCGTCGATCCGGTCGACGCCCAGGTCGGCGGCGACGCCGACATCGACGGCATTGCCCAGACACTCACCGTGGATGACATTCAGTCGGTGCTGATGTCCCCCGAGCCGGTCGAGCAGCGGATGGAGGCCCTCAAGAACATGCGTGGCGAGCTTGAGGCGCGCGGACATGCGGATTTCGGTGGTGACATCGAAGCACTGATGGATGAGCTCGACCGTGCCATCAGCCAGCTTTCGCAGGACGGGTTCTCGGCCGATCCGGCCGTTGATCCGAACATCCGCTGATCCGGCCCCACACCGAGGAACCGAATACTGGTCCGCGCGACCATCTTCCTGTCGATCCTGCAATCGCCGCGCATCCGTCGGATGCGCGGCGATCGAGTATGGGGCCGCCAAGATCTCTTTCAGCGGAAGCCGGCTCAGCCGAGCGCCGCGATCACCTCGTCGGTTTTCGTCACGAGTGAAACATTCTGAAGCGCGTAGTTGATCGAGGCGTTGTGCCAGTCGGCGTTCATGGTGGAACAGCCGTCCTCGGGGATGATCATCACGTAGCCCTTGTCCGCACCGGTTCGCGCCGTGTGCTCGATCGACATGTTGGTCCAGGCCCCCGTCTCGATGATCATGTCCCTGCCCTCGGCCTTGAGAACTGTCTCGAGTGTCGAGCCTTCCCACGCCGACATCCGCATTTTCTCCACCACGAAATCCCCTACCTGGGGAACGAGCCCGTCGACGGGCGAACCTCCCCAGGTGCCACGCACCAGGGCCGAGTTGTCGATGACACCTTCGAACAGCGGGGCGTTCAGCGTCAGTCCTTTTGCTCCGGGCGGCACCAGGAAATGGACGTGGATCACCGGAACCCCAAGCGCCCTGCACCTGTCTGCAAGACGTGCAATGTTGGCGATGGCATTCTGGTCCCGGCAGTGCTGGGGTGATCCGGACTCGGCGAAGGCGCCGCCATCCATCACCACGTCATTCTGCATGTCCTGAATGATGAGCGCGCAGCGGCGCGCATCAAGCCGGAGCGGCTCATCCGCGCCCGATGGCGCGGCAGCCCTAGCATCCGACCGGGCAGTCGAAGCACCCGCCCTCGCCCGCATGAACGGCTCGTTGCGCGGTCCCACCTTCACATCGACGGCATAGAGCGAGGTCGACGCGCAGACATAGAGCGTACGCCAGTCCGGCCCGCCCCAGTGAAGATTGGCGGGAAGCTCGGGAATGGATACCTTCCCGATCAGCTTGCCCGACGGATTATAGACCCACAAGCCGCCGGGAGCAGTGCACCACACATTGCCTTCCGCATCGCATTTCATGCCGTCGGGCACACCGGGCAGCAGGCTATCGCGAATACCGGACGCAAAGATCCGCCCGTTCCTGAGCGAGCCGTCAGCCTGAACGTCGAACACCCGGATGTTCGCCTGCTCGGTGTCGTTGATGTAGAGCAGGCTTTCATCGGGCGAAAAGCAAAGCCCGTTCGGCATGGTGAACATGTAGCGTTCGACAACCAGCTGCGGCTCTGCACCGGGCTTGTGGTCCGGCGGCAGGCGGTACACGCCCTGCCAGCCCAGATCGCGCGGCCGCTCGACGCCAAACACCGGCATGCGACCGTACCAGGGATCGGTGAACCAGATCGATCCGTCGGACTTCACGCAAATGTCGTTGGGAGAGTTGAGCTCACGCCCCTCGTAGTGACTTGCCAGCACCTCGCGCCGGCCATCGGGACGAAACCGGGCCACGCAGGATGTCGAATGCTCGCAGACCAGGAGGTTGAGGTCGCGGTCATAGGTCATGCCGTTGCCCATGTTCGACGGGCGCATCTCCTCACGCACGCCGCTCTTGTCGAAACGGCGCCGCACGTCGCCGGGCATGTCCGAAAACAACAGGTAATGCTCGACCGGATGCCAGATCGGACCTTCTGTGAATGTGAAGCCGCTTCCCGGCTGGCGCACCGGCGCATGCTCGTCGATCAAGCGCCGGAAGTCGGGATCCACTGCCTGGTGAGCCATTGTCGCCTCCCGTTACATTGCGAACCAGTTGCGTTTCGGGACGGTCTGGCTGACCGGTCCCGGAACCTGCATGTCGAGCCGGCCGACCACCTGCCCGTGCTCGACCTTGGCCGGCTTGTCGTGGATCGGCAGCAAAAACTTCGCGCCCGAATACATGAGCTTGCGAACAGCCCCCTTTTCCGCACGCTTGGATCCGCCATGATTGCCGGTCACCTGGTATTCCTCAGGACCGAAGGTGCGCACAGGGTCGATCACCTGATCGTTGAAGTCATAGATCACATCGCCGCAGATCGTGGCGCGACCCTCGGCGGTATCGACGTGAACATTCATCGAGCCTTCGGTGTGCGCACCCGCAGCTTCCAGGAACACACCGGGGATCAGTTCCACCGCACCCGAAATCTCGAGGTCCTCAAGGCGGAGCGCGCCGGGATGATGCAGCCGCTCGATCAGATGGATGATGTCGGGCTTGGGGTACTGCGGATGCATCAGGCCCGAAACCGAATATTCGAGTTCCCGGCGGTTGATCACCACGGTGGTGTTCATCGAGAAATGATCGTCCTTGCCGGCATGATCGATGTGGAGATGGGTGTGCAGCACGTAGCGCACATCGCCGGGCTTGACGCCATGGTTCGCCAGTTGCCTCTCGATCATGTTCTCGTGGAACTGAAGTCCGCGCATGCCCAGCGTTTCCATGATCGCGTTGTCACGGTAACCGGTGTCGACGACGATCGGGTACTGGCCGCCAAGGATCAGGAAGCCGTAGACCGGCACCCTCCTGACACGCCCGCAATCACGTCCGAGCACGAGGAAGCTCGATTCGAGCTCGATATCGCCGTAATCCAGCACCTTGATTTCCAAAGCCATCTGCGTGTCCTCCCCTTCAGACCTTGTAGACCCGGCAGGCAGTGCCGGAAAAAATCTCTTGTTTCTGTGTTTCGCTGAAACTCCCGGCTGCCGCGAGATGCGCTCCCAGAAGATCGGCGTAACCGGTCCAGAGCTTCTCGATCGGGAAATTGGATCCCCATAGGCAGCGCTCGGCGCCGAAAATGGCGACAGCCTCTTCAACCAGCCAGGCGATGTGCTGCATGTCGTTGCGGTGAATGAAGGTGCCGAAGCCGGAAAGCTTGCACACAACATTGGTCTCCGCGGCGAGCGCCTTGAGATTGGACCGCCATTCCTCCCGGCGTTCATCTTCAAGGTTTTCCAGCATCCCGGCATGCTGAAGCACGAGGGTCACGTCCGGACAGCTCCGCGCCAATTCACATGCCCCCGGCATCTGCCCGGCGAAGACCTGCAGGTCGAAACTCCAGCCGTGCTCGGCAAGTGCCGCGACATTGCGCTGGACCACCGGGCTGCGGCACAGGTCCGGATCCGACGCAAACCGGTAGAGCGGGTTTTCATGCCAGTGAAACTGCTGGCGAACGCCGCGCATCAGCGGATGGCGCGCCAGGCGATCAAGCGCCGGGCGTACGTCATCCACCGTCATGTCGGCGTAACCGACGACGCCATGCGGCCAGCCGGTCTCGGCAGCGACCTCCTGCAGCCAGGCCGCCTCCTCATCTGCCTTCTCTTGCGGCCAGTTGGCCTGGACATAGACAGCCTTCTCGACACCGGTGCCGGCGATATCTTCAAGATATTCGGTCATCGGATAATCACGCCGGATCGGCTCGTAGGGTCCGAAAATTCGCGGCTGCATCGGACCGGACAGCCAGGGCAGATCCGCTTGGCGCCAGACATGGAAATGAGAATCGACCACCTTCATGCGCGCGCCCCCTTGGAAAATGCCAGAATCTCACGCGCCAGCGAGACGGGATTGGACCCGTCGCCAAGCCGGTCGATCATCGGAAGGATGGCGCGCATTGCACCCGTTTCAGGTCGGTAGGCCGGATCGGCGGCAAGCGGCGAAAGCCAGAGCACCGACCAGGCAAGCCCGTCGAGTTTGTGCATGGCCGAGGTCAGCGCCTCGGGACCGCCGCGCTCCAGCCCGTCGGAAACAACGATCGCAAGCGCGCCGCGCGCGAAAGATGCGAACCGGGGCACCGAGAGGAACACCGACAGCGCCTCGCCAAGGCGCGTGCCGCCGTCCCAGTCCGCCACGAGGCCGGACGCGAGTGTCAGCGCCTGCTCCCGGTTGCGGTGCCTGAGCGCCCGGGTCACCCGTGTCAGCCGTGTTCCCAGCGTGAAGATCTCCACGCGCTCGCCGGCCTGCATCAGCGCGTGGCTCAGACGAAGCGCGCCGTCCGTTCCCGCCTTCATGGAGCCGGACACGTCGACCAGAACCAGGATCCGCCGCTGCCGCGTCCGTCTGTGCCGCGACGGCAATTCCATGATCTCCCCATCGCGCCTCAACATTTCACGGAACGCCCGGCGTGGATCGGCCTGTCGTCCTTTTCCGGGAGCGCTCCGGCGCGACCGCCGCCGTGGCAATGCGCCGGGTGCTGCCCGGGCAAAGCTCCTCAAGGCCGCATCCTCATCCCCTGGCGTGAGAAGTCGTGCAAACAGCCGCTCCGCCACCGTCGCGTCCGCACCGGACGGATCTTCCTCCGGCCCCTCGGGCATCAGGTCGAAATCGCCGGCATCGAAGGCCTCCGGCAGGTCCTCGGCCTCGCCCATTGCGGGTGCGGCGATAGAGCGGCCCAGAAAAATCGCATCAAAGATCGCGTCGAATTCTTCGGCGCGGTCGGGTCCGGGCCCGAACGTCGCATGCGCTGCCCGCCGGATGTCCCTGATCGAACGCGGCCCCAGCAGTCCGACCCCCGTCACGAAGGCCTGCGCCTGTTCGGGCGCCGCGGGGATCCCGGCTTCGCGCAATGCCGCGGCAAGCCCGAGAAACGGTTCAAGTGCGCGGGGCAGCGGTTGGGTCTGGGCTTGTCCGGTCACGCCACAGCCTCCTGCAGCAGGGCATCGAGCCGGGGCGCCATGAATTCGAGATCGTCCTGATCCTTCAGCGCCACGCCGATGGCGCGGGCAAACGCGCGGGGCCATGGCGCGCCCTGGGAATTGAGCAGCGTTGCCGCCTGCGCCCACTCGACCGTCTCGGCAACGCCGGGCGGCTTCGCAAGCGGCTCGGCGCGAAGTCCGCCAACGGCGGCCACAACCTTCCGGGCTGTGTCCTGGGCAACAGTCGAGGCCCGCATCATCACGATCTCGGCTTCGAGTTCGGGCGCGGGGTAATCGATCCAGTGGTAGACGCAGCGACGCCTGAGCGCCTCATGCAGTTCCCGCGTGCGGTTCGACGTCAGGATCACCACCGGCGGCTCCCCCGCACGAATGGTGCCGCGCTCGGGAATGGAGACGGTGAAATCCGACAGGAATTCCAGCAGAAAGGCCTCGAACTCGTGATCGGCGCGGTCGATCTCGTCGATCAGCAAGACGCGCTGGCGGGGAGCCTGCAAAGCAAGCAGGATGGGACGCGCGATCAGGTAGTCGTCCGCATAGAGATTGATGTGCTCGTCACCCGCCTGACGAATCGCAAGCATCTGGCGTGGAAAATTCCACTCGTACATGGCCGCTGCGGCATCGATGCCTTCATAGCATTGCAGCCGCACAAGTTCGCGGCCGAGCACCGAGGCGATGGCCTTGGCGGCTTCCGTCTTGCCCACACCGGGCGCGCCTTCCAGGAGCAACGGCTTGCCGAGCGCAAGGGCCAGATAGGCCGCGGTCGCCAGGCTTTCATCGGCAATATACTGCGCATCGCGCAGCCCCAGAGCCAGAGGTTCTGGGCCATCAATGCCGAGAATGCTGGACCGCACCGCCATCAGAGCATCCGGCGCGGCTTGGCGCCGCCCTGTGCCTTGAGCCCGCGAAGGACCTTTTCCGGCGTTACCGGGAGATCGTCGATCCGAACGCCGATCGCGTCGTAAACCGCATTGACCACCGCAGGCAGCACCGGATTGGCACACATTTCGCCGGGTCCCTTGCCTCCATATGGACCGTCAGGTGCCGGGCGTTCGAGAACCGAAATATGGTGCGGCGCGAGGTCGCCCGGACCGGGCATCAAGTAGGAATTGAAATCCTCCGGGCCATGCTCGCGCGACGGATAATAGGGTTCTGTCGTCTCCCAGATCGCATGGCTCATCCCCATCCAGGCGCCGCCGCGCAGTTGCTGCTCGACGAGTTTCGGATTGAGCGCGCGCCCGACCTCATAGGCCGATTGCATGTCGATGACGGCAACCTCCCCGGTCTCGTCGTCGACCTCCACATCAACCAGCATGGCGGCATGGGCGAAGCACGAAACCGGGGTCATTTCGCCGGTATCGGGATCGACCTCGGAAAGCGGGATGAGAAAGATGCCCCGACCTGCGATGGTCCGGCCCTGCTTGAACTGTGCAGCCTGCGCGGCCGCCATCGTGGTGATCGAGCGCGACGGCGCGCCCTTGACGTGGATGTTGCCCTTGCCGTCGGTGACGAGGTCGGCAGCATCCACTTCCAACTCCTCGGCTGCCGCTTCCAGCATCACCGAGCGTGCCTCGTTCGACGCCTGGATCACCGCGTTGCCCATTCGGTGGGTACCGCGCGAGGCAAACGAGCCCATGTCATGAGGACCGGTATCGCTGTCGGCGGTGTCGACATAGACATCCTCGATCGGCACGCCCAGTGTTTCCGCCGCGATCTGGCGGGTGACAGACTTCATGCCCTGCCCGAGATCAATGGCCGAGAGCGCGACCGTGAACTTGCCGTCGGGGTTGGAATGGACCAGCGCTTGGCTCGGGTCGCCGCCGAGGTTCATGCCGATGGGATAGTTGATCGCCGCGAAACCGCGGCCGCGGTGGGTCGCCATTATCGCCTCCTGAAGCCGGACAGAGATGAAAAACGGATCGCCCCGCTGCGCGACGCCGCGGGTCTCGATCCCGACGGCGGTGGCGGAGGAGGATCGGCACGCGGCGACGCCTGCTCCGGACGGCTCGCCGACGGTGGAGGCGATGCCGGCCGGGTTGGCGGCTGTGGCGCGCGGGCCGGTTGCACGTTTGCCGGCGCGGATGGTTGCGCCGGTTTGGATCCGGAACCGCTCTTGCGGGCATATGAACCGGTATCGAAACCCTCCACGCGGCCGTTCTGGTCGGTCGCGGTATAATTCGGAATACGCGCGCGCTCGCCGCCACCGCCGGTCATCGACGTGGCTGCTCGTGCGTCCGCGGACAGGGTTATGCCCGCTTTTTCCGCAACGACCTGGCAGCATTCCACCAGCGCGCAGTTCTTCGCCTCGCGCCGGTGCGCCTTCATGTCCCCATCGCGGTAGCTGTTGAGGATCCGCAATTCGATCGGATTGAGCCCCACCGTTTCGGCAACCTTGTCCATATGGGTTTCGATGGCGAAATCCACTCCGGTGATGCCGAAGCCGCGCATCGCTGTGGCTGGTGTCCGGTTGGTGTAGACGCAATAGACGTCGGCATAGACATTCGGGATGGTGTAGGGCCCGGGCAGATGGCCCACACCCTTGATGATCGCGTAGGAGGACAGCCGGGTATAGGCGCCGCTGTCGAAATAGCCGATGAACTTGCGCGCGGTGATCCGCCCGTCGCGATTGACCGCGTCCTTGATGTACCAGCGCTCGGCGCCGCGCGGTGCCCCGACCTGCATCTCCTCCTCGCGGTCCCATGCGTACTTGACCGGCCTTCCGGTCAGCATGGCTCCGAGGATCGCCAGCGGCTCGTGGATCGAATCCACCTTGCCGCCAAAACCACCGCCCACGGTGCCGCCAACGAAATGCAGCTTCGAAGAAGGCGTCTGCAGAACCTTGGCCGCAGTTCCCAGCGAGAAGAACAGCGCCTGTGTCGAGGTGTAGCAGACATAACGGTCATTCTGCTCGGGCGCGGCGATGGCGCCGCATGTCTCGATCGGCGCCTGCTCGATCGGCGACATCTGGTAGCGCCCCTCGACGACATGATCAGCTGAGGCGAACGCCGCCTCGACGTCACCGAACCTGAGCTTCTGGTGATCGTATTTGCCGTGATAGATGAACTTGTTGTTGGGGTAGATATCCAGCACCCTGGGGGCGCCGGGCTTGATCGCCTCCTCGACATCGAGCACATGCGGGAGCACTTCCCAGTCGACCCGCACGGCCTTGACCGCCGCCCGCGCCTGCGCCTCGGTTGCCGCGATGATGGCTGCCACCGGCTCGCCGCGATAGGCCACCTTCTTGTCCGACAGGATCGGCTCGTCATCGATGCCGAAATCCAGCAGGCTCAGCAGCGTGTTGAGATTGGTGGGCACGTCCTTTCCAGTGAGCACCCGCACCACACCGGGCATCCTTTCTGCCTGGGAGGTGTCGACGCGCCGGATGCGGGCATGATGATGCGGACTGCGCACGCAGCGCAGGTGCAAAAGCCCGTCGAACTGGTGATCGTCGAAGAACGGCGACCGCCCGGTGACATGGCCCAGAATGTCCTGACGCCGCGTCGGCTTGCCGATCTCGTTGAGATCGTCGTCGCGTTCGTCGGCAAAAAACTCCTTGCGGAACTCGATCATGCCCGGGCCCTCCCCTCGGCGACCGCAAGGATCGCCTGGATGATCGGCTCATAGCCCGTGCAGCGGCACAGATTGCCCGAAATCGCTTCGATCACCTCCTCCCGGCTGGGCCGGGGATTGCGGTCGAGAAGCGCTCGCGCGGACACCAGCATGCCCGGCGTGCAGTACCCGCACTGGGCGGCGAAGTGCTCCATGAAGGCGCTCTGCAGCGGATCAAGCGCCGGCGACGAAAGTCCGCTCGCGGTGCGAACTTCCTTGCCGTCGACCGCCTCGGCGAGCACGAGACAGGAAAGATGCGTCTCGCCGTCAACCAGAACCGTGCAGGCGCCGCAGGTGCCCTGACCGCACCCGTATTTTGGCGACATGTCGCCCACGCCGCGCCGCAAGAACTCGAGCAGGTTCTGGCCGTCTTCGGCGAAGGCCGCGCGGTCATGGCCGTTGAGTGTGAAATTGACAGGTTTCTTCGCCATCATCCGCGCTCCATCTGTTCCAGCATGCGCTTGAGGTGCACGCCCGCCACTTCGCGGCGGTACCAGTCGGTGGCAATCGCATCTGTCGCCGGATTGAGACCTTCAGCTGCCGTCGCAGCGGCGCGGCCTATCGTTTCCGCATTCAGGGACTGGCCTTCCAGCACACGCTCTGCCGAAGCGCCTCGCTGGGGCCCCGGCCCCATCGCGCCCCAGGCCACCCGCGCGCCGCGTATCCGTCCACCTTCGCGCGGCAGCAGAGCCGATACGCTCATCACGGAAACGCCCTTGGGCTTGATCCTGCTCACCTTGAGGAAGCCGAAGGTGCCCGGTCGCGGCCTTGAGAATTCAATCGCGGCCACCAGCCCCGGGGAGCGCGACCGGTCCCGCAGAAGGTCGTCGATCGGCCGTGCTCCGCCTTGACCGGCCATGACGACGCGCGCCCCCAGCGCCAGCAGGGCAACAGCGAAATCCCCGTAGGGATGGGGCGCAAACAGATTGCCGCCGACGGTTCCCATGTTGCGCACCTGGGGTCCGCCAACCAGGCGCGCGACCGGGTGCAGGAATGCCAGGTCCCGGTTGGCGAGGACATTGGCCATCGTGACCCCTGCGCCAAGCGTGACCGTGTCACCGCTGATCCGGATGTCCTTCAGCGACGGGTCGGTGGTGCGAACGATGCTGGCGGCAGCCGTGCCGGCGTTGACATCGCGCATGACGATTGTGCCTCCTCCGAAGAAGGTCGCGCCTTGCGCCACGGCACGGGCAGCTTCGCCCATCGTTGCGACGGTTAAGACCGTGGAAGTCATCGAGCCTGTTCCTCCAGAAGTGCGCGAATGGCGTCAATTCCACCCTGATAAATGTTCTCGCCCACCATCTGCGCGAGTTCGTCCTCGCGGCCGGGCGGCGTATCGAAGCGTGATTCCCAGTGCCAGAAGGTTCGGTCACCGTCTGTCACCGGCGACAGCCGCACATGGGCCACGTAATTGAGCAGCGGCACCGGCGTATCGAGCAGGCAATAGGAAAACGCCATCTCGGCATCCGAGAAGGTCAACAGTTTCTCGCGAAGCTCGGACCCGTCGACGAGATGAAACCGGCGAACGCACCCCACCCTGTCGGACGCGTAGCCGCGCTCGATGGCGGAGTCGGCGACAACGGGATGCCATTGGTCATGGCCGTTGAAATCGCGCAGCACATCCCAGGCCGTTTCAACCGGCACGTCGAGGATTGTGCTTTTGACCACCCGGACCATCGCCTCAGCCCATCATCTGCCGCTTGAGTGCATCGAACCCGGCCTGGAAAACATTTCCCCCGATCCCGGCGACGAGATCTTCAGCGTCATCGACGGAGCACTCGAACTCTGCGGACCATTCCACAAAGGTCCGGTCTCCATCCGTGACCGGGGTCAATCGCAGCGTGGCCACGTAATCGGTCAGCGGCATCGGGCTTTCGAGGATCGCGTAGGTGCAGAACATGTCGTAGTCCGACAGCCCCAGAAGCTTCTCCCGGATACGGTCGCCGTTCTGCAGATGGAAATCCCGGACGCAGCCGACGCGGTCGGCAGGCTCGCCGTTCTCGATCCGGCTGTCGCGAATTCGCGGATGCCACCGCGGCAGGCCGTTGAAATCCCGCACCCGTTCCCAGACCTTGGCGGCTGGCGCGTCGATCACCGAAGAAATGTATACCCGTGGCATCTACTTCTTCTCCTTCTCGCCGGCCTTGCCACCGTCCGACTGGGTCTCGTCGGCCTTGCCGCCACCGGACTTCGAAGCAGAGCCCTTCTTCGCCTCGTTGGCGACGCGCTGCATGTCGCTGG
This sequence comes from Hoeflea sp., assembly GCA_965233445.1. Taxonomy (GTDB): domain Bacteria; phylum Pseudomonadota; class Alphaproteobacteria; order Rhizobiales; family Rhizobiaceae; genus Hoeflea. The sequence goes on from OZ247491.1 coordinate 3,271,484, forward strand.
CTTCCCTGATCAGGCCGCCCTGCTTGGACAGGTTGGCCCCGTCGATCCCGATGTCGCTGAGCAGACTGTCGATCAGCGGCGCCTGAACCCTGTATCTGAGCGCCGAATTGATCACCTCGTCGGTGGGGCTGCCGCCATCGCCGCCCCGCCCCGAGCCACCGCCATGGATGCCGTCGAGCTGCATGATCCGGATGTCCTGGATCTTCTCGAGCGGCTTGACGCTGGCCGAGACGATGCCCTCGACATGCTCGAGCAGCTTGCGGCGGAACAGCGACGCGCGGGCCGGATCGGTAAGCACGTTCTCGGCCTCGTTGATGAGACGCTGCGCTTCGGCCTGCACGGCCAGCCGGACCCGTTCGCCTTCCGCAATCGCCTGTGCTTCCGCGGCGGCCTTTTCCGCCATCAGCACATCGATCGACTTGCGGCGGTTCGCGGCTTCGGTCTCGCGTACTGTCTTGACCTTCTCCTCGGCCTCGGCAGCCTGGGCCCTGGCAGCATCGGCCTTGGCACGGGCAGCACTCTCCTCGAGGCTCTTCTGCGACAGCGCAATCGCCTTTTCGATCTGCACGGTCTCGACCTCGCGCTCGCGCTCGACCTCCAGCCGGCGACGTTCGGTCTCGTGGCTGATGCGGATCTCGTCGAGCCCGCGCTCGGATGCGATGCGTGACCGCTCGATGTCCTCGCGGCTTTCGATCTCGGCCTCGCGCAGCGCCTGGACGCGGGCGATTTCGAGCTGTTCGATGGAACGGCGACGCTCCAGCCGTGCGGCTTCCAGCGCACGTTCGCGCTCCACTTCGGCCGCCTCGACTTCGCGCTTCGCGGCGATCTCCGAGCGTTGCACGGAAGCTTCCGCCGCCACACGCTCGCTCCGGGAGTCCGACAGCGCCACGATGCTCTTCTGCTCGGCTTCCTCCACCGACCGCTTGCGGTCGATCTCGGTGACCTCGCGCGTCTTCTGGCTTGCGATGCGCTCCTTTTCGAGCGTCAGTTCGGTTGCGACACGCTTCTTCTCGACCTTCTCGCGCCGCGCGATATCGGCAGCTTCGAGTTCTTCCTGCTTGGCAATCTCGCGGACGCGGACTTCCTGTTCCGCTGCGATCTTCTCTGCCTCTATCGCCTTTCTCTGCGCGATGCGCGCCTGCTCGACAGCCTCCTCGGCAGCGACTCTTGCCTCGTCGATGATTCGGTTGCGGGTGATCTCGCGGTTCTGGGTTTCCTCCTCGGCAGCGATACGGGTCGCCGCGACCTGCTTCTCGCGCGAGATGCGGGCGGCGTCGATGGCCTCTCCCGCAGCAATCTCAGCCGCATCCACGGCCTGCTGACGCGAGATCTCGAGTTCGCGGATCCGCTGATCCTCGGCAATCCTTGCCTCGTTAACTTCCGCGGTCTGAAGGATGCGGATCCGTTCGACCGTTTCGCGGGCGATGATCTCGGCTTCCTCGAGCCCCTGCTGACGCGCGATCTCGCGACGGCGGATATCCTCCTCGCCCTTGATGCGGGTCTGGGCGATGATCAGGTTCTGCGCCATCCGGGCACGTTCGGTTTCCTCGTGCGCCTTGATCTCCGCCTGCTCGATTGTGCGCTGCCGCTCGATTTCAAGCGCCTGGGTTTCCTTCTCCTTGGCGATCCTGGCTTCGGTCACGGCCCGTTCCTGGGCAATACGGGCTTTCTCGGTAATCTCGCGAGCAGTGATCTCGGCCTCGTCGAGCGCCTTCTGCCGTTCGATTTCCCGCGCACGGGTGTCCTGCTCGTTCGTGATGCGGGCCTCGGACACAGCACGTTCCTGACGGATCCTAGCGGTTTCGATCGCCTCGCGTGCGGCAATCTCCTCGGCCTCGTCGGCCGACGTCCGGGCAATCTCACGGGCGCGGATCTCGCGCTCGGACGTGATGCGGGCTTCGGCAACCCGGCTCTCATGGGTGATCCGTGCCTTCTCCACCATCTCGCGGGCGGTAATCTGCGCGGCTTCCGCCTCGGTTTCGCGCTCGGCGCGTTCACGTGCCAGGAGCGCACGCTGCTGGGCGCGGCGGAACTCGACTTCACGTTCCTGATCGAGCCTTGCCTCTTCGCTCGCACGCTCGATTTCGAGCGCCTGTTTCTCGGCTTCGAGATTGCGGGTGCGGATCTGGATCATCGAGTCCTGCTCGATGTCGTTGCGCAGTTTGCGCCGCGCCTCGATGTCCTTGATCAGATCGGTCAGACCTTCCGCATCGAAGCGGTTGGAAGGATTGAAGTATTCGAGCGGCGTCTGATCGACATCGATGATGGCGACGCTTTCGAGCTCAAGTCCGTTCTTGGTCAGGTCTTCCTGCGCAACCTCACGCAGCCGCGCCACATAGGTCGAGCGGTTCTCGTGCATCTCGCCCATCGTCATTTCGGCGGCGATGGCGCGCATCGCACTTTCGAACTTGCCCGACAGCAGGCCATGCAGGTTGCTCGCCTCCAGCGTGCGCCGGCCAAGCGTAGACGCCGCCATCGAGACAGAGTCCTTTGACGGATTGACGCGGACATAGAACTCCGCCTCGACATCCACCCGCATCCGGTCCTTGGTGATCAGCGCGGTCTCGTTCTTGCGGGCCACGGCAAGCGGCAGCGTGTTCATGTTGACCGGGGTGATCTCGTGGATGATCGGCCAGACGAAGGCGCCGCCGTCGATCACCACCTTTTCGCCCAGGAAACCGGTTCGCACGAAGGCGATTTCCTTGGTCGAGCGCCGGTAAAGCCACTGCATCACCCAGTAGATGATGGCAATCACCACCACCGCCAGGATAAGCCACAAGATCAGTTCTCCGATGATCTGTCCCGTCATCTCTTCCTCCCCCTGGCGTGATGCCAGTTACTTGCCTGCAATGCGCTTGAATGCGCGGGTCTGTTCGGTCAACGCCACTTCCGTCGGCAGCCGCTCCATCGAGGAGGCGCCGTAAAATCCGTGGCAGATCGAGGTGTTCTTCAGGACGTATTCGGCGTCTTCGGGCATGGCGACCGGTCCGCCGTGCACCAGAATGATTGCGTCCTTGTTCACTTTCAGCGCCGCTTCCGCCCAGCTGTCGACAAGCGCCGGGCAGTCCGCCAGCGTAAGCGCCGTCTCCGCTCCGATGGAACCGCCGGTGGTCAGGCCCAGATGGCAGACGATGATGTCGGCACCGGCCTTGGCCATGGCCTCGGCATCCTCGGCGCAAAACACGTAAGGCGTGGTCAGCATGTTCTTTTCCCGGGCCCTGGCGATCATGTCGACCTCCAGCCCGTAGGACATTCCCGTCTCTTCCAGATTGGCGCGGAAGGTGCCGTCGATCAGGCCCACCGTCGGAAAGTTCTGAACGCCGGAAAAGCCGATCCTCTTCAAATCGTCGAGGAAAATGTCCATCAGGCGGAACGGATCGGTGGCGCAGACGCCCGCCAGAACCGGCGTATGCTTGATCACCGGCAACACTTCACCGGCCATCTCGACCACGATCGCATTGGCGTCGCCATAGGGCATCAGCCCGGCAAGGCTTCCGCGTCCCGCCATCCTGTAGCGCCCGGAATTGTAGATCACGATCAGATCGATGCCGCCGGCTTCCTCGCACTTGGCCGACAGCCCGGTGCCGGCGCCGCCGCCGACGATGGGCTCGCCGGCAGCGATCATGCCGCAGAACTTTTCGAGGATGGTCTGTCTGGCGATCATCTCCTGGCCTCTCTCTTGCGCACGGGCCGTCCTCCGCCATGCAGCGCCCGGAAAGCGCCCACGACGGCTTCGGCGAATGCGGGATCATTGATGTGATGGGGAAGACGGATGAGTTGCCGGTTCGACGTCTGCCGCACGGTGGAATCGAGCGCATCGTAAAGCGCCGCGCGCGCCTTCGGATCGTGAAAAGCCTGACCGGGCGCATCGAGCGCCGACACCCCGCCCTCGGGCAGGAAGAACCGCACCTGACCTTCCATCTGGTTCAGCCGCTCGCCGATCCAGCGACCCATTTTCGCGCACTCCTCGGCGGTGGTGCGCATCAGGGTGACTTGCGGATTGTGGTTGTAGAAGGTCCGGTCCCTGTACTTCTCCGGAACGGTCCCAGGCGCTCCGAAATTGACCATGTCGAGCGCACCGACCGAGCCGATATAGGGCATGCGCGTTCGGATAACCGCGCCGAAACGATCTTCGGTCGCAGGGAACACGCCCCCCAGCATCATGTCGCAGACTTCGGTTGTCGTGATGTCGATCACCCCGGAGATCTTGCCGGAATCGACAAGCTTCTCCATCGACTGCCCGCCGATCCCCGTGGCGTGGAAGACCAGGCAGTCATGGGTATCATCAAGCAGGTCGACGATCTGGCGCACGCATGTGGTCGTCACCCCGAACATCGTCAGTCCCACAGCGGGCTTGCCCGGCCCCTCCTCGTTCGCCCCGCGCCGAGCCCTGACCATCCCGGCCATCGCCTGGGCGGCATTCGACAGCACCTCGCGCGTGATCGTGTTGAGGCCCTGAACATCGGCAACCGAGTGCATCATGGTGATGTCGGACGGGCCGACATATTTGCTGACTTCACCCGACGCCACGGTGGAGACGATGAGTTTCGGGACGCCCACCGGAAGCGAGCGCATGGCCGGAGCCACGATGGCGGTGCCACCCGATCCGCCCGCCGAGATGATGCCGCCGATCCCCTGCTGACGCGCGATCCAGCGTTCGAAGGCGAGCGTCATCCCCGCCACCGATTGGCCGCGGTCGCCGGTGAACACGCCGGCCGAACCGCGCGGATGGAATGCGGCGATCTGGTTGGCTGGAATTTCCGCACCCGAGTGCTCGCCTGAGGTTGAAAGATCGACCATCCTAACCGGCAGTCCTGCCGCGCGGATCTGGTCGCGGATGAACCGCAACTCCTCGCCCTTGGTGTCGAGCGTTCCGGCGACCAGCACGACGCTGTCACCCGGATTTGCCAGTTGACGGATCTCCGCCTGTTCCGCGCCGGCGCGATTGGTCGGACCAACGGTGATCACGCGCGCCGAGCGTTCGAGCTGGGCAACCGGCACGGGCTGCGACCAGCGCGTCGGCGCGGTCGGGTTGGACTGGTAGATCTTGACCGTGCCGGACGTCCGCGCATCAGCATTGCCGGTCTCGCCCTGGGACGTCCCGGTTTTCTCTGCCTTGGCCGGTTGCGCGGGCGTGTCGTCGTGGCTGTGCCGACCCACTCCGAGCAGGCGCTGCTGCAGATCCCGGTCGCCAGCCAGTTCCGCCGCGGGAGCGATCCGGTTGATGCGACCGTTGACCATGATGGCCACATTGTCGGAAATGCCGCAGGCAACGCCGATGTTCTGCTCGATCACCAGCACTTCCATGTCGCCTTCGTCGGCGAGCCGGAGCAGCATTTCCTCGACCTGTGCGACGATCACCGGGGCGAGGCCTTCGGTGGGTTCGTCCATCACCAGGAGTTTCGGGTTGGACAGGAGCGCGCGCGAAATCGCAAGCATCTGCTGCTCGCCGCCCGAAAGCTGTCCGCCGCCATTGCTTTTCCGCTCGGCCAGGCGCGGAAACGTCGAATAGATGCGTTCGACGGTCCATGCGCCGCTCTTGGTGGCAACCATCTTGAGATGTTCGTCGACCGACAGCGAGCGCCACAACCGGCGGCCCTGGGGGACGTATCCAATGCCGATCCGCGCAATCTCGGCAGGCGTCTTGCCCACCAGCGACTGACCGGAGAAATTGATCGTTCCGGAGGCAACCGGCACCATGCCCATGATCGCCTTGCACAGCGTCGTCTTGCCCATGCCGTTTCGGCCAACGACCGACAGCACGCCGCCCTCAAGCTTGAGATCGACCCCCTGCAGCGCGTGGGATGCGCCATAGAAGACGTTCAGATCCTTGATTTCCAGGGCGGGAGTGCGGCTGCGTTCAACCATGACCGTCTCCCAGATAGAGTTCCTGGACTTCCGGATCGTTCTCGATTTCCTCCGGCGTACCTTCCTTGAAGATCTTGCCGTTGTGCATCATCGTCACGCTCTCGGCCACGCGGAGAGCCACGTCCATGTCGTGCTCGATGATGATGAAGCCGATATGCGAAGGCAGCCCGGTGAGGATCGAGATCAGCTCCGACCGCTCGGTCGGCGAGAGACCTGCCGCCGGTTCGTCAAACAGGATGAAACGCGGTGCGCCCGCAAGCGCAAGCGCGATCTCGAGCTGCCGCTGCTGTCCGTAACTCAGTTCGGACACCGGCGTATCGCCGGACGCGGTCATGTTGACCGCCTCGATGAGTTCGGCGGTCCTGGTCAGCAGAGGGTCGCCCTTGCGGGGCCTGATCAGCGAAAACCGGCCACGCGATACACCGCGGCAGGCGAGATAGACATTGTCGGTCACCGTCAGCCCGCCGAACAGCAGGCTGATCTGATAGGTTCTGCGCAAACCCCGGCGGATCCGCTCATAGGCGGGGAATGTGGTGACGTCCTCGCCGAACAGGCGGATCGTGCCCGATGTCGGCAGGAAGTCACCCGTCACACAATTGAAGAGCGTCGTCTTTCCCGCGCCATTCGATCCCAGCACCGCCCGGCGTTCGCCCGGACGCACCGACAGGGTGATGTCCTCGATCGCGGCCAGCGCGCCGAACATCTTGGTCACGCCGCGCAATTCCAGCGCGTTGCCGGAACTTACGGAGCCCAAGCCCTCGGAGGCGGTGCGGGAGTCGGTCATCGTCATTTCGCGGCCCCCGTCAACGGATCGCGATTGCGTCCCTTGCGGCTGCGCCACCGCTCCCACAGCCCCAGAACCCCATCGGGAGAGAAGAACACGACGGCGAGGAAACCGATTCCGATCAACAGCTTGAAACGCTCGCCCGACATCCCCAACCCGGTCAGGATATCGGGTGAAAAGGTGCGCAGGACCGTATAGATGATCGCGCCGATGAACGGTCCGATGGGGCGGCGCACGCCGCCCACCACGGCGATCACCAGAATGTCGATCACCGCCGGAATGCCCGCGGTGCCGGGCGAAATCTGCGCATTCTGCCAGACCAGAAGGATTCCGCCGAAAGCCGCGATCACCGAGGCGAAGGTATAGGCGGCAATGCGGTGCGCAGTCACGTTGAAGCCGAGTGCCGCCATCCGGCGCGGATTGTCGCGCACGCCCTGAAGCGCCAGCCCGAAGGGCGACCGGGAGACATAGACAACCGCGAGATAGGACAGCGTCGCGCATCCGAGCGACAGGTAGTAGAAGGGCACCGCCTGACGCCAGTCCACGCCGAACAGTTGCGGCGGCACCACGAGGTTGAAGCCGGAATAGCCGTTGAAGATCCCATAGTTCTGGCGGGTGAAGTAGAAGAAGGCCGAGGCGATCGCCAGCGTGATCATGATCGTGTAGATGCCCTCGGTCCGCACCGCCAGCGCCCCGACGATGGTGCCGAAGATGGCCGCGATGATCACCGCAATGGGGATGTAGAGCCACCACGGAAGGCCCATGCTGATCGACTCGACGCCTGAGGTGCCGAAGATGGCGACCATGTAGCCGCCGAGTGCGGCAACCGACATCTGGATCAGGCTGACCATTCCGCCATAGCCCGCGAGGAACATCAGGCTGAGTGCGATCATGCCGAGCAGAAACGTCCACCCGAACACCTGGAACAGAATGAAGTCGTTGGCGATCGCGGGCATGATCAAGAGCAGCAGGCCGACCGCCCACCACTGGGCCGGAACGCGTTCGAACCACGAAGCCTGGTAGGGCGTTGAGCGTTCAACCAGCGCCATGATACCCCCTCATCGCACCGTTCCCAGAAGGCCCTGGGGCCGGAATGCCAGCACTGCCGCCATGATCAGAAACGTGAAGACGACCGAATAGGTGGGCGCGTAGACGAGACCGATCTGCTCCGACAACCCGATGACAAGCGCACCGATGGCGGCCCCCGGAATGGAGCCCATGCCTCCGACGATCACCACGACGAGGCTCGCCAGAAGAAAGCGCGTATCCTCGCCCGGGGACAGCGACTGAAACGTGCCCCCGACAATTCCGGCCATGCCGGCCAGCCCGGCTCCGAAGGCGAAAACGGCGAGAAAGACGTATTGAATGCGCACACCGGATGCGGCAAGCATCTCGCGGTCGTCGACGCCGGCACGGATCAGCATGCCGAGCCTCGACTTGTTGAGCACCAGCCACATCGCCAGCCCTATGACGATGGCAGCGACCAGGATCGCGATCCGAACCGCCGGATAGCGCAGATACACGGCCTCGCCGTCGGATTTGATCGAGGAAACGATCGGGAGCTCGGTCGGGCCGCTCAGCCATTCCGGCGACAATATGGTGTAGGACTGGCCGCCCCATATCCACAGCATGATGTCCGCGATGACGACCGACAGTCCGATCGTGACCATCGTCTGCCGCAACTCCTCGCCTTCCATCCGCCGGAACACCTGGTTCTGCAGGACCAGTCCGAGCCCGGCGACGAGGACAAAGACGACTGGAAAGGCCAGCAGCCACGACCCGGTCGCGTCCGAGACTTCGTAGCCGATATATCCGCCAAGAAGATAAAGCGAGCCATGCGCCAGGTTGACGTTTCGCATCAGGCCGAAAATCAGCGTAAAGCCGGAAGCGACAAGGAAGTAGAGCGCGCCGAGCGTAATTCCGCCGAACACCGCATTGAGGAAGATCTTCTTGCGGCCGAGCGCATCCTCCAGGCCGTCGGGCCATGGCGCGAAAATCATCCACAGCACGATGGCCACCGCGATTGCGATGATCAACGACCAGATCGGCCTGCGCCTGAAGAATTTTCCCATCCCGTCAGCCTGTCCCATCAGCCTGCCATCACGGCGCGTCCTCCACGAGCCGTAGACAAAACACTAGCCCGGCCCGGGCCTTACCCATATACCCGACAGTCTTTTCGTTGCCCCCGTCGTCGGGAAAACCATTATTGCGGCAAGGAAACGTGGATGCTGCGACGATAGGCGGATGGCGGGACCACGCCGTTGGCGATGAAGAAGCGCGAGAAGCTCGCCTGGCTCGAGAAGCCGAGATCGAAGCCGATGTCGGACACGGCCTCCTGGCTCAGCGCCAGCCGGTCTATCGCGCGCTCCATTCTGAGCGCGTTCAGATAGAGGTTGGGCGTCAGCCCGATCTGTTCGCGGAAAAGCTTGTAGAAATGCGGCCGCGACAGGCCGACCTCCCGTGCAACGGCATCAAGCGCCAGCGCCTCGCCGACCCGCTTCTGCAGGACGCGCAACGCATTGCGGATCCTGTAGTCACGCTTGACGAACATCGGTCCCGTGAAACTGTCTCCACGGCCCGTCCATTGCCAGGACTGATCGAAGGCCAGTTGGGTCAGTGAACAGATGCGGTCCTCGAGAAGCGGGTCTTCCTTGTCCGGATCCATCATTGACTGGGTGGTTCCGAAGACCAGACGCGCCACCTGATCAGTGACCTCGATGCCGACGCGCCCGAAGCTCAGCGAGGCTGTGGCGCGACGCGATGCCTCCAGAAACCATGCCGGCCGAATATAGAGGACCAGCCCAAGCGTGGGTGCGTCGTCATGGAGGGGCCTGAAATAGTGCGTCTGCCATGGGCTGACCGCGACAGCCTGCCCCGGCGCCATCGGGAACGCCCGGTCGTTGACGACCATCTCCGCCGGTGGCCCCTGCAGATGGAATATAAGGTGTCCTTCCCTGTGCCCGTGCGGCACCATGCCTCGATCCATCAAATAGAGGCAAACTCTCCCGAAAGCACCATGAAACACGGCCAACGCTGTGCTCATTTTCCTCCCTCATGCATTCTTATGATGCATTAGTTTCGAACGATAGCGCAGAAACATGAAACCGTAAACAATTGTGTTTGCGTGGTTTTATGCTTTGCTAATCTGCCCGGAGCCGCTAGCACGCCTCCTGCAACAGACGAAGATAGTCTTCAGCGGTGGCAAGCCGCGGGTTTGTCTGATTGGCCGGGTCGGCAGCCGCGGCCTTCGCCGCCCTTCGCAGGTCCGCCCGACCGAGCCCGAGTGAGCCGATCCTGCCAGGCAATCCCAGCCGCGCGCCGAGGTCGGCGATCACCGAAGCGACATCTCCCCCGGAGGGCACGCCGAGGGCCTCGCGGATGACCGGAAGCCTGTCACCGACTGCCGGCGTGTTGAATGCCAGCACATGCGGAAGAAGCGCCGCATTGAGCGCACCATGCCGGCCCCACAAGCCGGCCTGGGCCTCAAGCGCCTTTGCCGCGGCGTCGATCCCGCCGAGACCCTTGCGCGCAGCCAGTCCGGCATTCAGGGCCGCAGCCAGCATCTCCCGCCGGGCTTCGATGTCACTGCCGTTCTGCACGGCCCGCAACAGATGCCGCATCGCCCTGCGCAGACCTTCCAGCGCAATTCCGTCGGCCGGCGGATTGAACGCCGTACCGAGATAGGCCTCGAGGCAATGGGTAAGCGTATCCATGCCAGCAATGGCCGTCGCGTAGGGGCTGGCACCCACGGTGAGCGTCGCATCGCAAAGCACCACCGACGGGTTGCGCGGAATGCAGATATCAGTGGCGGCGAAAGCGCCCCCGATCGGTCCGAGGCCGACGCTCTCGGTCGTGGTCGGTATCGTGATCAGTTGAGAGCGCGCCTCGATCAGCCGCGACAGGTCCAAAGCCACGGCGCCCCCGAATCCGATGATCCCGTCACAGCGACTGCTTCTGTACGTGCCCGAAGCGGCCCGGATCTGGCCGGCCAACACCTTCGGACGGAAACCATTCAGGTGGATCGGTTCGCAGAGCGCCGGCAGGGAATCGAACAGGCGGTCAAGGCAATCATCACGTTCTCCGGCCTCGTCAGTGACGATCAGGGGCCGGCAGATGCCGAGCTTTTCCATTTCTTCCGGCAGCGCGTCCTCGAGAACGCGGTCGGCAAAATGGATGCGCGTGACAAAGGAGATCAACGACATCAGCCCGTACCTTCACACAGACCGCGAGCACCACGGCGGCGCTGATCGCGAGAGTGTCCGGGGCCGGTGCAACTCACATGCACCGGCCCCGGAAGGTGACGTTTCGGTCAGCCCTTGCCGCCGAGAGCGGCGCAGTCCGGGGTGTCACGCGATGGAAGCCCCATGGCGCGGAACTCCTCGGCCGTCATGCCAAGCGTCTGGTTCACGTTTTCGACCTTGTCGACCATGACGTTCTTCAGTCCGCCGGCGCCATCGTCCTGCACCTCGTTGATGAACACCGTTCCGGTTGCCTGACGGTTCTCGTTCAGCGAGACCGAGCCGAGCGGAGTCTCAAGCGGGTCATCGGCCAGAGCCTCGCGGAACTTCGCCTGACCATCGGACAGATCGCCATCGATTTCGTTGAGTGCATCGATCGCGGCCAGCGTGGCGACATAGTAGCCGACACCGAACAGGGAAGGCGTCGGGAAGCGCTCGCCTTCCGGGAAAGCCTCCTGGTAGGCGGCGACATACTCGGTCCACGCCGGATCGGGGTTGTCCTCGGCGAGAGCACCCGAAGTCGGTGTTCCGACCAGGGCGTCCTTTGCACGACCCTTGGACGTCAGAACCGTCTGGTCGGCCATGATGGTGCCGCCGATCAGGTTGGTTTCAGCGCCCGCCTGCTCATACTGGTTGAGGAAGTTGATCGCATCGGTACCGCCGACACCCAGGTAGATCGCGTCGATGTCATCGGGCATGGCGGCAATCACGCCGCCGAAGTCGGACGAACCGAGCGGCACCCAGAAGCGCTCGACAATCTCGCCGCCGGCGCGGCAGAAATCGACCGCGAAGCCGAGGAAGTTGGTGTAGCCGAACGAGTAGTCGGCAGCCACGGTCGCAACCTTGTTCCAGCCTTTTTCCTTGACCACGTAAGTGCCGAGACCGGCGCCCCACTGCGAACCGTCCAGATTGAACCGGAAGAAGTTTTCAGCCGGGTCCACCCAGGTGGTCTCAAGGGCGCCCGAAATGCCGTTGATGATGGTCTTGTCGGGGATGGTCTTGGCATAGTCGCGCATGGCGATGCCTTCCGAGCCCGAAAGCGGCCCTACGATGATGTCCACGCCATCCTGTTCGATCAGCTTGCGAGCCTGTCGCACGGCCGTGTCCGGCGTTGTGTCGCTTGGCGCGACGACAATCTCGATTTCCTTGCCGCCGGCCATGCCGCCGGCCTGCTGGACTGCCAGTTCGACGTTGCGCACGCCGTCCGCCCCGCCCGCGGCAAACACGCCTTCGAGCGCCACGAGCACGCCGATCTTGACAGTGTGATTGTCGGCCATGGCCCCTGCCGGAAGCAGGAAACAGGTCGCGACTGAAGCTAATAGTGCCTTCTTCATGGTATTCCTCCCTGAGCAAGCGCGGAAACCACTCCCAATGTCACCGTCCCGCCGCCTGCATGATCTTACGGCAACTGCCGGAAGGTTAGCAGCCTCAGCCCCGGGCACGATGACCTCTTGTTGGTCGCCATACCCCAGCGTCTTTTTTTTCAACCCGTCGAGTGGAGGTTTCGCGCGAACCGAAGCACGATGCCGTCGCGGCTGCGCCGAATTGCGATGAGGAACGCAGACCGCACCAGTGGAAAATTCGGGAGAGTGAGATGAATACCAGACAATTTGACGGCATGACCGCGGTGGTCACGGGAGGGGCCCAGGGCATCGGGGAAGCCGTGGCTCAGCGTCTTGCGACGGGCGGAGCCAAGATCGCGCTGTGGGACATGGACGCAGACCTTGCCGAGCGCACCGCCGGGACGCTGCCGGGGGCCGTCGCCTTTCAGGTCGATGTATCCGACTGGGAGAGCGTCCAGGCTGCCTGCGCAAAGACGCTCGAGGTTTCCGGCCGCATCGACATAGCCGTCAATTCGGCCGGGATCGCCGGCTCGAATGCGCCGGTCGACGAATACTCCGTCGAGGAATTCGCGCAGATCATTTCAGTCAACCTGAACGGCACATTCCACGTCAATCGAGCGGTCGTACCGACGATGAAGGCGCAACAATACGGTCGCATCGTCAACATCGCGTCTGTGGCCGGAAAGGAGGGCAATCCGAATGCCTCGGCCTACTCGGCCTCCAAGGCCGGTGTCATCGGCTTTACGAAATCGCTCGGCAAGGAACTGGCGGGGCTCGACATCTCGGTCAACTGCGTAACGCCCGCCGCCGCCCGCACCCGCATCTTCGACCAGATGGCGCAAACCCATATCGACTACATGCTCTCGAAGATCCCGCGCGGCCGCTTCCTCGAAACCGGTGAAGCCGCAGAAATGATCGCATGGCTGTGCAGCCGCGAAAACAGCTTCACCACATCGGGCGTGTTCGATCTTTCCGGAGGCCGGGCCACCTATTGAGCCTCCATCCGCGCGACCGCTGATCGGCAAGCCAAACGGCATCCGCACGATGGGACGGAACTCAGGCGGCTCCGCAGCGTTGGGACCCTGTCAGATTCAGACGAAAAGTTTCAAACGCAAAAAGGAGGCACATCCATGCCCAAACTGGAGAATGCCAAGATCCTCATCATGTCCGCCAACGGCTTCGAACAGTCCGAACTCGAGTACCCGCTCGAGCATCTCAGGAAGGCCGGCGCGACCGTTCATGTCGCCACGCCCGATGGCAATGCCGTCAAGGGTTGGGACAAGGACGACTGGGGTGGCTCTGTCGACGCAGACCTCAAGATCTCGGACGTAAAGGTCGATGACTACATCGCGCTTGTCCTTCCGGGTGGCCAGATCAACCCCGATCTTCTGCGCGTCAACAAGGACGCGGTGAAGCTTGTCCGGGACTTCGTCACCGGCGACAAGATCGTGGCCGCCATCTGTCACGCGCCGTGGCTCCTGATCGAAGCCGGCGTCATCAAGGGTCGCGAAGCCACGTCGTACCACTCCATTCGCACCGACATGGAAAATGCCGGCGCCAAGTGGGAAGACAGTGAGATTGCCATCGACAATGGCATCATCACCAGCCGCTCACCGAAGGATCTTCCGGCTTTCGTCGACAAGATCATCGAGGAAGTGCGCGAAGGCGAACATCATCGTACCTCTGCGAACGCGGCCTGAGTCCGCTCGGGAGCAGCCCCTCGGCTGCTCCCGCTTTCGAGCAAACTACCGCTCTCAGTTCAACATTTCATTCTGGAATTTCAGCAGGAGGTCTGCATGACCAACAAACCCATCCCTCACAACACGCTTATTGTGGTCGGCACCGGGGAAGGTGCGAACTTTTATCGAAATTCCGCCAAGAGTGGTGAGCTCAAACTGAACCACCAGCGAGATCTCGAACCAGGAAATCTCGCCGATCAGGGCCCGGCAGGAAAACAGCCGCCCGACACCTCGGCCAAGGAATCGATGGAAGCCACTTTCGCCAAGATCCTGGCCAATCACCTTTACGATCTGGCCCAGCGGCAGAAGTTTGACCACCTGATTCTCGTGCTTGATCCGGACACGCTGGGCGAGACCCGTCCAAGCCTGCATCAAAGCGTCTCCGACAAGATCATGCTGGAATTGCCCAAGACACTCGTCAACAATACGACTGACGAGATCGAACGATCGATCCACTCGGCGTTCTGAGTTCTTGGCACGGCTGTTGGATCTGAGAATGCGACCGGGCGGAAACGCCCGGTCGTTTTTTGTGCCCCGCTTTCTGCGGTCAATCAGCCCCGGTCTGCGATCGTGCCCCGGATCCGCCGGCAAATCCGCCCCCTCTTGGTGGTTCGGGCGGTTGCCTCACTTGTGATCCCATGCCAAACCGGCTCTGAACAAGACCGGGAGGGGATCATGACTGCCAGCTACACGACGGACCGCATGTTGCATTTCGGAGACTGCGACATCTCGGGAACCGCCTACTATCCGTCCTATCTCAATCTTCTGAACGGCGTGATCGAGGAGTTCTGGTCCGCGATCGGTTATCCGTGGCACGAAATCATCTGGAACGAGCGCTGGGGCACGCCCACCGTCCACTTGACCTGCAACTTCTCCAAACCCTCTTTCTTCGGCGACAAGCTCACCTTCGAACTCAAGGTCACGAAAGTCGGGAAATCCTCGATGACCATCGAGCACGAGGTGCTCTGCGGCGATGAGCACCGCTGGTCCGGAAACCAGGTCCTGGCGGCAAGCTGGCTCGACAAGCACACGTCAATGCCGTGGCCGGAGGACGTCCGCGCAAAGCTCGTCTCGTTCCTGCCGAAAGACGGCAACGACTGACCGGATCGAATACCGTTCGTTGCCCGACGCCCGGTATCCGGACCGCGCTCCGCCGCTTCTGAAAGTTCCGTGGTGCGTCAGTCCGACCGCGGTTTCGGCGATTTCTCCGGGATCAGCCCCGACCGGTAGCGCTGCAGGACGAACTGCAGCAGGAGCCCGACCAGAAGCATCCGGATGTAGGAGGACCGCGTGATCCATTCCGGCGGCAGCCGGCCGGTCAGGATCTCGGTCGCCGACCAGATGAACCAGATCAGGATCGCACCGGCGATGGCGCCCTTGTTGTTGCCCGATCCGCCGGCCATCAGCATGACCCAGACAAGGAAAGTCACGAGAAGCGGCTCGGTGGCCGAGGGCGACAGGAACTTGAAGTAATGGGCTGAAAGCGCGCCGGCGAGCCCCATGATTGCACAGCCGATCACGAAGGTCTGGAGACGGAACCAGTCCACGTCCTTTCCGGCTGCGCGCGCAGAATCCTCGTTGTCTCGGATCGCACGGAGCGTGCGGCCCCACGGGCTCACATAAAGCCGCTGGCACAGAACATAGACAAGCAGCACGCAGAACCAGACCACGGCAAGATAAACCAGGTCCGCCCCGCGTCCCTGCACCATGTCTCCGAACGGACGCGGAATTCCTGAGATTCCGAGGCTGCCATTGGTCAGCCACGCCTCGTTGACGATCACCAGCCGCAGAATTTCGGCGATGCCCACCGAGGCCATCGCCAGATAGTCGCTCTTGAGCCGCACGCAGATCTTGGCCACGGCCCAGCCGGTTATGCCGGCTGTCAGCATGGCGGCCAGAAGACCGAACGGTATCGGCAGATCGAAACCGCCCAGATGCCGGTTGCTCACTGCCGTGGTCACGATCGCCGAGGTGTAGGCGCCCACCGCGAAGAAGCCTGCGATACCGGCATTGAACAACCCGCCCATGCCCCACTGCACGTTCAGCGCAAGGCACAGGATCGCATAGATGCCGCCGGCGATCAGAATGCTGACGATGTAGAAGAGAAGTCCGGTCATCTCCATTACAGAAGCCTCCCCTTGAACAGGCCCTGGGGCCGGAACAGCAGCAGCGCGACCATGATGAAGAAGGCCACGGCGGATTTGTAAGAGGGAGACACGAACGGCTCGTCGCTGAACCATGTGTAGGTGACGGTTTCCTCGGCAATACCGATGATCAGCCCGCCTGCGATTGCGCCCATGGGCTTGCCGATACCGCCAAGGACGGCGGCGGCAAACATGGCGAGCAGCAGGTTCCAGCCGAGATTCGGGTGCATGCTGGTATCCATCCCGGCAAACACGCCGGCGGCCGCCGCCAGGGCAGCCCCGATGACCCAGGTCCAGCGCACCACGCGCTCGGTATCGAGGCCCGCAACCGCGGCCAGTTCCGGCTCGTCCGAAACCGCGCGCATGGCCCGGCCGAGTTTGGACCGGGTCAGAAAGAAATGCAGCGCGACCGCAATGATCAGCGTGAGAATGATCACCTGTCCGTGCAGCGCCGAAATGCGGAACGTGTCGAACAGCACCAGCGGTGGCCGGACGCCGGAAACGAAGACCTGGTTGCCGGAACTCCAGAAAAGCTGGGCCAGCGACCGGAAGATCAGCGCGACGCCGAAGGAGGCGATCACCGTGTAAATGGTCGGCAACTGCCTGAGAGGCCGGTAGAAAAAGCGGTCGACCGCAAGCGCTGCAACAATCGCCAGTGCCATGCCGAACGGCAGCAGCAGCAGCGGGTGAAGCGGAATGAACCAGACCGCAGTCAGCACCCCGTAGGCGCCAATGGTCATCAGATCGCCATGGGCGAAATGCGCGAACCGCAGGATCCCGAAAATCATCGAGATACCGACCGCGCCAAGCGCATATACGCTGCCGATCGTCAGTCCCGGCACGAGATAGAGATTGATGAAATCGATCACTGCGAGCCACCCCCGAGGAACGAGCGCCGCACCGAGTCGTCGGCAAGCAGCGTTTCTCCTGTTCCTGATACGAAATTCTTGCCGCTGACCAGCACGTGGCCGGTGTCGGCGATGCGAAGCGCCTGCTTTGCGTTCTGCTCGACCATGAGAATGGTGACACCGCGCTTGCGAATGTCGAGCAGCAGGTCGAAAATGATCTCGAGATAGGCCGGTGACAACCCCGCTGTCGGCTCGTCGAGCAGCAGAAGCTTCGGCTCGCTCATCAGCGCCCTGCCCATCGCCACCATCTGGCGCTGGCCACCCGACAGTTCGCCCGCCGGCTGCGTGAGCTTGTCCTTGAGATCCGGAAACAGCGACAGCACATTCTCCCGCACCGCATCCTTGTCGCCCGGCGGCGCCGCGTAGGTGCCCACATCGAGGTTTTCATCGACGGTCAGCGTCGGAAACACGTTGCGGCTTTGCGGCACCATCGAGATGCCGAGCGGCACCAGTTGCGCAGTCCGCAGGCCTGTGATGTCGCGGCCCGAGAACGTCACCGCGCCCGAACTTCTGCTGGTCAGCGCAAAGACGGTCTTGAGCAATGTCGACTTGCCGGCCCCGTTCGGACCGATGATCACGGCGATTTCGTGCTCAGCCACATCGAGATTGACGTCCTCGATGATCGGAACCCCGCCATAGCCGGCGGTCAGGCCGGCGACGGACAACAGCGCGCTCATGCCTGGGCCTCGTATTTTCCGCCGCCGAAATAGGCCTCGATGACCCGCGCATCCTGGCGGACCTCGTCCACGGACCCACGGGTCAGCAGTTGCCCCTGCGCCATCACGATGACGCCGTCGCAGAGCTTGGAGACATAATCGAGATCGTGCTCGATCAGGCAGAACGTGAGGCCCTGCTCCTTGTTGAGCAGCAGGATCTTGTCCGATATCTTGGCCAGCAGGGTCCGGTTGATCCCGGCGCCGATCTCGTCGAGAAGAATGATCTTGGGCTTGCGCATCAGCGCCCTGCCCAACTCCAGGAGCTTCTTCTGTCCGCCCGAGAGATTGCCGGCCTTCTCGTCCTTCACATGGGCAATCTCGAGAAAATCGACCATGTCGCGCGCAGCGCGGTAGGTGCGTTCCTCCTCGGCCTCGAACCTGGCCCGCCTGAAGATGACGTTGAAGACGTTCTCGCCGATGGGCGTGGCTGCTGCCGCCATGAAATTCTCGATCACGGTCAACTGCGAGAACTCGTGCGGAATCTGGAATGTCCGCGCCAGACCGCGCTCGGCCCGCTGGTGCGGCTGAAGGCCGGTGATGTCCTTGCCCTCGAGCAGGATACGTCCGCCAGCCGGCTGGACGTGCCCTGCAATCGCATTGAACATCGTCGTCTTGCCCGCGCCGTTGGGACCGATCAGTCCGGTGATCCGGCCTGCCGGAATTTCGAAGCTGATGTCATCGACGACATTTGGGCCGCCGTAACTCACCTTCACATGTTCGACTGAAATCATGTCCGCCCTTTGCCGCGGTCGGAACCCCGGTTCGCGCTGGCCCTTGCCGACCGGCGAAAGCCGATGGCGCGTGCCGCTTGCTGTGTGAAAGCGGGGTCCCTCGCCTTTTCAAGAGAGGGACCCCGGCCAATGAAGATCAATCCGCTTACTGGTAGATCTTGATTTGCTTGTAGGTGTCGCCATCCACGACGAACTTGCCGATGGCGCCTGCGACATCGCCGGCTTCATCGAAATCGTAGGAACCGCCGGCGCCGTCGTAGTCGATGTCCTTGCCTTCGGCGAGCAGCGCCTTGGCCTTGGCCCATTCGCCCGGTCCAACCTTTTCACCCGGTGCGGACGCGATGGCGCGCAGCGCCTCGGCCATCTTGGTGCGATCGGCAGAGCCGGCAGCCTCGACGGCCAGCATGGTCATGAACGTGGCGTCATAGGTCTGGTCCACGAACGGCTTGTCGGCCGGCTCGTTGTATTCGGCCGTGTAGGCCTCATGCAGCATGGCCTGGTTCGGGTTGTCATCCGGCGAAGTCGGCGCCGAAAAGAACGATGTCGCCAGCGCTTCCGCGCCAATGTCGGCGATCAGGGCTTCATCGCGAAGTCCGTCCGTGCCGATGAACTTGGTGAAAAGGCCACCCTCGATCGACTGCTTGACGATCTTTGCGCCCGAGTCGCCGGCATAGGCGATCACCACCAGCGCATCACCGCCGGCCTTCGAAAGCGTTGCCAGCTCAGAGCGGTAGGAGTTCTTCTTCTCCTCGTGCTTGACTTCCGCGACGACTTCACCGCCCGCAGCCTTGAACGCCTCGACAAAGGTGGAGCCGATGCCGACGCCGTAGTCGTTGTTCACGTAGGTCACGGCGACCTTGTTGATGCCTTCCTCAAGCACCATGTCGGCCAGAACCTTGCCCTGAAAATTGTCCGAAGGCACGATCCGGTAGAGCAGGTCATTGTCGTTGATGTCGGTCATCGCCGGCGCGGTTGCGGTCGGCGAGATCTGTACGACACCGGCAGGGATTGCAGCGGCTTCAGCGGCCGCAATGGTGGTTCCGGACATCAGCGCGCCCATGATGATCGGAACGTTCTCGACATTGATCAGCTTGCCGGCAGCGTCGACAGCGCCTTGCGAGGAACCGGTGGTGTCGCCATAGACCGCAACCGCCTGTCCGTCGAGAAGCCCGCCATTGTCGTTGACGTGCTTGACCGCCAGGTTTGCAGCGTTCTGCAACGGCGGAATGAAGCTTGCGATCGGGCCGGTGATGTCCATGAGAACGCCGATCTTGGTATCCTCTGCCAGGGTGGCCGCACTTGATGCAAGCAGGGCTGCAATCGCCAGTGCATAGGTTGTTTTTCTCATCATTCTTGCTCCCAGTTGTTTTATTGCCCTGTTTGAGATGAGCGCTGTCGGGCAGGCTTGAACAACGCTCAGACTGTTTCCACCACCTCGGTCGTGAAGGGGCCGGGCAGCGTGACCTCAAGCAATTGAAGATCGCCGCTCGGTTCACTGTAACGTGTCGCCATCCGTGGCGGAATGACAAATGCGTCGCCTTTTTCAAGCCGGTACGGCTCCTTGCCCTCGCCTTCGAGCAGCATGGTTCCCGACATGACGAAATTGAAGAGGATGTCTCCATGGTGCCGCGTCCAGACGGGATCGGCGTCTCCCGTCGGTCGCGCCACCATCACCGACGCGACGCCCTTGGTGTTCTCGTTGATGGTGGTATCGCGCGCCTCGAAACCCGGGATCCGGAAAGGTTCGAAAACGCCGTCCCTGGCCAGGCTGTGGACAAAACGCTGCCCCTCCCATTCACGGTCGGGCCGTCCGTGCGGAGTGGGCAGATCCATCGTATGATCGATCTCAGTCACGTGTTCAGCCGGAACGCCGATTTCAATGACCTCGATCCCGTCCGCGGCATGAAGCACCTTGTGACGGATCGTCGGCGGCTGAATGAAGCAATCGCCTGCATGAAGCCGCCGCGGTCCACCCTGATCCTCGTAGAGAACATCGACCCAGCCGTTGATGCAGAAAATCAGCTGGAAGCCCACCTTGTGAAAATGCACCATGTCCGGAACCGGTCCGTCCGGCACGCGGATGTGCGAAGCGATCATGGCGCCACCCAGGCGAGAGGGCACCAGGTCGCGATACTCCATGCCGGCGCGGCCGATCACCCAGGGCGCCTGGTCGGCGAGCCGACGGACGACGAATGCATGCTCGGTTGCCGGCATCACCAATGGAGGATTGAGTTCGTCGATCTCGATGCGGGTGCCATTCGGCGCCACGAGTTCTCGCTTTCCGTCAGCGAACGCATCGGGGTTTTCGGTCAGGATCCGCAGCGTGCCGGGGGCTTCCGGCGCACCCTTCTCGATCCGAACGCGCAGGCCGTGACCTGACAGGACCGCGACCTCCGGATCGTCCGCAGGGTAAATCATGTCCAGACGCATCTTCAGCGTCCTGGTGTAGAACGGCAAATCGTCCCGCAGTTCCTGCGTGGGCAACCTGACTTCCGCGCGCATTTCCACCCGATAACTCCCAGTCACTTCCAAGGACAGATGCCCGGCTTCTGAGCGACCTTAGACCTGCCTCCACAGCTCCGTCAAAGCCCCCTCCACCGATCGTGGATGGAGAAGGCGATTGGCTCATCAGGCCCGGAACCGCTGCTCTCAGGGACCAGAATATCGAGAGCATGAAATAGTTCAAGGCTAAAATATCTAGGCCTCCAAGGCATCTACAGCTCAGTGCGGACCCGCCACAATTCGGGGAACAGTTCCACCTCGAGCATTCGCCTGAGATAGCTGGTTCCCCCTGTGCCACCGGTGCCCCGCTTGAGCCCGATCACCCGTTCGACCGTGGTCACGTGGTTGAAGCGCCAGCGCCGGAAATAGTCTTCGAGATCGACGAGCTTTTCAGCCACTTCATAGAGCGCCCAGTGTGTCTCCGGCGCTTCGTAAATGACCTTCCAGCCGGCGGTCACGCCGTCATGCAACTCGTGGGTCTGTCGAACATCGCGGCCGAGCACGGCGTCGGGCATTTCCACGCCCCGGCGGTGCGCAAGCCGCAGGGCCTCATCGTAAAGACTGGGTTGCTCGAGCTCACTCTCGAGTTTTGAAAGGACGCCCGGCACATGGGCGTGCGGCCTCATCATGGCGTGGTTCCGGTTTCCCAGTGCATACTCGATCATCCGGTACTGCCACGACTGAAAGCCCGACGACTGGCCGAGCTTGCGGCGGAAATGGGTGTAATCCGCCGGCGTCATGGTCCTGAGCACATCCCACGCCGAATTGAGCTGCTCGAAAATCCTGGAGACGCGGGCAAGCGTCTTCATTGCCGGCTGCAACTGGTCATTCCGGATGGCTGCCCGGGCAGCGCTGATTTCATGTATGGCGAGCTTCATCCACAGTTCCGATGTCTGATGCTGGATGATGAACAGCATCTCGTCATGGGCATCCGTACGGGGATTCTGTGCGCCCAGCACGCCATCAAGACACAGATAGTCGCCGTAGGACATGCGACCGTCGAAATCCATGGTCGCGCCCTCGGATGACGGGTCGTAGTCGCGCCCCTCGCTCATGTGACGGCTTTCCGCGCCTTGAACTCGGGCGTGTCCCACGCGTCAGTGGCTATGATCTCCGCCAGTGCCGCGGCCGCGCGGCTCACGTCGTCTTCGGTGTTGTAAAGCGGACAAAAGCCGAACCGCATGATGTCGGGCGCACGGAAATCCCCGATCACGCCACGCGCGATCAGCGCCTGCATCGCCGCATAGCCCTCATGGAACCGGAACGAGACCTGGCTTCCGCGAGCCTCGGGATCACGGGGGCTTGCAAGCTCGACATTCCTGCAGCTTGCTTCCACTTCCGAAATGAACTGCTCGGACAGCTTGATGGACTGCTTGCGGAGTTCGGCCATCTCGACACCGTCGAACGCGTCGAGCGCGGTGTCGAGAACCGCCATCTGCAGGACCGGAGGCGTGCCGACCCGCATGCGGCTGATGCCGTCGCCGGGCCGGTAGTCGAGATCGAAGGCAAAGGGCGCGGCATGACCCAGCCAACCCGACAGCGCCGGGCGAACCTCGTCGATGAGGTCGGGACGGACATAAATGAAGGCCGGCGCGCCGGGACCGCCATTGAGGTACTTGTAGGTGCAGCCGACCGCGATATCCGCGTTGCAGGCGGTGAGATCGACCGGCAGCGCGCCCGCGGAATGCGCAAGGTCCCAGATCATGATCGCACCGGCGTTATGAGCCTTCTCGGTGATCGCCTGCATGTCGTGAAGCCGTCCGGTCCGGTAATCGACATGGGTGAGCATGACCGCGGCAACGTCATCGTTGATGTGGTCTCCAACCGCTTCGGGATCGACGACCTTCAACTCATGCCCCTGCCCCAGACTCTTGAGCAGCCCGTCGGCCATGTAGAGGTCGCTCGGGAAATTGCCGTTGTCCGACAGCACGATCTTCCGTCCGGGGCGGAGCTCCAGTGCCGAGGCGACTGCCTGGTAGACCTTGATCGACAGCGTGTCGCCGACAACCGTGCTTCCCTCCGGCGCGCCGATCAACCGGCCGATGCGGTCACCCAAACGCGCCGGGAGGTTCATCCAGCCGGCCTTGTTCCAGCCGGTGATCAGCATCGGGCCCCATTCCTCGGCAATCGCCGACTGCGCCCGCTCCGCCGCCGCCAGGGGCATGGGGCCGAGCGAGTTGCCGTCGAGATAGGTGATCCCTTCAGGGATGTGAAACATGTCGCGACGAGAGGTGAAGGTGCCCATGCCTCAGCCTTCCCCGCGCGACTTGCCAATCTCGGCCGTTGCCTCGATCTCGACCAGCGCTTCGTCCTCGATCAGCCCGGCAACCACCACCACCGACATGGCCGGAAAGTGACGGCCAAGGACACGGCGATAGGCTGCGCCCACCTCCTTCTGCTTGGCCATGTATTCCTTCTTGTCGGTAATGAACCACGTCAGCCGAACGATATCGGTCACCTCGCCGCCGGCCGCGCGCACGATGGCCGCGATATTGGAGAGTGTCTGCTCCAACTGACCGACGAAATCATGGTGCTCGAACACCTGATCCTTGTTCCAGCCGATCTGGCCGCCCGTGTAGAGGCGCTCGCCATCCACGAGCATGCCGTTGGCATAGCCCCTGGGCTTTTCCCACTCCGGCGGATTGACAGCTTCGATCATGAATATGGGTCCTTGTCCTGAAATGGCCTGAAATATGAGCGGCAGTCAGATGCCGGGAGTGTCGCGGAGACGGAAGCGCTGGATCTTGCCGGTCTGGGTTTTCGGCAAGCCATCGGTAAAGATGATCGAGCGCGGATACTTGTAGGGCGCGATCACTGCCTTGACGTGGTCCTGAAGCCGTTTGGCGGTTGCATCGTCTGCCGCAGCGCCGTCCTTGAGCACCACGTGCGCCTGCACGATCTGCCCGCGTGCCTCGTCGGGCACGCCGATCACCGCGCATTCGGCAACCTCGGCATGCGCAAGCAGCGCCGCCTCGACCTCGGGGCCGGCAATGTTGTAGCCGGCGGAAATGATCATGTCGTCGCTGCGCGCCGCAAAGTGGAAGAAGCCGTCGGCATCCTGGGTGAAGGAATCGCCGGTCAGGTTCCAGCCATCCCGCACGTATTTCTTCTGCTGCTCAGGATCGTCGAGATAGCGGCAGCCCGTCGGACCCCGCACGGCAAGACGTCCGACCTCGCCGCGCGGAAGCTCGTTCATGGCCTCGTCCACGATCCGCGCCTCATAACCGGTCACCGGCAGACCGGTGCAGGCGGGCTGGGAGTTCTCGAACCGGTTTGAGATGAAGATATGCAGCATCTCGGTCGCGCCGATCCCGTCAAGCATCGGCTTGCCGGTCTTGGCCATCCATTGCTCATAAACCGGTCCCGGAAGCGTCTCACCTGCCGAGACGGCTGCGCGCAGCGAAGAAAGATCGGCCCCTTCCTCCATTGCGGCGAGCATCGCGCGATAGGCGGTCGGTGCGGTGAAGCAGACCGTCGCCTTGTGGGTCTGGATGATCTCGACCATGTTGGCAGGCGTGGCCTGCTCCAGAAGCGCGGCCGCCGCACCGAAGCGCAAGGGAAAGACGGCAAGCCCGCCGAGCCCGAAGGTGAAGGCCAGCGGCGGCGAACCGACAAACACATCTTCCGGTGTGACGCCAAGCACTTCCCTGGCGTAGCAATCCGCGATCAGCAGCATGTCGCGATGGAAGTGCATCGTCGCCTTCGGCTTGCCGGTGGTGCCGGAAGTAAACCCCAAGAGCGCGACGTCGTCGCGCCCGGTCTTCACGGTCTCGAAGCGAACCGGCTTGGAGAGAGCCAGGCGGTCGAGTTCGGCATCGTGATTGGCGGTGCCGTCAAAGCCCACCACCTTGTCGAGGAACCGGCTCTCCTTGCCGCAGGCCACCATCTCGTCCATCAGGCGGGTGTCGCACAGCGCCAGTGCGATCTCGGCCTTGTCGACGATCTTGCCCAGTTCGGCAGCCCGCAGCATCGGCATGGTGTTGACCACCACGGCGCCGGCCTTCGTCGCTGCCAGCCACACCGCCACCATGGCCGGATTGTTGGCAGAACGGATGAGCACCCGGTTGCCCGGCTTGACGCCATAGTCCTCGACAAGCACATGGGCGATGCGATTGGTCCAGTCGGTCAGTTCCTTGTAGGTGCGGATCCGGCCATTGCCGATCAGCGCGGTGTGATCGCCGAACCCCTTGGCCACCATCGCGTCGGTGAGTTCGAAACCGCAATTGAGCCACTCGGGATAATCGTGCCCCTCAAGCAGAAAGTCGGGCCACTGATCAGCCGGCGGCAGGTTGTCCCGCGTGAAAGTATCTGTATGGCCCGACGGTCCCAGCACTTTACTCTCCTTTGGCGTTGGCCAGCGTCTGCCTGGCGATGACCACTTTCTGAACGTCGGAAGCACCTTCGTAGATCCGCAGCGCCCGGATCTCGCGATAGAGGCTTTCGACGATATGTCCCTTGCGAACACCGTCGCCGCCATGGAGCTGAACCGCCTTGTCGATCACGTCCTGTGCGTGATCGGTGGCATACAGCTTCGCCATGGCCGCTTCGCGGCTCACCCGCGGCGCGCCCTGGTCCTTGAGCCAGGCGGCCCGGTAGACCAGCAGCGCCGAGGCATCCACATCCAGGGCCATGTCGGCGATGTGACCCTGTACCATCTGCAGCTCGCTCATCGGTGCGCCGAAAAGTTCGCGCTCCGCGACACGTTTGAGGCTCTCGTCGAGCGCCCGCCGGGCAAAGCCGAGCGCGGCTGCCGCGACGGTGGAACGGAACACGTCAAGCACCGACATCGCGATGCGGAAACCGGCGCCGGGTTCTCCGATCATCGCGGACACCGGAACGCGGCAGTCATCGAAACTCAACCGCGCCAGGGGATGCGGTGCAACGACGTCGAGCCGTTCGGCGACCTTCAGTCCGGGCGTGTCGGCGGGGACGATGAAGGCGGACAGCCCCTTGGCGCCGGGTGCCTCGCCCGTGCGCGCGAAGACCGTGTAGACATCTGCGATGCCGCCATTCGAAATCCAGGTCTTCTCGCCGTCCAAGACATAGTCGTCGCCATCCCGCGTTGCGGTCATAGCCATGTTGGCAACATCGGAGCCGGAGGCCGGCTCGCTCAGCGCAAAGGCCGAAAGCGCGCGTCCTTCCCGCGTCAGGCTCAGCCATCGCGACTTCTGCTCCGGCGTTCCAAACAGCGAAATCGCTCCGGTGCCGAGCCCCTGCATGGCAAAGGCGAAGTCCGCAAGCCCGTCGTGCCGTGCCAGCGTTTCGCGCATCAGGCACAGGCTGCGCACATCAATCCGCGAGTCCGGATCATCGGGATCGACCGCTGTCAGCCTAAGCCAACCTGCCTCTCCCAGGGCCGAAACCAGCGTTTTGCAAGTCGCATCGAGATTGGAATGATCGATGTCGGCCAGGGTCTTTTCGGCCCACGCGTCGACCTGAGCTGCCAGGTCCCGGTGCGCGTCATCAAAAAACGGCCACTGAAGAAAGCTACGATCGGCCATCAATCACCCTCGAAAACAGGTTTTTGCTTGGCGGCAAACGCCTCGTAGGCGCGGCGGAAATCCTGGGTCTGCATGCAGATCGCCTGGGCCTGCGCCTCGGCCTCGATGGCCTGCTCGATCCCCATGCTCCACTCCTGCGCCAGCATGGTCTTGGTCATCATGTTGGCGAAGGTCGGGCCATCGGCGATGCGGCGTGCGAGCTTCTGCGCCTCCGCGGAGATGTCCTCGGCGGGAACAACCCTGTTGTAAAACCCCCAGCGTTCGCCTTCCTCGGCACTCATGGAGCGCCCGGAGTA
This sequence comes from Hoeflea sp., assembly GCA_965233445.1. Taxonomy (GTDB): domain Bacteria; phylum Pseudomonadota; class Alphaproteobacteria; order Rhizobiales; family Rhizobiaceae; genus Hoeflea. Next base: position 3,298,254 of record OZ247491.1, read on the forward strand.
GAGAAGGTCGGCCGCCCTGCCCTGGCCGATGATCCGCGGAAGAATGGCGCAGGCGCCCATGTCGCAGCCGGCAAGTCCGACGCGATTGAACAGGAACGCGGTCTTGGCTTCGGGCGTGGCAATGCGAAGGTCGCTGCACATGGCAATGATCGCACCCGCACCCGCACAGACCCCTTCGACGGCCGCGATCACTGGCTTGCCGCAGCCGATGATGGCCTTGACCAGGTCGCCCGTCATCCGGGTAAATTCAAGCAGCCCCTTCATGTCCTTGTCGATCAGCGGTCCGATGATCTCGAACACATCGCCGCCCGAGCAGAAGTTGCCGCCATTCGACCCGAAGATCACGACCTTGATGTCATCCCTGTACACAAGTCCACGGAACCAGTCGCGCAGCTCCGCGTAGCTCTCGAAGGTCAGCGGGTTCTTCTTCTCCGGACGGTCAAGCGAAACTTCCGCGATGCCGTCGTTGATCTCGAGGCGGAAATGCTTAGGCGTCTGCTCCGTCATCCGCTCAACCCTCCCTCTTTGCGTTGGTACTGGCAATCCGCTCGAGCTGGTCGGTCATCGCGCGAATTTCACTGATGTCGATGCCTCCCAGCATCTCGTCGATCCAGGCTTCGTGCCGCGTCGCCATCGCAGCGAATTGCTCCCGGCCGGCATTGGTGAGCCGGACGGTGGTTGCGCGCCGGTCGTGATCGACCGGCACCCGTACCAGCGCCCCGTCATCGACCAGGCGGTCGACGATGCCCGTGACATTGCCGTTGGACACCCTGAGCACGCTCGACAATTCGCTCATCTTGAGGCCGGCCTCCACCCTGTAGAGAGCCGCCATCACGTCGAAACGCGGCAACGTGGTATCGAAAGCCGTGCGCAGGTTTTCGCGCAGCTCGGCCTCGACGTGCTTGGTCGCCTTGAGCAGCTTCAGCCAGAGCCGCAGCCGCGCCTTCGACGCCGCCGGATTGCCGTGATCATCATCGCCGATCTCGCTGATCTGGGTATCGCTCATGTCTCGCCTCCCGAGAGTGAGATCGCCTGGCCGGTGATGGAAGCCGCCGCATCGCTGCTCAGCCAGATGGCCGCTTCCGCGATCTCCTCCGGCTGGATGAAGCGACCCTGCGGGTTCACGTTCCGCAGGGAAGCCTCGGCTTCCTCCCGGCTCCTGCCGGTCTTCTCAACAATGTTGTCGATGGACTTTCGAAGCATCGGCGTGTCCGTAAAGCCCGGGCACACAGCATTGACCGTTATCGCCGTGCGAACAAGCTCTTGCCCGAGACTTTTGACAAGACCGATGACGCCGTGCTTGGCGGCGCAATAGGCGCTGACATATCCGTAGCCCTTCAGCCCTGCCGTCGAGGCAATGGCGATGAGCCGGCCTGGCTTGTCCCGATTCATTTGGGCAAGACACGCCTGGAAGGTATTGAAAACACCCGTCAAATTCACATCGAGCATCGCCTGGAACAAATCCGGGGAAGTTTTCAGGAAAGGCGCGCTCTCGGCGGCGCCGGCATTGGCGATCACGATGGTTGGCGCGCCGTGCCTTTTGCACGCAGAATCAATGGCTGCCGCCATGCTCGCCGGGTCAGTGACATCCGCCGACAAAGGAAGGATCCGGTCACTTTGTGCCGCAAGCGCTTCCAGCGGCTCGATCCGGCGTCCAAGCGCGGTCACGCTTGCGCCGCGCTCCGCAAACGCCATCGCGATAGCTTCTCCGGCGCCTGAGCCGGCGCCTGTGACCACCACGTGCTGCCCGATCATGTCCGACATGGTCACACCTTGCCTAGAGTAACGTCTGCACGTTCGGCCAGCCGCCACATCTGGTCACGCCCCGGATGATAGGGATCGGGCCATCTCTCGTCACGGTCGCCCAGCATGCTTGCCGCATGCAGCGTCCAGTAGGGATTTGAAAGATGCGGACGCGCCAGGCAGACCAGATCGGCCCGCCCCGCCATCAGGATCGAATTGACATGATCCGGCTCGTAGATGTTGCCCACGGCCATGGTCGCCATCTCGGCCTCGTTGCGGATCTGGTCCGCAAAGGGCGTCTGGAACATGCGTCCGTAAACCGGCCGGGCCTGCTTCGACGTCTGACCTGCGGAGACATCGCAGATATCCACCCCCGCCTGCTTGAGCATGCGGGCGATCTCCACTGCCTCGGACGGGGTGACGCCGTCCTCACCGACCCAGTCATTGGCCGAGATACGCACCGCCATCGGCTTGTGCTTGGGCCAGACCTCGCGCATGGCGTGGTAGACTTCGAGCGGATAGCGCATCCGGTTTTCGAGGCTGCCGCCATAGTCGTCGTCGCGGCGATTGGTCAGCGGCGTGATGAAGGAGGAGAGCAGGTATCCATGGGCCATGTGGACTTCGACCATGTCGAAGCCGGCGCGCTCGGCCATCTCGGCTGCAGCAACGAACTGCTCACGCACCAGATCCATGTCCTCGCGGGTCATGGCCTTGGGCGCCTGGTTGTCCTTCGACCAAGCCACATCCGATGCCGACATGATCGGCCAGTTGCCGTTCTTGAGCGGTGCGTCCATGATTTCCCAACCGAGCTGGGTCGACCCCTTGGCGCCCGCATGACCGATCTGCAAACAGACCTTGGCATCGGTTTCGGTGTGTATGAAGTCGACGATCCGCCGCCACGCGGCCTCATGCTCTGGCGCGTAAGTGCCCGGGCATCCCGGAGTGATGCGGCCCTCCGGCGAAACACAGGTCATCTCGGTGTAGACCAGTCCAGCGCCGCCCTTGGCCCGCTCGCCGTAATGCACCAGATGCCAGTCGGTCGGGCAGCCATCGACGGCCTTGTACTGCGCCATCGGCGAGACGACGATGCGGTTCTTCAGCTCCATCTCGCGCATCTTGTAGGGCGCGAACATGGGGCGGCGGACCGGGGCGTTGCCCGGAACACCTGCCTGGGTCTGAAACCAGCGCTCGGCACTTTCAAGCCAGTCTGAGTCCCGCAGCCGGAGATTTTCGTGGCTGATGCGCTGCGAGCGCGTCAGCAGCGAATAGTTGAACTGGACGGGGTCCAGATCGAGGTAACGTTCCACCTCCTCGAACCATTCGAGGCTGTTGCGCGCAGCCGACTGCAGCCGCAGCACTTCGAGCCGCCTCTCGTCCTCGTACTTCTCGAAGGCCTTGGCCATCGAGGGTTCGGAGTGGAGATAGTTCGCAAGCGCAATCGCGCTTTCGAGCGCCAGCTTGGAGCCCGAACCGATGGAAAAATGCGCCGTCGCGGCAGCATCCCCCATGAGCACGATGTTCTCATGGCTCCAGCGTTCGCACAGGACACGCGGAAACTTGATCCAGGCCGAACCACGGATGTGGTTTGCATTGGTCATCAGGCTGTGGCCGCCCAGGTGCTCGGCGAACACCTTCTCGCACACTGCAATCGATTCCTGCTGGCTCATGTCGGCAAAGCCGAAGTTTTCAAAGGTTTCCTGGGTGCACTCGACGATGAACGTCGCCGTGTTGTCATCGAACTGGTAGGCATGCGCCCACAGCCACCCCTTCTCGGTTTCCTCGAAGATGAAGGTGAAGGCGTCGTCGAATTTCTGGTGTGTCCCGAGCCAGACGAACTGGCATTTGCGCACGTCGATCTCGGGCCGGAACTTGTCCGCCAGTTCGGTGCGCACGCGCGAATTCAACCCGTCGGATGCGACGACCAGGTCGTAATCCCTTGCATAGTCGGCAGTGCTTTCGAATTCCGTTTCAAAGCGCAGTTCGACACCGAGTTCACGTGCCCGCTCCTGAAGCAGGAGCAGCAGTTTCTTGCGGCCGATGCCACAGAACCCGTGACCGGTGGACACCGTTTTCGTGCCCTTGTGCACGACTGCGATGTCATCCCAATAGGCAAAATGCGCCCGGATCGCTTCCGCGCTCTTCACATCGTTTTCGGCGAGATTGTCCAGTGTCTCGTCCGACAGCACCACACCCCAGCCGAAGGTGTCGTCGGCGCGGTTGCGCTCGATCACAACGACCTCGTGCGAAGGATCGCGAAGCTTCATCGAGATTGCGAAATAGAGACCGGCCGGGCCGCCGCCCAAACATGCGATTTTCATTGTCCGCGCCTCCAGCTTGTTTGTTTTCCAAGCCAATCCTACGCGCAACGAACATTATTTCAAGCATAAAATGTTTATGTCACAAGAACTATCCGGCCATGCCGCCGGGGCCGTCCGCGCCGCTGCAGCAGCCTTTCGGGTTCCGCTTCCAGGGCAGGTCAGAAAGCCCCGGAAAGGACGCTCGCGAGCCGCTCAATCCCGGCATCGGTGGTCATCACGCCGGGTGAACACCGCAGGATAGGTCCGCGTGCATCGGCAAAGACAGATTCCTTGCGCAGGCGCGCCAGAATTGACGACGGATCAACGGCATCCGGGAGGCGCATCATGACGCTGCCACCCCGGTTCTTGGCCTTGCGCGGTGAGGCAAGCGCGAAACCCGCCGTGTCGGCAACTTCGATGATCCTGTCGCACATCGCCCGGTTCTTCGCGAGTTCGGCCTCCCAGTCCTGGGCGGCATGCCATTCCAGCGCGGGAACGCTGGCCACACAGGCCATCACCGCAGGCGTGCCGTTGTCGAAGCGGCGAATATCCGGCGCATAGGAAAACGCGTTGATGTCCCAGGAGAAGATGTTGTCCTGACTGAACCAGCCGCGAAGGCTCGGCTGGCACCGCGCGATAACGTCGGGCATCACCTGCAGGATGCCGCCGCCCGGCGAACCGCACATCCATTTGAGGCTCGTCGAGACCGCAAAGTCCGCGCCCACGGCCTGGGCGTCATACCCGATCAGGCCGGCAGCCTGTGTGATGTCGACCCCGATCACGGAGCCCTGGCGGCGGCCGTGGGCAACCAGCGTCTCGAGATCGCAGCGATGCGAGGATGTGGAACTGACCCAGGTCAGAAGCGCCAGTCCGACCTCGGGTCCCCATGCCTCGATGACATCTTCGTCTTCCACCCAGCAGGCGCCTTCGCGGAGCGGCACGGTTCTCAGCGTGAAGCCGTAGCGCTCCGCCATACCGGTCAGCAGAAAATGCAGGCTCGGGAAACAGTCACCCGCCACCAGAACGACCTTGCCTTCGAGCTCGTCCTTCGGCAGCGCCATGATCAGCGCCGCCAACGACGTCGTGACATTCTCGGTCGTGGTCAGCGAAGCCTCCGGCGCGTTGAGCAGCCGGCTCCACAGCTCGATGAAACGCTGCCTCTGTCCAAGCGCATAGCCCCATTGCGCGTCATCGGGCGTGCCCCAGCACTGGGCAAAGTCGCCAAGCGCCGCCGCCATGGCGTCGGCCTTGCCGGGGTACTGGCCGATGGAATGATAGAGAAGAAAACCCGACCCATCCCGGCTCGCAGCTGTTGCGTTCGATGTCATCCTCGTCTCCTCGCTCAAAAGAAAATTCTGTCGTTGCGCCCGCTGCAGAACGAAAGCCCAAGGGTCTACCAGTTGGCCTGGTTCGGATCGGGCAGCGGTATCGCGTCCATCAACTCGCGTGTGTAGTCCGATTGCGGCGCGGAGAACAGCCGGTCCGTCTCCGCATATTCCGCAACCACGCCTCTCTGCAAAACCATAACCTGGTCGCAGAGCCGCCGGATCACCGAGAGATCATGGCTGATGAAGGCAAGCGTCAGACCCAGTTCCTTGACCAGCGAGCCAAGAACATTGAGCACCTGCGCCTGCGAAGAGACATCGAGACCCGAGACGATTTCGTCGGCCAGGATGAATTCGGGTTCCAGTGCGATTGCCCGCGCGATGCCGACCCGTTGACGTTGGCCGCCGGAAAGCTCGTGCGGATAGCGCTGCCGAAAGGATCGCGGCAGACCGACATGATCGAGCGCATAGTCGACGCGTCGGTCGATCGCATCAAACCCGTGAAGAGACAGCGGATCTGCGATGATCGCCCCCACCCGGCGGCGCGGATTGAGCGAGGACATGGGATCCTGGAAGATCATCTGCATCCGTCTGCGGATCGGTCTGAGCGTGTCCTCATCGAGATGGGTGATGTCACGACCGTCGAACCGGATGGTCCCGGCGCTGGGTTCGATAAGCCGGAGCAGCGCCCGGCCGAAGGTGGATTTTCCGGACCCTGATCCGCCAACGATCCCAAGCACCGCGCCACGGGTGATCTCGAGATCGATCCCCTTGAGAATCTGGATCATCGGCGCCCGGCCGAAGGCAGGTTTTGCGGCCATGTCGGGCAAGGCCACCTCAAGTCCGGCCACGGAGAACAAGGCTTCAGCCGGGGCCTTGATATCAGGGTTCATGATGCCACTCCCGGTCCGCTGCCTGCACTTCGCTCGCCACATGCTCGATCACCGCCTCGTCGACCGGAAGCAGGGAAGCGTCTGGATCGGTGTATTTCGGCGTCGCCGCCAGCAGCGATTGCGAGTAGACATGCTTCGGTCCGTTGAAGAAATCGGGAACCGTGGATTTTTCGACGACCATGCCGCCATAAAGAACGGCAAGCCTCTGGCAGACCTTGGAGACGACGCCGAGATCATGCGTCACGAACACCATCGCCGTGGAATGGCGCGCCTGCAACTCGCGGATCAGACGAAGGATCTGCTTCTGCACGGTCACGTCGAGCGCCGTGGTGGGTTCGTCGGCCACCACCAGCTTCGGGTTCGCCGCAAAGGCCGACGCGATCAGCACGCGCTGCCGCATTCCGCCCGACAGTTCGTGCGGATAGCTCGCCATCACCCGCTCGGGATTGTCGATATGGACCTCGTTGAGCAGTTCTAGCGCGCGGACGCGCGCAGCCGACTTGGTCCACCCCAGGATATCGACGAGGCGATTGGTGATCTGCGGCTCGATCCGCCGTGACGGGTTGAGCGCCGTCAGCGGGTCCTGCGGGATCAGCGCCGCCGTGGCGCCGATCAGCCGGCGCCTGTCGGCCGATTTCATCCTGGTCAGATTGTGTCCGTCGAGCTGGATTTCACCCTCGACGATCCTGATAGCAGACGGAAGAATGCCAAGCACGGCCTTGCCGATCATGCTCTTTCCGGCGCCGCTTTCGCCGACCAGACCGAGCACTTCGCCGGTGTCGATGGAAAACGAGACCGATCTCAGGACACGATGCTCGCTCCCGTCAAGGATGGCGGAGAGATTGTCGACGGTCAGGAACGCACTCATCGCAGCACCGGATCAAACCGGTCCTTGAGGCCTTCGCCGAACTGGCTGAAGGACAGAACCGTCAGGAAAAGGACACCGAGCGGGAAGGCAAGCACCCACCAGGCCTGATAGATGGAGGTCCGCCCCTCGGCGATCATTCCTCCCCAGGTCGGCGCATCCGAAGAGATCGAAAGATTGACGAAGGACAGGATCGCCTCGACGATGACCGCGATGCCCATTTCCAGCGTCAGCAACGCAACAATGGTGGGCAGCACATTGGGCAGGATCTCGCGCCACAGGATATGCATCCTCGGCCTCCCCGCAACAATCGCGCTGGAAACGTAATCCATCGCCGACTGGTTCATCGCCTCCGCACGCACCACCCGGCAGAACCGGGTCCAGTCGATCACGACGATGGCGATGATGATCGACGTCAGGCCGGTGCCGAGCACCGCAATCAGGAGAATGGCGAACAGCACCGGCGGAAACGCCATCCAGATGTCGACAAGACGGGAAATGACCAGGTCGAACCAGCCGCGCAGATAGCCCGCGAGCAGGCCGAGCAGCGAGCCCGTGATTGCTGTGGCAAGCCCCGCGACCAGGGCCACCGAAAAGGCAATCCGCGCGCCATGCATGATCCGCGACAGCACGTCCCTGCCCAGACTGTCGGTGCCAAGCAGATAGGCCGGATCCGCGCCGTCCACCCAGAATGGCGGCAACCGCCCGGCAAAAAGGTCCTGCGCCAGCGGATCGTGCGGGCTGATCAGCGGAGCGAAAAGCGCCACCAGCGCCATCAGGCCGAGCCAGAACCCGGACAGCCAAAGCCTTGCGCCGGCGCGGCGTTTGATCGTGCTGCGTCCGTCAAGCATGGCGCAGCCTCGGATTTAGAAGCGCGTAGGTCATGTCGACGATCAGGTTGATCACCGTGAACAGAAGCGCGAAGACGATGACGATCCCCTGGATGAGCGGAAGGTCCCGGTTGATCACGGCATCGATGGCCATGTTGCCAAGTCCCTCGTAGGAAAAGAGGCGCTCGATGATCACCGTGCCGCCGATCAGGAATGTGAACTGGACACCGATCAGCGTCAGCGTCGGCAGCACCGCATTCGGCAGCGCCTCGGACACGATGACATGGTTTTCGCCATAGCCCTTGGTGCGCGACAAGGTCACGTAATCAAGGTGCATGGTTTCCTTGAGGGACTGCTTGAGCAACTGGCTGATGATCGCGGCCAGCGGAATCGCCAGCGCCAGCGCCGGCATGAACATGTGCTTGAGCAGATCCCACCAGAGATCGAACCTGAGCCGCAGAAGGCTCTCGAAGACATAGAACTGGGTGACGAAGGGCAGGTCGAGCGAGGGCGATATGCGGCCGGAAATATGAAACACCGGCATCAGCACGCCGAACAGCACGATCAGGATGAGGGCCCAGAGGAAATCCGGGATCGACAGGCCGATGCCGTTGGTGACGTCGATTGCGGTTTCCGTCCGGGTCGCCCGGTAGCGCACGCCCGCGAGCGCCAATGCCCCGCCGATCACCACCGCGATCACCAGCGCGAAGACGGCGAGCTCGAGTGTTGCCGGCAGCCGGCCGAGGACCAGGGGCATGACCGGCTGGCGCAGCGAGATCGAGGTTCCGAAATCGCCCTGAAACACGCCACCGAGCCAGATGACGAACTGCTCGAAGATCGACTTGTCCAGGCCGTAAAGCGCGGTCAGGCGCGCAATGTCATCTTCGGAGGCGCCCGGCGGCAGCATCATCGCGATCGGATTGCCGGGCACCACGCGAATGACGAAAAACACCACGACGGCAGCCCCGACGAGGGTCACCGACATGGTCGCCAGGCGCAGCAGAATTGCACGCAACAGGGTCAAAACGAGAAATCCCGAATAATAAGCGGCCGCCGTCCTGATCGGACAGCGGCCGCGTCATGGCCGAAAGGTCAGGCCCGCTTAATAAGGTGCGGCAGCAGCGCACCGGAAGCATGCGGCGTGACGGAGACACCCGGCACATGCAGGATCGGCTGTACATACTGCAGAAGCGGGATCACCAGAGCGTTGTCGGCGATGTATTTGTCCACGTCCTTCCAGCCGGCGATGCGCTTGTCCTCATCGGCCTCGGCCCAGAGCGGGCCGATCTTGGCGATCAGGTCCTCGCCGTCCCAGACCGAGTGCGGTGACGGGCCGAACATGGCAAAGCCGGTCGAAGTGGTCGGATCCGCAACCGAATTGCCCCAGTTGTAGAACGCCGCGGGCGCAAGTTCGTCGGCAGCGCGCAATTCGTAGTGCTTGGCGATCTCGTAGACCTCGATCTCCGCCTCGATGCCGACCCTGCGCCAGAGCCCGACGATCGCCTGGACCATCTCGTAGTCCTTCGGCTTGAAGCCGCGCGTCGTCTGGATCTTGAACCTGACCGGGTTTTCCGGCGAATAGCCGGAAGCGGCCAGCAGTTCCTTCGCCTTTTCCGGATCGTAGGGAACCGAAATCGACGGATCGTAGGCAATATACTCAGGGGTCTGCAGCGTATCGATCGCCACGCCGTAGCCGGACAGAAGCCGGTCGATGATGGTCTGCTTGTCGATCGCCATGGCTGCGGCCATGCGCACGTTCGGATCCAGCATGACGTCGACATCGTTGATGAAGATCATTCCGATATCGGAGATCGGAGCATCGGTGCCCGAGATCGCGTCGCCGCTCTTGAGCCGGTCATACTCCTCATAGGGCATTTCCAGCGTGACGTGCGAATTGCCGGATTCGATCTCGGCGACGCGGCTGGCCGCATCGGTGACGAACTTGATGGTCACGGTCTCGAAGTCGGGCTTGCCGCCCCAGTAGTCCGGATTGGCCTTCAGACGCACGAAAGCGTTACGCTCGAAACGATCGACCATGTAGGGGCCGGTGCCGATGGGGGCGGCCTCGAAGCCTTCCGGGCCGACCTTCTCGTAATAGGCCTTGGGCAGAACGTATCCGGTCAGGAAGTACATCCACTTGAAGATGGTGGGTTCGAAGCGGGCGACGTCGGCGGTCACCATGTTGCCCTCAGCCTTGACGTTGGCGAGCGTCGACCAGATGAACTGGATCGGGTTGCCGGTGGCCTCGTCTGCGGCGCGCGTCAGCGACCAGGCGACATCCTCGGCAGTGAACGGCGAGCCGTCATGCCAGGTCACGCCTTCGCGGACCTTCATCATCACCTTGGTCTTGTCTTCATTCCAGCCCCATTCGGTAAGCAGGCCCGGAGCCGGGGAAAGGTCGGGCTGCTGCAGGATGAACTGGTCGAAAACGGACTGGTAGATCCCCTGGATCGTCGGGTTGACGGCGGACGGTCCGACAGTGGGGTCCCACGAGGGCAAATTCACATTGTAGGCGATTACGAGTTCTTCGATGCCCTGTGCGAGCGAAGGTCCGGCAAAGGCGGTAAGCGCCAGGGCCGCGACCGAGCCCTTGAGCATCGTGCGACGAGAAACCTTTGTCATGCTGTTCTCCCTGTTATTGTGTTCACTTGCCGCCCAGCTTCTGGGCAAGCATGTATCCGGAGCCCGCGCCCGTGCCCGCACCCGGCCAGACACTGGCGCCGGTGAGATGCAATCGGTCAACGGGGGTTTTTCCCGTGGCGTGGCCCAAAGCGGGCCGGAACAGGAAATTCTGCGACAGGTGATGACTTCCGGCGACCTGGTCTCCACCGACCAGGTTGGGATTGTCGGCCTGCAGATCGAGCGGCGAAACGACCGCGCGCGAACGGATCTTGGACTTGAAGCCCGGCGCGTGACGCTCGATGATAGCGAGCGCGCGCTCGGCGTAGAGATCCTTGACGACCGACCAGTCCGTCTCCGAGATCTCGCCGGCAGCATCTCCGGCAATCTCGCCGGGAACCATGCGCACCTGAACCCAAAGCACATGCTTGCCGTCGGGTGCGCGGCTCGGATCAACAACGGTTGGCTGTCCGACCACCAGCACGGGCTGATCCGGCAGCAGTCCGGCCTTCGCCTGCTGATAGGTCCGGGCCATCTGGTCGAGCGATGGCGCGATGTGGACATAGGCAAATTTCTTGAGGTCCTCGCCGGCTGCCCAGTCCGGCAGCGCATCGAGCGCCAGATGGATCATCATGGTGCCCGGCGCGTGCTCATACTTGCGCATCTTGTCGTCGAATGCGCCGTCACCGGACTTGCCCTCAAGCAGGTCCATCAGGCCGCCCGGGGCCACATTGGCGATGACGGCCCGGCTCGCCTTGATCTCGGTACCGTCTTCCAGCGCAATTCCGCTGGCCTTGCCACCCGAGCGCAACACCCTGGCGACACGGCGGCCGCAATGGACCTCACCGCCCGACTCTTCGATCCTCGAGATCATTGCGCGCGTGACCGTATCGGCGCCACCCTTTCCGATCACCATGCCGAAATGTTGGTTGGCCATCGATTCAAGATACGGGAACACCGCGCCGCCTGCCATGTCCGGCGCGAAATCCAGATGCATGCCCCAGGCGGCCAGCGTGGCGCGGATGTGATCGCTCTCGAAGGTTTCGGTGAGAAATCTGCGCGGTGATGAAAGGAGCATGCGCACCAGTTCGGCCGTCCAGGCAAAACCTTTGCGATAAAGCGCCTTCAGGAAAACCTTTCCTTGTACATGCATTTGCATAGGACTTCCCAAAAGCGCGAAGACATGCTCGGCGGTGCCGGGAAACTCGCCGCAAAGCCTGTCCCACGCCTTTGCGTCGGCGTCCGAGAACGCTGCGATGCGCGAACGGGTCTCGCCCGGCCCGGTGCTGACGCCGAACCATTTTCCATCTTCAAACACACTGGCAAAACAATGCGACGCAGGAGAAAACTCGAGGCCGCGCGCCGCCAGATCATCGCCGTAAACCTTGAAAAACCCGGATCCTGCAAAGAGACTGAGGTTCATCGCTGCCCAGTCATGACGAAACCCCGGCTCGGTCAACTCGAGCGTCTTGACCGCTCCTCCGGGCGTCTGCGCCTGCTCGAAGACTCCGACGCGCCATCCCTTGGCGCCAAGATGCACCGCGCACGCAAGGCTGTTGATACCCGTACCGATGATGATTGCGTCGTAATCCGATCGCACAGCGACACCCCTCTGCTCGCGATTTATAATTGCAAATGCATATTATTCTGTCTAGCATCTATTTCGTTAGCTCAGGTCCGGAGCGCGCTGCCGCTCCGCCAAAACGTCGCCAAAAGCCTGTCAGGGGAGTGAGAATAATGAACGCCACCGATGCACTTGGAAACCTCGCCGCAATGTTGCTTGAGGGAAAAGTCGAGGTCGTTGACCTTTCGAGCCCCTTGGGTCCGGACACCCCGCTTCTGCAACTGCCGGAGGATTTTGCCAAGAACACGCCGAAGATCGAGATCCACAAGATCTCGGAATATGACAGCGACGGCCCGTTCTTCGCATGGAACTGGCTCAAGCTCGGCGAACATTCCGGCACTCATTTCGACGCGCCGCACCACTGGATCACCGGCAAGGATTATGCGGACGGCTATACGGACTCGATCCCGCCGCAGAATTTCGTAGCGCCCGTCAACGTGATCGACTGCTCTGCCGAAGTCGCCAAGAACCCCGACTTCCTGCTCGATGCCGCAGGCGTCAAGGCATGGGAAGCCAAGCATGGCGAGATCAAGCCCGGTGAATGGGTGGTGATGCGCAGCGACTGGGACTCCCGCGTGACCGACGCGGCAGCCTACCTCAATGCCGACGAAACCGGCCCCCATTCGCCCGGGCCGACGGTCGACTGCATCCAGTACATCCTCTCCAAGGGCGCGATCGGCTGGGGCACGCAGTGCATCGGCACCGATGCCGGACAGGCCGGAGGCATGGAGCCGCCCTACCCGGCGCACAATCTTCTGCATGCCGCAAACAAGTACGGCCTCGCTTCGCTCGCCAATCTGAGCAAGTTGCCGCCCAAGGGCGCAATTCTGATCGCGGCGCCGCTCAAGATCGTCAAGGGCACAGGCAGCCCGATCCGGGCGATGGCTCTGGTCCCCCGGTCATAAGCCGACACGGACACCACCGGGAGGCTCGGAGTACATGGCAGACCATGATCACATCATAGTCGGCAGCGGCATCAACGCGCTTGTGGCAGCTGCTATGCTGTCGGCCAAGGGAAAGCGTGTCCTGGTGCTCGAGCGCAGTGACCGCTTCGGCGGCTGCATGCGCACCGACGAGATCACGCTGCCCGGCTTCCATCACGACGTGATGGCGGCAACCTTCGTGCTGTTCCTCACCTCCCCCGCCCATGCCGCACTCGGAGAAGACCTGGCGCGGCATGGGCTCGAATTCTGTCACACGCCCCACCCCACGGCGGTGCTCCGGCCTGATGGCTCGTCGCTGGTGCTGACAACCGACCGCAAAACGAACATCAAGGCCTTCAACGCTGTTGCGAGCGGCGATGGCGACCGCCATGCCGCCGATGTCGGCGCAATCGAGGCCGACGCCCCCTTCCTGTTCGGGCTGCTCGGCGGCGAGCTGTGGAGCTGGCAGACGGCCAAGCTGCTTGCCGGCCAGGCATGGAAACGCGGCCTTCGCGGACTTGCCGCTTGGATCGGCGAAGCACTGCGTCCCATGCGCGCCTGGCTCGAAAGCAGCTACCAGTCCGAACTGGCCCGGGCGCTCTACGCCCCCTGGGTGCTGCACACCGGATTGACCACCGAAGCCAGCTATGGCGGTCAGATGGGCAAGGTCATTGCCTTTGCGCTGGAAGCGGCGGGTGCGCCGGTGGTCAAGGGCGGCGCAGGTCAGGCCGCGGCCGCCTTCAAGTCCCTGATCGAGAAGAACGGGGGAGAACTTCGTTTGAACTGCGATGTCGACCAGATCCTCGTCGAAAACGGTCGCGCAAACGGAGTGAGGCTGGCGGACGGGACGACGATCTCTGCCGACAACGTCATCTGCTCCGTCGCTCCCGGCCAGCTCTATCGTCGCCTGTTGCGAGATGATGCCAGCGACCTTCCGGAAAGCACCGTCCAGGACCTGAACACCTTCCGCCATGGCCGCGGCAATTTTCAACTCCATTACGCCATCGACGGTCCCATCCGCTGGAAGTCGGAAGGGCTTGAGGACGTCGCACTGATCCATCTGGCCGACGGCATCGATTCCGTTTCCAAGTCCTCCAACGAAGCCGAACGCGGCATGTTGCCGGAGACGCCGACAATCTGCGTCGGCCAGCCTCACCGGCTCGACCCCTCACGCTGTCCAGAAGGAAAGTCGATCCTCTGGCTGCAGATCCCCGACGCGCCCCGTACCGTCAAGGGCGATGCAGCCGGCAAGATTGCCACCAGTGGCGGCTGGGACGAAGCCACACGCGAGGCATTCGCCGACCGGATAGAGGAGATCCTTGCAAGCCATATCACCGGGTTCCGGGAAAGCGTTCTGGCGCGCAAGGCCTATTCGCCGACGGACCTGGAAACCATGAACATCAACCTGGTCGGCGGCGATCCCTATGGCGGGGCCTGCGCTCTGGACCAGTTCTTCATCTGGCGGCCGTTCGCGAGAAGCGCCAACAACGCGACCGCGATCTCGAACCTGCATCACATCGGCGCATCGACCCACCCCGGACCGGGTCTCGGCGGTGGTTCCGGCTTCCTGCTGGCCAAGAGGCTCGGCGCATGAACGAGATCAAGCCGGCCCCGAGTGCGAAATCCGAACCCTTGCCAAGGCTTGGCGAGATCGGCCTGTCGAATTTCGCGCCCTATCTGATGAACCGCATCATGGGCCGCTACAATGCCGATCTGCGGCAGGAAATGAGCGGCCTCGGCCTGACGACGCCAAAAATGCGCGCCCTTGCCGTGCTTTCGGTGATCGATACGCTGCCGATCAGCGAGCTTGCGGTTTATGCGGTGGTCGAGCAGTCCACATTGAGCCGTGCGCTCGAACAATTGACCACGGACGGGCTCGTAAGACGGGATCCCGATCCCAGTGACAGTCGCGTCACCCGCATCGCCATCACCGAGGCCGGACGCGCCGCATACGATCAACTGTGGCCGACAATGTCGCAGATCTATTCGCAGATGTTTCAGGGCATTTCGCCCGAGGAGCGGCAGGCTTTCGTCGCCACGCTGCAAAAAATGCTCACCAACATTCGCAAGCACGATTTTTGACCATTGGAGACGTGACCCCTGGCTCACCCCCTGCCTATCTGAAACGTGTCAACCCGGAGAAAGTGAATGAAACACAGTGTTCTGGCAGCCGCCGCAATTGCATTGGCCGTAAGCGCGTTCTCCGCGCAGGCAGAAACCCTTCCAGGAGTTCGCGGGGTCAACCACATCGGTTTGACGGTCCCGGATATCGCCGAGGCAGAAAGCTTTTTCTCAGACGTTCTGGGCTGTGAAAAGGCAACTTCATTTGGCCCGTTCCGGGATGATACCAGCACCTTCATGCAGGATCTGCTCGATGTCGATCCTCGCGCCGTGGTCAACCAGATCACGCTGATGCGCTGCGGCTTCGGCAGCAACATCGAGCTTTTCAGCTATGATGCGCCCGACCAGAAAGACGTCCGGCCACGCAACAGCGACGTCGGCGGTCACCATATCGCGTTTTACGTCGACGATATCGATGCTGCCGCAGCCTACTTCAAGGAAAAGGGCATCCGCACGCTGATGGGCCCCTTCCCGGTCAATGAAGGGCCCGCCGCCGGTCAGGCAATCATCTATTTCTTCGCGCCATGGGGCCTGCAGATGGAAGCAATCTCGTTTCCGGACGGCATGGCCTACGAAAAGGACGGCGGGCCGGTTCTCTGGTCCAACACCAGCCCCGCCGAATAAGAACACCAGCACTTAAGGGTATCAGATGGCTGAACGCTCATTCGCCAAGGAAGTCCAGAAACTCAAGATCGGAGAGGGCGAGACCTTTTCCGGTGAGGGCATTCTGGCCTTGACCAAGGCACTCCTTGAGGCCGGCGTTGGATATGTCGGCGGCTATCAGGGCGCGCCGATCAGCCATCTGATGGATGTCCTCGCCGACGCCGAGGAGATCCTCGGTGAACTCGGCGTCCGCTATGAAGCCAACGCATCGGAAGCCGCTGCTGCGGCAATGCTGGCCGCCTCGGTGCATTACCCGATCCGCGGTGCGGTCACGTTCAAGGGCGCTGTCGGCGTCAACGTGGCCTCCGATGCGCTTGCCAACCTCTCGTCTTCCGGCGTGACCGGCGGCGCGCTCGTGATCATCGGCGAGGATTACGGCGAGGGCTCTTCGATCATGCAGGAGCGCAGCCACGCATTCGCGATGAAATCGCAGATGTGGCTTCTCGATCCCCGCCCCAACCTGCCTTCGATCGTCCAATCCGTCCATCAGGGCTTCGAACTGTCGGAGGCAACCAACACGCCTGTCATGCTGATGGTCCGGATCCGTTCCTGCCACGTCACCGGAAGCTTTGCCGCAAAGGACAACAAGCGTCCGCCGTTCACGGTCAAGGATGCGCTGGCCAATCCGCGCAGCGACTATTCCCGCGTGGTGCTGCCCCCGATGTCCTACATGCAGGAACAGGACAAGATCAAGAACCGCTGGCCAGCGGCGCAAGCCCACATTCGCGAACACAGCCTAAACGAGTTCTTCGGACCGAGCGAGGCGCCCGTCGGCATCGTGATGCAGGGCGGCATGTACAATGGCGTCATTCGCGCGCTTCAGCGGCTCGGCCTCGCCGACATTCACGGCGACACCGATATCCCGCTCTATGTCCTCAACGTCACCTATCCCCTCGTCAATGACGAATTTCTGGAATTCTGCGAAGGCAAGTCCTCGATCCTCGTCGTCGAGGAAGGCCAGCCGGAATTCATCGAGCAGGCGCTCGGCTCCATGCTTTACCGCGCCGGCAGTTCCGTCGAACTCCACGGCAAGGACATGCTGCCCATGGCCGGCGAATACACCGGCCAGGTGATGCTCGACGGGCTTGAGGCCTTCCTGAAGAAGTCGGCGCCCGACCTTCTCCCGGCCCGCCTCCGCGCCCCCAACAGCGAGCAGAAGCCCGCGCTTCCCGATCTGTCGAAAACCGTCCCGATCCGCCCGCCCGGGTTCTGCACCGGATGCCCGGAACGTCCGATCTTTGCGGCCATCAAGATGACCGAGATGGAACGCGGAAAGCACCAGATCGCCGGCGATATCGGCTGTCACCTGTTCGCCACGCTGCCGCCTTTCGAGATCGGCGGCTCGACCATGGGGTATGGGCTGGGCCCTGCATCCAATGCCGCTTTCGACGGCGGCGGCGACAAGCGCTCGATCTCGATCCTCGGCGATGGCGGCTTCTGGCACAACGGCCTGTCCTCCTCGATCGGAAACGCCGTCTACAACAAGTCCGATGGCGTGATCGTCATCGTCGACAACTTCTACTCAGCCGCAACCGGCGGACAGGACATCCTGTCCTCGCGCGCCGACAACGCCACCAAGGCCACCGGGCATCCGATCGCCGATGCGGTCAAGGGCGTCGGCGTCAAATGGGTGCGCCAGATCGACCGCACCTACGACGTGCCCAAGATGCGCGAGATCCTCAACGAGGCCCTGACGACCGATCACGTCGGACCGAAGGTCATCGTCGCATCGTCGGAATGCATGCTCAACAAGCAGCGCCGCGAAAAGCCGCTGATGAACAAGGCGATCTCGGAAGGCCGCCGGGTTGAAAAGCCCCGCTTTGGAGTGGACGAGGACGTCTGCACCGGCGATCACGCCTGCATCCGGCTTTCCGGCTGCCCGTCGCTGTCGCTCAAGAAGCTCGATGATCCGCTGCGCGACGATCCGGTCGCGAGCATCGACCAGAGCTGCGTCGGCTGCGGCAATTGCGGCGAGGTTGCCGATGCGGCGGTCCTCTGCCCGTCTTTCTACCGCGCGGATGTGGTGCACAATCCGGGCCGCTTCGAGCGCATGATCGGCAATTTCACCAGCCGGGTCATCCAGTGGCTCCAGGACCGCCGTTCGCGCGGTCGTCTCGAATTTGCGCGGAGCTGATCGCATGGCAAGCCGTACCAAGTCCGCCCTCGCGGCAAGAGCGCACGACCCGGCCCTCGATCAGGTCATCAAGATCGCCGTCATGGCCGTCGGCGGCCAGGGCGGCGGCGTGCTGACCAACTGGATCGAGGACACCGCTCACCGCAACGGCTACGCCGTGCAGGCCACTTCCGTGGCCGGAGTGGCCCAGCGCACCGGCGCGACCATCTACTATATCGAAATGGCGCCCGAGGGAGAGCGCGCACCGGTCTTCTCCCTGTTGCCGGCTGCCGGTGACGTCGACATTCTGGTTGCCGCCGAAATGATGGAAGCCGGACGCGCCATCATGCGCGGCTTCGTCACGCCGGACCGTACGACGCTGATTGCATCGGCCCACCGTGCGCTGGCCGTGTCGGAGAAGATGACCCCCGGCGACGGCATCGCCAGTTCGGAGGAAGTCATCGCCGCGGCCGAAGTTGCCGCCCAGCGGTTCATTCTGTTCGACATGGAAAGGATGGCGCTCGACGCCGGCTCGGTGATTTCATCGAGCCTGTTCGGCGCACTGGCAGGCTCGGGCGCGCTCCCCTTCCCGCGTGAGACCTACGAGGACGCGATCAAGGCGTCGGGGCGCGGCGTCAAGGCCAGCCTGCGCGCCTTTGCCGCCGCTTACGAGGCTGCAGGAAAGGGCGTCATTGAATTGCAGGCACAGGCGCAGTCAACGACCCAGCCGGTCGCCGGCACGCCCAAGGGCCCGCAGAAACTCCTCGAGCGATGGCAGGCACTCGAAACCCGGGCCAAGGCCTTTCCCGAACCGGCGCGTGAAATGGCTTTGACCGGCCTCAAGGCAGTCGTCGACTTCCAGGATCTGGACTACGGCGCCGAATATCTCGACCGGCTCGAGTCCATTCTTGATCAGGACGATCCTTCGAAAGGCTACGAATTCACCCGGGAAGCCGCGAAATACACCGCCAAGGCCATGGCCTATGACGACGTTTTCCGTGTCGCCGATCTCAAGACCCGCGGCAGCCGCTTCGACAGGGTGCGAAAGGAAATCTCGCCGGCCGATGGCGCACGGATGAAGCTCACCGAGTTCATGCATCCACGCGCCGAGGAAATCATCGGCATGATGCCGGAACGGCTGGGGCGCAGGCTTTCAAGGAGCGCGCGCGCCACCAAGATGATCGACCGGGTGGTCAACAAGGGCAGGCGTTTGCGCACGGACCGGCTGCTGCCTTTCGCCCAGCTTTACGTTCTGGGTGGCCTGAGAAAGTTCAGACGCGGCACGCTGCGCCATGCGATCGAAAAGGAGCATCTGGAGAACTGGCTGGACCTTGCCGCCAGGTATCGCAGGATCGACTATGCGCTCGGCGTTGAGACGCTGCGCAACCGGCGCCTGGTCAAGGGCTATTCGGACACCCATGCGCGCGGGCTTTCCAAGTTCGATCGCGTCATGGACGGGGTGGCCCTGCTTGCCGGGCGCGACGATGCCGCACACTGGTGCAATCTTCTGCGCGAGGCTGCCCTGGCCGACGAAAAAGGCGAGCAACTCGAAGGAGCGCTCAAGACGGTTCGCTCGTTTGCAGTCCAGGACAAAGCCGCGCTGCAGAACTGAACCCGGGACGCCAAAGACAATCCGCCGTTCCATCCTTTGGTCGGGCAGCCCGGCTCAGATGGCGGAGATGCGATTGAGATCCTCGCGGGATTCTCCTGAACAGCGGATCAATTCCGACACATCGAGAAGCTCGAAATGCTTTGAATCGATGATCCGGATGATGCCGGATCGGGACAGCGTCTGGATGTTGCGGCTGAGCGTCTCGGGCGTGGTTCCGAGAAAATCGGCAATGTCCCTGCGGCCCAGCGGCACGTGAATGACCGGCGGTTCGTTGGCGCCCCTTTTCGGAAACTGGTTCTCCGAACGTCGCGAAAACACGTAGATCAGGGTTGAAACCCGTTGCATGGTGGTGTGCCCGTTTATGATCGCGGCCCACTCTCGAACGGCGTCGAGTTCGTCGAGCTTCGCCTTGTGCATCTCATGCTCGACAACGGGATGGTCGGCAAGAAACCGCTCTAGCGCAAGCCTGTTTATGGCGCACAGCGTGACATCGGTTGCGGCTTCAAAGGAAAACCGCGACTCGTCCGAGAAAAGTCGTCCGAAAAAATCCGAGGGGAACAGCAGCCCCACGACATGACTGTCGCCATCGACCGACATGCTCGACAGCTTGACCACGCCTTCGACCACATTGCCGACCAGATCGACCGGTTCGCCCTGCGCCTGGATAACGCTGCCGCGCGGATAGGTCCGACGGTGCGAAATCCGGTTGAGCTGGACCATGGCCTCCGCACTGCCGGCGGTGCAGAGGCTGTGATTGAGGATCATGCAACTGTCGCACTTTCCGCAAAGGCAGGAAACATCAACGGGACTGTTCATGATCGGCGCTCACGCGGCATCTTTCCACTTGATCGAACATCCCATGGACGCGATCTGCTCCCTCGGCCCCTCGCCGGTCTCGATGATCTGGCGCATCGCCTCGTAGAGATCCCGCCGCAATCCGGCCGGTCCCGCCTCCTTGCGTGAAGCATCCAGCCGGCCGCGATACTGCAGCTCGAGCTTTGAATTGAAACCAAAGAAATCCGGTGTGCACACGGCATCCCAGCCGCGCGCCACGGATTGTGTCTCGTCGAAAAGGTAGGGGAACCGAAAGTCGTGTTCCTCGGCAAAGCGCTTCATGTTGTCAAACGAATCCTCGGGATAGGCCGATGGATCGTTCGACGAAATGGCGACAAAGCCCACGCCCAACGCGGACAAGTCCTTCGCATCGCGAACGATCCGGTCGATCACGGCCTTCACATACGGACAATGATTGCAGATGAACGCAACCACCAGCCCGTTCTTTCCGGCCTGGTCCAGTATGCTGTGCGTCTTGCCGTCAACGC
This sequence comes from Hoeflea sp., assembly GCA_965233445.1. GTDB lineage: Bacteria > Pseudomonadota > Alphaproteobacteria > Rhizobiales > Rhizobiaceae > Hoeflea. The sequence goes on from OZ247491.1 coordinate 3,319,204, forward strand.
CCGGAAGGCGTTCGTCGAACGGTTTCCAGCCGAAGTCGCAAAGCGGGGGAACAGCAGCCATGGTGTCTCTCCTCTTTCGGGGGCATAGACCGGGCGCAGCCGGTGCATGATCGATTGTTTGTCCTGACGGCAGACCACCGCTTCAGGCGATGGAGGTCGCACGTCCGGCCTGCCGGCCCGAAAAGATGCAGCCTCCCAGGAAACTTCCTTCGAGCGCATTGTAGCCGTGGTATCCTCCACCGCCAAATCCGCTCACCTCTCCCGCTGCAAACAGGCCCGGAATCAGGTCTCCTGACGGATTGAACACCTGGCCGTTGAGGTCAGTCTCCAGTCCGCCCAGCGTCTTGCGGGTGATGATGCTCAACCTCACGGCAATCAGCGGCCCGTTGTCCGGATCGAGAATGCGATGCGGTTTGGCGGTGCGCATCAACTTGTCGCCGCGGTAGTTTCGCGCGGCATGAACCGCCATCAACTGGGCATCCTTGGTGAACGGGTTGTCGACCTGACTGTCGCGCGCCGCGATCTGGGCTCTGAGCTTTTGGAGATCGACCGGTACCGTGCCGAGCCGGTTCATGCCGTCCACCAGTTCCTCGAGTGTGTCGGCGACGACGAAATCCTCGCCGTGCTCCTTGAACGCCTTGACCGCGGGTGTGGCCTTCCGGTTCACCACCCTCTGACGGATCACGTCGAGCCAGCGCTTGGAGGCTAGGTCCGGGTTCTGCTCCGATCCGGACAGCGCCACTTCCTTCTTGAGGATTTTCTGGGTCATCACGAACCAGGAGTAGTCGTGACCGGTCGCGAGAATCTCGCGCAGCGTCGAAAGCGTGTCAAAGCCCGGCATGCAGGGCGGCGGCAACCTGTTGCCCTCGGCATCAAACCACATCGACGATGGGCCGGGCAAAATCCGGATCCCGTGGTTGGGCCAGATCGGGTCCCAGTTCCTGATGCCTTCGGTGTAGTGCCACATCCGGTCTATGTTGATCGTCCTGGCACCGGCCGTCCGGGCTATTCCGATCATGCGTCCGTCAACATGGGCCGGTACGCCAGAGATCATGCGCTGTGGCGGTTCGCCCAACCGCTCCCTGGGCCAGACCTCCCTGACAAGGTCCTGGTTTCCGCCGAGACCGCCCGAGGTGACGAGCACGCTCGCTGCGCGCAGTTCGAAATCGCCCGTGACGTCGCGGTTGGTGGACTGGCCGCGAAGGCTCAGGTCATCGGCAAGGATTTCACCGGCAACGCCTGTGACGGCGCCGTTCTCGGTCAGGATCGCCGAACAGCGGTGACGAAACTTCAACTGGATGCGACCGGTTGAGGCATGGTCGCGGACACGCTCTTCGAACGGTTCGACAACACCCGGCCCGACACCCCAAGTCAGGTGAAATCTCGGAACCGAGTTGCCGTGGCCATTGGCAAAAGACCCGCCCCGTTCGGCCCATCCGACAACCGGGAACCAGCGCATGCCCATCCCGTGCAGCCACGGACGCATCTCTCCCGCCGCAAAATCCACATAGGCCTCGGCCCATTTGCGCGGCCAGTAGTCCTCCTTGCGGTCGAACTGGGCCGATCCCATCCAGTCATTGAGTGCAAGTTCGCGGCTGTCGCGGATCCCCATCCGGCGCTGTTCCGGCGTGTCGACCAGGAACAGGCCGCCCAGCGACCAGAATGCCTGACCTCCGAGGAAGTGTCCCGGCTCCTGATCGATCAGCGCCACGCGCTTGCCGCGGTCGCCAAGCTCCGCCGCGGCCACCAGGCCGGCAAGCCCGCCGCCCACGATGATCACATCGAAATTGTCCATGTTCGTGTCGTCCTCCCAGACTGGATCCTACCGGGCGGGCTCGAGCCGCCGAAACCAGGCGATCACCGGCGCCGCCACCACATACATAAGGATGCCGTACACCGCGGCCGGCAGCGCATAGGCCGAAAACCCCGCCTCCTGTCCACTCAGCATCGCGGCAACGGTGATTCCAAGGGTCGAGTTCTGGACCCCGGTCTCGATGGAAATCGTCTTGACCTGGCTTACCGGCAAGCCGGCCAGTCGGGCGACCACAAAGCCGGTCCCGAGCAGCAGGACCAGGAGGCTGACGATCGACGGCGCCAGTATCGGGAGGGTCTCGACAAAGGCATTCCAGTTGGCCACGAGCGCCAACCCGACAATGAAGACGAACAGGCCGTTCGCCAGATGTGCGATCACCGGCGAAATCCTGCCGGTCATTGCCGGCGCAAAACGGCGAAGCGCAAGCCCAAGCAGGATCGGCACGGTCGTCAGCAGGAACAGCTGAACCGCGATACCGCCGATGCTGACCGGTTCGGCCGTATCCCCGCTGAAGAACCGCACTGCAAGCGCCAGGAGCGGCGGGACCGTGATCATGCTCAACAAGCTGATGACCGCGGTCAGCGACACCGAGAGCGCCACATCACCGCGCGCCAGACGGCTCAGGATGTTGCTTGTCACCCCGCCCGGGCTGAAGGCCAGGATCATGAAACCGATCGCAAGCTCCGGCCCGAGGCCGAACGCCAGCACCAGTGCGAAGGTGACGACCGGCAACAGCAGCACCTGGTTGACGGCGCCGACCACGAAGGCAAATGGCTGTTTGACGACCCTGATGAAATCAGAAACCGTGAGACCGAGCCCCAGCGAAAACATGATGAAGGCGAGCCCCAGCGGCAGCACCACGCCAACGACAATACCCATTTGCCCTCCCCCTCGGACAGGCCTCCTCACTTGCCCGTCCTTTGCAAATCTTGCAGGCCCAACCGCAAACCAGTCCGGGCCTGCCGGGACGGGATCACATTATCCCGCCCGTGTCGACACCAATCCGGCGTCCGCCATCGATCCCCCCATCGGAACCAACGAAGGCCTAGATGCTCTTGAGAACCTGGTTGGCGGAAAACACCGCGCGGTAGAAACCGGCCTTCAGGCCGGACATCCGTTCCCGCTTTGCGCCGGTCACCGGCATCGGCAGATCCGCTTCGTCTCCGCCGGCAACAAGATCGGCGATCGCCTTGCCGAACACGGTTCCTGGCGCAATTCCGCGGCCATTGTAGCCGATGGGGGTGTAGAGCCCCTGCTCAAGCCGGTGAATGCGCGGCATGTGCTCGGCATTCATGGCGATCCGGCCGTGCCAGGCGGTTCCGAACTCCACCGCTCCCAGCGACGGAAACAGGCGCGAAAGCTGGCGGTGAGCCCATCGTTCCGAGAGACCACCTTCGCCGCCGATCAGCGATCCCATGGAGCCGATGATTAACCGGTCCTCGGCATCCCTGCGCAACGAGAACATGATTTTTCCGGTATCCCAGAGCCCTTGCCGCTCTGGGAGGATTCCGGCTACGCGGTCACCAAGCGGACGTGTGGCGACCTGAAAGAAATCGATGGAGACGAAACTCGCCTTCAGCCCCGGCCACAGATTGTCCGAATAGGCGTTGGTGGCCAGCACCACCTTGCCGGCGGTCACCTGTCCATGGACCGTTGCCACGGTCCAGCCAGTCCCGTTCCGGCGCAGCGCCGAGACTTCGACGCCGGTGTGAATCCGCGCACCCGCTGCCCTTGCCGCGCGCGCAAGGCCGCGCACATAGCCCATCGGGTTGAGCGTCCCGGCTCTGGCATCCAGAAGGCCGCCGAAGAAGGCGTCGGACCCGATCAGGCCTGAAGCCTCGTCCTTGGAGAGCAGCCGCACCGGAGCGCCAAGCCGCTCCCATTCCCTGACCCGCCTTTCAAGATCCTTCAGCCCCTTGGGCGAATGCGCTGCATGAATGGTCCCGCTTCGGGTCAATTCGCACTGGATCTGGTGGCGCTCGATCAGCGACATGACATAGGCCGGTGCCTCGCCCAGAATATCGACGAGCTTGGCGCCTTGCCGTTCGCCAAGCCGCGCCCGCACATCCTGCGGCGGCAGCCAGAGCCCGGCATTGAGCAACCCCACATTGCGTCCCGAACCGCCATGGCCGATCTGCTGCGCTTCCAGAACGCAGACGCTCAGCCCCTTTTCGGCCGCGTGGAGCGCCGTCGACAAACCGGTGTATCCGCCCCCGACAATGGCGAGATCAACCGTGACATCGCCATCGAGCGGCGAACCCGGATCGGTCTCCCGCGCGGTTGCGTCCCACAATGATATTCCCGGTTCAGCCGTCATGCATGCTCCATCCAACGCCAGTGGCCTGCGCGAGTTCAAATTCGCACGACCGGCTTGTCGGGACTGTTGTACGATGGACCCGTTTCCGTCAATCATGACGGACACAAAGCATCTGTCGCCGCAACAGGAACCGCCATGGCCAGGACAATCACGCCCGTTGCCGATCTCGTCGCAGCGGCCCGCGCCCGGATCAGGGAAATCGAAACCGCTGATGCAATTGCCATGCTCGACGATCCCGATGTCGTCATCGTCGATCTGCGTGATGTGCGCGAACGCAAACGCGAGGGCTTCATCCCCGGCAGTTTTCACTGTCCGCGCGGCATGGCGGAATTCTGGGTCGATCCGCAAAGCCCCTACTTCAAGGAGATCTTCGGCGAGCCGAAGACCTTCGTCTTTCATTGCGCCTCGGGCTGGCGCTCGGCGCTGACAACGGCAACCTTGAAAGACATGGGCTTCGAAGCAGCCCACATCAGGAACGGCTTCGGCGACTGGAAGAAACAGGGCGGCCCGGTCGCCTTCGACGACCGGGAAAAGAACTGACCGCCCGACCGGGACCTAGCGCAGCGCCGCCTCGATATTGCCGCCATCCACGGTGATCACGTGCGCCGTTGTGCGCTCCGACTTTGCCAGCGCAACAAAGGCATCGGCCACGTGATGCGCCTCGACTTCCGCCTTGAGCAGATTGCCGGCCATGTAGTCGCTTGCCGTCACACCCCGCGCCTCGGCGCGTGAGGAGATGAACTCGTCTGTCAGAAGGCCGGAGCGGATCCGGTCGGCATTCACGCCATTGACGCGGATGCCCTCGCCGCCCAGTTCGAGCGCCAGTTGACGCACCAAGAAGAAGGTCGCGGCCTTGGGCAGGCCGTAGGCGCCAAAACCCTTGCCCGGATTGACCGCCTGCTTGGAGACGTTGAAGAGCATCTGCCCGCCATGTCCCTGCAGCCGGAACACGCGTGCCGCAGCGCGCGCCATGGCAAGATGCGAGAAGAAGTTCAGCTCGAAACTCGACCGCAGCTTGTCCTCGTCGAGTTCGAGCAGGTTGCCCTGCACAGCAGCGCCCGCGTTGGAAACCAGTACATCCAGTCCGCCGAAACGTTCGGTCACCGACCTGATCGCCGCATCCGCCGCACCCTTGGCCGTCAGGTCCGCCACCACGGCCAGACAATTGCCTCCGATCGAGGCGGCCGCCTTCTCGCAGGCCTCACGGTCGAAATCGATCAGCGCGATAGCGGCGCCTTCGCGGGCGAAAGCCTTCGCCGTCGCCAGACCGATGGCGCCCGCTCCGCCGGTCACCGCGACGATCCGCCCGCCGAACGGCTTGTCCGCCGCCTTGGCAAGCTTTGCCTGTTCGAGCGACCAGTATTCCATGTCGAAGAGATCGTCCTCGCCGATGGGATGAAAACCGCCGGCCGCCTCTGCCTGGCTCATCACCTCCACGGTCTGCTCCGAGATGTCCGAGGCTGCGGATGCGGCCGCGGCATCCTTGCCGATCCCGACGATGCCGAGGCCCTCTATCCACGCAACGCAAGGATGTGGCTCAAGCAGCACCTTGGTTCCGCCCACACGTTTGTTCTGACGCTCAAACAGCGCTCTGTAGGCATCTGCGAAGGCCTCAACCTTTTCGCCGATCCGTCCATCACCTGCATCGATGTCGTCGCGCGTCAGTACGAGGCGCTGGCCCTTGGTGCGGATCACGTGGTCGGGCGAAGCACCACCCCGCACCGCCAATTCATCAAGATCAGTCCGGCTCAGGAACGCGTCGATTTCCGGACCCGTGCGGACATCCATCACCACGGGCTTGCTCGTCATGCCGTGATGGGAACCGCGGACACGGTCGATCGCGCCGCGCAGGACCGGCAGCACCTTCGAAGCCGTCTCGCTTTCGGCGATGTTCCGGTCGCGCTTGACGGTGGTTTCGAACCGGCGCCCGCTACTGCGCTTTTCAAGCCATTTCTCGACCAGATTGGTGTGTTCGATCACCCGGTCATAGCTCTCGCGGGCCGTCCCGCCGAAGGTGAAATGGCCATGCTTGAGCAGCACAAGTCCCTCGACCTCCGGATTGGTTTCAAAAACCTCTGCGGCCTTCTTCGCCAGCGCAAAGCCCGGCATGATGTAGGGAACCACCGCCAGCCGGTCGCCGAAGATCTCGGCAATCGCCGCCTCGGCCTCCGGAAGATTTGCCAGCGCCAGAAACGCGGTGGCGTGGGTGTGATCGATAAATGTGTGCGGCAGAAATGCATGCAGCAACGTCTCGACCGACGGGTTCGGCGCACCCGAATCGAGAAGGTTGGAGCGCTGCATGTTGACCATGTCCTCGTCCGACAGCGCGCCGAGTTCACGCATTTTCAGGAGAGGATCGAGGCGGACACCCGGCAGGCCCGGCGCTTCGAGCGTATCCAGATCCCAGCCGCTTCCCTTCACATGGAGGACACTCCGGCGCTGACCGAACAGATCTTCCCGTTCGACCTTGACCGAGGTGTTGCCGCCGCCATGCATCACGAGGTCCGGATCGGCCCCGATCAGCCGCGATGAATAGACCCGGAGCGCCAGCGCCTGATCGGCCGGATGGTTGCCCGCATCGCGCAGCCTTGCCTCGGCTTCCTTGTCATTCCATCTGTTTTGCCGCATTACCTTCTCCTGCCTTGAATTTGACGCATTTGACAAAAGTCACATGTTATTGTCAAATGTATACATAGCAGTGATGGGAAGCAATGCCGCAAAACTCGACCAGGCGCTCCACCAAACAGATCAGCGGCGAAGACATCGTCGTGGAAACCGCCTGGCTTTATTATCACGACGGGCTCAATCAGAGCGACATCGCGAACCGGCTGAAAGTCTCCCGCGCCACGGTGGTCAACTATCTCCAGGAAGCCCGGGAACGCGGCTACATCCACACGAAGCTCTCGCCGGAAGCCTTCAACAGCCATCGCGCAGCCATCGCGCTGTGCGAGAGTTTTGGCCTCAAGGCCGCCTATATCCTGCCCGATGGCAGCGGCACTGCCGAAGATCAGGCGAGCCGCATCATCCGCGGAGCGGCCGACTGGCTGCCGAGCCTGCTCGAACCGGGTGACCGGCTGGGCGTGGCCTGGGGCAAGACCATCTATGACGTCGCCGAACAGCTGGAGCAGACGGTCATTCCGGACCTGACCGTTCTGCAACTGGTCGGATCCATGGCGACCCCCTATGGATTTTCCGCCGACGTCTGCTCTTCAAACGTGGCGCGAAAGTTCTCGGCCAACTGCATCAACCTGCATGTCCCGGCCATTTTGAGCACTGCGGAGATCGCCGAAACGCTGCGCGCCGAAACCCTCATTGCCAACCAGCTCGACGCCATCAACCATTGCAACAAGACGCTCTTTGCGGTCGGGTCCTGCCTGCCCAACAGCCATGTTGCCTCGAGCGGCGTGGCGAGCCAGAAGGAACTTCAGGACTACATTGCCAACGGCGCCGTCGGCGTCCTGTGCGGGCGTTTCATCGACGCCAGGGGCGATCCGGTCGGCGGCCCCCTGGACGACCGGATGATGGGCATTGAGCTCGATCAGTTGCGCCATCGCGACATGGGCATTCTGGTCTCGGTCGGACAGGACCGGGTCGCCGCCGCCGTCGCCGCCATGCGCGGCGGTTACGCGACCCACATGGTGACCAGCCAGAGCTGCGCCGCCGCCATGATGGAGCTCGCCTGAGCGACCCAAATACCGGCCGGCGCACCAACGCCGGCCACCCTTTCATTCAGACAGCCTTATGCAGCGCTGCGCCGCTCGGGGAACAGCTCCAGCAGCCCTTCCGGGCTTGCCTTGGCGACACCGCGCTCGGTGATCAGTCCGGTCACCAGCCGCGCCGGCGTCACATCGAAGGCCGGATTGCCTCCGGGCGTGCCGTCCGGAGAGATCTGCACCGAGGTCACCGTTCCGTCTTCCAGCCGGCCGAACACGTGGGTGACTTCGCGGTCGTCACGCTCCTCGATCGGGATCTCGCGCACACCGTCATCCACCGTCCAGTCGATGGTCGACGATGGCAGCGCCACGTAGAACGGCACATTGTTGTCATGCGCGGCAAGCGCCTTGAGATAGGTGCCGATCTTGTTGCAGACATCGCCTGATGACGTTGTCCGGTCGGTGCCGACAATCACCATGTCGACCTGGCCGTGCTGCATCAGGTGCCCACCGGCATTGTCGGTGATCAGGTGGTGCGGAATCCCGTGGCTATTCATTTCCCAGGCCGTCAGCTGGGCGCCCTGGTTGCGCGGCCGGGTTTCATCGACCCACACATGAATCGGAATTCCGGCTTCGACCGCGTGATACATCGGCGAAGTCGCGGTTCCCCAGTCGACCGTGGCGAGCCAGCCCGCATTGCAATGGGTGAGAATATTCACGGACTCGCCGGGTTTCTTGGTGGCGGCGATCTTCTTGACGATTTCCAGCCCGTGGACTCCGATCATCCGGTTCGTTTCCACATCGGCCTCGCAGATCTCCGCAGCCTTGCGGAACGCGGCGGCCGCACGCTCGCTTTCGGGCAGCGGCGCGAGAACCTGGCGCATCTCGTCAAGCGCCCAGCGCAGGTTGATGGCCGTCGGCCTCGTCTCGTGGAGCAGATCCCAGGCGGAATTGAGCGCCGCCTCGGACGGGTTGCGCTGCATTTCAAGCGCGATCCCGTAAGCGGCCGTTGCCCCGATCAGGGGCGCGCCGCGGACCCACATGTCGCGGATCGCGGTTGCGAACTCGTCGAGGCTGTCGATCTCGACCACCCGGAACTCGTGCGGAAGCCAGCGCTGATCGATGATCTTGACCCGGCCCGCATGGCCGTCGAACCAGATCGACTGATAGTGTGTGTCGCCAACCTTCATGCCATTGCTCCGGATTCGGTTTGCCGTGCCGCCGCGATGACGGCGTCCATTCCAGTGAGACGGTTCCTGTTCATCACAAGAAGCTGCCCGAGTTTCAGGCACTTGGTCTCGCATTTCGCACGCAGGTCCTCGTCCTCGATCGTGTCGAGTTCCGCGACATGCGCAAGTCCGAGGATGCGGCGATGCATCTCGATGCCGGCAATGCCGACGAGGTCGCGGAAGATTTCGCCCAGAAGCTGCTGGGCCGCGGCTTCCGATGCAAAATGATGCCCCTGATCCTCGTAAAGCGCCGCAGGATAGAGAATGCCGGTGCGCTCGGTGCGCCACAATCTGAGGAACTCGGCACAGTAGACCGACCAGGTTTCCTCGATCACCGACAGGATCCATTCCTGGTAGTCCTTGCAGGCCTGTGCATCCGCGATATGAGCGGGCATGGCGTGATAGGCCATCAGATAGTTGCCGATCAGCATGCCTATATCGAAGCCGAAGGGGCCGTAGAAGGCGAACTCCGGATCGATGACGCGCGCTTCGTCGGATGTGACCATGATCGACCCGGCATGCAGATCGCCATGACACATGGTTTCACCGCGGGAGGTAAACGCCCGCTTCATGTGCTGAACCTCGACCTTCAGCGCCTCGTCGGCGCGAAGCTCGGCAACGATACCGTCGAGCTGCGGGGTCGTATGCCGGTTCATCTCGGCATCGTAATAGGGATCGGTAAAGACCAGCGCCTCGGTGATGTCGCAAAGTTCGACATTGCCCGCGAACAAGGCTGTGTCGGCCTTCTTGTCGGGCGCTGCCATGGACAAATCGGAGCCGCGAAACGCAGTTCGCGCCGCAAACAGGCCCATGCGCCTGCCCAGACCCTCGACCTTGCGGCCTTCCATCGTCTGCTGCCTCAGGATGATGTGCGGCTGCAAACGCTCCATCACGATCAGCGCCTGCGCTTCACTGAAGTAGAGCACCTTCGGCACGCTGCCCGGATCTCTCGCGTCCTGCCGTGTCAGGGCGTGATACTCGAAGAACGCCCGCTTGAGCGGCAGAGGCCAGCTGTCGCCCACGAGACGCACATAGGGAAGCGCCTGCTTGACGATGACGCTGCCCGCCTCGCCTTCGACGATGAAGACCAGATTGAGGTTGCCGTCACCCACCTCGCGCACCGTCCAGCTTGCGGAATTGCTGCCGACAGCCTGTTTCATGACATCAAGGTCACCCAGGCGATCGCCCAGCGTTTCAGGCGATAAGGCTTTGTATTCGTTGCTCAATTAGGACCTCCCGACGGGCATTTGCGACCGTAATTCCGTGCAGCCTAAAACCCGTTTCACTCATTTGTCAATATGTGTTGACTTTTGTCACCGCTGCTGTTTTCATCCCATCCGGAGGAACGAATGACCGAAACTCTTTGCGAACTCGTGGGCGTGGAAAAATCCTTTGGCGACAATCGTGTCCTGAAGGGTCTCAACCTGTCGCTGCCCGCCGGTGCGGTGACCGTGCTCATGGGAGCAAACGGCGCCGGCAAGTCCACACTGGTCAAGATCCTCAGCGGTGTCCACGCACTGGATTCCGGATCGGTCACGCTTGTTGGAAATCCATTCCGCCCCTCGAACCCCGCCGAGGCGATCCGGGCGGGCGTGGTGACCGTGCACCAGAACATCAATGACGGCGTGATACCCGATCTCGATGTCGCTTCGAACCTTCTGATCGACCGGATGGCGGAGCCCGGCTATGGCTTCTTGCTCAAGCGCCGCCAGAACAACGCCGAAGCCGAGCGCATTGCCAGCCAGATGGGTCTGGCGCTGAATGTCCGCCAGCCCGTATCCGAGCTCGGCATCGCTGACCGGCAGCTGATCGCCATTGCGCGGGCCATGGCGCACAATCCGAAATTGCTGATCCTCGATGAACCGACGTCCTCGCTCTCCGCGTCCGAGGCCGAACGGCTGTTCGGATTGGTCGAGAGACTGTCTGCCAAGGGCGTCGCCGTTCTCTACATCTCCCACCGCATGTCGGACATCCGCCGGATCGCCGATCGCATCGTCTCCATGCGCGACGGAGAGATTTCCGGCGTCTTCGAAGGGGAGCACCTCGATTACGAGGGCGCGGTCAACGCGATGCTCGGCCATCAGATGACCGATGCCGACATCAGGATCGGCGCGCGTGGCAAGCAGGTTCTCGACATCAGCGGCTTGAAGCTGCTGCCGCAAAGCCGCCCCTTCGATTTGAAACTGGCCGAAAACGAAGTTGTTGCAGTCACCGGGCTTCTCGGCAGCGGCAAGACCGCGCTGGCCCAGTGCCTCTTTGGTCTGAGCCGGGCTGAAGCCGGAACCATGCATCTGGACGGCACGCCATACACCCCGTCGAGCCCGAAGGCAGCGATCGCCTGCGGTGTGTTCATGTCGCCCAAGGACCGGGCCAACAATGCGGTGATCGCCGATTTCAATCTGACCCGCAATGTCACGCTCCCCTTTCTCTCGCGCTACTCCCGGCTCTCCTTTGTCAAACGTTCGAAGGAGCGCGATACGGCCAACACGATGATCCGGGACCTGTCGGTCGTCTGTCAGAGTGAAGCCGACGGGATCAACACGCTTTCGGGCGGCAACCAGCAGAAGATCATGCTCGCACGCTGGCTCGCGGAAGAGTGCCGGCTTCTCCTGCTCGACGAACCGTTCCAGGGCGTCGATATCCGCGCCCGCCGGGACATCGGCCGCAAGATCCGGGAGACCGCCGCCAAACGCGCAACCCTGGTCTTCGTCTCCGAACTCGACGAGGCGCTTGAGGTTGCCGACCGGATCGTGGTCATGACAGAGCATTCGATCACGGCCGAATTCATCAATCAGAACGTGGATCTCAACGAGATCCTGACAGCGGTAACAGGGTCTGCGCCGGAGCAAGCCGGGCAACCCGAAGAGGCAGCATTCGCATGAGCATTCACCCCGATCAGACCGAACCGGCCGCAGGCCCGGTGACCCAGCCCGCTAGGTCCGCTCCCCGTTCCTCGAGCGCCATCGACCTCGCCATCCGCTACGGGTTTCTTGCGCTGCTGTTGGGTCTGGTGATCTTCTTTTCGGTCTTCGCCAACGGCTTCGCCGGGCCGCGCAGCGCCGTCTTCATTTTCCAGTCGGTGGCGATCACCGGCATCCTCGCGCTTGGCGTCACCTGCACCCTGGTGGTCGGCGGCTTCGACCTGTCGATCGGGTCGGTCGCCACATCGTCGATGATGCTGTCCGCCTACATGATGGTGGTGCTCGAACAATCGGCTTTCGTCGCCATCATCGCCTGCCTGGCGATGGGTGCCTTCATCGGCCTGATCAACGGCCTCCTGATCGTCAAGACCAAGATCCCGGATCTGCTTGCGACACTGGGAATGATGTTCCTGCTGGTGGGCCTGCAGCGCATCCCGACCGAGGGCCGCTCGATCGCCATGGGCATGACCCTTCCCGACGGCTCGACCGCCGAAGGCGCATTCTCGCCGCTGTTCCTGTCCCTCGGACGCCACAGGTTCGATTTCATGCTGGAAAATCTCCTGCCCGCTCCGGTGATCTTCCTGATTGTCATCGGCATCCTGGTGTGGGGGTTCCTCGAACTCACCCGTCACGGCCGGCTGATGTATGCGATCGGCTCGAACGAGCGCGCTGCCAGCCTGACCGGCACCAACGTCAACAGCTACAAGATCATGGCCTACATGATCTCGGGCGTGCTCGCGTCGGTGGGCGGGATGCTGCTTGCGGCCCGGCTCGGCCGCGGCGACATCGCGTCGGGCACCAACCTGCTGCTTGATGCAGTGGCTGCGGCCCTGATCGGTTTCGCGGTTCTCGGCGCAGCCAAGCCCAATGCCTTCGGAACCGCCATGGGCGCGTTGTTCGTGGGCATCCTGCTGCAGGGCTTGACCATGATGAATGCCCCCTACTACACGCAGGACTTCATCAAGGGCTTTGTGCTCGTCCTGGCGCTCATCTTCACGTTCTCGCTGTCGGCACGCAAAGCCGGGAGCCACTAACCACAAGCAAATACAACGGAGGAAACGAAATGAAACTGATACGCAGAAAAGCACTGGCACTGTTTGCCGGTCTCGCCGCCGCGGCAACATTGCCGCTCGGCGCCATCGCCCAGGCCCAGGAGATGCCGGCACCGCTCGACAATCCCGGTGACGTCAAGATCGCGCTGGTGCGCTACCTTTCGACCGGTGACTTCTTCCAGGCCTATCTGTCCGGCGTCGAAGCCCAGTCCAAGGCGCTTGGCGTGGACCTTCGCGTTTTCGACAGCCGTCAGGACGCAGCCCTTCAGGCCGACATGGTCGATCAGGCCATCGCGCTTGGCGTGGACGGCATCATCATCCAGCACGGCCTGACCGAATCCATGAAGGAAGCAGCCCAGCGCGCAGTTGATGCGGGCATCAAGGTTGTTGCCTTCGACGTCAACGTCGAGAACGACGCGATCCCGCAGATCGAGCAGTCGGACTACCTGCTTGGCAAGCTCGCGCTTGAACAGGCGATCGCCGACAACGGCACCGAGTGGAAGGCCGGCTACGTTTACGTTCCCGGCATCGCTCCGCTCGATCGCCGTCACGTCGCGTGGGAAGAAGTCAAGGAAGCCAATCCGGGCATCGTCGAAGCTGCGCAGATGGGCACCCTCGACAACCCGATTGCAAACTCGAACGCCAACCAGGCCCGTTCGGTCCTGCAGGCCAATCCCGACATCTCGGTCTTCTTCGCTCCCTATGACGAATTCGCCAAGGGCGTGAAGATCGCGGTCGACGAGGCCGGTCTGTCGCAGGACGTCAAGATCTACTCCGCCGACGTGTCCACCGCCGACATCTCGGCGATGCGCGAGCCTGACAGCGCCTGGGCGGCGACTGTCGCAACCAACCCGGCCGTTGTCGGCGAGGTTTCGGTGCGTGCCCTTGCCATCATGCTCACCGGTGGCGAGCCGGGCGCCCAGGTTGTCGTTCCGCCAACGCTGATCACCCAGGAGTTCCTGAATGAAAAGGACATCAAGAACATGGAAGATCTGTCGGCCAACATGCCGCAATTCGCCCATGCCGATGTCGCCATGACCGATTGGATGCCCCTGCCCCCGCGCTAGGAGCATCCGAGACCACGTCTCCCAGGACGACTTGGGCCGCATCCTCGGGATGCGGCCCTTTTTTCATGTCCGGACGAAACCGACGACGTGAACCGCTCGATCCAGCACATTACAGAAAAGGCGGCTCAAAGGCCGCCTATTCTGTCTGCCGGTCGTTCTTGAGGATGATCAGGCGGAGGCAGCCCGGTCGACCGCATCACGCATCGCACGGACCGCTTCGCCGATCTTGTCGCCTGCCCTGAGCAAGCTGCCGCCCAGAAGATAGACGACGTCCGGCCCGTACATCGACACCATGTCATGGGCCCGCTCGACGCTCATCCCGCCGCCCGGGCTCGGCATCATCGGCGTGCCGATCCCGTCCGGGTCACGGCAGGCATCGGCGATCGAGCGGCATTGCGCGACGCTGAAGCCGAACCGTCCGCCGACATTCGGGAAGACCGAGATGTCCGATCCCGCCAGGCGCTGAAACACGCCATACATCAGCGCATGCTCGACCCCGGTTTCAGGCGTGAGCACGAAGGGACCCGTGAAGCTCGGATGGGTCATGATCGGCAGATCAAACGACCTGTCGCGCGACAACGCCTGAACGACGCCGAACCCCATCAGCCCGGGCATCAGCAGGACCCCGCCCGCACCGGCTTCCTTGGCCTGGAACGCCTCGTCCACCGGATATCCGGTATGGCCGGTCACATTGACGAAATACCGCGCCGATCCGCCGCATTCCGCATTGGCTTCCGCCACCGCTTCGCTGATCGCTTTCACCCGCTCGCGAAACGGCGCCATCTTCTGGTTGGCCAGGCCGTGGTCATCCTTGATGATGTCGGCCCCGCCCAGAACGCAGCGGCGGGCGATATCGGCCAGTTCCGCCACGCTTGATCCCTGCGGCTTGATCACCGGCGAAATCAGGCCGCCGGCCTCGCGGTCGACAAGCTGACGGATGCCTTCGATGCCAAACCGCGCGCCCTTGAAACGGGTCCGGATTTCGGGCCCCGGGTCGAAACCGATGACGCGGATGTTCTGCTGGATCGACGAGTTTCCAAAGATCACGTTGATGAGCTGGATGACCTCGTCGCCGGCGCTGTCGGGACTGTAGGATATGGTCGTCTCGTACCAGTCCCGCCCGGTTTCGCGAATATCCTCCACCTGGCCGACAATGATGTCGCTGATATAGCCTTCGGGCACGATATCGCCGGGAATTTCCACCGTCTGCTCAAGCGCGATGCCTGTCGCACGGATCTCGGCGTCACGTCCGTCTTCAGCCTTCAGCCTGTACCGGACCCGGAAACGATCGTCGCCTTGCATGATTACAACGCCTCGGCCTTGACCGCGGAATGCACCGCGTCGACACGGGCGGTGGCCAGGGCGGCTTCGTCGATACCGGTGGAGATCCCCATCACCTTCTCGATACCGCGCACCAGCGCACCGGCATCAAGCCCGTAATGCTTCATCAGGTAGCCGCGTGACCCGCCATGGGCATAGGTGTCCTGAAGGCCCAGGCGCACGAGCGGTTTTCCGACACCGTTCTCCGCCATGATTTCGGCGACCAGCGAACCGACGCCGCCGGCCACGACGTGGTTTTCAAGAACGACGACCCCCTTGGACACCGAGCCGATGTGATCGAGCAGGGCCTGCTCGCCGAACGGCTTGATGGTGTTGATGTGAAGATGCCGGATCGACACCCCCGCACTCGACAATGCATCGCGGGCGCGCAGCGCTTCTTCCGTGGCAATCCCCGAGGTAACGACGAGCACGTCCTCGCCGAGAGCGAGTTCGCGCATTTCCCCGACCTTGATCGGCGTGTCGAACAGCCGCGGAACCGAGCCGCGCAGGACCCGGCAATAGACCGGACCGTCAATGGAATCGGCAGCCTCGCAGATGCTCTCGACCTCGGTCGCATCCCCGGTCTCGAGGATCGACATGTTCGGGATCGACCTCATCACCGCCACATCCTCGATGGCCTGGTGTGTCATGCCGCCAGGCGTGGTGATTCCCGGCAGGAACCCCATCAGGCGCACCTTGCGGCGCGGATAGGCGACGGAAGCCATCAGCTGGTCGTAGGGGCGCCGGTACAGAAACACGCCGAAGGAATGCAGGAACGGCCGGTATCCTGCCAGTCCGAGGCCTCCTGCGAAGCTCATCATGTTCTGCTCGGCCATGCCGAGGGACAGGAACTGATCGGGATGCCGGTCGCGGAAGCCGTCGATCTCGCAGGACGAGGTCAGGTCGGCCGACAGGCACAGCACATCCGGGTTCTTGACCGCGAAGGCCTCGAATGCCGAAGCGTAGGGACGAGAGACCATTTCAACCATCTCAGTGCACCTCCAGTTCAACGGGGTCGATGCCGAGTTCGGCGGCAATGGCTTGGTTCATTTCGGCCCGTTCTTCTTCTGATTTGAAACGCACATAGTGCAGACGCGGGAAGCGCCGCTGCAGGAAGCTCATCCCTTTCGTCGGAGACGAACGGGCCAGGATGATCAGCGGCCTGCCCTCGTGCGGCTCGGCCTTGGCCTGCCGCATCGCATCGAGATCATGCGCGTCGATTTCAATGCACACAGCGCCGAAAGCCCTGAACTTGGCGGCAATGTCGCGGACTTCCATGACCGAATCCATCGCGCCGTCGCATTGCTGGTCGTTGACATCCATCAGCGCCCAGAGATTGTCGATACGGTGGTGCGCTGCCGCCTGTACGGCTTCCCATGTCTGGCCTTCCTGGACTTCGCCGTCCGACATGAAGACGCAGACCTCGCCGGTTTCGCCACGGCGCTTGCGCCCGAAAGCGAGCCCCGCTCCGGTCGAAAGCCCGATGCCGAGCGTGCCGTTGTGCACCTCCATGCCCGGAGAATGCTCGGCGCCGATCATCTCGACCGATGAACCGTCCTTGTTGAACATCTCGAGGCCTTCCGCATCCATCCGGCCGGTTTCGATCAGCGTTGCATAGGCGACGAGCGCGTAATGCGCCGGAGCAATGAACAACCGGTCGAATTGCGGCTCGAACGGGCCGTTGTATCCGGCGCCGGTGACATAGTCCGGATTGTCGGCGGACGGCACGCCGGCAAACGGACGTGGAACGGGCGGCAGCACCGGATCACCCAGTTTGAGCGCCTCGTTGTAGAGAAAGGCAAGCTGCTCGGCAGCCGAACAGGCCTGGCTGAGATAACCGCCATTGTTGCGCATCGAGTGCTCGAACACCCGCCTGCGAATTCCCATGGCCACATCTTCGGTCGAACGTTTGTTGCGCACGATGGTCTCCCCTTTTGCAAAGACCATCGCGCGTCACTATACAAATGTCAATGCCATTGTCTTTTGTATAATTTCTGTGTGGACCCGACCCGGCTAGAGGTTCACAGGCGCCAGCGATTTGTCGGTCTCGACCTCCCACTGGACCTTGCCGGCATCGAGAAAGTCGATGGTGTGAACAACGGTGCTGTCTTCATTGAGAAAGCAGACATTGTAGTTGGGCGAGAGGTCACCGTGGCCCATCCGGTTGATCTGTCCAGAGAAATCCGGCCAGCAGGCGTGGTTTGTCGACCGTGGCGCCGAATAGGGAATTCCGCGGAAGGCACCACTGAGCGTGTAGTGGCAGTGGCCGAAAAACATGTGGGCGATCACATCGTTGTACGAATGCAAGAAGGCCTGGAACTCGCGCTCGTTGATGATGCCGATGATGTCGGCATTCGCCACATGCACGCGCACCGGATTGTGATGCATGAACAGATAGGCACGCCTGCCCTTCTCGCGCACGCCGTCCAGCACGCGCCCGAGCCACTCCATCCGTTCCTCACAATAACGTCCGCCGTGCCGGCCCTGATCGACAGTGTCGAGATAGACAAACAGACCCGCCGGGGTATCCTCGGTCCACTGCACGAAACCGTTTTCATCGCGCGGGCTCTCACCGAAAACCGAGGCGAACATCTCGCGATCGTCGTGATTGCCGATCAGCAGCCGCGGAGCCAGCTGGCCCTGCAGCTTGCTTTCGGCCAGGATATCTTCGAGCTCACGATAGCTTTCCCTGGTGCCGAAATGGGTCAGGTCTCCCGTGATGACGATCTTGCCTGCGTCGGTGTCATGTTGTTCGACATAGGCCAGGCAGGACCTGAAATTCGCGATCGGATCGAGGCCAAGAATGGGATGCGGATTCAGGTGAATGTCGGATATGTGGACGAGTTTCATGCGGGGTCCTCGGGTCATCTGCCGGCGGCAAGAACGTCAGTCACCTATAGGCCCGAAATACCAACTTGATGTGACAGCACAAGGGGCTCGGGACCGCTGACGTTGACGGCACGAATTGTCGGTCTCCACCGTCAGGCTGCCCGCCCGGTGCTGAAGTTTTCTCACCGGTGGCTGCTCTGGTGGCGGCTCACAGCCTGTCGAGGTCAATGCCCACAGTGATCGCTCCGATTGCCTCACCGGTCGCTGGATCCGAAATCGCAATGCTCGCCTGGGATTGGCGGGCACGGGTAGACTCGTCGGTCTTGGCATCGTCGATGAAAACCGCACCGGTACCGACCTTGAATGTCTGCTGCCACTTCGCCTCATCACCCTGCCAAAGATCCGATGTGACTTCGCTCTGACCGACATTGAGACCCTTGTTGTCCATCACGAAGATTTCCGTGATCAGGCCCCGGCTCGCATCCTGCTTCTCAGCGAGAAACTTGGAAATGTCCCGGCCCAGGACTTCATCGACCAGGGGACGATCGGAGGTCGTCACCTGGGCGCGCCACTTCAAGTCGAGCTTGTTGATTTCGTCTTGCGTAAGATCTGCGTGCCTCTCGTTCTGGTCCCGCAGCGCTTCGACGATGACGGGATCATCAAGCCAGGGGACGACACTGCGACTGACATAATTCTTGACGGAGTCCGCATGCGCTTCTTCGCCCGAGGCTCCAGCAGGCGCGAAAATGCAGCACATCACGATCAGCATCTTGCTCGAAAATCGGCCGGATTTCATGAATTCCTCTCCCTTCCTGCACTGTTTGGCGCGATACACGCCGGATCGGGCGTAACCCGAAGCTTCACCCTTCACTCCCGCCCCGCTCCAGATCAACATACAACGATTTAACATTAGGTTCAGTTAAAGTGATATGTATGTGCATATGCACAAAATGTCCGGTGCGCGTGAAAGCGGCACGCGAGAACAAGCCATAGGCGTGTTCCCGTTGTTTGTGACAACGATCACTCCTAGACTTTGTTTCGTCGCGTCGGCGCGCAAGGAGCCCGGCGCCGAAAGTGCGTGCAGGCAGGAGGCGCAAATGCCGAAAAAGAAGATCCGGAAGGTCTATGACGCCTTGATCGAAGGCGCCTATATGGGGCTGTCCGATGTCGAACTTCACGACTACGTCTTCAAGCACTGCCCCAAGGCCACCAGCAAGCGCCTGGTTCGCGCCTCGCTGCTGGCGCTGAGCGATCCGAACGTCCAGGATCGCAATGTCCTCAATGTCATCTATGCGCTTGCCATCAAGCACAGGCTTGACGGTGGCCCGGATTCCGATGAGGACGACGAGTAAGCCGAAACGACTCCCCGGAGACCGTCAGCGAGCACTTCCCGGACGTTTCAGGCGCCTACCGCCATCGCTGAGCGGATCACGCCGACCAGTTCCGCCGCGGCGACATCCGCCGATCCGGAATTGTCGATCACGTGATCGGGCTCGAAACTGCGCTCGAGCGCGCCCGCCCGCTCCAGCCGCGCGGCAATCTCGGACCGGCTTTCGCGGCCCCGCGCCTCGAGCCTTTGCGCCAGAACGTCACGCTCCACCCGGATTTCCACGGCGACGGCGGATGGAACCACCCGGCGGATGGTGTCCCAGACCGCGCGCGACCCGTTAACGACAGCGACCTTGCCTTGCGCCAGATGATCCATCATCTCGCGAGGCAGGCCGTATTTGAGACCGTTGGCCGCCCATGTCAGCGAGAATTCTCCCGCATCCAGCGCCGTGTCGAATTCCGCTTCGCTCATGGGCACATGATCCTCGGACCCCGCATCGGCCGGCCGGGTGATCGCGCGCCGGACAAACAGCACTGGACCGTCTTGGCCGAACGCGCGCCGGGCGTGCGACATCAATGTGTCCTTGCCGGATCCGCTGGGACCGAGCACGACGATCAGCCGGCCCCAGTCGGCCGAGGGATCCGGCGCGCTGTCCATCGCTTCGCCGCTCATCAGGCGACCCGTTCGCCCTGCCGCCACACGGAACGGACGACAGGAACGCCTGACTTGCGGTGAACCCGCACCATGTCGGCCCGCTTGCCGGCCTGAAGGCTTCCGCGATCGTCGAGACCGACCGTTTCAGCCGGTGTCGAGGTTACCAGACGGATCGCTGTCGGCAGATCCATCCCGTCAATCTCATCGGCCAGCACGAACGGTGCGTGGATAAGGCTGAACGGCACGTAATCGGAAGAGAGCACGTCCAAAACCCCCTGCCTCGCAAGATCGGAAGCAGCAATATTGCCCGAATGCGACCCGCCCCGAACCACGTTCGGCGCACCCATCAGAACACTCATGCCGGCATCATGCGATGCCCGCGCGGCCTCGACACTGGTGGGGAACTCGGCCAGTCGCACGCCGAACCCGGAGGCCTCGGCCACATGATCGAGTGTGGCGTCGTCATGGCTGGCGACGGTGATGCCGCGCTCCTTGCAGGCCTCGGCGATCGCCCGGCGATGCTGGTCCGAATAGCGGGCGGACGACTCCTGCCGCCGGGCGACGAAGTGGGCGAAGGCTTCATCGGACAGCCCGCGCTTGGTTTTGTAGTAGAGCGTATATTGGTCCATGGTCTGGAACTGACGCTGCCCCGGGGCGTGATCCATCAGCGATGCCAGCCGCACCTGTCCGTCGGTCCGGAAATCGGCGAAATGATCGAGCACATCGGCAGCCGACACTTCGCAGCGCAGGTGTATCAGGTGATCGGCCCGCAGCCGGTTCTCGGTCCGCGCCGCTTCGAGCGCATCCGCGATCGCCCGCATTTCGCCGACCTTGAAACCGTCATCCTCATCCGAGCCCAGACGGAGGCAATCAAACACGGTCGTGATGCCCGAAGACGCTATCTGCGCATCGTGCGACTGGATTGCCGATATGGCATTCCAGCGAACCCCGGGACGCGGCGAGTAATGCGCTTCGAGATGGTCGGTATGCAGCTCGACCAGACCCGGCATCAGGTAGTCGCCTTCCATGTCCAGACCGCCGCCGGAGTGACCTTCGGAAATCTCCGCAATCATGCCATCGCGGACGACCACCGCCCCGGAGATGACCTGATCCTTCAGGACCAGGCGGGCATTGGTCAGAACTGTCTCGGTGTTCATTCAGGCTGTCTTTCTGTGCTGTTTTCCGGCCGCAAGAGGCATCCGGCTATGGATTTGAAACGGGGCACCCGGCTCAGGTTCGACAAAGAGCGCAAGTGTTCTCACGGGAACGGGAGCGTTGAGCGCCGGCGCGAAATACCGGGTCGCGGCGCTCATCACCCGCGGCACTTCAGACTCGGGAAGCCGCGTGCTCAGCGTCATGTGGAAGCGGAACTGATCGAAGACGTAAGGGTAGCCCCAACGCAACAGGTTCTTCAGTTCGGCGGACGAGAGCCGATCCGGATTGCGGCGCTCGATCTCGCTTTCGGAGAGTTCGTCGCGAAACGGCTCGAAATGTTCCACCACGCGGTTGGCAAAGCTGTTGAGTTCATCCGCGCGGCCGTCCGGCGTCAAGGCAAGAAACCCCTCCAACAGATCGACCTTGAGGGCGGCAATCTCGAAAGCGGGCGTATCGGACGCAAAGGACCGCATCGCGTCGAGAAGCCTGGCTTCGCTCGCGTCGGGCGCCAGGCGGAAAGGCGCCTTGAGCGTTCCGTGAAACCCGTAGCGCCGCGCCGGGCCGGTAAAGCGCGCGAGATCGCTTCCCGGAAGTCCGGGGAAGTCCGGCTGTTCCATCGCCTTGCCTGTCGCGGGACTGCGTCCGAGCCACGTGTCGCCGAGCGTTGCGAGTTCCGATCCGGCCTCCGGGGTGAAGTAAAGTGCATACCTCATGTCTAGGATGTCCGCCCGATGAGGCGGCTTCTCAGCCAGCCCGACAATGTATCCATCGCCATCACCATCAGGATGATAAGGATTATGTAATAGCTCACTTCTTCCCAGTCCTTCTGGGTGGCGATGGCCTGGGTCAGCAGCAGGCCGATGCCGCCGCCGACGATTGCGCCGATCACCGTCGCACTGCGGGTGTTTGATTCGAGAAAGTACAGGACCTGGCTCAAAAGCACAGGTGTTACTTGCGGAATGACACCGAACCGGGCCTGCTGGATGCGCGAGGCGCCTGTCGATTGAACACCCTCGACCTGCTTTCCGTCGATGTTTTCCAGGGCCTCCGAGAATGTCTTCCCGAAGGTGCCGGTATCGGTGAGCAGGATCGCCAGCGCGCCGGTCATCGGACCCGGGCCAAAGGCGCGCGAGAGAATGATGGTCCAGATCAGCCCGTCGACACCGCGCAGGAAGTCAAACAGACGGCGCAACAGAAACAGGATCGGTCGCGAAGGCGTGAAGTTTCCGGCAGCCAGGAACGCCAGCGGCAGTGCGATCAGTGCGGCGCCCATCGTTCCGAGAAACGCCATCAGGATGGTCTCGAACAACGCCCATGCCACATCCCCATGTCGCCACATCGCGTTGTTCCAGAAGTCCCGCGCCATGGCAAAAACATTGGGCAAGGCCCGATCGACGCGCTCGCCGACGGTTGCAAGCCTGACAAGTTCGAGCACCGACTTGCCGTAAAACGGGCTGTCCAGCGTGAAGAAGAAAAGCTCCCAGCCCGCCTGGTACCTGAAGACTTCGGTCCTGTTGCGGGTGTAGCTGAAACGCCCCTGGGGCGTCGTCACGGCTACGCGGGTTCTCGAGGCGCTGATCCAGTCCGGCATTTCCCCGTCGGGGAGCGAAAGCTTCAGTCCCCCGACCTCCGGAGAGATGTTGATGACGCCGTAGCCGGGCACGGTGTAGCGGGCGCCATCGTCATCGAAGACCACCACATGACCCTCATCGAGATCGATGCGGGTGACCCCGTTGTCCATCATCACCCAGTCCGGCAGCATACCGTCGGGATAGCGGCCCTTGGCTTCGCCCTCGATCGATACGGTCACCTCATTGTCGCGGTTGTCGCGGGTAACATGGGTCTTGTACGACCAGAAGTCCGAGACCAGAATTGCTGCATTGTCGAGCCGTGCGCGTGCCGCGATGCCCGGAATGTCAAAGGCGAAAAACACGTAGACCAGGTACAGCAGGATCACACCGGGCACGGCAAAGGCCAGCTTCTGCTTGCGGCTGAATCCTCTGAGAACCAGTTTGCGCATGTCCTCGCTCGAAACCAGGCCCGTATCGAGAGAGCTCATGTCAGTGTCCCTTTACGAGGCGGTTGCGGTAGTTGCTCGACAGCTGGTCGAAGAAGACGATCGTGGCGAACAGAAGGATGAAGATCGCCACGACCTCGTCATAGCGTCCCTGCCCCCACTGCATGGCCAGCCGCAGGTCGTGCCCGATGCCTCCCGAGCCCACGAAGCCGAGAATGGCGGAGGCGCGTATGTTGATTTCGAAGCGCAGCAGTCCGTAGGAGAACCAGTTCGGCGCGACCTGAGGCAGGACCCCGAGCCACATCTTCTGGAACCAGCTTGCACCCACCGATGAAAGCCCCTCGACCGGCTTCAGGTCGGCATTCTCGGAAACCTCAGAGAACAGTTTGCCAAGGGCTCCTGCCGTGTGAATGGCGATGGCGATCATCGCCGGAACCGGCCCGCCCCCAAGAATGAAGATCAGGACCAGCGCGATCACGATCTCGGGGATCGCGCGCATGCCGTCCATCAGACGCCGGAAGACGGGGATCATCCGGGGCCACAGCGCCAGCCCCCGGGTCGACAGCAGCGACAGAACGATGGCGGCCGCCGAACCGATGATCGTCGAGACGGCTGCGATGTTGAGGGTTTCAATCAGTGACGGCAGAAACTCGAGCAGCAGGGCGGGGAGCAATCCGGCCTTCTCGATTCCCTCTTCGATGACTTCGGACGGAAACTCGAAGACCTGGGTTATGCCATCCCAGAACCGGCCGGCATTCCTGGCATCGGCCACCCTGAACCCGGAAACCAGCAGGGCGATGAACACGATGAGAAGGATACCGCCATACATCTGCTTCCGGCGGGCCATCTCGAGATAGTTTTCGCGGATCGCCTTCGAAGCGGCCGAGCCGTCGTGCTGCGCGGTCATGTCGCTCATCGGCGGGCATCCTTCACGAACAAAAAGCGGGGAGCCGGATGGCTCCCCGCGACCGGTGGGCAAAAGCCTTAGTTGGTCTTGGCCTGACGAACTGCGACGATCGATTCGTAGGCTTCATGGGTGATCGGCTTGAAGCCTGCGGTCTCGCCGGCGGCGATGTTGTAGGCGCACTGCGGATCCTTTTCGTGCATGGAGCCGACCAGGTCGATCATCGTGTCCTTGACGTCCTGCGGGAGTGCCTTGCGCAGGGTGACCGGACCTTCCGGGATCGGCTTGGACTTCCAGATCTCGACGATCTCGTTCATGTCCACGAGACCGGAATCGGTCGCCTTGCGAAGGGCGCCGGAATTGTAGCCGTCTTCCCAGTTGCCCTGGCCGTCTGCCCAGGTCACGCCGGCGTCGATTTCACCATTGGCAACAGCAACGATGGTCTGCTCGTGTCCGCCGGTGAACTTGACTTCGCCGAAATAGTCGCCGCTCTGCATGGAAGCGCCGGTTTCCTGCGGGATTTCGATCGACGGGATGAGGTAGCCGGAGGTCGAGTTCGGATCACCGAAACCGAAGGTCTTGCCCTTCATGTCTGCGAGCGAGGAGATGCCGCTGTCCTTGCGGGCAAAACCGATCGAGTGATAGCTGAACGAGCCGTCGAGGTTGGTCTTGACCAGCACCGGCTCAACCGACTCGGGGTCGGTCAGATAGGCCTTTGCATAGGAAGAGGCGCCGAGCCACGCCATGTCGATCGAGCCGCCGAGCATGCCCTGGATCACGCCGTCATAATCGGCCGGGGTAAACAGCTTGACCGGCACGCCGAGAGCTTCCTCGGCGTAAGCGCGCAGGCATTCGTTCGAAGTCAGGCGGTCCTGGGCATTCTCGCCGCCGAGGATTCCGATGCGGAATTCGCTGATGGCATCCTGGGCGAAGGCGCTGGTGGACAGAAGTGCGGCGGTTGCCGCAACGAGGATTGTTTTCATCATGGGCTTGTCTCCGTTCGGGGGTTGGTGGAATGGGCAGGCGAAAGTGTTCATCCCGGCCGTCATGCGCTGACCGGCCATCGAGCTTTCCGGGTCAGGTCGTCTCCAGGACCACCTTGCCGGAAGCAGTGGTACGCGCCTTGATGTCGGCGGGACGGCCCCGGGCGCGCAGGCTCGTCGAGGTCATGGATTCGGAAATTTCCTCGCCATCGGCGCCCGATCCGTAGATGGCGCGGACGGCTTCGGTGGTCAGCGCATCCGGCTTGCCGTCGAAGACGACCTTGCCCTGCGCCATGCCGATGATACGCTCACAATAATTGCGCGCCGTGTCGAGCGTATGCAGGTTCGTCACCACCGTGATGCCTTCCTGCCGGTTGATGTCCCTGAGTGCGTCCATCACGATCTGCGCATTGAGCGGATCAAGCGAGGCGATCGGCTCGTCGGCGAGGATCAGCTTCGGCGATTGCATCAGCGCCCGGGCGATGGCGACACGCTGCTGCTGCCCTCCGGAAAGCGCCTCGGCGCGCTTCGGCGCATTCTCGGCAACCCCAAGCCGCTCGAGAATGGAGATCGCCCTCAGGATGTCATCGCGCGGAAACAGGTTGAACATCGTCGAGAATGTCGAGCGCATGTTCAGCGTGCCGTGCAGCACGTTGGACACCACGTCCAGACGCGGCACCAGGTTGAACTGCTGGAAGATCATGGCGCAATCGCGCTGCCAGTTCCTGAGTTCGCGGCCGGTCAGGCTCGAAACCACTCGGCCGGAGTGGGAAATCACCCCGTCACTGACACCTGTCAGCCGGTTGATCATCCGCAGCAGGGTGGATTTTCCGGCGCCTGAGCGGCCTATGACGCCAACCATCTGCCCCTCGGGAATGGACAGGCTCACGGTGTCGACTGCGGTGTTGGCGCCGAAACGGCGCGTCACTTCGGTCAACTCAAGCATAATCAGTGTCCCTTGCGATCATCCGGGTTTGGAAGTCTCTGCAAGGTGGACTAGCGGAGGCATGTGAACCTGCAATGTCGGTTTGATGTCAGTTTTGTAACCATCCACAGCACCCTGCCAGTTGCACGCCAATCCCCGGCGTTTCCGAGGGTTTGCAAGGCTTGCTGACCGTGTCGGGGACCAAGACAACGCACGACATCGCGGCCCGGCCGAAACACCGGGCGCGCTGGTTCCATGTAGGAACATTTCTGTCCGGTCTCAGCCGCAGACCCCGGTGAGGCCCATGGGCAAACCGCTGCGGGTGCGGTGCCGTCAGCCGTAACGGTCGAGGAATGCCTCCACCGGCATCGACCGGAAATCCTGAAGCGCCGCACGCAGCCGCTCATGTTCCCAGTCCCACCATGCGAGCGCATCCAGCCGGCGTGCAATGTCGTCGGAGAACCGCTGCTTGATCGTCCGCGCGGGCACGCCCACGGCGATGGCGAAATCCGCCACATCCTTGGTCACCACCGCATTGGCGCCGACAATGGCCCCGTTGCCGATGGTGACACCCGGCATGATCACGGCGCCGTGGCCGATCCAGGTGTCGTGACCGATGGTGATCCCCTGCCCGGCCCGCCAGTCGAAGAATTCCTGATCATCGCTCTCCCCGTCGAAATACCAGGACGATCGATAGGAGAAATGGTGCAGCGAAGCCCGCTCCATCGGGTGCATGCTGGCGTAGATGCGGACATGGCTCGCGATGTTTGCGAACTTGCCGATTTTTGCATGGGCGATCTGGGTGTTCTCGACGCAGTACGAATAGTCACCCATCTCGGAATGCGCCACGGTACAGCCGGCTCCGACCTCGGTGTAACGGCCAAGGGTGCTCCCGACGATTTTGGCGGTCGGGTCCACCAGCGGGGTTTCGGACAGCCGCGTCATGCAGCCGGCCTGCCGGCAGCAAAGGCGGACACATCGATGATCTGATCGGCCACCGCATTGCGCACTTCCTGGTCATGGAAGATACCGAGCAAAGCCACGCCTTTTGCCTTCTTGCCCGCAATCAGGTCGATGACGACCTCGCGATTGGCAGCGTCAAGCGATGCTGTGGGCTCGTCAAGCAGCAGCACCGGATGATCGGTGATGAAGCCGCGCGCGATGTTCACCCGCTGCTGTTCACCGCCGGAGAATGTGGCGGGCGGCAGCGACCAAAGCCGCTCCGGCAGATTGAGCCGGGTGAACAGCACCCGTGCCCGCTCATGCGCCTCTTCCCGTGCGACGCCCCGAGCAAACAGTGGCTCTGCGGCGACATCGAGCGCGGAAACACGCGGCACCGCGCGCAGGAACTGGCTGACATATCCGATGGTGTCGCGCCGGATCTCCAGCACCTTGCGGGGACTTGCGGCGGCAATGTCGACATGCTTTCCATGATGCAGCACCAGCAATTGCCCGCCGTCGCAGCCGTAATTGCCGTAAAGCATTTTCAGGATCGAACTCTTGCCCACGCCGGAAGGGCCGCCGAGCACGGAGCATTCGCCGGCCCTCAATGCAAAGGACACATTGGCGACGACCGGCAATTCCACGGCGCCGCGCATGTGCATGGTGAAGGTCTTGTGGACTTCGGACGCAATCAGAAGGGAGTTCATCGCCTTACACCTGCAGGATCGAGGACACGAGAAGTTGGCTGTAGGCGGCTCTCGGATCATCAAGCACGCGATCGGTAAGCCCCGCTTCGATCACCCTGCCGTCCTTCATCACGATCATCCGGTCCGAAAGCAGACGGGCGACGGCGAGATCATGGGTGACGACGACCACCGCCAGCCCGAGGTCGGCCACCAGGCCGCGCAGCAGATCGAGCAGGCGTGCCTGAACCGACACGTCGAGGCCGCCGGTGGGCTCGTCCATGAACACCAGACGCGGTTCGGTCACCAGATTGCGCGCGATCTGAAGGCGCTGGCGCATGCCGCCCGAAAACGCGCGGGGCTGGTCGTCGACCCGGTCGGCGGCAATCTCCACCCGTTCCAGCCATTCGATGGCGGTGTCGCGGATGTTTCCGTAATGCCTGTCGCCGATGGCCATCAGACGCTCGCCGACATTGGCGCCGGCCGACACGGTCATCCGCAACCCGTCAATCGGATTCTGATGCACAAATCCCCAATCAGTGCGCATCAGGTAACGGCGCTCCGCTTCCGCCATCTTGTAGATGTCGGCAATCTCGCCATCGCGCATCCGGTAAGTCACCCGTCCGCAGGTCGGGGTCAGCCGGGAGGAAATGCAATTGAGCAAGGTCGTCTTGCCCGATCCGGACTCGCCCACGATCGCGACAACTTCACCGGCAAAAAGCTCGAAACTCACATCCGCGCAGCCGATGCGTTCGCCATAAACCCGGGTGATGCCTTCCACCGAAAGCAGCGGACGCTCCGCTTCGCCGGAGGCCTGCATCTTGGCAACGTCCTGTCTTTGAGCGCTCTGCATCACGAAGCCTCCTTCCGGTCGTCAAGCACCGGATCGCCGAGCAACGCCCCACGGTGCCCATCCGCCCTGCGGCTTTCGCAGTGATCGGTGTCGGAACACACGAACATCCGTCCTCCACGGTCATCGAGCACCACCTCGTCCAGATAGACCTGTTCGGCGCCGCAGAGCGCGCAGGGCTGATCGAAGTGCTGGATTGCGAACGGGTGATCCTCGAAATCGAGACTGACCACATCGGTATGCGGCGGGATCGCATAGATGCGCTTTTCCCGGCCTGCGCCGAACAGCTGCAGCGCGGCTGAGCGATGCATTTTCGGATTGTCGAATTTCGGCGTCGGCGACGGATCCATCACGTAACGTCCCTCGACCTTGACCGGATAGGCATAGGTGGTCGCGATATGCCCGTTGCGCGCGATGTCCTCGTAGAGCTTCACATGCATCAACCCGTATTCCTCGAGCGCATGCATCTTGCGGGTCTCGGTCTCGCGCGGCTCGAGAAACCGCAACGGCTCCGGAATCGGCACCTGGTAGACCAGTATCTGGCCCTCGTGCAGAGCTGTTTCCGGAATGCGGTGGCGGGTCTGGATGATCGAGGCGTCGGTGGTCACCGTCGTTGTCTTGACATCGGCGGTCTTGGCGAAGAACGCCCGGATCGACACTGCATTGGTGGTGTCGTCGGCCCCCTGATCGATCACCTTCAGGACGTCATCCGGACCGATGATCGAGGCGGTGACCTGCACGCCGCCCGTCCCCCAGCCATAGGGCATCGGCATTTCACGGCTGGCGAACGGCACCTGGTATCCGGGGATCGCGATGCCCTTGAGGATCGCGCGGCGGATCATCCGCTTTGTCTGTTCATCGAGATAGGCAAAATTGTACTTCGCCAGCGTTTCCGCCGGTTGCTGTGTCATTGGCGCGTTCATTCCGCAGCCTCCCTGTTGGCGCCGCTGCCGGCGCCGCCCGCCTGCGCTGTTCCGGTCTTCGCGGCATGCTCCGCCCGCATCCGGCGGACGAGATCGAGTTCCGCCTGAAAGTCCACGTAATGCGGCAGCTTGAGATGCTCGACGAACCCGGTGGCCTGCACGTTGTCGCAATGCGAAAGGACGAATTCCTCGTCTTGCGCCGGGGCGGTCAGATCCTCGCCCAGTTCACCGGCCCTGAGCGCCCGATCGCACAGCGACATCGCCATCGCCTTGCGCTCCGACTGGCCGAAGACCAGCCCATAGCCCCTGGTGAACTGAGGCGGGGCCTTGGCGGATCCCTTGAACTGGTTGACCATCTGGCACTCGGTCAGCTTGATGCGCCCGACGACCACGGAGAAACCGAGTTCCGGGATCATCATCTCCACATCCACATCGCCGATGCGGATTTCGCCCACGAAGGGATGGCTGCGCGCATAGCCCCGCTGGGTCGAGTAGGCCAGCGCCAACAGGAAACCTTCATCGCCGCGCGCAAGCGTCTGCAGCCGCGCGTCACGCCCCATCGGATACTCGGTGGGCGTACGCGTGATGTCCGCGACTGGCGCTGACGCATCGGTCAGCGGATCGTCCTCGATCAGCCCTTCATCCCCCAGAATGTCGGACACCCTGGTGATCTTTTCACCGGTGTCATCGGCCGTCAGCGGGGCGTCGGGATCGGCATCGGACGCCAGGTCGGGATCCAGCAGCCGGTGCGTGTAATCGAAGGTCGGCCCCAGCAATTGCCCTCCGGGCAGATCCTTGTAGACCGCGGAAACGCGCCGCTCGACCAGCATCTTGCCGGTGTCGACAGGCTCCGAATGCCCGAAGCGCGGCAGCGTGGTGCGGTAGGCGCGCAGCAGGAACACGGCCTCGATCAGATCGCCGCGGGCCTGCTTGACGGCAAGCGCAGCAAGTTCAGGATCGTAGAGCGACCCTTCTGCCATCACCCGGTCGACGGCCAGCGACAATTGCGAGGCGATCTGGGCAAGGGTCAGCGATGGAACGCTTCTATCTCCGCGGCGCCGGTCGGCCAGCAGACGGTGCGCGTTGGCGATGGCGGCTTCCCCGCCCTTGACGGCAACATACATGGCTCAGGCCTCCGGAACGATCAGCCGGGCGCTGCGCGGCAGGGCGGCAACGCCATCGGGGGCGGCAAGAATGAGGTCGACGCCCCGGGGAAACGCCTTGCGGTTCGCACGCCACTGCGCGGCGAAATGCTGCGGCAGCGGATCGGCGCGAAGCACGATTTGCCCGTCGATTCCGGGGCCTTCGAATTCCATCACGGGTCCGTCCGAGAGCGTCTCGACCTGCAGGACAATCGTCGTCGAGCGGTCGGGATACTCCTGCGATCCCAGGGCAAAGCCGTTGAGTGCCGAGAGCGTCTTGGGAGACGCAACCACCGCGAAAGCGGCCTCGGACTGGTGCTGCGTGACGGGCGCCCCAGTGTGAAAGACGATCCAGTCTCGAACATCACCGGCCTTCGCGAGCGCCGGATCGAGCCAGATCGGCGTGTCGGCGTCCGCGAGGGTCGAAATCACCGCGCCCGTAACCGGATAGAGCGGCTTCGGTGGGCGGGTGAGTGCGGGAACCTGATGAACGGTCCCCGGGCGGGCCATCGCGTCCATCACCCGGCGGAACACAAACTGCGATCCGCGGACCGGATCGTTCAGCCCGCCGTCATAGGCCGAAACCGGCATTGCAGCTGTCGGCATCAGTCTTCTCCCCTGACCATCGTGAAGAAATTGACCTTCGTCGCCGCGGTTTCCGAACGCACGGCAGCGTCAGTGGTCATGGCCATCGCCTCCAGCGGGGCCACAATGCGGGCCTCGATCGTTTCGGCATGGGCGGGATCGAGCGCTAGCGCATCGATCACGGCCACCAGTTGCGCCTTGCGCGCGTCCCGGCCGGCAATCATGGCGTGCCCCACCTGCCCTGTTCCAATCCTCACGGTGACCCGTGTTGCCGACATCTCGCCCGCCTGGAACGGCTGCCCCGTGCCGCCGATCCGCGCCCGCACAGCGATCAATCCTGTTTCGGGCCCCCGGAGCAGTTCAACGGCAGGATCGAGACCGGTGGCCTTCCATCGGTCCAGCAGTTCACCGGCCGGCGCCCTGGCGAGAACCGAAAGGCGGCGCTGCCTCTCACGCGCTTCCGGTTCGGCATCGGGATCCGGTCCTGTCTGGGCTGAATGCATCTGCAACTCCTATTTGTCTATTTATCTAGACAACCATATGAATTATGGATAGACCTAAACCGTCGATATGACGAGCCTGTGACAGGCCAGGGAGAAACAGCCTTGAAAACACTGGAACGGAAGACCGGCATCGCGCTGTGGCGCCAGGTGGCCGACCATATCCGGCAGGATGTGCTGGGCGGGCTTTCAGCCAATGCCCGGCTTCCGGGCGAAGCCCAACTGGCCGAGCGTTTCGGCGTCAACCGCCACACCGTCCGCTCAGCCATCGCCGCACTTGAAAAGGAAGGCATCGTGCGCGCCGAACAGGGGCGCGGAACCTTTCTCAACGACCGCAAGCGGCTTCGCTACCCGATCGGCAGGCGCACCCGGTTTTCCTCCGGTCTCGAAGACCAGGCCCGCACCCGCTCGGGTAAATTGCTGGGCAACGAAACCCTGCTCGCGCCACCGCAGATCGCGCAGGCCCTGGAGATCTCAGGCGGCTCTCCGGTCATTCGCCTGAAGACGGTGTCTTCCGCCGATGGCATCCCGGTGTCGGCGGCGGTCTCGTGGTTCGACGCGGACCGCTTCGGCAGGATCGGCGAAATCTACGCGCAGACCGGATCGATTACCGCCAGCCTGGTTGAGCTGGGCGTTCCCGACTACACCCGCAAATCGACCTCGGTGCAGGCAAGGCACGCAAGCACGGAAGACCTCGATCTCCTGGCGCTCTCCCCCGGGGCGATCGTTCTTGTGACCGAAGCCGTCGATGTCGACCTCGACTTGCGTCCGGTTCTTTTCGGTCAGTCCCGCTTTGCCGCAGACCGGGTCGAGTTGAACATCGAGAACCTACCGGCCGCACTGTAGAGGACGTGAACCGGGCCGTGACTACCGATGCCGGTGCGACACAAACCACCGGCCGCCGCGGCTCGACAACAGAACCGTCACAAAACTGAAAACGGAATCGTGTCTAAGCCTGCCCGCAAGACGATCGCTCAAGGTTCAGGCGGGTCCCGTGACGAAATCCTACCGCACTATCTTCATCTCCGACGTTCATCTGGGCACGCCCGATTGCCAGGCGGAGCTGCTGATCGACTTCCTGCGCGAGCACGATGCGCCGACCATTTACCTCGTGGGCGATATCATCGATTGCTGGCGCATGAAGCGCAAAGGCTTCTACTGGCCGCAAACCCACAACGATGTCGTGCAGAAACTCCTCAGGAAGGCGCGCAAGGGCACGAGACTGATCTATGTGCCGGGAAACCACGACGAATTGCTGCGCGACTACCAGGGTGTGCATTTTGGTGGCATCGAGGTTCGCGAGCGCGACATCTTCGAGACCGCTGACGGCAAGCGGCTTCTGGTCATTCATGGCGACGAGTTCGACATGGTGGTGATGAACCAACGCTGGCTCGCCCATCTGGGAGACATGGCCTACGGCTTCGCGATGTGGACCAACAAGTGGCACAACCGCACCCGCAAGCTCCTGGGCCTGCGCTACTGGTCCTTCTCCCGATGGGCAAAGCTCAAGGTCAAGAGCGCGGTCAACTTCATTTCGGATTTCGAGGAAGTGCTGGCGGAAGAAGCGCGCAAGCATGGCGCAGACGGCGTCATCTGCGGCCACATCCACCATGCCGTCAACGAGATGCGCGGCGGCATCCGCTACATCAACACCGGTGACTGGGTCGAAAGCTGTACTGCGATCGTCGAGCACGAAGACGGCCGCATGGAACTGATCGACTGGTCCCGCAGGATCCCCGCCAAGGCAGGGCTGAAAGCGGTCGCCGCTCCACCCGCGCAATCAGTGACCGACACCCCCCAGGGCGAGGCGGCCTGATGAACATCCCCGGTCTGAACCCGGACCGATCCACGCCGCTCAATTCAACCCCTTGAGGAACGACCCATGGCGATGATTGAAACACCCACCGTCGGCGCCCGGATCGACGGCGCGGTCATCCGCAACACGGCACTGTCTTCGACCGGCCTGCTCGAACGCGTCTTCTCCGCCGCCTTCCGCGGTCTGGTTTATCCGCAGATCTGGGAGGACCCGGTCGTCGACATGAAGGCGCTCGACCTCAAGCCGACGGACACGCTGGTCACCATCGCATCCGGCTCCTGCAATGTGATGTCCTATCTGACCGCCAACCCGCAGCGCATTGTCGCCGTTGACCTGTCGCCCGCGCATGTTGCGCTCGGCAAGCTCAAGCTTGCCGCCGCAGAACACCTGCCCGGTCACGCCGCATTCTCCAACATGTTTCGCCATGCCAACCTGAAATCCAACATCGCGCTCTACGAGCGCCACATCCGCCCGCATCTCGATCCGCAGACCCGGGCATACTGGGACGGCAGGGACCTGACCGGACGCCGCAGGATCTCGAAATTCGCCCGGGGCTTTTATGCCACGGGTCTGCTGGGCCGCTTCATTTCCGTGGCGCACGGTCTCGGCAGGGTCTACGGCGTCGATCCCCGGGAACTGCTGCGCATGGACAGCGTCGAAAAGCAGCGCGAGTTCTTCGACAAGCGGATCGCGCCGGTGTTCGAAAGCCGCAGCTTCCGCATACTCACCTCCTTGCGCGCATCGCTGTTCGGCCTCGGCATTCCGCCGGCCCAGTACGAGGCGCTGGCCGGCGACGCGGAAGACGGGATGATCGGGGCCTTGAAAGCCAGGACCGAGCGATTGGCCTGCGGCTTTCCTCTCAAGGACAATTACTTCGCCTGGCAGGCATTCGGTCGCCGCTACCAGTCCGGCGAGACGGGCAGCCTGCCGCCCTACCTGGAGCCGAAGAACTTCGCCGCCGTTCGCAGCAACGCGAAGCGGGTCAAAATCGTCAATGAAAGCATCACCGCCATGCTGGCCGCGCGTCCGGCCTGCTCGGTCGACGCCTTCGTGCTGCTTGATGCCCAGGACTGGATGACCGACCGTCAGCTCTCGGATCTGTGGGCGGAAATCACGCGCACCGCCACTCCCGGCGCGCGCGTGATCTACCGGACCGCCGCAAGCGCCTCGCCGCTTCCGGGCCGCGTTCCGGATGGTATTCTCGACAGGTGGGATTACCGCGCCGCCGAAAGCCTCGAGTTCGGCAAGCAGGACCGGTCAGCGATTTACGGCGGTTTCCATCTCCACATCCGCCGGGAGCCGGAAAGATGACGTTGGCCTCAGCCAGCGCCGAGGCGATGGACGGGATCTACCGCTATCAACGCCACGTCTATGATCTCACGCGGCGCTATTACCTTCTCGGTCGAAACGAGCTGATCACCATTCTGCAGCCGCCGGCCGGCGGATCGGTGCTTGAGATCGGTTGCGGCACGGCGCGCAACCTTGTGCACACGGCACGGCGATACCCGCAAGCCAGGCTCTATGGCCTCGACATTTCCGCTGAAATGCTCAAAACCGCCGAAAAGACCCTTCGCAGCTACGGTCTGGAGGCGCGGGTCACTCTCGCCCAGGGCGACGCCACCCGTTTCGATGCCGGGTCGCTGTTCGGACAGCCGCAGTTCGACCGCGTCTTCTGCTCGTACAGCCTTTCGATGATCCCGGGATGGGAAACGGCGCTTCAGCAAGCCGGCGGGACTGTGAGTGCCGGGGGCGAACTGCATGTGGTCGATTTCGGCGGACAAACGGAACTGCCCGCCTGGTTCGGCCATGGCCTGAGAAACTGGCTTGCCCGCTTTCACGTCACGCCCCGCGAAAGGCTGCAGGACGCGCTGTCGGCGTTGGCCTCCGAAATGGGCGGGACGCTCACATTTCGTTCCATCTATCGGGACTATGCGCAACTGGGAACAATCCGTCTGCCGGCCTGAACCGGCGCCCCCGGCGGCACCGGAAGCACAGACTTGCGATCCTGTCGCGGTGAAATGACCGCCAGGCGGACCGGAACTCCGTGCAATGGGTCCCGGAGGAAGGCATTCCGCCCGGCGGTGTTTCTTTGCACCCTTGTCGGGTTGTTTCTTTTTGGTTGCGCCGGTTCCGGCGTCGTTGTCGATCCCCTCTGGATCTGACCACGACAATGCACAACGCGTGCCAGTTCGTCTTGAACCCGATTTCGTGCCTTTCCGCCTGATTCACCGGTGAGCCCCTGCCCGATCAATCGGCACATCTGCCGAAACCGGACCCAATCCGCCCATTCCGGAGGCATCTCGCGCATTGACAGGACCACCGGCAGCCCCGGCCCTTAAGAGGTTGCGGATTTACCATGTGCCCGGATAGGTGGCTGCTTTTGCGGTTGTGTCTGCCTATAACGCCTGCAACAGGACACAGGGAGCCAGTGATGAAACTCAAACTGCTTTTCGCCGCCGCAACAGTCGCGATTTGCCTGCCAAATGCAGCCGGCGCCGACGGGTACGGCTTCATGACGCCGTCAGGCAACATCTATTGCAACGGCGCGATCGATGGCGGTGGATACATCTCCTGCACAATTGTTGCCCGCAAGGGCGGACCGGCCATGCCGAAACCCGCCTCCTGCTCCGGTGTATGGGGACACGAGTTCGAACTCGATGCCACGGGCCCGGCACGGCTGGCATGCGGCGGACAGCCGGAAAAGGTCGACTACGGCGACATCGCCGAGTATGGCCTGACCGGTGACTTTGGCGCCATCACCTGCAAGTCGGAGAAAACCGGGCTGACCTGCCGCAACAGAAGCGGCCACGGCTTCTTCCTGTCACGCGGCGAGCAAAGCATGTTCTGACGCAGTTCCCGCGTACGGGTCGACGCCACACGCATCTCGCGGATCGCAGCAATCAGACCGAGACCGCGTCGCGCAGACTGTCCTTGCTCACGGAGTCCCGGTCACCGGACATTTTCACCTCGCCGCGCTCGAGCACGCAGAACCTGTCGGCAAGCCCGTAGGCGAACTCGAAATATTGCTCGACCAGCACGATCGCCATGTCTCCCTGGTCGCGCAGCAGCGCAATCACCCGCCCGATCTGCTGGATGATGTTGGGCTGGATGCCTTCGGTAGGCTCATCGAGCAGCAACAGTTTCGGCCGTGTGATCAGAGCGCGTGCAATGCTCAATTGCTGCTGCTGCCCGCCCGAAAGGTCGCCGCCGCGGCGGTTGCGCATGTCCTTGAGAACGGGAAACAGCTCGTAGATATGGTCGGGGATCCGGTGCTCGGATCGCGGCAGGCACGCAAACCCCGTTTCGAGGTTCTCGGTCACCGTCAGAAGAGGGAAGATGTCGCGACCCTGCGGCACATATCCCACGCCCTTTGCGGCAAGCTGGTGCGCGGCAGGCTTTGAAATCTCCTCGCCATCAAGACGGTACTCTCCGCCAGACCGGTGATGGACGCCCGATATGGCCTTGAGCAGGCTGGTCTTGCCCACCCCGTTGGTCCCCATCACGCAGGTGACCTGACCGGTCCGGGCGCTCAGTGAAACACCCTTGAGGATCTGGGACTGACCGTAGTGCAGCGTGAGGTTTTCGATCTCGAGCATGTCTCAGCGTCCCAAATACACGTCAATGACCTCGGAATTCGCCGTCACGTGATCGAGCGAGCCCTCGGCAAGAACCGACCCTTCGTGCAGGACCGTGACCTTGCACCCCAGACGGCGCACGAATTCCATGTCATGTTCGACCACCACCACGGCCCTGGTCTCGGCCGCCCGCCGCAGGAGGTCCGTTGTGTGTTCGCGCTCGCCCAGCGTCATGCCTGCCGCCGGCTCGTCGACGAGCAGCAGCTGGGGATCCTGCGCCAGAAGCATTCCGATTTCGAGCCATTGCTTCTGGCCGTGGGACAACTCGCCCGACACCCGGTCGAGTTCGCCCGACAGCCCGATTTCCGTGGCCAGCGCTTCCACCCGCTCGATATCGGCAGCCGATGGCCGGTAGACCATCACCGCCAGTGGCGAGCGGTCCCCGCTCAGCGCCATCATCAGGTTGTCGCGCACGCTCTGGGTTTCGAACACCGTCGGTCTTTGAAACTTGCGGCCGATGCCTGCCCGCGCAATCTGGCTTTCGGACATGCGCAGGAGGTCCATCATCGGGTCGCCGAAGCGCACTCGCCCCTCGTCGGGCCTGGTCTTTCCGGTGACGATGTCCATGAAGGTGGTCTTGCCCGCGCCGTTCGGGCCGATGACGGCGCGCAGTTCCTGGGGGCCGATCTCGAAGGAAAGGTCGTTGATCGCCTTGAAGCCGTCGAAGGAGACAGACACCGACACCACTTCCAGAAGCGCGCTCATGGGGCATCCTTTCTGATCAGACGGTCGAACGCGCCGCCGATTCCGCGGGGGGCATAGAGCGTGACCAGCACGAACCCGAAGCCCAGCAGCACCTGCCACCAGTCGACCCAGTCGATGGTGTAGAACCCGAGCGGAATGCTCGGCGCCTGCCCGCCGGTGAACCAGGACGACAGCAGAGTGACCAGCGCCGCGCCGATGACCGCGCCGTAGATCCGCCCGCGCCCGCCGATCGCCACCCAGACCGCAAGATAGATCGAGGCGATGGGGGCAATCTCGGCGGGATTGATGATCCCCGCCTGCGGATAATAGAGCGCCCCGGCAATCGCCGCGATCACCGCGGTCAGCGTGAACACCACCAGCTTGAAGGTCTCCACCGGATAGCCCATGAACCGGATCCGCTGCTCGTCATCCCGTATGGCCCGGATCACGTTGCCGAACTTGCCCGACACCACATAGGCGGCAAGCACGTACCCCAACCCCAGGGCCAGGGCCGATGCGAGAAAGAACCACACCGAGATCACCGACTGCGGCACGTCCTGAAGCCCGGGAATGTTCTGCAGCCCCGACAGGCCGTTGTTGCCGCGCAGGCCGGAATCGTTCTGGAACAGATAGAGCGACAGGGCGAGCGTCATCGCCTGGGTGAGGATCGAGAGATAGACCCCCGTCACCCGCGACCGGAAAGCCAGCCAGCCGAAGACCAGCGCCAGAAGCCCGGGCACCAGCACGACCAGCGCCAGTTGCGCGGCCAGACTGTCGGCGAAATACCAGACCGCCGGGATTTCCGATCCCCCGACCACGCCGAAAATCTGGTTGCCGATGGCGTCCCGCACTTCCTGGGGCGTCGGCGGAAGCTCCGCGCCCGCCAGGGATTCGAGCACGATGTCCTTGGTGCGCTCATACATCAGCCACATGCCGATCATGTAGCCGCCGAGCCCGAAGAAGGCGAAATGGCCGAGCGACAGGATGCCGCAATAGCCCCAGACGAGGTCCATCGCGATGGCGATCAGGCAAAGACACAGGGTCTTTCCCAGGATCTTCACAAAGCTTGTCGAGACCAGCCCGATGCCGAACCCTTCGGACAGGATGGTCACGATGATGGTGAAGGCTGCCAGAAGCGCAATGAAGATCATTACCGACGGCTCGCGCAGGAGAAGAGGTCTGCGGGTCATGGCTCAGTCTCCCGCCGCTCGGCCCTTGAGCGCGATGATGCCCTTTGGCCTGAACTGGATGAAAATGATGATGAAGATGATCATGTAGGTTTGCGCGGCAAGCGTGTTGGACGGGTTGAAAAACTCGATCAGCTTCTGCAGCGATCCGATCATCCCCGCCCCGGCCAGTGTGCCCCAGATGTTGCCCACCCCGCCGACGACGACGGTCATGAAGCTCTGCACGATGTAGCCCGAGCCGAGTTCGGAGGTGACCTTGGCAAACAGGCCGATGGCCACGCCGGCGATTCCGGCGATGCCCGAGCCCAGCCCGAAGGTCAGCATGTTGATCCGGTCCGGATTGATGCCCATCGACGACGCCATGCGCGGGTTCTGGGTGACTGCCCGAACTTCAAGCCCCAGGCGGGTGCGGTTGAGGATGAACAGCAGGAGCGCCAGAAACACCAGTGCGAGGACAAAGATCGCGACCCGGATATAGCTGATCGAGACGACGTCGTTGAAGACCAGTGCACCGTCCAGCCACTCGGGCGAGGTCAGAGGCCGCGCCTGGGTCCCGAAGATGTTTTTGGCGATCTGCTGCAGGGCGATCGAAATGCCGAAGGTTGCCAGCAGAGTTTCAAGCGGCCTGTGGGCCAGATGCCGGATCACAAGGCGCTCGAGCGCGACCCCCGCCATGAAGGCCACCGCGAACGCCAGGGGAAGCGCCACGATGATCGACACCGTGTAGTTCGGGATGATCTGCTGCACCACATAGCCGGTGTAGGCGCCGATCATGATGAACTCGCCATGGGCCATGTTGATGACCCCCATCACGCCGAAGGTGATGGCCAGTCCGATGGCCGCCAGAAAGTAGATCGATGCCAGCGACAGCCCGTCCAGTGCAAGGTCGGCGACCTGGTACAAGCCCACCGTCTGATCGATCTGGCTAAGCGCCTCACGTGCAGCATCGGTGATCGCCGGATTGGGCTCGCTGTAGATTTCGACGAAGACGAACCCGTCGACCGCGGCTTCCTCCTCTTCGGCGGTGACAAGGTCCGGTACCGCACCCGATTGCGCAAGAGCTCTGTAAGCCCTGTCGCGTGCTTCCTGGGTGGCAAGTTCGGATACGGGCACCCCGCCGACGC
The DNA here is from genome assembly GCA_965233445.1 of Hoeflea sp. Lineage (GTDB taxonomy): Bacteria > Pseudomonadota > Alphaproteobacteria > Rhizobiales > Rhizobiaceae > Hoeflea. Next base: position 3,359,444 of record OZ247491.1, read on the forward strand.
TGCCGTCCTCGATGTTCGCGATCAGCGCCTGCTTGCGCTCTGCCAGCGGCACGACCGGACGCGCGTCACCAGCTGCCACCAGCATGCCGTAGGCAGCCTGTCTTTCGATATCACGGCCCGGAACAAGCGTCCGTGCCACGTTGAGCCCCTCGGGGACTTCGCTGTGGGCTTCGATGCGGGTGGCCACCAGCGGATTGAGCGCCGCGCGGGCATCGACACCGGTGTCTCGGGAAAAGCTCTCGATCGCGGCGATCCGCGCGGCCTCGTCCTCGCCGAACTGGATGGTCAACAGACGCTCGAGGCGTTCCTTGCGGGCCTTGAGCACCGGATCGGGTTCGGTTTCGATCGCTCCGCGCAGGACGCTCAGATGGGAGGCATCCGGGCTGCGCTCGAGCGCATTGAGTGCCTGCATCCGTCGCGCAGGATCCGGATCGGACAGCTGAAACTGGACCAGCGTGGACGCAATCATCGCCCGCACGCCGCTGTTGGGCTTGATGTTCTTCAGCTCGCCCTCGTCGATTTCCTCCACGTCCTCGCCTGTGGCCGGGTCGATCAGCATGACCTGATCACCCTCCAGTTCGCGGACGTAAAAGAAGCGCCCGTCGGAGTCCCGTCGCCAGACCAGCTTCTCGCGCCAGTTCTCCAGGAACCGTTCGAGACCGGGCGCCTTGCTTGCCGCAAGATCATCGAGAACCGGGCCGATGGTCGTGCGGGAGGGCCGCTCGATCATGTCCGCATGGCGTTCCAGAACTGCATTGAGATCGGGTTCCTGCGCCCTGGCCAGGCTCAGGCCCGATGCAACGGCAAGAACGAGAAAGAGAAGAAGGGTGCGGAGCATCAAGACTCTCGGGTCATCTCGGGAGGGGGCGGAGGGGGCCAGAAAGCCCCCTCATCTGGGTCGTCAGTAGTTGGACTTGATCTGCACGCAGGTGTTGGTTTCGGTATTGTACATGCCGCAACCAAGCTCTTTCCAATCCGACTTCAGGACAGCGGATTCAGGCAGGAAGTCCGTCCAGGCGTCGCCCGGAACCTCGGCCGTCTGGCTGATGATGTCGAACTGTCCGTCCGCCTGGATTTCGCCGATCAGGACCGGCTTGGCGAGATGGTGGTTCGGCAGCATCACGGCTGTTCCGCCGGTCAGGTTCGGCACTTCCAGGCCGTACATCGCCTCGCGGACCGCATCGACATCGGTCGTGCCGGCAGCTTCCACGGCGGCAACCCACATGTTGAAGCCGATGACATGGGCTTCCATCGGATCGTTGGTCACGCGGTCTTCGCCTGCGAATGCCTTCCACTTGGCAACGAACTCGTCGTTGATCTCGCTTTCGGCGGACTGGAAGTAGTTCCATGCGGCCAGGTGACCGACCAGGTTGGAGGTGTCGAGACCTGCGAGTTCTTCCTCACCCACGGAGAAGGCAACGACCGGAATGTCGTCAGCCGAGACGCCGGCCGCGGCAAGTTCCTTGTAGAAGCCGATGTTGGCGTCGCCGTTGATGGTCGAGATCACGCCAACCTTCTTGCCGTCGGCGCCGAGCGCAACGACGTCAGCGACGATCTTCGACCAGTCGGAGTGACCGAACGGCGTGTAGTTGACGAAGATGTCCTCTTCCGCAATTCCCTTGTCCTTGAGATAAGCCTCGAGAATGTTGTTGGTTGTGCGCGGGTAGACATAGTCCGTGCCGAGAAGCGCGAACTTCTCGACGCCGAGCTCTTCGAGGAAGTAGTCGGTCGCGGGAATTGCCTGCTGGTTCGGCGCGGCGCCGGTGTAGAAGACGTTCTTCGAGGATTCCTCACCTTCGTACTGGACCGGATAGAACAGCAGCCCATTGAGCTCTTCGATCACCGGCAGAACCGACTTGCGGCTCACGGAAGTCCAGCAACCGAACATCACGTCGACGTTCTGGACGGTCAGCAGTTCGCGCGCCTTTTCCGCGAACAGCGGCCAGTCCGAAGCCGGGTCGACGACGACGGCCTCAAGCTGCTTGCCCAGGACACCGCCCTTGGCGTTCTGCTCTTCGATGAGCATCAACATGGTGTCTTTCAGGGTTGTTTCGGAAATTGCCATGGTTCCGGAAAGCGAGTGCAGCACGCCGACCTTGATGGTTTCCTCCTGGGCATGAGCCCCGTGCGCGAATACCGCCGTGGAAAGAAATGCTGCTGCCCCCGCATTGCGCAATTTTGTGGTTATTTTCATATCAGCCTCCGTGCTGTTGCTGTTCACGAATGCTGACAATGCAAACCCCTTGCCAATTGCAATCTGACGACGATGGGCCTTGCAATTCAACGGATCCGGGTTCCAGGAATGAATCCTCCGACGAAAACCACCTCAGATTTTGCCTATTTGTTAACCTATGCATATATTTTGTGCATATCGGGTGGACTGCATGGGCCTTCAGTCAAGAGCCAAAGAAACGCCGCACTTGAAGCGGACTGTCTGGAAGTGCCGGATTGACATGCGTCCCCGAACGGAGGGGGTTGCAATGACAATTGAATTAAAGTCTCATGGCGTTTGACCGATACTGTTTCACCCCTCACCGAAAGCTGCTTGGGAGCCTCGTTGACCTGATGAGCATACCTGTCATGTTTCTGCTTTCAGCCGCTGTGCTGTTTGCGTTTTCCGCCCCGTCGCGCGCGTCGGTCTGGCTCAAGACCGGCAGCGAGACCTCCCGGCCCTATGGACATGTGGACTACTGTTCCCGCCATGCCTCGGACTGCCGGAGCCGGTCTTCGTCATCCAAGCTTCCTGCCGCGAGCTTGAGCGTTCTCACCCGCGTCAACGTTTCGGTGAACAGGGCCATCAAGCCGGCCGCCGATCGCGATGCCTTCGGGCGCAAGGAATACTGGACGGCGCGCACGCGAAGCGGCGACTGCGAGGATTTTGCGCTCGCCAAGCGCGCCAAGCTGATGCGTCAGGGGTTCAAGTCCTCGCAATTGCTCCTCACCATGGGCCACAACGGACTTGAAGCACACACGGTGCTCGTCGTGCGCACACGCGACGGGGACTTTGTGCTCGACAACCTGTCCGACGACGTCAAGACGGTCCAGTCCGCCGGCATGAGCTTCCGGAAAATCCAGTCGCCCGAACATGGCGGCCGCTGGCTGCGTGTGACCGGAAGAACCAGCACACAGCCCTGACGACGGGATCCGGCCTGCCGCTTGAGACCCCGTCTTGGTTGCAGTGGGCGGCTGCGCCCGAACGCGTGCTGCCCGGGACAAAGGCATGGCTTGAGAATCCCTCAGGCACGTGACAGCTTCAGGCGGACCCGGAGGATTCGCCGATTACCGCATTTCGTTTTGTCCACACTGCCGACATTCACCTGGATTCACCGCTGAAAAGCCTGGCGCTGCGCGACCCCGAGGTCGCGGCGCTCATCGGCTCGGCCACCCGGACGACATTTTCCGCGATCATCGATCTCTGTCTGGATCAGTCTGTCGACGCGCTGATCATCGCCGGCGATCTTTACGATGGCGACCAGACCTCCATGAAGACCGCCCGCTTCCTGGCCGGTGAACTCTCGCGATTGGCAAAGGCAGGCATCCGCACCTTCATCATCCGCGGAAACCACGACGCCATGTCGCGCGTGACCAGGGAACTGGTCCTGCCGGATGCGGTCAAGCTCTTCGGCGGAACTCCGGATACCGTCCTGATCGAGCGCGCTTCCGGCGACAGGCCGGTCGCTGTTCACGGACTGAGCTTCGCCAATCCCCGCGCGCCCGACAATCTGGTCCCGCGCTACAAACCGGCAGTGGCGGATGCGATCAATATCGGCATGCTGCACACGAGCCTCGGCGGAGCCCCGGGTCACGATTCCTATGCGCCCTGCAGCCCCGCCGATCTTAATGCCCTTGGCTACGACTACTGGGCGCTCGGGCATATCCACAAGCGCGCCGTGATCGAAGGCACGAGCACCATCGTCATGCCGGGCATCCCGCAGGGGCGCGACATCAACGAGGACGGCTCGAAATCGGTCACGCTGGTGTCCATCGGCAACGACCGCAGCGTGACGCTTGAGGAGAAGCCGCTCGCCCTCGCCGAGTTCAAGCGGGTCCGGATCGATGTGAGCGGTCTTTCGGACTGGCCGGACCTCGCCCGAACCCTGAACCGGGAGCTTGCGGCGGCCCGTCAGGACACCGCCGCGCAAGAGCTGGTGGCGCGCATCGAACTCCATGGGCCAACACCGCTCGCCTGGCGCATGCACAGGGACTCCGACTTGCTGCTTGAGGAGGCAAGACAACAGGGCAGCCGTATCGGGAACACATGGATCGAGAAACTCGCCATAGAGAGCGACGCTCCGCTCGCCGGGCAGAGCAGAACCGGCGCGGACCCTCTCGTCGAATTGCAGTCGCTGATCGTGGATCGGGTTCTCGGGTCTGCGGGCTTTGAAACGGCCCTGGAGGCAGTGGCCGGTCAACTTCAGGGACAGTTGCCGACCGAGCTGCGCAATGTTTTCGGAGCGGATGATGCGGCCACCCGGGCGCGGCTGCAGGGTCTCGCCGGGGACGGCGTCACCGAGGTTCTTGCCCGGCTTCGCGCCGGCCCGGCGCGAGGGGAGACCTGATGCGTCTCAATCGCCTCGATCTGACCCGCTACGGCAAGTTCACCGATCATGTCATAGAATTCCCGCACCCAGAGGGGGACGCGCCCGACCTTCACCTCGTCTACGGCCCGAACGAAGCCGGGAAATCCACGCTGTTCAATGCCTGGCTCGACCTTCTTTTCGGGATCGCGCCGCAGAACAGCTACAACTTCCTGCACCCCTACCCGACCATGCAGATCGGCGCAGCGATTGAGGCAGAGGACGGGGTAAGCGAGTTCATCAGGATCAAGCGGCCGCAAAACAGCCTCCTCGATTCAAGCAGACAACCGGTCCCGGAAACCGCGCTCATCTCCGCGCTTGGCGGGCTGGACCGCGACAGCTACCGCACAATGTTCTCGCTCGATGACGACACGCTCGAAAAGGGCGGCGAAAGCATTTTGGAAAGCCGCGGCGATCTGGGCGAATTGCTTTTCTCCGCGAGCGCAGGCCTTGGAGAGCTCTCCCGAAACTTGGGCGAGATCCGCGCCGAGACGGAAGCCTTCTACAAGTACCGGGCCCGTTCGGGCGAATTGGCCGAACTCAAGACGGAACTCGCGGCACTCAAGTCCAGGCGCGACGAACTCGACACGCAGGCGAGCGAACATGCCCGACTTGTTGCCGCCTGTGAGGACGCGACACGACGTCATGCGGAAGCGACCGACCGGCGCCGGAAGGTTCAGGCCGAACTCAGATCCATCGACGCGATGCTCGCCGCTTTGCCGCGCGCCCGCGAGCGGGAGATGCTGGCCGCACAGCGCGACCAGATGGAAGACGTGCCGGATGTGAGAGACGGTATCGCCGATGAAATCGGCCGGCTTCGGTCCGAGGAAGCACGTCTTGAAGCCGCCGGCGAGGCCCTCGAACGGCAGATATCCGGGTTGGACCAGGACCTCGCGGCGATCGCGGTGGACGATACGATCCTGGCGATGCGCGACCGGTTCTCCGACCTTGAAAAGCTGTATGCCCGCCACGCCACAGCGCAGGAGGATGTTCCCAAGCTGAAACTGTCGCTCGGCGAGATCGAGACCGAAATCACACAGCTCTTGATACGGCTCGGCCGCCATGACGGGACCGAGGCGGAAGCGCTTCTGCTCGACGCAGCCACTTCTGCCGCACTGAGCGAAATGGCCGCGCGACGCTCGGAGATCGACATTCGGCTGCTGACCGCCCGAAAGGAGCTTTCAGATGCGATGGCCCGTCACGAGGAGGCTGTTGCGAGCCTTCCGGGCTCCCTCGAGCAGCAGGAAGATATGGCATCCGGTTCACGGCAGGATCGCATCACGATCCTGACTGCAGTGCTTGCCCAGGCACGCCAGGAGGATCACGGCCAACGGCTGAAAATGGCGCAGCGCGGCCTTGCCCCTGCCCGCGAGAGGCTCGAGACGCTCATCGCAACGCTCGCGCCATGGCACGGGGAGATGTCAAATCTCCAGACCATGGCCCCGCCGTCAACCGGGGACATCGAGGCGCGAAAATCCATGCTTGAGCAGGAGGCCCGGGACAGGAGCCGGCTTGACGAGGAAATCGCGCGCCTCACACGCCAGATCGAACGACTGGCTGCCGAGCGTGACGCCATTGTCCGGTCCGGGGATCTGCCGCCCACAGAGGCGATCAGAACCCTTCGGACAGCCCGTGACGAGGCCTGGGCGCGGCACCGGACCAGGCTTGATGAGGCGTCCGCCGAGACCTTCAAATCCGCGATGGATGCACACGACAATGCGATGGAGCAGCAGGCCGCGTTTCATGCCGACGCCGCGCGGCTGAGAGAAATCGCGGTGCAGGGCGCCGCTCTGAAGGCCGATCTGGACGCCGCAAACGGCAGCCGTCAGTCTCTCGAAACCCGCTCCCGGTCGGAAAGGGAAAAGTGGCGCGGGTTGATCGCGTCCATCGCTCCCGGGCTTGCGGCAATCGCAGAGGACCTGACACCGGTGCGGCTCGAAGCCTGGCTTCAAAACCGGCGGGAGGCCCTGACATGCCACGAGCAGATCCGCGGCCTGGAACACGAGGCCGAGACCGCGCGGCAGGAGCGCGAGGCGTCGCGGGATCGTCTGGCCCGGGCGCTGGTCGCGCTCGATGGCGCCGCCGGCGAGGCAGACGACTTCGATACGCTCTTGATGCGCGCCGAAGCCGTGATTGCGCGGGAAAGCGCGGCCGAAGGCCTCAGGGAGGCGGAAGCCGCGGCCCGCCGCGATGTCGCCCGGCGCCAGACCGATCTGCGCAACGCCGAGGAAGATGCACAGGCTTGGCAAACCGCCTGGAAGAGCACCTGTGCAACCTGCTGGCTGGGGCAGGCCGAGCGTGTTCCCTCCGCCGATCAGGTGCAGCAGTTCCTGCCGCTTCTCGCCGAACTTGCCGGCGCGCTGAAACAGCGCGCCGGGCTCCGCGATCGCATTGCCAAGATGCAGCGCGACCAGTCCGACTACGAAAACGCCGTGAAAGAACTGGCAAGCGACGCCGGGGACGGCGAAAGCGGGCTGTCCGCGACCGATCTGGCGCGAAGTCTGTCGGCTCGCCTCGCCTCTGCGGAATCGGCGCAGAAGCAATCGCAATCGCTCGCGGAAAGGCGGGAAAAGGCTCTCGAGCGTCAACAAAAAGATGCCGAAGCGCTTGCCGCCCACAACAGGCTCAAAAGCGATCTGCTCGCCTCGCTGGACGCCGACGATCTTGCCGACGCCGAACGAAAAGTGGCAACGGCACGTGAGCGCCACGCGCTCGCTCAACGGATCGACGCGCTTGACCGGCAATTGTGCGAAAGCCTCGGCACGGCTTCCGTCGAAGAGGCATTGGTCCGCTTGCGCGAGGCCGACCGGCTGGATCTGGAACAGCAGCGCCAGGAGCTAGAAGCTGAGCTCGAAAGGCTCGACACCGAGGTTCAGGATCTGCACGCCAGCCGCTCCCGGGCCGGTGAAGCGCTTGACGCCATCGGCGGCGATGATGCCGTTGCACTGATCGAGCAGCAGCGCCGCACTGCACTTGAGGCCATGACCGACGGCGCGATCCGCTACATGCGCCTGTCCGCCGGCGTGCTTGCGATGGAACAGGCGCTTGCACTCTACCGTGAGCACCATCGCTCCGGCATGATGGCGCGGGCCTCCGATGCGATCCGGACCATCAGCCGCGGCCACTATACCGGCCTGACCTCGCAACCCGACAAGGACCGCGAACTGCTGATCGCGCTCACGCGCGACGGCGGTTCGAAACAGGCAGGTGAAATGTCAAAAGGCGCCCGGTTCCAGCTTTACCTGGCGTTGCGGGTGGCCGGCTATCACGAGTTTGCGCAATCGCGGCAGACTGTGCCGTTCATCGCCGACGACATCATGGAAACCTTCGACGATTTCCGCGCCGAGGAAACCTTCCGGCTGTTTTCCGAGATGGCCGGTGTCGGCCAGGTGATCTACCTCACGCATCACCGCCATCTCTGCGACATCGCGCGTTCCGTCTGCCCGACGGTTCACATCCACGACCTGACCGCCTGACAGGCAGGCAATGCCCTCCCTGCCAATGCCTTCCGGCACGAAAGCCCCAAGGTTTTCCCCCGGGCGGTTTCCTCGCGGCTTGGCATTCGGGTCCGCTGGCTGTAAAGAGACCGCAAATCTCCGGCCTTACCGGGCTTGAAGGCTCCGGGCGGTTTTCCGCTTTTGCCGGAGCACCACGCAACACACGCACCCGGACGCCCGGCCCTCCAGCGCCTGCGCACACCGACCTCCCGCCTTCCAACGGACAGGACGACACCTCTTCATGATTTCGTTCAACAGCTATCTCACGCAATGGACCGGCAACATCCGCGGCGACATCCTTTCAGGCCTGGTCGTCGCTCTGGCGCTGATTCCTGAAGCCATCGCGTTTTCGATCATCGCCGGCGTCGACCCGAAGGTCGGCCTCTATGCCTCCTTCTCGATTGCCGTGATCACCGCGATCGTCGGCGGGCGTCCGGGCATGATCTCGGCGGCGACGGCGGCAACCGCAGTGCTGATGGTCACGCTGGTCAAGGAGCACGGGCTTGAATATCTCCTGGCGGCAACCGTGCTTGCCGGCCTGATCCAGATCGCGGCGGGCGCCGCAAGGCTCGGCTATGTCATGCGCTTCGTCTCGAAATCGGTCATGACCGGCTTCGTCAATGCGCTCGCGATCCTGATCTTCATGGCGCAATTGCCTGAACTGATCGGCGTGCCGTGGCTCACCTATGTGATGGTGGCCGCGGGTCTTGCGATCATCTATCTGTTTCCGCTGATCACCACCGCGGTCCCCTCGCCGCTCGTCACCATCATCGTGCTGACCGCAATCACCCTGTTTTTCGGCTTCGACCTGCGCACGGTGGGCGACATGGGCGCGCTGCCTGACACGCTGCCGGTGTTCCTGATTCCCGACATCCCGCTGACGCTGGAAACGCTCTGGATCATCCTGCCTTACTCGGTCGCGGTCGCAGCCGTGGGCCTGCTTGAATCACTGATGACCCAGTCGATCGTCGACGATCTCACCGACACCTCGTCGAGCCGCAACATGGAATGCGTCGGCCAGGGCATTGCCAACACCGCCACCGGCTTCATCGGCGGCATGGCCGGCTGCGCCATGATCGGCCAGTCGATCATCAACGTGAAGTCCGGCGGACGCGGACGGCTGTCGACCTTCGTGGCCGGCGCCATGCTCCTGTTCTTCATCGTAGTCGTCGGTGACTGGGTCGCCCGCATCCCGATGGCGGCCCTCGTGGCGATCATGATCATGGTCTCGATCGGCACCTTCTCCTGGTCCTCGATCAAGAATCTGAGAACCCATCCGCGCTCCTCCTCGGTGGTGATGCTCGCCACGGTCGCCTTCGTCGTCATCACCCATAACCTGGCGATCGGCGTGCTGGTCGGCGTGCTGCTGTCGGGACTGTTCTTCGCCTGGAAGATCTCCCAGCTCTTTGGTGTCCGTTCAGAACTTTCCGCCGACGGCCGGACCAGAACCTACATTGTCGAGGGCCAGTTGTTCTTTGCCTCTGCGGATGATTTCATGCAGGCGTTCGATTTCCGCGAAGTGCTCGAAAAGGTCGTCATCGATGTCTCCCGCGCCCACATCTGGGATATTTCGAGCGTTGCCGCCCTCGACATGGCGGTGCTCAAGTTCCGCCGCGACGGCGCGGAGGTCGAGATCATCGGCATGAACGAAGCATCCGAAACCATCGTCGACAGGCTTGCGATCCACGACAAGCCCGGTGCGATGGACAAGCTGATGTCGCACTGACCCGGGGGGAGACAGCCATGACCAACACAATTCTCGCACTCGTCGACGGCTCGATTTACGCGAAGAGCGTCTGCGATCATGCCGCCTGGGCGGCCGGACGGATGGAGGCCGAGGTCGAGCTCATGCACGTGATCGACCGTATCGTCAGTGAGGGCAACTCGGACCTGTCGGGCTCGATTGCACTCGGCGCGCGAACGGCCCTTCTCGACAAGCTGTCGGCTCTCGACGAGCAACGCTCGAAGCTCTTGCAGCAGAAGGGCCGCGCGATTCTCGACGATGCGCGCGAGGTCATCGAAACCGCGGGTCACACCGTCGCCTCGGCCCATCTGCGGCAGGGTGAACTGGTCGAGGCCGTCCATGCGCTCGAAAACCGCGCCGCCATGATCATGATCGGAAAGCGCGGCGAGGAGGCCGATTTCGCAAGCCTCAAGCTCGGCTCCCACGTCGAGGGCCTGGTGCGCGCAAGCCACCGTCCGGTCTTCGTGGCCTCGCGCGCCTTCAAGCCGCTCGACCGCGCCATCATTGCCTATGACGGCGGCGCTTCGAGCCAGCGCGTGGTCGATCACGTCGCCCGCAATCCGCTGTTTGCCGGCCTGAAGATCGAGGTCATCACAGTGGGCCAGCGCACGCGCGAAACCGAACGCGGGCTTGAGGATGCGAGCGCCATCCTCACCGGCGCGGGGCTGGATGTGGAGACCCATATTCTCGCAGGCCAGCCCGAAGAGGTGCTCGGCAAGCGCGTCGAGGAAGCAGGCTCCTGCATGGTCGTGATGGGCGCCTATGGGCACTCGAGAATCCGCAGCTTCGTCATCGGCTCGACCACCAGCGAGATGCTGCGCAGCTGCAAGGCGCCTGTGCTCCTGATGCGGTAAGAGCCGCTGCAAACCTTTCAGAGCTAACCGCGCCAAAATCCCGGCAGGCGGTCAGTCCGCCTGCCTTGCCGTCGCCACGGGTGCGGTTGTCAGCTTGAACTCCGCCATTTCCTCAGGCGTCAGGTAGTAAAGCCGGTCCGGGGGCGTTTCCAGCGCATTGAGCCACAGCCCGCTGCCGATCCCCATGTCATCGAGATGCCGGGCAATGCGCGCCGTCATGCTTTGTGCGCCCGACATCGCCTGCTCGGGAGAAGGCCTGGTCTGGCCTGCATTGAAGACCTGGTGGACGCCGACAATGGCGTCCTCCTGCGCCTCGCGCGCCACCCCGCCGGCAAGGACGAGCGGACAGGACGATGCGCACAGCGCCTTCGTCGCCACCTTGGTGTTGAGCCCCTTTTCGCGGATCAGCGCCGACATCGCCAGCGCATCGTCGACGGAGCCGCCCGGCGAGTTGAGCGAGACTTCCTTCACATATTCGCCCCGCGCCTCGATCTCCTCGGCAAAGCGGTCTGCAGCGCCGGGATCGATCGTCCCTTCCGCCTTGAGCATGCCGCCGGTCAGGAGTTCGAATGTCATCGGTTGCCGCAGCGTCTCGGGCGAACTCTCCGGATCCACCGGCGGCGCCTCCGGAACGCCGTCTGTCAGCGCGGGCGGCAGAACGGGGGCGTCCGTCGTCATCGGATCATCGCCGGGAAACGCGGCACTCGCCTCGCTCATTTCCCGCAAGTCAATGAACAGGAACGCGCCCGCAAGTACCAAGAGCCCGAAAAAGGCGCTGCGCATCAGCAGGCCGTCATCGGCGGTAACAATTGCTGTCTTCAGGCGCGAGCCGATCGACGGCGCGCTCATGCCGGCGGTCCCTTGCGCGGCGCCTTGCCTGATACGTCAAGGCTGGTGATGTTGGACTCTTCCCGCCCGCGTTCATCCTCGGAATCAGCCTCCTGCACCGCCTGCTCCACGTCGATCCCCTGCCGGCCGAGCGCCCTCTGCACCTCGAGCGCCTCGAGAAGTTCGGCCGCCGTGATCCGCTGGGCAAAGGGCAGCCTCTCCTCCTGCCGCCGGATCGCACCGTGGACGACGGCCAGGATGAAGACGAGAACGGCAGGCAAAAGATCGATGGAAATTGCGCCGGCCCAGGCCGGAATGAAATCCGCCCCATAGCGCAGAACCGCTTCCGCCGAAGACAGCGGCACGAAGCGGCGCTCCGCCACCGGCTCGCGGGAGAGAATGTCATCGGCCGCATTCGACAGCACCTGCGACTGCGCGGCGACGGACGCGCGGATCGTCTGCATCACCTCGTCCTGGCGATTGACAAGATCGGCACCCCGTCCATCGGCGACCGGCGCGATGAAGCCGAGCGACAGGTCTTCCGCCGCCCGCTTGACGGAGGGTGCGATCGAGGTCTGCTCAAGCGAGGTGATGACGCCGGAAAGGGCCACGACCTCTGCCGAGAACGCATCGCTGCGCGGCGCCACGGCCCCTGGCGCGGACACCAGGGTGCGCATGGTCGCCAGATGCGCCCGCCCCTCGTCGAAGAGCGAGGCCACCCGTTCGCGCGAGGCGATGATGCCGGTTTCGAGTTCGCTCAGTTGCGCGGACATCTGCGACAGAAGCTGGACGACGCTGCCCGAGCCCGTGGTTCCGGTCAGCGCGCCGTTTTCACGTTCGTCCTCGGCAAGCCGCGCGAAGCGCTCCGACGTGCGCTGGATGTCGGGCAGCAGGCTTTGCGCCGCAAGCGCGTTCTGATGCGCCTGGTCGAGGTCGGCCGTATAGTCCTGCACGGTCTCGGCCAGATGCTGCTCGAGCGCCGCCGACCCGGCCAGCGCCGCCGCATTGAGCCAGCTCGACATCGCGATGATCATGGCGCAGCCGAGCGCCATCACGCCGACCAGCGCCGCGCGGGACGACGCCTGGATGACATGCGGAAAAAACCGCGCCATGTAGGACCAGAAGGCGTAGATCCCCACCGATACCGACGCCGAATAGATGATGGCGGCAAAGAAGATCGCTGTCGGCGAGCCGTCAAGCAGGCTGCGGACGCCGAGATAGGTGTAGACGCCGGAGGCGAGCGCCAGCACGGCAAGCGCAAAGCGCGTCATGGTGTCGACGGCAAGGACGCCATCATGCAAACGGTGCGATGCGCCAAGCGCCATGAAAAACCTCCAACAGGATCTGGATGCTTAACAAGGAATTAAGAACAGGGCGAAATGAAGGCTGGGGTACCGTTGCGTGTATCGATCTCAATGAATGTAGCTGCGCGCGCGCATTCTTGTCGTTCCCAATTGGCAGTGATCACCCCAGAAAGCTGCCGTCCCGTTCGACAGATCAAAGTCAAGGAAGGGCGGAGAGCGGTCGTTCGCTGCGGCGGGAATGAATGACTGAAATGAGGCCGACAGCGGAACAGCAGCTATCGGAGAGCGATCTGAGAAACACGGACGTCAGTCCAGCCGTTTTTGGGGTCGCATGTTTTGCACATGAACAACGGTCGCAATAATGGCCATGTTTGCCTCTCTACCATTGTGGATGAGATCTGCGAATGGCCTCGAGATCAGGCTATGATGAGTGGCCCACTCTGATGACAAATTCGAGCCTGTTTTTGCATTTCTTTGCTCAGCAACCAACGTAGTGTGCTCGATGCTGTCCGTCTATTGCAGTGATGCTATCCGTGTGTTGCTGAAGAATTCCAGCACAGCGCGCACGCGGGCGGTGTGGCGAAGATCGGGATGAGTTAGCATCCAAAGGTCCGTGGCGAGCTCTTCGACCTCCGTCCCCAGGCGTCGCAGGTCGGCATCTGACTCGGCGATATAGCAGGGTAGGAGAGCGACTCCGATCCCGGCACGAACGGCAGCATGCATGCCTAAGACGCTATCCGTCTTGCAGATGCAGGATCGGTCAAGACCGAGCTTTCGCATCCACACATGCAACTGGGGATAAGACATCGTCGCGCTTGGTCCAACCCAGGGGAGAGTTGCCCATTTCTGTCGATCCGGCTCGCCGAGACCAAGCGACTGCGCCCCATAAACGGCTTGCCGGATGCTGCCAAGGCGTCGTCCGACCAAGTGCTCCTCAGGCGCCATTGTGGGTCGGATCGCAATGTCCGCCTCGCGAACGGAGAGATTGGTAATCTCGTTCGATACAGCGACCTCCAGCACGATCTCGGGTTCCGCATGCCGGAGGCGGGCGATCTGAGGTGCCACCACGCCGTGGAACAATGTGTCCGTTGTTGCCAGGCGCACGATGCCTGAAGGCCTGAGGTCACGGCCTGCTACGCGTCTCTCGGTGGTATTGGCGAGGCTTTCCATCTCGCGCGCGGTTGCAGCGACTTCTTCCCCTGCTGCTGTGAGTCGATAGCCTGTTCGAAATCGCTCGAAGAGCCGCACACCAAGCCTTTCTTCCACCGCGTTGATCCTGCGAAACATGGTTGGATGGCTCGCCCCGGCCCGATGGGCCGCACCTGAGAGCGTCCCTGCCTCTGAAATCCAGAGCACGGTCTGGAAGTCATTCCAATCTAGCCTGTTGTTCATCTTTGAAAGTTCCGCTTTCAAACTATTCGGGCGACATAACAAAAATGATAAGTCAGTGTTAGGCCGATCTTGGATAAAACCATGGAAGGCACGCAGATGCACACCCATATCGTTCATGTTCATCCCGAGCCGCATTCCTATAACGGTGCTCTCACACGTGCCGCCAAGACCTCCCTTGAACACCTCGGCGGCACTGTCACGACAAGCGACCTTTACGGATCAGGCTTTGATCCAGTGGAGCGCGCACGGCACTACGCGGACCGCGTTCAGCCGGATCGCTTCGCGCCCCTTGCCGAGCAACGTCACGCTTGGAAAACCCAAACAATGCCCAAAGATCTCGTAACGGAGATTGGCGACCTCGAACGGGCTGATCTCGTTATCCTCCAGTTTCCACTATGGTGGCATGGCCCGCCCGCGATCCTCAAAGGCTGGATGGACCGCGTCTTCGTGAGCGGAGGCATCTACACCAGCCGGATGCGCTACGGCACAGGCTATTTCAAAGGGAAACGCGCAATCTTGTCCGTGACTACGGGCGCGCCGCGCGCTGCCTTTGGACCAGGAAGCCGGGGCGGTGATTTCGAGACCATGCTATGGCCAGTACAATATTCGCTGCACTATGTGGGCTTCTCGGTTCTGCCGCCCTTCATTTCCTATGGAGTGCAGGGGCATGGCTACAGCTACGAAGAGCAAAGTAGCTTGGAAGCCAGGTTGAGGGAAAACCTCGCAGTCTGGGCCTCGCAGTTGTCTAAGCTTGAGGACGTCGACCCGTTAAGGTTTCCCGACTGGCCCGACTGGAACGAGGACGGCAGCGCGATCCGATAACGGCGACCCTACGGAAAGAGGGCTACGTCCAAGTGCATCGATTGGTCTTTCAGCCAGAGCGGATCAGTCAAGAAGGTACTCGGTCTTTAACTTCGCTTGCGGAATGGCTGGACTAGACGATCAGAACCAGCGGGCAATGGTCGGAGACTTCAGGCTCATAAATGATCTCAAAGGATTTGACCGCAGTCTCGTCATTCACCAGCATGTAGTCGGCGTATTTGACGGGTTTGGTGTAGTGCGAACTGCGGGTGCTGGTGAAACCGCGCCCCGTGACCAACTCGGCGAAGCCCGCTTCTGTAAGGATACGCAGCGTCTCGCCGCCCGGTTCCACGTTGAAATCTCCACAGAGCACGCACAGATCGCCCGGTTGGGACACCTGCTGGGACATTTCCAGAAAACGGCGCGCCTGAACGGCCCGCTCGGGCGTGTCCATTTTGCCGCCCAGGTCGCGCAGACCGTGCATATGCGCGATGGTCATGGGGCGTGCATGTTCTGCGGCGAAAACACGGATGGCGTGGGCGCTGCGCGATCGTGGATGCTCGCCAAAACCATCATGTGAATAGCTTTTGTGGACGAACCCTTGCAGTTGGCCAATGAGAGGGATCCTTTTGTGCACAAATGTCGCCAAGCCCCATTGCGATGGAATCGTGGTTTCCCCGTCCCACAGAATACCTTCCGCAGCAGGGCAGAAGATCGCCACGTGATCGGGCAGGCATCGCACGATGTCGCGGAAGAAATTCGCCCGCTGCGGTAGAATGTGGTCGCCATCCCGATATGTCAGCCAATCTTTGTCGGTCTCGGGGCTGTGCACGACCTCTTGCAAGCAAAGTACATCCGGCGCTTCCTTGGCGAGATAGGGCAGGATCTCTTCATGCAGTTTTCCACCCCAACCGTTCAGGCATATGATCTTCAAAACAATCTCCTCATGTGGAGCGCCCCCCTGCTTCCAACCAGAGTAACCGGCAGAGGCGAAGTATGATGACGTGCGACCCGATTTTGGACCACCCGGCTGGGGAATCTCCCGGGGGTGACACTCACGGCGGACCGGATGCACCGAAGGCATTCATGAGCGTTGTCCGCAGCTTGTTGCCGACGGCACCGTGAGGGCGAACCTCGTTGTAGTCTCTCCGCCATTGCTCCATCTTCCGGTGGGCGTCGTCAAGCGTCAGAAGCCAGTGCAGGTTCCGACATTCCGCCCGGAACTTGCCTTTGAAGGACTCGATTTAGGCATTGTCCGTGGGCTTGCCGTGCCGCATCCGAAGTCGGCAGTGAGCCCATGACTATCGATTTGGCTTTCCCGAACGCCAGGCTTGATATACCGATGCCCCAAGCGCCAATGCAGTGAGCAGGAGCCATGTATCTCCGGATTGCTCCAGATACACGACACCCGATTCCGCGTCGAAACACCGTCCCATTTCGTTGAAGCAGCCGCGCCATCTGAAATACTGGACATAGTAGAAATATCCAGACACCAATGACAGTCCAAGAAGGACCAAGGCGGACAGCTTTCTGATCATCGAACGCCCCTTAAATCACGACCGCCAACGACAGCTTCGCCGATGGACAAGAACTTCGCCCGGATCCGGGGCCATTGGGCACAACAAGACCGGTTGGCGCAACCTCGCCGTCAGTTCGATCATCCTGCCCCAAGCTCACAGTAAGGCCGGTTCATTCGCAGCGCCTGATTTCGCCGCTGCCGGGACCAAACGGCTGCAGCGCATGTCTCCTTGGACGGGCCGATAGCGCCAACGCGCCCGGCGAGTGCGCGTGCCCGCACAGTTCAGTAGTCACCCCAGCCCCAATGGCCGTTGCTTCCGCCAGTGGTAAAACACCTTGGCGAGCGCCGCCGAGACGATCCGTGCGTCGACGGTGTCCGAGCGGCTGGTCAGCATGATCGGCACGCGCGCGCCGAGGGCGATGCCGGCCGAGGACGCGCCGGCCAGGTGGATCAGCTGCTTGGCGATCATGTTGCCGCTTTCGAGGTTGGGGGTGACCAGAATGTCGGCATGGCCCGCCACCTCCGAGACGATGCCCTTGGCGGCAACGGCTGCGGGCGAGATCGCGTTGTCGAAGGCGAGCGGTCCGTCGATCTTCCCGCCGGTGATCTGCCCGCGGTCGTGCATCTTGCAGATCGCGGCAGCGAGCAGCGTCGAGGGCAGCTTGCCGGTCACGGTCTCGACGGCCGAGAGCAGCGCCACCTTCGGCACCTCGACGCCTATGGCAATCGTCATGTCGATGGCGTTGCGGACGATGTCGGCCAGCGCATCGA
Organism: Hoeflea sp.; assembly: GCA_965233445.1. Lineage (GTDB taxonomy): Bacteria > Pseudomonadota > Alphaproteobacteria > Rhizobiales > Rhizobiaceae > Hoeflea. The sequence continues at coordinate 3,376,731 of OZ247491.1, forward strand.
GATCGGGCGAGATGTTGATCGCCGCGTCGGTGACGAACAGTGTGCGGTCCTGCCCCGGCACGTCGAGCGCGAACACATGGGAGAGCCGCCGCTCGGTGCGCAAGCCTTTTGCCTTGTCCAGAACCGCCATCAGAAGCTCGTCGGTGTGCAGCTTGCCCTTCATCAGCGCGCCGGCGCGCCCCTCATGCACCAGCGCCACGGCCGCTTCCGCCGCCGCATGGCTGTGCGGCGCATCGACGATTTCGAGGCCCGTGAGTTCGAGCCCCGCCTCTCTTGCCGCACTCTCGATCTTTGCCGTTGGGCCCACCAGAACCGGTGTGATCATGCCCTCGTCGCGCGCCGCGATCGCCCCGCCAAGGCTCAGATCGTCGCAAGGGTGAACGACAGCGGTGACCAGCGGATCGAGCTCACGCGCCCGGTCCACCAGTGCGGCGAACCTGACGCCGTGGGCGCTTTTTGGCCGTGCGGGAAGGCTCGCGCGGGGATGCCTGATCTTTCTTGTCGGCGCCCGCACCTCCGCCACACCGGAAACCACGGTCTCCCCGGCATCGTTGAGGCATTCGCAGTCGAGCCGCACGGTGCCGCTCTCAACATCGATCGCGGCCACGGTGACACGGGTCCGGACCCTTTCGCCGATCCGGACGGGCGCATGGAACCTCACGGTCTGCCCCAGTTGCACGGTCCCGGGTCCCGGCAGCCTGCTCAACAGCATCGACGAGATCAGCGTGCCCGCCCACCCGTGCGCGATCCCCTGTTGCAGATCGTCGGTATCGTCCGCACCTTCCACCACCGGAGAACTCGCAGCCTCGCTGTCGGCGCCGCGCCCCACACCGAGCGGATTGACATCCGCCGAGGCGGTCGCGAACAGCGCGATGTCCTGACGGGTCAGAACCCGCTCGCTCTCGGCAGCATCGCCCACGGCGAGCTCGTCGATGGTGCGGTTTTCGATCATGTCCATGGAAGATCCCCTGAGAGCCGTTGTCGCGCTGGCCCCGCGCGCCGCCAAATCATCCGGCAGCGATGTCAGGCCCAGAACTTGCCCGAGGCGGCTACGGGTGACAAGGCGAGGAATGAAATTGACCCGCCGGCGTCTCGCAACGCCGGCAGGCCAATTTCCGTTTCCCGGCTGTGCGTGCAGCGGATCAGGCGATATCGCCCGGCGCGGGCGCGCGCTTGCGGCCCGTGATCATGGCGCGCACCAGGTTCTCGTCATGCTCGAGACTGGCGACGATGACGCCGCCGATGTGCAGCGCGATGAGCCCGAGAGCGCCGAATGCGCTCGCCTCATGCACCTGTTCGACCCAGCCGACACCCCAGAAGGCATCGGTCGTCATCATGTAGCCGGTCACGGAGATGGCCGCGATGGCCGCAAGCAGCGCGAGCACCATCAGCCCGCCCGCGGGATTGTGGCCGAGATAGCGCCGCGCCTTCATCCGCAGCGTGTCGCCCAGAAATCCGGCGACGGTGGAAGGCCTGTACAGGAACGAGGAAAACCGCGCGTGACGCGATCCCACCAGGCCCCAGGCGATGCGGAAGGCCACCAGCCCCGCGATTGCATATCCGGCGAGTTCATGCGGCCCCTTCATCTCGTCTCCCGTCAGGAAGGCGAAGGCGAACAGGCCCACCAGCGACCAGTGGAAGATCCGCACCAGCGGGTCCCAGACCTTGACGGTCGCCGGCGATGAAACATCGCCGGCTTCCAAGTGAGTTCTGGCCGTGGTCATCAGTCGTCTTCCGAGACCTTGAGAACCTCGCCGGTGCCCGGGTGGAAATAGACCTCGACGCGCTTGCCGTCCTTGTCCGTCGCATAGGCTTCCAGGCATCCGTCATCGACCTTGATGGAGCGGACGTCATAACCCATGCCCTTGGCCTTCTCGGTGATGGCGGCATCGCTCATCCACTGGTCGCGCGGCACGTTGGGGCACTCGTCGGAGGCAAAGGCAGCGGCGGGCGAAAGGACGGCGATCATGGTTGCAACAATAAGGGGGGTCTTCATCGTGTTTCTCCTTGACTGTGGATTGGGCCTCGGCCCGTTGACGAACCCCTTGTCGCAAGGTCAGCATGACAGTCCGCTGATTGGCGTTGTCAGCGAATTGTCATGTTCGGAGAGCGATGATGCATTCCATGTTCAGGATACTTGCAATCGCGCTTTTGCTGTTGATGCCGTTGGCCGCCCATGCCGACGAGGATCACGATGAAGACCACGAGGAACGCCGCAGCCTCAACGCCGCCATCGAGCGCGGCGAGATCCTGCCGCTGACCGAAATCCTGTCGCGAACCAAGGGGCAGATCGAGGGTCGCGTGGTCGAAATCGAGTTCGAGCACGAGGACGGGCTTCCGATCTACGAGATCTATGTGCTGCGAAAGGACGGCCGCCGCCTCGAATACGAGATCGATGCGCGCACCGGCAGGATCCTCGCCCTCGAAGATGATGACTGACTGAGATGCGCATCCTGCTCGCCGAAGACGACAAACGCATCCGCGACGACGTGACCCGCGCTCTGGAGGGCGCCGGCTACGTGGTCGACAGCGAGGCCGATGGCGAGGAAGCCTGGTTCCTCGGCGACACCGAGACCTATGCCGCCGCGATCCTCGATCTCGGCCTGCCCGGCATGGACGGACTTGCGGTGCTCAAGCGCTGGCGGACATCGGGGCGGGATTTTCCGGTGCTCTGCCTCACGGCGCGCGGCGCCTGGAGCGAACGCGTCGAAGGCATTGATGCCGGCGCCGACGATTACCTGCCCAAACCCTTCAGGATAGAGGAAATGCTCGCCCGGCTCCGCGCCATCATCCGCCGCTCGGGCGGCCAGGCAAGCCCGCTCTTCAGGGTGGGCAATGTGGAACTCGACACCAGGCAGATGCGCGTGAGCGCTAAGGGCGTGCCCGTCAACCTGTCTCCGCAGGAATACCGGCTTCTGGCCTATCTCATGCTCAACAAGGGCCGGGTGGTCCCGCAGCAGGAGCTCTCCGAGCATCTTCAATCGGTCCATTTCGAGCGAGAATCCAACGCGGTCGAAGTGCTCGTCGGGCGTGTCCGGCGCAAGCTGCCGGTGCCGCTGATCACCACCCGCCGCGGCTTTGGCTACATCGTTGAAGACACGGAGCCGGCAGCATGAAGCGGCTTCGCTCACTCCGCCTGCGATTGATCGCCTTTGCCGCGATCGTCGTCGTTGCGGCCCTCGTCGTCACCGGCATCAGCCTGTCGGCGCTGTTTTCGGGCCATCTCGAGCGCCGGATCGGCCAGGAGCTCGACACCCATCTCAATCAGTTGGTCGGGGGCCTTCGGATCGATGCAAACGGCGTTTCGCTGTTTCGCGAACCGGTCGACCCGCGCTTCGCCGCCGTCTTCGGAGGGCTCTACTGGCAGGTCAACGATCTGACATCGGGGACTGTGCTGCGGTCCCGGTCGCTCTGGGACACCTATCTCGAAGTTCCCGGCGACGTGCTGTCACCGGGCGAGACCCATGTTCACGACGTCGAGGGTCCGCAACGCACGACGCTGATCACCCACGAGACGCTGATCGTTTTGAGCGCCCCTGACGGTGACCATCAATTGCGGGTCGCAGTCGCCATCGACCGCGAGGACATCACGGCCCTCGCCGCAGGCTTTTCGCGTGACCTCGCTCCGGTCCTGGGGCTCCTCGGGCTGGTGCTGATGGTGGGTTTCATGGTTCAGATCGGCGAAGGCCTGAAGCCGGTGCACCGTGTCGTCGCAGGCGTCAACGCAATCCGCACCGGTCGCGAAAAGCGGCTTGAGCGTGAAGGCGCGCCGCGCGAGATCGCCCCTCTTGTCGATGAGGTGAACAGCCTTCTCGATGCCCAGGACGACGCCATCAAACGCGCCCGCGATCGCGCCGCCAACCTTGCCCACGGCCTGAAGACACCCCTGACCGCCCTTGAAGGCGACATCGCGCGCCTTCGCGCCAGAGGCGAGGCGGAGATTGCCGACGAGATCAGCGACGTCGCACTTCGCATGCGCAGGCATACCGACCGGGAACTGGCCCGGGCAAGGCTTCGTCACGGACGAACCACCGCCCTGGTCCCGCTCGAACCCACTGTCGCGGCCATCCTGCGCACCCTCAAGCGAACGCCGGCCGGCGAAGCGCTGGACCTTGAATGCGAAATCGACACGCGGATCACGGTACCCATCGATGTCGATGATCTGAGCGAACTCATCGGAAATCTCGCGGAAAACGCCGTCCGGCACGCAAGAACGCGTGTGCGCATCAGCGCCGTGATGGACGTGAATGAGGTTGTCATTCGCATCGGCGATGACGGTCCCGGCTTCTCTGCAGCTCCGAAGTCGGATCTCGGCAGTCCCCGCAAGCGGGACGACGAAAGCGGGCACGGCGCCGGACTTGGCCTCGCAATTGCGGGAGACATCCTCGAAAGCGTCAATGGCCGGCTCGAACTTGACCAATCCGGGCTCGGCGGACTGGAGGCACGCATCACCGTGCCGGTCCATTCCAGGTTTACCGGCCCCGGCTGAACGGCCGGCAGCAGCTTCCATCTTCAAACAATCCTCGGGATCAATGCAATGCAGTTATCACGCCCCTCCATCGGCGCGACGGCCCTTGGCCTGTTCGCAACCGCCTGGATCACATTTGCCGTCAATCCGGTTTTCTGGGCAAAGGTCTCGGACGGCTTCGGTGACCACCTTGCCGGCATGGCCGCCTTCTCGATCGGCATCGTCGCATTGACGGCTTGCGCCCTGATCGGCGTGTCGGTCAAATACCTGATCAAGCCGCTCTACATCTTTCTCTTCATCAGCGCGGCGGCGTCATCCTGGTTCATGCAGCAATATGGCGTGATCATAGACACAGGCATGATCCGCAACGCCGCCGAGACCACCCGTTCTGAGGCAGGTCACCTGCTCTCTCCGGCGTTTCTCGTTCACATGACTTTTTACGGCCTCCTGCCTTCAATGGCGGTCATGCTTGTCCGCGTCAGGCACCGTCCGATTGCCGCCAAGGTGAAGCACAATCTATTCATCATCATCCCCCTCCTCGCCCTGACGACAGCACTTGCTGTATGGCAATTTCCCGCAATCGCTTCGACATTGCGCAACAACAAGCTGATCATCAAGACGCTGAACCCGCTCACCCCCATCGCAAGCACGGTGAAATACGCAGTGCGCTCCGGTCAGGAACGGACGATCGTCGCGGCGCCGCTTGATACCGATGCCACGCTTGGCGAAACCGCCGCCAAAGCGTCAAAGCCGGTGTTGACAGTCATCGTGGTCGGGGAGACCGCCCGTGCACAGGATTTCTCCCTCGGCGGCTATAAGCGGAAAACCAATCCGAACCTGGAAAAGCAGAATATCGCCTATTTTTCAAACACCACATCGTGCGGCACGGCCACCGCCGCTTCGGTTCCATGCATGTTCTCGAGGCTGACACGGAGCCAGTACAGCCATGACAAGGGTCTTGCCGAGGAAAACCTGCTCGATGTTCTCAGGCATGCGGGCCTGAAGGTGACGTGGTGGGAGAACAACACCGGCGACAAGAAGGTGGCGGCCCGCATCGAGTCCCGCAACTTCTCGGTTGAAAACGATCCTGCCTATTGTGTGGACAACGAATGCCGTGACGAGGTCATGGTCGCCGCACTTGGCCAATGGCTCGACGGTGTGAGCGGCAACAGCACGCTGGTCATCCATCAGCTGGGCAGCCATGGACCGGCATATTATGCCCGGTACAGCGATGACGAGCGCATGTTTCAGCCCGACTGCCGCACGTCGGAATTTGCCGATTGCAGTGCACAGGAAATCCGCAACGCCTACGACAACACCATCATTGCCACGGACCGGATGCTTTCGGAGATCATCGACCAGCTGGATGCCCGGGGAGATCGTCTCGCCTCGACAATGATCTACATGTCCGATCACGGGGAGTCGCTTGGTGAAAACGGTCTTTACCTGCACGGCATGCCCTACCTGTTCGCACCCGATGAACAGACACGCATACCGTTTCTGATGTGGATTTCGAGGAGCTACGCAGACATTTTCGGCTTCGATGCCAAATGCCTGAGGAGACAGGCAACAGCCCCATTTTCCCACGACAATCTCTTCCACACCGTCCTGGGATTGATGGACGTCGAGGCACCCCACTATGACCCCGACCTTGACGTGACGGCCCGATGTCGCGCACCGCAGGGCCAGGGGTTAGAAAGTCGGTCGCCATGACCATGCTGTCGAGTGGCTGGACCATATGAAAAAAGCGCCGCCTGGAAGGCGACGCTTTCTGTCTTGCGCTGGAGGTTACGCGGCTCAGTTGAAGCTGGGCGAACCGTCGTTGCCGATGCGGTCATAGGTGACCTGGTCGTTCGACACGCCACCGATCGAAGCGGTTGCGGTGTAGTCGATGCCGCCGGCAACCGGGGCTTCGAAGCTCGGCGAACCGTCATTGCCGATACGGTCATAGCTGACCAGGTCGTTGTCGACGCCGGTGACCGTCTGGACTGCGGCCGTGTTGGCCTGCGGGAAGGTGTAGGCGTCGAGGGCGGACGAATCTGCAAGGGCAGCGGTGCCGGTTGCGAGGGTCATGCCGAGGGCGATGAGAAGCTTGTTCATGGTCTTATCCTTTCAATGGATCGCGTCTTGGGAGGACAGCGGTTTGGTCTGTGGCCGGGCGGACAATGCAGTCCGCCCGAAAAGGTTCAAATCAGTTGAAGCTGGGCGAGCCGTCGTTGCCGATGCGGTCGTAGGTGATCTGGTCGTTCGACACGCCACCGATCGAAGCGGTTGCGGTGTAGTCGATGCCGCCGGCAACCGGGGCTTCGAAGCTCGGCGAACCGTCATTGCCGATACGGTCATAGCTGACCAGGTCGTTGTCGACGCCGGTGACTGTCTGGACTGCGGCCGTGTTTGCCTGCGGGAAGGTGTAGGCGTCGAGGGCGGACGAATCTGCAAGGGCAGCGGTGCCGGTTGCGAGGGTCATGCCGAGGGCGATGAGAAGCTTGTTCATGGTCTTATCCTTTCAATGGATCGCGTCTTGGGAGGACAGCGGTTTGGTCTGTGGCCGGGCGGACAATGCAGTCCGCCCGAAAAGGTTCAAATCAGTTGAAGCTGGGCGAACCGTCGTTGCCGATGCGGTCGTAGGTGATCTGGTCGTTCGACACGCCACCGATCGAAGCGGTTGCGGTGTAGTCGATGCCGCCGGCAACCGGGGCTTCGAAGGTCGGCGAACCGTCATTGCCGATACGGTCATAGCTGACCAGGTCGTTGTCGACGCCGGTGACTGTCTGGACTGCGGCCGTGTTTGCCTGCGGGAAGGTGTAGGCGTCGAGGGCGGACGAATCTGCAAGGGCAGCGGTGCCGGTTGCGAGGGTCATGCCGAGGGCGATAAGAAGCTTGTTCATTGTCATTCTCCGTCTTGGTCGTTGTTCTTTGTCGTTTTCATCTGCGGGAGCGGCGTTGGCCGTTTGGCTGTGATTGCCGCGTCTCGATGACCAGCATCTGGGGTGGCTGGATCCGGATTGCCAACCACACTTTTGTGAGAATGCGTGCTGAAACTAATTCTTGAAAAGTTCGTATCGGATTCTTACCGATCAAGATAATTTATTATTTTCAATTACTTATAAGAGTTCAATGGGCAGCCGCCCAAGAACCCCTGTGCACCCATTGTGCACAACGGTGTGCCCACATCGTTCACCAAACAGGTCTCGAAATCGCCCATTCAAGCACAGGGCAGGCCAGCGAAGGGACAGCTCGCCATGCACTTCGAGAAAGATTCCCGGCCGATGCGCGGATCAGTTTTCGATCTTGCGGCGCATGATCCGGTCATAAAGCCTGGGCGAAAGACGGTTGATCAGCCAGGCGAGGCGCGCGACCCGTCCGACCGGCACGAAGCGGCGGCCCTTGCGCCATCCTTCAAGGATGATTGCGGCGGCCTGATCTGCGCTCATCTCGTCAAAGCCGTCTGTGGCAGCCCCCGGCCTGCCGATTCCTGCAGTGCCGAAATCGTACCGCCCGGGATTCGTCGCCACGAACGACGGAGCAGCAACCGTGACGCTGACCCCATGACGCGCCTCTTCGGCTGCCAGGGACAGAAAGAAGCCGTTCATCGCGTGCTTGCTTGCAGCATAGGCGGTGCGCTTGTGCAGCGGCGAGAAGCCGGCAACCGACGACACCGCCAGATGCGAGCCCTTCGCCGCCCGCACGGCATGCAAAAGTCCGGCCGCCATTCGGACCGAACCGAAATGATTGATCTCCATGACCAGCCGCTGCGATGCCACGGTGGTGTCTTCGAACAGGTCGATCTGGGTTACGCCTGCATTGTGGATGACAAGATCGATCGCCGGATGGCGGGACACGATCTCCGCACATTTACGCGCTACGGCGGCATCATCTGTCAGGTCGCACGCCACGCACTCAACTGCCGCGCCCTGCTCGGGCAAGGCATCGAGAGCTGCGGGCAGATCGACCAGCACCACCCGCCACGCTTCCTTCACAAGCATCGCGGCGAAGGCCTGGCCAAGCCCTCCGGCGCCGCCCGTGATCACCGCAACCCGGCTCACAAGCCCGCTGCCTTCTTCCAGAGCCGGAACGTCTCGGCACTCGAGAGGTCGGGCTGGTATCCGAAAACGGTCTTGAGCGCCGAGTTGTCGAGCACGGGCCGATACTGCAGGAACCTGACCTGCTCGGGGCCATAGCGGGTCAGACCGAGCGGCCGGGCGACGGCCAGTGCGGCCTTGAGAAGCCCGGCAGGGAGGTTCATCACCGGCTTGCCCAGATCCCTCGCCAGTTCGCGAACCGACATCGCTCCGTCTCCGCAGACATTGAATATGCCGCTCGGCCCATCGGTCGCCGCGCGGGTGAGAATGCGCGCAAGGTCAAGCGTCCAGATGAACACGAAGGGACTTTCGCTGCCACGCACGGCGATAAGGCGCTTGCGGCGGAACAGTTGGGTGATCTGGTTTTCCAGACCTTCGCCCAGAACTGTCCCGACCCGGAAGATGACCTGCTCAAGCTCCGGATGCGCGGCCCGCGCATCGGCAAGCATTTCTTCGACCTGCCGCTTGTGATCCGAATAGGCGAATTCCCGATTGCCGCGGACCGGATCACTTTCCTTGAGCGGGACCGGGTTGTCTGCATGGTAGCCGTAAGCCGCGCCTGAGGACGTCACCACCAGCCGCTTCACGCCGTGATTGAGCGCCGCATCCAGGATGTTCCGCGTGCCGCCGACATCGACCTCACGGGCAAAGTCCCGTGTCATCTCCCGCGTCGGCGAGACGATCGACGCCAGATGCACGATCACGTCGGGCTTGAACGCACCGACGATGCGCATCGCATCGTCACCGCGCACATCGAGGATTTCAAATGCAGTCTCAGCCGGCAGACTGTCCGGGCGCCGAATGTCCGTGGCAAGCGTCTCCACGCCGGCCGCTGAAAGTTCACCGAGCAAAGCCTGCCCGACCGCGCCCGCGGCACCTGTTACCAGCACGCGACTCATCGTCTGGCTTCCCGGCGCGACCAGACCTGCGCCAGCACCAGACCGCTGATCGCATGCCAGATCCCCCAAAAGGCCGCCGCAACCGCCATGCCGCCGAGCCCGCCGAAGAAGGCAAAGATCAGGACCAGGCCGAGACCGGAGTTCTGGATCCCGGTTTCAATGGTGATTGCGCGGCGATCGAAGTCGGAGAGCCGGGCGAGTGTGGCGGTGAGATAGCCGCCCCCGAGGGCAAGCGCATTGTGCAGGATCACCAGTCCGGCGACGGCACCGGCGAAGGAGAGGAAGAAGCTCCAGTTCGCGGCAAGGGCCACGACAATGAACGCAATGAAGATCGCCATCGACAGCCATTGCATCGGCTTGTGGATCCGCGCGGCGATTGCGGGCCTGTTCGCATTCAGCAGCACCCCGAGGATAAGCGGCAGGATCAGCATGAAGAACACCGTGACCCCGATCGAAACCGGATCGAGCGAAGTCTGGCGCAACAGGTCCCGGGTCGGCGCATACAGATTTCCCCACAACGCCACATTGAAAGGTGTCAGCACAAGCGCCGCAACCGTGGCAATGCCGGTCATGGAGACCGAGAGCGCCGAATTGCCGCCGGCCCGGTGGGTGATGAAATTCGAGATGTTGCCGCCCGGACAGGCCGCCACCAGGATCAGCCCGAGCGCGATCGAAGGGCGTGGATTGGTTGCGAGCAGCATCGCGAATGTGAGCGCGGGAAGCACCAGAAACTGCGAAACCAGGCCGGCAAACAGCGGTTTCGGAGCCCGCATCAATGCGCGGAAATCACTCGGCCTCAGATCGAGCGCGATGGAAAACATCACGATCGACAGGATCGCATTGAGCACCATCAGCCCCGCCGGGCTGAAATTGAGCATGACATCATCAATATCGGTCATGCCGCATCTTTCTTGAGCGCTTCGGCACGGCTGGTCACGGCTTTGCGGTAGGTTGCCTTGTCGACGTAATAGGCCATGCGGGGAAGGTCGATATAGGACATCCCGCCGGTTGCCCGCTCGAACCCAGCCGCCTTTTCGGCCTTCAGCGCCTGTGCCGCGGCCGTGCCTTTGCGCAAGCCGGCAATGTAGCGCGCTACCAACTCCGCCTGTTCATGACGCCCCTGCCAACCCAGTCCCGATGCTTCCACCATCCCGAGCACGAAAAGATCGTCACGTTCGGGATGCATGCAATTCAAGAACAGGTGCGGCGCATCGCCCTGCCAGTTGAGCAGGCTCTTGTCGATGAAGGGATAGTGCAGCTTGTAGCCCGTGGCCGCCAGAACCAGATCGTAATCGGCCCGGCTTCCATCCTTGAAATGGACCGCGCGGCCTTCGAACCTGTCGATGTCCGGACGGATCGTCACATCGCCATGTCCGGCATGGAACAGGATCAGCGAATTGACCACCGGGTGGGATTCGTAAAGCGCATAGTCGGGCTTCGGAAAGCCGTATTTCGACGGGTCTCCGGCAAACCATTTGAGGATCATCCCGTCGATCCTGCGCTTGAGCCACATCGGCAGTTTGATCGCGCCACCCATCGTGTCTGCCGGCCGGCCGAAGATGTATTTCGGCACGAAATAGTACCCTCTGCGCATCGACAGGTCGCAACGCACGCCGTGATGGATCGCATCCACGGCAATGTCGCAACCGGAATTGCCCGCACCGATGATCAGCACCCGCTTGCCCGCAAAGATGGTCGGGCTGCGGTACTGGCTCGAATGGATCAGCTCCCCTTCGAACGTCCCCTTGAAATCCGGCATGTTCGGCTCGGACAAGGTCCCGTTGGCAATCAGCACACCGGCAAATGTGCCCTCGTGCTCATTGCCCTCGCCGTCGCGCCATTTGAGACGCCACCCCTCGCCCGAAGCGCCGAGCGGCTCGGCGGACACCACTTCCGTGTTGAAACGGTAGCGCTTGCGCAATCCGAAATGATCCGCGAACTTGCGGAAATAATGTTTCAGTTCTCGGTGAGAGGGATATTCGGCGACATCCTCGTCCATCGGAAAATCGGCAAACTCGGTCATCCGCTTGGACGAAATCAGATGCGCCGTGTCGTACATGGTCGACTTCGGACCGTCGATGTCCCACAGGCCGCCGACATCGCTGTGGATCTCGAAACCCTGAAACTCGATGCCCTGCTCAAGCAGCGTCTTCGCCGCCGCGAGCCCCATCGGCCCTGCCCCGATCAGCGCAAAGCGCGGATCCACCTTGCCGGCCGCTGCCGGACTGGCCAATGCCGGACTCATTTGTGCGGTCAACTGTCCCCTCCCGGGATTCAACGCTGTTTCATCCTCCGCTTAATATTGAACGATCGTTCTATTTAAGGCAAGATGAATCATGACCGTCACGAAGCAGCCTCCCGCAACCCCCGAACGCACGCGCCGCCGCGCCCCTTCAAAACGCGCCCTTGTTACGGCGGCAAACCTTCTGGATGCGGCGGAGCGGTTGTTCGCCGAACGTGGCTATGACGGGGCTTCCGTCCGAGACATTGCGGCGGCTGCAGGCGCGCAGATCGCCTCGGTCAGTTTCCACCATGGGGGCAAGGAAGCACTCTTCGAAAAGGTGATCGAACGCCGCGCATCGGAACTTGGCGCGTTGCGCAGTGCGGCGCTGGAATGGGCAAAGGAGCCCGGAAAGCAATTGACGCTGGAGGCGGTCTTGTCGGCATTCGTGCGGCCCTATCTCGCAAAGGCCGCCGACGATGCGCAATGGCTTGCCTATGCGCGCCTTGTGGCAATGGTGTCAGCCGACCGCCGCTGGAGGCACATTTCGAAGCGATTGTTCGACCCCACCGCCGGTCTTTTCATCGACGAGATCGCCGCGTTGTTTCCCGCGGCGAACCGGGGAGCCATCGCGGTGACCTTCGTCTTCTCGGTTTCGGCAATGTTGTCGGTTTCCACAGCGCGGTGGCGCATCGAGGCACTCGCGGAAGATGCCCGGGATGAGGCAATCCAAATCGATGCGTTGGCCGATCCCCTCATCCGCTACTGCGCGGCAGGCATTCGCGCTGCTGTCGCCACCTGATCGCGGCTACAGGCAGGCCGCCTCCGACGGCCCTGATTGTCTCTGGAAAGAAATTCAGTTCAGCAGGATTTCTCCGTCCACCCGCTTCCATTCGTTCGGACCGATCAGCCGATTGTGCGTGTAGCGCACCGAATGCAGCCGCCCGTCCAGCTTGTCTTCCCAGAAATCAAGAAACTTGCGCATTTCCGGAAAGTCCGGGGCCAGGTCGTAGTCTTGCCAGACATAGGTCTGAAGCAACGACTGGAAATCGGGCATCCGGTAGAGAATATGCGCCGTCGTCAACCCGTAGCCCTCAATCTGCCGCTCGAACTCGGATGAAGTCATGATCCGTGAAACCTCCTGTTCCGTGACACTTGAAATGACACCAAAAAACGTTCATCCCGGCAAGCAGAAAAATACGATTTACTGCACATTATCAGCATGTTAGCAGCCGCCGCACGTGAGTGCTGATTTTTTGCGGAAAAGATCTTGAAAAGCTGTTTCACGCAAACCAAATCATCCGCCGCCGGGCGCTTTGATACACACGAGGCCCGGCTTCCCGTCTCCGGGGTGGAGCCGGGAGTGGGAGTTCAATTTGTGTTTGTCCAGGAGGAAAGCATGAAGTTCAAACCCTTGCACGACCGCATCCTTGTTCGCCGCATCGAAAGCGACGAGCGCACCAAGGGCGGCATCATCATTCCAGACACGGCCAAGGAAAAGCCGCAGGAAGGCGAAGTTCTCGCCGTCGGTCCCGGCGCCCGCAACGAGCAGGGCCAGGTGACCGAACTCGACGTCAAGGTCGGCGACCGCGTTCTCTTCGGCAAATGGTCGGGCACCGAGATCCGCCTCGACGGCGAAGATCTGCTGATCATGAAGGAATCCGACGTGATGGGAATCCTTCAGGCCGACGCCGCTGTGCGCGCTGCCGCCTGACCGGATTGTGTTGATCCTGAAACGTGAAAGGAACAGAAGATGGCTGCAAAAGACGTCAAGTTTCACACCGATGCCCGTGAGCGGATGCTTCGCGGCGTCGACATTCTCGCCAATGCCGTAAAGGTGACCCTCGGCCCCAAGGGACGCAATGTCGTCATCGACAAGTCCTTCGGCGCCCCGCGCATCACCAAGGATGGTGTTTCGGTCGCCAAGGAAGTCGAACTCGAGGACAAGTTCGAAAACATGGGCGCGCAGATGCTGCGCGAGGTTGCCTCCAAGACCAATGACCTGGCCGGTGACGGCACCACCACCGCGACCGTTCTGGCCCAGGCGATCGTTCGCGAGGGCGCAAAGGCCGTCGCCTCCGGCATGAACCCGATGGACCTCAAGCGCGGCATCGACCTGGCTGTCGACGCGGTGGTCGCGGAACTGAAGAAAAACGCCCGCAAGATCTCCAACAACGACGAGATCGCCCAGGTCGGCACCATTTCCGCTAACGGCGACACCGAGATCGGCCGCTATCTTTCCGAAGCCATGCAGAAGGTCGGAAACGACGGCGTGATCACCGTCGAGGAAGCCAAGACCGCCGAGACCGAACTCGAGGTTGTCGAAGGCATGCAGTTCGACCGGGGCTATCTCTCGCCCTACTTCGTCACAAACCAGGACAAGATGCGTGTCGAACTCGATGAGCCTTATGTCCTGATCCACGAGAAGAAGCTCTCCAACCTTCAGGCCATGCTGCCGGTTCTCGAAGCCGTGGTTCAGTCCGGCAAGCCGCTGCTGATCGTCGCCGAGGACGTCGAGGGCGAAGCGCTCGCGACGCTTGTCGTCAACAAGCTGCGTGGGGGCCTCAAGATCGCCGCCGTCAAGGCTCCGGGCTTCGGCGACCGTCGCAAGGCCATGCTGCAGGACATCGCAGTTCTCACCGGCGGCTCGGTCATCTCCGAGGATCTCGGCATCAAGCTCGAAAACATCACTCTCGACATGCTCGGCCGCGCCAAGAAGGTCACGGTCGACAAGGAGAACACCACCATCATCGACGGTGCGGGTGCGCGCAGCGAGATTGACGGCCGGATTGCCCAGATCAAGGCCCAGATCGAGGAAACCTCCTCTGATTACGATCGCGAGAAGCTGCAGGAGCGCCTGGCCAAGCTCGCCGGCGGCGTCGGCGTGATCCGTGTCGGCGGTGCGACCGAGGTCGAGGTCAAGGAGAAGAAGGACCGCGTCGACGACGCATTGCATGCAACGCGTGCCGCCGTCGAGGAAGGCATTCTGCCCGGAGGCGGAGTTGCTCTGCTGCGTGCCGCCGGCGCCCTGGAGTCGCTGAGGTTTGCAAATGACGACCAGCGCATGGGGATCGACATCATCCGCCGTGCCATCGAGGCTCCGGTGCGTCAGATTGCCCAGAATGCGGGCGCAGAAGGCTCAATCATCGTCGGCAGGCTGCGCGAGAAGAGCGATCTCGCCTGGGGCTGGAACGCCCAGACCAACGAGTATGGCGATCTCTTCAAGATGGGCGTGATTGACCCGGCCAAGGTGGTCCGCACCGCGCTCCAGGATGCAGCCTCCGTCGCAGGCCTCTTGGTGACCACCGAAGCGATGATCGCCGAGAAGCCCAAGAAGGAAGCGGCAAGCCCGGCAATGCCGTCCGGCATGGACTTCTGACATTCAAAGCCGAAACACCGCCCCGCCTCGCGCGGGGCGGTTCTTTCATGGGAAGACCCCTGCCTTTTCGATCAGCCGGGCCTAGTTCTTCCCGGCGCCTTCGCCGGACCGGTCCTCGACCGCATGCCCCTTGCGAATGGAACGCACGACCATCCAGGTAAAGCCAATCGCCACCGGCACGAACAAGGCGGAAATCATGCCGGACTTGACCGGCAGATCGAGTGTGTCGAGCGGCTTGGCGAGATACCCGAACAGCCCGACGATATAGTAGGAAATCGCAGCTACCGAGAGCCCCTCTACGGTCTGCTGCATGCGCAACTGCAGCTTGACCCGCCGGTTCATCGAACTCAGCAGGTCGCTGTTCTGCCGCTCCAGTTCGACATCGATCCAGCTCCTGAGCAGCGCCGTGGCGCGCGACAGTTTGCGCGAGAGGTTCGCCTGGCGCTCCTCGATCGACTGGCAGGTCCGCATCGCCGGCGCGAGACGCTTTTCGAGAAAGGCGCCGATTGTCTCGAAACCGGGCTGCGCCGCCTCATTGAGCGAGGCGATGCGTTCACGCACGATGTTGTAGTAGGCCCGGCTCGCACCGAACCGGTAAAGGCTCAGCGCGGCGTTGGCTTCGAGTTCCGCCGCCAGCACAGTGATGTCGGACAGCAGACTGTCGGCGTTCTCGCGCGCGCCGGATTTCATCCCTTGGGTGATCTTGGTCAGTCCGTCCTCGATCCTTCGCATCTCGGGCGAAAGCGAACGCGCCAGCGAGAGACCGAGAGCCGCCAGCGTCCGATAGGTCTCGATGTCGAGCAGCCGCTGCACCACCGCACCGCGCCCGGCATCCGTCATGCCCTTGTCGATCACCAGAATGCGGGTCAGACCGTCACCATCCTGCCGGAAATCGGTCGCGATCATGGCCTGACCGTCCTTGACCTCGCTCAGGCACAGGCTGGTCGGATCGAAGCTTTCCAGCGCCGCCTTGGTTTCCTCGGATTCCGGCCGGACTTCGAGACGGATCCCGGCAATGAGATTCCCGGGCGGGGAGAACTGGTCGCCAAACGGGTGGGTGTCGAGACTGTCTCCGAAGCTCTTCGGCGCGGGCGCGTCCCAGAAATAGGTCGAGAACTCCGTATGCCGCTCCCAGCGCAGCGTTCCCTGCCCCCAGCCCATGGCGAAATGGGCAGCCTCCCGGCTCGGGGCAGCCACGCCCCGGGCGCGCGCCAGTCCCGCAAGCACGGCGTGGTCGACCACCGATCCGCCCTCGGTGAGGAAGGCCAGGTGAAAGATGACGCGTGATTTTCCGACAAGCGCGAAGGGCCGTGCATGGATCTCGCCAAGGGCCTCCGCCCGCCCCTGCGCCATCGGAAATGAAAACCTGCCCATGCCATCATCCCCTGTCTGTGCTGCAACATTCTGCGCGACTGCACCCGAAGTCCCCTGCAGGCCCGCATTAAGGACTGCCTCGCACCCACAGTAAAGCACTCCATGGACATCCTACGCAGCCGCAGGACAAAGGGATCAATCGTTGCTCCCCGGCCAAGGCGAGTATCCTTAGGCCACCCGCTCTGCCCGCACCGACCGCCGCCCGCCCCTCGCCGACAGGTAGACCGCCAGGATCAGCAGCGCCGCACCTGCGAGGTTTGCCGTCCAGTTGAGCGGCCAATAGGACCCGACAGCGCCCGCGATGATCATGAGATAGATCACCGGCGTAAGCGGGCCCTCGGCATGGCGCTGGATCAGCGCATTCGTGGCATAGATACCGAACAAGGCGAAGAAACCGATCTGCAGGATTTCCGCGAACGTGCCCGTCAGCAGCGGGGTATAGGCAAACATCAGCGGCACGATGTAGAGCCCCTTGGCAATCTTCCAGCTTTCGAAACCTGTCGCCATCGGCTTCGATCCGGCGATACCCGCCGCCGTGAACGCCGCAAGGCACACCGGCGGCGTCACATTGCTGTCCTGGCTGAGCCAGAAGATGATCAGGTGAGCCGTGAGCAGGAAAGCCGTCTGCGTGACAGGGTCGACAAGCAGCGGCCGCACCGTGATCGAAAGCTCGAACGGCATCGCCGCCAGCAATTCGATCGCTTCCTCGCGCAGCATGCCGGTGGCCACCTTCGCCGCATGCGGACTGTCGACCAGCATGAAGAATGCCGATTTCGCCGGATCGCTGATCCCCTGGACCAGTTGGTCGATGATGATGCTGTCAGCCAGGATGCCAGCCAGTGCAGGCGCTGTCAGAATGGCTAGGATGATGTAGGCGGCCGTCACCGGAAGCCCCATGCCCAGCACCAGCGATGCCAGCCCGATCAGCAGGATGGCGATGACCAGCGAGCCGCCCGACCATTGCGCGATCATCAGCGAAAATCCGTTGCCGATGCCGCTGGTGACGATGGCGTTGTTCATGATCCCGATGGTCACCAGCAGGATGCCGGTCATGACGGATGACTTGATGCCGATCAGCAAGGCTTCGCTGATCTTGGACGGCCCCATCTGCACGGGCTCGAACATTTGCGATCCGATGACTTTGGCGAGCAGCGAAACCAGCCACGAAACCCCGACCAGGGCTGCAATCGCCCACGATGCCGCGTAGCTCGGCGTCACGCCGCTCATCAGAAGGTAGATCATCACCCCGAGCGGAATGATGAAGACAAGCCCGCCCGAGACGAGCTTGCCGCGGTTGACCACCAGGTCGATGCCCTCGCCCACCTGATGCTTCACCGCTTCGATCCGCACGATGAAGGCCACCGAAAGAAAGTAGAGGAGCGCCGGCACAATAGAAAGCGACACGATCGTCGAATAGGGGATCGACGTGTAGCTCGCCATCACGAAGGCGCCCGCACCCATGATCGGCGGCATCAGTTGCCCACCGGTCGAGGCTGCGGCTTCAACGCCAGCGGCAAAACGGGGGCGGAATCCGTTCGATTTCATCAGCGGGATGGTGATCACCCCGGTCGATGCGGTGTTGGCGATGGCCGACCCGCTGATCGTGCCGGTCAGCGCCGAGGACAGCACCGCGACAAAGGCCGCTCCGCCGCGGGTCCGTCCCGCAACGACCTTCGACAACTCGATGACGAAATCGCTGGCGCCGGAGGCCACCAGGAAACCGCCGAAGATCATGAACAGGGTGATGTTTGTCGACGAGATGCTCGCAAGGATGCCGAACATGCCCTCGTCATTGTAGAGCGTTCGGAAAAGCACGTCGTTTGGCGGAAGGCTCGCCGCCCGGAACACGCCCGGCAGATGGCTTCCGAGGAAGAGGATGTAGGACAGGGAGACGATGACCAGCACCGGAATTACCCACCCCGACACGCGGCGGGAGAGATCGAGTGCTGCGAAGATCAAGAGCCCGCCGGCCAGCCAATCGATCCAGGTGAACTGCCAGGACTGCCCGGTCACCGCAAGCGTGCGCGCATAGATGCCGTTCTCCGCATAGGCGACCCAGAGCGCCGCTCCGGCGATCGCGAGCCCGTAGGCGAGATCGAGCGCGATCGCCCACCCCTTCCCGGCCTTGCTTCCAAAGGGGCTGAGAGTGACGGCCGCGAGAAACGCAAACCCGGCAAAATGGATCGCGTTCTGCCAAAGACCCGGCTCATTGAGCCAGATGTTGGTGGCGATGTGCCACAACGCGAAACAAATGGCGAAAGCGACGACAATCATCCGGACCGGATCGCGTCCCGGCGGCAGCGACGCCAGCCAGAATTCGCGATCACTGTCCGGGGAACCGGTCTGCGTTGCCCCGTGAGAATTCATGGTGACGAGAGTCCCTGTCTGCTGCGGGCGGTGATGACGAAGGCGGGGGGAAACACCCCCGCCAACGATGACCATGTGATCGAGCCTACTTGAGCAGACGCTCGGGGATGTCGAGACCGACCTCCTTGTAGTAGCGCGCAGCACCCGGATGCAGCGGAACCGGCAGGCCGGCCATTGCCTTTTCCACCGCCATCGCCTTGGTCGCCGGATGAATGGCCGTCAGGAAGCCGAGGTTCTCGTACATCGTCTTGGTCAGCAGATAGACATGCTCTTCATCCACGCTCGCATTGACCGCCAGGAAGTTCGGCTGGGCAATGGTGTTGATGTCTTTCTCCTGTCCGGGATAGGTCCCTGCGGCGATGGTGTAGGGAACCCAAAGGTCGCGTCCGCCATCCATTTTCGCCAGTTCCTCGTCGGTCACGTCGAGAACGGTGAACTTGCCTTCATTGGATGCCATCAGCTTGGTGATCGCGCCGGTTGGCGGTCCCGACGGAATGCCCGCGGCTGCGACCTGGCCGTTCGCCATGGCGTCGGTGGTCGGGCCGTAACCGGCATAGACCAGCTCGAAATCCTCGTCGATGTTGATGCCGAGCCCCTCGAGCAGAACCCTGTTGGACCCGATGGTGCCCGAGTTCTGGCTGCCCATGCCCGCGGACATGCCCTTGAGCTCCAGGAGATCGCTGACTGTGCCGGATTTCACATGCTCGGCGGCAACGACGAACTGCTCGACGTTCTGCCACAGCATGGACACAGACCGCAGGTTTTCCTGCGGCTCGGTGATCGGACCCGTGCCTGTCGCGGCGTAGGATCCGTAAAGTCCCTGGAGAATGGAGAAGTCGGCTGTCCCCGCGCCCATCGCCTGAACGTTCGCGCCCGATCCGGCGGAATTGACCGCTGTCAGGCTGAAGCCTTCCTTTGGAAGCAGCTTGATCTTTGTCAGCGTGGAAATCGCCGTGCCAACGGGATGATAGGTTCCGCCTGTCGACGCGGTGTTGAGGACATAGTCCTTGGCATCCTGAGCCACGGTGGCGGTCGCCGAAAGCGCAAGCAATGCGCCGGCGGCCAGCAGTGTCAGTTTTTTCATTCTTTTTCCTCCGTTGGGCGCCGCCTCCACGGCGCCAAAATGCATTCCCGTATGCCCTTCGGCAGAGCGCCGGGACATCAAAACGTCTTGGCAGCCGAGGGCTTCCCGCCTGCAGGGCTGATTATGCGTCTCGCTCGCGGTGTTGCAAGCTTCAGCCCGGACTCATCTGTCGGCAGCACCGAAAATTCCATTCAGCCTCCATGCTCCGGTTCCGCCAACTCCACGAAGAACAGCATGTTTTCATCCGGTTTCACGCCATTTCGGGCAGCAAAACACCCATCCGAAGGTTTTGACCCGCCGCCGAAGCCCTGACAGCCTTGAATCGACCACCACCCATTTTTTGTGGGTTGCAGGCAAAAATCCGGCACCCGAAGGCACATTGGGGGTATAACGCCGCATTCACGGTCCCGATTGAGCCCCGAGCCCGTCAACCCGAAATCCTGAATCGAAATCACGGCTCAACCCGAGGTAAAGGCCCATGCAAACCCGTGACGTTGTCTTCATCGCGCTTTTTGCCGCCATCATTGCCGCTCTCGCGGTTTTTCCGCCGATCACGCTTCCCGTCGTGGCGGTTCCGATCACCGCGCAGTCCCTGGGCGTGATGCTGGCGGGCGGGGTTCTCGGCGCAAAACGCGGCAGTCTGGCGGTGGTCCTGCTTCTGGTTCTCATCGCCATCGGCCTGCCCCTGCTTTCCGGCGGGCGCGGCGGCCTTGGCGTGTTCTTCGGCCCCACCGCGGGCTATCTCGCCGGCTGGGTGGCAGCCGCCATCGCGATCGGCTATCTGACCGAAAAACTCTGGCACAGGCTCAATTTCATCTTCGCCTTCCTGATCTGCATCTGCGGTGGCGTGGTTCTTCTCTACGCGATCGGCGTTCCCTGGAGCGCCTATGTCGCCAAAATCACCATTGCGGCCGCGTTCGCGGGGTCACTGCCCTTTATTCCCGGCGACATCATCAAGGCCCTGATCGCTGCAGCGGTCGTGGTGACGGTCAAGCGCTCCTATCCGATCATCACGCCCCGGAACTGAAGTCGGTGCAGCGACCAGACGCAGCACGGAAAAGACCGTCATGATCCGCTTTTCAGATGTCTCGCTCGAAAAGAACGGCCATGTGATCCTGCGCGGCATCAATCTGTCCATCTCCGAACACCGGGTCGGCATCATCGGACGCAACGGGTCCGGCAAGAGCACCTTCGCGCGGCTTTTCAACGGAATCGAGAAGCCGAGCCGCGGCGAAGTCCTGCTTTCCGACGCCCCCGGCTCCGGTGAGTTGCGCCGGAATGTCGGCTTCGTCTTCCAGAACCCGGACAACCAGATCGTCTATCCGATCGTGACCGAGGATCTTGAGTTCGGCCTGAAGAACCTGAAGCTGCCGAAAGCCGAAATCCGCCAGCGGATCGACCAGGTGCTCGACCGCCTTGCCATCGCGCATTTGCGCGACCGGTTGACCCATCAGCTGAGCGGCGGCGAGAAGCAACTGGTGGCCCTCGCCGGTGTGCTCGTGATGCAGCCGCGCATGATCGTGTTCGACGAACCGACAACGCTGCTCGACCTTTGGAACAAGCAAAGACTGATGTCGACGCTGGCCGAACTGGAGCAGCCGATCGTGGTGGTCTCCCACGATCTCGATCTGCTCACAGGTTTCGATCGCATCCTGCACGTCGAGAACGGCAACATCATCGATGACGGTCTGCCTGGCCCCGTCATCGCCGGCTATGTCGACAGGTCGAAATGCTGACCGATCTCTACGTCTTCGGCGAAAGCCCGGTCCACCGCGCCCGTCCCGCGGTCAAGATCCTGATGCTGGCCGCACTCTGCACCGCGCTGTTCGTTTTCGAAGGGTGGGCGTTTCTGCTGCTGGCGGTCGCGCTGGTCACCGCGGGCTTTGGCGCCGCCGGGCTCCGCCCGGTCCACGCGCTCGGCGCGCTCAAGCCGGCGCTGTGGATTCTCGCGGCAATTTTCGCCGCACAGGTCTACCTCAATGATCTGGCCCTGGCAGGCTTCGTCGTCGGCCGTTTCGCGGTCATGATCCTGGCAGCAACGCTGGTGACGCTGACCACGACCTCGGCGGAATTCGTCGACGGCATTCATTCTGTCTTGAGACATGCACCGGCATGGGTGCCAAAGGCGCGCATCGCGCTTGCCATATCGCTGTGCTTCCGCTTCATCCCGCTTGTCAGAACCGTGCTTACCGAAATCCGGCAGGCCCAGCATGCCCGTGGGCTCGGCCGCAATCCGCTGGCCGTTCTGGTCCCGCTGATCGTGCGCACGTTGAAAACCGCGGACGAAGTCTCCCAGGCGATCTACGCCCGCTCCTTCGACTGAGCGGAAGGGCGAAGTCAAACGCCTGCCGGGAAGCGGTGCCCGCCAATCGAAGACTTTACCCCTTGCCCGGGTCCTGAGAACACAGCGCAGGCACCCCCCCGAGCACCAGGTCGGTGACGATATCCGCGTACGCGTCACGGTCCACCGCGCCGCCGGGCTTGTGCCATAGATAGAACCAGTTGAGCATCCCGAACACCGACATCGTTACCGGAACGACCAGTTCCGGCCGCTCCGAGAACCGTTCCGGCGCCACCGCGCGGATGCAGTCGGACATGACGGCAACCATGCGACGCTGAAGTGCGCGCAGATGCTTCTGGTCGTCCTCCGGAAGGGAGGCAAGCGCATCGAGCTGCACCTTGTGCTCGGCATCGGAGTCCCGATAGGCGAGCAGCACGGCCCGGATCACGCGCCGCAGCCGCGCCTGTCCCGCGAGGTCTTCCGCATCCGCCGCACCCTCCACCACTTCCGCCAGCGCCGTCAGATACGTGTCCAGGATGTCGAACAGGAGTGCGTCCTTGGACGGATAGTAGTGATAGATCAGAGCCTTGGAGACGCCGCAGGCTTCCGCCAACTTGCCCATGGAGGCACGGTCGAAACCATGCCTTGCGAAGAAGGCCGCAGCGGTCTTCAGGATCGCCTGGCGCTTTTCCTCATGGTCTTTGGCAATCGTTCGGGCCAAATGGTCACTCCTTGTTGCGGTTGTCGACCACGCGCTTGGCCTTGCCCTCGGACCGGGCCACCCGGCCGGGCTCGCACACATTGATCCGAGCGGTCACGCCCACGACGCTCTTGATGTGATGGGCCAGTTCCCGGGCAGACGCCGCACGCGCCTCTTCGCCCGCGGCCTGATCCGTGCTTTCGACATTGACCGTCATCTCGTCAAGCCGTTCCCGGCGCGACAGCTCGATCTGGAAATGCGGCGCCAGGCCTGCGCATTTGAGGATCTGTTCCTCGATCTGGGTGGGAAACACATTGACGCCGCGCAGGATGATCATGTCGTCCGAGCGGCCCGTGATCTTCTCCATCCGCCGCATCGAACGCGCCGTGCCCGGCAGCAGGCGCGTGAGATCCCGCGTCCGGTAGCGCACCATCGGCAGGGCTTCCTTGGTGAGCGTGGTGAACACCAGTTCGCCGATCTCGCCATCCGGAAGGACGTCGCCGGTCACCGGATCGATGATTTCCGGATAGAAATGATCTTCCCAGATATGGAGCCCGTCCTTGGTTTCCACGCACTCATTGGCAACGCCCGGCCCCATGATTTCCGACAGGCCGTAAATGTCGACCGCATGCATGTCGAACGCCTGCTCGATCTCGGACCGCATGGAGTTCGTCCACGGCTCCGCGCCGAAAATTCCGACGGCAAGGGAGCTTTCGCGCGGATCGAGGCCCTGTCGGCGGAACTCGTCAAGGATCGACAGCATGTAGGACGGCGTCACCATGATCACTTGCGGCTTGAAATCGTTGATCAGCGAAACCTGCCGCTCGGTCATGCCGCCCGAGACCGGGACCGTGGTGCATCCGAGCCGCTCTGCGCCGTAATGTGCACCAAGACCGCCGGTAAACAGACCATAGCCGTAGGACACGTGAACGATATCTCCCGGACGCCCGCCCGATGCCCGGATCGAGCGGGCGACGAGGTCCGACCAGCGGTCGATATCGCCCGAAGTGTAGCCCACGACAGTCGGCTTGCCGGTGGTCCCGGACGAGGCGTGCACGCGCACCACCTGCTCCCGCGGAACGGCAAACAGCCCGAAGGGATAGTTGTCCCTCAGATCGAGCTTGGTGGTGAACGGAAACTTCGCAAGGTCCGCAAGCGACTTGAGGTCGTCCGGATGCACACCCTTGGCATCGAATGCAGCCCGCGTGTGCGCAACGTTCTCGTAGGCATGACGCAGCGACCATTTCAGCCGCTCAAGCTGCAGCGCCGAAATCTCGTCGCGCGATGCGATCTCGATCGGGTCGAGACTGGCCCGGTCCGGGGTCAAATCAAGCATGATGTCCTCCAACACAATAGATGGCCGCCCGGGCCTAGCAGTCGGCCAAGGCCCGCCAAGGGCCGGTCCTCACCCGCGATCCGGTCAACCGGTCTCCTCGTCGAAATGGGTTCCCGGGACGGTCCGCGACAATCCGCGGAACTCGGCGATCACCGTGCCGTCCTCGCGCGCAACGGTCACGTCATAGACGCCGGACCGGCCGGCCAGAGTGAGTTCCCGTGCGCTGGCGATCAGCCGGTCGCCCTCCCGTCCGGGGGCCGCGAAGACCACCGAGCATTGCTGCGCGACGGTCAGCGTGTTGTGGCTGTTGCACGCGAAGGCGAATGCGCTGTCGGCGAGCGTGAAGATCACTCCGCCATGGCAGGATCCGTGACCATTGAGATGGTCCTTGCGCACCACCATCGACAGCGTCGCCTGTCCCGGTCCGACGGCTTCGATTTTCATCCCGAAGGCCTGGCTGGCGTGATCGTTTTGCCACATCGCGGCAGCCGAGCGTTCCGCACGCTGCTGGGCGGACAATCCGCTCATTGGCCGCCCCCGAACCTTGGCTCGCGCTTTTCGAGAAACGCGCGAACGCCCTCGGCGTAGTCGGGCGAATGCCCTGCCGCACGCTGGTATTTCGCCTCCAGCTCCAGGTGCTCATCAAGGCTGTGCCCCGCAGCCTGCTGCATCAGGTCCTTCATCTGACCAAGCCCGGAGGTCGGGCCGGCGGCAAGGCGCTTTGCGAGGCTTCGCGCCTCGTCCATCAGATCTGCATCATCGACCGATCGCCAGATCATGCCCCAGTGTTCCGCCCTTTCCGCCGTAACAGGCTCGGCGGTCATGGCAATGGCCTTGGCGCGCGCTTCGCCGATCAGCCGCGGCAGCATCCAGGTTCCGCCAGCATCCGGGACGAGGCCGACCCGGGCAAACGACTGGATGAATTTCGCACTCCGCGCGGCAAGAACGATGTCGCAGGCGAGTGCGAGGTTGGCGCCCGCCCCTGCCGCAACACCGTTGACGGCACAGACGACAGGCTTTCCGAGACCGCGGATTCGGCGGATCATGGGGTTGTACAACCGCTCGAGCGTGTCACCTAGATCCGGCGGACCATCCATCTTGTCCGGGTTGCGGGCATCGAGGTCCTGGCCTGCGCAAAAACCCCGGCCGGCCCCGGTCAGAAGCACCGCGCGGCAGCTCTTGTCGCTCTCAGCCTGACCCAGCGCATCCGCCATCGCGGCGTGCATCTCGTCGTTGAAGGAATTCAGCCTGTCGGGCCGGTTGAGCGTGATTTCAAGCACGCCCTCGGCCCGGCTTGTCAGCACCGGTTCACTCATCTTGATGGTCCTCCCGAAAACAAAGGTTGCATAAGCCGACCGGTTGGTCAATTAATAAAACAGCCGGTTCGCAAGGTGGTTTTCGGTACGAACCCTTCGACCGCAGGGGGAGGAAAACATGGGCCTGATCAACGTCAACAGCTTTGTCGCGGGACAGTGGCTCCCGGCCGACGAAAGCGGCCGAGGGATCGCAAACGCGGTCACCGGAGATCCGCTCGGGCTGGCCGGGCGCGCCCAACTCGACACCAGGGCTCTCCTCGATCACGCAAGGCTGAAGGGCGGCCCGGCGCTCCGGTCGATGACGTTTCACGAGCGTGCAAAGATGCTCAAGGCACTCGCGCTCGAGCTTTCCAAATACAAGGACGAGCTCTACCGTCTGTCCCACACCACCGGCGCCACCACGCCCGACGCCATGATCGATGTCGATGGCGGCATCACGACCATGCTTGTCTACGCGTCGAAGGGCCGCCGCGAGATGCCCGACGGTCACGTCTACATCGACGGCGACACAGAGATGCTCTCCCGTGGCGGCACATTCGCGGGCCAGCACGTGGCAACCCCGCTCATGGGTGTTGCGGTCCACATCAACGCGTTCAATTTCCCGGTCTGGGGCATGCTGGAGAAACTGAGCCCTGCCCTGCTCGCGGGCATGCCGGCCATCGTCAAGCCGGCCACCGCGACCTGCCATGTGACCGAACAATGCTTCCGCCGCATGATCGCTTCCGGCCTCCTTCCGGAAGGCGCCGTGCAACTGGTCACCGGTGGTCTGGGCGATCTGCTCGACCGGCTCGACTATCAGGACGTTGTCGGCTTCACCGGCTCTGCCGCCACCGCGCTGAAGCTTCGGTCCAATCCGCATCTTATCGGCAACAGTGTGCGTTTCGTGGCCGAACAGGACAGCCTCAACGCCAGCGTCCTGGGTCCCGACGCGACGCCCGACAGCCCCGAGTTCGACATTCTCGTCAAGGAAGCCGTTCGCGAGATCACGGCCAAGGCCGGCCAGAAATGCACGGCGATCCGCCGCATCATCGTCCCGCAGAGCCTTCTCGGCCCAGTAGGCGACGCGATCGCGGAACGCCTTTCAAAGGTTCGGATCGGCGACCCGTCGCTCGAGACGACGCGAATGGGGGCGCTCGCATCGCCCGAACAGAAAGCCGACGTGCTGGACAAGGCCGGCAGGATTGCCTCCGAATGCCGGGTGTTCACCGGAGGCCCGGACAGCTTCGAAGTGGATGGCGCGGACAAGGACAGAGGCGCTTTCCTGCCGCCGATGCTGTTTGCCTGCGACGATCCTGACGATGCGACCATCGTGCACTCTGCCGAGGCCTTCGGGCCGGTCTCGACCCTGATGCCCTACCGCAATCTGGACCACGCGGCGCAACTCATGAACCGCGGTCGCGGCAGCCTCGTCGCCTCGGTGATCACCCATGATCCGGAAGTGGCCCGAACGCTTGTTCTCGAAGCCGGCGCGGCGCATGGACGTATCTACATCAACAACCGCGACAGCGCCAAGGAGGCGACGGGGCACGGCTCACCCCTGCCGCACATGATCCATGGCGGACCGGGACGCGCGGGCGGCGGCGAAGAGCTTGGCGGCATTCGCGGCGTGCTTCATTACATGCAGCGCACCGCGATCCAGGGCAGCCCCGACATCCTGTCAGCGATCACCGGCACATGGATCAGGGGCGCGGCAAAACCGAAATCCGCCGTCCATCCCTTCACCCGGAGCTTTGACGAGCTTTCCATCGGCGACACCATCGAGGCCGGGCCGCGCACGGTCACGCTCGAGGACATCGAGCATTTTGCCCATTTCACCGGCGATACGTTTTACGCCCACATGGACGACGAGGCCGCCAGGGCCAATCCGTTCTTCCCGGGCCGCGTCGCCCATGGCTATCTGCTCTTGTCGTTTGCAGCGGGCCTCTTCGTCGAGCCTTCGCCGGGACCCGTGCTCGCCAACACCGGGCTTGACGGTCTCAGGTTCATGAAACCCGTCTCGCCGGACGATGCCATCTCCGTTGCCCTGACCGTCAAGCGCAAGACCCGCCGCACAGACGACTATGGCGAGGTCCGCTGGCATGTGGCGGTCAGAAACCAGGATGGCGAGGACGTGGCCCAATACGAACTTCACACCATGAACGGCTACGCAGCCTGAAGTCCTCCGGGATGTCTGCAACCCTCCCGCCCCGGCAGAATCGAGGTGCAAGAACCTGTGACTGACAAAGCGAAAACATCTGATAGGTTGCGCGGGAACTGGGGGGAAAGACTTGCACACGACACTCAACATCACCCGCGCCGGCACGTCTGCGGGCATTATCCTCATGTGCGTGGGCGTTGCCTGCCTTTGCATCAATGATGCGATCGCGAAGAAGCTGACAGCCGGGTATTCGCCGCTCCAGATCCTGTTCATGCGCAACGTGATCGCCCTGCCCTTCGCAATCCTGATCGCCTACGGAATGGGCGGCAAGGCGGCGCTCAGATCGCACCGCCCGCTGGCCCATTTCTTCCGCGGCGCGCTGTGGATCGGCGCCACCATCATGTTCTTCACCAGCATCATGTATCTCGGGCTTGCCGAGGCGACCGCGCTCATCTTCGTCGCGCCGCTGTTCATCACCGCTCTGTCGGCCATCTTCCTGCGCGAGCAGGTCGGCTGGCGCCGCTGGCTCGCCGTCATCGTCGGCTTCATCGGCGTGCTGATCGCCATCCGGCCCGGCACCGCCGCGTTCCAGACGATCTCGCTCTTGCCGGTGGCGACCGCATTCGTCTACGCCATCCTGATGCTGAGCGCTCGCTGGGTGGATTCGCGCGAAAGCGTCTGGACGCTGCTCCTCTACATGACCGGGACAGCGGCCCTTCTCAGCGCCCTGATCGTGCCACTGGTCTGGGTCCCGATCCGGCTCGAGGATCTGTGGCTCTTCGTCGCCATCGCGATCTTCGGCACCGCCGGCATGACCATGATGACCCAGGCCTTCCGGCTGGCTTCCGCGGTCGTCGTCGCCCCGCTCGATTACACCGCGATCATCTGGGCCACGCTTCTGGGCTGGCTGTTCTGGGCCGAGATACCGGACGGTTACACATTCCTAGGTGCGGCGATCATCATCGCCAGCGGCGTCTTCATCATCTGGAGGGAGCACCGGGCCGAGGCGTAGCCGAGGCCATCTGCTGCCCGCACACATCCCGCGGCCCGCCGCGCACCTGCACAAGGAACATAACCCTGTGCGGGTCGTTGACATGCGAAATCTCTCAAGTGACCCCAATCCGAAAAGAGCTCGCATGTCGAAGATCACAACCATCAACCCCGCCACCGAGGAAGAAATCCGGTCCTATGACCTGATGAGCGAGGACGAGGCAAACCAGCGCGTTGAAGCCTGCCACGAGGCATTCCTGGAATGGCGCAAACTGTCCCACAAAGAGCGGGCCCCCTACCTGACGCGGATTGCGCAGAAGCTTCGCGACAACGCCGACGAACTGTCGCACTTGATGACCCGGGAAACCGGCAAGCTTCTCAAGGACGGCCAGACCGAAGTCGAGATCTGCGCAGCGATTTTCGACTACACGGCCAAGACCGGGCCGGACGCGCTTTCCGACGAGGAACGCACCCATGGCGCAGACGGCAAGCGTGGGCTTGTCACCTACCAGCCGCTCGGCGTGATCTATTCTGTCCAGCCCTGGAATTTTCCGCTCTATCAGCCGGTTCGCGTCCTCGCTGCCAATCTGATGGCCGGAAACGGTTGCGTCCTCAAGCACGCCAG
Organism: Hoeflea sp.; assembly: GCA_965233445.1. Lineage (GTDB taxonomy): Bacteria > Pseudomonadota > Alphaproteobacteria > Rhizobiales > Rhizobiaceae > Hoeflea. The sequence goes on from OZ247491.1 coordinate 3,405,990, forward strand.
CATCTGCACGGGTTCAGGGCTGCGGCTTCGCGAACTGTGCATTGAGGCCGGTCTGCCCGAGGACCTGTTTCAGGTGGTAATCATCGATCACGACATCAGCGATAAGCTGATCGCACATCCGAAGGTCCGTGGCGTGACCATGACCGGCAGCGATGGCGCCGGCCGCCATATCGGCGCGGAGGCTTCGAAGGCGCTGAAAAAAACGGTCCTCGAGCTTGGCTCCAATGACGCCTACCTGGTGCTTGAGGATGCCGACATCGAAACCGCCGTGAAGTACTCGGTCATGGGCCGACTTTACAACAACGCCCAGACTTGCGTCTCCGCCAAGCGCTTCATCGTCACCGACAAGGTCTACGATGCCTTTGTCGACGCCTATGTCGCCAAGATGCGGGATGTTCCCATGGGCGACCCGACCGATGAAAACGCCCAGCTTGGCCCGCTGTCGAGCCAGGACCAGTTCGATACGGTCAAGAGCCAGGTCGACGAGAGCGTCAAGAAGGGAGCCAAGGTCCTGTGCGGCGGCGAAGTGCCGGACCGCAAGGGTGCCTATTACCCGGCGACCGTGCTTGCCGACCTGAAGCCCGGCATGCCGGCCTATGACGACGAGATCTTCGGTCCTGTCGCCTCCATCATCCGCGCCAAGGATGACGAAGACGCCATGAGGCTCGCCAACGAAAGCCGCTACGGCCTCGGCGGCGGCATCTTCTCGAAGGATGAGGAGCGCGCCGTCAAGCTTGCGCGCGATCACTTCGACACCGGCATGGTCCGCATCAATTCCTTTGGCGCAGCTGATCCGAACATGCCCTTCGGTGGCGTCAAGGATTCCGGTTACGGGCGCGAACATGGCGGCTTCGGAATGAAGGAATTCGTCAACGCGAAAGCCATCTTCCTGCCCTGACGGGGCCAGGCGCATTCCCAGTTTTTAGAACCGGGCACGTTAGAGCGGACGCCGGCGATCACCCGGTCTGCGGGCCGCGAAACCAAACCAACGTAAATGACAGGAAATCATCATGAGCATGAACATTCTAATCGCCGGCGCGACCGGCAAGACGGGCCAGCAGGTGGTCAGGGAAATCGTGGAGCTGGGCCACATCCCGACCGCCCTGGTGCGCGAAAGCTCCGACACCAGTGAACTGCCAAACGGCGTGGACCTTCGCCACGGGGACCTGACCGACCTGCAGCCGGACGTTTGCGACGGCATGGACGCCGTCATCTTCGCAGCCGGCTCGGGCGGATCGACCGGTCCGGAAATGACCGACAAGGTGGACCGGGACGGCGCGAAAAGGCTTGTCGACCTTGCCCGCAAGTCGGGCGTGACCCGCTTTGTGATGCTCAGCTCCGTGGGGGCCGACCAATCCAGTCCGGACGGAAAGCTCGCCCATTATCTCGAGGCCAAGCACGCGGCAGACGAGCACCTCAAGGCCTCGGGCCTGACCTACGCGATCCTCCGTCCTGTCGCATTGTCCGATGATCCGCGCAGCCGGGACGTTGTGCTGGGCGAGGACGTGGACAAGGGCGCCGAAGCTTCGCGCGCCGACGTTGCGCACCTTCTGGCAGAAGCAGCGGTGACCGGCCGGTTCGATGGCAAGGCGCTCGACATGCAGTCCGCCTGACCGGCGGGTTTTCATCGCAGGATGGGCAGGCCTGCCAAGCGGATGCGCGTCCGGCGCATCCGCTCAAGCCCCGATGCGGGAGCGTTTCCAAACCCGGGACGGTCCGTGTCATGGAAACGTCATCGTCTTCGGGCAATGCCTCGTCTTCGACTGCAGTGAAACAGACTGAGGCTTGCCATCGGGCGCGCAAGTGCCTAAGCCCCCGGGGCATGTCCCCGGCAAGAGGAGCATCAAGTTGCTTCAAACCCCCTATTACCTGATCGACAAGTCCAAGCTGCGCGTCAACATGGAGAAGATCGCCCGGCTGCGCGAGCTTTCCGGCGCCAAGGCCCTTCTGGCTCTCAAATGCTTTGCCACATGGTCGGTGTTCGATTTCATGGCCGACTACATGGACGGTACCACCTCGTCCTCTCTCAACGAGGTCCGCCTCGGCCATACGCGCTTCGGCAAGGAAACGCATGCCTACTCGGTGGCCTATGGCGACCACGAGATCGACGAAGTCGTCTCCTACGCCGACAAGATCATCTTCAATTCGATCAGCCAGCTCGAAAGGTTCGAAAGCCAGTCCGCCGGCATCATCCGGGGCCTGCGCCTCAACCCCGGCGTCTCCTCCTCGACCTTCGACCTCGCCGACCCGGCCCGGCCGTTCTCGCGGCTCGGCGAATGGGACATCTCCAAGGTCGAGCCGGTGATGGATCTGATTTCCGGCTTCATGATCCACAACAATTGCGAGAACGGCAATTTCGACCTCTTCGACAGTATGCTTTCGAAGATCGAGCAGGAGTTTGCGCCGCTGCTCAAGAAGGCGGAGTGGGTCAGCCTCGGCGGCGGAATTCACTTCACCGGCGATGACTATCCGCTGGAGAAATTCGCCGAACGGCTCAAGCGCTTTGCCAGCGACTACGGCGTTCAGGTCTATCTCGAACCGGGCGAAGCGGCGATCACCAAATCCACGACCCTTGAAGTCACCGTGCTCGACAAGCTGTTCAACGGCAAGGACCTCGTCGTCGTCGACAGCTCGATCGAAGCCCATCTTCTCGACCTGCTGATCTACCGGGAAAACGCCAAGGTGCATCCGAATGCGGGCCCGCACCGCTACATGGTGTGCGGCAAGTCCTGCCTGGCGGGTGATGTGTTCGGCGAGTTCGATTTTCCCGAGGAACTTGGAATCGGCGACCGGATTTCGATCCAGGACACCGCCGGTTACACGATGGTCAAGAAGAACTGGTTTAACGGCGTGCAGATGCCGTCAATCGCCATCCGCGAACTGGATGGCAGCCTCAGAACGGTCCGTGAATTCGGTTATGCGGACTACGAAGAAAGCCTCTCCTGATCCGGACAGAGGGCTCTGACGATTGGACTTTAAGGAGTTTGTCCCCACCATGAAAAAGAACGTGCTTATCATCGGCGCCGGCGGCGTCGCCCAGGTCGTCGCCCACAAATGTGCGCAGAACAACGATGTGCTCGGCGACATCCACATCGCGTCGCGCACGAAGTCGAAATGCGATGCGATCATTGCCTCGATCGGCGAAAAGAACGCCATGAAGCAGGACGGCGTGCTTGAAGGCCATGCGCTCGACGCCATGGACATCGAGGCCACCAAGGCGCTGATCCAGTCGACCAGGTCCGAAATCGTCATCAATGTCGGCACCGCCTTCCTCAACATGTCGGTGATGCGCGCCTGCCTCGACACCGGTGCCGCCTACATCGACACCGCCATCCACGAGGAGCCGGGCAAGATCTGCGAGACCCCGCCCTGGTACGGAAACTACGAGTGGAAGCGCGCCGACGAGGCCGCCGAAAAGGGCGTCACCGTCATCCTGGGCGCAGGCTTCGATCCGGGCGTGGTCAACGCCTACGCGGCGCTCGCCAAGAACGAGTATTTCGACAAGGTCACCGATGTCGACATCGTCGACATCAACGCCGGCAGCCACGGCAAGTACTTCGCCACCAATTTCGACCCGGAGATCAACTTCCGCGAATTCACCGGCGTGGTCTATTCCTGGCAGAACGGCGAATGGCAGACCAACAAGATGTTCGAGATCGGCAAGACCTACGATCTGCCGGTGGTCGGTCCGTCGAAGGCCTATCTCTGCGGCCATGACGAAGTTCACTCGCTGGCCAAGAACATGGATGGTGCCGACGTGCGCTTCTGGATGGGCTTTGGCGACCACTACATCAATGTCTTCACCGTGCTGAAATCGATCGGCCTGTTGTCGGAACAGCCGGTCAAGCTCGCCGACGGTTCCGAAGTCGTCCCGCTGAAGGTGGTCAAGGCCTGCCTCCCCGACCCGGCATCTCTGGCCCCCGAATACACCGGCAAGACCTGCATCGGCGATTTCGTCAAGGGTCAGAAGGACGGCAAGGACCGCGAGGTCTTCATCTACAACGTCGCCGACCACAAGGACGCCTACAATGAAGTGGGCAGCCAGGGCATTTCCTACACCGCCGGCGTGCCGCCGGTCGCCGCCGCGATGCTGGTCGCCACCGGCGAATGGGACGTGAAGAAAATGGCCAATGTCGAGGAACTCGACCCCAGGCCCTTCATCACCCTGCTCAACGGCATGGGCCTGCCCACCCGCATCAAGGACGAGAACGGCGACCGCGCCGTCGAGTTTTGAGACACAGCTAACGCTGTCCGACATAGAATACCCCGCCGTAGAGATCCGGCGGGGCATATCCTCCAGAATTTTCGAAAAATCCTAGTGCCCAGTACTTCTTATTTCAGCAGAAAGTTCATTCACTTCTTCTAACCGAAATAGCTTTGAACCCACTCTTTCGAAATCTTCACGAAGATTATCTACGAAATTATCCGGTTGATCTCCAAATTCGCCTACGACAATCAATCGCTTGCCGATCATTTCTGAAAGCGCCTTGCCTTCCAGTATGCGCTTACCTGCTTCCGCTAAGCCACGCTGGGGATTGTCAAACCTCGCAGCATCGATGAGATTGTAGACACCATTTTGATAACCATAGTCTGCTTGGAGTGTTACTCCGTATTGGTCGAGGTGAATAGGTTCAGGACGTTTGTCTAGAAGAGACAGCACTCCAGCCTCGCGAAACGCGGAAGTCAGAAGCGTATTTATGCGCTCAATCTTCTTCGGGTGCGCCTCCCAAAGAACTAGCTCACCGAAAAGTTTGGCCGCGACCAACTCAACATCTGAGCCAGCGACAGCATTCAACGAAGTCAGACGAAAAAGATCGGCTCTCTTAGAGTTAAACTCTTCAACCTTAGCCTGTGAGAGAACATTCGATCTCAAAAAATGGAAGTTTACTCGCTCAGAAAAATCATGAAGCGCATTCTTCAGAAAAACCGTGTTGACATCACCAAAAAATCTTCTCACGCGCGAAAAGTCGTGCGAATTCTTTACCGCAACTCTTTCATGCACCGAGTCGAAAACAATCACACCAACGTTCACGTACTCGAATCGATTGGGAAACGGGCTGAATTGCACGATTGAGTACAGAAATTTCATAGCTTCCATCTCATGCCTCCTTCCCGTTGAAATCAAACTCCAATTGATCAAACACCGCGTCAGCAAACCAAGTGTTCATTAAATGCGCTCTTTCGATCAGGAGATCGGCCAAGCGGCTCGCCAACGCTCCGCCAAATCCCCATTCCGGCGGCACCGCAGCGCAAATACCTCTTACCTCATCAATCGGGATTGCGCATAGGCTATCCAAAACCGATTGTACATCATGCCGCGTCAGCATTGAGGCGAACTCATTAAATAATCCGTAAACGTTCTGCTCGGTCGACCAGTTCTCTGTTATCTCGTGTTCCAAAGTGGTCTCGGCAAACGCATGACTATGATCGATCACCAGGAGTTGGGTTTTCCGCTTATCCGGCTTCAACAAAATATTGTCGTAGTTGAAATTCCCGGCGTACGGATCTCCAGTAAATCGGTCTTTGTTCCTTATCCAAGTGTCGAAGACTACAAGCCGAGAAACATCCTTTGGAGTACGCAATTGTGCCAGCAATTTCGAATTTGGAGACAGTGAAGCTGCCTGTTCCCATCGAGAGAAGAAAGCTGCCCCGGGATGAACATCCACGAACGGATCCAGTACTTCAATTTTTGGAATGTACACGGCCGCGAATTCGGGAGTGAGCAGTCCAACTCGTTCTGCCAAATTTGCCGCAACCAGTTCACTGACAAGTGCATCATTCCCTTGGGGATTACCCATATACTTCACAAGGGCGGTACCAGCGTCTGTTTCCACCAGCAAAGGCTTGGTGCTCGTACTCAGCACTCTGTTAACGCGCTCTATTCGCGTTGGTTGCCAAATATCGCCAGTCGCCATTTCACCCCCAACTTAAAACTGGTATCTTAAGGTCGGAACAACTTCAACACGATGACCTCATCTACTGGATGATTGGGCTTTCCGTTATCTCTCCGAAGCGGACACCCTTGCGAGCCCCGCAAATGCCAACATAAAGTGGATTCAGGCACGGTTTGGAATGAAGACCACCTTGGTTCTCTCGATTTCAGGCAACCGGTTCCAGAACGCTATCATCATCTGGAAAGCAACCTGCCACTGTTGGTGGCCCCAAAGGTAGGTTATCGTCTCCCACGGCCCACTTTCAGGAATGGCCCAAACCGGCTAATGGCAATGATCCATGACCACGCCATCTTCCGTTAAGGGCCTGATCGACGCCCGGCTTGACGCCCTTCAGGCCGACAGCCGGCTGTCCGCATGGTCGCTGATCATCAGCTTCATGGGCGATGCGATCAGCCCGCGCGGCGGGCTTGTTTCCGCCGGCACGATACAGGCCCTGATGGCCCGGCTCGGGATCGGCCACGGGGCGGTGCGCACGGCAGTCTCGCGGCTTTCCGCCGATGGCTGGATCGAGCGGCAGCGCGAGGGGCGCAACAGTTTCTATCGTCTCTCGCCCGAGGTCACGGAAACCGTTCGCGCTGCCGACGCAAGGATCTACGCCCCGACCTCCCTTCTTGCCCCGGACACGCCGATGACACTCGTGATCGGCGCGGATCCATTCGACGAAGCGGCGCGTGAACGGTTGCAGTCCGTGGGGGCGCTGCTCCTCAACGCCCAACTCGCGCTGTGCTTCATCCATCCGGACGGTTTGCACGAGAGCCTGCGCCCGCCGACAACCACGCTTGCAAAGGCATCGTCCCTTCACCCCGGATCTGCCAGCCGCGACCGGATTGCGCAGGCCCGGCAATGGGACGATCTCGAAGCCTTCTGTGCCGCTTATGAACCTGTCCTGCGTGTTCTGGACAGCCAGCCAGACCTCGCCACCGAAGACGCGATGGCGATGCGCTGCCTGCTCATCCACGAATGGCGGCGCATTGCGCTCAAGGTTCTGGCAATTCCCCCTTGCCTTCTCGCTCCCGGTGATCCGGAACCCGCCGCGCGTGAGCTCGCAGCTGCGGTCTATGAGCGATTGAAAGCGCCGTCGGAAGCCTGGCTCGATGCAACAGCCACAACGCTTGCGGGCCCGCTTCCGCGGCCCGGAAAACGGTTTGCAGAGCGGTTTCGGAAAGATTATGTTACCGATAAAGATTGACGCGTCGTATATTCGTAACATATAGTATTCTCCAGTTTGGAGGAACCCTGATATGTACAGCCAAGGCCTGATCGGTGCGGATTCGAGCACCACGGAGACCGAAGAGTTTCTCGAAGCCTTCCAGGCGCGGATCGATCGCGAGGAAAAGATCGAACCCAACGATCCGATGCCGGAGGGCTACCGCCGAACGCTGGTTCGCCAGATCGGCCAGCACGCGCATTCGGAAATCGTCGGCATGCTGCCCGAGGGCAACTGGATCACCCGCGCCCCGAGCCTGCGCCGGAAAATAGCCCTTCTCGCCAAGGTGCAGGACGAGGGCGGCCACGGCCTCTATCTCTATTCCGCCGCGGAAACCCTTGGCGTCAGCCGCGAGCTGATGACCGAGGAGCTTCTCTCCGGCAAGGCCAAGTATTCCTCTATCTTCAACTACCCGACGCCGACCTGGGCCGACATCGGCGCCATCGGATGGCTGGTCGACGGGGCTGCGATCATGAACCAGATCCCGCTCTGCCGCTGTTCCTTCGGGCCCTATGCCCGCGCCATGATCCGCGTCTGCAAGGAAGAGAGTTTCCACCAGCGGCAGGGCTACGAGATCATGATGACGCTCGCCCGCGGCTCGGAGGAACAGAAGGAAATGGCCCAGGACGCGCTTGACCGCTGGTGGTGGCCGTCGCTGATGATGTTCGGGCCCTCCGACAGCGACAGCACCAATTCCGACCAGTCGATGGCCTGGAAGATCAAGCGTTTCTCCAACGACGAACTCAGGCAGATATTCATCACCGCCACCGTGCCCCAGGCCGAGTATCTGGGTCTGACCGTGCCGGATCCGGACCTCCGATGGAACGAGGAGACCGGCATGTACGAGCATGGCGAGATCGACTGGGCCGAATTCAAGGCGGTGGTCTCCGGCAACGGCCAGATGAACCGGGATCGCATCCGCGACCGCAAGAAGGCCTGGGATGACGGCGCCTGGGTGCGCGAGGCGGCCCTCGCACATGCCGAAAAACGCGCCAATGCCGCACAAGCTGCAAGGGAGGCCGCGGAATGACCGACAAGCAGAACCTCACCCCTCTCTGGGAAGTCTTCATCCGTCCGCGCAACGGGCTGCATCACCGCCATGTCGGCTCGCTGCATGCCGCCGATTCCGCGCTTGCGCTTCAGGCGGCGCGTGATGTCTACACCCGGCGCGGCGAAGGAAATTCGATCTGGGTGGTTCGCTCCTCCGACATCGCCGCCTCCGATCCGTCATTCGCGGAACCGAACTTCGAACCCGCCGACGACAAGATCTACCGGCACCCCACATTCTACGACATTCCCGACGAAGTGGGACATATGTGATGCCGGTCGCGCACGCAAATGCAGCGGATATGCGCGTTGCCGCCATCCTCGAGATTGCCGATGACTGCCTGATCCTCGGCCATCGCCTTTCGGAATGGTGCGGCCATGCGCCGATGCTGGAAGAGGAACTGGCGCTGGCGAACATGGGGCTCGACCTGCTCGGCCAGGCCCGGGCGCTCTATGCCCATGCGGGCGAAATCGAGGGCAAGGGCAGAGGCGAGGATGATTTCGCCTTCCTGCGGCGGGAACGCCAGTATCTGAACTGCCTGCTGGTCGAGCGCGAGAACCGCGACTTCGCCCACACCATGCTGCGCCAGCTCTATTTCGCGGCCTTCATGCAGCCCTGTTGGCGGGCGATCGCGGCAACATCCTGCGATGAAACGCTGAAGGGCATCGCGGCGAAGGCCGAAAAGGAAATGGCCTACCACCTGCGCCACGCCGGCGAATGGGTGATCCGCCTTGGTGACGGCACGGAGGAAAGTGCGGCGCGCATGACAGACGCAGTCACCGAACTGCACCGCTACACCGGCGAGCTGTTTGCCACCTCCCCTGCGCGCGAGCACGCCGTTGCCGAAGGCCTGCTGCCCGACCCGGAAACGGTTCGTGCCGAATGGGACGCGACGATTGCAACCGTGTTCGGTGAAGCGAAGCTTGAAGCCGCCGAGATCCGCGTGATGCAGAAGGGTGGCCGCGAGGGCCGTCACGGTGAGGAAATGGGCCATCTTCTGGCCGAACTGCAGTTCATGCAACGTGCCTATCCCGGGGTTGAATGGTGAGCCCGGTGGCAGCAGAGACAGCCAGGACATGCCCCCCAGGCACCGCTGGCGGAGCGGCCGATTTCGAGCTGGCCCGTGCCAACGCGGCGGCAAGCAACGTGCCCGACCCCGAGGTGCCCTGCGTCACGGTCGCCGATCTTGGCATCCTGCGCTCCGTGACCCGCGATGACGATGGCAAGATCGTCGTCAGGCTGACGCCCACCTATTCCGGCTGCCCGGCGGTGATCGCCATCGAGATGGCGGTCGAGGCCGCGCTGCTGCAAGCCGGGATCGAGGCAAGGATAGAGCGTGTGATCACGCCGGCCTGGACCACCGACTGGATCACCGCGGAAGGCCGCGAGAAGCTGCGTGCCTATGGGATCGCGCCACCGGCGGGATCATCAGGCGGCCGCCGCGCCTTCTTCGCGGAAGAAGAGATCGCCTGCCCGCGGTGCGGCGCGTCCGACACCGCGAAAGTCTCCGAGTTCGGCTCCACGGCCTGCAAGGCGCATTACCGCTGCAAGGCCTGCGCCGAACCGTTCGACTATTTCAAGTGCATTTGAGGACGTACCCAATGGCCGCTCCCCGATTTCACCAACTCGAGATCCTCAAGGTCCGCACCGAAACCCCGGACGCGGTGGCGATCAGCTTCGCGATCCCTCATGAGCTTGAGGACGTTTTCGCGTTCACGCCCGGCCAGTACCTGACACTGCGCGCGGAAATTGATGGCGAGGACATGCGCCGCTCCTATTCGATCTGTTCGGCACTGACAGAGCGCGGCCACCGCACCGTCGGCGTCAAGCGGATCGCAGAGGGCCGGTTCTCGGGCTTCGCCCAGACGCTCAAACCCGGTGACCGCATCGAGGTGATGCCGCCGCAGGGACGGTTCACCGCCGAGATCGGCGGCGATCACGATTACCTGCTGTTAGCCGCCGGCTCCGGCATCACGCCCTGCCTGTCGATCGCGAAATCGGTGCTTGCCGGCGAACCCGGATCGACCGTCACACTGCTTTACGCCAACCGCAATTCGGCAAACGTGATGTTCCGCGACGATCTGAACGATCTGAAGGACCGCTACACCACCCGCTTCACGCTCGTTCATGTGATGGACGAGGAGACGCAGGACGTCGATATCATGAATGGCCGGCTCGACGCCGAAAAGCTGGAAACGCTGGCAAAGCTGCGCGTCATCGAGCCCAAATCCGCCGATGCGATCTATATCTGCGGACCTGAGCCGATGATCCGGTCGGCTTCGGCTGCAATGGCTACGCTCGGTGTCGACGAGGACAAGATCCGGTTCGAGCTCTTTACCCCTGCACCCGGCGCAAGACCCGCGCCCGCAAAGACCAACGGGACTGCGGTAAACGGAGCCGCGATCAACGGCAAGGGTCAAGGTGCGGCTGTCGAAATCATCCTCGACGGCTCTCGCCGGACGATCCGTGTCGACGCCTCCGCCGACACCGTGCTCACCGCAGCGCAGAAGGCAGGGCTCGATTTGCCTTACTCCTGCGCGGGCGGCATGTGCTGCACCTGCCGCTGCAGGATTGTCGAGGGCGCGGCCACCATGGACGAGAATTTTTCGCTCGAACCCTGGGAGATCGAGGCGGGCTTCACGCTGTCCTGTCAGGCGCGGCCGGACACCGAAAAGCTGGTGCTCGATTTCGACGCGCAATAACAGCCGAACAAACCGGCGGGCTGCAGGCGGTGCACATCCGCTGCAGCCCGCCGTGTCCTGCTGCTATCCGCTGATGCTCTTCGCCGAAGCCATGCCCGGTGCCTTGGACTTGCCGCCGAGCTTGTCGCGCACGCCCTTCTCGATCCTGTCGCCGGTCTCGCCGTCGATGTTGCGCCAGTATTCGAAGGCGCGCGTGAGCACCTTCTCGCTCACCCCGTCGCAGAGGTGGCCGACGACATTGTCGACCAGACGGCCGCGCGCTGCGTCGTCCATCACATCGCGGACCAGCGCGCCGGCCTGGCTCCAGTCGTCATCGTCCTCGCGCAGCGTATAGGCCTGGCGGACCATGTCGCCGTCCGAATGCCACAGCCCGGCCTCCTGGGGCGCAGGCTGCGCGGCGGGACCGCCATAGGAGTTGGGCGCGTAGACCGGGTCCGAAACATTCTCGGTCCGGCCCGCGCCGTCCTTGGAATAGCTGTGAACCGGGCTTTTGGCGGCGTTGACCGGGATCTGCTTGTAGTTGACCCCGAGCCGCGCGCGGTGCGCGTCGGCATAGGAAAAGCCGCGCGCCAGCAGCATCTTGTCCGGCGACAGGCCGACGCCCGGCACCATGTTGTTGGGCTCGAACGCAAGCTGTTCGATTTCGGTGTGGAAATCGGTCGGGTTGCGATCAAGCGTCAGCTTGCCGACCTCGATCAGCGGGTAGTCCGCATGCGGCCAGGTCTTGGTCAGGTCGAACGGGTTGATCCGGTAGGTCTTGGCGTCCTCATAGGGCATGATCTGCCACTTGAGGGTCCAGCTCGGATGGTTGCCCTCGTGGATCGCGCCGAACAGGTCGCGCCGGTGGAAATCGCCGTCGGCGCCGGCCATCCGGTCGGCCTCGTCCTGGCTCAGATAGGCGTTGCCGTCGCCCTGGTCGGTGTGGAAATGGAACTTGACCCAGAACTTCTCGCCGTCCTCGTTGACCAGCGAATAGGTGTGGCTGGAATAGCCGTTCATCTCCCGCCAGGTCTTCGGGATGCCGCGGTCGCCCATCAGATAGGCAACCTGGTGCGCGCTTTCCGGCGACAGCGTCCAGAAATCCCACTGCATGTCATGGTCGCGCAGATTGTTGTCGGCGCGGCGCTTCTGCGAGCGGATGAAGTGCTGGAACTTCATCGGGTCGCGGATGAAGAAGATCGGCGTGTTGTTGCCGACCATGTCGAAATTGCCGTCCTCGGTGTACATCTTGACCGAAAAGCCGCGCGGATCGCGCCAGGTGTCGGGGCTGCCGCGCTCGCCGGCAACGGTGGAAAACCGCATCGCCACATCGCACTTGGCGCCCGGCTGGAAGATCTTCGCCTTGGTGTAGCGCGAGACATCCTTCGTGGTCTCGAAATACCCGAAGGCGCCCGATCCCTTGGCGTGGGGCTGCCGCTCGGGGATGCGCTCGCGGTTGAAATTCGCCATCTGCTCGAGAAGGTAGTGGTCATGCAGCACGATCGGGCCGTCGGGGCCGATGGTCAGCGAATGCTCGTCGCTCTGGACGCGAATGCCGGCGTCGGTGGTTGTGGGTGGTCCGTCCTTCGGATTTGTCATGGTGTGCCTCTCCTGACTTTGCGGTTGTTTTGGGACCTGTTTCGGGGGCCCGCTTTCGGGGCCTCGTGTCGGGGCCCGCTGATGGGGAGAGAACACTGGCTTCGGCAGAATGTTCCCCGTCCGGTTGAAAAGTCGGAAAGCCTCCGGTTGAAAAGTTCGGGAACCGGGGAATGCGGCACGCAATCTTTGGCCAAAGGCCCGGCGCAAGGCAGACAGCGCCCGGCAGCCGGAAGCGCGCCCGCGCGGCCGGGCCGCCGGGGTGTGACCAGGAAAGGGGTCCGGAGGGCCGCGCGCGGGCAGTGCCTCGGGATTGAGGTAGTCTATGTGTAGGGGTGGCGCTGAACGCGCGCGGCCCGGAACTCGCCGGGCGGTGTCCTCACCCGACAGGCGGCGCCTTGCAGTTCCAGGGCGGTTCCGCCCTGCCCGGATTGCTCCGGCCGCGGCCCGGACAGGCCGCGGAAGCTGCGTCTGGCACGGTCCGGCACTGACGCTGTTGAATGCTCAACATGTCCGCCACAGGCCCGGCCCGATCGCGCCGCCCTCGCCCGCATATGTCACGGGGTCTGACCGGCGCTCCGGCCCGGTGGCTGGCTTTGCACGGCGATCATTGAGGAAACCGCCGCCCGCCAGCGGAGCCGTGATGGCCATCCGCCTCCCCGCGCGCACCGCGCCACGTCCGCACGGCCCTTCACGGGGCATTCCCTCCCGCCTGCATCGAAACGTTCGCGATCCATCCGGCAGCGGGAGTGAGGCGATTATGGCATGGGGGTGGATGGTGTGGATGAAATTCGGGGATCTGAAAAAATAGCTAGAATTGCGAACCTAGGAGTGTGCGCTTGTCCCCGGTTGATGGTTGATCGCAATAGGTGGCAAAACTATTGGAAGGTAGGTTCGCCAAATCCTTCAAGCCCAATCTACCGAAAGTTGTCTTTTAGTCACCTTCGAATCGGAAATGACAGTCAAAGTTGAAGTGGGTATCTTCGAGCGCAGGCACCACTGCGGACGCATACTCCACCAGCGGAAATTTGTGAGAATGAAAAACTTACAAAGCGGAGGAATAAAACATACTAACTAAATCGCAGTGGCATTGTGAGCTATTGAAAGATAACATTGTGCTAAACAGACAGAAACGTGAGATCGATTATGGATGATGAATTTTTGGAAGAAACCAGCCTTGATGAAGAGTTAGATGATCTTACACATCAGGGTAGTTGGGCCGATGGAGCAGTACTTTGGTCAACAGACTGGACCGCAGAGACAGTAGTCTCTCAACTAAAAAGAGGTTCAATTGATCTAAATCCTAACTTTCAACGCAGAAGCGCGTGGAACGACAAGAGGCAATCTCTTTTTATCGAGTCCCTAATTTTAGGCCTCCCTATTCCACAAATGATACTAGCTGAAGATAAAAAGAAAAAAGGTTCCTTTATTGTAATCGATGGAAAGCAGCGCCTGCTGGCAATTTTAAGATTTTCCGCTGGCGCAGCTGGCGCCAACGAAGTTGAGAGCCTGAAGTCCATTGAGCCACTTAAGCTATCCGGACTTAAAGAAAGAGCCGATCTCAACGGAAAGAATCTTCAAGACATTACTGTTGATGCGGGTCTAGTCGACAATTTGTCGGCTTTTGAAAACTCTAGCATACGAACAGCAGTGATCAGGAACTGGAGAAGCGAGTCCTATCTTTATGAAGTCTTTCTTCGAATCAACACAGGGAGTGTGCAGCTATCACCACAGGAGCTTAGGCAAGCGTTGATCCCAGGGCCGTTTTCGAACTTCATTGACGAAGCTTCCGCTGACAGCGAACAACTTCAATCTGCGCTTGGACTCAAAAAGCCAGACTTTCGTATGCGTGACGCTGAGTTACTGCTTCGGTTTATCGCATACAAGACGCGCGCAGAAAAATACAGAGGAAATCTGAAATTATTTTTAGATGATACATCCAAATATTTCACAATACACTGGCTAAATCAAAAGGATTTTCTAAAAAATCTGGTATTAGAGATGGAAGAAGCTTTTGCCTTCACAAGACATATTTTTGGAGAAAAGCAGTATCTAAGCAAGTGGAATGGACAAGACTACGAAAAGAGAAAAAACCGAGCCATTTTCGATATAATGCTTTACTACTTTTCAGATCCAAATATACGCGAGGCATCTAAAAATCACTTAGCAGAAATAGAGCAAAATTTTCGCAATCTATGTGAAGGGAACGACAAATTTCTCTCGTCAATCGAAAGCACTACCAAGTCATTAGAAGCGAACAACGACCGTTTCAATATTTGGGCTAGCACCCTTGAGCAGATAATTGATACCAAAGTGCCACGCATCAAATTCGAGGTGTAGCGATGCCTTCAAGGCATTTTTCTAGACTGAAGAAGTCTTGCGACGATTTAAAATTTGAATTCTTGAACTTTAGTTCACGAATTGACGGTAGCTACACAAAGAGCGAACTTAAAATGTGTAGGGCCTACATTGCTTTTGCACACGCAGAGTTTGAGCATTATCTCGAGGAGATAGCTGTTCATGCGCTCGATAAAGGTCTCAGAAACTGGGTCAGTAACCAGCGCATCTCTAAATCGATTGCTGCACTTTTCATCTACCGTCACTCGTCTGAGATAGTCATTCCTGAAAATCCAAACGAGCTTTCCATAAGAAACCAAATCAACGAAATAACGCATCGGGTAGTCGCCACACAAAAGCGAGAAATCCGAAAGAATCATGGGATCAAGCGTAACAATTTTGGACAGCTTTTTATTCCGCTTGGATTAGACATCACTATAGTCCCTGAACCGTTACTAATTCAGCTAGACGGTTTGGGAAAGCGTCGGGGCGACCTCGTACATACGACGGAGAGTTTATCGCTTGCTCGTATTCGTGACCCATTCTCCGATGAAGCTTCGGACGTCAATCAACTGTTGGGCGAGTTGCAAGGCGTCGATCACATTTTAAGCAAACTCTAAGGCGGGGCTTCGTTCCCGCCAATTTTGGTTGGAGGAAGGTTTTTTTATCTAGAAAGCATGTTTTGCAAACTTCAAAGAGCATATATCCGCGGACCTTATTGGCCACGATGACATTAGAAAGAAAGATAACCCGGCTCGACCCCTCACCCGATCGCCTTCACAATCCGCCGCAATTCCACGTTCCGCGCCCCGAGCAACAACACATTCCTCAGCGCGGCTTTCGGGTCGGTGGTGCGGAACAGGAGGCCGTTCGAGCGGATGTCGCGGTTGATGACGTTGTGGCGGATCTCGCCGTCCTGCTCGTTCTTCATCGCCACGGCGAAATACATCCGGGAGTAACCGGGCTTGACGTGGTGGAAGAACCTTTCCTCGCCATCGATTTCGACGTCGATGTTCTCGCTGATCTGGGCGGAGAAATTGGCGATGTAGAAGCCCCAGGTGACGTCCTTGAACTCGGCAAAGTCGGTGCGTGAGGCGGTGACGTGGACGTAGCCCAGATGCGGCGCCTGGGCGAGCGTCTTGTGGAAGATCATCTCGGGAAAGCGGATGCCGTGGTGGAACCGGTTGAGCCGCTGATGCGCCTTCCTGCCGGCAGTCTCGAGCCGCATGCCGGTGCGCTTGGCGACTTCGGCGGCGCTGAGATAGCGCCGCTCCTCCTCGATCCAGTCTTCCGCGCGCGCGATCCGGCCGGTTCTGAGAAAGTTGGTGTGCACCGCCTTGGGCGCAACAGCCGCCTCGGGCTTCTGTTTGGCCGCGTAGTATCTGAACATCGTCATGGCGAGAACGAGCCTTCTGGTTCCTCGCCCGATTCTTGAACCGAAATCGTTAACAGTTTCCTGCGGCCCGGATCTCAGAAAATCGGCAAATTCCTCGTGCCGGCGGAAAGGCGCTCAGCTTGCGGTGAGCGCCTGGTGGACCGCGTGCGCAATCATGACGTCGAGATGCGCGCCGCCGCCGTTCTTGAACACGGTGATCTCGTCCGCCGACTGACGCCCCGCCTTGACCTGCACGAGATCGTGCAGGTCGCCCAGAATGTCGTCGCGTTGAATCGCGCCCGAGGCGAGCGGGATCTCGATCTCGCCGATATGGCCGATGGTGGTGGCGCGGCTGTCGACGAAGAGCCGCCCGCGCGTGAGCGCCGCATCGTCCGCCTCGCGCATGTCGGGCGTGAACGCGCCGACGAGATCGAGATGGACGCCGGGTTTCAGCGCCTCGCCGCGGATGATCGGCGTCTTGGTCATCGTCGCGGTGGAAATCAGATCGGCGCGCGACACCGCCGCGTCGAGATCGGTCACGACCTCGGCCTTGATCCCGGCATCGCCAAGGCTTGCGGCAAGCTCTTCGGCGCGCGGGGCGCTGCGGTTCCAGATCATGACGTGATCGAGCGAGGGCCTGACCGAGCGGTGCGCCTCGATCAGCGGCCGGGCCATCGAGCCGGCGCCGACCATCAGCATGGTTTTCACGTCCTCGCGCGCAAGGCAGGACGCGCCAAGCGCCGAATCCCCCGCCGTCTTCCAGGCGGTCAGGTCCACGCCCTCGAGCACGGCCACCACATGGCCGCGCGCCTCGTCGAACAGCAGCACCTGGCCTTGCACCGACGGCAGCGCCGGCGTCTCAGAGGGATTGTCCGGATAGATCGTCACCGCCTTGACGCCCGAGGCAAGCCCCGGCACCCAGGCGGTGCGGACCAGCATCTTGCGGCCTTCATTGGTCACCAGCGAATCGCTCAGTTCCGCCGGCTTGAGCCGGTGCCCGGTTCTCAGCGCCTCCACCGCGAACGGCCAGGTGCACACCGAGCGGATGTCGTCACCGGTGATGATATGCATGATCGGTCTTTCCGTTTTGTGTCAGGCTGAGATGTGCAGGGTCGCGGTCGCCGGGAGATATGGCTGCCGGCCCCCTGGGAGGGCCGGGGCATCCGGAAGCGCCGCTCGGGACGCGAGCCCTGGCGAAGATTACTTCTTGCCGGACCGCGTCATGGCTTCGCGCAGTTCCTGCAGGGTTTCCTGCATGTTGGCCTGCAGCACCCGGAAACTCTCGGAGCCCGACTTCTGCGCCATGCCTGCGATCTCGCTGGTGTTTTTCAGCGCCATCTCGAAGGAGCGGCGGGCGAAATCGGCCTGCGTCGACATCATCGTCTTCGGGTCGCCGCTGGTCTTCATCTTTTCCGCCATGTCGGAAATCTCGGCCAGCGCCTCCTGCACCATCTCGCGCTGGCGCTCGAGGATCGAGGTTGCGCCGGAGCCGGCGGTCTTTGTCGCCTCTTCCAGCGCCTGCAGGTTCTTGCGGTGGCGCGCCACCAGCGCCTCGAGATCGGGTTGCGGCAGGTTCATGTCCTTGCCGAACTTCATGAACATCGACGCCAGGTCTTCGGTACTTTTCTTGTTGGTCATGTCTGTCCTCCACTGTGGACGCGCGAGCCGCGCCGCCTTCTGCGTTGGACCTGACTATACAGGCCCAGCTCCAGGCTCCAATGGGCAATCTGATCACAAAGTGCGCTGCGGCACCCCGGTTGGGGCCCCGCCGATGCGAAAACGTCACGCCAGCCCTGCACTCCGATACCCTCGGCGCGGGCCCGGACCTGACCGGCCGCGTGGCCGATGTCGGGATCGGGGCCCGGCGAACCGGGGCGTCGTGTGCTCGGAAGATGGCTCATCGGTCTGGTCTCCGCGTGAGGCTTTCATGGGGTCGTGAAGGTGGGGGAACGGCCGGGTTCAGTGCGCGGGCAGCGCGCCCGGAGGCAGTCCGGCGGGCCCGGACGCAGCCACCGGCAGGGGCGGGAAGGACCGGCGCCGGCCCGCAAGCCGCAGGCCTTCGGCGACGTTGATGCGGCCGACCGAGCGATCGTCCTCGAACTGCATCCTGGCGCCGAATCGCCTCGCCAGCGCCTTCATGGCGTGGTTCTGCGGGCCGGTCTCGACGATGATGGTGGAGATGTCGTTTTCGGTCGCGGCCTTCAGCAGCGACTTGATCAGCAGCGTGCCGAGACCCTTGCGCCGCCAGTCCGCCACCACCGAAAACGCCGATTCGGCCTCGTGCTCGCCCATCGATCCGCCGGTGTGCAGCTCGGCAACCGCCAGCAGGTGGTCGCCCAGAAACGCACCGATGCAGATCGCGTTGTCGAGCGACCTGGCGATGTAGGTCTCGAGCCAGGGGTCGGAGACCAGCCCGTTGAACCGGTCGCGGAAGTCGACATAGTGCAGTTCGTGCAGATGATCGCGGAAGATGGCGGCGTCCTGGGGCCCCAGATGCCTCAGGCGGATGTCGCCCTCGAGAAGAAATTCAGGCTCGCGCGCCTTGAACAGGAAACGGAAAAACATGTGCGACCTCCAAAGGCCAGTCCTCCCGAATTGACTGACCCGGATATAATTGTGCAGTGCAACAATTGCAAGACACGCTTTTGCCGGATCGGTAATCTGCCGTGAGGAACCTGCGCGGGAAAGCCTGAAAATTAGCCGCTTTCATTTGTGCCCAAAATTGTGGCGGCAGGCGCACGACGCTGCCCAATGCGAATCCAGCCGCCGCCCGGTTTCCAGCCTGCCTCGCCGATGGGTCTTTGCTTTTCAATCATTTAGCCGAACTGGCACGGTTACTGCTTTGTTAAGGGCGTGCAGCGGGCATCTAGGGTTCCGGTCTTTCATCCTCCTCCCCGAAAGACGCAGGTCCGAGAGGTGCCACCCGGTCAAAACAGGCCGGGAACACGGCGGGGCAAAATCCCGGGAGACACCTGCACAGGTTTGCGCGCGCAGACTGTCTCCCGGCCCGCGCGCTCAAACCCTCACACACTGCGACGAGAGCGCACATGAGAGAGGCGAGAGCGAAATGATCAAGACACTCAAGACCAAGGCACTGGCATTGGCGGCAGCAACGGCACTGTCGACCGCATTTCTCGTCGGGATGACACCCGATGCAACCGCACAGGAAAAGTCCGAGTTCAAGGTGTGCTGGTCCATCTATGTGGGCTGGATGCCCTGGGGCTACCTCGAAAGTTCCGGCATCATGGACAAGTGGGCCGAGAAATACGGGATCGACGTCGAGATCGTTCAGATCAACGACTATGTGGAATCCATCAATCAGTACACGGCCGGCGAATTCGACGGCTGCTCGATGACCAATATGGACGCGCTGTCCATTCCCGCGGGCGGCGGGGTCGACACCACCGCGCTGATCGTCGGCGACTACTCCAACGGAAATGACGGGATCGTTCTGAAAGACGGCGACAGCGTCGAGGCGCTGAAGGACCAGAACGTCAACCTGGTGGAACTCTCGGTCTCGCACTACCTGCTGGCCCGCGCGCTCGACAGCGTCGGCATGAGCGAGCGCGATCTGACCGTGGTCAACACATCCGACGCCGACATGATCGCCGCCTACGCGACCGACGATGTGACCTCGGTGGTGACCTGGAACCCGCTCCTTTCGGAAATCGAGGCGACACCGGGCTCCACCAAGGTCTTCGATTCCGCCAACATCCCCGGCGAAATCATCGACATCATGATGGTCAACACCGAGACGCTGGCCGACAATCCTGATTTCGGCAAGGCGCTGACCGGCGCCTGGTACGAGGTCATGGGCCTGATGGCCGATGGCAACACCGAGGCGCTTGAATCCATGGCGGCCGCATCGGGCACCGATCTGGCCGGCTACCAGGCCCAGCTCGACACCACCAAGATGTTCTACGATCCGGCGGAAGCGGTGGCCTTCACCAAGTCCGCGGAACTGCCGGGCACGATGAAATTCGTCGCCGAGTTCCTGTTCGACAAGGGCATCCTGGGTGAAGGCGCGCCATCACCCGAATTCGTCGGCGTCAGCTTTCCCGATGGCTCGGTCTATGGCGACGCCGACAACGTGAAGCTGCGTTTCGACACGACCTACATGGACATGGCCGCCGCCGGCGATCTCTGACCCGGAGGCTCGACAACGCCATGCGCCTGATCAACAGAAAGCCCGGCAAATCCTCGGCCCTGGCGCTGGCGGCACTCCCCTTCGCGGGTGTCGTCATCGCCTACGCCGTGGCAAGCCACTTTCGCCGGCTGGAAAATCCCGCCGACAAGCTGCTGCCATCCATCGAACAGATGGCGGCGACCTTCTGGCGCATGGCCTTCGTTCCCGACCGCCGGTCCGGGGACCTGCTCCTGTGGGGCGACACGTTCGACAGCCTGATGCGGCTCGCCGCAGGCATGGGTGCAGCCACGCTGTTTGCCATCATAGTCGGCGTGCTGATCGGCTTCCTGCCCTATGCGCGCAGCACGTTCTCACCCTTCATCGCCTCGATTTCACTGATCCCGCCGATCACCATCCTGCCGATCCTGTTCATCATGGTGGGCTTGGGCGAAACCTCCAAGATCCTGCTGATCGCTCTCGGGACCGCGCCGGTGATGACCCGCTCGGTGGCTCAGGCCGTGATGGACCTGCCCGCCGAACTCATCATCAAGGCGCAGACGCTTGGCGCGTCCACCTGGCAGATGATGACGCGCGTGGTGCTGCCGCAGGTGCTGCCCAATCTGATCATGGCTATGCGCCTTGGCCTGGTCCCGGCCTGGATCTTCCTGATTTCGGCCGAAGCCATCGCCTCCACCTCCGGGCTTGGCTACCGGATCTTCCTGGTGCGCCGGTTCCTGGCGATGGATGTGATCCTGCCTTACGTGCTGTGGATCACGCTGCTCGCCTATCTGATCGACCGGCTGCTGCTCATGCTGTCGCGCCGCGCATTCCCCTGGAACCACATGCAGGGGGAAAGCCTGTGAGCAGCCAGCCGAAGATCGCCGTTCACGGCGTCGGAAAATCCTATGGCGGCGCGATCATTCTTGAAGGCGTGTCGCTGGAAGTGGAGGCCGGCTCCTTCTGCACCGTGGTTGGAGCCTCGGGCTGCGGCAAATCCACCTTTCTGCGGATGCTGCTGTCGCAGGAAAAGCCCGACCGGGGCGCCATCCTGCTTGACGGCGAGCCCATCCCGGCCGAACCGACCGAAGACCGCGGCATCGTCTTCCAGCGCTATTCGGTGTTTCCGCATTTGAGCGTGGAGGACAATCTGATCCTCGCCGACGAATTCGCCAATGCGCCGAAACTAGGCCGCGTCTTCGGCGCCAAGCGGAAAACGATGCGCAGCACTGTCGACAAAACGCTCGAGGCCATCGGCCTCGCCAGTTCGCGCAAGAGTTATCCCGCGCAACTTTCGGGAGGCATGCAGCAGCGGCTGGCGATTGCCCAGGCGCTGCTGAAAAAGCCCGACGTGCTTTTGATGGACGAACCCTTCGGCGCGCTCGACCCGGGCACCCGCGTCGACATGCATGCCTTGCTGCTCGACCTCTGGCGAGAGCGCGGCATGACGGTCTTCATGGTCACCCACGATATCCACGAGGCGTTCAAGCTCGGCACGCGGGTTCTCGTCTTCGACAAGCGCCGCCATGATCCGCATGCGCCGCAGCGCTACGGCGCGACCATCACCTATGACCTGCCGCTGGACCGCCGGAAAGCCTCTTCGGTGCCCGATGCGCGTGACCTCATCACACAACCGACCGACACACGACCTGGAGACAATGATGCGTGATTTCTTCAACACCGGCCCGGCAAGCGCGCACAGGCGCGCAGGCGTGACGAACAAGCCCCTGCCCGGCCGCCATCACCATCCGGATTTCGACAAGCTCAACATGCGCGGCTGGCGCGCGGCCGAAAAGGAAGGAAAGCTTCCCTCCGCGGCCTGGCAACAGGAACGCGCCTGGGCGCTGCGCATGGGCCTGACTGGATCGGACAGTCTCGAAGACAAGACCATCCCCACCTTCGCCCGCGGCGAGCTGCCGCATTATGCCGGCATCAACACCTTCCTGAAGGCGCCCTACATCGAGGATTCGACGCTGGTCGGAAACTACGATGCGGCGATCATCGGCGTCCCCTTCGATGGCGGCACCACCTACCGGCCGGGCACGCGCTTCGGACCGCAGGGCGTGCGAAAGATCTCGGCGCTCTACACGCCCTACAATTACGAGATGGGCATCGACCTGCGCGAGCAGATGACCCTGTGCGACGTCGGCGATGTCTTCACGATTCCAGCCAACATCGAGAAGACCTTCGATCAGGTCACCCGCGCCGTCAGCCACGTGGCCTCGTCGGGCGCATTGCCGATCATGATCGGCGGCGATCATTCCATCGGCTTTCCTTGCGTGCGCGGCATCGCCCAATGCACCTCCAAGCGGATCGGCATCGTCCATTTCGACCGCCACATCGACATTCAGGAAAAGGATCTCGACGAACGCATGCACACCACGCCGTGGTTCCATGCCACGGATCTGGCGAACGTCCCGGCCGTCAACCTGGTGCAGGTCGGCATCGGCGGCTGGCAGGTCCCGCGCGAGGGCGTGCAGGAAGCGCGCAAGCGCAACACCAACATCTTCACCATGCGCGACATCGAGGAGATGGGGCTCGCCGAAACGGCAGCCCGCGCGCTGGAACTGGCCTGGAAGGACGCCGACGCCGTCTACATCTCGTTTGACATCGACAGCGTCGATTGCGGCTTCGTCCCCGGCACCGGCTGGCCGGAGCCGGGCGGGTTCCTGCCGCGCGAGGCGCTCGAACTGGTCTCCCTCGTCGCCAAGGAAGGCATCTGCGGGCTTGAGGTCGTCGAGGTCTCCCCGCCCTACGACACCTCCGACATCACCGCGCTTCTCGCCACCCGCGTGATCGTGGATGTGCTGGGCACGCTTGTGAGCCACGGCAAGATGGGCGCGCACAAGCACATCATCGACAAGCCCGTGCAGATCCCCGCCGGACCGGATGTGACCGCGCAGGGATGGGATTTGAAAGCATGAGCGGTCCCCATCACCACCACGGGCATCATAATCACGATCACGATCATCACAGCCATGATCATAGCCACGGCGGCCATCACCATCATGGTCCGGGCCACAACCATGGGCATGACCACATGCATTCCCATGTCCATGCGAATCCCGACACCGAACGGCTCCACCGGCTGCAGGCCCTGGCGGCCGCCTTCATCGAAGGGTTCCGCAAGGCGGAAGACAAGCCGGCATTCATTGAATTGTCGCAGGTTGCGACGAGGCGCACGGGCAGCGACGGGTTGACCATGCATCTGATCGACGCCGCGGTTGAAACCAAGTGGCAGCTGGGAACCGCCTCGCCCGCCTTCGGATCACGGGAACTGGTTCACCTGCCCTATCCGGCGGCCATGATCCGGGAACGCGAGACCATGACCTTCACCTATGTCTCGCTGACCGAGCGCAGGGACATCGACATCATCACACTTCTCGAAGAAGCCCAGCCCAAAAGGGAAAAGAAAGGAAAACCAGATGACTAGACTCGCAATCTCAGCTGTTGCGGCCTTGGTTCTGCCAACAGGCCAGGCACTGGCGCATACCGGTGACCATTCCGCTCTGTCGATCTCCGGGATGGGGGCCCATCTGGCAAGCTGGCCGGATCACCTTGCCATTACGCTGACGGCGGCCTTCGGCGTGCTGATTGCCCTGGGTGCAAGGAGACTGGGCGCGGTCAAGCGCCGCAAGTAGCCCCTGCGACGGATTGCATGAGCCTAGCGAGGCAGGACTTTCCGGCTTCACGGCCACCTCGCCGGGTGAAAATGAAAAACCCTCCGGCGTAAAGGCCGGAGGGCTCCCGTTCCCGTGCAAGGCAACAGCCGTTTGAGCCAGGTCCGCTCAGGCCGCGCTGCGGTACCGTGTGCTTGCCGTCGAAAGCTTGAACCGCGCGATCAGGTTTCGCAGATTGACGGTCTCGTCGGCCAGCGTATTGGTGCTGGCCGCGGCTTCCTCGACCATGGCCGCGTTCTGCTGTGTCATCTGGTCCATCTGGTTGACCGCGGAATTGATCTCCTGCAGCCCGGTCGACTGTTCATTCGCAGCCGTCGCAATGGCGCTGACCTGCTCGGCAATGCCGTTGACCTTTTCCTGGATCTCGCGAAGCGCGTCGCCCGTGGAGGTTACGAGGCTCACGCCGGTCTGCACCTCGTTCGACGATTTGTTGATCAGTTCCTTGATGTCCTTGGCAGCGGTGGCCGAGCGCTGGGCGAGTTCGCGCACTTCCTGGGCGACAACGGCAAAGCCCTTGCCCGCCTCGCCCGCACGCGCCGCCTCGACGCCCGCATTGAGGGCAAGCAGGTTGGTCTGGAAGGCGATCTCGTCGATCACATTGATGATGTTGGTGATCTCGCTCGAGGCCTGCTCGATGCGGCTCATCGCAGCATTCGCGTCGCCCACGACCACGGTCGATCGTTCGGCGAACTGGCGCGCCTCGTTGACCATGCGGCTTGAATCCTGGGCGCGCTCGGTTGAACTGCGCACGGCCACGGTGATCTCCTCGAGGCCGGACGAGGTCTCCTCGAGCGAAGCGGCCTGGGTTTCGGTTCTGCGCGACAGGTCGTTGGAGGCGTTGCGGATCTGGTCCGCGCCGCCATTGATCACATCGGCGGAATGGCGCACTTCCTCCATCAGCTGCCGCAGGCTTGCCATGGTGGCGTTCACGCCCGATTGCAGATCGGCAAACACGCCCTGGTAGGTGCCGTTCATTTCCTCCGTCAGGTCGCCTTCCGCCAGTGCGCTGATGACGCGCTGGGTTTCGGCGATGCCGGTATCCACCGATTCGACCAGCGTGTTGACGTTGGAGGCAAAGGCATCGAGATCCGGATTGTCGTAGCGCGCGGTGATCCGCTTGCTGAAATCACCCGCGACCGCTGCCGCGACAACAGTCGAGATGTTCGACTGCAGATCCGTGTTCTTGGCCTGCAATGCCGCTTCCTGTGCGGTGAGATCGCGGACGCGGATGGCGTTCTGCTTGAACACGTCCACCGCCTTGGCCATGTCGCCAACTTCGCTCTTGTGATCAAGACCCGGAATTTCGGTATCGAGCTTGTTGTCGGCGAGAGCGCTCATGGCGCGGGTGATCGCCTGCACCGGGCGGGAAATGCCGGTGGCGATCAGAAGGGCAAACACCAGCGAAAGCACGGCCCCGCCAATGGCGAGAATGCTCGATATGACGACGCCATTTGCCATGGTGCCTTCAATCGACGGGCCGAGCGTGTTCTGGGTGGTTTGAAGACGCGTCTTGAGATCGCCAACGGCGCGCGCAAGCGACGGCCCGACCACGTCGAGGGTTCCGTTGATGATCTCGTTGCGCTGTGCGATGACCTCGTGCACCTCGACGATGCCCGCCGCATAGGCGTTGATTTCGACTGCAGTGCTTTCGAACAGCTCCTGAAGCGCCGGGTATTCAGCCTTCCTGGCGACCTCCTCGAGGCCCGTGATGGAAAGCTGCGCAAACTCGGCGGCGTCGCCGAAGGCCTGTTCATCATTGGTCAGCAGGAAGCTGTTGCCGGCCAGCCGCATGTTGGCAACCTCATACTGGACGCGGGTCGCCGAGAAAGCCGCTGCGGTCTTGAACACGTTCTGCAGTTCCTTGGCGATCGTCGCCACGTCTTCCTGAAGTTTCGGGCCGATGACGTTCAACGTGTCCTCAACGATCACATTGCGCTTTGCCTGAAGTTCGGCAACCTGATTGAAGCCGGCTCGATACTGCTCGACCTGGCCGGCGAAGCTCTCGATCTGGCTTGTGATTTCAGGATCCTGTGCAATCCGCCTCATGCTTTCGATCGTGGCCAGCGTTGCATCGAGCCGGTCCTCGACCTCGCGGGCGACCTCCGGCGTCTGTCGGCTCCTGAACTTCATGAATGACAACCGGGCCGATTGCATGTTGGACTCGACCTCGACAGCCCCGTTGCTCAGCCGCGCAGCCGTCCGGTAACTGCCGAACGCGTCCTTGTTGGCAAGGTTCATGTAGACGGATACGCCGCCGATCGTGACGAGTACGGCAAGCACCACGCCGAAACCCGCATAGATCTTGGAGCTGATCTTGATGTTGTTCAGAAGACTCGGGAACTGCATCTGGTGACCTTATCGTTGAGCAGAATTGTTCTGTTCGATATGGTCACAGACTGCGTTAATAAATCGTATTTCGCTAATTCAAAGAACTCGCAATTTAGAACGAAATCATTTTTCAAGAATTCGGGCTTGCGACAACGGCGCCGGCGCCGGGGAGCTGATCCCGGCGCCGGCCATAGACCGGTTCGGATCGGTCAGTTCATCACCATGACCGACTGCGTGTTGGTGAATTCGCGCATGCCGTAACCGCCATGCTCGCGCCCGTATCCGGAATCCTTCACACCGCCAAACGGCATGTTCGGCTTGGCAAGGCCGAAGCCGTTGATGAAGACCATCCCGGTGTCGAAATTCCGGGTCGCCATGTCGATCGCCTTTTCACGGTCTTCGGTGATGATGCCTCCGCCCAGGCCAAATCGGCTGTCATTGGCGATGCGCATCGCATCGTCGGCGTCGGTGGCGCGAATGAGGGAGGCCACAGGCCCGAAGAGTTCGTCGTCATAGGCGGGCTGTCCCGGAGAAACATTGCCGAGCACCGTCGCGGGATAATAGTACCCGTCACCTTCAGGCACCTTTCCGCCACACAGGATCTCGGCGCCCCTGGCGACGCTGCTTTTCACCTGCTCATGCAGGTCATCGCGCAGATCCTTGCGTGCCATCGGCCCCATGCCGGCCTCGTCGCCGGTCGGATCTCCCGCGGACACCTCACTCATGGCCTTGACGAAGGCGTCGCGGAACTCGTCGTAGATCGCGTCGACCACGACGAAGCGTTTTGCGGCGATGCAGGTCTCTCCGTTGTTGTAGATCCTGCCGTTGACGCATATCTGGACCGCCTTTTCGATGTCTGCGTCTTCCAGAACGATGTAGGCATCGTTCGAACCCAGTTCGAGAACGGTCTTCTTGAGGGCCTTTGCCGCGCGGGCGCCGACGGTCCGTCCGGCGACGGCACTTCCGGTCAGCGTCACGCCCCGAACCCGGTTGTGCTCGATGATCGCATTGGACTGGTCGTGATCGATGATCAGCACGGTGAACAGATGCGCGGGCAGACCCGCTTCGAGGTAGATCTCCTCAAGCAGCTTGCCGGTGCCGGTCACCGAACTCGCATGCTTGAGCAGCACGCCGTTTCCGGCCATCAGGTTGGCGATTGAATAGCGCACGACCTGGTAGACGGGATAGTTCCAGGGCTGGATGCCGTAGATCACGCCCATGGGCTTGTGGGTGATGATGCCGCGTCCGCCTTCGGGAAGCTCGCGCTCCTCGGGCGCCAGTTCCCTGGGCGCAGCCTGAGCTGACCATTCGCAGATCGAGGCACACAGTTCGATCTCCTGTCGGCTCTGTTTGATGAGCTTGCCCATCTCCCGGGTCATGAGCGCGGCAAGTTGGTCGGCGCGAGCGCGCAGGCCTTCACCGATCCTGCTGATGATCGCGCCGCGTTCTTCCACCGACTTGAGACGCCAGCTGTCGTGGGCCGTGTGGCAATTTTCGACGGCCTCGTTGGCTTCCCTGTCGCTCATGTAGGCATAGGTGGAGATCTTCTGGCCGGTGGCCGGATTTACGGTGTTGAACGTCTTGGACATGACAGCTCCTTGCGGTCGCATTGTTTGGGAGGAACGGCTCGGCGACGCCGCACGATCAGGCGCGGAAGGCCGCAAATTTCCTGCGATTCACCGGGAGCGTCGGGGATGCCGTCACGACATGGTTTCGATCAGCCGCACCTGCGGTCAGACAGGGCTCGATTGCGCTGCGAGGGGCAAGCGTGACGGACGGGGCGCGCACCAAAGGACAGCTCCAGGTTCGAATGCCAGGAGGCAATGCCCGACGTGCCGATTGGTTCCGGCAGGGATCGCGCAAAGGCCATGGTGCATCCCGACGCAGTCCGACCTGCCCGGAGGCAGGTCGGCGGCAATCCGTGTTGGGAATGTGGCTACACGCTGGGCGTGGCGCGCCAGCCCCTCATCTGGGGGGCAGTTTGTCGCCCGGACAGGTCGCTCCGGGCTGGGCTTCGCTCAGAAAAACGCCTGGATGCCGGTCTGAGCGCGACCGAGGATGAGCGCATGCACATCGTGCGTGCCCTCGTAGGTGTTGACCGTTTCCAGGTTCTGGGCATGACGCATGACGTGGTACTCGGCCTGAATGCCGTTGCCGCCGTGCATGTCGCGCGCCATCCGCGCGATGTCGAGCGCCTTGCCGCAATTGTTGCGCTTGACGATCGAGATCATCTCCGGTGCGAAGCGGTCTTCATCCATCAGGCGACCCACGCGCAGTGAGCCCTGCAGCCCCAGCGCGATCTCGGTCTGCATGTCGGCGAGCTTCTTCTGGAACAGCTGCGTGCCGGCAAGCGGCTTGCCGAACTGGTGGCGGTCGAGCCCGTACTGGCGGGCACGGTGCCAGCAATCCTCGGCCGCTCCCATGACACCCCAGGAGATGCCGTAGCGGGCCCGGTTGAGGCAGCCGAACGGTCCCTTCAGACCGGAGACGTTGGGCAGCAACGCATCTTCGCCGACTTCGACATTGTCCATGACGATCTCGCCGGTGATGGAGGCGCGCAGGCTGAGCTTGCCGCCGATCTTGGGCGCCGACAGGCCCTTCATGCCTTTCTCGAGCACGAAGCCCCGGATCTCGCCGCCATGGGCTTCGGACTTCGCCCAGACCACGAAGACGTCGGCAATCGGCGAATTCGAGATCCACATCTTGGAACCGTTGAGCACATATCCGCCGTCGGACTTGCGGGCACGGGTCTTCATGCCGCCGGGATCGGAACCGGCGTCCGGCTCGGTCAGCCCGAAGCAGCCGACCCATTCGCCGCTGGCGAGTTTGGGGAGATACTTCTTGCGCTGTTCCTCGCTGCCATAGGCATGGATCGGATACATGACCAGCGAGGACTGCACGCTCATCATCGACCGGTAGCCGGAATCGATCCTTTCGACCTCACGGGCAACAAGGCCATAGGACACGTAGCCCGCCTCGGCTCCGCCGTAGGCCTCGGGAATGGTGACACCGAGAAGCCCGGCCTGGCCCATCTCCGAGAAGATCTCCCGGTCGGTGTGTTCGTTGAGATAGGCTTCGGTAACGCGCGGCGCGAGCTTGTCGGCTGCAAACGCGGCAGCCGCGTCCCAGATCATCCGCTCTTCTTCCGTCAGCTGGTCCGCGAGCAGAAAGGGATCGTCCCACTTGAATGAGGGCTTTGCGGAATTGATCGAAACGGCGGCTGATACGGACATCTTGAAACTCCAGTTGGACCAGACTGACTTAGTGCACTTCCACTCCGGGACCACATCAACGGCCCGGGCCAGCCATGGCGAGACTTCGTTATCTCACGTTTAGCACGGATCCGGCAAGATACTATAGGCTTAAAACATTTTCGCCGGCGATGGTCATAGCCGGGCAAGCCCGCAGCGGTTCACGGCGTTTCGAGCGGTTCCATCACTTCCCACAGGGCAATCAGCTCGCGCGCTTCTCCGACCGCAAGCGGCGCGACCAGCCGGGCCATCAACGATGTCCGTCCACCATAGAGCCAGGAGGTCGTTTCGAAATAGTCGGGAACGCCGCTCGTCAAAGTTTCCTGGAAGGAATTGATCGCCCTGGTGACGCTCATCAACGGCGGAACGGATTCCGCCACAGGCCGGCCCGTGACGGGAGTCCTGAACGGCCAGTGGTCGGCCTGTGCGACATCGCGCCAAACCAGTTCCGAGCCGGCTCCTGCTGTTCCGATCCGCGCGATCAGGGGATATTGCCGCGAGAGAACGCCGACATCAAAGTCCGAGGCGTCCGGCACATGTCCGGAAGCCTTCTCGAACCAGAGCGCATGGAAATCACCAATTCGCGCAGGCGCGCTATCGGGCAGTTGGAACGCATCTAAAGACATAGGAACGGTCATGCAAAAAGGAGTTGACCCGGTCGGTGCCGGCGTAAGCACAATAGCTTTGTTCTCGACTCCGTCGCCCATTCCGCATTTACTGGAAATGCCGAATCTTTAACCTTGGACGCCACGTCAATGAAATCGACTCTGGCCGACAGTTTTGAAGTCGCCGCGGGCCTGGCCTCCGGAATCAGCAAGTATGCTTCCGGCCTTGGCATCGATGCGGAACCGATAGCGCGGGCATGCGGACTGGACCCGAGCCGCTTCAGTGCAATCGGGGAACGCATCAGCCTCGATCGACTTTGCCGATACATGGAAGCCCTCGGGATGATCTCGGGTGACGACTGTTTCGGCCTTCAGTCTGCTGAAGCGTTCCAGAAAGGAGCATCGGGACCTTTCGGCTACGCGATGATGAATGCTTCCACGCTGCATGAATGCCTGACCTTCATGGGCCGTAATCTTCACAAGATCAGTGAATCGAGCGTCTGTACTCTCGAGGTCGGCCCCCGCAAGGCCTATTACCAGTGGACCTATTCCCCATTGATCTTGCACCGGACACAGTATGTCGACATGGGCATTGCGCAATCATTCGCCCACTTCCGCAGTTTTCTTGGGGACGACGTCAGGGAGCTCAAGGTCGAGCTTGAGAGAAAGCCTCCCAAAAACATGAATTTGCATAGAAAACTTCTATCCAGGGATGTGGGTTTCAACGCTCAGGTCAACACGGTCGTGTTTCCAACAAGCTTCCTCAGCCGCACCAATCCGAATGCCGATCCGCGCCTTTTTGCGATGATGGCCAAATACGTGGACGATGTCCCCTCCCGGTCACCCGACGACGGAGACCCCGTTTCGGCAATCAGGCTCCACGTCGCCGAAAACCTCGAGGGCGAAATACCGACGCTGACCGGCGAGGCCGAACGGCTCGGCATGAGTTCACGCACCCTGCAACGCAGGTTGACAGCCGCCGGGACGAGCATGCAGGCCATCATCGATGAGTGCCGCAAGGAGATGGCCGGCAGACTGCTGCTGGAAACGAACCTCACGCTTTCGAGCATCGGTTACAAACTCGGTTTTTCCGCGCCCGCCGCATTCACCCGCTCCGCACTGAGATGGTATGGCATGACTCCGAGCGAATTTCGCAAGAAGCAGCAGGCCTCTGCTTGAAATGAAGACGCTCCGGGGCGTTTTCAGGTCATTTTCCCGCAAAGCCGACTTTCAATCGTCATACTTTTTGGCGCTCAGAGTGAAGGCGAAATGATGAATTTCAAGGCATAAGCCACCCCAGCGTTCCAGACAAATTGAATCAACTTGTTGACGTTTCCGGCGGGCTTTCGGTCGCGCCGCAATATCCGGTTCGCTGTCGCTGAGTAATCAGTACGAAAGGATGTCTAATGGATCTCGGCAAGGATCGGGGGCTGATACCTATGACCAAGACAGAACTCAAATGCCTGCGACTTTGTGCCGAAGGACGAACGGACCAGGAAATCGGTGCAGGTCTTCAATTGACCGCACGCGAAGTCGCGTCGGTTCTTTCGGTTGTGCTGCTGAAGCTCAGGGTCCCCAACCGCATGGCGGGACTGGCAAAGGCCGCGCGTCTCGGCCTGCTTGGGCCCTCCAAGTAGGTTGTGTTCGGGAAGGTGCGGCTCATCCGGCCTCGGGGGCGGGGTCGGGTTCGACGCGCAGCTTCCCCATCGATGTCCGCGAGGGCCAGCGGCGGAGCCCTCGCGGACATTTCATTTCTCGGATCGTGTCCGGCGTCCGTCGCCGCTCGTCCCTATGCAGCACCCCTCGCCTCGGATCCCGCTTGGGACCACGCTTTCTCGCCTCAGGGCGATAGCCACAGATCGTAATCCGACACCAGAAGATGCTTCGGCGCTGCATCCTCGATGATGCTGGAGAAGCGACCGATCGGCTCCCGGAAAACGTTGTCGGTCAGATCGTCGTTGACGGTCGACACCTCACCGATCAGCACGTCGCCCTTCTCGGCCCAGAAGGCGTGCCAGTCGCCCGGCATCAAGGTTACGCTTTCGCCGGGATCGAGCGCCAGGCGGCTCCCGGCCTTCATCCGCCTGACAACGCCGTCGGTGAGCACGGCCACCTCGGCCTCTGGGTCCGGCGATCCGTCTTCCGCACTTGAGAACAGTTCCAGCACGAGACGGCCGCCGCCGCGGTTGATGATGTCTTCCGCCTTGATGTTGTGCCGGTGCATTGGGGAAAGCTGGTTGTCCCGCGAAATCATGATCTTCTCCGCATAGAGCATGCCCCTCCCCTGTGCGAGATCTTCGGCTGATCCGTTGCGGACGGTGAAGAGAAACAGGCCCAGTTCATCGAACCGTCCCTGGCCGTAGTCGGTGATGTCCCAGCCCAGCCGGTTGGCCGCGATAAGGGCTGCATCCGAAGCGGTGCGGGCGCGGAGTTCCTCGGGGCTCCAATAGGCGAATGGCGGCAGCACATAACCGAATGACCGGATGAAACGATCGCTCTCTTCAAGGATCTCGTTGATTTCTGTGCGTTCCATTCAGTCCTCCCGCATCAACCGTTCCGGCGCATACACTGTGTGCCAAGACGCCTTCTTCGCGCCGATGTACCGGGTTGTCCCGGGCATGGCAATTGCACTCGCCTGGCTTTGAGGTTAAGCCGGGCCGGCAAACCCGTTACATACGCAACAAGTTGGGGCATGTCCGCAAATGACGCTCCGGGGGCAGATAAACCAATGAGCATCGTTCCGGCAGGGTTCGGGTCAGCCCCGTCAAGCAACTCCGATCAGGCCGACGAGACGCTGGCGCTTGAGGCGTTTCTGCCCTACCGGCTGGCCCGCGCCGCCGAGATGGTCAGCAAGCAGTTTGCCGCGCACTATCGCCAGCAATACGGATTGACCCGGCCGGAATGGCGCACACTGGCCACGATCGGCCAGTTCGACCGGATCACGGCAACCGACATCGGGCGGCATTCCTCAATGCACAAGACAAAGGTGAGCCGGGCTGTCCGCGCGCTCGAGCAGCGCAACTGGATCGTCCGGACCGACGATCCGGTGGATCGCAGGATCGAGCACATCGGCCTGACGCGGGAAGGAAAGCGCCACTACCGCGAACTGGTGCGCATGGCCCGCGATTACGAGACGCGGCTGGTGCAGACGCTGGGCGCAGCCGGCGCAAGGCACCTGCAGTCGGGCCTCGGCGCCATCGAGACCGAATTGTCCGGAGAGTGACGGCGGGACGCGCGTTATCACACGGGTCCGGAGTGCTTCATTCGCCCCAGGGGCCGTGCTGCTCGCCCTCCATGTCGCTGCGGGCAAAGCCGTGTGCCCCGAAGAAATCGCGCTGCGCCTGAATGAGGTTGGCCGTGCCGCGTGCGCGGCGATAGGTGTCGAAATATCCGACCGCACTGGCGAGCGCCGGGACCGGAAGGCCGTTCAGCACCGCTTCCGAGACGATCCGGCGAAGCGGGGCGTCGGTTTTCTCGAGCATCGCGGCGAATTCGGGGGTCATCGCCAGGTTGGGCGCTTCCGGGTTCTCGGTGAACGCGGTCGCGATTTCATCGAGGAACCGTGAACGGATGATGCAGCCCGCGCGCCAGATCCGGGCGATGGTCGCCAGCGGAAGCCCCCAACCGAATTCCTTCGAAGCTGCCGCCATCACTGCAAAGCCCTGCGCGTAGGCCGCGATCTTGCCGGCGAGCAAGGCGTTCTCCAGATCGCTGATGATGGCGTTGCCCTCGCGCCGTTCGACCATCGGCGGAAGGCCGAAGCGATCCTGGGCGGCCTTTCGCTCCTCGCGCATCGCCGACAGGCTTCGCGCCGCGACTGCCGCCTCGATCGAGGTGGCCGGAACGCCCATCATCTGGCTTTCGATCACCGACCAGCGGCCTGTGCCCTTCTGTCCGGCGGCATCGACAATCACGTCGACGATCGCAACGCCCGCACTGGCGTCATGGGTCTTGAGGACTTCCGCCGTGATGTCGATCAGGTAGGAATCAAGCGGCCCGGACGCCCAGACCGAGAACACGCTGGCGATCGACGGGGCATCCATGTTGAGATGATCACGCATGACGCCGTAGACCTCGGCGATCATCTGCATGTCGGCATATTCGATCCCGTTGTGGATTGTCTTGACGAAGTGACCGGCCCCGTTCTCTCCGAGCCAGGCTGCACAGGGCTCGCCCTTGTACTTGGCCGCAATCGCGGTCACGACCGGTTCGATGCGCCGCCAGTCATCCTGCGCGCCGCCGACCATGATCGAGGGGCCGTGCCGCGCGCCTTCCGCACCTCCCGACACGCCCATGCCGATAAGGCCCGGCGCGGTCTGCGCGCGTTGCTCGAACCGGCGCATCGTATCCCGGAAATTGGCGTTTCCCGCATCGATGATGATGTCACCATCCTCCATCAGGGCATTGAGGGCACTG
Source organism: Hoeflea sp. (assembly GCA_965233445.1). Lineage (GTDB taxonomy): Bacteria > Pseudomonadota > Alphaproteobacteria > Rhizobiales > Rhizobiaceae > Hoeflea. The sequence continues at coordinate 3,440,591 of OZ247491.1, forward strand.
ACCTGCTCATCGACGGCATCGCCGGCCTTGACCATGATGATGACCGACCGTGGAGATTTCAGGCTGGCGACGAAATCCTCGAGCGTGGCGGATGCAACGACCCGGTCGGCAAGGCGGCCTGCCTCGGCCGCAAACGCCTCGGTGCGGGCAGCAGTCCGGTTGTACACGGCGACCGTATAGCCGTTGTCGGCAATGTTGAGGGCTAGGTTTGCCCCCATGACTCCCAATCCGATTACACCGATGTCCGCCTGCGCCATGCCCGCCTCGCAAAATTCGTTTTCGACTGGCATGTGTTTTGGAGCAACCGGACCCGTCGGGCAAGCACAACCGGCAAAGAGGATTTACGCGGCGTGCACTTTCCAGTGCGGACAAACGGCTGATCCGGCGATCAGTCCTCGTCGGGCTTGTCCTCTCCGTCATCGAGGATCCGCCAGGCGGCACCGTCAAGATCCTCATACTGGCCGCTTCTCATCGACCAGAGAAAGCCTGCAAGGCCAAGCCCGCCGAGGAAGAGAGCGATCGGGATCAGGAAGATGAGATTGGTCACGTCGAGGCCTGCATTCCGGCGCGTCCCGCCAACCCGGCCGCATCCGGATCCTGTTCGATCTCTCCGGCCCTGGTCTGAGCGAAGGCCTCAACCTCCGCCTTGCGACGCAAGCGCAGCGAGTTGAGCACGACGATCACCGAGGACGAGGACATCGCAAGCGCCGCGATCAGGGGCGTCGCATAGCCAAGAACGGCGACCGGAACGGCAATCACATTGTAGAGGATCGCCAGGCCGAAATTCTGCCGGATCAATTGCCCGGCCTTGCGCGAGACCTCGATGGCCAGCGGTACGGCCTCGAGCGAATCGTGCAGGAAGACGAAATCCGCCGCCGTCCGACCGACATCCGCAGCACTTGCCGGCGCCATCGACACATGGGCCGCAGACAGCGCCGGTGCATCGTTGAGACCGTCACCGACCATCAGCGGCTTGCCGCCCGCATTGGCCAGCGCCCTGACCCGGTCGACCTTGCCGCGCGGGCGGACGCCGGCGATGAAATCCTTGACACCGAGATCCTCAGCCAGCCCACGGACCGGAGCTTCCCGGTCGCCCGACAGGATTTCCGAACCGATCCCGAGGCCCGACAACCGCGCCACCGCAGCCGCAGCACCGCTGCGCAACTGGTCGGAGAAGAGGAAAACCTCGAGAAATTGGCCGTTGCGCGATAGGATCACCTGGCTTGAGGTGTCATCGGCGCGGCTTTCCTGCCCTGCCGCGTCGAGCGCGAAATTCGCGCGGCCGAGACGGTAGACGTCACCGTCGGGCGTGGTCGCAACGACACCTTCGCCCGGCGTTTCGGTGATGGCGAACGCGCCCAGATCCCTTTCAGGCCTGTCATGCGCGGCAAGCGCCTGGCTGAGCGGGTGACGGGACGAAGCCGCAATGCGGGCTGCGAGCGCGAGATGGTCCGGACTGATCGTGGCGGAGTTCACCAGCTGCGGCTTGCCGCGCGTGAGGGTCCCGGTCTTGTCGAAGACCACCCGGTCGGTTTCCGCGAGCCGCTCCATCGCAGACCCGTCCTTGACCATGATGCCGTGTTCGAACAGCCTGCCCGCGGCAACGACCTGCACCACCGGCACCGCGAGACCGAGCGCGCAGGGACAGGTGATGATCAGCACCGCCACGGCGGTCATCATCGCCATGCGCCAGTCGCCCGAAACGACCATCCACCCGATGAAGGTGCCCAGAGCGAGCAGGTGCACCACCGGTGCATAGATGGATGACGCCCTGTCGGCCAGCCGCCGGTAGCCGGCGCGGCCGCTTTCCGCAGCCTCCATCATCGACACCATTTCGGCCAGGAACGAGGTCTTGGCGTTCCGTGTCGCCTCGAGCACCAGTGCGCCCGTCAGGTTGAGCGTCCCGGCAGGAGCAAGCGCGCCGGGCTCCACGCGCTGCGGCGTGCTCTCGCCGTTGACGACCGCAAAATCCATGTCCGAACGGCCTGAAACCACCCGTCCATCGACCGGGACCCTGTCCCCCGGCGCGATGGCAAGCCGCATGCCGGGTTCGATCTCGTCGAGGGAAAGATAATCGCGGCTACCATCATCGCGGATGACCATCGCGCCGCGCGGCGACAGGCGAACCAGGTTTCGGACCGCCGAGCGTGCCCGCTCGCGCATCATGTGATCGAGGGTGCGACCGGCGAGCAGGAAGAACAACAGCGTCACCGAGGCATCGAAATAGGCATGCGCGCCATGGGTGATCGTCTCGTGCAGCGAGATCGCATAGGCCAAGAGCACCCCAAGCGTGATCGGGACATCCATGTTGGCCCGGCCGTGCCTGAGCGCGCCCCAGGCCGAGCGGAAGAAGATCCGTCCGGAATAGGCAAGCGCGGGGGCCGCGATCAGGGCCGAAATCCAGTGAAAAAGATCGCGCGTTGCCGCTTCCGCCCCCGACCAGACCGACACCGAAAGCAGCATCACGTTCATCGAGGCAAAACCGGCCACTGCGAGGGCCTTGAGCAACTCCCGGAATGCCGGATCGCCGGCCTCGTCGGCCCCGCCGGGAAGATGGGCCGGATAGCCGAGCGACTTGAGACGCTCCGCGAGCGACCCCAGCACACCTTCTGCCAAGCCGCTTCCGCCCTGATCGGCAAAGACGACCGACACCCGCCGGGTTGAGAGGTTGACCCGGGCATGGTCGATCCCGGGCGTCTTCGGCAACTCGCGCTCGATCAGCGCGATACACGCGCCGCAATGCACGCCGGGAACGATCAGATCCACCTGACGCAGGCCGTTGCCGAGAGGCCGGCTGGAAACCCACATTTCCTCAGGCGACGGACCGTCCGATTGCAGCCTTTCGAGATCGGCGGCGCTTTCGGTCCCCGCCGCGCAGCAACTCATGGCTTCAGACTCCCGTTTCCGCCGATGTGAAACCGGCGGCCCTTCTTGTAGATCGTCTCATCACCGCGCATCGCGGTCACATGGGCAATCCACTCACCTTCCGCAAGCGCCCCGTCGGCGCGGTACCTGCCTGCCCCGTCTGCTGCAAAAACCAGCTCGCGGTCGTCATCGGTGCCTACGGGACGGCGCAGCGACGCGGTCAGGCTGCTGGCATATGCAGGCTCGCCGCGCGCGTCGGTGAGCACGATGATCAGCCCTTCCGCGTCCGGTTCGAAGGCGACGTCGTAGCCAAGCGCTGCGATCGCCCGCGACTGCGCGGCCTGCGTGTTGAACTCCTGGCTCGCCACGTAGGTGTTCGGCACCACCAGCCCGCTCCAGGTGGTCACCGCAAAGCGCGCCATCATCAGGTTGACGGTGATGATGACGCCGAAGAACGCCACCATCGTCAGGAGCATGTGCCTGCCGGTGAATTCCTTCGGCTGGAAGATCGAGCGGATGAAGGTCATGGGTTTGTCTCCGGGGCATGGAAGTTGGCGACATAGACATCACGCTCGGCGCTGGCCTTGTCTTCGGCGATGATCCGGAAGGTCGAACTCGTCGTCTCGATGAACTCCCGGGGCTGGACCACATGCACCTTGAGTTCGCGCAGCCTGTCCGGCTCGACCTCCACGGCGAAGGAAACGCCTGCCGGCTGATCTATACCGGGAATGCGCATGGTAGCACCGGGAAGGCCCTCGATCGAGAGGAAGATGACGCGCGGTTCCGCGATCATGTTGAGAATCTTGACCGAATAGCCGTTGCGGATGTCGCCGTTGGATTCGAGCACATATTGCGGGTTGCGGTCGTGCAGCACGTTGACCTCGAGCCGGTCGCGCGACAGCAGCGCCACCAGAAGACCGATTCCGACCGCCGACCAGACGCCCATGTACAGAAGCGAGCGCAGGCGGAAGATGATGCGCCAGTCGAAATGCCGGACCGAATCGATGAAGCCGCCGTCCGCGGTGCGCACCCTGTTCGGGTCGAGCGCGCCGGTTTCGGGATCCGTGGCAAGGGCCATGTTGTCGGCGTAGTCGGACAGCGTTGCATAGGAGATCAACCCGCGCGGCCGGTCGAGCTTGTCCATGATGTTGTCGCAGGCATCGATGCACAGCGCACAGGTGATGCATTCGAGCTGCTGGCCGTCGCGAATGTCGATGCCCATCGGACACACGGCGACGCAGGCATTGCAATCGACGCAATCCCCCTGCACCAGACCTTCCGCCGCGGCTTTCTTGGCATGGCGGCCACGCGGCTCCCCGCGCCAGTCGTTGTAGGTGACGACCAGCGAATTCTCGTCGAGCATGGCCGCCTGGATGCGCGGCCACGGGCACATGTAGATGCAGACCTGCTCGCGCATCAGCCCGCCGAAGGTGTAGGTGGTGGCCGTCAGGATGGCCACGGTGATGTAGGCCACCGGCGCCGCGTTGCCGGTCACGAAATTGGAAAGCAGCGTTGGCGCATCGGCAAAATAGAAGATCCAGGCGCCGCCCGTGGCAACGCCGATCAACAGCCAGATCGCATGCTTGGAAACCCGCTTGGCGAGCTTCGAGGCGCTCCACGGCCCTGCATCCAGCTTCATGCGCTTGTTTCTGTCACCCTCGATCGCGCGCTCGACCACTAGGAACAGGTCCACCCACACCGTCTGCGGGCAGGTATAGCCGCACCAGGCCCGCCCCACGGCGGAAGTGATCAGAAACAGCCCGAACCCGGCCATCACCAGAAGCCCGGCGACGAAGAAGAACTCCTGAGGCCAGATCTCGATGAAGAAGAAATAGAACCGCCGGTTTGCGACATCAAGCAGCACCGCCTGATCCGGCGCGAAGGGACCGCGGTCCCATCTGATCCACGGGGTGATGTAGTAGATGCCGAGCGTGACCAGCATCACCAGCCACTTGAACCGGCGGTAAGTCCCTTCGGCGCGCTTCGGGAAGATCTTCTTTCGTGCCTCGTAGAGCGGCTTGCGCTTCCACGCGGCGTTGATCGGTTCGGCATCGAGGCGCTCGATGTCCTCCGGATTCCGGGTCTTTTCGGGGGCGGTATGCGTGTTCATGTGGGGCACCATTGGTTTGGTGCGCACAATGCTACCGCAGCCGTCCAGTCGCCTTGATCAAGATCAAGTCGCTACAGCCAGCTTTTTTCCCGCACCCGCGCCGCCCTTGAGCCGTCGGGCGTGACCAACTCCACCAGAGTGCCCTCCTCCCAGAAGTCGCGGCCGACCATGCCGATCGCCACATTGGTCGAGAAATCGGGCGACCAGGCCGCCGAGGTGACGGTGCCGATGACGTCTCCGTGCGCCATGACCGTCCACGGCTCGGTGCAGGGCGGCACCGCCTCGCCGTCGATTTCGAGATAGCGGATCTGCTTCAGCGGGCCTTCCCTTGCGACCCGCAGCAGTGCGTCGCGGCCGACACAGCCGATCGCCGAGCGGGTGTCGCAAAAGCGGCCGAGGCCGGCTTCGTGCGGCGTGTTGGCGCGCGTCATGTCGTTGCCGTAGGAAAGCATGCCCGACTCGATCCGCTCGATCAGGTTGGGGCAGCCGGCGCGCACGTCGAGGTCCCGCCCGGCCTCGAACAGCGCATCCCAAAGCGGCTCGCCCTGCCGGCTGTCCTCGACATAGATCTCGAAACCACCCTGCTTGGAATAGCCCGAACGTGCGACGACGAACTCAGTGCCGTTGAAGGCAAGCCGCTTGTAGCGGAAGAAGCGTATCGAACGGACGGCGTCACCAAACACCCGCGCGGCGAGTTCATCAGCCTGCGGCCCCTGGATCGCCAGCGGCGAAACGTCGGGCTCGATGACGTCGACGGCGAGACGGTAGCCGACCGCCAACCCCTTGATCCAGAAAAGAAGATCACTGTCGGCGATGGACACCCAGAACCGGTCCTCGGCGAGCTTGACCGTTACGGGATCGTTGAGCATGCCGCCGGTCTCGTCGACCATCGGCGTGTAGTAGCACTGGTCCAGCTTCATCTCGGACAGGTCGCGCGGGGTGAGCATCTGCGCCAGTTCGGCGGCCTGCGGGCCGCGGATTTCCACCTGCCGCTCGCAGGCAACATCCCAGACCTGCACGGCGCTCTTGAGATGGCGATAGTCCTCGGTCACCGACTGGAACACCGTCGGCAGCAGCATGTGATTGTAGACCGTGTAGGCGGTCACGCCGGCGGCGGTGACGCGATCGGTGAACGGCGTCCGCCGCGTGCGGCGGGAAACGGACAGATAAGGCGGCATCTGCGATCTCCGGAAAGGCGCGCCCTCCCCGGACGCCCGCCAACCTAGGGCGCTGCCTTCGTCCGATGCGCGCCAAATCGCGTCATGAAACCGGATATTTTTTGCCGCGGCTCAGGCGACCAACCCGGTTCGCTCAAGAACCCACCAGGCCGCGATTGCGGCAATCGCCAGCGACAGCGGAATGGTGATGCGGGTCCGGTACCAGGGCCGGTCGGCGAACCAGGCGCCGAAAAGCGCAAAGCAGCCCGCGACAACAGCCAGCTGGCCGGCTTCCACGCCGATGTTGAAGCCCACCAGGCCGCTCGCGAAATGTGCCGGCGACAGGCCGATCTCGTTGAGCACGCCCGCGAAGCCGAGACCGTGCAGGAGACCGAAGGCGAAAACCAGATAGGGCCGCCAGCGGGTGAGCCGGTCGGTGCCCAGGTTCTCGACCGCGATGAACAGTATCGACGCCGCAATCAGCGGCTCGACGATTGAACCGGGCAAGGTGAGCACACCCAGCATGGCGAGCGCCAGCGTGACCGAGTGCGCGACCGTGAATGCGGTGACCTGCACCAGCAGCGGCTTGAGGCGCGGCGACAGCAGGAACAGCCCGACCACGAACAGGATATGGTCGAGCCCCTTGGGCACGATGTGGGTGAAACCGATGCCGATGTAATCGACGAACACCTGCCCGGCGCTCATCGTAAGCGCGCCTTCGACTGGGATCGGCGCACTGCGGCTGCCATTGTCGAGATAGGCGGAATAGCTGTTGGCGCCTTGCTCGTCCGGCACCCGGATCACGCTCGGCCCGAAGGCGGGGTCGAAAGAGTAGGTCAGGTCCGTTGCGCCGGCAGGGAGCTGGCCGGTCAGCGCGATACGGCTCAGACGGGCGAAATCCGTGTCCCCGACGGGATCCAGATCGAGCGAGTCCACATCGAGCGGGATCCGCTGATCGCCGGCCATCAACCGGACTCCGTCCAGAAAGCGGGCGCTGGAGCGCTCGAATTCGGCCGCGAGCGCCGCCTCGTCGAGAAGCCTCAGCGCATCGTAGCGCCCGGCATTGGGGCTTTCGTCGGTGTCGGCGTGCTCGGCCCCGACCTCGGCCAGAGCAGCCTCGAGGATGAGCGACATCTCGAGGCGCACGCCGCCATCATCGCCGATGAAGAGATCGACGATGGCCGGCCGGATTTCATGGGCACGTGCCGGCGTGCCCGACGACACGCCCCAGAGAGCGGCGAGCGGAAAGATCAGCAAAAACGTGACGAGAGCTTGAATTGTCGGGCGGAAGCACAGATTCATCATGGAAACCAGGTTGAGGCCAATTGCGGCCCGGTCGGTGGGCCAACGGGAGGCGAAGAATGACAGGACTGCTTAAAAACGGACCGGCACTGGCACTAATTGGCGCTGTGCTGGGCTTTAGTCCAGCCTCTGCCCATGAATTCTGGATCGAGCCTGAAAATTACGCTGTCGATTCCGGCGACCAGATCCGCGCCGACATCCGGATTGGCCAGGATTTCACGGGCGACGCCTTCCCCTTCATTCCCGCCCGGTTCCGCTCCTTCTCGCAGCACGATGCCCAGGGCGTCGATCCCGTTGCAGGCAATATCGGCGAACTCCCGGCGCTCACCGCGATGGCGCGTGCGGACGGGCTGACGCTCTTCACCTATGTCTCGAGCGAGCGGCGCATCACCTTTCAGGCGTGGGAAAAGTTTCAGGAATACCTGGATTACGAAGGGATCAAAAACATCCCGGAACGGCACCAGGCCCGCGGCCTGCCGCGCGACAGGATCCGCGAGGTCTATTTCCGCTGCGCCAAGTCACTTGTGAATGTCGGCCCCGAAGTCTCGGGCGAGGACCGGGCCACCGGCATGCCGATCGAACTGGTCGCAAAGGGCAATCCGGCCACGCTCAAGCCCGGCGAGCCCATACAGTTCCAGTTACTCTGGCAGGGAGAGCCCCTCGCCGACACGCAGGTAGCGCTGTTTCACAAACCCGCCGACGGCACCGAGGCAGACAGGATCACGACGCGCACCGATGGCGATGGCCTCGTGGCCTTCACACTCGCCACCCCGGGCGCCTTCATGGCCGCGGCGGTGCACATGACGGAACCGGAACCCGAACAGGACGCCGACTGGCAGAGCCACTGGGCCACCCTGACGTTTGCGGTGGAGTGAAAGGACGGCAACTCCGGGCGGGAAGCTGCCTTACGCTGGAACCGCAGCCAGGTGCCGGACATGTGAGACGAAGGGGACAGGGCAAGTGGGCTGCGAACCCCGCCCTGGCCGGGTTTTTTCCCGCACACTGAAACTTTCTCTCCCGGGCTGCCGTCTATCCGGTTGTTCAAACAAAAAACTGGGAGAAGGTTTACCATGACACTCGCACGCAAGACTGCATTCGCCGGCCTCTTCGCCATCGCTTCCGCTTTCGGCGCCACTTCAGCATTTGCCCAGAACCCCATGGTCGGGGGCGCTGCAATGTTTGCTGAAAGGAACATTGTCGAGAACGCCGTCAATTCCAAGGACCACACGACGCTGGTTGCCGCCGTGAAGGCCGCAGGTCTGGTCGATACGCTCCAGACCGCCGGTCCGTTCACGGTGTTCGCGCCGGTCAATGCCGGGTTCGAGATGCTGCCCGACGGCACGGTCGAGACATTGTTGAAGCCCGAGAACAAGGACACCCTGACCAAGGTGCTGACCGCCCATGTGGTGAGCGGTGACCTGTCGAGCGCCGACCTCGTGCGCAGGGCAAAGGCCAATGGCGGCCGCTACAACATGCAGACCGTTTCCGGCGATGCGCTCACTGCCGTCATCAAGGGGAAGAACCTTTACATCTTCGATGAAAGCGGCGGCGCCTCGAAGATCACCATTGCCGATGTCAACCAGTCCAATGGCGTCATCCACGTGGTCAACAAGGTGCTTCTGCCGAAATAACGGAAGCATCTTGGACGACCCAAAAGAAAACCCCGCCGGATCCGCATCCGGCGGGGTTTTGTGCGGTTTGCACTGAACCTGGCTCAGCGCCCTGTCAGCCCTTACTGGCCGCCGCCCAGCGTGTGGACGTAGACGGCAAGCTGCTTGATCGTCGGTTCACCGAGCCGGTCGACCCAGGCGGGCATGACGCCGTGCTTGGGGTTGCGGATCTGCGAGGCGATCGCGGCGTCCGACGATCCCTTGAGCCAGATCCCGTCGGACAGACGCGGTGCACCGAAATCGGCAAGCCCTTCGGCATTGTCGCCATGGCAGGCGGCACAGTTCTCGACGAACACCTCCCGACCGGGCTCGACGAGCGAGGGATCGGACGGATCGCGGCTCAGGCTCGTCACATAGGCGACCACCTGGTCGATCTGCTCGGCCTCGAGAATGTCCCCGAAGGCGGGCATCTCGGAGAACCGCGTGTCGGGATCGTCCTCGTAGCGGATGCCGTGGGCGATCGTCTGGTAGATCTGGCCGATCTCGCCACCCCAGATCCAGGCGTCGTCATTGAGGTTGGGATATCCCGCCGATCCGGCCGCCCCCGAGCCGTGGCACTGGGCGCAATTGACCTTGAAGGCGGAGGATCCGCCCGCAATGGCGAACTGCAACAGGTCCGGATTGCTTGCGATGTCCTCCACCGGCGTGGCGGCGATCTGGTCAAGCAGCTCTCCCTGTGCGGCCTTCGCGTCGGCCAGTTCGGCCACCACCTCGGCGCGGCTCGAATAGCCCAGGATGCCTTGCGTCGCGCCGTTGACCAGCGGGATCGCGGGATAGAGCACCATGTAGCCGATCGCCCAGATGATGGTGAGATAGAACGTCCACAGCCACCAGCGCGGCAGCGGGTTGTTCAATTCGCGGATACCATCCCAGGAATGTCCGGTCGTCTCGACGCCGGAGACTTCATCAACGTGTTTCTCGGACATCTCTCAGTCCTCCTTCAAAGGGATTTGCGCGGCCTCCTCGGCGGCCTTCCGGGCGCCGGGACGAAGCGTGAAGAGGATAACGCCCACAAAGACGACAAACATGAAGACGAGTCCCCAGCTGTCGGCGAAGTGGCGCATTGCCGTGTAGGTTTCCATTGCAGCTCTCCTCCCTTACCGGTAGCCGGCGGCTTCGTCATAGGTCGAGAAATCGACCAGCGTGCCGAGCATCTGCAGATAGGAGACGAGCGCATCCATTTCGGTCAGGGCCGACGGGTCGCCGTCGAAATCCCCGAGCTTGGCCTTGGGATAGCGCTCCTCGATGCCCGAGGTATCCGCATCGGGATCCGCCTGGGCCGCAAGATCGGCCTCCGCGTTCTCGATCATCTCCTCGGTGTAGGGCACGCCGACCATCGCATTGGCCTTCAGGTCGGCCGTGATGTTGGCCACCTTGAGCGGGGTCGTCGCCAGGAACGAGTAGCTCGGCATGATCGACTCCGGCACCACCGAGCGCGGCTCGATGAGGTGCTGGACATGCCATTCGTTCGAGTAGCGGTCGCCGACGCGGGCAAGGTCTGGCCCCGTACGCTTCGAGCCCCACTGGAACGGATGGTCGTACATCGATTCCGCCGCAAGGCTGTAGTGACCGTAGCGCTCGACCTCGTCGCGGAACGGACGGATCATCTGGCTGTGGCACACATAGCACCCTTCACGGATGTAGATGTTGCGCCCGGCGAGCTCCAGCGGTGCGTAGGGCCGCATTCCCTCGACCTTCTCGATCGTGTTCTCGAGGTAGAACAGCGGTGCGATCTCGACAATGCCGCCGATGGAAACCACCACGAGCGAGCCGACCAGAAGCAGGGTTGCGTTGCGCTCGATGATACCGTGTTTGTCTAGCAGTGACATGGTTCTAGTCTCCTTACTCTGCCGGCTGCATGGCGGGTTCGCTGCCCGGGATCGGGGCCTCGTTGCGCTCATGTCCGAGAATGGTCATCAGGACGTTCCAGCCCATGATCAGGGCGCCGGCCAGATAGAGCAGGCCACCGATCGCGCGGAGAACGTAGTAGGGGTACATCGCCGCCACGGATTCGGCGAAGGAGTACACCAGGAAGCCCTGGTCGTTGTACTCGCGCCACATCAGGCCCTGCTGGATACCTGCAACCCACAGAACCGCCGCGTAGACGACGATGCCGAGCGTGGCCAGCCAGAAGTGCCAGTTGACCAGCCGCAGCGAATAGAGCCGCGGACGGCCCCACAGCTTCGGCGCCAGGTAGTAGATTGCGCCGAACGAGATCATGCCGACCCAGCCGAGCGCACCGGAGTGCACGTGGCCGATGGTCCAGTCGGTGTAGTGGCTCAGCGAGTTGACCGCCTTGATGGACATCATCGGGCCTTCGAAGGTCGACATGCCGTAGAAGGCCACCGCAATCACCATCATCCGGATGATCGGATCGGTGCGGATCTTGTCCCATGCGCCGGACAGCGTCATCAGGCCGTTGATCATGCCGCCCCAGGACGGCATCCACAGCATGATCGAGAACACCATGCCCAGCGTCTGCGCCCAGTCCGGCAAAGCCGTGTAGTGGAGGTGGTGCGGACCGGCCCAGATGTAGAGGAAGATCAGCGCCCAGAAGTGAATGATCGACAGCCTGTAGGAATAGACCGGACGTCCGGCCTGCTTGGGAATGAAGTAGTACATCATGCCCAGGAAGCCTGCGGTCAGGAAGAAGCCCACCGCGTTGTGGCCGTACCACCATTGCGTCAGCGCATCCTGGACCCCGGCAAAGGCCGAGTAGCTCTTGATCCCGAGAAACGACACCGGAATGGCCAGGTTGTTGACCACATGGAGCATCGCAATGGTGACGATGAAGGCAAGGTAGAACCAGTTCGCCACGTAGATGTGCGGTTCCTTGCGCTTGAACAGCGTTCCCAGAAAGACAGCCAGATAGGCGACCCAGACAATGGTGAGCCAGAGGTCCACATACCATTCGGGCTCGGCATATTCACGGCCCTGGGTGATGCCCAGAAGGTAGCCGGTCGCGGCCATGACGATGAACAGCTGGTAGCCCCAGAACACGAACCAGGCCAGGTTGCCGCCGAAAAGGCGGGCCCGCGTGGTCCGCTGGACGACATAGAACGAGGTCGCCAGAAGCGCGTTTCCGCCGAAGGCGAAGATCACCGCCGAGGTGTGCAGCGGACGGGTCCGGCCGAAGTTGAACCAGGGCTCGATGTTCAGGTCCGGATAGGCGAGCTGGAAGGCGACGACAACGCCCACCAGAAAGCCGACGATACCCCAGAAGGTCGTTGCGACGACACCGTAGCGGACGACCTCGTCGAAGTAGCCCGATTTGTCGTCAGCCGATTGGACTGCGGTGGTTGAGAACTGGATCCGCCGCAGCAGCAGCACGGTGCTCGCCAGAAGAACGAAGAACAGGACCCACATGTGGGCCGCGAACAGATCGTCCTTGGCGAAAGCTACGCCGAGCAACGCCAGGAAGGCGCCCAGGCCCACGGCGATTGTTTCGAAAGCATATTTCATTGTTGGTATCCCCCAGGGGTATTAGACGAACCGGAATGAAGACCGCCGCGCCCGCCCCCTTGAGGCAACGCGCGCAATTCCTTCAGGCTGGCGCACAAATCGCAGAGCCTGAACCCGAACGCCTTGATCCAAGTCAAGGACGCTCAGTCGGCCCACGGCTAACGTGAAAAGGGAGAGGGAAACCAAACACCACAAGATCGCTCCGGGACCGGGCTCTGTGACTGGGATGAGACGCGCATGACGAACGATGCCACAATCAAGCTCTCACACGGAGAGGATCCGATCGCCGCCCTGCGGAAGGCGCACAAGGATCAACTGCTTCTGTGCGACCGGCTTGAGGAGATCGCCGATTCGCTGCCCGACGGAATCAATCGGCAGAAATGCATGTATGCGGCCCGCGCGCTGGGCCCGATGATCAGGGGCGTGCACCGCTTCGAGGAGGACATTGTCTTCCCGATGATTGCCGAGCGGCTGTCCAGCGACGGCAACATCAAGATCACCCTCGATCGCCTGCGATTCGAACATTGCGAAGACGAGTGCTTCGCCGAGGAGCTCACGGAAGCGCTTCATGCGCTCGGTAGCGGTGACCGGACCGTCAACATCGAAGCCGTCGGCTACATGCTGCGCGGCTTCTTCGAGGCCATGCGCCGCCACATCGCGTTTGAAAGCGAAATGCTGCTTCCGATCGGCAAGCCGCTTGGGGCCGGACTGGCGCCGGGACAGACATCCTGCGGCACCACGCAATAAGGCGGAACAACAAGGCTGGCGCCCGGATGCAAGGCGGCGAACGCGACCGTCCGCCTACGCCCGCACATCGAGAACGGAGAACCTCTGGCGGTAGTCGACGGCGCTCAGCCCCGTGACCGACCGGAACACCCGTCCGAACGCCGAAACATCCTGATACCCAACCGCCCAGCTGATCGCGCTCACCGGATCGCGGGTCCGCTCCAGCAATCCGCGGGCTTTTTCGACCCTGAGCGCCTGGACATAGGCATTGGGGCTTGTCCCGGTTGCCGCCCTGAAGCGGCGCAGGAAGGTCCGCCCCGAAAGACCGGCGCGCAGGCTCAGGGCATCGCCGCCCAGATTTGCCTGCACATGACCTTCCATCCACAATTGCAGCGCCAGGATTGTCTCGTCGCCATGGTGGAGATTGGGCCGGAAACTGCGATAGTTGCGCTGCTCGCGCTTGCCCGGGTCGATGAGCAGGTGCCGGGCGGTGGCGGTCAGCACATCCACCCCCTGCCAGCGTTCGACGAAGAAAAGTCCGAGATCCACCCAGGCCATCATCCCGCCCGCCGTGACGATGTCATTGTCGTCGATCAGCAGGTGTTCGGGCTGCAGATCGGCATCGGGGAACGTCGAGCGGACCTCGTCCTCCAGCGCCCAATGGGTGGTGACAGGACGCGCGCCGAGCAATCCGGCATGACCGAGCCAGAACAGACCCGCACAGACGGACGCCGTGAGCGTTCCCGAGCCGTGGCATTGCCTGATCCATGCGTGCAGGTCCCTGTCGCCAGCACCGCGAGCACCGCTCCGGTTGGGCGGGAGGATGATCGCGTCATGGGCGGCGGCCCTCCGGCCCCATTCACCCGGCCTGAGGGTATCGACCGCGATCAGGACCCCGCTCTGCCGCTTGCTGATCTGGTTGGCCGCATCGAGCAGATCGGCAAGCCCGAGCACCGCCGCCTCCTGCACCCCCTCGTAAGCGACGATGGCGAGCGACTTGTCGGAAGCGGTCATTCTGGCGAAATTCGCACAGTCTTTGTCATATCCGCCAATTTATCGATGGGAGTGACGGCTGTAAACCGGACCCATCACATCATGGAGACGCGAAATGACCGATACAGCCCTTGTCCTCGTCGACATTCAAAAAGACTACTTCGATGGTGGCCGCTGGACCCTGCACAAGATGGACCAGGCCAGCGACAACGCCGCCAGCATTCTCGCCCATGCCCGCAAGACCGGCGACATGATCATTCACGTCCGCCACGAGATCCCCTCGGAGACGGCACCGTTTTTCCGTCCGGGCAGCGAGGGTGCCGAAATCCATCCCAAGGTCGCGCCGATTGAGGGCGAAGAGATGATTTTGAAGCACAAGCCGAACAGCTTCCTGAACACCGGGCTGCACGACACGCTTTCGTCGCACGGGATTTCCAATCTGGTGCTTGTGGGCGCCATGAGCCAGATGTGCATCGACGCCACCGCACGGGCCGCGGCCGATCTCGGCTACAAGGTCACCGTGATCCATGACGCCTGCGCCGCGCGCGACGCTCAGTTCGACGGGGTGCCCGTGCCTGCCGCGCAGGTACATGCGGCCTTCATGAGCGGCCTTTCAGGCACCTATGCGACCGTGGTCGATTGCGCCGGCTATCTCGAAGCCGGGTAAGAGGCCGGTTCCCGATTCGCCTCCGGGCACAACCTCGCGCCGGCGCATTTTTCAATGCGCCGGCACTTTGCCTGCACGATGCTGTGGACAAGTGTGGACAACGTGCACAACATTGAGTCTTTCGCGAGTCGCTTCGACATTGCGCTGGCCATGCGATGACAGGGCCAATCACTATCGCTATGCAAGCCTCCGCACGCACCACGTTCAGGACCGACAAGACAATGAATGACGCCGCCCGAAAGCTTCAGCCGGTTCCATCCGGAGCGGAGAAAAGCCCGCTCTTTCGCGAGGCGCCATCCAACATCGAGGCCGAACAGGCGCTTTTGGGCGCAATGCTGGTCAACAACGATGCGTTCTACCGCGTTTCCGACTTTCTCAAGCCGACGCATTTCCAGGAGCCCCTGCACCGCAAGATCTACGAGGTCGGCGGCGACATCATCCGCATGGGCAAGACCGCCAACCCGGTGACCATCAAGACCTTCCTGCCCGCCGACGCGAAGGTCGGCGACATGACGGTGGCGCAATATCTCGCCCGGCTGGCCACCGAAGCCGTCACCATCATCAATGCCGAGGATTACGGCCGGGCGATCTACGACCTGGCGCTGCGGCGCTCGCTGATCTCGATCGGCGAGGACATGGTCAACATCGCCTATGACGCGCCGCTCGACATGCCGCCGGGCACGCAGATCGAGGACGCCGAACGCCGGCTTTTCGAGCTCGCCGAAACCGGCCGCTACGATGGCGGCTTCCAGTCGTTCAACGACGCGGTTTCGCTGGCCATCGACATGGCCGGCGCCGCCTACCAGCGCGATGGCGGCCTGTCGGGCATTTCCACCGGCATTTCCTCGCTCGACGCGCGCATGGGCGGCCTGCAGCCCTCCGACCTTATCATCCTTGCCGGCCGTCCCGGCATGGGCAAGACCTCGCTTGCCACCAACATCGCCTTCAACATCGCCCAGGCCTATGAGGGCGAAGTCCAGGCCGACGGGTCGATGAAGGCCAAGAACGGCGGCGTGGTCGGCTTCTACTCGCTCGAAATGTCGGCCGAGCAGCTCGCCACGCGTATCATTTCCGAGCAGACAGAGATCTCCTCCTCAAAGATCCGCCGCGGCGAGATCACCGAGGCCGATTTCGAAAAGCTGGTCGGCTGTTCGCAGATGATGCAGAAGATCCCGCTCTATATCGACCAGACCGGCGGCATCTCGATTGCGCAGCTGTCCGCCCGCGCCCGCCGCCTCAAGCGCCAGCGTGGACTGGACGTGCTGGTGATCGACTATGTCCAGCTGATGACCGGCTCGGGCAAGTCGAGCGACAACCGCGTGCAGGAGATCACCCAGATCACCACCGGTTTGAAAGCGCTCGGCAAGGAACTCAACGTGCCGATCATCGCGCTCTCCCAGCTCTCGCGTCAGGTCGAAAGCCGCGACGACAAGCGTCCGCAGCTGTCCGACCTCAGAGAATCGGGCTCGATCGAGCAGGACGCGGACGTCGTGCTGTTCGTCTATCGCGACGAGTACTACGTCAAGAACGCCGAGCCGCGCCGCACCGCCGACGAGATCGCCGCCGACATCAAGACGCCGGAATATCTGGCCTGGGAAGAAAAGATGTTGAAGGCGCGCGGCACCGCCGACGTGATCATCGCCAAGCAGCGCCACGGCCCCACCGGCACCGTTCCGCTGGCCTTCCATGCGGAATACACCCGCTTCTCCGACCTGGCCGACAATTCCTACAGCCAGTTCATTCATGATGAATAGGGGCGGTTGAGTGTCGCTGCCGCAAGACGAGGCCGATGCCGGAGCCGCCACCACGCGGCTGTCCGTCGACCTCGAAGCCTTGGCCGGGAACTGGCAGACCATGCGCGATTTGTCGGGCAAGGCCCGGTGCGGGGCGGCGGTCAAGGCCAACGCCTACGGAACCGGCGCCGACAGGGCGGCCCCGCGCCTTGCGCGGGCGGGCTGCCGGGATTTCTTCGTGGCCGACGCCAATGAGGGCGCAAGCCTCAGACCCCTCTTGCCGGAGGCACGCATCTTCGTGCTCAACGGCGTGTTCGACGGCTCCTTCAGCCAGATCCTCGCCCACGACCTGATCCCGGTGGTCAACTCGCCTGAGCAGATCCAATTCTGGACCGGCCATGCGGGCGGGCGGGACTATGCGCTGCATGTCGACACCGGGATGAACCGGCTTGGCCTGACGCCGGAACAGGCCGCAGCGCATGCGCAGGCCGGCGGCCATGCGCCCGAGCTGATGATGAGCCACTTCGCCTGCGCCGACGAGCCGGATCATCCCCTAAATGCCCGCCAGATTGAAACCTTCGCACAGATTCGAACGCTGTTTCCCGGGATCGACGCAAGCCTCGCCAATTCGGCCGGCATTTTTCTCGACCCGCGTGCGCACCACGAGCTTACCCGTCCGGGGATAGCGCTCTACGGCGCCAACCCGGTGAACGGGTCAGACCGGCAGATGCGCTGCGTGGTGACCGCCGAGACCCGGATCCTGCAGGTCCGCCAGGCAAAGGCCGGTGAACCGGTCAGTTACGGCGCGGCCCATGTCCTGACCCGGGACAGCCGCATCGCTGTCTGCGGTGTGGGCTATGCCGACGGGTTTCACCGCTCGGGGTCCGGCGCCGGCGTGCCGGTGCGCGCGGCCGTTTCGAAAGGCGCTTTCGGCGCGACCGGAGGCATGCGCGTGCCCGTGATCGGCAAGATCACCATGGATCTGACCATGTTCGACGTGACCGATGTGTCCGACGGCGCAGTCGGCGCCGGCGACTGGATCGAGGTTCTCGGCCCCACAATTCCCCTGAACGAGGCCGCCGATGCGGCAGGCACCATCAGCTACGAACTGCTGACCTCGCTCGGACACCGGTCTGCGCGAAGCTATCACGGCTGACGGCTGCGGACTGAGTGCGGCAGTCGGAACATGCCGATCCTGCAAGCGCTCCTTCATGCGCAACCGGGCATGCATGGGAAACAAGAACAAACAGTGGACAAACCCCTCCTTTCCTGACAAACCGGCCCGAGAAGAAAAGGAAGATCTCTTGGCCAAATCACGCACCCAATTCGTCTGCCAGGCCTGTGGCACGGTTCACGCACGCTGGGCCGGCAAATGCGATGGCTGTGGCGAATGGAACACCATCGTGGAGGACGATCCATCCTCGGGTGTCGGCGGCGGACCCGGAACCGCTGCGCGCAAGGGCCGTCCCGTGGCACTGGCAAGCCTGTCCGGCGAGATCGAGGAGGCGCCCAGAATACCGACCAAGATCAGCGAGCTCGACCGCGTCACCGGTGGTGGATTCGTGCGCGGTTCGGCCGTTCTGGTCGGCGGAGACCCGGGAATCGGCAAGTCCACCCTGCTCATGCAGGCTGCCGCGGCGCTCGCGGGACAGGGACACCGGGTCATCTATGTGTCCGGGGAAGAGGCCGTGGCGCAGGTGCGCCTCCGCGCCCAGCGGCTCGGCGCTGCGGATACCGGCGTGCTGCTGGCGGCTGAAACCAATGTCGAGGATATTCTGGCGACACTCGCCGACGGCAAGCGCCCCGACTTCGTCATCATCGATTCGATCCAGACCCTGTGGAGCGACCTCGCGGGCTCGGCGCCCGGCACCGTGACCCAGGTCAGGACCGGCGTTCACGCCATGGTGCGGTTTGCGAAGCAGACCGGTGCTGCGATGGTCCTGGTCGGCCACGTTACCAAGGACGGCCAGATTGCCGGGCCCCGCGTGGTCGAGCACATGGTCGATGCCGTGCTCTATTTCGAGGGCGACCGCGGGCATCACTACCGCATCCTGCGCACCGTCAAGAACCGCTTCGGCGCCACCGACGAGATTGGCGTGTTCGAAATGTCGGACAAGGGCCTGCGCGAAGTCGGAAACCCTTCGGAGCTCTTTCTCGGCGAACGCAACGCCAAGGCGCCCGGTGCAGCTGTCTTCGCAGGCATCGAAGGCACCCGGCCCGTGCTGGTGGAGGTCCAGGCGCTGGTGGCGCCTTCAAGCCTCGGAACCCCGCGCCGCGCCGTTGTCGGTTGGGATTCCGCGCGGCTTTCCATGATCATCGCGGTGCTGGAAGCCCATTGCGGCGTGCGGCTTGGCAGCCACGATGTGTACCTCAATATTGCCGGTGGCTACCGGATCGCCGAACCCGCGGCCGATCTGGCGGTGGCGGCGGCCCTTGTTTCCTCGCTTGCCGGGCTTGCCCTTCCCGCCGATTGCGTCTATTTCGGCGAAGTCAGCCTGTCGGGGGCCATCCGACCGGTCGCGCAAACCGCTTTGCGGCTCAAGGAGGCCGAGAAGCTGGGATTTGCCAGTGCGGTGTTGCCATCGGGCTCGGCGGACTTGCCCTCCAATCGGGGTGCGGGACTTGCGCAGATCGAAGGTCTGCCGGATCTGGTGGCCCGCATAGCCGGATCCAAGGCCGCCAGTCTGACCGAAGGTGACGAGGACTAAACTCATTTCGGCCCATCCGGGAGCCTTAAGCGGTGATCGGGGGCGGAGCCCGAACGGAACGCGACTCAATGCCCATTACCCTTCTTGACGGCATCCTGCTTGCCATAACGCTGTTTTCGGCGGTGCTCGCCATGGTGCGCGGGTTCTCGCGCGAGGTTCTGGCGGTCGCCTCGTGGATCGCTGCGGCCGCGGCGGCCTATCTGCTCTATGATTTCCTCACCCCGTTTGCGCTTCAGTACACCTCCTCCGAAAAGATCGCCATGATCGGTTCGGCAGCGGTGATCTTCATCATCGCGCTGATCGTCGTGTCCTACATCACCATGCGCATCGCCGACTTCATCATCGACAGCCGCATCGGCGCGCTCGACCGGACACTCGGCTTCGTGTTCGGCGCCGCCCGCGGCGTGCTTCTGGTGGTCGTCGCGATGCTGTTCTTCAATTGGCTGGTGGCGACGCCCAAGCAGCCTGAATGGGTCGCGACGGCAAAGTCCAAGCCGATGCTCGATTCGCTCGGCGCGCGGCTCATCAACATGTTGCCCGACGACGCCGACGCAACCATCCTGGAGCGCTTGCGTGGCGGGAACCCGGATGAACCGGTTGCCGAAGAGGCACCCGCGACCAGCGGTTGACTGTTTCCGGTCGGGATGACTCCGGCCGGCCTGTTGGAAAAGGTCCGACGACATGACTGACACTGGATCAACTGATTCTGGTTCACCCGCTGCGCACCACGACGATCCGGGTCCTGCGGACGCCCGCGACACGGCCGCCGAGCACGCACTGCAGGACGTGATCCCGGCCGAGAGCGAGGCGGACTGCTTTCACGATGAATGCGGTGTCTTCGGGATTTTCGGCAAGCCGGACGCCGCTGCGGTGGTCACGCTCGGGCTTCACGCCCTTCAGCACCGCGGCCAGGAAGCGGCGGGCATCGTGTCGTTCAACGGCAACCAGTTTTCGGTCGAACGCCATGTCGGCCTGATCGGCGACACGTTCACCAAGCGATCGGTGATGGACCGCCTTCCCGGCGACCGCGCCATCGGCCACACCCGCTATTCAACGACCGGCGGCGAAGGTCTGCGCAATGTCCAGCCGTTCTTCGCCGAATTTGCCGGCGGCGGTTTCGCCATTGCCCACAACGGCAACATCACGAATGCGCTCACGGTCCAGCGCGAACTGCAAAAGCGCGGATCGATCTTCTCGTCCACATCCGACACCGAGACCATCCTCCACCTGATCGCGGTCAGCGAGAAGACGCGGATTGTTCCGAAGTTCATCGACGCGATCAGCCGGCTCGAGGGCGCCTATTCGCTGGTGGGCCTGTCGGAAAAGAAGATGATCGGCGCCCGCGACCCGCTGGGCATCAGACCCCTGTGCATCGGCGATCTCGACGGGGCCTATATCCTTGCCTCCGAAACCTGCGCGCTCGACATCATCGGCGCGCGGTTTGTCCGTGACGTGCAGCCCGGCGAGGTGGTGGTGATCACCGGCAAGGGCATAGAAAGCCACTTCCCCTTCGAAAAGCAGTCTCCGCGGCTGTGCATCTTCGAATACGTCTATTTTGCACGGCCGGATTCGACCATCGAAAACCGCAATGTCTACGATGCGCGAAAGCGGATCGGCGAGGAACTCGCCAAGGAATGCCCGGTCGACGCGGATGTGATCATTCCCGTTCCCGACTCGGGCACGCCCGCGGCGATCGGCTTCGCGCAGCAGGCCAATCTGCCCTTCGAGCTTGGCATCATCCGCAACCACTATGTCGGCCGCACGTTCATTGCCCCCTCGTCCTCCATCCGGCACATGGGGGTAAAGCTCAAACTGAACCCGAACAGGAACATGATCGAGGGCAAGCGCGTCGTGCTCGTCGATGATTCCATCGTGCGCGGCACGACCAGCCAGAAGATCGTCCAGCTTGTTCGCGAGGCAGGTGCGCGTGAAGTGCACATGCGCATCGCCTCACCGCCGACCATGTCTTCCTGCTTCTACGGCGTCGACACCCCGGAAAAGTCGCAGTTGCTGGCCTCGCGCATGTCGGTCGACGCGATGGCGGATTTCATCCGGGTCGACAGCCTCGGCTTCGTCTCGATTGACGGGCTTTACCGCGCGGTGCGCGAGCCGGGACGCAACGCGGAATGCCCGCAGTTCTGCGATGCCTGCTTTACCGGCGATTACCCGACAGTCCTTACCGATCAGGAAGATCTCGACAATGTCCGCAGCCTCTCGCTGCTGGCCAACAACGGATAAGTTCTCAGCATGGCATCTCTAGAAGGACGCACAGCGCTCGTTACCGGCGCTTCCCGCGGCATCGGCTACTGGACTGCGCTCGCGCTCGCCAAACAGGGTGCGCACGTGATCGCCGTCGCGCGCACGACCGGCGGTCTGGAGGAGCTTGACGACGAGATCCAGGCCGCCGGCGGCAGCGCCACGCTGGTGCCCATGGACCTGACCGACATGCCCGCCATCGATCGGCTCGGCGGGGCCATCAACGAGCGCTGGGGCAGCCTCGACATCCTGGTCGCAAACGCAGCCGTTCTGGGAACCATCTCGCCTGTCGGTCATGTCGAGGCCAAGGTGTTCGACAAGGTGATGGCAATCAATGTCACGGCCACCTGGCGGGTCATCCGTTCGGTCGAGCCGCTCCTGCTCAAGTCCGATGCGGGCCGTGCGGTCATCATATCGTCCGGTGTCGCTCATTCTGCGCGCGCATTCTGGGGCCCCTATGCCGCCTCCAAGGCCGCCGTGGAAACCATGGCGCGGGTGTGGGCCCAGGAGACCAGGAAAGCCGCGCTCAACATCAACTCCTTCGACCCCGGCGCCACCCGGACAGCCATGCGCGCGCAGGCCATGCCGGGTGAGAATCCCGAAACCCTGCCGCATCCTTCCGAGGTGGCCGAAAAGATCGTGCCGCTCTGCCTGCCGGACTGCCTCGAAACCGGCCGGCTCTACCGCGCCGCAGAAGGTCGCTTCTTCGATTACCGCCTGCCGGAGTGATCGAGGAGACGGGAGGGGACGGCCCCTTCCCTCCCCTTGAAAAGCACCTTAGGCTCCACACCGGGAGACCCGGAGAGAACGGCCCGACCGTTCGCCCGGCATCAACGGTGAGGAGGCTTCATGACCGGCTTGGCGGCGACACTGGTTGCATTTGCGCTGGCGGCCTTCCTGTTTGCGGGATACCGCGTCTCCGCCCATCGCGGAATATCATGGCCGCAGGGTCTGGCATTGCTCAAGTTCAGGGCTCTCTTCCGCCTGGACCTCCCTGACGACGACGGGGACGGATCGGCACCGGCCCGCCCGGGAAGCCCGGTCATTCACGTCTACGCGCGTCAATCGGGCCTCGACGTCGCAGTTCTGTGGAGCCTGCTTGACCGCGGTTGCCTGCATTTTCTCACCGCTTCCGACCGCACGTCGGTGAGCCTGTTCTCTTTCCGGCTGTTCGCCCGCACCGCGGATCTCGATGCAGTCGACGAGCTCGAGAAGGTGCTCGCGGACGGCAAGTCGGTCACGGTTCCGGTTCCTGCCGATATCGAGCCTTCGCCGGAAACCCTGGAACGCTACGCGCGCCTGGCGGAAATCGCCAGCAAGCACGGGGCTTTGGTCCGGGCCTGGCATGTGCGCGGTTCCGTTCATTCGCTCTGGTCTGCCCGGACAAGCGCAGAAGCGCCAAGACGGTTCTTTCCCAGGTTCAGGATGGCTTGTTCAAGCCCCTTCAATCCGGCTGACCCTCTTCCCCCCGCCAACGGCGCCACCGACCCACGGGATCGGGACCGCATCCACGACCTGCTTGCCGAGGCGCGGTTTCAAAGCAACGACCTCGAAAGAACCCTGTTTTCAGCCTTCCGCGACGCGGCAGACCTCTATGGCAGGGAAGGCCCGGTGCTTGAGGACGCCCTTGGCGGCAAGCTCACCTACAAGCGCATCTTGGTGGGCGCCCGCGCGCTCGGCAGGCGGTTTGCCGGCATGAGCGAACCCGGAGAGGCGCTGGGCGTTCTGCTTCCGAACGCCAATGCGGTGATCGTAACCCTGCTGGCGATCCAGTCCGCCGGACGCGTGGCTGCGATGCTCAATTACACGGCGGGACCGGCAGCCATCGTTTCCGCGCTCGCCACTGCGCGGGTGCGCACCGTGCTTGCGAGCCGCGCTTTCATCGAGAAGGCGAGCCTTGAAAACGTCGTCACGGCGATCGAAACGGCCGGGGTCTCGATCATCTGGCTCGAGGACCTGCGTGAAAACATCGGACCTCTGGAAAAGCTGCTCGCCTTCGTGAACTGGCGGCGTCCGCTCTGCCGGACCGAAGCCCGCGACCCGGCTGTCATCCTTTTCACCTCTGGATCCGAGGGGACGCCCAAGGGCGTGGTGCTGTCGCACCGGAACATCCACGCCAACGCCGCGCAGGCCGAGGCCCGGATCGACATCTCGGTCCGGGACCGGCTGTTCAACGTTCTTCCCGTGTTCCATTCCTTCGGCCTGACCGGCGGCGCGATCCTGCCGCTGCTCTACGGCGTCCGGCTGTTCTTCTACCCCTCGCCGCTGCACTACCGGATCATTCCCGCCGTTGCGCGGGAAGTCCGTCCATCGATCATGTTCGGCACCGACACCTTTCTCGCCGGCTATGCGCGCACCGCCAAGGAGACCGATTTTGCGAGTCTCAGGCTGATCGTGGCCGGCGCCGAGGCCGTCCGCGCCGAAACCAGACGGATCTATGCCGAGCGCTTCGGCGCGCGCATTCTGGAAGGCTTCGGCATGACCGAGGCGGCGCCGGTGGCGGCCGTCAATTCCGCCAGCCATTCGAAGGACGGGACCGTCGGCCGGCTGTTGCCGGCCATGGCGCTGCGCCTTGAGCCCGTCGAGGGAATCGATGTCGGCGGCCGCCTTTTCGTCTCCGGTCCGAACGTGATGCTCGGCTACATGCTCGCCGACCAGCCGGGCGTGCTCAAGCCGCTCGACGGTGGATGGCACGATTCGGGCGACATCGTTACCGTCGACGAGGATGGCTTCATCGCCATTCGCGGCCGCGCCAAGCGCTTCGCCAAGATCGCCGGAGAAATGATCTCGCTCGGCGCCGTCGAAATGATGGTTCAGAACCTGTGGCCGGAAGACATTCATGCGGCCGTCGCCGTCGAGGACAGCCGCAAGGGCGAACGCATCGTGCTTGTGACCACAAAGATGCCGGCACTTCGCGAGGAGTTGCGGGAGTATTCGAAACGCTTCGGCGCGACGGAACTGATGGTGCCCGGCGAGATCATCAACGTGCCCGAAATCCCGGTTCTCGGTTCAGGCAAGACCGATTACGTGAGCGCGCAGAAGATTGCAGACGAATGGGTCAGAACCCATCGCGCCGGACGCAAGGCAGGTTCTTCGGACTAAGCGAAATCAGGACGAATCGCCCGGTTTTTCCTGGCCGTCCCCGGCAGAGGTGATCTCGCCGGTCTCCGCTGGTTCGGCTTGCGCCTTGGGTGCGGACGAGCCGTATTTCCTCGACCAGGCCCGCGCCCCGAAGGGCAATGAAATCAGGTAGCCGATTGCGGTCAGCGTCAGCGTTTCCCAGGTGAAACTCATCAGCAGCGACACATAGACGACCGCCACCAGGATGAACGGCATCACCAGGTCGCGGCGCACTCCGCCACCCGAGCCCTTGCCCGAATAGACCGGAACGCGACTCACGAGCAGGAAGCCGATGAACATCGTGTAGGCGGCAGCGACGAAACCGGTGGTGCGGTCGATCGGCAACCCCAAAAACCCGAAATAGATCGGAAGCAGCACGAGCAGCGCTCCCGCCGGCGCAGGAACCCCGACGAAATAGTAGCTTTCCCAGGCAGGCTTGACGCCGCGTTCCGAAATCACGTTGAACCGCGCAAGCCTGAGTGCTGCCGCAATCGCATAGACGATTGCAGCGATCCACCCGAAGGAGCGCGCCTGATCGAGAATGAAGACATAGAGGACCAGTGCGGGCGCCACGCCGAAATTGACGATGTCGGCGAGCGAATCCATCTGCGCGCCGAATTTCGACTGGGCCTTGAGAAGCCGCGCCACCCGCCCGTCAATTCCGTCCAGGAACGCTGCGATCAGGACCATTGCCACCGCCAGTTCGAAGCGATTCTCGAAGGCGAGCCGGATGCCGGTCAGCCCGGCGCAGATCGCCAGCACGGTGATCAGGTTGGGAACCAGCATCCGGAACGGGATTTCGCGCAGCCGGGGCCCACGGCTGCCGTCGTCGGCATCGTGGTCGTCATAGGGTGGAAACGGCGTCTGCATTGTCGAGATCCCTTCCTCCGTAAAGACGGATTTAATCACGGCGGCTGACGACCGGGCCCTTTGCGGAGCCGAATTCGGCCAGCATGGTTTCACCGGCAATCGCGGTCTGGCCGACGCTGACCAGTGAACGCGCTCCGGCAGGCAGGAACACGTCGAGCCGCGAGCCGAAGCGGATCAGGCCGAAGCGTTCGCCGGCATCGAGGATTTCGCCCTCCTCCGACCAGCAGAGGATTCTGCGCGCCACGAGCCCTGCTATCTGGACAACGCCGATCTCGCCATGTCGTTCAGTCTCGATCACAATTCCGCTACGCTCGTTCTCGCTGCTGGCCTTGTCGAGTTCGGCATTGAGGAAGGAGCCCTTGGAGTAGACCTTGCGCACGATCTGGCCGGCAACCGGTGCGCGGTTCACGTGGCAATCGAACACATTCATGAACACCGAGATCCGCAGCATCTCGTCACTGCCAAGCCCGAGTTCTTCGGGGGGTTGCATCCGCACCACGGAGGACACCCGACCATCGGCCGGGCTGACGACTATGTCGTCATCAAGTGGCGTCACCCGCTCCGGATCACGGAAGAAGTAGGCGCACCATGCGGTCAGCACCAATCCGATCCAGAAAAGCGGTTCGGCGATCAGTCCCAGCAGAACCGAAACACCGAAAAAGATGGCGACAAACCGGTATCCTTCACGGTGAACGGGAACCAGCGCATTGCGGACGCTGTCAATGATGCTCATGATTGGAATCCTCGATGTGTGTGAGAGCGCTGCCCTTCATCTGGGCAGTGCCTAGCGCAATTTCACCATCAGCGAAAACACTTTGAGCCCAAAAGTGCAACAATCCGGGGCAATGGCGCGTCAGGCATCGTCAGGATCGGCAAGGCGGCGCCGGTCGAAGATGCCGAATTCATCGGCTTCACGCATGCGCTTGAGCTGCTCTTCGGCCTCGGTCGCCTCACGCTGGCGGTCCCACATGGAGGCGTAGAGGCCCTTCCGCGCCAGAAGCTCGCTGTGACGGCCGCGTTCGGCGATCACACCGTCCTTGAGAACGATGATCTCGTCGGCGCTCACCACCGTTGAAAGCCTATGCGCGATGACAAGCGTAGTCCGTCCCTTCGAGACGAAATCGAGCGCCGTCTGGATTTCCTGCTCCGTCGCCGTGTCGAGCGCCGATGTCGCCTCGTCGAGGATCAGGATCGGCGGCGCCTTCAGGATCGTTCGGGCGATCGCGACACGCTGCTTCTCGCCGCCCGAGAGCTTCAGCCCGCGTTCGCCGACCATCGAATCGAACCCTTCCGGAAGGCTCTCGATGAACCCGCTGATCTGCGCCAGTTCGGCGGCCTTGCGAACCTCGTCTTCACTCGCCCCGACCCGGCCGTAGCGAATGTTGTAGGCGATCGTGTCGTTGAACAGGACCGTGTCTTGGGGGACCATGCCGATGGCGGCGCGCAGGCTCTTCTGCGTGACCTGGGAAACATCCTGTCCATCGATCGAGATGCTGCCCGACTGGATGTCGTAGAACCGGTAGAGAAGCCGCGAGATCGTGGATTTGCCGGCGCCGGACGGACCGACGATCGCGATGGTCTTGCCTGCGGGGACTTCAAACGAAATGCCCTTGAGGATCGGCCGGGCCGGATCGTAGCTGAAGCTGACATCATCGAACCGGATGGTGCCGCTCCTCACATCAAGGGACGTGGCATTCGGCGCGTCCCTTACCTCCGGATCCACATCCAGCAGTTCGAACATCTGCTCGATGTCGGCAAGCCCCTGCCGGATTTCACGGTAGACAAATCCGATGAAATTGAGCGGGACGGCCAACTGCATCAGCATGGCGTTGATGAAGACAAAGTCCCCGATCGTCTGATCGCCTCGCTGGACCGCCAGGGCAGACATCACCATCATCACCATCATGCCGATGCCGAAAATGACGCCCTGACCCATGTTGAGCCAGCCGAGCGAAGTCCAGACCTGCGTGGCCGAGCGCTCGTAGCCGGCCATGGAGGAATCGAAGCGGCGGGACTCCATGTCCTCGTTTCCGAAATACTTGACCGTCTCGAAGTTGAGCAGCGAGTCCACCGCCTTGGTGTTGGCGTCGGTGTCGGAATCGTTCATCGCCCGGCGGATGGCGATGCGCCAGTCCGAGGCCCGCACGGTGAACCAGATGTAGAGCCACACGGTGATCGCCGTCACCGCAACATAGCTCCAGCCATAGGCAAAGCCGAAGATGATCGCCGTCAGCGCGAATTCGATCAGGGTCGGGACGGTGTTCAAGATGGTGAAGCGAACGATGATCTCGATGCCCTTGGTCCCGCGCTCGATGATCCGCGACAGCCCGCCGGTCCTGCGCTCCAGGTGGAAGCGCAAAGACAATTGATGCATGTGCACGAAGGTCCTGTAGGCCAGCTGCCTGACGGCGTGCTGCCCGACGCTGGCGAACAGCGCATCGCGCAACTGGTTGAAGCCCCATTGCACCAGGCGCACGACATTGTAGGCGATCACGAGCATGACAGGCGTGGCGAGCGCCACCGGGATCCAGCCCGGAGCCGAGAATTCTCCATTGAGCGCGTTCGTCGCCCACTTGAAGAAATAGGGAACCGTGATCAGGACGACTTTCGACAACAGCAGAAAGAGTGTCGCCCACACCACACGGCGTTTCAGGTCGGGGCGGTCCGACGGCCACATGTAGGGCCACAGGTTCTTGATCGTACCGAAGGGATTGCCCTGTTCGGCAGAGACGGTCTTGGAAGCCAAATCAAATGTCCTTGTTCACGCCATCAGGCGTAGTCTTTGCCGCCCCGGAAGACGGAATCTCTGGGGCGGAACCGCCCGGTTCTCTGCCGCAGCAGCCGTGAATGGTCTGACCGATCTCACCGGCGAGCTCGCCCAGCGCATCCGTGTTGATCCTGTAGCAGGATCGGGGCCGCTCGGCGCGGTAGTCGACAAGACCGGCATCCACGAGCACCTTGAGATGCTGGGAAACGGTCGACTGCGCCATGCCGACCTGGGTGACCATCTCCTTCACGCAGCAGCTGGAGGCCGATCCGATGTGCCTCAGAAGCCGCAGCCTGACCGGGTGGGCAAGCGCAGCAAGCTTTCGCGCCACCTGTGCGTCGCGGCTTTCGCAATGGGAGTGCAAGCTGTTCATCGTTCATCGGCGATATACGATGAATTTTCCAGCGTCAACCGTCTCTGGGCGTGTCATGAGACGGATGTCTCGCATTCAGGGTACGCAAGGGCGCGAGGATGCAGGACACGCACACGCTGGCGCATGGGAAACCGTGCGCATATCCAAATGCCAGCCACGAAGACCGGTGACGGCGCGCGGCTCAGTCTCCCAAGAGCCGCTTGCGGTGCAGTTCCTCGGCATTTTCCAAGGGCGCCTCGGGAACGGAGAACACCTGTCCCGGCTGGATCCGGTCCGGATTCTCGATCTGCGACCGGTTGGCCAGATAGATCGTGGTGTAGCGCACACCCTGCCCGTAGGTCCGCCGCGAGATCTGCCAGAGCGTATCGCCGCGACGGATGATCACCGCGCCCGGCGCCGACGCCAGCGGCTCCTGCACGATCGTCCGCGGCTCCCCGGACGCGTCGTCGCCGGAGGTCGCACCCTGGTCGGCCGCGGCGAGCAACTCGCCGGCCGGCTGGGACAGAGCGGTCCGGGCCTCACGAAGCATCTCGCGCAGATTTGCCATGTCGCCCTGCGTCGTGACGGAGTCGGATGCCGTTTCATTCTCCGCGCCGCCGGGTTCCAGTGCAGACAGTGCCGACTGGGCCTGAAGCCGCATGGACCGTGCGACCTCCCGGGAGTTGTTGTCGGCGTCGGAGGCCAGGTCGGCGGAGGAAGCGGCCTTGAGCTTGGCGATCGCGTCCTTGCGGGCCTCGGCAACCGCAGCAGCGTCCGCGCCCGCCTCGTCCGACACCATCTGCTCAAGCATCGAAAGCGCTTGGAACGCATCTTCGCGCATCTGCGAAAGGCTGGCGATATCGGGAAGAACCAGTGCCTCGGCGGAAGGATCGGCATTGCCGGTCATGGGCTCTCCCGCGCCTGAAGCAGTGGGACCGGCATCTGCGGCGGCGGACTCCGTGCCGGCAGCGCTGCCATCGGTGGCGGCGTTCTGAGATGCCGTCTCCGCCCCTGAAGCTGAAGCGGCACCCTCAGTTGCCACGCGCGATGTCTTCGCATCCGCAGCCGATTGTGCCGGCGCGACAGCCGCCAGAGCCTGCCCCTCTGGCCGGTTGAACGGCACGGTCGCACGCAAAAGGATCGAGCCGCCGTCCCGGTCCATCAGGTCGGCGTTGATGATATGATCTCCGACCGACAGCTCCTTTTCGGCTTCCACAATGAATCTGCCGCTCGCGTCGGCTTCCGCGGTGCCGATGACCGCGCCATCCGCCGAAACGGTGACCGAGTACCCGGCAGGCGCCGAACCCGCGATGAAGATCCGCCCGCCCTCGATTTCAACCGCGTCGACGCGAACCGTCGCATCGTCGGGCAGGTTGGGCGCTGTCGTGTTCTCCGCGCCGGGGTCAAGGGCCGCGACTTCGGTCTGGCTGTCTTCGGTTGCCGAACCTTCCCCGGTCGTGCCCTCCGCGGCTGCACCCTCTGTTGCAGGGGCTTCCGTCGATGTGCCGGCCTCGGTTGCGGCGGCGGTTTCAGTCTGATCGCCAGCCGGCGGCTGATCGACGGAACCGTCCGACCCATCCGGCGCGGCTGCCGAATCCACGTCCGGTGCGGTGGTGGTCAGCAAGGACGACACCTCCGGCAATTCAGGCGTTTCGATGCGGGTCTCTGCAACGGCATCTCCAGCAGGAGCCGTTGCCACATCCTGAGAGGATCCTGGAGCCTGCTCGCCACCGGCCCCGGCATTGCCGGACGCAGCGGTTCCGGCTTCGGGAGCATCGGACGCGGCGGCCGTCTCGACGGCGCCTTCACCAGCGGAACCATCGGCTGCAGGGTCGGACGCATCCGACACGGTTGCCCCGCCGTCTGCCTGCATCTCTTCCGAATTCGGCGCGGCCGGTTGCGCAATGATCCGGCTCGCCTTGCCCGGTGTCGTCACCATGGCCAGAAGTTCTCCATCGGAATTTTCCGGAACGGAAACGATCGCCACCTCGTCGGACTCGCTGACGCTGCCGTCTTCGCCGGATGTGCGCAGCGTGAGCTGGTAGTCGCCGGGTTCGAGCGGCGTGTCGAGAATGGCCGCGAAATCGCCGCTGGGACCGACCGATGCGGAAGCGATCTCGGTTTCGCCGTTCATGATGCTGAGCCGGGTATTCGGCGTAGCCTTGCCGGCAATCACGGTGGAGCCGTCCGGTTCAACCCGCAGGACGTCAAAGCTCGGAATGACCGACGGCTGATCGAGACTGGCCACTTCAACCGGCTCGTCGGAGGCGTCGTCTGTCGCTTGTGCTGTTTCGGAGGCCGGAGCTTCATCGGAGATCGCGGAAGCAGGTGCATCCGCAGTCGTGCCGGAGCCGGCCTCGGTCCCTGTCTCCGAGGCGGGTTCGGCGATGCTGACCGTATCGCGCTCCTTGAGTTGCGGCACGATGAAGAATGCTCCCACCACGATGGTGAAAACCACTCCCAGAAAGGCCATCAGCCCGGCATTCGTTTTCATGTCATTCTGCTCCGTCGATCAGGGATTGCCCCGTCATGTTGCCGAAAACCTATCTGCTTTGCATATTGGGCACAAGAAAAAGCACGGTCCGGCCAAGGCCCGGACTTGACCCCTTGGCGGCGGTCATGTCTGGTTCTCACATGGACACAAAAGCAAACCCCATCCGCTCGATCTGCGTCTATTGCGGCTCCCAGCCAGGACGTGATCCGGCCTATCGAGAAGCTGCGCGCGTACTCGGTCACGCCATGGCCGAAAACGGCATCGATCTGGTCTATGGCGGCGGCACCAGGGGCATCATGGGAGCCGTGGCAGACGCCGTGATCGAATCGGGCGGAAAGACCATCGGGATCATCCCGGAATTCCTGATGGACAAGGAAGCATCCCGTCAGTCGCTGGGAAAGCTCAGCGAACTGCACGTCACCAGTGACATGCATGAGCGCAAGCACATGATGTTCGAGCGGGCGGACGCCTTCGTCACGCTTCCCGGCGGCATCGGCACGCTTGAGGAAATCATCGAGATCATGACCTGGGCCCAGCTGGGTCAGCACACCAAGCCGATAGTGTTCGCCAATGTGGCCGGTTTCTGGGACCCGCTCAACGCGCTTCTCACCCACATGACCGGCGAAGGTTTCATCCATACCGCGCATCTGGTGCGCCCCATGGTGATCGATCATGTCGAGGACATCATTCCCGCGATCCTGACCCGCGTCGCCGACACCAGCGACCACGACGGGCAAGCCGACGTCATCGCAAAGCTCTGACGCCTTCGGCCAAGATGGCCGATCACAGCAACGACGCCAATCTTCGAACCGTGCCGGGCCTCAGTGGCTCGGGGTTTGACCGGGCTCGAGCAGCACTGCCGCCCGACGGGCCTTGCGGCTGCGCAACAGCGATGAGCTGTAGACCGCAAGCGCCGTCCAGATCAGCATGAAGGCGACCAGCTTGGTGGGCCCGAAAGGCTCCTTGAAGATAAACACCGCTATGACGAATATCATGGTCGGCGCAATGTACTGCATGATCCCGATGGTCGACAGCCTGAGCAGCTTCGCCCCGTTGGCATAGATCATCAGTGGAACGGCGGTCACGACACCGCAGCCCAGAAGCAGCAGCACGTCGGCGATGCCGGTGTCCCCGAAATGGCCGATGCCGGATGATTCCGTGTAGATGATGAAGGCAATCGCCGGCGGGGTGAGCATCATCACCTCAAGGAAGAACCCCTGATTGGGGCCAACGGGAAGCGACTTCTTGAAGAAGGCGTAGAAGCCCCAGCTCAGCGCGAGCCCGACCGACACCCAGGGCACGCCGCCCGATTCCCATGCCAGCAGCGCCACCGCGACGACCGCCAGCGCGATGGCAATTTTCTGCCGCCCGTCGAGGCTTTCCTTGAGCAGGACCGCGCCGAGAAAGATCGAGAACAGCGGGTTGATGTAATACCCGAGAGCCGTTTCGAGCGCGCGGCCCGCTCCGATCGACCACACATAGATGCTCCAGTTGACAGTGATCAGCGCCGCCGTCACCACGGCCATCATCAGCGTGCGCGGGGTTCTGAGTGCAATCGAAATGTCTTTCGTCCGGCCAAGCAAGATCAGCACGAGGCCTGCGATCGGGACCGACCAGACCACCCGGTGGGCGACGACTTCGACGGCGGGAATATGCGCCACCGCCTTCATGTAGAATGGCAGGAAGCCCCACAGAAGATAGGCGGCAAGCGCGAACGCAAAGCCGCGCGGCGTGTCTTCGTCGACGGGAAGGGAAAGCGGCTTTGACATGGATGCTCCGGTCACCGGGCGTCGCTCCGAGAGCCGCCCGACAGCAAAAAACACGGTTAGCCGCCGCCCGTTGTCAGCGCAACGTCATCGAAGCGATCAATGCATCACAATCGCTTATGGATGCCGCTATTCCGCCGCCACCCGGCCCGCCAGTTCCCGGTTTTTCATCAGCTTGAAGGTGATCGAATCCATCAGGGCCTGGAATGAGGCGTCGATGATGTTGTCCGACACGCCCACCGTCCACCAGCGCGCGCCGGTTTCGTCGCCCGATTCGATCAGGACCCTGGTCACCGCCTCTGTTCCGCCGTTGAGTATGCGCACCTTGTAGTCGACCAGTTCGAGATCCGTGATCTCCGACTGGTAGATGCCGAGGTCCTTTCTCAGCGCGATGTCGAGCGCGTTGACAGGGCCGTGCCCTTCCGCCACCGACATCATCTCAACCCCGTCCACCTCGAGCTTCACCACGGCCTCGGAGACGGTCCGCAGGTTGCCCATCGCGTCGAACCGGCGTTCGACCATCACCCGGAAACTGGTGACGTTGAAATAGTCCGGCACCCGGCCGAGCGTTCTCAGCGCCAGAAGCTCGAAGCTTGCATCCGCGCCCTCGTAGGCATAGCCGGTCGCCTCGCGCTCCTTGACCAGCGCGATCAGCCGATCAAGCTTGGGGTCGTTGCGCGCCACCTCGATCCCGCGCTGCCTGAGCGCGTTGACGAAATTCGACTTGCCGCCCTGATCTGACACCATGACCTTTCGGAAATTGCCGACACTTTCGGGCGGCACGTGCTCGTAGGTCTGCGGATCCTTCAAGAGCGCTGACGCGTGGATGCCGGCTTTGGTGGCAAACGAAAATGCCCCGACATAAGGCGATTGGGCAGCAGGCGAGCGATTGAGCAACTCGTCGAACGCATGGCTCAATCGGGTCAGCCCCTCGAGCTTTTCCTTGCCGATGCCGGTTTCGAACCGGTCTGCGAAGACGGGCTTCAGAGCCAGTGTCGCAACCAGCGTGACCAGGTTGGCATTGCCGCAGCGTTCGCCGATGCCGTTGAGCGTGCCCTGGATCTGGCGCACCCCGGCTTCCACCGCGGCCAGCGAATTGGCCACCGCCTGCCCGGTGTCGTTGTGGGCGTGGATGCCGAGCCGGTCGCCGGGGATGCCGGCTTCTATCAGCGCCGAGACGATCTCTCGGATTTCGGACGGCTGGGTGCCCCCGTTGGTGTCGCACAGCACGACCCAGCGTGCGCCCGCGTCATGCGCAGCCTTCGCGCAGGCGACCGCATAGTCGCGATTGGCCTTGTAGCCGTCGAAGAAATGCTCGCAATCGACCATCGCCTCCTTGCCGGCATCGGTGACTGCGCGAACGGACTCCGAGATCGAGTCGAGGTTCTCCTCGTTGCTGCAGCCGAGCGCCACCCGGACGTGATAGTCCCAACTCTTGGCAACCAGGCACACGGCGTCACCTGCCGCCTGGATGAGACCTGCGAGCCCCGGATCGTTGGAGGCGGAAACACCGGCGCGCTTGGTCATGCCGAAGGCCACGAACGAGGCGTTGCGCGTGCGCGTCTCCGAGAAGAACGCCGTATCGGTCGGATTGGCGCCGGGATAGCCGCCCTCGACATAGTCGAAGCCGAAGTCGTCGAGCATCCGCGCGATGGAAATCTTCTCCTCGACCGAAAAATCGATCCCCGGGGTCTGCTGGCCGTCCCGCAGCGTTGTGTCGAAGAGATAGAGGCGTTGTTTATCAGTCATGTGTCTGCCTTGCCCGCGAACTTGTCAGTCGCGCGGATGAGTTGGTCCAAAATGCCGGGCTCGGAAAAGGCATGCCCCGCGCCTTCGATCAGGTGGAAGTCCGCCCGCGGCCAGGCCTTGTGCAACTGCCAGGCGATGCGCGCCGGACACGGCATGTCGTAGCGGCCGTGCACGATCACCCCGTCAATGCCCGAAAGCCGGTCCGCATCGCGCAGCAACTGTCCCTCCTCAAGCCAGCCGCCATGGACGAAGAAGTGGTTTTCGATCCGGGCGAAAGCGAGCGCGAACCGGTCCTCGTGAAACTTGTCGCTGGTGGACGGCTCGGGCAGCAGCGTGATGGTTTCGCCCTCCCAGCTGCTCCAGGCCTTTGCCGCCTCGATTTGCGCCTCGGGGTCATCGCCCACGAGGCGCTTGCGGTAGGCTGCCATCAGATTGGAGCGCTCGGCTTGCGGAATCGGCGCCAGAAACCGTTCCCATTTTTCGGGAAACATCTCCGAGACGCCGAACTGGTAGTACCAGTCGAGTTCGGCTTTCGTCAGCGTGTAGATGCCGCGCAGCACCAGTTCGCTCACATGGTCGGGATGGCTTTGAGCATAGGCGAGCGCCAGCGTGGACCCCCACGAGCCCCCGAACACCAGCCACTTGTCGAAACCCGCCATCTGCCTGAGCCGCTCGATATCGGCGACCAGATCCCAGGTGGTGTTGTTTTCGAGTTCGGCAAAAGGCGTCGAACGTCCGCAACCGCGTTGGTCGAACAGGATCACGTCATACAATGCCGGATCGAACAGCCGCCGGTGCACCGGGCCGCAGCCACCGCCCGGGCCGCCATGCAGAAAGACCGCGGGCTTGCCGCCACGGGTGCCGACCCGTTCCCAATAGACCTGATGCCCGTCGCCTGTGTCGAGGTAACCCGTATCGAAGGGCTCGATCTCGGGATACAGTGTCCGCAATTCACTCATTCTCTTACCCCCAGTTCACCCAGACGACGACGGCAACGGTCACCGCGACAACCAGCGCACCCTTGCCGATCAACCCGTAGAGCAGCCATTTCGGCATTTCGGTTCCGGGCTTGCGCGTGGTCATGCCCGATCCTCCGCCGGCCAGGTTTCGGTGTCATGGTCGGGATGCTGATTGCTGGTCAGCGTTTGAAGAAATGTCGCCGCCTCCGCGTCTTCCATGGTGTGTCGTTTCGGCAGGCCCGGGACGGCGTCGCACCACGGCCTTTTGCCTTCGATGCCGTAGGCGATCGTCGGCGGCACGGCGTCCGGATTGTCGAACGCCAGCACCGAGAGCGCCAGCCCGTCCGGCGCGTCATAGGCGAGCGGCGTGCCGCAGGCCGGGCAGAATCCGCGCCGCGCGGCGTTGGAACTCTGGAACCAGGCGGGCTGCCCCCGCGTCCATTCGAAACCTGCCTCGCCCACGGAAACCAGTGCCAGCGCATGGCTGGCGGACGCCTTCTGGCACATGCGGCAATAGCAGACGGACGACGTGCCGGGGGCACCGGTGAGCCGGAACCGCACCGCCCCGCACTGGCAACCGCCGGAAAGCGAAACCGCGCTCATGTGCTTTTCTCCACGGGCCATGCGTAGGTGTCATGATCCGGGTGCTGATGATTGCTCGCGGCGATGCTTTGGAGGCCGCCCGGAAGGTCGTCGCGGTCGACATGCTTGCCCGGAAGCCCGTCGAGGAGCGCATGGAAGGAGACCCGCGTTTCGATCCCGTCATTGGAGACCGGCGGAAAAGCCTCGGGGTGGTCAAGACTGCCGAGCGTCACGGCGATACCGTCCGACTGCAGCGTGTCGAAGAACAGCGGCGTGCCGCAGTCGCGGCAGAAGCCGCGCCGGACCGGATCGGAAGACTGGAACCAGCCCGGTTCGCCGCGCGTGACGGTCAGCGCCCGACCCGGCGCAAACCCGAGCGGCATGAAGTAGTTGCCCGCTGCCTTCTGGCACATCCGGCAGTGACACAGATGCGGATATTCGAGATCTCCCTCGATCCGGTAGCGCACCGCGCCGCACTGGCAGCCGCCTGTGTGGTGTCCGGTCATTGTTCGGCCTCCGGTTCGAATGTCACGGCCTCGATGTTGTGGCCTTCCGGATCCCTGACGAAGGCGGCGTAATATTCCGGATGATAGATCTCGCGAATGCCCGGCACTCCGTTGTCACTGCCCCCATTGGCAAGGCCCGCCGCATGAAAATCGCGCACGGCCTGGCGCGAGGATGCACGAAAGCAGATGTGCGCGGAGGGCGTCTGCTGACCGCCCTGGGCAATCCAGAGCTGCCCCTTGCGGCCGATTCCGAACCCGGCATAGGCGACCGAGCCGGATTGCGCAGCGGTCACTTCCGCGACCAGTTCCATACCGATCGTGGCCAGAATGGCCGAGTAGAACCGTTTTGCCTGCTCCATGTCCGCGACGCTCAGACTGACATGGTCCAGCATCATTTCGAGTTCAGTGGTCATTGAGATACCTGCCGATGGCTTTTTCGATTTCAAGGAAACCGTGATCTTCAGCATCAATCAGGTCTGAATTGTCAAACCTGAGCACAGTGTAGCCTTGATTTTTCATCCATGCATCGCGCACCCGGTCGCGGGCGCGGCCATGATCGGTTTCGTGGCTGTCTCCATCCACTTCAACGACGACCTTCTTCGACAGCCATGCGAAATCGGCGATATAGGGTCCGATCGGTGTCTCCCGCCGGAACCGCGCGCCGCGCGGGCGGAAATCGCGCAGCAAGTTCCACATCTTGGCCTCGGATTTCGTCAGTTCCCTGCGAAGCTTTCGTGCGCGGTCGCGGGTCTCGGGCGTGATGTTGGAATGGGGCATGGATCATGATCCCCGCATGATCGAATTTGAAACAAAGAAAGTCCCCTCCCCAACCCCTCCCCACAAGGGGAAGGGGCTAGACTCCGTGCACCTGGCATCTACCCAAATATCCATCAGAACTGCGAAGATCGGATTGTTGGCTGGGATGGTGCGGCCTGGTAGCCCCTCCCCCTTGTGGGGAGGGGTTGGGGAGGGGTCTCTTCCCACACAAAGGCTCACCGCTTGACCTCCCAGGTGGTTACCCGTTCGCCGGTCTCGGGATCCTTGCCGTCCTTGAGCTGGATGCCCTGTTTCAGCAACTCGTCACGGATCCTGTCGGCCTCGGCCCAGTTCCTGGCCTTGATATGCTCCAGACGTTCATCCACGAACTTCGTCACATCAAGACCTGCCTGCCTGGGTCGGAGGTCGATGCCGAGAAGGTCGGCGGCAGCAATCAGGGAAGAACCGGAAACACTCTGCAACAGCCGGATATATTCGCTGGTATTGAGGTCATCGCCGAGCGCATCTTTAAAACCGGTTTCCAGCGCAACGGAAGCATCCGCACCATCGGCCTTGCGACGCAGTTTGCCGAGAATGTTCTCCGCCTCCTCCAGCCGCTTCACGGAAAAATCGATCGGCTCGCGATAATGCGTCATCAGCATCGCAAGCCTGAGCACCTCGCCCGGCCATTTGCGGCCGCCGAATTTGTCTGTCTCGAGCAGGTCGGCGATGGTGACGAAGTTGCCCTCGGATTTGGACATCTTCCTGCCCTCGACCTGCAGGAAGCCGTTGTGCATCCACAGGTTCGCCATCCGGTCATTGCCATGGGCGCAACAGGACTGGGCGATCTCGTTTTCGTGGTGCGGGAAGATCAGGTCGAGCCCGCCGCCATGGATGTCGAAGGTTTCGCCCAGGTGATGCTCGCTCATCACCGAGCACTCGATGTGCCAGCCGGGCCGGCCATGGATGGTGACCGTCTCGCCGTCCTCGATAAAGATCCCGTCCCAGCCGGGTTCGTCGCTCGCCGATTCTTTCCACAGCACGAAGTCTGCCGCGTTGCGCTTGTGGTCCTCCACGGCAACCCGGGCGCCGGCCTGCTGGTCCTCGAGCTTGCGGTTCGACAGCTTGCCGTAGTCCGGCATGGACCCGACCGCAAACAGCACTTCCCTGCCCTCGCGGCCGGACGTGACATAGGCGTTGCCCTTGTCGATCAGCGTCTGGATCATCCCGACCATGCCGTCGATATGCGCGGTGGCGCGCGGCTCGTGTGTCGGCGTCAGGCAGCCGAGCGCCGCCGCATCCTTGTGGAAGCGTTCGGCGGTCTTCTCGGTCACTTTCGCAATCGCCTCGTTGAGCGGCAGATCGGGATAATCCCTGAGCGCCCGGGCGTTGATCTTGTCGTCGACGTCGGTGATGTTGCGCACGTAGGTGACGTGATCCTCGCCATAGACATGCCGGAGCAAACGGTAGAGCACGTCGAATACGATCAGCGGCCGCGCATTGCCGATATGGGCGAAGTCATAGACCGTCGGTCCGCAGACATACATGCGGACATTGTCTTTATCGATTGGCTGAAACTCTTCCTTGGCGCGCGTCAGCGTGTTCCAGAATTTGAGTTCGCTCATGTCAACTCCCCGATGCCGGCCCCGGCCCGGGTCGTTTGTCCTGTGAAGCGAAAAGACGAAAACGGCCGAGCCAGCGATACGCTAGCGAATAATGATGCCGCAAATGCAGGTGGCGCGTGCGCCGTGTGCCGTTTTCATGGTCGTCTTATCCCCGATTGCCAGGGTCCGGTCAAGATGCTCTCTGCGCCCGTCATCCGGTCATAAAACGGTGGACGAGCGAGACCGACAAGGCGGCCATCACCAGCGCGATCAGCCCGTCGAGCACGCGCCAGGCCGAGGGGCGCGCAAACAGCGGCTCGAGCACCCGCGCGCCATATCCGAGCCCGAAGAACCAGAGGAAGGACGCCGACATCGCACCGATGGCAAATGCCAGTCGCCCTGTCCCCTCATATCGCCCGCTCAAGCCGCCCACCAGCAGCACGGTGTCGAGATAGACATGCGGATTGAGAAAGGTGAAGGCCAGGCAGGTGAGCACCGCAGACCGCAATGAAGATGGGCCGCTCTTGGCCGCCGTGAGCGCGGTTGGCGCGATCGCTCGTTTGAGCGCGAGCACCGCGTAGCAGGCAAGGAAGGCCGCACCGCCGAGGGTAACGACTGCTATCAGAAGCTCGGACCCCGAAATAATCGCCCCAAGCCCTGCCACTCCGAGCCCGATCAACACCGCATCCGAAAGCGCACAGATCAGGCAGAGTATGAAGACATGCTGCCGCAACAACCCCTGTCTGAGGATGAAGGCATTCTGCGCGCCGATGGCGATGATCAGGGAGCCGCCGAGCAGAAGCCCGGCAATGGCAGGGGCCAGCATGGGACGGGGTTTATCCTAGAACAGTTTCATCTGGTCCGACGGCGCTTCGGCAGGCTTGCTGCGCTTCCTTGCGGCCGGAGCAGCGGCAGCCTCCGGTTCGGTCCCGGCAACCGGCTTCTGCACTTCGGGACCCGAATTGGCAACCTTGTTGACGAGGTCGGAAACCCGGATCGCCTCGAAATAGCCGTCAGGCGCAGGGGCCATCAGGTCGGCGACATGCCTTGGCTCCTGGTTGAGGCAGTCGAGCCAGCGGTCGAAATCCTGCGGGTCGATGACGACCGGCATCCGGTCGTGGATCGGGGCGACCTCCCGGTTCGGGCCCACGGTCAGGATCGCTGCGGTGTCGATTTCGGTTCCGTCTGCACTCACATAGGTTTCCATCAGGCCGGCAAAGGCCACGATGCGGCCGGCGCTCGGACGTATCCAGTAAGGGGTGGATTTCTGCTTCGAGCCCTTTGCAGGCCGATGCCATTCGTAAAATCCCGAGGCCGCAACCAGAACACGGCGATGCCGCATGGCCGCCCGGAAGGAAGCCTTCTCGGCAGCCGTTTCGGAACGGGCATTGATGAGCAGCGGGAAATCGTTCGGATCCTTGACCCAGCCCGGCAGGAAACCCCATCGCGCCAGAAGCGCGCGGCGGTTGGTCCGGTTGTCGCCTTCGGCGCGGCGAAGATCGCCGGCGACGATGAGGATCGGCTGGGTCGGGGCGATGTTGTAGCGCGGCGGAAACCCCTCGATCTCTTCAAGACCGAACAGTTCCTGAACCTCTTCAGGGGTTGCGGTTAGCGAAAAACGTCCACACATTGCCAACCCATGACTGAGGACGAAAGCAGGGTCAAGCAATGACCGACGAAACGGCGGCCGACAGCAAGGGTAGCCTGGCGCTCGCGGTTTCCGTCGCGCTCGAACGGGACGGCAGGTTCCTGCTGGTGCTGCGCGCCAATGCGCCGGCGCAGGACCTCTACGCATTCCCGGGCGGAAGGGTGGATCCCGGCGAGACGCTCGAGCAGGCGGCGCTGCGGGAACTGGAAGAAGAAACCGGGCTCAAGGCCGCCAATGCACGCCCCTTCGCGACCTTCGACCTGACAACGGACGATCCGGCGGAGACGAACCGCGCGAGCTTTCTGCTGACCGTCTTCCGCGCCGACGACCCGGGCGGAGAAGCCCGCGCCCTGGATGACGCCAAGGAGGTGGCCTGGTTCACGCCCGACGAGATCCGTAGGCTGCGCACCCCTCAAAGCATGCTGACCTGCATCGACATGCTGGCATCCGCTCCGCTGCGGGGCACACGGCAATAAGCCTTCCCGGAGGCAATAACCTCAATGCCGGTATCCGGGGCACGTCCTGCATACCGGGCACCGACCGCTTCACGTGTTCGCCGCAAGGCCGTCATCGGCGTTTGAACACTGCGAGACCCGAGCGGGATTTCATCCGCAAGCCTCATGGTGTAATGAGCGCTCATGATACGCACCCTTGTCATTGTCTCAACTGTTCTCGGGCTGACCCTTGGGGTCGGCGGGACGATGATCGACGCTGCCCGGGCACAGACCCAGACCGAGGAGGTTGAGCCTGCAGTGCCCCTGGAGCCGCCTCCCTACGAGGAGCGTCTGCTGCGCCTGGCGGAAATTCTCGGCTCGGTCCAATACCTGCGCAATCTTTGCAATGGCGAGGGGGAAACCACCTGGCGGGAAACCATGCAGGCGCTGCTCGACAGCGAAACCGAAAACGAAGCCGGTCGCCGTGAAATCCTCACCGCCGGATACAACAGGGGGTTCCGTGCTTTCGCGTCGGTTTACACCTCCTGCACCGATGCGGCCCGGCTTGCCGAGGCCCGATACCGAGGCGAAGGTGCAACACTTGTGTCTGAAATCGTTGCGCGCTACGGAAATTGAGGATTTGTTAACCGATATCGCCTTGCCCCCGTGCCGAAACCGGTCGCACCGTGCTAACGTGTTAACGACATGGTAAGTAAGAGTTGGTCCGCATGACACATTCCACGCATCATACGCCCGAGGAAC
This sequence comes from Hoeflea sp., assembly GCA_965233445.1. Classification (GTDB taxonomy): domain Bacteria; phylum Pseudomonadota; class Alphaproteobacteria; order Rhizobiales; family Rhizobiaceae; genus Hoeflea. Next base: position 3,482,609 of record OZ247491.1, read on the forward strand.
TTGACGAGCTGATCGTTCAGGAGAAGCTTCAGGTTGCTCTCGAATTGCAGCACGACGCCTGGGCCGAGAGCACGGCGGACGGCATCGAGCCTGAAATCATCGCGGATGCCGCGATGATCACCGCGATCCGCGAAACCGTCCGCGCGCTCGGCGAGGACCAGGCGGAAGCCCTGGTCGATTCGCTGCGTGAGCGGATCCTGGCCGGCGAATTCTCACCGGAACGCGTGCTGCAATAGCAAGGCGATCGAGGACCACAAACCAGAAGGCGGCAAGACCGGTGGGCGATCTTCAGATGCGCCAGTCCCTTATCGGAAAAACCCTTGGCCTCGGCCTGCTTTCACTGACGCTTCTCGCCGTCTTTTCACCGCGGAACGCCGCGGCACTGAGCGAACTCAAACCCGTCGACCCGCCCGTCGAGGAGGATGCCGGTCCGGCGCCGCAAGACCAGCTGCCGCCGCTCGACGGTCCGCTGGACGGACCGGATGGCGGTCTGCCCTCGCCTGCGCCGATCATACGCGCGCCCCTCCCCGCACCGGAAACGCCGACGGCGGAGACGCCGACACCGGAAACCGGGGGCGAAGGCGCAAGCCAGGACGAAGGAGAGGACGCCGGCGAAGTGGTGTCTGTCGAACTGGTGCGGGATCTGTCGCTGCTCCCCGAACCGGTGCGCCGGATGCGTGAGCTGATCATCGAAGCTGCCGCGACCGGCGATCCGGAAAAACTTCGCGCCTTGCTCGGACGCGGCCCGTCTGCCACCAGATTGTCGTTCGGCGAGATCGAGAGTGACCCGATAGACTACCTGAGGTCCATTTCGGGTGACGGCGAAGGTCTCGAGATCCTTGCAATCCTGATCGATCTTCTGAACGCGGGGCTTGTCAGGGTCGACGCGGGTGGTCCCGAGGAGTCCTACATCTGGCCCTATTTCGCCGCGGTTCCGCTCGACACCCTGACTCCTCCCCAGCGGGTGGAACTGCTCAGGATCGTGACAGCCGGCGATGTCGAGGACATGAAGACCTATGGCGCCTACAATTTCTTCAGGATCGGTATCGCCGCCGACGGCAGCTGGCGCTTCTTTCTCGCCGGTGATTGAACCGGCCGCGCCACGGCACGCGACCTGTCAGCCGTTGATCTGCCTCTTGCCCGTGCGCTCGCGACCGCCTACCTAACGCACAGACATCAAGACCCGAAACCCAAAACCATACCGGAGTGCGCCCAGTGCCAGCCCTCAACCTCACCGACCGGGTTCTCGTCAGTGTCGATGGCGCGGAAGCGGAACACTTCCTGCAAAACCTGGTCACAGCCAATGTCGAGGCGATTGAGGCCGGTCATGTCCAGCCTGCGGCCCTCCTGACCCCCCAGGGCAAGATCCTCTTCGATTTCATGATCTCGCGGGCGCCGGAGGCCGGCTTTCATCTCGACATTGCTGCCGAGTTGGCAGGCGATTTCCAGAAACGGCTCGCGCTTTACAAGCTTCGCGCAAAGGTGACGATCGAAACGCTTTCACAAACGCCCGTCATCGCGGGCTGGGGCGGCTCAGCGCCGGAGGGCGCATTGATCGACAACCGCTTTCCCAAGGAGGCGGGCGTCTGGCGGCTTTACGGAAGCGGCGCGCTGCTCGACGCGGAGCGCACCGAATGGGACGCTGTTCGCGTGACCCATGGCGTGGCGGAATCGGGCACCGATTATGCGCTGTCCGACGCCTTTCCCCATGACGTGCTGATGGACAAGAACCACGGGGTCGATTTCAGGAAGGGCTGCTATGTCGGCCAGGAAGTGGTCTCCCGCATGCAGCACCGGGGCACCGCGCGACGCCGGATCGCGATTGTCAGCGCCGAAGAGCCGCTGCCCGGATCCGGAACCGGCATTCTGGCCGGTGGCAAGCAGTCGGGGACGCTGGGAACAGTGGCCGGCAACCGGGCGCTGGCGATCGTGCGGACGGACCGGATCGCCGATGCGATGGCGAACGAATTGCCGATCGAGATCGAAACGATGCCCGTGACCGTCTCGCTGCCGGAATGGACAGGCTTGAGCTTCGCGTCCGACCCGAATTCAAACCCCGACGATTGACGATGGCCGTTTCGGAAAAATCGCCCCGGGCGTGGCAGCGGATGCTATCGGGTCGCAGGCTCGATCTCCTCGACCCCTCCCCGCTCGATGTCGAGATCAGCGACATCGCCCAGGGTCTGGCGCGCGTGGCGCGGTGGAACGGCCAGACACGCGGCGACCATGCCTTTTCTGTGGCGCAGCATTCGCTGGTCGTGGAATCGATTGTCGGTCACCTGACTGCAGCCTCGCCGGATCTCAGGCAACTCGCACTTCTGCATGATGCCCCCGAATATGTGATCGGCGACATGATTTCTCCGTTCAAGTCCGTGGTCGGTGGCGGATACAAGACGGTCGAAGCCCGTCTTGAAGCGGCGATCCACATCCGGTTCGGACTGCCTGCCACGCTGCCGAAGGCCACCAAGGCGCTCATCAAGAGAGCGGATCGGATCGCGGCCTATTTCGAGGCCACCGATCTCGCCGGCTTCGCGGATGGCGAGGCGCGCGCCTTCTTCGGCCCGCCGCGGGGCATCAACCGGGACATGATCGACGTCACCCCCTTGCCGGCGGCACAGGTTGAAAAGCTGTTTCTGGATCGCTTCGAGGCAATCGAGAAACTGCGCCAGAAGGGAAAGACCTGAACATGTCCTATCTGGTCGTCTGCCGCCTCAACCAGATCGCCGAAACCGCGGTTCTTCACGGCGCGCGGGAGATGATCAGCCTGATGGCGCAGGGACAGGAGTTCCACCGTCCGGCAGTGATCGAGGCAAGCCGGCATCTCAATCTCGGCGTCAACGACATATCGGACGAAACGGAGGGTCTCGTCGCTCCGGCGCACGCACATGTCGAACGGATCATCGACTTTGCGGAAAGCTGGGACAGAAGCGCGCCGCTCGTCATCCATTGCTGGTTTGGCATTTCGCGCTCGCCGGCTGCCGCGCTTATCACGGCACTTTCGCTCGCGCCGGATCAGGATGAAGACGAACTGACCGCACGGCTGCGCACAGCCTCGCCGTTTGTGACGCCGAACCCGCGGCTGGTCGCGATCGGCGACGAGATCCTTGGCAGGAACGGCAGACTGGTGCGCGCCGTGGAACGGATCGGTCGCGGCGCCGAAACCAGCCAGGGCGAACGCTTCTGCCTTGGCCTGCGCGCCGGCGACAGCCTTCCGCCCGCCACGCCCCGCAACCGCAAAACCGCCGGCGAGGGATAAGGTGGCCCCGGATCGCGCGCATGCACCCGATGATATCCAGCCGCTCCGCATCGGCCTGAATGCGGCAATCGTCGCCGTAACCAATTCGGATCCCGGCATTCTCGCTGTCCCCTCGACACCCGGCGAAGGCCCTGCCGACGGATTGCCGTTCGGTCCTTTCGATCCGGCGCGCCATCGCACCTTCGAGGCAAGCCTGCGCGACAGCGTCAGACACCAGACGGCGCTCAGCCTCGGCTATGTCGAACAGCTCTACACCTTCGGAGACCGCGGCAGGCACCGCCGCGACGACGGCGAAGGTCCCCACCTCGTTTCGGTCGGCTATCTGGCCCTGACCCGAGCCGATGCCGGCGATCCGGATGCGCTTGCGGCGACCGGTGCCCGCTGGCGCGGCTGGTACGACCTGTTTCCCTGGGAAGACTGGCGCCAGGGACGTCCCGCCATCCTCGACACCGCCATCCTTCCCCGGCTTTCGGAATGGGCTTCAGAGCCCCTGGAATCACCCAGAAGCCCCACGAGGCTCGCCCGTACGAGACTGGCATTCGGCTTGAACGACTTCCCGTGGGACGAGGAGCGCGTGCTCGACCGCTATGAACTGCTCTACGAGGCAGGCCTGCTGGCCGAGGCCGTCAATGACCAGCGTGTCGCGACAACGGGCCTGAAAGCCCCGCTCGGCCGCGCCATGCGGTTCGACCATCGCCGCATCGCTGCCACGGCCGTCCAGAGGCTTCGCGCCAAGATCAAGTACCGCCCGGTGATCTTCGAACTGATGCCTCCCGAATTCACCCTGACCGAACTTCAGACAACGGTGGAGGCCATCTCCGGCCGGCATCTGCACAAGCAGAATTTCCGCCGGCTGGTGGAAGGCGCCGAACTGGTTGAAACCACCGGCGGCGCAAGTTCGGCCACCGGCGGACGCCCGGCCGCCCTCTATCGCTTCCGCGCCAAGATTCTCGAGGAACGTCCGGTCCCCGGCCTGCGCCTCGGTGGCCGCGGATAGCAGCGAGAAAGCCTCGCATCCGCAAATTTGCCTGGACCCGCCACTTGCCAAACCGTGGGTGTCTGCGACAACAAGGCCTTCCTGTCCACGATGGCCGCCTGGACTGCAACGCCTCGGAAGCTTCGGCTCATGATCCCAATTCTTTCGGTTCTCATTCCCACCATGGGCATCATTTCGATCGGCCGCGTCTTCCGCGAGCGGCTGAGCAATGATGCCTGGCGCGGCATCGACCGGCTGAATTTCGAGCTGCTGTTTCCGTGCCTGATCTTTTCCGCCGCTGCGTCCCGGCCGATCGCGCTCGACGATGCCGCAGTCATCGGGCTGAGTGTCTGGGCGATCATGGCACTGGGACTTTGCCTTGGCTGGTTTCTGCGCCCCTTCGGACCGGAAAAATTTCTCGATTTCGCCGGCGCCTGGCAGACGGCATGGCGGTTCAACACCGCGATCGCCTTCGTGGCGGTGAGCGCGGTGGACAACGCCGCGCCGCTGATGTCGGTGGCCGTGGGCTTTGCCGTGCCGCTCGCCAATGTCTTCGCAATCTCGGCCCTCTCGCGCGGCAGCGGACTTGGTCCGCTCGGGATCTTCGCGCGCATTCTGCGCAACCCCTTCTTCATCGCATCGGTGTCGGGAATGGCGCTTGGTGCGAGCGGATACACCCTGCCCCAGGTCATCCGGCAGGGCGTGGACTACCTCGCCGGGGCCGCAATTCCGATCGCCCTGATGGCGGTGGGCGCGACCATGGACTGGAGCGCCCTGTTGCGCCTCAACCGGTTCACCGGCGGCATCACGACCATCAAGCTGGTAATCCTGCCAGCGGTCACCTTCGCCGCCGTGACCCTTGCCGGACTCCCTGCGGCGCAAGCCAATGTGCTGGTGGTTTTCGCGGCCCTCCCGCCGGCCTCCGCGGCCCACGTTCTGGCATCGGTCTATGGCGCGGATCGCACACTGCCGGCCACTCTGATCGCCCAGGCCACACTGCTCTCGGCCGTGACACTGCCGCTCTGGATCTATGTGCTGACGCTCTGAGATCCGCCCTGGATCGATCAGCCGATCGCGATGTCGAGACCGATATCCAGTGTCGGTGCGGCCATGGTGATCTTCGAGGTCGAAATGTAATCGACCCCGGTCTCGGCAATGGCCCTGATCGTGTCCAGATTGACGTTGCCGGATGCTTCAAGCGTGATCCTGCCGTCATTCAGGGCAACCGCTTCGCGCAGCAGGTCAGGCCCCATGTTGTCGAGAAGGCACACATCCGCCCCCTCTGCGAGCACCTCCTTGAACTGCCCGAGCGTGTCCACCTCGATCTCGATCCTGACGAGATGGCCCGCGAACGCCTTCGCCGCCCGCAGAGCCGCGGCTATCCCGCCGGCAACTGCGATGTGGTTGTCCTTGATCAGGATCGCGTCGTCGAGCCCGTAGCGGTGCGAAGATCCGCCGCCGCAACGCACGGCATATTTCTCGACCGCTCTGAGCCCCGGGATGGTCTTGCGCGTGCAGGTCACGCGCGCTTCGGTATGGCCTATGGCATCGGCAAACCGGGCCGTGTGCGTGGCGACACCGGACAGGTGCATCAGGTAGTTGAGCGCCACCCGTTCGGCTGAAAGCACGCCCCGCGCCGGACCTTCGATCCGTGCAATGCCGGTGCCTGCCGCGACCCGGTCTCCATCGGCAACCAGTGGCTTGAAGTTGATTGCCGGATCGATCAGCCTGAAGGCTGCTTCGGCCAGGGGCAGTCCCGCGATCACGCCGTCCTCGCGGCAGTTCATGTCCGCTGTTGCCGTCCGCTCCGGTCCGATTGTGGCATTGGAGGTGATGTCGCCTGCACGGCCGAGGTCCTCGACAAGTGCGGCGCGAACCTGATCCTCGATCATCAGCGCGGGAAGTTCGGGCAGGAATGCGCGGGTCATCGATCGGTCTCCAGAAGGTCGGGAACAATGGCGTTTGCCTGCTCCAGTGTCAGAAGCGTCCGCCGTTTCCAGTCGGGGCTTTCCTCGGGGAAGTCTGTCCTGAAATGGCCACCCCTGCTTTCAAGCCGGTTGAGCGCGGCCACCGCGATCAGTTTCGCGGTCGTGATCACATTGTCAAACCGGGCCGAATGGCTGTTGCGCGCAAGGTCCAGGATGGTGCGCAGCGCGTCCCGCATGCCATCGCCATCACGCAGCACGCCCAGATTGGGGCTCATGGTCCTGCGCAGAGCCGCCATGTTCGGGTGATCGTTCTCGGCCAGATGACTGGCACTGGACACCGAGCCCTCCTGCCAGTTCGCAGGCGCTGAACCGGTCATCTCGGATCCCAGCCGAAGCGCGATACGGGCGGCAAAGACAACGGCTTCCAGAAGCGAGTTGGAGGCCAGCCGGTTGGCGCCATGCGCTCCGGTGGACGTGCATTCGCCGCAGGCCCAGAAACCCGGCAGCGATGACCGCCCGTCCGCATCGGTCCAGATTCCGCCCATGAAGTAATGCGCGGCGGGAACCACCGGGATCATCTCTTTCGCGGGATCGATGCCGGCCTCCGTGCAATAGCCGAAGACGGTCGGGAACTCGTCAGCGAAATCGTGCACCGCTGCCCGGCAATCCAGGAATGCGCCGCGTCCTGCCTTCACTTCCGCAAAGATGCCCCGCGCGACAACATCCCGGGGTGCAAGTTCCGCATCCTTGTGAAGCCCCAGCATGAACCGCTCGCCGGCCGAATTGTGCAAGGTCGCGCCATGGCCCCGCAGGGCTTCGGTCGCGAGCGGCGCGGGATCCTTGCCGACATTGATCGCGGTCGGGTGAAACTGGACGAACTCCATGTCCGCAAGCCGCGCGCCGGCGCGCGCCGCCATGCCGATGCCGCCGCCGCGCGCTTCGGTGGGGTTGGTGGTCACCTCGTAGAGATGCCCCACGCCGCCGGTGGCCATCACCACGTGGCTGGCGTTCAGCCGGTGCAGATCCTCGCCGCTGCCTGCCTTGTCACGCGCGGCAACACCGGTGACCCGACCATTCCCGGTGATCAGTTCCTCGGCGACATAGCCTTCCAGCACCCGTATCGACGGCGTCTTTCGAACCGCTGCGACCAGCGCCTCCATGATGGCGCGACCGGCCATGTCGCCGCGGACGCGCACGATCCGGCTTTCCGAATGCGCCGCCTCGCGGCTCACCGAAAGCTTGCCGGCGAGGTCCCTGTCGAACGGCACACCGAACTCCAGGAGGTCGTGGATCCGAGCCGAGGCTTCGGTCGCCATCATCCGGATGACGTCCTCGTCGACGATGCCGTCGCCCGCAATGATGGTGTCGGTGACGTGCTTGTCGACCGTATCGCCCGGCCCGACGGCAGCCGCGATACCCGCCTGTGCCCAGGCGGAAGAGGCGCCGCGGCCGATCGGAGCTGCGGCGAGCACGGTCACGGCCCGGGGCGCAAGCTTGAGCGCGCAGAACAGCCCGGCTAGCCCGCCGCCGATGATGATCACGTCATCAAAACCCTTGGACGGCTTTGGTTGATAGGCGGCGACGGCAGTCGTGGCCATGGCGCGCTCCCTTTCCGGGTCACCGGTCGTCCCGGCAACCGCGCCTAGTGCTTGAGATTGATCATCCGTTCGACCGCGAGCCGCGCCCTGTCGGCGATTTCCGGCTCGACCAGCACCTCTTCGGTCATGGTCAGCAGGCTGTCGAGGATCTTGGGCAGCGTGATGCGCTTCATGTGCGGGCACAGGTTGCACGGCTTGATGAATTCGACGCCCTCGACCTCGCTCTGGATGTTCGAGGCCATCGAACATTCGGTGACGAGCAGCACCCGGGCTGGCCGCGTGTCCTTGACATAGTTGATCATTCCGGCCGTCGATCCGGAGTAATCGCAGACATCGATCACGTCCGGATGGCACTCCGGGTGGCCGATGATCTCGATTGTGGGATCGGCTTCCTTGTAGGCCAGCAATTCCTCCGCCGTGAAGCGCTCATGCACCTCGCAGTGTCCCTTCCAAGTCAGGATCTTTTTCTTGGTCTGCTTGGCGACGTTCATCGCCAGATACTCGTCGGGAATGCAAAGCACGGTATCGGAATCAAAGCTCTCGACCACCGCAACGGCATTCGATGACGTGCAGCACATGTCGGTCTCGGCTTTCACATCCGCCGAGGTGTTGACGTAGGTCACCACCGGCACGCCGGGATAGCGCTCCTTGAGAAGCCGGACGTCGGCGCCGGTGATCGATTCGGACAGCGAGCAGCCCGCTCTCATGTCGGGGATCAGCACCGTCTTTTCCGGATTGAGCAGCTTGGATGTTTCCGCCATGAAGTGCACGCCGCACTGGATGATGATCTGCTCATCCACCAGCGTTGCCTCACGGGCCAGTTGCAGCGAATCGCCGGCAATGTCGGCAACGCAGTGAAAGATCTCGGGAGTCTGGTAGTTGTGCGCGAGGATGACCGCTCCGCGTTCCTTCTTGATCCGGTTGATCGCATGGACGTAGGGCGCGTAGACCGGCCACTCGATTTCAGGGATGTGATCACGCACGCGATCGTAGAGATGCGCGGTTTCACGCGCCACTGCAGGCGTGTATTTGAGCTCCGGGCGCTCGATCACCCCAAACCGCTCGGCAGCACTCGTCCCGCGGCCAGCTGACTGATTTTCGGCCTGTTTCCCTGCATCTGTTTCCATTCGGGTCATTGCAAACCCTCCCGTCAAAACCAATTATGCTCATTTTGAGCATAATTGCATCCAAAAGAAACCGGCAATGCCGGTGAACCTTTGACATAAGACTTCACAGAAACGATTGCAAGCGAAGCCGCCCGGCTGGAAGGGGACGACGCCGCGAAGACGGAGGTCAGGGCAGGCATGTCCGGAACGATCGGTTTTCGCGTCTTGGATCCCCCTGCGTCGCCGTCCCGGCGCCTGCCCCTCCGCGGACTGCGGGTCCGGATCTCCGTTCATGGAACAAACCATCAATCGCAATGATCGATAACTTCAATCAAATGCACTTGTTGAATGCTCCCGATGGCCTAAAGTCGCCGCAGATTTCAGGAGCCCGTCATGTCCGAAAGAAGCCCCGCCTCCGCCAGCCCGCCCTTGCCCTGGCTCATCATCATTGCCGGCTGCCTGATATCGCTGATGTCGTTCGGGCCGCGCTCGGCAATGGGCTTCTTCCAGTTGCCGATGCTTGTCGACACCGGATGGGACCGGACCACATTCGGGCTGGCGATGGCCATCCAGAACCTGTTCTGGGGCATCGGCCAGCCGTTTTTTGGCGCCATCGCCGACAGGTTCGGCACATGGCGGGTGCTTGCCCTGTCCGCCGTGCTCTATTCGGCGGGATTATTGATGATGGCGAATGCCGACAGCCCCGTCTGGCTCCATATCGGCGGCGGCGTCCTCGTGGGCCTCGGCATCGCCTCGGCCTCCTTCGGTGTGGTGCTGGCGGCCTTTGCCCGCAATGTCGCACCCGAGCAGCGCTCGCTCGCCTTCGGCTTCGGCACCGCAGCCGGGTCCGCCGGCATGTTCGTCTTTGCGCCCCTTAGCCAGGGGCTTATCGATGCTCTGGGCTGGTCGGATGCGCTGGTCTGGCTCGGCATCATGATGTTGGTCATTCCCGTACTCGCCATTCCGCTGCGCGGCAACTCCTCCTCCGGCAGCCAGAAGCAGACCGATATCGAGCAGTCCATCGGCGAAGCCCTGCGCGAAGCCTTCGGCCATCGCAGCTTCGTGCTTCTGGTCTCAGGCTTCTTCGTCTGCGGCTTTCAGGTGGCTTTCATCACGGCACATTTTCCGGCCTATCTCGGCGACATCGGCATCGCTGATACCTATGCCGTGATCTCGCTCGCGCTGATCGGCTTTTTCAACATCATCGGATCGCTGGCCTCCGGCGTCATCGGGCAGCGGCATTCCAAGCCGATCTTCCTGGCCCTGATCTATCTCGGCCGCTCGATTGCGGTGACTGCCTTCATCCTGCTGCCGCAGACACCCGCATCCGTGGTCATTTTCGCCATCGTGATGGGGCTGCTGTGGCTGTCGACCGTGCCCCCCACGAACGCGCTGGTCGCCATCATGTTCGGAACCCGCCACCTGGGACTGCTCGGCGGGATGGTGTTCTTCTCCCACCAGGTCGGTTCGTTTCTCGGCGTCTGGCTTGGCGGTTACCTCTATGATGCCTTCGGCTCCTACGATCCGGTCTGGTGGCTCGGCGTGGCGCTGGGACTGTTCGCGGCAATCGTTCACTGGCCGATCCAGGAACGGGCCGTCGACCGCCCGCCGGCTCCCGCCCCGGCGGAGTGACCGGGCCGGAGGCTTCAGGCCAGAGGCAGCCAGGCGCACAAAACGTCCGGCAGGCAAAAACTGTCATAACGCTGTAACCAAGTGGGGTACATTTGCTGTCATCGGGGCAAACCCAACACGATGGAGACAGCCATGAACGAAATGTTCAAGCCAGATGACGAGGTCGTCAATCTCACCGAAATCCGCGAAGCCGAGGAAGACGTCGGCCGCAACCCCTCCGACAACCCGACAATGGGTGACATCATCAACCGCCGTTTTTCGCGCCGCGGTTTCCTGGGTGGTTCGCTGGCCGTCACGGCCATAGCTTCCACGGTCAGCCCGCTGGCGCTGATGATCGCCGACGAGGCCCGCGCCGAGGGCGCAAGCGCGTTTTCCTTCACGGAAGTCGAAGCCGGTGTGGACGAGACCCACCATGTGGCCGAAGGCTATGACGCCGACGTGCTGCTGCGCTGGGGCGACAAGGTGTTCGCCGATTCGCCCGAATTCGACCCGATGAACCAGACGCCGGAAAGCCAGGCCCGCCAGTTCGGCTACAACAATGATTATGTCGGCTTCATCCCGCTCGACGGCGCCGACGACCACGGCCTGCTCGTCGTCAATCACGAATACACCAATGCCGAGCTGATGTTCCCCAACTGGGCCACCATCGGAAAGGATTCCGAGGGCAAGGACAAGGTGATGATGGGCGAGTTCACCAAGGACATCGTCGACATCGAGATGGCTGCCCACGGCGGAACCGTCATCGAGATCCGCAAGGAAAACGGCAAGTGGGTGCCGGTTCTCGACGGCAGGATGAACCGCCGCCTGCATGTCGGCACCGAAATGGAAATCACCGGCCCTGCAGCGGGTCACGAGCGGCTCAAGACCAATGCGGATCCTTCAGGAACAAAGGTCCTTGGTACGCTCAACAACTGCGCCGGCGGCGTGACCCCCTGGGGCACGTGGCTGATGGCGGAGGAAAACTTCCACGGCTACTTCCTTGGCGAATTGCCGGAAGGTCACCGGGAAACCGTGAATTACGAACGTTACGGCGCACCGGCCGGCTGGTACAACTGGGGCGCCCATCACGACCGTTTCGATGTCTCCAAGGAGCCCAACGAACCCAACCGCTTCGGCTGGGTGGTCGAAGTCGACCCGATGGATCCCGACTCCACGCCGAAGAAGCGCACCGCACTTGGCCGCTCCAAGCACGAGGGCGCGGAAAGCGTCGTCAACAAGGACGGTCGCGTGGTCTTCTACTGCGGCGACGACGAGCGTTTCGATTACGTCTACAAGTTCGTCACTGCTGCGGCCTACAATCCCGATGACCGCGCCGCCAACATGGACCTGCTCGACGACGGAACGCTCTACGTGGCCCGCTTCAACGAGGACGGCACGCTCGACTGGATGCCGCTGGTCCATGGCGAAGGGCCGCTTAGCGCGGAGAACGGCTTTGCGAGCCAGGCCGATGTCGTCATCGAGGCGCGCCGCGCAGGCGACCTTCTCGGCGCCACCAAGATGGACCGCCCCGAAGACGTTCAGCCCAATGCGATGACCGGAAAGGTCTACTGCATGCTGACCAACAACACGCGTCGCAAGGAAGGTCAGGAAAACGCCGCCAATCCCCGCGCCGACAACGCCTTTGGTCATATCGTCGAAATCACCGAAACCGACGGGGATTTCGCCTCGACCAAGTCGACCTGGGAAATCCTGCTCAAATGCGGAGACCCTTCGGTCGCCGAAGTGGGTGCGACGTTCTCGTCGGCCACCACCAAGGACGGCTGGTTCGGCATGCCCGACAACTGCGCCATCGATGCCGACGGCAGGCTCTGGGTGTCGACCGACGGCAACTCCGCCAAGGCAACCGGCCGCGCCGACGGGCTCTGGGCCGTCGACACCGAGGGCGATGCGCGCGCCACCTCGAAACTGTTCTTCCGGGTTCCGGTTGGCGCGGAAATGTGCGGTCCGCTGTTCGATCCGTCGGGCGAAACCGTGTTCCTTGCCGTCCAGCACCCCGGCGACGAAGGCCTCGCCACCTATGAGCAGCCCGCGACCCGCTGGCCGGATTTCAGCGACGACCTGCCGGTCCGCCCGGCCGTGGTGGCCGTCACCAGGCAGGGCGGCGGCAAAATCGGCATGGCCTGACCGGTTCGGACCTGTCCGCAAATGCAAAGGGCGCCCGCGAGGCGCCCTTTTTGTTCAAGCGATCATTGATCGCAGACGCTTCACAATCCGAGTTCCGTCAATCCCGGATGATCGTCGGGCCGACGCCCCTGCGGCCAGTGGAACTTGCGATCGGCTTCGCCGATCTGCAGATCGTTGATGCTGGCGTGACGCGCCTTCATGTAGCCCGCCTCGTCGAACTCCCAGTTCTCGTTGCCATAGGAACGGTACCACCGGCCCTGGGCATCGTGCCATTCATAGGCAAAGCGAACCGCAATGCGGTTGCCGGAACAGGCCCAAAGCTCCTTGATCAGCCGGTATTCGAGCTCCTTTTCCCACTTCCGGGTCAGGAACGCCTCGATCTCGCTGCGTCCGCTGATGAACTCGGAACGGTTCCGCCACTTGCTGTCCGGCGTGTAGGCGAGCGCGACCTTTGCCGGGTCGCGGCCGTTCCATCCGTCCTCCGCTGACCTGATCTTCTGGGTAGCCGTATGCTCGGTGAAAGGCGGGAAGGGTGGACGCGACATTACCAGGAATTGTAGCCCAGGAACTTGCCGGACATTTCGATCTTGACGCGGTCGCCCTTCGGATTGGCCACGCGGGTGATCTGCATGTCGAAGTCGATGGCCGACATGATGCCGTCGCCGAATTCCTCCTGGACCAGCGCCTTGATCGTCGGACCGTAGACCCCGACGATTTCGTAGAGCCGGTAGATGCAAGGGTCGGTCGGCACCGCCTGCTCCCAGATCTTGGTGGGATATTCCTGCAGCACCAGCGCGGCTTCCTGCGGCAGGCCCATCACCGAAACCATCGCCTCGGCCTTGTCCTTGGGCATCGCGTTCATGCCCATGGCGGCCGAATGCGTCCACACCGGCGACATCCCGATCTTCTCGGCGATGTCCTCCCATTTCATGCCGGCCGTGCGCTTGGCTGACAGTATCATTTCGGTCACGTCTTCCTTGGTCATCATTTTGGCCATGATGAAGTCTCCTGCTCAGGGTGTTAAACGGCGAATTTCTTGGGCGACCGGGCAGCGGGCCCGGTCTTGTCGATGCGAACCGTCACGGGCCGGTTTTCCGGTGCATCCGTCGGGCCGGCAAGCTCCCTGGAGTGCTTGCCCAGGAACTGCACGAGATGATTTCGTATCGCGTAGTAGTTCGGATGCTCGACGATCTCGATCCGGTTGCGGGGCCGCGGAATGGTGATCTCCACCGATTCCGCCACCCGGGCGTAAGGACCGTTGGTCATCAGCAGGATGCGGTCCGCCAGAAGGATTGCCTCGTCGATGTCATGGGTGATCATGAAGACGGTCTGGTTGGTGCCGGCCCAGATCTTCAGGAGCTCGTCCTGGATCGTTCCACGGGTCAGCGCATCGAGCGCGCCGAAGGGTTCGTCCAGCAGCAGCAGCTTCGGGCTGATCGAAAACGCCCGGGCAATCGAGACGCGCTGGCGCATGCCGCCCGAAAGCTGGCTCGGCTTGCGGTTGAACACATCCGCGCTCAGCCCGACCATTTCGAGATGCTTCCTCGAATGGGTGAGCACCTGGTCCTTCGACCATTCGGGATAGCGGGCCGCGACGGCAAAGGTCACGTTCTTCAGCGCACTCAGCCACGGCAGCAGCGAGTAGTTCTGAAACACCACGCCGCGGTCGAGGCTCGGCCCGGAGACCTCCTTGCCGTCCATAATGACGACGCCCTCGCTGGCCTCGGCAAGGCCCGCCAGAATGTTCATGATCGTCGATTTGCCGCATCCCGAGTGGCCGAGAATGACAACGAACTCGCCCTGGTCGACCCCGAAACTGGCATTTTCGAAAATCGTGGTCTGGCCGCCCTCCCCGTCCGGGTATCTCTGGCTCAGGCGTTCAACGCTCAAGAAAGGAGTGGTCAAGAGGTTTCTCCTATTCGCTGTAGACGACAAAGCGCTGCAGCACGCCGAACATCGCGTCGAGCGCCATGCCGACAACGCCGATCATCAGGATGGAAAAGATGACCGAGGTGAGGTCGAGATTGTTCCACTCGTTCCAGACGTAGTAGCCAATGCCGGTTCCGCCGACCAACATCTCGGCGGCGACGATCACCAGCCAGGCAATCCCGATGGAAATCCGCATGCCGGTGACGATCGTCGGCGCCGCAGCCGGAAGAATGACCATGAAAGCGGTACGCAGAGCGCCCAGTTCATGGGTCCGGGCAACATTGACCCAGTCCTTGCGAACCCCGGCCACGCCAAAGGCCGTGTTGATCAGCATCGGCCAGATGGAACAGATGAAGATGACGAAGATGGCGCTCGTCTCGCTGTCCTGGATGATGAACAGCGCCAACGGCATCCAGGCCAGGGGCGAGATTGGCCTCAGCACCTGGATGAACGGATTGAGTGCCTTGTAGGCCACCGGCGACATGCCGATCAGGAACCCGAGGGGAATGGCGACAATTGCCGCAAGGAAATATCCCGAAAGGACCCGGTAGATCGAATAGCCGATCTGGATGCCGATGCCCTTGTCGTTGGGGCCGGCATCGTAGAAGGGATCGCTCAGTTGCTCCCAGGCCTTCTCGAGCACCTGGCTTGGCGGCGGAACACCGGCCTTCTGGCTTCCGCCTCCGGTCAGGCGCTCGTATTCTGTCAGTTCGCCGGCCACCTTCTGTGCCGGAATGACGGCCTCCCACAACAGGAGACCGCCGATCAGCAGAATGAACGAAAGAACGGCCGCGCGTTTGTTGACGGACAGTTCGGTCATGTCTCAGCCTTTTTTGATCGCAAAGCTGGAGACGTAGTCTTCCGGCGTCGCCGGATCGAACGTCTTGCCCATGATGACATGCGACTTGTAGCTCTCCGCCGGAGCGTCGTAGCCGAGATCCGTCATGATTTTCCGGGCGTCGGAGGCGAGGTAGACCTGTTCGGCGACCGCCTTGTAGTCGACATCGCCCTCGATGTAGCCCCAGCGTTTCATCTGGGTGAGGATCCAGACGCCCATCGAATGCCAGGGGAAAGGATCGAAATCGATCCGGTCGGGCACCTGCTTCACTTCACCGAGCCCGTCCGCATAGGTCCCCGTGAGCACCTGCTCGATCACCTCGACCGGCTGGTTGAGATAGTTGGTCGGCGCGATCGCCGCCGAGATCTCCTTGCGGTTTTCGGGATTGGACGCGTACTGCGTGGCGTCGATGATCGACTTCAGCAGCGCGCCGTAGGTGTTGGGCAATTCGGTGGCAAACGACAGCGGCGCAGCGAACGCGCAGCACGGATGGCCTTCCCAGATTTCCTTGGTCAGGATGTGGATGAAGCCGATGTTTTCCCAGACCGCACGCTGGTTGAACGGATCCGGCGACAGGTAACCGTCAAGGTTTCCGGCGCGCAGGTTGGCGACCATTTCCGGCGGCGGCACGACGCGGATCTGGATGTCGACATCCGGGTCGAGCCCGTGCTCGGCGACATAGTAGCGGAGCAGGAAATTGTGCATCGAATATTCGAACGGCACGCCGAAAGTGAAGCCCTTCCACTGCTTCGGATCGCGCTTGTCCTTGTGCTCGTTCGAAAGCACGATCGCCTGGCCATTGATGTTCTCGACCGCCGGCATGATGTAGGGCTCGGCCACAGAGCCGGCGCCGAGTGTCATGGCGAGCGGCATCGGGGTCAGCATGTGGCTGGCGTCATATTCGCCGGCCAGCGACTTGTCGCGCGCCACCGCCCACCCGGCGGTCTTGATCACCTGTGCGTTCAGGCCGTAGCGCTCGTAAAAGCCGAGCGGCTGAGCCATGATGATGGGCGTGGCGCAGGTAATCGGCACGAAACCGATGTTGAGGTCCGTCTTTTCCGGAGTGCCGAGCGTGTCGAGCAGCGCCGCCTTCGCCTTGTCGATCGGGAAGACCGAGGCGAGTGCTGCGGCGGCAACGCCTCCCCCCACCAGCCCCATGAAGGAGCGGCGGCCGATATCGGAATGACCGAAAACCGATCGCACGATCGCACTTTCGATCGCCCGCTCCATCATCTCGTCGCTCGACTGGATTGTGCTCTCCTCGCGGATGCCGGACGCCGTGGTGCAAGCAGAGCATCCGCATTTGGCGCCGTGCCTGAGATCGGCTTTGCTCGAGAAGGGATCGTTAAGACTTTTGACTGTCATCGGGTTCTCCTGCGCTAGATCCTGACCCAAGACTAACGGCTCGGTTACGGATGTCCGCAAAAAACAAACCCACTCACAAATTTGATATTCGATTGTTTTTTCTATATTTTTAGCGTTTCCTAAAGTTTAATATATTACAAAATATCGTAAATTACGAAAAATCGTTGATTTCTCTTGCTGCACTGCGCAATCTTGGAGAATGAAAATCGCCGACGATCTTCTCGACAGCCATGTCCGGATGAGCGTGCTCCCCTGCGTGGCTCTCAACACCCACACGGGCGTAATTCTGGCTGCGAACCAGGCCGCTGCGCAATTGCTCAGCGAACCGGAACTGGCGGGTCGCGATATTGCATCCTACCTCGGCGGACGGCTTCCCGAACTCATCGTTTTCACCGAAAAGGTCGACCATTACCAGACCAGCTGGACACGGGACCTGACACTTGTCACCTCGACCGGAACAGAGATCCAGACCGAGATCCACGCAACGATGATCCGCGATGACGACGCGACCTGTCTGGTGATGCAGATTGTCGACACGGGCGCTTTCGAGATGCGGTCGCACAACGTCTCGACGCACAACCTCCATGCCAAGGGGTTGATGGAATGGGACCGGGCGCGCGACTTCTTCCGCGAAATGGAAAACGAGAACCGGCTTATCCTTGATGCCGCTGGGGAGGGCATCTACGGCATCAACCTCGAGGGCAAGACCACATTCGTGAACAATGCCGCTCAGGAAATGCTTGGTTGGACGAAAGAGGATCTGCTGGGCGAGGACATCCACGCCATGATCCACCACCACCATCTGGACGGCCGCAAATACCCTTCCCGGGAGTGCCCGATCTATCACTCGTTCCGCAATGAACAGGTCAACCGTGTCGAGGACGAGGTCTTCTGGCACAAGAACGGCCGGCCGATACAGGTCGAATACACATCGACCCCGATCTACGACCAGCAGGTCCTTGCCGGCGCGGTGGTCATCTTCCGCGACGTATCGGAACGGCGCGAGAACGAGCGCAAGCTGCGCTCGGCGATGGATCAGATCGATGCCCTGCGCGAACGCCTCGAGCAGGAAAACGAATATCTTCAGGAGGAGATCCGCAGTGTCCGCTCGCACTATGACCTTGCGGGCTCCTCACCCGCGATCATGCGCACCCTTGCCCAGATCGAACTCGTCTCCAAGACCCAGAGCAACGTCCTGATCACCGGTGAAGGCGGCACCGGCAAGTCGCTGGTCGCTTCGGCCATTCACAAATCGAGTTCGCGTGCCAGACGACCCATCATTCGCATCAACTGCGCGGGAATTTCGCCGTCAACCTTCGAAAGCGAACTGTTCGGCCATGTCCGCGGCGCGTTCCAGGGAGCAATTCACGACCGCACCGGCAAGCTGGAGATCGCCAACGGCGGAACGCTCTATCTGGACGAGGTCTCGGAAATCCCGATCGAGCTACAGGGAAAGATCCTCAAGACACTGCAGGAACAGTCGCTCGAGCGTCTTGGCGACAATCGGGTCAGCAAGATCAATGTCCGTGTGATCGCCTCGTCAAGCAAGGATCTCACCGCCTGCATCAGGAACGGCACGCTGCGGCAGGATCTCTATTTCTATCTCAACGTCTTCCCGATCGAGTGCCAGCCGCTGCGTGAGCGCCTGTCCGACATTCCCGAACTGACCCGGCATTTCCTGAGCCTTGCCTGCGAGCGGCTCAACCTCGAAAAGCCGACGATCACCAAGGCCAACATTCGGCAGTTGCAGGACTATCACTGGCCGGGAAATGTCCGGGAACTTCAGAACGTGGTGGAACGCGGAGCGATCCTGTCGCGTGGCGAAAAACTGGTCCTCGACCTGCAAAACGGCCCGGGGCGGTCAAGCCCCTCCGAACACGCGGAAATCCTCACAGAGCAGCAAATGCAGGATCTGCAGATCAGCAACATCGTGGCCTGCCTCAAACGATGTGGCGGCCGTGTTTCGGGAGAGGACGGTGCGGCCCGGATGCTGGGGCTCAAGCCGACAACGCTTTATTCGCGTATCAAGAAATACGGAATCCTGGTTGAGGACGGGGAATAGTCCCGGTCAAAAAGCCGGGATCGGACGACAATCAATCAGCGCATCAGCCGGTCGATCGGAAAGATCGCGCAGGTTTCGGTTCCGTGGGCCAGAAGCCTCCCGCCGGCATCGCGCAGATAGGCTTCCGAGGTCGCTGTTGTCCTGCCGCGGTGAACGATGCGCCCCTCGCAGGCAATCTCGCCGCTGTCGGGCAGGATCGGCCGGGTGAGGTTCAGCTTGAATTCCACCGTCGTGTAACCTTCGCCGGGAGCCAGCGTGGTCATGACGGCGCAGGCAAGGGCCGAATCCATGATCGTCGCCGCCCATCCGCCATGCACTGTGCCCAGGGGATTGAGGTGCTCGCCCTTCGGCGCGCCGGTAAAGGTCACGGTTCCCTCCCCGACCTTGGTCAGCCAGAAATTCAGGGTCTTTGCGATGGTGGCCCCCGGCAATCGTCCATCGAGAATGCCCTGCATCACGGACAGGCCTCCCTCACGAGCAACGAGGTCGAGCGGAACAACTCCCGTAAATTGTCTGTCCGGGAAACCGGAAGCCTGTTCACTCATGGCGAGATCACCTCATTGACCGTATCGGATGGACTGACTTGCGGCATCGCCCTGAGCGCCGCCACACAAAAGCTTTCGCGGCTGATGGGCGGCTCGATCCCGCGTGGCTCGAACACGTGCCGCTCGAGAAAATAGCCTGAAAGCCTGAAGGCCTGCGCAAGCGTGTCCGCGTCCGTGCACGGGCAGTTGCGATCAACGAGAAAGCCCGGCAGCGGCAGCATCCGTTCTGCCCACGGCGCACCCGCCGCAGCCGAGACCGCCCTGCCCGATTTCGGCGACACGTAGACCAGGTCGGTGCGGACGCCCGTCGCGGCACAGGCCGCAAGGTCCAGTCCGAAACCGAGATCCTCCAGCACCGCAAGCTCGAACCGGACATAGAGCGCGCCGGCCTCGTCGGGCTGGTCCAGACTGTCGAGGATGACGGCAAATGCGTCATGCAGGCGGGGATGGGCATCGCGCTCGGGCAGCAGCCGCAGCAGGGCCGCCATCGCCTGAACCCCGTGCACACCGATGGCGCTTTGCATCAACCGGCCCGCACGGCCGTCGAGCAGCTCGATCTGGTACTGGCCCAGATGTTCGTCAAGCCGGGCGCGCCAGACCAGATCCACCGTGTTTCCCGGCTGAAGCACCGGCTGCAGCCGTTTCGATCGCCCGCCCCGGACAATGCCCATGTGGCGGCCATGGGCGCGTGTCATGACTTCCGCGATCACGGAGGTTTCCCCGTGCTTGCGTAATCCCAGGATGATTCCCTCGTCGCGCCATTCCATAAATCGAGATTGCCCGCTTACTGCGGGAATTCAAGTCCGAGCTCGCGGTAGCGCTCCGGATCGTTGCCCCAGTTTTCCCGAACCTTGACGAAAAGGAACAGATGCACCTTCTGATCGAGGATTTCCGCGATCTCCTTGCGCGACGCCTGGCCGATGGCCTTTATGGTCTCGCCCTTGTGGCCGAGAACGATCTTCTTCTGGCTGTCGCGCTCGACATAGATCACCTGCTCGATCCGCACCGAGCCGTCCTTCTTTTCTTCCCAGCGCTCGGTTTCGACATGCGAGGCATAGGGCAATTCCTGATGCAGCCGGAGATACAGTTTCTCGCGGGTGATCTCGGCTGCGAGCTGGCGCATCGGCAGGTCGGAAATCTGGTCTTCGGGATAGTACCAGGGACCCTCCGGCAGCGTTCGCGCAAGATAGTTCATGAGATCCGAACAGCCCGAACCGGTGAGCGCGGAAATCATGAAGGTCTCGTCGAAACGCGCCTTTTCGTGGATTGCCGCCGTCAATGCCAGCAGGGTGTCGCGCTTGACCTGATCGATCTTGTTGAGCACCAGGATCAACCCGCCCTGCCTTTCGCCGAGCGAGTCGAGCAGCGCCTCGGCATCACCCTTGATCCCGCGCTCGGCGTCGATCAGCACCAGGACCAGATCGCCGTCTTTCGCGCCGCCCCAGGCTGTGGAGACCATCGCGCGGTCGAGCCGGCGCTTCGGCGTAAAGATCCCCGGCGTGTCAATGAACACGATCTGCGTACGGTCTTGAATGGCGATGCCGCGAACGATCGTCCGCGTGGTCTGCACCTTGTGCGACACGATCGACACCTTGGCGCCGACGAGCTGGTTGACCAGTGTCGACTTGCCCGCATTGGGGGCGCCGATAAGGGCGACAAAACCCGAACGCGTCGGCGCATCCGGTGTTCCGGTTTCAACTGCATCAGTCATGATCTTGTCCTGTCGGGCGTTGCCAGACGCCTTCGCGTTCGAGGATGGCGGCGGCGGCGGCCTGTTCCGCGGCCCGCTTGGAACTGCTCTCGCCGCGGGCCGGCTTTGCGCCCGCGATCTCGACGATCACCGTGAAGACCGGCTCATGGTCCGGCCCGTCGCGGCCCGCCACCCGGTAGACCGGCGTCACCCCGAAACGGGCATGCGCCCATTCCTGCAATTCGGTCTTGGCGTCACGCCGCGCCGCATCCTCGGCCAGCGCCCGCGACTTCCAGTGCCTGAGAATGAAGGCTCTTGCGGCTTCGAGACCGGCATCGAGATAAATTGCCGCGATCAGCGATTCCACCACATCCGCGCGCACATTGGCCATGCGCTTGCCGGTCAGTTTCTTCACGTCCGCGCCGGTGCGGATGAATTCGTGCAGATTGAGGTCGTCGGCGACTTCGCTGCATGTCTGGGCGCTGACAAGCTGGTTCAGCCGGACCGAAAGCTCGCCTTCGCTGGCGGTTCCGAAATGCTTGAAAAGCAGTTCGGCGACGCAAAGCCCAAGAACCCGGTCGCCGAGAAACTCGAGCCTCTCGTAGTTTCCGCCAAGATTGGCGCGGGTGCTCGAATGGGTCAGTGCACGTTCAAGCCGCTCCGGCCGTGAAAAGCGATGGCCGATCCGCTCCTCGACCCTGGCATTCACCTCGGCCTGCTTTTTCTGCGCCCGGCTCATTGCTGGGCTGATTTGAAGAACCGGTCGAAACGCAGGTCGGTCGGCCACTTCCAGATCTCCAGCGGCGAGGAATCCTCGGCAATGGAGAAGAAGATGATCGTCGCCCGACCGACGAAGTTTTCAAGCGGCACGAAGCCCACGTCGAACCGGCTGTCCTGGGAGTTGTCGCGGTTGTCTCCCATCATGAAGTAATGGCCTTCCGGCACCACGAACTCGCGGGTGTTGTCGCCGGGCGAATTCTCATTGAGATCGAGCGTGGTGTAGGAGACCCCGTTGGGAAGGGTCTCGCGATAGACCGGAACATCGGTTCCCCGATTGTACCGGCCTTCCGGCGTGTAGTTGCCGACCAGTTCCCGTTCGACAGCCTCGCCGTTGATGAACAGGACGCCGTCGCGGACCTGGATCCGGTCCCCTGGAAGTCCGATCACGCGCTTGATGTAGTCGAGCTTGGGATTGCTCGGCAGCCTGAACACGGCCACGTCACCGCGCTCGGGTTCGTCCGACCAGATCCGCCCGGAAAACAGGTCCGGCGAAAACGGGATCGAGTACTTCGAATACCCGTAGGAAAACTTCGAGACGAACAGATAGTCGCCCACAAGCAGCGTCGACATCATCGAGCCCGACGGGATGCTGAAGGGCTGGAAAAACAGCGTGCGGATGATCACCGCAAGCAACAGTGCCTGGACAAGCACCTTGACGTTTTCCCACAGGCCGCCGGACTGGTCTTTCGTAGATTCTGACACGCTTGGAATTCCTTGGATTGGCGCGGAAGCGCTTTCTCTAGCGCTTTGCATGAGTCCGGGCAACCATATAGCCCGAGCGGGTTGATCTGGCCACAAGAAGCCGGTTCAGGCGTCAGGCAGCGCTTCGATGATCACGAATGCCTGTGCAAGCGGATAGTCATCGGTGATCGTCAGGTGAATGGCGGCAGCCATGCCCTCCGGCGTCATCAGACGGAGGCGGTCTGCGGCTCCGCCCGTAAGGTTCAAGGTTGGCTTCCCGCCGGGAAGGTTGACCACACCCATGTCACGCCAGAACACGCCCTTGGAAAGCCCGGTGCCGAGCGCCTTGGAACATGCTTCCTTGGCGGCGAACCGTTTGGCATAGGATGCGGCGCGGTTGGCCCGGCGGTCCGACCGGGCTTGCTCGACTTCGGTGAAACAGCGCGACGTGAACCGGTCGCCGTGGCGATCGAGCGTCTTCTCGATCCGCCGGATATCGATCAGGTCACTGCCAATTCCGATGATCACGCGCGTTCAGCCTTCTCCGCCTGCCGCTTCGCACGCGCGGCGGTCAGTTCCTGGATCCGG
This sequence comes from Hoeflea sp., assembly GCA_965233445.1. Lineage (GTDB taxonomy): Bacteria > Pseudomonadota > Alphaproteobacteria > Rhizobiales > Rhizobiaceae > Hoeflea. The sequence goes on from OZ247491.1 coordinate 3,505,707, forward strand.
GCTCTCGCCCGCGCGGCCAGTTTCGACTTGCGCCTGGTCTGGAAGGCGGTCACCCCCCAGTAGGTCAGCGCATAGAACGCGATTGCGCTGAAAAGGCCCGGCGGGAGGCTGCCGATCAGCATCGGCTTGAGAACAGGCTCCCACAACTGGCCAACATCGAGATGCCTCAGCAGTGCCTGCAGATCGACGTGCCTGTGGGTTGCGTCGGCGGGCACTCCGACCAGGAGGTTGCCGAGCTTCAACGTCGAGGCCCATATGAAAGGGAAGGAAATCGGATTTCCAAACGCGGTGCCGAGGGCCGCAGCCACCATGTTGCCGGCCAGGATGTAAGCCAGGGCAAAGGCCAGCACGAAATGGAAGCCAAGGAGCGGTGTCCACGACGCGAAGACCCCCGCGGCCACCCCTGCGGCAATGGCATGCGGGGTGGCGGTCAGCCGCAAGACCCGCTTGACGAAATACTGAAACGATCTGCCAAACGAGCGCCGCGGCCAGAGCGCAATGCGCATCCGGTCAAAGAAGCCTTCTGGTCTGCGGCGGCGAAACAGCATGGTGGATCGTATATCGCTCTGTTTGTGTCAGCCCTAAGTCAGCCTGAGGATTTTTTTCAAGCCGCATTCGGCACCGGTCGTCCTGGAACCGAGTTTATGGGCCAACACCGAAGAACTGGTAAAAACGAACACGATTTCAACAGATCCGAACCGGACCCGATCCCGGTCCGAGCCATACAATCACTTCAGGCCGGCCTTGTCAGCCTATTCGTATATCCGTTCGACAGTTGACACCGAATCGAGGCTCTTGAGCTGGGCGATCAGCTGGTTGAGATGCTTGAGATCCCAGACCTGCAGGTCGACTAGCATCTCGGTGAAATCAGCCGCCACACGGACCATGGAAAGGTTCTGGATGTTGGTCTCGCTGGCGGCGACGATCTGGGCCACGTCGGCGAGCGTTCCCGGCGCATTGATCGCGGTCACGAGGATCCGGGCGGGGAAGCGGTTCTTGTTGTTCTCGTCAATGTCCCAGCGAATATCGATCCAGCGGCTGGGCTGGTCATCGAATTTCGTCAGTTCCGGCGACTGGATCGGATAGATCGTGATGCCCGCGCCAGGCTCGAGAATGCCGATGATCCTGTCACCCGGCACCGCGCCGCCGGGTCCGAACCGCACCACCGAGTTGTCGTCCATGCCACGGATCGGCATGGCGTCCGTTTCATTGCCCGCACTGGCCCTTATCGAGGGTTTGACCCCGCGCTGGGACTTGTTCAGTCCGGGCAGCTTGAAGATAAGGCCCGCGGCGCTGCGCAGATTGAACCAGCCGTCGTCGACAGGCTTTCGCGCCGAAGCCCGGGTTTCCTGATGATTGGGCCAGACGGCCCGGAAGACGTCCTCGGAGCCCAGTTCGCCCCGCCCGACAGCCGCCAGCGCGTCTTCCACATCCTTGTGGCCCAGGCGGTGCAGAACGGGCTTGAGTGTTTCCCGCGACAGCGGCTTGCCGGCGCGGCTGAAGGTGCGCTCGAGAATCCGCATCCCCAGGCCCGAATACTGCTTCCGCACGGCAGCCTTGGTGGCCCTTCTTATGGCCGCACGCGCCTTGCCGGTGACGACAATCTCTTCCCATGCCGCAGGCGGAACCTGAACCCCCGACCGCAGGATCTCGACCTCGTCGCCATTGGCGAGCCGGGTCACCAGGGGCATGATGCGGCCGTTGATCTTGGCGCCAACGCAGGTGTCGCCGATATCGGTGTGAACCGCATAGGCAAAGTCGATCGGGGTCGCCCCGCGCGGCAGCGCGATCAGCTGGCCCTTGGGCGTGAAGCAGAACACCTGGTCCTGAAACAGTTCGAGCTTGGTGTGCTCGAGAAAGTCTTCGGGATTGTCGCCGACCGACAGCGCCTCGATGGTCTGACGCAGCCAGGAATAGGCACGCGAATCCCGTGACAGCAACTCTTCGTCGCCTTCGCCGCTTGCATCCTTGTAGAGCGCATGCGCCGCAACCCCGCGCTCGGCGATGTCCTGCATCCTGCGCGTCCGGATCTGCAGTTCCACGCGCTGCCGCGAGGGCCCGACGATGGTGGTGTGAATGGAGCGGTAGTCGTTCTGCTTCGGCGTGGAGATGTAGTCCTTGAAGCGCCCCGGCACCACCGACCAGCGCATGTGCACGATGCCGAGCGCCCGATAGCAATCGGCCTCGGTATCGACGATGATCCGGAAGCCGAAGACATCGGAAAGCTGCTCGAAGGACAGCGACTTCGACTGCATCTTCCGAAAGACCGAATAGGCCTTCTTCTGCCGCCCCTTGACGGTGGCGCACAGACCCTGCTGCTCGAACAGCGCGGAGAGTTCCATCTCGATGGTGTGAATGAGATTGCGGTTGCGTTCGGAAAGCTCGGCCAGCTTCTGCGTTACGGTCTCGTAGGCCTCGCGGTTGATGTTCTGAAACGCCAGTTCCTCGAGTTCCTCGCGCATCGCCTGCATGCCCATCCGGCCCGCCAGCGGGGCATAGATGTCCATGGTCTCCTCGGCGATCCGCGCGCGCTTGTGCGGCGGCACGTGCTCAAGGGTGCGCATGTTGTGAAGGCGGTCGGCCAGCTTGACCAGAAGAACCCGGACGTCATCGGAAATCGCCAGCAGAAGCTTGCGCAGGTTTTCGGCCTGCTTGGCGCGCTTCGTCACCAGATCGAGCTTCTTGATCTTGGTCAGTCCCTCGACCAGGCGGCCGATGTCCTCACCGAACAGTTCGTCGATCTCGGCCCGGGTGGCCGTGGTGTCCTCGATGGTATCATGCAGGAGCGCCACCGCGATGGTGGACTCGTCAAGCCGCATCTCGGTGAGAATGGCGGCCACCTCGAGCGGGTGGGAAATGTAGGGGTCGCCACTGGCGCGCGTCTGCTTGCCATGCTTCTGCATCGCGTAGACGTAGGCCTTGTTGAGAAGAGCCTCGTTGACGTCGGGCTTGTATTTCTGCACGCGCTCGACGAGCTCGTACTGACGCATCATGGAAGCTGCACTCCAAAACAAGACAATGCGCCGAATCGAACGACCGGCGCATTCTATCGCATCAGTTGTCTATCGGCTGAGATCCGGCCGCGACCGCAATTCCGAAGAACCGGCGGCGGGCCGGACACCCGGATCAATAATCGTCGCTTTTCTCAGGCGGCACAAGCCCTTCGATACCGGCAAGAAGCTCCTCTTCCGACATCGAACCGAAGGCCACGCCTTCGGGCTGATCGTCCTCGACCTGCGCTTCGGCAGGCGCATCGCCGGACTGGATGAACTTCTCCGGATCGGGCTCCGGCTCATCCACTTCAACATGCTTCTGCAGCGAATGAATGAGATCTTCCTTCAGGTCGCCCGGCGACAGCGTCTGATCGGCGATTTCGCGCAGTGCGACGACCGGATTCTTGTCGTTGTCGCGCGCGATGGTGATCTGGCCACCCTGCGAGATCTGCCGGGCACGATGGCTGGCGAGCAGGACCAGTTCAAAACGGTTTTCAACTTTGTCGATGCAATCTTCGACTGTGACGCGAGCCATTGCCTGTCCTTTGCAAACTGCGAATGGGGAGAACTTTTCAGCCGGATAAACACATTATGCGGCGATTTCAAGTCATTTGGTCCCGCCGCCCACGTGGCGCGGATCGGAACGTGATGCTGTAAGATGAATTGTGCGGATACCATGCATCACAGAAAATTACCACCCCTGGCGAGTTGCCCCCTTGAAAAAAGGGAGGGACAGTAACAGGTGCTCCTAATGTATGACGTATTGATTCGATAGGCCGCTTCCACCGGCAACATTCTGCAGCAACGGTGCATTTCCTCCGCGCAACTGCAGAATAATTCTGAACGGTGGACCAGCTTGAAATCAGGCAGATAATTGCCGAAGGGAATTTTGTTATGTTTGACCCAAGAGAGAAAATCGCCCTCTTTATTGACGGGGCAAATCTTTATGCAGCATCGAAGGGCCTCAACTTCGATATCGACTACCGAAAGCTTCTCAAGTCGTTTCAATCGCGTGGCTATCTGCTTCGTGCCTATTACTACACCGCACTGATCGAGGATCAGGAATATTCGTCGATCCGCCCGCTGATCGACTGGCTCGATTACAACGGCTACAAGGTCGTCACCAAGCCCGCCAAGGAATTCACCGATTCCATGGGCCGCAGGAAGGTGAAGGGCAACATGGACATCGAACTGGCCATTGACGCCATGGAACAGGCGGAAGTGGTGGATCACCTCGTCATTTTCTCGGGCGACGGCGACTTCACCTCGCTGGTGGAAGCCCTGCAGCGCAAGGGACGCAAGGTGACCGTGGTCTCCTCGTTGTCGACCCAGCCCCCCATGATCGCCGATGACTTGCGCAGGCAGGCTGACTACTTCCTCGATTTGACGAGCCTCAAATCCGAGATCGGCCGGGACCCGTCCGAGCGTCCTCAACGCGCGGCACCGGTCGCAGACGACTTCGAGGATGAATACGACGACTGACGGGCCGGTCTTTCGAACGACCGGGCAGACTGCAGTGGAGCCTGATCACGATTGCGCCTTGTGTCCGCGGCTTCACGGGTTCATTGCCGAGAACCGACGGCTGCACCCGGAATGGCACAACGGCCCGGTGAAAACCTGGCACCCGCCCGAAGGTCCCGAGAGCGTCGAGTTCCTGGTGGTCGGACTGGCTCCGGGCCTGCGCGGCGCAAACCGTACGGGCCGGCCGTTCACCGGTGATGCGTCCGGCGACCTTCTTTTCTCCGTGCTCATCGACAAGGGCTTTGCCGCGGGCAAGGACCTGCGGCTCAAACGCACGGCAATCACCAACGCGGTCCGATGTGTGCCCCCCGCAAACAAGCCCGTCGGGGCCGAAATCAACACATGCCGTGTTTTCCTTCAGTCAAGCATCACAGCAATGCCCAGGCTCCGGGCGATCGTAAGCCTGGGCAAGATTGCGCATGACAGTACTGTGCGCGCGCTCGAAGGGCGACCGGCGGCGCATCCCTTCGCGCATCATCAGGCAACCGATGTCGGAAATGTACGGCTCTTTTCGAGCTATCACTGCTCGCGCTACAACATCAACACCGGGCGGTTGACGCCGGAGATGTTCGCGGCACTCTTCGATGACGTGAGGACGTTCCTGTCGGGATAAAACGAAGCGGGCGCTTGGCCTCCCGCACTCACCCCCGCTCGCGCAGCAGCCTTGTCTTCTGGCGGTTCCAGTCGCGCTGCTTCTGGGTCTCGCGCTTGTCGTGCAGCTTCTTGCCGCGCGCCAGTGCGAGTTCCAGCTTCGCCAGCCCCTTGTCATTGAAATAGACCTTGAGCGGAACGAGTGTCATGCCGTCGCGCTGGACAGCCTGCGCCAACCGCGAAATTTCCCGCGCCTTGAGCAGAATCTTGCGCCGGCGCCGCGGTTCGTGATTGAACCGGTTGGCCTGCAGGTACTCCGGCACATGGGAGTTGATCAGCCACATTTCCCCGCCCTCTTCATTGGCGTAGGATTCAGCGATGTTGGCCTTGCCCTGGCGCAGGGACTTCACCTCGGTGCCGGTCAGCACGAGGCCGGCTTCCAGGGTGTCCGTGATCTCGTAGTTGAAGCGGGCCTTGCGGTTCTCCGCCACAATGTTGCGATCGGGCTTTTTTGCCTTTGCTGCGTTCATGATCAGTCCGTAACACCCGCATGCTCCAGCGCCGCATCGAGCAGCGCCGCAGTCGACGCATCGACTTCGGTCAACGGCGAGCGCACCACGTTGCGGAGGAGGCCCAGCCTGGAAAGGCAATACTTGGTTCCGGCCACGCCCGGCTCGGTGAAGATCGCCTTGTGCAACGGCATCAGCCTGTCCAGCATCTTGAGCGCCTCGGCGTAGTCGCCACGCAGCGTCGCCTCCTGAAACTCGGCACATTGCCGCGGCGCGACGTTGGCCGTCACGGATATGCAGCCGACACCGCCATGGGCGTTGAAGCCGAGCGCGGTCGGGTCCTCACCCGAAATCTGGACGAAATCGGGACCGCAGGCCATGCGCTGCTCGGGAACGCGCGCCAGGTTTGCGGTCGCATCCTTGACGCCGATGATGTTCGGAAAATCCTTGTGCAGGGCCGCCATGGTCTGCACGGTCATGTCGATGACCGAGCGCGGCGGAATATTGTAGATGATGATCGGCAGCTTGATTGCTTCGGCCACCGCGCCAAAATGAGCGTAAAGCCCCTTCTGCGTCGGCTTGTTGTAATAGGGGGTCACCACGAGCACCGCGTCGGCGCCTGCCATCTCCGCATGGACCGCAAGTTCGATCGCTTCGGCCGTGTTGTTCGATCCGGCACCCGCGATGACCGGTACACGGCCATCAGCCACCTTGATGCACAACTCCACGACGCGCTTGTGTTCGTCATGCGTCAGCGTTGGAGACTCGCCGGTCGTTCCCACCGGCACGAGACCATGGCTTCCGGCTTTGATCATCCGCTCGACATGACGCGCAAAGGCGTCTTCGTCCACCGCGCCGTCATCGGTGAAAGGGGTAATGAGGGCCGGCATGGAACCCTTGAACATTCTGGTCTCCAAAACTCTTCAATCGCAAGGCGGCAAATCTGTCGCCAATCTGTCATGGGAGGCGATACAGGAAATCCACGCACTGGAAAAGCCTTCCCGTTGAAAGGCCGGTGTATTTGGCGTTTGAACCGCCGGCCAGAGATGCATGGAGCACCATTCTTGGCGATTTGCCGCTATTACGCCCGAATGGTCGGATTTACAGTCTGTGGTAGGTTTGCATCCGCTTCGGCATTCGCACAGGCGCGAGCCGCGGATGAAGCGAACTGCAATTCGGCACGGCCATCGGGGGTGGCCGCGCTTGAACCCCAGTCAGGGAGACGCAATTTGGACAGCCCAAGATGAAGTCACACATCCCATTTGCCGCAGCAATGCTTTGCGCCTTCTCGGTCTGCTCGGGATCTGCAGCGACTGCCCCCCTTCCCCAGGGAAACATCCCGGTTCCTGTTCCCAAACCCGAGATTTCAGATCCGGCTCCCCAGGCAGGGGCGAGATCCGGAGCACCGGCATCATCCATCGCCGCGAGCGAGAAGCTGACCTCGGGCCTTGATGCGCTCAATGACCGGGATCCGGACCGGGCGCGCGCCATCCGCGACTCCATGGCCCGGTCGACGATCGATCGCCACATCCTCACCTGGTCCATCGCCTTGTCCGGCATCGAAGGAGTGCCCTCCAGCGAGATCAGGTCTGCTGCGGCCGAACTCGAAGGCTGGCCGGGACTGGGATCGCTGAACGCGCTTGCCGAGCGGGCGCTGTTTGCGGAAAACCCGTCCAACGAGCAGGTGCTCGGAACCTTTGAAGACACAGGTCCGGAAACCGTTGAAGGTGTGATCCTGCTCGTTCGCGCACTGCTCTCCACCGGCCAGACCGGCCGGGCGGCCGCCGTGGCGGCGCAGACATGGCGGACTGAGCGCATGGACCGGCAGGAAACCGGCATTTTCCTCGACGAGTTCGAAGGGCTCCTGACCAAGGCCGACCATCTCCGCCGCATGGAAATGCTGCTTTACCGCGACCACCTGAGCGAAGCAGAGCCGCTGGCCAAACTTGCCGAGGCACAATCCCTCTACCGTGCCTGGAGCGCGGTGATCCGCACCCCCGCCCGCGCCGCCGACGCGATATCGAAAGTGCATCCGTCCTGGCACGACGACCCCGCCTATCTCTTCATCAGGATCCGGCATCTGCGCGAACTCGAGCGCGACCGCGAAGCTGCGAAGCTGCTTGCGAAAATGCCGCGCGACAAGGCCGTTCTGGTTGATCCCGACGAATGGTGGATCGAGGCGCGGGTCATCAGCAGAGGCCTTTATGAAAAGGGCGAGTTCAAGGAAGCCTACGATCTTGCCGCCGCGCATCTGGCGCAAAGCCCGGCAGACTATGCAGAGGCCGAATTTCATGCCGGATGGTATGCGTTGCGCGGGCTGAAGGACCCGCAGACTGCATCCCGGCATTTTGCCAACATCCTGAATGTCGTGGACGGCCAGATCTCCACCGCCCGCGCGCACTACTGGCTCGGACGCGCCGCCGAGGCCGGCGGTGGAGACGCAAGGACTCACTTCGAGAGGGCGGCTGAGTATCCGACGACCTTCTATGGCCAGCTCGCAGCAGCCAAACTTGACCGCAAGGCGCTGAACATAGCCTACCCCTCTCCAAGCGACGCCGACCGCGCACGCTTTGCCTCGCGCGAAGCGGTCGTGGCCATCCGCAAGCTCGAGAGCGCCGGTCATCAGTGGCGCGCCGACAGCCTCTACCGCGCGCTCGCGGGTGAGCTCGAAAGCCCCGGCGAGCTCGCGATCCTCGCGGCGATGGCCGAACGACGCGGGGATCATCAGATCTCACTGCAGGTGGGCAAGATCGCCTGGAACCGCGGGCTTGAGGTCGCAGCGCTCGCGTACCCGCTCGGGGCAGTGCCGGCCAGCGCCAACATATCCGGCGCCGGCAAGGCCCTTGCCTATTCGATCGCGCGGCAGGAGAGCGCGTTCAACAAGGCCGCTGTCTCGCCCGCGAATGCCCGGGGGCTGCTGCAGCTTCTGCCCGGCACCGCCAAGGGCGTTGCCGCCCGCCACGGCCTGCCCTATTCCAAGCCGAGGCTGACGGCGGACGCCGGGTACAACGCCACCCTTGGCGCCCATTTCCTCGGCGAACAGATCAGCGACTTCGGCGGATCCTACATCCTGACATTCATCGCCTACAATGCCGGACCACGCAGGGTCTCCGAGTGGATCGAGCGTTTCGGCGATCCTCGCGGCAAGCCTCTCGACGAGGTGATCGACTGGATCGAGATGATCCCGTTCACTGAAACGCGGCACTACGTTCAGCGCATTCTGGAGAACTACCAGGTCTACAAGGCACGTCTGGGCCAGCCCGCAAGCATCGAAAACGATCTGCGCTTCGGTCGCCGGTGACAACGGCAGTTCCCGTCGGTAACGGCGGGAGCGCCCCGCCGAATCTGACAAACATCATCTCGCAGAAGTGGCTTGGTCCGGAAAATGCGGTATAGCGATCAAGCCAATCCGCACGGAGAACACCAGTATTCATGACCAATCAGGATATCGAGACCCTCGCCCCGGTCACCCATGAGGATGTATTCTATTCTGCACGGGACGGGTTGAGGCTTCATGCGGCGGATTATGGACGCCACGATCCGCTGACCCGCGGGCGTCTGCCGGTTGTCTGCCTTCCCGGCCTGACCCGCAACACCCGGGACTTCCACGATCTCGCCATGCTGATCTCGCGTCACCCCAAGGCACCGCGCCGGGTGGTGAGTTTCGACTACCGCGGCCGTGGCCAGTCGGCATGGGACAAGGATCCGGCCCGCTACACGATCACCACCGAAGCCGAGGACATTCTCAACGGAATGGCGGCGCTGGGGCTGGAACACGCGATCTTCATCGGCACCTCGCGCGGCGGTCTCATCATGCATGTTCTCGCGGCCACGAGGCCCGGCATCATGGCAGCCGGTGTGCTCAATGACATAGGGCCGGTGATCGAGGGTGCCGGACTGGCGCAGATCAAGGCCTATCTTTCCCGGACCCCAAAGCCCGCGGACTGGTCCCAGGCAGCCAGGGTGCTTGCCGAGGCGCACGGAAAGAGCTTTCCCGCCCTGACCGACGCAGACTGGGCCGATTTTGCCCGAGCCGTCTATGTCGAGCGCAACGGCAAGCTGGTTCCGGACTACGATCCGGCGTTGCTTGAAGGTCTCAAGGGGCTTGATCTGAACACGCCCCTGCCCACGCTCTGGCCGCAATTCGAAGGATTGGGCGCAATGCCGTTGCTGGCCCTGCGCGGTGAACACTCAACCCTGCTTTCAGCCCAGACGCTGGACGCGATGAAGGCGCGCGTGCCTCATCTCGAGACCCATACGATCAGGGGGCACGGACATGCACCGATCCTGCACCTGTCCGGAATCCCGGAAATCCTGACCCGGTTCTTCGCCTCCGTGGACAAGACCCGAAAGCATTGAAATCACATCAGATCCGTACGGAACTCGGTTCCGTGCCAAGCCCCGCAGCGGCTGCACTTCGTGCAGGATCAAGTCCGATGGAGCAACACCAATCGGGCTGCAGATCAAGGTCTTCAAAGGGCCCGTCATGCATGTGTCAAAGGCACGCGGGGCTGCACAATCAGCTCCCGGATTTGCCGGTGCCGCTGGCCGCGCCTTTCGAGCTGGCAACATCGCCCTTGGCCACACGTTTTGAGAACTCGGTGTCTCCGCCCTTGGCAAGAACCTTCGCCTGGGCGACCCAATCGTCACGTTCGATGCGCCCGGGAAATGAAAGCTGCTCGCTGAACTCGGCCTGCTGTTTCCTGGTCCATTTGGCGATCTGGGCAAAGCTGGTCACGCCGATGGCGTTGAGCTTGGCCTCAAGCTGAGGGCCGACGCCCTTGATCTTCTTCAGATTGTCAGGCCCGGCGGCAGCGGCCGGCTTTGTGCCCGATACGGCTTTTGCCTTGGTGGCCGCCGGTTTGGCCTTGCTTGACGTAGCGGATTTCGCCGATGCCGCCTTCTTGTCCGGGGATGCCTTTTTGGAGGAAGTGCCCGCAGAGGCCTTCTTTGCCGAAGACTTTGATTTAGCAGCCTTGCCTGCGGGTTTCGGCTCCTTCGGAGCAGCCGGTTCCGACTGCACACTGTCCTGCCCCTTGGCAACCGGCGCGGTTGCGGCAGCTGCGACCGGCGGCGCGGCATCCGGTTTGGCAGCGGTCTCGGAACCGGACGGTTCAGCTGGTGCCGAGCTTGAGGGCCCGGCCGATGGTGACGAGGCCGGTGTCGCCGCGGCCTCACCGGGTTTGGCCGCGTGAGACACGGTCTTGGCGGGTGAAAGCTCCACCGTGCCGCTGTCAATTCTGCGCTTCAGCCAGCATCCGAAGAAGCAACCGGCCACGAAGGCGATCGCCATGAAAAAAAGGGTCTGCAACACCAACATGATCACGTCTCCCTCCCCTCGTCAGTTCCTGAGCCGGTCATGCGCGCTTGCCTCCGCAGGTTGTCCATCCCACGACACAGCCGACGAGGAATGCACACAGGATCCAGAACCACATGTGCGCGAACACGTAAAACATCGTCACCTCCTGTGGGGCCAGGACCCCTCTGTCATTCAACAATCCGGAACTCGATCCGCCTGTTTGCGGCCTTTCCGGCTTCGGTTTCGTTGTCTGCTACAGGCTTTGACTCGCCGTATCCGACCGACACCAGCCGGTCGGGAGCAACCCCGGCATCCCTCATGTAGGCCGCCACCGCTTCCGCTCGCCGTTCAGACAAAGCGCGATTGGCATCCGCTTCGCCATCCGCATCGGTATGACCTGAAATTTCCAGCCGCACGTCCGGACATTGGCGCACAAGGAAGGCGATGCGGTCGAGATAGCCCTGCGAATGATACTGAATGCGGGCCTCGCCCGTGTCAAACAGCACCGAATTTTGCGCGGCGACGCGATCGATCTGGCCTTGGCACTGGGCGCCGTTCAGACTTTGCGATGGCAGCGGCAATTGCGTCACCGTCTCGCTCAGCACAAAGGCGTCCGGCACGGCCGTTTCGAGCTGCTCGGCCAATCCCCGTGCTGCAGCGGCGCTGAACGCGCTGCCCTTGAGGCCCAATTCCGTGTCACTGAGTGTCGCGACGCCATCCTCGAGCCTGCTGAGGCCCTGCAACGCGGCGTCGGCAGCGGCGGCAAAGCCTTCCGGCGCCCCCGCCGCGACCTTTATCCGGTTGTCGATACGAAGCGACCCCAGTTTCAGCCGAGCCGATCGGACGAGACGGTCGGCGACAGCTTCACTGGGAACAAAACCCTCGAGCAGCAGACGATCGGACTCCAGGGAGGCGGTCCAGACAAATGGTGAAATCCGGTCAAGTCCGATATCCGTGGTGCCCAGCTTCACACCTCCTGCAAGTCCCTCATCAAGCCTCGCCTGGAACGCGCGGAAAGTCTCCGCATCGTCGATCTGGCCGGAAATATCGATCATGTCGTTCCGAATCGAAACCTGACCGTTCGCCATCGGGGAGAGCAGCGCGATTGCTTCCCGCGCGGCGGCAAGCCAGTCGACACCCTCGGGAACCCCTGATGCAAAACGCATCTCGTCAACCACTGCAAGCTCGGAGCGGCTCGCTGCCGCCGCGGCGATCACGGCGCTTCGCGTGGAGGCGTCCGGGACGTAGCCACGAAGCGTCAATCCTGCATCATCGACTTCCGCGGACCAGATGTAATCGCCGCCCGCCGGCGCTGGCGAGATGTCCAGGCTTGCAATGCGACCTGCCCCCGGCGGCGCTGCCGAAAGGAGCCTCAATGCGACCTCGTGATCCGCCGGATTAAGCGCCTGCCCTCTTATGTGCAGATCATTCCCGTTCAACTCCATGAGACCGGTCGAAAAACGGGTAAACGCGGACGAGCCGAACCCGACCAGCGCTGCGAACTCATCGGGGGCGCCGCGGGCCAGTTTCAACTGGTCCAGCAATGCAATTCCCGGAAGGGTTTCGCTCAAACGGGCGATCAGCCGTGCCCTGGTCGCGGTGTCGGGTGCGAACCCGCTCAGCACCAGCCCGTTTTCGGTCTTCTCGATTGAAAACGAATAGGGCGATTGCTCGGGCAGCAATCCGGTCTCGTCGATGACCATCCGCACGCCATAGGCTTTTTGCGCAATGGATAGCGCTTCGGCCTGGTTCTCCGCGGAGGGAGCAAGTCCCTGCAGGGTCAGGTCGCGCCCGTCAAGCGCAATGCCGGCCCAGGCATGATCTGCCGCGAGCGCCGCAGTCACCCGGCCTTTGAGATCCGCCTCGACCGTGTCGAGATTCAACCAAACCGCCAGCGCGGTCAGACACGCGACCGTGGCGACGCCGGGCCAGATCCAGGTTTTCCAGTTGCGCATGCAATCTCCGCAAAGCGTTCAGGACCTGAAGCCTAGCATCGCGGTTGACCAATGGCCAAGGCCAAAGGCCCCCTCCCGCGGAGGTGCCCTACCGCTGAGCCGATTGGACGGCCAGCTTGTCGTCGGACAGTTCGAGAGTGCGCGCAATGTAACGATCGGGCCTGCAGGCGCCTCGCTGTACAGCTAAGCGTTTGCAAACACGAAAAAACCCGGCAGCTTTCGCTGCCGGGTTCTATTCAGATCAAACCGAGGTTTGATTAGAACGAGCGCTGAACGCGGAGAATGGCGCCGAAGTTGTCGCCGTTCACAGCAGCACCGTTGTCGTACCAAGCGAGTTCCGGTGTGACCACCAGGCCGGGAACGACGGTGTAGTTCATGTTACCGACAACGCTCCAGCGATCGGAAACACCAGCAACGTTGCTCTCAACCCACTGGATCTGGGTGTTGAAAGCGACCTTGTCGGATGCGGTGTAGGTACCACCGGCGATGACCGAGAAGGTTTCCTGGTTTGCAGGACCATTTGCCCAGGTGGTGTAGGCCGAGGTGTTCTCACCGTACATGAGCATCGCGAAGATCGAAGCCTGGTCGCTGAGGGTCACGTCGGCACGGAGCTTACCGGTCCAACCGCCACGCTGCTGGAGACCAACGCCTGCCAGAACAAAGTCGTCACGTGTGTCAAAGCCGACAACCGCGCTGAGATCGAACATGCCGGCGTTGTAGCCAGCACCGACAACAACGTGCGGCATGTAGTCATCGATACCCCAACCGGTGGTGGTTGCAGCGGCCGGAGCGATAACACCAGCGGGAGAAACCGTGAAGTTGGTGTTGTTGTAGCTGTCGTCACCCTGCTCAAGTGCGATACCGGCCCGGAAAGCGCCACCGTTGTAGGTGTAGCTGATCAGGTTGGTGTCGAACGGGCCGTAGCCGCCTGCGAGCGTATCGGCGATGACCGACCCGCCGTAACCGGTCCAGGTGGTGAAGAACGACTCGTCCTTACCGACGCGGAGACCACCGAGTTCGATCCATGCGAAGTTGATCGAGAACTCGCCGTCGTTGGAGTAACCGTTACGAGCCTGGAAGCCGGTTGCGGTGAACGCGCCGGCGTTGGTCAGGCTGTTGGTGTCATACTGCCAGCGGGTTTCGACGTAGGTACGCAGGGTGCCCATTTCGGTTTCCGAAGCAGTCGACACGCGGAACGAAGCGCGAGCGCGCTTGTTGTAGGTCTGGTCACCGGTTGCCGAAGTGACTTCGAACAGCTCGCCGGCGCCGATGTCGTAACGGACGTAGCCGTGGATGCGCAGGCAGGTTTCGGTGCCCGGGATGTAGAAGAAGCCGGTGCCGAAGGCGTCGCAAACGCGGACGTATTCAACGGGCTCAGGCTCGGCTGCGATGATGGCGTCGGCGGCGCGTAACAGCGACGAGAGCCGCTGCGGAGCCGAGGAGAAGGCTCTTGATGTTCATTTTCTGACCTCCAGTCAAAAGTAATAAAGGGTCTGGGTTGTTGCTGAAGGACAGCGTTCCCTGCCCCATCCCCACGATGGAAGAAGACAGGCGGATGCCCGCCTCGCTTCGGTGAACATACTCGCCAGCCGCCACGGTGCAACGCCGATCAACCCGGTTGGGACATTCACACCATGCCTTCCCCTTGGCCTGTTGCACAAATGACACGAAATCATCGACTGGGCGCTGATTTGTTTACCTTTCATTAGTGTTTGGCCGCGTTTTCAACCGGCTAAGGGGAGCGATTGCGCCGTGCAGACAGCGATTCCGGTTCGCCCGGTTGGCATGCTCAACGATATGCGTGCCCATGATCGATTCGAATCGGGACCCGGCAGAGCTGCGCGCATGCCGCCTGGTGAAACCGGGATTCGACGGTCCCTCTCTATGATGTCCTCTATGAGTCGCAGTCCGGAAACCGCCAGGTGGAAGTCAAAACCGACCGGACAGCGAGCGTCTGCGTCTTCCCGGCCCCTGACATGAAGCGGACATGGAAGTCCAAAATCAAAACCCCGGCCCTGCTCGTCCTTCTGCTCGAGGTCCGCCCCACGCTCGGTTCAGGCTGGATCTGCGACGAGCACTGCACGCCCCGGACAAGCAGGCGCTTCGCAATTGCCCCACCCGTGTCCCCGTAGAAACGTTGAAACGCCAGGAAATCGGAGCCGCCAAGATCCTCCATGACATCACTGTTCCGCTCTGGCCTTCCGGCAGAACGATTGTCTTTTGACTGGAGGTCAGAAAATGAACATCAAGAGCCTTCTCCTCGGCTCCGCAGCGGCTCTCGTCGCTGTTTCCGGCGCACGCGCCGCCGACGCCATCATCGCAGCCGAGCCTGAGCCCGTTGAATACGTCCGCGTTTGCGACGCCTTCGGCACCGGCTTCTTCTACATCCCGGGCACCGAAACCTGCCTGCGCATCCACGGCTATGTCCGTTACGACATCAGTGGCGGCGACCTGCTCGAAGTCACTTCGGCAACCGGCGAAGGCACCTACAACAAGCGCGCCCGCGCTTCGTTCCGCGTGTCGACCGCTTCGGAAACCGAAATGGGCACCCTGCGCACCTATGTCGAAACCCGCTGGCAGTACGACACCAACGGTCGTACCAATGCCGTATGGAATGCCGCCAACCCTGCACGTCTTGGCGTCGCCAACGGTTACTCGAATGAAAACGAGTTCTCGATCAACTTCGCATGGATCCAGCTTGGCGGTCTCCGCGTCGGTAAGGACGAATCCTTCTTTACCACCTGGACCGGTTACGGCGGAGCGGTCATCAACGACACGCTCGCAGGCGGCTACGGCCCGTTCGACACCAACCTGATCAGCTACACCTACAACGGTGGCGCTTTCCGGGCCGGTATCTCGTTCGAACAGGGTGATGACAGCCTGAACGTGACGTACAACACTGTTGCAACCGGCGGCGGCGCACTGACGCCTGCGCAGACCAACGTTGCTCAGGGCTGGGGTATCGACGACTACATGCCGCATGTTGTTGTCGGTGCTGGCTACAACGCCGGCATGTTCGATCTCAGCGCGGTTGTCGGCTTCGATACGCGCGACGATTACGTCTTCGCCGGCGTGCTGCGTCAGCGTGGCGGTTGGGCCGGTAAGCTCCGCGCCGACGTGACCCTCAGCGACCAGGCTTCGCTCTTCGCGATGCTCATGTACGGTGAGAACAGCTCGGCCTATAACACCTGGGCCTTTAACGGTCCCGCAACTGGCGAGACTTTCTCGGTCATCGCCGGTGGCACCTACACCGCATCCGACAAGGTCGCCTTCAACACCCAGATCCAGTGGGTTGAGAGCAATGCCGCCGGTACTTCGGACCGCTGGAGCGTTGTCGGTAACATGAACTACACCGTCGTTCCCGGTCTGGTGGTCACACCGGAACTCGCTTGGTACGACAACGGTGCTGCTGTGAACGGCGACAACTTCGGTGCAACGCTCCGCGTTCAGCGCTCGTTCTGATCAGATCTTGGTTTGACAACCAAGCCTAGAAACCGGCGGCTTCGGCCGCCGGCATTCTCGATAGAAAAATTGGTTATGGCGGCAGCCACAACCGTTGATGACTAGAGACAAAGTAAGTTTTGCTTTCTCAACGGGTTTCAACTATTCGGGGTACGTGGAGTCAGAGCTCGATTTACCCGACGCCAATGCTGACTGTGCACGCGCAGCCCTCACGGGGACGAGGTCTGAAGCTGTAGACAGCACTCCTCTCCTTGCCGAACTGTGGCGCCAACATTCGGGTGCGCTGTGGGAAAACGGCAGGCACAAGGAAAATTGCTGCGCCTTCGTTCACGAAATCCACGACTTCATGCAGTTGCAACGAATTGCAACCTATGATGATATGCTGATCGACAGGCTTGTCGATCATTTCCGAAAGTTGGGCAACCGCAACTCGACCATAAACCGGAAGCTTTCAGCCCTGTACAGACTGCTACGGAAAGCCGAAAGGAGTGGACAGATAGCACGGCTGCCCTCATATGTCCGGCTGAGGGAACGCAACTCCCGCGTGCGTTTTCTGACCCTGGAAGAAGAGGCGGTGATGTTTTCCGCCATCGGCGAGCGCAACCCGCATCATGAGCTCCTGTGCATGTTTTTGCTCGACACCGGCGCGCGCATCGGCGAAGCGCTGGCGCTGAAATGGGGCGATATTCACAAGGGCGTCGCGACCTTCTGGCTCACCAAATCAGGCAGGAGCAGGTCGGTTCCGCTGACCGAGCGCGCCGCAGAGGCCTTGGCCTTGGTATCTGCCCGCGCCCATGGCACTACCGGCCCGTTTTCCACGATTCCCTACGCCAACTTCAAATACAACTGGAACCAGGCCCGAAAGGAGAACCGGTTTTCGGATGATCCGCACATGGTGCCACACATATTGCGGCACACTTGCGCCTCGCGTCTGGTTCAGGCCGGAATCGATCTCAGGCGCGTACAGACTTTCCTCGGTCATCAGACCATTCAGATGACGCTTCGCTATGCGCATCTGGCGACCAATGACCTCGACCAGTGCGCGACGGCTCTGAACGCGATCAATCGTGCCGGAGTCGCCAGCGGAACGGGTTCAGAGACGTGAAGGGAAACGACCGACCGTGAAGGACAGTGAAGCGCGCGGTCGCGGCTTTGGCGGCACCGCACTTCGAACTCTCTTCTGCTTCCCCGGAGAACGGACGAACGGCCCGGGGCGTCCGCATAGCCTCATCTCGGAACGATCAACCTGTGTCCAAAATCACAGGTTGGAAGCGAGATGCCCGGGGCGGCGGAATTGCGGTTGATTACGTGACCCGCCTGCGGTAACAGACGGGCAACGGAGAGGTGGCCGAGTGGTCGAAGGCGCTCCCCTGCTAAGGGAGTATACCTCAAAAGGGTATCGAGGGTTCGAATCCCTTCCTCTCCGCCATTCCCCCGCAGAACAACGGTTTTCCAGCCATATTCATGCTTGCAGATACATGCAGGCCGAAACGCGTTTGTGCAGGACGATGCATGAACGTGCGGGTATCGTCAGGGGAAAATCTGGGGAGCGCCTCCAGGCTCTTCCGGAACACACAGCGATCCGAACAGGGCCGCATCGTTGTCGAGCCGTATCGCTTCATCCAGGGTTCGCCGCACGCCGATTTGCTGCACCCAGGTGTTTTCCTCTCAGCTTTCGGTTCTCGAGTGAGAAGAAGGTTCGCGCCGAGCGGGTCCGCATGAATGAGGTGACACCGGGTCTGACAGCCGGGGCAGCGTATTGCGATAACGCGGTGAGGATCGGCTATCTGCCGATCCATTCAAGCCGCATGGAACTCATCGGAGCATTTGTTGCCCAACGGATGATGGGGTGAGCCGCCGCCGAACGACGCAACCGGGTCAGGTGCGGCGCTGGAGGAACGTCTCGATCGCGGCCAGTTCCGGTTGCCGCACCTCGTGACCCCCGTCGTGCAGCTGCAGGTCGACCTGCGTCCCCTGCTCCTCGAGGTAGCGGACCAATGCCTCGGTCAGCGGCAGCGGGCAGATCGGGTCGCGCCGGCCTGCGGTGACCAGCACGTCGACAGAGCCGAGCGACGGGTTCGCCTCGGGCGTCCACGGAATCAGCGGATGCATCAGCACCACCCGGTCGAAGAGATCCGGGGTCCCGAAGATCACGGAGGCGAGGATGTTCGCGCCGTTGGAATAGCCGAGGCCGTAAACGGGAGCGTCGGGGTTCGCCTCGCGGTGCGCACGGATGAAACCGGTCATTTTCGCGGTTCGGACCGCCAGATCGTCCATGTCATAGACGCCCTCGCCAGTGCGGCGAAAGAAGCGGTTCGCACCGTGCTCGGAGACGTCGCCACGCGGCGAGACAATGCCTGCCTGCGGCAGGATCTGCTCGACGAGGCCCGTGAACTGCTGCTCGTCACCGCCCGTGCCGTGGAAGGTGAAGACCAGCGGAGCGCCGGACGCGGGAGCCTTGGCAATGTGATGATAGGTATCGAGGGACATGATGTGCTCTCCGGGGGGAGGTCCGCCGGACGGAGCCGGCGGAGCGTTGGGAAATCAGTCGGCAATGGGAGCGAGCAACTGCTCGATCCGGCCTCGCAGGTGGGCGTGTTGCTCGGGGATCTTCAGCGCCTCGCCGAGATGCGCGATGTCCTCGTCGCGATCGAAGCCCGGCTCGTTCGTGGCGATCTCGAAAAGGATGCCGCCGGGCGTACGGAAGTAGATCGCCCAGAAGTAGTCGCGGTCGATGACCGGCGTGACGTGAACCCCGGCGTCGATCAATGCCTTGCGGACCTCCAGCTGGGCCGCCCGGTCTTCAACGGCGAAGGCGACGTGGTGAACGGAGCCGGCACCCTCCCGCGCCCGCCCGACGTCGGGCAGCACCTCGAGGTCGACACTGTCGGCACCGTTGCCGTTCCTGATCGAGAAGCGGGTGAGCACGCCCTCGACGGCCACCTTTTCATAGCCCATGAACTCCAGGAGTTCCGCTGTGGCAGCGCCGTCGCGAAGGCGCATGGTCACGCCCCGGAAGCCGTGGATTCCTTTGTCAGCCGGAACCGGCCCGCCGCTGAACGGAGCCCTTGTGTCTCCCTGCACCTCGACCAGCGCGAACCCGTCACCATCGGGACCCAGAAAGCGGAGACGCTTTTCGCCGAACTGCTCGACATCCTTGAGCCCCTCGACGCCCGCGGCTGCAAGGCGCTCGCGCCAGAATTCGAGCGAGCCCTCAGGTACGGCGAACGCGGTCTCCGAAACCTCGCCGGTGCCACGGTGGCCCTTCACGATGTGGGGGAATGGGAAGTAGGTCATCACCGAGCCGGGGGTGCCGACCTCGTCGCCGTAGTAGAGGTGATATACGTCAGGGGCGTCGAAATTGACGGTCTTCTTGACGCGGCGGAGGCCGAGGAGCTTGGTGAAGAAAGTGTTGTTTTCCTGGGCGTCGGCAGCCATTGACGTGGTGTGGTGCAGGCCCTTGATCTGTGTGAGCATGGCAGGATCCTTGATCTGAGTGATATTGCTTGAGCCGAAACATAAGGGCGCACGCGCTTTGCGAGAATAGCAATAATCTTGCATTCACTGTTGCGTTTGGCGTAATGGTTCTTCATGGGCGAACTGGAATCAATTCGCGTCTTCCTCGCCGTCGCTGAACAGCAGAGCTTTGCCGGCGCGGCCCGGCAGCTTGGGCTGAGCCCGGCCTCGGTCACACGCACGGTCGCCGCGCTCGAGGACCGCCTGGGCGTGCAGCTTCTGGTGCGCACGACGCGTCAGGTCTCGCTGACATCGGCGGGGACTGTCTATGTGGAGCGCGTGGCGCCGCTCGCGCGCGGCCTCGCGGAGGCGACGGAGGAGACCCGGGAGGCGCAAGGCGTCACCTCCGGCCTGATCCGGATCAGCGCGCCGATGTCGCTGGGACTGAAGGTGCTGCCAGCGGTGCTGTCACAATTCGCGACGCTGCATTCGCAAACCCATGTCGCGCTCAGTCTCTCCGACGGCTTCGTCGACATCCTTGAGGAGGATTATGACCTCGCCATCCGCATTTCCGGTCCGCCCGCCGACAAGTCGACGATCTGGCGAAAGATCTGCAAGGTGTCGCGCGTTCTGGTCGCGGCACCCGAATATCTGACGGCCAAGGGCGAGCCGCAGTCACCGGACGACCTCAAGGACCTGGCCTGCCTCAGCTACCGCGCCGATGCGCGCGAGGAGATCTGGGAGCTTGCAAACGGGACGGACCGCCGCAGCCATCGGGCGGAAGGCCCCTTCAGCGCCAACAACGGCGACCTCCTGGCGCGGCTGGTGCTGAATGGCGAGGGGATCACGCTCCTGCCGCGCTTCATTGTCGAGGACGACCTGGCGGCCGGGCGCCTCGTCGAGGTCCTGCCCGGATGGTCGGCGCCCGAGCTTTGGCTGACGCTCTATTATCCACCCTATGATCGGCTTCCGTTGCGCGTGGCGACCTTCTCCGACTTCTTCGAGACCTATGTGAAAGAAACACGCCCGCTTTGAACAGTCGACAATGAGGCAGCGACGCCGCCGCCCGATTGGACCGACCTCCCCCGGCCGTTGCAGGCAAACGGTCGAGACGAAAAACATCTGATGCAACCCCTTCGACCATCCCGTCCCGAGGGTGGCGGGGAAGAGCATTGAAAATATGCTCCCCCGGATGACGTTCACTTCTGACGCACTCCGGGCCTAATAGGCCATGGCTGTCTGCTTCGCCCGTCCATCGCCATTGGCGGAGTGTCCATCGGCAGCCCCCGGGAGTCATTGGCGTCACGAAGGCTGCGGTCGACAGAAAGATGTGGAAGTCAAGTCAGCCTTGGCGGGTTTCCCGGATCGCGTTCAGCGTCTTCGAGACCTCTTCAGTCAGGCAGTCCGCGACGATGTGAGAAATGCGCGGAAGTGTTCGCCGGGCATCGACGGCAACACTGATCGACTGGGCTGCAACGTTGGTCCCAGTCACCGGAACAGCCAGAAGACTGCCACTCATGAGTTCCGGTGCAGCATCCATCTCCGAGGTCAGCGCCACATGTTTGCCTGCAATCGCGAGCTGTTTCAGCAATTGGAGGGAATTCGTCACGACCGGCGGGGCACCGTCTTCAAACGTCCACGAGTGCCTTTCGTCGAGCATCCTGCGGATCGAAAGTGCCTTGCTTTGAATAACGATGGCGTGTTTGCGCACATCAGAAAGGCTGACCGAGGACTGGCCGGCGAGCGGGTGCATCGGCGCAAGCACGCAGTACAGCGGCAGGTGTTCGGACCAGACAACATGGACGTCCTTGTGGCGTCGCAAATTGAAACAGAGAACCATGTCACACTGGCCGTTCTCCAAGAGTTCGGCCGCTTCGTCGGGCGTCGTCACCTCCACGTCCACCCGCACCCGCGGATATTTTTCCGATATGGTCTTCAGAAACTGGGGGATGACGCCGTTGACAAGGCTGTCCATCGCCGCAAGCCGAATATGGCCGAAATCCACTCCCTGCATGCGCTTCACATCGGACTGTATTCGGGTTTCGTCCGCCCGCCATTTCTGTGACAGGCGGACGAACATCTCCCCTGCCGGAGAAAGCTGCATGCCACGGGTCTGCCGGTCGAACAGGCGGACGCCCAGTTGCTCTTCGATGAGCATGATCTGCCGGTCGATGGCCGAAGCAGAAATGCCGATCGCCCGTGCTGCCCCCTGGATCGAGCCGTGTTCGGCGACAGCCTCGATGTAGTGCAGGCAGCGGGGAACGAGGTGCAGCTGCATCGGATACCATCCTGTTTTTTAGAACGTAATGTTGCATATTATGCCATGGACGGCAATGAACAGCGCATTTAGCCTGAGTGTGAATTCCGCTGGAAAGTCGTGCTCATGGCAATGATCAGGGATCTGCAAGAACTGAACGCCGCACCACGAAGCGTGGCACTGGGCATGCTGGAGCCGATGCTGGAAAGATCTGTCTGGGTCGCTGAAGGCACGGTTGATCTGAGGCCATTTGCCTCTGCCGATGAGCTTGCCCAGCGACTGGTCGACACGATCCTTGCATCGAGTTTCGAACAGCGTGTCGCGCTCTTCCGGGCGCATCCGGAATTGGCTGGCAGCGAGGCTGCCGCCGGAAGCATGACAGAGGCTTCGACCAGCGAGCAGGGCCGGCTCGGACTGACATCACTTGAGGGCGAAGAAGCTGAGCGGCTGTCTTCCATGAACGCAGCTTACAGCAAGCTCTTCGGCCATCCGTTCATCCTGGCGCTGCATCGCGTTCCCGATCTGGAAACGGTGTTCGACGTGTTCCAGCGCCGCTTGGCCGCATCGCCGGTGGAGGAACATGTTTCGACGCTTGCCGAAATAGCGTCTGTCATTTCCTCGCGGGTCAGCCGCACCTTCGGATGCGCATCCGGCGACGCAATACCGCCCCGCTCTGCGGAGACGGCCGATGGGTGAATTCACAAGCCGGATTGCGACGGATCTAGGCGCCGCCACGGAACAGCGAGAAGCCCCACGGGGTGAATTTGAAGGGCAGGTGAAAATGCTCGTGAACGGCATCAATTCCAAATCGGAACACCGCGACATCGAGAAAAGATGGATCAGGAATCTGGACGCCTGCTTGCCTGAAGAACGCACCGACGTCGAACTCGACCTCATAGGTACCGCGAAGCACGCCCATGCCGTCGGCAACAGCATGGGCAAAATGCCCATTGGCCGAGCACGCCCCTTCCGCAATCAGTCCCGCCTCTGGCTGCAGCCGGCGCAGCCGCACCACGAGTCCCGCCGCAGGCACTCCACGCGAGACATCCACGGCATGGATGGAAATGCCGCCCGCCGTTTTCTCACCAGCCATATTCGCCACCCCGTACTTCTCTCATGTCCTGCATGCACCGCGTATCATCGAAAGCCTGCCACGCATAGCGCAGCGGTGCAAAGGACGGCGCGCTCATGCCGTGCAGGCAGAGGGTAAACGGCATGCCGACCGAACCTCAGAACCATCCAAACCAGTTGTCTGAGCATGAGGAAGACATCGGGGGACTCGGCTGGGGCGGCGAGATCGGCGGGATTCTCCTCTTTGCGCTGAGCATCATTTTCATGGTCGGTGGCTGGCAACTCGGCCTTGGCGTACCGACCCGGCTTGGCACCGGCGCATTTCCCTTCGCAACGGGAGCCGTGCTGGCCGTTTTCTCTGTTCTGATCTGTATCGCGGAGCGGAAAGGGGATGGGCTGGCCGAGACGCCTGACTGGATCGGGATGGGCGCGATCGCAATCGCTCTTGCCGTTTTTGCAGTCAGTGTCGAGCGTGTCGGCCTCGTCCCCGGCGTATTTGCAACCGTCATCGTCGCCAGCATGCCGGACCGCAGCCTGTCCTTCCCCGGCAAGGCGTTTCTCGGCATCGTCGTGGCGCTGTTGTGCTGGGCCGTTTTCATCAAGCTGCTCAACCTTCCGTTCAAACCGTTCGTGGGGATGTAGGCATGGAAACCCTCACAAGCTTTGGAGGTGGGCTTCTCCTGATCCTCCAACCGCAGAACCTGATGTACTGCTTCCTTGGCGTCTTTCTCGGCACCTTCATCGGTGTGCTGCCGGGCATCGGCTCGATGGCCGCCATTGCGATGATCCTGCCGATCACTTTCTATCTCGATCCCACGCCGGCGCTGGTCATGATCGCCGGCGTCTTCTACGGCGCGGAATATGGAGGGTCGACGGCGTCGATACTGCTCAATGTTCCCGGGACTCCCGCAGCGTCAATCACCGCCATCGAAGGGCACCAACTGGCCAAGAAGGGCCGTGCGGGCGTGGCGCTTTTTTCCACCGCCACGGCATCCTTCGGCGGCGGGATCATCGGCATGATCGTCATCGCCCTGCTTTCGCCGTCGCTTGCGCAACTCGCACTTTCCTTCGCGCCGGCCGACTATTTCGCCGTCATCCTGTTAGGCCTGATCGCCGCTTCCGCCGTGAGCAATGGCGGCGCGCTCAAGGGCATCGCCATGGTGGTCACGGGGCTGATGCTCGGCACCATCGGAATCGACCTGACCACCGGCGTCACACGCTTCACGATGGGCGTGCCGGAACTGCGCGATGGAGTGCATATCGTCATCGTCGCCATGGGCCTTTTCGGCGTCGGCGAGGTCATCGCATCGATCCGCGGATCGAGAAGCGGCACCGCAGCGCAGACCATAGATTACGATGATTTCTACCCGTCGCGAGAAGAGTGGAAATCGCTCTTCGCTCCAATCCTGAGAGGCGGCGCGGTCGGTTCCTTCATCGGCGCTCTGCCGGGCACCGGGCAGACCATCGCGGCGGCACTGGCCTATGCACTCGAGAAGAAGGTGTCGCCCCAGCGTGACAAGTTCGGGACCGGCGTGGTGCCCGGCGTTGCCGTGCCAGAGGCCGCGAACAACTCGGCGACCCAGACTGCCTTTATCCCGACCCTTACACTCGGCGTGCCGGGCAGCCCGCCAATGGCCATCGTGATCGGCGCGCTGATGATCTACGGAATCACGCCCGGCCCGAGACTTCTGACCGAGCAACCGGACATGTTCTGGGGACTCGTCGCAAGCTTTCTCGTCGGCAACATTATGCTTCTCATCCTGAACGTTCCGCTGATCGGCATATGGGTCCGGCTTCTGCAGATCCCCTACAAGTACATGTACCCCACGATCATCGTGCTGATCTGCATGGGCGTCTACAGCCTCAACAACAACGTCTTCGATATCTGGCTGACGCTGATCATCGGGGTTGCAGGCTACATCATGCGGCTGTTCCGGTTCGAGCCCGCGCCGCTTCTGCTCGGCTTCGTACTCGGGCCCATGATGGAGGAGCAGCTTCGCCGCACGATGCTTCTCTCTCGCGGCGATCCCATGATTTTCCTCGAGCGGCCCATCAGTGCAACGCTTCTCGGAGCAACGGCGCTGATCATTGTCTTCGCGATCTTCTCCTCAGCACGAACCCGACGCCGGAAACCGGCGCCGTGACGGACATCCAACAGAAAGGAAAACCCCATGAAGAGCAGTCTGAAATTTGCCGCCGTCGCATTTGCAGTCGCGACGCTCTCCACCACCGCCGCAGTTGCCGAACCCGGCGCGTGGAGTGACGAGCCTGTCCGGATCGTCGTCACCTTCCCTCCGGGCGGTACGAGCGATCTTGTCGCGCGATTGCTCGCCCAGCACCTCGATACCGATTACGGCCAGAAGGCGGTCGTCGACAACAGGCCCGGTGCTGCCGGGACGGTCGCGGCGGACTACTTGGCGAAGCAGGCTCCGGACGGGACCACCCTGATCCTGTCGAACAACGCTCCCTTCACCATCTCGCCCACACGCTTCGCAAACCTGCCCTACGATCCGATCAAGGACTTTACCCATATCGCCTATATCGGCGCGTCGGCACCGGGACTTTTCGTACAGCCGTCGGCAGGCATCACCACGCTCGACGAGTATGTGGCCCTGGTCAAGGAAACGCCGATGACCTACGGATCGTCGGGAGTGGGCTCGATCTCGCACATTCTCGGAGAGGCAGTCGATGCCGCGCTTTCGGTCAAGTCGATCCACGTACCCTATCAGGGCAGTGCGCCTGCGATTCAGGACTTCCGGGCTGGCGCGCTGGATTCGTTCTACGACATGGCGGTGCAGAACAGCGCCATGATCGAGGATGGCGAGGCCATTGCGCTCGCCATTGCATCTCCCGAACGCAATCCCCAGCTCCCCGATGTCCCGACCTTCAAGGAACAGGGTTATGACGTGGTCATCGAGAACTGGGTCGGAGTATCCGCACCCGCCGGCATAGACGCCGAGATGCGCACCAAGATCCACGAGACCGTGCAGGCTGTCTTCTCGGCACCAGAGGTGCAGGCAAAACTCACGGACCTCGGCATCACTCACGTGTCGATGTCTTCGGAAGACTACGAGGCACTTGTGGCCGATCTGATCGGCGTCTGGGCTCCGCTGATCGAGTCAGCCGGCATAAAGGAATAATCGAACATGCCAGTCGCCTCGCGTCAGCGCGGGGCGACCGGACCCTCGCGAAGCCTGCTTCGCCCGGTCGGCCATGATCTTGGACGCGCCTCAGGAAAATGCCTGTCATGCGGTCCTTGAGCGACTTTCGAAACCCTTCCCCACTCGCCGGGCAACAAGGTCCCATCACGCCTGATTGATCCCGAGCAAGCCCGGGAGGAATTCGCCACCAGGGGAGACATGCGAACCTGCCGGCGCGCGTGAAGGAATGGGTAAACGGGCCCTCCCCGCCATCCGGTCATGGATCGGTCTCGACCAGCGAACTCACCAGCCAACCGGAACAGTGCCGCCAACGGGACCGTTTTCGAATGATCCGTCCGGTCAGTCACCCCTCATCATGCTGACGTGAGCCGCGGCAACCTTCCACCCGTCCTCCGTACGGATCCACGTCTGCATCTGGCGACCGGTTTCACCGGGGAAGTCCGCGCGGTGAAACAGCGTCGAGGCGATCGCCACATCGCTGCCATAGGTCGTGATCAGCGTTCTCGACAAGGACCGGCTGAAGGGCTTCTGGACGGCGCGGAACCGGCGCACCTCCTCTATTCCGTACTGGATCTCGGCCACCCCATAGCGCACGGTTTTCTCTGATGTGAGGAACATGGCGTCGAGCGTATCGGCATCGTTGTCCAGCAGCGCCTTCTCATAGGCTTCAAAGACGGCCGTCACTTCGGCCAGTGTTTGCGGATCATCGACTGTCATGCCTCACTCTCCCATCTGCCGGGCGATCATCCTGTCGCGCAATGCCGTCAGGAACGGGATGCTGTCGAACTGATCGGCGCGCACCTTCGCCCATTCCACACCATCCGGACGCGTCATGGTGTTGCGCGTTTCGATCAGCTCGGCTTCGGTGGCGATGTAATCAAGCGGCGTGTCATGGGATTCGATCACCACAAACTCGTTCGACACGAGCTGGGCAGAGTGCACTGTAGTGGCCATCGGCGTTGAGGCGCCGACGATCCCGAGTTCGCGAAAGATTCCGGTTTCGAGGTCGGCGAAGCCGGCACCCTTTCCGGTGCGACCGCCGTTTCGGCCAACGGCGACGGAACCGACCACACAGAAGTCCAGCGGCTCGATCTGCTCGAACTCCACACGCTCACCGTATTCCATGAACCCCTGCGCCGTGGCTGCCAGCTCGAAACTGATGTCCCGCTCGGCCAGCTTTTTCGGATCAAGCCTTAGATAGGGAAAGTCACGCGTCAGGTAGGGAACCGGCGTGTAGACGATCTTGCCCTCGTAGAGTGCGCGTATGCGGATCGGAATCTGCGGGTGATCGGGGTTGGTCTTGATTGTTCTTGCCGATTTCCATGCCTCGAGCTGCGCAAGCCGCCATGCGGCAACGTCTGCCCCCACGAAATTGGGGATCATGCTCCAGGCCGGACCAACGGCAACACCCAGTGTTTCCAGGCGTTGCCATATGTCGTGGCGCACGGCGTCCTTACCGGCGTTCCGTCCGGCCCAGCGACCCTGCCTACCCATGGACGGCTTCCTTCGACAACACCTGCGCAAGACTGGCCAATGGCGTAACCCAGCCGACGATACCGCCCTGGGCGACGATCATCTCGATCGCCGAGGCCTTGAACTCGGGAAAATAGCTCTCCGTTGCATCCTCGATCAGCAGGCACTCATAGCCGCGGTCATTCGCCTCGCGCATGGAGGTTTGAACGCACACTTCCGTCGTCACCCCGGCGAAGACGAGTTGGGTGATGCCTCTGTCCTGCAAGGTCTCGTGCAGACCGGTCGCCCAGAACATGCCCTTGCCGGGCTTGTCGATCGCGAGTTCCCCGTCCGCCGGTTCCAGTTCCGCCAGGATCTGGTTGCCGGGCTCACCGGCAATCAGGATGCGGCCCATCGCCCCGTCATCGCCAATGCGCAATCCCGGCTTGCCGCGCAAGCGTTTGGCCGGCGGGCAATCCGACAGGTCAGGCTTGTGCGCCTCGCGTGTGTGGATGACAGGCAATCCGTTCTCGCGGAAAAGCGCGATCAGGGCCGCAACAGTCGGCACGATCGCCGTCAGCCGCGACACGTCGTTGCCGAGCGCATCTCCGAAGCCGCCGGGCTCAATGAAATCGCGCTGCATGTCGATGACGACGAGCGCCGCTCTGGAGGGGTCGAGCGGAAAATCGTACGGGCGTGCCGGGACGGACAAGTTCATGGTCAATGCCCCGCCATGTGAGCGCCGATGGTATTACGGTCCGTCTTTTCGATCGGCGCGACATAGGAGATCGTACCGCCAGACATCACCGCAACCCGGTCCGACAGTTCGAGTATCTCGTCGAGGTCTTCGCTGACGAGCAGGACCGCCGCCCCCTTGTTGCGCTGTTCCATGATCTGGCTGCGGATTTCCGCGACGGAGGCGAAATCGAGACCGAAGCACGGGTTGGCCACGATCAGGACGTCAACATCTCCAGACAGTTCGCGCGCCAGCACCGCGCGCTGAACATTGCCGCCGGAAAGCGCCTCGATCGGGGAGTCCGGAGAGGTTGTCTTGACCCGGTATCGCTCGATCAGCTCCTTGGCCTTTGCGCGCATCGGGCCAGGCGAAAACCACCAGCCGAGACTTGCCATGGGCGGTTTGTCGTAGCTGCGAAAGGCAATGTTTTCAGCGACACTCATGCGCGGGACGGTGGCGTTCTTCAATGGCTCTTCGGGCAGGCCGAATACCTTGAACCGGTCGAAATCCGAGCGTTTGGGCTCGAAATCCTTGCCGTGGATGAAGATGGCGCCGTCCTGTATCTGACGTTGTCCGGCCAGCACCTCGACCAGAGCGCTTTGGCCATTGCCGGAAACGCCTGC
This sequence comes from Hoeflea sp., assembly GCA_965233445.1. Classification (GTDB taxonomy): domain Bacteria; phylum Pseudomonadota; class Alphaproteobacteria; order Rhizobiales; family Rhizobiaceae; genus Hoeflea. The sequence continues at coordinate 3,534,793 of OZ247491.1, forward strand.
GACACCAACGATCTCGCCGGCCTTGACCTTCAGATTGACGCGATCGACCGCCGCCAGGCCTTCCTCGTCAACTGCCGTCAGTCCGGCAATTTCCAGCACTGTCGGCTTTTCATTGTGCTTCAGGCGCTCGGCGCGGGCGCGAATCTCCGTGTCGCCGATCATCATGCGGCTCATCTCTGCAACGGTCGCTTCCTGGGCATCGCCCGAACCTGTCAGTTGACCGCGCCTGAGGACGGAAAAGGAATCGCAGAACGCTTTGACCTCACGAAACTTGTGGCTGATCATCAAGACCGTGACCTCGCCGCGCTGCGCCATCTCGCCAAGCAGGCCAAGCACCTCGTCGGCTTCACCCGGCGTCAGAACGGACGTTGGCTCGTCGAGGATCAGGAACCGCTGTTCGAGATAAAGCAGCTTGAGGATTTCAAGTTTCTGCTTTTCACCGGCCGACAACGATGAAACCGGCATGTCGAGGCGAACGCGAAAGGGCATGCGATCCATAAAGTCTTCGAGTTTTGACTTCTCCGACTTCCAGTCAAAGACCCGGGGCGCGTCCGCACGCGAAATAACGAGGTTTTCCGCCGCCGTCAGGCAAGGGACGAGCGTGAAGTGCTGGTAGACCATGCCGATACCGAGGTCGCGCGCATGGCGCGGCGTCTCGACCTTTACCTCGCGCCCGTCGAGCAGCACACTTCCGCGCGTCGGCGTGTAGAACCCCATGATGCATTTGACGAGCGTCGACTTGCCGGCCCCGTTCTCGCCGAGCAATGCGTGAAACGATCCCGAACTCACCTTGATCGATACGCCATCGAGCGCAGTGAAAGTGCCGAATTCCTTGGTCATGCCGGCGGTTTCAAGCGATGGCGCGCGCGTGGTCAGGGGCGCTGACAGGGGGGAGAGGATCTCGGCCGCGGTCATGGCAGCGCCTTGATGAATGCGGCCGATGTGGCGACGGCACCGAAAACACCGCCCTGCATCTTGATCATGTCGATGGCAGCATCGTGGTTGGACTGCTTCGTCGCCGCGCAGCAATCCTCCAGAAGCAGGCATTCGTAACCGCGGTCATTGGCATCGCGCATCGTGGTGTGGACGCACACGTCGGTGGTGACGCCGGTGAAGACGATGTTGCGGATGTTCTTCATGCGCAGCACCATTTCGAAATCGGTGGCGATGAACGTCCCCTTTCCGGGCTTGTCGATGATGGCTTCGCCGGCCTCCGGTTGCAGTTCCGGTATGATTTCCCAGCCCCTTTCGCCGCGCACGAGAATGCGCCCGCAGGGGCCCTGATCGCCGATACCGGCGCCGATCCTCTGGGACCGCCACCGCTTGTTCGCCGGCAGATCGGAAAGGTCCGGCTTGTGGCCTTCGCGGGTGTGGATGATGGGGTATCCTTTGGCACGCATGGCGCTCAGCACCGACTGTATGGGGCCGATCGGCGCGCGCGTGAGCGAGATATCGTAGCCCATAGAGTCGACATACCCCCCGGGCGCGCAAAAATCGGTCTGCATGTCGATGACCACAAGGCATGTGTTGTGCGGCCCGAAGTCGCCGTCGAACGGCCAGGGATAGGGGTCGGCCTGAACCACTTTCGGGTCTGGCACGAGGGCGGATTCGATGCGTTCATCGGCAAGTGTCATACCTGTTTCCTCATTTCACCAGCGACAGCTCGCCGGGCACTTCGCGCACTGAATTCCTGGAGCGGGCCGAGGCGATCATTATGAAAAGCGTGAGAATGTAAGGCGCGGCGTTGAAGAAGTAGTAGCCCTGGCTGATGCCGATCGACTGCAGGGCGGGACCAAGCGCCCCTGCCGCGCCGAACAGCAGCGCCGCATAGACGCATCTGATCGGATCCCAGCGCGCAAAGATGACGAGCGCGACGGCCATCAGCCCCTGCCCCGACGACAGCCCCTCGTTCCAGCTTCCCGGATAGTAGAGCGACAGAAACGCGCCGCCGACACCGGCAAGGAAGCCACCTGCAGCGGTCGCCAGCAATCGCACCAGATCGACCGACACCCCCATCGCGCGTGCCGACGCGGCGTTGTCTCCGGTCATCCGTACGATCAGGCCCCAGCGGGTATTGGCGAAAGCCCACCACAGGAACACGGCAAGCGCAATTCCGACGAAGAACAGCGGATTGACCTGCAGCGCCTGCTCGATGTTCGGATTGGACGACCATCCTCCCAACGGAATGGCCTGCAGTTTCGGCGCCGAAGGCTGGATGTACGGCTTGCCGAAGAAGAAGGCGAGGCCGGTGCCGAAACTCATGAAGGCGATGCCGACCGCGATGTCGTTCACCTTGGGCAACTTGCAGATGTAGCCATGCATGGCGCCAAGCACGAGGCCGGCGCAGCCCGCCATCAGCACGCCAAGCCAAGGGCTGCCGGTGGTGTAGGAGCCGGCGTAGGCAACCATGGCGCCCAGGACCAGATTGCCTTCAAGTCCGAGATTGATGCGGCCGGATTTTTCAGTGAGCGTCTCGCCGAGCGCGACGAACATGAAGGGCGTCGAGACGCGGATCGCCCCGCCGATCATCGCAATGACCACGATCAGGAGTTCCGACTGGCTCATGTCCGGTCTCCGGTGCGCGGTTGCAGGAAGGCAATCCGGCCGTGGAAGGTCTCGCTGACAAGAAGCACCACGAAGATGATGCCCTGAAGAACCAGCACAGTCGCATCCGGCATGCCCATTCGCCGCTGCACCAATCCACCGGCTGCGGCAAGCGCACCGAACATGATCGCGACCGGCACAACGGCGAGCGGGTTCTGGCGGGCAAGGAATGCGACCAGAATGCCGGTAAAGCCGTAGCCGGCCACCAGCGACGCATTGGCCTGACCATGCACGGCGGCAACTTCGAAAAAGCCCGCAAGCCCGGCGCAGGCACCTGCAATCGCACAACAGGCAACGACCAGCATGCCGACCGGCAGCCCCTGCGCCTGCGCGGCACGAACATTCCCGCCGGTCATGCGTGCGGCAAAGCCGAAAGTCGTGCGCGCCATCAGAATGTAGAGGATCACAGCGAGCACCAGCCCGGCAGCCAGCCCCCAGTGCACGGAGGTTCCGGGCATCGATCCGATGCGATAGGCGTCACCGATCGGCATCGTCGATGGCTTGTTGGCCGATGCGGGATCGCGCAGCATCCCCTCGACGAAAAAGTTCATGATGGCGATGGCGATGTAGCCGAGCAGCAGCGAGGAGATCGTTTCGTTGACGCCCCGGTAGTGGCGCAGCCATCCTGCGATGCCGATCCATATGCCGCCGACGATCATGGCGGCAGCCGCCATGATCGGCAACCCGATCACAGAAGGCATCCCGCTCGTGACCAGCGGAATGGCAACCGCGGCGGCGGCAAAGCCGCCAAGAACAAGCGCACCTTCGGCACCGAGCAGCGTAAGCCCTATCCGGGCAGGGATGGCGAATGCCAGACCTGTCAGGATGAGCGGCGCGGCACGCTGCAGCGTGTTCTGGATCGAGAAACTGGAGCCGAACCCGCCTATCCAGATCAGGCTGAAGAACTGGGCTGGCGATTTGCCCAGCAGGAGCAGGAAGATCGCAAAGAGCAGCGCCGATACGATCAAGGCACCCAACGGGATAAGCACCGCTTCGACCGAGCGGACGAAGCGGGGGTCGAGGCTTCTTCGGTTGACGACCGGAGGCGACATGACGGCCGTCATGACGTGTATCCGCCGTGCTTCACCGTCCGAGTTGTCATTGCGACACGCATTGCGCTGCCTTTCGGTAAACCTGTTGCCCTCTGATGCGCAAAGAGCGGCAACACGCCGTTGCCGCCCTTTCGTTCTGTCAGGTTGTCGAACCCTGAACGCCCTCAAGCAGGTAGTCCATGCCGTCGAGCACAGGATCGTAATTGTCCATCGTGGTCTCGATGACCGTGTTGCCCTTGTTGTCCTTGAGCGGCCCGACATAGATCGGCTCACCGGCCTTGAGAGCGGCAATCGCCGCATCGGCCGCCTGGATCGCCGCTTCGCTTGCGCCTGCGCCGTAGGCCGTGTTGCGCAGCATGTCATTGTGGTAACCGCCGGCGATGAAGTTCGGCAGCTCCTCGCCGGCAGCGAGCGCATCGGCATAAATCTTGTAGATCGTCTCCCACTTGTACTCTGCGCCAGTGATGAAGCCGTTCGGCGCAAGCGGGGCCTGGCTGGCATTGTGGCCGCAGCTCTTGACGCCGCGCGATTCCGCTGTCTCGATGACGACCTTGGGCCCGTCTACATGGCAGGTAATCACATCGCAGCCGCCATCTACCAGGGCGTTGGCAGCCTCTGCCTCGCGCACCGGCAGTGACCATTCGCCGGTAAAGATGACCTGTACCGTTGCTTCGGGATTGACGCTTCTTGCGCCGAGCAACACCGAGTTGACGTTGGACAGGACCGAGGGGATGGGCTTCGCCGCGACGAAGCCGATCTTGTTGGTTGTCGTGGACAGTCCTGCCGCCACACCGTTCACGTAGTGGGCCTGGTTGAGGTAGCAGAAATAGCTGCCCGCATTCGCCGGATCAGTCTCTTCATTCCACAGAGGCGCCGCGTGGCGGAACTGGACATTGGGATACTTCTTCGCTGTATCGACAACGAAGGGAGAGTAGTAACCGAACGACGTTGCGAGGATCAGGTTTGCGCCATCGAGATTGATCATCGATTCCATCGACTGTGCGACAGCGTCGGTCTCCGGCACGTTCTCCTCCTCGATGACGGTTACGCCCTCGACCTGCTTGAGAATATCCATCGCCACGGCGTGGGCCTGGTTCCAGCCGAAATCGTCGCGCGGGCCGACATAGACAGCGCCAAGCGTAATCGGTGATTGCGCGCGCGCCGCGCCGAACGGCAGAGCGGATGCAGCAAGACCGGCGGCTCCGGCCTTCAGTATTGAACGTCGTGAGAAGAATGGGGTTGTCATGGTGACAGTCTCCAGCGGTTGGGATCGGTGTCCAATTGAGGCAGGGCAAAGCCCATGCCATTTTCATGATCGGCCTATCGTGGGTAGAGGTCTGCTATGCTTGTCTTTCTGGTTCATTTCGCCTTCGGAAATGCTCCGCGATGCCGAAGAGCTGCCTATTCCTTGTGCGAATTGTGATGTTCGGCTGCTTTTTCGACATTCAGAACGCCTCCGCCTTGCCGGTCTCGCCTTTGCCCAACCCAGACTTCTCGTAGGTCGGGGAAAGCCGCGACAGAAGAAATTCATCTCCGCGGATCGGCGTGTACTTCGCCGGTCGCTTTGGACTCGCACAGCCAGGCAGGCAGGCTATGTTGGCGTCGGGATTGGGGTCGAGGAAGAAGGCGATCGAGTAGCGCTCTTGACCGGCGGGGGCCACCACTCGGTGCGGCGTCGAGATATAGATATCGTTGGTCCAGCGCATCAGGCAGTCGCCGATGTTGCATATGAAGGCGCCCGGGACATGCGGCGCGGCGAGCCACTCACCCGCACGATTGCGCACTTCCAGCCCGCCTACCCCGTCAGTCGCGAGCAGCGTCACGCAACCATAGTCCGTATGTTCGCCCGCACCGAGCTGGCCCTCGTCGAGTTGGTCGGGGGCCGGCGGGTAATGCAGCAACCGCAACACGGCCATCGGCCTGTCGAGCTTGTCCTCGAAGAAATCGGGCTGCAGGCCAAGATCGGTCGCGAAGGCCCGGTGCAGCAGGCGCCCAAGCCCGTGGCAGGCATCAAAGTAATCCAGCATGGTCTGCCGGAAGCCCTGCATTTCGGGCCAGAGGTTGGCGGCGCGAAACATCCGGCCTGCGACGAGTTCGGGATCGTCCTCCGGCAAATCAAGGCCGATATTGTAGGCTTCCTTCAGATCGGCCGGTCGGTCGGGGTCGAGTGCCTCGCCTTTGAAGGGAACATACCCCCGATTGGAAGCGGCAGAGTAAATGACCTGTTTCTTGTCGGCTTCATCACGCGCGAAGAAGCTCGCCGCGCTTGCGAATACGCTTTCCAGCAATTCCTCGGGGATGCCATGGCCGGTGACGTAGAAGAAGCCGGTTTCGCGGCAGGCCTTGCCGATCTCCGCGACGGTTCTTGCGCCGGAACCCTGGCGCAGTGGCGTGACATCAACGATGGGAATTGTTCCGCCAGATGTGGCGTTGAGGACGTCTGCGCCGCTTCCGGAACTCCGCTTCAATGTCACATCCAGTGGCGTCACAAGCCGTTCTCCCTGCACCATACAGTCGGACCACCGGAATTCTGTCGGGACGGTGGCCTCTAGAACCGCAACCTGCAGACTTTTGGCGTTGACGAGAACTGCTATAAAATCACCGATACGATGCAAAAAATGCATCGGCCGTGACTGGCTCAGGGTTCGGACGCGTAATCCTTCAAAGCCGTCGCGAGTTGCATCGCAAAACGCGCGGTCGCGACAGGGAGGGTGCGTCCGCGCATCTGCCCGAGGATCAGGTTTCCGGGCGGCAGATCGCGCTCCGAAATCGGGCGGAACACAAGCCCGCCATCATCCCCCGCGCGAAGGCCGATCGGGATCTGGAAACCGATTACGCCCTCGTTCAAAACGTAGTTGCGGATAAGCTCGAAGCTTTCGGTTTCCAGAACCGGCTCGAGATGGCGCTCGCTTCGCCGGGCGGCAAAATCCAAGAGATGCCTTACGCCGTATTTTGCGGACGGTGCGATATGCGGCGTGTTGAGACAGTCACGCAGACGGATCTCGGACTTTTCCGCCAGCGGGTGATCGGCCCGCATCACCACGTTGACGGGTTGCGGCACAGCGAGGATCACCTCGAAATCGACGAGATAGATCGGTTCGAAAACAAGTGCCAGATCCGAGGAAAACGTCGTCAGTTCCTGTTCGGCCTGCGCGCGATCCCGCACATTGACGGTAAATGTCACGCCGGGATGAGCGGCGCGGTACAAGGCGATCTGCTGCGGCAGGAAATAGGGCAGGAGCGCCTGAGAGCAGGCAATCGAGACATGGCCCCGCCTTACACCGGACAGGTCCGCCACCTGGCTTTGCACCCGGGCCAGGTCGGACAGCGTCGACCGGTAATGGTGAAGCACCAGTTCGCCGGAGGAGTTCAGACGCACGCCGTTCGGCAACCGTTCGAAGACCTGGGTCCCGAATTCCTGTTCGAAACGCTGAATGCGCCGCGTCAACGCCGAAGCCGTGAGGTTCATGTCCTCGGCGGCCTTGCGCATCGAGCCCACCCGCGCGACCGCTTCGATCAGCCGGAAAGTGTACAGGTGCCGCATCTATCCGCTCGTCCCTGGCGTTGCATTTTTTTCACCGCATTGGTGCGTATATAGCAGTTTTCGGGAACGCGGAATATGCACATGCTGCGCCCGCCGCATTCGATCCGTCAGGACAGCAGAGTTGACCCCGCAATTGCAACGACGTGACCATTTCGAAGTCGGCACGAGTGCTTCTGCCGCGCGGCCTTTCGCCCTGGCGGAGGGAGATGCTCCCCGCCGCATACAAACGACGGCGCGCAGTGCCGCAGATTTAAAACAAGAGGACATCGAATGATCTCGGAGCTTCCCTTCACGCTGGACGCACTTCGACGGGCCTATGCCGATGGAGTTTTGCCCGAGGATGTCGTCGCCGAGGCTTTTCGCCGGCTCGACGCGATCGCCGACCCGGGCATCTTTATCCACGAGGCGCGTGACCAGGCCCTGGCGCAGGCTCGGGCCCTTGGCAAACCGGATGGTCGCCCGCTTTGGGGCATTCCCTTCGCAGTCAAGGACAATATCGACGTTCAGGCGATGCCGACAACGGCAGCCTGCCCGGATTTTTCCCATGTCGCGGAACAGGATGCCTTCGTTGTCGACCTGCTGCGCAAGGCAGGAGCGATCTGCCTTGGAAAGACCAATCTCGACCAGTTTGCAACCGGGCTCGTCGGTGTGCGCACGCCATACCCGGTGCCGAAAAATGCGCTCGATCCCGAGATCGTGCCTGGCGGATCATCCTCCGGTTCGGCTGTTTCGGTAGCTCACGGGATCGCAGCCTTTGCGCTTGGTACGGACACCGCGGGCTCCGGCCGCGTGCCGGCGGCGCTCAACAGCATCACCGGTCTGAAACCCAGCCTCGGAGCGCTGTCCGCGACGGGTGTGGTGCCGGCCTGCCGAACACTCGATACCGTCTCCATCTTCGCCCTGACGGTTGCCGATGCATGGGCAGTGTTCGAATGCACTGCCCGGTACGATGCGGCAGATGCCTACGCCCGGCCGTACAGCGCACAGGTCCTCTCAGATCTTCCACCGGTTTACACTGTTGCCGTTCCCGACAGCTCCACATTGAAGACCTTCGGCGATGCAGCTCAGGAAGATCATTTCGGCGATGTGATCGCGGCGATGCGCGCGCGCGGAATCAACGTCCGCGAGATCGATTTCACACCGTTCTACGACGTCGCGCGCATGCTCTATGAGGGCGCGTGGATCGCCGAGCGCACTGCAGCGGTTCGTGACCGGCTCACCCAGGCGCCGGAAACCCTGCACCCCACAACCCGCTCGATCATTGAGCCTGGCCTGGAACTTTCCGCGGTTGATGCCTTTGAAGGCATGTACCGGTTGCAGGAACTGCGGCGGGTCTGCGAGGACATGATGGCCGGTATCGACATGCTGTGCGTGCCGACCATCCCGTCATTCGTATCTGTCGCTGAGGTCGCCGCAGATCCAATTGGTCCCAACTCCCGCCTCGGCACCTATACCAACTTCGTCAATCTGCTGGATCTGTGCGGCATCGCCGTACCATCCGGCACGCGCTCCGACGGTCGGCCTGGAAGCATCACCGTGCTGGCCCGTGCCGGCCAGGATGCCGCGGCGGCATCGTTAGCCCTCACTCTTGAAGCGGGCATCCTCGGCGCAACCGGCTGGGCCCGGACCGCCGGCGCCCTGCCGGAAGCGCAAGTCAGTGAAAAGGAAATTGCCCTGACCGTCTGTGGCGCGCACATGTCCGGCCTGCCGCTCAACCATGAACTGACGTCGCGCGGTGCGCGATTTGTCAAAGCCTGTCGAACCTCCCCAGATTACCGCTTCTACGCGCTGGCCGGCGGTCCACCGAAACGGCCGGGGCTTGTCAAGAGCGCCGAAGCCGGGGGCGCAGCGATTGCCGTGGAAGTCTGGGCGATGCCGATTGAACAGTTCGGCAGCTTCATGGCCGGCATTCCCGAACCTTTGTGTATCGGTTCGGTAACGCTTGAAGACGGCACGACCACGAAAGGGTTCTTGTGTGAAGGCCGCGGCGTTGACGGTGCCACCGAGATCACCGCTCTGGGTTCATGGCGCGATTATCTCGCCTCCATGCCAGGCTCGAAACTGCCCGCGTCGGGTCAATCTCGGATCGCCGTCTGACGGATCGGGATCCTCGGCAAGCGGCTGTTGGCGCGCAGATGGTGACGGATGCTGGTCGGACAAGCCTCGGAGCGCCCCCCCGAGCCCGGTCCGGGTCCTGAGGCAATGCTCCTGATTGGCGCCGTTCGGTATATGCCGAACCGCAACCGGATTTCGGCAGTCCCCTTCATGGGACCGCCCGCATTCGCCGGGTCCGCCCCTCAGGCGTGATAGTGAGACGGGTGCCGTTCACCCATCGCCTTGTCCGCGCCAGAAGGAGGGCGACCAGCGTCGGGCCTTGGAAGAACTCTTCCACGGCGTGAGCAGGTATTCAGCGGCAACCACCAGCAGAAAGCTGACAATACCCAGGGCGGCAAGGAAGGTGATTGCCGAGAAGGTTCCAGCGGTGTTGAGCCGGGAGTTTGCCTGCAGCAGATAGGCACCGATGCCGCCGCTGGTCGACGCCGTCCACTCCGCAATCACTGCGCCGGTGACCGAAAATGTCGCCGACAGCTTGAGCGCCGAAAACAACGGCGAATAGGTTGCCGGCAACTTGACGTAACGGAAGGTGTTGAACCTTGATGCGCCCATCGCACGCACGAGGTTCAAAACGTCCTTGTCCACCGAGGCCAGCCCGTCCAGCACATTGACGACAACGGGGAAGAAAACCACGAGCGCAACGATGACAAGCTTCGGCGCCAGTCCGAAGCCGAGCCAGATGGTGAGCGCCGCCGAAATCGCGATGATGGGGATTGCCTGGCTCAGGATCAGGATCGGGTAGAGGACGCCGCGCACCGGTCGCGAGAAGTCCATCACGATGGCGAACAGGAAGCCGAAACCAGCACCAAGGATGAAACCCAGCAGGAAATTCATGAAGGTGACTGAGAAGCCCGTGACCAGAGTTCCCCAGTCCTCGGAGATATGCACCGCCACGTCCATCGGAGACGGCATGACGTAGCGCGGCACGTCGTACCACTCCACCAACACTGCCCAGCCGAAGACGACCAGAGCCAAGGCAATGACCGGGTAGAGAATGCGAAGATAGATGTTGGTCACGGGCTGGTCAGGCATGGAGGTCGGTCTCTTTCATTCCGGTCGAAGGGTTCGAATAGATCGTTTCGAGAATGCGCTGCTTGAGGCCGATGAACTCCGGCCTGGTCAGGCTGGATACCGGCCGTGGCCGTTCGATCGGCACATCGATGATTTCATGGATACGACCTGGCCGCGGTGTCATCACGACCACCCGGTCAGCCAGAAAGATCGCTTCATCGATGTCGTGGGTGACGAAGACGATGGTTCGCTTCTCGCGCTTCCAGACACTCAGCAGCCACTGCTGCATGGCAAGTCGCGTCTGGGAATCGAGCGCGCCGAATGGCTCGTCAAGCAGCATCACATCCCGGTGCATGGCAAGCGTACGCATCAGCGCAACACGCTGGCGCATGCCGCCGGACAGTGCCGATGGATAGTGGTTGATAAAATCACCGAGGCCGTATCGCGTCGCGAGCTCCACCCCCTCCTCCCTCTGGGCCCGGCTGGCGCCGCCTTTCATCAGGGCGCCGAGCACGATGTTGTCGAGCACGGTGCGCCAGGGCAAAAGCAGGTCCTTCTGCAGCATGTAGCCCACATAGCCGGCGCGCCCGGTCACATCCCGCCCGTCGATCAGAACCGAACCCAGGGATGGTCGCAGCACGCCCGCTACGATGTTGAACATCGTGCTCTTGCCGCAGCCGGAAGGGCCGACGACGGAGACGAACTCGCCCGGGCGGACGGTCAGATCGGTCGGTGCAAGAGCCAGGGTTTCGCCGAAGTCCCGCGACACGCCGCGGAGTTCGAGCTTGGGTGTTTCTTCTGTCATAGGACTTCCTGACAAATGTTCAGAGCGTGATGCACCCGTCGCGGCCGAACCAGACCAGGTCCTCGACCTTGACCGCGATTCCGCCGCGCGCAGCAAATGGCTCGATGGCCCAGGCGCCCCACATCGGGGTGGTATTTCCGGCGTCAATGAAATGATGCAGGTACGCTGCGCCCGAAGTCAGCGAATGGCCGATATTGCCGAGCTGGTCCAGCAACACGTAGCCTTCAGCCACCAGTCGCTCGTGGCTGATGCCGAAAAGCTCGCTGGCGGGCATGCCGGGCTTCAGCTTTTCCAGGGTTTCGTAGTGGATTTTCTCGAGGTCGGCGAGCGCCGCCTCTGCTTCGGGGTAATCGCCGATCACCGCACAACGGGTGCAGTCACCCCAAAAACCATCGGCCGTGACCGGATGGACGTCGACCATAAGCACGTCGCGGGCGACGGCTGCAAGATCGGTCGGCGGGTTGGTGGGGAAGCACACCAGCGTGTTCTCCCCCAGCCCGACATTCGTGATGGTCCACACATGCTCGACGGCGTTCTCGATGAGGCAGTCACTGATGGCCAGCTCCACCTGTTTTTCGGTCACGCCTTCGGCAGCAACCGCAAGGCCCGCTGCCGCAGCCTCCTTCGCGATCCGCTGCGCGGCAACGAGGCCGGGCGGCGGGGTGTCGGATACGTCCGGCCCGGGCCTGTAGGTCCAGGCCGGAACGATGCGGCGCGAAGGGGTATCGGTCATGAATGCGGTCCCTGCTCTGTCTGGTCGCGGATTGCCTGGCTTGCCTTACTGGGCAAGGTAATCGTTGGTGAAATAGGCCGAAGGTTCAAGCACCTCCTTCAGCACCTCAAACTTCTCGAGCGCCGCCAGCAGCTTGGACCAGTCGGCTTCGTCATTGACCATCAGGTCCGGGCCCATTTCGCCGAACAGCGGAATCGTATCCTTCCACTGCTGGTCGATGAACTTGCCGTCATAGGCCTTGGAATAGAGTTCGGCGAACGCCGCGATGGCTTCATCCGGGTTGGCCGTCGCATAATCGATGCTCTTGCGCGTGGCGCGCAGGAAAGCCTTGGCACTTTCAGGATTTTCCTTCAGCCAGCCTTCGTTCGCCGCAAGCATGAAGATCGGAGTGTTGGGGACGCCATGTGCGGTGGCGGCAAGGAATTCTGCCTTCTGCTCACCGGTTGTCGTCATGCCCGTACCTTCGGCATTGGTGATGCCCGTGATAGCGTCGACCTTGTCCTGCAGCAGCAGCGGCACCGTGTCGTCGGTCGCGGCCACGGTCTGCACGTCATCCAGCGTCATGCCGCCATCTGCAAGCATCATCGAAAGCTGCGCCTTGGTCCAGGCGTCGTTGTAGATGCCGATTGTCTTTCCCTTGAGATCGGCAATCGTCAGCGGCTCGCCTTCGGAGCTCAGGATACCCCAGTTGTTGCCGCGTCCATAACGGGCGATAGCGACGACGGGTGCTTCCTGTTCACGGGCGAAGATGATGTCCATGCCGGTGGTGAAGGCCACCTGTGCACTGCCGGTGCCGAGAAACTTCATCGTGTCGGCTACTGTCGGCGGCGTGACGATCTCGATCTCGATGCCTTCTTCCTTGTAGAAGCCCTTCTTGCTGCCGAGGATCCAGGGAATCCACAATCCGTTCGGAACCGGCCATTCCTGGATGAAGGTGAGCTTGGTCAGCTCCTGAGCAAAACCCTGTTGGGGGGCAGCCGCAAGTGTGGCCAGAGCCAGCGTGGCCGCAGTGAAACTTCTTCTCGTCAATGATTTCAACATGTTCCCTTTTCCTTTGTTGGCTTGTCGGATCTCAGTCTATGCTCAAGGGGCGATGACAGCCGCCCCGGCATCGGTTTTGTGCCACTCTCCGCGGAGGGCCTGGATGGCTTCCAGCGTGGAGTGCAGCAATATTTCAGCGCCCACTGCGCAGAATTCGGGCTCGACATGTTCGCTCTCGTGATGGCTGACGCCATCCCGGCACGGCACGAAGATCATCGCCGCCGGCGCGATGCGGCCCGCAAACAGTGCGTCGTGAAAAGCACCGGAGACCATCGGCATGGTGGTGATGTTGGACGCATGCGCGGCACGTTCGATCGCAGCGGTCATCATCTCGGAAAAACGCGCAGGTGACATGTCCAGAATGCGCTCAATGCGCAACGAGCAACCACCGGCGAGACTCACCCGCGAGAGCGTGTCGCGGATCTCGTTTTCAAGTGCTTCGAGACGTTCAGCGTCCGGATGCCTCAGATCGATGGTGAAGGTGGCGGAAGCCGGAACCGCATTGATGCTTCCGGGCGAGGCTGTGATGCGCCCGACGGTCATCCGTGCGGCCGAATCGTTCTGCATGACGGTGTCGAACAGGCCGGCCAACCCGCGCACCGCCGCCGCCACAGGATCGCACCGCGCCTCGAGCGGCGTGGTGCCGGCATGAGCCGCCCGACCGTTGATCTCAACGTCGAGCCAGCGTGTGCCCTGCACCGCGCCGACCACGCCGATAGGTATGCCGGACCGCTCCAGCAGCGGACCCTGCTCGATGTGAAGTTCCAGATAGCCGCTGATCTTCATCCCGAGTGGACGGTGCGCGGCGCCCGGGAGCGCGGCAAGCGTGGCGGCGAGTTCGTCTCCCAGCCTTGCACCATCGGTCGAGACGATAGCGGCGGACGGAAGGACCGCTTCGGCAAATGCGCGCGACCCCATGCTGCCGGGCGCGAAGCGGCTGCCTTCCTCGTTGGTCCAGGCCACCACCTCGACGGGCAGATCGGTATCGATGTTGGCATCCTCGAGTGTCTCCAGCACTTCGAAGGCGGCGAGAACGCCGAGCGCGCCATCGAAACACCCACCGGTGGGCTGGCTGTCCAGGTGGCTGCCGATCAGGAAGGGTGGCGCTGTTTCCAGCCGGCCGGGCCTGCGGATGAAGAGGTTCGCCGCAGCATCCTGGGAGACCGAAAAGCCACGCATGCGTGCAAGTTCCGCCAGCAATGCCCTGGCCCGCCTGTCGCCCTCGCCGAGTGCCGGACGGTTGACGCCGCCGCCCGCCGTGGCACCGATGGCAGCGAATGTCGCAAGCCGCCCGAGCAGCCGGGCCGCATCGATGGAGGGGGCGGCGCCCTCACGGGACGCGCCTGGCGGAGGCACGCGCTGCCGCCAGTTCGAGTTGCCAGGGTCATCGTCGGTTCGCCTCATGCTTCGGTCCTTGTCATGCGGCCTGGGGCAATTGATGAAGACAAATATTCAAGAGACTTGAATTCATGTCAATGACTTTGAATTGCATTGCGCTCGATTTTCGTCAATATGCTGTCATCAAGTTGAAACGAGTCCCCGCATTCCCGTCCAGAACGTCTGATGGCCATGATGAACAAAACGACCGAAGCTTCTCCAGAGCACGATGATCAGCCGATGCACAGCCCCAACGCCGCGCGGCTCGGCATGCGCCTGAGACTGGCACGCCAGACGCGCGGGCTGACGCTCAAGGCGCTTTCGGATGGTGCGAACTGCTCGGAAAGCCTGCTGTCAAAGATCGAGAATGGCAAGGCGACACCCTCGCTGCCGATGCTGCACCGTCTCGTGAAGGTGCTGGGAACCAATATCGGCTGGATGTTCGAGGAGTCGGACGGTGAGGAGGGCATCGTGTTCCGAAATGGAACGCGGCCGCTGATCACGCTTGACCCGCTCAGGCAAGGCGAAGGCATTTCGCTGGAGCGTGTGATTCCCTATTCGCCGGGCCACCTGCTTCAGTGCAATATCCACCATATCGAAGAGGGCGGCGAGAGTACCGGCCCGATTGAGCATGTTGGCGAGGAGGTCGGCTATCTGCTGGACGGCGAGATCGAGCTGATCGTCGACAAGCAGATTTTCAAACTTGCCAGGGGCGACGCGTTCGTTTTCAAATCGGAACTGCCGCACCACTACAGGAATATCGGCAAGGGGCGGGCGAGCATCTTCTGGGTCAACACACCGCCAACCTTCTAGGCGAAAAAGCCATTCAAGTTACTTGACAATGGTTCATGACGTCTTCATCCTTTTCACAATCGGACCTCAATCCGAACACAGCCCAATTGCATGGTGAGAAACATGTCCAAACACAAAGTTCTGCTGGCCGGTGAATCCTGGGTTTCGACATCCAGTCATATCAAGGGGTTCGACCAGTTCGCCACGGCGACCTACCACACGGGCGCCGACGAGTTGCTGGCAGCCCTGAAAGACGGCCCGCTCGACGTGCGCTTCATGCCTTCGCACGAGGCGCAGACACATTTCCCCCAGACGCTGGAGGCGATGCAGGAATACGAGGCAATCGTGCTATCGGACATCGGCGCCAACACGCTGCTTCTGCATCCCGACACCTGGATCAAGTCAAAACCGACGCCGAACCGGCTTCGCCTGCTCCGCGACTATGTGCGCGAGGGCGGAGCATTGCTGATGTATGGCGGCTACTACAGCTTCCAGGGCATCAATGGCGGTGCGCGCTACCACAAGACCGCCGTGGAAGAGGTCTTGCCGGTAAGCTGCATTCCCTATGACGACCGGGTCGAGGTGCCCGAAAGTTTCAAGCCGGTGGTCACCGGTCCATCCGACCACCCGGTTCTGACCGGCCTCGGCACGGACTGGCCGGCGCTGCTCGGATTCAACGAGGTGGTGCTGAAGGAAGGCGCCGAAGTTCTTGCGACCGTGTCGACCGACTACGGATCCATGCCGCTGCTTGTTGCCGGGACCTATGGCAAGGGGCGGACGCTGGTATGGACCTCCGATGTCGGCCCGCACTGGCTGCCACCGGAATTCATCGCCTGGAGCGGCTACAAGACCCTGTTCGAACAACAGGTCCTGTGGGCCATCGGCCAGGAATAACCGATCCCAGAATTGCCAAACCAGACGGGCAGGACTTTTCATGGCGAAGCGCGTGAGAGAAGCGGGACTGACGGTTGCCAGCATCCAGATGGAACCGGTGATCGGCAAGACCGCGGACAATGTCGCCCGATCGATCGCACTGCTGGAAGAGGCGGCGGCGAAGGGCGCGCAGCTCGCCGTCCTGCCCGAACTCTGCAACACCGGCTATGTGTTCGAAAGCCGTCTGGAGGTCCGGGCGCTGGCCGAGGAAATTCCGGACGGTCCCTCCACACGGGCCTGGATGGAGGCAGCACGGCGCCTCGACATGCACATTGTGGCCGGCATCACCGAGAAGAGCGGCGAAGTCTTCTACAATTCGGCCGTCATCGTCGGTCCGTCCGGCTATGTGGGGCGGTACAGAAAGGCGCATCTGTGGGGTGAAGAAGCTCTTTATTTCACGCCTGGCGATCTCGGCTTTCCGGTGTTCGACACGCCATTGGGACGGATCGGCTGCCAGATCTGCTATGACTGCTGGTTCCCGGAAAGTTTCCGGCTCGCAGCGCTGCAGGGCGCCGAGCTGATCTGCGTTCCAACAAACTGGGTGCCGATCCCCGGACAGGATCCGAAACGCGAAGCGATGGCCAATATTCTGGTGATGGCCGCCGCCCATTCCAACTCGATTTTCATTGTGGCCGCTGACCGTGTCGGCACGGAGCGAGGGCAGCCATTCATCGGCCAGAGCCTGATCGTCGGCCACACAGGCTGGCCCGTCGCGGGACCGGCGAGCGTCGACAAGGAAGAGGTCCTGATCGCCGAGATCAATCTCGCCGAAGCCCGCCGCAAGCGCAACTGGAACGACTTCAACCAGGTGCTGCGCGACCGACGAACGGACATCTATGACCGAATGCTTGGCAGCAACAGCAAGCCGGGCTGGCACTGAGCATCAAAGAGGTACCCTGAACCACGAGAATGCGTTCCGCAGCATGACGGAAATTCGGATCCCGAACAGGACATACGCAAGCCACATCCGGAACAAGCGCTTCGGCTCTTGCCGTTCCCATTCCACCTTTGTCGGAGACATCGGGGAACGAGCCATCTGCGGCATGGTTTCCACTGCCCCGGAACGGCGTTCACTCGACATTGTGCGCATACGTCCTCAAACCCGCTCCTTCACAAGCTCCCCCTTTTTCTCGTTGCGCACCGTCTCGGACCGCGGGGTGTAGAACGTCGCGTCAAAAATGCGTTGCCTGCGACAAGGGTCGCCAGACGCACTCCCAGCCTCATGCGGCTTCAGAATCCCGATGATCCGCTCTTCCGAGACCCTAGAGCTTCAGTGCCTGCCTCCTTTGGTGAAGGCGGGACCAGTCCGAAATCGAGGACATCTCAGGGGATCCGGTCAAGATCATCATGACCGGGACGGCGGCACTGATTGCCAGCGAAAGCCTGCCCGGCAGGATGCCATCGCCGGATGCCTCCAGTTCCTGCCGCGTTGTCTTTCAGCACCGGCCGGGCCGCCTTCGGCGAAAGTGCCCGCAAGACGAACACCGGACCCACCTGATGCGGCTTGTCAGATCACGACCACCTTGGCGCCGACCTGCACCCGTTCATACAGGTCTTCGACATGGGCGTTGATCATGCGGATGCAGCCATTCGATACCGACCTGCCAATCGAGGACGGCTCCGTTGTGCCGTGAATGCGGTAAAGAGTGTCCCGGCCTTCTCGGTACAGATACAATGCCCGCGATCCGAGCGGATTGCCGGGGCCGCCGGCAACTCCTCTCGCATATTTCGCATACCGAGCCGGATTTCGGCGGATCATGTTCTTTGTCGGGGTCCAGGGGGGCCATTTGGCCTTTCGTCCGATCGTCGCCGACCCCCGGAAAGCCAGTCCCGCCCTGCCGACACCGACACCATACCGCCTGGCTGTCTCGGGGTCGGTCTGCAGGTAGAGAAAGTGGTTGCGCGGATCGACAACGATCGTGCCGGGGCTGTACCCCGAGAACCGGACCGCCTGGGGTTCGAAACGGGGATCCAGCGTGAAACTAGCCTGGTGGGCCCGGGCCATTGAGGCCGGCAGAAGTGCGGATGACAAAACGCCCAGCATGAATTTGCGTCTGGAAAACATGGCTTCCTCTCAAGTCTGAAGGTCAAAGAACGCCTTCCCGGAAGGCAGTGACGACGGTCAGGAGGATTTGGGAGGCTTCATGCAGGGTTGCGTCGCTTGCGGGACCAGCTTCCCGGGCGAAACATCATAAACGGGCTGCAATCCAGCCCTTGATGGAAACAGCGAAACCTGGGCCGCCATGCAAGGACAATCCGCCACGCAACCGGCCACGTCATGATCGTTGCCGGCATCGGAAACTTTGCAGCAATCCGTGGTTTTCAGGTCATCACCCGGGACGGCCAATGCGAAATGGCCGGATCCTTGCGGCTCAACAAGACCAGCCAAGGCATGGGCACCGTGCGACACAAACACGCCGTACCCCAAGAAGAACAATGCCACCAATGCATGCAATCTGTTCATGCGGTGAGGATACCGCGAAACGGGAGTGTTTCAATCTTCATTTCATCCAACCGTGAACCAGGTGTTCATCCCCGCAGCCGCGTGCTCCAGCATGTGGCAGTGCAGAAGCCATTTGCCGGGATTGTCGGCCACGAAGGCAATTTCGGTGGTCTGATCGGGGCCTATCAGGAATGTATCCCGCCAGGGCCGTCCCTCGTCGACGGTCGATCCCGAGCGGCTCAGCACCCGGAAGTGGTGGCCGTGGACATGCATGGCGTGGACCCAGGCAGTGCGGTTGACCGTCTCCAAAACAATGGTTTCGCCGGCGCTGGCCGCGAAAAGCGGCTCTCCGGCAAGATTGGCCACTCCGTTGAACGCCCAGGCCTGCCGCGCCGTCATCATCTCACTGCCCTTAAGCCTTCGGCCCTGGTAGACGATGTCGCCCATGCCGCCCATGGCTCCGCCGGTCATGTCGAGGCGAACGCGCCTGGCACTGCCGAGATCAGGCTCGGGAAGCGCGTTGACCTCCGGGTGCAAGGCGAAAGCCCCAGCCCGAATGTTCTCCCCTGAGACAGCAAAGGCGGCCATCGGATAGGGCGTGTCACCGGACAGCTCTTCGATCTCGAAACCGGTCTCAGCTGTAACGATCAGGTCCACCCGCTGTGCGGGGCCCAGCATCAAAGGCGCATATTCAAGCGTTACGGGTTCGGCGAAGAGTTGTCCGTCAAACCCAATCACCTGCGCTCCGAAGCGGTTCGGGTCGATTGCCAGCACCCGTGCATTCGCCGCGTTGATCAACCGCAAGCGATAGGTTTCGCCGCGGACGAGGACGGTGGCCGGCCGGTTCTCACCGTTGACGGTCAGCCAGTTGCCGAGCACCAGTGTGAGGTCATGCGCCCGGTCGAAGAGCGGCTCGGTCTCGTCGACGATCAGCGGGCCGTAAAGGCCGCGGGCCACCTGGTTCCAGCTTCTGTTGTGGGCGTGGTACCAGTAGCTGCCCGCATCCGGGGCAACAAAATCGTAGACGAAGCTTCCACCCGGTTCGACCGGATCCTGGGTCAGGCCGGAAACGCCGTCCATGGCGTTGTCAATTCGAATGCCGTGCCAGTGGATCGAAGTCGGCTCCTCCAACCTGTTGGTGAAGCGGACACGGACGCGCTCACCCTTCTTGACGCGAATTTCCGGTCCCGGCGCTGCGCCGTTGTAGGTCCAGAGATCCGAGGCCGGCGCGTCCTGCGTGAAGAGCCGCTGCTTCGAGGGACCGGCCACCAGATCGAAGACTCCGTCTTCGTCGGCGGCAAGCGCGAGGCCTGGAAACCGGGTGGCGAGCAGGCCGCTCGTCAGGCCTGCGAGGAGGCTGCGACGGGTAATGGTCATTGGTAGATCTTTCCTTTTTCGGTGCCGAAGCCGAAAGGCTGAAAACCGGCCAAAGAGTGACGGGGAACATCGGCTCCCCGCCACTGGATGTCGATCCGCTATTTTAGGTCGGTCACGGTCAGCTTGCCGTTCACCCGATCAGCGACGAACTCGATGGTTTCACCAACTTTCATACGCTCCACCATGGAATCATCGGCGGTATGAAAGACCATCGTCATCGCCGGCATTTCAAGATTGACGAGTTCTTCGTGAATGATCGTGACCTTGCCGCTCTTGGCATCGACTTTCTTGACCACGCCCTTGGTGTAGTCCGAAGCGAAGGACGCTGTGGCGCCAGCAGCGGCAAGGGTTGCAGCGATGAGCAGACTTGCGAATAGACGCATGGGATTTTCCTTTCTGGGAGGGGCTTGGGGGCTTACTTGCTTGCGACGACGATGTCGCCCTTCATGCCGGACTCGTAGTGACCGGGAATGAGGCAGGCAAATTCGAAGGTTCCGGCAACCGCAAAGGTCCAGATGATTTCGCCGGAGCCACCCTCGGACAGGCGGATGGCGTTCGGATCGTCATGTTCCATCTCCGGGAACTTTTCCATCAGCACCTTGTGCTCCATGTTCTTTTCATGGCTGTCGACCACGAATTCATGGTCGATTTCTCCGGCATTGGTGATGGTAAAGCCGATGGTCTCTCCCTGCCGGACTTCGAGGCCGGCCGGTTCAAAGATCATCCGGCCATCATCGGTCTCGGACATGGTCATCGCAACGGTGCGGTCGACGTCCGACGCCTCGCCGGGCTTGCCGGCTGCCATCATTTCGTCATGGCCTCCGGCATGGCTGCCGGCGGCCAGGGCCGGCGCGGCCAGCATGAGGAGCGCGGTGGTGGTCATGGTTGTCAGTTTCATGGGATTTTCCTTTGTCTTGAAACGATGCGGGTTGGGGCTTCACCCCTTGCCGCCCTGCGGTTTCGGGGTGATGACTGTCGAAGCATCGGCGGCCTTGGCGAAATCAGGCAGCTCGCCGGTCCACTCGTAGGCCTGGGTTCCGGGCGGGTTTTCGTACCAGCCGGGATCGCTGTAATCGCCTGCGGAAATGCCTTCGCGGACTTTGACCACGGAGAACATCCCGCCCATCTCAAGCGGTCCGTAGGGCCCCCAGCCGGCCATCATGGGCACCGTGTTGTCCGGCAGTTCCATCGACATCTCGCCCATGTCGGCCATGCCCGCGGTGCCCATCGGCATGTATTCGGGCTGCAGCACCCGGATCTTGCGGGTCAGGTTCGACTTGTCGACGCCAATGAAGGTGGGCACGTCATGGCCCATGGCGTTCATGGTGTGGTGCGACTTGTGGCAGTGGATGGCCCAGTCGCCCAGGTGCTTGGCGTCGAACTCGTAGGCGCGCATGGCCCCGACCGGGATGTCGATCGAGACCTCCGGCCATCGGGCTTCGGGGCGAACCCAGCCGCCATCCGTGCAGGTCACCTCGAAATCGTAGCCATGCATGTGGATCGGGTGGTTGGTCATGGTCAGGTTGCCGACCCGGACCCGCACGCGATCATTCTGGGAAACGACGAGCGGATCGATGTCCGGGAAGATGCGACTGTTCCAGGTCCAAAGGTTGAAGTCCGTCATCGTCATGATCTTCGGCACGTAGGAACCGGGATCGATGTCGAAGGCGTTCAACATGATCAGAAAGTCGCGGTCGACCGGCATGAAGGTGGGATCTTTTGGATGGACGATGAAGAACCCCATCATGCCCATGGCCATCTGCACCATCTCGTCGGCGTGCGGGTGGTACATGAAGGTGCCCGACTTCACGAGGTCGAACTCGTAGATGTAGGTCTTGCCCGGCGGGATGGCCGGATGCGACAGGCCACCGACGCCATCCATGCCCGAGGGCAGGATCAGGCCGTGCCAGTGCACGGATGTGTGCTCGGGCAGCTTGTTGGTGACATAGATGCGAACCCGGTCGCCTTCCACCGCCTCGATGGTGGGGCCGATCGACTGGCCATTGTAGCCCCACAGAAAGGCGGTCATGCCGTCCGCCAGTTCGCGTTCCACCGGTTCGGCGACGAGGTGGAACTCCTTGACCCCGCCGTTCATGCGCGACGGCAGCGTCCAGCCGTTCAGGGTGACGACCGGATTGTAGTCAGGGCCCGTCGTGGGCACCACCGGCGCCTGAGTGAGCGGGCTGTCCATCAGGGCTGCTTCGGGCAGGCCCATGTTTGTCGTCTTCGACCAGGCGGTCGAGGACACCAGTGCGGCGCCCGCAGCACCTGCACCCAGCAATTGACGTCTGTTCATCATGGCTTTGTCCTTTCAGAGGTCGTCAGTGCCCTGCGTCGCCACCATCGGCGACACTTGGTGCACCCGCGGCTGCTGCGGCGCTTGCGCCGCCGCCATAGACGGCGGCTGACAGGTTGACATCGGCCAGCCAGAACGCGCGCTTGGCGTTGATTGCCAAAAGCAGGGTTCCGGTCTTGGCCCGCGTGTCGGCGAGCAGTTCGAAGGTGCTGGTGATCATGCCGTTGTAGGTCAGCAGCGATTCCTCCTCGATCTTGGTGCGCAACGGCACCACGGCATTTCGGTAGTGCCGGGCGATCTCGTGGGTCGAGCTGTAGGCAGTGTAGGCTGAGCGCGCTTCGGAACGCACCGAGACTGCTTTTTCGGCCAGCAGGTTGGCGGCCCGCATATAGGCGAGTTCCGCCTTGCGCAGCCGTGCCTTGCCGCTGTCGAAGATCGGGATCACGAATTCGAGTTCGAGCTGCGGGGTGACGACCGTCTTCCTGGTCTTGGTCTCCTCGAGATTGCCGCCATTGATCTCGTATTCGGTCTCGATCTCGCGCTCCGCCTCGACACCGGAAATGATCTCCAGATCGGTGACGAAACGGGTGGCTTCCGTGAGGCCATAGCTCTTCGCCACGGCTTCGAGCTCGAGCTTGGCGACGCGCAGGTCCACCCGGTTGTCGAGCGCCTCCTGTTCAATGCGGTTGCGCCTGGGCAGCCCGCGGGGGAGGTTCGGCAGCCTGTCGGGGACGAAGAAATCGACCTCCGCGCCCCACAATCCCATCAACCGTGCCAGTTCCTCCTTGGCGAGCCGTGCAGCCAGCCGGGCTTCGGCCATCTGACCGGTCAGTTCGGCATAGAACGCATGCTCCCGCGCCTGCCCGGCCTTCGGCAATGCGCCGGTTTCGCCAAGCCTCTGGGCAAGTTCGGACGCCGCGTCAGCGGCCATCTTGGCCTGGTTCAGGTAAGCGACCGTCTCGAACGCCGAGACAGAGTCGATCCAGGCCCGGCGGGTGTCGTTGGCAAGCTCGAGCGTCGCATCGACGGCGCGCATCTGCGATTGCCGAAAGCGCGTATCGGCGAGATCGACACGGGCCTTTCGGGTGGCCATGGCCAGGATGTTGGCGGCAATCACGCCTTCGATCGCCCGGACCGCACCGACCTCCGGTGCGCCGATCCCGAGCAATCCAACCGAGACACGCGGGTTTTCGAGCATGCCCTGCTGCCAGGCTTCGGCGGCGGTCATGCCGATGTCGGCATAAGCCGCCTGCAGGCCGCGATTGTTCAGGAGCGCCACCTGTACGGCTGTGTCTGCGCTGATCGTCTTCTTGTGAACCATCGCATGGACGCGGTCGGAGATCGCCGTGGCTTCCTGCCGGTTCTGGACCCAGACGGTCTCCTTGCCGTTCGTGCTCACCGATACGGCGGCGGCGACAACGCCGAAACCGGGCTTTTCCGCCGCATAGCCGGCAATCTCGTCATCGGTGACGCAGCCGGCGAGCACCGTCGCCAGCGTGGAGATGAGGCAGGCGGACTTCAGTCCGCGCCGCGCGCTCACGAATCCCCTCCCGGCGCCTGGCGGTCGTTCTGCCGACGCCAGGGTCGCGGATCGACAGGAACCCGGTGGGTATAGCCGTCGAGAACGGTGTGGTGGTGTAAATTGCGGATGCCGAGGCTCGGATCGACGGGCGAAGCCGCCGGCAGCACATCGGCAGGCCCGGTCGTCGCCGCACACCCGGCGAGCGCAAGCGGAACGGCGGCCGCCACGATATAGCGATACATGTTTGAAGTGTCCTACTGCGAGAAGAGTGCGTCTGGCCGATGGCTACCGGCCGCTTGGCCCATGCAGATGGGCAGGCACGCTTCAGGCGCGGGGGGGCCGCTCCGGCAACGCCACTTGAGCAACGATGAAATCGACCCTGGGCTCGACCTCAAAACTGTCAGCCACGAAGAATGTGACGTATCGGGCATCAAGCACGCACAGGGCGACCGAACAATAGACCGGGCAGCATTGATCCGGCATCATTTCGTCACCGATATCCGCCTGGACCGGGTCAGTTGAGGAATGGCCCTTCCCGTGATCGTGCACACTGACATGTTCATGGTGAGCATGCCGGCCGGAAACCTGCGACTCCGAGGCAGGGTGCGCCCACTCGGCCATGGCGAATGCATGCGATGTCGAGGGCAATGTGCCCATCAACACGAGCACAAACACCAGGAAAAGCCGCATTGGTTTGCGGATGTGCCGAAAAAGACTCTTCATTTCTCGTTCAAGCGATCCCTGTCCTGCCAGCCGGTGACCAGCACTCCTGCCGGCTCCCGAAAGCCGCTTTTGCGACTGCAAGCGCACCATACACATTCCAGCGGAGGTAAGGTCAATCCGAAAAAAGGATCTTTCCGTGCCGAAGCTTCGGTGGAAATGACCGAACATCGGATGCTGGACCAGGTTCTCCAAGAGACCTGCATGTCTGCGGGCCATCTCCAGCCACACTCCCGCCCCCGCATCTGTAGCGCGCCCCGACGAACGGGCTCCCTTGATCCGCTGCGTGACGCGGCTCGAAAGTCATGTCCTACGCCAATCGTTCGGAAGCCAGCGTCGTTGTATCAGCGACCGGAAGCCCGACCACGACATCAAGGCGATGGAGGCAGCACCTTGTCCGCCTGCAACCGGTCATAAATCCGGTCGAACATCAATTCCGTGTCCATGCAGTCGTGAAAACCGTGCTGACGTGCCTTGATCGTCGAGACAAGCGAGTGGTGCGGATAGGTCCGGTCATATCGCAGCAGATAGTCGAGAAACTGCCACGATGACACGATCTGGTCATAGGGGACCCGACGCAATCCGTGCTTCTCGACGATGCGGTCCCAGACCGCACCCTTGTCCGGCATGACGCGCGCCATCGAGAAAGCGTGGTCTATGCCCGGCTCCGTCCCGAAACGTTTGGCGATGCGCGGCCAGAGGTTGCGCCAGGCAAAGCAGTCGCCATTGGCGATATTGTAGGTCTCGCCTTCGCACCGGGGCTCCTCGCAGGCCCAGTGGATGGCGCGCGCCAGAAGCCCGGCATCCACCGCTTCCTGAAAACAGGCCGGGCCGCCTGAAAAGCGCATGGGTTGGCCCAGTTCGGCGCAGATCGCGGCATAGACACCAATCGCCATTGCCGCATTCATGGGATTGTTCAGCGCGTAGCCGCAGACGATCTGCGGGCGAAGAACGGTGAAGGTCCAGCCTTCGGCCCCGGACCGTTCACGCACCAGATCCTCCTGGTCGTAATAGAAGTTGGAGGCGATGAAGCGGGGATCGGATTCGCGCGCCGGCATGCGATAGGGACCGTGATGCACGCCATAGGCCTTCGTCCCCTGCAGCAGCACGAGATGGCGACCGGGCGTCGCCGGCAGGGCGTCAAGCAGATTGCGGAGCATCACCGTGTTGGTGCCCACCTGATTGGCCGATGTCCAGCCGCTGACGAGTTCCGGCTCTTCCATCAGTGCCGCGTAGACAACATGTGAGACTGGTCCGACACCGGAAAGCGCCGCAAGCAGGGCATCGCGGTCGGCAAGATCAACCGAGATCCAG
This sequence comes from Hoeflea sp., assembly GCA_965233445.1. Taxonomy (GTDB): domain Bacteria; phylum Pseudomonadota; class Alphaproteobacteria; order Rhizobiales; family Rhizobiaceae; genus Hoeflea. Next base: position 3,560,472 of record OZ247491.1, read on the forward strand.
CGCTCGGCCGGAAAGTCGGGCTTCCTGCGCGACACCCCGATGACCTCCCAGTCCTCCAGTGCGGAGAAATGTTCGAATGCCGCCCGTCCGACAACGCCCAGTGCACCTACGACGATAACGGTCTTGCGATCAGCCACGGTCGTCATGCGATCGCGTAGCCGCCGTCGATCGGCAGCGTCACACCGTTGATGTAGCTGGCGGCCGGGGAAACGAGGAAACCCACCACCTGCCCCACTTCCTTGGGCTCGCCCCAGCGCGCCATCGGGATGCGTTTCATGATCGGCTCCGCGCGTTCGGGATTGCTCATCGCATTGACCGCCATCCGGGTCTTCACCCAGCCCGGCGCCACCGCGTTGGTCCTTACGCGGGACGGTCCCCAGGACGCGGCGAGTGCACGCGTGAAGGACTCGATCGCGCCCTTGCTCGCCGAATAGGCCGGATTGCCAACCGACCCGAAGATCGACCACATGGAGGCGAAATTGACGATCGCACCAGACCTTTCCTTGAGCTGGGTTTCCAGCGCGAAACACAATTGCTGGGTGCCACGGAAATTCACGGCCATGACCTTGTCGAAACCCTCATTGGTGAATTCCCGGCGGTCATAAAGAATGGTCCCCGCAGCATTCACGAGGGCGTCGACGCCGTCTATCTCATGGGCCAGGTCAGCGATGGCTGCGCTGTCAGTGATGTCGAAGCGCCGTTCGACCAGATCCGGATGATCGATCTTCTCTTCGACATCGAGCCCCAGCGACCAGACCTTGAACCCGTCGCCCAGAAGCTGCTTGACGCAGGCCTGCCCGAGCCCGGTGCCACCACCGGTAACGATTGCGACTTTCTTCGTTTCAGACATGAGACGTTTCCCGAGTGTTGGTTGTCGATTGTGCGCTATGCAATGAGTTCGAGACCGCGGGCGGCGAAGCGACCCGCGAGTGGCGCCAGTTTCTCGGCCTCGGCGCCCGCAGCATTCCCCTGGCGTGCGCGTTCGGCGATGCCGACGAAGATGACGGCGAAACGGAACAGCGCGAAGGCCTCGTGGACGGGCTGAAGGGGCGTGTCGGAGTGCGCGTGCCGGATGTAGTGCGCGACGAAATCCTCACGCGAGGGGATACCGTCAACCTCTGCGCCAAGCCCTCTGATGCCGCCATATTCCTCCGGCGTGGTGCGCCAGGGCATGCAGCAGAAACCGAGATCGGCCAGCGGATGGCCGAGCGTCGAGAGTTCCCAGTCGAGAATGCCCACCACGCGCGGCTCGCTGCGGTGATAGATCAGGTTGCCGATGCGATAGTCGCCGTGGACGATCGCGACCTGACCATCGTCCTCGGGAAGGTGATCTCCCAGCCGGTCCGCCAGCCGGTCGAGATCCGGAATGTCCATGCCCTCGGCGGCCTGCCACTGCGACAGCCAGCGGCGATACTGGCGCTCGAAATAGCCGGTGGGGCGTCCGTAATCACCGAGGCCCACTTCGCCGGGCCGGACGGCATGCAGTCGAGCCAGCGTTTCCGCCATCGACAGATAGATCGTGCGACGCTCCTCCGGTTCGATCCCCGGGAGGGACGCGTCGTGAAACACGCGACCTTCGAGGCGTTCCATCAGATAGAATTCGGTGCCGAGGACCGAGGGGTCTTGGCAGTAAGCGACGGGCCGCGGCACCGGCACGTTCGTCTCCGACAGCGCAGACAGCACCCTGTATTCGCGGTCGACGGCATGAGCCCCCTTGAGGATCGGGCCATCGGGCTTCTTGCGCAGCACATAGGCCTTGCCGCCGGCGCGGACGAAGAAGGTCGGGTTTGACTGGCCACCCGCAACCGCCTCTACATCAGCGAGTTGACCGAGATCGTTTGAGCCGAGCCAGTCTGCAAAGGCCAACGTGTCGATTGCGGCACTCACTGCGCATACCCCCTCGCCTGCTCGCGCAGGACGAACTTCTGGATCTTGCCGGTCGCCGTTTTCGGCAACTCGTTGAAGATGAATTGTCGCGGCACCTTGAAGCCTGCCAGATGCGAGCGGCAGAAGGTCATCAGATCCTCGGCATCGACCTCGGAACCGGGCTTGAGCTCGATGAAGGCGCACGGGGTCTCGCCCCATTTCTCGTTCGGCATGGCAACGACGGCCGCGAGCATGACGGCGGGATGGCGGTGGAGGACCGATTCCACCTCGAGCGAGGAAATGTTTTCGCCGCCCGAAATGATGACGTCCTTGGCGCGGTCGGTGATCCGCATCGCGCCATCGGGTTCACGCACCGCGATGTCGCCCGTGTGGAACCAGCCATCGGCGAAGGCTGCCTCGGTGGCTTCCGGATCCTTGTGGTAGCCGGCCATCAGCGTGTTCCCGCGCAGGAGAATCTCGCCGGCCGAACTGCCGTCTGCGCGCCGGTCGACACCGGTCTCGGCGTCGACGATGCGGATGTCGCCGGAGGTCTTATGCCGCACGCCCTGCCGCGCCAGCCATTCGGCTTTGGTGGCGGCATCGTCGCCGGCCATATCGTCGGCGAGTTCGCCGATGGAAGCCGGTCCGTAGCTTTCGGTCAGACCGTAGAGGTGGACAAGATCGAAGCCGATGGCGTCGAGCTGGCTGATCAGCGACGCCGTGGGCGCTGCCCCTCCGGTGGCCACCGATACGCGCCGGTCGGTGCCCTTGAGCGCGGCGGCCTTCGGGTCGTTGAGGAGCATGTAGAGAACCACCGGCGCACAGGACATGTGGGTGATGCCGGCATCGGCGACGAGGTCGAGAATGGCGGCAGGATCGACCGCATCAAGGCAGACATGGGTACCGCCCGCGGCCGTAACCGCCCAGGTGTGTGCCCAGCCATTGCAGTGGAACATCGGCAGTGTCCAGAGATAGCGCGTGCCAGCGCCGAAACCGAGTGAGAGCGCGTTGCCCATCGCATTCAGAAAAGCGCCGCGGGCGTGATAGACCACGCCCTTGGGATTGCCTGTCGTGCCGGAGGTATAATTCAGGCAGACGGGCTGCCATTCGTCGGTGATGGCGCGCTCATCGAGCCGGGCATCGGGATCGATGTCCCCCGACAGAAGATCCGGAGTTTCCCCCTCGCCTGCCGTGTCGCTCAGCCGGACGACCGTGACACCAACCTCGTTGGCAGCTTGCAACGCAGCGGTGCCGACGGCCTCGTCGACCAGCAGAAGCTTCGTTTCAGCGTGGCGCAGGATATAGGCGATGGCCTCGGCATCGAGGCGCGTGTTGATGGTGTTGAGAACCGCACCGAGCCCGGGAACCGAGAAATGCGCAGCCAGCATCTCGGGCCGGTTGCGCGAGAGGATGGAGACCACGTCGCCCTGCCCGATCCCCTTGCCGCGCATCAGATCAGCAAGCCGGACGGCGAGGGTGTTGAACTGTCCGTAGGTCCAGCTTCGGTCACGCCAGATGACGGCCGTGCGTTCGGGATGGGCCTCGTTTTCGCGCGCCAGGAACCGCACGGGATTGAGCGGCTGGAAATTTGCCTCGCGCCGCTGAAGATGCGGATCACTCCAGCCCATCGGCCTCTCCCTCGACCCGCCACGACCAGAAGTCGCGGCCCATGGCTGCCATCTCTCGGTTGATGACCATCTTGTGGACCTCGTCGGCGCCGTCCACCAGACGCGCCTGGCGCGCATAGCGGTAGATCCATTCGAGCACGGTGTCCTTGGAATAGCCCCTCGCGCCGTTGATCTGGATGGCGCGATCGACCGCCTGGTGCAGCACATTGGCGACGTGGATCTTCGCCATGGAGACCTCGGCCCGCGCATATTCGCCGCGGTCGATGGCCCAGGCGGCCTTCATCACCAGAAGCCGGCCGATCTCGATCTGCATGCCGAGATCCCCGAGCATGAGCTGGATGCTTTCGCGATCGGCGAGCCGGACCCCGAACCCTTCGCGCTTCGCCGCATACTCCGAAGCGATCTCCACGGATCGCTTGGCGAGGCCGAGCCAGCGCATGCTGTGCGTAAGCCGTGCCGGGCCGAGGCGCGTTTGCGTCACCTTCAATCCCCGCCCGAGACCACCGAGGATCTGGCTTTCATGGACGCGCAAACCGTCAAAGCGCAGTTCGCAGTGGCCGCCATGTTCTTCAGGACCCATGATGCCGATGCGCCGCTCGATCTCCCAGCCCGGCTGGTCCTTGTGAAACAGGAAGGCGGTGAGGCCGTTGCGCGGGTCGTCGCCGGTCCGCGCCATGAGAATGAAGTGACTCGCCTCGCCGGCGCCGGTGATGAACCATTTGTGGCCGGAGATGATGTAGTCCTCGCCGTCCTTGACCGCCCTGGTGGCGATCATCGACGGGTCGGAACCGCCGCCGGGATGGGGCTCGGTCATGGCGAAGGCGGAGCGCAGCTTGCCCTCACGGATCGGATCGAGCCATTCCCGCTTCTGCGCCTCGGTGCCGAGCATAGACAGCACCATCATGTTGCCGTCGTCGGGAGCCGCGCTGTTGAAGACGGCCGGTCCGAAGATCGAGCGGTTCATCTCCTCGTAGCAGACGGCCATTCCGATCCGTCCTACCCCAAGCCCGCCGTCTTCCTCGGGCAGCTGGAGGCACCAGAGCCCCGCGGCGCGGGCCTTTGCACGCAGTTCATCGAGAAGATCGATCCGGATATTCTCGTGATCGTCGAACGAGCCTGCATCGCCCTCGAGCGGCAGGACCTCGCCTTCAACGAAGGCGGCGATGCGCTTTCTCAGATCGTCGAGTGCGGGAGAAATCGTGAAATCCATTGATACTTTTCCTCACAGTCCTGAGACGAGATGGCCGCCGTCGGCGATGATTTCGGTTCCGGTCATGAACCGGCCGGCATCGGAGGCTAGCAGCAGCAACGGACCGTCGAGTTCGGACAGTTCGCCGATCCGGCGCATGGGCACACGCTTGACCATCGCCTGGCCATGCTCGCTGTCGAAGAAGCCCTGATTGATCTCAGTGCTGAAATAGCCCGGGCAGAGCGCGTTGACGCGGATGCCGTATCGCGCCCATTCGAGCGCCATGGCGCGGGTCAGTTGAACAAGCCCGGCCTTGGCAGCGGTATAGGCGCCAACACCGCCGGCGACCCGCTTGCCGAGGATCGAGGCGACATTGACGATCGAGCCGCCCTGCCCGCGATCCCGCATGCCTCGTGCAGCCGCCTGCGCCACATGGAAGGCGGCCGACAGATCGACGTCGATGACACTCTGCCAGTCGTCCGGCGGCAGGTCGATAAGCGCGCCGGTGCGCGATATCCCGGCATTGTTGATGACGATATCGAGCGGCTCACCGGCAATGGCTGCGCGAACGGCCTCGCCATCGGCGACGTCCAGCACCAGCGGCTGGGCACTTCCGCCCTCGGATTTGATCGAACGACACACCTCGTCGAGCGCATCGGCACGACGGGCGGCAAGGACCACCGAAGCGCCGCGCGCGGCGAGCAGATGGGCAAAGTGTCGCCCCAGTCCGCTCGAAGCCCCTGTAATCAGGGCGTGTTTTCCTGAAATATCGAACAGTGGATCTTGGTACGCCATCACTGCGCCTCCTCCCCGGCAAGTGTTTCCACCCGCCGAATGGCTGCGGCGAGCATGGCCGGATCGACTGGCCTGTCGAGATTGGCAAGATGGGGCGCGACCATGGTCCATTCGGCCATCTGGTCGATTTCCCGCGCGGTCGGGTTCCTCATGCCAAGTTCGGGCAGCGATGCCGGCAGCCCAATCTCGCGGTAAAACACCATCAGGTCGAGGATATCCTGATCGGACCGCTCTTCGGCGGCCCACTGGACGAGAAGCGCCCAGGCAATCTGGTAGCCGTGAATGGCGTCCATGGCGTCGCGGGTCTTGACGATTCCGCGCGTGAGCGAGTGCGCCAGCGACAGGCCGCCATTTTCAAAGCCGAGCCCGCTCATCAGAACCGCGGCCTCGATGACCGCTTCAAGTTCGGGCGTGACCTCCTTGCGCTTGCAGGCGGCCACTGCCGCCACGCCGTGCTGACGGATGGTCCGGTAGCAGCAGTCGGCGATCGCGATTGCCGTCAAGAGCGGCCGCGTGCCGAAGGGCGTCACTCCCGTGCCCGCGAGGCAGCCGTCGGCCTCGAACTTCTTCGAGATGGCATCGCCGATGCCTGCCAGCAGGAAGGTGACCGGGGCCTGGGCGATCAGCGCGGTATCGACCAGAACCAGATCCGGATTGGCGTCCATCCGGTCGACGGCGATCATGACGTGGTTGTCGTCATACACGGCGATTGCCGCACTGGTGGGTGAATCGTTGGAGGCGATGGTCGGCACGGTGAAGACCGGTTTGCCGAGCTTGACCGCCAACGCCTTTGCGGCATCAAGCGACTTGCCGCCGCCGACCCCGATGACAAGGCTGGCATCGAGGTCGCCGAGGCGCGCCTGCAATCCGGCAATAGCCGGACGGGTGATCTCGCCCTCGAGCGTCAGGCAAAAGGGCTCTAGCCCCTCCGCCACACAGAGGTCACGAAGCTTCTCCCCGAGCATGGTCATCACGTGGACGTCGCCGACGAGCACGGGATTGGAGCCATAGGGCCGCGCGCTCGTGCCGAGCTGGTCAAGTGCGCCAGGCCCCTGCACGTAACGCCGGGGACTGCCGAAAATGCGAAGCGCCGTAGCCGTCATCAGCGCACCAGTTCCATCGCGCGCTCCTCGCCCAGACCGATGGCCTGATAGTGACGGCGCGTGGCTTCGAGCTTGGTGAAAACGTCCTCGTAGCCAAGCGCAACGCCCTCCGGATCGACGTAGACATAGCCCCCGGTCACGTGGAAAAGAGTGACCATCTCGTCGACATCGTCCGGGACAACCAGCGTATGGGTTTCACCAGCCGGCTCGAAGGCATAGCTTTGCGGGACCGCCTCCCAGTCATGTTCGAGATAGCGCCAGCGGCCGCGAAGCGTGAACGCATGCACGGGTCCGGCATGGCGATGCCGTGAGAGCACGCCGGAATTTCGCACCCGCAGAAGATTGACGTAGTACCCCTGGCTCACACACAGGACCAGCGGCCTGAACCAGACTCCATCGGCCTGGGGCACCCAGAGCTTCTCGTCTCCGTCGAGGTCGAGCGCCCCCGGGACGAAAACGTCAGAAACCATGCCGAAAGGTTGCGGCTTGGCATAAGCCACCTTGCTGGTGTCGATCTTGTTCATCCCGAACTTCCTCCCATCCCACTTTCCACGGTCAGACGCCGTCGCGGATGGCCGTCATGAACCGGGGAATGTCGACCGAATATTTGCTTTCGAGATATTCCTGCGAGCCGCACTCGAAGAAGCTGTCGGCAAGACCGATCTTGACCAGCGGCTTCTGGATGCCGGCCTCGTAGAGGGCCTCGATGACGAGTGTCGCCAGACCGCCGGTGGTCTTGTGGTTCTCGGCGACGATCAGCCGCTTGTGGCGCTTGGCGAATTCAATGACGCCGGCTTTGTCGAACGGCTTGATGGTGCCGACATGCAACACACCGACATTCTTGCCGTCTTCTTCCGCCATCTTCGCGGCATCGAGCCCGCGCGCGCTCATGTAGCCGGTCGAGACAATGCCGATCTCGCCGTCGCCTTCGCGCAGCACCTTGGCCTTGCCGACCTCGAAGCGGTAGTCCTCGGGCAATTCGACCGGCACCTTGCCGCGCAGGTTGCGCACATAGACGGTGCCCGGGATGTCAGCCACGGCACGCACCACCTGCTTGAACTCGGTCGCGTCGCAGGGATCGATGATCGTCAGGTCGGCGATGCCGCGCATCATGTTGATGTCTTCGGTCGCCTGGTGGGTGGCGCCATAGCCGTTCACGAGGCCGGGCATGCCGGCGAAGATCTTCACGTTCGCCATGGAGTGCGCGCAGGCAATGGCGACAAAGTCATAGGCGCGGCGGGTGATGAACACCGAATAGGTGGTGCAGTAGGCGATCTTGCCCGTCTTGGCGAGCCCGGCAGCCACCATGATCAGGCTCTGCTCGGCCATGCCGACGTTGAAGAAGCGGTCCGGATGCGCGTCGCGAAACGGCAGGATGTCGCTGTACCGCCCCATGTCGGCGGTCAGGCCGACGATCTCGGGCCGGGTCTTCGCCATCTCGGCGAGCGTGTTGCCGAATGGCGCGGTCTCGGTCACCTTGCCGGCGACGTCGACGATCTCGCCCATCCCGCGCGTGCGGTTTCCTATCGTCTGGCTGTCAGCCATTTTCTCTCTCCAACTCTTCGATGAGCGAATCCCATTCGTCGTTGCCGACGCGGACGAAGTGGGCCCGGTCGCGGGCCATGATGGTGGGCACGCCGAAGCCCGGCGTGGTGCGGAGCACGATGGCCTTCGGCTTGCCGTTCTTCTCCCGGCACTTCCCGAGTGCGTCGACAAGCGCCGCCATGTCATTGCCGTTGATCTCGTAGGTCTCGAACCCGAAGGCGGTCATCTTGTCGGCGACCGGCTCGATCGCCACCGTCACCGGACCATCCGCCTGAATGCCGTTGCAGTCGATCAGCGCCACGAGGTTGTCGCACTTGAAGGTGGCGGCCCCCATCGCGGCTTCCCAGGTCGAGCCTTCGTCGAGTTCACCATCGGAAAACTCGCAGAAAACGCGGGCATTCGACTTGTCGAGCCTGAGCGCCAGCGCCATGCCGACGGCCTGGCCCAGCCCGTGGCCGAGCGAGCCGCCGACGATCTCGACGCCGACGGTTTCATCGAAGGTGCTCATCGGCAGCGCCGAACCGTTGAGGCCGTAGGTCGGCAGCTCATCGTCCGACAGGTAGCCGGCTTCGGCGAGCACCGCATACATCGCGATCGAATAGTGGCCGGTCGACAGAAGGAAGCGGTCACGGTCCGGCCAGTCGGGCCGCGCGGAATCGTGGCGCAGCTCGTGGAAATAGATCGCCGCCAGACAGTCGGCGATCCCCAGACCCTGGGCGATATAGCCCTCGCCCTTGCCGGACGCCATATGCATCATCTTGCGCCGGAGATTGAGTGCGCGGGATTTCAGTGCCTCGACGTCAGGCTCGGTCGGTGGATGATTGCGAATGTTCATCGCCTGGATGTCCTTGAATGTTGATGTCAGTTGAGATCGAGACCGCGGCGCGCCCATTCCATGCGGACAAGCCGGCCGGTGCTCGACAGCGTGATGTAGGCCGTTCGTCGGTCGGGCCCGCCAAAGCAGATGTTGGTCGTATAGGGGTCAGGCAGTTCGATGCGTTCGACCAGATCGCCCTTCGGCGATATGACATTGATGCCGCCAAGCCGTAGCGTCGCGACCGCGACGTTGCCGCAGTCCTCGACGGCCAGACTGTCATAGCGCTGGAACCCGGGAAGCCCGGCAACGAGGTCACCGCCGGTCGGCGACGGCCAGTCGGGCGATGCCACTTCCCCCGGTCCGGTGATCGCGTAGGACCACAGACGCCCGGAGGAGGTTTCGGCGACGTAGAGCGTCTTGCCGTCCGGCGAGAGGCCGATGCCGTTGGGTCCGATCAGCGGGAAAGCGACCTGGTTGATATGGCTGCCGTCAAGTTTGGCATAAAAGACCGCCCCGAAATCGAGCCTGCGGCCCGAGCGGTGGCCGTGATCGGTGAAGTAGAAGCCGCCATGCGCATCGCAGACGATGTCGTTGGGCGCACGCAGCACGATATCGCCGCAGGCGGTGTAGAGCGTCTCGACCCTGCCGCTCTCCGGATCGACCCTCTGGATCGAGCCTCCGATGTTGTCGTCAGCCCGACCGTGCGGCTTGAGCCCGCCATCGGTGTTCCAGGAGAACCCGCCATTGTTGCAGACATAGAGCATCCCGTCAGGACCGAGAGCAGCCCCGTTGGGGCCGCCGCCGGTATCCGCGAGCAGTGAGACGTCACCATCCTCCGTGACCCGCGTCAGGCATCCCTTGGCGATCTCGGTCACCACGACCGCGCCGTCCGGCATCACCACCGGGCCTTCCGGAAAGGCGAGTCCCTCGGTCAGGACGTCGAAGCGTTTCATGCGGCCGTCCCCCGGAAGGCGCCTACTCCGAGCTCCGCGGCAAGTTCGGCGATGGTCGCGGCGAGCGCGTGCGGGCCCAGTCCCTTGAGTTCATCGACCTCGTAAAAGCCGTAGGTAACCGAGATGCACCCCATGCCGCAGGCGCGCGCCGCCAGGATGTCCTGCGGACCGTCGCCGACATAGATCGCGTTCGCAGCATCTGCGCCGGCGCGCTCGAGACCCAGAAGAATGGGAGCCGGATGCGGCTTGCGCTCTGCAGTGTCTTCCGCGGTCACGATCGCCGCAAACTGTTCGGGTGAGATGCCTGCCACCGACAGGTCCAGCAGTGTCCGCTCCAGACCCTTGTTGGTGACCAGGCTCGGCTTGCGGCCATCGGCGATGAGATCGCGGATCAGCTCCGCGGCGCCGTCGAAGGTGCGCACATGATCGGAGCAGGTCGGATAGCTTCGCTGATAGGCATCGTAGAGTTCGTCCGCCCGGCCGGGTTCGACCTCGTTGAACACTTCCGCCGGCCGCATGGCAAAGACTTCCGCCGGAAGATTGGGCGGCGGGAAATCACGGTCAAGAACCTGGGCAAATACCTTGCGATAGCTGCACTCGACCGCCGCGCGGGTGTCAACCAGCGTTCCGTCCAGATCGAACATCACATGTCGGGCGGTCTTGGCATTCATGGGTTTTCCTGACGTTGGCCTTGCTTGGAGAGGATATCGGCGCGCTCGCGCCACAATGGTTCGAGATCCCGACCGAGATCCCGGAAGAGCGGATAGGCATCGGCATAAATCGCAGCGAGGTCCGGATCGGGCTCGACCGTATCGGCGAGCCGGACCATTGCCTGGGTGCCTGCAGCGAGGTCGGGGTGTTGGCCGGTGGCCACGGCGGCAAGAACGGCAACGCCGAGCGCTCCGGTTTCCTCGGCCTCGAGAAGGCCCAGCGGGCGGTTCATCGCCGCTGCGCAAATCCGCGCCCACAGCCGTGACCGTGCGCCGCCCCCGGTCAGCCGGATTTCATCGACCGTGCCATCGAGGGCCGCGTAGCAATCGACCATCGACAGCGCGACGCCCTCCATGACCGAGCGAACCATCTGCGCCGAACCCGTGGATGTGTCGAAGCCGAAGATCGAAGCACGCGCTTCCGGAATGAAGCGCGGCGCCGACATGCCGGAGGTGTTGAAATAGGGATGGCTGAAGACCCCGTTGGCGAGCGGCGCGACCGCGCTCGCTTCCGCTTCGATCGTCGCGAAATAGTCTGCGCGGTCTTCACCCGCAGCCGTCAGTCGATCATTGTCGAATGCCCTGAGTGCCCAATCGAGACAGAGCGAGCCGCCGCCGGTATTGGCCATCAGCTTCTGCCATGCGCCGTCCGGCATGAGGAAGAGAAAACCGACACCCGGGGGCTCCATCACGGGCCTGTCGGTTGTCAGGTTGTTCATGAAACTCGTGCCGATCACCGTGACCGCCTGGCCCGGCAGCACGGCACCTGCCCCGAGTGCTGCGGACACTGCGTCGCCGGCGCCGGTGACGACAGGGGTCCCCGATTTCAGGCCAGCCAATTCGGCTGCCTCCGGCGTCACCTCACCCACAAGCGACCCTGTCGGAAGCACCTCCGTCAGCTTCTCCGCCACCTCCGGTATTCCGACGATGTCAAGAAGACGCGAGGAATACGCCCGCTTGCGGATGTCGCAGGGGAAGAAGGAGATATCGGACTCGTCGGTGACGAAGCGACCGGTGAGCCGGTAGTTGATGTAGTCCTTGGCGAACGCAATCTGATGGAGCGACGCAAAGCGATCCGGATTGTTCGCCTTCATCCAGGCAAGCAACGCAAGCGGCACACCGGGAATCGGGGCATTCCCGGAAATCTCGTAGATCTCGTCCATCCGGCCGTCCCGCGTCCAGCCGGCAACGATTTCGCCGGCGCGCGCATCGGGCCAGGCGATGGCATGGCCGGCGGGTCGTCCATCGGCATCGAGCGCCCAGAGACCGCCCATGTGACCCGAGACGCCCACACCGGAAATGTCTTCGCCGGTCAGGCCTGCGTCGGAAATCGCCGCGCGGATGCACTCGGCGACCCGGTCGAAGGTGACCTCCATGTCCTCCTCGTGCCACCCCGAATGCGGGTGCAGTGCACGCGTGGCGCGGTTCGCGCTGCCGACGACCTTGCCGGTCGACGCATTGAAAACGACAGCCTTCGTGGCCGTGGTCCCCTTGTCTATTCCGACGATGAAACTCATGCGCCGACCCTCCCGAGCAGTTCGCCCCGGCGTGCGGAGTAGCCACGGTAGGTTTCCCTCAAGTCGCGGTAGAGATCGTACCAGCGGTCGTAATCCGCTGCCGCCAGCGGATCGGGCTCGTACCTTGCGGAGACCGAGGATGTCTTCGCCTGCCCGGTGGCAAGATCCGGCCAGATGCCCACGGCCACCCCGGCCATCAGCGCCACGCCCGCAGCGCCTGTCTGCTCCGCCGTCGAAATCTCGATCGGCACCCTGCAGACATCGGCGAACATCTGCGCCCAGAAGGCGCTGCGCGCGCCGCCCCCGGTCAGAGTGAGGACGTCCTGGCCTCCGGGCATCGCGTCGAAGCAATCCCGTGTCGAATAGGCAAGCGCCTCGTAGACCGCGCGCATGAGGTGGTCGCGGGTCGTCTGGTTGCTCATTCCGAAAAACGAACCGCGCGCGCGGGGGTCGTAGAACGGCGCGAGCACACCGGCCGTGTTGACGTAGGGAAGAAGGAGCACTCCATCGGCGCCTCGGGGTGTTTCAGCGACGCGCGCTTCCATCGCCCGGAAATTCCATTTTCCGGCGTCATCGCGGATGCCGCCGAAATGATCGAGGAACCAGTCCATGGTGATCGTGCCGGAAGTATTCGGCAGGATGCGGAGATAGTTGTCGCCCGGCATGGCAAAGAGGAAGCCGAGCCCCGGCGGCTCACGACCGGGCGCATCGACGATCAGCGAATTGAGGCAGGATGTGCCAAGCACCGTGATCGCCTCGCCCGGGCGGCTGCCGCCCGCACCAATCACATTTGCGACCGCATCGCCGCATCCCGTCACCACGGGGATGCCTGCAACCAGCCCCGTCTGTTCGGCAGCCTGCCGCGTCACTTCGCCGACGACCGCATCGGAAGCGACGATCTCGGGCATCGTGTCGTCCCAGCCTTCAGCCCCGAGAAGGACCGCGAGTTTTGACGAGTGAATGCGCGCATCAATGTCGCCGGGGACAAAGGAAACATCGGAAGGATCGGTCGCGATGCTGCCAGTAAGCCGGTAGCGAAGATAATCCTTTGCGCCGAGCACCGCTTTCGCCCTTGCACGGACTTCCGGTTCATTCCGGTTGAGCCAGGCGAGAATCATCAGCGTGATGCCAGGCATCAGGCCGTTTCCGGAAATGGCGAAGGCCTCCTTCAGGCGGCCCGTGCCTTCCAGTTCGGTCAACAGCGGTTGAGCACGCTCGTCGGGCCAGCAGACGGCGTTGCGGACAGGCTTTCCGTCCGCATCGATGATCCATGCTCCGCCCATATGCGCGGCAATGCCGATGCCGGCAACCGAGCGCGCGTCGACCCCTGCCATGGCGATGGCGTTCCGGATGGTCCGGCAGCAGGCCTGCCAGCTCGCCTCGGGATCTTCCTCGTGCCAGCCGGGACGCGGGGAAAGGACTTCCACCCGCTCTTCCGACGTCCCGACGGTTCGCCCGTCCTCGTCGAAGACGACGGACTTGACCATCGAGGTGCCCTTGTCGATGCCGATCAGATAGCGCATGGCTTCAGACAGCCCTCAGGTCCGCGTCCGGAAGGATATCGGCGGACTCTCCGAAGGCCACGGTTTCTTCCGTCTCGGTATGAAAGGCATAAAGTGCCGATTGCGCCACGGCGACGGTGACTTTTTCATCAATCGCGTAGTCGCGTTTGCGCGGATCAAGCGCCTGCACCGTCAGGTCACCGGTCTGGATGGTCACCAGCGTGACTTCGCCCAGCGGTTCGGCAACATAGACGCGGCCGGTGATTTGGAACGTGTCCGGCGGTGGCGTTTCGCCCTGCTTGACCACGACAACCGCATGCGGTCGGCATCCGACGAGCAGCCGGTCGGATTTGTCCGCATAGGCCATCGCCGAACGCGGGACCTCTACATGGGTGTCATTGAGCAACCCGCTGAACCGGCCTGCGCTTTCCTTGAGCCCCTCGACCCGAAACAGGTTCATCGAGTGCAGACCGAAGAACTGCGAAACGAAGGCATTGACCGGGCGGTTGTGGATCTCGTCCGGGCTGCCGATCTGCTGAAGCACGCCGTCACGCATCACGGCGAGGCGATCGGTCATCGTCATCGCCTCGATCGGATCATGGGTGACGATCACGGACGTGGTGCCGAGCGATCGCTGCAAGCGCTTGAGTTCACCACGCAGACGGGCGCGCAGCAGGGTGTCCAGGTGAGCGATCGGCTCGTCGAGACACAGGAGATTGGGACGGCGAACCAGTGCGCGGGCAATGGCGACGCGCTGCTGCTGGCCGCCTGACATCTGTGATGCGCGCCGGTCAATCAGGTGGTCGATGTGAAGCATGCGCGCCACGTCGCCGACCATCTCGTCGATTTCGGCCTTTGTCCTGCCGCGGATCTTTAGCGGATAGGCGATGTTCTGCCGCGCGGTCATGTGCGGGTAGAGCGCGTTCTGCTCGAACACCATGGCGATGTTGCGCTGCTGCGGCGTCTGGTCGGTGACCGAGACGCCGTCGAACAGGATGTCGCCCTGGGTGACCGATTCGAGGCCCGCCAGCATGCGCAGCACCGAGGTCTTGCCGGATCCCGACGGACCCAGCAGGCCGAAGAACTCGCCGTCTTCGATCTTGAAGGAAATGTCGCGCACGGCGTGGACGGCGCTGCCGTACCACTTGTTGACGTTCTGAAGTTCAATGGATGCCATGTTGGTTACCTCAACGGCCGCCCAGCTCGATCGAGAACGAGCGGATGAGCAGTCTTTGCATGTAGTAGGAGAGCAGGAGCAGCGGGCCGAAGGCAACGATGCCGATGGCGCCCAGCTGACCCCAGTTGGGCTGCTGGAACAGGAAGAAGCTGGCGAGCGCCTTTGGCAGCGTGATCACCGCGTCGCCGGTGAGCACCAGCGAAAACAGGAACTCGTTCCAGGCGAAGATCATCGCCAGGATCCCGGCGGTGAGAACGCCCGGCAGCGACAATGGCAACAGCACGTCCCTGAAAAGCTGGAACCAGCTGGCCCCGTCGACCCGTGCCGCTTCCTCGTAGGACTTCGGAATCTGCCGCATGAACTCAGCCAGCAGCCAGATCACCAACGGCAGGTTCATGAAGGTGTAGACGATGATGAGCCCGGTGTAGGTGTCAAACAGCGACAGTTCCTGGAACAGCAGATAGAATCCTATGACCGGCACGATTGGCGGCATCATCCTGAGCGACAGGATCGTGAAGCTCAACTGGCCGTGCGGCGGAAACCGGCGGGCGAGCGCATAGGAAGCAGGGAACCCGAGGATCAGGCAGATCACCGTCGAGATCGACGAGACGATCAGGCTGTCCATGATCCCCTTGCCGCCGCCGATCTCCCAGCCCTCGGTAAAGTTCACCAGCGTGGCGGACTCCGGCAGGATTGTCGGCGGATTGTTGAACAGCTCCTCATAGGGCTTGAACGCGGTCAACAGCAGCCACAGCAGCGGCGACAGGACAGCCATCAAGATGACGATGAGCGCAAGGTGGCGCAGAACGTCGTTGAACAGAGACCTCGACATCAGCGGCTCCCCCCTTCGCTGGCCGCACTGCGGCGGCGGACCGCCGACAGGATCACGGTGGTGCCGACGATCAGCAGGACGAGCTGGATGATGCTCAGTGCTCCGGCACTGCCGAACTGGAAGCGGCTGAAGCCGACGTCATAGGTGTAGTAGGCGAGGTTCTGGGTCGAGGTTCCCGGCCCGCCCCGCGTCAGGATGTAGATGATGTCGAAAACCTTGAAACTGTCGATGAAACGCAGCACGAAAGCCACCACCATGTAGGGTGCAAGCATGGGCAGGATGATGTTGACGAAGGTCTGGACGCGGTTCGAACCGTCGACCTTCGCCGCCTCGAAGACACGCGCCGGAATCGAACGCAGACCGGCAAGCAGAATGATCATGACAAGCGGTGTCCACTGCCAGATATCGACCGCCACCAGCGTCGGCAGCGCCCATTCGGGAGATTGCGCCCAGGCCGGCGGCTGGAAGCCGAGCGAACGCAACAGCGCATTGAGCGGGCCGTAGATCGGGTTAAGGAACAGGTTCCAGGAGAACCCGACGATGATCGGCGCCAGCATCATCGGGATCAGGAACAGTGACGCATAGATCTCCCTGCCGCGCGAAATCGAATTGATCAGCAGCGCAAGCCCGAGCCCGGCGAGAATCTGCAGCGGAACCGCCACCAGCGCGAAGATCGCCGTGATCCCGAGGCTCGCCCAGAAGCGAGCGCCTGACATCAGCTTGGTGAAATTGTCGAGCCCCACCCATTCGATCGGGATCGGGATCGCCAGCTGGTAGGACGTGAATGACGCATACAGCAGGTAGCCGAAGGGCCAGATCGACATCAGCGTCAGGAAAACAAGAGCGGGGGCGAGCAGGATCATGGTGGATCGGCGCTCCGCCGCGCGTTCGCGCTTGGCGCGGTCGCCCGGCGGCGGCCGGCTGATCGTCAATGTGGATGCAAGGTCAGTCATCGGAATTCCGCAATGAGTCGCAATCTCGCTCCGCAGGGAGCGACAATGGGCGGGGCGACCCTTGCGGATCGCCCTCGCCTTTGCCCTGGGAGGATTAGCTCCAGTAGCCGTTGGAGATCATCCGCTGGCGATACTCGTCGTAGTGGGAGATCTGCCGTTCGCGGTTGAAGACCTCGGTGGTCTCCTCGAACTCGGCTTCCATGGCCTTGAGCGCCTCTTCCGAGGTGGCCTGTCCGGTCACCGCCCGCTGAACATGCTGGATCATGGACGACAGGTACTGGTTGGTTCCCGGGATGGAGATGTCGAGATAGGCCTTGCTGCTGTCCAGAAGTTCCTTGGAGACGGACGCGAAGTTCTCGGCGAAGCCCGATTCCGCCTGGAGCGGGAAGGTGCTTGACGGCTCGTTGAACATGCTCATCCGCCATGGATCCATCAGCGACTGAGAGAAAGTCTCGGCCACCCAGCGGTTGGCGTTTGCCGACTGCTGGAGCCAGGCGATCGCCTGGAATGCGCCTTCCTTGTTGGACGAGTTCTTGGCAATCCCCATGGCACGACCGTAGGGAAGGACCGTGACCTCGCCCCAGCTCGGCGCACACTTGATGTTGTTGGCAACCTTGGAGATCGACGGATCCGCAGCCCCCTTCGGCATGTCGGTCCACCAGTTGGCCTGGGCAACCCGCCCTTCGAAGTAGATCTGCCGCCCGACATCCCACGGCATCGCGTTTGCGAGATCGGAAGGCATGAACTTGGTCATCTCGCGGTAGCGGTCAAGCGCCGTGATCGCCGTGTCGTTGACCAGCTTCGGCCTCATCTGCTCATCGAAGAGTTCGCCGTAGCGTTCGCCCTTCTCCGCGCCGGCCTGCACCAGCTGGTTGATGAAGAAGGCGTAGACGAAGAAGCTCGTCACCTCGACAGCGCCATACAGATTGTCGTCGGGACGGGTGAAGAACTCGGCGGTATCGCGATACTGCGTCCAGTCCGCGGGAGCGGCGAGATCGTATCCGTATTTTGCCTGGAAGGCCTTCATCTCTTCCGGATTTTCGAAAAGATCGGCCCGGAAGGTGTTGATGAAGAGATCTCCGTCGATCATCACGCCGACCGACTTGCCCTCGTAGATATTGAGAAGCTGGAACGGCTTGGCGATATCGGAGAAATTGAGAGCCTCAAGCGAGCCGACCTCTTCAAGCGGCGTCAGGAACGGCCCGAAGTCACCGGTAAAGTTGGGCCAGAAATCGAAGGCATCGAAGCGGGCCTCGTCCTGCCGCAAGGCCAGCAGGTTCTGGTCATACATGTTGCCCAGCGGATAGGACAGGAACTCGACTTCGGTTCCGGTGGCTTCGCGGAACTCATTGGCAAACTCTTTCAGGATCGGGGTGAAAGCGCCGCTGTCGAGGCCGACCTTGACCTTGCCGCCGGCGGCGTGTCCGACCGAACCGAGGACGCCGCCGAAGGTGCCGAGCGTTGCGGCTGCACCGAAGACGGAAGCGCGGCGCATCAGTTCGCGGCGGGAAATAAGGCCCTTGGTGTCGATACCGGAAAGCTGATCAAGAGCGTAGGTTTCGGCGCAGGTGCGCCTCTTGAGAATTTTCATGTCTATCCTCCCTGGGTGAAAAAAGCGCCGTCCTCCAACAGCGACGAGCTTTGACGATTGTCATAGCTCAAACTGAGATTGTCTTAGTTCTCGAATACGGTAAAACAGCTATTGACCTAACACAAGAATTATATTGTCATACTCTGATGATAGCAGACCTGGTACAATCGAACATCAAGCCGCGCTACAAGGCGATCGTTGCCGCCGTGATCGAGGGCGTTGCGCAGCGCAAGATCCCGGTTGGCCAGAAGCTCCCGCCGCAGCGGGAACTGGCGCATCAGCTCGGCATCGCGATTGCCACCGTGGGGCGCGCCTATGCGGAGCTCGAGCAACTCGGTATCGTGACCAGCCACGTCGGGCGCGGAACATACATCTCTGAAGTAAAACCGAAATTTTCGGCAATCGAACCTGATTCCGGTCAGTTCATCGACATGCAGACCTACCGGGTCCCGGTTGCCGACATTCCGGGCCTGGTGGCCGAAACACTGCGCTCGATCGCAGCCGATGATGCCGCGTCCATTCTTCTGGAAAACTGTCCGACACAGGGCGCGCAGGCCCATCGTGAAGCGCTCGCAAGCTGGCTCAGCCTCTCGGGCGTGTCTGCGGCGCCTGAGCAGATCATTGTCACAAACGGCGGGCAGCATGCGGCCATGTGCGCATTGTCCACGATTACCCATCCCGGGCAGACGATCGCGACCGAGGAACTGACCGATCCGCGCATGAAAGCGGTCGCGGGCTATCTCGACCGGCAACTCGCGGCAGTGAAGATGGACGCGCAGGGCATGTTGCCCGACGCGCTGGAAACCCTGTGCAAAAGCGGGCGCCGCATCTCTGCCATCTATTGCACGCCGCGAAACCAGAATCCGACCAATTCCGTTCTCCCGCAGGACCGCCGGCTGGCAATCGCCGACATTGCGGAGCGTTACGACATTCCCATCATCGAGAGCGACATCTACGGCACGCTCAGGCAGGAGAAGGAGCCGCCGATCTTCTCGATCGCGCCTCACCGCACGCATTTCGTGACCAGCCTGGGGCGGATCGCCGGCCCGGGAATGAAGGTCGGCTGCCTTGTCTCGCCTCCCGAGAGCGTGCTCAGATGCCAGTCCGGCGTGGGCATGTCGACGGGAGCGTCGTCCCGGCTGCAGGCCGAAATTGCGGCGCGCTGGATCAAGCAGGGCCACATCAACCGCATGATGAGCTGGCAGCAGACCGATGCGCTGCGTCGTGTCTCGCTGCTTTCGGCCTACCCCACCCTGGCGCGTGCTGCCAGCCTTCCCACCAGCCCGCATATCTGGCTCCCGCTGCCCGATCCGTGGCGCAGCGAAGAGTTCGTGGATGCTGCCGCCGCGCACGGCATCACGATCGCGCCGACGCACAGTTTCGTGGTGGGACGGCGGGAAGTCCCGCATGCCGTCCGCATCGTTCTCGGCGCTCCGGAGACCCTCGACATCCTCAAGACCGGGCTCGATCGTCTGGAGCGGATCCTGCAGAACCCGCCGCGTCCCCACGGTCGATCGGCCTGATCGAACCGCCCAGCCGAGACTGCCTGTCGGACCATGCTCCGCATGCGCATCAACCTGCCGTCTCCGCGTCGGTTGGGGAGCAACCTCGATCGGCAGGCTTGGCGGATGCGGCGACCGGAATTAAGGTCCAGCAATGAAAGTTCTTTTGTACGGTTTTGCTGTCGTCGCCTTCATCGGGCCGATTGCAGGCTGGGCATATCTTGCAGGCCTGGCCAGCACCTACAACACCGGTTCCATCAACGGCGGCTTCAGCCTTGAGGATTACCTGGACACCGAATTCCTGATCCTTGCGGCGGTTCCCTGGCTTCTCGGCGCAGTCAGCCTGGTCCTTGCATCGAGAATGCGTTGAAGAGACACACAGATCACTCTGTTTCCGAAATCTCGTGCGCTCTTCAAACGCAAAAGCATCTGGAAAGGGCGAAAGCTTGCCGAAGCGGCTGACGTGCAACCGATTGTTCCAGATCGCTGGATTCCTGGTGTCAGGGGCGCTGCACCGAGGGTTGCAACCGTCAGGCTGGCTCAGCGACGGCGGGTCTTTCCTTGCTCGGAGCCGTGCCAAACTTGCGCTGGTAGTCCCGGCTGAAATGCGTGGGGCTTTCGTACCCCACATCGAAACCTGCAGATGCCACGCTGTGGCGCCCGGTCCTCAATAGGTCACGTGCGGCGATCATGCGCAAATCCTTCTGGTATTGCAGCGGAGTCGTGCCGGTCACCTGCTTGAAGTGGCCATGAAACGAGGACTGGCTCATGCCGGCCAACTGAGCGAGGTCCGGGATTGACAGGCTTTTGCGGAAGTCCCGCCTGATCTGCACGATGGCCCTCGCCACCCGGCTTGCATGGCTGTCGATCGACAACAGACTGCGCAACATGCCGCCAATCGGTGACATCAGCAGGCGAAAGTGGATTTCCCGCAGAATGGACGGCCCGAGAACTTCGGCTTCGAGAGAACTGGTCATCAGTGCGAGATACCTGCCGATCGTCTCGATCACCGCCGGCGCTGCAGGACCCGACGAAAGCGACCGAAGTGACGTCAGTTCGTCCGATACCGACCCGATCTGTTCATAAAGGCTTCTCAGTACGCCCAGTTCCAGGGAGACAATCAACGCCAGATAGGGCTCGGCCTCAGATGCGGAAACAATTTTCGTTTCGACTGGAAGATCATGGCTGACAATGAGCGCGCTGCCGGCGCGCAGGGTGACGGACTGGTCGCCGATCGTCGTCACCTTCGCGCCCTGGAGGACCAGACAGACCACCGGCTTGTAGACGACAGCATCGAATTCGCTGACCTCGGTCGTTTGCAGCACCGTTAGATTCGGCAATGCGTTGCCGGTGCCCTGCCGGCCGCGGGTCGAATAGGCGCGTGCCGGCGCAATCAGGTCTGTGTACGGCATGATCTCATCCTGTTTGAATTTTTTGTAGCATTGCGGCGGCTTTTTTGCATCCATCTCTCCTCTCAATTGGAGGAATTGGCAGATCATTTGAAGCAACTGGCAGGCGTGGCCCTTTCGTCTCCGGTAGTCTGCACCGACCGCTGAACCGCAACCGGAGACGACCATGGCCCCGATGACACGCACTTTTCCACTCAACGACAGCGTTGACATTCCCGCAGTGGGATTTGGCACCTACCTCGTCTCAAACGAGGATGCGCCCAAGGCCGTTCAGGTCGCGATCGAATGCGGCTATCGCCACATAGACACCGCATCCGGCTACCGCAACGAGGCGGCGGTCGGCGAGGGCATCCGGGCGGCCCTTGAATCGACCGGCCTCTCCCGCCACGATATTTTCGTGACCACCAAGCTCTGGCCCGGCAACCCCGCATGGGGCGACGCGCCAAGAACCCATGAGCAAACTCTGGCCGAGTGTGCGGCAAGCCTCGAAAGGCTCGGGCTTGACCATGTCGACCTCTACCTGATCCACGCGCCTTCCGGCGGAGCGCAGCGGCTGAACCAGTGGCGCGCACTCATTCACTTGCAGGCAGCGGGAAAGGCACGGTCGATCGGCGTCAGCAATTTCAACCAGTCCCACCTCGATGAAATCGGCAACGCCGGACTGCAGGTGCCCGACGCGAACCAGATTGAGCTGCACCCCTGGTCACAAAAGCCGGAGCTCCTCGCCTACATGGCAGACAACGGGATTGCGCCGATCGCCTACAGCAGCCTCGTGCCGCTTTCCACCTGGCGTACGGAGGCGGGACAGGCGAGCGCCAAGACCGAGCAAATGAAAGCCGACAGCGGCGTCTTCACGGCCATGGCCGCAAGATATGGGGTCACCGAAGCCCAGTTTCTGCTGCGGTGGGGCGTGCAGAACGGATATGCGGTCTTGCCAAAAAGCCTGAAACCGGAACGTATGAAGCAGAACCTCGATCTCGAAGGATTTGCGATAGACGAAGCGGACATGGAAGTCTTGCGCGGGATGGATCGCGGACAGGGTGTGGCATGGGCGAGCGGCGATCCAAGCGTCACAGAATAGACGAGAGGCGACTGTTTCCTGCGGAGCCTGATCAGGAGTGAGACCGGAGGGAACCGCAAGCCACAACAAACCGGGGAGAGCCCATGACGGCCGAGTTCATGTTCATCACATTCACCCTGCTCCTCGCCGGGATCATCGCCGTTCCGCTCGCCTCGCGCTTCGGTTTGGGTTCGGTCCTGGGGTATCTGATTGCGGGAATCGTGATCGGGCCTGTCCTGCATGGGGCGGGGGTTGATGTTGTCGCCCTGCAGCATTTCACCGAATTCGGCGTGGTGATGATGCTGTTCCTGATCGGCCTGGAAATGCAGCCCAAAGTACTATGGGCGATGCGGTCGAAAATTTTCGTGATGGGCGGTCTGCAGGTCGGCCTCACCACGCTGGCCGTCATGGCCGTCGCCATGCTGTTCGGCCAGGCATGGACCATTGCGCTGGCAATCGGGCTGATTTTCGCGCTTTCATCGACGGCCATCGTCACCCAGACGCTCAATGAAAAGGGATTGATGCGCAGTGATGGCGGACAGGCGAGTTTTGCGGTTCTGCTGTTTCAGGACATCGCGGTCATCCCGATGCTGGCCCTCATTCCGCTGCTTGCGCTCAAGGAACTCGGCGATGCGCTTCATGCGGGCGACGATCATGGCGGAGGGCACGGCGACTCCGTGCTGAACCTCAATCTGGTCGAGGGGTTGCCCGGCTGGCAGACCGCGCTGATCACGATGGCCGCCATCGCACTGGTGGTTCTGGCAGGCCGCTACCTCACAGGTCCGATCTTCCGCTACATCGCTCGCCCCCGTCTTCGTGAACTCTTCGTCAGCACGGCACTGATGATGGTCGTCGGCATCGCCCTGCTGATGACCATGGTTGGCCTGTCGCCTGCGCTGGGCACCTTTCTCGCCGGCGTCGTCATGGCCAACAGCGAATACCGCCACGAACTCGAAAGCGACATCGCGCCGTTCAAGGGCATCTTCCTTGGCGTCTTCTTCATCACCGTCGGCGCGAGCATCGACTTTGCGCTCCTGGGTCAAAACCTCGCGCTTGTGATCGGCCTCACGCTGGGCCTGATCCTGCTCAAATGCTCGCTGATGCTGGTCATTGGGCGCATCTTCAGACTGCCGGGAGGTGACAAATGGCTGTTCGGGCTTGGCCTCGCGCAAGCTGGCGAATTCGGCTTCGTGCTGGTGTCCTTCACCGTCGCCAATGCCGTTGTCCCCTCGCCGGTCGCCGACCTGTTGCTCTTGATCATAGCTCTGTCGATGCTGCTCACCCCGGCACTGTTCATTTTGTACGACAAGCTCATCGCGCCGCGCTACTCGCGCCAGCAGGAACGCGCCGCTGACGAAATCGCGGTTGGTTCAGGCATCATCATCGCTGGCCATGGCCGGTTTGGCGGCATCGTCAATCGTGCCTTGCGGGCGGCCGACTACGATCCGACGGTGGTCGATTACAGCAATGACCAGCTCACGATGCTGCGCCGGTTCGGTCTCAGCGCCTATTTCGGCGACGCGACCCGTCCCGATCTTCTCCACGCTGCCGGGATTGAAACCGCAAGGATTCTGGTGATCGCCATCGACAACAAGGCAGCGGCGACGGAACTCGCCCGCTACATGCACGAACATCATCCCCACGTGCATGTCATTGCCCGCGCCGTCGACCGCTGGCATGTCTACGATCTCTGGTCAGCCGGTTGCCGCGACATCATCCGGGAAACCTATGACAGCTCCCTGCGCGCGGCGCGTTCTGCTTTCGAAGCGCTTGGCCACCCACGGGAGAAAGCGGAAAGGCTCGTCGGCGTATTCGAGGCGTTCGACCGCAGGACGATGCTCAAGACAGCGGAGGCGTTCATCCGGAGTGAGGATCCGCATGCTGATGACAGCGAATACTCCCGCCTGATCCGCGAAAGCCTCGACACCTGGGAAGCGGAGTTGAAGGCAAGCATGCGAGACATGCTGAAACCGCAGCAGGATTGAGCCGTTCTGGCCCGCAGGTCAAATGCAAGGGATGTTGGTTCGATTAGCCCTCCAGCAATGGGGGCATCTCGTGGCAGCAATTGCCGGTGAAAGCTGCAGCCCGGGAAAACCAGATGAATGCGGTCATCGGCAGCCGTGAGTCAAAAGATGGACGCAAGATTGAAACATCGTCACGTTGCTCGCGGGTGCTGCGGCTTCCGTGTCCTTGACTTGTTGGATGAGCCCCCTGACGTCTGCCTCGGTCACTTTCGCACGTCACTGCCGATTGTTCGCTTCCATTCTCGCAGGTTGGTCAGGAACGGGAGCGTCGCGGCCACAAGTCCGACAAAGGCAGCGGTGTTGATATCGATGAAAACGAAGGCGACGGTGGCGGCAATTCCGGCGTTGAGCGATATCATCACTTTCAGCGGCTCGGGTCGACGCCTCAGAAAGGTGGCGATCACGGCGGGAAGGAAGGCAACCAGGGCACTGAACGCCGCAATGATGCCGGAAAGCAGATCCCCGAGGACAAGGGCAGCCAGCGCCAGAACGCCAAACAGAGCCATCACGAGGAGCTGCATTCGGGCCACTGTGAGGGTGCTGCGCTCGATTCCGCTCATGAGCGGCATGACAAAGGTGTCGATCGTCGACATGATGACGGCAAGCAGCATCACATCGGCAAGCCAGGCCCAGCCACTCGGCATGGCGAACCGGAGTGCCTCGCTCAGCCCGCCGGGAAACCCTCCGTTCATGCCGAGCCATGCGATCACAAGATAGGCCGCCAGACAGGCCGGTGCTGCGAGAAGATAGCCCAGTCGAGCGGTCCGCAAATCCCTTGCGGTAACCACCCGCTGCCAGTTGTCGACGGCGAGGATGGCGCTCACGGGGATAAAGGCCCAGACCCCGACCAGAAGAGGCCAACGGTAGGGACCGAGGTCGAGAAGGCCCGATCCGGCTTGGCCGGAAGGGGGCAATCCCAGGGCGAGCCCTCCTATGCCCAAGGCAATCAGCCCCGCCTGGAAGATGTCGGTACGGACCGCGACGCGATACCCGCCGATGGCTGTGTAGCCACCGCAAAGCACGGCTGACGAGAGGATCGACCATGGCGCTGACATTCCGAACATTGACTGCAACAGCACCGAAAGGGCAAGCAGTTGCACCGCCGCGCGCAACAGGAAGACGAAGGCGATCGGGCACCAGATCAGCAGCGGGCTTCGAACACCGTGGGCAATCACCAGAAGATCGACCAGGCCGCGAACCCGATGCTGGAAACACAGCTTCCGCACCGCGGGAGCCAGCCAGGCGCACATGAGCAGACCGGTGGCATATGCCAGAGCGATCGAAACACCGATGAGAGGGCTTGCTTCCGAAAAGAGGCCAATTCCGACAAAGGTCCCCACCCCGATATTGCCGCAGATGATCCCGGCAAACGTTGCGAGCAGTCCCGTGTCATCGGAATTGTAGAGGAAATCCTCCCGCGAACTCCCCCGCGCCGTGGCCAGCGCGTAGGCCACCGGCCCGAGCATGGCGAGGATCATCAGCCCAATTCCCGCGATGTCAGACGTGTTGACCGCCATACCGCTCCACATGCGAACACCGTCGAACTTCAGGACACCGGCATCCTATCCATTCCGACAGGATCTGGAAATTACGTTCGGGCAGATCGACTTGCCTGAGGAATGCCCCGCCTGCCGGAAGGCCGCCACCGGCAACTGCTCTGGCCTTGAGATGATGAGCATACCGGAAGAGACATGGCCAGCCAGCCTGTGTGAATTTCAAGCGATTTCCCTCACCAGTGGACGCGCAGTCGTGATGACGTCTTGCGCGGCCCCCTCAAATGGGAGAGGCGGTCGTGCCTGCTTCTGGCACAGGATGCGTAAGCCCGCACCCTCCAAAGAAGCAATGAGACAATGGAAAAGCCTGCCACGTTGCCAGAAGACCGGCTTGAGGATTTTGACAGCTTCTTCAAGAGCCGGCTCCAACCGGCACTCGATGACCTTGAGGCAACGCGCGCTGCACGGCTGCGCATCATCAAGATCCTGATCGCGATCGGCATCGTCTTTCTGGCGGTTATCCTGTTCCGGGCGCTCCAGATCCGTGACGGATCGGGGCCGCTGTTTGCCAACCCATCGGTGGGGTTTGCCGTTTTCGGACTGATGTTCGGACCGCTCCTCGCCGCCTTTTGGCTCTATTGGCGGCTGACGCAAGACTACAAGCAGGTTTTGGCTGCTGGCGTTTGCGCCTATTACGGCTTCAGCTATCAACGGCGAGGCTTCGGGTTTCCGCTCGACCGTTTTGCGCCAATCCTGCCACCCTACAGGCAGGCGAGGCTGGAAGACCGGATTTCAGGCCATCACCACGGCATTGACTTCAGCCTTTGCGAGGCGCGGCTGACCCGCCGTTCCGGCAATGATGATGCGAAGAAGCGTGACGCCTTCAATGGCGTTCTGGTCGTTTTCGATCTTCCCCGTGAATTCAACGGCAGGACGATTCTCACGCCCGATTGGAGCCTTGCGGGCAATCTCGCAGAACGCATCAGGCAAGCAGGAGAGCGGATCGAACTGGAGGGAGCGGTTTTCGAAACCCAATTCGAAGTCTACTCCACCGATCGACTGGAGGCGCACCTGATCTTCACGCCGCTTTTCATGGAACGGATTGTGAGGATGGCCGAATGTCGTGGCAGCCCGAAGGGAATAGGTCTTTCGTTTGACCGCAATCAGCTTCTCGTTGCCCTGCGCAACCCGCGGGGGGACAGCCGTTTTGAACCCGGGCACTTCTTTTCCGGAGTCCCGAACTGGCGCGAACGCGCCGACACGAGCGCCTCCGAACTCGACTACGTGCTCGGCGTTGCCGACTGTCTGGGCCTGCGTTCGGAGTGATCCCTGCCTCCCTCAAATGGGAGAGTACCCGCAAGCCTGAATCGGTCAGAAACAGGCTCATTCGGCCCCTCTGGTGGAGAGCTTCATGACCGGTGTCATTGTTACCGTCGTCATCCTGACGATCGGTTTCGTATTCATTCAGAACCGCCTCGCCGCAGCCCGGAACGCGGTGTACTCCGGTTTTTCAACGATCCAGATCCAGCTCAAGCGACGCCACGATCTCGTTCCGGCTCTTGTGAGCGCTGTCCGGAGCGCGATCGCTCAGGAGAACCGGCTTTTCGAAGGTGTCCTGGCCGTCCGGGAGAAAGCAGTGCGCGCCGCCCGGGACGGCAAGATTGAAAGCATGACGGAAAGTGAAGCCGAGCTGTCAGCGTCGCTGAGGCAGGTGTTCGGATATGCCGAGGATCATCCGGAAGTGACATCCACGGCCAACATTCTCGAGTTGCAGAAACAGCTCGAAGAGGCGGAGGACCAGATCAGCGCTGCGAGACGCCTCTACAACGGCAATGTTCAGCACTTCAACACGATGCTCGATTCGATACCGTCCAACTGGGTCGGATCGGCGCTGCGAATGGAAAAGGCGCAACTCTTCAGTCTGGACGACGCCGAAATGGCCGTCATTCAGAAGATGCCGCAGATCGAACTGCCGGGAGTGCGATCTTGAGCTCTGCGAAGACGCACTGGGATCCGATCCAGGGCACGATCGAGATCACGACGCCGGACACCTCGAACATCCGCTCCGGCCTGCCCGTGCCGCCACTGCTGCGCCGGGTGCTGCTCATCGCGGCTTTGCTGAGCATTCTTTGGGTCATGATAGCGGGCTTCATCAAGGGCGATTTTCCGTTCGTTGCCGTCGGGGCCACCACCGTCATTTGGGCACTTTTCCTTGCATGCGAGCACCTGCAAAACGAGGACGGTCGAAAGACCGTCAGGCGCGTCAAACTCGCCAAAGCCAACGGCTGGTCCTACACCGGGGAACTGATGGCGCGGGTGCGCGAATTCCGTACGGCGTGGAAGAGTGACGGCGCCGAGCGGGAAACGCGGCTGGTCAAGTCGGAACGCGCCCTCGCGGTCGAAGCGAAAGTCCCCGAATTGACCGTCACACGTTTTGGCGGCTTCATCGGAGCGCTGTTCGACGGAGAATTCTGGGGCAAGAGCAGTCGCGACGATCAGCCTTTCTGGCTCGCGATCGGCTCGATGGGCATGGAAGCGGGCCTGGCCTTGGACGGCAACCTGCGCAAGGATGCCTTCGGCGGCAAGGGTGGCGCCGGCCAGTTCTTTTCGCTTCTGGGGGCTTACAGGATCGGCAGGAAAACAAGCGTCCGGGCAGTCATCATGCCGGAAAACCTTTTCAACAAGGGGCCGCTTGACCGGGACATCAAGACCGAATCCGTCCGCTTCAATGCTGCTTTCAACGTTTCCGGGCGATACAAGGACCCCGCACGGCAGGACAGCGATGCCACTCTGGACGTCTTGAGAATACTGAGTCCCGCCACGCAGGATGCGATGCTCTCGATGGCTGAACGCTATCACAATATCGGCTTCGTGCTCGACGACGACGTTTTGTACTTCATGGCCCAGGACAAGCTGGTCGGAAAGAATGCGGCGCCTGAAGCCATCGACAAGCTGCTCTTCGAGATTGCTGCAAACTTCGAAGCTGCAAAATTCGCAATCAAGCGCTACGTCGAATAACCCCTCCCCTTCCCCGTTTTTATCTCTATGTTTCAGCCTGCACGGTTACCTGAACATCCCGTTCAGGACAGGTTCAGCGGCCAGAGCCCAGATTTCGCTCTGGAGAGAAAACATGGAATGCAGATACTTGCCGCGCCCCGGAGGGGCGACACTCTATTTCAGGAAGTGGAGCTCGAGGCCCGGATTGCCTCCGTCCAGGACCGCAAGATCGGTTTTTCTGGGTCACAGCCAGCCGACCCATTCGGGGATGTTCGATGACATCGCACGGAGCTTCAGCAACGCTGGCTGGCAGGCCCACTCCGGAGACATCCGCGGTCACGGCAACAGCACCGGCAAGGACCACGCCCTCGGCCACCTGAACGAAAGCAATGGCTGGCAGGAGGCGATCGAGGACATGCGGCATTTCCTCGAAACCAGTTTCGAGGGTGTTGCATGGGAGGACCGGCTTGTGGTCGCCCCCAACATCAGCGCCCTTCTCACCCTGGAGGTTCTCAAGACCTGGCCGGACCTCGCGCAGCATATCGTCTTGATTTCACCGGTGCCCAACCAGCGCACCCTCGCCCTCGTGGGCAAGACTTTCATGCAGGTCCGTCTTCGGCTGCGCGCTCCCGACGAGCGTGACGAACAGGCGCTGCATCACCTGTATACCTTTCTGGGAAGCCATCTGAAGGACCGCCAGCACCTTGCCGACGTCATGACGTCGGACCGCGCGATCATTCGCAAGGTGATCGATGACCCGCTTGCTTGGCCGACACCGACCGTCTCCTACTGGGCCAATATCTTCAGCGGCATGCTTTCGGCATGGAGATGGCCCAGGGGAGCGCGCGTGGCCGCCGGCACCCGGTTCCTGATCATGTTCGGCGGCGAGGATGCGATGTTGCGCGATGGCGGATTTCTTCCGCCCATCGAGCGCTTCCTTCAAGGCATCGGGGTTGACGACATCGCCTCCGACCGGGTCGAGGGTGCCCGGTCCGCGCTTTTCCTCGAAGAAACCAAACTCAACATCAGCGGCCGGATCCTCGACTGGATCGAGCAACGAAGCCGGCCCAGGGCCGATCACCAGGAGCTTGACGTCGAACAGATCGCCTCCGAGATGCTGTCGCGCTTCGACGATTTCCACCAGGCCCGCATGAGCCCGGATGAACTCGTCGAACTTTGCTACAATGCGATCGACGACGAGAGCCGCTGGGCCGAGATCATCTATCGCATGATCTACGAGGCCGAGCGCTCGGACGCCGATTCCGAGGAGGAACTGCAGTCCCGCATCAGCCGGTTGATGCCGCATTGGGAACGAGCCTTCAACATCAACCGCCAAGTGATGATGAATGCAACGCTCGGGGTTCTTCTGCAGGGAGTGATCGAGCGGCTGCAGATCGGCGTCGCCATTCTCGACAAGGAAGGTGAACTGCTTCACGCAAACTCCACCTATTCGGAGGCGGTCGCGAGACTGCTTCCGCAGGCCTTCCAAACCTCCGGGAACGACGTGGGTGCTGCGCGGGCCACGAGATTGCTGCTTTCGGAAAGCCAGCCGGATGCCAATGGAGTTGCAATGGCCGAGCAGGTCATCCTGCATGAAGGCAAGCCGGTGGGGTTCCATTTCCATCCCGATGCGCTCAAGCAGACCGGCCTGCAGCGGCAGGGCCCGTCCGGGATCCTGGTTCTTCGTGCGACTGATGACGATGAAACAGCAGGCGACACCCGAAGAATTCTGACCGAGCTCGCCTACGGCCTCACCGGAAAGGAGGCCGAAATCACGCTCATGGTTGCCCAGGGCAAGAGCCTTGAGACCATTGCCGAGGACATGGGCATCCTTTTGAGCACGGTACGTGGCCATTTGAAGAAGAGTTTTCACAAACTGGGTGTTCACAGCCAGGCGGAAATGGTGGCCCGGATCATGTCCGGGCCGCTCGGCTGGCTGAAATAGGTCGAGGTTGGCCCGTTCCCTTGCAGGCTAGCGTGCGTAGAAATCGCATCCCTTGGCTTTTGCCTCTTGGTACGAAAGGCAAAGGCAGTTGGTCGTCGATGAGGAGCACAGCTGGCTTCCGCTGTAGCACCCCTGCGCCGACACCCTCGCGGAGTAATTGAAGCGGCTGATCTTGGCGGTGGTCGGATAACCGCTCATGGGTCGCGCTTTGGCAAGCGAGAAGTTGCGGCCATAGAGATTGCGCATCTTCCCCTTCCAGTTGACCCATGCCCTGGCCTTTGCGCCCGCTGCGGTCTTGTGCGCCTTGCTTTCGGCGCCGACGTACTGCACCGTACAGAAGGTCACGGCGGCTGCCTTTTGCACTCCCGCGAACCCCAGTATCAGGAAGGCCGCGGCAAACAGGATCGCTATTTTTTTCATGATTGAACCTCTTGATCTCGATCTGGAACTGACGCCGCTACATTGGGCCCCCGGACCTTGAGGCGCCTCTCCCAAATGGGTGGGCATGCGCGAGGAAATTCATGCAGCCAGAACGGATTGCACGTACCGGTCAACCCGTCAGGACCTACCTGCACACCACGTAGCTGAAAGCGGGACAGGATCCGTTCTGACAAACCGCGTCCACATTGGCGGCTGCTTTCACCTGCTTGACCCCGTAACACGCAACATCGGAAAAGCCGTTCATGAGGCACACGGCGCGGGCGGGGTTCATGCCGCATTCGGTAAAGCTCGCGTCCTCGCCCTTGAAACAGGCAAGAACGCCGAGCGAGGGCTGCATCACGAACCGCGGATCGTCCAGGCGCGTGCCGGGACAGGAGTTTTCGGAATATCCTTCCCAGGAGGCGAAGTCGTCCGGCGCAGGCACCGGGGGAGGAGCCGGTCGGTCCTGCGAGGTCGGGTCACCGGCATCGGCCTGGGTTGCGCTCTCGCCGGATCCTCCTGCAGATCCGCCGGCAGCCAGCGTCGACTGTCCGGCGCACTCCTCCGGCGCCTGGCCGCTCAAGGCCTCGACGTCCCGCACGTAGTCGCCCGGGCGTTCCGATGCGTAGAGATCCTTAGCCTGTTGGGAGTTGCTCAAACCCAGAGCTTCGAGCATCTCGCATTGCGTCATGCACCCGAACCCCGCAGCGCATCTGAGCGCTTCAGCGCGGATCGCCGAAGCGTCCTGAGCCGCGACGGGACCGGTGAGAGCCGCGAAAGCGAGGCTGACTGCTGCAAGCACTGCGCGTGATGCCGGAGGTCTCATTCCGACACTTCCTCGATGGCGAAAGTGTCGATGAAGTAGTGGCTTTCTCCCGGGGCGCCCTTGGACCATTGTCCGGCGAACAGGTTCGGCTTGCCGGACAGCCTCAGCGCGGTGACCGGCTCCGTTTCGACAATCGCGGTGCGGGCCTCGTAGCCTTCCGATGCCGGCAGTTGCATTTCGAGCTCGGCCGAAACCTGACGCCCCCTGCGCTTGAGACGAAGGACCGCGCCTGTGTCTGACAGCGTTTCCAGAACCTTGTCAGCATAGGCACGCGGACCCTTGGAGCAGATATTGTCCACCAGCGGGCCGCCAAACAGGGACATGTCGAACGCTGTCCGTTCGGGCTTTGCATCGACTTCGCCCGAAAGCTTGATCAGGGAAAGGTGCAGCGCCGGTCCGCAACCCTTCCAGTCCGCCCAGAACAGCGCTCCAAGCTGGTTCGTTGCATCTTCGGCAAGCGAAAGCCAGACATGTTCACGGCCCGTCTGCAGATCCATTCGGACCTCGAGTGACAGATCGAAGTCTCCCTCCGGCAGGGGCTTGTCCAGCTCAAGCCGATTGAGAGCCTCGGCATTGTCATAGGTGTTCTGCTTGCCAACCGCGGCCATGAACAAGGACCCGGCTCCGTCCAGCGCCTTGA
This sequence comes from Hoeflea sp., assembly GCA_965233445.1. Taxonomy (GTDB): domain Bacteria; phylum Pseudomonadota; class Alphaproteobacteria; order Rhizobiales; family Rhizobiaceae; genus Hoeflea. Next base: position 3,592,966 of record OZ247491.1, read on the forward strand.
GGAGCGGCTCCTCATTGGCGACCGACCAGGCCTGATCCAACTCCGGCCCGTCAAACGTCTCGACGAAATAGGTTTTGGGCTCGGCAGGAGGAGCCAGTGTCTCATCGACGGCATCAAATGCGGCGGCCTGGTTGACCGCATCCACGAATTCCTCGGCTGTGTTGGCGGTGTAGTAGTTGCCGTTCCCTTCCCTCGCAATGCACTGGAGGGCACGGTTTTCGTCCTCGGAAAGATCGAAGCCCACAACATGCACCCGCGTCTTGATCCCCTGCTCCGCAAGCGCCTTCGCAGCCGCACAGGGATCTCCGCCGCAGGTTTCCAATCCATCGGAGATCAAAAGGATATTGGCTTGGCGGTCGGCGCCCGAGAACGCCCCGGCAGCGGATTGAAGCGCGCCGGCAATCGGGGTCTTTCCACGCGGGGTGATGCTGCCTATGACGGTTCCGATGGCTTCGGGCGCATGATTGGCGACCGGCAGCAGTGTTTCGATGTCGTTGCAATCTCCTTCCCGGCGATGCCCATAGGCGATCACACCGACATTCGTGGCGCCGCCCAGATCACTCACCAACCCGCTCAATGCCTGTTTGGCGGTCGATATCTTGGCGGTGCCGTCGACCTGTCCCCACATCGACCCCGATCCGTCCAGGATGAACAACAGGTCGCTGCCGCCGTCCGAAACGGCCGGCATGTCGCCCTGCTCCATTCCGATACCGGCATCGGGATCGGAGCTTGTCATGTCGGTCGACCCCGGCTGATCATCCGTCCGGGCAGGAAGATCGCCATCCTCCATGCCGGATTCGGGGTTCGACGCGGGAGCCGTTCCCGGCGGATCGAAGAGGGTGACTTCCCTATTCGGGTCGCAGGCAACATTGGCAATGCCGCCGGTGCGCATCAATTCGGTCAACGACCAGCCATCATCCTCGGAATAGATGTCGCTGATCTGCCATTCTCCGTTGGAGGCCCTGACCAATGTGTAGACAAAGGCTCGCGGGGCGCCGAAATTCGAGAACTCGAGACGGATTTGCGCCGCCCCGCGGAAGATCGGCATTTGTGGATCGGGAAACACCCTGAGATCCGAAACGTCCGCATCCTGGGCACCGAAAATCGGGTCGAACTGAAGCTGACCCTGCAAGCCGTCGACGGCCAGACAATCAACGAAGAAGCGCCGGATAAGGCCTGCCTCATTCATCAGCGGGCTGTCGCCGCTGGCAAACCGATCGGAGTGCTTCGCGAAAAGCAGCCGGACGACATCGTTTGCCTTGCCCAGATCGGCATCCTGGGCGAGCACCGGAGTGCCACCCAGAAGTCCGATGGCGAGGAGCGCTGCGGAACACGTCTTGAACAGTTTCATCTTTCAGATCCCTCATTCCGCCGCTGAGATGGTGAAGTCCTCGAAGAGAACTGTTGTCTCGCCGTTGCCCGCCTTGCTTGACTGTCCAAGCATGAAAAAGGGCTGGCCGAAGGCCGCAACGCGCGAGACGGAGGAGGTTGAGTAGGTCGCGCGCTGCGCCGTACCGGTATCGCCGGCCTCCGGCGGGATCTCCAACTCGATGCTGGCCTTGTAGCGGTAGCCCCGCCGAGACAGCGTGAGCGTAAAGCCGTCGGTATTCATCGAGGAAATGATGGTGTCACCGAGGGCGCGTCCGCTCTTGTTGCAAATATTTCCGATAATCGGGCCATCGAGAAGATTGCTCGTAAACGAGGTCTCCTGCGGCTTGTCCTCGGCGCTGAGCGTTCTGCGGTTCTCGATGCTCAGATAGAGGCTCGCACCGCATCCCTTGGAGTAGACCGAGATGTTGGCGGCCAGATAGTTGGTATCGTCGGCGCGCAATCCCACCCAGACGTCCTCATATCCAGTCTTTGCATCGAGCTTCGCCTTAACCGACATGTCAAAATCCGTGTTGGGCATGAGGCCCTCGACGACGTAGAGATTGTCAGCGTCAGGGTTTTTCGGGTGAGTCTTCCCTCCGCTTTCAAGAGCGAAGATCGCTCCGCCTTCGACCACGTACTTATCGGCGTTCCGGTTGATGACCGACCAGCTGTCTGAGAGTTCCGCTCCATCAAAGGGATCATGAAACGGCAGGCCGATTTCCCGGAGAATGGTTTCCCCACCGACAACCACGCCGCCGTCGGAAGCAGCCAACCGATCCTTCTCCGCCTGCGAAAGCTGGTCCTGCGCACCGGCAGGACAACTGGCTGTTCCGACAATCGAGACAGCAAGCGCGACCATCCCGATCAACCAACGCCTGGCTCGCGCCCTGTTGACGGGTTCAGGCCCTGCAGAAGCATCTGCCCGTTGTGCGCAAAACACTGTCGCAATCATATCTGTGGTCTCCGGTCCGGTTCAGATTGTGGCTAGCAAAGCAGCTCTTCCCGCGCCTCCCTCATTTGGGGGAGTTGCCGGGCCGTTGGACGATGCCGGCGCCGATACGGAACAAAACCGGTGTCGGCTCGTTGCCTGAGACCAGTCATTTCAGACGGAGGGACTGATGAAACGCGAAACCGGCCACCGACCACTGCCAGACCCAAAGTCGCATGCGCTGAACAATCGCGAGGAATTTCAGGACATTCTGTCGGACGAAGGCTATTCGGCCGATCAACGTAAGGATTGGCTCAAGGCGCTCCTAACAGAGTTGAGCGCAGCGCAATCAAACGAGCCCGATACCGACCGGGCACGCCTGATTACCGAAATCAAGGAAATCATCCAACTTCATCAAAGCGGCAAACCCAAGTCAGAAGATGTCCTCTAGCACTGGCTTGACGAAAAAGACTGCCGATCCTTCACTGGACCCCAGGAGCATCCAATGTCAGCACGAGATTTTCGCAGGGACAAGATCACCCGCCCGATCTTCAAATGGGCTCGCAACCAGCTTCCCAGCCTGTCCGAGACTGAACGGGATGCAATTGATTCAGGCGAGGTCTGGTGGGACGCGGAGCTGTTCAGCGGCAATCCCGACTGGAGCAAGCTTCTCGAAACACCCAAGGCAACGCTGACGGAAAAGGAACAGGCCTTCCTCGACGGCCCCTGCGAACAGCTGTGCTCCATGCTCAATGACTGGGAGATAACCCACGCCGGCGACCTGCCCCCGCAGGTCTGGGATTTCCTCAAAACGCACAACTTTTTCGGCATGATAATCCCTGAACAGTACGGCGGCCTCGGCTTCTCCCACTACGGCCATTCCGAGGTGGTTCGGCGCATATCGACATGTTCGATCACCGCCGGGGTGACCGTGATGGTTCCCAATTCACTGGGCCCTGGCGAGCTGATCATGCAATTTGGCACAGATGAGCAACGGGACCACTGGCTGCCGAGACTAGCGAAGGGACAGGAGATCCCCGCCTTCGCGCTGACAAGCGAGCATGCGGGATCCGACGCTTCCGCCATGCGTGACACCGGCGTCGTCTGCAAGGGGAAATGGAAGGGCAAGGAAACCCTCGGGGTCCGGCTCAACTGGTCCAAGCGCTACATTACGCTCGGGCCTGTTTCCACCGTTCTCGGGCTGGCTTTCAAACTGCAGGATCCGGACGGATTGCTCGACAACGATGACGCGGAAGGAATTACCTGCGCCCTTATTCCCACCGGCTTGCCGGGCGTCGAGATTGGCAGGCGGCACATTCCCTGCGGCCAGGCGTTTCAGAACGGACCGAATTCGGGCAAGGACGTTTTCATACCACTCGATCACATCATCGGCGGTCCGGCATATGCCGGCAAGGGCTGGATGATGCTCATGAGCGCACTCGCGGCCGGCCGCGGCATTTCGTTGCCGTCGCTGTCCTGTGCAGCCGCATCGACCTCGGCGCACGCCACCGGCGCCTATGCGCGGATTCGCGAACAGTTCGGCATCCCGATCGGCAAGTTCGAGGGGGTACAGAAGCGTCTGGGCCGGCTTGCCGCCAACGCCTACACCCTGGACTCTGCGCGAAAACTCACCTGTGCCGGACTCGACCAAGGGCGGAAGCTGGCAGTCATCTCAGGCATCATGAAATCCAATGCCACCTACAGGATGCGCCAATCCGTGGATGACGCGATGGATGTTCACGCCGGCAAAACGGTGATCGATGGACCGAACAACTACCTCGGCAATTTTCACAAGTCCGTGCCTGTGGGCATCACGGTCGAGGGCGCGAACATCCTGACCCGCAACATGATCATCTTCGGACAGGGTGCGATCCGGTGCCACCCGCATCTTCTCGATGAGGTTCTGGCCCTCGACCACGGAGACGACGAAGAGGCGCTCGATGCCTTTGACAAGGCGTTCTGGGCGCATGTGGGCCATTCGATGAAGACGCTGTTTCGTGCCACCGGAAGGGCCTGGACCGGTGGAGCGATTGCGCCCGCGCCGGATGGCGCCGGCATGGCCGCTCCCGTTTACAAGCGCATGTCCCGTTACGCCGCAGCCTTTGCGCTGATTTCCGATTTTGCGCTGCTCACGCTTGGTGGTTCACTCAAGCGGAAGGAGATGCTGTCGGCCCGCCTCGGCGACGTCCTGTCGGAACTCTATCTGCTGTCGGCCGTGGTGAAGCGCTGGCATGACGACGGGAAGCTCGCGGCGGACTTTCCGCTTGTTGAATGGACGGCGGAGGACTCCTTTGCAAAGATCGCCTCAAGTCTCGACGAGGTGCTGGCAAATCTGCCCAGCCGATCTGCAGCGATGCTCTTGCGCGCACTGACGCTTCCGGGCGGTTCCCATCGCGGCCCCTCGGATGAGCTGACACGCGAATGCGCGGACCTGCTGATGAAACCGTCTCCCACAAGAGACCGGCTGACGCGCGGTGTAACCGCCGTTGCCAAGAACGGCGCGCTCAAATTGCTTGAGGAGGCTTTCTCCCTGGTTGTTGAAACCGAGGCATCGAGGCGCAAGCTTCGCGACTCCAAGTTGTCGCTGGAGGAAGCCTTGTCCAACGGTACGATATCCGAAGAAGAGGCGAGGCTCCTGCAAAAGGCGGACGATCTGGTCGGCAAGGTGGTTGCCGTTGACGACTTCGATCCCTCGGAGATCCTCCGCGGTGCGGACGACTACCGGCATCCGGAGGCCGCCGAGTAGCGCTTGGCCTGGTCATCGACTGGTTCGTGCTCAGCCGCCGTCACTCATCGTTCTGCAGACCATGCGGCGGAATCGATACGGTCGCGCACGGAGCAAGCCTTTCCCTCAGTTGCTTCTGACCACAGCTGCGTTGCGTGAAAAGACAGGGGGAAAAATGCAGCTTGCAGTCCCCCTCATCAGGACAACCGTCAAATGAAAGTTGCTACAGCCCCAAGCTTTTGCAGCACCGCTTAACGGATTCTTGAAGCAGGCCGGTCAAGAATTGCACAACGGTTGACGACAAACGCCGCAAGCGGGCATCGGACGATGAGCAATACAGACACTGCACCAGACATGTCATTCGAGAACGACACCGAAAGGTGGCAGCGTGCTCTGGAAGCGGCCGGGCTTGGTGTCTGGGATTGGAACCTGAAAACCAACATCTGCATCTATTCCGAATCCTGGTGCCGGATGCTCGGGTACCGCCGCAGTGAATTCGCCGAGAATGATGATCTCTTCCTCCTGCTCATTCATCCCGAGGACCGGGAACGGGCCATAGAGAGCGGCGATCGCCATCTGGCCGGCAAGACCGACCGGATCGAAACCGAACTGCGCCTGCAGCACAAGGCCGGACACTGGGTCTGGGTTCTCGACCGCGGCGCGGTGATCGAGCGCGACGAGAACGGCAATCCGCTCAGGGCGATAGGCGTCCAGACCGACATCACGCAACAGAAGCAGGTTGAGCGCGATACCAGCCTCGTCAACGAACGGTTCAGGCTTGCCCTGACCGCCGCGGATATCGGGATCTGGCATTTCGACGTTGCCCGAGGGCGGAGCTTCTGGGACGCGAAGACCTGCGAGATTTTCGGATTGGATACGGTCTCAAAGGAGATCGACGGCGACACCTGGCACACATTCTTGCATCCGGAAGACAGGCATGAAGCCGAAACAAGGCACTTCCAGGCCCTCAGCGAGAAAAGTGAAGTCAAGGTGCGCTACCGGATTGTGCGCCAGGATGGTGAAATACGACATCTTGAAACTCTGGCGAAGGCTGTCCCGAACCAGGGTGGAGCCGGATATCTTGTCGGGACGATAAGGGATGTGACAGCGGAAGTGGAGGCCGCGCGGGCGCTCCAGACCGAGAAGGAGCGCTACGAGATCACGCTCGGCGCCATCAATGATGCGGTTGTCAGCACCGATGTGGACGGGGTCATCAATTTCGCCAACCCTTCCGCCGAAAGGATGTTTTCACTCGATGAGCAGGACCTGATCGGCCTCAATGTCGATTCCATCCTTCGGGGAAAGGGAAAGATCAAAAGTGTCCAGTCCGGTACGACAGGCGGCTTCAAGGATGACGTGGTTCTCGAGATCGATACGTCATACTACCGGTGCCGGAGAAGCCCGGTCGTGGGTTCCGAGGGCAAATGCGTCGGGCAGGTTTACAGCTCTCACGACATAACCTCGGACTACAACCGCCGAAAACAGCTTGCCTATGCCGCTCACCATGATTCGCTGACCGGGCTCTACAACAGGGTCGCCTTCGACGAAGCACTCGAAGCAGCCATACTACAGGCCGGTGAAACCCGGCTTGCGATCTTCTATCTGGACCTCGATCACTTCAAGGCGCTCAACGATTTCGCCGGCCATGCCGCGGGCGACGAGGCGCTCAAGGCCATCGCCGCAGGCTTGACGGCGCTCCTGCCGGAAGGCGCGTTCTTTGCACGGCTGGGTGGAGACGAATTTGCAATTCTGCTGAAAGATTATGACCGGACGTCGGCCGAGAATTTCGCCACCGAGGCGATCGCGGCGGTTCGCGACGTATCGCTGAGCTGTGCCGTGAATGGGCCGCGTCTGGGGTGCAGCATCGGGGTCTTTGTCATCGACGACGCTTCCATCGTGCCGTCCGATGCCTTGGCTCGAGCCGATGATGCTTGTTACGCGGCCAAATCCGCCGGACGGAACCGCTTCGCCTTCTTCACTGAAAGCCGGTCAACGCGAACGTCGGGTCTGTCCGCGGCGCGAGAAGTTGCGGATCTGACGGAGGCTCTGGAAGACAACAGGCTCATCCTGTTCGGACAGGAGATCCGGTCGCTGCAGCGCCCGAACGAGCAATGCGGGCGATTGGAGATCCTTGCGAGGCTCGAGTCCGCGGATGGGCGCATCATCGGCCCCGGATCGTTCATCCCCGCCGCCGAGCGGTTCGGCATGGCAGCCATGCTTGATCGATGGATCATCAGGAAAGCGCTTGCCGAACATGGACATCGCCTTGGGTCGGCCAACCTGAAGGTCGGGTTCAATCTTTCTGCGCAGACCTTGTGCGATCCAACCTTGTGGCCGTTCATCAAGGAAGTCGCCGAGGAGACGTTCACGCCGCTTTCCCAGATCGCATTTGAAATCACCGAGACCGCGGCGGTCAGCTGTTTCGAGACAGCCGAGCTGTTCGTTCGCAGCGCCCGTCGCCATGGCTGCTCTGTGTCACTGGATGATTTCGGCTCCGGTCTCAGCTCGTTTGATTATCTGCGACGTTTTCCGATCAGCTGCATCAAGATAGACGGTGCATTCGTCGAGAAGATCGTCGAGAGCAAAGTCGACCGGGCAATCATCGCTTCCATCATGGAGCTCGGCAGGAACCTGGGCTTTGATGTGGTGGCGGAAAAAATCGAGAACGAGAAAGTCGCAACACGCTTGCAGCAGTTGGGAGTCGCCTACGGTCAGGGCTTCCACCTCCACAAACCGGAGCCATTGGACGACATCATCGGTCGCCGCTCCGGTGACGCGGTCCAGATGGAGCGAGGTATCGCGGCGGTCGGCAGCTAGCTTTCCTTGTCGTCGGTGCGTTTTTCAATGATGCCGAAATCGCTCGACTTCTCGTGCGCTTCTGCAATCTCCACTCCCTCGGAACGGAGCCCGCGCCGCAACAGCTCGCGCACGGCGGAGGCCCGACTCGGCATGCGCTTGAGAAATCGCCAGTCGTCGAGGGCGCGGAGTTCTTCCGGCGATACCATTATCTGAAGGCGCTCATTTCTTTCGCGGTACATTTCAATAATCCCGAAGACAACCTCTATCGACACCATGTTAGTAGGTGACTGTCTCTTTTCAAGTTGCCAAAATTGAGGCATCGGCATCCTTTGCGCCCAACACTCAACCGTGGCCTTTATACTTTTCGGATTTCAATTATTTTCAGGATACAAGCGCGCGGCTTTCAAGCGCGCCATTTTTTCCGATCGGTAAGCTTTCGAGCATCGATTACAATCTCCGGAGGACCACCAATGGATAGGACCCCGAAAATACTTGTTTTTGCGAACGAACCCATGTTGACCGTGGACATCATGTCCGAACTCGAGGCACGCGCCTTCGAGGTCGAACCGGTGAAGTCGGGCGAGCATGACGGCTTGCGACCGCTCAGTCAGGTTGATGTCGCAGTGCTCGATATCAATGGTGCCGATGGATCGTCGCTGAGCTTTGTGTCCGATCTGCTGCGTTCCGATGTTCCGCTGGTCATGCTCGGCGCCTCGGACAACACCTCCCGGCTTCGAGCGAACGCGCATGTTCTGCCCAAGCCCGTCGACTATGACCGCCTTTCGGACCTGCTGGCCACGCTGACCGGGCAAGCACACGCCGCACCCGAACACCAAGGCAATGAGCAGCACGAAGCTTTCATGCCAGGATAGCTGTTGGGGACTGGCTCCCCCACCTGCAATCTGCAATCTGGCCGTCGCAGCAGGTTGCCACTATTGGAATTCTGATCAGGCGCAGCAGATCGCAAGAACGGGTCGCGAGGGCTTCATGGCACTCGCAACCCGTTGGCATCTGTGTTCAGAAGGTCAGCTTTTACCGTCCCGGAAACGCCCGGTTCACCAGCGGCGCCGATGTCCCGTCCGGCCCATAATCGCTTTCGCCGCTGACGGTCAGCAATTCCTGCAGTTTCACCCGAGCACGGTTCACGCGGCTCTTGATGGTTCCCACCGCGACGCCTGCAATTGCGGCCGCTTCCTCATAGGCGAAACCGGACGCCCCGATGAGGACGATCGCCTCGCGCTGATCGTCAGGCAGCTTGTCCAGGGCACCCTTGAAATCGGCCAGATCCATCTTGCCATATTGCTCCGGGTGGCTTGCGAGATTGTCGGCAAAAAGCCCGTCTGGGTCCGGCAGCTCACGTCCCTTGCGCCGCATCTGGCTGTAGAATTCGTTGCGGAGGATGGTGAACAACCAGGCACGCATGTTGGTCCCCGGCTGGAAACTTTCCTGCTTGCTCCAGGCTTTCATCACCGTTTCCTGAACAAGATCGTCCGCGCGGTCATGACGCCGCGAAAGGGAGACGGCAAAGGCCCGCAGGCTCGGAAGAGCTGCCAGCATCTCGCGCTTGAAGGAAAACGCAGTGGCTGCGTCTGCTGCCTCCTCGACACCCATTTCAAGCCGCGCCATTGGAGCCACCCGAACGTTCAGCCTGATCCAGCTTCTCAAGAAGGTCGAGCAGATGGTCCGGAACCGGCTCCTGCTCGACAGACTTGTAATACTGCTTCAGCTGCGACCCGATTGCATCGCTCGCATCACCCTTGAAACCCCGTGTGGACGAACTTTTCACATCCTTGGTATCTTTATTCATCATGCACTTGCTAGCCTGTTGAGTGTGAACACATAGCCTGTGAATGCACGGGCTAAAAAAAAGTTCCCTCTTGTCGGAACTTTTTTTTAGCCCGCGCGTTTCGAAGTCTGTTACCACGCCAAGTGGTCTACCAAGGGGTACCATATGACGACACTATCCATGCGCATCGCGCCGCACCTTCCCTACCTTCGCCGCTTTTCGCGCGCCGTCACCGGATCGCAGACTTCGGGCGATGCTTTCGTTGCCGCGACACTCGAAGCGCTGGTTGCCGACCTGAGCATTTTCCCGGACACGAGCAGTGACCGGGTTGGCCTCTACAAGCTTTACTCCCAACTCTTCGACAACCTTTCGGTTCCACTTCCCGAAAACGTGACGCCGTTTGGCTGGGAAAAGCGTGCCGCTGCGAACCTTGAGGCCGTCACGCCGCAAGCGCGCAAGGCATTTTTGCTGATCGCGGTTGAGGGCTTCAACCAGGATCAGGCGGCCGAAATCCTCGACGTCGACGAAGCGGGCTTCTCGGCGCTGGTCGAGACGGCCAGCCGGGAGATTTCCCAGCAGGTCGCAACCGACATCATGATCATCGAAGACGAACCGCTGATCGCGATGGACATCGAGGAAATGGTCGAGACACTCGGTCATCGCGTAACCGGAATTGCCCGCACGCATGCCGAGGCGCTGGAACTCTACCGGAACACGCGCCCCAAGATGGTCCTTGCCGACATCCAGCTCGCTGACGGAAGCTCCGGCATTGATGCCGTCAATGACATCCTGAAGGACGAAACCCTTCCCGTGATCTTCATTACGGCGTTTCCCGAGCGGTTGCTGACCGGCGAAAAGCCGGAGCCGGCCTTTCTCGTAACCAAGCCGTTCAACCCGGACATGGTCAAGGCGCTAATCAGCCAGGCGCTTTTTTTCAATGGAGAAGCTGAAGAAGAGAAAATGACCGGAACCAACTAGTGACTGGAGCGTTTGTGGTTCATCGAATGAAAAAGGAGATTTTCGATGCTCTATTACGCTCTTGTATTTCTTGTTGTCGCCATTATTGCAGGCGTTCTCGGGTTTGGTGGTATTGCCGGGGCCTCGGCTGGCATTGCACAGATTCTGTTCTTCCTGTTCCTGGCCCTTCTGGTGATTTCGCTGGTGATGAACTTCGTGAGAAGGTCGCGCTGATCTACGCAGGATATCCCAACACTCCTAGAACAGCGGGCGTCGGCTTTTCTGACGCCCGCTATGTTTTTTCCCAACGCCGCGTGACATGGAAAACGACACCTTCACCATTTTGCGAACCCTTGATGAGCCGGAAAGTCGATCGACATGAAATCGATTAAGAAATCCGACAGGTTGAGGTTCATGCTTGCGGGACTGCAGCATGCGAGTGTCTCGATGCTGTACCAGGACGCGGATCTGGTTATCCGTTTCAGTGCGAACCTGCCGGCAGATTGGCCATCCGGCGCCGACGTCGAAGGCCACGCGGACGATGCACTTTTCTCGGAACCGCAGGCGGCAAAAATCAGCGCAGCCAAGCGGCAGGTCCTGAAAACGGGCGAACCGACCAAGCTCGAAATCCTGCGCGAAGCAGATCGCGAGCGCCACTGGTTCATGCTGCACATCGATCCGGACATAGAGGCTGACGGAACCGTCATTGGTGTCTTCACCACCATCCTCGACATCGATGATCTCAAGTATCGCGAGACCGTCCTCAAGACCTTGCTTCGTGAATTGAGCCACCGCTCCAAGAACCTTCTGGCGATCATACAGTCCGTTGCATCCCAGACGGCGCGGTCCGCGGAGGGGTTGGATGACTTTCTGCTGGCATTCCGGAACCGGGTCCAGTCGATGGCCAAGTCACAGGATTTGGTCACGGCCTCGGACTGGCGGGGAGCCGAACTCTTTGAACTGACGAGATCGCAACTCAATCCGCTCGTCGGAGCGCTTCCGCAAAATTTCTCGGTGGCCGGCCAGGATGCCTACCTGTTGCCCAATGCCGCCTTGCATCTGGGCCTTGCGCTGCACGAGCTTGCCATTGATTCCCTGGCGCACGGCGCCCTCGGGCCTGCAGGCGGCGATATCGTGCTCTCCGCACGCCATGGCAGCGATGAGAGCGGTGCCCCCGAGCTGGAAGTGACCTGGGCCGAGACATTCACCCGGCCCCCGGAAGTTTCGGCCCAGCCCAAGTCGAGCTTTTCACGCACTGTCCTCGGTCGCATTGTGCCCCAGGCCCTGTCGGCGCAGGTGACCTACGAGACGGGCGAAGAGCGCATGATCTATCGGCTGATCATCCCTGCGTCGCAGTATGAGGCAGATCAGAAATCGAGATCCTAGCCGATCTCATGCACTGACCCCTCCGCTTGGAGACATTGGTGGCAACCTGCCAAACTCTGTTCCGTCTTTGACATGGAACTTCCGCGCACTCCTGGAGTTTAGTCTCCAAGGAGAAGAACTATGGAACATATCGCGGCATTCATGATCCTTGTGGCCTGTAGTGGTGACCTGAACGACTGTTCGGAGCAGCCCGCGCCGGCCATCGCTTTCGAAACCATGCAGCAATGCGAGATGGATCTTTCCCCCTCGATCCGCATGGCCGCCGGCAACGGTTCAAGGACCTTCGGACGGTGCATCGAGATTGACCCGGCCCTCCTGTACGAGGACGCCGAAATCGTCTGGGATGTGACGGAAGAACAAGGTCTCGAGGTCACCGTCGAACTGATCAATCCCGAAATGAGCATCCAGACGCTCGCGCAAGCGCCGTCGAATGGCCACTCAAATCGCCTGAACTAAACCGGACTTGACCCTCAACATGCCCCACGATGAACACGCCCACAACGATGCCAAAGCCATATCCGAGCTTGCAGCTGCAGTTCGAGCGGGCGGAAGCGAGATGAGTGTCAGTTCGCTTGACAGCGCCACGGGTCCGGTCCTCGACGCCATGACGGCCACTCATGAAGCCCTCGTCGACGCTGTCCACGGCTTCGAAGTCATGATCGAACGGGCAGAGCCGGTGATCAGAACCACTCTGGCAGAGGTTCGGGATGCCAACCAGCAACAAGCCGATGAACTGGAAACGTTCCTGGCTTCGCACGGACGCGAGGCACCAGGTGACGGATCCTACATGTCCGCCGTCCACGAAGGCGTCGTGCGTGCGCGGTCGCTCTTTACCGATATCGACGAAGGCGTCTTGCCCGCAGTGGCCGACGGTGAACGTCGCCTTGTTTCATCCTACGACGACGCGCTCGAACAGCTCGCCGAGCACATGGACGAGCTGCCCAGGGGTATCTTCGACGGAATGCACACGATCCTGACCGTTCATCGTGGCCAGATCGAGGAAACGGTCAACAGACTTGTCGTCAAGCATCGCGCGCTCGACACCTGAGCGTTGCGAAGCCCCGGGCACTCGCAAGCCCACCCCCGCTGAAACGGGTGTCCGGGGCGGATACGCTGGCCGTCAGGCCTCGGTATCGAATTCGAGCCGCTTTTCGAGAAAATCCATATCCGAACTGATGGGGCCACTCGACTTTACCGTCTCCATCAAGGCGGCGCCGTGTTCCTTGATCAGCTTACGCGCGTCCGGTCCCGCAATCGAGTAAAGCGAATTGAGCACTTCACCGAGATGATCCAGCATCAGGATGTTTCCCTTTGCAGCCTGGCGCAGAGGATGGATTGTCATGTTGAGCAACTCTTCAAGCGACAGGCCCGGCACTTTGAGACGGGGGACGCCTTCTGCGTCGCACAGCACATCGTCCCGCAAGCCCTCCGAGACCGGCTTGACCAGTGCCGCAGCAAGCCGGTCGGCACAGGCGACCGCAGTGAAGGTGTCATTGACCCCCGGAGACAGGGCGCGCAGGGCAATCTCAAGCAGGATTCGCACTGAAAAACGAATGTCGTCAACGGCGCCGCGATAGGGCTCGAGACTTATCGCTTCCCTTATCTCGCCGATCAGACCTTCCCCGTCGTCCGGCACGTTCACCTTGGCAAGGGGCTGGCCGAGCAGGACGAAATCACCCGGCGCCACGCGAACCTCGACAAGAAGGTCGCGCCTGCTTCCGAGCTTCAGCAGGCTCGCTTCATCAATGATCGTCACATAGCCGGACTTCTCCGCTTTCACCACCGTCTCGAGACTTGCGGCATCGAAATCCCCGCCATTGCCATTGGCCTTTGCCACCAGCGAATTGACCTGCCCCTCGAGCTGCTTCGAGATCGTCGCCACTTCGGCGTCGATCGTCACGCTGCGCGAGACCGAGTGGACAAAATGGATGACCTGCAGCACGGAAACCGCGGCCAACACGAAAGCCAGCGCGATCGATAGCTCCGGCCGAAAATCCGGGCCGGTCACCCGCAAGACTGAAAGCGAGTACAGAAAAGTCCCCCCCAGAAGACCGGCGGTAACCTGGTTGACCCGGTCGCGGGAGAACCGCTGCAGCAACCTCGGAGCGATATTGCCTGCCGCCAGGGTAAAGACCACCAGCATGATGGAATAGACAAGGCCCAGCGTCGTGATCGTCGCCGATGCGATGGTGCCCAGAAGCGATCTCGCGGTATCCGCCGAAATCGCAAGCCAGAACGGAACCGGATTGCCGATGATGTTGACCTGGCTGTCCACCCATACAAGGGGTGCAGCCATCGCCCATATGCCGATACAGATTCCACCGGGAACTCCGAGCATCCCGTTCAATGTGACCAGCGATTTCAGTTTTAGTTTGAGTTTCATCCAGCAACCTTTAAAGCATCTTATTGCAAGCGCCAGTGACAAATCCCCTCCACAGAGGGTGGAGCCGGAGCTCTCGGAAACCAAGGTAAGGCAGCTGCCGGAACCGATTGACCGATCGCGCATTCAATAGCGTGTCCCAACCATTGAAGAACGGACGAACACCTCCGATGCGCACGATGATACTGCTCAACAAGGACGGCGGAACGATCCGCGGAATGGAGCCGGAGGAATTCGGCGATCATGTCGCCACTGCGCTTGCCGGAAGCGCAGGCGAGGCGACCGTGCGGCTGGTCCACGGACCCGATCTCATCGACGCCCTCAACGAAGCAGAAGCGGATGACGAGATCGGCACGATTGTGGCCGGCGGCGGTGACGGCACGATTTCCGCGGCGGCGGCGGCTTGTTTCCGTTCCGGCAAGATCCTCGGTGTCCTTCCTCTGGGAACCATGAACCTCTACGCCCGCAGCATCGGCCTGCCGATGGATCCGCACCAGGCGGTGGACGCCCTGGCGGCCGCTTCGCCGAAGAAAGTCGACATAGGCACTGTCAACGGGCGGCCGTTCATTCATCAGGTCTCGATAGGCCTCCACGAACAACTGGTGAGTCTGCGCTCCCGGCTCGACACGTCCACGCGATTTCGCAAGATTACGTCCACGCTCAAGGTCTTGGGCGACGTCATCAGGAATCCGCCCCGGTTTCCGGTCGAAACGCTGATCGGCGACGCCAAGCGCCAGTCGGTGGTGTCCGCAGTATCCGTTTCCAACAACCTGTTCGGAAGCAGCCCGGTGCCGTTCGCTCCTGTGATCGATGCCGGCGTTCTTGGCGTTTATCACGCAAAGGCCATCAGTTCGCCGAGGGTCTTTCGCATGACGCTGCACGCAGCGCGCGGCGCCCTGATGACAAATCCCTACGTCGACGTCGAATCTGCCGCGAGCGTGACACTGCGCTTCCCGAAGAAACGGCGCCGGAAGCATGCGGCGATCGATGGCGAGATCGTGGATCTCGAAGGGGAACTCGAGTGCATCTGCCATGCCGGCGGATTGCAGATTCTCGCGCCGGGCGCGGCCGATCAGGACGCCTGACAACGGGTTGATTTGACGGGAACCAGAGCGAATGGCGCGCGTTGTCTTTTCGAAAATCGAAAGGACCTCCAATGACCAATCTCGACAAGACACGCGATGAACCGATCGAACAGCTGTTCGAGAAGATCGACGATAGCCACGCCGTGATGCTTGGGCTGAACCAGCCGGGCCACACGATGCAGCCCATGGCCCCGGAGGTCGACAAGGATCGCCGAACGGTCTGGTTCTACGGCAAGCGCGATTCCGAAATGGGCGCGAGCATCGTCAAGGCGAAATCGAGCAAGGCGCACATGTGCATCGTCGGCTCGGACCACGACTATCACGCTTGCGTCACGGGCACCCTGACAGAGGACACCGACCCGGAAGTGGTCGAGAAATTCTGGTCCTCGGTGGTGAATGCCTGGTTTGACGAAGGCAAGAAGGACCCCAACCTGATCATGTTCCGCTTCGACGCCGACGAAGCCGATATCTGGGCGTCTTCCGGCAGCGCGGTGCGCTTTGCCTGGGAAATCGCGATGGCCAACCTCAGCGGCGATGAACCCGATCTCGGCGTCAAGAAACATGTCGTGTTCCCGAAGGGCGCCAGCAGCGTCGAGGCTGCAGAATGATACCGGTCGGATTCGTCAAGGCATGGGCGGCTTCGGCCGCCTTTTTCCTTCTCGTGGATGCCATCTGGCTCGGCCTAGTTGCGAGGGGCTTCTACCGGGATCAACTGGGCGACCTCATGGCCGATTCCGTCAATTTTCCCGTCGCAGCCATATTCTACATCATGTTCTCCGCGGCGGCTGTCATCCTGGCATCAGCCACTGCCTTGCGCACTGGCGGAGGCCTTACGGAGGCGGCACTATTGGGTGCGATCCTGGGCTTTGCGGCCTACGGGACTTACGATTTCACCAATCTTGCAACACTGAAGAACTGGCCGGTTGCGGTGACAGCAGTCGACATTGTCTGGGGAACAGCTTTGACTTCGGCGGCGTCTGCGGTGGGTTTCTGGGTTCTTCGCGCCGCCCAAAGCCAGGCCTGATCCGAGTTTGACATCGCGGCGGTTGTATAGGGCCGCAGCTCGCGAAAAAACCGGGACCGACCCCAATTTCACTTCGCTCCGAACGGAACCAAATACCTGCTACCGCGTTGTATTTGCGAGACGCCGTAAAGAAGAGGCCACGGCTCGACAAACAATCTATATTGCAACCATACAGAAAGGAAATCACCATGAACTGGGATATTATTGAAGGCAAATGGACCGAATACAAGGGCAAGGCACAGGCACAGTGGGGCAAGCTCACCGAGGACGACATCGACCAGATCGAAGGCCGTCGTGACGAGCTTGCCGGCAAGATCCAGGCCCGTTACGGCAAAAGCCGGGATGAGGCCGAGCGTGAAATCGACAGCTGGCTCGGCAACAGCTAAGGTCCGACATCAAGGCCTCCAATTCAAAGGCCCGGTGGAATTATCCGCCGGGCCTTAAACTGTCGAAAGATCATTTGATGACATCCAGCAACAAAAGCGCGATCCCGGAAAATGCCAGCCCTCTGGTTCGCCGCCTTGGCCGCACTGTTCTGCTAACCTCGGAGGAAGTCGAATATCTCGAGACAATGCAGGTCAACCAGGCGGAAATCGCCAAGGGTGATGAATTCATCCACGATGGCGAACCCATGCGGATAAACTTTCTTCTGCGCCGGGGATGGGTAATCCGGTACAAGATCACACCGGGTGGGCGGCGTCTGATCATCGGTGTTTCCCTGCCCGGCGACTTCATCGGCCTTCACACGAGCTTCAGCCACCAGTCGATCTATTCGGCATCCGCTCTCACGAAAGTTTCCCTGGCCCTGATCGAGCCCGTGAGAATTCTTGAGATTCATCGACGTTTCCCCGTGCTTGCTTCGGGGCTCGACTGGATGACCGTGCGTCATTCGAACATTCTTTCCGAACACAAGGTATCACTGGGCGCGCGCAGCGCAGCACAGCGAATCCTGCATTTCTTCCTGGAACTCTGGACCCGTCTCGAGCAGGTCAGCTTGGCCAGTTCCAAGGGCTTCGAGCTCGAACTTACACAGGAACAGATCGCCGACTGCATGGGATTGTCGACAGTCCACGTGAACCGGTCGATCAGCTATCTGTCCAAGGAAAACCTCGTGCGGATCGAGAAGGGATTTGTCTCTTTCCCCCAGGTCAGCAGGTCTGTCAGCTTTGCGGACTTCGAGGAACGTTTCCTCATGGAGTTCTCAGAAGACGCAACAGGAAGCCGCGATGTGGCCGAGCGCGTTACGAAAAAGTAGTTCCGAGCCATGGAAAAAGCGTCATGGGTTCCCCTGCCGCCATCGGAAGGGGTTGCGTCTCTTGCGGAAATCTCACCAAAACTCTTGCGGTCAGGTTAACCTGTTTAATAGACGCACCCGTATGGTGCGCTTTATCGTGTGCGCAGTTTCACAGTCGGTTTTCGTTTCACTGTCTTGGCGACCAGGGTGATGGTATTTGCTTCACGGGTCGTTTTTTCCGGCTTGTGAACCATTCGAAAACGCCTTAGCGGACAAGGGATTGACGTTTTTGACGAGTTTCAGATTTTTATATCGGATACAACCCTTGCTGGTCTTCGTGGTCGTCGCATTTGTCGGCTTGCTGACAGCTACGGCATCTTGGCTCACCATCGAGAATGCCAACCAGCTCAGTTTTGAAGCCACCGCCGAAGAGGCCATGCGGCGGATTCGCGAACGCATCGATAACCACATCATTCTGATCTCATCGACCGAAGCCCTGTTCGAGACAACCGGCGAGGTTCCAACCGCGCGACAGTTCAAGACCTTTGTCGCCAAGCTTCAGGAAGCGGACCAGTTTGACGGCATCCAGGGGATCGGCTTTGCCAGATATGTCCAGACGGGCCCCTCTTCCAACGCGACGATCGCTGCGGAGCTTGACCGCAACTACGGCATTTCGCGCACGCCCTGGCCCGAGACCACCGAGCCGAACCGGACACCCATCGTACTGATCGAACCGACCACCGATCGCAACAAAAGAGCACTCGGTTTCGACATGTTCTCCGAGCCCGTTCGCCGTGCGGCCATCCTTACCTCGATGAACGAGGAGAGGCTGCGCGCCAGCGGTGCGGTGAAGCTGGTTCAGGAAAACGGCGACAATCAACAGGCCGGGTTTCTGATGTACACCCCCTTCTTTGCGATCAATTCGGGGAGACTGCTCGGCTTCATCTACGCGCCATTCCGTATAACGAACCTGTTCGATTCCGCTCTGCACCGTGTCCCCGTGCTTCCGGTCCATCTCACCGCATGGGACGGGGATCCGCAGACGTCGTCACTCATCTACCAGTCCATTCACGAGCCACGTCAGGACGCCGACTCCTATTCCGTCACTTCCACGCTGGAGGTTGCCGGTCGCACCTGGACGTTGACCGTCAAACCGTCGGCGACCTACGAGCCATCGGCTGATCAAACCAGGTCGGTCATGCTGGCCATTGCCGGTTTTCTGCTGGCGGCGGCGCTTGCTGCATCGTCGCGGGCACAGCAGCACGCCATCGAAGTCGGAGAAACCCTGCGTCAGGAATCCGAACGCGCGCTGTCGGACCGGGAATTGCTGCTGCAGGAGATGAAACACCGGATCAAGAACATGATCGCCCGGGTTATGGCCATATCCCGGCAGACTGCGCGAAATTCGGAATCGCTTGCGGAGTTCAGCGAGTCTTTCGGCGCCAGACTGCATGCCATGGCGGCGTCCCAGGATCTGCTTGCAAGAACTGCTTGGCAGGGAGCTGATTTGCGAACACTTCTTGTTCAGGAACTCAAACAGCTGTTCGGGGATGAATTCGACGAAAAGGGGCTCAACGGCCCCGAAGTCCACCTCAACGAACCGGCTGCCCAGGCGTTTGGCCTGGCATTTCACGAACTCGCCACCAACGCGCTCAAATACGGCTCCGCCCGTTTCGATACCGGCAAACTGGAGATTTCCTGGTTTATTCAGGATATGCCTGGCGAGACGGAAAATCTGGTTCTCAAGTGGTCGGAACGCAGCGTCGATCGGCTCGAGGTCAGGGAAGGCGCAGCAGCCGAAAAGGGAAGCGGTTTCGGCACCAGGCTGCTCGATGCAACCATGAGGATCGAACTCGGCGGTTCGATTGAATCGGTTCGCAACGACCATGGCATCGATGTGACAATCCGCGTTCCGCACGACCGCGTCAAATCGGCCACTGTCAGTCCAGCCGGATCCCGCTCCAAATCCGGGAAACGTTGATAACCTGGCGCAGCCTGTTATTGGCTCCATTCCTGCGGCCATCCGGCCTGCCGTGCCCAATGCGCGGGGATCAGCAGCGGGAACCAAGTCAATCGGCAGGCGTTTAACGCTCGTTTGAGAGGGATTTCAGAATGAAGAAAGCGTTCAAACGCGCGGAGTCTCCAGTGTTTCGGGTCGCGCCGCGGACGGGCATTGACGCCAGTCTGGATTCTCTGTCCCGCCTCTCGATCATAGCGATCGGCGTGATCGCGATATTCACCGCCCTCGACCAGTCCCAGTCGCTTCTGGCGCCACTGAGCCTTGCGTTTGTCACGGGATTGATGGCGTCCCCCATTTCCAACAAGCTTGAGAAGCTGATGCCGGCGCCGCTGGCCGCGGCGCTCGTCGTCTTGCTGTTCCTCGCATTCATTGCCTCGGCCATTGCGCTGTTTTCGATGCCGCTGTCGATATGGACAGACAGGCTTCCCGAGATCTGGCGGGAGATGCAGCGCCACCTGCTCGACTGGCGCACGGTATTTGACACACTCGGAGGGGTCCAGGAGCAGATCCGCACCATATCCGGCGGCAAGGCCCAGATGACCGTCGACATCGCCGACACCTCCGCGGTCGAGGAAATCGCCACACTGGCGCCCGCCATTGCAGCTCAGATCATCCTCTATCTGGCCAGCCTCTACTTCTTTCTGGCCACACGGAACACGATCCGCTTGAGCATCCTCTCGCTGTGCCTGACCCGCCGTACGCGGCTGCATACCGCGCGCATGTTCCGCGATGCGGAGTGGTTCGTTTCCCGCTATCTGCTGTCGATAACCGTGATCAACGCCGGTCTCGGCCTTGCGACCGCAACGGCCATGTGGGGCCTTGGGGTCCCGCAGCCCTATCTATGGGGAATGCTCGCCTTTCTTCTGAACTACGTGGTCTATATCGGCCCGGCGCTTATGGCCTTCATCCTGCTCGGCGTAGGCCTGGCGACGTGGGATTATCCGCCCGCGATATTCTTTCCGATGGCGTCATTCCTGGTGCTCAACATGATCGAGGCCCAATTCGTCACACCAAGCGTGATCGGGCGATCGGTCACGCTCAATCCGTTTTTCGTGTTCCTGTCGCTGGCTTTCTGGATATGGCTTTGGGGCCCGATCGGCGGTCTGCTCGCAGTCCCGTTCCTGCTGATCGGCTTTGCCGTCTTGCGCAACACGAACGTGTTGACCGCCCGCTGAGCGAAACAAGCCGACGTCGTCAAAAAAAACGAACCTGCCCGGAACAATTGACAGCGGCCGGACGTTTCAGACCCGTACACTCCGCCGGACCGACCCAGCGCTCTCAAACACTCGGACCAGCCCGGCGGTCACCTTTCGATGAAAGAGGATTTTATCATGTTCAAGACCCTTTTGGCCAGCACTGCGCTGACAGCACTCGTAACCACTTCGGCCATGGCCGCAAGCCATTCCGAAAACAAGGAAATGCAGAACGAAGCTTCGATGCAGACCGAAGCAACCATGGAAGCCGACGCAACCGCGATGGGCGAAAACACCCTCTACTCGCGGTCCTCGCTCGCAAGCGACCTGATCGGCTCGGCAATCTATGCCTCGTCCGCTGAAGACGCTGACATGATCGGCGACGTCAACAACATCGTGATCGCCCCCAACGGCGAGGTCGCATCCGTCGTCGTCGGTGTCGGCGGGTTTCTCGGGATCGGCGAGAAGGACGTGGAGATCGAATTCCGCACGATCGAGTGGGTCGATCGCGACGGCGATCGTTGGTTGGTAGCCAACATGTCCCGCGAGCAGCTCGAATCCGCTCCGGCCTTCAACTACGAAGAAGTTTACACCGAGGCGCGCTCGGAAGCCGAAACCGGCAATCTGAACGAGGCCGGCGACCAGACTGCGGCGGTCGACGCCAACAACATGGACGCGGCCGACCAGAACACGGACGCGGCTGACCAGACGGCTGAACGCATCGAGCAGGGCGAAAGCGCTGTCGAAGCGGCCGAAAACCAGACGACCGGTATGGACCGTGAATCGATGACGCGCGTTTCCGCCGACCAGCTCAGCGCCGAAAACCTGATGGGGCAGCCGGTCTACTCCGCGGAAAACGAAAACATCGGTGAAATCAGCGACGTTCTGCTGACGAGCGACAACCAGGTCGAAGCGTTCATCATCGACGTTGGCGGCTTCCTCGGAATGGGAGAGAAGCCGGTGGCGATTTCGCCTGAGAACCTGGATATTCGTTCCGACAATGACGGTGAACTCGTCGTCTTCACTCCGCTGACCGAGACCGAGTTTGAAAGCCACCAGGAGTATTCCGAGGAGGAATACGAAGCCAACCGCGACTCGATCATCATGGTCGTTCCCGCTGGCTAATCGGCAGCACTGATTGAATGAGACCAGGGAGGGTCGCCGGAAACATCCGGCGACCCTCTTTTTTTATCACTCGGAAAAATTTTGGAACCGAACCTTACCCCGCGCGTTTGTGTGGTGAATTTGAAGACAAAGGAGACGACCAATGGCCACAACGAGCAAATCGACCTCATCCTCCAATGGCAAGAACCCCACTATTGACGAGATCGCCGAACGTACCGATCGGATCAAGAAGGAACTTGCAGCCCTGGGCGAGGCTCTTGCCGGGGCCGGTGCGGTGCAGGCCGGTGTGGCTCGCGAAGCCGCAGAAACCCGGGTGGACGAAGTTCTTCGCAGCGGTGAGCGTCTTGTTGCCGACATGTCCAGGCAGCTTTCGAGCGCTGAGCAGCAGGTCACGACCACCGTTCGCGACAAGCCGTTGCAGTCTCTCGGTGTCGCAGTTGCGGCAGGTTTCCTGGCGGCAATCCTGCTGCGCAGGTAACCGGTATGACCACGGCCTTTCCCTTCGGCTCGATCATCTCGGCCTATGCGAACGCCAAGGCCCGCCAGTACAAGCGGGACGCGGCATTCGCTGGGTTTATAGGCCTGATGGTCACCCTGGCATGCCTCATGCTCACGCTCGCCTTCGCGGCCTATGTTGCACAAACCCAGGGCATCGTCATCGGCTTGCTGGCAGCGACCGGTCTGACGGTTCTTCTGGCCCTGATAGCCCTCGCCGTAAGGTCAATCCTCCGTGCGCGTGAAAAACGCCACCAGCGCGTGATCAGGGCGAGCACCGCCTCGACGCTGGCAGCCTCCTCCGCAGCCGGGTTGATCGCACAGAACAAGACCACCGCAATTGTCGCCGGTCTTGCTTTGGGCCTGCTTGCAGGGTCTGTCGTCCGTCCCGGGCGTGACTGATTGGGAGCGGCAGCAAATCCGCATGTTCGGGCCGCACGATCTTTGAAGTCTCAGCAGAGTCTAGCGTTTCCACGAGGGCAACTTCGTCAAGCGCAAGCCTCGTTACACACTCTTGAAAGGAGCAGTTCATCCAATGAATGAACCACTCGATCCCGTTGAAGCACGCCAGGCACGTCAAGGTCGCCCGGTTCTCATCATTCTTGCAGTGAGCATGGTGCTCGCACTTATCGCAGCCGGTGTGCTGTGGGGCGCAGTCTCGGACAAGGATACAAGCGCGGTCGCGAACCCGGATGCGGACGTCTCCGCGATTGAACAATCCGGCACGGCGCCCAAGCAGGCAATGCGGCTCGGCTCGACTGCTGAAAACGAGGCGGTCTAAGCCGGAATTGTCCGGCGGTCCCCGGCGCAGTCATTCACCTGAACCTTTTTGACAAGTTCGTTTCTCAATCGCAAAATTCCTGAAGGAGACATGTTTTGGCCAATTCCGCTATTGCCAGCCTGACCCCGAAAACCACCCGGGACACCGTAAACACCGGACTGGACGAAAGCTATCGCAAGGAAATATCGAAGGATCTTTCCGACATTCTTGCCGCGACGTACCGGCTGACCATCAAGAGCCACGTGTACCACTGGAATGTCGTCGGTCCCGTTTTCAAACCTATCCATGACCTGACCGAAGAGCACTACAACGCCCTGTTTGGCGCGACCGACATCATCGCGGAACGAATCCGCGCGCTCGGTTATCTCGCTCCGGTCAACATGGATGGCATGAAGGCCTTCGCCCCTGCCAAGGCAGACATCGATCAGTCCTCTGCGCATGAGATGGTTCAGGATCTCATAGACGAGCACGAACAGGCTTGCCGCGATGCCCGCAAGGCCGGCGAGAAAGCCGGCGACAATGGCGACCTTGTTACCGAGGACATGCTGACGGAGCGCCTGACGTTCCACGAAAAGGCATGCTGGATGCTGCGTGCGATCATAGCAGGCTGACCTGACGTATCCTGAAAATCGACCTCCACAATGCAAGGGACCGCCATCGACTGGCGGTCCCTTCGCGTATCAGGGGGGAGAGAAGATCAGCAGGCCCGCAGCCATCTGCGGTTTCGGCCCCTTCGGGAAGGGGCGATATCACTCCGTCGGGCGGCGGTCGCTGAGCAGGTCTTCCTGCTGTCCCTTCGCGCGGTCTTCCTCGACCTGTCGCAAGACCACTTCGTCCGGCGTGACATCGACATCTGCATGTCCCTCGCCCGCGTGGGATGTCTTGGTATCCCGCCTCGGCTTCCTGGTCCTGGAGGTCTCCTGGGGCTCGGGCGGTGCGACGGATGGCAGGCCGCTCAGACCTTCCAGGCGAACCCGGTAGATCGGTTCGGGCAGCGTGAAGCCACGTTCCTCGAGGACCGTCTTGACGGTACTGATCGCAGCACTGCGGGCCTTGAGAAAATCCGTTACCCGCTGATCCACCCATCCAGAGAACGAGAGCACGATATTGGAATCGCCGACCTCCTCGATGAAGGCCGACGCCTGCGGGTCGTTCAGGATGAAATCGAGCTTCTGCAGAGCCTCGAGCCCTGCCGTGTAGGCATCGATCGGATCATCGTCGGCATCCACGCCAAGCGAAAAGTTCAACCGGCGCTGCGGGTTTGTCGTGTAATTCAGGATGACGCCCTTGAAGACATCTGCATTGGGAATCCGCAGATGGTTTCCGTCAAGCGTCATCAGGATGGTTGCGCGCGACGTGAGCCGCACCACCACGCCTTCATACTGGTTTATCACGACGTGGTCGTTGGCTCTGAAGGGTTGGCGAAGGCTCAGCATCACGCTGGCGATGTAGTTTTCGATCGTGTCCTTGACCGCAAAACCCACGGCAAGACCCACCAGACCGGCACCGCCCGCTGCAGCGCCAAACAGCGCCATCGCGTCGAGAATGCTCAATGCCAGAAGGATACCGCCAAGCACGCTGATGATCCTGATCGACTGGGCGATCAGGCGGGCAATGAAAGGATTCGGCGCCACCCAGCGCCAGAACCGTCCCGCCGAGGCTATGAGATGGCCTGCAAACGCCATCACGATCAAGGCGGCCAGTGCGATCAGGTAGAGTGGCCAGGCCCGGCTCACCGTGTCGATTGCATCCTCGGTCCGCTCCAAGAGCGGATTGAGGTTTTCCTCGACACTGAGCGTCCGGGCGATCTCGTCTTCGACTTCGACCGCCCCTTCTATCCTTTGGGCCAGACGGATCGCACGCTCGGCCCCTGCCTCGTTCGCCACCCGTCCTGAAAGGACCACCACGCCCTCGCGCACCCAGACGGTAACCTGTGAAAGCGCATCGATCTCGTCGTAGATGGCCTTGAGCCGCTTGCGAATTTCTGCATCCGTCTGGATTGTCTGCTCGCGCGAGATCGGAGCCGACGGCGCAGACCCGTTGGCCTCCTGCGCAGGCGCCGGGGCAGCAAGCAAGATCATCGCTGCCAGCGCAGCCCAAGCGGTTTTTCTCATTGCCCGATCCCTCAACTTGTCTCCGCAACAGGTAAGCAGTGCCATGCAAGAATGGCAATTGCCTCCCTGATCTCATTTCAGGCTGGAGACCCTTCAGCGGATCGGCTGAAGACCGGATCGGAAATCATGCATCCATGAACGGCACACAGCGAGGTCCGACTATTCGGCCGGTTCGGCTGCTCCGTCAGCATCCTGCTGCTTGCCAATCCCGACCTTCTTCTTCACGCGCTGCCACCATGCCGTGATCCGGCTTTCCTTCGAGCGGGTCACGATCATCAGAAGCGACGGCGTCACCACCAGCGTTAGCACGGTGGAGAACGCGAGACCGAAGACGATGGCGCTCGAAAGCGAAATCCACCATTGCGTCGACGGCGCCCCGTATGTGGTCTCGTGCGCAAGCAGTTCGAGGTTGAAGCCGAATGCAATCGGAAGAACGCCGAGGATGGCAGTCACAGCCGTCAGCACCACCGGGCGCGCGCGCTCCCGGCACGTCTCCAGGATTGCCTCGAGCTTGTCCATATCCCGGTCACGGCGCAGATGGTCGTAGGTGTCGATCAGAACGATGTTGTTGTTCACCACCACGCCGGCGAGCGCGATGATGCCAATGCCGGTCATCACCACACCGAAGGGCTGGCCCATGATCAGGAGCCCGAGAAACACGCCGATGGTCGACATCACCACGGCAGACAGCACGAGACCCACGGATATGAACCTGTTGAACTGGGCCAGAAGCACCACGAAAATCAGGAAGATCGCAGCACCGAACGCCTTGCTGAGGAACTCACCGGCCGCGCGTTGCTCTTCGTCTTCGCCCGCCAGTTTCCAGCGTATTCCGCTTGCTTCAAGGTTGGCCTTCTCCAGCTCGGCGACAATTCCCTGGCGCACAGCATCGGCCTGAAGGCCCTCGCTGATTCCGGCTTCCACCGTGATTGTCCGCACCCCGTCGATCCGGTTGAGCGTTCCCACGCTGGGAGCCGGTTCGCGGCTGACGAAATTGGATATCGGTACCGAGCCCTGCGAGGTTTCGATCCTGAGATCGTCGAGGGTCGAGAGCGTGCGACGGTCCTCAGGCAGACGGAGCCGGATGTCGACCGCGTCGTCGACGCCGGCAGGGCGGTAATCGGTCAGCTTGAGCCCGGAGGTGACCAGTTGAACCACCGTGCCGACAGCGGCCGGACCGATCCCGTAACGCGCCGCTTCGGAACGGTCGACCTTGATTTCCCAGTCCACGCCCGGCGGCGGCAAGCCATCCGAGATGTCGATCACGCCCGGGGTCTGCTCGAGCTGCTCCGCAACCTTGCGGGCAACATCGGGCAATCCCGCCGGATCGGTCGCCGAGAGCTGGATCTGAATGGCCTTGCCGGTTGGCGGCCCGCCCTCGGGCACGCGCACCTCGATTTCGACCCCCGGGAACCCGGTCAGCTCGCGGCGGAAATCGTCCAAAATCTCGCCCGCCGGCTTGCGCTCGCGCCAATCGACGAATTCGTACTGGAGAACCCCGACGACGTCTTCGCCGACGTCGTTGCCACCGCCGGAAACATTGCCGACGCGGGTGTAGACGTTCTTCAGGCCGGGCCAGCCGATGACTCGTTGCTCGACCATGCGTACCGCTGCATCCTTCTCCGCCAGCGAGAGGTTTCCGCGGGCATGAACGTAGAGCAGCCCGTATTCCGGCTCGACATCCGGGAAGAACTCGACGCCAGAGCCGTATTTGCCGTAGGCGACCGGCACCGCCACGAGCGCCGCCAGCGTGAAGAAGACGACAATGAAAGGATGCCGCACTGCCCGCCCGACAAAGCGCATGTAAAGCCCGTCACGCGTGGCGCCATCCTCGACCAGCGGCTTTGCAAACATCGCGCCGAGCGTCGGCGTGAAAACCAGCGCGTAGAGCATCGACGCGGACAGCGTCGCAATCAGCGTGATCGGCATGTATTTCATGAACTCGCCGACAATTCCCGGCCAGAACAGAAGCGGCGAGAACGCAGCGACGCGGGTCAGCGTCGCCGCGACCACCGGGCCAGCCATGCGCTTGGCCGCGAGCGAGAACGCCTCCCTTCGCTCCATGCCTTCGGTCATCCGCCGTTCGGCGAATTCGGTCACGATGATCGCATCGTCAACCAGCATGCCCACAGCCAGGATCAGGCTGAAAAGCACGACGATGTTGACCGTCAGCCCGGCAAGCGACAGGGCCAGAATGCCCATCAGGAACGAGGCGGGAATGGCAAATCCGATGAGGAGCGAGGCACGGCCGGAAAGCGCATACAGGATCACGATGAACACCAGGATCACCGCGGTCAGCACCGAGTTCTGCAGGTCTGCCAGCAACTGCCGGATCGATGTGGACTTGTCCTGGCTGAATCCGATTTCCGCACCTTCCGGCAGAAGTGCCTTGAAGTCGTTGGCCACGACCTTGACCGCATCGACCGTCTCGACGAGGTTCGCGCCGGTTCGCTTGGACACCTCGATGGCAATGGCCGGCTTGCCGTCGAGACGCGTGATCGTTTGCGCGTCCTTGAAGGTCGAGCGGATCGTCGCCAGGTCGCGCGCGCGCACGACCGCATTGGGGCCGGCGATGATCGGCAGGTTTGCGACATCTTCCACGGTTTCGATCAACAGCGGAACCTTGACCGCGTAACGCCCCTCATCGCCTTCGAGCGCTCCGGCGGCAACGAGCGAGTTCGAGGCGTTGACCGCTGCGATCATCTGATCGAGCTGCATGCCGTAGGACGACAGCTTCACCGGGTCGATGATCACCTCCACGAGGTCATCGCGCGCGCCCTGCAGCGACGCGTCGAGAACGCCGGTGACTTCCTCGATACGGTCCCGGAGTTCACGTCCCGCCCTGGTCAATGCACGTTCGGGCACATCACCCGACAGCGTGACCACGAGCACCGGAAACTCGGAGATATTGACCTCGTTGACCGTCGGCTCGTCCGCGCCTTGCGGCAACTCTGCCTTCGCATCGGAGACCTTGTTGCGCACGTCGTCGAGCGCCTTGGCGAGATCCGCCCCGGCCATGAATTCGATCACCACGTTGCCGCCGCCCTGATAGGCGGCGGAGCGCATTTCCTTGATCCCGGTGATGGATTTGAGCTTGGTTTCCATCGGCCGCAACAGGAGACGCTCGGAATCCTCGGGCGAAATCCCGGAATAGCTCAAGCTGACATAGATGATCGGAATCTTGATGTCCGGCTCGGCTTCCTTGGGAATCGAGATGTAGGCCATTGTCCCCGCCACGACGAGGAACAGCAGCACGGCGATCGTCAGCCGTGCATTGCGGATTGCAAGATCGACGATGTTCATTGCACCGGCCCGGACGCTAAGGCGTCGGTAGAGGCGACAAGACCGTCATCCACAGACACGGCATTGACGGTTTCGCCCTCGCTGACCAGGTCCTGTCCGGCAATGATGATTTTCGCGTCTTCCGGCACACCGCCCAGAATGAGGCCTTCGGGGGAATCGTCGATCAAGTCGATCGTCACGAAACCCACCGTGTTGTCTGCACGCAGGATACGCAGACCAAGATCGCCGGCCTCGTCCAGCGTAACCACCGAACGCGGCAGCCTTACAGCGCTCACAGGCTCGGACTTGATCATGATTTCGGCGGTCATGCCCCCGGGAATCTGATTGTCGGCATTGGGAATGACGACCTCGATCGGGAACGTCCGGGTGCCTGCGGTGGCTTCCCGGCTGATATGGCGCACCTCGCCGGTCACGACATCGCCGCTGATCAGCCGAACGCCGGCTTCACTGCCCACTTCGACATAGGCGATGTCGCGTTCGCTCACCTCACCGCGTGCAACCACCGGATCAAGCTGCAGGAGGACCGCTGCGGGTTCGCCGGAGGGAAGCCAGCTCCCCTCCTCCACCATGACCTGATCGATCACTCCGGAAAACGGCGCCTCGACGGTCAGCCGCTCCACATCCGCCTGAGCCGCCTCAAGCTGCGAGCGCGCCGACGCAAGCGCCGAGCGCGCCGTATCGCGCTGCGTGGTTGGCGCGATACCGCTTTCGACGAGCCGCTCGATGTTCTCGGCCTCTTTCTCGCGCTGATCGAGGAGCGCACGTGCGGTTTCCACCATGGCGCTCCGTTCGTTCCCCTCGAGCACGAGGATGACGTCGCCGGCAACGACCCGGTCACCCTTCTCGACCTTCAGTTCACCAAGTATCCCGGCGCTGCGCGTGGCAAGCGTGCTGCGCTTGTCGGGCGCGGTTACACCGGAAATGCGGATGATCCGGTTGTGATCGATGAAATCGGGTTCGATGACACCGACGGTCCGCGTGGTTGTGGTTGCTTCCGGAGCCGGAGCCTCGACCTCGACTTTCGCGTCTCCGGCATCGTCATCCGCTGCGCTTCCGATCGAGGAAAATTCGCCCGTCAGCACCCAGGCCGCCGAGACTGCAAACACCACGAAAGCTGCAACAGTGTGGAACCTTGGCATAGCCATGTCGAACCTGCTTTCCTACCCAACGTGAACCGGGGATCTGGTCGCAAACGGGCAAGCCGGCAACGATTAATGCGCCCGGCTCGGCCAATCTTTCAGGTCGCTATATAGTGGCTGGACGGAATTAGAAAAAGACCGGTTGTGATGATTTGGTTCATCGCGCGCGTTTCCTTGACCTCTGGAGGCTTTGGCGCAACACACTTGCACATACCTGATCTCTTACAAGTGGATCGACTTCCCCAAGTCTGCTCGTCTTCAGGAAAAGCGGCACGGATGATCAGTCAGGCTTTCCCTCGTCGGATGCGGTTTCGATCAACTCAACATTGCATTGACGGCAGATTTCCCGGATATTTTCGTCAGGACACCGATCGGTCACGAAGGTGTCCACCTGTTCCAGATGGCCGATTCGAACCGGCGCCATTCGTTCGAACTTTGTCGCGTCCGCAACCAGCACCACCTGCCTTGCATTGGAGATGATGGCCTGGGCCACCTTCACTTCCCGAAAATCATAGTCGAGCAGCGCGCCGTCCTGGTCGATCGCCGAGGCGCCGATGACAGCGTAATCGACCTTGAACTGCCGAATGAAATCAACCGCCGCCTCGCCCACGATGCCGCCATCCGTGCCACGCACGACCCCGCCGGCGATCACGACCTCGAACTGCTCGAAGGGCCGCATCCGGTTGGCAACGTTGATGTTGTTGGTGATGATCATCAACGGTCCGTGCCGCAGGAGAGCCTGGCTGACTGCTTCGGTGGTGGTGCCGATATTGATGAACAGGGACGCGTTGTCCGGGATGAGGGCTGCGGCTGCGGCCCCGATGGCGCTCTTCTCCTCGGAGGCGATCTTGCCGCGCTGCTCGTACTCCATGTTCTGCATGCCCGACGGCACGATCGCACCACCGTGGATCCGCGTCAGCAATTGCCGCTCGCACAGATCATTCAAATCCTTGCGGATCGTCTGCGGGGTCACGTCGAACCGGGTTGCCAGTTCGTCTACCAGAACGCGACCTTCCAGCTTGGCGAGCTCGATGATCTCTGAGTGGCGGGGAGTGAGGAACATGAAAGCCAGGGCCGTATTGCGAATTGATCTTCGGCATCATTGTAAAGCCAAGCGAGCGCAGCTCACAAGCAGGTGCCTGAATGGCCCTGCACCGGGGTAACTTTTTACCGCCTTCAGCTTTGCACGGTGCGCCGCCTCAGGATATCGGCAAAGAACGAAGCCGCATCATGCCTGCGCTCGGCCTCCCGCGAGATCAGCCCCACCGCCCCGAGCGTTGAGCCGGTGTCGATCGGCAGCGCGACGAACTCTCCCGACTCGATCTCGGCGGCCACCACGCCGCGCGAGATGATCCAGATCGCATCGCTCGAGCGAACGAAGGCCCGCCCGAAGCTGTCGGAGACCGTCTCGACGGGGTGGGTCGGACGCGTCATGCCCTGCTCCAGCATCACGCGCTGCACATAGGGGTGGATGATCGACCCCTCCGGCGGCACGAGGGAAGGATATCTCGAAAGAATGTCTGCCCCGACCTGACGCAAGCCGGCCAGCGGATGGCCGGACGAAACCACGAAGACAACCCGGTCCCGGTACAGCGGCTCGAACCGCAGGCTCTCCATCATTTCCGGCGCCGGCATGCGGCCCATGACAAGATCAAGGTCTCCCTTTCGCAGCTGATCCAGCAGGACACGGTTTTCACCGGTGATCACGCGGAGCGGGCTCTTGAGCCCGGAGGCAAGGAAATCCGCGACTGCACCTGGCATCACCGTCGCCGACACGGTTGGCAGCGCGCCAATCCTGACCGGCGGGCCCGAAGCCGTGGCGACATCGGCAAGTGCTGCAATCCCGCCCCTTACGGCAGCCAACCCCGATCCCGCGTGCGACAGGAAGACTTCGCCCTGATGCGACAGCCTGATCCCCCGGCCTTCGCGTTCGATCAGCGGGCTCCCGACAATCTGCTCGAGCTCGCGGATCGTTCGCGTGACGGCAGGCTGGGTCAGGGACAAGGTGATCGCGGCACGCCCGACACTTTTCTGACGCGCGACTTCGACAAAGGCCTCCAGATGGCGAATCTTGATGCGGCGCGAGATATCCATAGCAATACCGGTATTAATTCAGGGAACAAAAATCATTATTCATTTCGAAAGCAATATGCATAATTTGCTCTGGCATTGCAAAAGCAGAGGAAAATCCCATGGCGAATTTTCTGCCCCTGTCCGAGGCGGTCGCTCAGAACCTCAAATCCGGCGACACGGTGGCCTTCGAGGGCTTCACCCATCTCATCCCCCATGCGAGCGCCCATGAGGCGATCCGTCAGGATGTGAAGGATCTGACCCTTGTCCGCATGACTCCGGACGTCATCTACGACCAGTTGATCGGCATGGGCGCAGTCCGAAAGCTGATCTTCTCCTATGCGGGCAACCCGGGGGTCGGGCTTCTGCGCAGGCTGCGCGATGCGGTCGAGAACCGCTGGCCGCACCGGATTGAAATCGAGGAACACTCCCATGCCGCCATGGCCAATGCCTACGAGGCGGGCGCGGCCGGGCTGCCTTTTGCCGTGTTCAGGGGATACAAGGGCGCCGAACTGGCCAAGGTCAACCCGAACA
Organism: Hoeflea sp.; assembly: GCA_965233445.1. GTDB lineage: Bacteria > Pseudomonadota > Alphaproteobacteria > Rhizobiales > Rhizobiaceae > Hoeflea. Next base: position 3,625,415 of record OZ247491.1, read on the forward strand.
TCCGCACGGTTACATGCCCATTCACCGGAGAAGAACTCGCGGCTGTCCCGGCAATCCGTCCGGACGTGACATTCATTCATGCCCAGAAAGCCGACCGCAAGGGCAATGTCCTTGTCGAAGGCATCGTGGGTGTCCAGAAGGAAGCGGTGCTGGCCGCAAAACGTGCCGTGGTGACCGTTGAGGAAGTGGTGGACGATCTGAACGCCCATCCCAACGCCTGCGTGCTTCCGTCATGGACAGTCAGCGCGATCTCCGTCGTGCCGGGCGGCGCGCACCCATCCTATGCGCATGGCTACTATCCGCGCGACAATGCAAGCTACATCGCCTGGGACAAGATTGCCGCGGACCGGGAGACCTTCCTCGACTGGATGAAGACACACGTGCTTGACGCATCTCCCGAGGATTTTGCGGAACGCACCAAAGACTTGAGGAGCGCGGCATGAGCGAACCCGATTTCACCCCCGACGAAATGATGACCATTGCCGCGGCGAGGGCGCTGAAAAACACCGACGTTTGCTTCGTCGGGATCGGCGCGCCGTCGGCAGCCTGCAACATCGCCCGACTGACCCACGCGCCGGATGTCACGCTGATCTATGAGAGCGGCACAATCGGCACGGCGCCGTCGGTGCTGCCATTGTCGATCGGCGACGGCGAACTGTCCGATACGGCCGTGACCACGGTGTCGGTCCCGGAAATGTTCCGCTACTGGCTGCAGGGCGGGCGCGTCACCGTGGGCTTCCTCGGCGCGGCCCAGATCGACCGTTTCGGCAACATCAACACCACGGTAATCGGAGACTACGACAGCCCGAAAACCCGCCTGCCCGGAGGCGGCGGCGCTCCGGAGATTGCGTCGTCCTGCGGCGAGATCTTCATCACCCTGAAGCAATCGAAACGTTCGATGGTGGAGAAAATCGATTTTTTCACCAGCTTTGGCCATGGCGAAGGTGGCGATCATCGCAAACGCCTGGGGCTGACCACCAAGGGTCCCACGCTGATGATCACCGATCTTGCGGTGTGGAAAGCAGACCCGGAAACAGCCGAATTCACCGTTGTCTCGTTGCATCCAGGTGTCAGTCGGGACATGGTCCAGGAGACGTGCGGCTGGACGGTTCGCTTCGCTGACGAGCTTTCCGAAACCGCACACCCAACAGAGATCGAGCTCACCACACTGCGCGATCTCAGAGCCCGCACCAAGGCCGCCCACTCCGGCGCCAGCAAGGGAGACGCCGCCTGATGGCCGAAGCATTCATCTGCGACTACATCCGCACCCCCATCGGCCGCTTCGGCGGCGCGCTCTCTCCGGTCCGCGCCGATGATCTGGGCGCGGCTCCCATCAGCGCGCTGATGAAGCGCAACAGCGATGTCGATTGGGAGGCGGTGGACGAGGTCTATTACGGCTGCGCCAATCAGGCCGGAGAGGACAATCGGAACGTCGCGCGCATGGCGCTGCTTCTGGCTGGACTTCCCGTCGCGGTACCGGGAACCACGCTGAACAGGCTTTGCGGGTCGGGGATGGACGCGGTCCTCGCAGCATCGCGGGTCATTCGCTCCGGCGAGGCCGACCTTGTGATTGCCGGTGGCGTCGAAAGCATGTCCCGCGCGCCCTTCGTGATGCCCAAGGCCGAAACCGCGTTTTCGCGCTCGGCTGAAATCTACGACACGACCATCGGCTGGCGGTTCGTCAACCGCGTTCTCAAGGCGCAGTACGGCGTCGACTCCATGCCCGAGACCGGCGAGAACGTGGCCGAGGATTTCAAGGTCAGCCGGGCCGATCAGGACGCCTTTGCACTTGCAAGTCAGACCCGCGCCGGCGCGGCGCAGGACTCCGGCCGTCTGGCCAAGGAAATCGTGGCCGTGGAAATTCCCCGCCGCAAGGGCGACCCGGTGATCGTCGACACCGATGAACATCCCCGGCCCGGAACCACCGCCGAACAGCTTGCCAAACTGCCGACGCCCTTCCGCGAGGGTGGCACCGTGACGGCCGGCAACGCTTCGGGCGTCAACGACGGCGCGGCTGCCCTGATCATCGCGAGCGAAGCAGCCGCAAAGAAGCATGGCCTGACTCCCGTCGCCCGCATCATGGGCGGCGCAACCGCCGGCGTCGAACCGCGGATCATGGGGATCGGACCCGCGCCGGCGACCCGGAAACTTTGCGCCCGGCTTGGCCTCAAGCCGACCGACTTCGCGGTCATCGAGCTCAACGAGGCTTTCGCAAGCCAGGGTATCGCGGTCTTGCGGGAACTCGGCCTCGATCCGGCGGCCCCGCACATCAATCCGAACGGCGGCGCGATCGCGCTCGGTCATCCGCTGGGCATGTCCGGTGCCCGGATCACCGGCACCGCGGCACTGGAACTCGGGATCCGGAACGAAAAGCTGGCCCTTGCCACGATGTGCGTCGGCGTCGGCCAGGGCATCGCCATCGCGCTCGAGCGGGTCTGACGTGCCTGTCGGGCAGTCAGACTGGGTTAAGGCCCTGACGGGGGATCCGGAAATTGCCGCCCTGTTCAGCGACCAGGCCCGGTTTGAGAGCTTCGCCCGGTTTGAAAGCGCCCTGATCTCGGGCCTGGCCAAGGCAGGACTGATCGAACCTGATGTCGCACCCGGCCTTGAACGAAAGATCCTGGAATTCCGACCGGAGGAGCCGCGGATCACCGCGGCCGCGCTGATCGACGGGGTCCCGGTGCCTGAATATGTCCGGCAACTCCGGCGAACGCTGTCCGGACCGGGGAGCGAACTGGTTCACCACGGCGCCACCAGCCAGGACCTCACCGACACCGCAACCGTCGAGGCGCTTCAAGGGGTCATCGCTATCGTGACCGCACGCCTCGATCCTCTGATCGCGGATCTTGATGCGCTTGAGGCGCGGGATGGGAACAGGCCGCTCACCGCCATCACGCGCATGCAGGAAGCGCTGAGCATTCGGGCATCGGACAGGCTCCGGATCTGGCGCGATCCACTCAAGGCGCTCTCGGAACAGGTCCCGGCGCTGCGGCGGGAGACGGCCCGGCTGCAGTTCGGCGGCGCGGTCGGCGACCTGCAGGCGCTGGGCGAAAACGCGCAAACGGTAGCTGGCACGATGGCCGACAAGCTCGGCCTCGTTTGGCCCGGAAGCGGCTGGCACACCACACGGCGTCCCTTTCTGGCCTGCGCTGCATGGTTGACCGAATTGAGCACAGCGCTCGGCAAGATCGGCCAGGACATGGGCATGATGGCGCTTCGCGGCAGGGCTGATATCTCCCTTGCGGGCGGCGGCAGTTCGTCGGCCATGCCGCACAAACAAAATCCCGTAGCAGCGGAACGTCTGGTGGCGCTGGCGCGTTTCAATGCCTCGCTCATGGGCGCCATGCATCAGTCCCAGATCCACGAGATGGAACGTTCGGGCGCCGCAATGACATTGGAGTGGATGGTCCTGCCGCAAATTTGCGAAACCACCGGTAACGCGCTGCTTGCTGGTCGGGAACTGATCGGTTCGGTCAGGCGCATTGGCGCGGAGACCTGAACCTAGACGCCCGGCCCTCCGGAACCAACTGCCGGGACCATAGGCGAAATCGAAAGGCATACTTGTTTATGCAGTCACGGCAATCGCACACCATACATCAATTGAAAGGTTCCGCACGGCGGTCAAATCGCGGTACGCCGTAACCCCGTCGGTCTACGCCCCCAAACCTGCCTTACTCATGCCGGTTTTGTTCAGCTTACATTCACCATGAATTTGCAATTGTATGTGCAAAGTTGCATTTCTTGACGCAGGGAACCTCAATGTCGACCCGATCCATTCTCCGTCTTACCGCAGCCCTGCTGGCCTTCTCCGTCATTGCGCCGGTTGTCGGCGAGGCCGCCCCACGCGACGATCAGCGCATGGTCCTGGTCACAACCGACGGACGCCTGATGCGCGACATGCCGGAAGCAGGCTCCGTGCGCGTCGTCGTCGACAATCAGGGCAGACGGCTTCTGATTGACCGTTGGGATGTGGTCATCGGCTTCGAGATGCCTCTTTGGCAATACCGCGAGCAGCAGGGACTTGCCTCCCCCGGCATGGAGCGCAACCGCAACTTCGAACGCGATACCGCCGATTGGGACGATCCGCTCTGGGACGATGGTTTTGGCCGCGACGCATTTCCTGCGGCGCCGCCCCCGCCCCGCAACCGGGATTTTCGCCGAGATCGCGACAGGTTTGCCAATACCGGCCGGTTCGACGGGATCGAGCGCCGCGACCTCAATCCGACAACCGGCACGGTCCCCGGGCGCGAGGACGAGTCCTCGATCATTCGCCTGCCGCGGGAGGGCGCACAACAGCCGCCTGTGGCAGAGCCTGCAAGGCCCGCGAAGCCGGCCAACGCTCCGGACCAGCCCACGACACCGAAACTCAGCAAGGCGCAGGTCGCAGCATTGCAGGTCTATCTCGACCGCAACGGTTTTTCCCCTGGCGTCATTGACGGCCGGATGGGCTCAAACGTCCAGAAGGCGCTCGATGCCTGGCGTGAGGCCACCGGCGAACGCATTGACCCCTCCGATACCGACCTTGTGCTGAACCGCCTCGCAACCCGCGGGCTGGCATTCACGACCTACACCATCACCGCAGAGGATGCCGCAGGCCCGTTCATCGCCTCGGTCCCGACCGATTACGCGGAGAAGGCGCGGCTCGACCGGCTGTCCTTCACCTCTACGCGCGAAATGCTGGCCGAACGCTTCCACATGGACGAGGACTACCTTCAGGAACTCAACCCGAACGTCGACTTCAACCGTCCGGGCGTTCAGATCAAGGTGGTCGATACCGGACCGAAGAAGGCCGGCAAGGTTGCGCGCATCGTCGCCGACAAGAGCCGGAAGCAGATCCGCGCATATGACGCCGGCGGCACGCTTCTGGTCGCCTACCCGGCAACCATCGGTTCGTCTTCGACCCCCTCCCCCTCGGGCGAAGTGATCATCGAGCGCGTCGCCCGCAATCCGGGGTACACCTACAATCCGAAAATCAATTTCAAGCAGGGCGACAACGACAAGATCCTTCAGGTGCCCCCCGGTCCCAACGGACCGGTCGGCTCGATGTGGATTGCGCTCTCCAAGCCGACCTACGGCATCCACGGCACACCCGAGCCGTCGAAGATCGGCAAGACCAGTTCCAACGGCTGCGTAAGGCTGACCAACTGGGATGCCGAGGAACTGGCGGGCATGGTCGCGCCGGGGGTCACCGTCAGTTTCGTGGAATGAGGCTCGCAGTCCTCGTCGATCAGCGGTGCTGGTCGACGAGGATCGGGTTGCCGTCGGGATCGAGAATGACAAAACTCTCCGGACCCGTGGTGGTCTCGTCTGCCTCTTTCTCGAATGTCACGTCCCTGGCCTTGAGCAGCTTTTGCAGCTCGCGCACATCGGCAAAGCTTTCAAGCGGCTTTGCATTGCCGTCCCAGCCGGGGTTGAAAGTCAGGATGTTGCGTTCGAACATGCCCTGAAACAGACCGACAACGCAGTCGCCGTTTTTCAGGATCAGCCAGTTCTCTTCCGCTTCGCCGCCGGTAACTTCGAACCCGAGCTTCTCGTAGAATGCTCTCGATGCGGCGAGGTCCTTGACGGCGAGACTGATGGAAAAAGCACCAAGCTGCATTTGAACGGCTCCTGCGTGGCTCATCCTCTGCTGCTGGCAGGCATGTCACCGCCAGCAGGTTGGCAACACTACCGCGATCAAGCCGCAATCCCAAGAAAGGCGCCGCGACGTTCCGGGGAGGCGGTATCCTCCCCGCCTAGCTCAGCGTCCGACGAACCGCATCGTGCCAGCCCTTGAGCTTGGCCTTGCGTGTCTTCTCGTCCATCTTCGGCTTGAAGGTAGTTTCCCGCGCCCAGGCCTTGGCAAAGGCCTTCTGCTTGGGCCAGACCCCGGCGCGTTGGCCGGCGAGCCATGCAGCGCCCAGCGCCGTCGTTTCAAGGATTACCGGCCGGTCCACCGGCGCATCGAGAATGTCGGCGAGCCGCTGCATGGTCCAGTCGGAGGCAACCATGCCGCCATCGACCCTCAGGACGGTATCGGCGTTCGCGCCTTTCCAGTCCTTGTGCATCGCATCCAGCAGATCCCGGGTCTGGTAGCAGACAGCCTCGAGCGCCGCGCGGGCAAACTCGGCCGGCCCCGTATTGCGGGTCATGCCGTAGATCGCGCCGCGCGCCTCCGCATCCCAGTGCGGTGCGCCGAGCCCCGTAAAGGCAGGCACCAGATACACCTCCTGGGTGGGATCCGCCTCCGCAGCCAGATCCCCGCTGTGCTCGGCCTTCTTGATGATCTTGAGGCCGTCACGCAGCCATTGAACCGCAGCGCCCGCAATGAAGATCGATCCCTCCAGCGCATAGGTCGTCTTGCCGTCGAGGCGATAGGCGATCGTGGTCAGCAACCGGTTTTTCGAACGGACCAGATCCTGGCCGGTGTTGAGCAGCGCGAAGCAACCCGTTCCATAGGTAGACTTGAACATGCCGGGCTCGAAGCAGGCCTGCCCGATGGTGGCGGCCTGCTGATCACCGGCAACGCCGAGGATCGGGATTTCCGCACCGAACAGCCTGGACTCCGTGACACCGAAATCGGCGGCGCAATCCTTGACCTCAGGCAGCATTTCCGCCGGCACGTTCAGCGTTTCCAGAAGATCGCTGTCCCACTCCTCCGACGAGATGTTGAACATCAGTGTCCGCGAGGCATTCGTCACGTCCGTGACAAAGGATTTCCCGCCCGTCAGACGCCAGATCAGGAATGTGTCTATGGTGCCGAAACACAACTCGCCGCGCGCGGCCCGTGCCCGTGCTCCCTTCACATTCGAAAGAACCCACGAAAGCTTGGTGCCTGAAAAATACGGATCGAGCAGCAGCCCGGTTTTCTTGGTGAAGGTCTTTTCCAGGCCCTCGCGCTTGAGTTTTTCACAATAGGACGCTGTACGCCTGTCCTGCCAGACGATCGCGTTGTGGATCGGCTTTCCGCTGTCGCGCTCCCAGACTACCACCGTCTCGCGTTGATTGGTGATACCGATTCCGGCCAGATCAGAAGCCGTGATCCCGGCCTTCTTCAAAGCCTGCCGCACCGTGGCGACAACGCTTTTCCAGATTTCCTCGGGATCATGCTCGACCCAGCCCGAATGCGGATAGAACTGGGTGAATTCCTTCTGCCCGACACCGGCAATCTGCATGTCGGCGTTGAACACGATTGCCCGGCTCGATGTCGTCCCCTGATCGATCGCCAGAATGTATCCCGTCATGCTGTCCTCCCTGCGAGCCGCCATTTGAACCGAATTCGGCGGCCTCGAAAACCCTTCGCCGTATCGAAGCCGGTTCAGGCTATTGTTTTACCAGACATATAGGCCTCAAGCGCGGCTGCCTGGGATGCGTCGAGCCGCAAACCGCGTTTGGTCCTCCGCCAAAGCACATCGGCGACTTCACGCGCCCATTCATGCGCCATGAGGTAATCAACCTCGGCTGCGAACAGGTCGTGGCCGAAATCCTGCCCGAGATCCTCCAGGCTCTTGGCATCGCCCAGAAGCACGCGTGCACGCGTACCATAGTGACGCATGTAGCGCCGCGCCTGCTTTTTCGAAAGAAACGGATAATCGCCTTTCAGCCGGTCCACCTGGGCCGAAAAGTCATCAACGGCGAAGTCGCCACCGGGGAGAGCCGCGCGATGGGTCCAGGCACCGGACTTCTTGCCGAGCCTCTCCTCGACATACTCCATCATCGATTCTGCGAGCCTGCGGAAGGTTGTGATCTTCCCACCGAAGATGTTGATCAGGGGCGCGCCTTTGGCCGGGTCCGGCTTGAGCACATAATCGCGCGTTGCTTCCTGCGCAGCACTTGCGCCATCGTCATAAAGCGGGCGAACGCCGGAATAAGTCCAGACAATCGAGGAGCGCTCCACCGGTTTCTCGAAATACTCGCTTGCCGCCGCGCACAGGTAATCGATCTCCGGATCGGTGATCGCGACGTTCTTCGGATCACCCTCGAAATCCTGGTCCGTCGTGCCGATCAGCGTGAAATCCTCCTCATAGGGCAGCGCGAAGATGATCCTCCCGTCGGCATTCTGGAAGATGTACGCCCTGTCGTGATCATGCAGTTTCGGGACCACGATATGGCTGCCCTGCACCAGCCGGACATTGTGCACATCGTTGCGGCCCACGACACGGGTCAGGATCCGGTCGACCCAGGGACCTCCCGCGTTCACGATCAAGCGCGCGCGAACGGTCTCGCGCTGCCCGCTGTTCCGGTCCATCAGGGAGACTTCCCAGATGTCGTCCTTGCGTTCGGCGCCGACGACCTCAGTGCGTGTCCGGATCTCGGCGCCCCGGTCTGCCGCATCGCGCGCGTTGAGCACGACCATCCGCGCATCATTGACCCAGCAATCGGAATACTCGAACCCTTTGGTGAACTGGGACTTGAGCGGCTTGCCGACCTTTGATGTCCGCAGGTTGACCGTCGTGGTTGTCGGCAACAATTTGCGCTTACCGATATGGTCATAGAGAAAGAGGCCCAGCCTCAGCATCCAGGCCGGCCTCAGGCCGCTGTGGTGCGGCAGCACGAACCGCATGGGCCAGATGATGTGGGGCGCATTGGCCAGCAGCACCTCGCGCTCACCCAACGCCTCCCGTACCAAACGGAACTCGTAGTGCTCAAGATAGCGCAGTCCGCCGTGGACGAGTTTGGAGGACCATGACGAGGTGCCGGAAGCCAGGTCGTTCATCTCGGCCAGAAACACGGAGTATCCCCGCCCGACCGCGTCCCGGGCTATACCGCAACCGTTGATGCCGCCGCCGATGACGAAAACATCATAGATCCTGTTCTCGGGCATTGGTCTCTCCGCTCCCAGGGCGTTGTTTCGAATTTTGTAAATCGAAGCAAATACGAATGTCAAAAGAAAACAAACGAAACTCCGTTCAGGACACCTCAGGGATTCACGCGCTTCACAACACAGCCTCGATGATCAGCAGCCAGAACCCGGTTGTCAGGGCAGCAGCCGCCGTTCCGATGGTCATCGAGGTCGCCGCCAGACGCTGTCCGGTCCCGAGCCTGTTGGCGATCAGCCAGGAGTTCACCCCTGCCGGCAAGGACGCCGAGACGACGGCAATTTTCGCCTGGAACTCGGGCAGCCCCAGCATCAGCGCCATTACGAGGGCAACGGCCGGCATCAACAATAGTTTCAGGGTCACGAGCGACAGGGCCTGGCGCACCTGGCCGCGAATGCCGTAGCCGAACAGCGACACGCCCATCGCGAACAGCGCAACCGGACCGGCCACGCCGGCAAGGCTCGCAATCACACGGTCGACAACGCCCGGCATCGCCAACCCCGACAGCCGCATCGCGCTTCCGCCGAGAATTCCGATGATCAGCGGATTGGAGAACAGCTGCCTCAGGAAGCCCATGACCAGCTCCGAAACGCTATCGGACTTGTCCGTAGCCCCGTCCCGGCGCAGCGCCCATTGATACAGGATGATCGAGGCCGCCATCATGATCGGCAGGTGGATCGAAACGATCTGCGCCAGCACCGCCAAGCCGTCGTCGCCATAAAGCCCGGTCATGAAGGGAACGCCGACAAGAACAAGATTGGAGAACCCGGCCGTGACCCCGGCCACGACCCCGGATCGCGCATCGCGTCCGAATCCGGCTCGGATCAAAAGGTGCGCGCTCGTCCACGTGACCAGGATGGCCGTGAAGTAGGTCACCCACAACGCCCAGGGTGCGCCATGATCAAAGCTGGCGGTCGCGATTGTCCGGAACAGGAGCAACGGCACGGCAATCGTGAAGACGAAATCCGCGAGGCCATCGCCGGTCTCGGCCTGAATCAGCCGCAATCGTGCGGCGGCAAAGCCGATGGCAATCAGCGCAAAGACGACGAGAATGGTTTCGATGAATGGAGGCAAGACGGCAGGACTCGGGGTTGGGGCAAGAAAAGGCCGGGAACGGCTTTGTGTGCTGAGTTCCGTCATAAACGTTCCGTGCAGGAAGGCAAAGGCGGCGCGACACCGGCGGCAGGCAGCAGCACCTTCTCCCTGGCCCGGGAGCGTATCTGGATACGGCGGAAAGCTTGATGCCGCCTTATGCGTCGGCTACGGGTTTCTCGGACACTTCAGGAAACGGACTTCCGCCATGCCAGTCTTCCCGCGCTTCACGCCGCTCGCTGAATCCCTGCCGCCCACCGTGCCCTTTGTCGGGCCGGAAACCCAGGAGCGCGCCCGGGGCGAGAGCTTTCGCGCCCGGCTCGGCGCCAATGAGAGCGGCTTCGGCCCCTCGCCCGCCGTCATCGATGCCATCGCCCGGGAAGCCGCGATGAGCTGGCGCTATGGCGATCCCGAAAACCATGACCTGAGAACCGCTCTCGGGGCGCATCTCGGCCTTTCGCCTGAAGCCGTTGTGGTGGGTGAGGGCATTGACGGGTTGCTCGGCCTCATGGTCCGGCTGATCGTAGAGCCCGGCACCGCGGTGGTCACCTCGCTCGGCGCCTATCCGACCTTCAATTTTCACGTTGCCGGTTTCGGCGGGCGGCTGGTCACGGTGCCCTATCGCGACGACCGCGAGGATCTCGAGGCGCTTGCCGACGCAGCCGTCCGCGAGGGCGCAAGCCTGGTCTACCTCTCCAATCCGGACAATCCGATGGGAACCTGGCATTCGGCCGATGACATCCTGGCCTTTGCCAGGTCCCTGCCGGAAACAACCATGCTTGCTCTCGATGAGGCCTATTGCGAGACCGCGCCCGCTGACGCCATTCCCGCGATCCCGGCGCTGGCCGACATGCCCAACGTGGTTCGATTCCGGACCTTTTCGAAAGCTTATGGTCTGGCGGGCCAGCGTGTCGGCTACGTCTTTGGCGATCCGGAGACCGTGTCGCGCTTTCACAGGGTGCGCAATCATTTCGGCGTCAACCGGCTCGGCCAGGCAGCCGCCCTCGCCGCACTCAAGGATCAGGCATGGCTCGAAACCGTCATTTCGCGGGTCGCTGCAGCGCGTGAGCGCATTGCCGCGATCGGGCGCGCAAACGGGTTTGCGCCCATCTCCTCGGCAACCAATTTCGTCACCATGGATTGCGGCGGCGATTCTGCGCGCGCCAAGGCGATTCTCGAGGGGCTGGTGAGCCGCGGCGTGTTCATCCGCATGCCCGGCGTCGCGCCCCTCAGCCGATGTATCCGGATCTCCGCAGCTCCCGAAACCGAGCTTGAAATCTTCGAGAAAACCCTGCCCGAGGTCATGGCGGGGCTCAGGTGAAACGAGTAAGGCCGCGTCCAACCGTTTCGGTCAGTCGCGGCCTTTGCTGAAAGCCTCGCCGTGTCGCCCGGCGTTGCGGCCCCCGCCCCGTTCCCCTCGAGGCAATTCGATAAGAGTCCGGTGTCGCCGCGCAAACGGCATCCGACACCGGATCAATGCATGGTCATCCATTCGCGGGCGGCGCGAAGCGCTGCTGCGAGTTCGGCCTTGCTCATGCTTTCGGCCAGTTCGGCGCGCAGCGTGGCAGCCCGGTCCGAGCCCTTGATGGCGGCAATGTTGAGCCACTTGTGGGCGGCGACGTAGTCGACCTCGCACTCGCGTCCGGTGGCGTACATCAGCCCCATTTCGCAGAAGACGTCAGCCTTGGCTTCACCGCCGATGCTTGCCTGATCCTGATCGTGAATTTCGTAACGTGCCATTTTCAAGTCCCCGTAAAGGTTCGATTTTCGTTGTCCCTGTCAGCTCCCGAGAAGCCGCTTTGCTCATGTCGGCGTCCGGTTTGTCCCGGCGCCTTGTTGTTGATCCGGAGTGTGCGGGGATCGGTTGAAAACCGCGTTAAACGGCATGCTTAAGAGGAAGCGAACAAACTTCAAACGCTTGGTAAATTTGCGATTCTGTTAAACATCGAAGGCCTTGGAAATCGGCCAGAGCAGCTCAAATGACCGTTTCAAGGCCGGCAAAAAAAGTTACGGACGGCTAACCAAACTTCGATCGCATTTTCTGAAAATCTTTCCGGCACGCGCAATTTGACCGTCATCGACACCAGCTCCAAGGCCTGCCGGATGCGCCCCGAAACAACCCGCCATCCCTCATTTCTGCCGGTTTACCTTTACGTAGCTCTGGGTTAAGTAAGAAATCGGCCTGCAAGCAGGCCTCAACCTGGGAGGAACACATGATCCGCAAACTGATCGCCGCAGGCGCGCTTGTCGCCGCCATGTCGGCTCCCGCGCTCGCAGATCCGATCGAGGGCAACTGGAAGACCAAGAGCGGCGAAACCGCCGCAATCTCCGCATGCGGAAATTCATTCTGCGTCAAGCTGAGAACCGGCGCCCATGCCGGCAAGCAGATCGGCAAGATGAAGCCCGACGGCAATACATACTCCGGGACCATCACCGATCCGGCCAAGGACAAGACCTATTCCGGTTCGGCCACGCTCTCCGGCAACACGCTGAAGATGCGCGGCTGCGTGCTCGGCGTTCTCTGCCGTTCGGAGAACTGGGCCAAGATGTAACGTCTGGCAGGGCGTCAGCCTGTCGAGTTTTTCCAACCCCGCACCGGTTGTCCGGTGCGGGGTTTCTATTTGGCAAACACGGCAAGGTCCGGAGCACCTGCTTGAGACCGTCGGCCCCTAACGCGCGGTCTGTCCGAACAGCACCTTCTGCGCGTCCTTGTCGTCCGCGATGTTCTTCCGGTGCTCGATCCCCACTTCACAGCCGCGCTCAACCGCCGGCCGCGCCATCATCGTTTCGAACCAGCGCTTGAGGTTCGGGAAGTCATTGAGGTCCTGTCCCTGCCTTTCGTAGGACTTGACCCATCCGATCGACGCCATGTCGGCGATCGAATAGTCACCGGCCAGGAACGCCCGGTCCGCCAGTCTGCGGTTCATCACGCCGTAAAGCCGGTTGACCTCGTTGGTGTAGCGATCAATGGCATAGTCCACGCGTTCGGGCGCGTAGTGGCGAAAGTGATGCGCTTGTCCAGCCATCGGCCCCAGGCCGCCCATCTGCCAGAACAGCCATTGGTCGACCTCCATTCGGGCCCGCTCTTCCGACGGATAGAACCGGCCGAACTTCCGCCCCAGATACTGCAGGATGGCACCAGATTCGAAAACCGAAATCGGCGCATTGTCCGGTCCGTCCGGATCGACGATCGCCGGCATCCGGTTGTTGGGCGATATCGCCAGGAAAGACGGTTCGAACTGCTCGCCCTTGCCGATGTTGACGAAATGGACCTCGTAGAGAACCGCAAGTTCCTCGAGCATGACTGTGATCTTCCAGCCGTTGGGTGTCGGCCAGTAATAGAGTTCAATCGGGTTCGGCTGTGTGGTGGACATCGGGGATCGGTCCCTTTCACTGTTTGATGCGCCAAGTATGGCCCACCGTCCCGGTTTCGGCCAGCCCCGCCCCCGCCCGCCGGACCGGACCCGTCAGTCATCGAACGGAAGGCGCGCGCATTTCCGTTAACCTGTTTGAACCGGACATGAACGCCCGCCTCAGGCGGCGTTCAGGCCGCAAATGGCAAGATACGTCCATCAACTGAGGAATGAGACGCATGGCAACGTTGACCCGCCGCTTCATCATCATCTGCCTGGTTTTCGCAATCTTCGCGATGCTGATGGCGGCGGCGGTCGCCAACTCGGACCGTCCTTCGCGCGGCTGGAACGGCGGCATGATCGACGCATGCGCTTTCCGCAACAGCCCCCACTGCCAGCTTGACCGCTGAACCCAATTTCGAAGGACCCCGTACAATGCGTTTCCCGATCCGCCGCTCGCTCTCGACATTCCTGCGCATCACCGCTTTCACGGCTTTTCTGGTCGGCCCCGTTGGCGCCTTTGCCTACGCCCAGACCGGCGACAAGGGGCCCGGCCTCTCGGGCGCGGGATTCGTCCTTTACATGAGCCTGCAGCGCAACGGCTGATGTCAAATTGCATTGGCTTGCGCGAAAGACCTTTCACCGGCGTCGTCTTTTCCTTGTCAAGTTTTCTCGTATATAACGGTGCATGGACCAACGAATCTCTTCACACACCGCCAACGGCTTCATCACACCCGATCCGATCGCCCCGCAGGAGTTTACCAATGCGGCCGACGCGGTGGCGGCGCTCGAAGCCATTTATGAACGCAACACCAGATTTTTGTGCGAAGCCTTCGAGAGCCTCGCAACGGAAAAGCCGAAGGGCCGCTACCGGGCATTCTATCCGCAGGTAAGCTTCGCCACGACCTCCTTCGGCATGGTCGATTCCCGCCTGTCGTACGGGCATGTGGTTTCACCGGGGCACTACGCGACCACACTCACCCGGCCGTCGCTGTTCCGTTCCTACCTGACCACCCAGTTCGAACTGCTGCTCAAGAACCACGGCACGCCCCTCACCATCTCGGAATCCGACACCCCGATCCCGCTGCATTTCGCCTTTGGCGAGGGCGCCTATGTCGAAGCGGCCGTCGCCGACAAGCTCGACATGCCCTTGCGCGACCTTTTCGACACGCCCGATCTCGCCACCACCGACGACGAAATCGTCAACGGCCTTTATGAACCCGGTCCGGGCGAGCCCCTGCCGCTGGCGCCGTTCAAGGCGCAGCGCATCGACTATTCGCTTGCCAGGCTTTCACATTACACCGCCACCGGGGCCGATCATTTCCAGAACTTCGTCCTGTTCACCAATTACCAGTTCTACATCGACGAGTTCTGCGAACACGCCCGCGCGCTGATGGCGGACGGGAACTCGGAATATGAGTGCTTCGTCGAACCGGGCAACCTGATCACGCCCTCGGGGCAAAACGCCCCGAGCCAAGGCGTGGCGCCGCCGCGGCTGCCGCAGATGCCGGCCTACCACCTCAAGCGCAAGGACCATTGCGGCATCACCATGGTCAATATCGGCGTCGGCCCGTCCAACGCCAAGACCATCACCGACCACGTGGCCGTGCTCAGGCCGCATGCCTGGCTGATGCTCGGTCACTGCGCCGGCCTGCGCAACAGCCAGGCGCTCGGCGACTATGTCCTCGCACACGCCTATGTCCGCGAGGACCATGTGCTCGACGACGACCTGCCGGCATGGGTGCCGATCCCGGCGCTGGCCGAGGTCCAGGTCGCCGTTCAGGAAGCCGTCGCCAACGTCACCGGCCTCGAGGGCTACGATCTCAAGCGGATCATGCGCACCGGCACCGTCGCCACGATCGACAACCGCAACTGGGAACTTCGCGACCAGCGCGGCCCGGTGCAGCGGCTCTCGCAATCCCGCGCCATCGCGCTCGACATGGAATCGGCCACCATCGCAGCCAACGGCTTCCGCTTCCGCGTCCCCTACGGCACGCTGCTCTGCGTCTCCGACAAGCCCTTGCACGGCGAATTGAAGCTGCCGGGAATGGCGTCGGCCTTCTACAAGAGCCAGGTCAACCAGCATCTCAAGATCGGGCTGCTGGCCATGGAGAAGCTGGCCGCCATGCCCCCTGAGAGGCTCCATTCACGCAAGCTCAGAAGCTTCTTCGAGACGGCATTTCAGTAAGCTCGGCCGGGAGGTTTTGGCGAATGTGGGTGACTTCGCCGATGTGAACTGGTTGGCGCGTTCGTCCTGCCGATATTTGCGACATTTCTTCCAGTTGCTGGCTTGCTCGGCAACGTATATCCGGAGTTCGATACATTCGGACATTTTCGGCTACAGGTGTCGGAGGGGATGGCGATACCAGCCGCCGCGCTTCTTCCGCAGATTGGCTGGAAAGCAACAGTTGGCGTTGCTTTCGCCGCTGGGATGATTGCCACCACTTTGTCCCATACCGCAGACGCGGACGGAGACAGGCTTTCTGTTTTGCAACCCCATGTGCGATTCGACAATGAACGTATCAGTTCACTCATCACCCTGCTCAGGGAATCACCGGCGGATACTGTCACGGTGCAGGAGGCAACGGATAAGACGGCTCGGAAAGCATGAGATCCGTAACCGGGCTGCCGATCGATCATGTTCCAGCCAGGGCCATCAAGGCAACGGGACCGTCGATCAGGCCGAGCGACATTTGCTCGGATCACCTGCCGGCCCAAGTCGACCTCGAAATACTGGAGGATTGGGCCAACTGGCGGGTTCCCGCCTCACCTCCTGAACCGGATGGATGAGGCAGGACCAAGCCCGGCTCAATTCCGCAACTTACAAATTCGTATAGACCGGCCCTTCGCCGCCCTGCGGCGGCACCCAGTTGATGTTCTGGTTCGGGTCCTTGATGTCGCAGGTCTTGCAGTGCACGCAGTTCTGCGCGTTGATGACGAAGGTCGCATCGCTCGCGCTGGTCATCTCGCCTGCCGGAATTGCATTGCCTTCGCTGTCGACCCATTCATAGACGCCGGCGGGACAATAACGCGTCGAGGGTCCGGCGAACTGGTGCAGTTCCGACGCCTTCTGCAACTCGCGATCCTGAAGCTGCAGGTGCACCGGCTGATCTTCCTCGTGGTTGGTGTTGGACAGGAACACCGAGGAAAGACGATCGAAGGTCAGCACGCCATCGGGTTTCGGATAATCGATCTTCTTGTGCTTCGAGGCTGTTTCGAGAGCCGCGTAATCCGCCTTGCCATGCGCCATGGTGCCGAACGGCGAGATGCCAAACAGCGAATTCATCCACATGTCGAGGCCGCCCAGCGCCACGCCGCCGATCGTGCCGAGTTTCGACCACAGCGGCTTGACGTTGCGGACCTTCTTGAGATCCTTGCCGATTTCAGAGCCGCGCCAGGCATCGTCATAGCCCTGAAGCGTATCCTGGGCACGACCTGCCGCAATCGCTTCGGCGGCATGGTCCGCGGCGAGAATCCCCGACAGCACTGCATTGTGCGAGCCCTTGATGCGGGCGACGTTGACGAAGCCGGCCGAGCAGCCGATCAGCGCACCACCCGGGAAGGCCAGTTTCGGAACCGACTGCCAGCCGCCTTCCGAAATCGCGCGTGCGCCGTAACCGATCCGCTTGCCGCCCTCGAACACCGGAGCGATGGTGGGATGCGTCTTGAAGCGCTGGAATTCCTCGAACGGCGAGAGATAGGGATTCTTGTAGTTCAGGTGGACGACGAAGCCGACTGCCACCTTGTTGTCCTCAAGGTGATAAAGGAACGAACCGCCGCCGGTCTTCATGTCCAGCGGCCAGCCGAAGGAATGCTGAACCAGACCCGGCTTGTGTGCTCAGGCTTGACTTCCCACAGCTCCTTCAGGCCGATGCCGTATTTCTGTGGCTCGCGGCCCTCGTCGAGATTGAACTTCGCAATCAGCTGTTTTGCGAGCGAGCCGCGCACGCCTTCGCCGATGAGAACGTATTTGCCGAGCAGAGCCATGCCGCGGGCATAGTTCGGCCCCGGCTCGCCATTCCGCTCAATGCCCATGTCGCCGGTGGCGACGCCGATCACGGATCCTTCCTCGTTGGTCAGCACTTCGGTCGCCGCAAAGCCGGGGTAGATTTCCACACCCAGCGCCTCTGCACGTCCGGCCAGCCACTTCGTCACATTGGAAAGCGAAACGATGTAATTGCCGTGATTGTTCATCAATGGCGGCATCATGAAGTTCGGCAGCCGCACCGAGCCCGCCGGCCCGAGAACCAGGAAGTGATCGGCGTTCACCGCCGTCTTGAACGGATGGTCCGGATCGTCGCGCCAGTCGGGGATCAGCCTGTCAATTCCGACAGGATCGACGACCGCGCCGGAAAGCACATGCGCGCCGACTTCGCCGCCTTTCTCGAGGACAACGACGGCAAGGTCCGGATTGCACTGCTTCAGGCGGATCGCTGCGGACAGTCCGGCGGGTCCCGCCCCCACGATCACAACGTCGAATTCCATGCTCTCGCGTTCGGCCGGCTCAACTACATCATTCATCTAAGACTTCCCTCACCTGATGGCTTCGGCGATTTCGCACATCTGGACAATGCTTGCAAACCGCAGCCCACCTGTTTCGTGCCATCGAACATGCACGGTTGGCCGCTGATTTCGTTTGACCCGCCGACCGCTGCGGCAAGCTCATCTTCTCATGTCAAAAGACGCTGGCGGAGTCGAGATGACAAGATGCGGCAGTTCATCTCTACAGAATATTGACGTTAACGTAAACGTCAAGGCCGATGCAGGCGCGATCTCACTCTCCGTGACATGAATTCGGTTCGAGGACAAAGCGGCACGGACTGTTGCGGATTAACCGACCCGCGCCAGCGAGTGGTGCATGTTCAGCACGATCACGGCACCGGCAATCGTGCCGTCGGGTCCGAGAAAGGGGGTCATGCGGCAGTTGATATCGTACATGTGTCCCATCAGGTCCGCGATCTGGTAGTCATACTGCACCGTTTCCCCGGAAAAGCACATGTCGAGCTTGGGCTTGGCCCGATCGCGGAACCGGTCCGTCTCGATCATGTCCCTCAGATGCTTCCCGACAAAGTCGGAGGGAGATTTTCCGTGGAACTCGGCATTGCGCTTGTTGGTGTAGATGTATCGATAATCGAGCCCCACCACCGCGATGCGCTCTTCCATGGAATCAAGCAGCATTTGATGTGGCGACGGGTCGTATCCGTCGACCAGATGGCATCCTTGGTCCCGCACCGGATGAGGTTTCGGCCGGGCCGGTGGTTCCTGAAAGGTTGCGACTGGATCGAGATAGCGGTGAAACAACTCGGTCATCATGTCGGTGTAGCGGCTGACACTGTCATCGTCTTCGCAATTGCGAACCGCCAGATTGGCAAAGAACTGCAACTGCCGAACGGCTTCGTCGCTGTTGCGCGCTTGAAACCGGAAGATCCGCTGCAGGCTCGGCTGGATTTCGGCGTCAATGCGGTTGACTATATTCTCATCGCCCCGGCGCACCGCCATGAACAATTCCGAACACAGAGTCTCAAACTCAACAATAAACGCCTGAAGCATGGGGCCACCGGGGTCTTCTTGCAAACGGGACTTGTAAGACGGCACTCTATCGATGCCTATTTATCGGCCATGATTGCGAATAATGCAATTCCACATTGACATGTCACCCGAATTTTACGGGCTGCATCGTAAACAACAAAGCAACAGATCATCCGGACAGTTGGTCCTCAGACGGCCCGATCCCTGATTTCTGCTCTATTGCGAAGCGCGCTCTGCGAGAGCGTCAAGGTCGGGGACCTCGACATGACGGTTGTTGACAATGACGATCACCCTGTCCTTGCGCAATTTCGTCAGCTGCCGACTGACTGTTTCGATGGTCAATCCAAGAAAATCGGCAATATCCGAACGCGTCAGCGGAAGCTGAAAACTGACCGAATCAGAATCCGCGTCAGGGTTCACATGCGTGGCGATCAGGTACAGAAAACTGGCCACCTTTTCCGAGGCCGTCTTTCGGCCGAGCGTCAGCATCCAGTCGCGCGCCTCGTCGAGTTCTTTCAGGGTCTGCTCGAGAAGCCGGTGTTCCAGCTCAGGCGCGTCCTTGATCATTCGCTCGATGACGCTCTTCGGAAAGCTGCAAACGTTCACATCGGTGGCCGCGTCCGCAGAAATACCGCTGTCGATCCGAAAAGGACGGCCCAGGAAATCTGGTGCGAATTGCAGGCCGACAATCTGCTGACGACCATCGGAGAGCATTTTTGTCAGTTTCACCACACCGGAGATGATGTTGGCGTAGGTTTTCGTTTCCTGGCTCTCGCCAATCAGTTCTGTCCCGGCTCCAACGCTCTTGCGGGTGGATTGCTTGTTCAGGCTCACCAGCTGTGAGGGGGACAGCGCGCCGCACACGCCGCGATGCCGCGCCTCGCACGCGCGACACAGCACCGGAAGCTCGGAATTGTGGATATCTTTGCGTTGCGCGTCCATTCAACCCTCAATACCGGCAAGCGGGAGGATCACTCCGGGCTCGCGCACCGGTGGCGAGCATCTGCCATCAAAGAACAGAGGGGATTGATCAAAGTCAAGGCAATAGCTCTCCGCTGCGTCATTCTGGGCTGCAAACCGGAGCAAACATGCCATGCACAAAGGATTCGTCCTCAAACACGCCGGCCCGGCGCCGCGCTACACCAGCTACCCCACAGCCCCGCATTTTCATGCCGGCGTGGATGGTGACGTCTACGCGCGCTGGTTGGGCCAGCTGAAGCCGGGACAAAGCCTCTCGCTTTATGTGCACATTCCCTGGTGCGACCGTCTTTGCTGGTTTTGCGGCTGCAACACCAAGCAGACCCGCAAGTATGATCCGCTCAGGACCTACCTGACTGCGTTGGAGAACGAGATGGAGACCATTTCCGGTCTTGTTGATCCGGGTTGCCGGGTCACCGCACTGCACCTTGGAGGCGGTTCGCCGACCATGCTCAAACCCGAGGACATGATCTGGCTCGACACGGCACTGCGCAGCCGCTTTCAATTCGCCGACGAAGCCGAGATCAGTGTCGAAATGGACCCCAATGACCTGGACGAGGACCGATATGACGCACTTGCGGAGATCGGACTGACGCGGGCCTCCATCGGCGTTCAGGATTTCGATGAGCGGGTTCAGCAGGCAATCAACCGCGAGCAGACCTTCGCGCAGACCCGGGAGGTGGTCGAACAGGTGCGCAAGCGCGGGGTCCGCTCCGTCAATTGCGATGTGCTCTACGGGCTGCCCTACCAGACCCGCGCTTCGGTGGAAGAAACCATCGGCAAGGTCATCTCACTCGATCCCGACCGCATCGCCCTTTTCGGATATGCCCATGTGCCGTGGATGAAGACCCACCAGAAGATGATTGACGAGACCGCCCTGCCCGATGTGACCGAGCGCTTTGCCCAGATGAACCGCGCAAGTTCCCTGCTGACCGCAGCCGGATACACGGCAATCGGTTTCGACCATTTTGCCCTGCCCGCCGACAGTCTCGCGATTGCAGCTGCATCCGGCAAGATGCGCCGCAACTTTCAGGGTTATACGAGCGACAATGCCGATGCGCTGATCGGTCTTGGCGCGTCCTCGATCGGACAGCTTCCGCAGGGCTACATCCAGAACCAGCCCTCCACAGGAGAGTACCAGCGCCAGGTCAACCTGGGCCGTCTGCCCGTCATACGCGGTTTCGAACTGTCCGAGGAAGACCGTCTTCGCGCCAGGGTCATCGAATTGCTGATGTGTGATTTCGCATTTTCGTTTGCCGCGATCCGGCAGGAATTCGGTCCGGCAGCAGAAGATGTTCTTGACGAGGCGGAATACCTCGCAAGCTGCGACACGGATGGCATGATCGAGTTGGCCGGGGGACTCTTTCAGGTCACCGCCAAGGGGCGACCCTTTGTTCGCTCCATCGCGTCGGCCTTCGACAGCTATTTTGAGAACGGAACCGCGCGCCATTCACTCGCGGTGTAGGAACAGTCCTGCAGTTCGGCGCTGCAGTGTCGTGACCCCGTTGCGCTGAGCACGCAGATCCGGATGCCGATTTGCCTGCAAAGAAGCCATTGGCTTTTGCGGCGGATTTTTCTATAGCTGCGGCCAATCTGTTATCCAATGAGGTATTGAGCGTGACCGCAACATTCGACAAGGTCGCAGACATCATCGCCGAAACCAGCGAGATCGACCGCGACACCATTACTCCCGAAAGCCACACCATCGATGACCTCGGTATCGACAGTCTCGATTTCCTCGATATTGTCTTTGCCATCGACAAGGAATTCGGCATCAAGATTCCGCTTGAAAAGTGGACCCAGGAAGTCAATGACGGCAAGGCTTCGACCGAGGAATACTTCGTGCTTGGCAATCTCTGCGCCAAGATCGACGAACTGCGGGCTGCGAAGGCTTGACTCCCGGAACGGCGGTTCCCACCCATGCATCTTGAATATTTTCAGATGATTGACCGCATCGAGGCGCTTGACCTCGAGGCTGGGAGCCTGACCGCTGCGTCGACTGTGCCGATGGAAAGTCCGGTTTTCGAAGGCCACTTTCCAGGCATGCCACTGGTTCCCGGAGTTCTCCTGATTGAAACCATGGCCCAGGCCAGTGGATTTCTTGTGCTTGCGAAGACCGGGTTCACGGCAATGCCGTTCCTGATGTCTGTCGACAGCGCAAAGATGCGGGATTTCGTGGAACCGGGGGCGGAACTCACGGTCTCGGCAGTGCTTGAGCACGAGGGTTCGGGCTATGCGGTAGCCAAGGGCCGAATCCAGATCTCAGCCAAGCGAGTTGCAGATTGCCAGATCAAGCTCAGGACCCTTCCCTTCGATCAGGTGCCGCTCGCAGGGATCGTTCGCGCCCGGTCCGAGGAAGTCGGGTTGATGGCTGCAATCGATGCCGCAAATGGAGGCCGCCAATGACCAACCCCTACAACGAAGTCGTCGTCACAGGTGTCGGTCTGGTCACAGCTCTCGGCGTCGGTGTCAGCCTGCATCGCACCGCGCTCACCGAGGGCGGAATTTCCCCCGAAGCCATCAGTGACAGCGAGCGATTTGCCCCCTACACGGTGTTCCCGCTTCCCGAGATCGACTGGTCCGAGCAGATCCCGCGCCGCGGCGATCAGCGACAGATGGAAAACTGGCAGAGGCTTGGCGTCTTCGCTGCAGGGCTCGCACTTGACGATGCCGGCCTGAAGGATGATGCCGAGGCCTGCGCCTCGATGGACATGATCGTGGCCGCCGGAGGCGGCGAACGCGATGTGGCCGTGGACACACTGATTGTCGAGGAAGGCCGCAAGCGCAATGACCGCGAGCAGTTGCTCAACGAGAAGCTGACGACCGAACTGCGTCCGACCCTTTTCCTGGCTCAGCTTTCGAACCTGCTTGCTGGCAACATCTCCATCGTTCACAAGGTCACCGGGTCGTCCCGCACCCTGATGGGGGAGCAGGGCGCCGGCATCTCCGCAATCGAAACTGCTCATGCGCGTCTAAACGCCGGTCAATCGACCCATTGTCTTGTGGGTGGCGCCTTCGTGGCCGAACGCCACGACATGCTCATGGTCATGGAAGCCATACAGGCCTTGGCAAAAAAACCGCTGAAACCGTTCTGGAACGAGGACGGCACCGCGAACGGCATGAATCTGGGGACCGCTGGCGCATTCCTGGTTCTTGAGACCCGCGAGCATGCCGAGGCGCGCGGCGCTCATATCTATGCAAGGCTGGACGGCGTGCTCGGTGACCGGGGCGCCCGCTCCGAAGACCGGCTGGAACAGCGTCTTGCCGGGCTGTGCGATGAAACGGTTCCCTCGACCGGAACTCCTGACCGGGTGATCTTTTGCGGCACGACCGGCTTGCCGGAATTGAGCCGCCGAGAGCGTCAGTTCCTTTCAAGGCGTTATCCGGAAAGTCCGCTGCGAACCTATGGCGCCGTGTTCGGCCATTCTCTCGAAGCTCAGTTTACGACCGGGCTTGCCCTTGCCTGTCTTGCCATCGATGGCGGCAACCCTGTCAAACCGATGGCGAAAGGCGCCGATGTCGAGATGGCCAAGCCGGCGAGATCGGCAATCGTGACAACCATCGGGCACGTGCGCGGCGAAGGTGTCGCCCATCTGAGCAAGCTGTCCTGAGCCGGAGGCCACAATGACCAAAGCCGCATACAAGGATCACCTCGGTCGCCCTCTGGTCGCAGTCACCGGGATGGGCGTCGTCACCTCGCTCGGACAGGGGCTAGAGGACAATTGGGCGCGCCTGACCGCCGGCGAATCGGGCATTCATGCGATCACGCGTTTTCCATCGGACAACCTTTCCACCAGGATCTGCGGCACCGTCGATTTCATTGACATCCCCGCGCCCACCGCGGTCGAGCGCTCTTTTGCATTTGCACGCGAGACAACGGTGGAAGCCATGGCCCAAGCCGGGCTCTCCCGCGATTTCGGCGGCCCGTTGTTTCTGGCGGCCCCGCCCATCGAACCCGAATGGAGCCACCGTTTCGAACTCGGCGACCGGGTCCGTCCCGACCAGATGGACGGGAATGCCTATGAGCAGTTTCTGGCCGTCCTGCGCGAGAAAGCCGACCCTGACTTTCACGAGGCCATTCTGTTCGGATCCATATCGGAGCGGCTTGCCGACCGGTTCGGCACCCGTGGCCTGCCGGTCACGCTGTCGACTGCCTGCGCTTCAGGCGCCACCGCGATCCAGCTCGGAGTCGAGGCCATCCGCCAGGGCAGGACCGACCGCGCGCTTTCGGTTGCGACCGACGGTTCGGTGAGTGCGGAAGCCCTGATCCGCTTTTCGCTGCTTTCCGCGCTTTCGACCAACAACGACCCGCCGCAGAAAGCCTCCCGGCCCTTCACGAAGGACCGCGACGGCTTTGTCATTGCCGAGGGCGCGGCGACGCTGGTTCTGGAATCCCTCGAAAGCGCGCTCGCCCGCGGAGCCAATGTGCTTGGTATTGTAAGCGGCTGCGGCGAGAAGGCCGATCATTTTCATCGCACCCGCTCGTCGCCCGACGGCGGGCCCGCGATCGCCACAATCAGCGCAGCGCTGGAAGACGCTGGCATTGCCGCCGAAGACATTGGCTACATCAATGCCCACGGGACATCGACACCTGAAAACGACAAGATGGAGTACCTCGCGCTTTCTTCAGTGTTCGGAGAACGCATGCCGCAGGTTCCGGTTTCCTCCAACAAGTCGATGATCGGCCATACGCTGACGGCCGCCGGCGCGGTGGAAGCGGTGTTTTCGCTCATGACCATCGGCACCGGAGTGATCCCGCCGACGATCAATTACGACACCCCGGATCCGGCGATCGAGCTTGATGCGGTTCCCAACGTCAAGCGCGACGCGCCGGTCGCAAGCGTCCTGTCGAACTCCTTTGGTTTCGGCGGGCAGAACGCGTGTCTTGTCATGTCGGCTGAACCGGCTTAATGCAGGGCCGCCAGACCGCAGGTTTCGGTGGGATATCTCCAGCATCCAACCAGTTTCGAAACAGACTCGCGGATGCTGCTGACCGGACGCTGGACACACGGGCCGGCCGGGCAAGGCGCTGAGCGGACCGACGCGGCTCGGCCTCGAAACAAAGGAACAAAAATCATGCGCGCATTGCAGCTCATCGAGGATCGCAAGCTCGAAACGGTTGAGTTGCAGCCGCCCCCGGCTCCCGGCATCGGAGAGGTCACGGTCTCTGTCAAGGCGGTTGCACTCAACCACATCGATGTCTGGGGCTGGCGTGGCATGGCCTTTGCCAAGCGCAAGATGCCGCTGGTGATCGGGGCTGAAGCATCCGGCGTCATCGACGCGATCGGCCATGGCGTGGCCGGCCTGGTTCCCGGTCAGCTGGTGTCGATATATGGCGCCAGGACTTGCGGCCTGTGCCGGCCCTGCCGCGAGGGCCGTGACAACCTTTGCGAACATGTCGGCGGCGTCCACGGTTTTCATCTCGACGGATTTGCGCAGGAGAAGGTCAATCTTCCCGCGCGGCTTCTCGTCCCTGCCCCTCCGGGCGTCGATGCCGTCGCCGCGGCCGTCGCCCCGGTGACGTTCGGGACGGTCGAACACATGCTGTTCGACAATGCCCGCCTCGAACCCGGTGAGACCATCCTCATCCATGCCGGCGGATCGGGCATCGGTTCCGCCGCCATTCAGCTCGCCAGGAAGATTGGCTGCACGGTCATCACGACCGTCGGTTCGAATGACAAGATCGAGAAAGCCAAGGTGCTTGGCGCCGATCATGTCATCAACTACCGCGAGGACCGCTTCGAAGGCGTCGTGCGCAAACTCACCAGGAAGAAGGGCGTCGACGTGGTCTTCGAGCATGTTGGCGCAGACACATGGGCGGGTTCGATGCTGTCGCTGCGCCGTGGCGGCCGTCTGGTGACCTGCGGATCCACATCGGGCGTCTCCACCCAGATGAACCTGATGATGCTGTTCCAGCAGCAATTGCGGCTGATCGGCTCGTTCGGCTGCCGGATGGAAAACATGGCCGACGCAATGCAAAAGATGGCAGCAGGCCAGGTCAAGCCGGTGATCGACACCGAAGTGGGTTTCGATGACATCGACAAGGCGCTCGCCCGCATGGAAGGGCGCGACGTCTTCGGCAAGATCATCCTGAACATGAGTTGAGATGAAACACGCTCTGCGAATGGCGCTCACGCGCGTGGTCATCGCGCTCAACCGCGCCAAGGATTGGCTGATTGCCGCATTGGTGCTCTCGCTGCTCAGGCTCATTTCGCTTCTGCCCGCGGACAAGGCAATCCGGCTCGTCGACCGCGCCGCGCGGCGCATCGGCCCGAAGACATCCCGTCATCGGCTGGCGCTCGAAAACCTCAGAAGGGCGTTTCCGGAGAAAAGCCCGGCGGAACGCGAACAGATCGCGCTCGACATGTGGGGCAACATGGCTCGCCTTGCAGCCGAGTACGTCTTTCTCGACCAGATCTTCGACTTCGATCCCGACGCCAGCGAGCCTGGCCGTATCGAGGTCGAGGGAGCCGAGACCTTCTTCAAGCTGCGGGACGGCAATCGGCCCTTCATCGTGTTCACCGCGCACACCGGCAACTTCGAGCTTCTTCCGGTGGCAGCGGCCGCTTACGGGCTTGACGTGATGGCGTTGTTCCGTCCGCCGAACAACCCCTATATCGCCCGTCGGGTGCTCGCCGCACGGCGCACTTCCATGGGCCATCTGGTCCCCTCGCGCGCGGGCGCCGCCTTCACGCTTGCGCGCAGGCTGGAAGTCGGCGGCGGGGTGGGCGTGCTCGTCGACCAGAAGTTCCACAAGGGCGCGAAAACCCGGTTCTTTGGTCTTGAAACCCGGACCAACCCGCTTCTTGCCAAGCTCGTCCGCCAGTTCGAGTGCGACGTCTACCCTGCACGCTCAATCCGTCTTCCGGGCGGCCGTCACAAGCTTGTCGTCGAGCCGGCCGTCACAATCCCGCGGACCCCGGACGGCGTCGTCGATGTCCAGGCAACGGCGCAACTGCTCAACGACAAGGTGGAAAGCTGGGTCAGGGAGTATCCCGGGCAATGGCAATGGTTCCACGACCGCTGGAACATCAAGCACACGCTTAAATAACAGGTTGCGTTCCATGCCAGCACAGGCCGGCCCCGCACTTCTCAAGGTGAAGGACCGACATGCGCAATCTTGTGGCGCCGGGTCTCGCCCGGGTTGCCCGGCGCAGCAATGGCGTCAGTGCTTGACGACGATGCGGGTGTTGCTCTTGCCGGTTCTCTCGACCAGTGAAAAGAACTTTGCCGCATGCTCGGGCGCCAGCCTCACACAGCCATGCGACGCCGGACGGCCCAGCCGCTTGGTGTCGCGCGTGGCGTGGATCGCATAGCCGCCGTGGTAAAACACCGCGTAGTGCATCCAGGCATTGTTGTACTTGCGCGACCGGTGATAGCGCGAAAGCCATTTGGCCGAATAGCTGCCCGTAGGCGTCGAATAGCCCTTGCGCCCGGTGGACACCGGCCAGCGATATTTGACCACGCCGTTCTGCTTCACGACCATTGTCTGATTGGACAAATCAATGTCCGCGATGAGCTTGGCTGCCAGCGCCGAAGCCTGGGAAAAAGGCAATAGAGCAAGAGCAAGCGCCCCCACAAGAAGCATGTTTCGCATGAATACTCTCCCGAAAGACCCTGATATTTTATTGACTGGGAAATCTTACTGTAAACGCCACTTTTATTTCGTAAAGTTAAAATACTCCATAAAATCACCACAAAGTTCTCAAGCCCTTGATTTTATGGTAAATTTATAATGCGATTGCCAAGATCAAAACCATCATGGCAAGACAATCACAGGATCTGGCGAAGACAATCAGGGCTGACACGATATCCCCCACCGCCGCTTCGCTGCGTCCGCCCGCGTTGAGACTGGCTTCCACAACGAGTTCGCCGCCGTAACGCCTCGGCCCTGCCAGCGCCAGATTGAGGCCCCCTGCCATCGCCGCCTCGGGCCATCCCGCATTGGGCGAGCGATGCAGCCCCGAGTCCGAAAGAGCCGTTGCCATGGCACGCTTCATTGCGGTTGTGCCTTTGGCAAGGCCTGCACCGGCGGCGATCAGCACAGCCGAGAGGCGGGAGGCTGGCCAGTTGGCGGCGTCATCAAGAAGCGCAGCCGCACGACCGAAGTCCCGATGCCGATCGTTGAGATGACCGATCATCGAATCGGCTGTGTTGAGCATCTTGTAAGCGAGCAGACCCGGAAGGCCGAGAACTGCGTACCAGAACGCCGGCGCCACGACGCCGTCGGAGAAATTCTCGGCGAGGCTTTCGATGGCGGCCCGTGAAACCCCGGAGTCATCAAGCGCGTCGGGATCCCTTCCGACGATCATCGAGACCGCCCGACGCGCCCCTTCAAGTCCGTTGTCGCGAAATCCTTCCACCACGGCGCCAACATGGTCGGCGAGGCTCTTCTGTGCCAGAAACACCGCGACGATGATGACCTCGAGCACCGCGCCTAGCGGTCCGAGCACGACTGTTATCCGGTCCATCAAAAGGCCCGCGGCCACAGCCGAACCCAGCAATGCGAGAATCGCCGCCACTCCCTTTCGCCTGCGTGTCGCGGCGCTGTCGTCGGGCCTGTTGAAACGGCGATCGGCCCAGCCGATCAGGTTTCCAAAAACGACAACCGGGTGCATCAGGCGCCGCCACAGCCAGTCCGGATCCCCGACGATGCGATCGAGGACAAGCGCCGCGAAGAGCACCATCAGATGCGCGGTCATTTCGGCCGGGCGTCTGCGAGCCGCAGGGTCTCGCGCAGGCGCACCGCAAACAGCTCATCAGGGACCAGACCGATGCGGATCATTTCGGGAGTGTGGTCGAAGCTGCGCACCAGCACATGATGTGCAGCAAGTTCTTCCCGTAGCTTCGTGCCATTGCCGACATCGCAGCAGAAGAACAGCGGGGTTTCGCCCAGGATCCGCACATTGGCCATGTTCAGCGCCGAACGCGTTTGCCTGTGTGCCCGCTCAATCCTGTCGCGAAGTTCCGACACGAGATCCTTGCGCCCGAACGCATGATCCGCAATCGCAAGCGCCGGACCCGAAACAGCCCAGGGCCCGAGACGGTCAGCCAGAAGAGCCAGGATGGCGGGCGCTGCGAACACGAAACCAAGTCGGAGTCCGGCCAGTCCGAAGAACTTGCCGAACGAGCGCATCACAACGAGGTTGGGCTCCATGCCGGCAGCCCCGACCATGGACAGGTCCTGCCGCAGGTCGGCGAAGGCTTCGTCGATGATCACCAGACGGTCGCGGTGCGACCTAATGAAACCGAACACATCGTCACGTACGGTCTCCCGGCCGTCGGGATTGTTCGGATTGGCAAGCACCACGATCGGCGCACGGTTCGGGGCGGCGGCATCGAGCGTTGCGACGCGCTCGATCTGGATGCCCGCGCGCCGGAAGGATTGTTCATACTCGCCATAGGTGGGCGAGACGATCGCCACCCGCTCCGCATCGGGCCGCAGCAGCGGGAGCAACTGGATGACGGCTTGCGTGCCGGGAACTGCCAGCGGCCTGACCGAACCTCCGTAATAGCGCATCGCCAGGTCACCGACCCGGCTCGCCTCCGCGCTTTCGGGGAGGCGTCGCCACGCGGTGGCCGGTATCTCCGGCATGGGCAGCGTGAAGGGGCTGATACCTGTCGAAAGGTCGAGCCATTCCCCGGGTTCGCCGCCATGGCGGGCGATGGCCTCCGAGAGCGCCCCACCATGGGCGATTGGATCAAGTGCCTCCGCCATGCCGTCAGTCAATCCGGTCGATGATGTGCAGGAAGGAGCCCGAAACCCTGCCGCGCTGCAGTCCCGCGGGCAGCAATGTGCTCCCAAGCGCATCGCGCGCCTCGAAGACGCGGTCGGCATCGCCTTCGGAGACTATGCTGGCATAGTGGAACTCGTGCGCGGACAATTCCATGTCCCAGAAGAAGCCCGGCTTTGGCGTGACGCGCCGGTATCCCAGATGCCGCTTGCGTTCGGCGAAGCTTGTCACCAGCGGCAATGCACCGAGCATCTCGTGACGCAGGCCATCCGCATCGATCAGTCCCTCGCCGAGCACCATGAACCCGCCGCACTCACCGTAGACCAGCGCCCCGCGTTCGAGCGCCGCGGCCATTCCCGCACGAAAAGTGCCTGCCGCCGCAATTCGTCCGGCGTGCAGTTCCGGATACCCGCCCGGCAGCACGACAGCCTCGCAGGTCTCGTCCGGTGCTTCGTTCGCAAGCGGCGAAAAGAATGAAATCTCCGCGCCGCGCCGCCTCCAGCCAAGCAGCATGTGCTCGTACATGAAGGCAAAGGCTTCGTCCCGCGCCACGGCGATGTTCTGCGCCGGCGGCGGAAGCCGGGAAATATTGGCCGGCGCCACTTTTCCGGTCCCGCGCTTCGCAAGCCGCTGCAGCTTGGCGAAGTCGATCCGCGCCTCCATCAGATCGGCCGCGTCATCGATCAACCGGGCAAGTTCGGGATGCTCCCCCGCCTGCACCAGTCCGAGATGGCGATGCGGCAGTTCCAGCCGGGTATCCCGCGGGATCACGCCGACGACATCGACCCGGGCCTTCTCCAGTGCCTGGCGCAGCATTCCCTCGTGCCGTGCACTCGCCACCCGATTGAGAATGAAGCCCGCAACCAGCACATCGGGATGGAAATTCGAAAATCCCTGCGCCAGTGCAGCAACGGATTGCGACATGCTCGCGCAATCGATCACCAGAACAACGGGCAGCCCGAGCAGCCCGGCGAGGTCTCCGGCGGAACCCGATCCGTCGGCGGCGCCGTCGAACAGGCCCATCATCGCCTCGATCACCAGCATCCGCCCGCCCTGCGACTGCAGCGATGCATTGGCCAGAAGCAGGTCCTCGCGCATCGCCCAGGGATCGTAGTTCAGGCAGGTTTCACCACTCGCAGCCGCGTGAAAGGCGGGATCGATGTAGTCCGGTCCGGCTTTCCCCGGCGCAAGCGCCACACCGCGCCTCTTCAGCGCGCGCAAAAGACCCAGCGTCACCGTCGTCTTGCCCGAGCCCGACTGCGGTGCCGCAATCATGAAACCGCTCATGCGCTGTCCTTCTGCGGGTTGGTCCTATGCCCGAGCGGGTCTGCGTCGAGAACACGCCCCGAGGCAGCGCCCAGCCAGTCGAGCGCCGGCCTGAGCCGCACCACCTGCCCGACCACAACGATGGCCGGCGGATTGAGCCCTGAGGCAGCCACATCCTCGGCAGCGCGCGAAAGCGTGGTTTCGAGCACCTTCTGCTGGTCGGTGGAGGCATCGGTCACGAAAGCGACGGGCTCATCCGCACTTCGCCCGGCGCCGACAAGCCGCGAGGCGATGGTGGCGATGTGCTTCATCGCCATGTACATCACGATCACCTGGCTCCCGCGGGCCACCCCGTCCCAGTCGATCCGATCGGGAACCACGCCGGTGGAATCATGCCCCGTGAGAAAGGTCACGGTATGGTTGGTGTCGCGATGAGTGACAGGTATGCCGGCATAGGCAAGCCCGCCGATGCCTGCGGTCACCCCCGGCACGATCCGGAACGGAATGTTGTGTTCGACCAGTGTTAGCGCCTCTTCGCCGCCCCGTCCGAACACGAAGGGATCGCCACCCTTGAGCCGCAGCACCCGCTGCCCGGAACGGGCAAGTTCAACGAGCCTGAGCGAGATGTCGCGCTGTTTCGGAGACGGCTTTCCGCCCCGTTTTCCGGCGAATTCCAGAACGGCACCGGTACGAGCAAGGTTGAGGCAATCCCTGTTGACCAGCGCATCGTGCACGATCACGTCAGCCTGGCTCAGCGCATTGGCGGCGTGCAGTGTCAGCAGGCCCGGATCGCCCGGTCCGGCACCCACCAGCCAGACCTCGCCGGCTTTCATTTCAGGCAGATTGTCGCGCCAGTCGGCCATGCCGTCTCATTCCCTCGAATAGGCTTACACCCGTAGCAATCGCACTCTATAACGGCAACACCAAACACACGCACCGGACTTGCGACATGAACGCCGGCGAAAACGAAATCCGGATGGAAAAACCGGCAACGGCGCTGCGCCGCGGCTGGACCACCGGCGCCTGCGCGACAGCTGCGACAAAGGCCGCACTGACGGCACTTCTCGGTGGTGACTTTCCCGATCCGGTGGCGATCGTTCTGCCCAAGGGCGAAAGCCCGGCTTTCCCGCTGGCGAGGGAAAGTCGTGGTGACGCCTGGGCCTCGGCCGGGATCATCAAGGACGCCGGCGACGATCCGGACGTCACGCATGGGGCTCTCGTGAGCGCACAGACCCGCCGGCTCCCTGCCGGAAGCGGCATTGTCTTCAAGGCCGGCGACGGGGTCGGCACGGTGACCAAGGCAGGCCTTCCGATCGAAGTCGGAGAACCGGCCATCAATCCGGTCCCGCGCCGGATGATGAGCGAAGTGGTGCACGAACTCTGCGCGTCATACGGCATCGCGCCCGACATCGAGATCGAGATCTCGATCGAAAACGGTGCCGAACTCGCAGAAAAAACCTGGAATCCGCGGCTTGGCATCATCGGCGGATTGTCGGTTCTCGGCACCACCGGTGTGGTGCATCCATTCTCCTGTTCCGCCTGGATCCACTCGATCCATCGCGGGATCGATGTCGCCCGGGCCGAAGGGCTCACGCATGTGCTCGGCGCCACGGGCTCGACCTCTGAGAAGACAGCGCAGGCCTTTTACGGTCTGCCGGATATTGCCTGCCTCGACATGGGGGATTTCGCGGGCGGCCTCATCAAGTATCTACGCGCCCATCCGGTTCCGAGGCTGACGATCGCAGGCGGTTTCGCCAAGCTCTCCAAGCTCGCCCAGGGTGCTCTCGACCTGCATTCAGGGCGCAGCCAGGTGGACATGCGATGGCTCGCCGATCGCGCCTCCGGACTTGGCGCGCAATCCGGTACGGCCGAACGCATACTGAGCGCGAACACGGCGCTGGAAGTGTTGCAGATGACCTCCGCCGCAGATTTGGATTTGCCTGCGGACATCGCGATTGCGGCCCGCGCGACGGTTATCGATACCCTGCGCGATGCGCCGGTCGAGGTCGATGTCATGGTCACCGACCGTTCCGGGACATTGCTTGCCCATGCCCGGTAACAATCCCAGGGAGACCATCCTTATCCTCGGCGGCACGCGCGAAGCCGCGGACTTAGCCCGGCAGCTTGTTGGCGGCAGGCCGGAAGCGCGCATCATTACCTCGCTCGCCGGCCGCACAAAGGAACCCGCGCCGCTGGCCGGTGAAGTTCGCACGGGAGGATTCGGCGGCGCGGAAGGGCTTGCGCGTTACATCGAAGACAATGGCGTCACGCAAATGATTGACGCGACACACCCCTTCGCGCGCCAGATCAGCGCCAATGCCGCGGAAGCCGCGCGCCTCACAGGCATTCCGCTTGAGATCCGCACCCGCAAGCCCTGGGCGAAACAACCGGGCGACCGCTGGACGGAGGTGGAAACGCTTGAGGAGGCTCGGGATGCAATCCCGCCTGACGCACGCGTATTGCTGGCGCTCGGCTCGCAGCATATCGGCCTGTTCTCAACGCGCGAGGACGTGCATTTCGTCGTCCGCATGATCGACCAGCCGGAGACGCCGCTCACCCTGCCAGATCACACGCTGGTGCTCGGCCGGCCGGGCGACAGTGCCGCCGTCGAAACCATGCTGCTCATCGCCCATTCCATCACCCACATCGTCTGCCGCAACTCGGGCGGCAAGGCCGCCTATGCCAAGATCGAGGCCGCGCGGCAGATGGGACTGCCGGTGATCATGGTCAAGCGGACACCCTGACCGGGAGGCCGAAAGCTGGAGAGTGGGCTCCGCCGCATGTTGCGCCTCCGAAGCAGAGGTGGCAGCATGATCGCGCATGTCCGGAGGTCACGATGAGCCGCGAGACTGTCAATTCCATCTGCGCGAGCTTTCCCGGCGCAGAGGCCTCCGATCCCTGGGGTGGCGGTCATGATGCATGGAAGGTCGGCGGCAAGATGTTCGCCTGCATCGGCACGGTGTCACCTGGCGTGGCGATCAAGACCGACAGCGTAGAGACCGCGACCATGCTGATCGAGATGGGTGTCGGCGCGAAAGCGCCCTATTTCCATCGCTCGTGGGTGCTGCTGCCTTTCGACATGGACCCCGATGAACTTCGCGAGCGGCTGTTGAGCTCCTACAAGTTGATCCGTTTGGGCCTGCCCAAAAAGGTGCAAGCCGCCCTGCCCGACATGGCAGAGAGGTAAATCTCAGACAGCCTTCGCCTTCTTTTTCTTGCCCACGTTCCTGAGCACGTGGGAATAGTCCGCATTGTAGAGATCGCTGTCGCGAAAATTCACCTCGCCGAAGACCTTGCCCACCAGGATCAGCGCCGTCCGGGTGATCTTGTTCTTGCGAACCTCCTCCTTCATCCCTTCCAGCGTGGTGCGGATGTAGAGCTCATCCGGCCATGTCGCGCGATAGGCGATCACCACCGGGCAGTCGGCACCGTAGAACGGTTCGAGCGAGCGTCGCACATAGTCGAGATTGCGGATTGAAAGGTGGATGGCGAGCGTGGCCCGCGACTGGCCGAGAATTTCCAGTTGCTCGAATTCGGGCATGGAAGACGCCTTCATGCCGGTGCGCGTGATGATCACCGTCTGGGCGATCTCGGGCAGCGTCAGTTCAGTGGCGAGCTTAGCAGCAGCGCCGGCAAAGGCCGGCACGCCCGGCACCACCTCATAGTCGATACCAAGCGCGTCGAGCCTGCGCATCTGTTCTGCCACCGCGCCGTAGATCGCCGGATCGCCCGAATGGACCCGCGCCACATCGTGACCCGCTTCATGGGCGGTTTTCATGTCGGCGATGATCTCGTCGAGATGCATAGGTGCGGTGTCCTTGACCAGCGCATCTGCGGGCGCCGCGTGAACGATCTCCTCGGGCACCAGCGAGCCGGCATAGAGGCAGACCGGGCAGCGCTCGATCAGCTTGAGGCCGCGCACGGTGATGAGATCGGGCGCGCCGGGACCGGCGCCGATGAAATAGACGGTCACAGTTTTCCTCTTTCAGCCTTTTGCCAAGTTTGTTCGATTACTATTCGCGCATGGTACACAAGCTCATTGCCCACTAAGTCTCTTTCCTCTTCATCCTCGGCCATACCGAATCGAATGACCGCCGTTTCCAACGCAGCATGTGCATCGTTATTTGGATTGAGACGCAGAATGATCTTGTTCCCGAGGATTTGCATCCTATGAAGAAACTCAGGGGCATTAAAATTTGGATCTGCGCTTTTTCTTGCAAGGAACAGACTCATACCCTTCAACTCAGCTATTTCGGATCTGAGCGCCTCAATCCACCGCTCACGCATTTGAGAAACCATTGATCTGTGGGAAGCACGCGATGCCCACCAAGAAGTGCCAACAGCAGTCATCGCACCGACCAGCACACCAGCCGCGATAAATGCATCCTTGTTCGTGGAGAGAAAACTTAAAAAGCTTTGCATTGCGTCGATGATCGTCATGCCGCGTCTCCTGCAATTGGGTTGGTCATGGCCGTGCCTTCCTTCCGGGCATAGCCGCGCGGGGTGTAGACCCAGATCCTGCCGTCGCCGGTCTTGACCGTCGAGGAGTTGGACGATCCGACCACCACCACGGTCAGCATGTCGACATCATCGACATCGAGTTCCCCGAGCGGCACGACCCTGATCGTTTCCCCCTCGCGACCAAGATTGGTGGCGAGGATCACCGGGCTGGAAGCCGGGCGATGCTCCAGCAGCTTGTCGCGCGCCCAGGCCAGTTGCGTCCGGCGCTTCTTGGAAACCGGATTGTAGAAGGCGATCACGAAATCGCCTTCGCCTGCAGCGGTCACCCGGCGCTTGATGTCCTCCCACGGCGTCAGGAGATCCGACAGCGAGATGGTGCAGAAATCATGCCCGAGCGGCGCGCCGGCGCGGGCGGCAGCGGCCTGCAGCGCCGAAATCCCCGGTGACACCGCGATCTCGATCCGCCGCGCGCCATCGCTGAGCCCGTCCGGGCCGTCGGCCTTGTCGAGAAGTTCGAAGACCAGCGTCGCCATCGCATAGATGCCCGCATCACCCGAACAGACCAGCGCAACAGACTGGCCCTCGGCCGCCAGTTCCATGGCGTGGCGCACCCGCGCCTCTTCCTTGCCGAGGTCGAAATCGTGCCGCGCCTTGCCTTTGGCCAGAGGTCCGAGCAGGTCGAGATAGAGCGAGTAGCCGACAAGATCGGTCGATTCGGAAACCATTTGAGAGACTTCCGGAGACCGCCATCCATCAGAGCCCGGCCCGATGCCCACCACGAACAGCCGACCCCTCGCCCGGCCCGGAAGGTTGCCTTCGGTGAACGGATGCTCCGCACGGCTGATGGCACAGGTCGCCCGCCGGCTCTTTCGCTTGGCTGCGACCAATTCCCCGGAAGAGCCGACCGAAGCCAATGCCGCGCCTTCGGCGACACCATGGCATCCGACTTCCGCAAAAACGATGTCCGAAGGGTTCTCAAGCCGGGGCGTTTCCGCCTCAAGCGTCGCCGCATCGAAAAACCGCACCGGACAACCGAAATGCCGCGCAACATGGTGTAGCGCCGCTTCGTCCGCCTTGACGTCGATGGAGGCCACAAGCCCGACCGCCTCAGGCGACAGGCCCGCGTCCGACAGGCTTTCTCTTGCAAGCGCCAACACTTCCTCTGGCTCGCAGCCGCGCTCGCAGCCGATGCCGAGCACGAGCCTCTTGGGGCGATAGAGCAGCCCGCGCCCGGGAACAGCATCCGCCGCCTCGGAAGCCAGGAGCACGATCTCGCCTTTCTCAGAAAGCGGCAGCGAACTGTCTGCAAGCCAGGGCGCGTGGCCCTCGAGGCGCGCGGATGCGCCCGCGACCAGATCCGCCATCACCTGCTTTGCCGAGTCCGGATTGCCAAGCGCCCAGCCTTCCGGCGGCTGATCGAGAGCGACACCGAATTTGAGATCGCCCGCCGTGGTGATGGCAGCAAACCCGTCGATGACGCCGGCAATCTTGCGGGCCAAGTCATTGCCGCCGTGATGACCGCCGAGCAGCGGGACAATGCAGGAGCCATCCTCGGCCACCGCGATCACCGGCGGCTCGCTGTGCTTGTCCCCGAGCTGCGGCGCCAGCAGACGGATCACCGCGCCCGAAGCCATCAGCGCGACGATCGTCCTGCCGGAGCCGAACAGCTCCCGCAAATGCGGACCGGCTTCCGCAAAGGTTGCGTCAACGGGTCCGGTGATGCGCCGGTCCAGCCCGTGCACCTCGCCGCCGATCGCGCCGGCGACGCGTTTCGCCATCGGCAGCGCCGCGTCGGAGAGAATGATGATGGCGGGAGATGTGGTCATGTTTTGCTCCCGGGCAGCGACTGGATCCAGCCCTCGCCGCCCTTGTAGATCAGGATCATCGAAAAGTACGGAGCGGTGTCCTCGGGGACATCGGCAAGAGGCATGAGCCGCTCGGCACCGAGTGACACGCGCTCCACATAGATTGCATGAGGCAGCAGATTCATTTTTTCGACCAGCGCCCGCAAGCGCTTGAAATGTCTGCCTATCTTGATGATCGCCAATGCATCCGCCGCGTTGAATCGTTTTGTGAGCTCCGCGTCGTCGAGCGGACCCGGCACGACACTGAGCACATCGTTGCGCGCCGCCAGAGGCCGCCCCGCCGCACTCGCCGCGGCCATCATCGAGGAGACGCCCGGAACCACCTCGGTCGCGTATCTTGCCGCCAGTCGCTCGAAGACATACATGAACGAGCCGTAGAAAAACGGGTCGCCCTCGCACAGCACCGCCACGTCCCTTCCGGCATCGAGATGGGATGCGATCTCGGCCGAAGCCTTGTCGTAAATGTCCCGCGCCGGGAAGCGTTCGGTCCGCATCGGCACCACGATCTCGATCTCAATCTGCCCGCCCGGCAGGTGCGGCGCCGCAATCGACCGCGCAAAACTCGGTCCCGTGTCAGGCGCCGGCCAGGCGATCACCGGCACGGCCTGAAGGATACGATGTGTCTTCAGCGTCACCAGTTCCGGATCGCCGGGACCAAGGCCGAGCCCGTACAATTTGCCGCTCATGTCCCAAGTCCCTTTGCCACCGACCAGATCGTGACCGGCATCGAAGGCTTCCAGCCAAGGTAACGGCCGACCGGTTCCGCGCGGCTGATCTGAAGCCGCGCCAGCTCGCCGCCGTGGTCAGACTGGAGCGCAAAAACCCGCGCCTCGCTTTCGACGGTCACCGCATTGGCAACAAGCCTTCCCCCGGGTTTGAGCGCCGCCCATGCCGCCTCGAAAACCCCGTCGCCGGAAATCCCGCCGCCAATGAACACGGCATCTGGTCTTGGCAGCCCGTCGAGGGCCTCAGGAGCCCTGCCCGCGATCACTTCGATCGACGGCGCTCCAAGCACCTCGGCATTGCGCGCGATCATATCCCGCCGTGTCTGGACCGGTTCGATGGCGATCGCGTGGGTCGAACGTGCAGCCCGCATCCACTCTATTCCCACCGAGCCGCAGCCCGCGCCGACATCCCACAACAACGCTCCGGGCACAGGGCCAAGCCGTGCCAGCGTCACAGCCCGGATGTCACGCTTTGTCATTTGGCCGTCATGATCGAATGCCTCGTCGGGCAGACCGGGAACGGCTGGCAGCAACGCGGCTTCAGGCCCTGCGACGCAATCGATGGCCAGCGTGTTGAAATCAGCAAACGTGGGCCGCTCTTCACCGACCACATCTGCCCGGATGCGACGGATCCTTTCGTCGGGACTTCCCATGTGCTCGAGCACCGTCAGTTCGGAGGCTCCGAACCCGCGCGCCACAAGAATGTCGGCAGCCTCGAGAACGGTGCTTCCGCCGGAGGTGAGCGCAATGATCCGTCCGCCGGTGCAGAGATCGGCCGAAAGCCCGTGCACCGAACGGCCGTGGAGCGAGATCTGCGACACGTTCTGCAGCGCCCAGCCAATCCGGGCCGCAGCGAGCGAGAACGCCGAGGGTGACGGGATCACGCGCAGCTCGGACGGATCGAGATCGCGCATGAGCGTCGCCCCGATCCCGAAATGCATCGGATCGCCGGTCGCCAGAATCGTGACGGGTGTTCCGCGGCGCGCCAACAGAAGTTCGATGGTCTTCTGCAGGCCGAAGGTCCAGTCGATCACCTCACGATCGCCGCACTCGATCCGCTCAAGAACCCGCGCCGGCGCAATGACGGTCCGGGCCTGGTCGAAAAGTCGCCGCGCCGGAGGCGTGAGGCTGTCGAGGCCGTTGTCTCCGATCCCGATCAGCGTCAGCCATGGCTGCCCTTGGCCGGTCTCAGCCATGACCTTCAAGCCCTCCGGCAAGCGCATTGACGGCCGAACTCGCAAGCGCGCTTCCGCCGCGCCGTCCCGCCACTGTGAGAAACTCGACACCACGGGAACTGGCCGCAAGTTCCGCCTTGCTCTCCACCGCTCCGACGAACCCCACCGGCACGCCGATGATCGCCGCGGGTTTCGCAGCCCCCTGATCGAGCAATTCCAGAAGCCGGAACAGCGCCGTCGGCGCGTTGCCGATGGCGATCACCGCGCCCTCCATGCGCTCGGCCCAGAGATCGACCTGTGCCGCAGACCTTGTGGTGGCGTCTCGGCTGGCAATGTCGCGCACCCGCGGATCATTGAGCAGGCAGAGGACCTCGTTGCCGGCGGGCATCAAACGCGGGATGATACCGTGGCGGACCATTTCCACATCGCAGATCACCGGCGCCCCCCTGGCAAGGGCCGCCTGTGCCGCGCCCGGAAACTCCGGCGAAACGCGAATGTCATCTGCCAGATCAACCATGCCGCAGGCATGGATCATCCGCACCACGACCGCCTCCGCCCCCCCATCGAATCGCGCAAGATCCGCCTCTGCCCGGATGATGGCGAAGGAACGCCGGTAGATCTCGGCCGGATCCTTGGTCGGGGCGGTCATGCTCACCACGCTCAACCCTTGTTCTTTTCCATCGAACGCGGCCCGTGCGGGTGATCGGCATGAGGATAGGGATGGTGGTGGTGATCATGGCTGTGGTCGTGGCCATGGCCGTGCCCGTGATCATGGTCGTGATCGTGGTGATGATGGTGACCGTCGCCATGTTCATGATGGTGATGCTCGTGACCGTGCTCATGCACCGGCTCCAGCGACGCCGGGCTCGCATGGCTGTGCACCGGCGTCCACGGCAATCCGTGCTTCCTGCAGAATTCCTCGTCCCTGCAGGATGCATCGCAATCCCCGTTGCACGGACAGTTCTCCAGCCCGCCGCCAATGCCCTCGACATGGTGGTGATGGCTTTCCTGCGGCAGCCCGACCTCAGCCTCGAAGCCGAGCACCTGCTCGCGGTACTTGCACATCTGACAGTTCATCAGCGCCTGACCGTCGAGGATCTCCTGCACGCGGTCCTGAAACGTATCGAGCACGAGCGGATGATCGTTGAGATAAGGCGCCTTGATGAACTGGATGTCCGGGTGGTTGGCCGCGACTTCGTCGGTCTGCGAGTAAATCCGCTTCACCAGCACTCCGGTGAAAAGGAAATAGGGAAACACGATCACCCGCTGGTAGCCGAGCTTCGCAGCGTGGGTGAGCCCGGGACCGACCAGCGGAAACGTGACGCCCGAATAGCAGGTCTCGGCCCAGCCGAAGCCGAAGCCTTCCCACAGCATCCGCATGACCTTGGAGACATTCGAGTTGGCGTCCGGATCGGACGAACCGCGTCCGACCACCATGAGCATGGTGTCGTGCAGACCGATCTCGCCGTGGTCGCGATTGGCGGCATCCACGGCCTCCTGGATGCGCGCGCCCGCGGCACGGATCATTTTCAGGTCGATGCCGAGTTCCCGGCCGTAATTGATCACCATACCGGGGTTCTGCGCCTGATAGGTGTTGAGAACCGAAGGTATGTCGTTCTTGGCGTGCCCCGCGGCAAACAGCATGCCCGGCACGGCGAGGACGCGGGTCACGCCCTTCTCGCGCAGCCGGTCGAGCCCTTCCGAAATCACCGGATTGCAGAACTCGAGGTAACCGTATTCCACCGGCACATCGGGGTATCGTGCCTTCAGGCCCTCAGCGACGGTTGCGAACTCACGGGCCGCGTTCTGGTTTCGGCTGCCATGGCCGCAGACCATGATGCCCGTGTTTTCGGGAAAGCCTGAACTGCTCATGGATCAGGCCTCCGCCGGTTCGGGGCTCTGCTCGCCTTTGTCCGCAGCAGCCTCCTCCTGGGTATCCGCGTCCGCCTTGTTGCCGCGCTTTGCAGCCCAGGCGGCAAGTGCAGCCGCAGCGGCAACCGCTGCCCATCCCACCCAGTGCGAGTGGCCGGCCAGTTCACCCACATGCCCGCCATGCGCCAGAGCCATGCTCGGCATGGCGACAGCAAGCACTGCTGTGGAAAGAAAGATGGATTTCGGCATGACGGACCTCCGGACAACGTGACAAGATCAGCACGATACGCCGGATGGATGCGGAACACCTGCCAGGGGCGCGTCACATCTACCGAACCGGACAGCCCCGGGTTTGGCCCTTGAGTTAAGTCGGCCGCACCGGAATTTCTCTCAGCCTGTCATCAGGCGCCGTCGCACATTGCCCCACGTCATAGGTGGTCAGCTTTTTCGCGTCAAACCCGGATTGCGCCACGTCCACGCCGATCTGCGCCAAACGTGGTCGCAAGCCTTGTTTCATAGGCGCCCCTGAGATTGTGACTAAGTGCAATCATCCTCTCGGGTCCACGGGACCCGGCCGCCCGTCAAAGAGCAAAACCGAGCCGCTGTGCCGTTGCCTCGAGCAGCCGGCGTTCCCGATCGTCGATCGCGCCGTCGGCCTTGGCGACGATTGCAAGATGGTTGAGAATCTCGCGCTTGCGCGCTTCGCTCAGTCCGGCCAGCATCGCGGCCGCCTGCTGATTGGTCGTCTCATAGCCGAAATCATTGATGTAGTGCAGGATCTTGCCCAGTTCATCCGCATCGAGACCAAGCATTTTCGTGCAGATGGCGGCGAAGGCGTCGGCCTCGGCCGGATTGACGCTCTTGTCGGCGAATGACATGCGCACCAGAAGAAGCAATTCCGCAGTCAAGGCCGGATCGTGGGCCACCTGATTGATCGATGAATGCCTTCCAAGCAGGTCGCGAACCCATCCGGTCAGTGAGGGTGTTTTCTCGGCGCCATCGGCCATGGCATCTTCCTTCTCTGCTTGAATGTCGAAATCCCCTGGTTCGAGTCCGAACAATTCCGCCATTCTGAGAAGCAGCTTTTCTTCACTTGCAGCCAGTTCGGCGTTCGCGTTCGCGATCCGGACCATGTTGCCAAGAAGACCCCTTCGCTCGGCGCTGTCAAGCGAACGGATCAGCGCGAAAGCCTCCGGTTCCGAGAGTTCTCCCTGCCGTGAATCGAGCAACGCATGAAGCTGGTCCATTTCCTCCGGCTTCACGCCGAACTGGCGCTGGCACACCCGTTCGAAGGCCGAAAGTTGCGACGGATGCACCACCCCGTCGGCAAGCACGATCCTGAACAGAAGCAACACCTCGGCAAGCGCCACGGGTTCGTCTGCGATCTCGGCAACGGCACCGCTCCAGCGAACCTCGCTGGAGAAAAGGTGATCGAAATAATCCCGAAGGCGCATGCTCATTGTGTGCCCCCGGCCGCGGCATGATTCTACTTAAGAAAAAGCTTAAGCGCAGCAATTCAATTGTCCAGTGCAACAGATCATGCCATAGCCCGGCCAGATGCTGGGCCGATCATGTCTGCCCTGCCCTGATCCGGTTCAACCCGTTGTGAAAGCCCGTTCATGGAAGACCTGTCATTGACGCTTGCCCTGCTGCTCGT
This sequence comes from Hoeflea sp., assembly GCA_965233445.1. GTDB lineage: Bacteria > Pseudomonadota > Alphaproteobacteria > Rhizobiales > Rhizobiaceae > Hoeflea. The sequence goes on from OZ247491.1 coordinate 3,667,920, forward strand.
CGCAGCGGCGTTCCTCGCAGGCTTTGTCGATTCGATCGCCGGCGGCGGCGGGCTGATCGCGGTGCCTGCGCTGTTGCTGGCTGGTTTCACACCTGTTGAAGCGCTCGGGACCAACAAGCTCCAGGGCCTTTTCGGGTCCGCCTCGGCGACTGTTGCCTATGCCCGCAAGGGCCATGTCGACCTCCAGGCACAACTGCCCTGGGCAGCACTCTCCGCGACCGGCGCTGCACTCGGGGCCCTGCTCGCCACCGTCATTCCGGGAGACATCTTCCGGGCCTTCCTTCCCTTCCTGCTGATCGCGATTGCGTTCTATTTCGCCTTCAAGCCGAACATGGACGACATCGACCGGGCCCGCCGGCTTTCACCGTTCCTGTTTGGACTGATCATCGTCCCGCTGATCGGCTTCTACGACGGCGTCTTCGGTCCCGGGGCCGGGTCGTTTTTCATGCTCGGCTTCGTGGCCCTTGCAGGCTATGGCCTGCTCAAGGCGACCGCGCATACGAAGCTGCTCAATTTCGCTTCAAACCTCGGCGCCTTCGTCGTCTTCGCCTTTGTCGGCGTGATTTCCTGGAAGATCGGGCTGATCATGGGTGCTGCACAGTTCGCAGGCGCGCAAGTCGGTTCGCGGCTCGCCATGAAAAACGGAGCGAAGATCATCAAGCCGCTGCTGGTGATCACCTGCGTGGCGCTGGCGGGCAAGCTTGTCACGGATCCGGCAAATCCCGTGCGGGTGTGGTTCGGGGTCTGACCGTTCTCAGAACACCGCCAGCAGTACCGCGCCCGAGGCAATCAGCGCGACGCCAAGCCAGTTCATCAAGGACAGGTGCTCCCCCAGGAAGAGCACGCCGAAGATCGCCACCAGCACGATCGACAATTTGTCGAGCGGCGCCACCCGCGCGGCATCCCCGAGTTTCAGCGCGCGGAAATAGGCGAGCCAGGATGCGCCCGTTGCAAGTCCGGAGAGACCGAGAAAGAGCCAGGTCTTGAGCGGGATGGTTTGCGGGCTGCGCCATTTGCCCATTACCGTCAGCATGGCCCCAAGCACCGCCATGATCACGCAGGTGCGAATGAAAGTGGCCAGATCGCTGTCGATGTCACTGATGCCGATCTTGGCGAAGATAGCGGTCAGCGCCGCGAACACCGCCGCCACCAGTGCCCAGAACTGCCAGCTTGCCGACACGCTCATGGCCACCTCCGTTGTCAGAACTCCACGCCGATCTGCGCCTTCACGCCCGAGCGGAACGGGTGCTTGACCATCTCCATCTCGGTGACCAGATCTGCATATTCGATCAGCTCTTCCTTGGCATTGCGGCCGGTCAGAACCACGTGGGTCATTGCCGGTTTTTCAGCCTCCAGGAACGCAATCACCTCGTTGACGTCGAGATAATCGTAGCGGATCGCGATGTTGATCTCATCGAGAAGCACCATCGAATTGCGCTTGTCGCGGATCATTTCCTTGGCTTTTTCCCAGGCTGCCTGTGCCATTTCAATGTCACGAGCCTTGTCCTGGGTATCCCAGGTGAACCCTTCCCCCATGGTGTGGAACTGGCAAAGATCGGAGAAGTGTTTCAGAATCAGATCGCGCTCGCCGGTCGACATTGCTCCCTTGATGAACTGTACAACGGCGCTCGGCTTGCCGTGGGCAATGTGCCGGAAGATCATTCCGAAGGCAGCCGAGGACTTGCCCTTGCCCTTTCCGGTATGAACGATCACCAGCCCCTTCTCGCCTGTCTTGGTGGCCATGATCTTGTCGCGCGCGGCTTTCTTCTTGGCCATCTTCTCCGCATGGCGGGCGTTGAGCTCTTCCTCGCTCATGCCATCGGTGATCTTTTCGCGTTCGCTCATTGCCTGTCCCATCCTGTTCCTTGTTCATCCTGACCGGTTCAACTCCGCCGGTCCATGCCTTGTTTCAGGCCGCCGGATCGTCGGGCGCGTCAAATGTCTTTGCGAACCAGATCCGCTGCGGCGCGCCGCGATGCGCCGGCAACCGGCCGCATTCGGTGTAGCCCAGGCCCTCATAGAAGCGCGGCGCCTGAAACTCGAACGTGTCGAGATAAACCCCGACCAAGCCCCTCTCCCGCGCAATTTTCTCGGCCCGGGCAAGCAGCTTCCGACCGATCCCGCCACCGCGTTGCGCCTCGGTGACGCCGAGCAGCTTGACGAACAGCCAGCCCTGCACCGAATGCGCGGTCAGCCCGCCCAACAACCGGCCATCCGTACCGGCTGCTTTGAGATGCAAAGGATCGGGACTGAACGGGCGCCCCATCCTTGCTGCGGGTTCGTCGACAATGGCTTCAACCGCTTTGGCAAACTCGGCATCACCGCTTTCATCCGCGGTTATTTCGATCGTCATGTCCCGTCCTCGTATTCTTGTCCTTCACCGGCATTGGCCGGAACAGGTCATTTCGTTGCCTCTTCGCGTGCGGCCAACTGCGTGAGAGCGAACTTGGCCGAATTGCTTTTGGGGGTCCACAACCCGCGATCAATCGCCTCTTCGAATTTTTCGGCCATTTCCCTGAGCGCATCGGGATTTTTCTCCCGGAGGAAGGTCAGCGTTTCCTCATCGACGAGATAGGCCTGGTAGACTGCCTCGAAATGCGCATCGCGAACAGCGCCCGTGGTGGCGGCGAATGCGAACAGGTAGTCGACCGTCGCAGCCAATTCGAACGCCCCCTTGTAGCCGTGCCGCTTGACGCCCTCGATCCATTTCGGATTGACGGCGCGGCCCCGCACCACCCTTGCGATCTCTTCCTCCAACGACCGGATCACAGGTCTTTCAGGGCGGGAATGATCATTGTGGTAGATCGCCGGTCTGTCGCCGCGCGCCGCCTCCACGGCAGCCGTCATGCCGCCTTCGAACTGGTAGTAGTCATCCGAATCGAGCAGATCGTGCTCGCGGTTGTCCTGGTTCTGAACCACGGCTTCCACCGTCGAAAGGCGTTGCTCGAACAGCTCATGCGCAGCCTGCCCTTCCTCGCCCGCGCCATAGGCATAGCCGCCCCAGACGACGAAGGCCTCGGCCAGATCGCCGCGCTCGGTCCAGCCGCCCTCGTCAATGAGCGCCTGAAGCCCGGCGCCATAGGCCCCCGGTTTGGAACCGAACACCCGGAACGAGGCGCGCCGGCGCGCTTCCGCCTCTTCGACACCGCTTTCGACCAGCCGAAGGTGTTCAGTGCGGGCGCGCGCGGCAATCGGATTCTCTGTCTCGTCTTCCTCAAGCGCGGCTATGGCGCGGACCGCCCGGTCGAAAAGCGCAATCTGGTCCGGGAAAGCATCGCGAAAGAACCCGGAAATGCGCAAGGTCACGTCGACGCGTGGACGCTTCATCATCGCCATCGGAATGATCTCGTATCCCGTGACCCGGCGCGAGGCCGGATCCCAGACCGGCTTTGCGCCGATCAGCGCCATGGCCTGGGCGATGTCGTCGCCGCCGGTGCGCATGTTGGATGTGCCCCATGCAGTGAGCGCCATGGATGTCGGCCATTCGCCATGGTCCTGCACGTGACGGGTCACCAGCATCTCGGCCGACTTGCTTCCCAGCTCCCAGGCTGCGGGCGTCGGCACCGCACGGCTGTCGACCGAATAGAAATTGCGCCCGGTCGGCAGAACGTCAGGGCGTCCGCGCGTCGGCGCGCCCGACGGGCCGGGTGCAACGAATCGCCCGTCCAATCCGGCAAGCAGGCCTTCGAGCTCGGCCGCGCCGCAGGCCTCCACCGAAGGACGGATCTTCGAATGGATGTTGTTCATCACCGCAAGCGTGGAGTCCCAGCCATCCGGCACAGGGGTTCTGCCCGAGACCAGTCCGATCGCAAGCAGTTCGATCCGCTCGACCGTATCGCCGTTGCTGCGCCAGGGGTCGTCGGAGACATCCTGCAGCATCGCGGGCTTGGCGCTGTTCCATCGATCCGCCATCGGGCAATCGAGCGGATCGAACCCCGCAAGCCCGGCATCCCGCGCGATCGCGCGATGCAGGCTGTCATCGCCCGGGCTTTCACCGCGCTTGATCCGCGACAGCGCCACCACGAGATCGGTGAGCAGCCCGCCATCGGGAGACTTGCCGAAAATATGCAGCCCGTCACGGATCTGCATTTCCTTGAGGTCGCACAGCCAGGCATCGAGCTTTTCGAGTGCCAGGTCGTCGTCGTCACCATCGACGATGCCCGCATCCTCGGTCAGCCCGATATCGCGGACCAGATCGAGAATCTGTTTTTTGAGCAGCTTCAACCGGCGCGGATCGTGGCCGGCAGCCTGGTAATACTCGTCCACCAGCGCCTCAAGGTCCTTGAGCGGACCGTAACTCTCCGCACGTGTCAGCGGCGGCGTGAGGTGATCGATGATCACCGCGCTTGTGCGGCGCTTGGCCTGTGTCCCCTCGCCCGGATCATTGACGATGAACGGGTAGATGTGGGGCACCGGCCCGAGCACAGCCTCCGGATAACACGCACTGGACAGCACCAGCGCCTTGCCTGGTAGCCATTCGAGATTGCCATGCTTGCCCATATGGATGATCGCATGGGCGTCAAACTCGGTCCTGAGCCAGGCATAGAAAGCGAAATAACCGTGTGGCGGCACGAGATCCGGCGCATGGTAGCTCGCTTTCGGATCGATGTTGTAGCCGCGCGCCGGCTGGATGCCGACCACCGCGTTTCCGTAACGCAGCAACGCCAGCCGAAACACACCGTCCCGGAAGAACGGATCTTCTTCCGGCGCCCCCCAGCGCTCAACGACCGCGTCCCTGATTTCGGCGGCAAGTGCGTTGAAGAAGGCCCGGTAGCGGTCGAGCGAAAGTTCTATCCCGCCCGTCCGGTCTGCCTTGAGCGCGTTGGTGGGCCCGGCCTTGAGCGCGGTCACCAACGCATCACCGTCGGCAGGCAGTTCACCGGTCTGGTACCCCGAAGCCGCCATTGCGCGCAGCACTTCCACAGTACCTGCGGGCGTATCGAGCCCGACGCCATTGGCGATGCGTCCGTCGCGGTTTGGGTAGTTGGCAAGAACAATCGCCACACGCCGCTCCGCCGGCGCAGTCTGCCGCAGCCGCGCCCAGCGCGCTGCCAGTTCCGCCACAAAGCCAACCCGGTCGGGTTCGGGCTCATGCGCCACAATGTTGGTCTCGACGCGTTCATCATAGAGCGCTGCGGTCTTGAACGAGACCGCCCGAGTGAGCACGCGCCCATCGACCTCAGGCAATGCCACATGCATGGCAAGATCGCGCGACGTGAGGCCCTGTTGCGACGCGGCCCAGGCCTCACGGCCCCCACTGGCGAAAACGGCCTGCAACACCGGCGCGCCTGTGGATTCGAGTACCGTGCCTCGTGTTTCACCACCCGGTGAAGAGACAGCAAAGCCGGTGGCATTGATCACCACATCGGGCTGCACCTCTGCAAACACGGCCTCGACCGTTCCGACCGAAACCGGATCCTTGAGACTGGACACGAAAACCGGCATCGCATTCAGGCCCTGGTCAGCGAGTGCCGAGCACAACGCCTTCACCGGCGCAGTTTGGCCGCTTTGCACCAGAGCCCGGTAGAAGCAGATGGCCGCCACCGGCGCATCCGCGATCCAGTCCTGCCTGAGGTCGTGGAGAGATGGATTGCTTTTCTCGGCATGCCAGAGCCCGGCCTTCAACAAGGGAACCGCAGGCCCCGGCCGCTCGGCACCGGCGAGAAGCGCTTCGCAGCAGTCGATGAACGCCCCTGCATTCGCCCCGCCACCCTCGCACAAATAGGACCAGAGCGTATCCAGGTCAGCAACCGGCAGCGTCGAAAACGGCGAAAGCCCCGGATCCGGCTTGTCGTCTCCCGGCAGCGCTGCGAGCTTGAACCCGTGGGCCGAAGTCGCGGCACGCAAGCTTTCCAGAGCATAGGAGAAATAGCTTGCCCCCCCGAGCGCCCGCACCACCACCAGCCTGGCCTTCGGCGTCATGCGGGCGATGAAGGTATCGACCGACATCGGGTGCTTGAGATCGCTCAGACTGGCAAGCCGCCAGGACATTTGCCCCTTCGACTGCCGCGCCGCGGCGATCGCTGCCAGTTCCGTGTCGGCTGCGCTCAGGAACAGGATATCGCCGGGCGACTGCCCCAGGTCGACGGCTTCGTCGCCCTCGCTCAGCGTCCCTTTCTGCGCGACCAGAAGATGCATCGAGGCTTGGCCTCCCTATCGGCGTCAGCCTGCCAGTTCAGCCAGGCTCGCGCGAATTGCGGCTTCATCGATATCGTGGATTCCGATCACGACGAGCCGCGTCTGCCGCGTCTCCCCCGCGCTCCAAGGCCGGTCGAAATGGGTGTCGATACGGCTGCCCACTGCCTGGATCACCTGCCGCATCGGTTTGCCGGCCACATCGGCAAAGCCCTTCAGCCTCAGAATGTCATGCGAAACGATCAGCGACTTCAGCCCCTCGAGAAAGGCTGCCGGGTCGCTGATCGGCCCGAGCGTGACAACGAAGCTCTCGAACTCGTCATGATCATGCTCATGACCGTCTTCATGGTGGATTTCATGATGCGACCTGCGATTGGCAATGTCGTTCTCGGTGCCGACCCCCAGACCGAGCAGCACTTCCGGCGCAATCTCGCCGTTACGGGCTTCGACAAACGCCGGCTTGCGTGAGAGATGGCCCGAAATGCCGGCCCGCACACCGTTGAGGGCATCACCGCTGACCAGATCGGCCTTGTTGAGCACGATCAGATCGGCCGCTGTCAGTTGGTCCTCGAACAGTTCTTCCAGCGGGCTCTCGTGGTCGAGCCCCTCGTCCGCCAGGCGTTGGGCGTCGAGCTTGTCGTGATCATGGGCGAAGCGCCCGGCCGCCACGGCGGCACTGTCGACCACGGTGACGACACCGTCGACAGTCACCTGCGTCTTGATGCCGGGCCAGTTGAAGGCCGCGACAAGCGGCTGCGGCAGCGCCAGGCCAGAGGTCTCGATGACGATGTGATCCGGTCGCTTCTCGCGCGCCAGAAGCTGCTCCATCGTCGGGATGAAATCATCGGCCACGGTGCAGCAAATGCAGCCATTGTTGAGTTCGACGATATCGTCTTCCGAGCAGACCTCGTCGCCGCAGCCCTTCAGCACATCGCCATCGACGCCCAGGTCACCGAACTCGTTGATGATCAGCGCGATCCGCTTGCCCTTGGCATTGGCAAGCATGTGGCGGATCAGCGTGGTCTTGCCGGCGCCGAGAAAGCCGGTGATCACGGTTGCCGGAATCTTCGAAACAGTCATGGTGTCAACCCTTCATCTTGAGCGGCAGGCCTGCCGCAACGAAATGGACTTCGTCGGCGAGGCTTGCGATCTGCTGGTGCAGGCGGCCGGCATGGTCGCGGAACGCGCGCGCCATGGCGTTGTCCGGCACGATTCCGAGGCCCACTTCGTTGGAAACGAACACCACCGGGCCCTTGAGGTCCGGAAGCGCTTCGGCAAGGCCCTTGAAGGCCGCTTCGATATCGTGCTCGCCGAGCATGAGGTTTGTCACCCAGAGGCTCAGGCAATCCACCAGAACCGCACGATCCGCCCGCGCGCCCGAGACAAGTGCCTCAGTCAGTTCCAGAGGCGCCTCGACGGTTTCCCATCCCTCTCCGCGCCGGCCCTGATGTGCGGATATGCGCGCGCGCATTTCCTCGTCCCACGCCTGGCCTGTCGCAACGTAGAGCCTTGAAGCCGAGGCGCGCTCGACGATGCCTTCCGCGAAGGCGGACTTGCCCGATCTCGCACCGCCCAGCACCAGCGTCACCCGTGGCAGCCCGCTGGTCACACCTCCGAACCCTGGGGCACACGCGACATGAACAGACCGAGCAATCCTCCAAGCAGCAGCCAGAAGAACAGCGTCGTGGCCAGCGAGGCAGCCGCATAGGCAGATGCGATATAGGCCGGGACGGCACTGAAGATGTCCTCGGGAACCGGCGCGCCCCACAGGTGCGGCATGACGATGAGAACCACGCCAAGCACCTTGAGCAGCATTTCCGGACGCAATGCCACCAGCCAAAGCCCGGCACCCGAAACCACAACGGTGATCATCCACCAGGTCTGCCGTGCCTGGAGGTCGGCATAGGGGAAGCCCGGCACTGCCGGAGGCAGGCTGAAGGACGGGGCAAGCTGAACGCAGAACCATGCGCCGGCGCCGAGCAGCAGCCCGCGCATGAGCCCGTCCCGGCCGCCCGGGAACTCGATGCCGGTGAGAAGTGCAACCGCGGCAAGCATCAGCGCAAAGCCGGCGCCCGCAACAAGGTTGGCGAGAACAGTGTCCCCGAGTCGGCCGAGACCGAGCATCGATTCGTCTTCGTGATCGTGGCCGGCTTGCGCAGAGCCATCCGCAGCGGCGCCATGGTCATGGCCGCCGCCCTCGAAGCTTTCCGCCTGCATGATCAGTGGAACGGTTTTCACATACTGAGCGGGCGTCATCACAAAACCGGCGATGAGCCCGGCGGCAAGTGCCGCCAGGAGCAACCTGACAATCATGAGATCAATCCCTTAGTGGCAGGGAAAGCCGTAGGAATGCCGGGTGTCATGCGCCGCATCGTGCAGCGCCTGGGAGTTGGCAAGCCCAACCCCGAACACCAGAATGGAACCGATGACAAGCGCCATCAGTCCGGCAACAGTACGCGCACCGATGCGATCCGCAAGGGAAAGTGCTTCAGATCTAACAGCCATGACAACCTCCGTGAATGGCTCCGGAAGAACACCTCTTCCAAAGGTCCGGCTCTCAACCGGTGTGAATGGCAGGTCTCCTGGCTCGCGGGTCTCATGCGGGGTTTCCCTCGCACGTCGGCAAATGCCAGCCTTCCCGACGTATGCGGCGGTCATGAAAACGGGACGATTCGTAGACAAAGAGGCGTCCGCGCCGGTTGATCATGCCGCCACGTCAGTGGCGTTTCCGGTCGGTGGGCAGAGACTGCGGAAAACACCATTGTTCCCCGTCATCCTGGCCTGCCGCGCCGGTGACATTCGCCTAGCCGCTCTACAGTCGCGGGGTCGGCTGCGATAAGGATGCCCGGATTGGGTCCATCCCGTCGCATTCCCTTTTGATCCTGAAAGACCGTTTGTCTTTCTGGAACCATCCAGAGCCCAAGTGATAGGCTTGGCTCGTCAACGTGTCAATCTTGATTGCGCCCTGATTGAGCCCGTCTACGACCACGCACCGCCGCGCCTTGTCAAGCGATCAGGCCGCTGGCCTCGAGAATGCGCTCGAGGCCCACCAGCCGGTCAAGCTCAGCGGCGATTTCATCGAGCGCCGCGTCCACGTCAGCCCGGTAATTGAGGGAGCCTCCGGTCAGGCCGAAGCTTTTCAGAAGCTGAGTGCGATACGCGTCGGATCCGAAAAGGCCGTGGAGATAGGTGCCGAAAACGCGCCCGTCCGAGGAAGTCGCGCCATCCGGCCTGCCGTCGAGAACCGTGACCGGGCGGGCGCAATCGGGTCCGGCGCTTACGCCCAGATGGATTTCGTAGCCCTCGAGCGGCAGATCATCCTGCGCGCTTCGCGCCGTAATGTTGCGCACTGTCTTTTCCGGCGCCATCACGGTTTCGATGTCGAGCAGGCCAAGCCCCTCGGCAACCCGTTCACCGCCCTCGATCCCCTCGGGATCGCTGACGGTGCGGCCCAGCATCTGGTAGCCGCCGCAGATCCCGATGATCCGGCCACCGCGGCGGCGATGCGCATCGAGGTCGCCATCCCAGCCCTGGGAACGGAAGTCGGCAAGATCGGAGATGGTGGATTTCGACCCGGGCAGGATCACGAGTGCGGCGTCTTCCGGCAGCCGCTCGCCCGGCCTGACGAAAACCAATTCGACATCGGGTTCGGACTTCAGAGGATCGAAATCATCGAAATTGGCGATCCGCGACAGGACCGGCACAGCGATCTTGAGCGCCCCGGCCTTGCCCCGCGCCAGCCGCTCAAGCGCCACGGAATCCTCCGCCGGCAAGCGCGCGGCCGACTTGAGCCAGGGCACGACCCCGAGGCATGGCCAGCCGGTGAAGCTCTCTATCGCCGAAATGCCGTCGTCAAACAGACTGACATCGCCGCGAAACTTGTTGATCAGATAGCCCGCAATCATCTCGCGATCGCTATCGGGCAGGATCCTTTGGGTGCCGACCACGGAGGCAATCACCCCGCCGCGGTCGATATCCCCGACAAGCACCACGGGAACCCTTGCCCGTGTCGCAAATCCCATATTGGCGATGTCGCCCTTCCTGAGGTTGACCTCCGCGGGTGAACCTGCGCCTTCGACGAGCACGAGGTCTGCGCCGTCGCAGATGCGCGCAAAACTGTCCATCACGGCGGCCATCAGATCCGGCTTGAGCGCCTGGTAGTCGCGTCCGCGCGCATGACCCCGCACGCGCCCCTGCACCACCACCTGCGACCCGGTTTCCGATTGCGGCTTGAGCAGCACCGGGTTCATGTGCACGCTCGCCGGTGTCCGGCAGGCCATGGCCTGCAGCCATTGCGCACGGCCGATCTCGCCGCCGTCATCGGCAACCGCGGCATTGTTGGACATGTTCTGCGGCTTGAAGGGCCTGACCTTCAGGCCACGGTTTGCCGCAAGCCGGCAGAAGCCCGCAACCAGCACGGTCTTGCCGACATCCGAGCCGGTTCCCTGAAACATCAATGCCCTTGTCATGACGTGCTCGATAGCACCCCCGGAGGGCCCGCAAAAGGGCCAAGAAGACCCTTTGTTAACCGGCGCTTAAGAACGATTTCAAAACGTCGCTCAAAATCTGTTCGGGCGTTTGAATTGCGACACGCCGCGGCGTGTTCAAAGCATCGCATAAAGAGCGATGGGCATAGAGCACACCGAGGATGGCATGAGCCGTTCATTTGGAAACCACACAAACGGAAGGACATCGCGATGCTTTACGTATTCAATTCTGCTGACACCGTGCAAATCGCATGGAACAACGTGCTTCCGTCGGAAAAGACGGCTTCCAAGCGCAAACTTCGCGGCCTCAACAGGTTCATCCGGACCTCCTCTGCAGGCTGAACGGGACCCGGACCACGCCGTTTTCCAAATGGCGGGAATGGAAGACTATTAAGGCCGGGCGGCACACCGCTCGGCCTTTTTGTTTTCGACCCGAGGCTTGCGGACCGGGCGACTTTCCATCGTGCAGACAGGGCCTGGCCGTCCCGCCAAGCGGGCTTCTGGCTGCCCTCATATGCGAAGGCCGCCCGGACCTTTTGATCCGGACGGCCTGCCAAAAATACGCTTGGCGACCCCGCAGTTACGCGCGAGGTTCGCTCCATCCCGGTACGCAGTACCTTGGCCGGGATGTTCGGCGGTTGTCCCCCGCCGTGATTGAAGGTGTAACCCGGACATCGTTACCGGAGGGTTATTGAAACCCTAAGCAATCATGAATCTGCAAAAATATTGGCGGCCCCGCGCCCGCGCGACGGCGCAAGCAAAGTTACGTTACGGCAGCATTGCCGCATTGCACCATCATTGCCGTTTTCTTGCTGCCACAGTTGATTTATCGCGCCATATCCTTACGCTGTGGTCAGGCATTTCGGATGACACAGTGCAGTGCGACAGAGTTCCGCACGACGCATGAAATCCGTTTTATGTCGCGATTGCGTCGTTCCCGGCGCAAAAAATTGTCTTTAATCGACGTGAGGCGACATGCCTTCAATTCCACGGTTGTCCGGTAGAAGCAGTGACCGGACCGACCGAATATCGGAACAACCACTGCAAGATGAGACTGGGAGGTCTTACATATGAAGAAGCTTCTCGCTTCCACCGTTCTCGCCGCCGGCCTGATGGGCTATGCAGGCGCAGCACAGGCCGCATCGCACTCGAGCGAATGCGGTCGTGTTACCGTGGCCAACATGAACTGGGCCTCGGCCGAAGTTCTGGCCAATATCGACAACATCATCCTCTCGCAGGGCTATGGCTGCGATGTGGAACTGGTTCCCGGCGACACCATGCCGACACTGACGTCCATGATGGAAAAGGGTGAGCCTGACGTGGCTCCTGAAGCCTGGATCAACGCCGTGCGCGAACCGCTCGACGCGGCTGTCGACGAAGGCCGTCTGGTCTATGCAGCCGAATCGCTTTCGGACGGCGGCGTTGAAGGCTGGTGGATCCCGAAATACATCGCGGACGCGAACCCGGACATCAAGACGATCGATGACGCTCTCGCGCGCCCCGATCTGTTCCCGGCACCGGAAGACGCATCCAAGGGTGCCGTCTACAACTGCCCGTCGGGCTGGAATTGCCAGATCTCGACCGCCAACTTCTTCAAGGCGCACGACGCCGAAGAGAAGGGTTTCGTGCTGGTTGACACCGGTTCGGCCGCAGGCCTCGACGGTGCGATCGCCAATGCCTACAACAAGGAAGAAGGCTGGCTCGGCTACTACTGGGCCCCGACCGCAATCCTGGGCAACTACCCGATGACGCTTCTCGGCTTCAACGCCGAGCACGACAAGGAAGCCTGGGACAACTGCATCGTCGACGCGGAATGCGCCGACCCGCAGAAGAACGCCTGGCCCAAGTCGGAAGTCTACACCGTCGTGACCGCCTCCTTCGCCGAACGCGCAGGTCCGGCGCTCGAGTATCTCGAGGGTCGTTCGTGGAAGAACGAAACCGTGAACGCACTGCTCGCCTGGAAGGACAAGAACCAGGCCACCGGTGAAGACACCGCCTACTACTTCCTCGAGAACCACGAGGAAATCTGGGGCGAATGGGTCTCGGAAGAAGTGGCTGCAAAGGTCAAGGAAGCCCTTTGATCAGACTTAGACAGGAGGGGCGGTTCCAAACCGCCCCTTCCTTTATCCGGTGCAGGTTTTTCGCGTGCAGCGCGACCCGGAGACATTCAAGCAAGCACCCAATGAAAAGACATGACAGGGGATAGGCCAATGGAATGGCTGACAGAGTTTCCCGATCTGGGAACAAGTACCTTGCGCAACATCCGCCTCACGGTGGATGGCGCATTTCGCGAATTTACACGCGCCTACGGCGAGTCGATCGAACTGCTGTTCGAGCCGGTAAAATGGTTTCTGATCAACTCCGAAGACTTCATGACTGACACGCCATGGCCCTTGATCCTGGTCATTGTCGCCGTTCTTGTCTGGCTCGCGAGCCGGTCCTGGAAGATCACGGCCGGATCGATGGTCGTGCTCGTTGCCATTGGCCTTTTCGGCATGTGGGAAGACACGATGAAGACCATCGCGATGACATTTGTCGCGACAGTGCTTGCGATCATCTTCGGCATCCCGATCGGGATCGGCATGTCGCGGTCGAACCGGATCCAGAGCCTCTTCAATCCGATCCTCGACATCATGCAGACGATGCCGAGCTTTGTTTACCTGATTCCGGTGATCATGCTTTTCGGCATCGGCAAGGTACCAGGACTTATCGCGGTCATCATCTACGCCATTCCGCCCATCATCCGCCTGACCAATCTCGGCATCCGGCTGGTCGACAAGGATGTGCTTGAAGCAGCCGACGCATTCGGATCCTCAAACTGGCAACGGCTCAAGAACGTGCAGATGCCGCTTGCACTGCCCACCATCATGGCGGGCATCAACCAGACCATCATGATGGCTCTCGCCATGGTCGTCGTCGCTTCCATGGTCGGCGTCCAGGGCCTCGGTCAGCAGGTGCTCAGAGCGATCAACAACCAGTACTTTACCCTGGGCGTCCTCAATGGCCTGGCCATTGTCGGTGTCGCCATCATCTTCGACCGCGCCAGCCAGGCCTACGGCAAGCGCCTTCAGCGTCATACGGAGGTCGTCCATGGCTGAGCAACACACCGGCATCGGGATCAGCATCAAGAATCTCTACAAGATATTCGGGTCCAATCCATCTGCTTATATCGACGATGTCAAAGGCGGCATGACCAAGGCCGAACTCAACGACAAGCACAATCACGTGCTCGGCCTGAAGGATATCAACATCGACATGCCCGGCGGCGGCATTCAGGTGGTCATGGGGCTTTCCGGCTCCGGCAAGTCCACCCTGATCCGCCACATCAACCGGTTGATCGACCCCACCGCCGGCGAGGTGATCGTCGGCGATGAGGACGTGGTGAAGATGAACCAGATGGAACTCCGCGAGTTCCGTCGCCACCGCACGGCAATGGTTTTCCAGAAGTTTGCGCTGCTGCCGCACCGGACGGTTCTCGAGAACTCAGTGTACGGCCTGGAGATCCAGGGCGTGCCCCGTGAAGAGCAGGAAAAACAGGCAAGGCGCTGGATTACCCGGGTCGGTCTCGACGGGTTCGAGGACAACTACCCCAACCAGCTCTCGGGCGGCATGCAGCAGCGTGTGGGCCTCGCCCGCGCCCTGACGAATGACGCCCCGATCCTGCTGATGGACGAGGCGTTCTCGGCTCTTGATCCCCTGATCCGCATGGACATGCAGTCGGTGCTTCTCGATCTCCAGCGCGAGATCCGCAAGACAGTGGTCTTCATCACCCACGATCTTGATGAAGCACTCCGTCTCGGCGACCGGATCGCCATCCTGCGCGATGGCGAAGTGGTGCAGCAGGGCACCAAGCAGGAAATCGTGCTGCATCCGGCGGACGAGTACATTTCGAGCTTCGTTCGCGAGGTCAATCGCGGTCGGGTCATCTCGGTCGAAATGGTGATGTCGCCGCTTTCGGCCGAGCCCCAGGGCATGCCGATAGCACGCGACACGGTTCTCGAAGTGGCTGCCAAGACGATGACCGACGGCGGGGCGCCGATGGCCCATGTCGTGGATTCGTCGGGCAAGCCGATCGGCAATCTCGATATCAACCAGATCATTGCGGCCATGGTGACGCCGGTGGACCACGCCGACGCAGCCTGATCGCCCGGCGGTCATGCGTCCCGCATGGCGCGCGACAATCCGATCTTTTTCACCCGCGGCCGACGCAAATCGGCCGCGGGTTTTTTCGTAGCGGCAATTGCATGCCTGTTGCATTGACATAAAGATATCTTTATACGATCACCAACAACTAGGAGATCCACATGTCCGCTTCCCACCCCCTTGCCGAACTGCTTGCAGAAAAGGGCGTGCTTCTCGCCGACGGCGCAACCGGAACCAACCTGTTCGCCATGGGCCTCGAATCCGGCGAAGCACCGGAACTGTGGAACGAGACGGCTCCGGAAAAGATCACCAAGCTTCATCAGGATTTCGTCGACGCAGGCTCCGACATCATCCTGACCAACAGCTTCGGGGGCACCCGCAACCGCCTGAAGCTGCATCAGGCCGAGAACCGGGTTCATGAACTCAACAAGAAGGCAGCTCAGATCGCGCGTGCTGTCGCCGACAAGGCTGACCGCAAGATCATCGTTGCAGGTTCTGTCGGCCCCACCGGCGATCTTCTCGTTCCGCTTGGCGCAATGAACTATGACGAAGCGGTCGAGTCCTTCGCTGAACAGATCGAGGGCCTCAAGGCGGGTGGCGTTGATGTGATCTGGATCGAAACCATGTCGGCGATCGATGAAATCCGCGCCGCTGCGGATGCCGCATCGCGCTGCGGAATGCCCTATACCTACACCGGTTCCTTCGACACAGCCGGCAAGACAATGATGGGCCTGCATCCGCGCGACATTCACGGCGTGACCAAGGACATGGAGCAGCAGCCGTTTGCCGTCGGTGCCAATTGCGGCGTCGGCGCGTCCGACATCCTGTCCTCTCTGCTCGACATGACCGGCACCGATCCGGAAGCCGTGGTCATCGTCAAGGGCAATTGCGGGATTCCCGAATTCCGCGGCGCCGAGATCCACTATTCCGGAACGCCGCCGCTGATGGCGGATTATGCGCGCATGGCGATCGACAGCGGTGCCAAGATCATCGGCGGCTGCTGCGGCACCTCCTGCGAGCACCTCGCCGCGATGCGGCAGGCAATCGACGGCCACACCAAGTCCAAGCGCCCGACAGTCGAGGAGATCGTTGAACGCATCGGTCCGATGCGCAACACGGTCGCCACCGACAACGCAGCCCCCAAGCGCGAGCGCCGCGGCCGCAGAAGCTGACCCGCACGGGGCTCAACCCGATCGCGTTGGGCGATACCGGAAAAGGCTTCTCTCATGCCGTCACAGGGCTGCATCCGGATCCGGATGGGTCCGCGCGACATCATTTAGTGAAAACGCAGCCATGTGGAACCTGATCTGGGCGTCGCTGTAGCGATGATCGCGCCCGACCGGACAGGCGTCGCGCGCAAGGCACCCGCGGTCCATGCACTCTCTCCTCCCCACCGGCGTTTCCAGGTGGCCGCGACACTGGCCTGCAGCAAATCCCTCTGCCGTGAACGCCGCCACGGGACAGGCACTCAGGCAGGGTCGGCCTTCACAGGTGTCGCATGGGTGGTGCGCTCGCGCGACGCTCTCGCCGGTTTCACACTCTGAATCCGAACACTCCAGGGCCATTGCCGCCTGCGCACCGAACAGGATCGCGCCACGATAGCCGTGCCAGAGACCGTAGTCTGGATGAATGAGCATGCCGAGCGGCGAAGGCTTCACCCCCTCCGCAGCCATTGCCCATAGCTGGAACGGCTGCCATGGCTTGTCCGAAGGAAAGACCGCTTCGCCGGCGAGCGTGACCGCAATCGGGCAGATGACATGCCTGGACCAGGTATCGAGGGGATCGGAAACGTGGGGATGCGGCTTGCGCCAGTGCTCGAAGGCTGGCCAGAAAGCCCCTCCGGCATGACCGACAAGACAGATCAAGGCGGTCGGCTCTCCGCTCTCGAGAACCGGAGCCTCCTCGCGCTCTGGCCTCAGCCAGCCACGGATCTCGAGACCGCTCGGCTTGAGCACGCCGGCGACATCCGCTGCGGAGGGCGGGTTATCCACCCTGCCCCCCGTCGCGAAATGCGGAGCGCCAGACCTCCTTGTGAATGAGGCCCGCCACCTGGTCCCGTGCGCCTGTCTCCCTGGCTTTATCGGGCTTTGCTCAGGTGAACGCGTCCGGCATCTCGTCCTTGCGGCGAGCGATGAACGCGTTCAGGGCTTCATCGATCCCCGGATCGAGATCAGGCGCGACATAGCTGTCGAGCCAGGAGCGGCACAGGGCACGCGCCCGTTCCTCGATCCGCTTCTCGCCCTCGGCAAGCCACTGCTCATAGGAATTGTTGTCGGCCAGCGACGAACGGTAGAATGCTTGCTGGAAATTGGCCTGGGTATGGGCGCAGCCGAGATAGTGGCTGCCCGGACCGACCTCGGCGATGGCGTCGAGCGCCTGGCCGGTTTCCGACAGGTCCACGCCCTCGGCGAAGCGTTGCTGCATGCCGAGCTGATCGACATCGATCATGAACTTCTCGTAGGAGCTGACCAGCCCGCCTTCGAGCCAGCCCGCCGAATGAAGCGCGAAATTGGTGCCCGCAAGAAGGGTCATGTTCAGTGTCGATGCGCTTTCGTGCGCGGCCTGCGCATCGGGCACCTTGGAGCCGCAGAGCGACCCGCCTGTCCGGAACGGAATCTTCAGCCGCCGCGCCAGCTGCGCAGCACCGTAGGAAACCAGCGAAGGCTCCGGCGTGCCGAATGTCGGCGCGCCCGACTGCATCGAGATCGAAGCTGCGAAGGTGCCGAACAGCACCGGTGCGCCGGGACGGATCAGCTGCGTGAAGGCAGCGCCTGCGAGCACTTCGGCAAGGATCTGGGTCAGCGTGCCGGCCACCGTAACCGGGCTCATGGCGCCGGCAAGGATGAACGGCGAGACCACGCAGGCCTGATTGTTGCGCGCATAGACCTTGAGAGCACCGACCATCGTCTCGTCGAAGACCATGGGCGAGTTCGCGTTGATCAGATTGAGTGTCACGCAGTTCTGATCGACGAACTCCTCGCCGAACAGGATCTTGCACATCTCGATGGTGTCTTCGGCGCGCTCGGGCGCGGTGACAGACCCCATGAACGGCTTGTCGCTGTATTTGATGTGGCTGTAGACCATATCGAAATGGCGCTTGTTGACCGGCACGTCCACCGGCTCGCAGACTGTTCCCCCGGAATGATGCAGGGACGGCGCCATGTAGGCGAGCTTCACGAAATTCCGGAAATCCTCGATCGTTGCATAGCGGCGCTCGCCGTCGAGATCGCGCACGAAGGGAGGGCCGTAGACCGGAGCGAACACGGTCGCCTTGCCGCCGATCTGCACCGACCGCGCAGGGTTGCGGGCATGCTGAGTGAACACCTCGGGCGCCGTCTTGAGGAGCTCGCGGCACAGGCCTCTCGGGAAGCGCACCCGCTCGCCCTTGACGTCCGCGCCGGCATCTTTCCAGAGCTTCAGCGCTTCGGCGTCGTCACGGAACTCGATGCCCACCTCTTCCAGCACCTTGTCGGCATTGTGTTCGATCAGGCTCAGGCCTTCCTCGTCGAGCACCTCGTAGTTGTTGAGGCGCCGCATGATGAAGGGCATCGACTGGCCGGGGCCGCCGCCCGAACGCTGCGCACGGCGAGCTGCGGCGCCACGGCCACGTCGGCCAGAAGCACCTTCGGCCGGAGCTTCCGGCGCCGATTCTGTCAGGGAAATCGTATCTGGATCTTCCATTATAAGCCTGCATGATCTGATTTGACGCCCAATCGCGCCCATGACGCCATGCTAGCCGAAACCACCCCCCACACCTGCCTCTATGCGCCAAGCCTTGGCGCTCAAGGAATATCGCAACCGGAGGCGCCGTCGCAATTTCCGTGTCCGGCGTCGCTTTCAAGGAACTTTTTGCAAACAAACGCCTATATCGCTATGCAGACTGGGATCTGGTACACTTGGCAGCCGGTCAGGATAACGAGGGAGAAACCCATGTCTGACGATGAAATCATCCTCTCCGAGCTTTCCGATGATGAACTTGTCCAACAGATGCATGACGATCTGTATGACGGACTCAAGGAAGAGATCGAGGAAGGCACCAACATCCTTCTGGAACGCGGCTGGACGCCCTACGAGGTTCTGACAAAGGCGCTTGTCGAAGGCATGCGGATCGTCGGCGAGGACTTCCGCGACGGCATTCTCTTCGTGCCCGAGGTTCTCATGAGCGCAAACGCCATGAAGGCCGGCATGTTCATCCTGCGCCCGCTGCTGGCCGAAACCGGTGCGCCGAAGCTTGGCAAGATGGTCATCGGCACCGTCAAGGGCGACATTCACGACATCGGCAAGAACCTTGTCGGCATGATGATGGAAGGCGCAGGCTTCGACGTCGTCGACCTGGGGATCAACAATCCCGTCGAAAACTACATCGAGGCAATCGAGCGCGAAAAGCCCGACATCCTCGGCATGTCCGCGCTTCTGACGACCACGATGCCCTACATGAAGGTCGTCATCGACACGATGAAGGAAAAGGGCATGCGCGACGACTACATCGTGCTGGTGGGCGGCGCGCCGCTCAATGAAGAGTTCGGCAAGGCCGTGGGCGCCGACGCCTATTGCCGCGACGCCGCCGTGGCTGTCGAAACAGCCAAGGAACTGATCAAGCGTCGCCACAATCAGCTGGCCGCCGGCGCGTAAGTCCGGCAAGTCTCGCCGCCGGAGACATCCGGCGGCGCCCGTCCAGAGGGACGCAGCGATGAAACCTCGACCAGGCGAAGCCCCCGGCCCCGGAGAACGCAACCGGGAGAAAAAGGTGCGGGTCATTGCATGCGGCATGATCGCCCGCGAGGTGCTGGCGGTAAACGCGCAGCTCGGCCATGACCATGTCGATCTCAAGTGCATCGACGCCAATTACCACCACCATCCCGAACGGATTGCCCCGGCCGTTGAGCGCGCCATCCTTCGTGCAAGGCAGGAAGGCTACCGGCACATTTTCATCGGGTATGCCGATTGCGGCACCGGCGGCGCGCTCGACCGGGTGTGCGCCGACCATGGAGTCGAACGCATCGAAGGACCGCATTGCTTTTCGTTCTATATCGGCAACGCGGATTTCGAGGCGGAAGCCGACGGAATGATGACGACCTTCTTCATCACCGACTTCCTGGCACGGCATTTCGAGGCGTTTCTCATCAGGCCTCTGGGTCTCGACCGCTTTCCCGAACTGCGCAGCACCTATTTCGGCCATTACGAGCGCGCTCTGTATCTCGCCCAGACCGACGATCCGGAGCTGGAACGAAAGGCGCGCGACGCAGCCTCCCGGCTCGGCCTGCCCTACGAGCGGCGCGTCACCGGGTATGGTGATCTGTCGGCGGCTCTCGCCGACCTTTGACGACGCACCATCCTGCAGGACCCGAAACGGCCGGCAAAAAATATATTCATCCGTGCCATAATCTTTAAGCAATCCGTGCTTAGATGTGATCCGTTCGAAGCCAGGATCATCCACGTGAGTTCGCAGTCAAGAGCCTCCCATATCCCCTCCATTACCGGCAGTGCCTCCAAGCACCCTGAGAAGCTCTCGGACTTGCTCGAACGCCTCGCGCGCGAAGCCCAGGAACGTATCAGCATGCGCGAGATTGCCACCGCGCTGGATGACCGCTCCTTCGGTGCCTTTCTTCTGGTGTTTGCGCTTCCAAATCTGATCCCGCTTCCTCCCGGCGCCACGATGGTGCTCGGACTGCCGATGATCTTCGTGGCCTGGCAGGTGGTGATCGGCTACCCCAAGGTCTGGCTGCCCCGTGTGATCGCCGATTATTCCCTCGACCGCGCCACGTTCCAGCGCATGGTGGCGAAGGTCTCCCCCTGGCTGCGCAGCGCCGAAAACTGGGTACGGCCGCGCAACTGGCCGCTTGACGGCGCCTTGCGCGAGCGGCTGTTTGGGGTGTTTGCACTTCTGCTGTCGGTCATTTGCGTGCTGCCGATTCCCTTTGGCAACTGGCTTCCTGCTTTCGCCGTGGCGGTTCTGGGTGTCGCCCACACCGAACGGGACGGCAATTGTCTTGCGGTCGGAGTGATTGTCGGGCTGGTCTCGATCGCCGTCGCCGGACTTGTCCTCACGGCGACCGGCGCCCTGCTCGCGACAATCTTCTAGCTCCCGACTAGCCGCTTCTTAACCGGTTTGCGCCTATCCTTGCGGCGCAACCCCGAAGATGCTTGCCGGAGGAGCTGTCATGGCCGAACCGAAGAAGATCATGGTCATCACGGCTGGTGGCCCCTACCCCTGGGTCATCATCAATGCCCTGGCCGAACGGTTCGAGGGCGTCGAGGTCGCACTCGAACAACCCGAATCCAAGGCCCTGTTTCTCAGGCGTCGCGCCCGCAAGCTCGGATGGTGGCAGACCTTCGGGCAGTTTCTGACCATGACTGTCTCCCGCTTCGGCAAACGCTTCGCACGCGACCGCGAGGCCGAAATCGTGGCCGAGCACGGGATCACGACAACGCCCTCACCCAAGGTTCCCGTCACCGCGGTGTCTTCTGCAAACGGCGACGACTGCCGCGATCTGATTGCCGCGACATCGCCCGACGTGGTCTTTCTCGCCAGTTGCCGGATGCTGAGCAGGAAGACCCTGGCCGCAATTCCCTGCCCCGTTCTAAACTACCACTCCGGCATCAATCCCAAATACCGCGGTCTGGCCGGAGGCTGGTGGGCGCGCGCCAGCGGCGACGAAGCCAATTACGGCACCACCGTTCATCTCGTTGATGCCGGCGTCGATACAGGCGACATTCTCTACCAGGCCTTTCTCACACCGGACCCGCGCGATTCGCTTCTCACCGATGCCATGATCATGGCGGCAGGATCGCGTGACATCGCCATCAAGGCGGTCGAGGATGCGCTCAACCGACGACTTGAACCGAAAACCAGCGATCTGCCTTCGGTCCAGCGTTACCATCCACCGATCTGGACATATCTCCGGACCGGCGTTACCCGCCGCATCTGGTAGCGACCCGAAGTCGGCCACCACATCTTATCGACCATCGATTCAGGTCAAGTCGCTTTTGACGCGCAACGCGTCGTCGTGAGCGAAGCGGCCCGAAAACACCATGCGCATTGTAACTTTCAAGGAGACCTCCATGGCCAACTGCATCATCGTCTACTGGCGCGACATTCCCGCTCAGGTGATCGTCAAGAAAGGGCGCGCTTCCGCAAAGCGCGAACTGTCGCTGCGTTTCACGGAAGCGATAGACATGTGCGCCATGCGCACCGGTGCGGCCGAAACCGATGACTATCTCGCCGACTGGCGCAGGGCCGACCCGGTGGAAGTCTCCGATGACCTTGAAGCCGAGGCCGAGACGGCCGCGGCCGAGCTTGAAGCAGCCTATGACAAGGAGCGGCTCGTCGCCCTCGTCAAGGGCGGAGGCAGGGAGAGCCATGGCTGACCAACCGACAAAAGCGACGCAGGCAAGCCTGAACAAGAAGGCGGCGACAAAGACGGCCTACAAGCCGGCCGGGGTCTCCGCAACCGGCCGCAAGGCGCGCAGTTTTGCGATCAGGCTTTGGGCGGTACGCCAATCGCGGGCGCTGGAGTGGTTCTACGCGCGGTTCGCCAACGCCTTCCTGATGCTGCACCCGATGTGGAAGACCATCGGGTACCAGCGCGCCGAGGGACCGGTCAAATTCGTCGAAAAGCACGTCAAGGGCTTCCTGTTCGATTGCCGCATGTGCGGCCAGTGCGTGCTGTCATCGACCGGAATGTCCTGCCCCATGAATTGCCCGAAACAGCTGCGCAACGGCCCCTGCGGCGGCGTTCGTGCGAACGGCCATTGCGAGGTCGAACCCGACATGCCCTGCGTCTGGGTGCAGGCCTGGTCGGGTGCGCAGAAGATGGAAGGCCGTGACAACATCCTCAATGTGCAGAAGCCGGTGGACCAGTCGCTGCGGGAGACGTCGTCCTGGCTGCGAGTCACTGCGGCGGCGGCAGCCGAACGCGAAGCAGCGGCAAACCCGGGAGCTGCCCAATGACCCCTACGGATTCGCAAGCACACGATCCGAGCGCCCTTCTTGAGCCGCTGCCCGGACATTCGTCGCTGGGCCGTCTCGAACGCATCCTGCGCCGCGGCGAGTTCGCCGTCACCGCCGAGCTCAACCCGCCCGACAGCGCCAATCCGCAGGATGTCTACGAGCGGGCCGCGATCTTCGATGGCTGGGTCGATGGCATCAATGCGGTTGACGCCTCCGGCGCCAACGCCCACATGTCCTCGGTCGGCATCTGTGCGCTCCTGACCCGCATGGGCTACGCGCCCATCATGCAGATTTCCTGCCGCGACAAGAACCGCATCGCCATTCAGGGCGATGTGCTCGGCGCGTCAGCCATGGGCGTGCAGAACATCCTGTGCCTCACCGGCGACGGTGTTCAGGCGGGCGACCAGCCCGGCGCCAAGCCGGTGTTCGATCTCGACTGCATGTCTCTGCTCGAAACCATCCGCATCATGCGCGACAATTCGAAGTTCCTCTCGGGCCGCAAGCTGACCAGCCCGCCCACGGTGTTTCTGGGCGCTGCGATCAACCCGTTTGCGCCCCCCTATGACTTCCGGCCCCACCGGCTGGCCAAGAAGATCGCCGCCGGAGCCCAATTCGTCCAGAGCCAGTATTGCTATGACGTGCCGATGTTCCGGAAGTACATGCAGCAGGTACGTGACATGGGACTTCACAAGGAATGCTTCATCATGTGCGGGGTGGGGCCGCTGGCTTCTGCGCGGACCGCCAAATGGATGCGAACGAACGTCCCGGGCGTGCACATTCCCGACGAGATCATCAAGCGCCTGGAAGGTGCAGAGGATCAGAAGGCGGAAGGAAAGCGGATCTGCATCGACATCATCAACGAGGTAAAGGAGATCGAAGGGGTCTCCGGCATTCACGTGATGGCATACCGGCAGGAGGAATTCGTTGCCGAAATCGTCCATGAATCCGGCGTGCTGAAGGGCCGCCGTCCCTGGACCCGCGAATCAAGCCCCGTGGACGAACTGGTGGCCGCACGCATGGAGGAAATCCTCGAGGATCCCAAGTTCGTGCCACATGAAATGGCAGGAGCTGCAAGCGAGGCAGATCCGTCCGTCTAGGTTGTCGGCTTGCATTGCCGGCGAAAATTGGATAACCACATAAACAAATCTTTATATCCTCAGAGCAAGGATCGAACATGACACGCACTATCGTCGCCTCCGCCACCAGAGAAGTGATCATCGGCTTTGACCAGCCGTTCTGCGTGATCGGCGAACGCATCAATCCGACCGGCCGCAAGAAGCTGGCCGCCGAAATGATCGAAGGCAATTTCGAGACCGTGAAGGCCGACGCACTGGCGCAGGTTGCCGCCGGCGCCACCATGCTCGACGTCAATGCCGGCGTGACATCGGTCAACCCGAACGAGACCGAGCCGGGCCTTCTGGTTCAGACCTTGGAGATTGTCCAGGGGCTCGTCGATGTCCCGCTGTCGATCGACAGTTCGGTCACCGCAGCCATCGAGGCGGCGCTCAAGGTCGCCAAGGGCCGACCCCTGGTCAACTCGGTGACAGGCGAGATGGAAAAGCTCGAGGCCATCCTGCCGCTCTGCAAGAAATACGACGTGCCGGTCGTGGCAATCTCGAATGACGAATCCGGCATCTCCGAGGATCCGGACGTCCGCTTCGCGGTCGCCAAGAAGATCGTCGAACACGCAGCCGATTACGGCATCAAGCCACATGACATCGTGGTCGACCCGCTGGTCATGCCGATCGGCGCCATGGGCACCGCCGGCCAGCAGGTTTTTGCGCTGCTGCACCGCCTGCGCAACGAACTCAAGGTCAACACCACCTGCGGCCTGTCCAACATTTCCTTCGGCCTTCCCCATCGTCATGGCATCAATGCCGGCTTCATTCCGATGGTCATCGGCGCAGGCATGACATCGGCGATCATGAACCCCTGCCGCCCGCAGGAAATGGAAGCCGTGCGCGCTGCCAACGTGCTCAACGGCACCGATCCCAACTGTATGACCTGGATCAAGACCTACAAGGACTACCAGCCGCACGCCTCGGGCGCTCCTGCCCCGCAGTCCGCAGCACCGTCCGGTGAAGGCGGAGGCGGCGGTCGCCGCCGCGGAGGCCGCGCGGGACGGTCCGGCGGAGCGTAAGCAAGCCCATGGCGGACCATCTTGTCCTGTTCATGCCCTCGGGAAAGCGGGGCCGCTTTCCCAAGGACACCCCCATTCTCGAGGCGGCACGCCAACTCGGCGTGCATGTCGAGAGCGTCTGCGGCGGACGCGGCATTTGCGGCCGTTGTCAGGTCGAGGTGCAAGAGGGTGTGTTTGCCAAGCACGGGATCACCTCATCCAGCGACCACATCTCGGAATTCGGCGGCAACGAGGTGCGCTACGCCCAGAAACGCGACCTGAAAGAGGGTCGCCGTCTCTCCTGCTCCGCGAAGATCATGGGCGACCTGGTGATCGACATCCCGCAGGACACGGTGGTCAACGCGCAGGTGGTGCGCAAGGATTCCGACGGCCGCGTCATCGAGCGCAATCCGGCGGTGCAGATGTGCTATGTCGAGGTTGAAGAGCCCGACATGCACAAGCCTCTCGGCGATCTCGACCGGATGCTGCAGGCGATAGAGACCGACTGGGGATTCAAGGATCTGGCCATCGACGCCTATCTGCTCGGTCAGATTCAACAGATCCTGCGCAAGGGCGACTGGAAAGTCACCGCCGCAATCCACGAGCCGTTCGAGGGCCGTCCGGCGACACTAATTGCAGTCTACCCCGGCCTGAAGAACGAAGCCTACGGGATAGCCTGCGACATCGGCTCGACCACCATCGCCATGCACCTGTCCTCGCTGCTCTCGGGCCGCACTCTGGCCTCCTCCGGCACATCGAACCCGCAGATTCGCTTCGGCGAGGATCTGATGAGCCGCGTCTCCTATGTGATGATGAACCCCGAAGGGCGCGAGGGGATGACCACAGCGGTGCGCCAGGCGATCAACGGGCTGATCGACAAGGTCTGCGCCGAGGGCGAGATCGACCGCGCCGACATCCTGGACGCGGTCTTTGTGGGCAACCCGATCATGCACCACCTGTTTCTGGGCATCGATCCGACCGAACTGGGCGGCGCGCCCTTCGCACTCGCCGTTTCGGGCGCGGTCAATATCCGGTCCGCCGAGATCGGCATCCCGCTCAATCCCGGTGCGAGAACCTACATGCTGCCCTGCATCGCCGGTCATGTCGGCGCCGATGCCGCAGCCGCGACGCTGACCGAGGGGCCGCACCGTCAGGACGAGATGATGCTGCTCGTGGATGTGGGCACCAATGCCGAGATCGTGCTCGGCAATTCCACGCGCACAGTCGCCGCATCCTCTCCAACCGGTCCGGCCTTCGAGGGTGCAGAGATCTCCTGCGGACAGCGCGCCGCCCCCGGCGCCATCGAACGCATCCGCATCGATCCGGAAACGCTTGAACCGCGCTACCGCGTCATCGGCATCGAACCCTGGTCGGATGAACCGGGCTTTGACGAAGCCGCTGAAAAAGTCGGTGTCACCGGGGTATGCGGATCCGGTATCATCGAGATCATCGCAGAGATGTATCTGGCAGGCATCATCACCGAAGACGGTGTCATAAATGGCGACCTCGCGTCCAGAAGCGACCGGATCGTCGGCAGTGGCCGTACATTCTCCTATCTGCTCCGGGACGGCAAACAGCGGCTGATGGTGAGCCAGACGGATGTGCGCGCCATCCAGCTCGCCAAGGCAGCACTCTATGCCGGCGTCAAGCTGTTGATGGACAAGCAGGGCATCGATCATGTCGACCGTATCGGTCTTGCCGGCGCCTTCGGCTCCTTCATCGATCCGAAATACGCGCTCGTGCTCGGCCTTGTTCCCGACTGCGATCTCGAGAAGGTGAAGGCCGTCGGCAATGCGGCCGGAACCGGCGCGCGCATGGCCCTTCTCAACCGCGGCCACCGCCGGGAGATCGAGCAGACCGTGACCCGTATCGAGAAGATCGAAACGGCGCTCGAAAGCAAGTTCCAGGAGCATTTCGTCAATGCCATGGCCTTCCCGAACAAGGTCGACGCGTTTCCCAAACTGACCGAAGTGGTCAAGCTGCCGGAACGGTCCAAGGACACCAATGCAGCGGACGGAACCGAGCCCGGCGCGGGACGCCGGCGTGGCGGGCGGCGGCGCGGATAACGCACCGCGGCTGCGCATCGTCGCGGGCTGATCACGCCCTGGTCGACCCGGCATTGGCCGGAAGTCGTGCGGTTCGCTGAGCGCGAGCTTTACGCGAATCGCCGTTGCGTTTACGGCATCCTTCATGCCGCTGTTTCTCCGCTCACCCTTGTTCGTTGTTCTCGCACTGTGGGCGGGCGGCCTTGGCGCCGCGGCGCAATTTGCAAAGATCGTCGTGATCTTTCCGGAACTCCAGGGCCATTACGGCGAGACGGGAGCCGCTTCGGGCTATCTCGTTTCCCTGATTTCCTTTGTCGGCATGGGGCTGGGACTGGTCGCGGGCGTCATCGCCATCCAGATCGGGCTCAGAAGACTGTTGCTCTCCGGACTGTGGCTCGGCGCCGTAATCTCGGCATGGCAGGCGACGATGCCCGGCTTCGAGGCAATGTTGCTGAGCCGCTTCGTAGAAGGCCTCTCGCACCTCGCCATCGTGGTGGCGGCCCCGACGCTGATTGCCCAGACGTCGCAACCTCGGTTTCAGGGCGCGGCATTGACGCTGTGGGGAACATTCTTCGGTGTCGCATTCGCCGTCGTCGCGCTCTTTGCCCCGGCCTTGATAGGCACGCACGGCCTGGGCGCCCTTGCCCTGGTTCATGCTCTCTACATGGCGGGTTTCGCAATCCTTCTGGCCTTCGTGCTGCCCCGGCCGGACCGCACCGGCGCACCGGCATGGCCTTCGATCGGCGACATCGCACGGCGTCACGTCAGCGTCTATTCTTCGCCGTTCATAGCTGCGCCGGCATTGGGATGGTTGTTCTACACGCTTACATTCGTGTCCCTGCTGGCGATCCTTCCACCGATGCTGGACCCCGCGCAGCGCACCTATGTGACAGCGGCCATGCCGCTTGCCGGTATCGCATCATCGCTGATAATCGGAACATGGCTGCTGCGATACCTGTCCTCGGTCAGCGTCATCGTGGCAGGGTTCGGTCTCGCCATTGTGATGGCCATTGCCCTGGTTGTCTTCGGCGTGAGTGCCGGACTGGCGATTGCCCTGTTCGCCTGTCTCGGTCTGGTTCAGGGCGCAAGCTTTGCCGCCGTGCCCGAGCTCAATCCCGGCTTGCCGGAACGGGCGCTCGCCAATGGCGGCCTTGCCCAGATGGGCAACATCGGCAACGGGCTCGGCACCCCGGCTGCGCTCGCCATCCTGACCTTGGGCAACGGTTTCGGACTGCCCCTGTTTCTGGTGATCTGCTACAGCGGCGCCATCGCCCTCCACCTGTATCTGGCACGGCGGCGCAGTCAGGCGCGGGCGGACTGAAGCAAGCACTAACAGGACTGCTCCCCGGAGTTCAAAGCGAAAGGGACCTCCCTCCGCTTCTGACACTTGGTCCGGACGCCTCACTCAGGCCAGATGTATTTTCCTCTCGCCCAGCCAAGCTCGGCGTCGTCGGTCATCACCTGACACCAGACGTGAGCCTTTTTCATCTGCGCGTATTTCCAGCTTGCACTGCCGTAGCCGTCGATCCGGAAGGAAACATTCGTCGTGATGTCCTTGCAGCGACCCGTCAGGCTGATCGGCGCATCGAGCGGATAGGCGTCGATGATCTTCGAAGCCGTGGATGGCCATTTGCGGATATTGAGCGCGTCATCCGGCGCAATCGCCGTGATGGTTCCGCCGGTGAAGGCAGAAGCCTGGGCCGGAACGGATGCGGTGGTGATTGAGGCGACTGCTGCGGCAACCAGCATGAGACTGAAAACGTTACGCATGATCTTTGCTCCCCTTGAAGGTCCCCCCGATGGCGACCGTGTGAAGACTATGCCTTGCCGATCCTGTGCCATCGCTGAACCGGCGGTTCATGAGCCGTTCATTCACGCCTCCAAAGGGAGGGCGTCACCTCATGGCGTTGCCCTGCATCTCCGGGTTCAGATGCCGGTGAACGATCCGGTCTGACGGAAGCGTTCGAAGCAGACCCTGAAATGATCGCCCAGAGCCGCAACCGGTGCACTGGCGTTCTTGGCCATCTGCAGCACCAGGTCATAGCCGCCGGGCGAAGGCAGTCCGCACTCCTCGCCCAGAATCTGGACGTCATCGGAGAGGAAACTCCGCCCCATCGGAGCGACGGCCATATCGGTCTTGATCGCGGCCTTCTGACCCGATGAATGCGAAGTCATGTAGGCGACGCGGTATGACCGGCCTGCCCGTTCAAGCGCTTCGATCGCATTCTTCCGCCACACACAGGTTTCCTCCCACATCGAAAGCGGCAGCGGATCCATCAGATAGGCCTGGCCTCCCTTGGCGCCGGCCCAGACGATCTCGTCCGAAAACACCACCTCTCCGCCACCGGTATCCATGTCCTGCACGCAGCTCATCAACGCGATGTCGAGATGACCCGACGCAAAGCGCTTCACGAGGTTCGATGACTGGTCGATGACCACGTCAACCGCCACCGCCGGGTGGGTCTTGGCAAAGCGCTTGAGCACATCTGGAAGAACCGCCTCGCCGTAGTCGGACGGCGATCCGATCCGCACGATTCCTGACACGTCCGAGGAGACGAACCGGGAGATGGCCTCGCGATTGAGCGCGATCAGCCGCCGGGCGTAGCTCAACAGCACTTCACCATCCTGTGTGAGCGACACGTTTCGGGCATCCCGCAGGAACACCGATACGCCGAGCTGCTCCTCGAGCCGCTTGATCTGCATCGAAACCGCAGACGGCGTCCGGTAGATCCGCGCGGCGGCCGCGGTGAAACTGCCTGTCTCGGCGATGGCGACGAAACTCCTGAGTACATCTGGATCCAGCATGATCAGGGGATGGTTGATCGGAGCATTCATGTCATTCAATTCCGTTTAACATAGAGGTCAATTCATTTCGTTTGATTGAATCATGGCTTGGAACGATGCTGATGTCAATCCAGCAGGACTGGTCAACAAAAGCGAAGGAGTTACCGCTATGTTTGGAATGGATTATCTGAGCCGCCACGTGCGGAAGTGGAACCGCGACCGTCAGCGCCGCAGCCTCGACGCAGCCATGGGCAACCTGCCGCTCGAACTGCGGAAGGACATAGGCTGGCCGTCCCCCGGGAGCCGGCGTTCGCTGGTTGGATTGGGCAAGGAGCACCGTTCCCCGCACATCTGGTAAGCACGCCTTGCCCCGGCTTTGAAGCTGAAAAATTCTCTTGCGAGCCGCCGAAAAACCGTGTTTCTGTTGCCCGATCGCGACATGGACCCCGGCGGCGCGCAATGAGGTTTGGGCATGCCCTCAGAGAAGAAACATAAGCGTTCGATCGTCTTCTTTCTGGTGCAGGATTTCTCGATGATCGCATTCGCAATGGCGATCGAACCGTTGCGTCTCGCCAATCTCATGCTCGGATACGAGTGCTACAAATGGCGTCTGGCCTCCCACGACGGCACTCCCGTTGGGGCATCGAACAGGGTCGAGGTGGCGGTGAACACATCGCTCGAGGACGAGCGTCGCAATCTGTCGGGTGAAAGCCGGCCCACCATGGTGTTCGTCTGTTCCGGCGTGAATGTCGAAAGCTTCAGCAACAAGTCTGTCCTCGCCTGGCTGCGCGAAGAGCACAATCGCGGCGTAGCCGTCGGCGGACTGTGCACCGGCGCCCATATTCTGGCCAAGGCGGGCCTCTTGTCAGGCCGCCGCTGCGCCATTCACTGGGAAAACCTCCCCGGCTTCGCCGAGGCCTATCCGAAAGCCAAGGTGTTTGCCGATCTGTATGAAATTGACGGCGGGATCCACACCTGCGCCGGCGGAACTGCTGCGCTCGACATGATGCTCAGCCTTATCGGCGAAGACCACGACGACACCCTGGTCAATCGCATCTGTGAAATGGCGCTGACCGACCGCGTCCGCTCCGCCCATGACCGCCAACGCCTGCCGCTGCGGGCGCGCCTCGGCGTCCAGAACGCAAAGGTGCTGTCGATCATCGAGTTGATGGAAGCCAATCTCGCCGAACCGTTGTCGCTCATCGAGATCGCGGACGGCGCGGGGCTCTCGAGACGGCAGATCGAGCGTCTGTTCCGGCAGGAGATGGGCCGTTCGCCAGCCCGTTACTATCTTGAAATCCGGCTCGACCGGGCGCGTCACCTGTTGATCCAGTCGCCGATGCCGGTGGTCGAAGTCGCCGTTGCCTGCGGCTTCGTGTCCGCGTCGCATTTTTCCAAATGCTACCGCGAACTCTACAATCGTTCACCGCAACAGGAGCGCGCGGACCGCAAGCAATACCAGACAGCGGCCTGACCGCACCGGCGAACTATGCT
This sequence comes from Hoeflea sp., assembly GCA_965233445.1. Taxonomy (GTDB): domain Bacteria; phylum Pseudomonadota; class Alphaproteobacteria; order Rhizobiales; family Rhizobiaceae; genus Hoeflea. The sequence continues at coordinate 3,699,078 of OZ247491.1, forward strand.
GGAATGCCAACCGGCGGCAACAGTGCCGCAGCTTTCTTCAGCGCCGCCATCTTCGTCAGGATCCCGATGTTCTGTGCAATGCGGCACTGAAACTCTTCCTGGACGAAGGGCCGGTAGAGAAAATCACTGGCGCCTGCCTTCAGAAAGCTCGCCGAAAGCTGAGGATCGTCGGAATTGGAAATGCCGATGATCCGCAAAACGTCATCCGAATGGGTCCGTCGCAGCTTGCGGGTAAGCTGGTAGCCGTCCATGTCGCCCATGTGATAGTCGGTGAGAACGAGCCGAATGTCCGGATCGGCCTGCAGCGCGGCAAGCGCCTCGCTGGCCGATGCAGCCTCGACAACCTGGAACTTCTGCGCCCGCAGCATGGAAGACAGGATGCTTCGCTGGGTCTTGGTGTCATCTACGACGAGAACCTTGTACCGGCAGTTGGCAATGATTCTGTCGACAGCCTGCACGATTTCATCAAACGCCCGGTCCGTATCCTTGATCACGTAGTCGAGCACGTTCTTGTTGAGGATCTTCTTGCGCATGTTGAAGTCGAACTTGCCTGTGAAGACGATGGTCGGAAGATCGATTTCCACGGCGTAGTCGAGAGCTTCGCAATGCGGCGAGTCGGGCAGGTTGAGATCGATCACGGCAACGAAGAAGCCGTGGTTCTCATCCGCGGCGGCCATGCGCAATTCGGCAAGCGACTGGCAGGTGACCACATCGACATTCAGATCCGTTTCGAAGCGGTATCGCAGGGCGGAGGTGAACATTCTGGAATCCTCGACCAGAAGCACCCGCAGTCGTTCCATACCGTCATCGAAAGAGGCGCGGCCTCCGGATGTCCTCGTCTTTGCTGTCATTGCGAGTCCTCGTTGATTTGTGTCCCGGCCGCCAATTGCGGCCTGGACGTGTTGCCCCTAGGCGACCTTGGCTTGGCCGACGCCAATCATGCGTCGTGCGGTTCTGATCTGGTCCAGCGTATCGAGGTTCTGATTGACCCGGCAATAGAATTCCTCGTCCACGAACGGACGTAGCATGAAATCATTACCACCGGCTTTCAGGAACCGTGCAGAAAGCAGCCGGTTGTCCGAAGATGAAACACCGATGATACGCAATTCATGACTGCCGCGGGCCGACCTCAGTCGCCGCGTCAACTCAAATCCGTCAATATCGGGCATGTTGTAGTCGGTGATGACAAGTCCGATTGCCGGTGTCTTCTTGAGAATTTCAAGCGCTTCGGCCCCGCTCTCGGCGACGCTGACCTGAAAGTTGAAACGCTCGAGCCGGCCGCGCAGCAGCGCACGCGCTGTTGCGCTGTCATCGACGATCAGCACATGGTGACGATGGTTGGTCAGGAAGCGGCATACGGACTCGGCGAGCAGATCGATGGCCAGCACCGTATCCTTGATGACATAGTCGACAATGTCGCGTGCAAGGATCCCCTCGCGGGTCTTTTCATGAAACGTGCCGGTGAACACGATGATCGGAACCGAGAGGTCAGCCAGATAGCTCAGAGCCTCGCCGTTCTCCGCACCCGGCAGGTTGACGTTCGAGATCGCCAGCGTGATCGGCTTCTCGCCATATTCGAAGGCCAGTTGCAGTTCCTCGAAGTTGCGGCAAACCTCGATATCGATGTCGAAGGATTCCTTGAACTTCTGGCCGATCATGGATGTGAAGGCGTTGGAATCCTCAACCACGACAATGCGATGATCCGCAAGCGAACCACCCGAATACTGCATTCCTGAAATACCGATAAACATGCAAAAGCCCCCGTTATTTCACGAGTATTAGCATTGCCGAAATTGAATTTGGGTTAACACTTGGGCTTGGGAAAACCGAAAAATCACCGGTGAAAGTCAGCGCTCGACAAGAGTGCCTGATCCACGCGCGACAGGCACCGACCGACAGGCTGGCAATGACGGATCCGTCCCGGAACGGGATCAGGGCTCGTCGAAAATCCAGCGGCGCTGTTCCCAGATCTTCTCACCGACAAGACAGTCATAGGGCTCGCTTGAGGTTTCGGGCGAACCGAAGTTGAATGCCTGAGCCAGTCGGACGACCGGTTGCTCGGGCAGGATCCCGCCGATCTCAAGGATCAGCTTGCGGCGGATCGCCTCCGGAAACTGCTCCCATTGCGTCACTGGCACCAGGAAGCTGCCGGGACCGGCAATGACACAATTGGTGTAGTAGGCATCAAGGTCGTCGATGTTGAAACCGCCGCCCGGGCCATCGCTGGTCATCAGCGGCAACCCGTTGATGACAACCCGCTGCTCAAGCGCCTTGGCGCGCGCGTCAAGCACCGGGCGGCCCTGGTTGTTCGGCCCGTCTCCGGAAATGTCGATCACCTTGCGAAAACCTTCCCACGGAGACGCTTCGAGACGCACCAGAGCGTGTTCGATGGCGCCGGAAATCGAGGTCCGCCGCTGGGGAAGCGGCTGCGATTGCCGCACCTGTTCCGACAATGCCTGTGCATCGGCCGCAGTTTCGAGCAGTGTCCAGTCAAACACCTGCCGGACGGAGCCGCTGCCCGCCCACTCGAACATCGTGACTGCGATCCGGCCATAAGCGCCCTGGCCGATTGCGCGGATCACGTCGGGATGAGCCAAGGCCGCCGCATAGCCGTCGCGCTGGATTTCCAGCTCTCGTGTGGACATCGAGCGTGAGACATCCACGGCCAGAACCAGCGTCACATCCACCTGCTCGCGTGCCGAAGCGGGCTGCAAAGCCAGAGCCAGCCCGAGTCCAATCAAGAAGGGTCGCAACCATTCCGCCATGCACGAAGGTTAGCATGGCATCCCCGGAGGCAGAACAGTTGATTGCCGCTGCCTTCGAACCAGATCGCAACGGACCTGTGCCCGAAGGGCGGCATGGATCAGCTGCGTGGCTTGAGGTTCTCAGGGTCGTAAAGCGGCCGGTAGCCGACGGCCGCCACTTCCACGGGGAAGCTTTCGGCGAAGTACTCGACATTGAGCTTGCGCCCCACCTCGCAATAGTCCTGCGGCAGATAGGCAAGGGCGATGTTCTTGCCGATGGTCGGACCGAAAGCCACGGATGTGGTGTAGGAACGACGGCCGAGGCTGTCGACCAGCACCTCGCCGCTGGCTGGATCGACAACCGGCATGACCCCGACCGGGTAGCGGGCGACGCCCGAACTGTCGACATTGTCGGTCATCACCAGGGTGCAGAGCATGGCCGGCTGCGTGTCCCGCGCCTTGTACTCGAGATGCTTTTCCTTGCCGCGGAAACCGGCCTCCTTGACCTTCGGACGCGCCAGGTCGGCTTCGATCAGGTTGTACTGGGTCAGGAGGTCGGCGTTCTGCAGCCGCAGGCTTTTCTCCATGCGGCGGGAATTGGCGTAGGTTTCGACGCCGAACGCCATCACGCCCGTCTCGCGCAGCGCATCCCACACCGCAAGCCCGTCCTCATACTTCATGTGCAGCTCCCATCCCTGCTCCCCGACATAGGAGATGCGGAACGCGGTCACCGTCTTGCCGGCGATCTCGATCGGCTTGATCGCGGCGAAGGCGAAGTTCTCGGGATCGAGGCCGGCCGGATCGGCGACGGCCTTTTTGAGGGTCTCGCGCGCATTCGGGCCCCAGATGCCGATGGTGATGTACTTCTCGGAGACATCGGTGATCGTCACATCGAAACCGCGATCCTGCGCCACCCGCTGCATGTAATGGAAATCGCGGGGACCAGCGTCTGCGCCGTTGACCAGACGGCAGCGATCCGCCATGCGGAACACGGTGAAGTCCGCCCGCACCATCCCCTCGTCGTCGAGGAAGTGGGTGTAGATGCCCTTGCCGATGTTTCCGTCTCCGCCGATTTTTGCGGCGCAAAGCCATTCCAACATCTCGACATGGTCCGGTCCTTCGATGTCGACCATGTGGAAGTGCGACAGGTTGACGATGCCGCAGTCCTCGCTCATCGCCAGATGCTCGGCATTGGACACCCGCCAGAAATGCCGGTTGTCCCATTCGTTCTCCCGCACCGGAATGCGATCGCCGTATTTCTCCAGCAGATGCTCGTTGGCTGCATAGCCGTGAGCGCGCTCCCAGCCGCCAAGCTCCATGAAATAGCCGCCGAGTTCCACCTCGCGCTCATGGAAGGGGGAGCGTTTGACGCCACGGCTCGACGCATAGGGCTCGCGCGGATGCACAGCCGGGTAATAGATCTTCTGCGCCGCCTCGTAGCAGCGATTTTCGATAAAGTCTTCCGTGAGCTGGTGCGGGTAGAAGCGGGCATAGTCGACAGGGTTGTGATCGATCTCGGTCCGTCCGTCCGTCATCCAGTCGGCGATCAGCTTGCCGTAGCCTGGACCGTCCTTGACCCAGATTGCAACGCAATACCACAGGCCGCGCACCTTCTGGCTTTCGCCGCAGGACGCACCGCCGGCAGCAGACACCTGCAGCAGACCGTTGAAGGAGTGGCTTTCGTTGTAGCCCAGTTCGCCCAGGATCGGGGTGAGTTCCATCGCGCGCTCGAGCGGCGTGATGATCTGCTCCATGTCGAGATCGCGCTGTGAGGGCGAAAGCCGCGCCTCGTGCTTTTCCAGAAGTTCGCGCGGATGGCAGAGACGGGGGTTGTCGGTCTCGTAGTATCCCCACTCGATCTGTCCGCCCTCGGTGGTCTTCGGGTCGCCCGTGTCGCGCATATAGGCCGAATTGCCCTGGTCGCGCAGCAGCGGGTAACCGATGTCCTTCCCGGTTCCTTCGAATTCATTGTAGGGGCCGAAAAATGTCAGCGGGTGATCGACCGGCATCACCGGCAGATCCTCGCCGACCATTTCGGCGATCAGGCGCCCCCACAGACCCGCGCAGACGACCACATAGTCGGCCATGATCGTACCGCGATGGGTCACCACGCCCTTGATGCGTCCATTCTCGACGATCAGCGATTGTGCCGGCGTGTTGGCAAAGGCCCGAAGCTTGCCGGATTTCTCTCCGAGGTCGATGAGCTTGCCGGCAACGGTCTGGGAGCGCGGAACCACGAGCCCGGCGTCTGGATCGAACATCCCCCCCATGACCTGGTCTTCTTCGATCAGCGGGAACTTTTCCTTGATCTCGGCGGGCGAGACATAATGCGCCCGAGTGCCGAACGCCCTCGCCGAGGAGAGCTTCCGCTTGATTTCCTCCATCCAGGTCTCGTCGCCCGTCCGCGCCACTTCCAGTCCGCCGATGCGGGCGTAGTGACCCATCTTCTCAAAGAACTCGATCGAGTACTGCGTTGTCCAGACGGAGAGATAATCGTGGCTGGTGGTGTAGCAGAAATCCGAAGCGTGTGCCGTCGACCCGATATCTGTCGGAATCCCCGACTTGTCGATTGCGACGATGTCGTCCCACCCGCGTTCGATAAGATGATGTGCGATCGATGCGCCGACGATGCCGCCGGCGCCGATGATGACGACCTTCGCCTGTTTCGGAAATTCTGCCATTGTCTCAAACCCTGATTGCACTCGGAGCAGAATTTAGAATCTGCGGCACCAAAACCAGAGCCTGTCTACGACATTATCTCCATGTTGCACGACCAACCGGCAGCCGCGTGACGGCGCGCGAAAAGGGCAGCCTGCACTGCACATCCGGCTGCCCGGCCGGCGGAGCCGCCTGGCGTTGCCGTGACGCGCGGTCGCGCTTACTTGATGACCGCGCTGCCGTTGATGATCTCGATCGTCTCTTCGCCGGAAAGCGTTTCGCGGTCGCCGGATGGCATCGTGACGAAACACCCGGCCGGGCAGACCAGAGCGCTGGCCCCGGCGTCAACGACGACTTCCACCTTGGTGCTTCCTTCGGTGATGATGAGAACGTGGGACTGGTCGTCCTTGTTGGTGACATTCGCGGCCATGGAGGCGCCAGCCATCGCAAGGCTCAACGCGATTGCAGCAAAGATTGTCTTCATCGGTGTTCGACGGCATCTGCCGCCGCTCCCTGTTCAAGAATGCCGGTCAGCTTGCTGCCCGGTTTGATGTGGTTTCTATCATTGCGAAACTGAATGCAGTCTGAACGGGGATCAGCGATCTCCCTCACCTGAATCCGGCTCCATTGAATCGGCCTTCCGCTTTCCCCGGCTGCGTCTCGGTGCTCGCTTGTCGTCCGCTTCGGCGCCCGCCGGCTTCTTGCGGCTGACGGCGGCGGTCTTTCCGGGTCTCGGCGCTCCCGCATCCGCGGCAAACAGCCTTTCGGACAGAACGCCCAGTGCTTCGCCGTTTTCGCCGAACTTGATGTTGAGATCACGCTGCGGGAACGGGATCTCGATGTCCTCATCGCGAAGCCGTTCCAACACGCGCAGACTGAGTTCTGTACGGACGGTGATCCCGTCCAGAACGTCGGCCACATGGCACTTGAGGACGAAGTCCAGCGAGGACTCGCCGAAACCCGAAAAATGAACCACGGGCTCCGGATTGCGCAACACCAACTCATGACCCCTGGCGATTTCGGTCAGGATCGCAATAAGCTTTCGCGGATCGGAGTTGTAACTCACGCCGATCGGCACATCGACGCGACCGAGCTTGTTCCGGTGGGTCCAGTTTCCGACCGGTGCGTTGATCAGTTCCGAGTTGGGCACGATGATCGACTGGCGCGTGAAGGTTTCGATCTCGGTCGCGCGCACCGAGATCCGCTTCACGAATCCTTCGGTGGTGCTGGTGGACACCCAGTCACCGACCTTGAACGGCCGCTCGACCAGCAGGATCAATCCCGAAACGAAGTTGCTGACGATGTTCTGAAGGCCAAAGCCGATTCCGAGAGACAGTGCACCGGCCACGAGAGCGAGGCTGGAGAGATCGATTCCCGCAGCCATTACCCCGATCAGCCCGGCAATCGCCACTCCGAGATAACCGATCCCGGTCTTGATCGAGTTGCGGACGCCCGTGTCGAGGCGTCCACGCGACATGACGCTGCCATCGAGCCATTGCTGAAACCATCGTGTCACCACGAGGCCGACCATGAAAAGCAGAACACCGATCAGAATGCCGACGATGGAAATGGTGATCCCGCCGATCCTGATGTCCGTCATCAGCCGGTAGAACCACAGTTCGATGTCCTGGACCTGGAATCCCCATTGCAGCAGGATCAGCGGCAGGCCCAGCATCAGAACCAGAAGATTGATCAGGAGACCGGCAGCGAGTCCCGCCTGGTCGAGCGAAACCGCGCCGAGAGTGTAGCGGGTCTCAAGCCAGCGCCCGACTGCGGTTTGGGCGAAGGCCTCCGGCGCCGACACGGCCTTTCCGGAGAGGTAGCCAATATACATCGTCGTCAGGATTGCGCCTGTGACCACGATCTGCGTGGCGACGAAACGCGCAAGGCCGATGTAGCCGAGCAATGCCGTCACGATAAGACCTAAGCCCGCCATCAGAAGCGTTGCGGAGACCAACCGCGGCCAGCGTTGGCCGCTGTCTGACGGGTCTCCGGAAGCCGCAACCATCGGCTTGCCGGCCGCCATGCCGATCAGGATGAGGGCCATGATCAAGACCGAGAAGAACCCCTTGGCCACGGTGAGGACGACCGGCGAATTCAGTGTCTGGCTCACCGCATTGAGAACGAAATCGAGCCCGTTGACCGCGACCAGCATGACGACAAGCGGATAAAGCAGCCTTGCACCGCCATTGGAGAGGCTCACCAGTCGCCAGGCTGGCATGCGCGGCGCGAGAATTCCGCGCGCCAGCTTGCTGACGAAATAAACGCCGGCAAGTGCTGCCAAAAGCGCGGAGATCACCGGTGCAACATCCTGGCGAAGCAGGCTCAGGCTGTCGAGCAGGAGATAGACGATGAAGGCGAGCGCCGCCATCGCCATTGACGGAATTACCGTGGACCAGAACGCCACCGACAAACGGCTCGTATAAGCCGGATCCTCGTCATAGGGATTGCGGTTGATGAGACTGCCGAACAATCGGTAGGCGCCCGGCACCAGGATCAGTGCCGCAAGAAGCGAGAAGAAACTCCAGGCGAGCAGAGCTTCCCATTTGAACGACCAGATGAACCGCAGCCAAGAGCCGTAGGTGCGCTGAAGCTGGCTGATTTCCTCTTCGAGCGCACTTAACGCCTCAGCCATCAGGCCGGTGCCTATCTCGGTGCGCTTGAACAGCGTCTCGGCAAAAAGATCCCTGCGCAGCGCACTGACTGTATCGCCGATTTCACTGGCGCGAACCGACACGGTTTCCGCGCGTCCCGTCAGCGCATTGATCGCAGCCCGCTCCTCGGCCAGACGCGCGCGTTCCGCCGCCAGCGCTTCCGGTTCTGCGGGCTCGCCCTCCCCGGGAGGAGCGCCCAGTTGATCGATCCGCGCCTTGATTTCACTCAGCCGCGGTCGCAGGCTCACCCCGAGGTCAAGCATGGACCGCGCCAGCGCTTCCGCTTCGAGCTTGAGATCAATCAGTCTGCTGTCATTCTCCGCATTCTCCTCGACGCGCTGCTGTAGCCGCGTCATGTCGGCTTCAGCCACAGCCAGGCTCTCTTCCGCCTGCACGATCACCGGGGAGACAGCCGGCGCCGCCCGGACGCTGTCTGAACCGCCCGCACCGGGCGCGCTTTCATTGCCGGAAGCAGCTTGTCCGCCGGTCGTCGTTTCGGCTTCGGCCGCGGCAGGAGCTGCCGGGGCTTCGGTGACGCCTTCAGCGGCAGTCTGGGCATGAACAGGGGCAACCGGCACGGCCAGAAGCAGTCCGGCCAGCAACACGGCGGTCAGGCGGTCAAGGCGCATGGCATCCCTGTTCTCAACTGTCTCATGGCTTCATCTTTAGATCACCACGGGGAAAGTGGAAACCCGCCTTTGGCGCCGGCCGCGAGCTCCCCGCCACGCCAGGTTCGGCTAGGTCTCGGCACGGTCGGGGACACCCGGCGGGAAAGCGCTGCAACCAACGGTGACGACCGAGCCGGGCTCACCCCGGCCATCGTGACCGGCAACGGAAGCGAGCGTCGCAGAACAGGCTCACCCGCCGAAAAAGACGCCGCCTAGAAGCCGGCCCCGGGCTGGGAAAGATAGGCTTCCTCGGCGGGTGTCGATTCCCGTCTGAAAATCGGATTCCGGTGCGGAAACCGCCCGTACTTCGCGATCACGTCGCGATGACGGTGGGCGTAATCGAGATAGGTCTCATTCCCCAGCGCCTCGCACAGAGCGACCGCCATATCCTGATCCGCAAGCTCCTCGGAATGCTCGAACGGCATGTAGAAGAAGATCCGCCTGTCTTTGCGGACACGCGCATCCGCGCCGGCCGCTATTGCCTGTTTCGCCTCACGCAGCGCCAGCCCGTCGGTGGCGAACGCCAGCGGCGTATCCCTGTAGATGTTGCGCGGGAACTGGTCGTACACGATGATCAATGCCAGCCATGCTTCGGGAGTGGCGCGCCAGGTGTCGGGGACTTCCCGCGCAAGCGCAAGGTGCAGGTCGGTGAAGCGTTCGGCGATCTGCCGGTCGATGGCCTCTTCCTTGACAAACCACTGTTTCGGCGTGAGCTCGGAAAACCAGAATTCAAGCACTGTCTCGGGCGTTTCGGTCATGATGTATCCCCTTCTCGGCCGGTCGCGAAAGCCTGTCCTCCGCCCACCCCATGTGGGGCTTCGCAGCCCCGGTTCAAGCTGCGGACCGGACACGGATCAGGCGGCGCGGGCCTCCTCTGACAATGTTGCAAGCACTGCGCCGTCGGCCACCTGACTTCCCGCGGCGACCATCACCTCCGACACTGTGCCGTCGCGTGGTGCGGATAGCGTCATTTCCATCTTCATGGCTTCCATGATCACCATCGCTTCCCCCGCCCGAACCTCCTGTCCCGGCTCGACAAGCACCTGCTTGATGATCCCCGGCATCATCGAGACGACCTGGTCCCCGCCGGCCGCAAGATCATCTGCGCGCAGTCCCTTGGGCCGGGCAAAGCGATGGGTGACCCCCTCATGAAACACAACGACTTCGCTGTCGCTCGAAATGAGACGGCAGCGCCTCGTCACGCCGCCGGTGGCGAACAACCAGTCAGCCCCGTTGTGGCAAACCCTATCGAAGCGCAACCCGCCATCCGCGAGGGGGCCGCCCGAGACCACCCAGGCCTCTTTCCCGTCGCGCGCCACGCGGAAGTCCCTGTCTGTTCCGTCGAGTTCCAGTCGTACGGTTCGGGCGGGCCTACCCCAGGCCTCGAACGGACCGATGTCGGCGACCGAAACCGGTTTGCCGACACCAGCACCGGCACCGGCAACGGCAACGGCAGGAACCATGCCCGACGCCGCCAGCACTGCCAGAAGGGTGATCGGTTCCGAAGCGGGCGTCCGTGCCGTCAGGCCGGCGAGGTTGCGGTCGATGACACCTGTGTCGAGCCTCTCCGCGGCAAAGTCCTCGTCCCGGCAAAGCCTCGCAAGGAAAGCCGTGTTGGTCACGGTGCCGGCAATCTCGGTGCGTCCAAGCGCGCCTGCGAGCTTGCCGAGCGCCTCGCTCCGCGTCTTGCCGTGGGCGATCACCTTGGCGATCATCGGGTCATAGAAGGGCGTGATCTTGTCGCCGGTCCGGACGCCTGAATCCACCCTGATATCGCCTTCGGGGAAGGAAAGATGCGCAAGCCGCCCGACCGCCGGCAGAAACCCCTTCTCCGCATCTTCGGCGTAGATCCGCGCCTCGACGGCATGACCATCGATCGACAGCTGATCCTGCGAAAGAGGCAGCGCCTCGCCGGACGCCACGCGGATCTGCCACTCGACGAGATCGAGCCCGGTTATCATTTCGGTGACCGGGTGCTCGACCTGCAGCCGGGTGTTCATCTCCATGAACCAGAAGCGGTCCGCCCTCAGGCCTTCGCTGGCATCGACGATAAACTCGACCGTGCCTGCGCCCGCGTAGTCTATCGCCTTGGCAGCCTGCACCGCCGCAGCCCCCATCGCCTCTCGCATTTCCTCGGGCATTCCCGGCGCGGGAGCCTCCTCGATCACTTTCTGATGCCGACGCTGCGCCGAGCAGTCCCGCTCGAAAAGGTGCACCGCGTTGCCATGGCTGTCGCCGAAGACCTGGATCTCGATGTGTCGCGGCGTGGCGACGCATTTCTCCACCAGCACCCGGTCGTCGCCGAACGAGGCCTTGGCCTCGCGCCGCGCAGAGGAAAGGGCTGCGGGAAAATCCTCCTGCCGGTCGACCTTGCGCATGCCCTTGCCGCCGCCGCCGGCCCGCGCCTTGATCAGCACCGGAAACCCGATCTCGTTGGCTTTTCCTGCCAGCACCACCAGGTCCTGCGCCTCGCCGTGATAGCCCGGCACCACCGGCACTTTCGCCTTTTCCATCAGGGCTTTCGCCGCGTCCTTCAAACCCATGGCCCGGATCGCCTTGGCGGACGGACCGATGAAGATCAGCCCGGCCTTTTCGACCCGTTCCACGAATTCCGGATTCTCCGACAGGAAGCCGTAGCCCGGATGGATTGCGTCCGCGCCGGCGCGCTTTGCCGCATCGAGGATCGTATCTATCTTGAGATAGCTCTCGGATGCCGCTGCCGGGCCTATCAGCACAGCCTCGTCGGCCATCTCCACATGCATCGCAGCTGCATCGGCCTCGGAATAGACCGCGACCGTCGCAATGCCCATCTTCCGCGCGGTACGGATGATCCGGCACGCAATCTCGCCGCGGTTGGCGATGAGGATTTTGCTGATCGTGTTCATCTCGACTCCTCCGCGGCAAAGTCTTCAACGACTTCGAACCGTTCATAGATAAAGATCATGTCGGGATCGAAGGAGCCCTGACGCTGGTAATAGGCACGATAGCCGTTGCGCCAGTCCTCAAGATCCTCGAATTCGCCCTGTGCCGGAATGCGGGTCTCGTCCATCTGAGAAAAGCTGATCTCCTCAAGGCTCAATGTCCGTGTCGCCATTGCAGGAGCGCCATTCCAGTCAAGCGCGATATCGATGCGCCCGACCTCCGGATAGGACCCCGGATCGTCTGCAAACTCCTCCGGCACCGCGCAGGTCGCCGTCTTCCGGCCCGAGCGCATGAGCCTGATGATCTCGCGGTTCAGGCGTTCACTGTCCCCGGATTTATAGGTCTTGGCACCGGGGTAGCGCTTCAGGGCTTCGTCGAGCGCAAAAGCCATGCGAACAGCTCCCATCACATCCTGAACACGCCGAATTTCGTCTCTTCCACCGGCGCATTCAGCGCTGCCGACAGGCTGAGCGCAAGAATCTCGCGGGATTTCAGCGGATTGATGATGCCGTCATCCCAGAGCCGCGCCGACGCATAGAGCGGATGCGATTGCCGCTCGAACATCTCGATGGTCGGGCGCTTGAACTCTGCCTCGTCCTCGGCTGACCACTCGCCGCCCTTGCGCTCGATGGCATCGCGCCTGACGGTGGCGAGCACGCCCGCCGCCTGTTCGCCACCCATCACCGAAATCCGGCTGTTGGGCCAGGTCCACAGGAATCGGGGCGAATAGGCCCGCCCACACATGCCGTAATTGCCGGCGCCGAACGAGCCGCCGACGATCATGGTGATCTTCGGCACCTGCGTGGTGGCCACCGCCGTCACCATCTTGGCGCCGTCCTTGGCGATGCCGCCGGCCTCATATTTCTGACCCACCATGAATCCGGTGATGTTCTGCAGGAAGACGAGGGGCACCTTGCGCTGCGAGCAGAGCTCGACAAAATGCGCGGCCTTTACGGCACTTTCCGAAAACAGCACGCCATTGTTGGCGATGATCCCCACCGGCATCCCCATCACGTGGGCAAAGCCGCAAACGATGGTGGTGCCGTAGCGCGCCTTGAACTCGTCAAACCGCGAGCCGTCCACGATGCGGGCGATCACCTCGCGAATGTCGTAGGGCTGGCGGGTGTCGGCGGGAATGATCCCCGCGATCTCCGCCGGATCGTAGAGCGGGTCCTCGGGCGGCAAGCAATCCATCTGGCACAGTCCCGCCCGGCCCCGGCCATTGAGATTTGTCACTGCCTGGCGCGCAAGTTCGAGGGCATGCGCATCATTGTCGGCCAAGTGATCGGCCACGCCCGAAAGCCGCGTATGCACGTCGCCGCCGCCGAGATCCTCGGCGCTCACCACCTCCCCGGTTGCGGCCTTGACCAGCGGCGGCCCGGCGAGAAAGATCGTGCCCTGGTCGCGCACGATGATGGTCTCGTCGCTCATCGCCGGCACATAGGCGCCGCCCGCCGTGCACGATCCCATCACCACGGCGATCTGCGAAATCCCCCTGGCGCTCATGTTGGCCTGGTTGAAGAAGATCCGGCCGAAATGATCGCGATCGGGGAAAACCTCGTCCTGGTTGGGCAGGTTGGCGCCTCCCGAATCCACCAGATAAACGCAGGGAAGATGGTTCTCGAGCGCGATCTCCTGGGCGCGGAGATGCTTCTTCACGGTCATCGGATAATAGGTGCCGCCCTTCACCGTGGCGTCGTTGCAGACGACCATCACGTCGCGGCCATTGACCCGGCCGACACCGGCAATCACGCCCGCACTGGCGATATCCCCGCCATAAAGATCATGCGCCGCGAACCGGCCGATTTCGAGAAACGGGGAGTCCGGATCAAGCAACCCGGCCACCCGGTCTCGCGGCAGCAGTTTCCCTCGCCCGACATGGCGTTCGCGCGAGGCCTCTGGCCCACCCTGCCCGTGCAGCGCGGCGGCGGCCGAAACCTTCTCGATCTGCTCGGTCATCCGCGCCGCGTTGTCCCGGAACGCCTGCGAGCCGGTAGAGATCTTGGATTGAAGGACGCTCACGCGGTTTCCGCCATCATTTCGCGGCCGATCAGCATCCGCCGGATTTCGCTGGTTCCCGCGCCGATTTCATAGAGCTTGGCGTCGCGCAACAGGCGTCCGGTCGGGTAGTCGTTGATGTAGCCGTTGCCGCCAAGCGCCTGGATCGCCTCGAGCGCAACCTGCGTCGCCTTCTCGGCGGAATAGAGAATGCAGCCCGCAGCATCCTTGCGCGTGGTTTCACCGCGGTCACAGGCCGCCGCAACTGCGTAGACATAGGCCCGGCACGCATTCATCGTCGTGTACATGTCCGCGAGCTTGCCCTGCATGAGCTGGAAATTGCCGATCGGCTCTCCGAACTGCGTGCGCTCGTGGCAGTAGGGAACCACCACATCCATTGCCGCAGCCATGATGCCGAGCGGGCCGCCCGAAAGCACCACGCGCTCATAGTCGAGCCCCGACATCAGGATCTTCGCCCCCTGGCCTTCCTCGCCCAGCACATTGTCGAACGGCACTTCGCAATCCTCGAACACCAGTTCGCAGGTGTTTGAGCCGCGCATGCCGAGCTTGTCGAGTTTCTGCGCGGTTGAAAACCCGGCCATCCCCTTCTCGATCAGGAAAGCGGTGATTCCGCGCGACTTGGCGTCAGGATCGCTCTTGGCATAGACCACGAGTGTGTTGGCGTCCGGCCCGTTCGTGATCCACATCTTGTTGCCGTTGAGCACATAGCGGTCGTTGCGCTTCTCGGCCCTGAGCTTCATCGACACGACGTCGGAACCCGATCCCGGCTCGCTCATCGCCAGCGCGCCGACATTTTCACCGCTGCACAGCGGCGGCAGGTATTTTTCCTTCTGCGCCTCATTGCCCCAGCGGTTGATCTGGTTGACGCAGAGGTTCGAATGCGCGCCGTAGGACAAGCCGACCGAGGCGGAAGCGCGGCTGATCTCCTCCATCGCCACCGTGTGCGCCAGATAGCCCATGCCGGTTCCGCCGAAATGCGGATCCGCTGTCACGCCCAGCAGACCGAGCGCCCCCATCTCCTTCCACAGATGCATGGGGAACTGGTTGTCCCGGTCGGTCTCCTCGGCAACAGGCGCAATCCGCTCGCGGGCAAACCGCGCAACGGTGTCGCGCAGCGCATCCACCTCTTCGCCGAGACCGAAATTCATGCTTTTCGAAAACATCTCAACCTTCCTCTCGTTGTCCTACCAGCCGCGCCACCAGCCGCACATAAACCGCCTCTATCTCGCCGAGCGACAGCCGCCCGCTCTCCCGGTACCAGGTCGTCATGCCGTTGAGCATGGCGATGATCGCCATTGTGCTGACTTGCGGATCGATGATGTCGAATGAGCCGTCCGCTGCTCCGCGCTCGAGAATGGCCCTCGGCGCCTTCTCGTACTGACGCCGCAAGCGCTCGATTTCCTGAAAGTTCTCATCTTCGAGACTTCGAAGCTCCATGTAGGAGATGAAGACTTCGCGCGACCGGTCAAGGTGATAGCGGATATGGAAGCGCACGAAATGCTCAAGCGCATCCGGCGCGGAAAGTCCGGGCTTCTCGGCCTCTTCCCAGCTCGAAAGCAGTGTTTCCATGTGAACCTGCAAGAGCTCGTTGAGCAGGTCCTGCTTGGTCGGGAAATGATTGTAGATGGCACCCGCCTGCACGCCGGTGGCCGCAGCTATCGCCCGCATCGAAACGGCGGCGTAACCTGATTCCGCAAACAGCTCCAGGGCCGCGTTGCGCAGCTTCTCCGCCGTTTCCGCTCCCGTTGAACCCGCTCGTCGCGCCATGCTTCACACAATTAAATGAACGTTCGTTTAATTTATCTGCTTCCGCCGATGAAGACAAGTCCCGCTGAGACAGGACAGCTTCTTGCCCCTGCTCCGGCCGCCCGGTTTCCAGACGTTCAGAGACGCGGCATCTCCTGGTCCGCCGCTCCAACCCGGGAACCGCCCGGCTTCAGAAAATGCCCTTTAGGCCAGCCAGCGTTTGCGGCGCTTGTAGTGCTTCACATTCTTGAACGAGCGCCGGCCCTGGCCACCCACGCCGAGGTAGAACTCCTTCACGTCCTCATTCTCGCGCAGGTCCTTGGCGACACCATCCATGACGATGCGTCCGGACTCGAGAATGTAGCCATAGGTGGCGTAGCGCAGAGCGATGTTGGTGTTCTGTTCGGCAAGCAGGAAGGAGACGCCCTCGTTCTCGTTGAGCTGCTTGATGATCTCGAAGATCTCCTCCTGAAGCTGCGGCGCCAGCCCCATCGAGGGTTCATCGAGAAGGATCATTTTCGGCCGGCTCATCAGCGCCCGGCCGATTGCCGTCATCTGTTGTTCGCCGCCGGACGTGTACCCGGCCTGGCTAGACTTGCGCTCGCGCAGCCGCGGGAAATAGTCGTAGACCATCTCCATGTCGCGCTTGATCGCCGCGTTGCCGTCGCGGCGCGTAAATGCGCCGGTCAACAGGTTCTCCTCGACGGTCAGATGCCCGAAGCAATGCCGGCCTTCCATCACCTGGATACAGCCGCGCCGGACCAGCTCATTGGCGGTCTGCGCCTCGATACGCTTTCCTTCGAATTCGATCGATCCCTTGGTCACCTCACCGCGCTCGGAACGCAGCAGGTTGGAGATCGCTTTCAGTGTCGTCGATTTGCCAGCGCCGTTTGCCCCCAGCAGCGCAACGATCCCGCCCTCGGGCACCACCAGCGACACACCCTTGAGAACGAGGATCACATGGTCGTAAATGACCTCGATATTGTTCACCGACAGGATGTTCGGCTTTGTCTGCGGTTCGGCGGAAGCAGCTGTCGACATGATGCGGAGCCTCGGTCTGGAAGTCGGACGAAGGGCCTGCCGCGCGGCTTTCAGCGCGCGACAGGCCGGTTCTGCTCAGCCGGTCAGTTGACGCAGGCCTCGGTGCGCTCGGGCCACGGAGCGTTGCTCTCCGCATAGTCATTCGCGGCCTGCTCCAGGAGCGGCTTGACGAGGTCCACGTCAGGAGAGAACCAGTCTCCGGACTTCTGCCAGTCCTTGCCGTCCCATTCGACCACATAGACCTTGTGGTGGCCCGAATGGTCCTCGCAGCTGAGCTTCATCGGCAGGGCAAACCCTTCCATGCCCATTTCCTTGAGCCGCTCCTCGGTGATGTCGAGGTTCTCGAGACCCACACGCATGTCCTTGGCGTCGATCATCGTCTTGCCGGTGATCTCCTGCGCACGGCGGATGCCCTCGGCAATCAGCATCGAGTTGTAGACACCGCGGTTGTAGAGGTTGTCGGCGAACTTGGCCGGATCGACCTCGCTCTTGCCGGCATCAACGACGAACTTCTTGATGTCGTCCATCACCGGATAGTCCGCACCGACGCCATGGAAGTTGAGCGTGCGGTAGCCCTTGGCAGCTTCGCCGCCGGCTGCCGCATCGTCATTGCCGCCCGACCACCAGATGCCGTAGAAATTCTCCATCGGATAGCGGATCTTGGTGGCTTCCTTGACCGCAGTCGGGCTCATGGCGCCCCATCCCCACATGATCATGTAGTCGGGACGGTCACGGCGGATGTTGAGCCACTGGGACGACTGGTTCTGCATTTCCTTGCCCGGAACCGGGTACTGGAGCAATTCAAACCCCATGTCGCTTGCCATCTGCTCTAGCAGCGGGATCGGCTCGCGGCCGTAGCCGGCGTCGAGGAAGATGTAGCCGATCTTCTTGCCCTTGAGCGCGTCATCGCCGCCGCCTTCGCGGCGTGCAATGTCGGTCACGATCGCCGAAGCGCCGTCCCAGTAGGTGTTGGGCGGATTGAAGACCCAGGGAAACGTGTTGCCTTCGGCCGCAGCCGAAAGACCGTAGGCCATGGAAAGAACCGGGATCTGGTCAACCGATGCCTTCGGGATCACCTGCAGCGTGATGCCGGTCGAATAGGGGCTGATCACCAGCGCGCCTTCGCCCTTCACCTGCTCGTAGCACTCCACGCCCTTTTGCGTGTCGTATCCGGTTTCGCATTCGGCAACGCGAAGCTTCACGCCGTTGATGCCGCCGTCACGCTCGTTGAGCATGGTCAGGTAGTCGTGCATGCCGTTGGCGATCGGTATGCCGGAGCCGGCGAACGGCCCGGTCCGGTAACTGAACAGGGGTACGTACAGCTCGTCGGCGAAGGCCGGCAGCGCTGCGCCTGCGAGTGTGCCGGCCAGAACGGTCCCGGCAATCAGACTTTTCAGTCGCATTGTATTCCTCCCATTGGGTGCGGCGACCGCACCACTCCGGGGACCCTCGACCTCCCGGCATTGACGGTCCGGACGGGTCCCGTGCCCGGACAATGCCGATTTCGAGCCTTGCCGCGACGCCTCCTCCGGCGTCACGCCAGGCAACATTCCGGATCAGGCGTATGGAAACGGCCAGACCCGGAGCTTCTCCTTGCCGAGCGACCAGAGCCTCGCCAGCCCGTGCGGTTCGACAATGAGAAAGAAGATGATCAACGCACCCACCACCATCGTGGCGATATGGAAGACCGTCTCTGCGCCGATATCCACGCCCATGGCGGGCAGACCGGCGCGCAGCACGATCGGCAGCCCCCAGATGAAGGCGGCCCCGAAGAACGAGCCGACCAGGCTGCCGAGTCCGCCGAGGATCACCATGAACAGGATCTGGAACGACAGCGTGATCGAGAACGCCGAGGGTTCGGCGGCTCCCAGATAGAAGAAGATGAACATCGCGCCGGCGACGCCGCAGAGATAGGACGACACCGCGAAGGCCGACAGCTTCGCCGTCAGCGGCCGAACGCCCATCAGTTCGGCGGCAATGTCCATGTCGCGGATCATCATCCACTGCCGGCCGATGCGTCCGCGAACGATGTTCTTCACCGCCAGCGTCAGGACCACCACGATGCCGAGAACGACAAAATACTGTGTCATCGGCCCGGCGGCGGGACCGGTCAGGATCACGTCGCCGAAACCGCGCCGTTCGGGCACCTCGATCGCGCCTGAGGAATTGTAGTTGTAAAGCCACGGAATGCGGATGAAGCACCACTCAAGGAAGAACTGAGCCGCAAGCGTCGTCACCGCAAGGTACAGCCCCTTGATCCTGAGCGACGGCAACCCGAACACCACGCCGATACCGGCCGAGAACACGCCTGAAATCAGCACGAGGACGATGATGTTCACGTCCGGAAAGATGGTCGTCAGCTTGTAGCAGGAGTAGGCTCCAACGCCCATGAATGCGCCGGTGCCGAGCGACAGTTGCCCGGCGTAACCGGTCAGGACATTCAACCCGATCGCCGCGAGCGCGAGGATCAGGAACGGCGTCATGATGGCGTTGAGGAAGAAATCGCTCGCGACGAAGGGAATGATCAGCGCCACAACCCCGATGAGCAGCACACCTATACGATCCTCGCGGATCGGAAAGATCGCCTGGTCGTCGACATAGGTCGACTTGTACTGGCCGGACTCGCGATAGAGCATCAGTCGTCTCCCCAGACATTTCCGCCCGCAGGCAGCCTGTGCAGTTTTGATGCGGACACCCGGAATCTGTGTCCGGTCGGCGCTTCCATGATGACGGCATGATCGACGACCGAGACCTTGGTTCCTCCGATCGCCTCGATGCGCTTGATCTCGGCGGCCAGATCGTCGGTTTCGATATCGAAATGGATCCGCGCCTCGTCGCGCACGGCTTCCACGATAAGGGAAACGCCGCCGTCGGATGCTTCGATGGTCGCCCGGTGCCCGTCCTCATCGGCTTGCGCCGGCTGTCCGAGCAGCTGCGACCAGAAGCCCGCCGCCTGCTCGATATGATCCGTGTGGCAGTCGATGACGATGGCCGATAGCCTGCTCTTGTGCATCGCTTACACCCTTTCGATGATGCGTTCGCCGAAGAGGCCCTGCGGCCTGAACAGCAGGAAGATCAGCGCGATCATGTAGGCAAGCCAGCTCTCGATACCGCCGCCCACCAGCGGTCCCCAGTAGATCTCGCCGATCTTCTCGCCCATGCCGATGATAAGCCCGCCGACAATCGCGCCGGGGATCGAGGTGAAGCCCCCGAGAATGAGCACCGGAAGCGCCTTGAGCGCAATGATCTCGAGCGCAAACGACACGTCCGAGCGCGCACCCCACATGATGCCCGTGGTCAGCGCCACGATGCCCGCAGCAAACCAGACGATGGCCCAGATCTGATTGAGTGAAATGCCCACCGACAGGGCCGCCTGGTGATCGTCGGCCACCGCGCGAAGCGCCCGCCCGATCCGCGTCTTGTTGAAGAACACGCCAAGGGCCGCAACCATGATGATCGCGATGACCGCGGCAGCGATGTCGATGTGCTGCAGGATCAGCAATCCGCCATCACCGATCTCGAAGGCCGTCGATCCGGTCGGGAGCCCGAGTTCGGTGGTGATCATCTGCTTTGGCTCGCCACCGAAGATGAACTCGCCGAAACCGATCAGGAAATAGGTCAGGCCGATGGTCGACATCAGCAGGATGATGTCGGGCTGGTTGACAAGCGGCCGCATCACGAAACGTTCGACGGCCAGCGCCAGAAGCCCCATCACGCCGATCGTCAGGATCAGCGCCAGATAGGCCGGGACGCCCTTTTCATGCAGGCCGACCAGGGTCAGGCCCGCAAACACCACCATGATGCCTTGCGCAAAGTTGAACACGCCCGACGCCTTGAAGATGAGCACAAACCCGAGCGCGATCAGCGCGTAGAGCACGCCGGCCACAAATCCTTCCCACAGCACCTGCAGCAGGAAGTCCGGAAGTTCGACCATCTGGACGAAGGGATCGATGAAGACTGCGTAGAGAAAATCCATCAGTGCGAAACCCCCAGATAGGCGTCGATGACATCCTGGTTGTTCTTGACCTCGTCGGGCGTGCCGTCCCCGATCTTGCGGCCATAGTCGAGAACCACGACGCGGTCGGAAATATCCATCACCACGCCCATGTCGTGCTCGATCAGCGCGATCGTGGTGCCCATCTGGTTGTTCACATCGAGAATGAAGCGGCTCATGTCCTCCTTCTCCTCGAGATTCATGCCCGCCATCGGCTCATCGAGCAGAAGCAGGTCCGGCTCCATCGCCAGCGCCCGGCCGAGTTCGACCCGCTTCTGCAGCCCGTAGGGCAGTTTTCCCACGGGCGTTTTCCGGATGTGCTGGATTTCCAGAAAATCGATGATCTCCTCGACCTTGAGCCGGTGCTCAATCTCCTCGTTCCGCGCCGGCCCCACATGCAGCACCTGCCACAGGAAGTTCCTGTGCATCCTCAGCGTCCGCCCCGACATGATGTTGTCGAGCGTCGACATGCCCTTGAACAGCGCCACGTTCTGGAATGTCCGGGCAATGCCGGAGGCGGCGGCCTCATGGGGCTGCATGCGCGAACGCGCCTTGCCGCGAAAGGTGATCACACCCTTCTGCGGATGGTAGAAGCCGTTGATGACGTTGAGCATCGAGGTCTTGCCCGCCCCGTTCGGCCCGATGATCGCGCGGATCTCGCCCTTCCTGATATCGAAGGAAATGTCGGTGATCGCGTTCACGCCGCCGAAGGACAGCGACACGTTGTCGAGCTTGAGCATCACCTCGCCCGGCGCGAGACCGTCATCATCGGCATGCAGTTCGACGTGCTTGATGCGAGGGTTCATTCGGCGGCCTCCGGCATTTCGTTGACCGGGGGATGGATCACGGCATCCGCGACCTTGACCGTGGCCCGGATAGCGCCCTTGCGGCCGTCTTCGAAGGTGACCTCGGTTTCGATGAAGCGCTCGGTCGAGCCGTCATAAAGCGCCTCGATCAGCGGCGAATAGCGCTCGGCGATGTAGCTGCGGCGCACCTTCTGGGTCCGCGTGAGCTCACCGTCATCGGCATCGAGCTCCTTGTGCAGGACCAGAAACCGCTTGATCTGGGCGCCCGCCATCATCGGCTCGGCGGCAAGGTCCCGGTTCACCTGGTCGACATGCGCCGTCATCATCTCGTAGACCCGCGGCAGTCCCGCGAGCTCCTGATAGGAGCCGTAGGAGATGTTGTTCCGCTCGGCCCAGTTGCCGACCGCGGTCAGGTCGATGTTGAGAAACACCGCGACAAAATCGCGGCCGTCGCCGAAGGCCACCGCTTCCTTGATGTTGGGGAAGAACTTGAGCTTGTTCTCGATGTATTTCGGGGCGTAGAGCGCGCCGGTGGTGAGCTTGCCCACGTCCTTGGCCCGGTCGATGATCTTGAGGTGCCCTTCGGCATCGAAGATGCCGGCATCGCCGGTCATCACCCAGCCATCGGGCGTCATTGTTTCCCTGGTCTTGTCCTCGTCCCCGTAGTAGCCGGCGAACATCCCCGGCGATCTGAACTGCACCTCTCCGTTTTCGGCGATGCGAATTTCCACGTCAGGCGCCGCCGGCCCCACCGTGTCGGGACGCACATCTCCGTCCTTCTGTGCCGTGACGTAGAGAAACGCCTCGGTCTGCCCGTAGAGCTGCTTGAGGTTGATGCCCAGCGAACGGAAGAAGGAAAACAGGTCAGGCCCGATCGCCTCGCCGGCGGTGTAGGCGGTCCTGATCCGGGTGAACCCGAGGACGTTTCTGAGCGGACCGTAGATCAGCTTGTCGCCGATCCAGTAGGACATCCGCGCCGAAAGCGGGACCGGTCGCCCTTCGAGGATTCTCTCGCCGTATTTCTTGGCGACGCCAAGATAGTGATCGAAAAGCCGTTTCTTGATCCGGCTGGCGTCCTCCATGCGGATCATGACGCTCGTCAGCAAGCCTTCGAACACGCGCGGCGGCGCGAAGTAGAAGGTGGGCCCGATCTCGCGCAGGTTCTGCGACACTGTTTCCGGGCTTTCCGGGCAGCTCATGCACAGCCCCACCACATAGCCCTGGGCGTAGTTGAGGTAATGGTCGCCCACCCAGGCAAGCGGCAGGTAGGCCAGGACCTCGTCGTTCTCGCTCATGTGATCGAATTCGGCGGTGTCTTCGGCAGCCTTGACCGAGGCCGCCGCCGTCAGCATCACGCCCTTGGAGCGTCCGGTCGTCCCGGACGTGTAGAGAATGGCCGAGACTTCGCTGCCGTCCGAGGCGCGGATACCCTCTTCCCAGCCGGCGACCACGGACCTGTCCGAGGCCGACGCTTGCCGACCCCTTTCCTGGATCGTTGAGAAAGCCTGCAGATGGGTGTGGTCGTAGTCGCGAAGGCCGCGGGGCTCGTCATAAATGATGTCGGTCAGGCCGGGGACCTCCTCGGCCACCGACTGAAGCTTGTCGACCTGCTCCTGGTCCTGGACGATGGCGAACCGCACACCGGCATGGTTGAGAACATAGGCGATCTCGTCAGCCACGGAGTCGGCGTAGACGGGAACAGGAATGGCCTTGAGCGACTGGGCTGCACAGAAGGCCCAGTAGAGCCTCGGACGGTTGGAGCCGACGATGGCGATGCGGTCGCCCTCTCCAAGCCCCATCGCCTTCAGGCCCAGCGCGAGATCGCGGATCTCGTCCCGCTGATCCGACCAGCTCCATGTCTGCCAGATGCCGTAATCCTTCATCCGCATCGCCGGTCGCGTGGCAAAACGCTTGGCGTTCAGCAGCAGGTATTGCGGAAACGTCACCGGCTTGCCGCCGGCGGTCACGCCTGTGGCTTCCATCCTCCACTCTCCTCCCTGTCCGGGCGGCGTTTTGCCGTGCCCGGGCGCAGGCCCTCCAGCCCGCGTTTCCGGCCGTTCCCAATGGCCGGTCGTCTCTCGCAAATCCCGACGGCTGTCCTCTCAGCCGCCGCGATCGGCTCGCATCCATAAATTAAATGAACGCTTGTTTACCTTATCCCTCCCCTGCGCCTTTGCAAGTGCTGTTTTCAGGATTTCGGCCCCTTTTTCAGCCCCGAAATCAGCCCAGTTCCGCTATGCGGTCCACGAGCGATGCAACACCGAAACGAATCGGATCGGTGGCGGGAACTCCGTAGGTGGCCGACAGCTCCTCAAGCAGCGTCCGGGCGTCCGCCTCGGCAAGCTTCTGCGTGTTCACCGCGATGCCCGCGCAGGCGATGTCCGGATTGGTCAGCCGCCCGCAGGTGACGGTCAGATCGATCACCTCCTGGATGCTCGGCAGAGGATGGCTCACGCCGCGCATGGTCGTGCGGGTCGGCTCGTGACAGACGATGAAACAGTCGGGTTGCGCGCCGTGCAGCAGACCGAGCGACACCCCGGCAAAGCTCGGATGAAACAGGGACCCCTGCCCTTCAACCAGGTCCCAGTGGTTCGGGTCGGCCGCAGGTGCGATCCATTCCACCGCGCCGGAGATGAAATCCGCAGCCACGGCGTCGATCGCAGCCCCCCGGCCGGAAATGAACACGCCGGTCTGGCCGGTGGCCCGGAAATCCGCATCCCAGCCGCGCTCCCGCATTTCCTTCTCAAGCGCCAGAGCGGTGTATTTCTTGCCCACCGAGCAATCGGTCCCCACCGTCAGAACCCTCTTGCCGGGCCGCTTCGTGCCCTTGCCGGTGGCGAACCGGACATCGGAAAACCGCACATCATGCAACCCGGCACCGCCGCGTGCCGCGGCCTCGGCGATTTCCGGGATGGAGGCAAGACGCGTGTGCAGACCGGTGGCGACATTCAGGCCCGCCTCGAGCGCCTCGACAATCGAGGCGATCCAGTGCTCGGGCAGCACGCCACCGGCATTGACAGCGCCGACAACCATGGTCTCGACGCCCTTTTCCTTGGCTTCCGCGATGGTCAGATCGGGAATTCCGGCATCGGCCTTGCAGCCGTCGAGCCGCAACTGGCCGATGCACCATTCCGGACGCCAGTCGACGATGCCGAGACCGGTCTTTGCGGCCAGCGCATCGGGAACGTCACCAAGGAAAATGAGATAGGGCGGTTCGATGACCATCGTTTACTCCAGACAATTGCACCGGGTTTCGGGGAGCCGTGTCCAAGTTGCCGGCGTTGGACCGGCAAGCTTTTCCGCACCCCTCAAAGGCGCAGTCGACCCTTCGACCACACTGTCCTGCGCCTTGTTCCGACCGTCAAGCCAAGAGTTCGGTGTTTCCGCAGTTCCGTGCGGTGCGAAGGCCGCGTCAGGGAGCCGCCCGGCGCAGATAGGCGTCAAAGCACGGCGTGAGTTCGATTTTCTCATGACCGGCAAGGGCTTCGGCGTAATGTGCGGTGAGCAGCTTGCGCGAATGCAGGACCGGGCAGACCGGTGCAAGCACCAGGTCGGTTTGTGCCACAGCTTCGAAGGTTTTCTCGGTCATCGGCGGCAGCGCGCGGTAGGGATCGGCCCCGATTGCCACATGGTAGCTGCCCTTCATGTCGAGAATGAACGGGAACGGATTGGCGAAATCGAGATTGAGAACGGTCTCGAACCGCCGGCCGCGGCTCTCTTCAAGACGTTTCACCGCGGCAGCAGCGCCTTGCATGTCCTCGAGCAGCATGAACTGGTAATCGTGATCCGAGAACTGCAGGAAGGACGGCAGCGCCTCGGTTTCGGCAATGGCTTCATAGGTGTCGCGGTGCTCGATGTAGATCTGCCGCTTCCGCTCGGCCTGCTCCGCAAAGACATCCTTGACCGAGGCCTGACCGATCGGCCCCAGGTCCGGTGCATCGACCCTGACGTAGCCAGGCGCCACCGCTGCGGTCCGGGCGGCCTTGTGCAGCATGGTGCTGATATCCGGCGCGGCCGTGAATGCGACAAGCGCCAGAATCGGGATCGCAAAGCGCCCGTAGCCGGCTGTCGGCTTCAAAAGGATCGCCAGAAGCGCCGGCCACACCATGATGAAGGCGTGGCTGCCTGTGTTCTGGGTTTCGTAGAACAGGCCGCAGGCAAGCAGCAGCCCCACCCAGAACCAGTCGGCATCGAGGATGCGCACCAGCCTGTTGCCCTCGTCCCGCGCTTCCGCCGCGGGCTGGTGCGCAAGCGCTGCGATCAGCAGAACGCATGCCAGAAGACCGCCTGCGCCCAGCACGTTGAAATGTTGCGAGGCCGCCGTGAGGAACCGCGGCAGCAGCGCGCCGGTGTTCTCGGTCGCAAGCACGATGATGTCGCGCACGTAAAGGCTCACCATGCCGGTCACGAGTTCAATCGCCCCGGCCACGACGATGCAAATCACGGCGGTGGCAACGGCTGTAAGAATCCGGATCCGTCCGAGCAGCAACGCAAACAGAAGGATCGGCCCGGCTGCGAGAAAGGCGGTGATCTTGCAGAAGGCCGCCGACATAAGCACCACGCTCAGCACGATGGTCTGGATCACCGGGCTGCGCACGAACAGCACGGTCGCAGCCACCAGGTAGATCAGGTGCGCGCCATGCCGGTTGTAGATGCCGAAGGCGTCCGTGCCGGGATAGGGATAGAAGTCGATCACATTGAACGGCAGCGCCGTCACCAGCAGGAACGGCAGCAGCAGCCCCAGCGCCGGCTTCATGCCGCGCGCCGACACGTCCCACAGGATCAGCGCCATCACCGGAAAGGTCACCGGCACCCAGATCCATTGGGTCAGAAGCACCGGCTGGGCTTCGGGAAACAGCGCATTCGACAGCGCCGCGAGATAGTATTCGAGCGGCCCGACTGGCACGAAGAAGTCGATCACCGGGTGCTGGCCCTGCGCAATGCGCCCGATGGCGTCGTAGTAGATCAGTGCGTCCCAGTACATCGCGCCGATCGGCAGCACCAGCGGCAGGCTCTGGAGCAGGACCAGGAGCCCCGCAAACCCAAGCAGAATTGCATAAGGCCACACAAGCGACCGGCGGCCCGAATGTGCGCCGTCCGAAACGAAACTGTCCGTGGCCATGAAGTGATCCCGATGGTGATTCCCGTAGGATTGCATAGTGGGCGATCTGCCGCGATCCGGTCAATCGGAACGCAAAACCTTGTGCGCGCATGGTAAACCGGACAAGCGGCGGGGAGCCGTCTGCCCGATTGCGGCTGGCCCCGGATTGCGGAAACCTATTGCGGAAACCAAATGCGCAACAGTCCGCTCTGGCAGCCATCGGTTGCAGTGATGCTTGTGCAACGTCCCAAACACTATAGGCTCACGCCCGATACAAACCGGACCGGGGGGGCATCCTGTGAGCACGACAAGCGGATATTTTCAGAATTCCTACACATTCACGATTTCCGGCAGCACTGCCGGCTTTGAAGCCTATTTCGCCGCCATCGAAAGCAACGCGATTGCCGCGATAAATCACCTTTCCGACTACATCTCCTGGGCCGGAACGCTGGATTTCACGGTCCAGTTCGGAAGCCCGACCCAGTTCGGGCACAACGGCACCGGACTGCTGCCGGCCTATGGCGGGGTCGGCGACGATGACCGCACATTTGCCCAGAGCGAAGCGATCACGGGCGTCGACGCCAACGGAGGCGACTACGATCTCGGGGCGTATATCCTGCCCAACAGCAACGGAACGCTGACCAATTACGGTATTCCGCTCAATTTCGACCCCTCCCCGGACGCAACCGAGATCCACTCGCCGCCCCCGGGAACCCATGACTTTTTCTCGATCTTTCTCCATGAGACCCTGCATGGCATGGGGTTCTGGTCGGTCGCACAGCACGGGCCGGAATACGGACAATCCACATTCGATACGCTGACCGAAGAGGTTGGCGGTAACTGGTTTTTCAACGGCGCCAATGTCCAGGCGTTGCTTGGAAGGCCACTTCCGCTGGCACTCTCGGGCAGCCGGGATCACTATTCGGGCACGACATCCACGCTCGACGGGTTTCCGTCCATCGATCGCGGCTCCGTGTTTCATGTCGGCAATTATGAGGGAAACCGCTGGCATCTCGGACAGGTCGAACTCGCCGTCCTAGCGGATCTCGGCTGGACGGTGGCCAACCAGTCTTCCCTTCCGGTCGTCGAACTGCCCGATTCCGCACCAAACCTCACGGCAACTGCAGGTCTGCCAAGCCTCTACGGCGATCACCAGAACAACGTCATGCAGGGCAACAGCGTCGCCAACAGCCTCGTCGGCAACGGCGGCGCGGACACGCTGAACGGAAACGGCGGCAACGACATGCTCTATGGCGGCCTCGGCGCCGACGCGATGGACGGCGGGGCCGACTTCGACTACGCGCGCTATGACAACGCAGCATCTGCCGTTGCAGTCTATCTTGCCAACGACCGTCCCAACTCCGGAGAGGCCGCCGGCGACACCTTCGCCAATATCGAGGGTTTGATTCTCTCTGCGCACAATGACTACGGGTTCGGTGATGACGGTGCGAACTACATCTACGGCCAGGGCGGATCGGATTCGCTTGCCGGGGGGCTGGGTGCGGATTACCTCGACGGCGGCGAGGGCTTCGATTATGTGCGCTACGACGATGCCGCCTATCCCGACGAAATCCGCGTCTACCTGCAGTCGCAGTATTCCAACTTGAACACCGGCGTGGCTGCCATCGGCGACATCTTCGTCTCGATTGAAGGTCTGCAGACCTCGGTTCGGAACGATACGCTCTTCGGCAACAGCGAAAACAACATCCTGCTCGGCAATCTCGGCACCGACAATCTCTACGGTTTCACCGGCAACGACACGCTCTATGGCGGGGCCGGCGATCCGAACGGCGACGGCGTGCGCGACAACTTCGTCTTCGACCAGGCCCCGATCGCAGCAAACGCCGACATCGTCGGCGACTTCGAACGCGGCCTCGACCAGATCGCGCTGTCTACCGATATCTTCGGCACCGATGAGAGCCGGATCCAGCTCAATCCGAACACGTCTGAACTGGTCTACACCGGCGTCAACGGCAATGAGTACAGCGTCATCGCCACACTGATCGGCGAGACCGTCTTCGATGCGAGCGACTACTATTTTTACTGACACCGAGCAATTCTCATCTCCGTCCAGATAGATTGGTTGTGTCAAAAGGAATGGTGATGGCGGACCGGTGCAGCGGAGAAACTGAATTCGCATGGTCAAGCTACAAGACTGCTTGCCAGTCCCAGCGGTCGTATCTTTCCGACCGGCAGTCAGCGACCCTGATCGAGAAGCTGCCATTGTTATGATCTCTTTTGTGGCAATCCCCCTCACAGGCCTCTGACTGGAGCGAAACTGTTCCTCACGGTGCACGCGCAACCAACCAACAAATTTCCAGAGGCTCGGAGGGCAATTCTTGAAATCGTGAACCGCGCTGCACATTTCGCATTGCCGTTTAGGCCTTCGGGAATCCACGCCCGACTCAACCAAGCCCTGGCTGGCCAATCATCTTTGGCCAGATCGCCAAGTTTTTTTGCGATGAGACGCAGTCCCCAAGCAAATTGGCGATATTTATTATCTACTTGTGATAGAAAAATCCTGACCCGCCCGGATGGCGCATTCTTCAGCAGGTGAACTGGCATATGGCTGTCGTCTCAGATTATACCGCACTGATCTCAGGTTATGACTGGAACAATATGAGCGGGGCGAATGGCGCACCGGTTTTTATCACCTACGCGTTTATGGAAAACAGCGAGGTTCCAACTCTCGAAGACTACGAGCCCTATGACAACGCTGGCTACTTCGCGTTCGACGCCACCCAGCGGTCCTCATTTCAACAGGCACTTTCGGTTTTCGAGGCTACGGCCGGTATCCGGTTTATCGAAGTCGACAATCCGGACAATGCGTCCATTCGCGTCATGAACACCAGCGGATCGCCATATGGCGGCTGGGCCAACTACGGCATCTCCGCAGACAGCTACAACACCGAGGGCTGGCTGGTGATCGACGGCACCGGCAGCTACGCGCCCGGAACCAGCCAGTTCGAAACCATTCTGCACGAAATCGGCCATGCCATGGGGTTGAAGCATCCCTTTGACGACGATCCAACGCTGATCTCGAGCCTCGACAATGACAATTACACGCTGATGTCCTACACCAGCAACGGCATCCGGGATGTTACCCTGGCGCCACTCGATATCGACGCTCTGCAGGTCACCTATGGTTCGGCGTCGAATGTCAACACAGTCTGGAACTGGAGTTGGTCGGACGCGACCAATGTGTTCTCGCTCAACGGCGCGGCAACCGACGACCGCTTGATCGCTGTGGATGTCAGCTCCGTCGTCAACGGGCTCGGCGGGAACGATACCTTATGGGGCCGCGATGCCGACGACACTCTCAATGGTGGTGACGGAGACGATGTTCTCTACGGCGGTAACGGCACCAACACGCTCAATGGTGGCGCGGACAATGACAGGTTCTTCGCCGGTTGGGGCAACGACACCTATATCGGCGGAACCGGGATCGACACAATAGACTTTGGCCTTCGCACCTATGGAGCGTCCTATTCACTTGCCAGCCATGCCGACATCGAAAACCTGTCGGGAAGCGCCTATCGCGACTGGCTAACAGGTAACGATCTCGGCAATGTGCTGAGGGGCTGGGACGGATCTGATGTTCTCAGAGGCGGTCTTGGCAATGACATGCTTTTCGGCGGCGCTGACGGCGATGAGCTCAACGGCGGTGACGGGACCGACTACGCTCGCTATGACGATGCTACAACAGCGGTGACTGTGTATCTGGCCAATGATCTTCAGAACTCCGGCGAGGCAACCGGAGACACGTTCGCTAGCATTGAAGGCCTCTACCTTTCGGCCCACAATGACTACGGCTTCGGCGACGACAATCCGAACTACATCTACGGCCAAGGCGGATCGGATTCGCTTGCCGGGGGCCTTGGTGCGGATTACCTCGACGGCGGCGAAGGTTTTGACTACGTCCGCTACGACGATGCCGCCTATCCCGACGACATCCGCGTCTACCTGCAGTCGCAGTATTCCAACTTGAACACGGGCGTAGCCGCCATCGGCGACACCTTTGTCTCGATTGAAGGTCTGCAGACCTCGGTTCGGAACGACACGCTGTTCGGCAACAGTGAAAACAACATCCTGCTCGGCAATCTGGGTACCGACAACCTCTATGGCTTCACCGGCAACGACACGCTCTATGGCGGGGCCGGTGATCCGAACGGCGACGGGGTGCGCGACAACTTCGTCTTCGACCAGGCCCCGATCGCGGCCAATGCCGACATCGTCGGGGATTTCGAACGCGGGCTCGACCAGATCGCGCTGTCTTCCGACATCTTCGGCACCAACGAAGCCAGGATCCAGTTCAACGCGGGAACAAGGGAACTGGTCTACACCGGCGTCAACGGCAACGAGTACAACGTCATCGCCACGCTGATCGGCGAGACCGTCTTCGATGCGAGCGATTTTTATTTCTACTGAGTGCTGCGAGCTTGGCCTCGTACATCGGTCAATCGCACCGACGTGCTGGTGTCAGTACCCGCTCCGGGCGTGAAAGTCAAATGAAGGACAAAGCTACCAAGTTTTCCGTCGCGAAAGCCGCATATCCAAACCTGTGAGGAGCCCCGTGATCCAGGCATGAAACACAGTAAGCATCTGCACTGAATGAGTTTTTTCATATTGTGCGAGCTGCTGCAACCTGCTTTTATGTGGTGCAACCGGTAACGAGCGGCGCAAATCATTTGTGCTTTTGGCAGGAGAATATCCGGCATGTCAAACATCGTGATTACCCGCCATCCCGTGTCATTCATGCAGTTCGGTGATTTTCTGAACTTTGTGGATGACCTCCTCTATTACGGTGTCACCGGCGCCCGCGGACCAACGTTTTTTCAGTCGAGCTGGACATATCCCAATGGCGCCCAGTTCCAGGCGACCGTAACAGGCAACGGGCTTTCGTATTCAGGGTATTACCTTAATGGAACCGGAACGATTGACAGCATTTCTGTCTACTACGCCGGGATCCTGCAAGGGGAGATCTCCGGCATAGACCAGCCCGCATCTGTCTTCGTGTCAGCGGTCCTTGAGGAGCAGTCGAACATCGATGCTGTCGAGGAGTTGATTTCCAGTTTCAGCTATACCTATTACGGCCAAAATTATACCTTTTACGGAACAGATGCGGGGGAAGTCACGCCTGAATTTACAGGGGTTTACGATTTCCCGTTCAACCCGGCCGGTGACGACAACTTCTATCTCGGCGATGGGAACGATGACTTTTTTGCCGGCGATGGTGATGACCTTGTGGAAGGCGGTGCCGGCGCAGATACCCTCGATGGAGGCGGTGGTAACGATATCCTGAATGGCGGTGGCGGCGATGATGAACTTTTGGGTGGTAGCAACGATGATGTGTTGGTCGGTGGCCTCGGCGCTGATACCTTGAATGGAGGTACTGGGACCGACTTTGCCCGCTACGATACGGCGTCAACGGCTGTGACCGTTCACCTTGCCAATGATCAGGTCAATACGGGCGAAGCGCTCGGTGACACCTTCACCTCCATTGAAGGCCTCTACTTGACCATGCTCTATGACGACGTCGGCTTTGGCGACGGAAATAACAACACGCTTTACGGGTTGGGTGGCAATGATACGCTCAACGGCGGCGGCGGCAACGACATGCTTTATGGCGGCCTCGGCGCCGACGCGATGGATGGCGGCGCGGACTTTGACTACGCACGCTACGATGATGCGGCATCCGGAGTGATCGTCTATCTGGCCAATGACCGGCCGAACTCCGGCGAGGCTGCCGGCGACACCTTCACCGACATCGAGGGGCTCTACCTCTCGGCGCACAATGATTACGGCTTTGGCGATGATGGCGCGAATTTCATCTACGGTCAGGGCGGCGGAGATTCGCTCGCCGGTGGGCTTGGTGCGGATTACCTCGATGGCGGCGAAGGCTTCGACTATGCCCGCTACGATGATGCGGCCTACCACGATGACATCCGCGTCTACCTGCAGTCGCAGTATTCCAACTTGAACACCGGCGTGGCCGCCATCGGCGACACCTTCGTCTCTATCGAGGGCCTGCAAACCTCGGTCCGGAACGACACGCTGTTCGGCAACAGCGAGAACAACATCCTGCTCGGCAATCTGGGCACCGACAATCTCTACGGTTTCACCGGCAACGACACGCTTTACGGCGGGGCCGGCGACCCGAACGGCGACGGCGTGCGCGACAACTTCGTCTTCGACCAGGCCCCGATCGCGGCCAATGCCGACATCGTCGGGGACTTCGAACGCGGCCTCGACCAGATCGCGTTGTCTACCGACATCTTCGGCACCGATGAGAGCCGGATCCAGTTCAATCCGGACACGTCTGAACTGGTCTACACCGGCGTCAACGGCAACGAATACAATGTCATCGCCACACTGATCGGCGAATCCGTCTTCGATGCGAGCGATTACTATTTTTACTGACGGCTGGGTTCTGGTGGTTTCGCGTAAGTTTTGGGGCAATACCATCCCGAACGCTGCAGGCCTCGGGCTTTGGCGAAACAAGAACAACCTATGAGCATCATATTTGGGCCGACTGCAGCCTAGAATAAAGCAATCTAACCGAAGCGGCCGTGAACGATCTCCACTCGATCAGGGTAGCGTCCTGTGGCGACAAGATGCGCAGCAGCATACTTGCCACAACTGCTCGGGTCCGCGGCGAGCTGAGTTTCCAAACTTGCCGGCCCACGATGCCGAGCGTTCGCAAAAGTCCTCCGAAAACCGAACAATCGATCCCTTCCTTTCGCGGATTTCGCGGTCTCTTTCGGAAGTCTGCTTGATGGCCAAGGGTGTCTCGTTATAGTTGCGCAGCGAATCGATTGATACGACCTCGGCATGATTGGAAAACGTGATGCTCTCACCAACGCAGTTGTCTGAACGTGTTGAAGCATTGCTGCAGGCCAATGATTTCGGACTGGCACAATGGTCGTCTGCCACCGGTCCGACAATCACGATGACATACCGGTTCGAGACGTCACAGCCGGCGGACTTTCCCTGGACCAATGTTGGTCCGGTCGAAGCCTATCCGGAAAGCTACATGGCGCAGGTCAGGGCGGCGCTTGCCGAGTATTCAAGATACATCAATGTCAATTTCGTCGAGGACAACGGCTCCGGCGACGCCGACCTGAGCTTCTACCGATCTGCCGACCTCTACACGGATGATCCCACCTCAACCGGCGGAGGCCGGGGACGCTGGCAGTTCCAGGGCAGTTCCTGGGATGGCGCGGCGGTCTTCAATTCGGCCCGGGACCTCTCCAGCCTGAACGATTTCGACCTCATCCTGCATGAAATCGGCCATACTCTGGGTCTGAAACACCCCGGCAACTACGATGTCGGCGGAAACAACCCTCCGGGGCCCTTCCTGCCGCTTGCCGAGGATGACGACCGCTTCACCGTGATGTCCTACAACACCAATCCGGACACGGGCCTGGAATCCAGGCACCTGATGCTCTACGACATCGCGGCCCTTCAACTGTGGTGGGGGGCAAACATGTCGTATCGCACCGGATCGGACGACTACACCGGTCCGGACGACGGCCGGCTGGAGGTAATCTGGGACGCCGGTGGGATCGACTCCTTCACCAATACGACAGGCCAAAGCGCCGTCATAGATCTGCGCCAGGGACACTTCACCAGTGTCAACGGCGTGGACTATCTCGCCGTCGCCTATGGCACCGATATCGAAAACGCGAATGGCGGTGGCGCGTCCGAAACGTTCCACGGCAACGAACTCGCCAACAGCCTCGTCGGCAACGGCGGCGCGGACACGCTGAACGGAAACGGCGGCAACGACATGCTCTATGGCGGCCTCGGCGCCGACGCGATGGACGGCGGGGCCGACTTCGACTACGCGCGCTATGACAACGCAGCATCTGCCGTTGCAGTCTATCTTGCCAACGACCGTCCCAACTCCGGAGAGGCCGCCGGCGACACCTTCGCCAATATCGAGGGTTTGATTCTCTCTGCGCACAATGACTACGGGTTCGGTGATGACGGTGCGAACTACATCTACGGCCAGGGCGGATCGGATTCGCTTGCCGGGGGGCTGGGTGCGGATTACCTCGACGGCGGCGAGGGCTTCGATTATGTGCGCTACGACGATGCCGCCTATCCCGACGAAATCCGCGTCTACCTGCAGTCGCAGTATTCCAACTTGAACACCGGCGTGGCTGCCATCGGCGACATCTTCGTCTCGATTGAAGGTCTGCAGACCTCGGTTCGGAACGATACGCTCTTCGGCAACAGCGAAAACAACATCCTGCTCGGCAATCTCGGCACCGACAATCTCTACGGTTTCACCGGCAACGACACGCTCTATGGCGGGGCCGGCGATCCGAACGGCGACGGCGTGCGCGACAACTTCGTCTTCGACCAGGCCCCGATCGCGGCCAATGCCGACATCGTCGGCGACTTCGAACGCGGCCTTGACCAGATCGCGTTGTCTACCGACATCTTCGGGACCAACGAAGCGAGAATCCAGCTCAATCCGAACACGTCTGAACTGGTTTACACCGGCGTTAACGGCAACGAGTACAATGTGATTGCCACGCTGATCGGCGAGACCGTCTTCGACGCAAGCGATTACTACTTCTACTGAAGGCTGGGTTCCGGTTGTTTCCCGAGAGTTCTGGAGCAAGACCATCCGGCACGCTGCAGTCCCGCGAACATGACCAATCGGGACCTTCTCCAAACAGCATAGTTGGCGCGTCCGCAACGAACTGACGGACCATATCCGCCATGCACCGCGCAGATCCTGCCAAAAGGCGCTCAGTTTCTGCCAAGTGCACAAGTGGCGATTGCAAGGCCGAAATATTTTCTTAATGTTCACGTTCCACTGGCCCGGCGGCGACCCTTGAGCCGATGCTCGCATCGGGCCTTATGGTGCTGAATCTTAGACCGTTTCATATCCCGAAAACATTTTTAAGCGGACCAACATCATGTCGAACTCCCTGCCCTACCTGTCCGGGCTCACGCTCAACCTGACCATCGATGAGGAAGCCGCCAATCTCGGCCCGCAGTTGATCGACAGCGACGTGACCTTCGTCGATGCCGACAACAATTTCGACGGCGGTACGCTGGTGCTCTCGGGGCTGCTGGCAGACGACATTGCATCGATCCGCCATCAGGGCACGGGCGCGGGAGAGATCGGCTTCTCGGGCGGCAACATCACGTTCGGCGGCACGCTGATCGGAACGGCGAGCGGCGGCGAAGGAACAGCCTTGTCGGTGACCTTCAACGCCTCCGCAACCTCTGCGTCAATCGAGGCGCTGATCGAAAATCTCACCTTTGCCACTTTGTCGGACATGCCGGGTTTCACGCGGACCCTGGAATTGACCGTCCGGGACGCGGCAGGCGCCGGTGCGATCGCGCCCTTCACCATGCGCGAACAGCTGTGGTCGGCAAACCCGGGCGATGGGATGGATGTCGGCAATCTTAGCCAACCGGTTCTTGCCGATCTTGACGGCGACGGCGACATAGACCTGATCATCGGAGAAGAAGAAGGCAATATCAATTATTTCGAGAACACCGGCACGGGTCTGGCCGCTGTGTTCACCGAACGCACCGGAACGGCCAACCCGTTTGACGGCATTGATTTGGGGAACTATAGCCCGGCAGCCGTGGCCGATCTCGACGGGGATGGCGATCTCGATCTGGTGGTCGGGGAAAATGGCGGCGGCCTGTTCTTTGTTGAGAATACAGGCACCAGGATCGCAGCCGCCTATACGGTGCGCACCGCCGGGGCCAACCCGTTCAACGGCATCGATGTCGGCGATCTGAGCATGCCGGCACTTGGTGATCTCGATGGTGACGGGGACCTTGATCTGGTCGTCGGTGAGGAAAATGGCAACCTCAATTATTTCGAGAACACCGGCACGGCCCTAGCTCCGGTCTATGTGGCGCGTACGGGAGACCTCAATCCCTTTGGCGGGATCGATGTGGGCAGCTACGGCGCGCCCGCGCTTGCGGACATCGATGGCGATGGCGATCTCGACTTGCTTGTGGGCGAACAGGCCGGAGATTTTGACTACTTTGAAAACACCGGAAACGGTCTGGCCGCGACCTATGAAGCGCGTACCGGGGCAGCAAACCCCTTCGGAGGTTTTGATGTCGGTTTTTACGCGACGCCGGCTCTCGGCGATATGGACGGCGACGGGGACCTTGACCTTGTCTCCGGCGCAAACATCGGCGATCTCTCATACTTCGAAACCCACACTGCACCCTCGGCTCCGGCACACGGGGTCTTCCTGGCGCATGACGGATCGCAAAACCCCAACCCTCTGGCCAGCATCGATGTCGGCTCCAACAGCACGCCCATCCTGGCCGATCTCGACGGTGACGGCGATCTCGACCTGATTGTCGGCGAAGAGGACGGTGTTCTCAACTACTACAGGCATACGGCCTCCAGCTATATCGTGCCGTTGTTCACGGAGCGCACCGGTGCAGCCAACCCGTTCGATGGGATCGACATCGGCTTTTACAGCAAGCCCGCCCTTGCGGACATCGATGGCGACGGTGATCTCGACCTTGTCGTGGGTGAGTTTGACGGCAATCTCAATTATTACGAGAACACCGGTTCCGGCGCCGCGCCCGCCTTCACCGCGCGCAGCGGACCTGCAAATCCGTTCGATGGACTGGATGTGGGACTGGATGCCGCCCCGGTCTTTGCCGATCTGGATGGCGACGGCGATGCGGACTTGATCCTCGGCCGTGCCGACGGCACGGTCGGCTTTTTCGAGAACACGGGCACGTCGCTTCAACCGGCCTACACTGCGCGCACCGGTACAGCCAACCCGTTTGACGGCATCGACATCGGCAGTTCCAGCAGGCCGGCCTTTCATGATCTTGATGCCGACGGCGATCTGGATCTTGTTGTCGGCACGCAGCTCGGAACGCTCGAGTATTTCGAAAACACCGGAACCGGTCTGGCCCCGGTCTACACCGCACGAACAGGATCGGCCAATCCGTTCAACGGCATTGACATCGGCGCCGCCAGCACTCCGGTCTTTGGTGATCTTGATCACGACGGCGATCTCGAGCTCGTCATTGGCCAGGAAGGTGGCGGTCTCGACTACTACGAAAACGTCGCCGTTCCGGTGACATCGGTCTTCACCCAGCGCACCGGCGCGGCCAATCCGTTTGATGGCATTGATATTGGATATTTCAGCACCCCGAGCTATGCCGATCTTGATGGCGATGGCGATCTCGATCTGGTGATCGGCGAACCTGGTGGCATTTTGAACTATTACGAGAACACTGGCACGGCCCTGGCGCCCGCCTACATGGAGCGCACCGGCGCGGCCAATCCGTTCGATGGGATTGATGTCGGGATTTATAGCACTCCAGGCTTTTCCGATCTGGACGGAGATGGCGATCTCGATCTGGTGGTCGGCAACGGAGGGAGCATTCTCAACTATTTTGAAAACACCGGCACGGCGGTGGTGCCGACCTACACCGCGCGTACCGGAGCCGCGAACCCGTTCGACGGCATTGATACTGGCTCTTACAGCGCTCCCACCTTCGCCGATCTGGATGGCGACGGCGACCTAGATCTGGTGGTCGGTGAGCAAGACGGAAGTCTCAACCACTATGAGAACACCGGCACGGCCCTGGCGCCCGCCTACACGGAGCGCACCGGCACAGCCAATCCGTTCGATGGCATTGATATTGGTTCTTATAGCAGCCCGAGCTTTGCCGATCTGGATGGCGATGGCGATCTCGATCTGGTCATCGGGAGGGAAGACGGCAATCTCAATTACTACGGGAACACCGGCACGGCCCTGGCACCCAGCTACACGGCGCGCACCGGGCCGGCCAATCCGTTTGATGGCATAGATGTTGGAAGTTTCAGCACCCCCAGCTTTGCCGATCTGGATGGCGATGGCGATCTCGATTTGGTCATCGGGAGGGAAGACGGCAATCTGAACTATTACGAGAACACCGGCCCCGCGGGATTCCAGTTCGTGCTCAACGTCACCCAGCACGCCGATCCCTCAGCGCAGGCCGATGTGATCAACGGCACGTCCGAGAACAACTATCTCTACGGTCTCGGCGGCGACGACACCCTCCGCGGCCTCGGCGGCAACGACATGCTCTTCGGCGGCCTCGGCGCTGACGCGATGGACGGCGGCGCCGACTTCGACTACGCCCGCTATGACAACGCAGCATCTGCCGTTGCAGTCTATCTTGCCAACGACCGTCCCAACTCCGGAGAGGCCGCCGGCGACACCTTCGCCAATATCGAGGGTTTGATTCTCTCTGCGCACAATGACTACGGGTTCGGTGATGACGGTGCGAACTACATCTACGGCCAGGGCGGATCGGATTCGCTCGCCGGTGGACTTGGTGCGGATTACCTCGACGGCGGCGAGGGCTTCGACTATGTGCGCTACGACGATGCCGCCTATCCCGACGACATCCGCGTCTACCTGCAGTCGCAGTACTCGAACTTGAACACGGGCGTAGCGGCAATCGGCGACATCTTCGTCTCGATCGAGGGGCTGCAGACCTCGGTCCGCAACGACACGCTGTTCGGCAACAGCGAGAACAACATCCTGCTCGGCAATCTGGGCACCGACAATCTCTACGGCTTCACCGGCAACGACACGCTCTACGGCGGGGCCGGCGATCCGAACGGCGACGGCGTGCGCGACAACTTCGTCTTCGACCAGGCCCCGATCGCGGCCAATGCCGACATCGTCGGGGACTTCGAACGCGGCCTCGACCAGATCGCGTTGTCTTCCGACATCTTCGGCACCAACGAAGCCAGGATCCAGTTCAACGCGGGAACAAGGGAACTGGTCTACACCGGCGTCAACGGCAACGAGTACAATGTCATTGCCACGCTGGTCGGCGAAACCGTCTTCGATGCCGGGGATTTCTACTTCTATTAGAAGGCGCCGAACAAAGGCAGCATATGGTCAATATTGATTACCGGGAATGACAACCGCCTCTCCATTTCTCTCCACTGCCTTGGTGTTCCCTGCCATGCCTGGGCGGCGCCGATTGCCCAGTGACCCGCCTGTTCTGTGTGAATAACAAAAAAAACAATATAAAAGAGACGCTTGGATATTGCGTGCCGCCGAGAAGCACGATTTATTTGATGAAGTTAAAATTCAGCTGCGTTCGAAACTTCATGCGCGTCCACCAAGCTGGCTTCCCGGGAGGATACGGAGGTTTGTCCTGGCTGCCTGTCTGAATGGCGGAAGCGCCAGAGGCTGCGCTTGCCCGACCGTCTCCGGAACTCCTGCACCTCTCTGTGCCACCGGAACAATCGAACCTTATTGCGAAATCATTGTCTACTGGACTACGCGATGCCCCGAACTGCCGTATTGATCGCCCTGCTTGCCGCCAACATGACCGTTTCAGCCCCCGCACCAGCCACCCTGCCAGCATCCTTCGACGCCGGCCTCGATGTCGGCCTGCTCCGGGCAGATGATCGCCCGGTTGCGCTCGCGCATATCGACGCGGTGAGCCGCGACGATCGCTGCAGGAGATCGGGACGGATTTATCCTTGCGGGCACGAGGCCTGGCAGGTCTGGCGGCTCAAGACAAAAGACGGCACCATCCGCTGCACGGTCGGATCACGGCACGGCAACCGGGACCACGGGATCTGCAAGACACCGGACGGAACCGACCTGGCGCTGTGGCTGATCGAATATGGTTTTGCAAAGGCCGTTCATGGAGCACCGGAAGCCTATCGGGCCGCGCACGCGGCCGCATCCAGCGCCCGAAAGGGCATCTTCAGCACCCCTTGACGAGGTTTGACTTCATGCCTTCAACCAACCCGCTCGATCCGACCAACTACACCGCTCTCATCCCGTCGGGCAACCCGTCCTGGCACAACGGATCCGGCACGCTGACCTATTCCTTCCTGACCACCCTGCCCGGCTACTACACGGTCAACGGCTCAGGCACCTACAACATCGGCAACGGCGAAACCGTCACCGCCGGCCAGAATCTCTCCATGACCGCACAGCAGCAGGCCATGGCGCAACTGGCGATCGATCGTTTCAACGAGGTCGCCACCATCAACATGGTCATGGCAACCGGTGGGGCCATCGGCGACATCACCTTCGGCATGGACACCATGTCCAACAACGGTAGCGGGCTCTACGGTTTCGCCTATTATCCCGGTGCATCCAATTCCATCGATGGGGACATCTGGCTCAACAACCTCAACACCGAGGTTGCCAACCCGACCTTCTACGACGAGGGCTGGGACACCTTCATCCACGAGCTGGGCCATGCACTCGGACTTGAACATCCCTTCTCCGGCACCACGCTGCCGGCCAACCTGGAAAATTCCCAGTACTCCGTGATGTCCTATGATCCGCACCCTGCCCAGGCAGGCATCCCGGATCCCACGCAGCAGTTCCCGGCCACGCCGATGATCTACGACATCCAGGCCCTGCAGTTCATCTACGGCGCCAACATGAGCACGCGAACCGGTGATGATGTCTACTTCGCCTCCGGTGGCGTGAGCGGCTACGAAATCGCCAATGGCGGCCAGCTGATCGCCACCATCTGGGACGCGGGCGGCAACGACACCTTCAATGCAGCCGCGCAGACATCTGCGGTTACCATCGATTTGCGTCCCGGTTACTGGTCGACCATCGGCTCGATCGCCAACAATATCGGGATCGCGTTGGGCGTTGACGGAACCCGCGCAACCAGTGCGATCATAGAAAACGCCGTCGGCGGCAGTGCGGGCGACACGCTTCAGGGCAACGAAGTCGCCAACAGCTTGTTTGGCAATGGCGGCGCGGACACGCTGAACGGCGACGGCGGCAACGACATGCTCTATGGCGGCCTCGGCGCTGATATCTTGAACGGCGGCACGGGAACCGATTTCGCCCGCTATGACACTGCTTCAGCGGCCGTGACCGTTCACCTTGCCAATGATCAGGCCAACACTGGCGAGGCTTTCGGTGACACCTTCACCGACATCGAAGGTCTTTACCTGACCCTGCTGCACAACGACGTCGGATTTGGTGACGGCAACAACAACACGCTCTACGGATTGGGCGGCAACGACACGCTCAACGGCGGCGGTGGAAACGACATGCTGTTCGGCGGCACCGGCGCGGACACATTGAACGGCGGTACGGGGACCGACTATGCCCGCTACGACGATGCGACATCTGCCGTTGCGGTCTATCTCGCAAACGACCGGCCCAACTCCGGCGAGGCTGCCGGCGACACCTTCACCGGCATCGAAGGCCTCTACCTCTCGGCCCACAACGACTACGGCTTCGGCGACGACAACCCGAACACAATCTACGGCCTGGGCGGGTCGGATTCGCTTGCCGGTGGGCTTGGTGCGGATTACCTCGACGGCGGCGAGGGCTTCGACTATGTGCGCTACGACGATGCGGCCTATCCCGATGACATCCGCGTCTACCTGCAGTCGCAGTATTCCAACTTGAACACCGGGGTGGCTGCCATCGGCGACATCTTCGTCTCGATTGAAGGGCTGCAGACCTCGGTTCGCAACGACACCCTGTTCGGCAACAGCGAAAACAACATCCTGCTCGGCAATCTCGGCACCGACAATCTCTACGGTTTCACCGGCAACGACACGCTCTATGGCGGGGCCGGCGACCCGAACGGCGACGGGGTGCGCGACAACTTCGTCTTCGACCAGGCCCCGATCGCGGCAAACGCCGACATCGTCGGCGACTTCGAACGCGGCCTTG
Organism: Hoeflea sp.; assembly: GCA_965233445.1. Lineage (GTDB taxonomy): Bacteria > Pseudomonadota > Alphaproteobacteria > Rhizobiales > Rhizobiaceae > Hoeflea. The sequence goes on from OZ247491.1 coordinate 3,741,123, forward strand.
ACCAGATCGCGTTGTCTACCGACATCTTCGGGACCAACGAAGCGAGAATCCAGCTCAATCCGAACACTTCGGAACTGGTCTACACCGGCGTCAACGGCAACGAGTACAACGTCATCGCCACGCTGATCGGCGAGACCGTCTTCGATGCGAGCGACTATTACTTTTATTGAGTGCTGCTTCTGCGATAACGCAGCTTCAAGGCTTCGCCGGGATCGAGCCTTGAGCCGGCATGTGAAAGGGCCATGATCTTCTATCGAGGCATGGCCCTTTCAAGTTGAACTTGGTCAAGCTTCGCCTTCACCCTCGCGACGCTTGTTTACCCTGTTTGCGCGATTTGCCCGGGGCCGCACCGGTTTAGGTTGCGGGCACAGTCGCAACGCTTTATCAACCATACCAACTGAGCGCCGTGTTTTTTTGTTGAGTAGAGAGTGTTTCGCGATGGTCAAGACGCTGATTTATAGAGGTTCCGGGGACAATGGCACAGGGGTCTACGGCCACATCATCGGGACCGACTACACATTCGAAGTCACGCCATTTGACGCGCCCAACGTGTATTACGGCAACGGGTTCTCACAGGCCGGCGAAGGGTTCGTGTTCCGCTCTGACGACGAGAATATTGGCACCTATGGAGGACTGTATTACTCCACGGGGTCAGGGGTCACCCATCTTTCGACCGACGACAATTCCAATCCGATAACCGATCCGGCCAGCTTCTCGGTGTTCGCCGGCGAAACCGTTTTCGTCGGCACGAATCCGTCCGTAACCAACAACGCCCTTTCCACGGTACTGATGACAACGAATGGAGGCGGCGCGCCGAGTGTTCTGCTTTCAGAGCCCATCGCGTCCTACACCTATGCAGCGGGATCCTTGTGGACACTGACGAGCAGCGGTGATCTCTACCGGATCGACGATGATCGCAGCACGACTCTCGTCTACGACCGCAATGATGACAACCGTCTCGACATCGACTTCATCTTTGAGTTCAACGGCGCTCTGTATTTGCGGGGCGACGTGAGCCTCAACAATGATTTCTACCGGGTCGATCCCGGGACGGGCTCGGTGTCGGCATTGAACATCGGCGCCAACAGCGGCGGCGATTCTATCTATTTCTGGTTCAATGGCGCCGGAGACTCCCAGTTTTATTTTTGGTGGAACCAGGCCGGCGGCGGTAGTGACTTTGAGCTATACGTCTCCGACGGAACCAGTGCCGGAACATCATTCGTCGAAGACATCCGGCCCGGAACGGTCAGTTCCTACGTGGGTGGGCGCACGTCACCCATCACCGTAGGTGACAAGCTCTATTTCATCGCGGACTCCGGCACCACGGATGACGAGGAGCTCTGGGTGTCCGATGGAACAGCATTGGGCACCTTCACGCTCAGTGGCACGGGGACTGCCGTGGGGGCGATGGGGTTCGACTATCCGTTCAGTGCGATTGCCCTCGGCGATCAACTGATTTTTTCCGCATCCACCGGCGACGGACTTGAGCTTTTTATCACCGATGGCACCCAGGCGGGAACTCGGTTGCTGATAGAAATCAACACCCAGCCTAGCCCCTATTTCACCAGCACCGACCCGACCTTCTGGCTCGCCGATGACGGCTTGGTCTATTTCTCCATCGGGTATGGGCCAAACGATGATTCCGTCTGGGTAACGGACGGCACGCTCGCGGGAACCCGGGTGGTCTCGGACCCCCACAGCGGCAACGGATATCAAAACGCTTCACTGCTCAATATCGTCGATCTCGACCTCGACAACATCCCGCTGCGGCCGATCACCGGCACGGATGCTTCCGACTATCTCTACGGAACCTCGCTGCGCGACAACATCACCGGCGGAGACGGCGGTGACATGCTGTTTGGCGGCGGCGGACTGGCTGATGTGCTTAATGGCGGCGCCGGGTTCGACTTTGCGCGTTACGATACGGCATCGACCGGGGTAGCTGTCTACCTCGCGAACGATCGCCCGAATTCAGGCGACGCACTTGGCGATACGTTCATCGACGTCGAGGGCCTGATCCTCTCGGCCCACAACGACTACGGCTTCGGCGACGATGGCGCCAACATCATCTATGGCATGGGCGGTTCGGACTCGCTTGCCGGCGGTTTGGGTGCCGACCACCTCGATGGCGGCGAGGGATTTGACTATGTCCGCTACGATGATGCGGCCTATACCGATGACATCCGTGTCTACCTGCAAGCCGAGTATTCAAGCTACAACACCGGCGTTGCGGCGATCGGCGATACTTTTGTTTCCATCGAAGGCTTGCAGGGCTCTGTCGGCAACGACACGCTGTTCGGCAACAGCGGCAACAACATCCTCCTCGGAAACGCGGGATCCGACAATCTTTACGGCTTCACCGGAAACGATACGCTCTATGGCGGGGCCGGTGACCCGAACGGCGACGGCTTCCGCGACAACTTCATCTTTGACCAGGCACCGGTTGCCATAAACGCCGACATTGTCGGTGACTTCGAGCGCGGCCTCGACCAGATCGCACTCTCGTCCGACATCTTCGGCATCGATGAGAGTCGCATCCAGCTCAATCCAAACACCTCTGAACTGGTCTACACCGGCGTCAGCGGCAATGAGTACAACGTCATCGCCACGCTGATCGGCGAAACCGTCTTCGATGCGAGCGACTATTACTTTTACTAGGCGGCGCCGGATCTGATTTCGCCGTCGTAGATCCAGAGCTGGTGCTGTCGAACTTCTCGATCTCCAACTTTGCGCAAGATGACGTGATCATCTAGGAAACGCACCGCACGATCCCGGCAGCCGGGCGCTTCCGGCGTCCGGTTCTGTCTGCCCCAAGAGAGCCAATTTCTTTTCGTTGGCTCTCAGCGCACTCCATCCGGGTGGAAGTTGCGGCGGAACTGCGCTGGCGAAATGCCGATATGGCTTGCGAAGACACGCCGGAAATTGCTGGCGCTGCCGAAACCGCACCTCTGGCCGATCGCCACGATGCTGATGCCGGTGTCCTCGAGCATGCGGCGGGCCTCGGAAAGCCTGAGCGCCATGACATACTCCTTCGGGGTCAGCCCGAGCTCGGACTGAAACATCCGGAACAGGCTGCGCTGGCTCATCGAGGCGCGCTCTGCGAGAACTTCGGCGGAAAGGTCACCGTTGAGGTGATCCATGCACCAGTCCTGCAGGGCGCGCAGCACCGGCAGTTCGGACGTCTGGCTTCGAAGCACCGTGCTGAACTGGACCTGTCCGCCGCTACGCTTGAGATACAGCACCATGTGCCGGGCGACCTCCAGTGCGAAGGAACGTCCGTAATCCTCCTCCACCAGCGCAAGGGCAAGATCGATGCCCGCCGATATTCCGGCCGAGCTGTAGGTGTTGCCGTCCTTTATGTAGATCGCGTCGACCTCGACTTCGGCCTCCGGATATCGCGCCGCAAGCCGGTCGGCGAACATCCAGTGCGTGGTGGCGCGCTTGCCGTCCAGAAGCCCGGCCGCTCCCAGTATGAAGGCGCCGGTGCAGATCGAGCCCAGCCGGCCGGCCCCTGGCGCTGCCTGGCGAAGCCATTGAAGGATTTGGGGCCGGGCGCCGGCATCCACGTCGGCCCCGCCCGCCACCAGCAGCAGGTCGACCGGCAGAACCAGGTCGTCCATGGCGCAACTCGGCAGGTAGGTGATCCCGACAGAGCAGTGAACCGGTTCCGCATCCGGCGCGACCGTCACCACGTCGTAGCATGTCTCGCCGCGCATGATGTTGCACAGCTCAAACACCTGAAGCGGCCCGGCCACATCCATCGGCGCAACACCGGAGTAAATCAGCATGGCCACCCGTCGCGGGTGGGTGGGTGTATTGCGCTGAAGCATCTTTCCATCCCTCAAGCTTTCGCGCGCTCTACCTGAGAGCGCTCAGTTTCTGCCAAATGGCGCGCAGATCCTGCCAATCGCACTTCTGGCTGTTGCCATCCCACTCAAAAGATTTACCATTCATTTATCAACGGGAAACGCGCGGTCAGTTTGAGTTCTTGCCGCGCGATGCTGTGTATGCCGCCTGTCTTGCGCTGCCTCTGCGGCGGCGTGGCATTTGATTGCGTGGAGAGCCCTGTGCCCAATTCCCTGCCGTTTCTGTCGAACCTCTCGCTGACCCTGACCATCGACGAGGAGGCGGCCAATCTCGGCCCGCAACTGATCGACAGCGACGTGACCTTCTTCGATGCCGACGACAATTTCGATGGCGGCACGCTGGTGCTCTCGGGGCTCCTGGCCGATGACACGGGATCGATCCGCAACCAGGGCACAGGCGCCGGAGAGATCGGCTTCTCGGGCGGCAACATCACGTTTGGCGGCACACTGATCGGAACGGCGAGCGGCGGCGAAGGCACCGCACTGTCGATCACCTTCAATGCACAGGCCACTTCGGCAGGCATCGAGGCGCTGATCGAGAATCTGACATTCGCCACCCTGTCGGACACGCCCGCTTTCACCCGCACGCTGGAATTGGCCGTCACCGACGCCGCCGGCGCACGCGCTGTCACCCCTGTCCGACTGAGCGAGCAGACCGGCGACGCCAATCCGTTCAATGGCATCGATATCGGCTCTTACAGCTCGGCCGCCTTTACCGATATCGACGGCGACGGCGATCTCGACATGGTAATCGGCGAAAACACCGGCAACCTCAACTATTACGAAAACACCGGCACCCGGCTGGCGCCGGTCTATACGGAGCGCACCGGCGCAGCCAGTCCGTTCGACGGCATCGATATCGGCTCATCGAGCAACGCAACCTTTGCCGATCTGGACCGGGACGGTGTCATGGATCTTGTCGTCGGCGATTTCGACGGCACCATCAGCTTCTTCTCGAACAGTGGCACGGCCGTTTCGCCCTTTTTCTTCGAGCTGCCCGGCGTTAGCAACCCTTTCAACGGCATTGACATAGGAGAGGCCAGTGCGCCGCGCTTTGCCGATGTCGATGGCGATGGCGTGGTCGAAATGATCGTCGGTGAATCGGATGGAACGCTGAACTATTTTGATGGTTTCGGCGGGCCGCCCACCCCCTTAGATGGCATCGACGTCGGCATCTACAGCAATCCCGCCCTTGTCGATTTCGACGGCGACGGCGATCTCGACCTGGCGGTGGGTGCGGACGACGGCACACTCTCTTATTTCGAGAACATCGGCACGCTGATTGCGCCCGATTTCGTGGCGCGCACCGGGGCGGCAAATCCGTTCAATGGCATTGATGTCGGCTCCGGCAACGTCCCGAGCTTTGCCGACCTCGACGGTGACGGCGATGCCGACCTGATCATCGGCGAGTTGGACGGCGTCCTCAACTACTACAGGAACGACGGACTGCCCTCCGCAGCCGGCGACGCGAGCTTCATCGAGCGCACCGGCACTATGAGTCCGTTCGGCAGCATCGATGTCGGCTCCTACAGCAAGACGGTTCTTGCAGATGTCGATGGCGACGGCGATCTCGATCTCCTCATCGGCGACCAACTCGGTACGCTCAATTATTTCGAAAATACCGGCACGCGTCAGGCGCCGGTCTATGCAGAACGGACAGGCGCAGAGAACCCCTTTGCCGGTTTCGACGTTGGGATTGAGAGTGCGCCAGCGCTTGCGGACCTCGATGGCGACGGTGATCTCGACCTCCTCGTCGGTGAAAGCGATGGTACTATAAACTATTACGAAAATACCGGCGCGGCAGGCACGCCAGCCTACACCGTTCGGAGCGGAGCGGCGAACCCGTTCGACGGAATTGATGTTGGCTCTTACAGTACGCCCACGCTTGCGGACCTGGATGGCGATGGAGATCTGGATCTTGCGGTTGGCGATGCTGACGGCATGATTTCTTATTTTGAGAATACAGGCTCTGTGGAAGCGCCGGTCTATATAACGCGCAGTGGTACGGCCAACCCGTTCGACGGGATTGATGTCGGCTTCTACAGCACACTCGGCTTCGCCGACCTCGATGGCGATGGAGATCTGGATCTGACAGCCGGTGAGTTCAATGGCACCCTAGTTTACTACGAGAATACCGGAACCGGCCTGGCGCCGGCCTTCACCCCGCGTACAGGTACCTCGAATCCGTTCGATGGCGTTATTGTCAGCAGTTACAGTGCGCCGATCTTTGCCGATGTCGATGGCGACGGCGATCTGGATGGGGTGATCGGAGAGGGAGCCGGGGTGATCACCTATTTCGAGAATGTCGCCGCGCCCCGTGTGCCGGAATTCACCGGGCGCACCGGCGCGGCCAATCCGTTTGATGGCATCGATGTCGGCTTTTACAGCTCAGCCGCCTTTGCCGATATCGACTTCGACGGCAATCTCGATCTGGTTATCGGGGAGAATGATGGCAATCTCAATTACTACGAGAACACCGGCACCCGCATAGCGCCTGCCTACACGGCGCGTACCGGAACTGCCGATCCGTTCAATGGGATTGATGTCGGTCTTGCCAGTGCCATGACCTTCGCCGACATTGATCGCGACGGTGTTCTTGATCTTGTTGTCGGCACGCAGTCTGGAACGCTGGAGTATTTTCAATACACCAGCACCGGCGGGGCTCCTGCCTACACCGAGCGCACAGGAGGGGCAAATCCGTTTGACGGCATTTACGTCGGGAGCCACAGCACGCCCGAGCTAGCAGATATCGATGGCGACGGCGATCTTGATCTGGTTGTTGGCAAAGACGACGGCAGTTTCGATTACTTCGAAAACACCGGCACGGCGGTGGCACCCGCCTACACGGAGCGCACCGGCACAGCCAATCCGTTTGGCGGCATTGACGTCGGGAGCTACAGCACGCCCGAGCTTGCAGATATCGATGGCGACGGCGATCTCGATCTGGTTGTTGGCGAAGACGACGGCAGTCTCTATTATTTCGAAAACACCGGCACGAGCATGGCTCCTGCCTACACCGCGCGCACTGGCGCCGACAATCCGTTTGACGGCATTGACGCCGGTAGCTACAGCACGCCCGAGCTTGCAGATATCGATGGAGACGGCGATCTTGATTTGGTCGTTGGCGATCGGTTGGGCACCTTCACTTATTACGAAAACACCGGCCCCTCGGGATTCCAGTTCGTGCTCAACGTCACCCAGCACGCCGATCCCTCAGCGCAGGCCGATGTGATCAACGGCACGTCCGAGAACAACTATCTCTACGGTCTGGGCGGCGACGACACCCTCCGCGGCCTCGGCGGCAACGACATGCTCTTCGGCGGCCTCGGCGCCGACGCCATGGATGGCGGAACCGGCTTCGATTACGCCCGCTACGATGATGCGACATCCGGGGTGATCGTCTACCTGGCCAACGACCGTCCCAACTCGGGAGAGGCCGCCGGCGACACCTTCGCCAACATCGAGGGACTGATCCTGTCGTCCCACAATGACTACGGTTTCGGTGATGACGGTGCGAACTACATTTACGGCCAGGGCGGTTCGGACTCGCTCGCCGGCGGGTTGGGTGCCGATGTGCTCGACGGCGGCGAGGGCTTTGATTATGTGCGCTATGATGATGCGGCCTATCCCGACGACATCCGCGTCTACCTGCAGTCGCAGTACTCCAACTTGAACACCGGCGTGGCTGCCATCGGCGACACCTTCGTTTCGATCGAAGGACTGCAGACCTCGGTCCGCAACGACACGCTCTTCGGCAACAGCGAGAACAACATCCTGCTGGGCAATCTGGGCACCGACAATCTCTACGGCTTCACCGGCAACGACACGCTCTATGGCGGGGCCGGCGATCCGAACGGCGACGGGGTACGCGACAATTTCGTCTTCGACCAGGCCCCAATCGCGGCAAACGCCGACATCGTCGGTGACTTTGAACGCGGCCTCGACCAGATCGCGCTGTCTTCCGACATCTTCGGCACCAACGAAGCCAGGATCCAGTTCAACGCGGGAACAAGGGAACTGGTCTATACCGGCGTCAACGGCAACGAGTACAATGTCATTGCCACGCTGATCGGCGAAACCGTCTTCGATGCGAGCGACTATTACTTCTACTGACTGCAACGTTGATCATCATCCTCATGTCCGTTGACCTGCGAAAACTGGCAATCTTCTCGATCTCCAATATCGCGGCTGATGACGTGATCGTTTGATCCCTCATCGCCCGCCCCCATCCTCCCGCACTTTGCACCCCGCGGATCCTGGCGCCGGATGCAGGCGTACCGCCCTGGGCCGGCTCTGAACGAACCAACGAATTTTCGGGAACCCGGCACAACGAATGATTGTCTTGTGCGCTGCAAGATATATGATCAAACTGCCCCGATTGGCGTGCGTAATCGATTGGATGGTTTGGGAAAATTTCATGGGCACCGGGCTCCGGATCTCTCTCCTTGGCGAACTGCGCGTTTCGTCCCGGGATATGGACCTCACTCTGCCTGCGTCGCGCAAGGCGCGTGCGCTGCTGGCCTTTCTTGTCGCAACCCGCCGCCCGCATCGCAGGGAGCGCCTGTGCGAACTGCTCTGGGATCTGCCCGATGACCCGAAGGCGGCGTTGCGCTGGTCACTGAGCAAGCTGCGGCTGGTGATCGACGGTCCGGAGCGGCCTCGCATTGTCGCCGACCGCGAACGCGTTGCGCTGGACACCACCGATATCGAGACGGATATCCACGCCATACGTCACCGCCTCCGGGTCGGGGATACGGTCATCGCGGCGTCCGAACTGGAAGATATGGCGCTTCAACTCGACCGCGTCTTGCTGGACGGTCTGGACGGTGCGGGTGACCGGTCCTTCGACACCTGGCTGACAGCCGAGCGCGAAGACGCCGCCATGACCCGGATCGACGTTCTGCGCAGGCTCGTCACCCACCCCGACATTGATTGGCTCAGGGCCGAGAAATGGATGCGGCGCTGGCGCGAGCAAGATCCCGAAGGGGCAGCCGCCCATGCGCGGATTGCGGAAGCGTCCGGGCCGGCCCTCCCGACGGGCGCCCCGCCGCCGCAGCCGGATGTGCCCGCTCGCAAGCCAAGTGCCGCCTCGCGCGCGCTCCGCGAACAGGCAATCGGCTTTTGCGAGGCGAAGGACGGCGCCAAGATCGCCTACGCGACGGTGGGCGACGGACCACCCCTTCTCAAGGCGGCCAACTGGCTCAACCACCTCGAATTCGACTGGGCGAGCCCGATCTGGGGCGGGAGCTTTGCCGCCATTGCGCGGTACAGAACCTTCATTCGCTATGACGAACGCGGATGCGGCCTCTCCGACTGGGACGTGGACGACCTCAGTTTCGAGGCTTTCGTCGAGGATCTGGAAGCCGTGGCGGACAATCTGGGGCTCGAGCGCTTCCCGCTTCTCGGCATCTCCCAAGGTGCTGCCGTGTCGATCGAGTATGCCGTGCGTCACCCCGAGCGGGTTTCCGGCCTGATCCTGATCGGCAGCTATGCGGCGGGCTGGCGGCACCTGACCGACCCGGAGGAACAGGCGCGGCGCGAGGCCGTGCTGACGCTGACGGAGCTTGGCTGGGGCACGGACAACCCCGCCTACCGCCACATCTTCTCGCAGACCTTCATGCCGGATGCCCCGCCCGAGGACCTCGCCTGGTTCGACGAGTTCCAGCGCCGGACCGCCTCGCCAAGGAATGCCGTCCGTTTCCAGGAGGCCTTCGGTCTGATCGATGTCCGGGCCCGGCTGGCGGAAGTCCGCACACCGACCATCGTGCTGCACGCCGAACGCGACCAGCGAATTCCGATAGAGGTCGGTCGTGCGGTTGCCGACGGAATTCCAGGCGCGCAGTTCGTCCCGCTCGACAGCAGCAACCACATTCTCGTCGAAAGCGAACCTGCCTGGCAGGAGTGCATCGAGGCTGTCGGGGCCTTCCTGGCAGGGCATCGGATCTGATCTTCACATTACCGGTTCCGTTCTCCCCCGCTACCAGGACCGGCGCCCCGGTCGTACCCGCACTCTCCGGCAGAATATCGCGGTGCGTGTAAAAAATTGTCCAAATGGAAAAATTCTGCGTCCGTTACAACGCTCATGACAACGGTAGCCCTCTAACAGGGCAAGGGACGGCGGGCGTGTGCCAGCAAGGCAGCCCCCGCAAACAGGCGCGGCCCCACAAGCTCACGCATGAGACAGAGGCCCGCAATTTAGTGGAATAAACCGCGAATAAAAATCATAGGCCGCACGTAGTTCCCACAGGAACGCGGGCAACCAGGCAGAGCGGCAAGGGGCCGCGAGAGACAAACGCCCGGCGAAGCAACGCCGAACGAGAGGAACATGGACATGGCATCGAACGCAACCGGAAACACGGAAACCCAGGTCAGCACGCTGGTGGCCGAAGGGATATCCGACCCGAGCATCACCCTGCTGCCGGACGGCGGTTGGATTGCCGTATGGGGGGCGTCCAGCGAGTCTGACGCCAATTTCCGGCATACGGTGTTTCAGCGCTTCGACGCGGCCGGAAACCCGGTGGGAGCCGAAACGCAGGTTGGCGATCCGGAGGTCTTTTACTTTAGTGCAACTGTCCTGCCGCTTTCCGATGGCGGCTGGCTGGTCATCCACGATGACGGCGACATCGTGCAGCAGCGTTTCGACGCCAACGGCAACGCGGTTGGCGTCGAAACGCAGATCAGCACGGTCAGCGGCGATCTTCGCAATCCGGCGGCAACCGCGCTCGAAGACGGAGGCTGGGTCGTCAACTGGCAGAGAGGCGCCGGCTCCGAGGACGTGTTCCAGCAGGTGTTCGATGCAGCGGGCGATCCGGTCGGTGGCGAAGTCCGCGTCAATACCTCCACATCGGGCCGGCATCTCGCCAGTGATATCGAAGCCCTCCCAGACGGCGGTTGGGTCACGGTGTGGTTCAAGACCAGCGGCCAGGTGCTTCAGCAGCGCTATGACGCCAACGGCGATCCGGTCGGCGGCGAGACGCAGGTCAACATCGTTGGCGGTGGAAACAACACTTCTCCCAAGGCCACCGCACTTGCCGACGGCGGCTGGGTGGTGACGTGGGCTGACCTGGACGGCGACCAGAGCGGCATCTTTCAACGCCGCTATGACAGCAACGGCGACGCCGTCGGCTCCCAGACCGGGGTCAACACCACGACGGCCAGCTTCCAGGGCTTCCCCGAGGTCACAGCACTGCCCGACGGCGGCTGGGTCGTCGTCTGGCACTCAGGCGGAGGCCAGGACGGCGACCTGAGCGGCGTCTACATGCAGCGTTTCGACGTGAACGGCGATCCCGTCGGTACGGAAACCCTCGTCAATGTGACGACCGCGGGCGAGCAGAATGAAGCCTCGGTGACCGCACTGGATGGCGGCGGCTGGGTGGTCACCTGGGCTTCGGAAGATCCGGTCACGTTTGATGAAGTGGTCATGCAGCGTGTTTTTGCTGCCGACATTGAGGGCACAACGGGTGACGACGCCATCGAAGGCACCGTCTTCGGCGAGGCCATTTCCGGCCTCGACGGCGACGACACGATTGACGGCGGCGACGGCGCCGACACGATTGAGGGCGGCGAAGGCGCCGACAACATGGACGGCGGCGAAGGCGTCGACACGCTGAGCTATGCCGGCTCGGCGCAAGGCGTCACTGTCCGCTTGAGCGACGGGACAGCGGCCGGTGGAGATGCCGCAGGCGACACATTCGTGAATTTCGAGAACCTTACCGGGTCCGCGCAGAACGACACGCTTGCAGGCAATACCGGCGCGAACGTGCTCACCGGCGGCGCTGGACATGACACCCTCATCGGTCTGGGCGGTGCGGACCTCCTCATTGGCGGAGAAGGCAACGACACCTTCGACATTCTTCCAACGGAAGATCATGTCGGCGCAACTTTCGACGGCGGCGCCGACAGCGACCGGCTCCTGCTCCGCACGGCCGGCGAGGGCGCGCATGTCTACGACCTGACCGAAGCAACGCTCATGTCCATTGAGGAGATCGAGTTTCTCGCGGACGGCGGCGGCTTTGTCGAGAACACCAAGACGGTCAGCCTTTTCGCGTCGCAAGTCGGCGGCGCCGGCCTGTCGAGCACGTTGCTGATCGACGGCAACGACAGCTCGAACAGCACGGATCTCATTTCCATCACGATGGGTGACGCCACCAGCCTGGATCTGTCCGGATGGACGTTCCAGCAGTGGGGCACCGTGGCAGGAAGTGGCGACGGAGAATTCATCACCATTACCGGTGACGACGACGCGGAGACCATCATCGGCAGTTCCGAGCGCGACGTGATCGAGGGCAGCGCCGGCGCAGACACCATTGATGGCGGCGACGGGATCGACACGCTGAGCTATGCCAATTCGGATGCAGCGATCCGCATTCCCTTGTCGAACGGCAATCCCTTGAGCGGCGGCCATGCGGACGGTGACCGGATCAGCAACATCGAGATCATCATCGGTTCCGCTTTCGGCGACGACATGGAGCGTGCGGGAGCCAATGAACTCCACGGCGGCGGCGGAAACGACACCCTCGTTGCACGCGGGAATGTCGACCTCTACGGAGGCGACGACAATGATCTGCTCAGCGTCCACGCAAACGACAGCGGACGCCTGGCCGATGCGACCTTCGATGGCGGCGAAGGCATTGACACGCTCGACCTCTTCACGGCCGGTACCGAGGATTTCACCGACAACACGGTGGTGAATTTCGAGGCCCTCGAGATTCGCAATTTGCAGGGTGACTCGGTCTTCACCTTCACTGCTGAGCAGATCGATCAGTTCCAGACCATTGACATGCGCAACAACGGAGGGGCGGGAGACCTCGCCGTGCGCGTCCTCATGGGCGATCAGACCAGTCTCGACCTGTCCGGCAGGATCCGGTTCGGAACTCCGGATGACCGGTTCGAGATCGTCGGCGACGGGGATGACGAGACCATCATCGGATCCCGCATCGATGACGTGATCAACGGTGGTGGCGGCAACGACAACCTTTTCGGCGGCCTTGGCGCCGACACTCTCGATGGCGGTGCAGGCATTGACTTTGCGCGGTATGACGACGCAGCGTCTTTTGTCGTCGTCTACCTTGGCAATGACCGGGCCAACTCCGGCGAGGCAACGGGCGACACCTTCGCCGGGATAGAAGGTCTGATCCTGTCCGCCCACAATGACTTCGGTTTTGGCGACGACGGCGCGAACACCATTTACGGCATGGGCGGATCGGATTCGCTCGCCGGCGGTCTGGGGGCCGACCATCTCGACGGCGGCGAGGGGTTCGACTACGCCCGCTACGATGACGCCGCCTATACCGATGACATCCGGGTCTATCTGCAAGCGGAATATTCGTTCCTGAACACCGGAGTCGCGGCAGCGGGCGACACCTTCGCTGGGATAGAGGGCCTGCAAGGCTCGGTCGGAAACGACACGCTTTTCGGGAACAGCGGAAACAATGTCCTGCTCGGCAATTCGGGGTCAGACAACCTCTACGGCTTCACCGGTAACGACACGCTCTACGGCGGCGCCGGAGACCCAAACGGGGACGGTTTTCAAGACAACTTCATCTTCGACCAGGCGCCAATTGCCGCCAATGCGGACATCGTCGGCGACTTCGAACGCGGTCTGGACCAGATCGCGCTGTCGTCCGACATCTTCGGTACCGATGAAAGCCGCATCCAGCTCAATCCGAACACCTCGGAACTGGTCTACACCGGCGTCAACGGCAATGAGTACAACGTCATCGCCACGCTGATCGGCGAAACCGTCTTCGATGCCAGCGACTATTATTTCTACTAACTCTCGAAGCTGGTCATCTTTGCAAGATCCGGATGATGTGGTCGTCTGATCACATTATCCGAAATGCATCGCGCCGGTGCGACAGGCCGAGATCTGGTTGCGGGGCTGATCTCTGGACGGGCGCGCCGGTCACTGCGGTCATGCCATCCGGATCGGGCGGCAATCGGCCATGATCGCGAGACCGTCCGATGCGTTCCGGCAACTGGCAGGCCGCCTCTCTGACTGCTGACCGGAACGGCGGCTGTCCCGCGGGCTCAATGGAAAACCCTCGAAGCATGTGCGGCGAACTCGCCCACCTGCCGGTCACCCGGCCATGGCGGCCTGCGGGATTCGTCCCTCCGCGACGCCGTGACAGGCGGCAACACCGGTGGCTGTCTTCGTCCAGCCGGGAACCTCGCGCTTGCAGCGGTCATTGGCGAAGGGGCAACGGGGATGGAAGGTGCAGCCCGACGGCGGATCGATCGGATTGGGGATCTCGCCTTCCACTTCCTTGCGCTGCCGGCCTCTCATTTCGAGATCCGGCACCGCGTCCAGCAGCATGCGCGTGTAGGGATGCTGCGGCGCCTTGAACAATTCCTTGCTGTCGGCGATCTCGACCAGCGCCCCAAGATAGAGGACACCGATCCGGGTGGCCATGTGGCGCACGACCGACAGGTCATGGCTGATGAAAAGATAGGTCAGTCCCAGCTGATCCTGCAGGTCCCGCATCAGGTTGAGGATCTGCGCCTGCACCGAGACGTCGAGCGCCGAGGTCGGCTCGTCGCAGACGATGAATTCCGGATTGGAGGAGAGCGCTCTGGCGATCGCGATGCGCTGGCGCTGCCCGCCGGAGAACTCGTGCGGGAACTTCGACCCGTCGGCGGCGGACAATCCGACAAGCCCCAGCAGGTCGTCGACCCGCGCCTTGATTCTTGCGCTGTCCTTCTCGACGCCGAGCACGATCATCGGCTCGGCAATGATGTCGGCCACTTTCCAGCGCGGGTTGAGGCTTGCATAGGGGCTCTGGAAGATCATCTGGAAGCGCTTGCGCAACTCCATCATCCGGTCGGAGCCGTCCATGATCATGGGCTGGCCATCGAACAGAATTTCGCCGTCGCTGGGGTCCAGCAGGCCCACGAGCATCTTGGCGATGGTCGACTTGCCGGAACCGGATTCGCCCACGAGCGCAAGCGTCTCGCCCTTGCGGATCTCGAAGGTCACATTGTCGACCGCGCGCAGGAACTGCCTGGTTTCGCCCTCGATCAGGCGGTTCAGCCACGGCTTTGAGACATCGAAGACGCGCGTCAGGTTCGACACCTGAAGCAGCGAAGTGGCGGCCTCTGCGGGGGACTTCGTCATCGGGCGGCCTCGTTCGTTTCGGCTTCCTCGTAAAGCCAGCAGGCCACCTCGCGATTGTCCACGGGGATCAGCACGGGCCGCTCGACCCGGCACTTGTCGAAGGCATGCTCGCAGCGGGGATTGAACGGGCAGCCCGCCGGAATGTCGGAAAGGCGCGGCATCGCGCCGGGAATCTGCACGAGGCGATCTTCTTCCTGCGCAAGCGTCGGGATCGAGCCCATCAGGCCGCTGGTGTAGGGATGCTTCGCATTCCTGATGATCTCGCGGACAGGCCCGATCTCCGGAATCCGGCCAGAATACATCACCGCCACCCGGTCGGCGGTTTCGGCGATCACGCCCATGTCGTGGGTGATGAGAATGACCGAGGCGCCGTGCTGGGTGCACTGCTCCTTCAGGACGTCGATGATCTGCGCCTGCACCGACACATCGAGCGCCGTGGTGGGTTCGTCGGCGATGACGAGTTCGGGTTCCGCCGCGAGCGCCAGGGCGATGACCACGCGCTGGCGCATGCCGCCGGAGAACTGGTGCGGATAATCGTCGATCCGCCGGCTGGCCGCCGGAATGCCGACATCGTCGAGCAGACCGATCGCACGCTGGCGCGCCTCCCGCTCGGACAGCCGCAGATGGGTGCGGATGGTCTCGATCAGTTGTTCCGCAATCGTGTAGAGCGGGTTGAGCGAAGTCAGCGGGTCCTGGAACACCATGCCGATCCGCCTGCCGCGAATGGCGCGCATGTCCTCGGGCCGCAGATTGTCGATGCGCTCGCCCTTCAGGTGGATCTGGCCCGACGCAATGCGCCCGGGCGGATCGAGAAGCCCGATGATAGCGGAACCGGTCAGTGACTTGCCGGCGCCCGATTCACCGACCACGCCCAGAACCTCGCCTGCCGCCAGGTCGAAGCTCACGCCGTCGACCGCGGTCAGCGGACCGTGGCGGTTGGGGAACTCGATGACGAGATCGCGTACGGAGAGGAGTGGTGTGGTCATGTCTCCGCCTATTTCAGTTTCGGATTGAGCGCGTCGCGCAACCAGTCGCCCAGAAGATTGACCGAAAGCGCCAGCGCCAGCAGCGTCAGCGCCGGATAGAGCAGGATCCAGTACTCACCCGAGAACAGGAAGCCCTGGCCGATGCGGATCAGCGTGCCGAGCGAGGGCTGCGTCGGCGGAGCACCGACGCCAAGGAAGGACAGCGTGGCTTCCGCGATGATCGCCAGAGCCAGCGAAATGGTTGCAATCACCAGCACCGGCCCGAGCGTATTGGGCAGAATGTGCTTGAGCATGATCGCCATCGGCTTGCGGCCGATCAGCTTTGCCGCCTGCACATACTCCTTGTTGCGCTCGACCAGCGTCGCGCCGCGCACGACCCGGGCAAACTGCACCCAGTCGGAAAGTCCGATTGCCAGAATGAGGACCCAGATGGCCACCTCGTTGCGGTAGGACGGCGGCGTGATGCCCTTGGCGATCCCGAAAATCAGCAGCGCGACGAGGATCGCCGGAAAGGTGAGCTGAATGTCGGCAATCCGCATGATGATCGTGTCGGTGCGGCCGCCAGTGTAGCCTGCAATCAGGCCGAGCACGGAGCCGAGCACCATGGCGAACAGGACCGCGGAAAAGCCCACAAACAGCGAAATCCGCAGACCGTAGAGGATGGTCGAGAACACGTCCCTGCCCTGGTCATCGGTGCCGAGCATGAAGGTCTCGCCGGTGAACTGGTTCGGCTCACCCGGTTTGGAGAAGCCGTTCATCAGGTTGAGCGATCCGGGATCAAACGGATTCTGCGGCGCGATCCAGGGCGCAAACACCGCCGACAGCACCAGCAGCGCGGTGACGATGAAAGCGACGACTGCGACCGGGGATTTTCGAAACCGGTAGAAAAGATCCGACGCCAGGAAATTGGAAACCGCTTCCATCACCGCCCCCTAGTGCCCGCGTGCCGACGCGTCGGCGGAAAGCCTCGGGTCAATGGCAAAATACAAGAGGTCGACGATCAGGTTGATCATGACGAACATGACGGAGATCAGCATCAGGTAGGCTGCCATGACCGGAATATCGACAAACTGGATGGCGTTGATGAACAGCAACCCGACACCGGGCCACTGGAACACCGTCTCGGTAATGATCGCAAACGCGATGATCGAGCCGATCTGGAGGCCGGTGACGGTGATCACCGGCACAAGCGTGTTCTTGAGCGCATGCCCGAAATTGATCGCCCGTGTCGACAGTCCCCTCGCCCGGGCAAACTTGATGTAGTCCGTCCGCAGCACTTCCAGCATCTCGGCGCGAACCAGCCGCATGATCAGCGTCATCTGGTACAGACCGAGCGTGATCGCGGGCAGAATGATCGCCTTCAGGCCGCTTTCGGTCAGGAACCCGGTGCTCCACCAGCCGATCTTGACCGTTTCGCCCCGCCCGAAACTGGGCAGCCACCCGAGTTCGACCGCAAAGATGTAAATCAGCAGGATGCCGATCAGGAAGGTCGGCAGGGAGACCCCGATCAGCGACGTGGTCATGATGAAATTCGCCATGAAGCCGTCACGGCGGATGGCGGTGAACACGCCCAGCCCCACCCCGAAAACGACGGCCAGCAGTGCCGAGACCCCTGCCAGTTCCAGTGTCGCCGGCGCCCTCTCGGCGATGATCTCGGACACCGGTCGTCCCTGCCGGTAGCTGACGCCGAGGTTGCCCTGAACCGCGTTGCTCAGAAACTTGATGTATTGAATGGGAAACGGATCGTTGAGACCCAGTTGCTCACGCACCCGCTCGATGTCGGCCTGGGTGCGTTCCTGGCCGAGCAGGTTTTCCACCGGATCGCCAACGAAGCGGAACATGGAAAACGCCACCAGGCCGACCATGAGCAGCACGAAGATCGATTGGAATACGCGGCGGATCACGTAAGCGAGCATGAGCGAGCCTTCAATAGACGGAAACGGACGGGGGCCGTGGCCCCCGTCCAGAAAATGCTCTTACATGCGCATCAGTTGAACTTCAGGAACTTGAAGTGCGGCTGATCTTCCGGCTGAACCGGGAAATCGATGTTGTCCTTCATGCCCCAGTTCAGGACCTGGTTGTGGATCGGCAGATAGATCTGCTCTTCCTGGACGATCTCCCAGATCTTGGCGATGGTCTCGTTGCGCGTCTCGAGGTCGACTTCCGAACCCAGGGACTGGATCATGGCGTCGACTTCCGGATTGGAATAGCGCGAGCCGTTCCAGGAACCGCGGTCATCCGTGGTGGAGTGGACCAGGAAGTTGAACACGTACTCGGAATCAAAGGTCGGAACCCCCCAGCCGAGCAGGTAGAAGTCGGTTTCCTTGCCCGAAATCAGCGGGAAGTGGTTGGCCTTGGTCTGCGCCACCAGATTGGTGGTGATCCCGATCTTGCCCATCATGCCCACGGCCGCCTGGCAGATCGCCTCATCGTTGATGTAGCGGTCGTTGGGGCAGTGCAGGGTCACTTCAAAGCCGTCGCCGTATCCCGCTTCCTCCATCAGCGCCTTGGCGGCCTCGATGTCGGCCTTCGGATAGGCGTCGAGCTCCTCGGTCCAGCCGTTGACGAACGGCGGGATGATAACGCCGGTCGGTGCGGACTGGCCGCGCATCACCACCTGCTGGATGGCGTCGCGGTCAATCGCCATGTTCATGGCCTTGCGGACACGAACATCGGCGAACGGGTTCTTGCCCTCGACATTGTCGTTTTCGAGGTCGTCACCGCCGGAATTGATGCCGAAGAAGATGGTGCGGTTCTGCGGCGCGTTGCCGACCTTCAGACCGTCGGCGCCGGCAACACGATCAATGTCCTGCACCGGAACGTCCTGGATTATGTCGACCTCGCCCGACAGCAGGGCGGCCACGCGGGTCGCAGCATTCTGGATCGGCGTGTAGATGATTTCGGTGACCTCGAGCGGGAACTGGCCCTTGCCCCAGTAATCCGGGTTGGCCTTGAGCACGGTCCGTGTGTCGGGCTCGCGGCTTTCGAGCATGAAGGCGCCCGTGCCGTTGGCATTGCGGACCGCGAAGGTTTCCTCGCCATCGTCGAACTCGGCAGGCTCGGTCACATCGTTGGCCTCTGCCCAGCCCTTGTCCATCATGAACAGGTTTGTCAGGTTGTTGGGCAGGATCGGGTTCGGACCTTCCGTTTCCATCTCGACGGTGTAGTCGTCCACGGCGCGAACGTCCTTGATGGAGACCAGAAGCTCCTTCATGTCGGAGCTTTCGGCCTTGGCGCGGTTGATCGAGAACACGACATCCTCGGCGGTGAAGTCTTCTCCGCCGTGGAACTTCACGCCTTCACGAAGCTTGAAGACCCAGACATTCGGATTGCCTTCCTTGACCATCCACTCGGTCGCGAGAGCCGGGATCGGCTTGGCTTCCATGTCCGGAGAGATCAGCGGCTCGTAGATCTGCTGCGACAGCGCATGGGTCGGACCTTCATTCTGCGAATGCGGGTCGAGTGTAAGGCTGTCGCCGGCGCGCGCCCAGCGAAGTGTCTCCGCAGAAGCGTAAACGCTGGTCCCGGCAAGCATTGCGGTGGTCAGCACCACACCGAGCAGTTTCGACTTGGATGACATCAGTTTCTCCCTCTTTTGATATTTATCTGTGTCGTTTCCCGAAAAAAGGTCCCGACTTCAGTCAAACCGCTCAGGGTTCAAGCGTCGTCGCAACATTTGCGGATGAATATAATTGGCCTGAAATGGATGTCCACACCGGAGTCCGGCTTTATCCCAGGCTGCTATTGCACCTTTGTCCAATTGCGAGCGACACAGGGATTGTTGCCGTTGTCCCTCGGCGACCGGAGGCGCAACAGGCCGATACCGCGGACTTGGACTTTGAAGCACAAGGGGACCAGCGCGCAGGCCGAAAAACCGGCAGGACGCGCCTGTCCGTCCCGCCACCCTGACAGGGGGCGGCCTTCCAGCAGGAAATCGCCGACTAAAGGAAGAAATGGTGGGTGAGCACGGGCTCGAACCGTGGACCCGCTGATTAAGAGTCAGCTGCTCTACCAACTGAGCTACACACCCACTCGCCCCGCGCGGAAGCGGGACGAAGGCGCGTATAGACCGTATGGACCGGCTTGTCCACACCGATTTTCACAAAGCCTGTTCAACCCGTGCGAACCGTGTTTGCGGCCTGCCCGCGTCGCGGTTTCAAACCAGCAGCCGGCCCTCGGCAACGCGCACCGCCTCTCCGCCGATCCGCGCGTGGGTCAGTTCCCGGCCCGTGCAGTCAAGATGAAGGTGGATCAGCGACGGGCGCCCCATTTCCACCCCCTGCTCGATCACCAGCGCATGATTGCCGTCGCGCAATCCGTCATGCTCATGAATGGCGCCCGACAGCGCCGCCACAGCCGATCCCGTGGCGGGGTCTTCCGTGATCCCCTCGCCCGGCGCGAACATGCGGGCATGAAAATCTGCGGTGTGGTGCAGTCCGCCACGGCAATAGACATAGGCGGAGGCCAGCTGGCCGTCGGCCATCGGCGCGACCCGCTCCCACATCGCGGCGTCGCATTCGGCCTTGGCCGCTGCCGCAAGGTCGTGCACCGGCACCAGCACGAACGGAACGCCCGCGCTCCAGAGCGAGATCTCATGATTCTCGAAGCCGATCTCATGCGGATCGAGCCCCAGCGCGGCGCCGATGTCCTCGCGAAGGATATCGACCTGGGTCCGCCGCGACAGCCGCGGCAGATCGAACTCTGCAAAGCCTGCGGTTGCGCGGTCGATGCGGACGGCGCAACGCACCGGGCCGATGCCTTCCTCGAGCATTTTCACCAGATCGATCACATTGCCCGCGAGTGACGCACCCGACCGCCTGTGCGCGAGCGCGACGGCGGCTCCCACGGTCGGATGCCCGGCGAAAGGCAGTTCCCGTCCCGGCGTGAAGATCTTCAGCTTCGCGGTGTGGGCGGGGTTTTCGGCAGCCATGACGAACACGGTTTCCGACAGATTGAACTCGCGCGCAATCGCCTGCATCTGCGCGTCATCGAAGCGATCGGCGTCAAACACGACCGCCAGCGGATTCCCGGCGAGCGCCGTGCCGCTGAAAACATCGTAGATTGCATAGTCCGACATGTCTGGCACCTCGTTTCCGCCTGCTCGGCCGCCGCTGCGGCAACTGCCATACACCACCCGTCCCGCGCACGGGTCCATCCTATCCTTATTCGCGGCCCTGCCAATTGCCAATCAGTCGCCGGAGCCGGAACCTGCATCGAAATGGTACGCCATCAGCGCCTGCATGTAGGCCGGCGCGGTGGGCCCGGCATCCTCCGGCCTTCGCACCACCACCACATCCTCGATCTCCTTCTCCGCGCCGGTGCGGATATGATCGGAGATCCGCTGCGACAGCACGTCAGCGGTCTCATCCATCTGGAACCGCCGGAAGATCGCCACGAGGCCGGCCTGGCGCCAGCACAGCAAAGGTGTCTCGGCGCTCTCGCGCGACAGGTCGAGCCCGGTTTCCTCGCGCGCCTCACGCCGGATAGATCCCTCGACATCGATCCGGCCATCGGAGATGTCGGACGGATCCAGCGAACCGGCGGGCGCATAGACCTTGCCGGAATTGGCTGTTCTCTTGGCCATGCGGATCAGCAGCATGGCTCCGTCCGACGACAGGATGATTGCCGAGCCGAACAGATGCGCGACATCGGCGCGAGGCCACGTCGCAACCAGATGCAGCAGCGCGGCATAGGGCGCCCGGTGGCTCACGCCGTGGATTGCTCGGTTCTTCATGCGCAGACCCCGGTGCAGGATCATTGTGCCGTTGAACAGCCACGGCCGCTCGATCTCCTCGCGCGCCCAGTGGGCCTCGATCGCAGCACGGTTTTCCGACACCCAGGGATGTTCGGTCCCGTCAAGATCCAGCCGGACCGAATCGAGTTCAAAGACGCGGGCTTCGGGAATATCCGCCATCGCGCTCACACCAGGTCGAAAGTCATTGCGACCGGGCAATGATCCGAGGCCTTGGGCCGGTCCCAGCCGGTGCGCGGATAGCGGTCGACCTCCTGCCCGGGCGGAAACAGGGTGCGCCAGGGCTGACCGGCACGGATGATGTCGGGGAGCCGGTCGCGGCTGGTGCGGGTCAGCGCCGGCGAAGCCAGCAGGTAATCGAGCTGGCACAGATGCCGCTCCTGCGGCCCGCGCGTATGGTACAGTGTCCAGCGGTCGAGTTCATGCCGCCGCTGCACCACGTTCTCGGTGAAGCCGCCTTCGGTAAGTGCCTCCACCGCACCGGCTTCGGCGGGTGCGGGAGTGAAATCATAGCCGTTGCGGCGGTCACCGGTGATCACCAGGCGCTCGCTGTAGTCATTGAGGTCGCCGGCAATCACGAAACGCTTGCTGCTGGCGCCCGCGCCGAAACGCTCGGTGATGATCTTGCGCACCGTCCGCGCCTCCGCAAGCCGGACCGGCATGGAGTAGCTGCGTCCGTCGAGCCCGTCGCGCGGACTGCCCATGGACTTGAAATGCACCACATAGACGGTCAGCCTCTTGCTCCCGATCTTCAGGTCGACCTCAAGGCAATCTCGCTTGAAAACGCGCTCGTTGGGATGCGCGAGCCCTTCGAGATCCGGCGTGTACGTTCCTGCCGCGTCATAGCTCAGATGCGCGTGGCTTGTGGTCTCGAGAACCTCGATCGGTGCCCCGTCGAGCGTGCGCTCGCGGACCATCAGGGCCAGGTTGATGCCGCGCTGGTCATTGCCCTCGATCAGCACCTTGTGGCGGTAGCCGTCGCCGATCATCTTGAACAGGTAGCCATATTCGAACCGGTGCAGCGTATCGAGGCTTTCCACCTCCTGCAGGCAAAGAATGTCTGCGTCCGCCTCGGCGATGGCCAGCGCCGTCATCTGCCGCGTGTCATCGGTCAGCGAGACGGCACGCGCAATCTCGGCCTGACGGTACTGCGCTTCGGAAGCGAAGTCGTAGAGCTGCGACACCCGATCCTGTCTCAACTCATTGCGAAAGCCCGAAAAATCAAACCTGCTCATGAGGTTTTCGGCATTGAAGGTGGCGATGCGGACTGTCATGCGGGATCCTGATTCTGCACTGCGCGGGATCAATGGGCCGGAGCCTATTGCGCCACAGCGGTCGATGCAACGACCTCAGCGGCCTGCCCACGGCCGGCCCCGCTCGACAGGATCGGCCTCGCCGCCGTCCGCGATCCCGCCTCAGCGCCCGGTCACCAGCCCCAGCACCAGCTGGTGCACATTCCCGCCGTCTCCCATCTCTTCCCGGTCGAACGCCCGGCCGCGTGCCCGCTGCTCGTCCGACAGCCTCTTGAGATGGGTCTGCAGTTCGGCGCGGACCTTGTGACAGCCGGGATCGTTGGGCGCGCTCATGCCGACGCTGACATCCTGGATCGCCTGAACCATCTCCTTGATGTGCTGCCCATGCACCCGCTCATGCGCGGCGAGCCCGTCGTAGAACCGCTTCCAGCTCGAAGCCACCGAGGGCGGTACCGGTCCGCGTGGCTTCGGCAATGTGTAGGTGATGATCAGCTTCGGAACGTTGACCGCGATGATGCAGCTGCCATCGGCGCGCTCTCGGTAGTCGCGCCGCCAGGTGAGTTTGAAGGTGGTGTGGGCGATGGTGCGCCGGTTGCCCGAGATCACCGGCCCGTTTTCGCCGATGGACTGGTAGAGCTCCGCTCCCGTGCTGCCCGAGACGGGATAGGTTTTCACCTGCTCGACGGCTGTCCAGGCACGGGCCGGCAAGGGTCCAGCCAAGAGAGCGGCAGACACAAGAGCGAACAGGAGCTGGTATCTCGACATCAACATGCGGGCCTCACTTGATTTCGGTGAGATAGACAAACCAGCCTCCGAAGGCCAGCGCAAACCGGGCAAAGCTCAAAATTGCGGCGCCGGTGAGACGGTGTCCGGGATGGTTGCCGACGAGGCCCCCGGGTCAGGCACAAAGCGTCAGTGAGGCGACGCCCTGGCGCGCAGCCGGTCAGCACAGGCAAGCGTGGTATGTATTTGGATGTACGCCGTGGCGCCCCCTGGGCCGAGGATTGGGACCGGTCTTCGGGATGGATGCAATCTGCGTTCGGGCCGTCGGCACTGCTGACACAGGCTCTTGCCTTCTCGCCTCAAACAGCCGGCCCCTTGCCTACTCGCGCTCGGGTTCCGGCAAGGCTGCCGCCAGCAGGTCCCAGAAATCCGGACCGGTTTCGGGCATCGTTATCGTGGCGGTATAGGCGAAAGTGGTCTGGCTCAGGTCCAGCAGGTCCTGCGCCAGGGTGATGGCGCCGGGCGAGGGCCAGACAGGCAATCTGAAAGGCACGGGCGTGCGAGCCGAGGAAACCGGCTCGGGCAGCGGCACCTGCCCTGTCACTGGCGCGCCCTCGGCCGGCATGTCCGTGCGGCCAGCGGCGATGCCGCTGGAAGACGCCCGAACCTGATCAGCCACGAGCGGGCTCAGGGGAAGCGACAGCGGGCCATCTATGGCGGTCATGGGGCGCACGCTCCTTTGGGCGCTTTCAGACATTGCGTTTCGATCCGGAACGCTAGTGCCGGAGGCCTTGGCAGCGGGTAAACCGCGTCGCAACGATTTGCCTCAAATGCCCCATTTTGGCTGCCGTCTTCCGTCCAGCGCCGGAAAGCACGGCTTCATTGCGATCGGAGCACCCCCAAAAATCCACTGCAACAAATCGCATTCCACATTAGCAATCACTTATCTGTTTGCCGACAAAGTGCTGCCATCGGAGGTGACCTTCAGGACCGGTCGTTCGAACCGGCTTCATGACACCGACGAGCGATGGCATGCCGGCCATCGCTGAACTGCCGGCAGGCGCTCTTTTTGACTGGTCTGAAATGCGGGAAACAATGCACATGCTCCGGACAATCATCGATCCTACCGGCAACGGGCACACCTCATGAGTTTCCCCATCCCACGGAACGAGATCGAGCGTCTGGCCGCGCTTCGCACCCTCAAGATCCTCGACACCGACCCGACCAGCGATTTTGACGCTGCGGTCGAGATGGCGGCAGCGATCTTCGACGCACCGATTGCCCTGGTCTCCTTCCTCGACCAGACGCGTCAGTGGTTCAAGGCAAAGAAGGGCCTGGAAGTCAGCCAAACCTGCCGCGAGATCGCCTTCTGCAATCACACGATCTTCGAGAACCGGCTTTTCCAGGTTGAAGACGCGCCCCGGGACGAACGCTTCCGCCGCAACCCGCTCGT
The DNA here is from genome assembly GCA_965233445.1 of Hoeflea sp. Taxonomy (GTDB): domain Bacteria; phylum Pseudomonadota; class Alphaproteobacteria; order Rhizobiales; family Rhizobiaceae; genus Hoeflea. Next base: position 3,766,269 of record OZ247491.1, read on the forward strand.
CACCGGTGAGCCGAACATCCGGTTCTACATAGGCGTGCCGCTGTCGCTCGACGGCCAGACCAACATTGCCTCGCTCTGCGTGATCGACACCGTACCGCGCCGCGCCACCGCTAACCAGATCGCGCAGTTGCTCAGGCTGCGCGAGGTTGTCATCAGCCTGATCCGGACCCACAGGATCGCGATCGATGCGCGGACAGCTGAAAAAGATGCGCGTCAGCGCGGCAAGCTGCTTTCCCAGGTCGAGAGAATGTCGAAGATCGGGGCGTGGTCGCTCGACATGGACAACCTGACGACACAGTGGTCGCCCCGAACCTTCGAGATCCACGAACTCGAAGCAGATCAGCCGCCAAGCCTGGACGGCGCGATCGCATTCTACCCCGAGCACGAGCGCGAACGGCTGACCGAAGCCGTTCGCAACTGCATGGAGCAAGGTCTGGCCTACCAGATCGAGACCGATTTCGTCACCGCGCGCGGCAACCGGCGCCGGGTGCGTTCAAGCGGCGAACTGGAGCAGGGCGAGGACGGCAGAAAGTCCCTGATCGGCATCGTCGAGGACATCACCGCGCAGCACGAGCACGAGCAGCAGATGTGGCGCGCCGCCCATATCGATACCCTGACCGGGATCGCCAACCGCCGCAGCTTCCACGAGGAGTTCCGTCGGCGACAGGCCGCGCCGCCCCCCGCTCCGGAACAGATGGCGCTTCTGATGATCGACCTTGACGATTTCAAGGACATCAATGACGGGCATGGCCACCTGGCAGGAGACCAGGTGCTCAGCACCGTCGCCGCGCGCATCGCGAATGCAATTCCCCCGGATGCATTCTGCGCCCGCCTCGGCGGCGACGAATTTGCCGTGCTTCTCTCCAGCGTCGCCGACGTCGCGTCCGCGGAAGACCTCGCCGGACAGCTGATCGAAGAGATCGGACGCCCGATTGTCCACGGGGCGCGAACCATCAGCACGTCGGCCTCGATCGGCGTCGCCCGGCAAGGGCAGGCCAATGCAGACCAGGCCAGTGCAGGTGAGGACAGCGCAGGCAAGGACAGTCTCTTCGCCCAGTCGGATCTCGCGCTCTATCACGTCAAGCAGAACGGTCGCGGCGGCGTGAAGACCTACGAGCCGGCGATTACCGATGCGCTCGAGGAGCGACGCCGTGCGATTGCGCTCGTCAGGTCGGCCATTGCCGAGGGACGGCTCGAGCCGCACTACCAGCCGATCGTCGACCTGAAAACACGGAAGATGCGTGGCGTCGAGGCACTGGCGCGCATCCGCAATGCCGATGACACGGTCTCCGGTCCGGCCCGGTTCTGGCAGGCGCTGCACGAGCCGCAATGCGCTCACGAGATCGACCGGGTCATGCTGGAACTGGCGCTGCGCGATTTCGCCCGATGGAAGCATGAGGGCTGCGACATTGGCTTTGTCAGCGTCAACGCCTCCTCTGCCTGCATTCACTCCGACACCTACCTGGAGCGTGTGATGGAGGGGCTCGCCCGCCATGGCCTGTCCCCGTCCGACCTCAAGATCGAGGTCGTGGAGGGCGTGTTCCTCGACGAGGACAGCAACGATGTGCGCGATGTGCTCGAACGGCTGTCGGCGGAAGGCATCGGCATCGCGCTCGATGACTTCGGCACCGGCTTTGCCTCGCTCAGTCATCTGCGCGACTACCCGATCGACTGCATCAAGATCGACAAGTCCTTCGTGATCGGTCTTGGCGAGAACGAGAACAACACGGCGATCGTCAACGCGCTGGTGTCGCTGGGCAAGTCCATGAACCTTTCCGTTGTCGCCGAAGGCATCGAAAACGAGGGACAGCTCGATTTCATCGCCGCGCTCGGCAGCCAGTTCGGCCAGGGCTACCTGTTTTCGCGTCCGATGAATGCAACGCAGCTCGCGGAGTTTGCAACCGGGCGCGATCACGCGGGATCGTGGACGGTGCCTGACACCGGATCAAGGACCTGAGCCGGCGCGGGCCCGTGCGACCCTGAAGGACGTCCACCACGCAAACGCGATCACCGGAATGCGCCGGTCACAGGTCGTGAAACAGGCCGTGAAACTGGGGCCGGGGCCTTGACCTAAAGGAAGGGCGGCTTTCCGCGTCGGCCTCAGCGCCAGCGCTCGTCGCGGTCCTTCGGCTCGAGCGCGCTCATCAGCATGTCCCACATGTCCATGCCGGTTTCCATCACCGCCAGATTGGCCTCGTAGCCGATCTTCGCCTCGATCATTCCGATGAGTTCCTCGCCGAGATCGATGCCGCCGGCGCCGGTTTCTTCCTCGCGGACCACCGCCTGCACGCCTCCGCCGGGGCCCGACACCATCGTCACGTCGCGCCGCGCATAGCCGGGCGTGTCGACATTGGCGATGTTCGACGCGATCGCCTGCATCCGGCTCTGCTGCGCGGCCATGCCCGAAAAGGCTGTTGAGATGATGCTGGAAATCACGACGCACTCCTCCCGTTTGGTCCGGGAGGGTAGCGTCAGGAGATGAGCGCCAGGTTAGGAAACCTGGTTAGCGGCGGGTTAACGCGGACCCCGTGCGACCCGCACGATCGGCCCGCCCCATGCCTGAGCCTCAGTTGGTTTCGACCGAGACGCCGCTTTCGCCGATATTGATCTCCAGTCCCGACGGCTGCTGCTGCTCCTGGTAGAGCTGAAAGCCGATCACGGCGAGGCCGGCGACGAGCACGGCGATGACGATGTAGAGCGTGTTGCGGGACATGGAAAACTCCTGGGTGCGCGGCGCCGACCGCGGGCGGCTGCAGGCCGGGCCGGCTCGAAAGTCAACGGCGCTGTTTAGCACGGTTCGCGCTCGGCGAAAGCCGATTTTGCATGGCGGTCAGCTTCGCTCCCCGGCCCACCGGGGAGACGCCTCGCCGCCCAATCCCGCGCGGCCTTGCTCAGCAGTGCTCGCCCATGTTCGGATTGCGGCAGTAGCTGGAATAGCCGTCGACGCAGCAGACATGGCTGCCAGCGCAGCAGAAATAGGTTTCGCTGGTGGAATTCCAGCAGCACTTGTTGCCGATTTCGCAGCGCGATCCGTCGCCGCACACATGCTGCGATGCGCTGGCGCTGAACGGCCAGACCGTAGCCGAGGCGAAGACCGCGACGCCCAAGGCCCGGGCGAAGACACCGAGCGCCGCGCGTCGGTCGAGACCGGCTCCGGGCAGGACCGCGAGCGGGCCGGACGCAACCTCCGGCATCGTCTGCCGCCGCTTGCGCCGGGCGATATGGACCGCCCTCGCCGCGTAGGTGGCCACGTGCATGAGCCAGAGGGCGACCAGGCCCAGCGCCGCGAGACCGGCAATCTGCGGAACCGGCAGGTCCGGCCAGAGCAGCGTCGCGGCCAGCCAGAGGCCCGAGGCCGCCAGGGCCGCGAGGAAGGATTTCCGCATGCAGATGGAGCAGGTTCCGAAAGTGGCATCGATCGACCGGGTCAGACGGGAAATAAGCCTATTCATGACATGCCTCCGCGCTGTGACTGCGCCGGGCGTCAGGGTCGTCGGAATGACGCCGAGAGTAGCGGGTTTCCTGACCCTTGAAGTCTACGCCGGAAACGGACCATGGGGAAGCAACTCAGGGGCGTGCCCCGTCCCCGGCGAACCGCACCGGTTTCGGCGATGTCCGGCCTGCAACGCCGCCCCGGCATTCCCCCGGACCGGGGCGGAAGGGCCCGGGATGCCCGACATCCCTCCCCGCTCCCGGCATCCCCTCCCGCAAACAATTCCCCGCGATGCCGCCTTCTGTGCTACAAGCAGACATCCGGTGCGCGATCCTGCGGGCTTGTAGAACTTCTGAACTGGACACCATCATGAACATCCCCGAATGGACGAAACCTGCGCTCGTGGGCGCGGGAGCCGGCGCAATTGTGCTTGCGATCGTCGGATTCAGCTGGGCTGGCTGGATGACGGCCGACGCCGCGGCGACGATGTCGGACAAGGGCTCGACGGCGGCCGTCGCCACCGCGCTCACCCCCTATTGCCTGGCCAATGCCAAGGCCGATCCGATGGAAGCAAGCGTCATGGCAGAGCTGAAGGCCGCCAATTCCTACCAGCGGCGCAGCATCGTCGAGGATGCCGGCTGGGCCACGCCGCTTGGCGCCGAAAGCCCCGACCGGGCGCTGGCCGAAACCTGCCTCGACGCGCTCGACATCAGCACCTGATATCAAGCCGCCGCCCCCGGGCCCTGACACCGTCACCGGCGGCTCAAGGTCCGGGGGCTTTTTTGTGGGCGGAGGGGGAGTGCGCAACGCCAGGCCCCCGGCCGCCGCCGGGCGCCGGGTTTGAGCTGCTGCACTCTCTGTCCCGATCCTTTTCGGATCGGCCGGGGCGGTTCGAGCGCCTCGATGAGAATAAGAACATGGCGCCCAAAGCGCCCCGTTTCGGCGTTTCATGCTCCGCGAGCTTGGTGATCAACGCCTGGCTCTCCTCAAGCCCCGTGGGGCTTGGGACAGGTCCGCCCGCTTGATGCGCCTTGGCAGACAGCCTTGGCGCGGCGCGCGACGGTGGGCAGAAAGCCATGTGTGAGCTTATGCAGGACCAACCTGCACGTCGGGGGGAGCCTGCCCTGCTCCCTGTCCCGCCGGGTCACCGTATTACGCGAAACCCCGGCAGCCTATCCCAATGGAATGACCGTTGCCCGCCCGAGGGCCGGCACATCCGAAAGGCTGCGTCGGCCTTAAGAACCCGGAACCGTCCCCGCTCGCCGCCACGCCTGGCGGTGTATCCGTGCGGGACCGGGGGAGTATGCCATGGGGGTGGAGGGTGTGGATGAAAATGGGGTGGGATTTTTGGGGGTTCTGTGATCGCGGTGGGGAGCGGATGAGATTTTAAATACTTGGCGCTTAAGAGACAAACTCTAGAAATCACTGGTGAGGGGAGTTTGTGCGCCGATTGAGGAGGGAAATGCCCCCTCACAAAGCGTGTCTGCATTCCGCTGCGCCTCATGCGGACTTGCTATCCTCTCCCTCATGGGACGAGGAGAGGGGCACCGTATTGTCGACTCGATCGTGCATCCATCTTGGTGACGTCTAATACCTGGATCCAATGTGAACATCCCTCCTCAAAGCGAGCTTGCCTCAAACGCTCTGAAAGAAACTTCGATAGAACGACTTCACTTGTCAAGATATAACCATAGTTGTATTTGCACCTGACATATTCGATAAAATTTCGGCAAAATAACCAATCTGGTTTTATTTCGCTGTGTTCTCCATCTTTCGCATCCAATCTTCGGAAGAAGAAACCTCCGCAGCGCATAGTCCTCAATCTACGCCGCGTTCCATCCCTGCTTAATAGCAAAGAAAACTTGACAAAATTCGATCGTGACGGCCTGTTTGTCGGGCGTATGTTAAACCGCTTCAAACAAAATCACTCCACATCAATAGGACCTGCTGTTGCTTGATCTAGAAAAAATAATAAATGAAAAGAACGCAAGACCGATATGGAAGAAACTTAGATCAAGCATCGTTCCAGTCGTAGATGATGCTCTATATTCCAATATAGGTGATAATATAGAAAGAATCCAAAAAGAGATTAGAGAGAGCAGTTACATTCCATCCGTCGGACATGGCTATCTTGGTTTTTGCAAAAATGCAGGGTGCACAAGATTTGTTCCGATTATGGATGCATTTGATATGACAGTTTACTATCTTCTTGTCTTATCTCTTCAGGACTACTTAGTAGAAGACATTAAGGGAGTGTACGGGGCTTGGAGGTCAGTGCCGCCAAAGGCAGTAAAGAGCGGAAAAATGTCCGCTATTGATGAGGAGACAGAGGCCACAGAAACCGAAACAGAAATTGTAGATCCATATTATAGCGATACTTTATCTAAAAAGGCATGGTTTAAGAATTGGACTCAGTTCGGAGATTTGCTTTTCGAAACATGCAAAGACTCGAGCATAGGAAATTATGTAATTACTTCAGATATTGCAAATTTTTATGATACAATTGATGTATCAAGACTATGCAACCAAATTAGAAGCGAGGTAAAAGGTGATCATGAAATAATTTCTCTTCTCAATCATTTTTTACACTATTGGGACCGACGCGTAAAAGGATATGAACCATCTACAAAAGGAATACCCCAAGAAATAATTTCAGATGCTTCGAGAATGCTTGCGAACTTTTACTTAAAAAATTTCGATAAGAGTTTTGTAGAATATTGCGATTCAAATGATATTAATTACATAAGATGGGCAGATGATTTTGTTTTATTTGGAAAATCTCCAAAGAAACTTGAAACCGCTCTACATGTAGCGTCAAGAAAACTGCTTTCAATCGGGCTTAATTTGAGCGCAGCCAAAACCCGTCACTTTACTCGTAACGGATTTCGACAATACAGGGCGCTTGATCTTCTCGATGCGATTAAAAGCAAAAACACAAAACTATATCTAACAGAATTACGAAATTTTGAGAGGCGGTATGCAACAGCGGGTGGGAGAATGGATACTGTGATAAAAGCATCTTTAAACATGCTTACAAACACGCCGAAATCAGCCACATTATATTCGAAAAATTTTGTTATTGAGAAACTGAAAGAATACGATCTACTTGCCTCTCTAAATGAAGGTCATTTCTTAAAAAAGTACAGAATATCAGGATCATACATTAGCGATATGAGAGAAGATATCGCAAAAATATTGTCAAAGCCGTACGCTGCGCCGCGCGCCACCTACATATCGTTCCTCGTAAAACACCACAAGCAGCTGGAAAAATCAGGCGTAAGCAAAAAACAAATAATATCACTCATCGAAAAAATTAAAAAAGAAAATGGCGGAAGCGAGATAGTAGAAAAAATATGCGCAGAAAATGCACTGAAAAAGCTGACATAGTCAATTGGATTTTCCGTTGATAATAAAATCAAATCTAGGAGGTTTGTGGATACTTTTGAGTTGCTAATTATAAAAAAGGCGAATTTTAAATATATTCTTAATATTATAATAATATATAAATTTAATTTAATTTTTTTGCCAAAGAATTACAGCAGGTAGCTGACTTAACTCCGCTCACCGCCCCGGCTTCCCCGTCTTGCCCGGACAGCGCTTGCGGCGCTCCTTCTCGGCGGGGTCCTCGTAGCTGTCGGCGCCGGGTGTGGCGCGGCGGACCGGGCCAAGATCGTTTGGCTTCGGTCGTCCCTTCCTTAAGTCGGCATCTCGATTTCCTGGCCTTTCGTCATCCTCGCCCTTGAGGCGAGGATCCACTCAGTACTCATCCACCACAACGGCCAGTGGGAACCTTACTGAATGGATCCTCGGGTCAAGCCCGAGGATGACGACGAAGTGGGCAGCGCATCCCACCTCTCCCTTGGTGGGAGAGGATACAAAATCACGGTCTTGGACCGTCAGGGCCAAGTCGTAGATTTTGTTGGTGAGGGGGCGGGAGGGCGCCCCTGGCACAGCAACACCCCCGTCTCTTGAAATTCCCCACACTTGGCTGACACGAAGACGCTGAAATCGCTTTCTCTCGCTGCAGGACGAAGCCGGGAAGCTCCTCGCCAAGCGCGTCCAGGCATTCGGCTGCGCCTCATGCGGACTTGCTGTCCTCTCCCACAAGGGGAGAGGCGATGGAGCCTCACCGTCCCGGCTTCCCGGTCTTGCCCGGACGGCGCTTGCGGCGCGCCTCCTCGGCGGGGTCCTCGTAGGAGCCGGCGCCGGGTTTGGCTCGCTTCACGGGTCCCGGATCGTGATCTTTTCCGCTCACGGCCGAGCGCTCGCGCTGCTCGCTGGCCTGCGCGGGCGCGGCCTGGCCGGCCGACGGGCGGTCGCCCTTGCCGTCCGCGGGACGGGGTTTCTTCGGCGTCTTTCCGGGCATCGGCTTTTCGGTGCGGCCGACGGTCATCTCGTCGAGATCATTTTTGCGGAAGTATGAGCGCCGCTCGCCCGCTGGCACCGCGTGGTCGCCGGAGGTGCCCATTTCGTCGAGGTCGGGTTTGCGGAAATACCCCCCTCCCCCTTGTGGGGAGGGGTTGGGGGAGGGGTCTGACGTCCGCGAAGACCCCTCCCCGGCGCTTTGCGCCGACCCTCCCCACGAGGGGGAGGGTTGGGATCCGGAGCCGCCATCGCGGCCGCCCTTGCCCTTGCCCTTCACCGGCTTGCCGGTTGCCGTCGCCTTGCGCGAGGCCTTCGTGTTCTCGATGCCGGCGTCGCGGGCCATCGGGTCGTCCATCAGTTCGAGCTCGACGGCCTTCAGCCGCTTGATCTCGTCGCGCAGGCGCGCGGCGGTCTCGAAGTCGAGATCGGCGGCGGCATCGCGCATTTGTTTTTCCAGCGCCTCGAGATGGGCCGCGAGATTGCCGCCCACCATGGCGCCGTCGCCGCCCTTCCTGCCCTTGCCCACAGGCCCCTCGATCGGCGCGCGGACATGGTCGCGCTCATAGACCGAATCGAGAATGTCGGAGATGTGCGCCTTGACCGATTCCGGCGTGATGCCGTTGGCCGCGTTGTACTCTTCCTGCTTGGCGCGGCGGCGCTGGGTTTCCTCCATCGCCCGCTCCATCGAGCCGGTGACCTTGTCGGCATAGAGGATGACCTTGCCGTCGACGTTTCGCGCCGCGCGGCCGATGGTCTGGATCAGCGAGGTCTCGGAGCGCAGGAAGCCCTCCTTGTCGGCGTCGAGAATGGCGACAAGCCCGCATTCGGGGATGTCGAGCCCCTCGCGCAGAAGGTTGATGCCGACCAGCACGTCGAAGGCGCCGAGCCGCAGGTCGCGGATGATCTCGATGCGCTCCAGCGTGTCGATGTCCGAGTGCATGTAGCGCACGCGCACGCCCTGCTCGTGCAGATATTCGGTCAGGTCCTCGGCCATGCGCTTGGTCAGCACCGTGCAGAGCGTGCGGTAGCCGGCCTCCGCCGTGGCGCGGATTTCGCCCAGCACGTCGTCGACCTGGGCGCGCGCGGGGCGCACCTCGACCGGCGGGTCGATCAGCCCGGTGGGGCGGATCACCTGCTCGGCGAAGACGCCGCCCGCCTGCTCCATCTCCCAGTTGCCGGGCGTGGCCGAGACGGCGATGGTGGACGGCCGCATCGCGTCCCATTCCTCGAACCGGAGCGGCCGGTTGTCGAGGCAGGAGGGCAGCCGGAAGCCGTACTCGGCCAGCGTCGCCTTTCGGCGGAAGTCGCCCCGGTACATGCCGCCGATCTGCGGGATGGAGACGTGGCTCTCGTCGATGAACAGCAGCGCGTTGTCGGGGATGTATTCGAACAGGGTCGGCGGCGGCTCGCCCGGCGCGCGGCCGGTCAGGTAGCGCGAGTAGTTCTCGATGCCCTGGCAGACGCCGGTGGCCTCGAGCATTTCCAGATCGAAGCGCGTGCGCTGTTCCAGCCGCTGCGCTTCGAGCAGCCGCCCGGAGGCCTCGAGCTCGGTCAGCCGGTGCTTCAGTTCCTCGCGGATCGACTTGATGGCCTGGTTCAGCGTCGGGCGCGGCGTCACGTAGTGCGAGTTGGCGTAGATCTTGACGCTCTTCAGGTCGCCGGTCTTCTTGCCGGTGAGCGGATCGAACTCGGCGATGCTCTCGATCTCGTCGCCGAACAGCGTGATCCGCCAGGCGGCGTCTTCCAAGTGGGCCGGGAACAGCTCGATCGTGTCGCCGCGCACCCGGAACGAGCCGCGCTGGAAATCCACGTCGCGGCGCTTGTACTGCTGCGCCACGAGGTCGGCCAGCAACTGGCGCTGGTCGATGCGGTCGCCGACGGCCATCTGGAAGGTCATGGCGGTGTAGGTTTCCACCGAGCCGATACCGTAGATGCACGACACCGAGGCCACGATGATGACGTCGTCGCGCTCCATCAGCGCGCGGGTGGCCGAGTGGCGCATCCGGTCGATCTGCTCGTTGATGGTCGACTCCTTCTCGATGAAGGTGTCGGTGCGCGGCACATAGGCCTCGGGCTGGTAGTAGTCGTAATAGGAGACGAAATACTCGACCGCGTTGTCCGGGAAGAAGTTCTTGAACTCGGAATAGAGCTGGGCTGCCAGCGTCTTGTTCGGCGCGAGGATGACGGCGGGGCGCTGGGTCTCCTCGATCACCTTGGCCATGGTGAAGGTCTTGCCCGAGCCGGTGACGCCGAGCAGCACCTGGTTGCGCTCGTTCTCGTTGGCGCCGGCCACCAGATCGGCGATCGCGGTGGGCTGGTCGCCGGCGGGCTTGTACTCGGTCGCCATCCGGAGGGCCACGCCGCCCTCGGACTTCTCCGGCCGGGCCGGACGGTGCGGTGTCCAGGTCTTGCCGTTCTTGAACAGCGGATTTCCGCTCTCGATCAGGTCCGACAGCGCCTGCACGGTGGCGGTGTTGGCCGAGGTCGCGCCGGAGGCCTCCGCCTCCTCGACCGAGATGTCGAGCCCGGCCACGGCGTTGAGCCCGGCGGCGGCCCGGGCGCGCGGATCGTTGCTGGAGCCGATCGAGGTGCCGCGCGCGGTCTTCTTCGCCTTGATCTTCTCGGCTTCCGCCGCCTCGGCCTCCGAATGCGACTTGGCGGCGGCCTTGCGGTGCTTGCCGGCGGCCGAACGGATGGCGCGGGTTTCCTCGCGGCGGCGCTGCTTCACCGCCTCGCGCTCGGCCTCCTTCGCCAGATCCGACGCCCAGTCGGAGATCGAGCCGGAAGACGCCGGCGCGCCGCTCAGCGGAGCCTGAGGCGCTTCCTCGAAACCGTCGAAATCGGAGCCTTCGCGGCGGGTGTTTTTTGCAGGGGATTTGGCCATGGGGGCAATATGGGCAGAGTCGATGGCGAAAGAAAGAGGGCGCGGGGTCAAAACGGGAACGGATGGTTGCGAAGCAAACATTACGTGCCTAACTTGACGGTGTCTCACGATGGGAGGTTATTTTGGATGTTTGAACCCGGCGTGTTTAAGAAACTTGCGCACAATGACACGGGTGCCGCAGTCGGACACCAAGGCGGAATCGTCATACCGAAGATTATAGAAGAATATTTTCCTGACATTCAGGGAACAACTTCTATCAGTTCACCTACGGTTGACGTCCCTGTCGACGCCATCTTGATAGTGAATAATCGGTGTGTGGGCCGTGTAACTACAAGATATCAATACCAAACTTGGGGCGGCACGCGAAGTCCGGAAAGAAGGCTGACCTCCGAACTCGGGCCAATTCGGGATGTGGCAGTTGAAGACGATTATATGATTTTTCAACGATCAATAGATGACCAACGTCAGATGCTGATCACCCTCATAAGAAAGAATGATTCACAATACGAAGTGATCGAAAAAATATCAGCTGGAAAACGCTATGGAGTATTAGATCCGTCTAACTCCCCTACATCCAATACAGATATTCGGAAAGCAGTTACCGAAATCTCAAAAAAGGCGGAGGAAGATTTCTCTGCATTCTCGACTGAAAGAAATTCCAAAATCAGCGTCAAGGAAATAAAAGCGCGATCAGCTGCCTTTAGAAAAATTGTTTTAGAGAATTACAATCATAACTGCGCGGTCACAGGTATTTCGATGCGAACACCAAGCGGTTTATCAAGCGCAGAGGCGGCACATATTGTTCCGGTTGAAGCCTTTGGGTCTGATGATCCAAGAAACGGAATTTTGTTGGGAAAAGAATTACACTGGGCGTTCGACAAGGGCCTGTTCGGTATTCGTGATAATTATTCGATCATCGTATCCCAACAAGCTGCTAGCATACCAGAGAACACATTGTTGAACGCAATAGATGGGGTAAAGCTTAGATTACCTACAAATAGGAAATTAGCCCCACACCCTGACAGCCTCAAGTGGCATCGAGACAGGTGGCAAATCGGATAATTTTGGCGACATCAAAATCTGCTTTGCTGGAAGTGATTTCGCACTCCCACACTACAAATACTCTCCATCCCAGTTTGTTCAAATCCAAAACGGCGGTCCGGTCCCGTTTAACATTTCCTTGTATTTTCTCACGCCAGAATTCAGGCCGCGTCTTGGGCCATTTGAACTTCTTGCAATCGTGATGATGCCAAAAGCAACCATGGACAAATATCACCGTCTTGTATTTGGGCAGAACTATGTCCGGCTTTCCAGGAAGGTTCCTGACGTGAAGACGATACCTATATCCCGCCCGATGCAAAGCCTTTCGGACCATCATCTCCGGCTTCGTGTCCTTGCCCCGGATGCCGGACATCATCCGGGAACGTGTTGCACTGTCGACGATATCAGCCAAATCAGGCGACCTGCGGGATCGCTCTTGCGCTTCGCAGGATGAAGGGAGCCATGTGCTCGGCAACCGCCTTGACTGCCGGGACACATACAGAGTTGCCAAACTGACGATAAGCCTGCGTGTCAGATACAGGAATCTTGAAAGCTGTCCCGCGCGGATCCTCGAAGCCCATGAGCCTGGCACATTCCCTTGGTGTCAACCGACGCGGATTCCGCCCCTCCTGCCGGACAAGGATCTCGGAGCCGTCCTTGTAGTACCGTGCGGAAAGGGTGCGAGCGACATCATCAGGTCCAACCAGACCGAAACCGAAACCGTTACCCTTGGCTTGGTGCTTGGCAGCATAGTCCTGCAGATACTTCCAGAGATGATCGGTAAGGGTATACTTGTCGGAAACGCGTGCGATATTACCGCCGGTAAAGTGGCCGTCAGGCGCTTCCTCACCGTTTTCCGGATGAAGGATCGTTCCGAGCTTGGGTCCCATGGCGACCTGAGGCATGGGGAAATCCTCGAAGGAAAAACCGCTATCTTCCCGAAACCCGGCAATGAAAATACGCTCCCGATGCTGAGGCAACCAAGCCTTGGCATCAATCACTTTCCAGTCAATGAAATATCCAAGCTCATTCTGAAGAACCTCCCGGATTGTTGCAAAAGTCCTCCCCTTGTCGTGACTCACAAGGTTCTTGACGTTCTCAAGCAGGAAAGCCTTCGGGCGGTGATGAGCGATAATGCGCTGAACATCGAAAAACAGCGTGCCTTGTGTATCACATGCAAAACCATGGGCGCGACCCAATGCATTCTTTTTTGAAACGCCCGCAATGGAGAATGGTTGGCACGGGAACCCGGCAAGAAGCACATCGTGCGGTGGAATTTCGGATGCATCGATACCGGTAATGTCACCGCGAATCTCATGCTCGTCATGAGGGAAATTGGCACGGTAGGTCTTTTGCGAATAGCGATCCCATTCCGATGTAAAGACACATCGACCGCCAATGGCTTCAAATCCGAGCCGTAGCCCCCCGATCCCGGCAAACAAATCGATAAATTCAAATGACGACGATGCTGCATGGGCATTGGTCGGCTTCGCGCCTGCTGCAATCAGCCCTCTCATCGCCATGACATCGCGGGGCTTGGCAGCAGTTTCACCCGTCTCGTAGCGCCTTATGGTCTTTTCACTGACGCCCAATTCAAGCGCAACTTCGGCATGGCTCAAGCCACTTTTCTGCAATAAGTCTGCAAACACTGTTACGGGCATTGCGAATCATCCTCTGGGTATAGTTTGGACAGAATGTCACCAAAGTTCCCAGATGGCAATTCGATGTTCCCACTTTGTTTCCCTCACCGCAGCACCCTGATCCAGCGCGCCAGGTTGAGCAGGCTTGTGAGCGCGGCGGCGACGTAGGTCAGGGCTGCGGCCTTGAGCACGCTGCGGGCGGAGGCGAGGTCGTCGTCGGAGAGGTAGTTGCCTTCGCGCAGGATCGGCAGCGCCTTGTTGAAGCTCGCGTCATATTCCACCGGCAGGGTGACGAGATGCACCAGCACCCGCACGCCGAGCAGGCCGATGCCGATCAGCGCCATTCCGAACATCGCCGCAGGCGTGCGCAAAAGCACCGCCAGCACGGGGGCCGCGATGAAGAACACCGAGGCAATGCGGTCGGTCTGCATGGCGAAGGTGACGAGCGACTGGCGCAGTTTCAGGCCGCGCTCGCCGCGATGGTGCTGCAAAGCGTGACCGACCTCGTGCGCGGCCACCGCGACGGCAGTAAGGTTTGCGCCGCGGTGATTGGCTTCGGACAGCCGCACGGTGCGGCTTTCCGGATCGTAGTGGTCGCCCTTGTCGGTCATTTCCACGCCGACGCCATCGAGCCCGAAGCGCTCGACAAGGTGCTTCGCCATTTCGCCGCCGGTGCCCGGAAAGTCGGGCCGCTCCTCGCTGTGGCGGCGCATGGTGTGCCCCACCCAGACCTGCGGCGCATAGACGAGCGCAAGCACCAGCAGGACACCGAAGAGCCCGAGAATTGCCATGTCAGTTGCAGTCCGCGCAGGAAGTGATCATGCGGTATAGATAGGTGCATCGGCGGCGCGATAAAGGGCCGGACCGAGGGCTGGAATGACGCGCCCGCCGGACACGGTGCCCGGCCGGTGCCGCATGTCATCGCCGATGGCAATTGTGTCCCGGTCCGCCCTTACCGGTCGAGCAGGCTTTCCAGGTAATGCGCGCCGATGCCGAAGGTCGCCTTGATGGCGTCGATCTGGGCAAGCACCGCATCGCGGTCGCGGCCCGCTCTCCCGTCCTTTTCGGCGACGATCAGATTGTTTTTCGGCGTATGGGCATCGGAGACGAATTCGAACACGCGGGTCCTGTAGCCGTTGAGTTCCAGGAACAGCGCGCGCAGCGTGTCGGTGACCATCTCGGCCTGGCGCTCGACGAAGATGCCATGCCTGAGCAGCGGTTCCAGCGTCTGGTCCGGCTGGCCCGCCTCCATCTGGCGGCGGATCTGCTTGTGGCAGCACGGCGCCACCGCAATCAGCGCGGCCCCGGCGGAAATGCCCTTGAAGATCGCGTCGTCGGTGGCCGTGTCGCAGGCATGCAGCGCGATCACCGCATCGGCGGCCGACGCGTCATACTCCATGATGGCGCCCGCCTCGAAGCTGAGACCGTCAAAGCCGGAGGCCCTCGCCGTGGCGTTGCCGTCCTCGACCAGTTGCGGGCGCATCTCGACCCCGACAATGCGCACCGGACGTTTCACCACAGTGGCGAGATAGTCGTAGAGCGCGAAATCGAGATAGCCCTTGCCCGCGCCCATGTCGACGATCAGCGGCGGTTCGGACTTGAGCGACGCCACCAGCGGCGCAAAGATCTCGACCATCTTGTTGATCTGGCGGAACTTGTCCTGCGCGTCATGGCGGATGGCGCCGTTCTTGCCGGCGAGCCCCAGCGCCTTGAGCCAGGGCTTGCCGGTGTCACCCAGCGGCCGGTTCTTGGCCCGGTTGTGCTCGGTCGACGGCGCCTCGCGGCCTTCGACTTCGGTGCGCCTGAGCCGCTGCTTGGCGCCGTTGCGCTCAAACATCATGTCGAACTCGGTGGTCGCCAGCTGCGCGCTGCGGAATTCGTCCGTAAGCCCGTCGCTGAGCAACGCCAGCGCCTCGGGTTCCGGATGGTTCTTGATCGTGTCGCGCGTCTTGTACTTGTAGGTGAAGGAGTACTTCTCGCCGGCCTTGGTCGCGATCTTCTTCACCTCGACCGCCTTCAGCTCCGCCTCAGGACCGTGATAGCCGCCGAGCTTCAGCCGGATCAGGGATCCCCCGGCAAAGGCCTCTCGGGTGGCGTCGAGCAGCTCTGCAATGCGGTCGGGCGGGTTCAAGGGCAGTCCTTCGAGGTTGGGGAACATCCCGGCCAAAACCGGTCTCAAGCGGTCCTTCTACCCGCATGGCCGGTGGAATCAAATCACAGTTCTCCGTCTTTCAGGCACAGCCCCGCCGTAACATCATCATGTTGCCAACCAGCAAGGTTGAGAAAGATCGCATTTGCAGCGGTGGCATATGAGAAGGACCGCCATGGGCATGTCCCGGTTCGGGGCTCGGCAATTGGGGGCCGCGCCGCCACGCCCGGAATGATGCGGTGACGACAAGACCGCTGCCGGATCAACCGGCGCCTTCGTAGACATCGACACGGGTCACGCGTCCGCCCTGCCCCATCACGCGGATGAAGACATAGTGACCGCGCCCGCTCATCACGTCCTTGAGGATGTAGGATTCAACCCGGCGCCCTGCCTCGTAGAGCTGTGGAAGTTTGGCCCGCATGTCGCGGCTTCCGAAGATGGTGTCGCCCGTATCGAGCTCCTGCCGGATACCGAAGCGATGGTAATTGGCCCGATCCTGCGCCAGCACCTGGCCGAAGGAACCGAGCTTCACGCCCTTCGAATTCACCGTATCCCGGGCATCGAGCCAGGCCAGATACTCCGCGATGACCTCATCGGCCAGAACCGGCGTTGCAACCAGTGACGAGAGCACGATCACCAGACCCGCAATCTTCTTTCCAAACAACGACTTTGCCTCCAAGATAGAACACCCCTTGCAGGGAAGCATTCTTCACATTTCGGCGGAAAAGCCAAATCGTGACAGGGGGTCGGCATTCGAATGCATGATAAGGTAAGCTCCGGACCCGCAAAGGATATTTTTCCCGAAAGGACACTCCGATGATCCGCACCCTCACCTGCCTCGCTAGCGCAAGCCTGGTCGCACTCGCGCCCATGGCCGCAATCGCACAGGAAGCAGCGATCTACAGCTCGATGGACGCCGTGCATCCGGTCTGGGCCGAAAATGCCATGGTCGCTGTGCAGGAGAAGGCGGCAGCCGAAGTGGGCTTGCAGGTGCTGAAAGACGGCGGCAACGCGGTCGATGCCGGTGTCGCCGTGGCGCTGGCGCTGGCCGTCACCCTGCCCCGCGCCGGAAACCTTGGCGGCGGCGGCTTCATGCTGGTGCATGACGCCGAGACCGGCGAGACAAAAGCCATCGACTATCGCGAGATGGCGCCGTCGAGTGCGACGCGCGACATGTATCTGGACGCCGAAGGCAATGCCGACAGCAGGCTCTCGCGCTTCTCCGGACTGGCGGTCGGCGTGCCGGGCACGGTGGCGGGCATGCAGCTGGCCCTCGACACCTACGGCACCATGACGCTGGCCGAGGCCGCGGCCCCGGCAATCCGGCTGGCCGAGGACGGCATCGCGGTCACCGCCGATCTGGCCGACAGTTTGAAGGCGCTGGAAAAGCGGCTCAAGGCCTCGCCGGCCTCCGCGGCGATTTTCTACAAGGCGGACGGCAGCTTCCACGAGCCCGGCGACGTGCTCAAACAGCCCGATCTCGCCGCCACGCTGAAGAAGATCGCGGACGAAGGACCGGACGGCTTCTACAAGGGATCGGTGGCCGAGGCGATCTCGGCATCGGTCCAGGATGCGGGCGGCGCCATGAGCCTCGAGGATCTCGCCGGCTACGAGGCGGTCATCCGCGAGCCAGTGCGTGGCACCTATCGCGGCCACGAAATCGTCTCGATGCCGCCGCCGAGTTCGGGCGGCACCCACATCATCCAGATCCTGAACGTGATGGAAGGCTATCCGATCGGCTTCCTCGGGCACAATTCGTCGGACACGATCCATTTGATGGCGGAGGCCATGAAGCGCGCCTATGCCGACCGCTCGGAATATCTGGGCGACCCCGATTTCGTCGACGTGCCGGTCAAGGCCCTGACCTCCAAGAACTACGCGGCAGAGATCCGCGACGGCATCAGCCTCAACCGCGCCACGCCCTCGGCCTCGATCAAGCCGGGCAAGCTCGCGCCCTACGAAAGCGACCAGACCACGCATTTCTCCATCGTGGACAAGGACGGCAACGCGGTGTCGAACACCTACACGCTGAACTTCTCCTACGGCTCCGGGATCACGGCGGCGGGAACCGGCGTGCTGCTCAACAACGAGATGGACGATTTCTCCGCCAAGCCCGGCGTGCCCAACGCCTACGGCCTGATCGGCGGCGACGCCAATGCGGTGGAACCGCGCAAGCGGCCGCTGTCGTCGATGAGCCCGACCATCGTGCTGAAGGACGGCAAGCCGTTCCTGGTCACCGGCAGTCCCGGCGGCTCGCGCATCATCACCACCACGCTGCAGGTGATCTCCAACATGATCGACCACGGCATGAACGTCGCGGAGGCAACGGCGGCTTCGCGCATCCACCACCAGTGGCTGCCCGACGAAATCCGCGTCGAAGATGGCGGGTTGTCGCGCGACACGGTGGCAGCGCTTGAAGCCAAAGGCCACACCATCTCGGTCAAAAGCGTGATGGGCTCCACCCAGTCGATCCACGTCGACGCGGAGAAGGGCTTGCTGCTCGGCGCCTCCGACCCGCGACGGCCGGGCGCGGCGACAGTGGGGTATTGACGGTCTTCACTCCGGTTCGGCAACCAGACCCCGCGAAGCAATGTGCTTGAGCCTTTTGACGCCGGACCCCGGCGACAAACCGGTCCGCCAACCTGCTCCGACCCGGATGACGGCCAGGACCTTCTGGAAAACACCTGCCAGATCAGCTAGGTCTTCCATAGGGGCGGTGCGTTGCTTCGGCATGTGCATCATCATCTTGAATGACTTGCAGGGAACCTGGATGCATGCGGACCTTGGAAAAACTGTTCGGACTCAACAAGCATAAGCGCCTGAAAATATGGGAGAACTCCCAGGAATTCGAATTCAAGCATTGCAGGCTGTTTATGGAGTCCGATGCGTTCAAGTCCTATTATGCGCAACTGCGCTCCGAACCTTCCCCTGAGCGCACGCGGCAGATGCGGGAAGGCCTGGCCAACTTGTTCTTCAAGGGCCATGAGGACGAGTTCCCCGCGATCTGCGAGCACGCACGCCAGCGCCAAAACCTGGAGATCGGGTCAAGTTGCGCTCCGGCCATCTTCGCCTTCGAATCCGAGATCGAACCGGTCATCATCGAACCGATGGGACAGAAGATCGTCGACTATCAGCGCAAGCATTTCTCCGACGATGTGTTCCAGCACTCGCGTCTGTTCGCCATGGACGCGGCGATCCCCATCGAGGAGCTTGAAGGCAGCATCGACGGCGTCATCTATGTCCGCAACTGTATCGACCATACGCCGAAATGGCCCTTCGTCATGGCCAACATCGCACACTATGCCAAACCGGGCTGCAAGCTCATCTTCTGGTCGGAGATGAGCCATGGTCCCGCACCTGACATCGGGCACTACAACATTACCGATGACGTGAATGACTTCCTCCGGCTGGTCGATGCACTCGGGTTCGACGTCGACCACCATTTTTCGAATGTTCCGTCGTTGCCGGATCTCGGCCTTGTCGCAACCAGAAGGTAAGCCAGTCGCGGTGCTGGTTCCCGACCGGAAGCGGCTGTCGCGCAATGCCCGCATGCGGGTCGGTCGACTTACGCGTTGAGCGTTGAGCGTTGCGGCACCGCTTGGGGGTGGACCGCAAACCAAGCGATCGCGGCCTCGAGACGCCAGATACCTCTTGACGCCGGCCCCGAAACATCCGCAGGACTTTCCCAGCCCTTCCGCTGCCGGAATATCCCGCCATGACGCTTTCGCCTTTCGCCATCAAGTGGCTGCCGGTTCTGCTGCTGGCAGTCTCCAACATCTTCATGACATTTGCCTGGTACGGGCACCTCAGGTTCAAGTCGTCGCCGCTGCTGATCGTCATTGCGGTGTCCTGGGGCATCGCCTTTTTCGAATACTGCCTCGCCGTTCCCGCCAACCGCATCGGCCACGCGGTCTGGTCGGCGGCGGAACTCAAGACCATGCAGGAGGTCATCACCCTGATCGTCTTCGCCGGTTTCTCGGTTGCCGTGCTGAAAGAACCGCTCGGATGGAACCACCTGGGTGGCTTCGTGCTGATTGCGGCCGGCGCGGCACTGGTGTTTCGAGGTTAGCCGCCCCTCACCGCTGCCCGGTGCGGAGCAGCCTGAGCCACGCCTGCCCCAGCAGCAGCGGCGCCAGGCTCGCCGCGGCGGCGAGTGCCAACCCGCCGGGGCCGGGATCGGGCAGGCCGAGAAGGCCTGCGAGTGACGGCAGCCAGACCGCCAGGCCGATGAGCCCGAGACACAGCACCAGCGCTCCCCAGACGTAGGGGTTGCGCGTCACATCGTTGATGACAAGCCCGGCATCGGCATCGCGGACATTGAACACGTTCCACAATTGCGCCAGCGCCAGCGTCAGGAACGCCACTGTGACGGCGGCGCCGGCATTGAGGTGCAGCCAGAAAAGGGCCAGCAGAAAGGCTGCGAGCGTGGCAAGCGTGATCGCGCCACCCAGCACGCCGATCAGGATCCAGCGCGGACGATCGACGATCTGCTCCCTGGGGTTGCGCGGCGGCCGTGCCATCACATGCGCGTCGCCCCGCCCCAGACCGAGCGCAAAGGCGGGGAAGACATCCGTGACCAGGTTCAGGAACAGGATTTGCAGCGGCAGCAGCGGTGCCGGCAGGCCGACGCCAACGGCGAGGCCTACGACCAGGACCTCGCTGACATTGCACGACATCAGATAGATCACGAACTTGCGGATGTTGTCGAAGATAACCCTGCCCTGCCGCATCGCGGAGATGATGGTGGAGAAGCGATCGTCGCGCAGCACCATGTGCGCCGCATCCTGCGCAACCTGGGTCCCGCGCCTGCCCATGGCGATGCCGATATCGGCCTTTTTGAGCGCCGGCGCGTCGTTGACGCCGTCGCCGGTCATCGCGACGACCCCGCCCGCCTTCTGGTGGATCGAGACAAGCGCAAGCTTGGTCTCGGGCGACACCCGGGCGAACACGTGGGCAGAGAGAATGCGGGCCCGCATCTCCTCGCCGATCCGCTCCGGGTCGATGCCCGCAAGCTCGCTGCCTTCGATGACGCCGAGTTCGCCGTCGCCCAGCCCGGCCTGCCGCGCGATCGTTGCCGCGGTAACCGCGTGATCGCCGGTCATCATCACCACCCGGACACCGGCAGCCCGGCTCGCCGCGATCGCGGCGGGCACGTCGTTGCGAACCGGATCGAGCAGGCAGACGAAGCCGACCAGCGTCAAACCGGAATAGGGATCGCTGTCATCCCGGGCGTTGCGCGTCATCGCCAGCCCGAGCAGCCTCAGCCCTTCGCCCGCAGCTTCCGCGCTGCGCTCTTTCCATTCCTGCCGCGCCGCCGCATCGAGCGGCCGCGGGCCGTCCGCCGCAAGAACATCGGCGGAGCTGTCGATGATGGCTTCGGGCGCGCCCTTGACGGCGACAACATAGCCCTCGCCATCGCCGTGGACGGTCGCCATCATCTTCCCGACCGGGTCGAAGGCATGTTCTCGGATCTCGGGAAATTCGCCTGTCAGAGCCTTGCGCGTGATCCCCCTCTTCTCCGCCACCGACAAAAGGGCGAGTTCCATCGGATCGCCCGCGCGCCGGTCGGACCTGCCATCGCCCAGTTCTGCGCCGTTGCACAGGGCGCCGATCTTGAGCGCCCAGCCCAGCGGTCCGTCCGGATCCGGTTCAAGATGCCCGTCGCCCAGCTCGACATCGCCGCCATCGAGCAGGTAACGCACCGCGGTCATCCGGTTCTCGGTCAGTGTGCCGGTCTTGTCGGTGAGGATGATCGTGGTCGCGCCCAGCGTCTCGACCGAGGACAGCCGGGTGATCACCGCGTTGCGCCGGGCCATCCGCCACATGCCGCGCGCCAGGCTGAGCGTCGCCACCACCGGAAGCCCTTCCGGCACAGCGGCCACCGCCAGCGCCACGCCGGTCTGGATCATGGCGACCACGTCATGACCGCGCAGGATGCCGGCGCCGATCGTCAGAACCGCGAGCCCGAAGGTCAGCCAGACCAGCCGGTGCCCGAGCCGGTCGAGCCGCTTCTCCAGCGGCGCAACCGCGCTGTCGGCGGCCTGCGTCAGGGCACTGATGTGACCGATCTCGGTGGCCATGCCGGTGGCGACGACCAGCCCCTCGCCGGTGCCTTGCGTGATCGCCGTGCCCTTGAACGCCATGCCGGCACGGTCGCCCGGCAGCGCATCGGAACCGACCGCGTCGGTGGACTTCGTCACGGCAAAGGATTCGCCGGTCAGCACCGATTCATCGGCCTGCAGGTTCGAGGCGTGGCTGATCCTCAGATCCGCGGTAATGATGTCGCCGGCTTCGAGGATGACAACGTCGCCGGGGACCAGTTCATGCGCGTCGATCATGCGCTCGCGGCCCGCCCGACGGACCCGGGTTTTCACCTCGCCCATGCGGATCAGCGCTTCCATCGACCGCGCCGCCCGGACCTCTGTGACAAAGCCGATCGCCCCGTTGATCAGCAGCACGACGAGAATTGCAGCACCTTCAGCGGTGTCGCGCATCGCAAACGCCAGCGCCGCCGCCGCACCGAGCAGCCAGACGATGATGCTGTTGAACTGGTGGGCCAGGATCGCCAGTCCACTCTTGGATTTCCGGCGAAGCAACTCGTTGGAGCCGTAAACCCTGCTCCGCGCAACCGCTTCGGCCTCATCGAGGCCTGCGGCGGGGTCGGTCTCAAGCCACTCTGCAACCGCGTCGACCGGGTGCGCATGAGGGTTTTCAAGCCTGCTTCTTGTCAAGTCGATCTCAGCCCATGGAACGGAATCGGTTCACTCACCGGATGCCGGGAGCACCGCGATGGACCGAAAGAACCACAAAAGCCGTCACACCAGCATGACCGAGATCAAACCCGGGCCAATCGAGTGGTGGCAGCCTTACGGCTTGCCGTTTTCCCAGACCACTTCCTGGCCATAGAGCGGGACGGTCGAGATCGCCATCTTGGCCGAGCCGTCCTGCACCTGCTGGGAATTGATCAGGTAGATCAGCGTGTCGTTGTCCTTGTCGTAGATCCGGTTGACCACCAGCGACTTGAAGACAAGTGACCGGGATTCCTTGAAGACGACGTCGCCGTTCTCGTCCAGATCGATATCGCCTATGGTGATCGGACCTGTCTGGCGGCAGGCAATGGAGGCATTCGACGGATCCTCGAACCAGTTGCCCTTCTGCAGCCGGTCGATGATGCCGCGGTCGAAATAGGCCACATGGCAGGTCACGCCCTGAACCTTGGGATCTGCGACTGCGTCGATGAGAATGTCGTTGCCGAGCCAGTCGACGCCGACCTCGCCGACCTGATCTGCCTGCGCGGGAACGGCAAGAGCCAGGGACGCGGCAATTGCGCCGGCGGAAAGAGCGGATCTCGCATGCGAGAGAATGGTCATGAAGTGTCTCCTTGTTTCGCTAAACGCCGGCGGCCCGGTTCCGTTCCCCGGGGTCACGCCCGATAAAGTCCCGTTTGCAGCCCATCCGGCCGGTCCGATGCCCAGCCGATGTGGAAAGCTTCGATATGGCAATCCCCAGTGTCGTTTGAAAGGTCATGCGACACGGTTGGCGCCGGTTCGCGTCCGGATGATGCCGGGACGAACAACCCGACGAAGCGCGAATTCAGCGACCGCTTGGCATCGCGTGCGCCGCGCGCTAAATAGGGCTCATGTCATCATCCTTCGCAACGCAGCATTCCGGCAAGCAGACCCAGGCCCGGCCTGAACGGGCCTCGCCCCTTGGCGTGCTCGGCCTTGCGGCCGTGGCGCTTGGCATGGTCGTGCTTTCGATGCTGACCGGACTGGCCTTCGCAGCCTGGACCTCGAACGGTCCGGCACTGCTCAATGCGCTTGCCGCCAGCGGACTCACATGGTGCCTCTGACACACTGACATCAACCAAGTTCTCCGAATTGCGCGACCGGACGGCCCGGCGCTTTCGGCATCAAGCTGGAGACATCCATGAAAGCCTTCCGCACCGTGCTCTGGATCCTGATCGCCGTGATGGCGGTCGTGCTGGGCTGGCTTACCTTCGAATGGCAGCGCACCGCCCGGGAGATTGCCGGAAAGCCCTATGGCGTACCCTTCGAACTGGTTGACCAGGATGGCGAGACGATCACGGAGGCCGCCTTTCGCGGGCGTCCGACTGCCCTGTTCTTCGGCTTCACCCATTGCCCGGAGATCTGCCCCACGACACTTTACGAACTCGACAGCTGGCTCGGCAAGGTCGATCCCGGCGGCGAGCGCATCGGCGCCTATTTCGTCACCGTCGATCCGGAACGCGACACGCCGGAACTGCTCGGCGAATACGTATCCGGCGTCACCGACCGGGTCACGGGCATATCCGGGGAACCGAATGCCGTCGCCGAGGTTATCAGGGGATTCAACATCTACGCCAAGAAAGTGCCTCTCGACGAAAACGATCCGGACGGCGACTACACCATGGACCATACGGCCTCCGTCTTCCTTCTGGACGAGGAAGGCCGGTTCAAGGGCACGATCGCCTGGGGCGAGAACCCGGACATCGCGGTCGAGAAGCTGGAAAACCTGATTTCGGGCTGATCCGGTCAGGCGACATCGCGGCAGGGGGCCACCATGGAAGACATCGTTCTCAAACTTGCCGTGATCGGAGCCGCAGGCATCGCCGCGCAATGGTTTGCGTGGCGGCTGCAGTTGCCGGCCATCGTGCTTCTGCTTGCCGCGGGCTTCATTGCGGGACCGGCAACCGGATTCCTCGATCCCGCCAGCGACTTCGGCGACATCTACCGCCCGATGGTCTCGATCGCGGTCGCCATCATCCTCTTCGAGGGCGGGCTTACGCTCAATTTCAAGGAAATCCGGGAGACGTCCACCGCCGTCCGGCGGATCATCATGTATTCCGGTCCCATGGTCTGGGGAATGGGCGCGCTGGCGGCCCATCACATCGGCGGCCTGTCCTGGCCGACGGCGATCGTGCTCGGCGCGATTCTGGTCGTGACCGGCCCCACCGTGATCATGCCGCTTCTGCGTCAGGCCCAGCTCGATTCGCGGCCTGCCTCGCTTCTGCGCTGGGAAGCGATCATCAACGACCCGATCGGCGCCCTCTTCGCGGTGGTCTCCTTCGAGATCATCCTGGTCTATGTCGGACTGCACGAAGCGGACAACCTGCTCATCCTCCTGCTCACCGGCTTTGCACTGGCGGTCGGCAGTGGCTGGCTTGCCGCCAAACTGCTGGTCTGGGCCTTCATCAGGGGCCATGTGCCCGAGTATCTCAAGGCGCCTGTCCTCCTTGCCTCTGTCGTCACCACCTATGCGCTCACCAACATGGTGTTAGAGGAATCGGGCCTGCTCACAGTCACCATCATGGGCGTGGTGCTGGCCAACAGCCGGATTGCCTCGCTGACCGACATGCGCAGGTTCAAGGAGACGATCACGACGCTGCTGGTCTCCGGTGTCTTCATCATCCTGACCGCATCGCTGAGCTTGGAGGACATACGCTCGCTCGACATGAGCGCAGCACTATTCGTCGCAGCACTGATGTTCGTCATCCGTCCGGTGGCAATCATGCTCGCCACCATCAAGTCCGGAGCCACCATTCAGGAACGGATCCTGACATCATGGATCGCGCCGCGCGGCGTCGTGGCCGTCGCGATCTCGGGCCTTTTCGGAACGCTGCTTGCCGACGCGGGCGTCGAGGATGCCGGCCGCATGGTCGCCTTCAGCTTCGCGGTGGTGGTGACAACCATCGTGCTGCACGGGTTCACGCTCAAGCCGCTGGCAACATTGCTCAAGCTCAAGAAGGACGCCAAGCCGGGCATTCTCATCGTCGGTGGCTCGCGCTGGTCGACGGCGCTCGCCGCAAAGCTCAAGGAAGCCGATGTGCCGGTGATGCTGGCTGACCAGAACTGGAACCATCTTGCCGAAGCGCGGCTCGCAAACATCCCGGTCTATTTCGGCGAGGTGCTTTCCGAATCCGCCCACCACGCCATCGACCCCAAGCGATTTTCCTCGCTGATCGCCGCCAGTGACAATGATGCCTACAACGCACTTGTCTGCACCGATTTCGGGCCGGAACTGGGCCGCAGCCATGTCTTCCAGATCGGAAGAACCGATGAGAAGGCGCGCCAGTCGATCAGCTTCACGCTTGGCGGACGCTCGCTGACCAAGGAACCGGCGGGCTTTCTGGACCTGCGCGAAAAGCTGCTCAAGGGCTGGACCTTCCAGTTGACGCGTCTGACCGACGAATTCGGCTGGAAAGCCTATCAGTCCTCGCGGCCGGAGGGAGCAATCATCCTGCTGTGGGTCAAGCCGACCGGCGCTCTGGTGTTTGCCGCATCCGCTTCCAGCAGCCCGGGACCGAACGACAAGATCCTGAGCTTCGCCATACCCAAGGACGACGTGCGCGCCGAAGCCGCAAGCCAGACGGCGCGGAAGGCCGAAGCCACCGCCGCGGCGAAGACCGCCGAGAAGGAACCCGGAAAGGCCGGCGCCGGGACTGCCGAGGCGAAACCGGCAAACGGACCGGCAAGCGGACCGAAAAACGGAAAGGACAGCGGCAAGTGAGCGACCATCGCTATTACATCGTCACCGACGAGGCCGGCGCCGCCAGGGCGCTGGCGCTTCTCGAACCGGTGTTCGAGGACGAAGGCTATCCCATCGCCACCATGGAAGTGGACGAGGACAGCGGCATCTGGGAAGCCTCGATCTACGTGACCGGGGACCCCGACCCGGCCTTCCGCGAACAGGTTCGAGACTGCCTCGCGTCCGGGTTCCCAGACCCGAAAATCGAGATCGAGGAATTCGGCGACGTGGACTGGATCGCGCGGTCGCTGGAAGGATTGAAACCCGTGCGGGCCGGCCGTTTTCTGGTGCATGGTGCGCATGACCGCGGCGTCGTCAGGGCGCACGACCTGGCCATCGAGCTCGAGGCCGGCCAGGCCTTCGGCACCGGACATCACGGCACCACAGCCGGCTGCCTGGAAATGATCGAAAGGGTGATGCGCGCCGGTCCGCACGGCGCTGCCGGATCCGGCCCGGTGCTCGATCTGGGGACCGGCTCCGGTGTCCTTGCGATCGCTGCCGCGATGCTCGGCCCGGTCAAGGTGCTGGCCACCGATATCGATCCGGTCGCGACGCGCGTGGCCGAGGACAATGTCCGCCACAACCGGGTGAGCGGGCGGATCGATTGCCGGACCGCGACCGGGTTTCACTCCACCGCCTTCGGCGATGCCGGTCCGTTCCGGCTGATCATCGCCAACATCCTCGCAAGGCCACTGATGCGAATGGCCCCCGACATCAGGCGGCACCTCGCCCCCGGCGGATCCGTCATCCTGTCCGGCATTCTTGAAAGCCAGCGCTGGCAGGTGCTTGCAGCCTTCAACGGCCAGGGCCTGCGGCATGTCAGGACGCTGTGGCGCAACGGTTGGGTCACGCTTCACCTGAAATAGGCGGACGAGAGGGAAAAGGCCCGGCAATGGGGCCGGACGTTTGCAGTCCCGCCACCCGGTGTCCGCCAAACGAAAACGGCTCCCGAAGGAGCCGTCAAAACGATGTCGATGCTGTCCTTCAGGGCCTCGGCCCCGTGTCGGACGATCCAGCCGGATCAGTACATGTAGGCCTGGGCGCCTTCGCGGCGCAGCTCTTCACGGGTACGGCCGAGAGCGGCAAGCTGGGAGTCATCCATGGCCATCATCGTGCCATTGATGTAACGGCGAGCCTGACGTTCACGGGCGGCGACGAGACGGTCGAGTGCGGACTGGAAGAATTTGCTGGACATTTTCGTGTTCCCTTTGGTCGAGTGAGTTATCACTCCTCCTGACACTCAAGATACGTTGTTCCGCGCGGATTTGGAGAGCTTATGTTGCAGTGCAGCTATGCACGTAGCGCATGTGCTGCACTGCACCAATGCAAATCGCTCAGCAATTGCATATATTTTAGCCCTGCATGCCTTTTAATCGGCGCACGCCAATTCGCATGCAACGTCTCCCAAAAGTTTCAGGTCTTGTTATAAGAAGCCCGAACACATCCAACCCACGACCGCGCGGAAACTTCATCATGCTGCAATCCTTTGACGTCCTCTCCTCCCCGGACCAGGCCGCTGACCGCGTTGCCCGCCTGCGCGCCCGTTTCGACGAGTGGGGGGTCGACGCAATCGCCGTTCCCCGTTCGGACGAGTACCTGGGCGAATATGTGCCCGAATGCGCCGAGAGGCTGGCCTGGCTGTCCGGCTTCACCGGATCGGCCGGTCTCGTTCTCGTGCTCAGGGACAGCGCGCAATTGTTCGTCGACGGTCGCTACGCAGCCCAGGCCCGCGCACAGACCGATGCTTCCGTGTTCGGATATCAGGACATGGTTGCAACCCCGCTGTCGGCCTGGCTTGAGATCCATGCGCAATACGGTCTGCGTGTCGGCATCGATCCATGGACGTGGCCCACGGCATCCGTACGGCGCATGGAAGAAGCCCTTGCGAAGACCGACGGATCCCTCGTGATGCTGGAGCAAAATCCCGTCGACGCCGTGTGGGACGACAGGCCCCATCCACCGCTTGGGACGGTGACCATCCAGCCGCTCGAATACGCCGGCCAACCGGCGCATGAAAAGCTCAGGACAATGGCCTTGGCCGCAAGCGATGCAGAGGTCAGTGCCATCGTGCTGGCCGACCCCTCGTCCGTCGCCTGGACATTCAACATTCGCGGCCAGGACCTGCCTTCGACACCCCACCCCCTGTCACGCGCCATCATCCCCGCAACAGGACGGCCTCTGCTGTTCATCGACAAGCGCAAGACCGGCATCGAGGCTGAAGCCTATCTGACCCAGCTCGCCGACCTGAAGCCGCCTGCCGAGTTCGACGACGCGCTGCGGGCGCTGGGTCAGGCCGGTTCCGTCGTCATGGTCGATCCCGACGCGGCATCCCATGCGATCCCGATGCTGATATCGGAAGCGGGCGGCACCGTGAAACCGGCACAGGATCCGGCCCGCCTGCCCCGCGCGATCAAGAACCCGGCGGAAATTGCCGCGAGCGCATCCGTGCACCGCCAGGATGGCGCGGCGATGGTCCGGTTTCTCGCCTGGCTCGATGCGCAGGAACCCGGCAGCGTCGATGAGATCAGTGCCGCGCAACACCTCGAAGAGTGCCGTCGCCAGATGGGCGAAGCCGTTCAGATGCCCCTCAAGGCGCTCTCCTTCGATACGATTTCCGGCAGCGGCCCGAATGCGGCGATCATTCATTACCGGGTCAACACCAAGACCAACCGCCGCCTGCAACCGGGCGAGATGCTGCTGGTCGATTCAGGCGGACAATACGTCGCCGGCACCACCGACATCACCCGCACGATCGCCTGCGGCGAGGTGCCGGACGAACAGAAGCGCTTCTTCACGCTGGTGCTCAGGGGCATGATCGCGATCAGCGAGCTGCGCTTTCCGGAAGGCACCCGCGGCATGGACATCGATCCGTTCGCACGTCTGGCGCTTTGGCAGGCCGGAGCGGACTTCGCCCATGGCACCGGCCATGGGGTGGGAAGCTACCTTTCGGTGCACGAGGGGCCGCAATCGATTTCCAAACGCGGCACGCAGGAGCTTCTCCCCGGCATGATCCTGTCGAACGAACCGGGCTACTATCGCGACGGCGCTTTCGGCATCCGCATCGAAAATCTCGTCACCGTGCACGAACCGCGTGAAATCGAGGGCGGCGACAAGCCGATGCTCGGCTTCGAAACGCTGACGCTTTGCCCGATCGATACGCGTCTGGTGCTTGCGGAGATGCTCAGCGCTTCCGAACGTGACTGGCTCAATGCCTACCATGCCCGCGTTCGCACCGAACTCGCGCCGCTGCTTCAGGACGAGCCCACGCTTTCGTGGCTCGAGCAGGCAACCGCTGCGATCTGAGGGTCAAGCCGGAGGAAATTGGTCCCGCCCCCCGGCCGCTTCGGTCACGGGCTTTGTCTGAGCCATCGACTTGTCCATCCCGGCGCCCCCCGGAGCTTCCGCCATGTCCCCGCCGAAACCGAGCCGGTAAAAGAACATGCCCGGCTCCAGCTGCCGCTCGGCATTCCCACCCAGTTGCCGGGGGATGATGGTCGACAGCAACATCGTTCCATACCCGCTGCCTTCCGGTGCGCCTCGGCTCTGCAGACCGGTCTCCTTCCATTCGAAGCAGCAATTGCTGCCTTCCTCGCCATCCCAGGTGATTTCGACCCGGCCGTCCGGATGGCCGATCGCCCCGTATTTCATCGAGTTGGCACCCAGTTCATAGATCGCCATCGACAGCACCTGGACCTGCAGCACCGAAAGCGCCAGACCCGGGCCACTGACCGAAATCCGGTCGCGGACATCATCGGGAAAGACACTCAACTGCTTGGATACGATCGTGCCAAGGTCGCCGGCTTCGGCAGCACTGCCGAGCAGGCTCCGGTTGACATTGACCAGCGCCGAGATGCGGTCCTGGAACCGGGGAAGGAAGTCGGAAACGGTATTCGAGGTCCGGGCCGTCTGACGCGCCACCGCGCCGACAATCGAGAACAGGTTGCCGATACGGTGCTGCTGTTCGGCCATGACAGCGTTCTGCATCTCCCGCATCATGACCCGTTCGGTGACATTTTCGCTGTACTGGACCAGATACTTCGTCTCCCCGCCGCTCCCGATCACGGGAACGTGGCGCGCGGTCCAGTACTGCTCGACAATGGCCCCGTCCTTTTCGACGCGAAAGGGAACTTCGACGAACTCCGCTTCCTCGCCCTCGAAAACCTGATTGAACACCGAGGTGAGACCTTCGATGCGCTCTTCGGTTTCCGGAAATGCATCGAAAATGTAGCGACCCATGATGTCTTCGACAGTCTTGCCCACCATTTCCAGGTAAGCAGGATTGGCTGCAATAAACTCAAGATTTCGATTGAGCGCCATCGTGGGGGCCGGTGACTTCTCGAAAATGGCAGCGAAATCAAGGCTCATGGGAAATCCAAGGCAAATGCCGATATCGGCCTGAACCAGAAAAAAGGCATGCTTGTTGTGGAGATTATCCCGGCGCAACCAGGATTTGTCAAACGACGCAGCCAGCGTGCGGATGGTTCTCGGACAAATGACTGCGGGTGTAAAGCTAAATCCCGGAAGCCCGCAGAATGACGATCAGAGCCCATCCGACGACAAACATCGACATCATCGGAATGCGCAGCCCGATGACCAGACAGATCGCGAGAGTGAGAGCCTCGGCAGTTCCGTTGAACACGGCCGCAGGCGCGACGAGTGTCGCCAGAACCGCAGCCGGCACCGCGTTCAGTGCCGCATCCACCCGCGGCGGGATCCGGCTGAACCGCGACAGCAGCAGGTAGCCTCCGCAACGGGTCAGATAGGTCACCAGCGCGGAGGCAAGGATGATCCAGATGTTCACCGGCACCGTGCTCATACCGGCATGTTCTCCGCCTCGCTTGGCGTCGGCTCCGGGCGCACCGGCATGATCACGGCGGCGGCAATGCCGGCAAGCGCCCCCAGACTGACATGCCAGGGGGAGCCGACCAGCACGTAGGCTCCGACCGACCCGACGCTCGCCGCCAGCACGACCGGCAGCCAGTTGGACCGGCCGCGGAAGCCCAGCACAAGGCCGAGAAAGTAGATCGCCAGCAGGAAATCCAGCCCGTAGATCTCGGGATTGGCAATCAGGCTGCCGAACAGCGCGCCGAGCCAGGCTTCCACGATCCAGCACAGGTAGATCGGCAACGCCATTCCCATGAACCAGCCCATCGTCAGCGGATGGCCCTTTTCGGATCGCGCCTCGGCCGCCGCGAACTGCGGATCGGTAAGGAAGAAGAAGGCCACAGCCTTCCGCCAACGGGGGATCAGCCCCATCTTGCGCCCAAGCGCGGCAGAGTAGAGCACATGGCGAAAGTTGACCGCGAACACGGAAAAGACGATCAGCCAGGGCGCCACTTCCGAGCCGAACAGCTCGATGCCGACCATCTGGCTGGCGCCGGCATAGACGGTTGCGCTCATCAGAACGGCTTCGCCGACGGTCAGTCCGTTGTCGATCGCCAGCGCGCCAAACAGAAGGCCAAACGGTGCGGCCGCGGCCACGATCGGAAGGCTGTCGCGAAGCCCACGACGGAAGTCATTGTCGGAAGAAGACATCTCAGCTCCAGATTGAGGCCAAGGGTTAGGTCAGTGATACTGACGTGTCAATTGAATAGGACTGAGCCGACGCATCAAGTCTGTTGATGCATCGGCAAGCGGCAGGACGGCATGGACGCAATGCGGCGACGGCCCCGGCACGGGACATGTGCCTTTCAAGGATGAAACGGTTTCGTCCTCAGGCTGAACGGGCGCGGGGTTCTGTCCGGGCGGGCGATGTGCTGATGGTCACGTTCGAAGATGGTGTGACGACGGAAAGATCCGTGAAGGAGCCGGTCGTGCGCGCTCGCATGTTGAGCGTTCCCTTCTCGACCAGTTGCGCCATCGGAATTGGGCGGCCCAGCAGATAGCCCTGCGCCTCGTCGCAGCCTTCGGTACCGAGCAGGGAAAGCTGACCCTGGGTTTCGATCCCCTCTGCAAGGACCGGGATTTCAAGGCTCTTGCCCAGCGCCAGGACGGCCCGGATGATCGACTTGGCCTGCAGGCTCTCCTCGGCCTCGATGATGAAGGATCGATCCAGCTTGATCTTGTCGAACGGGAATGCACGCAGCATCTCGAGCGAAGAGTAACCGGTTCCGAAGTCGTCAAGCGCGATGTTGACCCCGAGCGCCTTGATCTGCCGCAGAACGTTGAAGGAGCGCTCCTTGTCCTGGAAAATCGCCGATTCCGTGAGTTCCAACTCCAGCCGGCTTGCCGACAGTCCGGTCGACATCAGGACTTCCAGGATCATTTTCGCCAGATCGCCGTGGACGAATTGCACCGGCGAAAGGTTCACCGCAACCTTGTAGGCCGGTGTCCAGGTGGACGCATCTGCGCAGGCGCGGCGCAACACCCACTCGCCCAGTTGCAGGATCAGG
The DNA here is from genome assembly GCA_965233445.1 of Hoeflea sp. GTDB lineage: Bacteria > Pseudomonadota > Alphaproteobacteria > Rhizobiales > Rhizobiaceae > Hoeflea. Next base: position 3,798,700 of record OZ247491.1, read on the forward strand.
CCATTGTCCTCGGCCAGCGGAATGAATTCCGATGGCGGGATGAAACCGTGTTCCGGATGGTTCCAGCGCAGCAGAGCCTCGAAGCCTCGGATCTCATTGGTCGAGACCGAGGTCTGGACCTGATAGTGAACATCGAGCTGGTCGTTGGCGATCGCCGAGCGGAGATCGGACGCAAGGCTGCGACGGGCGCGCACCGTGTCATCCATCGACTGGTCGTAATAGCAGACATGGTGCGTCAGGTCGGCCTTCGCCCGGTACATCGCAAGATCGGCGTTGCTGATCAGGGTTTCGCGCGATGTGGCGTTGTCCGGATAGAGCGCTATGCCCATGCTCGCGCCGACCGCGATGTCGTGCGAGCCCTCCTCGATCGGGGCCGTCAGCACGCCGGCAAGCCTTGCCAGAAAATCCTCCAGCGAAGGCTGGTCGACATAGCGCTGGATCGCGGCAAACTCGTCGCCGCCGGTGCGGGCGACGAATTCGCCATCCTGCAGAACCCCGGCCATGCGGTCGCCGAGGATCTTGAGCACGCGGTCCCCCGCCGCATGACCGCGAATGTCGTTGACCTCCTTGAAACGGTTGAGGTCGATCCCGATCAGGGCAACCTTTCCCTTGATCTCGGAACTCAGATCAAGCTCGTGGTCGAGCCTGTCGATGAAGCTTGTCCGGTTCGGCAATCCGGTGAGGCTGTCGTTGAGCGCCATGTGGCGCAACCGGTCCAGCGCATCGGTGCGCACGCTGTCATCGATGATGTAGCTGGCAAGGCCGGCTCCGACGATGACCATCGCAACCGCCGCCACCGACAGCGCCAGTGCCTGCATCGCTCCGGGATTGGAGAACGAATTGTCCACCAGCAGGGGCGTGACCTGAAACGCGGTCATTCCGGTGAAATGCAGCGCGACGATCCCCACAAGCAGCACCGCCGAAGCAGCGATCCGGTAATGACGGACCGGCTTGGCCGTTGCAATATAGAGAGCCAGAGACGACAGCACCACCACAAGCACCAGCGAAGCCACAAGGTAGGTCCGGTCCCAGCTGACGATGCCCTGGACCCGGTAGGCCGCCATGCCCGTGTAGTGCATGACGGCAATGGCGAGCCCCGTCACCCCGCCGCCGATGGCGGAAGCAAAGCGCGAGAACCTGCTGGCGGCAATCACGAAACCTGCACCCGCACCAGCGATGGCGATCAGCAGCGAGAAGATCGTCAGCATCGGGTCGAACGCCACCGGAGCTCCGGGCTCAAAAGCCAGCATCGCAATGAAATGCGTGCACCAGATTGCAGCGCCGGCAGCAACCGCGCTCAGAAAGTGCCAGCCCGCCCTCTGGAGACCGGAGGTCCGGAAAGCACGATCATACAGGCAAACGACAGCCCATGAGCCGGCAGCACAGACGAGAGCTGCCACGAGTACGAGCCAGATGTTGTGCCTGTCCGTGATACAATTCAGTACAGTGATCATAGAGGTCCATCGCGGCAGCGTTCAAGGAGGGGAAGTCTGAAGCGCGGACAATTGCACCGGACGCGTTAAAGCCAAGTTGGAACCGGGATTGCGAAATCTGGTAGTCCCGATTTAACGATCCACAACCTGGGAAGGGCAGACCTCGGACGCTGCATTCACAGGATGCACGATCTCGTCCCTTCCAGGCAAGAATGCATGAACATTCCCTCCGGAATCGAGACATTCATCGTCCGGGATTGGAGTCACTGCCCCACAGCCCAAACAGTCGAGCGGCTCGCCGCGCAGGTCTTACGATGCCTTCCGGGCCAGATAGACGGTCTGGGTAAACGGGCGGTCCTGAAGCGGATTGTGGAAGGTCACCGGCGCAGCCCAGGCATCGGCAAACACGCCCGCCAGCCGTTCGGTTAAAGCACTGTCCTCGCGGTCATCCGACCAGAGCCCGAAGATCCCTCCGGATCTGAGATGCGCCGCGAGGTCTGCAAGCCCTTCGGGGCGATAGAAACTCTCGCTGCGCGCATCAAGCAACGCATCCGGTGAATGATCGATGTCTAGAAGAATCGCGTCGAACCGGCGAACCGGCACGCTTGCATCAAACCCGTTGGTGCCGCGCGCCATGGCAAAGAAGTCGCCCTGCACCAGCCGGCAGCGCGGGTCACCGGTGAGTTCGGGGCCAAGCGGCAGCAGGCCGCCTTCATGCCAGTCGATCACCGCTTCGAGATATTCGACAACCGTCAGCGAAGCGCAGCGCTCGCTTTGAAGAACCGCCTTCGCGGTATAGCCAAGCCCCAGGCCTCCAACGACGACATCAAGGGTGTTGCCCTGGCAGGCCGCCAGTCCCAGGTCCGCAAGCGCAATTTCCGAGGCGGTGAAAAGATCCGACATCAGGTGCTCGTCACCGAGCTTGATCTCGAGCACGTCGACTCCCAGGCGCAATTCATGCCGGCGCCTCAGGCTGATCGCGCCGATCGGCGTGGGGCGGTAGTCGAGTTCTTCGAAGAATCTGCTCATGACACCTTATCCGCGGTTTGGTGGAAGCCCGCAAGGTCGCGATCGATGCGATGGCTTCCCCGGCCGACCCGATGCCCCCACGGCGTCCCTCAAGCCGGGAAACCCTGATCCGGGCCGCGGAATCGTCCAAAACCCGTTGAAATGGTGCCGTGATCCTTGACGCACCGCCCTCAGACGTCCATCCACACCGCAACGCGCGTCACAAAACTGTCACACAGACGGATGCGGCCGTGCACCAACAGACGGGACCCAGCCAACGATGCCCGATACATACCGCAAGCCGACACTCGACAAGGATCTCGAGAAACTCTCGACGATGGAAGAGGCCACCGGTCTCATCAGCCGCCGGTTCGTCACCCCCGGCCTGGCGCTTGTGTTCATCTTCCTGTGTGCGGTGATCGCGGCTGTCTTCGTCACCGGTCACCCGGGTGCGGTGATCATCATCGCCGCAGCGGTGATCGGGGCCTACATGGCGCTCAATATCGGCGCCAACGACGTGGCCAACAATGTCGGACCGGCGGTCGGCTCGCAGGCGATGACGCTGGGCGTGGCGCTGGCGATCGCGGCCGTGTTCGAAAGCGCGGGCGCGCTGATCGCTGGCGGCGATGTCGTCAACACCATTTCAAAGGGCATCATCGATCCGGTGGCGGTGTCCGACCCGGCGGTGTTCACCGCAGCGATGATGGCGGCGCTGGTCTCCGCCGCCATGTGGATTCACCTCGCCACATTTCTGAGTGCCCCGGTCTCGACCACCCACTCGATCGTCGGCGGCGTGATGGGCGCCGGCATCGCCGCAGCCGGGGTCGACGCGGTCAACTGGCCGACCATGGGCTCGATTGCCGCAAGCTGGGTGATCTCGCCCTTTCTCGGCGGCCTTATCGCCGCAGGCTTCCTCGCCTTCATCAAGACCGCGATCATCTATCAGGATGACAAGATCGCAGCCGCCCGCCGCTGGGTCCCGGTGCTGATCGCCATCATGACCGGCGCCTTTGCCGCCTATCTTTCGATCAAGGGCCTGAAGGCGCTGGTCTCGATCTCGATCGGGATGGCGCTTGCCATCGGCGCGATCGCCGCCTTCCTCGCCTGGCTTGTCTCGAGACCGCTCATCGCCCGCCAGTCCCGGGGACTGGAAAACCGCAACCAGTCGCTCAGAAAGCTGTTCGGCATACCGCTGATCTGCTCGGCGGCGCTGCTCTCCTTCGCCCACGGCGCCAATGACGTGGCCAATGCCGTGGGTCCGCTGGCGGCCATCGTACACACCGCCGAATTCGGCGAGGTTGCGCCGAAGGTGGTCATACCGCTGTGGGTGATGGCTGTCGGCGCGGCCGGCATTTCGGTCGGATTGCTGCTCTTCGGCCCGCGGCTCATCCGGATGGTCGGCAACCAGATCACCAAGCTCAATCCGATGCGCGCCTACTGCGTTGCGCTGTCTGCGGCGATCACCGTGATCGTGGCGTCATGGCTCGGTCTTCCGGTGAGTTCCACCCACATTGCCGTTGGCGCCGTCTTTGGTGTCGGCTTCTTCCGCGAATGGTACACGGAGAACTCGTCGCGCCGCGCCGATTACGTCGCCCGCCATCGCGGGAGTTCGCATGTCGAGACGGACAATCGTGCAGGCAAGTCCGATCAGCGCCGCCGCAAGCTTGTCCGCCGTTCGCACTTCCTGCAGATCGTCGCCGCCTGGGTCATCACCGTTCCCGCTGCGGCAATCCTGTCCGGTGTCCTGTTCGTGGTGTTGCGCGCCACGCTGAGCTGAGCCGTCCCACCGGCCTTCGCGCGCTGTCCCTAACGGCACGAGGCAGTCGCGCGTGTTTGATGTTCAGGTGGCGAGCCCTATCTGAAAGGGTGCCACAAAGGCTCAGGCCAGACCCGTGGACTGCGATCCGCCACCCGGTGGGCTTGGCAGCCCAGGGTACGCCCTCACTGAACACGAAGGACGACGGCAATGACCACCGAGAAGACAACCAACGAAGCCCGGCAGGGAACCACCACCCAGGGGACCACGCGCCGGGTCCTCTTCATCTCCCTCGCACTCGCCATCATCTGCATCGGTCTCGCCCTTTACTTCCTCACATGATCGCCCCGTGAAGCGCTGCGCGTCGCACCGCTTGTGTACCGGTTTAGAATATTGAATGCAGTATGTTCCTTCAGACTTCGCACCATACACTTAAAACGCGAGTGCCGAAGAAACGGAGAGTACAATGGCGACGCGGGCCTTCTCCGAGCACCGTACCCCCCGTGAAAGCCTCGGAATCTTGCTGCGATAACACTGTTACCACAGAAGAACTTCCACCCGTTCCATAGCTTTCCCTCAAAGCACCACCGTCGTCGGGACGACCCTCGACCCCTCAGCGCCGCCAAGCTCATTATTTATACAGTGACGAAACCGATTCAGCGTGTACTATCCTCGTCTGCGCAGTCTATGCTTGCATTTTTGAATATAATCTTGGTAACATCAAGTGCGGGGAAATAGACGCGGCATTCCAGTACAGAAAACAGTCTGAAAGCTGTTTTCATCAGGGGGCCGTATGCGTATTGTTCAAACACCAAGCAAACATAGTGGGCGCGGCGGAGTCTTTCCCGCCTTGCTTCTCTTCACGGTCAGTCTTATGTCGGCTTGCTCCGCTGTAAACAGTTACAGTGTCAGCGAAAATTACGTCTCGGACTCGCAGCAGAAAGCGGGCGTGTATTTTCTCGCCAAGCACCTCCTCAAGGTCACGCTGTCCGGGAGTGGAAATGCAATGAGTGTTGCTCTGGACATCGAGCCTGTCCAGGATCAAAGCCTTGCGCTTGAAACCGGATTGGCGCTGTCGCCTTTGTCCCATGACGACATCAAGGTTGGGTACACTGCTGATGGACGTCTCAGATCAGTGACAGCAAAGCTCATCGACAAAAGCGCAGAGATAGCGCCCGAGATAATCAAGCTTGCTGTCCGGCTCCGCAGTGAGGAACAATCAGCCGCTGCTCTGAAAGAGCTGCATTTCGATCCCTTTGATGCCCACAGCGCCAGAGACGCAAACCGCAGCTTGTCTAAGAACGGCTTTTGTATCGCTGTTGAAGTAAGACCTAATCTGTGGAGCCCGGGATGTGAACTCTTGATCAAGCACCCGTCCCTGAAGACAAATCTGGAAGCTGGAGCAAGCGTGCCCGACAGACTGGCTCCTGGCATATATTATAGACGACCCGTGCATCGCATGGTTCGGGTTTACCGGAATGGTGCCCTGGTCACCGCCAAACCGATGCTCTTCGCCAATGCAACACCAATCTACCGTATTGATATTCGTCGGAGCATCTTTATCCAACGGAATACTACCATCAATTTCGACGACCAGGGAGCACTTAAAGACGTTCAGGTGGATAAGCCCTCGGAAGCACTTGAGGTGGTGAAGTTCCCTGCAACGATCATTGAGGCCTTCGCGAGCGCTGCAACCGGCGGGGTGGCCAAGGCAAGGTCAACGGCACTGAACGCGGAAGCGAAACGGCTCAACAGCGCCTCCGCCGTCAATGACGCTCTTGCCGGCAGCATAGCAACAGGCGGAGCGGGCGCTGTGGCGGCGTCCCGGTTCGGTGATGCCGGCGGCCTCAAGCGCGTCGACCGGACCGCACCACTATCGGATGGGGAGCGGGTGCGGTGTGAAAACATAGGTTTCCTGTCGGAAGAATGCCTCAGATATTACCGGGAGTGACAGCATGGTCAGAGCTTTATGGGCAGCATTGCCACTTCTCGCGGCTTCCTTCCTGACCAGCGCAGCGGCCGCCCAAACGACCCATACCGGACAATGGCCAGCTTCGGTCCCCTTTCCGGAACCTATCGAGCCCATCGGAATACGTGTCGTGGGGGGAAGCCCGAGCCTCGAAGAGCACGTTGTCGGCATTGCCTTCGAACAAAATGGCGAATACCGAGCCTGCAGCGGTCTGTATATCTCCGCCTATCGTATCCTGACGGCCGCACACTGCACCTGCAACGCTCGAAATTTTCGCGTCAGCAACCAGCGCCAGAGGGATGCCTTCTATATCGAAGCCCGTTTCGTCGCGTATTTCGGAAATTACGACTGCCAGTCTCGGAACTACCTGCCCAGAGGCGATGACCTTGCGCTTCTTGAGATAATCCAGACACTGCCGGTTCGTGGCGGCTCTTCCAGCCTCAAACCGCTGTCCGAAAAAAAAGCCTGCGAGAGCTTTTCGCTTCTACCGCGTATGCGCGTCATGGCTCGCTACTTTCCTGATCCGCCAAAGAACATCAGCGTGGCTGGGTATGGCTTCAACGGTCTGAACTCCGGCGAAAGGCGCGAGGCTGTGGTGAGCCTAGATTCGGCTTTGTGTGCTTCGGATCGTGCAGCAAGCCTTGGCTGCCGGAGCTTCGCCGAATTTATCGCAGGAAACACCCCCCTGTCCGGTACCGAGCGCGATACCTGCGGCGGCGACAGCGGTGGTCCAGCCTTCTTCCGTGTGAAAGGCGAACTTGTGCCAGTTGGTATTGTCTCGCGGGCACTGCCAATTCAGCAAGGCTTTGGCACCCAGTATTGCGGTCGCGGCGGGATCTACACCAGCATCAACCGGTACGATGTGATTGGATGGCTGAAATACCATGGCGTCCCCGATACTGACAGGAAATGTGAAACACTTCCGACCGAGTAGATTTTTGGGCCACTTCAGCAATCCAATGTGCGCAGACTGACCGGAAGGCGATCTCTCGAATGTGCCTCACCCGCCCGGCGCAACGCCGACAAGCTCGAACCAGCCGTCCTCGTCCATGGTCCGCACGCCGAGCTCCTGGGCCTTGGTGAACTTCGATCCCGCGCCGGGACCGGCCACCAGGATGTCGGTCTTTTTCGACACCGAGCCGGCCACCTTGGCGCCAAGCCGCTCGGCCATCGCCTTGGCCTCGTCGCGGGTCATCTTTTCGAGGCTGCCGGTGAAGACCACCGTCAGCCCTGCGACCGGCGAATCCTGTGCGGGCTTTTCGGCTTCCAGGATCGTCAGCTCCGCCGTGAGCCGGTCGACCATGTCGACATTGTGCGGCTCGCCGAAGAAGCGCCCGACCGCCTCCACCACCGCCGGGCCGATATCGTCGAGCGCGTCCATTTCCTCCATCGCGGCCTTGTCGCCGCCGGCAATCGCCAATGCCGCCTCGTGCAACGACGCCCAGTCGCCATAGGCCCGCGCCAGCGTCTTCGCCGTCTGCTCGCCGACATGGCGGATGCCGAGCGCGAAGATCAGCCGGTCGAGCGCGATTTCGCGCCGGGCTTCGATGGCATCGAACAGTTTCTGGGCCGAGGTCTCGCCGTAACCGTCGCGGTTCTTCAGCCGCTGAAGACCGTTGGCCTCGTCGCGCGCCTTCAGCGTGAATATGTCGGCCGGCTGACGGATCGGCAGGCTCTTGTCGTCATAGAAATACTCGATCTGCTTCTCGCCAAGCCCGTCGATGTCGAACGCCTTGCGCGAGACGAAATGCTTGAGATGCTCCTTGCGCTGGAACGGGCAGGCGAATTCGCCCGAACAGCGCCGGATGACGCCCTCGGCGCCGCCTGCGGTTTCCTCGCGCACCACCGGGGTCTTCAGATCGCAGGGACAGGTCGCCGGGAACTCGAACTCGACCGCATCGTCGGGCGATGACACGACGCCGAGCACCTGCGGTATGACGTCCCCGGCACGCTGGATCTGCACCATGTCGCCGATCTTGACGCCGAGCCGTTCGATCTCCCCGGCATTGTGCAGGGTCGCATTGGTCACCACCACGCCGCCGACCGTGATCGGCTCCAGCCGGGCCACCGGCGTGAGCGCGCCGGTGCGGCCGACCTGGATGTCGATGGCGGTGAGCCGCGTCGCGGCCTTTTCGGCCGGAAACTTGTGCGCAATCGCCCAGCGCGGACTGCGCGAGCGGAACCCGAGACGGGCCTGAAGGTCAAGTCGGTCGACCTTGTAGACGACGCCGTCGATGTCATAGGAAAGGTCGCCGCGGGCAAGGCCGATATCGTTGTAGTGCTCGATCATCGCCTCGATGCTTTCGAGACGTTTTGTCAGCGGGTTGACCGGAAACCCCCACCCCGAGAGCACATCGATCATCCCGTGCTGGGTGTCGGCTGGCATGTCCGACATCTCCCCCCAGGCATAGGCGAAGAAGCGAAGCTTGCGGCTGGCCGTCACCGAGGCGTCGAGCTGCCTGAGCGATCCGGCGGCGGTGTTGCGCGGATTGACATAGGTCTGCTTGCCTTCGGCGGCCATGCGTTCGTTGAGCGCCAGGAAATCCTCTTTCGCCATGTAGACTTCGCCGCGCACCTCCACAACCGAAGGCGCGCCCTCGGGCAAGGTGTTGGGGATCTCGGAAATGGTTTTGACATTGGCGGTGACGTTTTCGCCCGTGGTGCCGTCCCCGCGGGTGGCGGCGGAGACCAGCTTGCCGTCCTCGTAGCGGATCGACATCGAAAGGCCGTCGATCTTCGGCTCGGCGGTGAAGGCGATCGACTGGTCCGGCAATTGCCCGAGGAACCGGTAGACCGAATGAACGAAATCCCGCACGTCCTCGTCGTCAAACGCGTTGTCGAGCGACAGCATCGCCACCTTGTGGGTGATCTTGCCAAACCCCTCTGCCACCGTCGCTCCGACCTTGAGCGAGGGAGAATCGGCGAGACGCAGGTGCGGGAATGCTTCCTCGATCGACAGGTTGCGGCGCTTGAGCGCATCATACTCGGCATCCGCGATCACGGGCGCGTCCTGGCGATGATACGCCTCGTCGTGACGGGCGATTTCTGCGGCCAGCCGTTCGAGCTCGGCCTTCGCCTCGGCCTCGCTCAACGCGTCCACGGGCTTGGTCTCATGTGTCATCGATGCCACTCCGGAATTGCAGACCGGTTCCACAGCGCCGCGCATCCGGTCGGATGCGCAAAGATCGCTGCAGCACTTTGATTGAATGCATGTACGTTATCGCTCGATTGAATCCAATTGAGCGCGACATCCAGTGGAGCAAATGGCGCGAAAAAAAGACGGGCTCTTTCCCTCAGTGCGGTCTTCTGACGAAACACTGGCTATCAACGCAAGGTTAAACAACCTGTGGCAGGATGCCTCTCGTCAAGCCGTGGGCCTTCCGGCCCTTGAGGAACCGTTCCATGAATGTCGGCGCGTTTGTATCTGCCGTCTCAAGGCCGCCTGCTGAACGCGGGCCATCCCCAGCGATGGCTGCGGATCCGGCGCGCGAACCGTCCGATCCGCTGAGCGTCCTCGAGAATTTCGTCGAAACGGGCAACGAAAGCCGCAAGGCCTTTGCCCGGGAGCGCCTGGAGCACTTGAAGGAGCAGATGAACACGCTGATGCTGTTCGATCTCGCGCCCGGTTTCCTTGTCAGCCACACGGCACGCATGACCCGCGAGCTTGAGGCGGCTTCCACCGACTTCGCGACCGCCACCAGGGCGCTGGCCGTCCAATCGAAGGAACCATTGCCTCGCGATCCGGATGCGGAGGTGCCGTCCGGACCTGCGGCGCGTTCCGGCCAGGGCGGATCCCGATTGCCGCCGGCCTATCTCCAGATCCTCGAAGGCGGCAGCCTGCGCGACGGGGAACCCGAAAGCCAGGCCTACGTCCTGTCGGCGGAAGACGCCGAAACCGCCGGTGGATTTGCAAGTGTCGCACGTCATCTGCGCTTCGTGATCGACCTTGCGACGGAGGGCTCCGACGGCAACAGGCCGCCGGATCTGACGGCGGACGCTGCGCGGACATCCGCTTCAAGGGTGATCGACACCATGGCGCGCCTGCAGGGACCGTCAGGCGCCGGTTCCCTTTACCTCTAGAACAACTGCCTTGCAGTAGCGCGCGGCAGCGCCGTCAACGGCAGCCGCAGGAGCGGACAAGCTAGCCCGGGCCTTCGAGCAGCCGAGCGGCGGCTGCCCGGGCCTCGGCGGTCACCTGCTCACCGGCCAGCATTCGCGCGATCTCCTCGCGCCGGTCCTCGGCATTCATGGTGTTGACCCGGGTCGAAACCGTCGCACCGCCTGCTTCGGACGGCCCCTTGGCGATCAGAAGATGCGTTGCCGCCCGTGCCGCGACCTGCGGTGCGTGGGTGACCGACAGCACCTGGACATTCTCCGACAGCCGCTTCAGCCGCTTGCCGATCGCATCGGCAACCGCACCGCCCACCCCGGTGTCGATTTCGTCGAACACCAGTGTCGGGGCGGAGCCGCGATCGGCGAGCGCCACCTTCAGCGCCAGCAGGAAACGCGACAACTCGCCGCCCGAAGCCACCTTCATGATCGGGCCCGGTCGCGACCCCGGGTTCGTGCGCACATGAAAGGCCACCTGATCGATGCCGGTCGGTCCGGCGTGCCCCTGATCGCTCGCAATCTCGACCAGAAACTCCGCGCGTTCGAGCTTGAGCGCCGGCAGCTCCGCCATCACCGCGTCGGCCAGCGCCGAACCCGTTGCATGACGGCGCTCCGAAAGCGTCCGCGCGGCATGCAGGAAAGCCGCCTCGCTCTCGCTGACGCGCGCTTCAAGCGCCGCCAGGCGTTCCTCGCCGGCGTCGAGATCGGAGAGGTCGGCGACCATCTGCGCGGCCAGTTCGGGAAGCGATTCGACCGGAACATTGTATTTGCGCGCAGCGCCCCTGAGCGCGAACAGGCGTTCCTCTGTTTCCTCGAGTTCACGCGGGTTGAAATCGGCTGCACGAAGGGCGGCCTCCACCGCGGTCTGCGCATCGGCCAGCGCGTTCAGCGCCGCATCGAGCGCGGCCACCGTGTCGTTGAGAAGTTCGGGAGCCTGCTCGGCCTTGCGTTCAAGCCTGCGCAGCAGGCCGCTGATCACCGGCACGGGCGAGGCCTGGCCGCTGAGAACCTCGTCGGCCTCGCTGATGTCGCTGGCCATTTTCTCGGCCTTCATCATCGCCGACCGGCGTTCGGCGAGCTCTTCTTCCTCCCCCTCGACCGGGCTGAGCTTTTCAAGCTCCTCCACGGAGGAGCGCAGCCAGTCGGCCTCGCGGCGGGCGTTCTCGACCTTGGTGCGGTGCGCCGAAAGCGCCGAGCGCGCCGCCCGCCAGGCCTCGAAGAGAGCGCCAACCTCGGCGGCACGTTCGCCCAGGCCGCCGAACGCATCGAGCAGCGACCGGTGTGCATCCATGTCGACCAGCGCCCGGTCATCATGCTGGCCGTGAATTTCGACCAGGTGAAGGCCGGCCTGGCGCATCAGCGCCACGCTGGCTGGTTGGTCATTGATGAAGACGCGGGTTCGGCCGTCACCAGACTGGACGCGCCGGAACACCAGATCGCCGTCGTCGTCGATCCCGTTTTCCCTCAGCAGCGCCCGGGCCGGATGATCGCCGGCGACATCGAAGACCGCGGTGACCTGGCCCTTGTCGGCGCCCTGACGGACCAGACCGCCATCGCCGCGTCCGCCAAGCGCCAACGACAGACTGTCAAGCAGGATGGATTTACCGGCCCCGGTCTCGCCGGTCAGCACCGACAGGCCGGCGTCGAATTCGAGATCAAGCCTCTCGATCAGGACTATATCGCGGATCGACAGCTGTATAAGCATCGCGCCCTGCTTCAGGCGCCGACGAGGCGGGCCCCGGCACGTGAAATCCAGGAGCCCTTGTTCTCCCGGGGCTCAAGCCCACCGGTCCGCAACAGGTTGTAGGAGTCTGCGTACCACTGGCTGTCGGGGAAATTGTGCCCCAGAACGGCGGCCGCCGTCTGCGCTTCGCTTTCGAGGCCCATGGCGTAGTAGGTTTCGACCAGTCGGGCCAGCGCCTCTTCGACCTGGCGCGTGTTCGGATACTGCTCGACCACGCCGCGGAACCTGTTGGCAGCAGCGACGAATTCCTTACGCTCGAGATAGTAGCGGCCGACCTGCATTTCCTTGCCGGCGAGCTGGTCACGCGCATAGCGCAGCTTGGCCTGGCTGTCCGCGACATATTCGGAGTCGGGATAGCGCTCGATGACCTCGTTGAACGCGGCAATTGCCCGTGCCGAAGTCCGCTGGTCGCGTGTGACCTCGGGGATCTGGCGGTAATAGGCGAGCCCGACGATATACTGTGCGTAGGCTGCGTCCTCATCGTTCGGATACAGGCTCAGATACCGGTTGGCGGTGCTGATCGCCTCGGTGTACTGGCCCTGCCGGTAGAGGGTGAAGGCACTCATCACCATCGCCTTTCGGGCGAACTCGGAATAGGGATGCTGCTTGTCCACCGCCTCGAACTTGCGCGATGCCTCGGCGAGTTGTCCGGCCTGAAGATTGGCAAGCCCCTGATTGTAGAGCACGTCGGCCGGCTCGATCGTCTGCGCATAGGCAGTGATGTCGATATCCGGATCGGATTGGCAGCCGCTGACAAATGAAGCGATGCCGGTCAGTCCGGCGACAATGAGCGCAGCTCTTGCCACGCGCCCGCGCCTATCCATGACCGATGTAATCATCCTGCAAAACCTCTCAACAGCCGCAGATGCACCCACCCGCGGAACCAGACACGCGTTTCTATCCGGAATTGCCCGAACTTCGCAACGTCATGAAGACGCTTTGCCGCAATTTTGTGGCAGATGTCTTTGGAACAAAGGCGTAAAGCCCGGTTTGCCCGGTTCTCTTGTACTTGGTCTTCCCGGAGTGGATCTCGGAAAAACCTGCCGGTCAAAGTGCCCAGGGAGCAAAAGCAGCGGCGTTGACCGCAACGAGTTCGCCGTGGCGAACCGTATCGCGGCGCGCCGGAGCCTCGACGACCTCATAGGCCGAGCTGTCGGCAAGAAGCGCGCGCAGTGCCAGCGCATTGAGCTTGTGCCCGCCGCGATAGCTGCGATAGCAGCCGATGAACTGGGCACCGGCGAGAGCCAGATCGCCCACCGCATCCAGCGTCTTGTGACGGACGAATTCGTCGCGGAAGCGCAGTCCCTCGACATTGATGACCTTGTCGTCGTCGCCGATGACCACCGAGTTCTCGAGCGAAGAGCCGAGCGCATGGCCCGACGCCCAGAGCCGCTCGACGTCGCGCATGAAGCCGAAGGTGCGGGCACGGGCGAGTTCGCGACGGAAGCTGTCAGCGGTGACTTCGCCCTTCCAGCTCTGGCGGCCAATCAGCGGCGTGTCGAAATCGATGTCGACTTCGAACCGCGTGCCGTTGTGAGGGATGAACTCCGCCCACGAGCCGCCCATCTCGATGCGGACCGGCTTGATGACGCGGATGTAACGGCGCTTGACCGGATGATTGACCAGACCGGCATTGTCGATGGCTTCGATGAAGACAGCCGCGCTGCCGTCCATGATCGGCACTTCGCTGCCGTCGATATCGATGCTGATGTTGTCGACGCCGAGCGCGTAGAGCGCGGCCATCAGGTGCTCGACGGTCGCCACCGAGCGGTCGGGCGCAGTGCCGAGCAGCGTACAAAGGTCGGTCGAACCGACTTGCGACGAGACCGCGCGCACGCTGATCACATCGCCGGAAGGAAGGTAACGGTTGAAGACGATTCCGGTATCGGGATCTGCAGGGTGGAATGTGATGGAAACGCTCTCGCCCGAGTGGACCCCAACGCCTGACAATGAAATCGACCCCGCAATCGTGGTCTGAAGCCCTACTACATCACTGCTCATCAGATCCGCCGTTTCCCGCTTGCTTGCCGAAGCCCCCCTGAAGGCCTTGGCTGTCCCCAGTCCGGTGAAGCGAGCCCTCGCGTTTGTTCGCGTGGTTGTCCGCCCCTGTCCCATTTACGGTCTGCAAGATACGGCGGTGATCGACACTTTCCAAATCACGCTTTTTTTCGTTCTGTTACGAAGCAGCAACATTCCAGTAACCCTAATACTGCTTGATTAACAGAGTCTTAACAAATGCGGTCCGGCAGCGCCTCGGCTGCCGGACCGTCAATGTTACAGTCTGCAACAACCGTGTTACTTGGCCTGGCGGCGAAGGAAGGCGGGAATCTCCAGCTGGTCGTCTTCATGAGTCGAGCGCGCCTGCGGCGTAACGCGGCCCTGATCGTCAAGCTGCCCGCGCCGCGGCGCGTAAATGCTCGCCTCGGGCGTGAGGGGACGGCGCTGCGGCTGCTGCGTCGATGCAGCGGCAAGAGAGCCTTCCTCTTCCTCGCGGCGGCCGAGCGAGCTCGACAACCGCTTGAGCAGTCCCATCGGCCCGCGCTCGTCGCCCTGGGCCTGCGGCGCACTGCGCTGTTCCATCTCCGCCTTGACGACCGGCGGGAAGTCTTCGATCCGGGGCATCCGGGCAACCGGTTCGGCCTCACGCGGTGCAGGTGCCGCAGCCTGTGCAGCCGCCTGCGGTGCGGGGCGGCTCATCGGCGCCTGCGGCGGCGTCATCGCAGCGCGCTGTGGCTGGGCTGCAGCTTCCGGAGCCCCCGCAAACAGGCGGCTCTGCGGCTGAAATTCCGGCTGGGCCGGGGCAGCGGATACGGCAGCCTGGGCCTTGGCGGCAAGGTCGATTTCGCTGGCGATATCGAGTTCACGCTCAAGCTCGGCCTCGGCCGAAACGATGGCTTCGCTGACCGGATCCTTTGCCGCCGTCGCGGCAGGAGCGGCCGCGGGCGAAGGCGTGGGCTGAGCCGCGGGACGCGATGCCTGCGGTGACTGCGTGGCGGTGGCGGGACGTGCGGCCGGACGCTGCGCCGACATTGCCGGACGCTGCTCGTACTCGCTTTCGACACGATCGATGCCGGTGGCAACGACGGACACCCGGATGAGGCCTTCGAGCGCTTCGTCGAAGGTGGCGCCGAGAATGATGTTGGCGTCGGCGTCGACCTCCTCGCGGATGCGGGTCGCGGCTTCGTCAACCTCGAAGAGGGTCATGTCGCGGCCGCCGGTGATCGAGATCAGCAGACCCTGAGCGCCCTTCATCGTGGTTTCGTCAAGCAGCGGGTTGGCAATCGCAGCTTCCGCTGCGGCCATTGCGCGGCCTTCGCCCGAAGCCTCGCCCGTACCCATCATGGCGCGGCCCATCTCGCGCATCACCGAACGTACGTCGGCGAAGTCGAGATTGATCAGGCCTTCCTTGACCATCAGGTCGGTGATGCAGGCAACGCCGGAATAGAGCACCTGGTCGGCCATCGCGAAGGCGTCGGCGAAGGTGGTCTTGTCATTGGCGATGCGGAACAGGTTCTGGTTCGGAATGACGATCAGCGTGTCGACGCACTTCTGCAGTTCCTCGATCCCGGACTCGGCAAGCCGCATGCGGCGCTGGCCCTCGAAGTGGAACGGCTTGGTGACAACGCCGACGGTCAGGATGCCCTTGTTGCGGGCAGCCTGGGCCACGACAGGCGCTGCACCGGTGCCGGTGCCGCCACCCATGCCCGCAGTGACGAAGCACATGTGGGTTCCGCTCAGGTGATCGACGATCTCGTCGATGCATTCCTCGGCGGCCGCGCGTCCGACTTCCGGCTGGGAGCCGGCGCCGAGACCTTCGGTCACCGCCACGCCAAGCTGAACCAGACGGTCGGCCTTGGACATGGTCAGAGCCTGGGCGTCAGTGTTGGCGACAACGAAGTCCACGCCCTGCAGACCCGCATTGATCATGTTGTTGACGGCGTTTCCGCCTCCGCCGCCGACCCCGAACACCGTGATGCGGGGCTTCAGCTCGGTGATGTCCGGCTTCTGCAAATTGATGGTCATGGCACCCGTTCCTTCCTTTGGCATGGCCGCACCGCCGCGTCGGCCAATTCGGTGAATTCAAAAACTTTCCTTGAGCCACTGCCCCATCCGGGACAGTCGGCCGCCGGCGCCGGCCATGGCGGCAAAGCCGCCCTCGCCTGCACCGTGGGATTCAAGATGAGCGACCTGCGGATAGATCATCAGGCCGACCGCAGTCGAAAATGTGGGCCCCTTGGCTGCCGCGGGCAGTCCGGAGACGCCCAGAGGCCGTCCGACCCGGACATTGCGGGCGAGAATCCGGCGCGCCGATTCCGTCAGGCCCGTCATCTGGCTTGCGCCGCCTGTCAGCACGATGCGCTTGCCCACGATTGTCGAATAGCCCGACTGCTGGATCCGGTCGCGCAGCATCTCCAGCGTCTCCTCGACGCGGGCACGCACGATCCGCGAAACAAGTCCGCGCGGGACATGTGTGGGCTGATCGCGGTCGTCATCGCCGATCGGGGGCACCGAGATCACGTCGCGGTCCTCACCGGCGTGCGGCAAAGCCGATCCGTGCACGACCTTGATCCGCTCGGCATCCTCAAGACGGGTCGACAGCCCGCGCGCGAGATCCATCGTGACATGCTGGCCACCGAGCGCGATGGCGTCGGCGTGGACCAGGCGGCCTTCGTAGAAGACCGAGATCGTCGTCGTCCCGCCACCCAGATCGATGGCAGCGCAACCCATTTCCGCTTCATCGCTCACCAGGGCTGCAAGCCCCGATGCATAGGGCGTGGCAACCATCGCTTCCACCGTGAGATGGGCACGGTTGACCGAGAGCTCGAGGTTCTTGAGCGGCGCGCGGTCGGCTGTGAGCACGTGCATGTCCACACCGAGGACGTCGCCATACATGCCGCCGGGATCGCGAATGCCGCGCTCGCCGTCGAGCGTGTAGCTAGAAGGCAGGGAGTGCAGGATCGCGCGCTCGTGCTGCTGGCTTTGACGTGTCGCGGCATTGACGACCTTGCTCAGATCCCCCGCGGCGATCTCGTGGCCGCCGAGATTGACCGAGGCGGAATGCGTTTCGCTTTTGAGCCGGCCCGCAGTGACGTTGATGATAAGGCTTTCGACGGTCACGCCCGCCATCCGCTCTGCCGCATCTACCGCAAGCCGGACCGAGCTTTCCACCGCGTCCATGTCCGAAATCACGCCGGCCTTCAGGCCGCGAGATTTCTGGTGTCCGATACCGAGAATCTCGATCTTGTGGCTGCGCCCGGCCAGAATGTCGGCGCCTTCGACCGGTGTCAGGCGACCGATCATGCACACGACCTTGGACGAACCGATGTCCAGCACGGTGACGATGCTCGACCGCTTGGAAGACAGGGGCTTGAGCCGCGGCAGCATGGATGACGGACGGAAGAAGCTCATGTGTTCTTCTCCGCGGCCTTGATTGCCTTTGCCCGGGCCTCGAGCGCCGCTTTCCGGCGCTCGAGCGCGGCTTCGCTCAGACGCAAGGTGATCCTGTCGTCAAGCCGCAGATCGACCGCCGTGATGTCGCGTTCCAGAACCTCGCGCCCGGCGTCAAACGCCATGAAACGCTTCAGCGCGTCCCCGACGTTTTCCTCTGGCAGGCTCACGGTCACGCCGTTGTCGAGCCGAAGGTCCCAGCGCCGGTTGGCAATCCGGATTGCCGCCTTCACGCGAGCGCGGAGATCGGGGTGGAAAAGGAGCCGGGCTTCCAGTTCGTCGGAGTGACGGTCGGCACCGAGGCCGACATAGAGCGGCAGGTCGGCATGCCGGGCGCCGGCCAGCGGCGCGATCACGTCACCGCGCGCGTCGATCAGCGACAGCGCGTCGCCGTGCTGCCAGATGCCCGCAGCCTTGCGCTCGACCAGATGGACCCTGAGGCCGCGCGGATAGATCTTCTCCACATGGGCGTCGCTGACCCAGGGCAGTTCGATCAGTTGGGCGCGCGCCGCATGGGCGTCGATCGCCACCACGGATGTCGATCCGTCCAGGCCAAGCTGCTGCAGGATGTCGATGTCCGATGTCTCGACATTGCCGCTGACCTGAACGTCTTCGAGGGCAAAGCCCACGCCTGTCGTCAAGGCCTGCGTGACGAAAGCGGTGTGGTCGCCGAGCCTCATGCCATAAAGACCGGTGGCGGCGAGAAAGGCGAAGGCCGCGACGGAACCTGCATGCGGGCGAATGGTGACCCGTCCGCTGGCCAGCGCCGCAAAGGCCCTGACAGGCCGGCGCAGGACACGGGGCAAGACGAAAACGCCCGGAAACGCCTTGCGTCCGGACGGATCCGCCATTTGGGTCTGATCGACACCTGCCCTTGGTCTTGTCATCGGCGACACGAAGCGTCCTCTACCATCCAGCTGACAAATTCTTCGAACGAATGGCCTGCCTGCTGGGCCATTTCCGGCGCTAGCGATGTGGGTGTCATGCCGGGCTGGGTATTGATTTCGAGCCAGATGACCTCCCCGTTTTCGGAGAACCGGTCATCGTAACGGAAATCGGACCTGCTCACGCCGCGACAGCCGATCGCTTGATGCGCCTTCAATGCCAACCTACGTATTTTTTGGTAAACAATTGGTGAAATTTCCGCCGGACAAACATGTTTAGAGCCCCCGGCGACGTATTTTGAATCGTAATCGTAAAAGCTGTGCCCCTGCGGCACGATTTCGGTGACCGCGAGCGCCACGTCGCCCATGATTGTGCAGGTCAGTTCACGCCCGGGGATGTAGCGTTCGACCATGACCTCGTCGCCGTATTTCCACTCCTGCGAGGTGATCACCTGCGGCGGATGGCTCTGGTTTTCCTGCACGATCACGACCCCGAAGCTGGAGCCTTCATTGACCGGCTTGACCACATAGGGCGGCTGCATGGGATGGGCGGACGTGAACTCGTGGCGGTTCATCACCATGGAGTCAGCCACCGGGATGCCGACCGCCTTGGCCACGATCTTCGACAGCCGCTTGTCCATGGCCAGCGCCGAAGCCGTCACACCGGAATGGGTGTAGGGAATGCCAAGATACTCAAGAACGCCCTGGATGGTGCCGTCCTCGCCATAGGGACCGTGCAGCGCATTGAAGCAGACGTCGGGCTTGAGCTCGGCAAGCACAGTGGCAACATCCGGACCGACGTCGACACGCGTTACCCGGTACCCCGCCGCTTCAAGGCCCTTCGCGCACGCTTCGCCCGAGGACAGGCTCACCGGTCGCTCGGAGGAAAATCCGCCCAGCAGAACGGCCACGTGTTTTCCTGATGTGTCAGCGTTCATGCCATTTCCCTGTCTTTCAAATCCGCCGGACCTCACACATGGCGCTTGCGTGTCCGGCACACACAGCCGAACCGAATGCACCTGAAACGGAGCCCTAACCCTCAAAATACGACACGAAGATTGCGCCAAGCCGTCCGATTGGACACCAAGGATGACGATTGAGACAGATTTGAGGGCGCCTGTGAGGAGAGGGAGCGCGCTGCCCGCCGCTGCCAAAGCGCGAAGTGGCCGGCACCCCGAGACCGATACCATTTGGAAATCAGCTCGAAAACGGCTTCTAAATAACAATACCTTAATGTTTCTACATCTAAAATTTCCATGAAACCAATAAGATCGCCCTCACGGGGAGACCCTGCAGGCAATCGGATCGTTCGGAATCACCAAATATTACGTTTTGGTGGGGTGCGCTTCAGTATCGTTCGAGGCCTTCCATGAAAGAACCTCGCATGACCAGTCGAAAAGCAACAGTGTGATGGTTTTCAGCAGCCTCTGGGATACCCACAGGAGATTTGTCGACCCTGCGCGCCGGCAGGCGATGGCAAAGGCCTACACGCCGATCATTCGGTCCATTCTCATTCCCGGCTGTGCCTACTACGCCTTTACGACATACCGTTATTTTGACAGCGACTTCAGCGTGACCATGATGATGCTGGCCGGCCTCAGCGCATTCACGAGCCTGGGTTACTATTTCCTGCGACAGCATGTGCTCGCCGGCCCCGATGTCACGCTCAGACGCCTGGAACTCTCCGGATTGTTTTTCAATCTGTTCATTTACCTCAACGTCCTGAGCAACCTGCTCGTAAATTTCGAACAGCCCAAGCTTGTCTATTTCGCACTCACTGCGGTTATTTTCTCGACCACCGGGATCACGCTCAGAGTCACATTGGCGAGTGTCCTGCTCTCACTGGCCACTCTCTACATGTTCGCATCGAGGCTGCCTGACGAACTCTTCAGCCAGTATGTCTCGATCGGCATTGCCACGACCTTTGCATCCATCGGCATGACGACACTGCTGCGGCAGGTCATCCTTCGCCAGATCGATGCGCGACTGCTCGCTGACGAACTGGCCGCGAAGGCAAGGGAGCTGGCGGATACCGACATGCTGACCGGTGTCCCGAACCGGCGTGCGATGTTTGACCGAATTGACTATCTCGTGCAGCAACGCCGGCCGTTCTGGATGGGCATCATCGACCTTGACGGCTTCAAGGGCATCAATGACGTCTACGGTCACCTCATCGGCGATCGGTTGTTGCGCGCCGTCGTCGAGCGCGCCAAGGCGATGGATGTGGAAGGCGTGACGTTCGGCCGGATCGGCGGCGACGAGTTCATCGCCATTCTGCCGGGCAGCATGACCGAGGACGAAGTCCGGCAGACAGGTGCCCGGTCGATCGAGAGCATCAGCGTTCCCTATGCGGTCGAAACTCTCGATCTCTCGGTGGGCGCCTCGGCCGGCTTTGCGCACTTTCCGAGCATGGGGAGTTCATCGGCCCAGCTTTACGAGAAGGCCGATTTCGCGCTTTACAAGGCAAAGTCGCAGTTCCGAGGTCAGTGCATCGTCTTCGACACGGACGAAGATCAGGAAATGAGACAGGCGATCGCCATCGAACGCGAATTGCGTGAAAGCAACCTCGCCGACGAGCTTTACCTGCTCTACCAACCGCAATACTCGCCATGCATGAAGCGCGTCGTCGGCTTCGAGGCGCTGGCGCGCTGGCAGAATGCCAACCTGGGCCTGGTGCGACCCGACCATTTCATCCGCGCGGCAGAACGCGCGGGACACATTCGCAAGGTGACCGACATCCTTTTCACCAAGGGCCTCGCCGAGATTTCGAGCTGGCCCAAGGACATCAGTCTTTCCTTCAATCTTTCCGGACAGGACATCTCCAACCAGGCTTTCATCATGTCCCTGCTCGGAAAGATCATGGCGTCCGGCGTTTCGCCCAAACGTCTGGAGTTCGAGATCACCGAGACCGCGGTAATGACCGACCTGGAGACATCGAAGGCGGTTCTCGAGACCTTGCGCGCCAGCGGATGCAAGATCGCGCTCGACGACTTCGGGTCGGGCTACTCAAGTTTCGAATATCTCGATCAGCTGCCGCTCGACAAGGTCAAGGTGGATCGCAGTTTCGTCCGAAAGGTCGCTCACAGCGAAACATCGCGCGAGATCGTTGCCGGCCTGATCGGGCTGTGCCGCAAGCTTGACCTTCGCTGCGTCCTCGAGGGTGTCGAGACCGAAAGCGAAATGGCGATCCTGACCCCCCATGCAGCCGGACCTCATTCAAGGCTATCTTTTCGGCAAACCCATGTCCGCCGAAGAGGCCCGCAAGCTGGTGCTTCATCAGGAGGAGATCCCCGCCAGGGATGCCACGGCGGTCGGGCATTCAGCCTGAACAAATGACGTCTGGCAGGTTCGGGACAAACAACCGCTTTTGGCGCAAGAGAAGCGCTTGCAAGGGATCGGTGGGAGCGGCCCGGAGTTCGACCAAGTCCCCCAGAAGCGCTTGTCCCCGGACGATCAGCCCACGGAAAATTCAGGCGATCCGGCGCCCGGAAGCCATTTCCCCGGCTTCGCCCCCGGTTTCGTAGTTGGACACGATCCTGTCCCGGCCATCCGACTTGGCCGCGTAAAGCGCCTTGTCGGCGCGCGAGAAGACCGCACCAAACTGCTCGTGCGGCAACGCCCGCGCCATGCCGCCCGACACCGTGACGGAAAACGGCCCGTCCTTCGTCGCAATCCGCATTGCGGCAATTCTCCTCCGCGAAAGCTCGCCGAGCGCTGCGAACTCGGCAAAAGCCATGTCGTGGCAGAACACCGCAAACTCCTCGCCACCGATCCGGGCGCAAACGCACCGGTCGGAGAACACCGTCTGGAGCATGGCGGCAATTCTCACGATGGCCTCGTCGCCGGCAAGGTGACCGTAGGTGTCGTTGACGGTCTTGAAATGATCGATGTCGAGCACCAGCATCGCCTTTTCGCGGTCACAGCGGTCAAACTGCTCGAGAAAGGCCCGGCGATTGGACAAGCCGGACAGAGTGTCCGTGCGGCTCAGCCGCTCAAGTTCGTCGCGCGATACGCCAAGGTCATGGATCGCAAACCCGATCACCAGATAGGACGTCAGCGCCAGGGAAAAACCCAGAGCCGGCGTCAGGACGGTGGCGATGATCAGCGAGGACATCAGGCTGTAGGGCAGCAGGCCGAACGCATCGAGGATGATGTGCGAAATGATATCGATGACATAGGCAAGGATGCCAATCTTGCCGGCCATTATCGTCGATTTGCGCCAGACATCCCTGTGAGAATCGAATTCTCCCAGGGAAAGCTGCCTGACAATCCAGTTGCGGGTCATGCCCAGCATTCACTCACTCCCACCTTGTGGAGCGGACCATAGGCACGGCGCGTTAACATTATGTCTCCTGAAACAGATCAGCCCGGAGCCCGAGCCTGGCACACGCGATGCGTTGTTCTCCGACCGAATGTGGTTCTGCCGGTCGCCACGCTTTGGCGAAACATCCAACGGGGAACACGGCCGGTGAACCCGCCTGCGGATCGTGGCCGAAGACCAATTCAGGGTCTCAACCAACAGACCATCAGGCTGCCGAGCGAACCGCGCCGGGTTTGGGTCTGGCGGTTTCGTTCAGCGGCAAATGGTCGTTGACGGACAAGACGATTCGGTTGCGGCCTCCGGCCTTGGCCTCGTAGAGCGCTTTGTCGGCGCGCGAGAACACCTGGCTGAAACCTTCACCGGGCATGCCGCTCGCAACGCCGCCGGAGACCGTGATGGCAAACGGTCCGGTCTCCGCAGCAATCGTTTCGCCGGCGATTCGCCTGCGGGCGAGCTCGCAACAGGCTGCAAACTCCCCAAACGGCATATCCGGACAAAAGACGCCGAACTCCTCGCCGCCGATGCGGGCGCAAGCGCAGGTCTCCGGGAAGACAGAGGAGAGAACCGTCGCCACGCGAATGATCGCCTCGTCTCCCGACGCGTGCCCGTAGGTATCGTTGATGACCTTGAAACGGTCGATGTCGAACACCGCCATGGCCTTTTCGCCCCCAGACGCTTCAAATTCCGTCTGGAAGGCTCGGCGGTTTGCGATCCCCGTCAGCATGTCGGTATGGCTGAGTTGTTCGAGCCTCGCCCTCGAAACGGCGACGTCGTGGATGGCACAGCCAAAGATCACATAGAAGAAGACGGAAAGGACGAAGGTGATGGGAGGCGTCAAGAAGGTCGCCACGATCAGCGCCGCCTTCAGATCGTATGGCAGGAGCCCGAACTCGTTCATCACCAGATGGCACGCAAGGTTGATCCCGTAGGCGAGCAGGGAAACCTTGAGCGCCACAGGGAGCGACTTTCGGTACACGTCTCCATAGGACTGGAATTCACCCAGCTCAAGCTGCTTGACGACCCAGTTCCGCGCCACGGCAATCATCGACACACTCCACGTTCAGCTCGAAGCCTAGTCGCGGCGATTTAAAAAAGTGCTTCATTTACATGGAACAAATGGCAAGGAAGCTTGCAGGCAGAGCCTCGCCCTGCCTGGAAAACGCCGGGCCGACGCAGCAGAATGCTCAGACCAGCTGCCCCTGGAATTCCTGGACCATCCTGTCCGGTTCGAACAGGCCGAGCCGCTTGATTTCCCATTCGAGGCGAATGCCTGAATTCTCAAGCACGCGAGCGCGAACGGTCTCGCCAAGATTTTCAAGCTCGTAGCCCGACGCCGTCCCCGTGTTGATCATGAAATTGCAGTGCATCGGCGACATCTGCGCGCCGCCAACGGTCAGACCGCGACAACCGGCTTCGTCAATCACCTTCCAGGCCGAATACCCCTCGGGATTCTTGAAGGTCGAGCCGCCAGTCTTCTCCCGGATCGGCTGGACCGTCTCGCGGTGATGCTGAACCGCATCCATATCGGCCCGGATCTGGTCCCGGTCTGCGGGCACGCCCTCGAACACCGCGCGGGTGAAGATCAGGTCCTTCGGCGCCGAGGAATGGCGGTAGGCATAGCCCATGTCGGCGTTCGAGAGGACGTGGCGCTTGCCCTTGCGGTCCAGCGCATGGACCTCGACCACCCGCTCGCGGGTCTCGACCCCGTTGGCCCCGGCATTCATTCTCAGGGCTCCGCCGATGGCGCCGGGAATGCCGTGATAGAAATGGAAACCGCCGAGCCCGGTCTCGAGCGCCAGCGCGGCCAGATGCTTGTCGGGGCAGACGGCCCCCGCCTCGAGCCGGGTGTCGGAGAGTTGCCGGGCCTGGCCAAATCCTTTCGCCGAGAGCCGGATCACGACCCCCGGAATGCCGCCGTCGCGCACCAGGAGGTTGGAGCCGATGCCGACGGGGAGAACCGGCACATCTTCAGGCAGTGCCGCCAGAAAGGCGGACAGATCGTCATCGTCGACCGGCTGGAACAACAGTTCCGCCGGCCCGCCGGTGCGAAACCAGGTGATTTTCGACATGTCGGCATTCGGCGTGAGCCGTCCCCGAACTTCCGCCAATCTGCCGTCGAGCGACGCCAGCAGCCTTTCCCCATCGACCTGATGCTGCCTCATGCGGAGCCTCCCGCATCGGGCTTCAGGGCCACAAGTTCCTTGGGCAGCTGGTTGGCCCACTGGGTGATGGTGCCGGCGCCCAGGCACACCACATAGTCGCCGGGCCTGGCGATCTCCGCGATCATCGGAGCCAGCGCCGTGGGACCGTCGATCAGCCGTGCATCGCGGTGGCCGCCGGCCTTCAGGCTGGAAACCAGATGCGCGGAATCCACCCCCTCGATCGGATCTTCCCCGGCCGAATAGACCGGCGCCAGAATGACCGTGTTGGCATCGTTGAAGCATCCGGAGAAATCGTCGAACAGGCTTGAGAGCCGCGAGTAGCGATGCGGCTGGTGGACCGCGATGACGCGGCCCGGACAAGCGTCGCGGGCGGCGGAAAGCACCGCCTTGATTTCAACGGGATGGTGGCCGTAATCGTCGAAAATCTCCGCGCCATTCCATGTTCCGGTGTGGGTGAAGCGCCGCTTCACGCCGCCGAACTGCCCAAGGCCGGCGGCGATCTGCTCGGGCGTGAGACCCAGTTCATAGGCCACTGCGATGGCTGCCACCGCATTGGAGACATTGTGCCTCCCCGGCATCGGAAGACGCAGGCCCTTGAGTTCTGCCGTCGCCCCCGTCTTGCGGCTGTTGATGACCACGTCGAACACGGAAACCGGTCCGTCCATCCTGTGGTTGGAGTAGCGCACATCCGACTGCGGGTTCTCGCCATAGGTAATGACACGCCGGTCCTCGATGCGGCTGACCAGCGCCTGGACTTCCGGATGGTCGAGACACATCACCCCGAAACCGTAGAACGGGACGTTTTCAACAAACTGCCTGAACGCAGCCCTTACCGCTTCGAAATTGCCGTAGTGGTCGAGATGTTCGGGATCGATATTGGTGATCACGGCGATTTCGGCGGGCAGCTTGAGGAAGGTGCCGTCGCTCTCGTCGGCCTCCACCACCATCCATTCGCCCTCACCCATGCGCGCATTGGTGCCATAGGCATTGATGATGCCGCCATTGATGACCGTGGGATCAAGCCCGCCGGCTTCCAGCAGCGTCGCCACCATCGAGGTGGTCGTGGTCTTGCCGTGGGTGCCGCCGATGGCGATCGCGTTGCGGAAGCGCATCAGTTCGGCCAGCATCTCGGCGCGGCGCACCACGGGCAGAAACCGCTCGCGCGCAGCCATCAGCTCCGGATTGTTCTTCTTGATCGCGGTGGAGACGACCACGACCTCGGCGTCGCCCAGATGCGCCGCCGAATGGCCGATATGGACCTCGATGCCCTTGTCTCTCAGCCGCTGAACATTGGCGCTCTCCGACTGGTCGGAGCCCTGCACCTTGTAGCCCAGATTGTTGAGCACCTCGGCAATGCCGCTCATGCCGATGCCACCGATACCGATGAAGTGAACGAGACCGATGGTTTGCGGCATTTTCATGCGGAAGTGCTCCTGAACTGTTCCGGGCTGATGCCCTCCGAGATAGCCTCGGCGAGATTGGCAAGCAAGCGCGCCGCGTCGGGTTTCCCCGTCGCCTTGGCTGCCGCGGCAGTGGCCGAGAGCCCGGCGGGATCGTTCATCCGGTCTGCGATCATGTCCGAAAGAACCTGCGCCGAAAGCGCCGACTGCTTGATCACGCTGGCGCCGCCCTTGGCCATCAGCGCCGCCGCATTGGCAGCCTGGTCGTGATCGAGCGCATGCGGATAGGGCACCAGGATGGCAGACCGGCCGATCACCGCGATCTCGGAAACCGTCGAGGCGCCCGACCGCGAAATCACGAGGTGCGCCGCGCCGATGCGTCGCGCCATGTCATTAAAGAACGGCGAGACGTCCGCCTTGATGCCGAGTTCCTTGAGCCGCGCGCGCACATGCGCCTCGTCTTCCGGACGGGCCTGCTGCGTGAGTTCCAGACGCGTGCGCAGCGGATCCGGCAACAGCGCGATCGCCGAGGGAATGGCGTCGGAGAAGAACTGTGCGCCCTGGCTGCCGCCGAAGACGACGAGCCGGAACGGTTCGCCCTCCATCGAGGGTGTGTACGGCATGGCTGCCGCATCCAGAACCTCGGGACGGACGGGGTTTCCGGTGATCACCGTCTTCTGCGCATGGGTGCCCTTGCCTTCCGGAAGGAAACCGCCCGCGATCGCCCTGACGCGGGAGGCAAGCGCCTTGTTGGCCCGCCCCATCACCGCGTTCTGTTCATGGATCATGGTCGGCAGACCGGCATTGGTCGCGGCCAGCAGCGGCGGAATGGTGGGGTAGCCGCCGAAACCGATGACCGCGTCCGGCCGGATCTTCCGGATCAGGGCGCCGGCCTCGCGCACGCCCTTGAACAATGTCCAGAGGGCCTTGGCAATCTTGATCGGGTTCTTCGAGCCGATGGTCGCCGAGCGCACCACGTGGGTCTCCGACGCCGGGAAGGTCCCCGCGAACCTCTCCGCGCGGCTGTCGGTCACCAGATGAACCCGGTGTCCGCGGGCAACGAGTTCATGCGCCAGAGCCTGCGCGGGAAACAGGTGTCCGCCGGTGCCGCCCGCCGACAGCAGGAACAGTTTGCGCACGCTCATGAAACCTACTCCGCCGGCATCTGTTGCGGCATCCGGTAGACAGGCCGCGGCTGCGCCCGGCTTTCGGGCCTGCGGCGGGTCAGCGCCAGCAGGAAGCCCGCCGTGATCGCGACCGCGATCATCGACGACCCGCCATAGGAAACGAGCGGCAGCGTCAT
The DNA here is from genome assembly GCA_965233445.1 of Hoeflea sp. Classification (GTDB taxonomy): domain Bacteria; phylum Pseudomonadota; class Alphaproteobacteria; order Rhizobiales; family Rhizobiaceae; genus Hoeflea. Next base: position 3,826,238 of record OZ247491.1, read on the forward strand.
GCCCTTCGCCGGAAGCAGTTCCAGATTGACGCCGATATTGATGAAGGACTGGAAGCCGATCAGCAAAGCGAGGCCTGCAACGGCCAGCCGCGTGAAATCATCCTGAAGCCGGCCTGCACGGGTCAGACCGCGCAGGACCACGAAGGCAAAGAGCGCCACCAGTACCATGCAGAAGACGATGCCGAATTCCTCGGCTGCCACCGAAAAGACGAAGTCCGTGTGGCTGTCGGGCAGGATCCGCTTGATGGTGCCCTCGCCCGGCCCCTGGCCGAACCAGTCGCCGCGAATGATCGCTTCGCGCGCCGTGTCGACCTGGAAACTGTCCCCTTCACCGAACAGGAAGCCGTTGATGCGCTCGGCCACATGCGGAAACATCGCATAGGCCGCGATGAAGCCGGCGATGGCGAGGCCGCCCAGAAGCAGGATCCAGAACCAGCTCATCCCGGCCATGAAGAACATTCCGCCCCAGACGGCCGCTGTCAGCATCGTCTGTCCGAGATCGGGTTGGGCCACAAGAAGCGCTGCGACAATGCCGAACAGGATGATGGCGAAGAGATTGCCCGGAATTTCCGGGTGACGCGAGCGCTCCGAAAACAGCCAAGCGCAGATGACCACGAAGGCAGGTTTCATGAATTCCGACGGCTGCACGGAAATTCCGGCAATCGACACCCAGCGGCGCGACCCCTTGATTTCCACGCCGAAGAACAGCGCCAGCACCATCATGGCGATCGACGCCGCCAGGATCAGCAATGCCAGCCGCCGCACCTGGCGCGGGCTCAGGAACGAAACGCCGATCATCACCGCCAGTGCCGGAAGGAGAAAGATGCCGTGCCGCTCGACAAAATGAAAGCTGTCGAGCCCGAGCCGTTCCGCCACCGCCGGACTGGCGGCGAACGACATCATCAGTCCGATGCCCATCAGCGCGACGAATGCTGCGAGAAACAGCCGGTCAATGGTCCAGAACCAGTCCGCGACCGGTCCGCGTTCTGCACGACTAACCATCGTTTTCTCCTTTGCCCGGGGTTTCCACAAGCATCTCCATATCATCCAGCCCTGAAACGAGGCTGACGAAGGCGTCGCCGCGCATTTCAAAATTCCGGTACTGATCGAAGCTGGCGCAGGCGGGCGACAACAGCACGGCCGGCATCTCGGAACCGTCATCGGCCGCATCGCGCGCGGCATTCGCGACAGCCCGGTCCAAAGTGCCGGAAATCTCGAACGGCGCGCGCTCGCCGATGCTGGCGGCAAATTCGGCCGCAGCCTCCCCGATCAGGTAGGCCTTTGCAATCCGCGGGAAATATGGCTCGAGAGAGGCGATGCCGCCCTCCTTGGGCAATCCGCCGGCAATCCAGTAGATCGGCTCGAAGCTTTGCAGCGCCGGCGCCGCCGCCTCGGCATTGGTTGCCTTGGAATCGTTGACGAACACCACCCGGCCGCGGCGACCGACCGGCTGCATCCGGTGCTTGAGGCCCGGGAAGCTGGCAAGCCCTGTGCGGATTTCCTCGTCGCTCAGCCCGACCGTCTTGCAAGCGGCGATGGCCGCGGCGGCATTCTGCGCATTGTGCTGGCCGCGCAGTGTCGGAATGCCTTCAAGATTGGCCACTTCGCTCGCAGTGCCGTCATCGGCGCGGAAGATCCGGCTGCCGTCGGCAAAATAGCCATTGGGAAGCCGCTTGGACTGCGAGATCGGCTCGACGCGCTTGCCTTCCGCCGCAAGGCGTTCGGCAATCTCCTCGCACCAGTCGTCGTCGACGCCCACCACCGCAACATCGCTTTGCCTGACCAGACGCGTCTTGACCTCGGCATAGTGCTGCATCGAGCCGTGACGGTCGAGATGGTCTGGCGTCAGGTTGAGCAGCAATCCGGCGCTGGGATCCAGCGAGGGCGCCAGGTCGATCTGGTAGGACGAACACTCCACCACATAGAACCGGTCATTGCTTGGCGGGTCGAGCGTCAGCACCGCGGTGCCGATATTGCCCCCGAGCTGGGCATTGCGGCCGCTGGAGGCGATCAGATGCGCGATCAGCGCGGTCGTGGTCGACTTGCCGTTGGTGCCCGTGATCGCGATGAACGGACAATCGGGCGCAAGCGCCCGGCGCTCACGCACGAAGATCTCGACATCGCCGATGATTTCGACGCCGTTCATGTTGGCGAGATCAGCGCTCCAGTGCGGCTTGGGATGGGTCAGCGGCACACCCGGCGCCAGCACCAGTGCGCCGAGATCGGTCCAGTCGATGTCACGCAGGTCGCCGACGGTGATGCCGGCGCTGCCTGCAGCCTCTACCTGCGCCGGGTTGTCGTCCCAGGCGATCAGATCGGCCCCGCCGGCCATCAGCGACCGCGCGGTCGCCAGGCCCGATCCGCCGAGCCCGAAAAGCGCAACCTTCTGCCCCTTGAATGTCGACGCCTCGATCATCGCCTATCTCAGCTTCAGTGTGGCGAGCCCGATCATCGCGAGCCCCACCGAAATGATCCAGAACCGCACCACCACCTGGCTCTCGGTCCAGCCCTTCTTCTCGAAGTGATGGTGGATCGGCGCCATCAGGAACACCCGCTTGCCGGTGAGCTTGAACGAAGCCACCTGAATGATCACCGAAAGCGCCTCCATCACGAACAGCCCGCCGATGATCGCCATGACGATCTCGTGCTTGGTGGCCACCGCCACGGTGCCGATCAGCCCGCCCAGCGACAGCGAGCCGGTGTCGCCCATGAAGATGGCCGCCGGCGGCGCATTGAACCAAAGAAAGCCCAGACCGGCGCCGATCACCGCGCCGAGAATGACGGCGAGTTCACCGGTGCCCGGAACGAAATGGATCTGCAGGTAATTGGCAAACACCGCATTGCCCGCAAGGTAGGCGATCGCCCCGAACGAGGCCGCTGCGATCATCACCGGCACGATCGCCAGCCCGTCGAGCCCGTCGGTCAGATTGACCGCATTGCCGGCCGCGACAATGACGAAGGCACCGAAAACGACGAAGAACCAGCCCAGGTCGAGAAGCAGATCCTTGAAGAACGGAAATGCCAGCGACGAGCCGAACTCCGCCCCGCCGGCGTTTGCTGCGGCCATCGACGCCTTCATGATGAAGAAGACCGCGATGCCCGCGATCACGAATTCGATGCCGAGCCGCGCCTTGCCCGAAAAGCCCTTGTGGCTCTGCTTGGTGACCTTGAGATAGTCGTCGTAAAATCCGATCGCGCCGAAACCGAGCGTGACCAGCAGTGTCGTGACCACATAGACGCTCGACAGGTCGGCCCACAGAAGAGACGACCCGACAATGCCTGCGAGCATCATCAATCCGCCCATCGTCGGCGTGCCCGCCTTCAGGAAATGCGTCTGTGGTCCATCAGCCCGGATCGGCTGCCCACGGCCCTGACGAACCCTCAGCGACGCAATGATTCGTGGCCCGAACAGAAAGACGATCAGGGCCGCGGTAAACATCGCAGCCCCCGTCCTGAAGGTGATATACCTGAAAAGATTGAAGAACTGGACCGTGTCCGCCAGATCCACCAGCCAGATGAGCATGTATTCCAGTCCCCCAGATTTGTTCAGTCCCGGTCGCTGCTGTCAGTCAGGACCGGATACTTGTCAAGCAGCGCCTTGACGATGCGGCCGGAGCCGATACCAAGCGAAGACTTGATCATCACCACGTCCCCTTCACGCAGTACGGTCTTCAAATACTCGGCGATGTCATCGGCGGTCTCGCGCCAGACCGTCTCAATCGTCGTCCCGAGTTCATCGCGAAGGGCTTTCATCTCCGGTCCCGCCAGGCACACCAGGTCGGTGTTGGCTTCGCGCACCGGGCCTGCCAGCTCGCGGTGCACGCGCTCGCTGAACTTGCCCATCTCCAGCATGTCGCCCAGCACCGCGATGCGGCGGCCCCGAAGCCGCGCCGGCGTGTCGCGCAACAGCTCCAGTGCCGCGCGCATGGACGCCGGATTGGCATTGTAGCTTTCGTCGATGACGATGAAGCTTCCGCCGTCGATCTTCAGTTCGTGCCGGGCGCCGCGCCCCTTCTTTGCCGACACGCGCGCCAGCGCATGCGTCGCCTTCGCAAGATCGGCCTCCAGCAACTGAACCGCGCCCAGAACCGCCAGCGCATTCTGCACCAGATGCCGGCCCGGCGCGCCAATCTTGGCAGCCACCTCATCCGCACCGATCCGGGCGGTGATGGTCGAGCAATCGGGAAGCAGCTTGCAATTGAGCAGCCGGTAATCGGCCTTGGCGTTCTCGCCAAAGCCGTGAACAGACCCGGTCCCCAGTTCGACGGCGCGCTTTTTCAGCCAGCCGAACTTCTCGTTGTCCTGGTTGAGCAGGATGTGGCCGCCCTCGACGACACCCTCCATGATCTCCGCCTTTGCGGCGGCGATTTCGCCCAGGTTCTTGAAGTTGCCCAGATGCGCGGCGGCAATCGTGGTGATGATCGCCACATGCGGGCGCACCATCTTGACCAGTGGACGGATCTCGTCGGGATGGTTCATGCCGATTTCGAAAACGCCGTATCTGGCGCTCGCCGGCAGCCGCGCCAGGGTCAGGGGAACGCCCCAGTGATTGTTGAAGGAGGCAGCCGACGCGTGCACCTCGCCCGAAGGCTCCAGGGCCCTGCGCAACATCTCCTTGGTGGTGGTCTTGCCGACCGAGCCGGTGACGGCGACGATCCGGGCTTCCGAGCGCGCGCGCGCGGCCCGTCCGAGATCCTCAAGCGCCGCAAGTACGTCCTTGACCACGATCATCGGCACCGTCAGCCGTCCCAGCGCCGGCAGCTTGGCTTCCGAGACGACCATCAGCGCCGCCCCGTTGGCGATGGCTGCGCTCGCAAAGTCATGGCCGTCGAACTTGTCGCCCTTGATCGCGAAGAAGGCGTCACCCTCTCCGAGCGTGCGGGTGTCGATCGAAATGCCCTGAACGCCTTTCGGAAGCTCACCGACCGGCCGGCCGTCCATGGCCTCGATCATGTCGTGTGCGGTCCATAGAAAGCTCATCAGTGCAGTCCCTCCAGCGCCTTGCGGATTTCCGCGTGATCGGAGAAGGGCAGCACCTTGTCGCCCACTGTCTGCCCCTCTTCATGTCCCTTGCCCGCCACAATCAGCGTATCGCCCGCTTCCAGCATGCCGACGGCCGTGCGGATCGCTTCGGCCCGGTCGCCGATTTCCTGTGCGCCGGGAGCGGCGAGCAAGATTTCCGCCCTGATCGCCTCCGGTTCTTCCGAACGCGGGTTGTCATCGGTGACGATCACCACATCGGCGAGCTTCGTTGCGATCGACCCCATGATCGGACGTTTGCCGCGATCCCGGTCGCCGCCGCAGCCGAACACCACGATGATCCGCCCGGTGGTGAAGGGGCGCACCGCATCAAGCACGTTTTCGAGCGCTTCGGGCTTGTGGGCGTAGTCGACATAGGCCGGCGCGCCGTCCGCAGTCGAGCCGATGAGTTCGAGCCGCCCCGACGCTCCCTCGAGATGCTCGAGCGCGGCCATCACCTGATCGGCCGCCGTACCGGTGGCAATCGCCATTCCGGCCGCCACGAGGGCATTGAAGACCTGGAAGTCGCCTGCAAGCGGCAGGTCGACCTCGAAGATACGGCCGTCCAGATGGATCTCGGCGATCTGCTTGTGCCTGAGATGCTCGACGCGCTTGAGCGACAGGAAGCCTCCCTTGCGCCCGACGGTCAGCACCCGTGCACCGGCCCGTTCGGCGGTCTCGACGGCGCGTTCGGACCATGGGTCGTCGGCGAAGATCACCGCCGGGGCACCCTTGGGAAGCAGCGTGTCGAACAGGCGCATCTTGGCGGCCATGTAGTCATCCATCGTCGGATGGTAATCCATGTGATCGCGGCCCAGATTGGTGAAGCCGGCAACACTGAGCATCACGCCGTCGAGCCTGCGCTGGTCGAGCCCGTGGCTCGAGGCTTCCATCGCGGCATGCGTCACGCCGTCGCTGGCAAGCTCCGCAAGCAGGCGATGCAGCGCGACAGGATCGGGGGTGGTCAGCGAGCCGTGGGTCTTGCGCCCCGGTGCCGTTACGCCGGTGGTGCCGAGCATCGCGGCCTGTTCGCCGGCATGGGCCCAGATCTGGCGCAGAAACGAGGCGACGGAGGTCTTCCCGGCAGTCCCCGTCACCGCTGCCATGACGCGCGGCTGCGGTCCGAAGAAGGCCGCCGCCATTCGCGCCAGCGCCTGTCTTGGGTCCTCCGCGCGAAACACCGGCGCCCGGGTCCCGGAGATCTCCGAGCCCTCGGCTGCGACGATCCCGACAGCCCCTTTCGAGGTCGCTTCCTCGACGAAACGGGCGCCATCGGTCTTGACCCCTGCGAGAGCGAAAAACAGGTTGCCCGGCGCGACCTCGCGGCTGTCGGCGGTAAGCCCGGTAACCGGAAGATCAAGATCGGCCGAGGCAGGCGCTACAATGGTTCCGTGTGGCAGGGCCGAGATCAGCGCGGACAGTTTCATCGAGGAATCGGATCTTTCATGATTGCTGCGGCGGACAGGACTGCCCGCCGCTTGTGTTTTCAGTATGACAATGAGAGCGCCTGGGCACCATTTCCAAAATGCGGTTTTACATCCAGAAATGCGGCGGATCGGCGAACAATTGCCCCCACCGTCGGCGCAGCGTTCAGGCCGGCCGTTGCCGAGTGCTTGCCTTCCTCGGGTTTGGGTTCGTCGATCACGACAAGCACCACATATCGGGGATCGGAGATCGGAAACGCGGACAGGAACGCGTTGAAGCGGACAGCCGAGGAATACCGGCCGTTCACCACCTTTTCCGCGGTGCCGGTCTTGCCGCCGACATCGAACCCTTCCACCTGTGCGCGACGGCCCGATCCTTGGGCGACGTTGAGCGCCATGAGTTCGCGCATGCTGTCGCTGGTGGCGGGATCAAGCACCTGGACGGCGATGGCGTCCGCATCTTCCCGGCTTCGCGGCAGGAAGGTCGGGTTGATCAGCTTTCCGCCGTTCATCAAAGCCGCCGCCGCCACCGCGGTCTGGAGCGGCGTCGTCGACACACCGTGACCGAAGGAAATGGTGATCGAATTGATCTTCTTCCATTCCCGCGGCTGCGAAGGCATCGCCACCTCGGGCAGTTCGGTCTGCATTCGGCTCAGCAGACCAAGCCGGGTCAGGAACTCCTGGTGACCTTCGATGCCGACGAGGTCGGCCATGCGGGCGGTGCCGATGTTGGAGGAGTAGATGAAGATTTCCGGCACGGAGAGCACCCGGTTCTTGCCGTGAAAATCGGAAATCGTGAAACCGCCGATGCGGATCGACCCGCGCGCATCGAAGGAATCGGACATCTTCACCTTGCCCGAATCGAGCGCCATCGCGGTTGTAAAGGCCTTGAAGGTCGATCCCATCTCGTAGGTACCGGCGGACATCCGGTTGAGCCGGTCCTTCTGAAGCGCCTCGACGGGGTTGTTCGGATCGTAATCGGGCAGCGAGGCCATCGCCAGCACCTCGCCGCTGTGGACATCGAGCACCACACCGGCCGCGGCGATGGCCTTGTAGCGGTCCACCGCCGCCGACAGCTCATCGCGCAGCACGTGCTGCACTCTCAGATCGAGCGACAGCCGCACCGGGTTGATGTCCTCGTTGACGGTCAGCCCCGCATCGGCGAGATCGCCGAAGCCCTGGCCGTCGACATATTTCTCCATGCCGGCGATGCCCTTGTTGTCGATGTTGACATGACCGACCACATGCGAAGCGGTCGGACCGCCCGGATAGAAACGCCGGGTCTCGGGCCTGAAGCCGACGCCGGGAATGCCGAGCGACAGGATCTGGCTCTGCTGCTTCGGCGTCAGTTGCCGCCGCAGCCACTGGAACCGGGAGTTGGACGACAGTTTCCGGTGAATGCCTCTTAAGTCGAGATCGGGCAGCACCGTGGCGAGCAATTCGACGGCCTCGTCCGCATCGACAATCTTGTGCGGCTCGGCAAACAGCGAGACGGTGCGGATATCGGTCGCCAGCACCTCGCCGTTGCGGTCGAGAAGATCCGGACGGGAGGCCATCAGCTGGCTCGCGCGCCCGATCGAGGACACCGTCTCGGGCGCCTTCATGCCGTACTGAACCAGCCGACCGCCGACGACTGCATAGAGCAGCCCGAAACAGGCGATGGCGATGATGATGCGGTTTTTCGCCTGATCGCCCTGCGCCTTGCGGACGCCCTCGAATTCGAGGTGGGTCCGACCTGCCGGATGCAAGGGTGCATTCACCGGAGCGAGTTTCCTCAGAAGCGTTCCCATCCTGCTCATGGCTTCACCGACCCTGTCGTTATCGATGCATCGCTTCCGAACCCGGTTTCGGTCTCGGCCACCAGCGGTTCGAAATCCCTCGCATATCCGGGCAATTCATCGGGCGCGGCCATCTGCTGCGGTTCCACCGGCTTGAGCTGGAGCTCTTCTTCGAAGGCTTCCGACAACCGCTGCAGCCGCGACGGCTGTGTCAGCAGGCTCCAATCGGCCTCGAGCAGATCGATGGTTTCTTCCTGAAGCTTGATCGCTGCCTCCAGTTCACGCACCTTGGCGAGCTTTTCTTCTGCATTGTGCTTGATCTGGTAGGTGATCGTGGCCGCGGTGATCATGGCGCCGACAAGCACGAGATCGAGAGTTCGCAACATGGTTCAGCCTCCAAGCGCAACGAGGTTGGGGACGGGCAGGATGTCGGAGCCGGTGGGACCGGCCGGCGCATCGGTCCGGCGCCCGGCCCGCAGCTTTGCGGAACGGGCACGCGGATTGATCTCGCACTCCGCCTCGCCGGCCGTGACCGGCTGTTTTCCGACAGGGGTGAATTCGGCCTTGCGCTCATGGATCTGCGGCAGGTGCCTGGACCCCGACGCCTTGCCGGACCGGTCCTGAAAGAAGCGCTTGACGATCCGGTCCTCGAGCGAATGGAACGAGACCACGACCAGCCGTCCGCCGGGTTTAAGTGCCCGCTCGGCGGCAAACAGCGCACCTGCAAGTTCCCCGAGTTCGTCGTTGACGTAGGTCCGCAGCGCCTGGAACACCCGCGTTGCGGGATGGATCTTGTCCTGCGGGCGGCGCGGCGAGACCTTCTCGATCAGTCCGGCCAGTTGCCGCGTGGTCGAAAAAGGCTGCTTGGCGCGTTCGGCCTCGATGGCCCGTGCGATGCGGCCTGAATGGCGTTCTTCACCCAGAATGCCGAAGATGCGGGTCAGGTCCGAGGCCTTGGCGCGGTTGACGACGTCGGCGGCGCTGATGCCTGACTTCGCCATGCGCATGTCGAGCGGTCCGTCGCGCATGAAGGAAAAACCGCGCTCCGCCTCGTCGATCTGCATCGAGGAGACCCCGATATCGAGCACCACACCGTCGAGGCTTGCCTCTTCGACATGATCCAGCAGTTGCGAGAACCGGGCGTGGACCAGCCTGAGCCGCCCCTCCGAGGCCGCCACCATCGCTTCGCCGGCGGCGATGGCTTCGGGATCGCGGTCGAAACCGATCACGGAGGCGCCGGTCTCGAGGATGGCGGAGGTGTAGCCGCCGGCGCCGAAAGTGCCGTCGACGATCATCTCCGAAGACGCGGGCTCGAGCGCCTCGACAACCTCGCGGAGAAGAACCGGAATGTGGCGAACAGGTCCGCCTTGGGCGTCAGAATCTCCACCGCCCATGTCCGCCATCATTCCGTTTCTCCATCCGTGATGAACCGTCAGGAACTGGCCGTCCGGTCTTTCCGGGCTTGCGCCTGCATGTCCTCGAATGCAGCCGGATCCCAGAGCTGAAAATGATCGCCGCGCCCCGCGAACGTCACCTTGTCGGTGATGCCCGTGAAATCGCGGATGAAGTCCGTCACCAGAAGCCGGCCTTCGCCGTCCAGCTTCATGAACACCCCGCCGCCGTGAATGAGCAGCGACATCTTGTTGGCTTCCAGCGAAAACGGATCCTGCGATCCGATCATCCGCTCGAAGCGTTCGAGCACATCCGGTCCCGCCATCGAGATCGCCGGAAACACGAAATCCTGCCAGACATAGAGCTCTTCGACACCCGAACGGGCCAGGACGGCGCGAAACATCGAGGGCACGGAAACCCGCCCCTTTGCGTCGATCCTGTTTGTCGCATGCGACAGGAACCGGTTCATCACGCTGTACCGCCGCTTCCGCCATTAGGCCCCACGCCATCGGCCCTCCGCTATGTCCCCGCAAGCTGCCCTGCACAGGTCCAGCGGCGGCGCAAACCACCTCGGCGGCTCCGACGCGGAACCACGGTCCTGATAGGGAAAAATCGGCGGAGACCCGCCTGCTTGCCTTGGGCATTTGGGATACCATGGGCCTGTATGGGCGTCAATGGGAACTACTCCCATCTTCCCCCTGCGTTTGCCCGTTAATAACCCGTCAAGATTAACGAAGGGTTAGGAATGGTGGACGGAGTGTGAATCGGCCCGGCACGCCGGAGAAACTCCGGCGCGGCAATGTCCAGCTCGAAACGAGAGGTATGGGCGGGTCAGCCGATCAGCATCGGCCCGAAAAGCACGACGAGACCTGCCGCACCGAGGCCAAGACGTGAAAGCAGGCTCCGGGCCCCGATGAGACCGTGCGAAATCAGCGCCAGTCCGGCACCGATCTGCGCCAGGGCCACCAAGGCGGAGACAGGCTCGGTGTCGATGGCGATGATCGAAGGATTGGCGATCATCGTGAGCGGAATGATGTAGAGCCCCACCCCGAGCGCCATCGCAGTCAGCGCCACCCGCAGCCAGTTCTCGCCGATCATCCCGGCAGCGATGAAGACCGCGCCGCAAACCGGCGGGGTGATGGTGGACAACAGGGCAAACCAGAACACAAAGAGATGCGCCTGCAGCGGTTCGAGACCGAGCTTCGTCAGCGCGGGTCCGGCCACCGACACGCAGATCACGTAAGCCGCGGTGGTCGGCACCTCCATGCCGAGCACCAGGCAGGCAAGCGCCGTCAGCAGCAATGACGGCCACAGGTAACCACCGGACGCCGAAAGGATCAGGGAGGTGATCTTCACGCCCAGTCCGGTGATCGAAAGCACCCCGATGATGATCGAGGCGCACAGGATGATCGCAGCAATCATGGCCACCTGCCGCGAGGCATTGATCACCGCATTTTCAAGCCTTGCCAGCGTTTCGCGGAACCCGAGCAATCCATGGGTGTGGAAGAAAAGCATCACGAAACCGGCGAGGATCGCCAGGCTCGCGGCATATTGCGGCGTGTAGCCGGCGGCGAACATGCCCCACATCAGGATCGCGAAGGGAACAGCAAAGAAGGCGGAGGTGATGATGACCGTTCGCGTCGCTGGCCTGTCTTCCGCCGACAAGCCGGCAAGCTCATAGCGCCCCGCATAGGCGTTGATGCCGACCCAGACAGCAAAGAAATAGAGCAGGGCCGGCAGCACCGCCGCGGCCATGATCGCCGTGTAGGGAACACCGGTGAGTTCGACCATCACGAAGGCGCCCGCCCCCATCAGCGGCGGCATGATCTGTCCGCCCGAGGACGCGACCGCCTCGACCGCGGCCGCCAGCTTCTTCGGATAACCCAGCCGCGTCATGGCCGGCAGGGTGATCGCCCCGGTGGACGCCACATTGGCCGAGGCCGAGCCCGAAATGGAGCCGAACAGCGCCGAAGAGATAACCGAAACCTTGGCGGCCCCGCCTTTCAGCCGCCCCGCCGCAGCCGATGCGATGTTCATGAAGCCCTGCCCCGCCTCGCCCGCATTGAGCACCGCGCCGAAGATCACGAAGATGGCGACCACGCTGACCGAAACACCCGCGAGGCTGCCCCAGATCCCGCCCTCGGCAATCGTCAGCGTCCCCAGAAAGCTTGCGAGCGGCGTGCCCGAATGCCCGAATTCACCCGGAACATGCTGGCCGAACAGGCCGTAAAGCAGGGAAAGCGTTGCAACCAGCGGCAGCGGCCAGCCGATGGACCGGCGCGCCGCCTCGAGCACCACAAGCAGGAGGATTGCCGCAATCGCAATCTGCAGGTTGCCCTCGAGAAACCCGTACTGGTCGCCGAGAGCGGAATGGTTCCACGCAACCCAGATGCTCGCCGCCATTCCGAGCGCGCAAAGCACGGCACCGCTCAGCCTGCTTGCGCGGCTTCCCTCGACGAACAGGAAGATCCAAGGGAGCGCCAGCGCCAGATGCAGCGGACGGCTGACGAGGTTCGGAACCAGCCCCCAGAAAATCAGGCCGAGATGAAACACCACCAGGCAGACGGCGCTGACGATCATTGCCTTCCGCATGGCAAGGGCTCCGGACTGTATTCAGGACTTGGAAAGAAGCGCATTCCCCGGACCTTCAATTTGGCCGGGGAATGCGGGAAGGATGCGGGTTACTGCTGGTCCGGCGTCAGCTCGAAGCCGGCTTCCGTATAGTATCGGATCGCACCGGGATGCAGCCTGGTGTTGATGTTGGCCATCAGTTCCTTGTCGACGCCTTTCCACCACGGGGCATCCTCGGCCATGGCCGCCTTGCTTTCCCAAAATGTCTTGGTGAGCTCGTATGCAGCGTCATCGCTCATCGCGGTGGTCGTAAAGGCAGCCACCGGAAGCGATGTCGTGGCGATCTCGCTGTCCTGACCGGCATAGGTGCCTGCCGGGATGACGAGTTTGGACCGCTTCGATTCGGCGATCTGGTCGTCGCTGAGCGACAGCACCACCACATCGGTGGAGGCCGCCGCCTCGATGACATTCGGAGCCGGCCAGGAACCGGCCGTCACAAAGCCATCGATCTGCCCGTTCTTGAGTGCCGGAACCGCGTTCGATAGCTCCACCTCGGCCAGATTGACCTTGCCCTCCAGGCCAAACAGCTTGAGGTACTTCTCGCCCTCGGTCGCGCCGAACGAGCCCTTGCCGAGCAGGATTGTCTTGCCTTCCATGCCGGCGAAATCGGTCACGCCGCTGTCGGCCGACATGACGAAGTGCATCGTCAGCGACGGGATCGGAAACAGCGCCCGGATCTCGTCGAATTTCGGATCTCCCTTGCCTTCGAACATCGCCTTGCCGCCCTGAGCCAGACCGATCAGCGCCGGCGGGGTGGTGAAGACATAATCACCGCCACGGGCCTTGGCCTCCATGACGTTCTGAACCGATCCCTGGCTCTCCTCCACCGTGACGATGATTTCGCCATCGGTGTTGGCCTTCATCGCCTCGGCAAGCTGAACGCCCATCTGGTAATAGGACGAGCCGGTCTTGGCCGACTTGTAGGTGATGCGCGTCTCGGCACTGGCGCCGGAGGCAACAAGGCTGGCAGCCAGTCCGAGGGCTGCAAATACGGTTTTGTTTTTCAAGAGCTTTCTCCCTGCAAGCGTTTGAACTCAGAACGATCATCCTGAGACGCGTTCTTCGCACGAAAGCAAACCCGGCGCAATTTGCCGGCCTGGGCTTCGGTGCGACCCATCGGATGAGCGGTCGGCACGGTCACGCGTGCGCCTCGCCCAACATGAACATCGTGGTCTGCTTGAGCGTCGCCAGCAACTGCCGCAGATGCGCCGAATCCCGCGCCGTGAACTTGAAGGTCGATGCACTGGAATAGAAGAATTCGGCAAACTCCCGGGGCGAACTGCCGCGGGACGTCAGCATCTCCGCCCGGGTCTCGAACAGTTCGGAAAGAAGCCGGACCTTGGTTTTGTCTGCGATCGCCTGGACCGCCCGGGCTCCTTCACTGTGGCCGGTCAGCAGGTCGCTCGCATCCGGCATCTGCCGGATCTGGTCGAAGAAGCGGCTGATCGCCAGATCCAGAAAGATGTCGATGCATTCGCCAATCGAGGACGCGTCTTTCCAGGCATCGCTGACGGATTCGACCACGCGTTCGGAGATCAGCTCCATCGCCGCCACCATGATCTCGGCCTTGTTGGCATACCGCGCATAGAGCGTCTGCCGGGAAATCCCTGCCTGCTCGGCTATGTCACCCATCGTCGCCTTGCGGGGACCATAGCGCGCGAACACGACAATCGCCGCATCCAGAACTCGGTGATCTCGATCAGTCATTTTAAACAACTTGACATTTTTTGTTGATTTGTCAATTTGGACACAGGCCCGGTGGCAATGGAAATCGGGATGGGGTCGCCTATCTTCGTTTCAACGCCACAAGGGGCCAAGCAAGAGGACTTATCGACCAGTCCGGGTGAGGAGGCAAGCGCATGAGACTTTCGGTCAACGGCCAGACCCATGAGGTGGATGTCGAACCTGACATGCCGCTGCTCTGGGTGCTGCGCGACGAACTTGGAATCACCGGCGTGAAATATGGCTGCGGCATTGCCATGTGTGGCGCCTGCACTGTCCACATCGACGGGACCCCGGTTCGCTCCTGCCAGCAGCCCGTCGGCGATCTGGAGGGTGAGGTCACCACCATCGAAGGCCTGGGCACGCCCGAGGCCCTGCATGCGGTTCAGGCGGCTTGGATCGAGCACCAGGTTGCACAATGCGGCTATTGCCAGTCCGGGCAGATCATGTCCGCCGCAGCCCTTCTGGCCGACAACAGCAATCCGAGCGACCAGGATATCGACGACGCCATGAGCGGCAATCTGTGCCGCTGCGGCACCTATCCGCGCATCCGCGAGGCCATCAAGGCCGCAGCACAGACAATCAGGAGCGCATGAGATGGGACGATTGAAGACCTTCACCCGCCGTGCCTTTCTGGTCGGCTCGGTCGCCGTTGCAGGCGGCGTTGCGTTCGGCGTCTACACGGTCCGGAAACCGCACGCCAACCCGCTGCTCGACACGCTTGACGAGGGCGAGGCGGCACTGACCCCCTACGTATTGATCGACAGCACCGGCGTGACCCTGATCACCCCGCGGGCCGACAAGGGCCAGGGCGCCTATTCGGTGCAGGCGGCTCTGATCGCAGAGGAACTCGACATCGATCTGGACCAGATCCGGGTGGATCCCGGCCCGCCTTCGGCTGCCTACTGGAACCAGGCGCTGGCGGACGAGGCCGCCGCTTTCATGGCGCCCGGCGACGGCATCGCCAATCAGGCCGCATACGGTGTCATGTCGTCGGTGATGAAGGTCATGGGCATGCAGTTGACCGGCGGCTCGACCACGGTCCCCGACGGCTTCGTCAAGCTCCGCCAGGCCGGCGCCTCGGCGCGCGAGGCGCTCAAGCTCGCCGCCAGCCGCAAGACCGGCGTCGCGGTGGACCAAATGACCACAGCATCGGGCGCGGTCGGGCTGCCCGACGGCACCTCGATCCCCTACACGGACCTTGCAACCATCGCCGCCGACATCGAGCCGCCGCAGGATGTTCCGCTGCGCGAGCCGTCCGAATGGCGGCTGATCGGCAAGCCGATGCAGCGCGTCGACATCGTCGCCAAATCCACAGGCACACAGACTTACGGCATCGACCACAAGGTCGAGGGCATGGTGCATGCCGCGATCGTGCTCAATCCTGCCCAGTCCGGACCGCTCAACGGATTTGACGCCACCGAGGCGCTGAAAATGCGCGGTGTCCTCGATGTTGTCGAGATCACCGGCGGCGTCGGCGTGATTGCCGACAACACCTGGCGTGCGTTCCAGGCCGCGCAGGCCATCGAATTCGACTGGGGTCCCGCCTCCTTCCCCGCCGCCATGGAGGATCACTGGCAGGCGCTTTCCGACAGCTTTGACGACGATGCGCTCGACAGCCGCAAGCGCGACGACGGCAATGTGGATGTTTCCTTTGCCGAAACCGGAGACATCATCAGCGCGGAGTACCGTGCGCCCTATCTGGCGCACGCGCCGCTGGAGCCGATCAGCGCCATCGTGCGCATCGATGACAACGGCGCCGAGGTCTGGACTGGCACCCAGATCCCGCGTTTCGTCCAGAACAATGTCGCCAGGATCGCCGGCATCGATCCCGAACAGGTCAGGGTGCATGTGCTCTACATGGGCGGCAGCTTCGGCCACCGGCTCGAGGACGAGGTGGTCAAGCAGGCAGCCGAGATCGCGGTTCGTAGGAAGGGTACGCCGGTCAAGCTCACCTATTCGCGCGAACAGGACATGACCCACGATTTTGCCCGCCAGATCGCCATGGCGCGAATGCGCGGCGTGGTTCGTGACGGGCGGATCGAGGCCTATGATCTGGGCATCGCCATGCCTTCGGTCATCGTCTCGCAGATGGGGCGGCAGGGTCTCTCTGTTCCCGGACCCGACAGCCAGATCGTCGCCGGGGCCTGGGACCAGCCCTTCGCCATTCCCAACCACCGGGTGACCGGTTACCGGGCCCCCGAACTCGCCCCGATCAGTTCCTGGCGTTCGGTTGGCGCCTCCTCCAACGGCTTCTTCTACAATGCCGGGCTTGATGAACTCGTTCACGCCGCCGGCGCCGATCCGATGGAAGAACGGCTGCGGCTTTGCAACAGTGACGAGGCCCGCAAGGCGCTGGAGGCCGTGGCCGAGATGTCGGGCTGGGACGGAGTGCTCGGCAATGGCCGCGGCCGCGGCGTCGCCCTCACCCAGTCCTTCGGCGTCCATTGCGCCCAGGTCATCGAGGTGGCCGACACGGATTACGGCATCAAGATCGAGAAGGTCTTCGTCGCCGCCGAAGTGGGCAGGGTCATCGACCCGGTCAATTTCGACAATCTGGTCAAGGGCGGCGTGGTGTTCGCGCTCGGCCACGCCATGAACTGCGAGATCACCTACACCGACGGCATCGCCGACCAGGACAATTTCCACGTCTTCGAGGGCATGCGCATGCATCAGTGCCCGGAAATCCAGGTTCGCGGCCTTGAGAACGGCCGCCGTGTGCTCGGCATCGGCGAACCGCCTGTACCGCCCGCAGCCCCGGCCCTTGCAGCCGCCATCTTTGCCGCCACCGGAACGCGGCTGCGTGAAATGCCGTTCAGCAAGTTCGTCGATTTCGCCTGAGACAAGCGCCCGCAGGGCCCAGGCCGATGGCCGGTCTGTCACCTGCTGCCCCAGGGGCGGCAACCGCGATGGCAGCGGATGCCGTGCCTCACCGGGGATAATCGCCAGCCGGCCTGTAAGCCGGGTTCTGTATGGCCCTGGCCCTTGCGGACCAGAACGTGGCAGCCATTCCTCTGGGCCACGCATTGCTGCGCGCCTCAAGCAACCTACCCGGATGATCAACCCCGGAAAAAGGGCCGGGCTTGCGCCCTGCGTCATCCCTATTCGGTCTTGCTCCCGGTGGGGTTTACCGTGCCGCTTCCGTTGCCGGTCGCGCGGTGGGCTCTTACCCCACCCTTTCACCCTTACCCCGCCGCCTCATTGCCGGATGAGCATCAAGCTCATCTGCGGCAGTCAGGTGGCGGGGCGGTTTGCTTTCTGTGGCACTTTCCCTGGGGTCGCCCCCGCCGGACGTTATCCGGCACCGTTTATCCGTGGAGCCCGGACTTTCCTCACCCTGCGGCCTTTCGGCGATTGCAGGCTGCGGCTGCCCGGCCGACTGGCGCGCCCCTCTTAGACCATGATGCCGGCCATGGCCAGACAAATGCCTGGCCGGCCGGAGCAATGGTCAATGGGCAGGTCCCGATACGCGCAATCCGCTGTTTTCCGGGTGAACGTCCCCGCCGCGCGCGGGGTCGGCCATGGTGAAGTGCTTCGGACGGGTCCATCGGCCATGGATCAACATGAACCAACGAGGAACCGGCGCCCGACAGCTCCGATGCTACTTCATGATGGCGGCGATCTTGCCGCAATAGCGTTTCGAGACGGGGTTCATGCGCTTGGCGCCATGACCCGCATTGTATTTGAGGATGGTGCCGCACGTTGAGCCGCCGCCCAGCTGATGGGCCTTGGCGAGGTAGAGCATCCCATACTTGATGTTTGTCTCGGGATCGTACAGTCCCTTTGCCGAACCGCGGTATCCCATCATCCGCGCTGTCGCCGGCTTGATCTGCATGAGACCGATTTCGCCGGCTGCGCCGCGGGCACTCGCCCGGTAATTGCTCTCCACCGAGACCACGGCATGCGCAAGGGATTCAGGCACGCCGTTCGCCTTGGCGTATTTGGAGATCAGCTTGCCGTGCGGCCGGCCGGAATACCCGTATTCCAGCGTTGTTTCGGACTTTTTTGATTTCGAGATGGAACCGGTTGTTTCGCCGGACGTTCCTGTGGTCTCGCAGCCCGCGAGCGCAAGTGTGAGCAGGGCCGCCGAGGCAGCCGTCAAAAATCGACGCATTGTGTAATTCACTCCGATTGCGCTTCTGCCCGGCCATTCTTGGATGCGGGCGGGGCTTCGTGCCCCCGGCGCGTTTCAAACCTGCCCCGGTCCCGCCCCCTGGGCGTGATGCCCCGGCAAGGTCCGTGCGTTGGAAGCCTCCCAATCGCGGCGGGACCCGGCCAATTTATGACCGGCAAGGACATATTTGCTGCGACGCAATAAAATTGCGTGTCAGGCTGTAACAATTCTCACGGAAGAAGGAACGGACTTCAGGCGACGCCCGGAAGCTCGCTCAAAAGCTTGTGCAGCGTTCCAATCGTGGAAGCATCGGCGACGCCGTCGACGCGCGCCGGCCGGAAATGCCTCTGGAACGCGCGCACGACCGCGCTGGTCTCGGCACTGTAGATGCCGTCAACCTCAAGCCCGTACCCGTACAGCGCAAGCATGGTCTGCAGCGCCTCGACGGGCTGCCCGGAGTCACCCTCCTGGAAAAACCGGCCGCCGCCGACGGGCAGCGGCTCGACCCAGTGGCCGATGCCTTCCGCATGGAGCCGCTCCCACGGAAAGGTTTCGCCCGGATCCTGCTTGCGCATCGGTGCGATGTCGGAATGCGCCAGAACCCGCTGCGCGGGAATGGGGTTCCGTTCAAGGATATCCCGGCTCAGTTCGATGACGGCGCTGATCTGGGCATCGGGAAAGCCGGGCGTGTCGTCATCGCGATGTCCGACATGGGCGATCTCGATCCCGATGGAGGCGGAATTGGTATCGGTCTCGCCCTGCCAGTTGCTTTCACCGGCATGCCAGGCACGCACGGATTCGGGCACCATCTGCGTGATCAGGCCCTCTTCATTGACGAAATAGTGCGACGACACCTGGCTCTCGCCCGAACACAGCCAGTCGAGCGCCTCCTGCGCCGTCGCCATGCCGGTGTAATGCATCACCAGCATGTCCGGACGGCGGCCGTTGCGGCGCTCGCCGCAATTGGGCGACTGGCGAACCTGCGCACCTTTGAAATCTGGCTCGAATGCACTCATGCCGCCGCGCGCGCCTTCTCGATGGCGGCAAAGGCATCATTGAGCGCAGCCATGCGGTCATTGGCGATGGTGAGAAACTCCTCCGGCACGCCCCGGGCCCTGAGGCGATCGGGGTGGCTCTCGGCCGCAAGCATCCGGTAGCGCTTCTTCACCTCGTCGAACGGGGTGGTGTCCGGCACGCCGAGAACGGCATAGGGATTTATGCCGTCCGGATGCACATGCCGCGCCAGAATGCGCTCGAAGTGAACCTCGTCGACCCGGAAGATGTCGGCCACATTGGCGATGAATTCGAGCTCTTTCTCGTGGACCAGCCCGTCCGCCTTGGCAATGTGAAACAGCCCGTCGAGCACGTCCTCGAGCATGGCGCAGTTTTCCACGCCGGAGCCGCACATCCCCGCCACCCGCTGGGCATAGGCTTCGTAACCGGCCACATCCTGCTTGGCGAGATTGTAGAGCCGCGCAACGTTCGCAGCCTCTTCCTGGGGCACGGCAAAGATTTCCTGAAACGCTTGAACCTCTTCGGGCGCAACAATACCGTCCGCCTTTGCCATCTTGGCCGACAGCGCGATCACGGCGACGGAAAACGCCACCTTCCGGCGGGTTTCCGGATCGCCGGCAAAAACCGTGCGCACGGCCTCCACGATGCCGGAAAAGGCAGTTGAGGCGGTCTCCCCGATGGAGTCAAAAAGGCGGCTGAACATCGACATGAGAACGTCTTACGATATTCGCCGCGAAAAATCGAGCATGGCGCAACGCACAATTCGCTCCTCCCGGTCACATTTGACGACCCATCATCGGCACAGATCCGATCGATCGCGGAAATTTGCTGGACCCCGGTCGAACGGGGCGGCTAAGGCTGGACCATGACACAGACATCCACACCGCCCTCCCGGGCGGCTTCGCATCCGCTCAATGCCCCGGTCCGCCATCCGTTCGCCGGTCTGGCCATCGGCTTCATCGGCGTGCTGATCTTCGGGGCGACGCTGCCAGCCACCCGCATAGCGCTCGACGGCTTTTCCCCCGCCTTCATCACCTTTGGCCGGGCCGTCGCCGCAGCCCTTGTGGCGGGACTTGTGCTCCTTGCACTCGGCAAGCGTTTTCCGCGCAGCGATGCCATGCGATTGCTCGCCGCCGGTGTGCTGCTGGTCTATGGGTTTCCGGGCTTCTCGAGCGTCGCGATGCAGACCGTTCCCGCCTCCCATGGCGGCGTGGTTCTCGGCGTGCTTCCGCTGATGACGGCGGCCTTCGCGGCCCTGTTCGGCGGTGAACGCCCGGGCCTCGCCTTCTGGACGTGGAGCATCGCCGGCGCCACCCTGGTCGTTGTCTTTTCACTCTCGGGCGCCGACATCGAACCGGGACTGGGAGACATATGGCTCGGCTGTGCGGCCCTTTCGGCATCCTGCGGATACGTGATTTCCGGCAAGCTGGCGCGCTCCCGTCCCGGATGGGAGGTCATCAGCTGGGCGCTGGTGATCACGGCGCCGCTTTCAATCGCGGGCGCCCTCTTTTCCTGGGAGAGCGGCGTGCTTGACCCGGACGGCGCAGCGCTCGCGGCCTTCGCCTATCTTTCGTTCGGCTCGATGTATGCGGGCTTCGTCTTCTGGAACTGGGGCATGGCGATCGGCGGCATCGCCAAGGTCGGCCAGGTGCAACTGCTGCAAAGCTTCGTCACGCTCGGGCTTTCCGCCCTGCTTCTGGGCGAAACCGTCACCCCGGTGACAATCGGTTTTGCACTGGCGGTCGCCCTTGTCGTCTGGTGCGGGCGCAAGGCCAAGGTGGGCTGACTTGAAACCGGGAGGCGCCGACTGACGCGATCAGCTGTGCCCGGCCACGTCCCGCGTCTTGTAAGCCGCTTCGAGCGACCGGATCGAGGCCGCGTCGAGCTTCACGTCGAGTGACCCGATGGCCTCGTCGAGCTGCCCGATCCGCGTCACGCCGACAATCGGCGCGGTGACGAAGGGCTTGGACAGAACCCAGGCATAGGCAACCTGCGCGGGCTTGACCCCGAGTTTCGCCGCCACTTTCTCCACCCTCGCCAGGATCGCGTAATCCTGCGCCGAACCGAAATAGCCCTGCGCCATCTTGTCGGTCGCCGCGCGTTTGGTGGACTGTCCGTCCTTGGGGCGGTTTCCCGCCAGGAACCCGCGCGCGATCGGCGACCAGGGCACCACGCCCACGCCTTCGGACGCGCAGTAGGGCATCATTTCGCGCTCTTCCTCGCGATAGGCGAGATTGTAGAAATTCTGCATGGCGACGAATTGCTGGTAGCCCCGAGCCTTCTGCATCTCGCGCAATTTGGCGAACTGCCAGGCCCACATCGAGGACGCCGCGACATAGCGCACCTTGCCGGACCGGATCACTGCTTCCAGCGCGTCGAGCATTTCCTCATGCTCGGTGTCCGGGTCGAGACGGTGGATGTAGAGCAGATCGACATAATCCATGTCGAGACGTGCGAGCGACTGGTCGATCTGGTCGAACACGTGCTTGCGCGAAAGGCCCCGGTCATTGGGCCGGCCCTCGCTCATGCGCAACCCGACCTTGGTGGCAACCACAATCTCGTCGCGGCGCGCATAGGCCTTCAATGCCTTGCCGGTGATCCGCTCGGAATCTCCGAAATTGTAGTGGTTGGCCGTATCGAAGAAATTGATGCCACTCTCGATCGCCTTGATGAAAAACGGCTGGGCCTCGTCTTCGGGAAGCACCCACGGATGCGTCGGGCCGCCCGGCGTGCCGAAACTCATGCAGCCCAGGCAAAGCTTCGAGACCTTCAGACCGGTCTTTCCCAGCCGAACATAATCCATCGCACCCATCCCGTGATAATTTTGAAAGTGGCGCGACGATAGGCAGTCCGGCGCGGTCCGGTCAATAGCTGGCCGCTGCTCGCGCCGCCTGATCGTACTGGCCCGACATCACCCGCATCAGCGCTGCGATCTCGCTCACCCTCGCCTCGTCAAGACCAAGTGATTTGACTGACTCTATCAGGAGCTTCTCTCGAAGCGCCCGGTAGCGCTGGCACAGTTCCGCGCCTTTACGGGTGATCCGCGCGGTCTTTTCCTTCCCGCGCCTGCCCGGCTCCACCAGGCCGAGGCCTGCAAGCTTCTTGAGCGCGTAGGCGACCACATGCGTATCCTCGATGTTGAACATCATGCACAGCTCCGCCTGGCTCTTGTCGCGCTCACGGTGGTTGACCGCATGCAGGATCTGCACCTCCATGCTCGAAAGCCCCTCGCCGCCGGCCGCAGCCGTGCAACGGGTGATCCAGCGCTGGAAGGCGTTTCCCGCAACCACCAGCGCGAACTCCATTTCCGACAGCGCCGGAAGGCCGCCATCGGCCAGATGCGCCGCGGAGACAATCGGCCCAATCCCGCTTTGCTCGTCGTCATTCCGGTGGGTCATTGACATTCACTCGCATTTTGTTGACAAATTATCGATGTTTTATCATTGAGTGGAAGTATACGCGGACATCGGGCTTTGTCCATCGCCGCCCTTCCATGCCATCATCAGATCAACCGCACTTGCCGGACCGAAGGAGCACACCATGAACGAGACCTGGGATTTCTGGATCGACCGCGGCGGCACCTTCACCGATATCGTCGGTCGTGCACCGGACGGCGCGCTGCACCAGCGCAAGCTCTTGTCGGAGAACCCGGAAGCCTATCCGGATGCCGCCATCCAGGGCATACGCGACCTTCTCGGCGTCAGCCAGTCCGATCCGATCCCCGCCGGCCGGGTCGGTCACGTCAAGATGGGAACGACGGTGGCGACCAATGCCCTGCTCGAGCGCAAGGGCGACCGCACGCTGCTCGTCATCACCAGGGGCTTTCGCGACGCATTGAAGATCGCCTACCAGGCAAGGCCCGATATCTTCGCCAAGGAGATCATTCTTCCCGAGCAGCTCTATGAACGCGTCATCGAGGTCGACGAGCGCATCATGGCCGACGGCAAGGCGGTCCGTGGTCCCGACCTCGACGCGCTCGAGCCGCAACTCACAAAAGCCCGTGCCGATGGGATCGACGCCGTCGCGGTCGTGCTGATGCACGCCTGGCAGAACCCGGTTCACGAGGCCATCGTCGAGGGCGCCTGCGAGCGCGCGGGCTTTAGCCAGATTTCGGTCAGCCACCAGGTCTCCCCGCTCGCCAAGCTTGTCGGGCGCGGCGACACCACGGTGGTCGACGCCTACCTGTCTCCGATCCTCAACCGCTACATCGACCGTGTCGCGGGCGAACTGGGCGCGAGCCCGGCCGGCGAACCCGGTCCCAACCTTCAGTTCATGATGTCGTCGGGCGGACTGACGGCGGCCGAAATGTTCCGCGGCAAGGATGCCATCCTCTCCGGCCCCGCGGGCGGCGTCGTCGGCATGGTCGAAACCGCAGCGCTTGCCGGTTTCGACAAGGTCATCGGCTTCGACATGGGCGGCACCTCCACCGATGTCGCCCATTATGACGGCGACTATGAACGCGCTTTCGACACCGAGGTGGCAGGCGTTCGCATCCGGGCGCCGATGATGCGCATTCACACCGTGGCGGCAGGCGGCGGCTCGATCCTGCATTCGGGCGAAGGCCGCTTCCGCGCCGGGCCCGACTCGGCCGGCGCCAATCCCGGACCCGCCTGCTACCGGCGCGGCGGCCCGCTGACGGTGACCGATGCCAATGTCATGCTCGGCAAGCTGCAGCCGGATTTCTTCCCGGCCATCTTCGGCCCGGGCCAGGACCAGCCGCTCGACCGAGATGCCGTCGCTCGCGCCTTCGAAGACATGGCCACCGATCAGCCGGGCAAGTCCGCCGAAGAGATCGCGGAAGGGTTCGTCACCATTGCCGTCGAGAACATGGCCAACGCCATAAAGAAGATCTCGGTGCAGCGCGGCTACGACGTCACCCGCTACCTGCTCAACTGCTTCGGCGGCGCCGGCGGCCAGCACGCCTGTCTGGTGGCCGATGCGCTGGGAATGGAATCGATCCTGATCCATCCCTTTTCGGGCCTGCTTTCCGCCTATGGCATCGGGCTCGCCAGCACATTCGCCAGCCGCCAGCAGGCGCTGATCAAGCCGCTTGACGAGGACAGCCGCACCGAAATCAAGATGCTGATCGACCAGCTCTGCAAGGAGGTCTTCGCGGAACTTGCAAGCCAAAGCGTGCCGGATGACGCCATCAGCTGGCGGCCGATGCTGCAGCTGCGCTACGACGGCACGGACACGACCATCCCGGTCGCCTTCTCCGACTTCGATTTCAGGGCCGCCCGCAGCGAGTTCGAGACCGCTCACAAGGCGCAGTTCGGCTTTGTCTATGACGACAAGCCAATCATCGTCGAGGCGATTTCGGTCGAAGGCATCGACGACCGCCAGGACAACCGGCTCGAGCCCGAACACGCGCTTGTCGAGGACCGGATCACGGACGGAGAAACCCGCAAGGTCTATTCCGGCGGCGTCTGGCGCGATGCGCTGGTGATCCGGCGCGAACGGCTCAAGCCCGGTCACCGGATCAAGGGCCCGGCGCTGATCATCGAGCCCAACCAGACCATCGTCATCGAGCCGGGCTGGGAAGCCGCGATCAACGCCCGCGACCATGTGGTGCTGACCCGTCACGAGAAGCTCGACCGGGCGCTTGCCATCGGCGCCG
Organism: Hoeflea sp.; assembly: GCA_965233445.1. Taxonomy (GTDB): domain Bacteria; phylum Pseudomonadota; class Alphaproteobacteria; order Rhizobiales; family Rhizobiaceae; genus Hoeflea. The sequence continues at coordinate 3,850,949 of OZ247491.1, forward strand.
ACCAGGCCGATCCGATCATGCTCGAAGTCTTCAATAACCTGTTCATGTCGATCGCCGAGCAGATGGGCGTGACGCTGCAGAACACCGCCTATTCCGTCAACATCAAGGAGCGGCTCGACTTCTCCTGCGCCGTGTTCGACCGCGAGGGCCGGCTGGTCGCCAACGCGCCGCACATGCCGGTGCATCTGGGCTCCATGGACCGGTCTGTGGAAACCATCATCCGCTTGAACGAGGGCGACATCCATCCCGGCGACGTCTTTGCCCTGAACGCCCCCTACAATGGCGGCACACACCTTCCGGACATCACCGTGGTCACCCCGGTGTTCTCCGATGACGGCAACGAGATCCTGTTCTGGGCGGCGTCGCGAGGCCACCACGCCGATGTCGGCGGCACCGCGCCCGGCTCGATGACGCCGCTTGCCACCACGGTGGACGAGGAAGGCGTGCTCATCGACAATTTCCGGCTTGTCGAACGCGGCCGTTTCCGCGAGGCCGACCTGATCGAGCTCCTGACCGGTCATCCCTATCCGGTCCGCAACGTCACCCAGAACGTCGCCGACCTGAAGGCCCAGATCGCGGCCAACGAAAAGGGTGTGGCGGACCTGCGCAAGATGGTCACAGACTTCGGACTCGATGTGGTCGAGGCCTATATGGGCCACGTCCAGGACAATGCGGCGGAAAGCGTTGCCCGCGTGATCGAGACCCTGTCGGACTGCGAGTACGAGTACCCGACCGACACCGGCCAGGTGATCAGGGTGAAGATCTCGGTCGACCGCGACAGCCGCGAGGCGACCGTCGATTTCACCGGCACGTCGGATGCGATGGAAAACAATTTCAACGCGCCCGAACCCGTGACCCGCGCCGCCGTGCTCTATTGCTTCCGGGTCATGGTGGAAAAGCCGATCCCGATGAATGCGGGCTGTCTCAGGCCCATCCGGATCGTCATCCCGGAAGGCTCGATGCTCAAGCCCGCCTATCCGCGCGCCGTGGTCGCCGGCAATGTCGAGACTTCGCAGCACGTCACCAACGCCATTTTCGGCGCACTCGGCGCGCTCGCCAACAGCCAGGGCACGATGAACAACCTGACCTTCGGCAACGCGAAGTACCAGTACTACGAGACCATCTGCTCGGGTTCGCCTGCGGGCTACGAGAACTCGGGCCGCGGCTTTGACGGCACTTCGGGCGTTCACACCCACATGACCAATTCCCGGCTCACAGACCCGGAAATCCTGGAAATGCGCTTTCCCGTCGAACTCGAGGATTTTCACATCCGCGAGGGCTCGGGTGGCCAAGGCCGGTTCAAGGCCGGTGACGGCACCCGCCGCACCATCCGCTTTCTCGAGCGCATGGATCTCGCCATTCTCTCCTCGCACCGCAACCGCCCGCCGCTCGGCATCGACGGCGGCGGCGAAGGCGAGGTCGGCATGACCCAGGTGCGGCGCCGGGACGGCACGGTCGAGACGCTCAGGGCCTGCGACCAGACCGTGCTCGAGGCCGGCGAGGCGGTGATCCTGACGACACCGACCGCGGGCGGCGCCGGCAAGGCCTGATCGACCGGGCAACACCGCCAATCATGAAAAACGCCCGGGCCGATCAATGATCTTGCCCGGGCGATTGTGTTCGGCCTTGCCGTAGTCTTGAGGGTCAGCTCGCGAGCAGCGCTTCCCTGCGCGAGAACATCGCCGCGATCTCGGTCTTGCCGAGCGCCGGACCTGCAATGCGGCCCTCGACTTCGGTTGCGCCTGCCGCTCTCGCGCTTTCGAGATCCTCCGGCGTGTCGACGCCGGTCACGGTCACGACAGTATCGACCACGCCTGCAAGCTGAAGGAACAGGCCGAGCATGTGCCCGAGCCGGTCCTCGCCGGCGATCGCCCTCATGTGGGCGAGATCAAGCCGAACGCGATCGACCTTGTGCGGGCGGGTCATGGCCAGCCCGGCAATCCCGGCGGAGAACTCGCTCACCGCGATCTTCACGCCCGCCGTGCGCAGCCGTGCGATGGCCGCAAGCGCGGCCACGTTGCTTTCCGGAATGGCGCTGGTGCAGACATCGCAAACGAGGCGGTGCGGAGCGATCCCGGTGTTGGTGAGCATCGAGAGGACCAGGTCGGAAAAGCCCGGCTCGGAAAGCTGTGCCGGCGACACCGGCACCACCACCTCTGTGGTCCGGCTCCACGATTGCGCCGCAAGCAGCACTTCGCCGAGCATCCATTTGCCGATCATCAGGATCAGGCCGCTTTCTTCCGCCACGGGCATGAAGGATTCAGGCCGAATGACGCCGTGTTCCGGATGACGCCAGGTCAGCCGCGCGGTGAACCCGCTCGGCCGCATCATGGCCGGGTTTGCAAGGCCCGAGCGATAGTTTGCCGTGCCCGAGCGATAGGCGGGAGTGTATTCGACGCCGAACGCACCCGAACTCAGGCCCGAGCGCATGTCGGCTTCAAGATCGCGCCGGATCCGGTAGGCATTGTCCATTTCCTCGCTGAAGAAGGAATGGCTCAGGCCCGGCGTCTCCTTGGCCCGGTACAGCGCCAGGTCCGCGCGCTTGAGCACGTCGGAGATCCTGAAAGAGCCTGCATCCGACAGCGCAATGCCGATGCTTCCCGAAGTGTCGAGCGCGCCCTGGCCGAAATCGACCGGACGGAACACCGCGGTGGACAGGCGCGTGCAGAAGCGGCCGATGGCAGCTTCGCAGGGCGCGTCCCTCCACATCACCACAAACTCGTCCCCGCCCAACCGGTAAACCAGCTGATCCGGGTGACATGCCTCGGCGATCCGGGCGCCCAGAACCTTGAGAACCTCGTCGCCCGCCGCATGTCCGAGCGTGTCGTTGATCAGCTTGAAACGGTCGAGATCGAAAAGCAGCACAGCCACCGGCTTGCGGGCAGCCTCACCCGAAAGCGCGGCCGCGTCTTCGCTCAGGGCGTGACGGTTGCGAAGCCCGGTGAGACTGTCGTGATAGGCCGCATGGTGAAGCGTTTCGGCCCGCGCGCGCTCCCCCGCCAATTGCCTCGACAGTCTGGCATGCCGGAAGCCCGCCGCCGCGAGCAGCAGCGCCAGGCACGATGCCGCGGTTGCGAGCATCTGGGATATGGTGAGATTTGCGCCGCCGAGCGCGGCCTGGATCGACGATACGCCTGCGAGACTGTCTCCGGCATACATCGCCAGAGGTGTCAAAAGTCCGATTGCCAAACCGGCGAATGCATATCGCCTGATGCGGTTTGGCACATAAGAATTCAGCATCATGCCAAATACTCCTGTTCCACGCCGAGAGCATGCACAGCAGCGTTTAACAAAGAATGACTGCGACTTTTCGCACTCATATCGCAATTGAACTTCTTTTTAATTATTTAAGATTTCCGGCATAGAACGGGTGAAAATCGGGCGCTGGCTGTACCCCGGCAGCGGGATTCACATGCCTGGCCCGAGCGTGTAGCACTGTGACGACACCAGACGATCGACCCGAAGGCAGAACCATGCGCCGCCCCCGCCCGTTCGCCGGCTTCCTGACGCGCCTGACAGCGCGCATGTCCGCGCGCCCGCTTGCCACCGCCCTGATCCTCGGCGCCGGCCTTGCGCTGGCCGGCTGCAATTCCTCGAGCATGACCGATGGCCTGCAGCCGATCGGCAATGCCTCCAGGCCTGCCGCGAATACACCCGACCGGCCCGACGTGAAGAAACTCGATCCGCCCGGCCCGCTGCGCTACGGCGACCACAAGCCGGTCGATTTCGGCCGCCGCCATCCGGATCTCTATCCGGTCCACGGCATCGACGTGTCGAAATGGCAGGGCGACATCGACTGGAACAGGGTCAAGCGCGCGGGCGTGGCCTTCGCGTTCATCAAGTCGACAGAGGGCGGCGACCACAAGGACAGCCGCTTCGAGGAGTACTGGCGCCAGGCCCGGGCGGTCGGCATCCCGCACGCGCCCTATCACTTCTATTATTTCTGCCGCCCGGCAGCCGAACAGGCCGCCTGGTTCATCGCCAACGTGCCGCGCGAATCCGTCCAGTTGCCCCCGGTTCTCGATGTCGAATGGAACCATGCCTCCAGGACCTGCACCAAGCGCCCCGACCCGGCGACCGTGCGCGCCGAAATGAAGACCTGGATGGACATCGTGGGCCGTTATTACGGCAAGCGCCCGATCATCTACACCCCGGTCGATTTCCACCGGGAGAACCTCGACGGCCACTTCAAGGGCCACCAGTTCTGGCTGCGCTCGGTCGCAGCCCACCCGCAGGACATCTACCCCGACCACCCCTGGACCTTCTGGCAATACACCGGCACCGGCATGATGGACGGCATCAAGGGCCACACCGACATCAACGCCTTTGCAGGCTCGAAGGCGCAATGGCGCGAATGGCTGGGCAAATACGCGCGGTGACGCAGTCCTGAGCGCCGCCGCCATGGCCGTCACCCGGAATGACCCGGCGCATCGCTTCGCCACACGCAGCGCTGCGCTGCGCCACCCCCGCCTTTTCACTTCGGACCAACCGGTATAGACCGGACCATCTTCTCCTTTTGGGAAGGGATCTGAACGCCATGCCGCAAATCGAAACAGGCCCATTCGAGCAAGGGCCGCTGACGCCTGTGGAAGCGGCGGAGCTCGAAGCCCTCTATGCAGCCGCCTTCCCGGAAGAGGACCCGTTTCCGCTGGTCCGGCGTCTGCACGAGGAAGTCCCCGATCTTGTTTCGCTGAAGGCGATGGCCGGCGAAACGCTTGCCGGGCACATCATCTTCACGCCGTGCACGATCGAGGTTCTGCCTCAAGTCCGACGGCCCAAACCGGACCCGGATGCCGCGCCCTCCTCTCAGGCCACGCCCGCGGCACTGCTTGCGCCCCTGTGCGTCGCCCCGGAACACCAGCGCCAGGGCATCGGCTCGGCCCTGATCCGCGCAGGCCATGACAAGCTCAGATCGATGGGAACAACTCATGTCCTCGTGCTCGGCGATCCCGCCTATTACGGTCGGCACGGCTTTGCGCCCGGATCGAACGTCGAACCGCCCTGCCCCCTGCCCGAGCACTGGCGCGAGGCCTGGCAATGGCTCACCCTCGATCCATCCAGACCTGAGCCAAATGGCATTCTCAGCGTACCGGCCCCCTGGCGCGACCCCGCGCTGTGGGCGGAATGAGACAGCAAGCAGGAAAGCCAACTTGGTTCCCGTCGGGAATCACCCCATCATTGCCGCAATTCGGGGCTCATCTGCGGCCTTTTCAGGGAGCACGCGCCATCATGACATCCAAACTGACCCTCGCCCTCGTCGCAACCGGCCTCGCCGCCATCACCGCAGCCGTCCCGGCGCGCGCGCAGGGGCCAGCCTGCGGCGGCGATCTCGGCTCGTTTCTGAACGGCGTGAAGGCCGAGGCCGTTGCCAAGGGGATCAGCCCGGACGTCGCCGACCGAGCCCTGCGCAACGCTTCCATCGACAACAAGGTGCTCTCGCGCGACCGCGCCCAGGGCGTGTTCCGGCAGACCTTCCTCGAATTCTCGCAGCGCTCGGTCAGCGGCAACCGCATGCAGGTGGGCACCAAGCGGATGCAGCAATATGCCGACACCTTTGCCCGCGCCGAAGCCGAATATGGCGTGCCCGCCCCTGTGATCACCGCCTTCTGGGGGCTGGAGACCGATTTCGGCGCAGTGCAGGGCGATTTCAACACCATGAACGCGCTGGTGACGCTGGCGCATGATTGCCGCCGGCCCGAACTCTTCCGCCCGCAGCTGCTGGCCGCCATCGAGATGGTCTCCCATGACGATCTCGACCCGGCCCGCACCACCGGCGCCTGGGCCGGGGAAATCGGCCAGGTGCAGATGCTGCCCGAGGACATCATCGAATACGGTGTCGACGGCGATGGCGACGGCCACGTCACGCTCAAGACCTCTTCGGAGGACGCGATCATGACCGCGGCCAACTTCATCCGCTCGCTCGGCTGGCGCGCGGGCGAACCCTGGCTTGCCGAGGTGAGCGTGCCTTCGGGACAGTTCCCCTACGAGAAATCCGGCCTGGGCCAGGGCATGACGGTCAACGACTGGACCGCGCTCGGGGTGACTTTCCGCAACGGCGCGCCGACCTCACAGAACCTGCCCGCCGATCTTCTCTTGCCGCAAGGCCGCGGCGGACCGGCCTTCCTCGCGTTTCAGAATTTCGGGATCTATCTCGAATGGAACCAGAGCTTTATCTACACCGTATCGGCGGCCTATTTCGCCACGCGCCTGGGTGGCGCGCAGCGCTATGACGCCGGCAATCCGGCACAGGGGCTCGGCGATGCGGCGATGAAGCAGTTGCAGGAAAAACTTGCCGCCCGCGGCCATGATGTCGGCGACATCGACGGAATTCTTGGCGCAGGCACCCGCGCCGCCACCCGGGCCGAACAGTTGCGACTCGGCTTGCCCGCTGATGGCTGGCCGACGGCGGAGCTGCTCAATCGTCTTTAGGCGTCTTCGTCGCGGGCTTGGCAGCGCCTTTCCGGGTGGAGGATTTGCCGGATCGCCCGGCGGCAGCCGGTTTGGCCCTGAGCGGTTTCTCCGCGCCCTGATTTCCCGGGCTCGGCTTGGGCTTGGCAGGTTTCGGCTTGGAGGCAGCAGCCCGCCGGCCGCGCACCGGTTGTTGCTTCGGCGTCGCGAGCTGTCCGGTCCGCGCCTTTGCTGTCCCTGCCCGGGACGCACCGGGCTTGGCTGTCTCCGTGGTGGACATCTCGGATTTGACGGCCTGGCTCGGCGATTGGTCACCGGAAGCCGCTGCGGATGAAATCTCAGTCGCGTCTGCCGCTGGCATGGCGTTCGCTTCGGCATCCGTCTCGCGGGCCTCTTCGTCCGCCGAGGCCGTGTGCGCTCCGTCTTCCTCCGCCTCATCCGGCCCGGACCCCCGCGACTGGGCGGCTTCGGCCCGGCGGTTGCGGCGCTGATACAGCGCGAAACGGGCCGCACGATAGCGCGCGCGGATTGCCCAGAGCGCGTTTTCCACCCCGTCGATCTCGCCCTCATAGGCATTGGCCAGCGCCTGCTTGTAGGATCCCCAGCCCTCGCTCGCCATGTTCTCGACGCGCTCCATCAGGTTGAACCACACCGGCGAAACCAGCAGCGAGATCGCCGTGACCGCGATCGCCAGACGATAGATGTCGGAGCCCAGAGCGCCCGAGGCGAAACCCGCCGCCGCCAGCACGAAGGAGAACTCGCCCACCTGGGCCATCGACAGGCCTGCGATCAGCGCCGTCTTCGGCTCCGACCCGGTCACCCGCAACAAAAGGATATTGAGCACGGTCTTGAGCACCACCACCAGAAGTGCTGCGGCCAGCACCAGCCAGATATTGGCGGCGATGAAGTCAAGATCGATCAGCAACCCGATCGACAGGAAGAACACCACCAGAAGCAGGCTCTGGATCGGCTCGATCACCGGGATCACCTTGCTGCGCAGCGTCGAGTTTCCGACGATGATCCCGGCGAGGAACGCGCCGTAGACGGGAGAAAGCCCGGCAAGACCCGAAAGCGCCGCCGCCGAGAAGCACATCGCCAGCGATCCGATGGTCAGAAGGTCGACATTGTTCTCGATGGTGCGCGCATAGGGCAGCTTCAGTTTCGGGTTGCGCCCGAACCACCAGAGCAAGCCCGCGAGCAGCGCCACGGCGACGATCACCTTGAGCGCCACCGAGACAAAGTCGATACTTTCCCCGCCGAGGCTCGAGACCAGGATCAGCATCGGCACTACGGCGATGTCCTGCGCAATCAGCACGCCGATCGCAACCCGGCCCGACTCGGAGCGCAATTCACCCATCTCGTCGAGCATCTTCATCGCCACGACCGTGCTCGACAGCGCGATGATGAAGCCCAGGATGATGGTCTCCGAAAAGCTGGCGCCGATGGCAAACGCCAGTACGGAAGCGAGAACCATGGCCGCGAGCAGCTGCCCGCCCGCCACCATCACGGCCTGGTTGATGCTGCGCACGAACGCCTTGATCGACAACTCCATGCCGATGAAGAACAGAAGCACCACAACGCCCATTTCGGCCAGAAGCGAGACATTGTCGGAGGTGGAGATCACGCCGACCCCGGTGGGGCCGAGCAGCAGCCCGGCAAGGATGAAGCCGACCAGCGGCGGCTGCTTGAGACGCATGAAGCCAAGCCCGAGCAGCGCCGCGACCGCGATCGCGAACGCGATCGAAATCAGCGCATCGGCATGGTGACCGCCCTGCTCGACGACCTGGGTCACCGCGCTCTCGACCGCCTTGACTGCGTCGACGATTTCTTCTTCCATCAATCACTCCTGACGGCACAAGCCTAGTGTGCTTTGCAGCAAAAGTGAAACCGGCAGTCGGCGGGATGGAATATGGCTTGGACAGCTTGTCATTATTCTAGAATATCAGTATGAAATTTGCATCATGTGGTTGAGGATCCGTGTGATGTCGTGGAGAATTGGTAACCGACCTCGGAGGAGGTCATCACAGTTTTGGGAGGAACTTTCGATGAAAATTCAGCACATTGCACTGGCCGCTCTGGCGTCGACAGCCATGGTGGCAGTCTCTGGCCAGGCTCTCGCAGCACCGAAGACGCTCAAATGGGCCCATGTCTACGAAGTCAGCGAGCCCTACCACACCTGCGCCGTGGCGGCGTCCGATCTGCTCGCCCAGGCGACCGAGGACCGCTACAATATCGAGGTCTTCCCGGCCTCCTCGCTGGGCAAGGAAGTCGACATCAACGAGGGCCTCGGGCTCGGCACCGTGGACATCATCTACACCGGACAGCTGTTTGCCGGCCGCTCCTATGGCCCGATCGCAATCGGCGGCGCCCCCTTCATGTTCCGCGACTACGATCACTGGGACAAGTACCGCAATTCCGATCTCTTTGCCGACATGGCCAAGGGCTATGAGGATGCGTCGGGCAACCACATCACCTCGATGACCTATTACGGGCAGCGTCACGTCACCTCCAATGTCGAGATCAAGACGCCGGCCGACATGGAAAGTCTGAAGATCCGCGTGCCCAATGCACCGCTCTACATGATGTTCCCGCAGGCCGTGGACGCCAACCCGACCCCGATCGCCTTCGCCGAGGTCTACCTGGCGCTGCAGCAGGGCACCGTCGACGCGCAGGAGAACCCGCTGCCGACCATCCAGGCCAAGAAGTTCTACGAGGTACAGGACTACATCACGTTGACCGGCCACATCAGCGACGCGCTGATGACCATTGTCGGCGGCCCCACCTGGGGATCGATGACGCCCGAGGATCAGGAAGCCCTCGACAAGGTGCTCGACCAGACCGCCGAATGCGCCAGCGAACAGATCATCCAGAAGGAAAACGAGCTGGTGCAGTGGTTCAAGGACAATGGCGTGACCGTCAACGAGGTTGACCGCACGCCCTTCCGCGAAGCCACGATGAAGCTGCACAACGGCCCCGATGCCACCTGGGATCAGGAAACCTACGACCGGCTGCAGGCCATCAACTAGTCCGGACGGACAGTCACGTTGCGCGGCGGCCCCGGCCGCCGCGTTTCAGTCCCTTCGGAGGTTGCCTGATGTCACGAGACGACAAGAGCGAAGACACATCCTCGATTGCAGATCTGATCCACGAGGACGATGAGGATCTTTCCGGCTTCCAGTGGGATGACGGGCTGGTCGTCACGGTTTTCTGGGCATTGGCGTTTGTCGTCTTCCTGCAGTTCTTCACGCGCTACGTTCTCAACAATTCGCTCGGCTGGACCGAAGAAATCGCCCGCTTCCTGCTGATCGCCGTCACGTTTCTCGGGGTGGTGATGGCGGTTCGCCGGCAAAGCCAGATTGCGGTCGAACTCGCCTTCCGCTGGCTGTCACGCCCGGTGCGCAAGGCGCTGCAGTATTTCATCGATGTCGTGTCGATCGTCTTCTATGCCTTCATGGGCTACCTGTGCACGCAGGTCGCTGAGCGAACGCAGCAGAAAATGGTGTCGATCGATTTCCCCAAATCCACGCTCTACTGGTTCATCAGCGCCTGTTTCCTGGTCATGACCATCTATGCGCTGATCGTGCTCTGGCGCCATGTCCGCACCGGTTCCAGCCGGTTGATCGACCCCGAAACCGCCAAGCTCTCCGGCCCGACACTCTGATCGAAGGCATGCCATGCTTCTGACCCTCCTCTTCGTCATGGTCTTCGCCCTGATCGCGCTGGGCATCCCCGTGGCCATCGCGCTCGCCGGCTCATCGCTCGTGTTCATCCTGCTCGACGGCCAGGTTCCGGGCCTGGTTGTCGCCCACCGCATGATCAACGGCGTCGATTCCTTTCCGCTGCTGGCCGTGCCCTTCTTCATCCTGGCCGGAAACCTGATGAACACCGCCGGCATCACCGAACGCATCTTCGATTTCGCCAAGGCGCTGATCGGCTGGCTTCCCGGTGGCCTGGGTCACGTCAACATCGGCGCTTCGGTGATCTTTGCCGGCATGTCGGGCGCGGCCGTGGCCGATGCCGGGGGCCTGGGCTCCATCGAGATCAAGGCGATGCGCGATGCGAAATACGACCCCGGCTTTGCCGTCGGCATCACCGCCGCGTCCTCGACGATCGGGCCGATCATCCCGCCCTCACTGCCGATGGTGATCTACGGCGTGGTCGCGGGCGCATCCATCGGCCAGCTGTTTGCGGCGGGCTTCGTTCCGGGCCTGCTCATGGCGGTGGCGCTGATGATCATGGTTGCCTTCTATGCACGTCGCTACAAGTACCCGCGCGACCAGGCATTCCGGGTCTCCATTCTGGGCCGGGCCTTCGCCCGCGCGTTCCTGTCGCTGATGACGCCGGTGATCATCGTCGGCGGCATTCTCTCCGGCGCCTTCACACCGACCGAGGCGGCCATCGCGGCCTGTGCATGGGCGCTCGTCCTGGGCCTCTTCATCTACCGGACGCTCACGATCCGTCGCTTCCTCAAGGTGTCGCTCGATACGATTGAAACCACGTCGGTGGTGCTGTTCATCGTTGCCGCCGCCTCGATCTTTGCCTGGATCCTGACTTCCAACCGGGTGCCGGAGCACTTTGCCGGCCTGATCCTGAGCGTGTCCGACAGCCCGATCGTCATCCTGCTGCTGATCAATCTCATCCTGCTGGTGGTCGGCTGCTTCATGGAAACCGTCGCAGCCATCACGATTCTGGTTCCGGTGCTTCTGCCGATCGCCCTCCACATCGGCATCGACCCGGTGCATTTCGGCGTGATCCTGGTACTCAACCTGATGATCGGTCTGCTCACGCCGCCCGTCGGCATGGTGCTCTACGTGCTCTCCCGGGTCTCGAAGGTGCCGTTCGAACGCTGCGTTTCGGCAACGGCCCCGTTCCTGATCCCGTTGTTTGCAGTGCTGATGCTGGTGACCTTCTTCCCGATCGTCACCATGTGGCTGCCGACCCTGATCTACCGCTGAGACGGAAGCCGGCATCCACAATTGCCGGCCCGATGATGTCGGGCCCGCGGGCTTAAAGCTTGTCGAATTCATCCTTGTCGACGGGCGTCAGCATCACGGCCGTGGCCATCACGGCGAAGCCGAACGTGCTGCCGAAGGAGACCAGCAGGATGAAGATCGCAGCGATGCGGCTCGATGAGCCCAAAATCAGGTCGCCGAAGCCATTGATGTTGAAATAGACGATGGCCGCCGCCATCATCCAGCCGATCAGTACGCCGGCCAGCGTGTTGACGATCACGAAGCGGATCAGTTTCGGCATGAGGAGACCTCCCTTTGGTGGTCGTGCTGCACTGGTCTGCTCTACCACGAACCGCGCACCGAAGCCGCGTGACACGTCGGCGCGGGCGAACGCGGCCCGGGTGCACGCTGGGGCCTGCGCCAGTCAGTCTGCCATGGTCTCGAGACTGGCGTAGCTGTCGGGCGCGCCCTCCCCGTCGAACGGCGTCGTCACCTCGACGAAGTCATCGGGATAAAAGCCGTTGAAGCGCGTCCGCAGCGACAGGGAATAGGCGCCGATATGGCCGATCTCGATCCAGTCGCCGGTGTCGATCGTCTCGGGCAGCCAGAACGGGCGTGACAGGATGTCGACGGAATCGCAGGTCGCGCCGCAGACCCGGAACGGCACCACCGTGTCCGGGTTTCCGTTGCGGATGCGCCGCGCCGGATCCGGGATGAAGCGCGCCGGAAGCGTGATCTTGCCGGTCCAGCTGTCGGACAGCGAAGCCCAGATCCCGTCATTGATGTAGAGCCTGCGGCCCTTCCTCAGGAGCACCCGCACCACCAGCGAGAATGCCCGGGCCACCACCACACGGCCCGGTTCCGCCACCAGCGGCATGTCGTCGAAAGCCCACTCCTTGATGTTGTCGCGCAGGTCTCCCATCAGGTCCTCGAGCGGAGGCATCGGCTTGGCCTTGCGGTTGGGATCATGACCATAGACCGCCGGAAACCCGCCACCGACATCAAGCCCAACAAGATCGACGCCAGCCCGATTGCGCACCCAGTCCGCTGATTTGAGCGCCTGCTCGTAGGATTCAGGCTCTTCCACCTGGCTGCCCACGTGGAAACACAGCCCCACCTTGAAACCGATCCGGTCGAGCCGCTGCACCAGTTCCACCGCATGGCCCGGTGCCGCGCCGAACTTCTTCGACAGCTCGTACATCGCATGACCCTTGGTCTGCAGCCGCACAAAGATGCTGATCGATGCAGGGTCGAGATCGAGCGCACGCACGATCCTGAGCACCTTGGCAATCTCGTCCTCATGGTCGAGCGACATCACCCGGATGCCGTACTTTTCAAGCGCCAGCCGGATGTCCGATTGCGCCTTCACCGGGTGCATGTAGAGCATCTCGGCATCGGGTGAAGCGTTGCGCACTGCCTCGAATTCGCCGGGCGACGCCACGTCGAAAATCTTTACTCCGGCCTCGACGAGCGTCTTGAGCACCATCGGTTCGCCATTGGTCTTGACCGCATAGGCCGTATCGCCCGGGAACAGCTTCATGAACTGTGCGGCATCCTGCTTGAGGACCTCGGGCCGGAAGCAATAGAGCGGATGATCGGGCCTGAGCTCGAGTGCGGCCTCGGTGCCGGTGGCGAATCGTTGCATCTACGTCTCCCGTTAGCTTTGCGGCGACCCTATCAACGCCCGTCAGGCCCGGCAAATGGCTGATTTGTGACAAGTCGCCGGATTCGGGTGGCGCACGGCGGCCATTCGGGGCATGACATCTCGGCAATCGCGTCGCACAGGCATGAGACAATGACCGCATCGCTCCATCGTTCCATGGCGCCCGCAACCTGGGGCCTCCTGATCCTGCTCGGCTTCATCTGGGGCGGATCGTTCTTCTTCGCCCGGGTCGCCGTGCAGCACGTGCCGCCGATGACGCTGGTGCTGTTTCGGGTCGCTCTGGCCGCCATGGCGCTGCATCTGGCGTTCGGACGGATGCCGGGCTTCTACCAGACCCTTTGCAGCCGCTGGCGGGAGCTGCTGGTGATGGGGCTGATCAACAACGCCATCCCCTTCACGCTGATCTTCGCCGGGCAGACCAAGATCGGCGCCGGCCTCGCTTCGATCCTGAATGCCACCACCCCCCTGTGGGCGGTGCTTGTCGCGCAGGTCTTCACCACCGACGAGAAGATCTCCACCGCCAAGCTGATAGGGTGCGCCCTCGGGCTGGCCGGCATGGTCATGCTGATCGGACCCGCGGCACTCGGCATCGCCGACAGTCCGCTGTGGGCCAAGCTCGCCGTGGTCGGGGCCGCGGTCTCCTACGGCTTTGCCGCCTCCTTCGGCAAGCGCTTCCGGGATGTCTCACCGCGCATCACCGCCACCGGTCAACTGACCGCATCGAGCCTGATCATGTTGCCGCTGGCATTGGTTGTGGACCAGCCATGGACGCTGGCGATCCCGCCGGTGCCTGTGATCGGGGCGATCCTGGCTCTGGCGCTTGTCTCGACGGCCTTTGCCTATGTCGTCTTCTTTCGCGTGCTGAGCATCGCCGGTGCCACCTCGGCCTCGCTCGTCACGCTTCTGGTGCCGCCGGCGGCAATCCTGCTCGGCATCGTCTTTCTCGGCGAGACGCTGTCTTCCACCGAGGCCATGGGGCTGGGGCTGATCGCACTTGGCCTCTTGTCACTCGACAACCGCCTGTCCATAAAGCGTTGAGGCCAAGGCGGGCCGGTTCGATATCGATGCGGCCGCCGCCTGTCATTTCGCTGGGAGATTGTGATGGGCGAAAACCGCATGATGAGCCTCGGGGCGCTGGTCGCAGCCCGGGATGCCGGCAAGGCCGCGCCGGAGCTGATGGTTGCGCTCAGCCGCGACGCCATCGCCCGCAAGGATGCGTCCATCAGGGCGTTCAGCCATGTCGCGGCCGACCCGGCCGTCAGCTTCGATGGACCGCTCGCGGGCATTGCCATCGGAGTGAAGGATATCTTCGACAGTTTCGATCAGCCGACCTCCTACGGCTCATCGGCCTATGCCGGTCACCGGCCACTTGCCGATGCGGCCATCGTCGACCTTGCCAGGCGCCAGGGCGCAACCATCATCGGAAAGACCGCGACCACGGAATTCGCCTTCTTCCACCCCGCTGAGACGGTCAATCCGCACAACCGCGCCCACACGCCGGGCGGGTCCTCGTCGGGGTCCGCCGCGGCCGTGGCCGCAGGCATGATACCGGCTGCCATAGGCACCCAGACCGGCGGATCGGTGATCCGCCCGGCTGCCTTTTGCGGTGTCGCCGGATACAAGCCGAGCTTCCGGCTGCTGCCCGCCACCGGGATGAAGCATTTTGCTCCTTCGCTCGACACGGTCGGCCTGTTCGCGGCCTCCGTGAGCGATGTGGCCCTGTTCGCGAGCCTTCTGACCGGCCGCGACCTGACCCTGGAACAGGTTGATGCCGCGCAGATCCGCGTCGGGCTCTACCGGTGTGCCGAACTCGGCAGCGCCGACCCCGACATGCAGGATGCGCTCTCTGCCGCAGCCGACCGCGCAGCAGATGCCGGTTTCGATGTCGGCGAGATCGAGGAGCCGGCAACACTCACCGAAGCCCGCCAGGCGCATGTGATCATTCAGGATCACGAAGCCGGGCTGGCCTGCGGGCCGGACCTCGCGCGCTTCCGCGATCAATTGAGCCCCAGGCTTGTCGAGGTCATCGAACGCGGCCAGGCGATCTCCCCGCAAGCCTACGACGAGGCCCGCAGGCTTGCCAAACGGGGCCGCGCGGCCGCCCGGCTCCTTTTCGGCGAGGTCGATATCCTGCTGTCGCCTTCCGCACCCGGCTCCGCCCCGCACGGGCTCGAGAGCACCGGCGATCCCCGCTTCAACAAGCTCTGGACGCTCATGGGCGGGCCGACCGTCAACATTCCCGGCTTCACGTCCGAACAGGGACTGCCCCTTGGCATCCAGGCCATCGCGCGTTTCGGCCGCGACCGGCAATTGCTGTCCGTCGCCGCGGCTCTTGAGCCGCTGTTTGCGAACTCGCAGCAGCATCAGGGGTCTGTGTAGGGCCGGTCTGCGCACCGCCTTGTTCATCGCCATCCGGCCTCGATCCAGAGCCGCGAACCGGTGTGTCTGGGCTGAGCGTCAGGTGAACATTGAGGTGTGATCGAGCTGGGGTGCCTTGCACTCCAAACCCGGCGTTCCCGGCGGGAGTTCCTGCCGAGTTTGACAGAAAAATGGCATCGCATCGGGATGCAACCGGATCAGAACCACACCTCATGGAAGTATTCGGCAGGTTCTTAACACAATTTTAATTTGCTAATAAGTGTTTAAGATCAGGTCTTTGATAGGAGCCTTTGGATCATTTTTCCCGGATCGCGTTGCATTGCAGCAACGAATTCGCTTTTCAGCCGCCCGATCCCGTGCCTATCATTCCTGGGTATAACGCCAAGGAGGACCACCATGGGATTTACGCAATCGCTCAATGCCCTTGTGATCTGTGCAGCGTTCATATTTGTCGGCGCAATGGTCTTCATCTGACCCGGTAGCGCGCCTTCACGATGGGAAAAGTTCAATGACGGGAGCGTTTCGGCGCTCCCGTTTTTTCGTGACCGGTCCTGTCGTTGGACGGCTGTGCGACCCGGGCCTGATTCAGGCAGCTGCGCCGACCGCGGATGTCTCGTTGCCGCGCAACCCAAGAAGATGGCAGATCGCGTAGACGAGCTGCGCCCGGTTCATGGTGTAGAAGTGGAAGTCGTCCACACCGCGTTCGACCAGGTCCGTCACCTGATCGGCAGCGATGGCTGCAGCCACCAGCGCCCGGGTTTCCGGATCCTTTTCGAGCCCGTCGAAACGGCGCGCCAGCCAGTCCGGCACCGATGCGCCGCACAGCTTCGAGAAGCGCGCGACCTGGCCGAAATTGTGGATCGGCAGGATGCCCGGAACGATCGGGATATAGATCCCGGCCTTGCGCACACGCTCGACGTAGCGCTCGTAGACGTCGTTGTCGAAAAAGAACTGGGTGATCGCCCGGGTGGCGCCGGCATCGACCTTGCGCTTGAGCATGTCGATATCGGTGGCGAAATCCGGGCTTTCGGGGTGACGTTCCGGATAGGCGGAAACCGAGATCTCCAAATCATCGATCGCGCGCAATCCGGCGACCAGTTCGGCGCCGTTGGCATAACCGCCAGGGTGCGGCTCGTAGGCCGCGCCCACGCCCTCCGGCGGGTCGCCTCTCAGTGCCACGAAGTGCTTGACGCCCACCGCCATGAATTCGCGCGCCACGGCATCGACGGACGCCTTGTCCGAGCCGACGCAGGTCAGATGCGCCGCCGGCGAAAGCTTGGTTTCCTTTGAGATCCGCGACACCGTGTTCAGCGTCGGCTGCTTGGTCGAGCCGCCCGCGCCGTAGGTCACGGACACGAAATCGGGCTGGAAGGGTGCAAGCCTGGAAATGCTCTCCCAGAGCTGGGTTTCCATGTCGCCGTTCTTGGGCGGAAAGAACTCGAAGGAGACCTTGATCCGCTGGGACAGATCCTCGGCGCTGGCGCGGTGGGAGCTTGGCATATCAGGCGATTCCTGTGTTGGAAGAAGATGGTTCGGATGCAATGAGCAGGCGCGGGTCGCGTGCGAACCAGATCGTGACGGTCAGCGCGCCGGCATCCCCGGTGTCAGCCGGAAGATCGACGATCTTTTCGACAGTCAGTCCGCATTCCTCGAGCCATTCGCCCACCTGGGCATGGCTGAAGCCCAGCCGCGCATGGGCATGATCGATCCGCAGCCCCTCATGATCGTGCGGGGCGAAGTCGACGATGACGACACGGCCGCCCGGCCTGAGCATGCGCGCAGCTTCACTGATCGCCGGAAGCGGATCGTGCAGGAAGTGCAGCACCTGGTGGATCGTCACCACATCGAAGCTTTCGCGATCAAGCGGCAGGTTCAGAATGTCGCCCTGCCTGACCGAAGCATGGGTGATGCCCGCTTCATCGAGCTGGGCTCTGGCGATTGCCAGCATGTCGCGGCTTGAATCGATGCCGATCGCCCGGCGGTAGCGCCCGGACAGCAGTTCAAGCATGCGCCCCGTTCCCGTGCCCAGATCCAGAAGCCCGTCGAACGGTGTCCGGCCGATCAGCTTGAGGATCTCCGCCTCGACCCGTTCGTCGGAAATGTGCATCTGCCGCAATTCGTTCCAGCTCGCGGCATTGGCGGAAAAATAGGATTCCGCCCGGCTCGCGCGCGCCTGCTTGACGGCGGCAAGCCGCTCGGCGTCGCGGGCCAGATGCGGATCGGACGGGGATGCCGCGGCAAGCGCCTCTTCCATGAGTTTCGCCCGGAGGCCGTCGCGCGACAGCCGGAAATAGGCCCACGCCCCCTCCTGGTAGCGTTCGACCAGTCCGGCCTCGCCCAGGAGCTTGAGATGGCGCGAAATGCGCGGCTGGGACTGCCCCAGCACCTCGGTCATTTCACTGACCGTCAGGTCGCCGTGGCTCAACAGTGCGACAAGCCTCAGGCGCGTGGGTTCACCCGCAGCCTTGAAGACCTCGACACACTCTTCCAGCGACAATGGTGACACAGACAACATCCGAACCTCAAAAATGATATAAAGATATGTTTATATCGCTTTCGAGCCGAGTGCAAGCTGAATGTCGCTTGCGCCACAGTTCATGTCGCAGGGGTCCTGGAACCCGGCATCGCTAGCCGGAAGCAGAGCCGGAACCGACGCGATGACCACGCGACACCGGGAAAACCGCCTTGTCCGGAAGAAGGACTACCCCGCCGGGTAGATCCACTGCTCCCAGATTCGCACCGTCACCGCTTCGCCGCTTTCGATTGTCCCGGGCTTCTCCACCCAGGCGACGATCCCGCGGCGGCGCTTGGCGGCCGAGACGAAACTCAACGCCAGGTCCGTCGGGTCTCGATCCGGGAAATTCCTTGCGATCTCGTCCCCGGCAAATCGGCAGGGGTTGTTCTCGCCATCGACCCTCAGGGTCACGCCCCCCTCGAAGAACAGCTGGGTGCGCGGCGGCAGCATGGTGAGCAGCGGAATGCCCTCGATCACCATGTTGGCGCCGATCCAGCCCGGCTCGATCCGGTCGATACCCATGGTGCGCGCCGCAATCGCCAGTTCGTCCTCGGCAACGATCGACACCTGGCGCTCGTTTCGGATCACCGTTCCGCGCGGATACCAGGGTTCGCGACCTCCGGATTTGCGCGTTGCACCGGCATGGAAGTCACCCTCTATGCCCTCGAAAGTCACGGTCAGGCTTTGGCATCGATCGCTCGGGAACCCGTCGCCGCGAGCGTCCAGCAATGCGCTGACGCGGCCCTCGATCCGGCGCCCCTTGCTGATCTGCGGCAGCGCGCCGGCCTCGTCGGCAAAAAGAGGAAGCGTCATCGCGGGTCTCCGGGCAGTTGAAAACTGAAGAAACCCCACCTTATGCCAAGCGGCAGTGATGAACCAATCAAAAGCGTGAAAGCGTCAGGACAGACGGCGCCCTGCCCCGAACCTAGCGTTCGTCGCGAACGCGACGTCCCGCAAGGGCCTGCCAGGGAAGCGCATTGTCCGGCAGGCGCCGGGCAAGCAGTTGCATGGCAAGCATCAGCAGGCAGACCAACGCCGACGCTGTTGCCGCAACCGCTGCGGCTTCCGACCCGAGGCCCGAATCCTCGAGACTCAGGAGCGCCACGCCGAGCGTCTCGTTGCCCGCCGACCACAACAGCGCCGACACGGTCAGTTCGTTGAAGGCCAGCAGGAACACCATCAGCCCCCCCGCGAGCAGCGAGGGGAGCACCAGCGGCAGGATGATGAACCGAAGCCTCTGGCCCATGCGCGCGCCGTCGCAGACCGCGGCTTCCTCGACGGCGGACTCCAGTGTCGCCATGGCCGCCAGCACCGGCTTGAGGGCGATTGCCAGAAAGCGGGCGTGGTAGGCAAACAGGATGATCCACGGCGTGGCGTAGATCGAAAGCCCCAGCAGCGGCAGCGGCCTGATGAACAACAGGATGCAGGCGATCGCCAGCACGATGCCGGGCGCGGCATAGGGCAGCTCGATCAGCGCCAGCACGGGGGTCCTGACCTTCACCGCCGCGCGATCGAGCAGATAGGCAAAGACGAGGGCGAGACAGCACAGGCTGAACGCGGCAGCCCCGGCAAACAACATCGAATTGCGGAACGCCCGCACCGTCAGGTCCTGCCTGAACAGCACCTCGCCATATTGCGCGAAGGTGAGGCTGTCGAACGACAGTCGCACGCCATAGGCAGGCACGAGCGACGTGGCGACCAGCGACATCAGCGGCAGCAGGATTGCAACGGCGATAAAGCCCCAGACCACAAGTTCGAGCGGCAGCCGCGCCTTGCCGAGCCGCCAGAACGGCTCCAGCGCAAAATCCACCTCGAGCCGGTTTTGCTGCCGCGCCAGCAGCCACCCCGCGCCAATCACGCCGCTTGCCGCGATCGCCGCGATAAGGACCGAGATTGCCGCCGCATCATGGATCGAGGACGGTCCGAAACTCGCAAGCTTCTGATAGAGAAGCGTCGGCAGCGTCAGGTAGCCCACCGGCATGCCGAGCAGTGCCGGAATCCCGAAATTCCCGGTTCCGGCGACCAGCACGAGAAGGGCTGCGGAGAGCAGGAACGGAGCGAGCAACGGCAGAACGATGCGGCGGATGATCTGCGCCGGACCGGCGCCATCGAGAAGCGCGGCCTCGATCAGCGGCCGCGGCAGCCCCGACAGGCCGGCTGCAAGCGTGATGGCGGCCAGCGGCGCATGGTGCAGTCCCATCACCAGAATGATGCCGAATTCGCCCAGCATCGGGTTCGGCGTGCCCGGCGCGGGCGCAAGACCGGCGAGCTTCAAGAGCGGCGAGGCCGGTCCGGCGAGCGTCTTGAAGGCAAGCGCCGAGATCTGCGGCGCGATCATCAGCGACAGCACCATGATGAAGGCCATGGCGCCGCGCCCGCGCATGTCGGTCACCGACAGCAACAGGCTGAACACCAGCCCGACCGCCATCGCCACCGCGCCCGAACCGAAGGCGACCGTAAGCGTGTTGAGCGTGGCCTGGCGCACCTCGGGCGTGTCGAGCACGGCGCGGAACGGAGCAAATCCGCCCTCGAGTGCTGCGGAAAGAAGCCGGCCCACAGGCGCGATCGAAAACGCCAGGATCGACACGGCAAGCAGCAGCACGAGTCCCGTGCCTTCGCGCCAGCGCCAGACAGGATAGGCCGGACCGCGCAGCATGAGGCGCGGTCCGGCAGTCTCGGAAAGGGTCAAGCTGCTAGCCCTGCTGTCCGAAGATGTCGGCAAAGCGTGCCTTGTTGCTTTCGGCGTCCTCAAGCGACTTTGCGGCATCGAACGGCATCACCTTGATGGTGCTGCGATCCGGGAAACCGGCAGGAACGGCGACGTCGGGATGGGCAGGCAGGTAGCCCTGGCTCAGCGCCAGTTCCTGGCCTTCGCGCGACAGCAGGAAATCGACGAAAGCCTTGGCGGCTTCCGGGTTCCGGGTCGAGGACAGGATCGCCACCGGCTCGGAAATCGCCGAGACGCCTTCCTCGGGAAACACGAACTCGACAGGTGCGCCCTTGGCCTTCTCGCGGATCGGAAGGAAGTCGACGACCATGCCGTAGAGCTTCTCGCCGCCGGCGACCTGCTTGAGCACGCCGCCATTGCCGCCGGAGGCCTGCGCCCCGTTCGCGGCGAGACCCTCGTAATAGCCCCAGCCGTTTTCGAGATTGTCGACCAGCGTGGCGGTGTGGATGAGGGCGGCGCCGGAGGTCAGCGGCGACGGCATCGCGATCTGCCCCCTGGCCTCGTCCTTGAGAAGGTCCTGCCAGGAGGCGGGCTTCATTGCGGCGGCGGTGTTGTACATGATGCCGGTGGTGATCAGCTTGGTGCCGAACCAGGTCTTGCCGGCGTCATGGGTGCCGTCTGCATAGGCGGACACGTCGGCATCGGGATGGGCCATCAGCAGGTCGCGCGCCTTGAGGCCTTCCATCGTCACGCTGTCGGCGATCAGCAGCACGTCGGCGGGCGTCGATCCGGCGGCGAGTTCGGCCTCGAGCTTCGCCATGATCTTGGTCGTGCCGTCCCGCACGAAAGTGACCTTCACGTCCGGATAGGCTTGCATGAAGGCGTCGATCGACTGCTGCGCGTCGGTGTTGGGCTGGCTGGTGTAAAGCGTCAGCGTGCCATCGACGGCGTGGGCGGAGGTGGTGACGACGGCAAGCGAGGTCATCAGGCCGAGCGAGAGCGAAAGCAGGCGGTGCATGGGGCATCTCCGAAGTTGCGACAGGAACAGATGAGCCGCTGGCTTAAGCCCGTCAGGTGACAGGCCGATGACAGCCGGCCCTTTGCCACGCCCGGCACGACCGCATCCGCCCCACCGGCAGGAATGTCCGGGACGCCGGCATCAGGGCACCGGATCGTCTGCCCGCTCGCAACGCAGGCCCTGATATGCTATGCTTGGGGTCGCTCGGGGGCGTGCAACTGGATCAGGGAGGTATCCGGATGTCGGCAGCCGCAGTTTCAACACCGCAAACGATCCCCTTCACCGGGGCCCGCATTCAGACGAGCCGCATCGGCGGAATTGCGTCCGCGCTGATGCTTGCCTCGGCTCTCGCTTCCGCCAACGCCGCGGCCGCCGCGGACCTCTCCTGCAACCGCCTGCTCGAAACCGGCCAGACGATGATCTGCTCCGGATTCGAACCCAACTGGGCGCTTGAACTCACCTGCAACGGCGGCATGAACGCGAGTTTCATCGATGCGTTCTCGGGCGATGGCATCCAGACGACACCGGGCAGCATCGATTTTTCGAGTGAAGACCCCTGGCAGCTTGAAACCAGCCACCCGGTCCGCGGAACCATCGCCTACACGCCCGGCGGCTGCACCGACGAAAGCGACCGGGTAAGCGACTTCACCTTCACGCCCACTGCCGCACCCGGCCTGTCCGAACCGTTCTACCCGTTCTGCTGCCGGATCGAGTGAGACCGCCTTAAGGGCTGTTCACCAGGCCCCGATGGTGCCGTCCCAGTTGAAGAATGAGCCGGTGCGGTCGAGCCTCAGTGTCTCGGCAAGCACAAGGATCCCACCGGCACTTTCGGCGGGTGCGATGTCCGCGCCGCTGCCGCCCATGTCGGTCCTTACCCAGCCCGGATGCACCAGCGCCACGGCGATGCCCTGCGGTTCGAGATCGGTGGCGAGCCCCTGCATGACCTTGTTGACCGCAGCCTTCGACGCCCGGTAGGCGATGCGGTCGGACTTGGCGTAGGACATCCGCCCCATCTGCGAAGACACGGTGATGATGCGCGGATTGGCGCTGCGCTTGAGATGCGGCAG
The DNA here is from genome assembly GCA_965233445.1 of Hoeflea sp. Classification (GTDB taxonomy): domain Bacteria; phylum Pseudomonadota; class Alphaproteobacteria; order Rhizobiales; family Rhizobiaceae; genus Hoeflea. The sequence continues at coordinate 3,873,619 of OZ247491.1, forward strand.
GAAGGCCTGGGCCACGGCCAGCGGCGCAAGTGTGTTGACGGCAAGCGTTTTGGCGAAACCGTCGAAATCCATGTCCAGCGTCGATTGGCGATCGGGCCCGATGATGCCGGCATTGTTGATGAGGACATCGATCGGTTCGCTGATCGAAGCCGCCGCTGCGCGAACCGCCTCGTGGTCGGTGACATCGAAAACAAGGTCGTGAAACTGCGGATGATGACAGATATGCGCATCCGGATCGGTGACCGTCTCGCGCGCCGAGCCATAGACCGTCCAGCCCTTCTCGAGCGCCTGCCTGGCGAGTTCGAGGCCTATTCCGCGATTGGTGCCGGTGATGAGGATGGTGGTCATGACGGATCCCTGTCAACAGTTGCCGGACCGTTGAACCTTGCCCCTTCCAGCGCGTCAACGTGAAATCCCAGGCCGTCAACCGACCGAATGCCCCCCGGATCGCGGAGGTGTCACACGACGGGCGCAGGTCTTCGACACTGTCGGAAGCAGGCGACGGACAGCGGCCGGCCGCTCACGCAGGAAGCATGGTGTCCAGCATGCCGGCGATTTCGTCTTCCGTGTAGGGCTTGGGAACAACCGGGTGATGAGCAAGATCTTCGCTGATGCCGCTCGCGCCGTATCCGCTTGCAAAGAGCAGCGGAACGCCGAGCTTCGCCAGCCTGCGCGCATAGGGAAAGATGTGCTCGCCCGCGATGTTCACATCGAGGATCGCCGCGTCGGCCCGGAAGTCGCCGTCGAGAACCTTCTCGAGATCCTGCAATGTCATCACCGGGCCGATCACGGAGTGGCCGAGGTCCTCCAGGATCATCTCGAGATTCATCGCGATGAGGCTCTCGTCCTCGACGATGAGGATGGACATCGGTCTACGCGTATCAGCTGTCATATTCGCACTTTCGCGCCGCGCAACACGTCGGCTTCAAGGGTGACGATACAGGAGAAACCCTGCTCGCAAAAGGAGGGTTCGAACGTGCCGCCGAATTCACCCGAGACGATGCTCTCGATCAGGCGGGTGCCGAACCCCTTCCCGGCGGGATGGGCCGCCGGTGGTCCGCCCGCTTCCCGCCAGGTGAGTTTCAGCATGCCTTCCGGCTCTTCCCGCCACTGGACGGCGACATTGCCGCTGTCGCTGCTCAGCGCGCCGTACTTGACGGCGTTGGTGGAGAGCTCGTGCACGAGCATGGCAAGGGAGATCGAGGCCTTTGGCGACAAGGTGAAGCGCGGTCCGTCGAGACTGATGCGCTGCGGATCGAAGACCGAGACTTCCTGTCCGATGATCTCTCCGAGATCGGTGCTGGTCCATTCCTGCGCACTGAGCAGGTTGTGCGCCTTCGAGAGCGCCGCCAGCCGGGAGCCGATGTCCTTTCGTGCCGTCGCCGGATCGGCCGCGGAACGCAGCGTCTGGGAGACGATGGATTGAACCGATGCCAGCGTGTTCTTGACGCGATGGTTCAGTTCCGCAAGCAAGAGGCGCTGACGGTGCTGCCGTTTCACATCCTCGCTGCGGTCACTGCCCTGCACGAACACGCCGGTGATATTGCCTTTCGTGTCGCGGATCGCATCATAGGAGAAATCCAGAAAGGTCTCGTGCAGGTCGCCGGAATCCGGATCCCGGATCATCACCCGCCTGGCTTCAGCCTGGTACTGCTTGCCGGTGCTGTAGACATCGTCCAGGAGGTCCATGATCCCCTGTTCGCTGACTTCCGGCATGGCTTCGCGGACGGTCTTGCCGATCAGGTGCCGTTCTCCGACCAGGCGCATGTAGGCCTCGTTGGCGAATGTGAAGACATGATCCGGGCCGGTGAGCACGGCGAAGAAACCCGGTGCGAGCTGGAACAGCCGCCGGAACTCGGCGCTTTCCGACATCAGCGCCTTGTGCTGCTCCTCGGCTTCCCGGGCCCGCTCCAGGAGCTGCGTTTCACCTCTTCTGAACGGCAGGCTCGCAGCCTGGCGCAGCCTGACGATGTCGGTGACATCGACCGTGTTCTGCATCACGTATCTGTCGGAACCGGACTTGCCTGAAACAGGCGTGTGGACCGCCGTCCAGTAGCGCTGTTCCATGCCGCCGCCCTTTTCGGGCGGCCGCGGGATGTCATAGGGAATGTAGGCGAGCGTATCGGCCTCTCCCGTCTCGATGACACGGTTGAGCGAATCCCGCAGACGCTGGCCGCTCTCTCCGTCATTCGGAAACAGGTCGAACAGGTTTCGGCCGATCAGTTCGGCGCGGTCGCGCATGACGACCTTCTCATACGCCCTGTTGACCGCCACGAAGCAGTGGTTGCGGTCGAGAACCATGTGCGGACTCGGCAACGCGTCGAAAAGGTCACCGAAGTCAATCGCACTGTCACGACCGTCATTTCTTTTGAGCAAAGCTGTTACCCCCGGACACTGGCCCAACCCGTCAAACGCGACCGAGGGGAAAAGGTTCCGTGCCCGGGAAGACTTTTTTTATCTTATCGAGTCAACGGCTTGTAGGTCACGCGCCTGGGGTTGACCGAGTCCGGGCCGAGGCGGCGGATCTTGTCTTTCTCATAGTCCTCGAAGTTGCCCTCGAACCATTCGACATGGCTGTCTCCCTCGAAGGCGAGGATGTGGGTGGCGAGACGGTCGAGGAACATGCGGTCATGCGAGATGATGACGGCGCAGCCGGCGAAATTTTCCAGCGCCTCTTCGAGCGCGCCCAGCGTCTCGGTGTCGAGGTCGTTGGTCGGTTCGTCGAGCAGCAGCACGTTGCCGCCGGATTTGAGCAGCTTGGCCAGATGCACCCGGTTGCGCTGACCGCCCGAAAGCGTGCCCACCTTTTGCTGCTGGTCGCCGCCCTTGAAGTTGAAGGTCGAGCAATAGGCGCGGGAGTTCATCTCGTGCTTGCCGAGCTTGATGATGTCGTTGCCGCCGGAAATCTCTTCCCAGACGGTCTTGTTGCCGTCCAGTGAATCGCGGCTCTGGTCGACATAGGCGAGGTTGACCGTCTCGCCGATGGTGATCTCGCCGGAATCGGGCTTTTCCTGTCCGGTGATCATCCTGAACAGCGTGGTCTTGCCCGCGCCGTTGGGGCCGATAACACCGACAATGCCGCCGGGCGGCAGCTTGAAATGGAGATCGTCTATCAGCAGACGGTCGCCATAGGCCTTGGAAATGCCATCGGCATCGATCACCACCTGGCCCAGCCGTTCGCCCGTGGGGATGACGATCTGTGCCTCGCCCGGCCTCCGGTCGGCGGCGGACTTGACCAGTTCGTCATAGGCCCGGATACGCGCCTTCGACTTGGCCTGCCGCGCTTTCGGCGAAGAAGCGATCCATTCCTGTTCGCGAGCGAGCGACTTCTGGCGGGAGGCTTCCTCGCGGCCCTCCTGCTTCATGCGCTTGGCCTTGGCGTCCAGATAGGCGGTGTAGTTACCCTCGTAGGGAATGCCGCGGCCGCGGTCGAGCTCGAGAATCCAGCCCGTCACATTGTCGAGAAAGTAGCGGTCATGGGTGATCATGATCACGGCGCCGGGATATTCGCGCAGATGCTTTTCAAGCCATGCGATGCTTTCGGCGTCGAGATGGTTGGTCGGCTCGTCGAGCAGGATCAGGTCGGGCTGGCGAAGCAGCAGCGCGCACAGCGCGACGCGTCGCTTCTCACCGCCCGATAGCCCTTCGACCGAAGCATCGCCCGGCGGGCAGCGCAGCGCTTCCATCGCCATTTCCACCTGGCTGTCGAGATCCCACAGGTTCTGCGCGTCGATGATGTCCTGGAGCTTGGCGCCCTCGTCGGCGGTCTCGTCGGAATAGTTCATCATCAGTTCGTTGTAACGGTCGAGGATCGCCTGCTTTTCGGCAACGCCTTCCATCACGTTCTCGAGCACGTTCTTTTCCGGATCGAGCTGCGGCTCCTGCGGCAGGTAGCCGCGCGTCGCCCCGTCGGCCAGCCAGGCTTCGCCCGTGAACTCGTTGTCGAGCCCGGCCATGATCCTGAGCACCGTCGACTTGCCGGCGCCGTTGGGACCCAGAATGCCGATCTTGGCGTCCGGGTAGAACGACAGGTGAATGTTTTCGAGAACCTTCTTGGCGCCATAGGCCTTGTTGAGACCTGCCATGTGATAGATGAACTGCCGTGCCACGATGTGCTCCAGACTGAAATTTGGGGTGGTTTTGAGCGCTATCTATGCGAATCGACGGCCAAGGGCAATGCAGGCGGCAAAGACTGTCCGCCAGGCTTTGCCGGTTCCTCAGTCTGCGCCGGTGGCTTCCGCCAACGAGATGCGAAAGGCCTGGCGGTTTGCATAGGCTGCTTCGGGCACGTGGTTCGTCATCTCGATGTAGCGCGGATGCTCGGCCACTTCGCCCGCCGGGATCGGTGTCAGGCGCCAGCGCTCGGCAACGAAGCTTCCGGGCTCGGACACCTGCCTGAGCTGCTGAAGGAATGTCTGTTCGAAAACGATCGCGCCGTCGAGATCCAGCGAGAGCAGGCTTGCATTGTCGAACACCGCGTCGATGATCATCGCATTGCGAAAGCTCGCGCCGCCGATGCTGGCGCCGGCAAAATCCGCCATCGCCACCGCCGCGTCGTCGAACACCGGCGCGATGGCATGGATGTCCCTGAAATCGGTGCGATAGACCACGCTCCTGCGAAAGCTCGCGCCCGCCATGTTGGTGCGCAGGAAATCGAGATCGCGGGCAATGAAAGGCTCCTCCACGTCACTTGCGGCGACCGAGGAGAAATCGCTGGTCCGGATGACGGCGTTCTCGAACCGCGCATGGTCGAGCTGGGCGCCGCCGAACCGGCAGTCGCGCATTCGGGTCCAGGAAAAATCGGCATAGGCCAGTCGCGCATGGCGCATCGACAGGCCCAGCGCCTCCTCGCGGCGGAACTCGGCATAGGAGAAATCCGCGCCCAGGAAGGTCAGCGCCTCCGTCTGGTGAACCGAGTTGGCCGTCAGCATGGTCAGCAGATCCCCCCGTTCAGGGCTGATCGCGCGATCGACCAGACGCTCGCGGTTCGTGGGCTGGTCGCGATCGAGAACCGACGGATCCGCCAGCACTGCAGGCCGCCGCGCCAATGCGCTCCGGATCAGGCCGTCGGTATCGCGCGGGTTGGCGTTCGACGGCGCCAGGTAGCGGTAGGGCCGCGCCACCAGGCTCGCCGCAACGATGCGGCCGCGGGTCGAACTCGTCAGGTCGGACAGATCGAAATCCTCGATGTCGCCGCCGTTGTCGAGGAAGGTCTGCCGCTCGGCGCCGATCAGGGAACCGATTTCCACCACCTCCGGGCCGATCTGCGCGCTGCGCTCGGCCTCGGCGAGCTGGATCTGCGTATCGATCAGGCTGTTCTGGAAATCGATGCGCTGGTTCTGCTCGACCAGAAGCCCCGATTGCGCCCTGAGCAACTTGTTCTGCTCGAACAGCAGCGCGGAACCCGCAAGCGCCGCCATCGCCGCGATCAGCCCGGTGATCGACGCCACGAGCCAGCGCCGCGAGCTCACCCAGGCATACCGCGCCAGCGCGATCTCGGCGAAGTTTCGCGCTGCCCGGGTGGCTTCCTCCACCCGCTGGTTGGCCGCGTAGCGCGCCACGTCCGCAAGCGGGCCGGCAAAGCGGGTGACTTCGATTTCGGACCGCCGGAACAGCCAGCGCCAGAGCGGTTGCCGGAACACGAACACCAGTGACAGGATCACCAGAACGAACAGCAGCGCGCCCAGAATGATGCCGAGCACCACCGACCCGTGATCGCTCAAGAACCCCGGCATGAAGATCGCGGCCGGGATGCCGCAGGCGATCCCGAGGACGAAGATCAGGAAGCCGAGACCGGCCCGCGCGCCGCCGAACCGGACCTCGGGTTCCGGGCGCTCGCCCAGAAGCGTTGCCGTATCCGCATCGGCCAGCGCTTCGTCCAGATCGCTGGCGTCGAGTTCGTCCTTGCCCGCCACGTGCCCTTCCCGACTTGCGCATGCCCCCGCAGACATCGGATGGCTCGCCACACAGTGACCGGCCGCGCCCTCCGGTCAGGCAAACCCTACCCAAAGCTGCGCAAAAGAAAAGTCTCTGGCCGGCGGGAGCGCCAAATGGGACGCGGCATCAGGATGCGAAGCTGACCTTCACGCCCTTCTGGCGGAAATAGGATTGCATGATCTTGCGGCCCTGGCGGTTGGACTGCGCCAGCTTGCCCGGATCGAAGACCGCCTCCTTGACCCCGTCACGCGCCATCGCCGCCTTCAGCGCGGCAATGTGCTGATCTATGTCCTCGTTGTCGTTGTTGATCGAGGTGTAGATGTTGTCGATGGCTTGGTTGAGGGTCAAATCGCTCACGTCTTGCACTCCATGACTGGTTGCCACTCACCTAGCGATTTTTGCGGCCGGGGCAAGCGCCTGTTTGATTGGACGCTTGACGGTTGGGGAAACGCGGGGTCATCTGCCGGACATGACAGAGCAGGATTTCTCTCCCTTCACCCTCGAAAGCCCGACCGGTGCAGCCTTGGCCGCGAGGCACATGCCCGCGACCGGTGCGGCGCGCGCCGTCGTGCAGATCAATCACGGGCTGGCCGAACACGCGGCGCGCTACCGGTCGTTCGCAGGCTTCCTCGCCGAACGCGGCTGCCACGTCTACGCGCATGATCACCGGGGGCATGGGGCGACCCGCGCACCCGGTTCGATCCCGGGCGCCTTTGCCAGGTCCGGCGGCGCCGACAAGGTGATCGCCGATGTGGCCGCCGTTCACGCACACATCCGTGAAGCGCACCCGAGCCTGCCGGTGATCACCTTCGGCCATTCCATGGGCGGGCTGATCGCGCTCAATTTCGCCGAGGCCCACCCCCGGGCCAGCGCTGGCCTCGCGGTCTGGAACTCGAACTTCAATGCCGGCGCCGCAGGCCGCGCGGGACAGGCACTGCTCGCCGTCGAAGCCTTCTTCAAGGGCTCCGACACGCGGAGCGCCATCCTGCCGAAACTCACCTTCCAGGCCTGGGCCAGGGCCATGCCGGACAGGCGCACCGATTTCGACTGGCTGTCGCGGGATCCTGCCGAGGTCGATGCCTACATCGCCGATCCGCTCTGCGGATGGGACGCGACCGTGAGCATGTGGCGCGACGTGTTCGATCTGATCTATCGCGGCGGCAGCAGGGAGCAGCTCGAAAAGCTGCCGAAGGACCTGCCGGTGCACCTGCTCGGCGGCGGCGAGGATCCCGCCACCGACAAGGGCAAGGCGATCGAATGGCTGGCGGACCGGATGAAAAGGACCGAGCTCGGAAACATCGAAAGCCATGTCCTGCCCGACACGCGTCACGAAACCCTCAACGAGATCAATCGCGATGCTGCAATGGACCTGTTTGCGAACTGGCTCGATCGGCACATCACCGCACAATCCTGAGCCCTGCCGCCCGCCGCAGCCATGGACGTGACCCACCGGTGATCTGGCGAACCGCCGACATTGCCGGGCGTTCGGACCTTGCCGGTGCGGGCGTGGCACACTCCGGACAAACCTGCTAACAGACAATCCGCGAACCGGAGGCCCAACCATGTTTGCCGATCTTTTCACCATCGACAACCTGACCACCTTTCTTGTCCTGACCGCACTGGAAACGGTGCTTGGCTTCGACAACCTGCTCTACATTTCCATCGAGGCGAAAAAGGTCGACCCTGCCCGCGCCGCGATGGTGCGCCGCTGGGGCATCATCCTCGCGATTGTCCTGCGAATTGTCCTGCTGTTCGTGGTGCTTCAGCTCATCGCGCTCTTCGGCGAGCCGTTCTTCGAGATCTCCCTTCCGTTCATCACCGGCTCCATCAGCGGCCACTCCCTGATCGTGCTGGCGGGCGGCGTGTTCCTGATCTACACCGCGATCAAGGAAATCTTCCACATGATCGGCATCGAGGATCTCGCACATGATCAGGGCCGTCCGGCGCGCCGCTCCGTCGCCGTTGCACTGGTCTGGATCACCGCGATGAACCTGGTGTTCTCCTTCGACACGGTGCTTTCCGCCGTTGCACTGACCGACAACTTCATCGTCATGGCCGCGGCAATCGTCGTCTCCGGCGCCCTGATGGTGCTGATGGCCGACACGGTCGCCACCTTCCTCAACAAGAACCGCATGTACGAAGTGCTCGGCCTGTTCGTGCTGCTGCTCGTCGGCTTCCTGCTGATGTCGGAGGGCGGCCATATCGCCCATCTCACCTTCTTCGGCTACCCGGTCGAGCCGATGGCCAAGAGCACCTTCTACTTCGTCCTCGTCACCATGGTGGCCGTCGAGATGGTGCAGTCGCGCTACCAGAAGCGGCTGCTTGCAGAGCGCAAGCGCGAAAACCTGGAACAGCCGTGAGCAGGCCATGACGCAACAGCAAAGCTCCACGCCCCGGCCGCCGCTTCAAGGCATCCGGGTCATCGAACTGGCGCGCATCCTGGCCGGCCCCTGGGCCGGTCAGCTGCTCGCCGATCTGGGTGCGGACGTCATCAAGATCGAACATCCCGACGGCGGCGACGACACCCGCCGTTGGGGGCCGCCTTTCGTCACCGGGGCCGATGGCGAGAACCTTTCGGCCGCCTACTATCACTCGGCAAATCGCGGCAAGCGCTCGATCGTCCTCGACATCGCCAGCACGGACGGGGCGCAGAAGGCGCGCGATCTCATCGCCACCGCCGATGTGGTGATCGAGAACTTCAAGGTCGGCGGCCTGAAAAAATACGGCCTCGACTACGAAAGCCTGAAACAGGCCAATCCGGCTCTCGTCTATTGCTCGATCACCGGCTTCGGCCAGACCGGACCCTACGCCCCGCGCGCCGGATATGATTTCATCATCCAGGCCATGGCCGGCATGATGTCGATCACCGGCGAGAAGGGCCGGGAGCCGCAAAAGGCCGGCGTCGCCATCTCGGACATCTTCACCGGGCTTTACTCCGTGATCGCCATTCAGGCGGCGTTGCGCCATGCCGAAAAGACCGGCGAGGGCCAGATGATCGACATGGCGCTGTTCGACACCCAGGCGGGCATTCTCGGCAACCAGAACCTCAACTATCTCATCTCCGGCGTGTCGCCCGGCCAGATGGGCAACGCCCACATGAACATCGCGCCCTACGAGGTCTTCCCCGTCTCCGATGGCCATGTCATCATCGCGGTCGGAAACGACGGGCAGTTCCAGCGCTTTTGCAAGCTCCTGAACAACGAGGTGATGGCGGCCGATCCGGACTTCCAGACCAATCCGTCCCGCGTCGCCCATCGCGACCGTCTGCGCGAGGAGATCATTGCCGCGATGGCGAGCTGGACCAAGGCCGACATGCTTGCCGCCTGCGAGACGAACGCCGTTCCTGCCGGACCGATCAACACGATTGCCGAGATGTTCGACGATCCGCAGGCGGTTGCGCGCGAACTCAGGATGGACCTGAGCGACAGGGCGGGCACGGACATTCCCTCGGTCCGCGCGCCCATCCTGCTCCCGGCGTCGCCACTGACCTACACCCGGCCAAGCCCGCGTCTTGGCGAACACACCGAAGAGGTGCTGGCCGAGCTCGAAGATATAAGATCAAGAGGTCCAAAGACATGAAAACCGGCGGCGAACTCGTAGTCGACACATTGAAGGCCAATGGCGTGGAGCGCCTTTTCTGCGTTCCGGGCGAAAGCTATCTCGCGGTGCTCGATGCACTGGTCGATTCCGGTGTCGGCGTCACCGTCTGCCGTCAGGAAGGCGGCGCGGCAATGATGGCCGACGCCTGGGGGCGGCTGACGGGCAAGCCCGGCGTCTGTTTCGTCACCCGCGGCCCGGGCGCCACCAACGCCACGGCCGGCCTGCACATCGCGCGCCAGGATTCGATCCCGATGGTGCTGTTCATCGGCCAGGTGCAGCGCGATGCGCGCGAGCGCGAGGCCTTCCAGGAGGTCGAGTATCGCCGCGCTTTCACCGAATTCGCCAAATGGGTCGCCGAGATCGATGATCCGACCCGCATCCCCGAATTCATCAACCGTGCCTTTTCGGTGGCGATGTCCGGCCGCCCCGGACCGGTGGTGCTGGCCTTGCCCGAGGACGTGCTGCGCGAGGTGGTGGAAACACCTCCTGCCGAAATCCTCCCCAACCCGGTTGCCGCCATGCATCCAGGCCACGCGCAGATGACGGACTTCGCCGAACAGCTGGCAAGGGCCGAACGCCCGATCATGATCCTCGGCGGCACCCGTTGGACCGATGACGCCGTCCGCCAGGTCGAGCGCTTCGCCGAGCGGGCGCAGATATCGGTCGGCTGCTCGTTCCGCCGCCAGATGCTGTTCGATCACGCCCATCCCTGCTACGCGGGCGATGTCGGGATCGGCATCAACCCGGAGCTGGCCGAGGCGGTCAAGTCGTCCGACCTGGTGATGCTTGTCGGGGGACGCTTCTCCGAAATGCCGTCATCGGGCTACACGCTCCTCGACATCCCCTTCCCCAAACAGGCGCTCGTGCATGTCCACCCCGACAGTGCCGAGCTTGGACGCGTCTACCGGCCGAACCTTGCCATCAACGCCGATCCGGCCTCCTTCGCCGCAGCCCTTTCATCGATCGATGTCGACCCCATGCCGGGCCGCGCCGCCGATGTGGCGCGCCTCCATGAATCCTATCTCAAATGGTCGACACCGCCTGAATCGGGTCCCGGCGACGTCCACATGGGACCGATCATCGAGTGGCTCCGTGACCATCTTCCCGAGGACACGATCCTGACCAACGGCGCCGGAAACTACGCCACCTGGGTCCACCGCTATGTCCGGTTCCGGAAATACGCGACCCAGGCCGCGCCCGCGTCGGGGTCCATGGGCTACGGCGTGCCCGCCGCTGTGGCTGCCAAGCAGGCCTTCCCCGACCGTCCGGTCGTCGCCTTTGCCGGCGACGGCTGTTTCATGATGCACGGCCAGGAATTTGCCACCGCCATCCAGCACGGTCTGCCGATCATCGTCATCGTCGTCAACAACGGCATGTATGGCACCATCCGCATGCATCAGGAGCGGGACTATCCGAACCGGGTCAGCGCCACGGCGCTCACCAATCCGGACTTTGCCGCCCTCGCCCGCGCCTATGGCGGCCACGGCGAAACCGTCGCGACAACCGCCGACTTCGCCGCCGCCTTCGAGCGCGCGCAGGAAAGCGGCGTCGCCTCGATCATCGAGATCAAGCTCGATCCCGAGGCGATCACGCCGACCCGCACGCTGTCCGAAATCCGTGGCTCCGGAGTGACAAAGCGGCGCAGCTGATGCGCCCGGACTTGCAAGCTCCTGCCCTGACCCCACATGGCTTCCATGCAGAACCCGAGCCCGCAGACACCGAGCCCAAGATCTTCGTCTGACAGTTCGGCAGAGACGAACCCTTTCGGGGTTCTCCCGCTGACGGTCTGGTATGACGAGGAATGCCCGGTCTGCCGTCAGGAGGTGGCGCTGTATCGCCGCATGGACCGCCACGGACTGATTGACTGGGTGGAAATCGGCGCACTGGGCGACGGGGAACTGCCGCATGGCAAGACCCGCGAGGACCTGCTCGGCCGGTTTCACACCCGCCCGACCGGCTCGAGCACCACCGGCACTGACGACTACATGATCGGTGTGGACGCCTTTGCGGCGATCTGGCGCAGGTTGCCCTGGCTGAGAAGGATCGCGTTCCTGTTCCACACGCCCGGCATACGCCAGGTGGTCAAGCTCGCCTATCTCGGATTTCTCAGATGGCAGCGCCGCCACCGCGCTCGGCGCGAGGCCGTCGCCAAGGTGCTGACCTGAATATCGCAGATCCGGTCGCCAGACCGGATTTAAGCTGCTCAGCCGCGCAGATGGGCCGTGTGCTGATAGACCGCCGTCGAGCGCGCACCCGAGCGGCAATAGCCGAGCATCGGCTTCGGCAATTCCTCGATCGCATCGACCATCTCGCGAACCGCGTCCGCGGTCACGCCCATCGGGCCGATCGGAATGTGGCGTGTTTCCAGCCCCATAGCCTCTGCGGCCCGGCGGATTTCATCAAAAGCCGGCTGGTCCGGAGCTTCCCCGTCGGGGCGGTGGCAGACCACGGATTTGAACCCGGCGGCCTTGATGGCCTCAAGGTCTTCCGGGGAGATTTGCCCGGCCACGGAATAGGATTGGTCGATGGGGCGAAGGTCCATGAAACTGTCCGTTGTCTTTTCGGTGAAGCCGCGGGGTTACGTTGCGGCAATGACTGCGGTCAGGTTTAGGCAATGACCCGGTCCGCGTCAATGTGACCGCCGGCGTCATCCTGCCCGGCAAAGGCCGGAATGGCGGCCCGGCCATCGCTGTTGACGGTAAAACCTGCATGAATTACTCCACAATCCAACACAAGACCGGAGCAGGCCCGGCCTGATGCATGCCGCGCGCAAGGCTTTTCATCCGAGCGGTCGCGTGGATGCATCGGTCATGGGGCGACAGCGACCTTCGTGCATCCCGTCGGATGCTCGGCGCTGCTGGAGACAAAGGACATTCCGCCCGTGGGCGAACGCGCACTCAAGACCATGGCCTGGATCGTCTCGCTTCTCTGCCTTGCGCCGATCGTCGCGGTCGCGGTGACGGCTGCGTCGGGGACGCTCGACACCTGGAACAGCCTTATGGCAACGGTCCTGCCGCGTTACACCTGGACCACCGTCAAGCTCGTTGTCCTGGTCGGCTTCGGGTCGGCGGCGGTCGGCACGGCCACGGCATGGCTTGTCACCACCTGCCAGTTCCCGTTGCGCCGGACCTTCGAGATCATGCTGGCGCTGCCGCTGGCCTTCCCGGCCTATGTTCTGGCCTATGCCTATACCGACCTGCTCGACCATCCGGGTGCGGTTCAGACGGCCTTGAGGAACATCACCGGCTGGGGACCGCAGGACTACTGGTTTCCCGAAATCCGCTCGTTGGGCGGAGCGGCTGCAATGCTGGTCTTTGTGCTCTATCCTTACGTCTATCTGCTCGCCCGTGCAGCCTTTCTCAAGCAATCGCCGACCGCCTATTTCGCCGCCCGAACGCTTGGGCATACGCCCTGGTCGGCCTTCTGGAGGGTGAGCCTTCCGATGGCGCGGCCCGCAATCGCCGGCGGCGTCATCCTGGCGCTGATGGAAACCATTGCCGATTTCGGCACGGTCGCGCATTTCGGCGTCCAGACATTCGCCACCGGCATCTATTCGGCCTGGTTCTCGATGGGCGACCGCATGGCCGCCTCGCAACTGGCGCTCTGCCTGCTTGCAGTCGCCCTGGCGTTTGCGCTGCTCGAACGCGCCCAGCGCGGCGCGGCCAAGCGTTTCCCCGCAGGCTCGCGCAACGAAACCATGGAGCGTCACCCGCTCAACGGTTGGCGTGCAGCGGCCGCGTTTGCCGTCTGCGCCCTGCCGGTGGCCGTGGGCTTCGCGATCCCGCTCGTGGTGCTGTTCGACATGGCGGTGGATGCCGGCCGGTCACCCTTTTCGTCGCGCTATCTCGGGTTCGTCGAAAACTCCCTGATCCTCGCCACGGTCACAGCACTCGTCACCGTCGCGGGCGCCATCGTCATCGGCTTTTGCGCCCGCATCGCGCCGAGCCTTGCCGCTCGCTTCTCGGCCGCGGCGGCGGGCATCGGCTATGCGGTGCCCGGCGGCGTCATCGCCGTGGGCCTGCTGGTGCCCTTCGCGGCCCTCGACAACACGATCGATGCCTGGGCCCGCGAAACCTTCGACGTCTCCACAGGGCTGCTGTTCACGGGGTCGATCGGGCTCCTGGTGGTGGCCTACATGGTCCGCTTCATCGCCGCAGCCCTTGGCGCCTTCGACACCGGCATCTCCGCGATCAAGCCCAACATCGATGCGGCGGCGCGCACGCTGGGGCGCGGATCCGGCCGCATGCTGTTCGAGATCCACCTCCCGCTTCTAAGGCCGAGCCTGCTCACCGCACTGCTGATCGTCTTTGTCGACGTGATGAAGGAACTGCCTGCGACGCTGATCATGCGCCCGTTCAATTTCGACACGCTCGCCGTCCAGGCCTATCGCCTCGCCTCCGACGAACGGCTCCAGCAGGCAGCGCTGCCGTCGCTGATGATCGTCGGCTTCGGACTTCTGCCGGTCGTGCTCCTGTGCCACACCATCGGCAGATCGAGCCGGCCGAGAAAGATCATCCGCCCGCGGGCCGACGCATTGCTGCCCAGCGCCTGATGTCAAGTCTCTCGCGTCAGTAGAGCTACGTCCGGTAGTCGTCCTCAAGCCTCTCGTCGAGCTTGCGCATCTCGTTTTCGTCGTCCGGCGCGCCGGTGGTCTGATCGAGGATCATCTTGACCAGCGAGGGCATTTCGGACCGGTCCTGATGGTGCTCCGGGTCCCAGAGGTGCGAGCGTCGGAAGGCCTTGGCGCAATGGAGGAAGGTCTCGCGGACCTTGACCACGATGGCGATTTTCGGCGCGCGGCCGTTGACGCTCATGGTTTCGAGAAGCTCCGGGTCGTTGACGATCGTCGCCCGCCCGTTGACCCGCAGCGTGTCGTCGTATCCGGGGATGATGAACAAGAGCCCGACGCCCGGGTTGGCGACGATGTTGCTCAGGCTGTCGAGGCGGTTGTTGCCGGGCCGATCCGGGATCGCCAGCGTGTTCCGGTCGAGAATGCGGACAAAACCGGCATGGTCACCGCGCGGGCTGACATCGGCCCGGCCGTCGAGGTCCTGTGTCCCGAGGCACAGGAACGGAGACCGGCTGATGAAGTCGCACGCATGGGGATCGAGCGCGCCAAGCACCTTCTTGACGGCGAGTTCATGCGTGTCGGGGAACAGGGCGCGCAGTGCCGTCTCGTCCTGAACCGCAAACTCCGCCTTGATCTCGAAATCGCCCATTTCCCTGCTCCCGAATGCTGGCCAGGCACGCCGGGTTGCTCTTCGCCCGGTCGCCCGACCGAAGTGTTAGCGCGTCGAGGGTTCGAGGTCCACTGGAGCAGGATCTCGGGCGAAGCTTTGCGACCTGACGCAATCCCTCGAGCCAGCGCACACTTTCGGGCAGCCTGTCGGTGGGATGGCGAAGCTCGAGAATGAGCCGCGGCGATGAAATCGATGACCGGCTGTGCGCTGTCCCGGTCGTGCGCCAGCTCGGCATGGCCCGTGTCGATCGACGCCGTCAGTTCATGACCATGGATGCGGGGTTGCCGAAGCTCTCGTCCACAGACGCCAGTTTGTAGTGAAATCCGGTGCGCATCTTGTTGTGCACCAACCGGCCTGCCTCGATCACGGCCGCATCTATTGACGCGAATTCAACCCAGCGCCTCTCTCGCAATTGATGCGACCTGTAGATTTCGCAGAGAATTCTTGCGCCTGGCTTGGTTCCGGCTTCGATCCTGATGGTGCAGACCGTCAGCGCCTTCTTCAAGGAGCGCTCAAGGATTATGGTCTCGAACACCTCAAGGGCACCATGGTTCTTCCCGTCTTCGGAAGATGGCATGATCATATCGTAGAGGTTAACCGGGGACCCCATTAGAGGCTCTCATCGAATCGGTTGCAAACAACGCTCAACACGGACTTTATTTAAGCTTTCTATAACTTTCTTAATTTGGTCAACTGCCTAGAATTGCTCATTAAGTTTTCGCAGGACTGGAGATCTCCCGTTCCAGACGCGTCTTTAGACACCGCTGCTGTCGTCGAGGCGGCTTCGGCGCGCGAGGAAAGGTGTCCGAAATAGCGGGGCTCCTTCCCGGCCGTCCACACGCAAAAAGGCCCGGACGCCAAATGTCCGGGCCTTTTCATGACTCCCGGGGGCGAACGGTCATTTCCCCGGAAGTGAACTGTCAGACGGAACGGCTTACTTGTAGCCGACCTCGTTGTAGATCTCCTGGGCGCGGGCCTGGTTCTTGCCAAGCTCGCTGAGATTGAGATCGTCCGCCTTGAACTCGCCGAGACCTTCGACGGCGGAGTTGGCCTCCACGCCGTCGACCACCGGATACTCGTTGTTGCCGTTGGCAAAATAGGACTGCGCCGATTCGCTCGTCAGATATTCCATGAACTTGATCGCGTTGTCCCGGTTCGGGGAATTGGCCGCCAGCGCCACGCCGGAGATATTGACATGCGCGCCATTGCCGTCCTGGTCCGGGAAGACCACGCCGATCCGGTCGACCGCATCGCTCAGGCCATCCACGTCATCGGTAATGGCCCGCACGAAGTAGTAGGTGTTGGCCAATGCGATCGTGCATTCGCCCGATGCGACCGCACGGAGCTGGTCGGTGTCGCCGCCCTGCGGATCGCGCGCAAGATTGTCCTTGAGCCCCTGCGCCCAGGCCTTCGCGGCCTCTTCGCCATTGTGGGCGATCTGCGAAGCCAGCAGAGAGAGCATATACATGTTCGAGCTCGAGCGGGCGCAGACCTGGCCCTTGTACTTCGGATCCGCAAGATCCGCATAGGTCTGCGGCGGCTCGCTCACCTTGTCCTTGTCATAGAAGATCACGCGGGCGCGGGTCGAGACGCCGAACCAGTGGCCGTCGGGATGGCGGAGCGCTTCGGGGATCCGCTCGTTGAGCACCTCGGACTGAACCGGGGCCAGAACGCCGGCCTGGTCGGCGCGCCAGGCGCGACCCGCATCGACGGTGATGAACACATCGGCCGGGCTGTTGGCGCCCTCGACCTTGAGCCGTTCGATCAGCTCGTCGGCGTTGCCTTCAATCAGATTGACTTCGATGCC
Organism: Hoeflea sp.; assembly: GCA_965233445.1. Classification (GTDB taxonomy): domain Bacteria; phylum Pseudomonadota; class Alphaproteobacteria; order Rhizobiales; family Rhizobiaceae; genus Hoeflea. The sequence continues at coordinate 3,890,203 of OZ247491.1, forward strand.
GGTGGCTTCGGTGAAGTCGCCGAAGAGCTTTTCGTCGGTATCGTAGTGCCGCGACGAGTAGATGTTGACTTCTCCGTCGGCCTGGGCCGGTGCGGCAAATGCCGCAAACGCAGCGACGGAAGCGAGAAGCGCGATGAAGCGCGGTGCCGGAATGGCCATTGGAAACCTCCCTTGGGTCCAAGTGAAATAAACCTGAGTTTCGCGATCATGATTATTAACGGTCCCAATCGGTGTCAACCGCAGCGTCGCAAAAACCTGATTGTTTGAAGAAGGTTTTTCGTCTCGATGCTCCGGGACAAGTCCATGGGGGCGTTTTCCGCATCCTCATGTGCGGGTCTCCGCAAGCTGCGGCAGCGCTTGCAACCGGAGCGCCAAGCTGAAACACTCAAGGCCTTTCACCTGTATGACGGTCGGCTGCAGTGCCTGCCCGGCCACCCCTTTTCCGGAGATCCGAAATGACGCAAGAAACTGAAACCGTTGGCTTTGTGGGCGCCGGCCTGATGGGCCACGGCATGGCAAAAAACATCGTGGAAAAGGGCTATCCGCTTACGGTGATCGCCCACCGCAACCGGGAGCCGGTCGAAGACCTGAAAGGCCGGGGCGCAAGGGAAGCCGAAACGCTCGAGGAGCTTGCCGCCGCCTCCTCCATCATCTTTCTGTGCCTGACGGCCTCCCCGCAGGTGGAGGCTGTGGTTGCCGCACTCAAGCCGGGTCTCAAGCCCGGCAGCGTGATCGTCGATTGCACCACCAGCGATCCGACCTCGACGCTTCGCATTGCCGCAGAACTCGAGGAGATCGGCGTCGCCTTCGCCGATGGGCCGCTCGGACGCACGCCGAAGGAAGCCTGGGAAGGCACGCTCGACTGCATGGTCGGCGCCAGCGACGAAACGTTTGCCCGCATCCGGCCTGTCATCGACACATGGGCGGGAAAGATCGTCCATCTCGGCGGTGTCGGCGACGGCCACAAGATGAAGCTGCTCAACAACTTCCTGTCGCTCGGCTACGCCGCGCTCTACTCCGAGGCCCTCGCCCTGTCGCAGAAGGTCGGCATCCCGATCGAGAAGTTCGACAGCGTGGTCCGCGGCGGCCGCATGGACTGCGGCTTCTACCAGACCTTCATGGGCTACGCCCTGGAAGGCAACCGCGAGGCCCACAAGTTCACCCTCTCCAATGCCTACAAGGACATGCGCTACGTCGAATCGATGGCCAATGCGGCAACCGTGGCCACGCCGATGGCTAGCGCGGCGAAGAATTCCTTCGCTTCGGCCGTGGCCGGCGGCGGCGACGGACCCGAGGACTACATTCCGCACCTGACCGATTACATCGCCCGCGCGAACGGGCTCGGCAAATAGGCTCACCGCCTTCGGACCAGGCGCCCGTCCACAGACCCGGATATCGGGGCATCACCGTCAGGTGCCTGCCCCCGAATCCCGCCTTTGCGGATGTGAAGGCGGACACATTTTTTCGTCTCCGTTCACGCTCGCGCTGCCTTGCCGTCGCCCGGTTCTCCATTTCGGGCTGACGGCAAGGCATTCTTTACGACTGATCCGTAATATGCCCGGAGAAGACCAAGACAAGATTTCTCACAGATGCATTTAGCGCCCCGTCCTTTCCCAAACCGGCGCGATCTCGAGACCCAAGAGGCATTAACGATCATGCGCTTTGCCGATCTCTGGAACCCGTTCACAATCGTCGGCAGGGGAATCGCCTCTCAACAGAAGCTCGAAGAAACGCTCTCCGAACTCTTCAACTCGCGACCGCATGTGATGGCGGCATTTGCGATCTGCCTCGCTGCCGTCAGCGCGGCGCTGTCAGGCCACCTGGCAGCAGCGGCGGCGGCATCCGCGATCGCAATTGCCTACCTGGCCATGCGCATCGTCATCGAGCGGCGTTTCAGGAAGAACCACTCGGGCGGGTTCGATCCAGGCTGGATCCGCTCCTTCGTCATCGGGTCGCTGGTCTCCGGCCTGGCCTGGGGCCTGTGCGGCGCGATCCTGATCCACGACACCTCGCCCGCCACACAGATGATCACCCTGGCAGTTCTGAGCGCCATCCTGCAGGGAACCGCGGGCCGCGCCTACATGATGCCGGGCACCGCCTTCATCAACATCGTCCTGGTGATGGGTCAGGTAGGGCTGTCGGCGCTCCTGACCGGCACCCACATCCTGCTTCCCGCGATCGTCATCTATTTCGTCTTTCTCAGATCCTTCATCCTGCAGATGATCGACAACCGGCTTCGCCAACTCGAGGCCGAGAAAATCTCCGCCAGGCTGTTCGAGGAGATCACCGAGAAGAACAAGTTGCTCCGCATCGCCAACGAGGCACTCGCAGCGAAGGCCTACGCCGATTCCCTGACCGGGCTTGCAAACCGCCGCAAGTTCGATCTGGTTATCGATGAAAGCATTGCCGCAGCGCAGGAGAAAGGGTCCGACCTGTCGCTGCTCATGATCGACGTCGATCACTTCAAGGCCTTCAACGACACCTACGGCCATCAGGCGGGCGATGAATGCCTGCAGCGCCTTTCCACGGCGATCAAGCGCCTCCTGCCCGGTGACGACAGCCTGCTGGCCCGCTATGGTGGCGAGGAGTTCGTTGTGATCCTGCCGGGTCAAGGCCCCTCGGCGGCTGCCAGCATTGCCGAGCGCATCTGCGTGGCGGTTCGCCTCACATCCCTTGAGTCCCTGCCCAATTCACCGCCGCGCCAGACCGTCAGCATCGGTCTTGCAAGCCTTGAAACCGTCGGCGAACCAAAGTCCCATGCAATGCTTGCGGCAGCCGACTCGGCGCTGTACCAGGCAAAGAAGGCGGGACGAAACCGGGTCTGCGTTCATTCCGGGCGGCTCGAACAACCTGCCCTGTCCCGGTAGGGTCACGGCCCCGGCCTCCGATCACCGCGCCACCTGCACAGCAGGACTTCGGTTTCCATGATCTTGTCTGCGCAACAGCCTTCTTGCCGGGAAGTCCCGCCTGAAGCCGGTGCAGCCTCTTCGAAACCTAAAAGTTTCCGAAATCCATTCACCGGAGAGTCACTCTATACTTTAGTACATTATTACAAATGAATGTGTAGTCTCGGGTCAGGACAAGATTGTTTGAGCGAGGCTACCATGAAAATTCAAGGGAATTGCAAGACGCTTTCGAACCTGATGCCCAACCGGGACGGCAACTTTGCCATGCTGGCCGCTGTACTGGCGCCTGTGGTCTTTGCGGCCGGGAGCCTGGCGATCGACACGACCAATATGATGTCGATGAAATCACATCTCCAGAACGCGGTGGACAGCACTGCACTGGCAACCGCCACGCGCCTCTATCAGGAAGAAAACCTCAGCATCAAGGACGCCAAGACCTTTGCCGCTCAGTTTCTGGAAGGTCAGGTTGAGAAAGACTCAACCACATTTGGTGCCTTCTCGATCTCACCCACCATCAATATCACGCCGGTCTATGGCGTGGGCAAGACCACATGGACCGTGGCGATCGGAGTCACGGGCACCCAGGCCGCAACACCGATGGCGCGACTGATGGGTCGGGATGAACTGACCGTCGATGTCGAAGGTCAAGCTGCCAGCGGATCGGAGGCGAAGCAGGGATCGATCTCCATGGCATTGGTGCTCGACAAGTCGGGTTCCATGGGATGGAAGCTGGACGGGCAGATCAAGATCAACGTCTTGAAAACTGCTGTCTTCGGCCTCATCACAACGCTTCAGAAGGTCGATCCGGACGGCGAATACATCCGGCTTGGCGCCGCCTCCTACGATACGAACCTCGACGGTACGGAGAGAATGCACTGGAACCTCAACCGGGTGCACAGTTTCGCAGGAGGACTGCAGGCCCAGGGAGGGACGGATTCCACCGATGCCTTCCGTTGGGGCTTCGAAAGCGTGAACTCGCAAACCGAAATCAATGAGCATGTTACCAAAACCGGTCAGGAGCCCGAACAGGTGATCGTCTTCATGACCGACGGCGAGAACAACTACGCCTCGGCTGACAGCTCGACCAAGAGGCTCTGCGACGAGGCCAAGGCATCGGGTGCAACCGTCTATACCATTGCCTTCGCTGCCCCTGCACGTGGACAGGAACTCCTGTCCTACTGCGCCAGCAAGCCCGAGAACTATTTCGATGCGAAGAACGCGGATGATTTGATCGCGGCCTTCGAGGAGATCGGCGAGAAGTCCTCCGAGGTGGTGTCGCGGCTGACGCAGTAGCCACCGGGTCAATAGACGGCAATGCCCCATGGCGAGCTCTCTGTCGGGAGCTCGCCATTTGCATGCCATCCGGCAGCCAGCAAGACCGGGATGGATGCCTGCAGCGCCTTTCCACGGCGATCAAGCGCCTGCTGCCCTGTCCCTGCAGGGTTCACGTCCCCGGCCTCCGATCACCGCGACACCTGCACGGCACGACAGCGGTTTCCACGATTCTGGCGTTGAACTTCTTCGCCTGGTCTTCGTGACGGTCAGCCAGTCAATCGGCATCACCAATGCCCTGTCGTGGAAATCCCGCCTGCACATCCCCGTGAACAGCGCACACTGTCGTGATGCGCAAGCAAGCCCACGGCAAAGTCAGTGTCCGCACACGGACGACCCCGCTGTCGTCCGGGGTGGTTCGACAGGTCCGCTCGGCTTCGAGGTCCGCCGCAGACCGGACCAAAACAGGACGCAGCCATTCGTCTTTTGTTGACTCCTTTACCATTCCGGCAAATGAAACATTCATGTTTCCGAATTAATCAGGTTGTGAGGGACATCCCTTTCATGTGGGAAACACACCCATCCATCGTTCCCGGGCTTGCCGGTTGGAGACACTTGGAAATGCGCATCAAGACCCTGATCAACGACACATCCGGCAATTTTGCCCTGACTTTTGGAGTTCTTGCAGTTCCCGTAATGATCGCAGGCGGCCTTGCGGTGGATTATGTGGGCCTCAGTCTGGAGAAGAGCAAACTGCAAAACGCAGTCGATTCCGCAGCCCTGATGGTGGCGCGTGAAGGAAACATTTCACAGGAAAAGGCGCTTGAGATTGCCAAGCACACAATTTCAGCGAACTACGGACTGACAGCAGCCCAGGTATCGGTCTCGCTCACCAGCGACTCGGCAACCATTTCCGCCACCACCCCTCAGCCGCTGGTCTTCGGCGGCTTCATGGGCAAGAAGAGTTCCGATGTCGGCGCGGAAGCCAAGGCGAGCTACGCCTACACCAAGTACGAGATCGCGCTTGTCCTCGACACGACCGGCTCGATGGCCGGCGGCAAGCTCGTCTCGATGCAGGACGCCGTCGTCGGCCTGGTTGACGGCATGGCGTCACTTGGCCTCGCCAAGGACCAGTTGAAGTTCTCGCTCATTCCCTATGCGGGCTTTGTCAATGTCGGCCCGAATTACGGACCGAGCATCGACTCGAAGGGGGTGGTCCAGTCTCCGGCCGCATCATGGATCGACCAGGACGCGAAGGCCCCGACGGCGCAGGTGGATCTTCCCGGGGAGTTCAGCCGCTTCGCCATGTTCCACCATCTCAACGCCGCCTGGCCCGGATGCGTGGAAACCCGCGACCCGAATGGCAAGGCGCTGCACGACGTGGCCGATACCGTGCCCGATGCGGCGGATCCGAAATCGCTTTTCACCCCTTTCTTTGCGATCGACGAGCCCGATACCAAGTGGCAGTTCCCGAATTCCTATCTGTCGGACAACGGGAAGCCGGTCGGCACCAACGGCAGCGCCGCGACCGAAAGCCAGAAAATCGAGCAACTGGTCCGCTATGGAAAGGGCAAGGCCTATTCGAAGCCCAAGGGCTTGCAGGCAGCAGTCGCCGAGACGAAGGGATGGGCGAAGGTGACGGTCAACAATTCGCCGTCCCAGTTCTACTCGAACAAGAGCGACCCGAAGGGCCCGGGGTTCGGTTGCGAAGTGGAACCGATCATCCCGCTGACGACGGACTTCAAGAAGATTACAGACACGGTCAAGTCCCTCCAGGCCAACGGCTCGACCAACATGCTGGAGGGCGTGATGTGGGGCTGGCGCGTGCTTTCGAGCCGCGAGCCGTTCACCCAGGGCGCCCCTGAAACGGACAAGACCGTGGAGAAGATCGTGATCTTCCTCACCGACGGTCAGAACTCCTTCGGCAACCTCAACAACAGTCTTGGATCGGGCTATACCAGCCTCGGCTACCTCGTCGACGGGCGGCTGGATGGAATGACCGCAGCAACGATCGGTCAGACCAAGACGGCGCTCGACAAGAAGACCCTCGGTGCCTGCACGAATGCGAAGAACGACGGGATCGAGATCTACACCATCCGCCTCGAAGAACCTGATGTCGCAACCGGAACCATGCTCAAGGAGTGCGCATCCAGTCCCGCACACTACTTCGATGCACCGTCCCGGCAGCAACTCACGCCGATTTTCGAGGCCATCAAGAAAGGCGTCGTCAAGCTGCGCCTGTCTTCCTGAGGCTTGAGCGTCTGGAAACCGAGCCGGTACCGGAGGCGAAAAAGCGTCCGGTACCGGCTTTTGAGCTTCGGCCCCCGCCCCTTGCGCCCTGCGCCTTGCGCCAGTGATCTTGCCTGATGCGCGAGATTGACGCCAAATGCTGTCAAGCCATTGATGTAAAATGATTTTGGTAGGCCTGGAGGGATTCGAACCCCCAACCAAGCGGTTATGAGCCGCCGGCTCTAACCGTTGAGCTACAGGCCTTCGCCGGGGATCCGCATGCGGCAGTCCAGGGCCTGTTGTCCGCGAGCGACGCCGCGTTCAGGCCGGACCCGACAGTGATCCCGACCAGAGCCGTTTAGACCAAATCAGGTTGCTTCACAAGCATCGGGATCCGGCCATCGCAGTGCGCGCGCAAGAACGCGCGATTGCCGGCTGTCGCCTGCTGCGGGCCACACCCATCCCTTGCCCGGCGGCCGAATTCCGGTCCGTGGCGGGTAAGCTTCGAACACGGCCGCGATGAGCTCGTCCGGCAGGGGCACCATCAGCGAGTGGGCCGGCTGTCGCGGCCCTGCGCACGAACCCGAGGGTTCGGGATCGGCAGCCGACCCGAGGTTGATCCGCTGCCCCAATGCGCCCACAATCCCGCGCCAGACAGTAGACTGCGAATTTGTCACTGAACCGGAGATTTTCATGACCTTTCCCTTGTCTTCCAGCCGCCGCGCCCTCGTCACCGGCGCCTTCGCCGCCAGCGTGCTTGCGGCAGGCTTGATCGCCCCGCTCGCCTCGGCCCGCGCCGAAGACGCGACGGCCGCCAAGCCGGGCGTGATCACCGTCTCGGCCGAAGGCGTGACGGCCATCGCGCCGGACATGGCGGTCATCTCGCTCACCGTCCTGCGTGAGGCCGAAACCGCGCGCGAGGCGCTCGATGCCAACAACGCCGCAATGAACGAGGTTCTCTCCGCCATGAAGGAAGAGGGCATTGCCGAGCGTGACCTTCAGACCGGCGGCTTCTCCATCCAGCCACGCTGGGTCTATCCCGACAGCAACACCGCACCGCGCGAGGCGCCGTCCATCGTCGGCTACCAGGTGCAGAACACGCTGACCGTGAGGGTGCGCAATCTCGACCGCCTCGGCGCCATTCTCGACACCTCGGTGAGCCTCGGCGTCAACCAGGGCGGCAACATCGTCTTCACCAATGACGACCAGGAAGCGATCCGGGATCAGGCCCGCGTCGACGCCATTGCCCGGGCCCGCGCCAAGGCCGAGCAGATGACGGAAGCGCTGGGCGTCGGCCTCGGCCGCATCACCGAGATCTCGGAAAATCCGCGGTCCGGCCAGCCCGTGCCGATGATGCGCGCCGAGATGGCCGCGATGTCCGCCAAGGGCGCCGACGCAGTGCCCGTCGCCTCCGGCGAGAGCGAATACCGCGTGACTGTCAGCGTGACCTGGGAAATCGACCAGTAGCGCCCGTCTCCAAAGCTGCCGTCGCGGACGGGAAAGCAACAACGGCAAAGCCCCGGAAACCGATCGGTTTCCGGGGCTTTTGATGTGCGCCGATGGATGCTGCCGACTTAGCGTCCGCGCACCGCGATCACCGGGCAGCGGCGCTCGTTGGCGAAGACCACGCGGACCGGGCGGTGGTGCTTGAAGCCTGCGACCACCACGCGGCCGCGGCCTGCGCGGACGACGTCGGCGCGGCGCACGCCCATGTGGCGGGCCTTCTGGACGGCCCGGTGCGGCTGGCAGACATCGCGGTAGCCGCGATGACGTTCGAACCGGTCCCAGCCGCGGTGACCCTGGTTGCCGATGACGATGCCGCCGCCTCCGCCACCGATGGACAGCGAAAAGCCGACGTCGCCGGCGGTGGCTGCGGGTGCGGTGGCGGCGAGGCCTGCGGTTGCGACGATGAGGGCTGCGAATGCGTTGCGAATGGCGGTTTTCATGGCGGTTCTCCTGGTTTGGCTTGAAACGAGCCTTGGCGTTGATCCTCTGGGGGCCTGATGTCCCGACCGGTTGACCCGATCGATTGAGACCACCCTAGAACCGTCCGCCTGAACCGAAGCGGAACCCTCCATTCATGTTGCATTCAGGCAGGCCGGCCTTGCCGGCGTCACCGTTTTCAGGCTTTACAGATCGCGGCCCCAGACCTGCAGGGCCTTCACGGTTTCCGCGTCTTCGCCCGTGTCGCGCCAGGAAAACTTCGCCTTCAGCCCCTCGACCGGCCGGTAGCCGAGCCGGCGCCAGAATTCGTCGAGCGGCACGTAGCCGCCCGGCCGCGCCGGATGGCCGGCGGGCCGGATCACCGAGGCAAAGACTGCCTTTTCGAACCCCTGCGCCCGGCCCGCGTCCTCGCGCATCCGGAAGAAGATGCGTCCCGCGCCCTGCCCGCGCCAGCCGGGCATGAGCACCGATTCGGCGAGGTAGAAATAGTCCCGCGGATCGAGCCCGGCACGCGCGAACGGCTCGGCAAACTCGTCGGCATGATCTGCGAGTGGTGCTGCGGTCGCAGCGCCAACCATCTTCCCGTCCGGTGCCCGCGCCGCCACGATGACCGCACCCGGTGACGCAGCGAAGGCCCCGAGATAGCGCCGCTCGTAGCCGAGATCGCCGTCATAGAGATAGGGCCAGTCGGCAAACACCGCGATCCTGAGCCGCGCCAGATCGTCAAGCGCGGCCTCCAGATCACTGCCCCCGAGAACGCTGTAGGAGAGCCCTGCGCCGCTCATCGCGCCCTGCCTCAGCCGGCTTTGACCTGCGCGATCCAGTCGGTGAGATTGTAGCACATCGTCACCCTGCTGATCAGCGCGTCGTCGACCTCGAAGAAGATGCCGGCCGGCAGCGAATAGCGCTGTCCGTTGGCCTCGGGCAGCCCCTCATCCGTGGAGAGATAGGTGCCGCGCACGGTGAACTCGGCGGCGGCCCGGTTGCCGCTGTCATTGACCATGATGGCGATATCGCCCAGCTCCTCGTCATAGTGGCGGGACATCCTGGCGTTGAACCAGCGGAACTTCTCCTTGCCGATCTCGCGTTCGCCCTGGTTGATGTCATGCGCCACATCCTCGGTGAGGCAGGCGAGCATGCCGTCGGAATCCTTGGCGTTGAAGGCGTCGAGGTAGCGGCGGATCAGGGCGGCGGTGTCGTCTCGGCTCATGGCTGGCTCCAGTCTAAGGATTCGATGGCCGCACAGGTGACACAGGCGATCAATCCGATGCAAGCGCGAATGGCGCGCGAAGCGGTCAACCGCCCGATCATGCACATGCCGAAGGTCCCCGGACGGCGATGCCGCCGGGATAGAGCGAGGTCAGGTCCGGAGGGCCGCACACAGGCTGTGCCGTTCGGAAAATGGTATGGTGCATGCCTCGTCGGAAACGAGGTCATGCGGGGGTGGCGCAGATTGCGCGCGGCCCGAAATTCGCCGGATGGTGTCCGCATCCGACAGGCGGTCACGTGCCGCGTTTCGCCACCCGGACACGGGCGGCTTGAAACGGCGGGTGGCATCGTCCGGCACGGACCTGGCCTTGCGTTGGCGATCCGGGAACGCCCGGGCGCCGGAAAGGGGGCAAGCCCGCTCTCCGGCATCCGTCCCTGATCCGCAAGACGGCCCGCCACAGGCCCGTTTCCACCCCCGTCCCGGCTGCAGGCCGGCGCTGACCCGCACAAGGAACGAGGATTTCTCCGGTGGCTGGCTTGGCCGATCCTCCCGTCAAAGCCCCCTTGCGGGCGCCGTTCAGGGCCGATCCTGCCGCCAGCGGAACCCGCCGGTGCAACCGCCTCCTCCTTCGCTTCGCCGCACGTTACGGCCAGCACCCGGAGGCCTTCCCCCCGCCCGGTCCGCAACGTTCGCGGGACCCTCCGGCAGCGGGAGTGGAAGGAGTATGGCATCGGGTGAGGATGGTGTGGAAGAAATGGGCCCTGGTTTCACGACTTTCGGCATCCTCGCCCCCCGGCCAGGGATCGATAGCGAGACACCTTGATGGGAGTAATCGTCTGGCGAGATTACGCAATGGATCCTGGGGTCGGCGACCCGGGATGGCGACGGAGAGGAGAGGCCCGTAGGCGCGCCATGTCCGGTTTCATCCCCGCATTCGCCTCACCTGAAAATCCATCGCCGGCGCTGCGTCACCCAGGATCACGATTTTTCCCCGCCCTCGGGGGGAGAGGAAGTGGCGACTCGCCAAGGGTCAAAACTCGGGAAAGCCGCGTGCCGCCCAGTCCTTGCGCGGGACCGGGTCGCCCACCGCAAGCGCGAAGCCGGTGACCCGCAAGGCGCCGTCATCGACGGTGCAGCGGAAACTGAGATCGTACCAGACCCCGTCGGCACGGAAGGCCGCTTCCGGGACGGCGAGCACATTGCCCGCATCAAGCCGGTAGGCGGGCAGCATTTCGGGGCGGTAGGCCGGGGTTCCATACCGCAACTGCTCGCGCAGTTCGGTGGTGCAAAGCTGGCTCGCACGCAATTCGCGCGGCAGGTCGCCCATCGCCGCCATCGCCGCGCGGTCCTGCGTCAGATCCGGCGAGAACCGCCGGTCGGCCTCGGCGAGTTCGGCCGGCGCCGGATCACCGGAGGCCTGAGAATCAGCTGCTGCGGCTGGGTCGGATTCGGGTGGTTCCGCGGTGTCGGCCCGCAGGTCCTCCCCGGGCTGCGGCAGCGCTTCCGCCGGTGCGGCATCGTCAACCGGCAGTCCGGCCACGGCGCTGCCGTCGGCTTCCCCGGAGTCCGGGGCCAGGGAGTTTTCCGGCAGCGCCAGTTCCGGCAGGTTGAGCCCCGGCTCCCGGTTTTCCAGAGGTTCGGTTTCGGTCTGTGCATCGGCGGTTTCCGGCCGGGTTTCGGTATCCTCGACATCGGACGCCTGGGTTGCCTCCGCCGTCTCCTCCGATACGGGAACATCGCTCTCGGGCGGGGCCTGCGCGGCCCCGGTGTCCGCCTGGTCCGTCTCCGGCTCATCCTCCGAAGACACCCGGCCGCCATCAGGGGTCCGGTCCGGGCCGCGATCCTCCTCGCCGAATTCGAACACCGGCCTGAGGGTGGGGATCGGCACGGCCTCTCCGGCCCCGGCTTCGGCCGGATCGGCCTCTGGCTGCGGCGCCTGCTGTTCTTCCGGGCTCGGCTCTTGAGGCTCAGGCTCAGGCTCAGCCTCAGCGGCCTCCGGCTGGACCGGTTCGGGCGCCGGATCGGGCGCGGGCTCGGATGCTTCCGGCTCCTCGGCGGGTGGCTGCGGGAGTTCCTCCCCGGCGGGCGGTTCCGGGATCGGCTCCTCTTCCGGCGCTTGCTCTTCGGGTTCAGGTTCGGGTTCGGGCTGAGGTTCAGGCGGGGGCGGAACCAGCGTGACCTCGACCACGTCGGGTTCCGGCTCTTGCAGGCGCTCCGGCCACGGAATGTCCAGAAACAGCGCTGCGACCACAAGGCCATGAATGCCGAGCGAGATCAGCAATCCCCTTGCAAACAGTACCTCTCGGGCTTTGCGCAGCATCTCCATGGCGCAATCCATACCAGCAATTGCGCGTCTTTGAGGGCGGCATGGCATGACCGGTCGATCACATTGATGTTTTTCCCCAATTGGCCGCCGATTGAGGATGGAACAGGAGGTGTGTTGAGGCGTTGGCGTGACAAGGTTCCGGGGAAACGACCCCGGTCAAATTCAATTTCAGGTTCAGGGAGTTTCGTTTCATGACGGCAAGCACACTCTTCATCACCGGCGCCTCAAGCGGCATCGGCGCAGCCACCGCACGCGCCGCCATCGCGGCGGGCTGGAATGTCGGCCTTTTCGCGCGATCCGGAAACAAGCTCAAATCCCTGTCGGACGAGCTGGGCGACCGGGCGATGGCCTTGAAGGGTGACGTGACCAGTCTCGACGAGCAGAACAAGGCGCTCGCCAATCTGCGCCACGCCTATGGCGGCGTGGACGCGGTGTTTGCCAATGCGGGCATGGGGCTCGAAAACCCGGGCACGGAAGGCGGCGTGCCCGAGGAATGGCACGACATGGTGCATGTCAACATCCTGGGCCTGCTGCACACCGCCAAGGCCGCCATCCCACACCTGCGCCAGCGCAAGGGACACTTTTTGATGACCGGCTCCGCGGCGGGCCGCGTGCACATTCCGGGCTCGGTCTACGGCGCCTCGAAATGGTTCGTTCACGGCTTCGGCGGCAACCTGGCCGAAGAGATGAAGGAGTGGGGCGGCCGCTGCACGGTGATCGCGCCGGGCATGGTCAACACCGATTTCTTCGATGAGGAAAAGCCCGACAAGCTGCAGCCCGAAGACGTGGCAGACGCCGTGATGTTCGCGCTCAACGCCGATCCGCGCAACGCCGTGCGCGAAGTGTTTTTGATGCCGAACGATTGAGGTCATGAGGAAGCGGCGACAAGCCTCGTCACCCCCAGCCATCCAGGCTGCAAAACCTTGCGGCAACCGGCTTGCAGCCCCCCGTTCAAGCTGCAATGAAGGACCGAGGGATGTCTGGCGCGGGGAAAGTGAATGAGCGGCTATACGCTGTACTGGAAGGCCAATTCAGGCTCCATGGTGATCGAGGCCGCGCTCCGGATGATCGGCGTGGCCTTCGAAGAGATCGAGGTCGACGACACCTTCGCGCCCGATTTCAGGATCCTCAACCCGGCCTGCAAGGTGCCGGTTCTCAGGCTGGCGACCGGCCCGGTGCTGACCGAGAGCGCGGCGATCCTGCTTGCGCTCGACGACCTGTTCCCGGAAGACCGGCTTTTGCCGGCGCACGGGTCGGCGGAGCGCGCAAAAGCCGTGCAATGGCTGATCTTCATGTCGGCCAACATCTATCCTGCCATCCTGCGCCACTACTACCCCCAACGCCACACGGCCGAAGACACCAGCGCCGCCATCGGAGCTGTCAGGCGCAGCGCAGCGCACGACATGGACCGGGATTTCCGGCAACTGGCCTCGGCGATCGGCGGCCCGCTGCTGCTCGGCGACACCCTGACCATCACCGACGTCTACGCCGCGATGCTCGCCAACTGGTATGATCCGGCGCGCGAGATCCCGGAGATCGGCGCGCTGGTCAACCATGTGCTTCAGAACGAGGCCGTCGCGAAAGCCTGGCGGCATCACGGCTTTCGCGAATGAGTGCGAGGACCCCACACCAGACCAACCCTGCCCGCAGCGCGCCTGACTAGAGCCTGAGCGTCCAGAACTCGCGGTCGAAGACCTGGCCGAAGGTTTCGATTCCCGGTTCGACCTCGGTGAGTGCAAACCCGATGCGGGCATAGAGCCGGCGCGCGGCCGCAAGGCAGCTGTAGGTCTCAAGCCGCACCTGGGCGAGACCGTGATCACGGGCATGAGCGATCGCCTGCGTCATCAACGTCTGGGCGACGCCCTGCCCCCTGAAGGCGGGATCGACCAGCACGAAATTCAGGAACCCCGTATCGGCGGACTGTCTCCAGATCGCGGCGGAGCCTGCGCGCTGAACGTCGATCTCGGCGATCCAGATCCGCGTCAGCAAGTCGTCCTTCTCGAGGATCGCCTGCATCTTTTCCGCGATGCCTGCCCGAAAGGCCGGGCCAAAGCCGAACTCGCGCGCATAGAGGTCGCCATGGGCTTCGATGATCCAGTCACGGTCATCGGCCAGGGCTGGCCGGAAGGTGGGTATGGGCAGCATTCTGGTTGATCGCAGTTGGTGAATAGGTGCGGACAGGATGAAAGAATTGCACGTGGGAGATCAAGCCTGTGAAGCGTCCTAGCCAGTTGTACCTTATCGTATACCAACAGGTAGATTTATGCACGCATATATACACTTAATGCAATCAATACACGCTCTGATGAAAATCTAATCGAGAGCCGGAATGGCGGGACCAACTATCAATCCCTCGTACAATTCACAAACAGCAAACCGCAACGGACGGGAATGCTAAGCGTAACGGATTCCAGATCCTCACAATGTCGCACGATCTGGAACCAGCGCAAAAGTACAGCAACCTAGTAGTTCCGAACCCGTCCTAACACTCAAACTCGCCCCACCCTCCCGTTGACACGATATCATATCACTGATATTGATATGATATCGAAACGCAAGGAGACATAGAATGCCACAGATAGAGATTAGTTCTGCTGCCTTTGATTTCCTGAAAACCCGCGCGAAACCATTGGAAGATACTACTGTTTCAGTGGTAGATCGACTGATATCTGAGTTCGAAACACTTTTGAAAGGCAACCCAAGCACGCACTCTGGAGTTCTGATTAATGCGATTGACGCACCATCGATGAAGCACACCACAGTAATCGATGCTAAAATTGATGGCGTCGCAGCATCTCAGAATTATTGGAATAACATACTAGAAGACACAATAAGAATTTGTGTGAATAAAGGAGCAGATCCAAGTACGGTTCGAAAGCTCTTATCAGCGAACATTAAGGAAAACTCACATTCCGAAAACGGTTTTCGTTTCATACCTGAGGCAAATTTCTCATTTCAAGGCCTAGAAGCAAACCGAGCATTTAAGAATATTGTTTCGCTGATAACCAGTTTTCATGTGCCGATTAACATAACTGTGAAGTGGCCAAATAGAGACGACGTGACGATGCCCAATGCTACCGCTCAAATCATCTATCCATAGTCTGACTGCTTGGCTTCGCCTGTCATCGGACAAATTACCAACAAAAAACCCGGCACAATGGCCGGGGTTTTTCAATTTCCATAGTCCCGATGGACGCCTAGCTGTCCAGGAAGCTCCTGAGTTTGCGCGAGCGGCTCGGGTGCTTGAGCTTGCGCAGCGCCTTGGCCTCGATCTGGCGGATACGTTCGCGGGTGACCGAGAACTGCTGGCCGACTTCCTCGAGCGTGTGGTCGGTGTTCATGCCGATGCCGAAGCGCATGCGGAGCACACGTTCCTCACGCGGAGTGAGCGAGGCGAGCACGCGCGTGGTGGTCTCGCGCAGGTTCGCCTGGATCGCCGCATCGATCGGAAGCACCGCGTTCTTGTCCTCGATGAAATCACCCAGGTGCGAATCCTCCTCGTCGCCGACCGGCGTTTCGAGGCTGATCGGCTCCTTGGCGATCTTCAGCACCTTGCGCACCTTCTCGAGCGGCATGGCGAGCTTTTCGGCGAGTTCTTCCGGGGTCGGCTCGCGGCCGATCTCGTGGAGCATCTGGCGCGAGGTCCGCACGATCTTGTTGATCGTCTCGATCATGTGCACCGGAATGCGGATGGTGCGCGCCTGGTCGGCGATCGAGCGGGTGATCGCCTGCCTAATCCACCAGGTGGCATAGGTCGAGAACTTGTAGCCGCGGCGGTACTCGAACTTGTCGACCGCCTTCATCAGGCCGATATTGCCTTCCTGGATGAGATCGAGGAACTGCAGGCCGCGGTTGGTGTACTTCTTGGCAATCGAGATCACCAGGCGCAGGTTGGCCTCGACCATTTCCTTCTTGGCGATGCGGGCCTCGCGTTCGCCCTTCTGCACCATCTGCACGATGCGGCGGAACTCGGAGATCGAGATGCCGGTTTCCTGCGCCAGATTCTGGATCTCGGCGCGCAGGTCGCGGATGCTGCCCGATTCGGTCTTGGCGAATTCCTTCCAGCCCTTGGCGGACAGGTTGGAGATCGACTTCATCCAGTTCGGGTCGAGCTCGGCGCCGGAATACTGCTGCAGGAAGTCGTCGCGCTTCACGCCGTAGCTCTCGGCCAGGCGCAGCAGCCGGCCCTCGTTCTGCACGAGGCGCTTGTTGATGTCGTAGAGCTGCTCGACCAGGCTGTCGATGCGGTTCTGGTTGAGCGACAGTGACTTCACCGCCGCGATCAGCGCTTCCTTGAGTTCCTTGTAGCGCCGTTCCTGCGCGGGCGACAGCGTGCCGGTCGCGGCAAGCCGCGCCTCGACCTGCTGGTCCTGGAGCTTGCGGAGCTTCTTGTAGGTTTCGGCGATGGTGTCGAGCGTCTCCATCACCTGCGGACGGAGTTCGGCCTCCATCGCGGCAAGCGAAAGATTGTTCTCGTCGTCATCCTCGTCGTCCTCTTCGAAAGACTGCCCTTCGCCGCCGACATTGGTGATGTCGTCGGAAGCCGCGCGCTCCTTGCGGGCCTTTTCCTTTTCCTCGGCGGCCTTGCGGTCGGCCTCGATCTTCTCGGGGCTCTGGAACTGCGGCGCAGCCTTGGCTTCAGGGCCGGAATAGGTGGTTTCCAGATCGATGATCTCGCGCAGCAGCGTCGCGCCCTCGTTCAATTCCTCACGCCAGATGATAATGGCCTGGAAGGTCAGCGGGCTTTCGCACAGGCCCGCGATCATGGTCTCGCGGCCGGCCTCGATGCGCTTGGCAATCGCAATCTCGCCCTCGCGCGACAGAAGCTCCACCGAGCCCATCTCGCGCAGGTACATCCGCACCGGGTCGTCGGTGCGATCGGTCGGCTCTTTCTTCTTGGTGGTGGCAACGGCGGTGCCGCCGGCAGTGGCGACTTCGCCGCCCTCGCTGTCGGAATCGGAATCGTCGTCGGCTTCCTTGTCCTCGCCGGCCTCGTCTTCCTCGACCACATTGATGCCCATGTCGGAGAGCATCGAAAGAATGTCCTCGATCTGTTCGGACGTCACCTCTTCGGACGGCAGCACGGCATTGAGCTCGTCCATCGTCACGTAACCCCGTTTTTTCGAGGTCTTGATCATTTTCTTGACGGCGTCATCCGACAGGTCGAGCAATGGGCTGTCAGGCCCACCGGCCTCGCGTTCATTCTCGGTGTCGTCTGCTGCTTCTTTAACCTTGCTTGCCATGAACGGTCACTTTCCCCGGCTCTCAATCTGTTGATGTCGGCCTTGCGCCAGCTGACTGGCGCTTGATCCCGCCGACAACAGGCGCCTATCGCGAATCATCCGGCTTGTTGTGGCGTGCGGATGCTTAAAACCCTGTTAACCATGCCGACCGTTACAGCCTGCCATCCTCACGATGACCGCATGGCGATGCCCGACCTTCCACCCCTCAGGCCCCGCGTTTGCGCGCCTTGAGCGTCCGGTTTTTCCCGCGACGCACCGGCAGGAATTCCCGAGGGAAGCCGGGCATGATCTGCCAAACGGCCACCCGATGAATTCATCCAACCTGCCAAGCGCGACACGCACTAGGTGATTCCCACAAAAAACCTATCCGTCAAGGCTTAACGGCCAAAAACCACGCCGTGGCGCCGATTCCTGTCCGATTGGCTCATATGTGGGTCCGATGATCCTATGTAGGCGCGCGAGCCGCCCGCACAAGAGCGGCGACGAGGAATCTCGCCCGGCAGCTTCACCCGGTCGGGCCGCGCCCTCCCTTGACCCGTCCCGACATGACCCCGAAGCCGTCGATGATGGCTTCCTGATTCTCGAGCCGGGCGATCTCGAGCTGCACCTGCTGCAGCGCCGCGATGATCGCGTAGCTCGCCTCGGGATCGTCGCACTCGATGATGTCGCGCTCGAGCTCGGCCTTCTGCCATCTGAGATCGCGGGTTCGCTTGTGCAGCGCCAGCGCCTGCTGGTAGCCCTCGCGGGCGTCTTCGGCGGCGGCCTCGACGGTGGCGGTCCAGATCCGCGCGTTGCGCACCTGGGCTTCAAGCTTCTCGATCAGCGGACCCTGCCCGTTCGCCTCCAAGGCCTCATGGAGCCGCTCCCGGTCGAACCGGCCGCCGCGGGAGGCCGCGTCGAGCATCACCTGCCAGACCCGCATCAATCCCTTGTCCTCGAAGTCGAGCGCCGACAATTCGTCGAAGTCGTCGTGCAGCATCTGCGGGTGATTGGCGACCGTCATCACCAGCACGGTTTCCCTGAGCGACGGCATCTCGCCGTGACCGCGGACAATGCTGGACCGGGTCAGCCGTTCGGAGACGGCGACGCTGCCCGTCGATTGCGGCCCGCCACGCGCACCGGTCCCGCCGCGCGCGTAGTTGCCGCGGTCCTGTCCGCCGCGCTGCCCTCCCCGGCCCTGACCGCTGCGGCCCGGTTGCGGGAAGCTGCCGCCGAAGAACGCGTGCATCCGTTCGCGCATGTCCTGCTGGTAATGCCAGCGCACGCTTTCGTCGCCGATCTGGGCGGTCACCTGTCTGAGCCGCGCCTCGAGCTCTGCGCGGCTTTCGGGCGTTTCGAAAACCCCCGAGCCCGCCTCGCGGGCCCAGACCACATCGGCAAGCCCCCGCGCCTGGGCAATCAGCTGATCGAAAGGCGCGCGGCCATCCTGGCGCACCAGGTCGTCCGGATCCTTTCCCGGCGGCAGCACGGCAAACCTGAGCGACCGGCCCGGCCCGATCAACGGCAGCGCCATGTCGGCGGACCGGTTGGCCGCCCGCTGCCCTGCCTCGTCACCATCAAAGCACAGCACCGGCTGCGGCGTGACCCGCCAGATCAGTTTCAACTGGTTTTCGGTAAGCGCCGTGCCGAGCGGAGCCACGGCGTTCTCGACCCCGGCCTGGGCCAGCGCGATCACGTCCATGTAGCCCTCGACCACCACCAGCGTCCCGTCCTGGCCGCTGGCGCGCCGCGCCCGGGCGAAATTGTAGAGAACATTGCCCTTGTGAAACAGCTCGGTCTCGTTGGAATTGAGGTACTTGGCCGGCGCCGTAGGAGACAGCGCGCGCCCGCCGAACGCAATCACCCGCTCGCGCGAGGACAGGATCGGGAACATGATCCGGTCGCGGAAACGATCATAGGATACGGGGATGTCGGGACCATGGACGACAAGCCCGCAGGCCTCGATCTGGTCCTTGTCGACGCCGAGCGAGGCCAGATGCTCCTTGAGCGCGCTGCGGCTGTCGGGGCTGTAGCCAAGCCGGAAGGCCGAGATTGTCCGGCCTGACAGGCCGCGCTCGCGCAGATAGGCGCGCGCCTTTGCCCCGTCGGCCCCCTGAAGCCGGCTTTCGAAGAACTCGGCCGCCATCTCCATCACGTCCTCGAGGCTGGCGCGCTTCTTCTCGCGGCGGGCGGCCTCCGGATCGGGTGCGGGCATCGGAACCCCGGCCATGCCTGCGATCCGCTCCACGGCTTCGGGGAAACTGAGGCTTTCGAGTTCGCTCAGAAACCGGAAATGATCGCCCGACACGCCGCATCCGAAACAATGGTATCGGCCCTTGCGGTCCTCGCAGTGAAAGCTCGGGGATTTCTCGCCGTGAAACGGGCAGCAGGCCCACCAGTCGCCGCGCGAGGTGTTGGTTTTCTTGCGGTCCCAGGTGACATGACGGCCGATCACGTCCGAGATGGGGACGCGCTCCCGGATTTCGTCGAGAAAGGACGGTGAAAACCGCAAGATCCGATAGGCCTCCGGCGCCGGTGTGATGGTTGCTGAACGGTCCTCTTATATAGGATGCGCGATGTGGACTGGCAAAGGGATTGAAGGTCTCTCCCGTCTTTTCGCAACCGGCGCCCCACAGAAGGGCCGGCACCGCTGATCGGCGCCGGGAGACCCCGGGGCTTTCGAATTTGCTTCAAATTTAAGTCTTTGCACTCAGCAAATCTTTATGCGCGCGCACTAATTTTCGAAGGCTGCATCTTGAATGCGCCCCCCGGCATGATCGCCGCGGATGTGAATTGGCCGCCCGAACGGCATGGACACGCGACATCGTGAACCTGCGCTCGCAGGTCCGCGCCATCAATTGGCGCGCGGGGGGTACGGCATGCCGGACAAGCGGAAAAGCTTCACCAAAGCGTTGAGTTCAACCGGCGTGCGCATCACCATGATCCACGCCGTCCTCGCGGGACTTTGCACCGGCCTGGTGCTTGCGCCGTTTCTGCTGAGCGGCACGACGGCAGAAACCGGGCTTCATTTGCTGCTGGCAGCGACCGGCGTCGCGCTGACCACGCTTCTGATGGGTTGGGTCAGCCGGAGGATCAGCAATCCGATCCGGCAACTGACCGAAGTGGCAGAGAAAATTGCCCAGGGCGATCTGAACGTCAGCGTCCCGATCAACTGCGGTTGCGACATCGGCGCGTTGGCGTCGAGCATTCGCACCATGCTCACGCGGCTGCACGCCTCCAACGCCGAAATCGTTGAACTCGCCAATCACGATCCGATTACCGGCCTGCCCAACCGCCAGCATTTCGATGCGTTGCTGACGCGCCGCCTGGACGCTGGCGCAGACCGGGAAAGCGGGCATGTCCATTTCATCGAGGTGCTGGGTATGCGCCAGGTCAATGACCGGTTCGGGCACGATGCAGCGGACAAGCTTCTCACCGAGATCGTCCGGCATCTCTCCGAGACCATTTCGAAGCTGACAGCCGGTACCGAGCACGACACCGGTGCCGGACCGGTGCTGGCACGCTATGGCGGAGAACAGCTCGTTCTGGACCTGCCGGGCAAATTCTGCCGGCCGGGCGATCCGGACCATGACGCCGTACCGGATTTTGCCGCCGCGCTTCATGCTGCGCTGAAGAACGGCGTCGAAGCGGGCGGACGGCGGTTCAAACCGCAACTGTCTATCGGCATCGCCTGCTACCCGGAGCATGCGACATCGGC
This sequence comes from Hoeflea sp., assembly GCA_965233445.1. Taxonomy (GTDB): domain Bacteria; phylum Pseudomonadota; class Alphaproteobacteria; order Rhizobiales; family Rhizobiaceae; genus Hoeflea. Next base: position 3,911,030 of record OZ247491.1, read on the forward strand.
CGGCAAGATCAAGCAATATGCAGCGCTGGCCTGCAACACCGCGCTGAATTCCATGAAAGCCGAGAAAACAGCGTTCTTCCATGCCGGAATGATGCAGATCATCAAGACCCGCGAGACCATGGAGCGCGACCTGAGAAGCGCCATTGAGGAACGCCGGTTCGAGGTCCATTACCAGCCCAAGGTGGGCACCGGCGACTGGTCATTGACGGGTGTCGAGGCACTGGTGCGCATGAACCACCCGGAGCGCGGGATCGTCGGGCCGGGAGAGTTCATTCCGATTGCGGAAATGACCGGATTGATCTGCGATATCGGACACATCGTGCTTCAGGACGCGATTGCACAATGCGCCTCGTGGGCGCGGTCCGGGCAGGCCACCGAGGTGTCGGTGAACGTCTCCCCCGAGCAGTTCAACCAGCCCGGCTTTTCCGATCAGGTGATCGAACTTCTCAGGCAGAACGAGTGTCCGCCCGAACTGCTGACCATCGAGATCACCGAAACGCTTGCAACCACCAATGTCGCCGAAGTGGCGGCGCACATCGCGGCCCTGCGCGCCACCGGGGTCCGAACCGCAATCGACGACTTCGGCACGGGATACTCGAACCTGATGCAACTGACCGGCCTGAAGTTTGACATTCTCAAGGTCGACCGCTCGTTCATATCCCAGATCCAGAACGAGGGCACCGCGCGGGAAGTCTCGCGGGCAATTATCCAGCTGGGACGCAATCTGGGCTGCCGGATTGTCGCCGAAGGGGCTGAAACGCCCGGACAGGTCGCCATCGCAACGAAGCTCGGCTGCGACGAAATCCAGGGATTCTACTTTTCCCGCCCGCTCAGCCGGGCGGACTTCGAAAGCTGGCGCGATCTTCGCAACAGCGACACGGCACCACTTGCGACAGGCGAGCGGGCTGGTCCGGAGCTGGCGACAACCGCCGCCTGATCAAAAGCCGGGGGCCCGGGCGACCGAACCCCGCCACGATGCTTCAGTCGAACACGCCAAGCCTTATGGCGCGAACGACAGCCTGGGTCCGGTTGGAACACCCCAGCTTCTGTGTGGCAATGGTCGCGTAGTGGTTCACCGTGTGTTCCGAAAGGCCGGTGATCTGCGCGATCTCCGCACTGGTCTTGCCTTCCGCGATCCACTGCAAGACCTCGATTTCCCGGGAATTGAGATCTGTCTTGCCGGAACTCTCGGTCGCGGAAATCTTGGACAGCTGTTCCACGATCAGGGTCGAGAACATGGCAAGCGTGAGGATTTCTTCCGAGGTCAGGGCGTCACGGTCGCCCATGAAGGACACGGAGAACCGTTGTCCGCGGCTGTCATAGACCGGATAGTAGACGCCCATGGTAAGCCCGTATCTGCCGAACAGTTCGGACGCATTCTTCACGGCATCCGTGGTCAGACGCATGTTGTTGACGTCGCTGACCTGAAACACCAGCGGCGTGATCTGGGTTCGCAGGCGTTTGAAAACCGGGCTGTCATTGCCGAGCCCGAGCCGATCGTAGTCGCCGATCATTTCCGGCGGCCAGCTGGAGATGATCGACATCCGCGACAGAAGCTCCGTTGAACCCGGCTTCGCGTTCGGCAGGTTGAGAACCGAAAAGATCGAGAACCGGTACAGGTTGCAGGCCTTGCGCATCACCTGCATGGCATCGAACACGGTCCGGATATGACCGATCGGCTCGAAAAACGGATCTGCGGCAAAAGTCTCCGGCAACATGTCTGGCTTTACCGTCATCAATTGTGTCACCACTGTCGTAGCAGGGAGGCAAATGCCCGCCAAGGGTTTCGAACCGGAAGCCAACAACGCAATATGCACCGCGTACTGGTGCACACACTGCAGCTGGCAGCCATTCACAGCTTCATCCTGAAAAAAGCTTTCACGACAGTTGTGCCGGTCCGGAAGCGTCAGCGCCGGCAGCAACTTGGCCCGGTTCCATCCAAAGCACCATTCGCTGCCGTGATTCGGATTGGAACAAGTCCATACAGGCCGGCAGCCGAATGACACGCCCGGCGGCCGGACGACCAGGAACCGCGTTCAGGCGGCTTCCACCAGACAATTATGGCGGCGCTGTGGCCTGCTCTTGCAGATGACGCAACAGCACATGTGGGTGCGGGCTGCCCGGCAGAACCGAGACAGCCCGCACAATCGTCAATGCCAGACCGGACCTACTGCAGAAGTCCCTTGACCATTCCGCTGGCCTTGGAAAAATCCATCTGCCCCGGATAGCGTTCCTTGAGCACGTTCATGCACTTGCCCATATCCCGCAGGCCCTGTGCGCCGGTCTCGTTGATGACCGATGCGCACAGTTCACGCACTTCCTCTTCCGGAAGCTGCTTGGGCAGGAACTGGCGGATGATGGCAATTTCCTCGCGCTCCTGCTCGGCAAGCTCAAGGCGCGCGTTCTCCTCGTAGATCGCAGCCGATTCCTCGCGCTGCTTGATCATCTTGGTCAGGATCTGGAGAATCTCGTCGTCACTGACAGGATCCTTGCCGGCGCCACGATTGGCAATGTCACGATCCTTGATCGCGGCCTGGATCAACCGCACCGTGGAAACACGGACGGTGTCCTTGTTGCGAATGGCATCCTTGAGCGTTTCAGAAAAACATTCACGCATTATAGCATTTTCTCCGGCGGTTCTTGCAGCCACTTGAAGGCGCCCGTCTGAAGGGCCCGCCTTCACGAGCGCACAGGATTACTCCCAGCCCCACGGTCTGTTCAAGCGAATTATTGCCTGTATCCCGCAGACGGCCTGATTGACCACAGGCAGCAGCTTGTCTATTTACCGGCATCTGCAAGATCGGACTGGGACCTCTGAGGACGCGGGAACCGTTTTCCGCGCCTTGGATCGCATGCAGCACAAAATGGCGATGGCCATGCCCGATATCAAGGGTGCGTCCGGAAGACGCCCGGATGACACTGACAGCCCTCCCCGCCGAAGGGCACTAGCCTATGGAGTGGACATGACCGCAAGCCCCTGGACCAAGACCAAGCCGACCGCCGTTCTGGTTTTCGCAGACGGCACAGTCATCGAGGGCAAGGGTGTCGGCGCAACCGGCAAGGCCCAGGCCGAGGTGTGCTTCAACACCGCGCTGACCGGCTACCAGGAGATCCTGACTGATCCGTCCTACATGGGCCAGATCGTTACCTTCACCTTTCCCCATATCGGCAACATCGGCGCCAATGACGATGACACCGAGGATCTGACGCCGGCGGCCCGGATCGGCGCGGTCGGTGCAATCTTCAAGGCCGACATCACGGAGCCGTCGAACTACCGCTCCGCCAGTCACTTCGACGCATGGCTGAAGGCGCGCGGCATCATCGGCCTGTCGGGCATCGACACCCGTGCACTGACTGCATGGATCCGCGAAAAAGGCATGCCCAACGCGGTGATCGCCCACGACCCCGACGGCAATTTCGACTTCGACGCGCTCAAGGCGCTGGCCGCCGACTGGAGCGGACTGGAGGGGCTCGACCTCGCCAAGGACGCAAGTTCCGGACAGTCCTCGAACTGGACCCAGGGGCCCTGGGTATGGGATCAGGGCTATTCCGACGGCGACGGCAAGGCTGCCCATATCGTGGCCATCGACTACGGCGTCAAGCGCAACATCCTGAGGCTGTTTTCAGGTCTCGGCTGCAAGGTCACCGTGGTGCCCGCAACCATGTCGGCCGATGACATTCTGGCCATGTCGCCCGACGGCATCTTCCTGTCGAACGGCCCCGGAGATCCGGCCGCGACCGGAGACTACGCGGTGCCCGAGATCCGCAAGCTCGTCGACAGCGGCCTGCCGGTCTTCGGCATCTGCCTGGGGCACCAGATCCTCGCGCTGGCACTCGGCGGGCGCACCACCAAGATGCACCAGGGCCACCACGGCGCCAACCACCCGGTCAAGGACCACACCACCGGCAAGGTCGAGATCGTGTCGATGAACCATGGCTTTGCGGTGGATTCAAACAGCCTGCCCGAGGGCGTCGAGGAAACCCATGTTTCGCTGTTCGACGGCTCCAATTGCGGCCTGCGCCTGGTCGGAAAGCCGGTGTTCTCGGTCCAGCATCACCCCGAAGCCTCGCCCGGCCCGCAGGACAGCCACTACCTGTTCCGCCGTTTCATCAATCTGGTGCGCGAGCGTCAGGGCCAGCCGGCACTCGCCGAACGCTGAAGCTCCGGTGCCGGGACATCACCTGACCTGTGGTTACCGCCGACTGTCTGGGCGGGACACAGATGACGGGGTCCGGCGCGTTGCCGCAGCAACGAGGGATGGAGAGGCGCAATGATTGGCTATGTCACCGTCGGCGCCGATGATCTGGATATGGCCGAAAAGTTCTACTCGGCCTTCCTGCCCCGACTTGGCTACGGGCTTGATGTCTCCCGCGAAGGCCTGAGCTACTCGATCCCCATGGCGGACGGCAGCGCCTTCCTGCCGCCCGATTTCTACGTCAAGCCGCCATATGACGGCGCCCCCGCCTCCACAGGAAACGGCGCCATGGTGGCGTTCGAGGTGCCCACGCAGGCGATGGTCCGTGACCTGCATGCGAGCGCCCTTGCCGCCGGGGGGCGAGACGAAGGCGCGCCGGGCTTTCGCACGGACTACAGCGCGCATTTCTATGTGGGCTACCTCCGCGATCCGCAAGGCAACAAGATCGCGCTCTACTGCAGCAGCCGCAGCGAACCCGGACGGCCGGACTGATTTTCAGGCCGCCGCCCGCCGGCCCGCGATTAGGCCAAGACCCGGGAGGCTAACCCGCAGCCTCCATGCGGCCCAGGAACAGCTCCCGCCGGGCAAAGCGCAGGTTGAGCAGCACCGCTGCCACGCCGAGACCAAGCGCCAGACCTCCCCAGATGCCGGGTCCGCCAAGGCCGAGCCCGAAGCCCAGGCCATAGGCAGCCGAAAGGCCGATCGGCCAGTAGCTGATGATCGCGTAGATCATCGGCACCCGGGTGTCCTTGATGCCGCGCAGAAGCCCTGCCCCGATCGCCTGGATCGCATCGACGAGCTGGAACGCGGCGGCCACCAGCAGAAGCGGCACGGCCACCCGCAGGAGTTCGGCCGAATCGACATTGGTCTCATCGAGAAACAGGCTGATCAGCTGTTCGGGAAACAGCCAGAACAGGGCACCGGAGGCGAGCGCGAAGACCGCTGCAAGCCCCATCACCGCATGCGACGCGCGCGCCAGCCCCTCCATGTCGCCCCGGCCATAGGCCTGCCCGACCCGCACCGTTGCCGCATGCGAAAGCCCGAGCGGGATCATGAAGCTGATGGAGGCAAGCTGGATGGCGATCCCGTGAGCCGCCAGCGGCACCGTGCCGAGCCAGCCCATCATCACCGAAGCGGCCATAAACAGACCAACTTCGGCCAGAATCGTGAACCCGATCGGCAGGCCCAGCCGGAAAACCTCGAAAAACGCCGGCCACTCGGGACGCCAGAACCGCTGGAAGATCCTATATTCGAGGTGATCGGGATGCAGGGCTGCCCATCCCGCCATGATCAGGAACATCACCGTCGCACTGCCCACCGACGCGACCGCCGCGCCGCGCACGCCCATCTCGGGCGCGCCGAAATTGCCGAAGATCAGGACATAGTTGAACATCGCGTTGACGACCGTGCCCAGCAGCGCCGACCAGAGCACCACGCTGGTCTTGGAGCGCGCGGCAAAGAACGACCTCAGCCCCATCACCATCAGGGCCGGGAACATGCCCCACTGCGCGATCCGGATGTAGTCGCTCGCAAGTGCCGCAAGTTCGGGCTTCTGGCCGAGCGCGATCAGCAATGATTCGAGATGCCAAAGGACCGGCAGCACCGCAGCCGCATAGAGCAGCAGGATCCAGAACCCCATGCGCACGGAACGGCGCACATGGGTGGGATCGTTGCGCCCCTCCGCCTGGGCGGCGAGCGGAAGCACGGCATTGGCGAAGCCGGCGCCAAAAATATAGAAGACGAAAAACGCCTGCGAGCCGAGCACCGTCGCCGCCAGTTCTTCGGTTCCGTACCAACCGAGCATCACAACATCGGTGGTCGCGATCGCGATCTGCGCGATCTGGGTCCCGACCAGTGGCAGCCCGAGCGTGAGCGTCGCGCGGATATGCGCGTTCCAGCTCTGTCCGTTTCTGCCAACCATTGCACCCGCACTCATCGCATTCACCCTGTTCGAACCTCTTTTCAGGAGGGACGCTTATGCGCCGGGGACCGGTATATGGCAAGGCGCGCGCGACCGGCGCGGCACGGCCGGCACCGATCTTGGACGCGAGTTCTGCATTCTGCCCTTCTCAAGCCGCTCAGGGCCTCCCATAATGCGGGCATGAACGAAATCGACATTCCGGACCTTTGGCAATCACTGACCGATCAATGGGTCTGGGCAAAGGCCTACCTGGCACAGCCCTGGACGTTCTACCAGATCGCCATCATCGCGGCCTGCTTCCTGGCAGGCCGGGTGATCGGAAGCCGGGTCGAGCCGCGGCTGGAAAACTGGGCCCGTTCGATCAAGGGCGCGCCCGGGGTCTTGCGGGTGATCGTCGCGGTGATGCGCCGAACGAACTGGATCATCTTCCTGCTGTTGCTCGCGCTGGCGCGAACCATGGCGCTGGAGATGACCTGGCCGTCACGGACCTACCTGCTGACGCTGGCGCTGGCGCTCGGTTTCGCCTGGCTGGCGATCTCAGTATCGAGCCGGGTCATCCACAACCGCACGATCGCCAGGCTGATCGCGCTTGCGGTTTTCACCTACGCCGCGCTCGGGATCCTCGATCTGCGCGATGAAACCGCACTGTTTCTCGACCAGGCGGCGTTGCAGGTCGGCGACCTGAGAATCTCCGCGCTGTTCGTGCTGCGCACCGTCATCATTACCGCGGTGTTCTTGTGGCTCGCAAATCTGCTGGGGAATTTCTTCGACAGCCGCATCCAGTCCATCGACGACCTCTCGCCCTCCTTTCAGGTGCTGGCGGGCAAGGTCGCCAAGATCAGCCTGATCGGCGTCGCCATCCTGATCGCGCTGAGTTCGACAGGCATCGACCTGACAGCGCTCACGGTGTTTTCCGGTGCGGTCGGCGTCGGGCTCGGGTTCGGTCTGCAGAAGGTCGTTTCCAACTTCATCTCGGGCGTCATCATCCTGGTCGACCGCTCGATCAAGCCCGGCGACACCATCGCGCTCGGCGACACCTTCGGCTGGATCCGCGAATTGCGCGCCCGCTTCGTCTCGGTCATCACCCGCGACGGGCGCGAGTACCTGATCCCGAACGAGGACTTCATCACCCAGCAGGTCGTCAACTGGTCATTCTCCGACAAGCTCGTGCGCCTCGATGTCGATTTCGGCGTGTCCTATGACAGCGACCCGCATGAAGTGACCAAGCTCGCCATCGAGGCTGCGACCTCGGTGGACCGGGTGCTCTCGACCCGGCCGCCGGTCTGCTGGATGACCGCGTTCGGCGCATCTTCGCTGGATTTCAAGTTGCGGTTCTGGATCACCGATCCGCAAGCCGGTCTCACCAATGTGCGCGGCAAGGTGCTGATCGCGCTATGGGACATCTTCAAGGAAAATGACGTGAAGATCCCCTTCCCGCATCGGGAGATTCTCATGCGTACGCCGGTCGAGGTGGTTTCGCGCGATGCCCCGGACGCCGATTGAACGGTGTTCCAACAAAAAATGCCGGGAGCCCGCAAGAAGGCTCCCGGCATTCCCTGTGGGTCGGCCTCAACGAGGCCGATTGTTTCCGATCGCTCAGAACTCCGACCATTCCTGGTCGACAGCGGCAGACCCGTTGGTGCTGAACGCCTGGCGGACCTTGTTGATCATCGTCTTTGCAGGCGAAGGCCGGCTCGAAGCAGGAGCTTCGTTCGACACTGCGCGGGGAGCGGCTGCGCCGGAACCCGACAGGTGGAAGCGCTTGACCAGGGCCGCCAGGTGATTGCTCTCCTCTGACAGACGGTGGGTGAGCGCCGTGGTTTCCTCCACCATGGCCGCATTCTGCTGGGTCACCTGATCCATCTGGCTGACGGCAACATTGACCTCCTGGAGCCCGTTGGACTGCTCGCGGGCGGTGGTTGCGATCGATTCGATGTGGCCGTTGATTTCACCAACATGCTCCGCGATCTTTGCGAGTGCCGCGCCGGTCGCCTTCACCAGTTCCACGCCGTTCTCGACCTCTGCGCCCGACTTGCCGATGAGATCCTTGATCTCCTTGGCAGCGGTTGCCGAGCGCTGGGCCAGTTCGCGCACTTCCTGCGCGACGACCGCAAAGCCCTTGCCCGCTTCGCCCGCCCGGGCCGCCTCGACCCCGGCATTGAGTGCGAGCAGGTTGGTCTGGAAGGCGATTTCGTCGATCACGCCGATGATCTTGGCGATCTCGCCCGAGGCGTGCTCGATGCGGCTCATGGCATCGACGGCATCGGAGACGACATTGGTCGATGTTTCGGTCGAAGCCTTGGCCTCAAGCGCCTTCTTGTTGGCTTCCTGGGCCCGCTCGGAGGAGTTCTTGACCGTGGCCGTGATCTGCTCGAGCGCAGCCGACGTTTCCTCGAGCGAAGCAGCCTGCTGCTCGGTCCGGCGGGACAGATCTTCCACGGCCGAGCGCATCTCGCCGGCATTGGCGTCCACGCCGCTGATGGTGCTTTCCACCTCCGTCAGCGTCTTGGCAAGGGTCTCCACAGAAGCGTTGAAATCTGTACGCAGACGGTCGAGGTCTCCGGCAAAAGGCTCCCTGAGCTGAACCGTCAGGTTCCCGTTGGAGAGTTCCTTCAGGCCGCCGGCAAGCGCATCCACGGCGGTGCTGAGGCTTTTCGCCTCTGCGGCTTTCGTACGCTCGCGTTCGGCGCGTTCCCGTTCGCTGAGGGTCCGGTTCTCTTCGGTCTCGCGCTCGAGGCGTTCCTTGTCGAGGGCAGCATCGCGGAAGACCAGGACGGTCTTCGCCATGTCGCCGATTTCGTCACCGCGACCCTGGAAGGGCACCTCGATATTGTTGTTGCCGGAGGCGAGGTCCTGCATCTGGCGGGTCAGGGAGGCGACTGCGCCGCCAATGTGACGTGTCAGCAGGTAGGCAAGCAGCGTCCCGATCACCAGAACCGCACCGACGCCCAGAAGAATGGCCATCTGCGAGAAACTGATCGCGTTTTCGCGGGTCGCACCGCGCGCGCCGAGCAGCGCGCTTTCTGCACTCTCGAACTCCGCATGGGCTTCGCGCAACGCGTCCATCAGGCCCTTGCCGGCGCCGGAGCTCTCGATGCGACGGGCCTCTTCGACCGTGGCCGGATCCTTCATCAGAGCGATCTCACGCTCCGCGATGGTCGTCGTCCAGTCGTTGCCCAACTGTTCGACCTTCCGCAGACGCGCCTGCTGCGCCGGATTGTCCGATGTCAGCTCCAGCAGCGTCTTCATGTTCTCGTTGAACGCGGTTCGCCCCGCATGGAACGGCTCGAGGAAGCTTTCATCGCCGGATATCAGAAACCCCCTCACCCCGGTCTCCTGGTTGACCACAGCGGCAATCAGGTCATTGGAATAGCCAAGCACGTGGTAGGTATGGGTGTTCCAGTCGCTCGCCGTCTTGATTGTGCGAAGACTGAAATAGGTGGTTGCGCCGACGGCGACGAAAATGCCGATGAGCAACACGAATGTCGCAGCGAATTTTGCACCGACTTTGAATTTGGTGAACTTCATGCCTGTTATCCTGAGTGGCGGGTCAACCCACGACATCATGCCGGAAGCCGAAGCCTGTTGTGTTCGAGGATGGATCCGGGCAACAGGCGCATGGGAGGAAGGGAGGGATGCGGCTTCATCCGCATCCATGCAGAATTCCTATTGGATTGTCCGTTGCCAAATTCTTAAGGCGGACAGCCAGCACGCTCCCAAAAAACACACCCGAAAACTGGCAGTGACTGACGTCGGGCTGCCGGGGTCGGTCAACGCTGCAATTGCATGTGCCTTGTCCGACAAGGGCAGGCATCGGAGCCTGTCAGAAAAGCATTGCGGGCGCGGGCTGCCGGGCGGCATCCACGCACGCAGTCAAACCGGGTTGTTGAAGGTGTCGCAGGCTTCCAGCCGGCCGCTTTCGAAGCCGCGCGCGAACCATTCCTTGCGCTGCGCCGAAGTCCCGTGGTTGAAACTTTCGGGCACGACATAGCCCTGGGTGCGACGCTGGATCGTGTCATCGCCGATCTGCTGGGCGGCGTTCAACGCTTCTTCCAGGTCGCCGCGTTCGAGGAGGCCGCGCTGCGCTGTGTAGTGCCCCCAGATGCCCGCAAAACAATCGGCCTGCAACTCGACCCGGATCGACATCTGGTTCTGCTCGCTCTGGCTCATCGAGGGGCGGCGGCGGTTGAACTCGGGCAGCACGCCGATGAGGTTCTGCACATGATGTCCCACCTCGTGAGCGAGCACGTAGGCCTGGGCGAAATCGCCTGACGCCTTGAAGCGCTGCGCAAGCTCGTCGAAGAAGGACAGGTCGATATAGACCTTCTCGTCGGCCGGGCAGTAAAACGGTCCCGATGCGGCGCTGGCGTTGCCGCAGTCCGAATTCACCGCACCGGAAAACAGCACCAGCGTCGGCTCCGGATAGGTCCGGCCCTGTGACTGCATGATGCCGTTCCAGACGTCCTCGGTTTCCGCAAGCACCGTGGCGACGAACTGGGTCATCTCGTCCTTGCGGGCCTCGGAGACCTGGCTTGCCGGTGCCGAGGGCCCACCGGTCAGCACGGTTCCCGGACCGCCGCTGAGCAATTGCAGCGGGTCGATGCCGATCAGCTTGAGCACGAGAAAGACCACCCCGATGATCACGATCGTCTTGAAGCTCAGGCGCGAACCGCCCATGCGCCCGCTGGGCAACCGCAAGCCGCCGCGCCCGAAAGGGCTGCCGCCGCGGGGAGACCGGCCGCGCCGGTCCTCGATGTTGTCGCTCTGACGGCGGCCCTTCCAATCCATGCTTTCCACTCCCGAGGCGGCTTCAGCCCATGCTTATGCAGCGTTTGTACGGGGCGCCGCAACCGGTTTCAACTCTGCGCCTCGCCGGCCAATCGCCGGCCTTGGTGGCGGAACGGATTGAAGCCGGCCTGCGCCACGGTGCGGGCAGCCATCAGCGCCGCGAAGAAAACCGGAATCAGCACGAAAAGTTCCGCCACGCCCGGAAGTTCGGACAGCGGGGAGCCGATCGCCTCGAGCATGCCTGAAGCAAAGCGGCTGGCGAAGATCGCCAGGATGGCGACCAGCGAGACAGTTTCGCCCCTGACCCTGATCCGGTTGCCGGAAAGCCGGTGCACGTCGAGATCGCGCATCGTCCACCAGCCCGTCGTTGCGCCGAGCACAATCCCTGCGGTCAGCGCCAGCAATGCGGTCGCGGTCATTCCGCCGAAGAGGGCCGTGAGCACCGAGATCGGGATCAGGATCGCCGGGAGCACCAGAAGCCGCCAGACCGGCATCTCGCGGTCCCGAATCCGGCTGATCCCGAGCGCCACCAGCACCACCAGCAGCGGCCAGACCCAGACAGGAACGCCCCCGGCAACCTGTGCCGTGGAGGAAGCCCGGGCCGCCGCTCCGGCATCGGCAAGGGCCTCGCCGAAGAGCGTCTCGTGCATGATCCGTCCGGGCAGCAGCGCGAACGCGCCTGCGACGCCGATCGCGCCGAAGTAGAGCGCTTTGACCACCTGCCGATGACGGACGAAATTGCGTCGCCGGGCCGAGCGGACCACTTCGAGCGCGGCCACCAGAACCACCACCGAAAGAATGTGGATCGGCGAGAAGCCGCCGATCAGGTTGATCGAGTGAATGAAGAAGGACGAAACCGCCGTGAGCACCATCAGCGCCAGCCAGATCCTGCCGAGCAGCCGGTGGATTGCTGTTCCCTTCCTGGCCCACAGCACATAGCCGCCGATCAACGCGGCCGGGATGACGGCAAGGACATGGATCTGGATTGCGGGGCTTGCATGAAGGAGAGGTTCGAGGGTCATGGGAGAGGATCCGCTGTTGATGGATCGCCGCCAGGACTGGGTCCGGGCCCGGCGAGCCGATTGCAAAAGATGCCTCCATCGGCCATGGTCGCCGCAGATCCTCAACGCCTGATGCGCCTTTGAACCGGAGAACTTCGTGAGCAACACGATGCTGCAATCCACGCTTCGTGAACTGCGCAGGCTGCTGATCAATCCGAGGCTGTGGGCGGTGTTCGCGGTCGTGGTGAGCCTTTTCGTGCTGACCGGTCCTTTCGGAACCTACGAGCGTCTCGCGCTGCCGACACGGCTCGGCTACTGGCTGATCCTGCATGCCACGACCTGGACCACCGCATTGCTGTTCGTGGCCCTGTTCGACGTGGCCCTGGCCTCGAGGATGACGAACAGGCTCGGCCGCATGCTGCTCGGCGCGGTGATCGCCTCGGCACCGATCGGCCTGGCCATCACCCTGATCAACACCGCGATCCGGGACACGCCGCTTACAGCGGCAAGCATCGCCGACAACATCCTGATCGCGGCGCCGATCGCGCTCGCCTTCTGCCTGCTGACATGGCTGAGCCTGAGCGCCGCACCGGCAAGTCCCGAACCAGGACGGGCTCCCGGGATATCCGGTCGGGAAGCGGACGACGCCTTATCGACCGGCGACTTCCCGGCCACGCCGTCTACGGACGACCGCCAGGATGCCCAGCACTCCGCGCCCCGCGCGCCCCTCATCGACCGGCTGCCGGTGGAAAAGCGTGGCCCGATCCTCAGGCTGGAAGTCCAGGACCACTACGTCATGGTGGTGACGGCCCGGGCGAGCGAACTGTTGCTGATGCGGCTTGGCGATGCGATCGCCGAGACCGCGCCGGACAGCGGCGCCAGGGTGCACCGGTCGCACTGGGTCGCCGACGCGGCCGTCGACCGGATCATCCGCCACGGCGGCAGCAACCCGCGGCTCGAAATCGCAACGGTCGACGGCGCCGCGATACCGGTCAGCCGCAGCTTCAATGCCGATGTGCGCAGCCGCTGGGGCGACCGGATTTCCAGAGCACCTGCATGAGACCCGGCATCGCGCATTGATCCCGGTCATGGCGGACCACCGCCGCTTGCCCCATTCTGACTGGCATTGATCAGCGCAACCGGGACAACGCCAGCATGCGGACCATCAGCCCGAACCGACTTCGGAAACGCCGGTCAGCCGGCCTCCAGGGCCTGCTGGCAACAATCCGCGCCGCGGTGCCGGTCTGCCTCGCGATAGCTCCGGCCCTTGCGGATCAGGCAGCGGTCCGGCGCGGGGAAAGGGTGGTTGAGGAATGGTGCCGCGACTGCCACGTCCGCGACGGGGAAGACCTGAGCGCCGACATGGCCCCGCCCTACGAGATGATCGTCGCCGTTCCCGGCCGCGACCGGGACTGGTTCGAGACCTTTCTTCGCGAGGACCATTTCCCGATGACCACGTTCCGCCTGTTCGATCACGAAAAGGCCGATGTGGTGGAGTATCTGCTGGATCTGCAGAAGCGGCAGGACTGAAGGCAGGAAGGGAACTTTCAGGCGTTCGTTCCGCCCCCTGCCCGGCACAAAAGCCTGCGCAGGGCGAAATGCCCGGCTGTGACCACGGCGATCGATGCAAGACCGTCAATCGCGTAATGCCATCCCAGATAGACGGAACTCGCCAGGACAAGAGCCACATATGCGAGTGCCGCCAGGCCCCAGCGCCGGGACACCTCGAACGCGAACAGCGCATTCATCATCACCAGGGCAACATGCACGCTTGGAAACGCGGAGATGCCGCTGCCGATGCCGGGCCGGCCGCTCTCGTACAGGCCCCACAGGTAGGACTGGTAGAACGCCGCCGAATGGCGCCACTGGCTTTCGGCCAGGAATGCCAGTTGATCCGCAAAGCGCAGATGATCGCCGGTGACCTCGCCGTAGAATGCCGGGCCCGCAGACAGGAAAAGGCCGGCAAGGATGTTGCCGCAGACGATCCAGGTGAACAGGAACATCGCCAGATAGCGGGTGCGGACCCCGTCCGCGAGCGGCGATGTCGCCACGAAAAACAGCAGGCCGTAGCACAGTGCAAACCAGATCACATTGTAGTTGAACTCGACAAGGGTCCGCACCACCCAATTGCCGCCAACCGCCTGAAACAGCCGCCAGGGATCGGTCCCCAAGAACAGCATCGCATCGATGTCGGCCTGGACCCGGTCATGCGGAAAGCCGCCCCAAAGCTGCGGCAAGGCTGTCTTGATGGTGGTGAACGTGCCCTGGAAGACCGTGATCCCGGCCATCAGGATCATCCCCGCAGCAAGGCTTGCGAAGCGTTCGGGCGTCAACACCCGGCTGAAGGCGAGCCGCCGCCGATGATCAACCCGGAGGACGACCCGTGATGCATCGTAGCCCAGCGCCACGAGCGGCATGACGATCAGGAATCCCTTGATCGCAGGCCCGATATAGACTGCATGAGATGAGCCGCTGAGATCTCCCGCGGCAAGCAGGAACAGCATCCCGAACAGCGTGTAGCCCAGCACCGTGTAATACAGCCACGCATCGCGCTGCAGCCGCACCCGCACGCCCGAAAGCACCGGACCTTCCAATCCGGGACTGGAGAACTGAACACTCATTGTCACACCGGCAACCGAGACACCCGCGCCAACACTGCCGTTACAAGCTTAAGATAGGGTTTCGGATGCCGGGATCGGTTTGCGAGATCGCACCGTGCCTTCCGACATATGCGATATTCCACGCCACACCATGCGACGGCACCCGGGTTTCCATCATCGCGGCTTTGAGTCGGGAGGACGGCGTCATGGACGGGGGATCCAAACAAGGGGCGACCACAGGTCAGGGTCACCCCCACTTTCCCTTGCACAACGCCCGTTTTGGGGTTTCGCAGCCTCCAAGATTTCCCTATAAGCCGCGTCTAGCCTCATATCGCGCGCGTGGCGTCTCCCGAACGGTGGTTCCGACGGGGGATTTTTGGCGCGAAGCCTGCACACAGACCCTCGCCTACAAGGGACCCGGACCATGCCAAAACGCACCGATATCAAGTCGATCCTCATCATCGGTGCGGGGCCGATTGTCATCGGGCAGGCCTGCGAGTTCGACTATTCCGGCACCCAGGCCGTCAAGGCGCTGAAGGAAGAGGGCTACCGGGTCATCCTGGTCAACTCCAACCCGGCCACCATCATGACCGATCCGGGGCTGGCGGACGCGACCTATATCGAGCCGATCACGCCCGAAGTGGTGGCCAAGATCATCGCCCGCGAGCGCCCTGACGCGCTGCTGCCGACCATGGGCGGCCAGACTGCGCTCAACACCGCACTGTCATTGAAGCGCATGGGCGTGCTCGAGCGCTACAATGTCGAGATGATCGGCGCCAAGCCTGCCGCCATCGACATGGCGGAGGACCGTGCGCTGTTCCGCGAGGCGATGGCACGCATCGGGCTCGAGACGCCGCGCTCGTTCCTCGCCAACGCCACCGAGATCAAGGACGCCGACCGCAAGCTGCACGAGGCCGAACGCGCCCGGCTGCGCGGCGAACTCAAGGGTGACGATCTGGACGCCGCCCTCGACGCGCTCGAAAACACCTGGAACCTGGGCGAATCCGACCGCAAGCAGCGCTACATGAGCCATGCCATGGCCCAGGCCGCCAAGGCGCTCGACGAGATCGGCGTGCCCGCCATCATCCGCCCCTCCTTCACCATGGGCGGCACCGGCGGCGGCATTGCCTACAACCGGTCGGAATTCTTCGACATCATCGAGCGCGGGCTCGATGCCTCGCCGACCACCGAGGTGCTGATCGAGGAATCGGTTCTCGGCTGGAAGGAATACGAGATGGAGGTGGTGCGCGACACCGCCGACAACTGCATCATCATCTGCTCGATCGAGAACCTCGACCCGATGGGCGTGCACACGGGCGATTCCATCACCGTGGCGCCGGCGCTGACGCTGACCGACAAGGAATACCAGATCATGCGCAACGCCTCGATCGCGGTGCTGCGCGAGATCGGGGTCGAGACCGGCGGTTCCAACGTCCAGTTCGCCGTCAACCCGAAGGACGGCCGCCTGGTGGTCATCGAGATGAACCCGCGCGTCTCGCGCTCGTCGGCGCTGGCGTCGAAGGCCACCGGCTTCCCGATCGCCAAGGTCGCGGCCAAGCTCGCCGTCGGCTACACGCTCGACGAACTCGAAAACGACATCACGCAGGGCGCGACACCCGCCTCGTTCGAACCCTCGATCGATTACGTCGTCACCAAGATCCCGCGTTTCGCCTTCGAGAAGTTCCCCGGCGCCGAGCCGCTACTAACCACCGCGATGAAATCGGTCGGTGAAGTCATGGCCATCGGCCGTACCTTCGCCGAAAGCCTGCAGAAGGCGCTGCGCGGGCTTGAGACCGGGCTCACCGGGCTCGACGAGATCGAGATCCCGGGCCTGGGCGAGGGCGACGATGACAACGCCATCAAGGCGGCCATCGGCACCCCGACGCCGGACCGGCTCAGGATGGTGGCGCAGGCGATGCGGCTCGGCATGAGCGCCGAGGAAGTGCACGCGATCTGCAGGATCGATCCGTGGTTCCTCGCCCAGATTGCCGACATTCTCGCCATGGAAGCCCGCATCCGCGAGCACGGATTGCCGACGGATGCGGAGAACCTGCGCAAGATCAAGTCGATGGGCTTCTCCGACGCCCGGCTCGGATCGCTGACCGGCAAGCGCTCCGCCGACGTCGCCAGGTCCCGGCGCGAGCTCGGCGTGCGCCCGGTCTACAAGCGGATCGACACCTGCGCGGCCGAATTCGCCTCGCCTACGGCCTACATGTATTCAACCTATGAAGTGCCGTTTGCGGGTGCGCCCGCCTGCGAGGCGCGCGTCTCCGACCGGACCAAGGTGGTCATCCTCGGCGGCGGCCCGAACCGCATCGGCCAGGGCATCGAGTTCGACTATTGCTGCTGCCATGCCGCCTTCGCATTGAAGGACGCGGGCTACGAGGCGATCATGGTCAACTGCAACCCGGAGACCGTGTCGACCGACTACGACACCTCCGACCGGCTCTATTTCGATCCGCTGACCGACGAGGACGTGCTCGAGATCCTGACCAAGGAGCAGGAAGCGGGCAAGCTCCTGGGCGTGATCGTGCAGTTCGGCGGCCAGACCCCGCTCAAGCTCGCAGACGCGCTCGAAAAGGCCGGCATCCCGATCCTCGGCACCGCGCCGGACATGATCGACCTCGCCGAAGACCGCGACCGCTTCCAGAAGCTTCTCCACAAGCTCGACCTGATCCAGCCCAACAACGGCATCGCGTTCTCGGTCGAACAGGCGCGGCTGGTGGCGACCGACATCGGCTTCCCGCTCGTCGTGCGCCCCTCCTACGTGCTCGGCGGCCGCGCCATGCAGATCATCCGCGACGAAACCGGCCTGTCGAACTACCTGCTCGGCACCGTGCCGGAACTCGTGCCCGAGGACATCAAGGCGCGGTATCCGAACGACAAGACCGGCCAGATCAACACCCTGCTCGGCACCAACCCGCTGCTGTTCGACAGCTACCTGACCAATGCCATCGAGGTGGATGTCGACTGCCTGTGCGACGGCGAGAGCGTCAACGTCACCGGCATCATGGAGCACATCGAGGAAGCGGGCATCCATTCGGGCGACTCGGCCTGCTCGTTGCCTGTTCACACGCTGTCCGCCGAAATGGTCGACCGGCTCGAAGAGCAGACCATCGCGCTTGCGCGGGCCTTGAATGTGGGCGGGCTGATGAACGTGCAGTTCGCCATCAAGGATGATGTGATCTACGTGCTCGAGGTCAATCCGCGCGCCTCGCGGACCGTGCCGTTCGTCGCCAAGACAGTGGGCTCGCCCATTGCCAAGGTCGCGGCCCGGGTGATGGCGGGCGAAAACCTCGCCACGGCCTTTGCCGCCTACGGCGATGTTCCCGACCATCGCACGCTCAAGCACATCGCCGTCAAGGAAGCGGTCTTCCCGTTCGCGAAGTTCCCCGGCGTCGACACCCTGCTCGGCCCGGAAATGCGCTCGACCGGCGAGGTGATGGGGCTCGACCGCGACTATGCGCTGGCCTTTGCCAAGGCGCAGCTCGGCGCCGGCAACGAGCTGCCGCGCTCGGGCACGGTGTTCGTCTCGGTGCGCGACGAGGACAAGCCGCGCGTGGTGGAGGCGATCACGATCCTGAGCAGGAACGGTTTCGGCATCATGGCCACCGCCGGCACCGCCGACTATCTCACCGAGCAGGGCTTCGAGGTCGAGCGCGTCAACAAGGTGATGGAAGGCCGTCCGCATATCGAGGACGCGATCCGCAACCGCCAGGTCCAGATGGTGCTCAACACCACCGAGGGCGCCAAGACAATCTCGGATTCCAAATCGCTCCGCCGCGCGGCCCTGATGCAGAAAGTCCCCTATTTCACCACCATGGCCGGCAGCCTCTCCGCCGCCAGGGCCATCGCCGCACTCAGGGCCGGAAACCTCGAAGTACACCCGCTGCAGAGTTATTTCTGAAGCGGGGTTTGAGGGGGAACCATCCTCCGAGGCGCTTTGCGACCCGACCGCTTGTCATGACGGGGAAGCAGGCACACGAACCGGATGACTGCCATGGGTGGAAAGATCGAAATCCGCAACGAGCGTGTGTTTGCCACCGACCGGGCAACGCTTTTTGACGCCTTTGCCGACGCCGAAAAGCTGGCGCTGTGGTGGGGGCCGGAGGGCTTCACCAACACCATTTCAAGGTTCGATCTCAAGCAAGGCGGAACCTGGCTGATCACCATGACAGCCGACAACGGCACCGACTTTCACAATCGCTGGACATTCGACAGCGTGGTCGAAGGCGAGAGGGTCAGGATGACCCACCACGAGCCGGTCCACGTCTTCACGCTCGACATGCGTTTTTCCGACGAGCCGGGCGGCGCAAGCCTGTCCTGGCGCATGCTGTTCGACCGGACACCGGACAACGAGGCGATGGAAAAGTTCCTGCACGCGGCCAACGAACAGAACTTCGACCGTCTGGCGCGCCTTCTCGCACAGAAACGAGGCCGGTGATGAACACCGCTCGGCGAGGCAAGATCCTGTCCTCCCGGGCGCAAAGCCCCTTCTTCTGATCTCAAAATCGCCTAGTAACGGCTTAAGACCTCTCCACCTTCTGCTGTAATTTGAATGGTGTCACTGACTTCGAACTCGTAGAGAAAGACTGCTGAGCCGCGCTTCCTTCGGCCTTTCGCATTGCCAACTCCCCAGTCATAAATTCCGGTGACTTTACAGGTCGCGAACTGGCAAGAAGCTGAAATTGTTTCATCGCGTAGCGAGACTGAACGGTAAGGCCAGCGCTGGAAGTACTTCACCTTGTCAGAATAAACTTCTCTCTTCGATCTCATTTCACCAAAATAGAGAACTCGGTCCGCATAAAATCGACTAACCAAGTCCAGCGCCTTGGTATCGGAATAGGCGGTCGATAGAATGATCGACTTTATCAGTTCAGCAGCGGTGGCGGATGCATCTTCACTCTCGCTCGCCGATGGAGGGGTCTCGGTTGTTACGCTTTCGAGATCACGGCTATCCGAAACGAGAATGTCGATACCCAGAAGGTCGGCATCTCTTGAACTCAGCCACTGCATATCATCCGGTGCCGCGGAGGTTATGTAGCGTACCACATTGTCACCGAAGCCCAGGTTCGTAACGTAGGAACCGACCAAAGCGTTTCCTGCCCCGGATTCAGTCTGGTCCATGTCACTCTTATACGCGAGGTGAAAACCGACCCTTGCGGAAGGCGTTAGTATCCGAGGGGTTCCCGCCAGCCAAATCAGGGCGCAGGAGGACGCACATGTGTCCGACACAGAGGTAGCAAAACCAGAAGACGCGATGATTTTGCCGATTTCAATTCCGGCCATCAGGCTGCCCCCGGGGGAATTCAATCGGACGATCGTCTGCGGAGGAAGAGACTTGCTGATTTGTTTGAAATTTAGAATGTCAGCGACTGCCAATTCACCGGAGATCTGGACAACAGGTTGGTCAGATCCGTTCCCGCTTTCTGCGGTTGGTGAGTAGATATCCGCTGCAAACACAGACCGGAACGTGATGAAGCCTGAAATTGCGGCCAATTTCAACAGACTACGAAAATACTGCACTGCCCCCACCTCAACTCATCTCGCCGCTCTGTGATTATGAAAACATTTTTCTCACGCTTACGCTACACAAGGGGTAGTGTTTCCACCCTTCCCCCTCTGATTGCCGCCTCTCCCGGTTTCGCGTATCCTAACGCCCGTGGAGGGCAGCGCGATGACCAGGAACATTGTCATCCTGCTTGATGGCACGTCGAACCAGATTTCCGGCGACCGCACCAATGTGCTCAGGCTCTACGGGTCTCTCGAGCGCTCCAAGAAGCAGCTCGTCTTCTACCAGCCCGGCGTCGGCACCTTCGGGCTGAGCGGCTGGTGGCGGCAGGTGCGCTCGAATGTGCGTATCGTGATGGGGCTCGCCACCGGCGCCGGTATTTCCGACAATGTGATGGAGGCCTATGAATTCCTGGTCGAGAACTGGAACTATGGCGACAGGATATATGCGCTCGGCTTTTCCCGCGGGGCCTACACAGCGCGGCTGCTGGCGGGTTTCATCCGCATTTTCGGCCTGGTGCGGCGCGAGCAGCTGCACCTGCTGCGCTTTGCCTGGCGCGCCTACACCCGGCTCGGCCAACCCGGCAGCAAGGATTTTTCCGCCGAGATCGGCCATTTTCAGAAGGTGCTGGGCGGGCACGGCCTGCGCATCGAGTTCCTGGGCCTGTGGGACACGGTGGCCTCGGTGTTTGACGCGAAGTCCGGTTTTCCCTGGCTCACCACCACACAGAAGGCCTACACCAACAGGAACGACCGAGTGAAGATCGTCCGCCACGCCGTCGCCATCGACGAGCAGCGCACCTATTTCCAGCCCTCCCTGTGGGAGCCCGGGCAGCAATACGAGGAATGGTCGAGACGCAAGAAGAGCTTTGTCAAAAAGCCGCAGGATTTCGAGGAGGTCTGGTTTGCCGGCTGCCACGGCGATGTCGGCGGCGGCTACCCGGACAAGAAAAGCGGGCTTGCGAAGATCCCGCTCGAATGGCTTTTTCGCGAGGCCGAGGCCGCCGGAGTAATCGTAAACGAGGAAGTGTTCGAGTTGCTCGTCCATGGCAAGCCGCTGACCGGCGATGCCGCCTCAGACCCCGATCTCGCCCGCGACGAAGCCGCCAAGCGCACGAAGCACTATGAGGGGCCCGATCCCCAGGCCGACATCAACCAGTCCATGCGCGGCGCCTGGCCGATCGCCGAATTCCTGCCGCGCAAGATCCCCCCGACCGCGTTCCGCATCCGCTTCAGGCTCGGCAAGTACTACCTTCCGCTGTTCGACCATCGCAGGATCCCCGAGGGGGCCAGGCTGCACGAGGCGGTGGTCGAACGGCTGGAAAAGCGTTCGGACTACAAGCCGCCGAACCTCCCCGGGATCTACGAGGTGGTCAAGACACGCCCCGCGCCGACAGGGCCCTGAGAAGCGCCGCCGGCGTTGGAGGGTCGGCCTCCCGGAGTTGCCCCCCGTTGCCGAAAGCCCGCCCCGCCCCCTGTTGCCGGGAACGTGAACGGGCCATCGATCCGGCAAGCAGCGCCCGGGCGACGCTCCAACAGCCTTTGATCCCGAGCTACTTGCCGGTCTGGGCGACCCAGCCGGCGAAGCTGTTCAGCCAGCTTTCGAGGAAGCTCCTGGTTCCCTCGTCGGTGACCGAACCGTCATCGCCGAAATGTTCCGGCTTGTAGGCATAGTAGAGTTCGGGCTGCCCCATCACGGCTGTGCCGGCGGCGACCATCGCGGTGCGCAGGTGATGCTGACCGACCGCCGTTCCGATCGCGCCGGGGGAGGTTCCGGTGATCGCAAGCGGCTTGCCGACCCAGGAATTCTGTCCCCACGGGCGCGATCCCCAGTCAATGGCGTCCTTGAGCACGCCCGGATAGGTGCGGTTGTACTCGGGAGTGAGAACCAGCACCGCATCGGCGCTCTCGATCAACGCCTTGAGTTGAGTGACAGGCTCCGGCGGGCTGTCCCACAGCTCGTCATTGTAGTGCGGCAGACCGGAAAGGTCGGCATAGACGAACTCCATTCGCCCCGCGGCCAGCTTTTCCAGCGCGGCGGCAAACTTGCGATTGATCGAGTCGCGGCGCAGCGAGCCGACCAGAACAGCTATTTTTGTCATGAGGGTTTCCTTGTATATAAAAGTGACTGACGCTACTTATGAAACCGCAGAACTGCCCACAAGACGGCACCTTTTTGAACCTGAGGCACCTCGATGAAACCACCTGATCTCCACCGGCCCGGACAATGCCAGGTCGCCAACGACGTTATTTCGCTGGTTGGTGACAAATGGAGCGTTCTGGTCGTGAGCAAGCTTGGACAGGGCCGAATGCGCTTTTCCGAACTCAAGCGCGCAGTGGAGGGCATCTCGCAGAAGATGCTGACGACCACACTGCGCGGGCTCGAACGCGACGGCTATGTCTCGCGCACCGTCTACCCGACCGTGCCGCCGCGGGTGGACTACGAACTGACCGAACTCGGCGCCGAACTGCTCGAACCGGTGGCGGCGCTCGGGCAATGGGCCGTGAGCAACCATGCCCGTGTTCTCAGCGCTCGTCGCTCCTACGACGAACGGACCGGCTGAGCGCAAACGGTCACACGCCCCGCACATCCGGAGCCCTGAGACGCAGAAACGGCCGGCTTTAGAGTGCCGGACCCGGCATGAGCTTGCTGCCGTCGGTGAAGCGCGAGAAGCGGAACCGGCTCATATCGTACCCGGTCGGCCGGCCGGCTGCGATGTTGGCCACCACCTTGCCGAAGCCCGGAGCAATGCCGAAACCGTGGCCGCTCATGCCGGTGGCGACAATGATGCCGTCATGCCCGGGCACGCGGTCGACGACCGGCACCACGTCGGGCATGGCGTCGATCATGCCGGCCCAGGCATGGGTGATGTCGGGCTCGCCGAGCGTCGGAAACCGGTCCGCGAAGCGGCGCTTGAGAACGCCCATCCGGTTGGAATTGGGCTTGGGATCAAGCACGCGGCAGCGCTCGAACGGTGTTTCGTCGTCCTTCGTCCAGGACCGCTTTGTGCCCCAGGCATCGGGATATCCCCCGGGCGCAGCTGGCAGGAAACGGGTCTGGCCGAGCACCTTGGAGGCGATCGGAAGCCAGGTGCCGAGATGGCGGAAGGAGTCCGGCCCGATCAGCAGATCATGGGCGTCGAGCGCGGAAACGGTATAACAGCCGTCCTCGCGGCGACGGAACGCCAGTTGCTCGTCGAGGGCGGCGCCCGTGTGCATTTCCGGCATCGGGCCCGTTCGCATCACGGTCGAGCGCACCGAAAGCTGCGGCAAAGAGATGCCGTGATTGCGCAAAAGCAGCGACGTCCATGCGCCGCCGGCGACCACCACCTGGTTTGCCGCGATGAAGCCGTGCTCGGTGTGAACACCGGTGAACTTCCCGGCCTTGGTCTCGAAGGTCCTGACAGCGCAGTTTTCGCGAATGCCGACACCTTCGTCGCGCAGCAACCCGGCCACGGCAGGGACGGCAACCCAGGGCTCGCCGCGCGCATCGGTGGGCGACCAGATGGCGCCCACCCAGCGCTTGCCGCCCGGCCCGGTGTCGACGAGTTCGGCGACCTTGTCGCCATCGATCGCACGGACGTCCAGCTGATGGCGTTTGGCGACATCGAGCCAGCGCAGCCGCTCCTCCATGTCCTTCTCGGAGCTTGACAAGTACATGATTCCGGTGCGCTTGAAGCCGGTGCGATGCCCGGTCTTCGCGTCGATGTCTTCCCAGAGCCGCGAGGCTTCCATCATCACCGGCAATTCAGCCTCGTCGCGACCGAGCTGGCGTATCCAGCCCCAGTTGCGCGACGACTGCTCACCCGCAACGCGGCCCTTCTCGACCACGAAGGCGGAAAGCCCGATGCGGTTGAGATAAAGAGCGCTCATGATCCCGACGACCCCGCCGCCGACGACGACGACGTCGACGGCTTCGGGCAGCGGGTCGGAAAACCGGATCGGGGTGGCTTCGGTGACCGGTCCCGCAGGATGTGCTGTCATGATTGCTCCGGAAACAGATGGACTCAGGCTGACGTGTCAGCCTGAGTCTCTAGCCTGTTTCAGCCGAGCGCGCCATTGTACCAGTCGTGAAACCACACCTCGGTGGAGGCGCCCGCTTCCTCGAGCAGGCGTGCGAATTCCTGCGGATCCTGGGTGCCGCCGTCGCGGCCGCGATAGTGGTAGGGCATCACCATGGCGGGAGCGAATTCGGCCACCCCTCCGGCCGCCTGCTCGGCGGTCATGGTGAAGGGCAGGTTCATGCAGACGAAGGCCAGGTCGATGTTCTCAAGCGCCCGCATTTCCGGCGTCGCTTCGGTGTCGCCGGACACATAGACGCGGGTTCCGTCGATGGTCAGCACGAAGCCGAGGTCGCCGCGGTCCTTGGGGTGAAAGTCGGTCCGGCCTTCGGTGATGTTGTAGGAGGGGATCGCCTCGATGCCGACGTCCATCATTTCCGTGCCTTCGCCCGGCGCGATGACTTCCGTGCGGGCCTGCAGCCCTTCCGGCATCATGCCCTTGACATCGGCATTGGTCAGGATCGGCACCTCCGGCAGCGCGGCCAGAAGGTCCGCATTGTAGTGGTCGCCGTGCCGATGGGTGATCAGGATCAGGTCCGGATCGGGCATGCCCTCGTACTGGCTGGCTTCGCCGACGGTGTCGACATAGAGGACGCCGGCGGGGGTTTCCATCACGAAGGACGCGTGGGACACCGGGTGAATTTTGATCTTGCCATCCATCAGGGTGAAGTTCGCGCCATGCGCCGCCGCCATCGAAATCGAGGGCAGGATGGTCACGGCTCCGAAAGCGGCTGCTCCGCCGATCATGAAATTGCGTCTGGTCGTCATGGTGGTCTCCCTTTGAAGTGGGCCGCGTTTTCACGCGGCGTCGAATGAAATCCAGGCAGGTCTGCCGGCAATGGTCTGACAGAACTGCTTTCGCTTGCCGGATCCCTGAACGGGCTTGATGTCGGCATTCCGGGGACGACATGGATCAGGCAGCACCGGATCCGGTGCATGCGAGCACACACCGGCCGTCCCTGGCGCCGATGTCTTGGAGAAAAGCTAGGCGACCGCTTCCCGTTCGCAAGTGCCTGGGGTCGAGATTGCCCCGATCCGTCCGGCTCAGTAGCCCGGGATCGAGATCCGCACGCACTCGGTCACGATCATGCCGTTCATGGTGTCGGCGGTCGTGTGGACGGTGATCTGCACGTAGCTGGACGGATCGCCGATCATGTTTTCGACCAGGCTCTTGCAGTCATCCAGAAAGTCGTCGGATTCAATCTCGATCTCGCTGGCGGAAGCCCCCTCGCCGCCCAGCTCCAGGATCAGCAATGCCGGATCCTCGACCTCCTGCGGCCCCATCCGGACAGCCCGGATCTCGCTGCCCAGGATCCTGTACTGCTCGAATTTCTGCATGGCGGACGCCTGACCCACGGGCAGCGCTGCCATGGCGGCGAGCATCAGCAAGGAAATCGTATGGCGCATGGCGTCTCTCCTCTTTCTCATCGAACGACCCGGTCGCTGGCTTCCGACGCTGCCGGCCCTCGTGCGGACCTCGACCCGGGCCACCTCGCCGCGCCGGGGCCCGAAGGATGGTCAGAGCCCTCTCCCCGGAAGCCGGAACCGCACCCCCGCATCATGACATCAAATTTGCAATCCGCAAGAAAACCGGCAACCATGCCGCGCATCCGCGCACTTGATCGCCAAATTTTTTTCTGGTGAATTCTTCCGGAGGATTTGATAAGTCTGATGGCAGGAAACATTGGAACGCCTCCGAAGTGTCCGCTTCGGGGTGCGTTTCATTATTGTGTCTTGCCCCGATCCGGAACCGCGGACCGGACGTGCGGGACAGCAAAGTTGGACAAGGAAAAGACTGATGGTTGAGAAGGTTCCGATGACGCAAGGTGGCTACGCCAAGCTGCAGGAAGAACTGCGCTGGCGCCAGCAGACCGAACGTCCTCGCATCATCGAGGCGATCTCCGAAGCACGCGCCCATGGCGATTTGTCCGAGAACGCGGAATACCATGCGGCCAAGGAGGCCCAGAGCCACAATGAGGGCCGCATCGGCGAGCTTGAGGACTTCACCTCGCGCGCCGAGATCATCGACGTGTCGAAAATGTCCGGCGACACGGTCAAGTTCGGCGCCACGGTGAAGCTTGTCGACGAAGACACCGAGGAAGAAAAGACCTACCAGATCGTCGGCGATCAGGAAGCCGACGTGAAGGCAGGCCGGATCTCCATCTCGTCGCCGATCTCGCGCGCCCTGATCGGAAAGACGGTGGGTGATTCCATCGAGGTTGTCGCTCCCGGCGGCTCCAAGGCCTACGAGATCCTCGAGGTGAAGTGGGGCTGACCGCAGATCGTCCTCAAGACCCGGAGCGCGTCATGAGCAAAGGCCCAGACGCCCGCCATCCAGCCGGGGAAGACCGGCGGGATCCGTTGTTCGTGCTCAACATGCACCGGAATTTCACCGGCGTCTCTGCCACGGCGGCGGCCGTGACCAGCAGGCAGCAGGACCGCTATGACCTGCGGCTTGTGGGCGGCCCCCTTCCCGGCTGTCCCGAACCGATCGGTTTTCGCGAGGCGATCAGGCTCACGCGGACTCCGCCGCCGGGCCGGCCGTTCCACATCTGGCACGTGCGCCGCAACCCCGAAATGCGCGCCGGTATCTTCGCGCGCGACGTGTTGCGGCTCCCCGTCAGGCTGGTTTTCACCTCATCGGCCCAACGCCGCCACAGCCTGCTGCCGCGCTGGCTGATCGCCAGGATGGATGCGATTGTCGCGACCACGCCGGCAGCAGCCGATTTCGTGCCCAATGTGCGCGAAGTCGTGCCGCACGGTGTCGACATCGAGCGTTTTCATCCGGCCGAAGACCGGGCAAGGGCATGGGCTGCGACCGGCTATCCGGGAACCGCGGGCATCGCCACCATCGGCCGCATTCGCCCCGAGAAGGGGACGGACCGTTTTGTCGAAACGATGATCCGCGCCTTGCCGCACCTGCCCGGGCACACGGCGCTGGTGATCGGAAAGGCGACGAAGGAACATTCGGGCTTTCTCGAACGGCTCAGGCAGAGCGTGGCCGAGGCGGGGCTGGAAGGCCGCATCCTGTTTCCCGGAGAGGCGCCTGCCGAAACCATGCCGGACCTGATCCGCTCTCTCAGCCTGCTGGTGGCGCTGCCGCGCTATGAAGGCTACGGCGTCACGCCGCTCGAGGCCATGGCGTCGGGCGTGCCTTTTGTCGCAAGCGACGAGGGCTGGTTCGAGACCTTTTCCGGCGGCGGCGCATGCGGCGAGATCATCGCCGGCGGCAATCCCGAAGCCGCGGCCCGTGCGGCGGTCGAAATCCTCTCGGACGCGTCCCGCTACGCCGATCTGGCCGAGGCCGCGCGACGGCGGGCGGTCGAGCATTTCAGCGTCGCTGCCGAGGCGGAAGCCATCAACCGGATCTACGAAACACTCTGGTCCGAGTCCGCGCAGACGCGCCTCTGATCACAGACCCCGTCGCAGGGCCCGCAAGGTCAGATGGCCACCAGCCCCTCATCCTTGACCTGACGGATGGTCAGCATTGTGCGGACCGTATCGACGTTCTCCGCTGCGGTCAGCTGTTCGATCACGAAGTTCTGAAACTGGGTGAGATCGCGGGCCACGCAGTGCAGCAGAAAATCGCTTTCGCCGGACACCATCCAGGTCTCGCGCACGATCGGCCACTCGTTCGTCATCGCCGCGAAGGCCTTGAGGTTTGCGTCCGACTGGTGCTTGAGCCCGATCATGCAGAAAGCCACGATATCGAACCCCAGGCTCGGCGCATGCAGCATGGCGCGGTAACCGCGGATGAAGCCGGCCTGTTCGAGCTTGCGGACACGCCGCAGGCAGGGCGGCGCGGAGATCCCCACCCGCTCGGACAATTCCACGTTGGTGATGCGGCCGTCCCGTTGCAGCTCTCTGAGGATCTTGAAATCGATCGTGTCGAGTTCGGCCCTGGTGGTCATCTCATGCTTCCTGTTGCGGAACGCGTCCCGTCGCGGAATCGGTCCATGGCGAGGCCGTGACGAAACTTTATTGCGCAACCGCGGCGTTGCTGTAAAGACGCAAGGGGGCCTCCGCGGGTCGAAGTTCTGTGCGTAACCGTACCGGCAAGCTTGAAACACGGGGCCTGCCAACCCTAAATGGCATCTGCTGCCGCCCGCTGCCCTCACCCTCTGTTTGGTCAGCGGATACCTGTCAACTCCCGGCGTTGCCACGCCGGCACTGTTGAACCAGACTGGGCCCGTACATCGCCTTCGAGGATACCGCCATGACCGACCGCCACGCTCCCGTCCTTATCATCGGTTCCGGTCCAGCCGGCTACACCGCCGCGATCTATGCCGCGCGGGCTCTGCTCAAACCGGTCCTGATCGCCGGCATGGAACAGGGCGGACAGTTGATGATCACCACGGATGTGGAGAACTACCCCGGCTACGCCGATCCGGTGCAGGGGCCGTGGATGATGGAGCAGATGCTCAAGCAGGCCCAGCATGTGGGCGCCGAAATCGTCAACGACCTGGTCACGGAGGTCGAACTCGCCCAGCCGCCGTTCACCGTCAGGACCGATTCCGGCACGGTCTGGACCTGCGATTCGCTGATCATCGCCACCGGCGCGCAGGCCAAGTGGCTCGGCATCCCCACCGAGAAGGATTTCATGGGCTTCGGCGTCTCGGCCTGCGCCACCTGCGACGGCTTCTTCTATCGCGGCAAGCACGTCATCGTTGTCGGCGGCGGCAACTCGGCCGTGGAGGAAGCGCTGTATCTCTCCAATCTCGCAAGCCAGGTGACCGTGGTTCACCGCCGCGACGAGTTCCGCTCCGAGAAGATCCTGCAGCAGCGGCTGTTCGAGAAGCCCAACATCAACGTGATCTGGGACACCGAGGTGGTCGAATATCTCGGCGCGCCGGCCCAGCCCCCGATGCCCGCCTCGGTCAACGGGGTCAAGCTGAAGAACCGCAAGACCGGCGACATCACCGAAATGGCCATTGATGGCGTTTTCGTCGCCATCGGTCATGCCCCCGCGGTCAGCCTGTTCAAGGACAAGCTCCGGCACAAGCCCAACGGATATCTCTGGACAGCGCCGGATTCGACGGCCACTGATGTGCCCGGTGTCTTCGCCGCCGGCGACGTGACCGACGATGTCTACCGGCAGGCGGTCACCGCCGCGGGCATGGGATGCATGGCGGCACTCGAGGCCGAACGCTATCTCGCCGGGGTGATCCGGCATGCGGAAGCCGCTGAATAGGGCGCGAACGCACGATATCGATGCCACACGAGAACAGGCATCGGCACAAGACCGGACAACCGGTCAGAGGGGACGAGAATCGCCATGATGCCGCTCGACTGGGACAAATTGCGCATATTTCACGCCGCCGCCGAAGCCGGCTCCTTCACCCACGCGGCTGAAAAGCTGCATCTTTCGCAATCGGCGATCAGCCGACAGGTCTCCTCGCTCGAAATGGACATCGGCGCCAAGCTGTTTCACCGCCATGCGCGCGGCCTGATCCTGTCCGAGCAGGGCGAGATCCTCTACCAGACGGCCCACGAAGTGCTGATGAAACTGGAGGCGGTGAAGAACCAGCTCACCGAAACCCGTGAACGGCCCACCGGCAAGCTGCGCGTGACGACGACGGTCGGCTTCGGCCAGGGCTGGCTGACCGAGAAGGTCCAGGAGTTCCAGTCGCTTTATCCCGAAGTCCAGGTGCAACTGCTTCTCGACAATGAGGAGCTTGATGTAAACATGCGCCAGGCCGACTGCGCGATCCGGCTGCGTCAGCCGCAGCAGCCTGACCTGATCCAGCGCCGCCTGTTCACCGTGCATTTTCACATCTATGCCGCGCCCTCCTACCTTGCGCGGCATGGCGAACCGAAGACGCTCGAGGATCTGGACAATCA
Source organism: Hoeflea sp. (assembly GCA_965233445.1). Lineage (GTDB taxonomy): Bacteria > Pseudomonadota > Alphaproteobacteria > Rhizobiales > Rhizobiaceae > Hoeflea. The sequence continues at coordinate 3,940,949 of OZ247491.1, forward strand.
CCGGATCATCACATTCGGCGAGCCGGCACCGAACTATCTGCGCGACGTGAACTGGCTGGAGGTTGCCGGGCGCACCCCGGACAATCCGAGAATTGCGCAATTGCAGATCAACAACATGCCTGCGGTCCGGCGCGCCACGCTCAATGGCGCCGGCATTTCACTGCTGCCCGATTACATGATCAACCGCGACCTGGCGCTGGTCCAGCTCAACATTGCCGCCGACATTCCATCCTTCGACACCTATTTCTGCTATGCGGAGGAAATGAGAAATGCCGCCAAACTCAAGGCCTTCCGGGATTTCCTGATCTCCAAGGCCCGCAACTGGAGTTTCTGAGCGGGACCGGTCAACGGGCTTCGAAAACCGAATCTGAGCCGGAAAAACGATCACCGAAAGAGCCGTATAAAGGGGCAGATCGGCGTCCCGGGAATAGCGAAAGCCTGTTTTTTCGCCAGTCATGCAGGAAATGCATGGCTGTCATGCGAACACCCCACTTGCCGAATGCTTAAGAAAGCATCATATCGATTACAGCTGATGCACCTTTGGCGGCCTACTCCTCCCAGTGCCGCCGCATGAGCTGTTCCCCTCTGGAGGTTTTTGACCTTCATACCTATTGGGCCCGAGAGCAATCTCGCGGCCCATTTTTTTTGCCCTGCTTCTTGGTACCTGCGACTTGGCACCTGCGACCGGCCATCCGGGTCTCGCCATCCCGGGAACCCAATTGCTGAGCGGACCCTATCGCTGCTCAAGACAGCCCAGGCCGACAAGCGTTTCCGCCACCGCAGTGTCGATCGGCGTATGCGGCTCGGCCCCGAGAAAGGCCGCGAGCCTGTCATTGCGCAGGTGCAGCGGCTCCCGCCACAGATAGCTCATCTCCATGATTTCCCGGAACGTCTCGTTGAAAGGCGCGGCAAGCTTCACCATCCACCACGGAAAGCCCCTGACCGGCAGTTCCGGCTTGCCGGTGACGCGCCTGATCGCCTCCGCCAGCTGCCGGCCGTCCTGGTCCCAGAAGCCTTCCATGTGAAACCGCGCGAAGAGCGGCAGTTCGTCCGCCCGTTCGACGAGCCGGACCATGGTCTCGGCAACATCGGGCAGATAGGCCCATTGATGGCCGACACCGGGTGCGGCCGGATTGGTGATCGCCTTGACCGGCTTGCCCGGCTTGACGACGGCCTGCGCAAACCAGTTGTTTCCGGCGCCTGGACCGAAGAAATCCCCGGCGCGGACGATCAGCACCGGTATCCCCCGCGCCGCAGCGGCTTCGAGACGCTCTTCGAGCGCGACACGGATCCGGCCCTTGCGGGTGGGCGACAGTTGCGGACTGTCCTCGCTGATCGTCGCGAAGGATTCGGGCGCGTAATTGTAGATCGTGCCGGGCATGAGAATGCGCGCGCCCGTCGCTTCGGCAGCGGCAATGGTGTTGTAGATCATCGGCAGCACCAGCGTCTGCCAGTTGCGGTAGCCGGGCGGATTGACCGCGTGCACGATGAGTTCCGCACCTTCAGCGGCGTTGAGCACGTCGGCCGCGATCATCGCATCGCCGTCAACCCATTTGTAGTCCGGCGCCTTGCGTGCCTGGTCCCGCGCGTTCCGGTGCATGGCCCGCACGGTGTATCCGCGCTCGTGAAGCTTGCGCGCCACCGCACCACCGACCCCGCCTGTTGCGCCCAGCACCAGGGCCACACGGCCCGCGTTCCCGGAAGGGCTTTCGTGTAAATGTGTCATTTGTCTTCTCCTTGAGTTCCGATGGCCTCAAGATGAAGGACAAATTGGACAAACATAATTGCCTGATATCCTTCTTCTGCTATACATATTTGTATGAGCTTTGCCTCTTTGAGCTGGGATCACTACCGGACCTTTCTCGCGCTGCTCGACCACGGTTCGCAATCGGCGGCTGCGCGCGCGCTCGGCCTGACCCAACCCACCGTCGGCCGGCATGTCGCGGCACTGGAAGCTGCCTGCGGCCAACCCTTGTTCCTGCGCTCCCACCAGGGGCTGCTGCCGACGGCGACCGCACTGAGCATGCGCGGACATGCCGAGGCCATGGCTGCAAGTGCCGCAGCACTGGCGAGAGCAGCGTCGGCTGACGGCGACGAGCCGGCAGGCACGGTGCGCATCAGCGTGAGCGAAGTCATCGGGCTTGAGGTGCTGCCCCCGATCCTGGCAGATCTGCAGGATCGCTATCCGCGGCTCGGCATCGAGCTGTCTCTTTCCGACGCCGTCGAGGATCTGCTGCATCAGGAGGCGGACATCGCCGTGCGCATGGTCGAACCGACGCAGGACGCGCTGGTCAGCCGCAAGGTCGGCGGCATTCCGCTCGGCATGTTCGCCCATCGCCGCTATCTCGAACGCCATGGCACACCGGAGACGCCCGATGATCTCGCCGATCACCGGCTGATCGGCTATGACCACGACCTTGCCTATGTCAGGGACCTCGCTAAGGGCGTTCCGGAGTTCTCACGGATCCGTTTCGATTTCCGCACCGACAGCAATGTCGCGCAACTGGCGATGATCCGCGCGGGCGGCGGCATCGGCATGTGCCAGACAGCGCTGGCAGCCCGAAACCCGGATCTGGTCCGGCTGCTCGAACCCCACTTCCACCTGGAACTGCCGACCTACCTCGTGATGCACGAGGACCTTCGGCACACTCCGCGCTGCCGCGTTGCCTTCGACGCGCTGTTTGAAGGCCTCAAGGCCTATCGTACCGGCGGATTGTAGTCCGGACACCCAACAAAAAACGGCCGCCCCGGAGGACGGCCGTTTCGCGTCATTGTCTCGGCTCCGGTCTTTCCGGCTCGCGCCTCAGCGCAGCGCGGCGCAGAAGCGCTGGATGCGCTTGCAGGCTTCCTCGAGCTGCTGTTCCGAGGTCGCGTAGGAAATCCGGAAGTTCGGGCCGAGGCCGAAGGCCGATCCGTGCACCACGGCCACGCCTTCGCTTTCGAGAAGCTCGGTGACGAAATCCTCGTCGGTCTCGATCACCTTGCCCGAGGGCGCGGTCTTGCCGATGCAGCCGGCGCAGGACGGGTAGACATAGAACGCGCCTTCCGGGGTCGGGCACTTGATGCCCGAGGCCTGGTTGAGCATCGACACCACGAGATCGCGGCGACCGCGGAAGATTTCCTTGTTCTCCGGAATGAAGTCCTGCGTGCCGTTGAGCGCCTCGACGGCCGCCCACTGGGCAATCGAGCAGGCGCCCGAGGTCTGCTGGCCCTGGATCATGTCCATCGCCTTGATCAGCTCAAGCGGGCCGGCCGCGTAGCCGATGCGCCAGCCGGTCATGGCATAGGCCTTGGAGACGCCGTTCATCGTCAGCGTCCGGTCCTTGAGCTCAGGTTCGATCTGCGCCGGCGTGGTGAACTTGAAGTCGCCGTAGGTCAGGTGCTCATACATGTCGTCGGTGAGCACCCAGACCTGCGGATGCCGCTTGAGCACCTCGGTGATCGCCTTGAGTTCGGCTTCGGAATAGGCTGCGCCCGACGGGTTGGACGGCGAGTTGAAGATCAGCCACTTGGTCTTCGGCGTGATCGCGGCTTCAAGATCGGCCGGCTGCAGCTTGAAGTCGTTCTCGATGGTGGTCGAGACGAAAACCGGCGTGCCGCCGCAGATCGCCACCATTTCCGGGTAGCTCACCCAGTAGGGCGCCGGGATGACAACTTCGTCGCCCGCGTTCAGCGTGGCCATGAAGGCGTTGAACAGGATCTGCTTGCCGCCGGTGCCGACGATGGTCTGCTGCCAGTCGTAGTCGAGATCGTTCTCGCGCTTGAACTTGGCCGCGATCGCCTTGCGCAATTCGGGAATGCCGGAGACCGGCGTATATTTGGTTTCGCCGCGATTGATCGCATCGACCGCCGCCGCCTTGATGTTGTCGGGCGTGTCGAAATCCGGCTCGCCCGCGCCCAGACCGATAACATCACGGCCTTTGGCTTTCAGTTCACGCGCCTTCTGGCTGACGGCGATGGTGGCTGAGGGTTTGACCCGTGAAAGGGCATCGGCGAGAAAGGCCATGGAACTGCACTCCAGTGCTGCGGATGAAACGGACGGACGCTTTCCGCGTCCGGCACTTTCTATGTCGCAACACCGCAAACGATGCAAGCCGTCAGGGCGTCCGGCAGCCAAGCTTTGCCCCGCGGATACGGTCGCACGGCACAAGGCCCGAGAAAGCTCTGGGTGCTAGTGTGCGCGATGACGAAGCGCCAGACCCGGAGACGCGCACACCATGGCAGGGCGTCGCAAGCCGCATTTTCTTGCAGATGACAAGGGGTTCCACACCGCCTCCTACGGCCCCTTCATCCTGCGCTCTGCGTTTCAGCCGATATTCAGCCAGGATTCCGAGGGCCGACTGACCATCGAGGCCTTCGAGGCGCTGATCCGCGCAAGCAGCAGCGGCAATCCGGTTTCGCCAGGGCACTTCTTCTCGCTTGTGGAACCGGAAGACGCCGTCTTCATCGACACGGTCTGCCGCGAACTGCACATTCTCAACATGGGCGCTCTCGGGCGCAAGCGAGCGCGGCTGTTCATCAACTTCAACCCCTCGCTCTTCGATGCGGTGGCCGATATCGAGGATGAGGCCGACCGCATGGTCGAGGTGACGGTTCAGGCGGGCTTGAGACCCAGCCGCATCGTGTGCGAAATCACCGAACAGGGCAGCGGCGACAATACGGTCCTGCACAAGCTGGTTTCCAGCCTGCGAGCCCGCATGTTCAGGATTGCCGTCGATGACTTCGGAGCCGATGATTCCGACATCCAGCGCGTGACCGAACTCAACCCGGACATTCTCAAGTTCGATGCCGCCTGGGTTCGCCGATTCACAGAAACCAGCGCCGGGATGGGGCTTCTCAAACTGATGGTCGATCAGTTCATCGACAAGGGCATAACGGTGCTGTTCGAGGGGCTGGAGGAAGTCCATCAGGTCGAGTTCTGCAACCGGGTCGGCGTACAGCTGATGCAGGGCTATGCACTGGCCCGCCCCGAAATCGTTCCGACCACTTTCGACGAGCGGTTTCCCGAAATCCGAGAAACGCCGCGAACCCCGGACACGAACGCCCCGCCGCCGGCAGCCCAGCCTGCCGCTGCTCCCGATCCCGAGCAGTCCGCGCCGGCGTTTGCCAGGCCCCGCCGAGCCGCCGCCTTCGGCAAGCGGACGCGTTAACTCGAAACACATTGTTGACATGACAATTACCTCACCGCGCCACAATCCGGTCCGAATGCGGTCGCTTTGAAAGGTCTAGATAATCCCGGTTAATTCAAAGGGGTTACGAGATGCTTCCGGAAGACGACTATCTGCGGCTCAGACCGGCACGCGCCGAGCACAAGGCAACCCGCAGGATCGCCTTGATGGCCCTCATGGGCTGCCTGGCCTTGCTTGCGGCACTGGTGGTTCAGGCACCCGCTGCCCAAAAGCAGTCGCTCGACATGAAACAGCCAGCACCGGCGACCCAAGTCACCGGAGACCGTTGATCTGCAGATCGACGCTCCCGGGACCACTGCCCGAAACGGCAGCAGGGCCGCCATGTCCGGGGCGTCTCGACAGGCTTCGCGGCCCCTCCTTGATGCTGCGGTGGCATCGGCACCCCCTTTTCCCGCGCTTGAGACGCACCATATCCTGTGCATCAACAAAGAGGTGTCCCATGCCCAACGCTTCACGCTTCCAAACGCCCAGGCGCCACAGCAGACATGTTCTTGGCCTGTGCACCGCACTGGCGCTCGCTGGTCTCACCGCACCGTCGCTGGCGCGCGACACGATCCCGACCCAGGAGGTTCGCGTCGACGTCGAGGTCCTGGCCAACGGCCTCGATCATCCCTGGGGCGTAGAGGTGCTGCCCGACGGCGCGTTGATCGTGACCGAACGCAGCGGCGCCCTGCGGCTGGTGCGGGACGGATCGGTTTCCGACCCGATCGAGGGACTGCCGCGCATCGCGGCCCGCGGTCAGGGCGGCCTTCTTGATGTGGCGCTGGCACGCGATTTCGCCGAAAGCCGCATGTTGTTCCTGAGCTACAGCACCGATGGTCCCAACGGGCTCGGCACGGCGATCGCCCGGGCGCGGCTGTCCGAAGACGGCAGCACCCTGACCGACGTGGAGGAGATCTTCCGCATGAACCGCTTCACCGGCGTGGGCCGCCACTTCGGTTCACGCATCGCCGTGGCGGAAGACGGAACGCTCTATTTCAGCATCGGCGATCGCGGCGATTCGGAACGCGCACAGGATCTCGACGACCATGCCGGGTCTGTGCTGCGGATCAATCCCGACGGTTCGGTACCGGAAGACAACCCGTTTGCGGACGGCGGAGCCGCGCCGGAAATCTGGTCGGCGGGCCATCGCAACCCGCAAGGCATGGATTTCGATCCAGAGACAGGCGTGCTGTATGCAGTCGAGCATGGCGCGCGCGGCGGCGACGAGGTCAATCGTCCGGAGCCCGGCCTGAACTACGGATGGCCAGTCATCTCCTACGGCCGGCACTATTCGGGCGGGGAAATCGGGATCGGAACCGCCGCGGAAGGCTATGAGCAACCGGTCCACTACTGGGACCCGTCGATCGCGCCGGGCGGAATGGCCGTCTACCGTGGCGAGATGTTTCCCGAGTGGGACGGCGACCTGCTGGTTGCCGCGCTCAAGTATCAATTGCTGGTCAGGCTTGACCTCGATGCCGAAACCCGCGAAGTGATCGGCGAGGAACGCATGTTGAAGAGCGATTACGGGCGCATCCGTGATGTCATCGTCGCGCCGGACGGCGCCGTGCTGATGGTCACCGACGCGGACAACGGCATGGTGCTTCGGATGTCGCGGACACCGGAAGTCATCGACTGACGTTCCGGTTCGACCGGCACGCGGCGGGCCGGTTCATGCGGCCCTCGCCACAAAGCCCGCACTGCAGGCGCGCCGATGGACCGGCGACCTGACGGAGCCCGACCCGGATTGGAAGCCATGCTCAAGACCACCCTCCTGTCGCTTCTCGCAGTCGTTGCGATCGCGCTGTTGCTGTTTGTCGTCGTGATTGGCAGGGAGCGAACCTGGGAGATCGTCGCCGGCAAGCCTGATCGCGGGTCTTACGATTTCGCCGAGGCCAGGCGGAGCCCGACCAGCAACGACGCGCTGGCCTGCAGCGAAGGCCTGTGCGCAGAAGCGGATTTCACGATCCCCGCATTCGAGGACGCCCCCGAGGCCGTGATCGAGCGGTTCGCGCAGAGGCTTCTCACCATCGATCCGCTGGCGCGGCGCCTTGATGACCGGGACGACCCGTCAAGGGCCCGCTTCGTCACCTACTCCCCGGTCATGCGGTTTCCCGACACGATCGATCTCGCCGCGCAAAAACTCCCCGATGGCCGCACCGGGGTCATGGCCTATGCCCGCGCCCATCTGGGCAAGGACGATCTCGGCAAGAACCGGGAGCGCCTCGAAGCCCTGTTCGCCGGATCCTGAACACGATTGCCGGAGGCGGAACAGCATGCTTGCCGGAACCTTCCGCACCTGCTAGCCGTCGGCCTCACGCTTGAAGCCACGCGTCTCCGGATCTTTCATGCCACGCCCCATCGCCAATCTTCTGCTGCTGCTCGCCGGCGCCATCTGGGGCATGGGTTTCGTCGCGCAATCGACCGCGATGGACAACATCGGGCCGTTCCTGTTCATCGGGCTTCGTTTCCTGGTGGCGGCGCTGGTGCTTGCGCCCTTTGCCTGGCGCGAAAGCCGCCGGGCGGAAGGGCCGGTATCGAAAGAGCACATGCGCGGATTCGTGCTGATCGGCCTGGCGCTCTTTGCTGCCATGGCGCTGCAGCAGGTGGGACTGACGATCACGACCGTGACCAATTCGGGCTTCCTCACCGGTCTCTATGTGGTTTTCGTGCCATTCATCTCGCTGCTCGCGCTCAAACAGCGCCCGCATCCGGTAATCTGGCCGGCAGTCCTGATGACATTCGCCGGCATCTCCATGCTGGCCGGCGGCAGCCTCTCGGCCCTCAATCCCGGTGACCTGCTGACGATCGGATGCGCGGCAATGTATGCCGTTCAGGTCATCCTGGTCGGAATCTATGTCGAACCGAGCCGGAGGCCGCTCACGCTCTCCTTCGTCCAGTTCGCCCTGGCGGGGGTGCTTGGCCTGGCAATCGGCATTGCACGAGAGCCCTTCATCGTTGCACAGATCACAGCCGCATTGCCGGAGATCCTTTTCGCGGGCGTGCTGGCAACCGGCCTTGCCTTCACGCTCCAGGTGATCGGACAGCGCTACACGACGGCGCCCCAGGCCGCGATTTTCCTGTCGACCGAGTCGCTTTTTGCGGCCTGCTTCGGCGCCCTTTTCCTGAGCGAGCGGATCCCCGCGATCGGATATGCAGGCGGGCTGCTGATCTTCCTGGCGATCCTGCTGGCCGAAATCGGTCCGATGCGCCGGCGAAAGGTCCCCGCCGATTCTGCCATCAATTGATCCCCGCAACTCGGTTGTGATCGGCCGGATCGGACCCTGCCCCAGGTCCGCCCCAATCATGGCGGTCCGGCGGCGCACGAAATGTCCTTGAAATTCGGCAATTTGCTTTTCCTCAAGCGCCACACAGGCGTCACAAGGCGGAGTGGCGTCGCGCAATATGGCGTAATTATGTCATTGATTTTGTTCGATTTATTTACAGCTTGTGATTTGCTGGCGGCCCGTCGCGGGCATAGCTTTTTCCCGCAAGCGCCACTTCCGGCGCCGATGCAGAAAGGGAGACAATCCAATGTTCAGGACACTTATCACTGCCGCTTCGCTTGTGACGCTGGCCGGAACGGCCTTCGCTGGCGAAGTCGAGGGCGTCGTCACCGACTACGATCCCGCCACCGGAATGATCGTGCTTGAAAGCGGCGAAGCCTTTCGCCTCGCCGACGGGGTCGAACCCGATGGTCTGCAGCCGGGCGGCAAGGTGACCATCACCTTTGATGACGGCACCACCGATGCCACGTCCGTGGCCGTGATGGAATAGGCCCGACAATCGTCGACAAGGCCTTTGCCGGCATGGCCGCCGCAAAGGATCAGCTTCCAAACGGGGCTGATCCGCGCGCAAAAAACCATCACCGATCCAACCCGATCATGGCGGAATTGCGCCAGGTTCAGCCTTGAAAAATATATCTTTTCACCCCTTGTGCGGGCAATTGCGCAAGCGCATATCACCGCCGCTCACAAGCCTCCGACATTGTCCGGCAATCCTGCCGGCCGGGGGCCTTGGGTGAACAACCAATGGAAAAACCAATGAACAAGTTCGTTGCACTCGCATTCGCATCCGCTGCCATGATCTCTTCGGCCTTTGCCGGCGAGATCGAGGGCGTTGTCAGCGCCGTGGACACCTCCACTTCCGCCATCTCGCTCGAAAGCGGTGAAACCTTCACCGTCGCGGAAGGCGTATCCCTCGATGGTGTCGAAGCCGGCAAGACCGTGATGATCATGTTCGAGGACGACACCAACGTCGCCAACGAGATCGCGATCGTCGAATAATCGCCATCCCCTGGCCGGGACGCCCGCAAACGTCCCGGCCAGTCGGGCTGAGGCAGCATCAAAGTTTTGCTTGCCAATTCCAGACAAAACACGCATTCTTGGCACGTTCGGGCAATTTGCGAACACGGGAAGACCAGAAACATGCGAGCCGAAGGCGCACAAAAAACTTCGGGCGGCTGGGATGAAACACCGCTTATCCATGAGATATGCAGGCGCAAAGCCGATAAAATCAGGACCTTTCCACACACTTCAAGAACTGCCTGCCATAACCCCCGCGCCAATGCGGGATATGACATGACGCTCGCCGACCGGATTTTCCGTGCGGACCCCGGAAGGCAATCAAAGGACCTGACAGCATGGCCGAAACTGGTACCGTAAAATTCTTCAATGTCGACAAGGGATTTGGCTTCATCAAGCCGGACAACGGCGGCGCAGACATCTTCGTGCACATCTCCGCAGTACAGGCTTCAGGCATGACCGGCCTGGAGGAAAACCAGAAGGTTTCCTTCGACACCGAGCCTGATCGCCGCGGCAAGGGCCCGAAGGCCGTGAACCTTCGTCTGGCCTGACCGCCTTCGGCATTCGACTGAACGGGGCCCGGCGACCACTGGTTGCCGGGCCTTTTTGCTGTGTCGCCCCCCGCCACCGGTTGCCTTCGCGCCGCCTGGCCCGAAAATCGCCTTAAGGTTTTGTTCAGCTACGGTTCAGCTTCGCAGCAATAGGGTTACTGACATGGCCGGCTTGACGGCTCAACCCATTCGGAAAACCGGAAAGGACTTGCAGATGAATACCTTTGCCAAGACACTCGGGATCACGCTGCTTACCGCCGCCACCGCCATTGCGCCCCTGACCACGACGGCCTACGCGGGAGGCGACAGCGACAGCATCTATCGTCACAACCCGAACAATGTCATTTCGCAGTCCCAGGCCTACCAGCCGCGGCACTACGGTGGACAGAGGCATTACCGCGTGCCACGGCACGTCTATCGCGGCCATCGCAATCGCAATGACGCGGCCGCCGCAGCCATCATCGGTCTTGGTGTCGGCGCAATCATCGGCGGCGCGATTGCCAACAGCCACAACAATTCGCGGGTGATCCATCGTCCCGCACCGGCGCCGCGCCCCTATCGCGAGCACCGGGTCAACAGCGGCGGCAGCTTCGAGCCCTGGACCAAGTCCTGGTATCGCTACTGCTCGAACAAGTACCGCTCGTTCAACGCTTCGACCGGCACCTTCCGCGGCTATGACGGACGCGATCACTTCTGCGTCGTCCGCTGATCAGACAGGCCTGACCGGAAAGACAAAACCGGCTCCGCGACAGCGGCAGCCGGTTTTATCGTCTTCACGGAAGTTCGCGCTCGATCGGATCCGATCGAAAGTCTCGGCTCTGGTCACAACCCCTTCAGGAACGGATTGCTGCGCCTCTCGTCGCCGATCCTGCTGCCTGGACCGTGACCGCAGATGAAGCCGATCTCGTCGCCCAGCGGCAGGACCTTGTCCCGGATCGAGTTCAACAGGGTCTGGTGGTCCCCGCCCGGAAGGTCGGTCCGCCCGATCGAGCCGGCAAACAGCACGTCACCGAGATGCGCAAAGCCCTCTTCGCGGCTGAAGTAGATCACGTGACCGGGTGCATGGCCTGGCGCATGATAGACCTCGAAGGTTGAGGTGCCGAAAGACACCGTGTCCCCGTCCACGAGCCACTGGTCGGGCGTGACGTTGCGGACCTCCATGTCGAGACCGAACATCCGCGCCTGGTCCTCGAGCCCCGAAAGCAGAGGCAGATCGTCCTTGTGTGGCCCGATGATCTTCACGTTGAGCCGCTCGCGCAATTCGTCCGCGCCGCCTGCATGATCGATGTGGCCGTGGGTCAGCCAGATCGCCTCGATGGTGAGCCCGTTCTCCCGGACCGTCTGCAGGATCACGTCGACGTCGCCACCGGGGTCGACCACGACGCCCGACTTTGTGTCCTCGTCGAACAGCACCGTGCAGTTCTGCTGGAATGGGGTGACCGGGATGATGCCCGCACGCAAATTGCCCATGATCTTTCTTTCCGTTTGTCGACTCACTGCCCAAGAGTGAACGCGCGGCCCCTCAATGTCACGCGCAAGGAGCCACGCATTTGGCGGCCGGGCCGCATCGGCGATGAAGCCGGTCAGCTGTCTTCGGTTTCCTTTTCGACAGCCAGCGATCCCGAATAGGTGACCTGCGGGAACGGGATCGAGATACCGTTCTCGTCAAACGCGATCTTGGCGGCCTTCGTCATCTCGCGGCTGGTGTTCCACCAGTCCGAGGTCTTGGTCCAGTACCGCAGCGTTACCGACACTGCGCTGTCGCCGAGCTCGGAGACGTAGGCCCACGGAGCGGGTTCGGCGAGGATGCGATCGTCCCCGCGCGCCAGATCCATGAGGACGGACTGCGCCTTTTCGATGTCGTCCTCGTATCCGATGCCGATGACGAGATCGTAGCGGCGCTCGGACAAACGCGAATAGTTGGTGACCTCCACGTTCCAGAGCTCCGAGTTGGGCGCCATACGGTACAGACCGTCCAGTGTCTTCAGTTCGGTCGCGAACAGCCCGATCTCCACAACGGTTCCGGTGATCCCGCCAGCATCGATGTATTCGCCGACGCGGAAGGGCCTCAAGACCATCAGCATGATCCCCGCGGCGATATTCTGAAGCGTGCCCTGCAGGGCCAGGCCGATCGCAAGTCCGGCGGCGCCGAGCGCCGTGATGATCGACGCGGTCTGCACCCCGAACTGGCCGAGCACCATGATGACGACGACGACGAGAACCGCGTAGCGCACGAAGACGGAGAAGAATCCGGTGACCGTCGGATCGATGCGGGTGGTGCGCTTCAGGGCGCCCTTCGCCCAGTTGCCCAGCACCCGCGAGACGATCCAGCCGACGATCAGGATCAGGATCGCACCTATGACCGAGAAGGCGTAGGTCACAATGAGAGCCTGAAGCCCCTCGAAGGCGTTGCTCCAGGGACCCAGGATTTGCGCGAGTCCGGATGAGGGTTGATTTTCCATCGGATATTCCATTCTGTCTTGATTGCGTTCTGGCGAGACTTCAGGCGGGGCTTATCACAAGCTGCCCGTCACGGGTACGGGCGAACCGCCGGATTGGTTTCAGTTCTGAACGGCTGATCGCGTTCCGGGTTCCCTCTCTTTCCGCGCTTGCGGCGCCCATGGCGCTTCAGACGGGAAGCCCCCCACCCTCCTTGAGGGTGTCGAGAACGATGGCCGTTTTGACGTGCTGCACGGATTCGTGCGGCAGCAGCACATCGCTGACGAACGCCGAAAGCCCGCGCAGGTCCGGCGTCACCACCTTGAGGATATAGTCCATTTCGCCTGTCAGCGAGTAGGCCTCGAGCACTTCCGGAAGGCCGGCAATGAGGCGGGCGAAGCGCTGCGCATTGTCGCGATTGTGCGTCGCCAGCGTTACCGTGATGAGGTTGACGATGCCGACGCCAAGCTTGTCGCGGTCGAGATCGGCGCGGTACCCCCTGATGAAGCCTTCCTGCTCCAGCCGGCTGCGGCGGCGTGAGCATTGAGACGCGGAAAGATTGATCCGCTGCGACAGGTCGTTGTTGGTCAGCCTGCCGTCTTTCTGCAGCAGTCTGAGCAGCTTCCGGTCAAATTCATCGAGATGCACGACTATCAACTCCCGTCAGCGTTGGGCGCACATATCATGCACACAATCAGCCAAAACAGCCGCGAATGCACGCACCTTGTGGTGAATATGCTTCATCATGCGCAACAGTCAACCGGCGTGGGCGAGCAGGATCCGCGCGGCACCGACAGAGGAGAGACAGGATGGGACCGTTTCCGCACGATGCACCGCGCGCCGAGATTTCGGCCGACAATCCCGCCGGCACCAACGGCTTCGAGTTTGTCGAGTTTGCACATCCCGAACCCGAAGCGCTCGAGGCGCTGTTCGATCGCATGGGCTACGTCCCGGTCGCCCGCCACCGCAGCAAGGCGATCACGGTCTGGCGCCAGGGCGACATCAACTACATCGTCAATGCGGAGAAAGGCTCCTTCGCCGATCGCTTCGTCGCCACCCACGGACCCTGCGCCCCCTCGATGGCCTGGCGCGTCGCCGACGCGGGCAAGGCGCTGGCCCACGCGGTGGCCAAGGGCGCAGAGGAATATACCGGTGACGACAAGACTTTGGATGTCCCGGCGATTGTCGGCATCGGCGGCTCGCTGCTCTATTTCATCGACACCTGGGGCGAGAAGGGTTCGCCCTACGACGCGGAATTCGAATGGCTGGGAGAGCGGGATCCGAAGCCAGTAGGCGCCGGCTTCTACTATCTCGACCACCTCACCCACAACGTGATCCGCGGCAACATGGACAAGTGGTGGGATTTCTACCGGGACCTGTTCAATTTCAGGCAGATCCATTTCTTCGACATCGAGGGAAAGCTCACCGGCCTGGTTTCGCGCGCCATCACCTCGCCCTGCGGCCGGATCCGCATCCCGCTCAACGAGTCCACCGACGACAAGAGCCAGATCGAGGAATTCCTGCGCAAGTACAACGGCGAAGGCATCCAGCACATCGCTGTCGGAACCGACGACATCTACGCAGCCACCGACCGCATTGCCGACCAGGGCGTCAGGTTCATGCCCGGACCGCCCGAGACCTATTACGAGCAGTCCAGGGCTCGCGTCTCCGGCCATGACGAGCCAATCGAGCGCATGAAGAAGCACGGCATCCTGATCGACGGCGAAGGCGTGATCGACGGCGGCATGACCAAGATCCTGCTGCAGGTCTTTTCCAAGACGGTCATCGGCCCGATCTTCTTCGAGTTCATCCAGCGCAAGGGTGACGAAGGATTTGGCGAGGGCAATTTCCGCGCCCTGTTCGAATCCATCGAGGAAGACCAGATCCGCCGCGGCGTGTTCAACGACGCCGCCGAATAACCGCTCGTCGCGAAACAAAAAAACCGCCGGCGTCATGGTCTGTGACGCCGGCGGTTCTGTTTTTTCAGGAAAGTACAGCGATTATTCCGCGGCCGCTTTCTTTGGCTGCACTTCGACCATGTAGTCGTTGACCAGGTTCTTCGCGATCTCGCCGACCGTGAACGAGTACGGACCGATCTCCGAAACCGGTGTGACCTCGGCTGCGGTGCCGGTGAGGAAGCACTGCTCGAACCCTTCGAGCTCCTCGGGCATGATCGCCCGCTCGATGACCTCGTAGCCGCGCTTCTTGGCGAGGCCGATCACGGTGCGGCGGGTGATGCCGTCGAGAAAGCAGTCAGGGGTCGGCGTGTGGATCTTGCCGTCCTGAATGAAAAACACGTTGGCGCCGGTCGCCTCGGCCACGCGGCCGCGCCAGTCGAGCATCAGCGCGTCGGCATAGCCGCGCGCTTCGGCGCGATGCTTGGACAGCGTGCAGATCATGTAGAGCCCGGCTGCCTTGGAGCGCGAGGGAGCGGTCATCGGATCGGGGCGCCGGTACTCCGCCATGTCGAGGCGAATGCCCTTCATCCGCTGCTCGGGATCGAAATAGCTCGGCCACTGCCAGATCGCGATGGCGAGGTTGATGCGGTTGCTCTGCGCCGAAACCCCCATCATCTCCGACCCGCGCCAGGCAATCGGGCGGACATAGGCGTCCTCGAATCCCTGACGGGCGAGAAGCTCGATGCAGGCCTGGTCGATGTCGCTGACGCTGTAGGGGATCTTGAAGCCGAGGATTTCACCCGAGGCATGCAGCCGCTCGGTGTGCTCGGTCAGCTTGAAGATCTCGCCGCCATAGGCGCGTTCGCCCTCGAACACGGCGCTGGCGTAATGCAGGCCGTGGGTGAGCACGTGAACCTTGGCATCCTTCCACGGCACGAATTCGCCATTGTACCAGATTTCGCCTTCAAGCTGATCAAAGGGCACGGACGCCATCGGGTCTCCTCCAGGCGGCTGTCCGCCATTTTCTTGGTTGTCTCAAGCCGGTGTCGGTGACCGCGTGGCCTGACGCTCATCGGAGCGCCGGAGACGGGCAAAGGCAAGCCGGCGGGCGGGGCAAACTTGCCGCGCGCGCAATTCAACGCTAGCAATCGCGCCAATTTATGTCAACATAACTGACATATTCGAAAGGAAAAGTCGCAATGAGCCGACCCGGCGCAATTCACACCGTCTCGGACGGCGTGCTCGAAACCCCCATGGGAGACGATCAGGGCATCGATTTCGAGATCATCGAGCTCCTGTTCTTCGCCTATCGCGACTTCATTTCCGATCCGGACGCGATCCTGACGAGATCGGGCTTCGGCCGCGCCCACCACCGCGTGGTCCACTTCGTCAACCGTGAACCCGGATTGACCGTGGCCGCCCTGCTCGACACGCTCAACATCACCAAGCAGTCGCTGGCCCGCGTCCTGAAGCAGCTGGTGGATTCGGGCTACATCACCCAGGTGGCGGGACCCGAGGACAGGCGTCAACGCAAGCTGTATCCGACCGAGCAGGGACGCGAACTGGCGCTGGCGCTCGCCCGGCCACAGTCTCGCCGCATCGCCGAGGCACTTGCAAATCTGGACGCCGGGGGGCGCAAGACAGTGGTGGCATTCCTGAACGGCATGATAGATCCGCCGAAAGGAAGCGACATCGACCGGCGGGACGGCCGGCAGGAGGGAAAGAACCCATGACGATGCAATTGCCCGGCGACGACGCCGCCCACCTCCTGGTCGTCGATGACGACACGCGAATTCGTGACCTGCTGTCCCGCTACCTTTCCGAACAGGGATTCCGCGTCACCATCGCGGCGGATGCCGACGAGGCCCGCCGCAAGCTCGAAGGCATCGATTTCGACCTGCTGATCGTCGACATCATGATGCCCGGAGAAAGCGGACTGTCGCTGACCCGATCGCTGCGCGAACTCAAGACCGTGCCGATCCTCATGCTCACCGCACTGGCCGAGGGCCAGGCCAGGATCGACGGACTCGAGGCCGGTGCGGACGACTATCTGGCCAAGCCGTTCAATCCGCGCGAACTGGTGCTCCGGATCAACAACATTCTCAAACGCGGCGGCCAGCCCGGCGTGCCGAAGATCGAGCAGGTTGTCTTCGGTCCCTATACCTTTGTCATCGCGCGTCGCGAACTCAAGAAGGCCGGGGAACTGATCCGCCTCACCGACCGCGAACGCGAAATCATGGTCACCTTCGCCGAAAAGGCCGGGGAGACCGTACCGCGCCACGAACTTGCAGGCGCCGATACCGAGATCGGGGAACGCACGATCGATGTGCAGATCAACCGTCTGCGCCGCAAGATCGAGGAGGATCCGGCAAATCCTGTCTGGCTCCAGACCGTTCGCGGCATCGGCTACCGCTTGAGCGTCGAAACCACAAACTAGCAAGACTGGCAGTACAAGAACTGGCCGTTTTGAACCGGTTGAACCGGTTGAACCGGGGTTAGACAAACTTAACCAAATCAGGACAATTATGGCCCCTCAAATTCGGGGGCTTTTCATGTTCGGCCCTCCACAAAGAGGGTTCGCAATGACACTTTTCTCGAGGTTCGGGGTCGTCAAGACCACCACCGTCATGGCCGTAAGCATTCTCCTGGTGGCTCTGGCTGCGGTCACGGTTGCGGTTTCCAGCAACATCAACGACCGGATCCAGCAACAGGCACTCACAAGTCAGAACACCAGCCTGAGAACGGCTGCGACCATCGTGTCTCGCGACGTGCCGGGGACGGCGGTCACGTGGGCCGCGGATGGCAACGTCGAGCGCATCGTCATGGAAGCCATTCCGGGCGAATACGCAAGCCACGAGATGATCGACACGATCGGCCGCATGACGGGCCAGACCGCGACGATTTTTGCCTGGGATCCCGAGACCAAGGATTTCTGGCGCAAGACCACCAACATCATCAAGCCTGACGGCAACCGCGCGGTTGGCACGCAGCTGGGCCAGAACGGCGCCGTCTATCCGGTTCTCACCAAGGGCGAGACCTTCCGCGGCGAGGCCGTGATTCTCGGAACACCCTACTACACGATCTATGAGCCGATCTTCTCGCCCGCCGGCGATACGATCGGCATCCTTTATGCGGGTGTTCGGTCGGCAGAGATCGATGCCATCTCCGGCGAGATCAACACCACCATCGGGATTGTCTCCGCACTGGTGCTCGCCGCCGCGATCGCATTTGCGATCTTCGTCAACAAGAGCATTCTGGGCCCCATTCCGAAGCTGACCGGCGTCGCCTCGAACCTCGCCGAAGGCAATCTGGACATTGACGTGCCCGGCCGCGAGGCGAAGAACGAAATCGGTGCGCTCGCCCGCTCTCTCGAGGTCCTCCGTCAGGGCGCGCTCGAAAAACAGTCGCTGGAAATCCAATCCGCCCAGACGGGTGAACAGGCCGAGGCAGAGCGCCAGCGCCGTGAAGCCGAAAAGGCCGCCGAGGCGGAACTGATCCAGTACGCGGTCGGTCAGCTTGGCAAGGCGCTCAGCGCGATGAGCGAAGGCGATCTGAGCGTGCACATCGACACGCCGTTCCAGGGCGATCTCGAAACGCTGCGCAACGATTTCAACCGTTCGGTCGACCGTCTCAGCCAGACCATGCAGGAACTGCACGGCGAGACCAGCGAAATCGACGCCGGCGCTGCTGAAATGCTCGACGCATCCAACGATCTGGCCCGCCGCACCGAACAGCAGGCCGCATCGCTGGAAGAGACATCGGCGGCGCTCGACGAGATCACCGCCACGGTCCGCAATGCGGCAACCCGCGCCGAGGAGGCCCGCAGCATGGCCGAACAGGCGCAGGCCAGCACCGTGACCTCGCGCAAGGTCGTCTCCAACGCGGTCGACGCGATGGCGAGGATCGAAACCGCGTCCGGCGAGATTTCCAACATCATCAACGTGATTGACGAGATCGCCTTCCAGACCAACCTTCTGGCGCTCAATGCCGGCGTCGAAGCCGCCCGCGCAGGCGAGGCCGGCAAGGGCTTCGCGGTCGTGGCCCAGGAGGTGCGTGAACTCGCCCAGCGGTCGGCGTCTGCGGCCAAGGACATCAAGGACCTGATCACCAAGTCCGGAGAAGAGGTCTCTGGCGGTGTGAAGCTGGTCAATGACACCGGCGAGGCGCTCGGCACCATCTCCGAACAGGTCAATGCCATCAACGAGCATATTGCTTCCATCGCCACATCGGCCAAGGAGCAGACCACCGGCCTGAGCGAGATCAACGGCGCGGTCAACCAGATGGATCATGTGACCCAGCAGAACGCCGCCATGGTCGAGGAGGCAACCGCCGTCATGCACCGTCTTGCGGGCAGCGCCCAGAAGCTCACCCGCATGATCAGCCAGTTCGAAACCGGCGGCCGGGGAGCTGCGACCGGAGCGGGCCGGCGGGCGGCCTGAGCGACAAGGCCTGAGCGACAAGGCTCGACTCCGACACCTTCGCAAACCAGCGGCCCGGGCAACCCGCCCGGGCCGTTTTTCATTGAGCTGGCCGATCGCTTATCGGATCACTGGTCGGATCGCTGGCAGCTCCGCTATCCATTCGGTTTCAGCTTGTTTATAACCGGTCGCGAATACCGATGACCGCTCAGCACGGGAGGCTGAGAGCATGGCAAGCATGGAGTCCATCCGGCGCGAATATGAGCGCTACCCACCCGGAGGCGTGCGACGCTTCACCCGGTGGTTTGCCAAGCGCATGCCGACGCGGCTTTACGCGCGAGCTCTGCTGATCATCATCATCCCGATGGTGCTTCTGCAGTCGGTGATCGCCTTCGTCTTCATGGAACGGCA
Organism: Hoeflea sp.; assembly: GCA_965233445.1. Taxonomy (GTDB): domain Bacteria; phylum Pseudomonadota; class Alphaproteobacteria; order Rhizobiales; family Rhizobiaceae; genus Hoeflea. Next base: position 3,960,138 of record OZ247491.1, read on the forward strand.
CTGGCAGATGGTCACCCAGCGCCTGTCGATGGCGGTGACGCGCGACATCGCGGCAACAATCGACATTCTCAGCACCTTCCCCGATCCCACCGCACGCGAGGAAATGATCCGGATTGCCCGCGAACGGCTGGACCTGTCGATTGCCGTCGAGCCCGCGGGGGAATTGCCGCCGCCACGGCCGAAACCGTTCTTCTCGATCCTCGACCAGACCCTGTCCGAGGAGATCACGCGGCAGATCCGGCTGCCGTTCTGGATCGATACGGTCGGCAACTCCAACATCGTCGAAATCCGCATCAAGCTCGAGGACAGCATCCTGCGCGTCTTCGCCAAGCGCAGCCAGGCCTATGCCTCCAACACCCACATCTTCCTGTTGTGGATGGTCGGCACCTCGATGGTGCTGCTGGTCATCGCGATCCTGTTCCTGCGCGGCCAGATCCGCCCGATCCTCAAGCTCACGCAGGCGGCCGAGAGCTTCGGCAAGGGCCAGCGCATGCCGGACGACTTCCGGCCTCGCGGAGCCGACGAAGTGCGGCGCGCCGGGGTAGCCTTCATCAAGATGCGCGAACGCATCGAACGCCAGATCGAGCAGCGCACGGCGATGCTGTCGGGCGTCAGCCATGACCTGCGCACGATCCTGACACGGTTCCGCCTGCAGCTTGCGCTGGCCAGCGACGGACCGGAGCTCGACGCGCTCAACAAGGACATCGACGACATGCAGTCGATGCTCGACAGCTATCTCTCCTTTGCCCGTGGCGAGGCCGAAGAGGACGTCGGGGTGATGAGCCTGAGGTCGATCATGGAAAAGGTCGCAAGCGATGGCCGTCTGCGGGGCGCCAATGTCGCCGTCACCGTCGAAGGCGATGATGACATCAATGTCCGGCCGAATGCCTTCCAGCGTCTGATGACCAATCTTGTGTCGAATGCCGGCCGCCACGCAGACGAAGTCGCCATCCACGCGCAGAACAAGGGAAAGTGGCTAACCATCTCCATTGACGATGATGGACCGGGCATACCGGAAGACGCGCGCGAAGACGTGTTCCGTCCGTTCTACCGGCTGGACGCGGCACGCAACCAGGATGAAACCGGATCGGGTCTCGGACTGGCCATCGTGCGCGACATCGCAAGAAGCCACGGCGGCGACGTGACCCTTTCCGACAGCGAGATGGGCGGACTTCGGGCAACCGTGCGCCTGCCCGCTTGAGCGGCGGGCGCCGGCTGCCGCCTTACATCAGCCGCGCGCCGTTCGGAGCTGCCTTGTCGATCCCGGCAAGCACGATCGCGCCATCCTCATCGGCAAAGCCGAGCGTCAGCACTTCCGACATGAACGGACCTATCTGGCGCGGGGGAAAATTGACGACGGCCATGACCTTGCGTCCGGCAAGCTCCTCCGCCGTGTAATGCACGGTGATCTGCGCGGACGATTTCTTCTGGCCGATCTCGGGTCCGAAATCGATGACCATCTTGTAGGCCGGCTTCCGCGCCTGCGGGAACGGCTCTGCCGAAATCACGGTCCCGATGCGAATGTCGACCTTCTCGAAATCATCCCAGGTGATGGTAGTGCTCATGACGAAGTCCCGTTTGGCGTAAAACCGAACGTCTAACGTCTGGCGACCCGCGCGGGAACCCCGGCGAGCGACCACGCCGGACGAATTCTTCCAGGTCGGCATCCATGTGGAGCATTTGCGAGGCGCCAAACCCGGTGGCACCTTCACTCAGTTGGCTTGAGAGCCCATCACACCCGGTTGAGCCCGGCCCGCATCAGCCTGCGAGTTCGCGCGACCGCGCGGCAGCGGCTGCGAGCGCCTCGTCGAAGATCGGCTGCAGCGCCTCGTCAGCCATCAGCACATCGAGTGCTGCGGCGGTGGTCCCGTTGGGCGACGTGACATTCTCGCGCAGCTTCCCCGCGCCGTCAGGGGACCGGTGCATCAGTTCACCGGCCCCCGTGACGGTCGCGCGCGCAAGCCGCATGGCGAGGTCCGCCGGCAGGCCAAGTTTGCGGCCTGCCTCTGCCATGCACTCGACGAGATAGAACACATACGCAGGGCCGCTGCCCGATACCGCGGTCACCGCATCGATCATGGCTTCGTCCTCAAGCCATTCGACCGGACCGCAGACCGACAACAGCCGGTCGATTTCCGCCTTGGCCTCGGCGCTCACGGCCGCATTGGCCACCGCACCGGTTATCCCGCGCCCAACCATCGCGGGCGTATTGGGGATGGTGCGAACCACCGCCCCGCCGAGAAGCTTTTCGAAAAATGAAATCGTCTTGCCCGCCGCCACCGAGAGCGTGACCGTGTCGGGTCCGACCAGCCCCCGAAGTCCACCTGCGACAGCTTCCATGACCTGCGGCTTGACCGCCAGCATGAGAATGCCCGCCGTCACGTCTTCGGGTGCGGAGGTCTCGTGCCGCACGCCGGCATCCTTGAGGCGGGCGGCCATGGCTTCGGAAAGTTTCGGGTCGATGACGACAATTGCCGAAGGATCGGTTTTCGCATCCAGCCAGCCATTGAGCATCGCGCCGCCCATGTTGCCGGCGCCGACGAGAACGAGGAGGTTGGACGCAGAAATCACATCAGGCCTCGCCGCGCGTTTCGAACATGACCGCCTCGATCGCCGAGCGCGCATCCATTCCCGACCAGACGACGAACTGGAACGCCTGGAAATAGGCTTCGCAGGAATCGAGTGCGTTCGACAGCAGCACCTCGACCTGGCGGTTGGTCGGCTCCGCGCCGCCGGCGAGCAGCAGCGACTGCCTGAAGATGATCACGCTTTCCTGCTGCCAGAGATCGAAGTGGCCCATCAGCACCTGGCCGTTGACGTGCGACAGCAACCGCATGACCTCGGTGACCCGGACTTCGGGAACCTTGATGTCGAAAGCGCTGGCGATGTGAAGCGCCTCGCAGTCCTCCATCCAAGAGAACGAGACATGGTAGTCGGTCCAGTGGCCCTCGACCGTCATCGCGATTTCGTGCTCGCCGGAACGTTCGAATGTCCAGTCGTTCGCGGCTGCGACGAATTCGATCATGTCCACTGGATTGGACTGCCGGTCGAATTCGAAATTGCTAAGATTCATGCCCCACCTGGTCTGCTCTGGCATCCTCGAAGCCGTGCCGGACGGCGCGTACCAAGGATGGAAATTTCACACGGCTGGCCCGATGCCGATGGGCGTTCGCCTTGGCGACTCCCACCGGGACTGTTTGCTGCCCGATCCGAATCATCATTTAGAATCAGTGTATAAATGCAGAGTCCGAACGCCAGTCCCCTCAACGCATTTTGTCAGGACGGACCTGTGGACCAACCTGCGAAAATGATTCCGCCGTGACTCATAACTGATTCACTCAAAAGGCTTTTTGAGATCCGGCCGCTGGTGGATAACCTGTGCAAAAAAAATTATGCAAAACCTGCCCGGGGGCTCGCTGCGGCGACGCCGGTCAGGATGCCGGGGATTTGGGCGCGGTTCCGGCCTTGGAGCCGGTTTTGGAACCGGGCTTTGCCGCGGGTTTTGCAGCCAGCTTTTTCTCGAGTTGGTCGAGCCTGGCCGAAAGCGCATCATTCTCTTCGCGCGCCTTCGCCGCCATCTCGCGAACAGCCTCGAACTCCTCGCGCTTGACCAGATCCATCGAATTGATCAATCGCTCGAGCTGCGCCTGGATCGCCGTTTCGGCCTCGCGCCTGACACCCTGCGCCGCGCCGGCGGCGTCGGTCATGAGCTTGGCGAGTTCATCAAGTATCCGGTTGGGTCCGCTGTTCATGATCGTGATCCCTGCATTCGCACAGTTGGAAGCGATGGTGCTCTTCCTCAGGTAAGTGTTGCGGCGTCATGTTGCAAGCTGCCCTTTGCCGCACCAGTGGCGCAAGGCTTGCGCAAAGCCTATATGCCATGCAACAGGAGCACGCACGCGTGAGGACGCGAGTCCGGGAGATTTCAGCAGCCCTCGCGCGCCGAAAACCGGATCAAGCCCGCGTGCGGCTGACCTGAGAGGGAGGACCGCGCATTGGATTACATGGCTGCGTTGCTGTCATTGATCAGCTTTCCGGAGATCGATCCGGTACTGCTCTCGCTGGGTCCGCTGCAGATCCGGTGGTACGGCATTGCCTATGTTGCGGGCATCCTGCTCGGCTGGCGCTACGCCCGGCGAATTGCCGGCAACGACCGGCTTTGGGAGGGTGGCAAATCACCCATGACCCCGCTGAATATGGACGATTTTCTGCTCTGGGCGACGGTGGGCATCGTCGCCGGCGGCCGCATCGGCTACATCCTGTTTTATGATTTCACGGCCGTCGCCGCCAATCCGCTGCGCGCGTTCGAGATCTGGAACGGAGGCATGTCGTTCCACGGCGGCCTGCTCGGAACGCTCGTCGCCATGGTCCTGTTTGCGCGCAGCCGCGACATACCGGTCTTCAGCCTCTTTGACATCGTCTGCGCCGTCGTGCCGATCGGCATCTTCTTCGGCCGCATCGCCAATTTCATCAATTCCGAATTGTGGGGCAGGCTTGCGGATGTCCCCTGGGCCGTCGTGTTTCCGACCGGCGGGCCGTTTCCGCGCCACCCGACCCAACTCTACGAAGCCGCCCTCGAAGGGCTTTTGCTTCTCGCCGTGCTTGCCGTGCTCATCTATCGGCGCCGGGCCCTCGCCTACCCCGGGCTGGTGTCGGGCTGCTTCCTGATCGGGTACGCAATGGCGCGCATTCTCGTGGAATTCTTCCGCGAACCCGACGCTCATATCGGCTATCTCCTCGGCGGGTGGCTGACGATGGGCATGGTGCTGTCGCTCCCCATGATCGCCGTCGGCCTGTGGGCCGTGGCCTCGGCGCGCACTCGGGCCCAGCCCCGGTCCGAAGACCGGGCCTGAGCGAAAGGAAGGCAAGCGTCATGACCCTGCCCCCCAATCCCATGGGTGTTCCGCCGATGACCCCGCTGGCTCAAAAGATTGCCCGCATCATCGAGGAGGCCGGCCCTCTCAAGATCTCGGATTTCTTCGCCCTGTGCCTGGCTGACCCCGAGCACGGCTACTATCAGAGCCGTGAACCCTTCGGCCGCGCCGGTGATTTCATCACCGCGCCGGAGGTGTCGCAATTGTTCGGCGAAATGATCGGCGTGTTCCTGGTTCATGCGTGGCAGGCCCACGGCGCGCCGGAGAAGGTGCGCATCGCCGAGATCGGCCCCGGCCGCGGAACCCTGATGTCCGATGCATTGCGGGTCATCTCGAAGCTGGCGCCGGAGCTTTACACCGGCGCCAGCATTCATCTGGTTGAAACCAGCGAGCGGCTGCAGAACGTTCAGCGCCAGACGCTGGTCCGGATCAAGGACCGGATCTCCTGGCACCGGTCTTTCGAGGAGATCCCGGAAGGCTTTACGCTGATGGTGGCCAACGAGCTGTTTGACGCGATCCCCATCCACCAGTTCGTCAAGACACCCCGGGGCTTCCGCGAGCGCATCGTCGGGCTCGACGAGAATGGCGGCCTCGCCTTTGGCATCGGTGCGGGAAGCTTCGACCCCGCCCTGCTTCCCGTCGAGGAGGCGAGGATCCCGGATGGCGAGATCTTCGAACTCGCCCCGGCACGCTCGGCGGTGATGCAGACGGTTGCCGCCAAACTGGTGCGCGACGGCGGCACCGCGCTTGTCATCGACTACGGCCATCTCGTCACCAATTTCGGCGACACGCTTCAGGCGGTCTACCGGCATGAGTATGACCATCCGCTGGTGCGTCCGGGCGAGGCCGACCTGACAAGCCACGTCGATTTTCAGGCCCTGGCCGAAGCGGCCGTCGCGATCGGAGCGCATCTCCACCGCCCCCTGACCCAGGGCGAGTTCCTCGTCGGACTGGGGCTGGTCGAACGCGCCGGCGCTCTCGGCTCGGGCCGGGATGCCCTGACGCAGGCCGCGATTCGCGATGCGGTCAACCGTCTCGCCGGAGAGGGCGAAGGCCGCATGGGAGCCCTGTTCAAAGTGCTCGCCATCAGCGGCACGCAGGTTAGGATCGAACCGTTTGATTCGTCGACGCGGTAACTGCCCGATTTGACAGACGCGCCGCCGATGGCCACCATTTGTGCACAAACGAGGATCAGGTTGCAGAATTCGGCATCCCATGCAGCCGACGGGAGGATCACATCATGACGCTTGACCGTCACGGACCGGAGCCGGTCCGAAGCTCGATGCTGGACGATGCCTCTGCGAACGGGCGGATCGCCCATGGTTTCTTCAGCCGCGCGGGCGGAGTGTCAGAGGGCATGTACCGCGGCCTGAATGTGGGCCTCGGCTCGAACGACAACCGTGACCATGTGATGGAAAACCGCGCCCTGGTTTCGGGCTGGTTTTCCCAGACGCCGGACCGGCTGGTCACCGTTCACCAGGTGCATTCACCCGATGTGCATATCGCCACGGCGGACAACATGGGCGACCGCCCCAAGGCTGATGCCATCGTCACCCGCACCCCGGGATTGGTCATCGGCGTGCTCACGGCCGATTGCGGACCGGTGCTCTTCTCAGATCCCGGGGCCGGCGTGATCGGTGCGGCGCATGCCGGCTGGCGCGGCGCGATCGACGGCGTCCTCGAAGCCACGATAGCCGCGATGGAGACCATGGGCGCTGCGCGCGGCAGCATCACCGCGGTGCTCGGCCCGTCGATCAGCCAGGACAATTACGAGGTCGGCCCCGAATTCGTCGAGCGCCTCGTTGCGCGCGATGCCGGCAACCAGACCTATTTTGCCCCTTCGGAAAAGCCGGGCCACGCGATGTTCGACCTCAGGCGCTTCACCCTCGACCGGCTGGGCCAAAGCGGCGTCAGGGCCGGCATGGTCGAAGACTGCACCTATGCCGACGAGGAGGCCTGGTTCTCCTATCGTCGTGCCACCCACCGCAACGAACCCGATTACGGACGACAGATCTCCGCCATCGCCATCAAGGAGGACGCCCATGGCCCTGCATTTTGAACGCGAGGAATACGCCGCCCGTTTGAGCAAGCTGACTGCGAGCATGCAGGAAGAAAAGCTCGATGCCGTGCTGCTGTTTGCGCAGGAAAGCATGTACTGGCTGACCGGCTACGACACATTCGGCTTCTGCTTCTTCCAGTGCCTGGTGGTCAAATCCGATGGCGAGATGACGCTTCTGACCCGTTCGGCCGATCTTCGCCAGGCCCGGCATACGTCCACCGTCGAGAACATCGTGGTGTGGACCGACCGCAGCAAGGCCGACCCCACGATGGACCTGAAGGATCTGCTTTCCGAACTCGATCTTCTGGGGGCGCGGATCGGCGTCGAATACGACACGCACGGTCTGACCGGCGCCAACTGCCGCAAGCTCGACAACCAGCTCCAGAGCTTTGCCGAGCTGACTGACGCATCCTATCTGGTCAGCCGGCTGCGGCTGATCAAGAGTCCCGCCGAAATCGCTCATGTCCGGCGTGCAGCCGAACTTGCCGACGCCGCGCTTGATGCTGCCATCCCTCTGATCAAGCCGGGTGCGGACGAAGCCGACATTCTCGCGGCGATGCAGGGCGCGGTGTTTGCCGGCGGCGGCGACTATCCGGCCAACGAGTTCATCATCGGGTCCGCCGAGGATGCGTTGCTGTGCCGCTACAAGTCCGGGCGTCGCAAACTTTCAGGCAACGACCAGCTGACCCTTGAATGGGCGGGCGCCTACGCGCACTATCACGCAGCCATGATGCGCACCGTTGTCATCGGCGAGCCGTCCGCACGCCACATGGAACTCTATGCGGCATCCCGTGAGGCGATGGACGCAATCACCGCGATCCTGAAGCCCGGAACCACATTTGGCCAGGTGTTCGACGCCCACGCGGATGTCATGGACGAGCACGGGCTGACCCGGCACCGCCTCAATGCCTGCGGTTATTCGCTCGGCGCGCGGTTTACGCCAAGCTGGATGGAGCACCAGATGTTCCATGCCGGCAACCCGCTCGAAATCGTGCCCGACATGACCCTGTTCGCTCACATGATCATCATGGATTCGGAGAGCGGCACCGCGATGACCTTGGGGCAGACCTACCTGACGACCGATGACGAGCCAGTCTCGCTGTCGGGCAAATCGCTCGATCTGATTGCAATACCCGGCGGCAAGGCCTGACCACCGAGCCGGCGTCCGCCTCCCCTTGTGCCGGGGCCGACGATTGACAGCTCCTGCCTCAAGATTTCATAACAACGGGGAACAAGCGGGCGAAATACATGAGGCATGGCATCAAGATCATCGGCGCACTTGGCCTGGCGGCGTTGTTGGTTGCCGGCTGCAACAGCACCGAGCAGACCCTGGCGCCAATCCCCGGCGACGGTTCCACCGGCAACCAGGACGGCGCCGCCACGATCTTCAACGACCCGGGACAAGGCACCATAGCCGCTCCGGGAGCGCAGCCTCCCTTCGGACAGCCTTCAACCGGTCAACCGCCCGCCGCCAGTTCGGGCGGTGCCGTCCTGCCAGCGGGGCAGATCCGCGGGCGGATCCGGTTCATGCCGGTCATCGGCGCTCCGGTAAATGCGGTCACGCCGCTGTCCCGCCAGCTCGCCGTGGAAGCCCGCAACCGCGGCCTGGCCATCCTGAGCGCAGCCGACACCGGCGGCGACCATGTTCTCAAGGGCTATTTCTCCGCCGAGACCTTCGACGGCAGAACGACGGTGTTCTACGTCTGGGACGTCCTTGATACCTCCGGCGCACGGCTGCACCGTATCCAGGGCCAGGAAGCCTTCGCCGACGGCGGCAGGGGTGATCCCTGGGCGTCGGTTCCCGCAGACGTGATGGAGCGCATCGCCGCCCGTTCGATCGCCGACTACGTCGCCTGGCGCGGGCTGTAGCGGGCGCGCCGGCAACGCAAGGTTGGTTTGCCGGCTGCGAAACCCTGTCGGTCAACAGAAAAATTAACTGCCCCGCAGATGCGCCCTTGCATTCAGCACACGCGCCGCTAAAACGCGGGCCAACGGGTTGGCGCCCCGTCCGCATGGACACTGTTGTCCATGCCGCGACGCGGCCGGAAAAACAGGCGGTCCCAGATGAAGGTTTTCGCGGGAAACTCGAACCGGCGTTTGGCTGAATCCATTTGCAACTATCTCAATCTGCCGCTGGGCAAGGCAAGCGTCCGCCGCTTCGCCGATCAGGAGATCTTCGTCGAGATCCAGGAGAACGTCCGCGGCGAGGATGTCTTCGTCGTGCAGTCGACCTCCTATCCGACGAACGATCATCTGATGGAACTGCTGATCATGATCGATGCCTTCCGCCGGTCATCGGCCAAGCGCATCACGGCGGTCATCCCCTATTTCGGCTACGCCCGGCAGGACCGCCGGGCTTCGGGCCGGACCCCGATCTCGGCCAAGCTCGTCGCCAACCTGATCACCGAGGCCGGCGCCGACCGCGTGCTGACGCTGGATCTTCACGCAGGCCAGATCCAGGGCTTTTTCGACATTCCCACCGACAACCTGTTTGCCGTTCCGCTTCTGGCCCGTGACGTCAAGGACCGTTACGCCAAGGGATCGCTGATGGTTGTGTCGCCCGATGTCGGCGGCGTGGTCCGCGCGCGGGCGCTGTCCAAGCGCATCGATCCGCAGTCCACCCTCGCCATCGTCGACAAGCGCCGCGAGCGCCCCGGCGAATCCGAGGTCATGAACGTGATCGGCGACATCGTCGGCAAGGATTGCCTTCTCATCGACGACATCGTCGATTCGGGCGGCACGCTGTGCAACGCCGCGGAGGCTCTTCTCGACAAGGGCGCAACCAGCGTCACGGCCTACATCACCCACGGCGTGCTGTCGGGCGGCGCCGTTGCCCGGGTTGCATCCTCCAAGCTCAAGGAACTGGTGATCACCGATTCCATCCAGCCCACACAGGAAGTCTTGAGCGCCCCGAACATCCGCGTCATTTCCACCGACACGCTGATCGGCGAAGCCATCAACAGGACGGCCGCAGAGCAGTCCGTTTCCAGCCTTTTCGACTGATCCGCCCTATCCGGCAAGCGTGACGAAAACGCCCGCAAGCGTCGCAGCGCCCAGAACCCAGAACAGGTTGAGGCGGTAGCGCAACAGCGCGATCCCCGCGCCGAGCGCGATCGCAAGCGCTGCGACATTGAGCGTTGTCACGTCCGGAACCGGCAGCGTCAGCAACCCGGCCTCCCACGTGCCTAAGTCGGCAAACAGCACGTTGAGCGCAAACCACACCGCCAGATTGGCGATGACGCCGACGACGGCTGCCGTGATCGCCGCCAGTCCGGCCGAAAGCCAGGCGACCGAACGCAGCCGCTCGATATGCGGCGCACCCGCAAAGATCCAGAGGAAACAGGGCGCGAAGGTGAAGAACAGCGCCACGCTCGCGCCCATGATCCCGCCAAGTGTCGGATCGAGCCCCGCCTCGCGGGCGCCGCCCAGAAAGCCCACGAAGACCAGCACCAGGATCAGCGGCCCGGGGGTGGTCTCGGCCAGCCCGAGACCCGCGAGCATGTCGCCCGGCTTCAGCCAGCCGTGCACCTCGACAGCCTGCTGCCCGACATAGGCCAGAACCGCATAGGCGCCGCCGAATGTCACGATGGCCGCCTTCGAGAAAAACAGCGCCATTGCGGCGAGTGCGTCGGGAACGCCGGACACACCCGACATCAGTGCCAGCGGCACCAGCCAGACAGCGCCCCAGGCCAGGGGTGTCCGAAAGGTCGGGCCGGCAAGCGGTGGCAGGACGGTTTCGGGTTCGCGCGTCTCTGCGGCGAGACGTGCGGACGGTCTCCGGTCAAGCGTGGACCGGACGATGCCCGCGACGCCCGCGCCAAGCACGATCAGCGGAAACGGCAGTTTGAGGAACGCGATGGCCACGAATGCCGCAATCGCAAGCCCCCAGGCGAACCGGGACTTGAGTGCCCGCTTCGTCACCTTGAGCAACGCCTCGACAACGATCGCCAGCACCGCGGCCTTCAGCCCGAAGAGAATGCCGCCGACCAGCGGCAGGTCACCGAGATGGAAATAGACCGCTGACAGGCCCATGATCACGACAAAACCCGGCAGCACGAACAACAGGCCCGCCAGCAACCCGCCCGTGACCCCGCGCAAGAGCCAGCCCGAATAGGTCGCAAGCTGCATCGCTTCGGGCCCGGGCAGCAGCATGCAGAAGTTCAAGGCATGCAGGAACCTCGTCTCGTCGAGCCAGGACCGCGCTTCCACCAGTTCCCGGTGCATCAACGCGATCTGGCCCGCCGGTCCGCCGAAGGACAGGAGACCGATCCGTCCGAAGACATGGAACATTTCAGCCAATGAGGGCGTCGCGCCAACGGGCTCAGCCATCGGACAGCTCCACCGGCACGACCGGAAGGCCTGCGGCCCGCCACGCTTCGAACCCGCCCTCGATCAAGCGCGCCTCGATCCCGCTGTCTTCGAGCAAGCCGCGCACCGCCCGGCTCACCTCATGGCCATGCACGCAGTAAACGACAACCCGTCTGCCCTTGAATGCCCCGGCCCAGTTCACCGCGTCGAAGGGATGGCGCCACACGGACCCCGGAACTTCCAGGCCCGAGCTCGAACGGGCTGCCGGCTTGCGCACGTCAATGATCACGATGGCCTCCCCGATGGCAATCAGATCAAGCGGCGATACAGATGTTTCATTGTAGACTTGTGACACGACTTTGCTCCGCAAGGATTTGCGTTTTTCGCGGAGCTTGGAGCCCGTCCACAACGTGGTGGGCTCTCGACGGGAGGTCCGGAGTTCCCCGTCCGGAAAGACTACGCAGGCTTGCCGTTGCCGTCAATCAAGCCGTCATGCCAGTGTGCGGCCGAAACACCGGGTGTCCCAGCGCCCAAAGCCTTGCATTCCCGGGGTTGCTCCGCTATAGCACGCCCGTCCGTGCAGACACCCTTGGAGGCAACACGGATGAGGCGCCGCCGATCTCTTGCAGGAGGCGGCGTTTGATGTTTCTCGGGACCGATGCAAACGAGCCCGGCAAGCAGCCTTTATTAGAACCTCGAAAGGAAATGCCATGAGCAACACATATGAGCTCAAGGCCGAGGCGCGCGCACAGGTTGGTAAGGGGTCCGCCCGTGAACTTCGCCGCAACGGTTTGATTCCCGCTGTCATCTATGGTGACAAGAAAGACCCTGTTTCGATCACGCTGTCTCGCAAGGACATCACGCTGAAGATCTACGGCGGCGGCTTCATGACGACGATCGCCACGATCGATGTCGATGGAACCAAGTACCGCGTCCTGCCCAAGGACTACCAGCTTGATCCGGTCCGCGACTTCGTCATGCATGTCGACTTCCTTCGGATTTCGAAGAACACCCAGGTGACCGTCGAAATCCCGGTGCACTTCGAGAACGAAGAAAAGTCCCCGGGCATCAAGCGCGGCGGCGTTCTCAACGTCGTGCGTCACACCGTCGAGTGCCACTGCCCGGCCAACGCGATCCCCGAAGCCCTGATCGTCGACCTCACCGGTCTGGAAATCGGCGACGGCATCCACATCTCGCATGTCAACCTGCCCGAGGGCGTGGAGCCGACGATCACCGATCGCGACTTCACCATCGCCACCGTTGCATCACCTGCAGGCCTCAAGAGCGACGACAACGCCGCTGCTGAAGACGCCGAGGACGATGCAGACGAGGCTGAAGACGAGAGCGAAGAATAAGCCGCTTTTGCGGATTTTTGTTGAGGGCCTGGCTCCATGTTGCTCATCGCAGGACTTGGAAACCCCGGCCCTCAATACGCAAGGAACAGGCACAATGTCGGTTTCATGGCGGCGGACGCGATTGCCCGCCGCCATTCCTTTTCCGGCTTTTCGAAGAAATTCCGCGGCGAGATCGCCGAAGGCACGCTGGCCGGCGAGAAGGCCCTGATCCTCAAGCCCATGACCTTCATGAACCTGTCGGGCGACAGCGTCGGCGAAGCCATGCGGTTCTACAAGCTTTCGCCCTCCGACATCATCGTCATCCACGACGAGCTCGATGTCGCCCCGGGCAAGCTCAAGCTCAAGACCGGCGGCGGCAATGGCGGCCACAACGGTCTGAAATCCATCGACGCGCATTGCGGCAAGGACTACAAGCGGCTCCGTGTCGGCATCGGCCATCCGGGCCACAAGGACCGTGTCAATCCGCATGTGCTGGGCGACTTTTCCAAGGCGGATCAGGAGTGGCTCGAGCCTTTGCTCGACGCCATCGCGGACCATGCCGAACTGATCGCCCGCGGCGACGATGCCGGCTTTCTCAACAAGGTCGTCGTGGCGACCGGAGGGTCCACCGCGCCGGAAAAGCCTGAACCTTCGGGCAAGGCGCCGGGCAAGACCGGCGGCCAGGGCAGATCCCATATCCGCCAGGCCCGGAACTCGGCGCAACCGGGCAAGCTCCCCGCTTCCGGCCCGATGGCCGACATGCTGAAGAAGCTCTTCGGCGACGGCAACAAGTGACAGCGCTCGCGCGCAGCCCACATTCGCGCTGATCTCCGTCCGGGGATCATTCTGACTGCGATCCCGAGATCGCGCCGGTTTCACGCCATCGTCATTCGCTCTTGATCGCCGGGCCGGGCAGAATGTGTCCATAACCCGTCGGCGGCAGGGGCCTCACAGCCGGATGCCGCATCCAGAATTGAGGAGGCAGGCATGCAACAAGCAGTTTACACCCGGAGAGCTGTCCTTGCCCTTGGCATCGGACTGGCATCCCTGATGGTGATCGACCCGGCTCCGGCTGCAGCCGCGCCGGTCAATGTTTCAGGCTCCGGTGTCGCCATCGAGGGACATGATCCGGTCGCCTATTTCACCATGAACAAGCCCGTACCCGGAAACCCTGCCATCACCGCGACCTACGAGGGCGCCGTCTACCGCTTCTCCTCGGAGGAAAACCGGAAGCTGTTTGAAGCCGCCCCTGCAAGATATGCGCCCCAGTATGGCGGCTACTGCGCCTACGGCGCTGCCAAGGGCTACAAGGCGCCTGTCGAGGTGGACAAGTTCTCCATTGTCGATGGCAAGCTGTACCTGAACTACAACGGGCAGGTTCAAAGCACCTGGGTCAAGGATACCGCCGGCTATATCGAAAAGGCCGATGCCTGGTGGAAAGGGCAGTAGAAGCCCGAAGGGACCACATCCCCGCCTCAGGCCCCCAGGTCGGCGACGCGCTGCCAGAAAAGGTCGATGAAGCCTGCGATGCCTGCTTCGATCCCGTAGGCGATCATCTGCGCGCTTTCAGCAGAGAACAGCATGAGCCCGAACCCGGCGATCAGCCAGTAGGTGACCGACAGGCGGAGGTTCTTGACGCTGTCGAGGCGGTAGTAGCCGGCATCGTCGAACTCGGTGCCGATCAGGTAGTCGCCCCAGCTGTAATCGCTCGAGACCAGCACATTGACCGCAGGCGTGTCCGAGATCTTGTCCGGAAACACGTTGAAGACCGCACGGATGACATGGGCCAGCGTGCCGAGCAGCAGGAACAGGGCGCCGGCGACGACGAAATGCCAGGTGGCCAGTTCGGTTTGCATGACAAGGCCCTCCATCTTCGATGGCGCGCAGGATCACATCAAATCCTTTCCACCGGGTTGATTGAAGGAACAGGCAGCGGAGCGGGCCTTCGAGCCCGCTCCGCAACAATCGGTGTCCCCGGTCGACGTCGTCTCAGAGCAGCATGCCGCCCGAGACCTCGATCCGCTGTGCAGTCATCCACTGGCTCTGACCGGTCAGGATGCTGGCCACGGCCTGTCCGATATCGTCTGGCCGGCCAGCCCGGCCCATTGCAGTGTTCCCGGCCACAAAGGCATTCACATCCGCATTGTCGCGCACCGCACCGCCGCCAAAATCGGTCTCGATGGCGCCCGGGGCGATGACGTTGACGGCAATCCCGCGGGGGCCCAGTTCCTTGGCGAGATAGCGCGTCAGCACTTCGACCGCCCCCTTCATGGCGCCATAGGCCGCGTATCCCGGCAGGCAGAACCGGGCAAGACCCGACGAAACATTGAGAATCCGGCCCCCGTCGGCAATCATCGGCAGCAGACGCTGGGTGAGAAAGAACGTGCCCTTGAGATGCAGGTTGACCAGCGTGTCGAACTGCTTCTCCGAGGTTTCGTCGAAGGCTGCGTTGATGCCGATTCCGGCGTTGTTGACGAGGAAATCGAAACGGTCACGACCCCATACGGTCTTCAGGCGATCGCCGAGTTCCAGCGCGAACTGCTCGAAGCTGCTGACATTGCCCGCGTCGAGTTGCAGCGCGGCAGCCTTGCCGCCTGCCGCCTCCAACTCGGTCACCAGGCTTTCGGCGTCCTCCTGACGCGACAGATAGGTGATGATGACGTCCACGCCCTGCCGGCAGAGATGGACCGCAGCGCTGCGGCCGAGACCGCGGCTGCCGCCTGTGATAAGCGCGATTGGTCTGGTCATGAAAGGCTCCTTCTTGTTTGCCGGGCCCAACGTAATGACGCTGCCGTTCGAGATCCTGCCAGATCCTCTCCGAGACTTGCCTGATTCTCCGAGGCCACCCATTTGTGCGTGACCCAGGGATGCGAGTGTCCTAACCTCGAACTTCAAAGGAAGCGACATGCGCACAAACGAACTGGCAGCCAGGGTGTTCGATTTCATCGGCGAGCACAAAGACTTTCCAAAGAGCCGGGCAACTCCGCTGACCGGCCTGGCCGTTCACAGCCAGACCAGCCCCAACCCTCTCGACGCGACGGTCTACAATCCCGTTGTCTGCCTGAACCTCCAGGGGCGCAAGGAAGTCACTGTCGGGACCAGGTCGATTGAGTTCGGCGAGGGCCAGTCCCTCATTGTCAGCCACCACCTCCCGGTGATGGCGCGGGTCACGCAGGCCAGTCCGAACCGTCCCTACCTGGCGCTGATCATCTCCCTCGACATGGGGATCATCCAGGCCCTTTGCGACGAGATCGGTCCTCCCCGAAGCGGGGACCACCCGCCCCGTTCGCTTTCGGTCGGACAGATCGACGAGAGGCTGATCGACACCATCACGCGCTATTTTGATCTTGTAGCCGACCCTCTGGAAGCCCGGGTGATGGCGCCGCTGATCCTCAAGGAAATCCATTTCCGTCTTCTGACGGCGGATCATGGCGAGATGCTGCGTCAATGCCTGCATCGCGACAGCCACGCAAGCCGCATCGCCCGGGCGATCACCGTTATCCGCACACGCTACCGCGAGCCGCTTGCCGTAACCGCTCTCGCGGAAGCTGCGGCCATGAGCCCGTCTTCGTTTCACGAACATTTCAGGCAGGTCACCGGAACCACGCCGCTGCAGTATCAGAAAGACATGCGCCTGACCGAGGCGCGCCAGCTTCTTGCGGCTGACGCGCTTTCTGTCTCCTCGGCCGCGTTTGCCGTGGGGTACGAAAGCCCGACGCAGTTCAGCCGGGAATATGCGCGCAAGTTCGGCAACCCGCCGCGCAGGGACGTTCATCAACGAGACAGCGTTGCCTGACACCGCTATGCGCCCACCGGCCGGACATGCGGTTCATCCACTTTTTTTCATGCGCCACATGCCAACCGGCGTTCGCCACTTGACGCGGCATGTGACTTCCATACAAAGCCGCTACTGCATGTTTGCCGGGCCTGTCCGTTGGGCAGGCGGACCGGGCGACAAATCGAAATGCCGCAACTCGACTGGCTCCACCAGTCGGGCGGCTCTTCGGCATCGACGTAAAGGACATCTCACATGGGTTTCAAATGCGGTATCGTTGGCCTGCCGAATGTCGGCAAGTCCACCCTGTTCAACGCACTGACGCGGACCGCCGCGGCTCAGGCGGCGAACTACCCGTTCTGCACAATCGAGCCCAACACCGGTGAGGTCGCGGTCCCCGATCCGCGCCTGAAGAAGCTGGCGGCCATCGCAGGCTCGAAGGAAATCATCCCAACCCGGATTTCGTTTGTCGACATCGCAGGCCTGGTGCGCGGTGCCTCCAAGGGCGAAGGTCTGGGCAACCAGTTCCTCGCCAACATCCGCGAAGTCGACGCCATCGTGCACGTGCTGCGCTGCTTCGAGGATGACGACATCACCCATGTCGAGGGGCGCATCGATCCGGTCGCAGATGCCGAAACCATCGAAACCGAGTTGATGCTCTCCGACCTCGAAAGCCTCGAGCGGCGCACCGAACAGATGCGCAAGCGCGCCACCGGCAAGGACAAGGAAGCCCAGACGCTGCTGCCGATGATGGAGGACTCCCTCAAGCTGCTCCAGGACGGCAAGCCGGTTCGTCATCTGCTCAACGGAATTGCCGCCGAGGACCTCAGGATCCTGCGGTCGCTCAACCTGCTCACCTCCAAACCCGTGCTCTATGTCTGCAACGTCGCGGAAGGCGATGCGGCTGACGGCAACGAGCACACCCGTGCGGTGCAGGCCATGGCCGAGGCACAGGGCGCCGGCGCGGTGACGATTTCCGCCGCGATCGAAGCCGAGGTGTCGCAATTGCCCGATGAAGAAGCGGCGGAATTCCTTGAATCGATGGGACTTGAAGAGCCGGGCCTGGACCGCCTTATCCGCGCCGGCTACGAACTGCTCGACCTGATCACCTATTTCACCGTCGGCCCGAAGGAAACACGCGCCTGGACGGTGGTCCGCGGCGCCAAGGCTCCGCAGGCGGCGGGCGTCATTCATACCGACTTCGAACGCGGCTTCATCCGCGCCCAGACCATCGCCTTTGCCGATTACGTCGGACTCGGCGGCGAGGTTCCCGCGAAGGAAGCCGGAAAGTCACGCGACGAAGGCAAGGAATACGTGGTGCAGGACGGCGACGTCCTGCATTTCCGCTTCAACACGTGATCCCCATGCGCGGAGGCCGACGCGGTGTGTCGAGCCTTCCAGACCCCAGGACTGTTCAGCGTCAGGCGCGCTTGGCCGGACAGGTCGACAGTCCGAGGATCGAATAGAGCGGGCAGGTTGAAAACAGGCCTGTCAGCAGCGGCACGACGCCGATCAGCGTGAAGTAGCGCCAGGACGCATCTGGATAGATGAAGAACATCGCGAGCAGAACCAGGCCCGCGACGATACGCAGGATGCGGTCGATACCGCCGACATTGGTTTTGAACATCTGGGACTCCTGTAAAAGCCTTCGGCCGCTTGGCCGAAACACATTCATAACATGACATGTTTTTTCGAATCCGGGTTGATCCGGATCAAGTCGGAACCAGAATTTCTTTCATACCTAAAAGAACTCGACTAGATTGGGTTCGAACGCGTCTCAGAAAGCCGGATCACCATGACAGCACAACAGGACCTCATCCATTTCGAGGATATGAGCCCGGGAACCGAGTATCCGCTCGGACCGAAACAGGTCACGGCCGAAGAAATCATCGAGTTTGCCAGCGAATTCGATCCGCAACCCATGCACCTTGATGCAAGCGCCGGTGAAGCCACGATCCTGGGCGGGCTTGCCGCATCCGGCTGGCACAGCTGCGCCATGATGATGCGGATGATGACCGACAGCTATCTTCTGCGTGCAGCCGCCGAGGGCGCGCCCGGACTTGATTACGTCAAATGGAAACGCCCCGTGCTTGCCGGTGACGTCCTGTCCGGAGAGACCCGCGTGCTCGACCGGCGGCAGTCGAGATCAAGGCCTTCAATCGGCATCGTCAGCCTGCGTCACGAATTGCGGAATCAGCGCGGCGAGACGGTTCTCGTGTCCGAGAATCCCGTGATGCTGCGCCTTCGGGCCCAGGAGGAAAACTGAACCATGGCCGTAGACACACCTTTCAGCCCGGGCTCCCGGATCGAGATGGGCAGCCATCTGTTCACCGCCGAGGACATCATCGAGTTTGCCAGCCGCTTCGATCCGCAGCGCTTCCATGTCGATGCCGAAGCCGCCCGCGAAAGCGTGTTCGGCGGCCTTTGCGCATCCGGATGGCACACCGCATCTGTCTGGATGAAACTGAACGTCGCCGCGATGGACCGTCTGCTCGGCGCAATGCGGGACAAGGGAAGCCCGGCCCCCGAATTCGGCCCCTCCCCGGGCTTTCGCGATCTCAAGTGGCTCAAGCCGGTCTTCGCGGGAGACGAGATCCGCTACGCCCACACCATCACCAATATTGTCCCGATGGCGTCACGCCCGGGCTGGTCGATCATGGAGGGCGACGCGGTTGCGCACAATCAGGCCGGTGAACAGGTCATGAGCTTCCGTTCGGCCGTCATGGTCAGGATGCCCTGAAAGAGGGTCGCGCTTGATCGGACCCTTGGGCGCGGGATGCATCAGATCCGGGCGCTTCGCTCTTCCTGTATGTCGAAGCAGATGCGCAACGCTCCATTACGCCTCCGGCTTCAACCTCACCGGTTGAAGCCCCAAGTGACGGTCAGTGGCCGGGATATTCGATCAGCGTGCGAACCTGGACACCGAGATCCTCAAGCTTCTTGCGCCCGCCGAGATCCGGCAGGTCGATGACGAAACAGGCGGCCACGATGTTCGCTCCCATCTGCCGCAACAGCTTCACCGCCCCCTCGGCAGTGCCGCCGGTCGCAATCAGATCGTCGACAAGGATGACGCTCTCGCCCTCGGCGACCGCATCCTTGTGCATCTCCATTTCATCGACGCCGTATTCCAGGCTGTAGGCCACCCGAACGGTTTCGTGCGGCAGCTTTCCCTTCTTGCGGATCGGCACGAAACCGGCCGAGAGCTGGTGCGCCATGGCGCCGCCGAGAATGAAGCCCCTCGCCTCTATCCCGGCGATCTTCGAAATTCTCTGGCCCGCATAGGGATGGACCAGTTCGTCGACCGCACGCCGGAAGGCACGAGGCGCGCCAAGCAGCGTGGTGATGTCGCGGAACAGGATGCCGGGCTTCGGATAATCCCTGATCGTTCGGATCGAGGCCTGCAGTTCATCGGTCAGGTTGGACATCGAATGTTTCCTGTTGGCTGGGCAGATATCGCAGGAGCAGAACGGCGCTGGCGCGCAGTTTGCGACGCCGTCCGCAGCGGCGCAAGCAGGATTGTGGCGGTCACGAAAACGCCGCCCGAAGGCGGCGTCTGCAACAATCCGGCATCTGGAGGAGCCGCGATCAGTCCTTGTTCGCGAAGATCGACTTCTTGGTGAGGTACAGGAGCGACGAGAAGATCAGCAGGAACAGGATCACCATGAAGCCTGTCTGCTTGCGCTCTTCCATGTGCGGCTCCGCGGCCCACATCAGGAACGCGGAAACGTCGCGCGCATACTGGTCCACGGTCTCGGCCGACCCGTCGTCATAGGTCACCATCTCGTCGAACAGCGGCGGCGCCATGGCCAGCGACGGACCGGACAGGAAGTAGGGGTTGTAGTAGGTTCCCTCGGGAACCTCCTTGCCTTCCGGCGGCTCCTGATAGCCCGTCAGCAGCGAGTAGATGTAGTTCGGGCCGCTCTCGTTGTAGGCGGTGAAGATGTCGAAGATGAACTGCGGGAACCCGCGCTCGACATAGCGTGCCTTGGCAAGAAGCGAGAAGTCCGGCGGAGCCGCACCATTGTTGGCTGCGGCAGCTGCTTCCGGGTTCGGGAACGGCGACGGGAAATGATCCGTCGGAACCGCAGCGCGGGTGAACATCTCACCGTCGCCATCCGGTCCGTCCTCGACCTCGTAGTTGGCCGCGAGCGACTTGACCTGGTCTTCGGTGTAGCCGAGGTCCTCGAGGGTTCTAAACGACACCAGGTTCATCGAATGGCAGGCGGAGCACAATTCGACATAGACCTTGAGACCGCGCTGCAGCTGCGCCTTGTCGTAGGTTCCGAACACGCCGGAGAACGACCAGTCGAGCTCACGCGGCTTGTTGATCGGGTAGTGCGGCGTGCCACCCTCTTCCTCTGCGGCCGATGCCGAACCCGCGCCGATGGCGAGCGCCATGGCGAACGGAACGATGCTTGCGAGAAGCTTTTTCATGTCTTCAGTTCCTTTCCGTCGCGCGCCGCTCAGCCGCGTGTTTCCGGTGAAGCCGCCGCGGATGCGGATGCTCCGCCACCGCCGCCCTTCTTGGCGAGCACGGCTTCGGTGATCGAGTTGGGCAGCCGCTTCGGCGTTTCAACGAGTCCCAGCACCGGCAGGATCACGATGAAGAACGCGAAGTAGTACAGCGTCGAGATCTGGGCCAGCGTGGTGTAGACGCCTTCCGCCGGCTTGGCGCCAAGCCAGCCCAGGAAGATCGCGTTGGCGACAAAGATCCAGAAGAACAGCTTGTACCAGGGACGGTAGACCGCCGAGCGGACCTTCGAGGTGTCGAGCCAGGGCAGCACGAACAGCACTGCGATCGAGCCGAACATCGCCAGAACGCCGCCGAGCTTGGAGTCGATCGGGCCGATGTTGAAGGTGATGGCGCGCAGGATCGCGTAGAACGGCAGGAAGTACCATTCCGGCACGATGTGCGACGGCGTCTTCAGCGGATCGGCCATGATGTAGTTGTCGGCATGACCGAGATAGTTCGGCATGAAGAAGATGAAGTAGGCGAACACGATGAGGAAGATGCTCATCGCCAGCGCGTCCTTCACCGTCGCATAGGGCGTGAAGGGCACGGTATCGGTCTTGCTCTTCACTTCCACGCCGGTCGGGTTGGTCTGACCGGTCACGTGCAGCGCCCAGACGTGCAGGATCACGACGCCCGCGATCATGAACGGCAGCAGGTAATGCAGCGAGAAGAAGCGGTTGAGCGTCGGATTGTCCACCGCAAAGCCGCCAAGCAGAAGCTGCTGGATCGGCTCGCCGATGCCCGGGAAGGCGGTGAAGAAACCGGTGATCACGGTCGCCCCCCAGAACGACATCTGGCCCCAGGGAAGCACGTAGCCCATGAAGGCGGTTGCCATCATCAGAAGCAGGATGACCACGCCGAGGATCCAGAGGATTTCGCGCGGGGCCTTGTAGGAGCCGTAATACATGCCGCGGGCAATGTGCAGGTACACCGCGACGAAGAAGAACGACGCGCCGTTGGCGTGCATGTAGCGCAGCAGCCAGCCGGAGTTCACGTCACGCATGATCTTCTCGACCGACTGGAAGGCAATTGCCGTGTCGGCTGCATAATGCATCGCAAGAACGATGCCGGTGAGGATCTGAACCACCAGCATCACCGTCAGGATGCCGCCAAAGGTGTAGGCGTAGTTCAGGTTCCGCGGCACCGGGTAGGAGACGAAACTGTCGTGCACCAGCCGCGGCAGCGGAAGGCGCGAATCGACCCATTTTCCGATGCCGGAAGTGGGCTGGTAAGTCGAATGATCGCTGCTCATGATTTCAAGCCCCCTCAGCCGATTGTGATGACGGTGTCAGACGTAAACGCGAACGGCGGCACCGGGAGGTTCTCCGGAGCCGGGCCCTTGCGAATGCGGCCGGCCGTGTCGTAGTGCGAGCCGTGGCAGGGGCAGAACCACCCGCCGAACTCGCCGGCCTGGCCCAGCGGCACGCAGCCCAGGTGGGTGCAGGAGCCGATCATGACGATCCAGTTTTCAAGACCTTCGCCGGCCGAACGCGCCAGGTCCGTTGCCTGGGCGGTGCCGTCGACATTTGCGTTGCGCGCGATCGGATCCTTGAGCTCGGCGATCGCCACGGCCTGGGCCTCGGCGACTTCCTCTTCCGTCCGGTTGCGGATGAACACCGGCTTGCCGCGCCATTTCACGGTCAGCGACATGCCCGGCTCGAGGTTGCCGACATCGACATCGATGGAGGCAAGCGCCAGCGTCGATGCATCCGGACGCATCTGGTCGATGAACGGCCAGGCGAAGCTGCCCGCGCCGACCACACCGGCCATTCCGGTGGCGATGTAAAGGAAATCGCGGCGGGTAGGTTCGCCCGCGCCTTCGCTCTGTGTCATTGGCTCACTCACGGCTCAATATCCTCTCAAGCTGCGTCTGGACCAGCATTCCGTCCCACCGCCCATGGCAGATCCGTCATCCTTCGCCGCTCGGACAAGTTTCGACGGTGCCGACAATGCGGCGGAATTCTGTCAATCGCGCGGTTTCTATGCGGGATGGAAGGTAAAGTCCAGACCGGACAGGGGGAGAAGGGCACAATGTCGCGGGAAAAACGTGTGCCTATTCCGCGGCATCCTCGACGCCGATAAAACCGCCGGACTGCCGGGCCCACAATTCCGCGTACAAACCGCCCCTTGCGATCAGTTCGGCATGGGTGCCGGCCTCCAGAATCCGGCCCTGATCCATCACGATCAAGCGGTCCATTTTGGCAATCGTCGACAGCCGGTGGGCAATCGCGATCACGGTCTTGCCCCGCATCAGGCCCTCGAGATTGTCCTGGATTGCCGCCTCCACCTCCGAATCAAGCGCGGAGGTGGCCTCGTCGAGCACCAGGATCGGCGCATCCTTGAGCATCACCCGGGCGATCGCGATCCGTTGCCGCTGCCCGCCCGAGAGCTTGACCCCGCGCTCGCCGACATGGGCCTCGAACCCGGTCCGGCCGGCACTGTCGGTGAGCGCGTTGATGAAGTCTTCCGCTTCCGCAAGACGAGCTGCCCTTTCAACCTCCGCAATTTCGGCACCCGGCCGGCCGTAGCGGATGTTGTCGCCGACCGAACGGTGCAGCAGCGATACGTCCTGCGCGATCACCCCGATATGGGACCGCAGCGAAGCCTGGGTGACGTCCCTTATGTCGTGCCCGTCGATGAGAACACGCCCGCCGCCCACATCGAAGAAACGCAGCATCAGCGCCACAAGCGTCGACTTTCCTGCGCCTGACCGACCGACGAGCCCCACCTTCTCGCCGGCGGCGATGGTCAACGAGAGATCATCCAGCACCGCCTGGTCCTTGCGATAGGCAAAGGAGACGCCCTCGAACCGGATTTCGCCGGACTGAACGGCAAGCGGCGGTGCATCCGGCGCATCGACAATGGTTGACGGCGTCGTCAGCACCGGCATTGCGTCCCTGAGAATGCCGATCGTGCGGAAGATCTGCTGCCCCATGCTCAGAAAGGCCCGGCCGTTGGCCGCCAGGCGCTGCACCAGTGCAACCGCTGCGACGAATTCGCCGATTGATACGATTCCCGCGTTCAGACCGAAAAGGCCGACGGCAAAAGTTGAGAAAAACAGCAGCGCATTGAGGCTCACCAGCAGGATATTGGCGGAGATGAACACCCGTCGTTCCTGATGCTGGCTGTCGATGGAGTCGGCGATAACCTTGCGCATCTGCCCGGCCTCGCTGTCTTCAGCCGCGAATTGCTTGACCATCTGGATGTTGCCGTAAATATCGGTCATCGAGCCGACGACGAGACTTGAAGCCCGTGCAACGCCGCCCGAA
Organism: Hoeflea sp.; assembly: GCA_965233445.1. Taxonomy (GTDB): domain Bacteria; phylum Pseudomonadota; class Alphaproteobacteria; order Rhizobiales; family Rhizobiaceae; genus Hoeflea. Next base: position 3,984,270 of record OZ247491.1, read on the forward strand.
CGCTTCGCAAACAACGGGACCACGCGCCAGCTCAGCACTGCGTTCGCAATCATCCAGATGACGACGGGCACGGCCAGCGGCCAGGCCAGCACGGTCAGCAGCAGCAGCGATCCGACGAACTGCACGATAAAATGCGGCATGTCCTGAAAGGCGAGCGACAACTGGCTCTGCACGGCATTCGTCACCTGTGAAATCCGGCTTGCGACCTGCCCTGCGAAAAGGTCGTGAAAGAACGACAGATCCTGCCGTTCCACGGCCTTGTGACCCTGCCACAGGATGGCCGCCGGCAATCCGACGCCGAGCGCCTGCCCTGAAACCGCGTTTCCAATGAAGGTCAGGATCGGCCCGATCGGGAAAATGAGCAGGCCGATAAACGCCAGCAACGGCCATTCGCTGGCAATGAAACCGTTCACCGTGGAAGACGCGATGCCGTCGACCACGAAGGACAGTCCCCACACCACGGTCAGGTTGATCACCTCCCCCATGGCGCTGAGCAGTGCCACGACGATCAGAATGCCGCGAAAGCGCGCCATGAAGTGAAACAGCACCGCAATCGGTCCTTTGTCGGGCAGCGGCTCGACCGGCATGTCCAGCGGTCTGACGAGTCTCTCGAACGGCCGGTACAGGAAGTCTGAAAATGACATCGGTAGACCTTCAAAATTGAACCGGGTCAGATCGAACCTCGGCCGGCAGGCTGCATCAAACATCGGCCTTCAATGACATGGGATCTCACATTGTGGATATGGGATCTCACCCTGTGACGGACTCGCGGCTATTCAGCGGCATCCTCCACGCCGAGAAAACCGCCCGACTGACGGGCCCACAATTCCGCGTACAATCCGCCCCTAGCAATCAGTTCGGCGTGGGTGCCGGCCTCCAGGATCCGGCCCTGATCCATCACGATCAGGCGGTCCATTCTGGCAATGGTCGACAGCCGGTGGGCAATCGCGATGACGGTCTTGCCCCGCATCAGCTCTTCGAGATTTTCCTGGATTGCTGCCTCCACCTCCGAATCAAGCGCCGAGGTGGCCTCGTCGAGCACCAGGATCGGCGCGTCCTTGAGCATGACCCGGGCGATCGCGATCCGTTGCCGCTGACCGCCGGAAAGCTTGACGCCGCGATCGCCGACATGGGCCTCGAAGCCCTTGCGCCCGCGCAGGTCCGAAAGCCCTTCGATGAAGGCGAGTGCTTCGGCGCGGCGCGCGGCTTCGCGGACGGCCTGCTCGTCGGCCTCGGGACGCCCGAAGACGATGTTGTCGCGGATCGACCGGTGCAACAGCGATGTGTCCTGGGTCACCATGCCGATGGCCTGGCGCAGCGATTCCTGGGTCACTTCGGAGATGTCCTGTCCGTCGATCTCGATCCGGCCCGATTGCAGGTCGTAAAACCTCAAAAGCAGATTGACGAAGGTCGACTTTCCCGCACCCGAGCGCCCGACAAGCCCGATCTTTTCGCCCGGAGCGATGGACAGCGTGAGATCGCGGATCACGGGCAGGGCCGGATCATAGGCGAAGGATGCGTTCTCGAACCTGATCCCGGCCCGGTCCACCTTGAGCGGTGTTGCATCCTCACGGTCGTTCAACCCGACCGGGCGCGCAACCATTTCCGCCGAATTCTGAACCGTTCCGAGATTGCGCATCAGGCTGTTGAGCTGCGTCATCATACGTCCCAAGAGCATGTTGAGCCTGAGGACCAGCGACAGGGTGAAGGCGACCGAGCCCACCGAGATGGCGCCTGCGAGCCAGAGATTGATCGAGAAGGTCGCAATGAGTGCGATCATGACGCCCGAAAGCGCCGCCAGCGAGGCCCGCACGCCGGTCAGATGCCGGGTGAAGGGAACGATTGCGGCGATGAACTGGTCAAACCCTTCGCGGATGTAGCGGTCATTGTCGGCCGCGCGCGCATAGAGCTTGACGGTCTGGATGTTGGAGTAGCTGTCGGTCAGCCGTCCCGTCAGCATCGCCGAGGCTTCCGCGCTCGCCCGGGCGTAGCGCCGGATTCTCGGCACAAAGTAGCGCGCCAGGCATCCGAACAGCGTCACCCACACCAGAACCAGCGCCGACAGCCGCCAGTCGAGCTGGAAGACGAGCGCCATCGTGGTCAGCGTGTAGATGAAGATGAACCAGACGACCTGCAGCAGCGAGACCATGAAATCGCCGGTCGCCTGCCCTGCCGTCCACACCTTGTTGACGATCCGCCCGGCAAAATCGTTCTGGAAGAAACTCAAATCCTGCCGCGAAACATGGGCGTGGGCCTGCCACCGCACCAGGTTGAAGAACCCCGGCACCACCGTCTGCTCCTCGACGAGCGCGGCGAGCGTGACGACCAGAAACCGCGCCAGCACCACGACGAACAGCATGAAGGCCAGCGTCGGGCCGTGGGCTGCGATCAGACCGTCCCACCCCGCCGAGGGCTCGGCCGAATCGAGCACGTCCACCAGTTGCCCGACGAAATAGAACAGCGCCGCCTCGAGCAGCGCCACCAGGCCGCCGAGCGCCAGCATTGCCGCAAAGGCGCCCTTGGCCTGCACCACATAATGCGTCAGGAACCCCAGCGTGGCCGAGGGAGGGCGGTAGTCCGAACGCCGGACAAACGGATCGATCCAGCGTTCGAACAGCGCGACAACGGGGCGAAAAATCATGATCGCAAGAATAGGGCCGGGCGGCCGTTTGGCAACGACATTCAGCCCTACTCCGCCGCGGTCGCGTCGTCGAGCGGCGCATCGATGAACCCGCCCGACTGCCGCGACCACAGGTCGGCATAGATGCCGCCCGAGCCGATCAGGTCGTCATGCACACCGGTTTCGACGATTTCGCCGGCATCGAGCACCACCAGACGGTCCATCTGCGCAATGGTCGACAGGCGGTGCGCAATGGCGATCACCGTCTTGTTCTCCATCAGCGCGAACAGGTTTTCCTGGATCGCCGCCTCGACTTCCGAATCGAGCGCCGAGGTTGCCTCGTCGAGCACCAGGATCGGCGCGTCCTTGAGGAACACCCGCGCGATCGCGATCCGCTGGCGCTGCCCGCCCGAAAGCTTCACCCCGCGCTCGCCGACATGGGCGTCGAACCCGGTGCGCCCGGCCAGATCCTCAAGCCCTTCGATAAAGTCGAGCGCATTGGCCTTGCGCGCCGCCTCGAGGATTTCCTCCTCGGTGGCGTCGGGACGGCCATAGGCGATGTTGTCGCGCACCGAGCGGTGCAGCAACGACGTATCCTGGCTGACCATGCCGATTTGCGCGCGCAGACTGTCCTGGCTGACCTGGGCAATGTCCTGGCCGTCGATCAGCACGCGTCCCGATTCCAGATTGTAGAATCTGAGCAGCAGATTGACGAGCGTGGTCTTGCCGGCGCCTGAACGGCCGACAAGCCCGATCTTTTCGCCCGGCTCGATGGCAAGCGAGAGATCCTCGATCACGCCGCTCTGCTTTCCGTAGTGGAAGCGGACATTCTCGAACCGGATCGCGCCCTTGGACGTGGTCATGTCCCCGGCATCCGGGCGGTCGACCACGTCGTGCGGCTTGATCATCATGCCCATGCCGTCCTGCACCACGCCGATGTTCTCGAAGAAGCCGGAGACCTCCCACATGATCCATTGCGACATGCCGTTGATCCTGAGCGAAAGCCCGATGACCACGGCGATCGAGCCGACCGAAACGATCCCGGTCAGCCAGAACCCGATCGACATCGCGGCAACCACGAACACAAGAACCGAGTTGTTGAAGTAGATCAGCGACTGGAACATCGTCACCAGCCGCATCTGCCGGTGCACCGTCTCCAGGAACATGTCCATGCTTTCGCGCGCATAAGCCTCTTCACGTCCGGCGTGGGAGAACAGCTTCACGGTGGAGATGTTGGTGTAGCTGTCGACCACGCGGCCGGTCATCGCCGAGCGCGCGTCCGCCTGGTCGGCGGAGATGCGCTTGAGCCGCGGAACGAAATAGCTGATCAGCCCGACATAGACCGCGATCCAGACGAGAAGCGGCAGCACCAGCCGCCAGTCGGCGCTCGCCACCATGCCGATCATGGCGATGAAATAGACCGAGACATAGACGAACACGTCGAGGATCTTCATCACCGCCTCGCGGATCGACAGCGACGTCTGCATCACCTTCGTGGCAACGCGGCCGGCGAATTCGTCCGAGAAGAAGCTCAGGCTCTGACGCAGCAGATAGCGGTGCATCTGCCAGCGCGCGATCATCGGATAGTTGCCGAGCAGCGTCTGGTGGACGAGCAACGAGTGGATCAGGACGATGGCCGGAAGTCCGACAAGCACCAGGCCGCCCATCCAGGCGAGCTTGCCGGATTCCCGGGCAAGGAACCCGTCGGGATCCGAATTGGCCAGCCAGTCGACGATCGAGCCGAGGAACCCGAACAGGAGAACCTCGCCGACGGAAATCAGCGCGGTGAGGATGCCCATGGCGATCAGCCACGGCGCGGCGTCGCGGGAATAATGCCAGCAAAAGGCAATCAGACCCTCCGGTGGCGCCGAAGGCCGGGTCCGGGGATAGGGATCGAGACGACGTTCAAACCATCCGAACATGGGATGACTCCTGAAACTGTGCAGCCGGTTCGCTCATTCGCGATGCGCACGCCGGAACTGCGAAAACATGATGGCAGCGCGATCACGCACCGCCTGGAAAAGAGGGCTGGCAAGCCGAACTGAAAGACAGGAGCCGCGAAAAACCCTTATGACTCAGTGGCCGATGGCCGCCGGTCGAAAGCTGTCAGGAATAATGTGCATTGCAGCCTCCGTTGGGTTCGCGTTGAAGATCATTCCTTTTTAAACCAGAACGAAGAGATCAGCCAGACCGCGCCCCCTGTTTTCGCCACCGCGGGCTGTTTGAGGCTTGAACCAGTGGTAAAAAGACCACAGACAGGGACCATGACCAAACCGCTGATCGCCCTCTACCAGCCCGACATTCCCGGCAACACCGGCGCCATACTCAGGCTCGGCGCCTGTATGGGAATCGGCATCCACATCATCGGACCTGCCGGTTTCGACCTGTCCGACAGGGCGCTCAAGCGCGCCGGCATGGACTACATCGAAATGGCCGCCCTCACCCGTCATGACGGGTGGGAGGAGTTCGAGCAGTGGCGCGCCTCCGAGGGACTGCGCCTGGTGCTGATGACGACCGGATCCGAAACCTCCTATACCGATGATACGGTCCAGACCTTCACAGCCCAGGACGTGGTGCTGTTCGGCCGCGAAAGCGTCGGCGCACCGGAGAGGGTGCATGACGCAGCCGATCTCCGCCTCACCATCCCCATGGTCGAAGGACGGCGCAGCCTGAACCTGGCCATGAGCGTCGCCATGGTCGCCGGCGAGATCAACCGGCGGTTCGGTCTGTAGGCCCACGGTTCGACCAGCACGTCAGCCATAGCTGGCGACCTCGTATTCGATCCCGTCATCGTCATTGTAGTAGAACCGGCGGCCCGGCTCGTAGTCCGCGTGGCTATGGGTCTTGAAGCCGTGCGCCTTCACCTTCTCCTCGGTGGCGTCGAGATCGTCGACCACGAAGCCGACATGATTGAGATTGCCGATCGGGGACCGGTCCGTCAGATCCCGCCTGCGGGCTTGAGCGGGTGAGTAGAGCGCCAGGTAGGCATCTTGATTGCCCACATGAACCGCATAGCCACCCGCCAGCGCCGGCCCCTCCCACCGGATCGACCAGCCATAGATGTCGCAGATGACCCGGGCGGTCTTGGCCGGGTCTGCGACCGTGAAATTGACATGTTCGAGACCTGATCCAGCCATGGTCGATTACCTCTCGCTCTCGTTTTTGCTTTCCGATGAGAGCATGGTACTTTCTCAAGTAAACTTGAGATCAAGAGGTTTTTTCGCATGCCCCTTCCAGCCCCCGGAAAGCTGCTCACCATCGGCGAGGTGGCCGGTCGGACAGGGCTCGCCGTCTCGGCGATCCGCTACTACGACGATGAAGGCCTGGTCTCGGCGCGGCGCACCCCGGGCGGCCGGCGGATGTTCATCCGCTCGGACATCAGGCGGCTGTCCTTCATTCTGATCGCCCAGCAGATGGGATTTTCACTCGAAGAGATTCGCGCCCAGCTCAAGGGGTTGCCGCTCGAACGTACCCCCACCAAGCGCGACTGGGAAAAGATCAGCCGCGGCTTTCGCGCCCGGCTCGACGCCCGCATCGGAATGCTGGAACGGCTGCGCGACAGGCTCGACGGCTGCATCGGCTGCGGCTGCCTGTCGCTTCAGACCTGCCGGCTCTACAATCCCGACGACCGCGCAGCCCGGACGGGCACCGGGCCGAGGCTGGTGGTGCAACACTCCCTGGAACGGGTGGAGGATTAGAGGGCGGACCGTTGGCAGGAGGACGATCGCGTCAGTCGGCGGTGGGCAATCGCCGCATGGTGAACTCGATCGTGTCGTCCTTGCCGGGCAGTGCCCGCCAGCTTTCCACTTCGGTCCAGTAGGCTGCCTTCGGCCAGGTGGAAAACCACTCCTTGGCCTTGGCCCGCGCTTCGTCGCGATTCAGCCGGTAGGTCTCGCGCACGAACCCGCTCGGCTGCCCTTGCGCCTTGCGGTCCCGGGCCCGGGCGATCTCCCGGCGCAGGCCTTCAAGCGGCGGTGGTTGTTTGAAACGGCTCAAGGCTCTTTCCTTCCAAACGGGCCTTCCACACCCGAATTTAGCGCATTTCCATTCGTCCCGCGAGTCTTTCGGTTGCCCATGAAAACCGCAGCGCGCCGCAGCCCCGGCCTTCAGCAAACGCACGGCAGGGCCATTGGTTTCCATGTCCGTCACACCCAAAACACGAGGTTACATCGGCCTGTCAGTGCTGGTATGACAATCGAACGCATTGAACGAGGATTGACTATGGAACGCCCCAGCCTGCCCGTCGGCCTGCCGGACGACATCGAAGAGAAAAAGACCAAGGCCAGAGAATGGTTTGAACATCTGCGTGACCAGATCTGCGCGAATTTCGAAACCCTGGAAGACGAGGCCGAGCACCCACAGTCGGAGGGCCCGGCGGGCCGGTTCGAGCGCACGCCCTGGCAGCGCGACGAGGGCGCTGGCGGCGGCGGAACGATGTCGATCATGAAGGGCAGGCTGTTCGAAAAGGTCGGCGTTCACACATCGACCGTGCATGGCGAGTTTTCGCCCGAATTTCGCAAGCAGATCCCGGGCGCGGAAGAAGATCCGAATTTTTGGGCCTCCGGCATTTCCCTGATCGCCCACCCGGTCAACCCGCATGTTCCGACCGTGCACATGAACACCCGGATGGTGGTCACCTCGAGCCATTGGTTCGGCGGCGGCGCCGACCTCACGCCGGTGCTCGACAACCGCCGCACCCAGACCGATCCGGACACGCTCCTGTTTCACCGCGCAATGGAGATCGCCTGCCAACGCCATGCGGTGGCTGATTATCCCCGCTACAAGGAATGGTGCGAGGAGTATTTCTACCTGCCGCACCGCGACGAACCGCGCGGCATCGGCGGCATCTTCTACGACTGGCTGCACACCCCGGACGAGGAAGGCGGCTGGCAGGCCGACTTCGCCTTCACCCAGGATGTCGGCCGCGCCTTCAATGTGGTCTATCCGAAGATCGTCCGGTCCAACTTTCTCAAGACCTGGACCGAGGATGAGCGCACCGAGCAGCTGATCCGCCGTGGCCGCTACGTGGAGTTCAACCTGCTCTATGACCGCGGCACCATTTTCGGCCTCAAGACCGGCGGCAACGTCGCCTCGATCCTGTCGTCGCTGCCACCCGTGGTCATGTATCCCTGACTGGAACGCGAACACGCCAGAAAAGCGCTCCGGGATCGTCGCGACGAGGCTTGCCGGTCAAGGTCGGCTGAGCGCGGCCGTCCGGAGTGCGTCATCGACCAGCCTGTTGGCGGTCTTCATGCGGGCAGTGGCTGCCTGGCGCCATTGATCCGGCGCCCGGTCGGGATGATTGAGGCGCGCAAAGGCGCGGCGCTTGGCCCTGATCCCGGCCGGCGTATCCGAGGGCGCGAGGTTCAGATCCGCGCGGATCTCGTCGACCGACAGTCTTTGGAACATCAGCGCTTCAGGCGCGCGCTCAGGCGTGGCCTTTGTTTGAGCCGCTGACGGTTCCGGACCAGGGTCTGCGGCGAGCGCCTCCTGATCATGCAGGAACGCAAAATAGGTTTCGTTGAAATAGTCCTGCGCGCCTGCATCGGGTTCGTTTCGGGCTCGGCCAAACGCGGAATTGCGAGAGGCCGGAGCCGTGAACAGGCCTCCGATGCTGCGCAGGCTCATGCGCGGCACAGCCGCCGGTCCGGAGCCATGAGACCTCTCCCGGCCGACCCGTTCGAGAACCGTATCGAAGAGGCTCGCGCCCATGATCATCGTTGCGTCCCGCACTTGCCTGAAACCGGATCAGCGCCGCCAGGTTGCGCGCGCCATCCCGTCTCCTCACGCATGGTAGGGCTGAAATGGTTAACAAGTTCGGTTGCGCTCCCGGGGCGGCGTTTTGCCGGACAAGAGCCGCGCGTGCGCCGCTGGTGGGCACAGCGGACGGTTCGTGTTATGATCCGGATCCGTTGGCCGGAGTGCCGACAGGTCTGGACCTCCGGCTTTCGGTTTCAAGCAAGAGGAGAAAGCCATGAAGACATTCCATTGCGGATCCCTCGTGCCGGGCTGCCAGTGGCATACCCGGGCGGAAAGCGAAGCCGAAATCGTCTCGCGCGCTGTCGATCATCTGCGCGAAACGCACGGCGAAACCCACATCAGGCCCTCGATCGTCGAGCAGATCAAGCAGCGCATCATGGATGAGCAGCCCGCCGCCTGAGACATCGGCGCTTGCTCGGCGGCCTGGCCGGACGACATGAAAACCGGGTCTGCCCGGCCTGTCCGGCCCGGCCGCACACGGAACCTGAAATCAATCGGAACCGGCTTCGAGCAGAGCGGTCTTCGAAAGCGTGAAATTGCTCTCGATCCAGCGCTCCTCGAGCGCCTGCAGCCGCGCGCCCACTGCCGGACCCGGTTCCATGCCACTGGCAAGCAGATCCGCGCCCGTGACCGGAAATTCTGGCCGCGACCAGCCCTGCGCATGGGCGAGATGACGGCTGTGGCCTGCGGACTCCGTCAGCGCCGCCGGGTCCGCCTCCGCGCGGCCGCGCGCCGAGACCAGCGCCAGCCGGATCCGGTCGCAGACCGGCGTGACGCCGTGGCGGTACATCAGCCGATCCAGGATGGTGGTCGCAGCAGTCGGCTTGAGCGCCGGAGCCTCGGCCCATTGCCTGAGCCGCTCGGCCTCCGCGCGCGACATCCGCAACCGGTCGGCGAGTCCACGCACCCGCTCGGGATCCGGAGGGATGATGGCCATCAGCCGCAGCATCGGATCGGGCTTCCAGCCGAGCGCTTTTTCGGTCTCGATCAGCCCGGAGATCGAATCGATGCCCCACTTCTCGGTTTCGGGCAGCACGGCCGTCAGCACCCCGGTCTGGCGCATCCACAACAACGCCCGGCCCGGATCGGAAGCAGACAGCAGCAGCTTGATTTCCTTCCAGATCCGCTCCGCCGAGAGCTTCGAAAGCTTGTCGCGCGCCCGGGTGCAGGCCTTCAGCGCCGCTGCATTCGGGCGGCCCGCACCGTAATGGGCGTAAAAGCGGAAGTAACGCAGCACCCGGAGGTGATCCTCGGCCACCCTTTCGTCGGCCTCGCCAATAAACCGGATCGTGCCTGTTTCCAGGTCCTCGAGCCCGCCGACAAGATCGACAACAGCCCCCGCCGCGTCGGCATAGAGCGCGTTGACCGTGAAATCACGGCGTTCGGCGTCCACCTGCCAGTCCGCGCCGAAGGCGACGACGGCGCGCCGCCCGTCGGTTTCCGCGTCATGGCGCAGCGTGGTGATCTCGAACCCCTGCCCGTCGACGACAAGCGTCACCGTGCCGTGATCGATCCCGGTGGGAACGGCGCGAATCCCGGCGGCGTGCGCCCTTTCGACAACCTGCTCGGGCGCCCATGTCGTCGCCAGATCGACATCGGTGACGTCGATCTCCATCAACGCGTTGCGCACCGCGCCACCAACCACGCGAACCTCGCCGCCATCCTCGTTCAAGAGTTCGAAGATGCGCTTGAGAGCCGGCGCCTTGAACCAGTTCTCGTCAGCGACGCTTGCCGGAGCGCTCATGCATAGAGCCTTTCATACATTGTTCGGATGATGCCCGCAGTCACGCCCCAGATCTGGTGCTCCCGGAACGGCATGACGAAATAATGCCGCTCGACATTTTCCCAGACCCGGCTTTCCTGCCGATGGTTTTCAGGGTTCATCAGGAAAGACAGCGGCGTTTCGAACACCGCATCGACCTCGTCGGGATTGGCGACCAGATGGTAGCCGGGCCTGACCAGGGCCAGCACGGGCGTGATCCGGAACCCGGTCGTGGTCAGGTAGACAGGCAGCCGCCCGACGGTTTCGACGAAACTGCGGTCCAGACCGATTTCCTCCTCGGCCTCGCGCATCGCCGCGACTTCCGGGCTGCCGTCCTCCGGATCGATCGATCCGCCGGGAAACGCCACCTGCCCCGAATGCCTGCGCATCGCAGCCGTGCGCCGGGTCAGGATCACGCGCGCCTCCGGCCCGTCATCGGTCACCGGCACCAGCACCGCCGCCTCGCGCAGCTTGACGGTCTCCAGCCCCGAGATCAGGTCCGGATTGAGCACATGGTCGCCATGGGCAAGGTGTGCGGGCGTGGAGCCTGACGTGCTCAGCGGGTCATGCCTAAGAGCTCGCGCCTTGAAGTCGCGGGCGTCGAATGTCCCCGGCAGCGATGCGGTGCGCGTCATGTCCCCGGTCAAATCCCGGCCTCGAGTTCCGCCATCGGCATGACGGGAAAAACCTCGCCGCCCGACCGGATCGCGAACATCTCTTCGCCATCGATTTCGACCGGACCGCCGAGCGCCAGCAGATCGTAGGTCACGGCCCGGTTGACCAGCGCCTCGAGCCGTCCCCGAACAAGGATGTAGGGCTTGAGCTGGTCCGTCTTCCCCATCCTTTCGAAGCGAAGCGGATGCTCCTTTCCGGCCGTCACGACATCCCCGACATTGGTGCGAAATGTCAGAACCCGACCGCTCTCGTCCTTGCCGTCAGTCATCTCGACGGCCAGAAACGGTGCATCGACGACGCGAATTCCGATCTTTTCCACAGGCGTGACGAGATAGGTGTTTCCGTCCTCATCCCGGCGGAGAACCGTGGAAAAAAGTCGCACCAGAGCCGGACGCCCGATCGGGGTTCCCATGTAGAACCAGGTGCCGTCTGCCCTGATTTCCATGTCGATATCGCCGCAGTAGTCGGGATTCCAGCGCTCGACAGGGGGCAAACCGTCCTTTCCGGCATTGCGATCGGCCTGCGCGCGAGAAATCAGAGCCGCCAGGTCCGCCGCGCTGCCGGGTGCATCTGTTTTCGCGTTGGTCCTTGTTTTTGCCATTGTCCTGTCCAGTTGTGAAGTCAGGTAACCAGATAGTCAACACGCTGGCCCTTGTCAGCCTCTCAGCCTGCAATAAGCTATCTATCAAGGCCGACACCGACAAAGCGGAGATTCCCATGGGACGCATCGACACCAGCGCAGAGCCCTTTGACGAAAAGGCCGTGATCGCCGCAGCCGAACAGGCACTGGCCGACATCTCGGAAGTGAAGAAAGCCGTCGCCGAGGTCATCTTCGGCCAGGAGAGCGTGGTCGAGCAGACGCTTCTCGCCGTGCTTTCGGGCGGCCATGCGCTGCTGGTGGGCGTTCCCGGACTGGCAAAGACCAAGCTTGTGACCACGCTGGGCGCGGTTCTGGGACTGTCCTCCAACCGCATCCAGTTCACGCCCGACCTGATGCCCTCCGACATTCTGGGTTCGGAGGTGATGGACCAGGACGAAAGCAACAGGCGGTCCTTCCGGTTTCTGCCCGGACCGGTGTTCACCCAACTGCTGATGGCCGACGAGATCAACCGCGCCTCGCCGCGCACGCAGTCGGCGCTGCTGCAGGCGATGCAGGAATACCACGTCACCGTCGCGGGCGCCGCCCATGACCTGCCGCGCCCGTTCCATGTCCTGGCCACGCAGAACCCGCTCGAGCAGGAGGGAACGTATCCGCTTCCCGAAGCCCAACTCGACCGCTTCCTTCTCCAGGTCAATGTCCCCTACCCGGAAATGGCCGCCGAACGGCAGATCCTGCTCGAAACCACCGGGGGCGCGGATGCGGTGCCGCGCGCGGCGATCACCATGGAACGGCTCGCCGACATCCAGGCGCTGATCCGCAAGATGCCGGTGCCCGAAACCGTCGTCGACGCCATCCTCGACCTGGTGCGCTCGGCCCGTCCCGGCCATGGCAACGCCCGCGTGGATGAAACCGTGTCCTGGGGACCGGGACCGCGCGCCGGTCAGGCGATGATGCTGTGCTGCCGCGCCCGCGCGCTCTATGACGGCAGGCTGGCGCCTTCGGTCGATGACGTTCGCGCACTCGCCGAACCGATCCTGCAGCACCGCATGGCCCTCACCTTCGCCGCCCGCGCCGAGGGCATCGGAATCCGCGACGTGATCGTCGGGCTCGTTGCCCCGAAGGCTGGATAGACGATGGCGCCTGTAGGCCAGCTCACCCAACCGACGGCGCGACTGGATGCGCTGGCCAGAGCCCGTCAGCGCGCCGCCCTTCTGCCCGATTGCCTTGCCGAGGCGCGCCGCGTCGCCAACACGGTGATCGCCGGCTGGCACGGCCGCCGCAAGCGCGGCATCGGTGAGACCTTCTGGCAGTTCAGGCCCTATGTCGATGGCGAATCGCTTTCGCGCATCGACTGGCGCCGTTCCGCGCGCGACGACAGCCTCTATGTCCGCGACCGGGAATGGGAAGCCGCACATACCATCTGGCTCTGGGCCGACCGGTCGCCCTCGATGCTCTACAAATCCGACGCCGCGCTGGTCGGCAAGGAAAGCCGCGCGCTGGTGCTCATGCTCGCGCTGGCCGAGATCCTGTCGCGTTCGGGCGAGCGCATCGGCTGCCCCGGAATCATGGAGCCGGTTGCCTCGCGCAACGCGGCCGAACGGCTTGCGCTGGCGCTCGCGCATCAGCCCGGCAAGACCGGCATGCCGGATCTGGGCCGGATCGGGCGGATGAGCGACGTCGTGCTGATCAGCGATTTCCTCGATGAGGCCGAAGCCATGGAAACCGTCATCGGCCCGGCGGCCAAGCGCGGCATTCGCGGCCATGCGATCGAGGTTTCCGATCCCGCCGAGGAGAATTTCCCCTTTGCCGGGCGCACCGAGTTCAGGGATCCCGAAACCGGCCAGAAGCTGGTCGTCGGCCGCGCCGAAACGATCGCTTCGGACTACCGCCGGGCATGGCTCGCCCGCCGCGAAGTGCTTTCGCAGAGCGTGCGCCGGCTGGGCTGGAGCTTCCTCTCGCACAGCACCGACCGCCTCGCGTCCGAAGCCCTGGCGGCGGCGCACGGGCGGCTGTCGGGCATTCCCGCGGCAAGCCGGACGGGGTCGGCATGATCGCCGGCCTCCCCATCGCCTTCGGCGCGCCCGCGATCCTGTTCGGACTGCTGGCCCTGCCGGTGATCTGGTGGCTCTTGCGGCTGACGCCGCCGCGGCCCGCCGCCGAGCCTTTCGCGCCGCTTGCCATTCTCGCCCGCGTGCTCAAGCCGGAGGAAACCCCGTCCCGCAGCCCCTGGTGGCTGACGGCGCTCAGGCTTCTGATCGCAGCCCTTGTGATCCTCGCGCTCGCCGAGCCGGTTCTCAACCCGCCCGAAAGGACGCTGAACCAGTCCGGACCGCTGGCGCTCGTCATTGACAACTCCTGGGCCAGCGCGTCCGACTGGGAGGAGCGGGTCGCCGCGGCCGAAGCCCTGATCGACGAGGCCGAATCCAGCGATCTTCCGGTGTCGATCGTCTTTACCGCCGAACGCCGTCATGACGCCACGCCCAACACCGTGGACCGCGCCAGGGACCAGTTGCGCGCCGCGCGCCCGCGTCCGCTTCGCCCCGAACGCGATGCGGCAGTCACGGCGCTTCTTGCCGCCTTCGGCCAGACCGCGCCCGGAACGGTTGCCATCCTCTCTGATGGCGTCGACACGGCTGACGCCGCCTCGGCATTCGCGCGGATTTCCGATCTGGGCGCAGCGGGAATCCGGATCATTGGTGCCGAAGATACCTCCGCGCTCGTCCTGACCGGCGCCGACAACGGGGCCGAGACACTCCGTGTCACCGCCAGCCGGCTCGATGGCGCAACCGCCGAGAGCTTCCGGCTCGTCGCGCGCGACAGCAAGGGACGCGAGATTGCCGGCGGTCCCCTGGAGTTTGACGGCGCCGAAACCGACGCCACCGGCACCATCAGCGCCCCCTTTGAAATACGCAACGACATCGCCCGGATAGATGTCGACGGCCGTCAGAGCGCCGCCATCCAGTTGCTTGACGACAGCTTTCGCCGCCGCCGCGTGGCGCTGATCTCGGGCGAGGCCGCCGACATCGCGCAGCCCCTTCTCTCGCCGCTCTACTACATCAACCGTGCGCTCTCGCCCTATGCCGACCTGATCGAGGCGGAAACCGCGGACATGAGCGCGGCCGTGCCGGAATTGCTGCGGCTTTCGCCCGCGGTCATCGTCATGGCCGACATCGGCACCCTCCCCGACGAGGTCACCGAGCCGCTGGTCGAATGGATCGAGCGCGGCGGCACGCTGATCCGCTTTGCCGGCCCCCGGCTCGCCGCAGCGCCTGCCGACGATTCGCTGGCGCCGGTGCTCCTGCGCAAGGGCGAGCGCGAACTGGGCGGCGCGCTGTCCTGGATCGAACCCCAGCCTCTGGCAGACTATCCCGCAAGCAGCCCCTTTGCCGGACTGCCGACGCCACGCGACGTGACGGTCAGCCGTCAGGTGCTGGCCGAACCCTCCGCCGATCTTGCAGAACGCACATGGGCAAGCCTTGCCGACGGAACCCCGCTGGTGACAGCGGCCAGCCGCGGCGGCGGCCGCATCGTGATGTTCCATGTCACCGCCGAAGCCAGCTGGTCGACGCTGCCAATTTCCGGTCACTTCGTCGACATGCTCAGGCGCGTGGTGCAGCTTTCCCGCGCCTCGGCGGGCGGCGGCGAAGCAGGCTCCGGAATCCTTGCGCCCTGGCGGCTTCTCGACGCCGACGGCGCACTGGTTCCCGCCAGCGGCGACGCCAAGCCGCTTGACCTGAGCGGCGGCGCCACCCCGCGCGCGGGTCACGACAACCCGCCCGGCCTCTACGGCACGGAGGACGGCTTCGTTGCGCTCAACCTTTTCGAGACCGGCGACACGCTCTCCCCGGTCGTGATCCCGGAATTCGAGGCACCGGTCACCCGCGCTCCGCTGAGCCAGGAAAGTGCGATAGACTTCAGGCCCTGGCTGTTCGGCGCAGCCCTTGCAGCCCTGATCGCCGACACGCTGATCATGCTGGTCCTCAATGGCGGATTCAGGGGCCGCATCAGGGGCGGAAACATCAAGCCCGGTGCGGCCGCTGCCTCCCTCTTGCTGGCTGCCGCGCTGTCTCTGGGTGGAGTGGTTGGCCCCGGCCCGGCCAGCGCGCAGGATTCGCAACCCGGCGACGCCGAGCTTCTCGAAAGCCTGGAAGAGACCCGGCTTGCCTATGTGATCACCGGCGATGACGAAACCGACGAGACCAGCAGGCGCGGCCTCGACAGCCTGTCGCAGTTTCTCGCCAGCCGCACCGCGCTCGAACCGGGCACTCCGGTCGGCGTGGACATCGAGACCGACCAGCTTTCGCTCTATCCGCTGATCTACTGGCCGATGAGCGAAGATGCCCGCGACCCGTCCCCGGCCGGGATCAGCCGCATCGATGCCTACATGAAGAGCGGCGGCACGGTTCTGTTCGACACCCGCGACCGCATCGCCGAACTCGGCGGCGGCTCCAGCGCGCTCACCCTGAAGATGCAGCGGATCCTGTCGGGTCTCGACATCCCGCCGCTCGAGCCGGTGCCGGCCGACCATGTGCTCACGAAATCCTTCTTTCTGCTCGACACCTTTGCCGGTCGCTATGCCGACGGTCCACTCTGGGTGGAGGCAATCCCCGAAACCGACGACCCGGCGACCCGGCCGGCCCGCGCCGGTGACGGTGTCTCCTCGATCCTGATCACCGGCAACGACATGGCCGCCGCCTGGGCGCTCGACGAGCGCGGATATCCGCTCTTCTCGACGGTGCCGCCGGATCCGTGGCAGCGCGAATACGCCTTCCGCGCTGGGGTCAACATCGTGATGTACATGCTCACCGGCAACTACAAGGCCGACCAGGTGCACATACCCGCACTGCTCGAGAGATTGGGGCAATGAGATGAACCTTGCCTTCAGCCCGCTGCTTCCCCTGCCGCTGATCATCGCACTTGCGGCCGCCGCTGGCCTGCTCGTCGGCTGGGCTCTGTTCCGGCGCATGCGCGGCGCCCTGCTCCGGGCGCTGGCGCTGGCCGCGCTGGTGCTGGCGCTGGCCAATCCGGTCGCCAATTTCGAGGAGCGGGAGCCGGTCAGCAGCATCGTCGCCGTCGTGGTCGACCGCAGTCCGAGCCAGATGAGCATGGACCGCACCGCGCGCACCGACGCTGCGCTCAAGGCGTTCACCGAACGGCTGGCGCGCTATCCCGGTTTTGAGGCCCGCATCATCGAGGCCGTGACCGACCCCGATGCCGAATCCCCCTCGACCCGGCTGTTCGAAGCGCTTGCCTCCGGCATTCGCGATGTCCCCAGTTCACGCCTCGCCGGCGCCGTGATGATCACCGACGGCCAGGTCCACGATGTCCCCGATAGCCTTGCGGCGCTTGGGCTCGACGCGCCCCTTCACGGGCTCATCGTCGGCGACGAGGACGAAATCGACCGCAGGATCGACATCGTTCGCAGCCCGCGCTTCGGCATCGTCGGCGAGGACCAGGAAATCGTCTACCGGGTGAGCGACGATGGCGCCGAGATGTCTTCGGGACCTGTGGCTATCACTGTCCGCGTCAACGGCGAACAGGTGTCGGTCGAGACCGTCACCACGGGAGAGGAGAACTCCTTCTACCTCAACCTGCCGCGCGGCGGCGAGAACATCATCGAACTGGCCGTCGACGTGATCGACGGCGAGGTCACGCCTGCCAACAACAGGGCCGTCGTGCTGATGGAGGGCATCCGGGAAAACCTGCGGGTGCTGCTGGTTTCCGGCGAGCCGCATTCCGGCGAGAGAGCCTGGCGCAACCTGCTCAAGTCCGACGCGGCGGTCGATCTGGTGCATTTCACCATTCTCCGGCCGCCGGAAAAGCAGGACGGAACCCCGATCTCGGAGCTGTCGCTGATCGCCTTTCCGACACGCGAACTGTTCGTCGAAAAGATCGACGAGTTCGACCTGATCATTTTCGACCGCTACCAGAACCGCGGCGTGCTGCCGGTTCTCTACTACGACTACATCGCCCGCTACGTGGAAGAAGGCGGAGCGCTTCTGGTCGCCGCAGGCCCGGAACTGGCGGGTATCGAATCGATCGCCGACACGCCGCTGGCGCCCGCCCTGCCGGCCATGCCCACGGGCGACGTGACCATGTCCGGCTTCTATCCCCGCCTTACCGATGACGGACGGCGCCATCCGGTCACGCGCGACCTGCCCGGCAGCGCTGCCGAACCGCCCGGCTGGGGCCGGTGGTTCCGGACCGTGAGCGTGCGCGACACCACCGGCGACGCCGTGATGCAGGGCGCGGACGGCGAGCCTCTCCTGGTGCTCAACCGCTTCGAAGAGGGGCGGGTGGCAATGCTTCTGTCCGATCATGGCTGGCTCTGGGCGCGCGGCTTCGAGGGCGGCGGCCCCCATGTTGCCCTCTACCGGCGCATCGCCCACTGGCTGATGAAGGAACCTTCGCTCGAGGAAGAAGCGGTCCGCGCCACCGCCGCCGGGCGTACGCTCAGGATCGAACGCCAGACGATGGAGGAGACCACGGGGTCTGCCACAGTCCGGCTTCCCTCGGGCGAAATGCGGGATGTCGAGCTTCGCCAGGCCGATGACGGGCTCTTCGTCGCGGAACTGACGCTGGACGAACCGGGCCTGGTCGAGGTGACCTCGGGGGATCTGGATGTGCTCGCCCATGTCGGAGCGGTCGATGCCCCCGAGTTTCGCGCCACCGTCTCCACGCCGGAGGTGCTTTCGGGCGTTTCCGGGGAAAGCGGCGGCATCGTTGCACGGATCAATGCGGAAGCGAGCAACCTGCCGCAGATCCTGCCCACCCGTTCCACCGCAGCCAGCACCGGGGACCGCATGGGCCTGCGCGCAAGCGATGAGAGCGTGCTCAAGGGCGTGCGCGCCATCCCCCTGTTCGGCGGGTTCCTCGGGCTGGCGCTGCTGATCCTCGCCCTGGGCGGAACCTGGTTCCGCGAAGGCCGATAGAACAAAAAAGAACCCGGGCGCCACGTGGAGGCCCGGGTTTTTTTGTTCCTTGTTTCAGCCGACGCTGAAGAATCCGAAGTCGCTCAGCTCGCTTCCGAGAGGATGTCGCCAACGTCGCCGTCGGTGAAATAGCTCATCTGGTCTTCGGCCCATGCCTTGATGCCGTATTTCTCGACCGTCTTGCGCATCATTGCCATGCGCTGACGGCGTTCGTCCTCGGGCATGGCAAGCGCCTGCTCGATGCCCATGTCCATGGACCGGTGCGAGAACGGGTTGGTGATGACCGCGGACGACAGCTCGACCGCTGCACCGGCAAATTCCGACAGCACCATAACGCCGTCGCCATCGACACGGGCCGCCGCGTATTCCTTGCAGACGAGGTTCATGCCGTCTGCCAGCGGGGTGATCCAGCAGATGTCGGCGAGCTGGTAATAGGCAATCAGATCCTTGAAGGGCACGGCGGACGAAATCAGCGCGACGGGCTGCCATTCGAACGAGCCGAAGGTGCCGTTGATCCGGCCCACGACCTGCTCGATCTCGCCCTGGATTTCCTTGTAGGCCGCCATGTTCCGGTTGGCCCCGACCGAGACATGCATCAGCCGCACCTTGCCGTGCAGGTCGGGATTGGACTGCAGGAGCCGCTCGTAGCTTTCCAGCTGCTGGACCCCGCCCTTGGTGTAGTCGGTCCGGCCCACGGAAAGGATCAGCTTGCAGTCCCCGAGTTCCGACCGGATCGCGCTCGCGTTCTCGCGCGTCTGGTCCGAGGCGGCGAGATCCTGGATGAAATCCCAGTCAATCCCGACAGGCGCGCTCGAAATGCGGATCTTGCGCCCCTTGTACATCACCGCCTCCGGCACGCGCCGGTCCGACAGCGCGGTGCCTTCCCAGATGAAATCGGGATTGACGTCCTTGCGCGAGACCGGGCCAACCTCGAGAAGGCTCTGCGAGACATGCACAAAATTGACCGCGTAGCGCGGAATGTGGAACCCGACCACATCGCAGGCCAGAAGGCTCTCGACGATCTCCCGGCGCCACGGCAGCACGTTGAACATGTCGGCCGACGGGAAGGGAGTGTGGTGGAAGAAGGAGATTTTCACGTCTGGCCGCAGTTTCCGCAAGTAGCCGGGAACCAGCCAGAGATTGTAGTCATGCACCCAGACGACCGCGCCGGGCGCGGCTTCGGCCGCTGCGGCCTCGGCGAAGGACCAGTTCACCTCGCGGAAGGTCGGCCAGTCGACCGGGTCGTAGTTGTAGCGTTCCTTGAACGAGTGAAGGATCGGCCAGAAGGCCTCCTTCGAGGTAATGTGGTAGAAGCTGGAAACCTGGTCCGACGTCAGCGGCAGACGGGTGACCGAGTATTTTCCGTAACTGTCCTCGATCTCGATGACCCGCTCGAAGTCGGGGTTGGCGGCATCCTCGGCCAGCTTCCAGGCAATCCAGGCACCCTTGTCCACACGTCCGAAAAATCCCTTGAGGGTCGGGACGATGCCGTTGGGGCTCTTGTTTTCCTTGAAAACGATCTTCCCGTTTTCTTCAACCTCTTCATAGGGTTGACGGTGATAAACGATGACGAGATCGCTGGCCATAAGTCAGTATCCTTCAGGTAGGTCGTGCATGCCGAACGCCCGGATGGCTTCCATGATGCCCGCGGCGCCATGCGCGCGGGCCATGTGGACGTGGTCCAGATGGACAACGCGCTCGACGAGAGAAGGTTCCGAATTTCCCACGGCGACTGCGGGGAGTCCGCATTCGAGCATCGAAAGGTCGTTGAGCGTGTCGCCCGCGCAGAGCACACGCTCCGGCCGGATCGCGAGATATTCGACCAGCCGCCGCAATGACGGCCCCTTGCTGACGCCGCCGGGCAACACGTCGAAAAAGCGGTTGTCCGAGATCAGCCACTCAAAGCCCATCTCGCTCACCGTGTCGCAGGCCGACGTGTCGAATTTGTCCGAATCGAGATCGTAGCTGACCCGGTAGCGGAAATCCGTCGGCTGCAGGGTGAGACCCGGATGACCATCCAGGCGTTCCTTGACGCGGTCTCCCGCATTGCCCCAACGCTGGGAAATCTCTTCCTCGAGATGCGCAATCGGGGCCACACCGGTTTCGGGCGAGACCGTTGCGATGGTCGTGCCGACATCGCCCACGGCGTAGTCGGGCCACGGAACGCCCCGGTCACGGCAGAGCTCGCCGATAAATTTAGGGTCGCGCCCCGTCACGAAGATCAGGCCGACCGTGTCGCGGTTGTCCTCGATCCATCCATAGAGGCGTTCACGCTCCCTGTCGCTTCCGCCCAGGAAGGTTCCGTCGAGATCGGTGGCCAGTACGAATTTGCGCTCGCTGAGATCCGCAGGCGCGGCTTCTGTCATGGTCATCAGGAAGCCTCCGCGTCCAGTGAAAGGGGGTGGTCTATCGAGATCGAAAGTCCGCGCCGTTCGCCTTCGATCGGCCGGGCCCAGTACTGGGCGAAGGTTTCCTTGACCTCGGCACCCTGGTGCAGGATCCGGTAGACGCATTCGCAGATCGGCATCGTCAGTTTCATCCGCTGCGCCAGGTCCATCACCGAGACCGAGTTGACCTCGCCCTCCACCACGACCGGCTTTCCATCGAAGCACTGGTCGCGCGGGATGCCCTTTCCGAGCTGAACACCCAGCGACATGTTGCGCGATGTCTGCGACGAACAGGTCAGCGTCAGGTCGCCCGCACCCGCGAGGCCCGTCACCGTTTCGCGGCGGCCGCCGAACACGTCGGCAAGCGTCTTCATCTCGTCCATCCCGCGCACGATCAGCGCTGCACGGGTATTTTCCGCAAAGCCTGCGCCGGTCATCATCCCGCAGGCGATCGCAATGACGTTCTTGACCGCGCCGCTGACTTCCACACCGACCAGGTCATCCGAAATATAGGGCCGGAAAAACTCCGACCCCAGGGATATCGCAAGCCGCGAAGCCGGGCTGGTTTCCGGCGCGAGCCGGTCCGCATAGGAAAACTGGAATGCAACAGTGGCTGCCGTCATGTGGCCCAGCGCCGTCTCGGTTGCAAAGGTCGGACCCGACAGCGCGCCGATCTGATGATCGGTCAGGATCTCGGCGGCAACCTCGCTGAGCAGATATCCCGACCCGGCCTCGATTCCCTTGGCACACAGCGCAACGGGAACCTTCTCACCCAGATGCGGGCGCATCTGTATGCAGATATCGCGCAGGGTGCGCGACGGGGTGACCAGCAGCACCGCCTCAGCCCCGTCGAGGGCTTCCGCCATGTCGGTGGTGGCCCTGATGCCGGCCGGAAGCGGGATGCCCGGCAGGTATTTCGGATTTTCGTTGCGGGTGTTGATGGCGTCTATGGTCGCCTGATCCCGTCCCCAGATCGTGGTTTCCCGGCCGGCACGGCGCGCCACCGAGGCCAGCGCCGTTCCCCAGGAGCCCGCGCCGATAACGCAGATTTTTGCGTAGGGAAGTGGAGAGGAAGACAGATCGCCGACTTTTGAGTCCAAATATGTCATGGGGTGTATTTAGGGCGAGTTGCGCCGCAGTGCAACTTTTCTTCTACCGCAGCGCAGCATAAACGGCCGGGAACCGGCGTCCAAGCGGATGCAAGCCCTTGAAAGGCAAGGGCAAGGCCGGACAGCCGCGCCCGCCTGTCCGCAGTTTCCCTATCCGCAGTCCCGATGACGGATCATCCCTTCCAGCTGCATCGGATCTACATCCCCCTGGCAGGCAGCCAGCATCCGGTTCGGATCGAACGGGCCGGGCATTGACAGCGCGCCGGGACGGGTCCGCGCAAAGCCGAGCGGCATGTAGTAAGGTGCGTCACCGATCAACAGCACCGCTCTGCTTGAGGTCTTGTGCGCGGCGGCAAGCGCGATGCGCACCAGCTCCCGGCCTATGCCGAGATTCTTGTGCGACGGCCGGACCGCCAGCGGACCGAGCAGATAGGCCTCGGTCGGCCCGGCGAAGATCGGCGTCATCCGCACGGAGGCAATGATCTCGCCGCCATCGCTGCCCACGAACGACAGCGAACGGTCATGCGGTCCCTGTTCACGAACCCGTTCGGCGGCGCGGACGAAACGGCCGGGTCCGAAGGCTTCGGCATTGATCAGGTTGATGGCCGCATCATGAGACGCGTCTTCGGTGAGAAAGACAATATCGTGGCAGGGCATGGACGATTTCCGGATAAGAACGACTGGACATGGAAAAGCGCGCACTGGATGTGCGGGAGAAGTCTTTTCAGCGTCGTCGCAAGGCCGTTGCGGGCATCCGGATTTTCCTTTTGTCAAATTGCCTGTAGCAAAGCCGGCAAAGAGCGTCCAATACAAAACGCACCGTTCACAGTCATTTTCTTCGCTTTCGTGCGTTCAAGTCCTATGTCACCAGAAAAAGGAGATCGATATGGGCATGTTGGTTGAAGGCGTCTGGAAGGACGTTTGGTACGATACGGACTCGAACGGCGGCCATTTCAAGCGGTCGGAGTCGGCCTTTCGAAACTGGGTAACCGCGGACGGTTCGGCCGGGCCTTCGGGCGACGGCGGCTTCAAGGCCGAAGCGGGACGTTATCATCTCTACGTATCGCTCGCCTGCCCCTGGGCGCACCGCACGCTCATCTTCCGCAAGCTGAAGGGCCTCGAAGACGCGATCACGCTCTCGATCGTGGACTACCACATGGGCGAGAACGGCTGGGAATTCCGCGAGCGCGACGGCGGAACCCGCGATCACATCCACGGTGCCGCTTACCTCTGGCAGGTCTATGTCGCGGCCAAGTCGGACTACTCGGGCCGCGTCACCGTTCCGGTTCTCTGGGACAAGAAGAAAGGCACGGTCGTCTCCAACGAATCCGCTGAAATCATCCGGATGTTCAATTCGGCATTCGACGCCATCGCGAAACCCTCGCCGGATTTCTACCCGGAAGCCCTGCGCGACGGCATCGACGAGATCAATGCGCCCGTCTACGACAATGTGAACAACGGGGTCTACAAGTCCGGCTTCGCCACCACCCAGGAGGCCTATGAGGAGCATGTCACCGAGCTCTTCGGGACGCTGGACATGCTCGAAGAGCGTCTGACCGGAAACCGCTACCTGATGGGCGACACGCTGACCGAGGCAGACTGGCGCCTGTTCACCACGCTGGTGCGCTTCGATCCCGTCTATGTCGGCCATTTCAAGTGCAACGTGCGACGCATCGCCGATTACCCCGCACTGTCGGGCTATCTGCGTGAACTCTTCCAGATGCCCGGCATCGCCGAGACCGTGAACATGATGCACATCAAGCATCACTATTACGGCAGTCACAAGAACATCAATCCGACCGGGATCATTCCCGTCGGCCCGGAACTCGACCTGACGGCGCCGCATGGCCGCGACCGTCTGGACAAGGCTGCCTGAGAACCGGCAGGCCGGCCCTGCGCGAGACAGGCATGGCATTTCGAAAACCAAAAAGGCGCCCCCGGCATTCTCCGGGGGCGCCTTTTCCATGCCTGGCAACTGCCGTGTCAGGTCTTGATCTTGTAGCCGGTCTTGAAGGTCCAGCCGATGATGCCGAGACAGATGAACATGAAGACCGCCACCATCGCCAGGCTCACCCCCACATTGATGTCCGCCATCCCGTAGAAGGCCCAGCGGAAGCCGGAGATCAAATACAGCACCGGGTTGAACAGCGTGATGGTCTGCCAGAACGGCGGCAGCATCGAGATCGAGTAGAAGCTTCCGCCCAGGAACACCAGCGGCGTGATCACCAGCAGCGGGACCATCTGCAGCTGCTCGAAGTTTTTCGACAAAATGCCGATGATGAAGCCGAACAGAGAGAACGAGATGCAGGTCAGCGCCAGGAACGCCAGCATCGCGAACGGGTGCAGGATCTCGAAATCGACAAAGAACTCGGCCGTGGCAAGGATGATCAGCCCGATCAGCGCCGACTTGGTGGCCGCCGCCCCGACGTAACCGAGCACGATTTCGAAATAGGACACCGGCGCGGTGTGCAATTCGTAGATCGAGCCCAGGAACTTCGGAAAGTAGATGCCGAACGAGGCGTTGGAAATGCTCTGGGTCAGCACCGAGAGCATGATCAGTCCCGGAACGATGAAGGCGCCGTAGCTCACGCCGCCGATTTCGTCGATCCGCGACCCGATGGCGGCTCCGAAGACGATGAAATAGAGCGAGGTCGAGAGCACCGGCGAGACCAGGCTTTGCGACAAGGTGCGGAAGAACCGCGCCATCTCGAACGAGTAGATGGATTTGACGGCCTGAAAATTCATCACTTGTCCTCCACCAGACCGACAAAAATGTCCTCGAGCGAACTTTCCCGCGTTTCCACGTCCCGGAGCACGATGCCCGCCTTGCTCATGTCGGCAAACAGCGACGAGATGCCGGTCCGCTCGCCATTGGCCTCGTAGGAGTAGATCAGCGTCTGGTCTTCCTTGCTGTAGTCGAGATCGTATCTGGCGAGCGCATCGGGTATGGCGTCAAGCGGCTCCATCAGCTCGATCCGCATCTGGCGCCCCCCCATGCGCCGCATCAGGGCGGTCTTCTCCTCGACCAGCAACAGCTCGCCGCCGCGGATGACGCCGACACGGTCGGCGATCGCCTCCGCCTCGTCGATGTAGTGGGTGGTCAGGATGATGGTGACCCCATCCTCCTTGAGTTGCCGGACCACCTCCCACATTTCCTTGCGCAACTCGACATCCACGCCCGCCGTCGGCTCGTCGAGAAACAGCACGCGCGGCTCGTGACACAGCGCCTTGGCGATCAGGACCCGGCGTTTCATGCCGCCGGAAAGCTCCATCGTTTTGGCGTCCTTCTTGTCCCACAGCGACAGCTTCTCGAGAATGCTCTGAAGCAGCGCCGGATCGTGGCGCTTGCCGAACAAGCCGCGCGTGAACCTCAGCGCGTCATAGACCTTCTGGAACGGCTCCAGAGAAATCTCCTGCGGCACCAGCCCGATCAGCGAGCGGGCTTTCCGATAGTCGTCGACCACATCGAACCCGCCGACCTTGACCGAGCCTGAACTGGCATTGACCAGGCCACAGATGATCGAGATGAGCGTCGTCTTTCCGGCCCCGTTGGGACCGAGAAGCGCCAGGATCTCGCCTTCCCTGATCTCGAGATCGACGTTTTTCAGCGCCTGGAAACCGCCGTCATATTGCTTTGAGAGTGACTGGATCGAAACGATTGAGGACATGATCTGCTTTTCGGGAAATCGAGAGTACCGGCCGCATGCCGAGACGAAAATGTGGTGACAACGTGGCACAGGTAAGCCCGAACGCGGCTCATTCAAGAGCGGCAGACCATCCCCCTGCGATTTCCTGTCCACGGAGATTTCGCGGAAGCATGCGTTTCCGCCGGTTCGCGCCGGGTTGGGCGCAGAAGGTTTGGCCGCATGCTTACGGGACCTGGCGAGACGCGTCTACCAGTGCTCGCTCACCGCGCACGCGCCGGACAGCTCTGCCAGCCGGCGTCTGGTCGCAGCTGTCACGCCGTCGGGAAGCGCATCGAGCGCGAAGAAACCCGAGTCTATGATTTCCGAATCGGGAACCTTCGGTGCGGTCTGGCGCACCTTGCAGCGATAGAAGGCAACATGGTCGCGCCGGCTGGTGCGGTTGTTGAAGTAGATCGCGAACAGCGTCGGAGGATCGACAAGCTCCAGATTGCCTTCCTCGCTCAACTCCTTGATGAGCGCCTGCCCCATGGTCTCGCCGCGCTCCACGCCGCCGCCGGGCATGTGCCAGCCGGGCACGTAGGAATGCCGGACGAGAAACACCCGGCCGTCGCCGTCAAAGGCCGCCGCACGAACCCCGAGCGTCATGTTGCGGATAAGCAGAAACCACACGTGGATGATCCGCGTGACCAGCCGCGCGCGCCAGTTGCGAAGCTCCGGCGGGCGAGAAGTCTCGTCCGCTGCGGCTTGCGGACCGCCCGGCCTGCCGTTAAGGCTCACATGATGTTTCGTCTCGCGCATATTTCCGACATCCATCTTGGACCGATGCCCCGGGTCAGCCCGGCCGAGCTGTTTTCCAAACGGATCACCGGCTATGTGAACTGGCAGCGCAATCGCCGCAAGCATCTGTTCGGCAACACGCTCGAACAGGTGCTCGCAGGTGTCCGCGATGCCCGGCCCGATCACGTGGCCATTACCGGAGATCTGGTCAATCTGGCAACCCGCGCCGAAATCGAGGCGGCGCGGCTGTGGCTCGAAACCCATTTCGACCCCGCCAACACCACGCTGGTCCCGGGCAATCACGACGCCTATGTCCCCGGCGCGCTCGAGCGCTCGACGTCGGCCTGGCAGCCCTGGATGCTGTCCGACCCTGGCGCACGCGAAAACGCGATGTTCCCGGCCTTTCGCCGGCGCGGGCCCGTTGCCCTGATCGGCCTTTCGACAGCCAACGCCACCCTGCCATTCATGGCCACCGGCACCTTCGGCAACACCCAGGCCAAGGCGGCGGGGAAATTGCTCGATCAGGCGGCAAGCGACGGGCTGTTTCGCGTGGTGATGATCCACCACCCGCCCGTGCGCAACGCCGCCCGCTGGCACAAGCGCATGAAGGGCATCGGCCGGTTCGCAAAGATGCTCAAGCGCCACGGGGCCGAACTCGTCCTGCACGGACACACCCATCTCGACACGATCAGCTACCTGCCCGGCAATGACGGGCGCGTCCCCGTTCTGGGCATCGCCTCTGCCAGCCAGGGCCATGGTTCGCACAAGCCCGCGGCAGGCTTCAATCTCTTCGAGATCGACGGTGAGCCCGGCAACTGGAGCCTCGTTCACAAGCGAATGCGGCTTGCCGAGAACGGCACGGGACTGGGAGAGATCGAGGTCGGACTGGTCGAAACCGTCGACGTCAACTCATGAGCGCGGAAAGACGGTCCCAGAACGCGCCCACCAGGGCTGCCGCTCCGGCAACGCAGCCCAGGATGAACCAGGACACCCCGAGCGCAAATCCGCCGCCGCTGCTTTGACGCTTCGGCGCGATCGTTTCGGTCTGAGCCGTGCCGGCAAAACCGGCCTCGACAGGCCGGCCCGTCGCGGTCGTGTCCTCGGCAGGCCGCGGGGACTCCGCATCTTTTGCCACGCCGGCCGATGCGGAACCGGACCGCGTCTCGTCCGTCCGCTCGATCCCGGAAGGGCTGTCCGCGACTTCGCCGCGTTCGCGCATGGCCTCGAAGTCGCCCGCCAGGATCCGCTCGCGCTCGATCACCCGCTCGGCAATGTAGCGGGCCACCGCATCGGCGGTTGCCGCCATGTCGGCGGTGTCCGAGACGATCTTGCGCCCCAGCCGCGTGTCGCGCACGAACCGGTAGACCCTGCGGTCATGCCCCATGTGCACATGCGCGACCGCATCCACCCACAGCCGCGGCTGCAGCCCGGTCGACAGTCCGAAATCGAAGCGGTCGTCGGACGGGTCGAGATCGGCGATCACCGGTTCGAGCTCTTGGGCAAGCAGTTCGAGCCGCGCCCGATCGGCATCGCGCATGTCGACGACAACGTCGGTACGGTCGGCCGCGGAAATCTTGACGTCGCGGACGATGTCGGACAACCGCCGGTCCGGGCTCTTGGGTTCTGTGTGATCGGTCATGGCGCTGGGTTCTGCTGGTTAGAGCCGGGCTCGATTGGTTAACAATCCCTTAGCACAGACCACGCTTGATGGCGACAATGAGGCGAAGCCACTTTTCCACATGGTAAAGGGCCGTTCGGCCCTGAATACCTGCCCCGGACAGCAAGATCACAACGGTCAGGTTCTGGTCGGGGCCACCGCCTGAATCAGCACATGGGCAACCATCTCCGGCGTCTCCTCGGGCAGCATGTGCCCGGCTTCCGGAATCACGCTGAAGGCAAAGGACGCAGGCAGCGCCGCCGGCGAAGGGCACGGCAGCACCTTGTCGGCCAGTCCCCAGATCACGAGAACCGGCATGTCGAGCGCCGCCAGCGCATCGGCCGGCAACACCCCCTGCCCTTTTGCCGGGCCGTCCGGGAACATCGCTTCATAGGTTTCCGCAAGCGCGTCGAGCGCCCCGGGGCGCGCCCGCTGCGCCACGAACGCATCGACCACCGCCTGCGGGGCGGCGAAACCGGGCGCCGACATTTCGGCCAGGCACATGCGGATCTCCGCCTCGCCGGACGCCTTGGCATACCGTGAGAGCAGATCGGCGTTGATCTCGGGCGCCATCCCGCCCGGCGCGACCAGGCTCAGCGATTTGACGCGGTCTCCCGCCCGCATGGCGATCAGCGCCGCCACCGCGCCGCCCATCGAGTGACCCGCCACGTGAAAGGTCTCGATCCCGATCTCGTCAAGACCGGCGAGGATGGCCTTCGCCATCCGCCCCGCACCGCCGCGCCCGTCTGAATGCAGCGAACCGCCATGGCCGGGAAGATCAACACGGATGACCTTGAGGTCGGAGGGAAGGCATTCAAGCACCCGGTCCCAGGCCGACATCGAGCCGCCAAACCCGTGCAGCAGCACCAGCGGGGTTCCCGAAGCAGCCCCCGAGGCGATCATGTTCAGTCCGCTCATGCCACGCTCTCCCCGGTTCTCACGCCTCAAGACACCACGCCGGATGCGGGCCAACCGCCGCGCCTTTCAAAGCGCGGCAGCTGAATTTGCCCCGCTCAGGCGTCCGCGGCCATCAGCGCCCGGTTTGCGGCCGACACCACTGCCGCAAGCGATGCCGCGACGATGTTCGTGTCGATCCCCACCCCGAAGCGCTTGCCCGTGGGCGTCTCCATTTCCATGTAGCAGATCGCGGCTGCGTTGGAACCGTGCTGCATCGAGTGCTCGGAATAGTTGGCCACCGTCAACTCGATCCCGAGATAGGTCGAAAGCGCGTTGACGAAGCCGTCGATCGGGCCTGTGCCCTTGCCCTCGATGCGCTTGGTCTCGCCCCTGTCGGTGATTTCGGCGGAGACGATGCGCACGCCCTTGGCGTTCGGATCGGTGTGGGTATGGTGATCGACGAAGCCGAGCCGCGCGTCGGGCTGCTCGACATAGATCTCCATGAAGCTCTGATGAATGCGCGCCGAGGGAAGCTCGCGCCCCTCCTCGTCGGTAATGCGCTGGATCTCCTCGCGGAACTCCACCTGCAGCGCCCGGGGCAGATTGAGCCCGTAATCCTCCTGCAGGATATAGGCGATGCCGCCCTTGCCCGATTGCGAGTTGATGCGAATGATCGCCTCGTAGGTCCGGCCCACATCCTGCGGATCGATCGGCAGATACGGCACTTCCCAGTCCGGCTTGTTGGCCTGGCGGATCGCCTTCATGCCCTTGTTGATCGCATCCTGGTGCGAGCCCGAGAACGCGGTGTAGACCAGTTCGCCCACGTATGGATGCCGCTCGCCGATCGCCATCTGGTTGGAATACTCGTAGACCGCCTTCATCCGCTCGATGTCCGAGCAGTCGAGCTTCGGGTCCACCCCTTGCGTGAACATGTTGAGCGCCAGCGTGACGAGATCGACATTGCCGGTGCGCTCGCCATTGCCGAACAGCGTGCCCTCCACCCGGTCGGCGCCCGCCATCAGGCCCAGCTCCGCCGCCGCCACGCCGGTGCCGCGGTCATTGTGCGGATGCAGCGAGATCAGCACGCTGTCGCGCTTGTCGATGTTGCGGCACATCCACTCGATCTGGTCCGCATGGATGTTGGGCGTCGACATCTCCACCGTCGACGGCAGGTTGAGGATCAGCTTGTTGTCGGGCGTCGGCTGCATCACCTCGACCACGGCGTTGCAGATCTCCAGCGCCACCTCGAGCTCGGTGCCGGTGAAGCTTTCCGGCGAATATTCGAACCGGTAGCCGCCGCCGGCCTTTTCGGCCATGTCTCGAACCATCTTGGCCGCATCCACGGCGATCTGCTTGATGCCCGCCACGTCCTTGCCGAACACCACCCGGCGCTGCAGCTCCGAGGTCGAATTGTAAAAATGCACGATCGGCTTGTGCGCGCCCTTGAGCGCCTCGAAGGTGCGCGTGATCAGCTCCGGCCGGCACTGCACCAGCACCTGCAAGGACACATCCTGGGGCACATTGCCTTCCTCGATGCACCAGCGCGCGAAATCGAAATCGGTCTGCGAGGCCGACGGAAACCCGATCTCGATCTCCTTGAACCCCATGTCCAGAAGCAGCTGGAACATCCGCGCCTTTCGGTCATGGCCCATCGGGTCGACCAGCGCCTGGTTGCCGTCGCGCAGGTCGACCGAACACCAGATCGGCGCCTCGGTTATCTGCTTGGACGGCCAGGTCCGGTCGGGGAGGTTCACCTGCGGGTAGGCGTGGTACTTCTCGGCCGCCGTCGGCATGCCCTTCTGTCCGGATGAAGAATGTGCAGTCATCGGTATCTCTCGTTTCCTGGCCCTGGCCCCGGCATCCGCCTGCCCTCCGCGTCGCCCACGTCTTCCAGACGCGCGTCGGACGCTTTGGCACTTCGGACTGCTGCATGGCTAATCCCGAAATCAATCCGATCCGGGAAATTCATGCGGCAGCGGCGTCAACCGGCCTCAGGCCGTCATGTTGCATTGTGGAAAAAATGTAAAGTCGAGAGAGGAGCTGTGTCGCGCGTCAGCGGCGGTTTCGACCGCCGGACGCTCCTCAACGGGCCCGGCGATCGCCGCTAAGTGCGAGAAGAAGCAGGCCGCCAAGCCGCGCATGCAAAGCCGTCGCCGCCGCAAAGCGGGCAAAGGCAGACGGAGACTTGGGCGCGTTGGTGTTCATGGCGAGCGTGATAGCGCGGGTTTTCGGGGATGGCAAGTCCAATCCACTACTCAGCCGGCTGCAGCGATTTTTGCATTTTCCCCGCGTTGACGACCAACCCCAAAAGTTCCGTTTGAATACTTGGTTGATCGGTCTGAACGGTAATACCATTCCACTCTGGCCGAAAAATAGCATCAACATAACGGCGCGTCGCAGAGTCGCTCCTCGAAGAATTTCGCTTCATGATTTTTTCCATACTGGAAAACACGGCAATCGCTTGCGTATAAACATCGTCAAAATTGATTGTATTATTGACCATTTCAGACGAAAAATGATCATATCCAAGTCGTTTCATCTGCCATGATGACACACTGGCATCAACTTTCTGTGGCCACTCGGCTTTTCCAGTCTGAAAGAAGTGAGCACACAATGGAAAGAGCAATGCTATTTCTATCGGCGCTTTGTGCCTCCATGCCGAAGCGGTCGCATCAATCATCTCCATAATCTGAGAAATTGCCCTTAGATCAAAATCATACGCCTTGAATCCGAGTGTGAGGACCTCTGATAGATTATCCTCCGGCGACCTGATCTTGCCTTCAGGCAAATGCTGGCAAAGGCCTTCAACATACGATTCGATCGAAGGTGCCTCAAATGCATATGTCCGGTCAAAAAAGCGTTTGAGATAGCGAAAGCCGTCAAACCTTGCTCCGTACGCCCCAGCGATACTGTGCTGAAGCTGGCTTGTATTCGTTCCAAACACAAAGACAACACCGGGCACGTCAAACAAGTGTTTGACCCGCTCAAGAAGTTGCACGGCATATGTGGGGCGACACCGATCCAACTCATCCACGAGGATAAAGACGGGAGCGGTCTTTTCCACGGATATCGCTTTGACCGCCAGTTCAAGCTTCTCTCGGAAATCTGTCATCGCAGCGTTAGTGCGATTAAAGCCATCCACCAAGGCATCAAGAGAATCATCGAAGAACTTCTCTATCTGCGCGCCCCCTTCTTGAAGGCCGTCTACCAGAACGTCAGAAACCAAGGCGCTACCGCCAACTTCGTCAGCAACCACTTCGGCAATTTCATCTGCGTCCACGCCAAGTGTTTTCTTGGCCAGATTTTTCAGGATCGAGCCACTCACACGAACGGCAATCGCACCGCCGCTTTTCTTTGCGGTATCCCAAGCGCTCTTAACCTTGGAACCCTTACTCGTGTATGGTGCAAAGGCCCGGTCAATTGCCGCCATGATCGCAATATATGGATCTTCCGCATAGTCATCGCGCCAAGCGTTAATCTCCACGACCATGTGGTCTCGAGCGGCAATATCTTTGGCAAACCGTTCGAGGAAGAATGTCTTTCCGCCACCCCAGTCGGAATCTATGTTGATGACATAGGAACCAATTCGGCCCTGGGACTTGCGCTTTTCGACCTGTCCAATCAGAAAATTGTAAAGGAACTCGGCATCCTGTTTTCTTCCCAGAAGGTCGTCTTTCCACACATCGGCATTGTTTGAAGTCATTGCTTACGATGTCCGACAATTTGAAACAAAAGAGACGAGCGACTCGTCGGCGAAATTACAAACACTACGTGCATTGCTTGCAAGAGTGTCAAGCGCTACTAACTCATTCGCGGTTTATGAAACATCCGCAACTGTTCCCCCGCTTGCGGCAGGGCCCGGAGGACGGGCGAGACCCGCCCAATTGCGACTTGTAAATCCTGCAAGTCACGCACATAGGTATGAATTGATCATACTCCGTGATATCCTGCCCAAAAAGGATCGATCATGAACAAGCGGACAATCAGCCTGCCCGACGAGCACGCAGCGTATATCGAGCGGAAAGTCAGCTCCGGCGACTACGCCTCGGCAAGCGAAGTTGTTCGCGCCGGGCTTCGCGCCTTGCAGGAACGGGACCGCGCAGTTGAAGACTGGATCCGCAATCAGGTCGCGCCAACCTACGACGCCATGCTTGCCGATTCGTCACGCGGCATTCCGGCAAGCTCTGTCTTTGATGACATCCGAGCCCTGCACGCCCGAAAGACAGAAGATTACGCGTGAAATCCCGCGACATTGTCTTTGCGCCGGAAGCGCGCGCGGATTTGTTTGCGCTCTATGAGTGGATCAGCGCCAAGGCGAGCCCGCATGTCGCAATAGCCTATATCGACCGGCTCGAACGCTATTGCAGCGGCTTCGATCTGGCATCTGAGCGCGGTCATGCCCGCGATGACATCAGACCCGGCCTCCGCATCGTCGGCTTCGAAAGGCGCGTCACCATTGCATTCATGGTAACCGATCAAGCCGTCACCATCCTGCGTCTGTTTTACGGCGGGCAAAACTGGGATGAGGCATTTTGACAGGAAGTTGCCCCCGGTGAAGCCGCAAACTCGGAGTGGGCATCGATATCCCCTCTCCCCTTGTGGGAGAGGAAGAAAAATCATGGTCTTGGCGCGTCAGCGCCAAGCCATAGATTTTTCAGGTGAGGGGAAGTTCCCGGTGACGAAAGCGGCCCCCTCTCTTGCAAAATCTATGACTTAGCTGATGCTAAGGTCATGATTTTGCTTTCTCCCCCACCAAGGGGGAGAGGCTGGCGCAACGCCATCCATCAAATCCCACTGCCGTTTTCATCCACACCCTCCACCCTCGCGCTATACTGGGCGCACTCCCGCTGCCGGATGGACCCTGACCGTGTCGGACCAGGCGGGAGGAAGGCCTGCCGGGATCTGGCGTAACGTGCGTCAGCTCACGGCAGGAGGCGGAAGCCATCCTGGGTCCGCTGGCGGGCGGTCATGGTCGACCGTGCAAAGCCAGCCACCGGGCCGGCAACCGGTTTCGCGTCATCGTGACGGGGAGACGGAAAGTCCGGTCCGGGCCTGTGGCGGACATGACGCGCGAGACTTGCGCGTCAGGGTCCGTGCCGGTCCCTCGAAAACCGTTCCCGCGGTCTGTCCCGATCGCGGCCGGAGCAATCCGGACGGGGGTCTCCTCCCGGGAGCGCAAGGCGCCGCCTGTCGGATGCGGACATCATCCGGCGGCAATCGGGCCGTGCGCGGGCTGCGCCACGCAGTCCCCACCCCAATATATTCCGAAAGGCAAAGCCAGCGTGCGGCCCTCCGGACATCACCACACCCGCCGGCGGAAATCTCCGCGCGCGGCGGATCTCGCGTGCCTTCGTAGCAGCCGCACTCAGGCCGCCGTTCAATCCGGGTGCGCCCCCACCGCAACTCTGTTAAAGAGGTCCCGGGTGCCGCAACGGGCGGCCCTGTTCTCGAAAGCCCTGACCGATGCCAAGCGACGATACCGGTTTCCCCCAGACAGACGTGGCCGCGGCCGGTCCCGACCATGCCATGTTGCGCGAACTCGGCTGGCAGCCCTTCTTTGCGCAGCAGACCGGCGTGGACGAACTGGCGATCACCCCGCCCGCACGGGTCACCGAGGTTCACCGCAGCGGATTGCGGGTGCTTGGCGACGGGATCGACATGGTGGTGCCGCCGCGCGCCGACGCCACGGTCGGCGACTGGCTGCTGATCGACCACGAATTGCCAAGCGCCAGCCGCCTTCTCGAGCGCAAGAGCCTCATCAAACGCCGCGCCGCGGGCCATGATGTCAGCGTGCAGCTGATCGCCGCCAACATCGACACCGCCTTCATCGTCACCTCCTGCAACGACGATTTCAGCGTCGCGCGGCTCGAGCGCTACGTGGCGCTCGCCTTCGAGGCCGGGGTGACGCCGGTCATCCTGCTGACCAAGGCGGATCTGTGCCGGAGGGTGGCGCCCTATGTCGCTGAGGCCGAAGCGATCTCCAATGCCGTGCCGGTGCTCAGCCTCAACGCCAGGAGCGACGATCCGCTCACCTTGCTCGCGCCCTGGTGCAAGCCGGGCCAGACGGTGGCGTTCCTGGGCTCCTCCGGCGTCGGCAAGTCGACGCTCACCAATGCGCTGTCGGCGCGCGAGGTC
Organism: Hoeflea sp.; assembly: GCA_965233445.1. Lineage (GTDB taxonomy): Bacteria > Pseudomonadota > Alphaproteobacteria > Rhizobiales > Rhizobiaceae > Hoeflea. The sequence continues at coordinate 4,019,229 of OZ247491.1, forward strand.
GCGGCCACCCGGTCGATCCGCGAGGACGATTCCAAGGGCCGCCACACCACCTCTCACCGGCAATTGCACATCATACCCGGCCGCTGCGCGGTGCTCGACACCCCCGGCGTGCGCGAGTTGCAGCTCGCCGATGCCGAATCCGGCGTGGCCGAGGTGTTTTCCGATCTCGATGAACTCGCGGGAGAATGCCGGTTCAACGATTGCAGCCATGTGAGCGAACCCGGCTGCGCGGTTCTGGCCGCGCTCGACAAGGGCGTCATCGACGAGGCGCGGCTCGCCCGCTGGCGCAAGCTCGCCGCCGAAGAGCGGCACAACACCGCAAGCCTTGCCCAGCGCCGCTCAAAGGACAAGGCGTTCGGCAAGATGGTAAAGCAGGCCAAGAAGCACAAATCCCGGTAACCGCGACAACCAAAGCGAGCCCGGCCGAGAAGCGAGCGCAACAAAAGACCCCGCCGGTTCGCACCAGCGGGGTCTTTTAAGTCAGTTGACTCAGTCAGGTCAGATTTCGCTCTGGTTGGTGATGATCTTGCCCACCAGGCCGTAATCCTTGGCTTCTTCCGCCGACAGCCAGTAGTCGCGGTCGGTGTCGGCGGCGATCTTTTCGACCGGCTGTCCGGTGGCCTTGGAGAAGATCTTGTTGAGCCGCTCGTTCATCTTGATGATTTCGCGCGCCTGGATCTCGATGTCCGACACCATGCCGCGCGTACCGCCCGAGGGTTGATGCAGCAGGAAGCGGGTGTTGGGCAGGCACAGGCGCTGCTCCTTGGGCACCGACACATAGATCAGCGCGCCGGCTGAGGCGACCCAGCCGGTGCCGATGATCCAGACCTTGGGCTTGATGAAGCCGATCATGTCATGGATCGAATCGCCCGATTCGACATGGCCGCCCGGCGAGTTGACGAAGATGCGGATATCGTCGTCGCTGGCGGCTGCCAGGGCAGCAAGCTGCGCGCAGACCTTGTGCGCAAGTTCCTGGGTGATCCCGCCATAGATGAAGATCGAGCGCGATTTGAAAAGGTTGGCTTCCGCCTCCTTGCCCAGCGGCAGTTCGGTTGTCTTGTCGTCTTCGTCGCTCATCAGCCAGTCTCCGTGTGTGTGTCTTGTTCGCAGATAGTACGAACCGGCGCGCGAAACAATGGCGCGGCCCCAAGGAAGCGCTCAACACAATTCCGGCGCGGGCGAAAAACGCCTGCGCCGGTGAGACTGTTGAGTGCTGTGGTTGGCGCAGCGTTACCGGAAACTCCGGCTCAGCCCCAAGCCCGGTCAGTCCCGAGCCCGGTCAGCCCTAAGCCAGGTCAGCCTTGAGCGGCCGCGCGGTTTCCGCCCTGTGCCGGAGCCTGTCCGCCCTCGCCATTGCGGCGGCGACGGCGCCGGCGCGGCTTTGCGGCCGGCTGATCGCCGTTGCGGGCGGCCGCCGCGGCCGGCGCGTGCCGGTTCGGGCTCGGCTTGCCGCCATTCTGGTCATCGGTGGGCTTGCCCCCGGAGCGTTTGCGGCCTTGTCCGTTAGCGGGCTTGTTGCGGCCCTGGCCTGCCGGCTTGGCGCCTTGCGGACGCTGTCCCTGGCGCGGGCGCTGCGACCGGTTGAGCGGCGCGAAATCGCCGTCCGGATCGGCCAGCGCATCGACATAGGTCCCTTCGGGCGCATTCTCGACCGGGATCGCGACCTTCAGCATCTTCTCGATGTCGCGCAGAAGCGAGCGCTCGTCGGGCGCGCAGAAGGTGACCGCCGTGCCTTCGGCGCCGGCACGGGCCGTCCGGCCGATGCGGTGGACATAGACCTCCGGCACATTCGGCAGTTCGTAATTGACCACCAGGCTGACACCCGGCACGTCGATGCCGCGGGCGGCGATGTCGGTGGCGATCAGCACCGGCACGGTGCCGGCGCGGAAGCCTGCAAGCGCGCGCTCACGCTGGCCCTGCGACTTGTTGCCGTGAATGGCGGCGGCGGAAATGCCGTCCGCCTCAAGCCGCTTGGCAGCCTTGTCGGCGCCGCGCTTGGTGCGGGTGAACACGATCACGCGCTCGCCCTTGCGGTCGCGGATCAGGCTTGCCAGCGCGCCCATCTTGGCGCCCGGCTGCATGTGCATCACCGAGTGCTCAACGCGATCGGCCGTCTTCTTGGCCGGGATCACCGAAATCTCGATCGGGTCGGTCAGGTGACGGTCGGAAAGCTGGCGGATTTCCTTGGGCATGGTGGCGGAGAACAGAAGCGTCTGCCGTTTGGCGGGCGTCATCGCCAGGATCCGCTTGATGGCCGGCATGAAGCCGATGTCGAGCATCTGGTCGGCCTCGTCGAGGACGACGACCTCGATTTCGTTCAATGACACCGCGCGCTGCTCGATCAGGTCCATCAGCCGGCCCGGCGTGGCAATCAGCACGTCGACGCCCGAGGCAAGTGTCTTGATCTGCGGACGGATCGAAACGCCGCCCACCACGACCGCGGAGCGCAGGTTGAGCTTGCGGCCAAGGTCCTTGATCGTCTTGGCGATCTGCGCGGAAAGTTCGCGCGTCGGCGACAGGATCAGCACGCGCGCCTTCTTCGGCGCGGCAGGCTTGCCCGGCGCCAGGCGATGCAGGATCGGCAGCGAGAAGGCGGCGGTCTTGCCGGTGCCGGTCTGCGCCAGGCCGATGACGTCACGGCCTTCCATGACGGCCGGGATGGCCTGGGTCTGGATCGGTGTCGGCTTGGTCAGGTGCAGCTGGTCAAGCGTATCGAGAAGGGCCTTGGACAGGCCGAGTTCGGAAAACAACATGATATGTCTTTCAAATGGGGGCAGGCATCGGGGCGTGCGCTTGAGCGCCGCCATGCGCGGACCATGCCCGATAACAAAAATCCCGCCGCCCGCGGATTGATCCGCAATCGGAGGAGTTCGGGTTGGGCGCATCGCCGCTGGCCGACGCGAGAATTTCAGGGTGGATCTTAGGGGAAGTCAGAACACGCTCAGCATCATGGCGGCGTGCAGCGGCCGAAAGGGCCCCTATCCAGTTGCCCCCTTAAGCCTGACAAATGCGGCGGTGTCAAGGCGCGACCACCGGACGGCCACCGGATCACGGCTCAGGTAATCCGTTCCCGACCCCGGCGCGAGTGCACGGCCGCATTCGCCGCAGCGCTGCGGATCGACTTGCTCGGAGTGAGCGCAATGGCCTAAATGATGATCGCGCAGGCGATCCATTGGTTCAAGCCCACGGGTTCGGCGAAAGCGAACCAGCCGACCAGAAACATGGTCGGCAACTCGAAACTGCCTGCAACCGCGGTCCGCGCTGTCCCAATGACCGGAGCACAGACGGTAAACAGCATCTGGGGAATCAGCGCCGACCCGAAAGCGATGCCGGCCACAAGCCACCAGCCCGAAACGGTGCCTGGGAAAAGCGCCGTTGCAGGGGTTGCGAGAATGAGCGGGGCGAGACCCACAACCGCGCCCAGGCTGGCGCTGGCAAGCCGCGCCAGCGCACCCAGGGCATTGAGCCGGTGAACCAGCACCGTGATTCCGAAGCCGAATCCCAATGGGGCAGCGAGCGACAGCAGAAGCGCAGGGATATGACTGGCCGTGACAGCACCGGGCGATGGCCCGATCGCGGCGGCCAGCAGGATCATCAGCGAGGCGACAACCGAGCGGAAGTGCGGCCTGTCGCCGAACATGATCCAGGCAATCAACAGCGTGAAGACCGGATACGTCATGTAGAGAATGCCAGCCACGGACACCGGCACCACCTTGACCGCCTGAACATAGCCGACCCAGCCGAGCCCCATCGACGCGCCTGCGCACACACCCCACATCAGGGCTCTCCAGTGCGCCCGCGCGCGCCATATGAAGGGAAGCAGGACGGTCGCCGCAAAGGCGTAGCGGTAAAATGCGATCGAATGCGCAGCCATACCCTCGGAGGTGAGCCCGCGGGCAAAATAGGGCACAAGCCCGAAGCCCACGGAAGCCGCGATGACGCCGAGGGTCGCCAGAAGTGGTCCGGCAGACGATCGGTCGATTTCAGCTGAGACATGCATCCGGGGTCAGTAGCAGCCCGCCGGAGAAGCCGCAATCGCATCCGGCCCGCCAAATCCGGCCGGGAGTCCTGCCCGGATCATGGGGCCCGGATCATGGGGCCCGGATCATGGGGCCCGGATCATGGGGCACGGATCATGGGTTTCGGATCCAGCGCACACCAACTCCAACCTGATGTGCGATGGGTGCAGTAAGGGATCGACCATGCCTATCGAACCCAGCGTCGTTGGCGGCGACCCTCCTGGACTGCACGACGGCAGCCGCTGCGGGCGACCTCAGGCTGAACATGTCCTGGGGCGCGATCCGCAAGGACGGCGGTGTCGCGGCCCTTGGCCTGCGCTCCGTGTCCGCCACGCTGATGGCGGTCGGCTTCCTCGAGGCGTTCTCGCTCCATGACCCCATGGGCATTCGAAGCACCAGTGAACCCAGCCTGATTGATTTTGCGCGGCATTTGCCATCTTGTGCCCCTTCGTGACGCCACGGAATCGGGAGCGGCAGAATGAACATCGGGATGATACGCGCCGCGCAAGGGCGCCTTGAAGGCCAGGTCCGGCGGACGCCTTTGCTGAATTCGCCGTTCCTCGACGAGATCGCCGGCCGTCGCGTCTGGGTCAAACCCGAATGCCTCCAGCACACCGGAAGCTTCAAGTTCCGTGGCGGCTGGTCGGCAGTCTCGGCGCTTGATCCGGATGTGCGGGCGTGCGGCGTCATTGCGTTTTCGAGCGGCAACCACGCCCAGGGCGTGGCGCTCGCGGCCGCGCGGCACGGTGTCCCCGCCGTCATCATCATGCCCTCGGATGCGCCGCGCATGAAGATCGAAAATACCCGCACGCTCGGTGCCGAGGTGGTGCTTTACGATCGCGCGAACGAGGACCGCGACGCAATCGGCGCACGGATTTCCTCCGCGCGGGGCCTGACCCTGATCAAGCCGTTTGACGAGCCCGAAGTGATTGCCGGACAGGGCACCTGCGGCCTCGAGATCGCCGAGCAGGCGCGGGCGGAAGGGATCACGCGCGCCGATGTTGTGGTCTGCTGCGGAGGCGGCGGCTTTGCCTCGGGCATTGCACTGGCGCTGGAGGCCGAAGCCCCCGGACTGAGGGCGCGGCCGGCAGAACCGGAACGCTTTGACGACATGGCCCGCAGCCTGTCCTCGGGTCGCATCCTGCGCAACGACAGCCTCTCGGGCTCTCTCTGCGATGCCATCATCACGCCGCAACCCGGAGAACTCACCTTCCCGATCCTCTCCCGGCTTGGGGGTCCGGGACTGGTGGTGAGCGAAGACGAGGCGCTTCACGCCATGGCGCTGGCTTTCGCGCGGCTGAAACTGGTGGCCGAGCCCGGCGGGGCCGTGGCGCTCGCAGCGGCGCTGTTTCACCGCGACGAGATCGAGGGCGACGACGTGATCGCCACCATTTCGGGCGGCAATGTGGACGCGGATGTGTTCGCGATGGCGCTGTCGAGACACCGCGCCTGAGAGCGCCGGTCTTTAGCCCAGCTGCACGCCCTCGTCCTTGGCCTTGTGGGCGGGCTCGACATGGATGATCACCTGAACGCCCTCGACCTCGCGCCGGAGCACGGCTTCGAGCCTGTCGCAGATGGCGTGCGACTGTTCGACGGTCATGCTGCCGTCGACCACCAGGTGAAACTCGATGAAGGACACGCGGCCGGCCATTCGCGTCCGGATGTCATGGGCTTCGATGGCGCCGCCGGCTTCCGCCTTGATGATCTCGTGAATGCGGACCTCGTCGGCCGGATCGATGGCACGGTCCATCAGCCCGTCGACCGAAGATGCGATCACCTTCCAGCCCTGCCAGAGCACGTTGATCGCGACAATCAATGCCAACAGCGGATCGATCAGCGGTTGGTCGAACAGGAGCGCCAGAACCAGACCCGCAATCACGCCGACGGACGTGACCACATCGGAAAGAATATGGCTCCCGTCAGCAGCCAGGGCCGGCGAGCGGTAACGGCGGCCCGCACGGATGAGGACATAGGCCCACCAGCCATTGATCACCGCTGCCACACCATTGATCGCAAGGCCCGCCGCCGGCGCATCGATCCTCGTCGGCGCCAGCAACCCTCCGACGGCCTCCTGAACGATCAGCAGAGCCGCCCCGACGATCAGCACGCCCTCGAGCACGGCCGAGAAATACTCCGCCTTGTGGTGGCCGTAGGGATGGCTGGTGTCGGCCGGTTTCTGCGCATAGCCCACGGCTATGAAGGCCGCCAGCGCGGCGATCACATTGACGGTGGATTCAAGGGCGTCCGAATACAGCGCGATCGAACCCGTCAGCAGATAGGCGACGAACTTGAGCCCCATGACGCCGAACGCCAGCGGGATCGACCACAGCGCCAGCCGCCTTACCGTTTTCGCGCCTTCGGGCATCGCCGGTCAGTCCTGCAGGGACGCGATGTAGGTGATGATCGCCTCCACCTGCTCGGGTGTTGCAATGAACTCGGGCATGTCCGGATGGCCGGAGTAGATCCGGTTGTCGGAAAATGCCTCTTCCAGCGCATCGATCGGAAAGCTTTCCGACAGTGTCCGGAACGGCGGCGCATCGGGATGGGGACTGGCGTCGGCGCGACCGACGGCATGGCACACGCTGCAATTGGCCTCGACGAGCCTGCGGCCCTCGGCTTCGAAGGCGCTTTCGGCCAATGCGACAGCTGTTCCCGCAAGCATCAGGCACAGGGCTGTGACCAGCCCGGCAACTCTCGGACCGCACGCTCCGCAAGCCCTGTCCGACCACGCACTCATGGCATCTTCACCTTTCCCGGGCGCGCCAGATGCGCAACCACGTTCTCGATTATGCGCATTCCCGCGTCCTGCCCCAGTGTCATGATCGATTCGGGATGAAATTGCACGGCCACAACAGGCTCGCTCTGGTGTTCGATCGCCATGACGACCCCGTCATCGGTTTCCGCCGTGACGCGGAATTCCTGGGGAAGGGTCGCGTAGTCGGCGAAGATCGAATGGTAGCGGCCGACGGTCACCTCGTTGGCAAGCCCGGAAAAGATCACGCCATTGGACGACACCCGGATCCGGGAGGGCTTGCCGTGAACCGGAACCGCGAGCTGGCGCAGACCGCCGCCATAGGACTCGGCCAGCGCCTGCAGCCCGAGGCAGACGCCGAACACCGGCAGTTCGCGGGCCCGGATCTTCTTGATCGTCGCCGCGCAATCGAAATCTTTCGGACTTCCCGGCCCGGGTGACAGCACAACGAGATCGGGCGAAACGCGTTCGAACACCTCGTCGGGAACCGGTGAGCGGACCGTGGTCACCTTCGCGCCGGTCTGCCGCAGGTAATTGGCCAGCGTGTGCACGAAGGAATCCTCGTGGTCGACCAGGAGGATCGAGACGCCGTCGCCCACGCGCGCCGTCTGTCGGACCGTCGATCCGGAATTGCCGAGCCGCGCGTCCCGGATTGCCGAGAGCATGGCCGAGGCCTTGAGTTCGGTCTCGGCTTCCTCTTCCTCCGGATTTGAATCGAACAGCAGCGTGGCACCGGCGCGCACTTCGGCAATGCCGTCCTTGACCCGGATGGTCCTGAGCGTGAGCCCGGTGTTCATGTCGCCGTCGAAACCGACCATGCCGACCGCACCACCGTACCAGCCGCGCGGGCTCTTTTCGTTGTTTTCCAGAAACCGCATCGCCCAGAGCTTCGGCGCGCCTGTTACCGTGACGGCCCAGGCGTGGCTCAGGAATCCGTCAAAGGCGTCCATGTCGTCGCGAAGGCGGCCTTCGATATGGTCGACGGTGTGGATGAGCCGCGAATACATCTCGATCTGCCGGCGGCCGATCACCTTGACCGAGCCCGGCTCGCACACCCGGCTCTTGTCGTTCCGGTCGACGTCCGAACACATCGTGAGCTCGGATTCATCCTTCTTGGAATTCAGCAGCTTGAGGATCTGTTCCGAGTCGCCGATCGCATCCTCGCCGCGCCGGATCGTGCCCGAGATCGGGCATGTCTCGATCCGCCGCCCGGTCACCCGCACAAACATCTCGGGCGATGCCCCGATCAGATACTCCTGATCGCCCAGATTGATGAAGAACGAATAGGGCGACGGGTTGATGGTCTTCAGTCGGCGGCTGATCTCGGATGGCCTGGCTTCGCACCGCTCGAAGAAGGTCTGTCCGGGGACCACTTCGAAAAGGTCGCCCCGCCTGAAACTCTCTTTGGCGCGCTTGACCAGTTCCGCATATTCGCCGGGCGTATGATCTCCGTTGGCGGGAGTGTGGTCGGCGGGCCGAAACGCCTCGGTCGCGACAGCTGAATCGCGGCCTTGGGTGGTCACGCCGTCGGCCTCGAAATCATAGCGGTCGATCCAGGCCTTTGCGGCATGGTTGTCGACGACGAGGATCTCGTCGGGCAGATAGAGCATCAGATCGCGCTGATTTTCCGGACGGTCTATTTTCAGCGGCACGGTATCGAACTGGAACGCCAGGTCGTAGCCGAACGCGCCGTAGAAACCGATATTGCCGTCCTCGCCGGAATAGAACAGGTCGACGATGACACGCAGCACCGAAAACACCGTCGGCACACGCGAGCGCTCTTCCTCGGAGAACACCCGGTCGGGCTCATGCACATCGATCTCGGTCTTGCGCGCTGCACGCGAGGCAATGGTGAAATCCCTGTGCCCCTCAAGCCGCGCATTGAGGATCTCGATCAGCGCTTCGCCGCGCCCGTTATAGGCTTCGATCGTCAGCTTGCGCCCCCGCGAGGAGATCCCCAGCGGAGGGTCGACGATGGCCGTATCCCAGCGGGTGTAGCGGCCGGGATATTCGTAGTTGGAGGAGAAGACAGCGCCGCGGCGGCTGTCGAGCGCATCGATGTAATCGGATATCGCATCGGCATAGGGCGTCTCGCGCCTTCGCCGGATGATCGCCACCCCTCCCCGGGTCACGTAATGTTCCGCGCCGTCATCCAGTCCCGTCGTAGCCATGGCCCGTCTCCGTCTGCGCCGCCTGGGGACCTGCTCCGGCGGACAAACAAAAAGCCGCCGGACCTTTCTGGTCCCGGGCGGCTTGTTGATCTTAAACGCGCATGCGTGGTCAAGGCCGCCTAAAAGCGAGCCCACCACCAGTTGTTCTGTGCAACATGCGTCATCATGATTTCTCCATAGCCCAGCACAACATGCTCTTCAAGAGCCGATGACGGCCTCACGCATCCTCGACGTTGATGCGCCGCCAGATCGCTTCGGCAAACGAATAGAGAGAGAACAGGAACAGGCCCGCGCCCATGGCGCCGAGCAGCCAGGTTCCGAATGGCAAGCCGGCGATAAAGTCCAGTGCATCCCCGGTGCTGGCCTGTCCGTCGTCACCTGACGCAAGACCGGACCTGTAAAACAGGAAGGCGATGACAAAGAAGATCAGACCTCTGGCGACAAGCCCCCCAATGGCAGCTATGTCGATCCAGGCCATTGCCTGGTCAGAGGCCTTGATGTGGTCGCGGTACTTTCGCGTCGCCGCCTTGTACATGTGCGCGCCCCCGACAATCACGAACACCGAAGCGAGGATCAGAGAGACCGAGGTCGCACCCAGAAACGAGGCCGCATACTGGGCGAACCCGCCACCGCCGCCATCGCTGCCGCCCTGCCCCTGCCAGAGCGAGAACGCGTACAGCATCAGGAAGCCGTAGGACACCGCCGACCCGACAAGGCCCGCCCTGGTGCCCAGCCCCACCGCACCCAGGCCGTGATTGTCCGTGTCGAAAATCGCCTGAACCAGACGCCAGAGGCTGTAGCCCGCCAGCGAGACAATCAGCAATGGCGTGAGAACTTCACTGACCCGGGACTGGGTGAGAAAGCGGATCGCGGATTTCGTGTCGCCTCCCGAACCGGTGGTCAGCGCGGCGCTGATCACGAAGAAGGCGATGACGAGATAGACCAGTCCCCTCGCGCCATAGCCGAGACGGGCGAAGGGCTTGAACCACTCCTTCCAGCTGTTCTTGTTGGTTGGCGAGGATGTCATACTGATGCTCCGGACTTCTTGCGGCCTATGAAATGAACGATCAGCCAGGACAGGCTTGCCCAGGCGGCTCCGAGCGCCCAGCCCGCGGCCACGTCGCTGGGCCAGTGAACCCCGACATAGACGCGGCTGACGCCGACGATGACGGCGACGAAGACCGCGAAGCAAAGGACGTAGATCCGCGCCCGCCTGTCATCGAGAAAGCCGACGACGATGGAGGCCAGGGTGAGGTAGGTGACGGTCGTCACCAGCGCATGGCCGCTCGGAAAGCTCATTGTGTGAACGGTGTCGAGATGATCGACGAGATCGGGACGCGGACGGCCGTAATAGTTCTTGAGCGTCTGGCTCAGCAGCGCCCCCGTCCCCACGGACAGCACCGCATAGACCGCGGCGCCATAACGGCGGGTCACGATGAAAAAGCCTGCGACCGCGGCGAGTGTCAGCACGATCAGAGGATACCCGCCGATCGCGGTAATCTCGACGGCGGTTTCCTGCAGCCAGGCCGGCCCGATCGGCACATTGCTGTCGCCGGCCGATCTGAGGATGAGAAACAGGTTCTCGTCAATCTTGCGCAGTTCGCCCTCGGCCAGTTCGTCGGCGATTTCGATGAACGCGTAAACGCCAAGTGTGACGATGGCGAACAGGGCCACGGGCAGGCGGTTGGCATTGCCGGTCCTGATCCCGCGCACCAGCCAGTTGGTCAGGCGCTTGGCAGTGGAATTTTCAGTCATGCGAGGCACGTCCCCAGAGAAATGTTGCATGCTCAACCCGCCGTGGGTCGATGAGTTCCATCCAAAGCCGCAGGCGGCTTCATGACCAAACCGTAATCAACCCGTCACCAAGCGGAAAGGTGGAACCGCCCAGATTGAAGAGGTCAAAAGCAACTGGGAACCAGAAAAGGGGAACACCATGAACCGCAGGAACACACGCATGACCCTCGCCTGTGCCGCAAGCCTGGCCTGCGCATCGACCGCTCTTTCCGCCGCCGCGGCTTCCGGATCAGTCACGATCACCAAGAGCAGGAGCGAGATCTGCATGGTTTCGAACGGCCTGCCCGACCACGCGACCGGAACCTTCCCGAACAGGGGCAATCCACACAGCATGTCCGCCCAGTACATCGAGGTCTGCGTTCCGGAAAAGCCGGTCCGGACCGCGCGCGCCACGCCCCTGCGCGGAGCGACCGGTTTTGCGCTCAACGGCGTGATGATCAGGCCCGGCACCGCTGACTATTATGATCCCTCCTCCCCGCGCGGCTTCAGCCGCAATCGCGCGTCGGGCTGGAAACTTGACGGAATGGGCGCGGGGAAAATGCTCGGGCTCGACATCAACAATGCCCATGTCGACCATCGCGGCCTCTACCATTATCACGGCAAGCCGACAGGGTTCCTCAAGGGTGCAAGATCAAGCCTCGTGGGCTTTGCCGCAGACGGCTTCGAGATCCATTACGTGGGCGCCGGGGCCATTTCCGGCTACTCGCTCAAGCCCGGAAACCGCAGTGGCGGCCCGGGCGGCAAGCATGACGGAACCTATGTCCAGGACTGGGAGTATACCGGAGGCCCGGGACGGCTGGACGAATGCAATGGCGGCACTCTCAACGGAGCCTTCGTCTATTTCGTGACCGACACCTACCCCTATTTCCCCCATTGCGCCTGGGGCAGGGTCAGTGCGGATTTCGCCCGTCCGTGACCGCGCCGGAGCGCTGCCTCCGGGACGTTCCGCGGGGCCGGTCGGCGTCGTGAAAACGCTCGTGGCGAGGCTGGAAACGATCGGCGGCGGGCGCGGCGATTAACAAAAAGTTAACAATTTGCCGCTCGCGATGCATCCTTTCGGCGTTTTGAACGTTCTGTTTCCAAGCGCCGGGCCATGGCCGGCCCGGCTTGCAGGTTCAAACGGGAAGACGACCGATGGACGTGATCCAGACGACACTCATCATCGCCGCTGCGGCGCTGGCAGCAGCCACAACCATAATCGAAGCGCGCTCGGTGCCTCTCGGACCGGAAGCCGTCATTTCCGCCGGGTACAACGATGCGCCGCTCCCGGCCCTGCAAATCGAGCCCGGAGAGACGCGCGCCAGCGTGTACATTCATGTCGGCACCGAAGCCAGACTTGCCCGTCAGGTCAAACCGGGCGCCCCGGGTGTCTTTGCAGACTGAAGGCGTGAAACGTCACCTCGTTGCGCTCCTCCTGCCGGCAGCCATGCTGGTGGTCGCCGGGGCAGAACTGCCCGAAACAGGACCCGTCCCGCCGGAAAAACCTGCCCCCGAAGAGCCTGCCCCGAATGACGATCCCGGCGCAGGCAAGGAACTCTCCGGGAAACGCATTCCTGACGCTGGCACAGAGCCCCCGGCAGGTCCGCCGAAGCCGGAGATCCAGGCCCCGGAACCCGAACTTGCCGAGCTCAAGACCTGCGAAGCGGAACTCGAACGGCTCGGCGTCGTCTATGAACGCGAGGAAGCCATCATCGGCGAGAACGGTTGCGGCATCGTCGCGCCGTACTCCATTTCCTCGATCGCGAAAGGCGTCGCCATTTCGCCGGCCACGTCCATGCGTTGCGCGACGGCGCTCAGCCTTGCGCGATGGGTCAGCGACGTGGTGATCCCCTCAACCGCCGCATTTCCGGACGACATCCGTCTGAGCGAGATCAGCCATGGGTCGACCTATGTCTGCCGGCGTCGCAACAACTCTCCCACCGGCAAGATGTCCGAGCACTCGATCGGCAATGCCGTCGACGTCATGGGCTTCGGATTTGAGGGCCGGGAACCGATTCCGGTGTCCCCGCGCGCAGGCGACGGCACCATGGAGGAGGCGTTTCAGCGCGCCGTGCGTGCGGGAGCCTGCCTGCATTTCACGACGGTTCTCGGTCCCGGCTCCGACAGCAACCACAACGACCATCTGCATCTCGACATCATCGAGCGCCGCAGCGGCTACCGTCTCTGCCAGTAGCGGCAGAACTGACGGATTCGCCCGTTTGAAAGACGAGCTTCGGCCGGCTTCACGGGCGTCCTGTCATCAATCGTTCACACCATCGCGATACCTCCGGCCTGGAAGAACGACCGGATTCGCAATGGCCTACAAGACCCTCCCGGAATTCCATCGCGCCTTTTGCGGCGAAGGACAGGACGCCTCGCCGGCAATGCTCGGCACACGCTTCGACCGCAGGGGAACCTTTCTGCCGGAGCCGGGAAACACGATCGTCTGCCATGTCCCCGATGGCTCGCAGACGCAGGCTGCCATGGTCAAGGTCCGCGACCGGCTCCAGACGCTCGATGCGGGCAGGCATTTCACCTGGACGCCTGTCTCGAGCTATCACATGACGCTGTTCAACGGCGTGATCGAAAGCCATAGGGAGCCCGGTCACTGGCCCGAGGAGCTGCCTCTCGACGCATCCATCGCTGAGGCGACCGGGTATCTGGCCCCGCGCCTGTCGGAATTTTCCGGCATGGCGCCGTTTTCGGTGAAGCTTGAAAGTGTGACCCCGCTGGGGCTGCTGGTTTCGGGCGCAACCGCCGAAGACGAAGCCACGATACGGCGCATCCGCGACGATCTGACGGTCCCCTTCGGATACCGGAAGCCCGGCCACGACGACTATCCGCTGCACCTGACGCTCGGCTACATCGTTCGATGGCTTCCGCGCGAACTGGCCCCGGTCTACATGCGCGAACTCGAAGCCATGGGCGACATGTTCCGCCGCGAGGCGCCGGTGCTCGAACTCGGATCGGCGGAGTTCTGCACCTTCGAAGACATGAACCATTTCGAACCGGTTCTCAGTGTGTCCTGAGAACCGGGGCGTTCATCGCGCCGTCAACAGCCTGTCGGCTAGAACAGCCCTTCGATCTGACCGGCCTCGTTGAGGCAGATCTTCTCCGATGACGGGGTCTTGGGAAGGCCGGGCATGGTCATGATCTCGCCGGTGATGACGACAATGAAACCCGCGCCCGCCGACAGGCGAACCTCGCGAACCGCCACCGTGTGATCGACCGGCGCACCCCGCAGGTTCGGATCGGTGGAGAAGGAGTACTGGGTCTTGGCCATGCAGATCGGCAGTTGGCCGTAGCCCTGCCCTTCCCACTGCTTGAGCTGTTCGCGAACCGACTTGTCCGCGGTCACCTCGCCGGCGTGATAGATCGATTTCGCGATGGTCTCGATCTTGTCGAACAGGGACATGTCGTCGGGATAAAGCGGGGCAAACTGCGCCTTGCCGGAATCGGCCAGTTCGACCACCTTGCGCGCCAGGTCCTCGATGCCGGCCGAGCCCTGCGCCCAGTGCTTGCACAAGACCGCCTCGGCGCCGAGCGTTGCCACATAATCCTTCACCGCCTGGATCTCGGCGTCCGTGTCCGTGACGAAATGGTTGATCGCGACAACCACCGGAACGCCGAATTTCTTCACGTTCTGGACGTGGCGGCCGAGGTTGGCGCAGCCCTTCTCGACCGCGGCGATGTTTTCCGGACCCAGATCGTCCTTCTTGACGCCGCCATTCATCTTCATGGCCCGCACGGTCGCGACGATGACCGCCGCATCGGGCTTCAGACCCGCCTTGCGGCACTTGATGTCGAAGAATTTCTCCGCGCCCAGGTCGGCTCCGAAACCGGCTTCGGTCACAACGTAATCGGCAAGCTTCAAAGCCGTTGTTGTGGCCACCACGGAGTTGCACCCATGCGCGATGTTGGCGAACGGCCCGCCGTGGACGAAAGCGGGATTGTTCTCGAGCGTCTGCACCAGGTTGGGCTGCATGGCGTCCTTGAGCAGAACCGTCATCGCGCCGTCGGCCTTGATGTCGCGGCAGTAGATCGGCGACTTGTCCCGCCGGTAGGCGACGACGATGGCGCCGAGCCGCTTCTGCAGGTCGTCGAGATCCTTGGCCAGACAGAGGATCGCCATGACTTCCGAGGCGACCGTGATGTCGAAACCGGTCTGGCGCGGAAAGCCGTTGGCGACGCCGCCGAGATTGACGACAATGTCCCTGAGCGCCCGGTCGTTCATGTCCATGACCCGGCGCCACACCACCCGGCGCGCATCAATTTCAAGCGCGTTGCCCCAGTAGATATGATTGTCGATCATCGCCGAGAGCAGGTTGTGTGCGCTGGTGATCGCATGGAAATCGCCGGTGAAATGGAGGTTCATTTCCTCCATCGGCACGACCTGGGCCTGGCCGCCGCCCGCCGCGCCGCCCTTCATTCCGAAGTTCGGGCCGAGCGAGGCCTCGCGGATGCAGATCATGGCGCGCTTGCCGATCCGGTTGAGCCCGTCTCCAAGACCCACGGTCGTGGTGGTCTTGCCCTCGCCCGCCGGGGTCGGGTTGATGGCGGTCACCAGGATCAGCTTGCCGTCCGGCTTGCCGGTCTGGCGGGCAATGAAATCGGCGGAGATCTTCGCCTTGTCGTGACCGTAGGGGACAAGGTCTTCGGGCGGAATCCCCAGCTTGCCGCCGATTTCCATGATCGGCTTCTTGTTGGCCGCACGCGCGATTTCGATATCTGTCTTGAACTCAGCCATGCTGTCGTTTCCTCTTCCCGATCCTGACCGCGCATCCCGACGGTCGCCTGGCGGAGAATAGAAACCGAAACCGCTGCGTATGCCTGCATGAAACGGGACGCGCGATGCGCCAAATGCGACACCGGCACGTCCTGCCGCTGTTTCGACAGCGCGTCACCGTCGACAACCGCCAAAATGAACGCGAAAGGCACCAACGTTGAAACAAGGGCTTGCCCCGAAACCAAAATCCTGAAAACACAACGCAAGTTAAGGAACATACGGCACAGACAGTGTACCACTCCCGTCATTCGCACCATATCGAGGCCGCCATCATCGCCGATCCGATGAGCCAGCGCAGATCCCGCAACTGTATCAGCGCCCTTGAAATCCGGCCGTGTGGCGCCTTGCCAAACGCATCTTTCATCACGCAATCAGAAGCCCGGCACCGTTGATGCAACTCGGGATATCAGAAGGGCACAAGACATGAAGGCTCCCCTGCACCCCCATCAGGGTGAACGCTTGCAGGCGTTGCACTCCTACGAAATGATCGACTCGGATCCTGAGAAGGATTTCGACGACATTGTGCAACTGGCCTCCTCCATCTGCGAGGCGCCGATTTCCCTGGTCAGCCTTGTCGATTCAGAACGCCAATGGTTCAAGGCCTCCGTCGGCCTTGACGCCATGGAGACGCCGATCGAGAACGCCATGTGTGCCCACACCATTCTTGAGGAGGAGTTTCTCGAAATCGAGGACACGCTTGGAGACGAGCGCACGGTCGACAACCCGCTCAGCTCCCCGGGCCCCAATCTCAGGTTCTATGCCGGCGCAGTTCTCAAGACCCCCGATGGCCTGCCCATAGGCACATTGTGTGTCCTTGACCACAAGCCGCGCAGCCTCTCGCCGTTGCAGCGTGACGCCATCAAGGTACTGGCCCGCCAGGTCATGGTGCAAATGGAGATGCGCAAGGCGCTCTCGAGCGCTGCCACCATGCGCCAGGAAGTCGATCACCGGGTGAAGAACTCGCTGCAATCGCTTTCCGCTTTCGCGCGCATTCAGGAACGCAGCCTGCAGACGGAAGAAGCCCGTTCAGCGGTTTCGAAGATCATGACCCGTATCGACGCGGTCTCTACCCTGCACGAGTATCTCTACAAAACCGACGCGGGATCCAATGTCGACCTGGGTGTCTATCTCGACAAGATCGTCGACTACCTGAGGCAGACCGCCCCGGCCAATGTCGAGATCGACTATGCGCCCGTCTCGGTTACCGTGGGATCGCAACAGGCGGTTTCGGTCGGCACCCTCGTCAACGAGTTCGTTGCCAACTCGTTCAAGCACGCATTCCCCGACCAGCGCAAAGGCACCGTCAACATCGCGCTCTCGAAATCCGCATCTGGGGCGGTATCTGTCATCTGCGCGGACAATGGCGCAGGAATGACACCGGACATTCCAAGCCAGTCCGGGGGCCTCGGAATGAAGATCGCCGAAATCGCCTGCATGGAACTGCGCTGCGAACTCGACCTGAAAATCTCCAACCGGGGCGTGACCGCCTCGATCGAGTTCAAACCCGAACCACGTCCCCAGTATCGGGTCCAGCATCAGGCCCAGTATCAGGCATAGGGTTGGCCCGTTGGCCCTTGGGCCGGGCAGCCGGGCGCTGAACGCTCCGCCTCACCCGTCCCCCATCGCGATCAGCCCGGCATTGCCGCCCGCGGCAGCCGTGTTGACCGACACCGCCTGCTCGACGGCGAAGCGCATCAGGTAGTGCGGGCCGCCGGCCTTGAAGCCGGTGCCCGAAAGGCCCGACCCGCCGAAAGGCTGGGTCCCGACGACAGCGCCGATCATGTTGCGGTTGACGTAAACATTGCCGGTGTCGAGCCTGTCGATGACCTTGCGCACCATGGCCTCGATCCGCGAATGAACGCCGAGCGTCAGCCCGTAGCCGGTTGCGTCGATGGCGTCGAGCACGGATTCGAGCTTCTTTGCCTTGTAGCGCACCACATGCAGGACCGGTCCGAAGATCTCGCGGTCGAGGGCGGCGGCATCCTTGAGTTCGACGATATGCGGGGCAAAGAAAATCCCCTGCTTCGGCGCTTCCCCCGCATAGACGAGCTTCTGGCTCTTGCTCATCGACGCGATGTGCGCGGCCAGCATGTCGCGCTGGGCCTCATCGATCACAGGACCGATATCGATTGACGGAAGGGCCGGATTGCCGAGCCTGAGTTCCCGTGCCGCGCCCTCGATCATCTCGATCATGTGATCGGCGACATCGTCCTGCACGAACAGGAGCCGGAGCGCGGAACAGCGCTGCCCGGCGGAGCGGAAGGCCGACATGACCACATCGTCGGCCACCTGTTCGGCGAGCGCCGTGGCGTCGACGATCATGGCGTTGAGGCCGCCGGTTTCCGCGATGAAGGGAACGATCGGCCCGTCCTTGGCAGCCAGGGTGCGGTTGATTGCGCGCGCGGTTTCGGTCGAGCCGGTAAAGGCCACGCCGCCGATCTTCGGGTGTGCCGTCAGCGCCGCACCGACATCGCCCTCGCCGGGCAGGCACATCAGCACGTCGGCGGGTACGCCTGCCTCGTGCAGCAGCGTGACAGCCTCATGGGCGACCAGGGGCGTCTGCTCGGCGGGCTTGGCGATGACGGCATTGCCGGCCGCCAGTGCGGCCGAAACCTGCCCCAGGAAGATGGCAAGCGGGAAGTTCCAGGGCGAGATGCAGACGAAGACACCGCGACCGCGCCAGCCAAGCCGGTTTTCCTCCCCGGTCGGCCCCGGCATCGGCTTCATCGTACCGAACATCTCGCGTGAACGCGCCGCGTAGTAACGCAGGAAATCGACCGCTTCGCGGATCTCGGCAATGCCGTCGTCGAGCGTCTTGCCGGCTTCCGCCGAAAGCAGCGCCATGAACCGGTCGCGCCGCTCCTCGAGCAGGCCTGCTGCCTTGTCGAGAGCCTCGGCGCGACGCACGGGATCGGTCCGGGACCAGCTCCTGAAGCCTTTCAGCCCGGTTTCGACAGCCTTGTCGACGTCCTTTGGGTCGGCAAAGCGGACCGATCCCACGACGTTGGTCGGATCGGACGGAGAGACGATGTCCTGCGCGCGGCTCCCCTTCAGGCCAGGCGCCAGCGGTCCGGCCTCGACCCGTGCATTGGACCGCCCCATTCCGGCGATCAGCGATTCGAGCTCAAGCCGGTCTCCGAACTCGATCCCGCGCGAATTGGTCCGGTCCGGGTAGATTTTCAGCGGCTGCGGGATCTGGCTGTTGCGGGCGGTCCGGCCGTCGGCGAGTCCCAGCTTGGCATCGGGACGCGTGAGCAGATCCGCGATCGGAACCTTCCTGTCACCCGCAACGGCGACAAAGGAGGAATTGGCTCCGTTTTCCAGAAGCCGGCGCACCAGATAGGCCAGCAGGTCGCGATAACCGCCGACGGGCGCGTAGATGCGGCAGGGGACCCGGTCGTTGCTCTTGCTCAGGCTGTTGTAGACCGCGTCTCCCATTCCGTGGAGGCGCTGAAACTCGAACCCGCTGCGATCCTGCGCCATTTCGATGATGGTGGCGACGGTCAGCGCGTTGTGGGTTGCGAATTGCGGAAAGATCACATCGCGCAGATCGAGCATCTGCTGCGCACAGGCGAGATAGGACAGGTCGGTCGCGGCCTTGCGGGTAAAGACCGCATACCCCCCGAGCCCGCGCTCCTGCGCCCGCTTGATCTCGGTGTCCCAATAGGCGCCCTTGACCAGCCGGACCATCATCCGGCGCTTATGCTTTCGGCACAGGCCCGCGATGTGGTCGATGACCTGCGGCGCGCGCTTCTGATAGGCCTGGATCGCCAGGCCGAAACCGTCCCATCCGGCGAGCGACGGATCGGCGAAGGCATGATCAATGACGTCGAGCGACAGCTCCAGGCGATCCACCTCCTCCGCATCGATGGTGAAATTGAGATCATGCGCCTTCGCCATCCGGGCGAGGCGGACGACATCGGGCACCAGTTCCTCGAGCACCTCGTCGCGGTGGGTCGGGACATAGCGTGGATGCAGCGCCGAGAGCTTGACCGAAATTCCCGGCCGGTCGGGCAACTTGCGCCCCGCCGAGATCTTGTCGGCGGATTTGCCGATGGCGGCGATGGCGTCGGCATAGGACTTGAAATAGCGCTTGGCGTCGGCCCGGGTCCGCGCGCCCTCACCCAGCATGTCGAAGGAATGCCGGTATCCCTTGGTCTCGTTCCTGGCCGCCCGCCCGAGCGCCTCTTCGATGGTCTCGCCGAGCACGAAATGGTGGCCGAGAAACCGCATCGCCTGACGGGTGGCGGTGCGCACGGTGGGCATGCCCATCCGCTTGACCAGACCGCGCATGACCCCTTCCGGGGTCTCCCCCGGCTTGATCACGCGCGCCGACATTCCCAGCGCCCAGGCCGAGGCCGAGACGAACCAGGTGTCGCCATGGGTTTCGTGATCGCTCCAGCCGCCCTCCTTGAGCTTGTCCTCGATGAGCCGATCCTGCGTCAAGGCATCCGGCACCCGCAGCAGCGCCTCCGCCAGAACCATCAGGGCGAGCCCCTCGCGGGTCGAAAGACCGTACTCGCGCAGAAAATCGTCGACGCCGCCGATCTGGCCTGAATCGGACCGGATGGCCTTGATCAGCTTGGTGGCACGGTCATCGATGGACTGGTTCTGGGCCGAGGTGAAGCTCAGCCGTTCCCCGAATTTTCGCGCCAGTCGGTCATCATCCTGCACATGTGGCGCATGAAAGGCTGTAAGGTCGTCGGATCGGTGCGTGTCGGCCATTGGTCTCTCCCGTAGATATCGAAGGATACATCTTGATGCGCCGGTTTATTCACTATATTCTCAACTCTGTGCTTTCTATTTCTCTATTGAAATGAGGAATTGCAGAATAAATGAAGCCTCTCGATCGCATCGACCGCAAGATCCTGCGCGCAGTACAGGATGACGGCCGCCTGACCAATCTGGAGCTGGCCGAGAAGATCAGCCTGTCTCCCACGGCCACGGCGGAACGTCTCAAGCGCCTCAACCGCGAAGGCTATATCACCGGCTACACGGCACGGCTGTCCGCCCCCATGCTGGGGCGGGGCATGCTGGTCTTTGTCGAGGTCAAGCTCGATCGCACAACGCCCGAAGTCTTCGATACCTTCGCCGCAGCTGTTCGCAAGTCGGACGACGTCATGGAATGCCATATGGTTGCCGGCGGGTTCGACTATCTGGTCAAGGCGCGAGTAAACGGCATGGAGGCCTACCGGTCTTTTTTGGCAGACGTGATCCTGTCACTTCCCGGCGTTCGCGAAACACATACCTATCCGGTCATGGAAGAAGTAAAAAATACCGGAAAAATACCTGTTTAGGCCTATCATACTCAATAAGTATTTGAATATATACAAAATAATACATTATAGGTCAGTTGCGAATGACATATGGCGCAGCACCCGCAATGACGATAATGTGACGCTACGTAAAGCGTGAAAAACACTGATGACGGATTGCGTTGAATGAATTCTCGGGAAGTCCTGTTCGAAAGGCTGCAATCCGTTGAGACAGAGCAGGAGCTTGCACTCTGTCTCGCAGATCTGGCGTTGGAGTTCGGGTTCGTCTCCTATGGCATCATGGACATCCCTGTGGCGCCGAGCGACCGGTTGGGCAACCAGATCGTCCTGACCAACCTGCCTGCCGAGTTCGTGTCCGACTATGATGCTCTCAAGCTTCTCAAGAACTCTCCGACCCTGGCCGCATTGAAGCGATCGACGGCCCCGATAGCCTGGGATCTCGAGATGCTTCACCGCGAACGCCCCCAGCAGGAAGTCGAGCCGCTGAAGCAACTCTATGCCAGGCACTCCCTCGTCATGGGCGTCTATTTTCCGGTGCATGGTCCCAATGGCCGGCGTGCGGCGGCGGTTTTCGCCGGCGACCGGGAGAAACTGAACCATGCGGAAATGGGCGAACTGGGGATCTATGTCCTCCACGCCTATGACATCTATTCCAAACTGGTGAACCGGGAGAAGAGCCAGTCAAAGGGCATCACCGCACGGGAGCTCGAAGTGCTGCACTGGGCGGCCCACGGAAAGACCTCGACCGAGATCGCCGCAATCCTGTCGCTGTCGGACCACACGATCAACGCCTACATGAACAGCGCCATGCGCAAGCTCGACTGCGTCAACCGCACACAGATGGTCGCCAAGGCGCTCCGGCTTCACCTGATAAGCTGAGCTGATCCCGCTTAAGGCACGCGCGCGGCGTCAAACCGCACCGGCACGGCCCGTGGCGAAACCGGTCCCGCCTGCCCCGATCGCAGGTCTCAACGATCAAGAATGTCGCGCATCTCCACGAGGTTGGAGCGCACACGCAGCAGGTAGAAGCCCATCGTCGCAAGGTGCGAGGGCATGATCCAGCTCGACTCGTTGCCGTTGGAAATGATGAAGGGTGTCATGTCGAGTGCGCTGCGCAGCTGGTCTTCGGCAATCCCAGCCACACTGGTCACCCGCCTGTCGTTGTAGACGGTCCGGAAATCGGAGCGGGTGGCGCGCAGGATGCCGTAATAGGCGTATAGCTGGCCATAGGTGAACCAGAACCGGTCATCCGCCCGCGGGTCGAACCAGCCCAGGTCGCTGGCCTCCATGCGCGAGCGAAGGATGTCCGATGTCGAGCCGATATCACCGGTGACGCGGTCCAGGAACTGGAGAAGATTGTCCGAGCGGGCATCGAACTCGCCCCGGCATTCCATCAGTTCCTGATTGAATGCCGTCAGCGATTCGATTGCGGCGCGATGGCGCTCAGGCGTGGACGGCTGAATGAAGGGCGGCGAAAAGGTCAGCCACCAGGCGTCTTCATTGTAGGCCATCGCCTGCTTGGCATCCTGGAGGTTCTGGTTGATCTGCGAAGTGCCGCGAACCCGTCCCAGACGGTCGGCAAGCTCGATGGTCGTTCGGCGGATGACCGTGTTGATGCCAAGCTGGAACGCCGCCTTGTTGTCGAGAAACGGGGTGTTTTTCCACGGGATGCCGAACAGGCCGGCCTTCGAGAGCGGAAGCGACGGGACCCAGCTGTTCTGGTTGACGTTGAAGTCGATGAGATCATGCGTGACCTCGACGATCGCGGAGCCCGCACACTGGGCCCCGGCTGCCTCCGACAACGGTTCTCCGGGCGCCGAGCTTGCCTGCAGGAATTCGTAGCTGTCGGGATAATCGGGATTGTAATTGACCCAACGCTCTGCCTGCCAGATAAAATAGCCGTAGGACCCCACCAGGATCAGCACGAAGGCGCCGACGATCGCCTTGAGGACAAAGCCGCGCTTGCGATACCAGCCGGCCATGGTGACGAAGGGCCAGAGCAACGCTGAAATGACGATACCGATGCCGCGACCGATGGCGTGAAAGATGCGCTCGAAGAAGGCGATCACGGGATCAAGCATCGTCTCTGGTTCCTTTAAGTCCGTAAAGCCGCGCCCTCAGCGCAGCCTTGTCCTGCAGATAGGTCTCCGACAATACCTTCACAACATGCGCACGGTAACCCTCGGAGTATCCCTCATAGGCTTCATAAAATCCCTGCTTGTCAAAAACAAACCGGGAGACGAAGTCGAACGGGGCAAGCCTGGCGAGCAACCGGTTGACCAGCCACTGGTCCGGATGATCGGGCGCTGCGCGGCACAGCATCAGCCGCCGGTCTTCCCGCACCTCGCGCATCTTGATCTGACCGGTGGCCGAAATCTCGCGGATCGATTCCTGCAGGAACGGATAGATCCCCTGCTCGGCAATCAGCCCGGCATTGCGATGCATCCAGGTTTGCAGCCACACCCGGTCGGCCCGGTCCAGGCCCGCTTCGGGATCAACCCTGCCGATGAGATCGAAGACCGCCATTTCCGCACGGTGCTCGAAATAGCCCGAGGGTTCCACCCAGGACGCGCGCGGCAGCTGAAGCCGTCCGGACTTTGAAAGATAGTCGAAGATGCGGGCATGATCGCCGGCATCGATGTAGCTGACCTCCCACGGCCTTGAACGCCTGAACCCGGGAGCCTGACCGTCGCAGATCACGGTTGTCGTCCGGTCGTCGCGGAAGATGAACACGCCGCCGAAATGATTGGCCCAGTAGGAGTGATGCGGAAAGACAAGCTTGTCGGGCACCAGCGCGTTCTGACGGATGTCTCCGGTCTGGCGGGCCAATTCCACCATCCGGTTGAGCATGGCATCATCGCGCCAACCATCCTTCGAGGTCTTCAGACGGTCGACAAGCGTCCGCAACTGCGCAGCCTTGCCCAGAATGTCCTCGGCCGAAAGGACCCGGAAACGGACCTCCTCGATCCGCAAGAGGTCCTCGATGTCATGGACTTCGGCGACCGGATCCTCGATTTCGCCGAATAGCGCATCCTTGATCGTGATCGCGTGAACGACCCGGCGGTTGCCGTCGAAGAACTCGTGCATCAGCCCTGCGGTGTTGGAGAACTGGGTGTGAACCACGGGCAGGTTTTCCTGCTCCGGCGTCAGGATCACGAACCGGCGGTTGACCCCGTTCGGATCGAGATACTGGACATCGTCGAGTTCCCGGGAGATCTCCGGCGAAAAGCCGGTCATGTCGATGCGGAACTCGTCGAGCGCCGTTTCCGGCAATCCGAACGCCTTCAGCGCCTTGTTGTAGCGCGCGATCAGGTGCGGCTCGCGCACCGGCAGCAGCCGCCCGTAGATCAGTTCATTGTCGACAAGCCGCTTCATTGGCGCCAGCGCCCGTCCTGTTTCATCGCCTCGATCTCGGCAATCGCACGCTCGCGCTGCCGCTCGCGCCGCACGATCTCCTCGACCGCCGTCGCATCGGAACGGTCGGTGTAGCGGAACTCGGAATCGGCGTAGCGGTTGATCTCCTGCATGACCATGTCGATCGTGAAGGGCTTTCTGAGCTCCGATATCATCGCCAGTTTCTCGTCATAGCTCTTGTGCATGAACGCGCCCGCCGTCTCGAACCACTCGTCCGGAAGATCGATATCCATCGCGCGCATCTTGATCGCATCGGTGATGTTCTTGATCGCCCTGCCCGTGAAACGCGGCTCGGCCAGCTTGATCCGGTGCAGATAGGCGCCGATGTCGGCGAGGCTCCGGACGGGACCGTTTTCCTTCTCGAAGGCTTCCCAGACGGAAAGAAGCCCCTCTTCCTGTGGCCGGTCATGGCCGTCATAGGACCGGGCCACCGCCTGCTTGATTTCCTGGTTGGCGTAGAGCGTGTGCTCGCCCAGCGGGATCGAATGGTTCTTGCCGGCCAGAAGCGCGAAGATGTCGATGTAGTCGTCGAGGGTCTGCGGCCCGTCGACAAGCCACCGTGCGCCGGCACGTTGCCTCAGTGCATCGTCGACGTTTTCCGGATAGTTCGAGAACATGCCGAAACTGCAGTTCCCGCGAACCACGGTGGAAGCGCCGGCGAAGGCTTCCATCAGCACGGCGGTCACTTCCTGCTGACCGGCAGACGCCCGGTCGTCCGAGCGCTTGGCCGCCACCTGGTCGATGTCGTCGATGGTGCCGAAGCCGATGGCGCGCGGATTGACGATATTGTCGATGAAGGCCTTGCAGTTCTGCCCGGATTTTCCCTGGTAGGAGGAGATCTGATCGACGCCGAAGTTCTCGTAGTGGAACGGGTAGCCGGCAACCTCGCAGTAGTCGTTGATCATGCCGGCAAGCATCTGGATCAGGATGGTCTTGCCGGTGCCCGGCGCGCCGTCGCCGATGAAGGTGAAGAGAAACCCGCCAAGTTCGACGAACGGGTTGAGCTGCCGGTCGAAATCATAGGCCACGATCATCCGCGCAAGCCGCATCGCCTGATGCTTGGCCAGATGGTTGCCGATGATCTCGTTCGGCTTCTTGAACGACATCACCAGCGGCTTGCGGCGCTGGCCCGGCGCGACGTCGAACCCGTCCAGCGTGAAGTTGTCGCCCTCGAACCTGAGATGGGTCTGCGCAAACTCGCCGAGCGCATCGAACCGTGCGCGGCGGCTGATCATGCCTTCGATCGCAACGCGCATGAGCGCCCGGGCCCGCGCCGTCATCGTGGTGTCGTCGGGCGCGCCCTCGATCGCCGCACAGAGGCCCGCGATCATCGATTTCAAAGCGTCCTGAGGCGTGTCGAACAGGTAGTCGGGCTCTTCGGTGTCGTTCGCCGGCTCGCTTTCGCCGTCGATGGTCTGAAGAATGTAGGCTGCGAAACTGAAGGCCGCGACATAGGCCGATGCCGACAGCAGCCGCTTGAAGCGGTCGGCGTCTTCCCCCTGCAACGGCGCCCCGGAGTTGCGCGCCTGCAGGCTTTCGAGATCCGTCTGCCGGCCGAACATGTCCGCCACCGCCAGCGCCACCGCGACACCGCGCCGGGCGCGGAACAACAGCGTGTGCTGCGCGATCGAGAGCATCTGGTCGTCGGGGCGGATCGCGTGGACCGCCTTGGCCAGTTCGACCTCGCGCGTCCGCCTGACGCCGCTGGTCGACACCGTCGAGACGAACCGCCGGTTGGTGCCCGCAAGCGATGTCGGCGACTTGCCGTCCTGCCGCTCGAGCACGACGAAGCGTGTCACCATCGATTGCGCCACGGACCGGTGCCCGGCAATGTCATCCTCGGAGATCGTCGTCAGTCCCGGCGCCTGGCTCATTCCTTCATACCTCGCTGATCACCTGGTTGCCCGACACGACGTGCACGGTGAAACCTGAAAAGATGCTCTCGGCCTCGCCGGATGCATACAGCGCCTGATAGGCATCGTGCGGCACCAGCGCGTGTTTCTGATAGGCGCTCACACCCTGCCGCGTCGCCTCGAGATCATCGGTGTCGATGTGATACTCGTCGCGTGCAGGCTCCGAACTCCACAGGCCGTGCTTTGCCGGACGCTCGGTCTTGGACAGGACCTCCTGCATGGTCCAGGTCAATAGCCAGGCGTTTTCGTCCTTCCGGACCTTCGACAGGATTGTCGAGATCCGGTCGCTGTTGTCGGTAACACCCGCCGAGTAGAACGGCCCCAGCACGAAGCGGCGCAACTGCTTGGGGTGCAGGTGCTCGAAATCCTCGTCGAGGTTCTGGGCGATGGTCACCGGTGACAGCGAATAGGCCCCGTTGCGCTCCACCGAGGCGTCGAAGGCGCGGGCGAACTCCGGATTGAGCAGGCCGCCCACCGGAAGCGGAATATCGACATCGGGGTCAAGCTTGCCGTCCTTCGTCACCAGCATCCGCGCGATCGCCTCGCTCGAATCCTCGATGGTCGCCATGTAGACCATCGGCAGCGTCTGGCTGCCGTCAAAGACCCCCCAGTGCACCACATAGAAGGGCCGCCCGTTTTTCGGATTGACCGATACCCGGATCGTCTCGGGCAGAATGAAGGGTGCAAACACCGCGTCCCGGCCGATATCCTCGAGATAAAGCCGTTCGGCGATCTGTTCCTGCAGGGCCGAGGGAAACTCGCGATGACGCAGGATGAAGTCCGCCATCTCGGCCTTCAGCGTCGCGAGATCAGGCATGGCGGAAAGACGATCTTCCGCCGTGGCCCGGTCGTTCTCAAGCGTCAGGACATTCTGGAACACCGGAAAGCCGCTGTCGGCGCGGCTGATCCGGAAACGCTCCATGAAGCCTACGCGATTTTCCCAGGCCGAAAAGGTGGCCTCCAGCCTGTCGACATAGGGGATGATCACCTGGCCGACGAGGCCGTGCGCATAGAGCGGGGACTTGTCGTCCGCAAGATAGATCCGCAAGCCCTTGAGCGCCGCCCTGATCGAGCGGAAATATGCACTGGCGGCGCCCGTGTCAGCGCGCATGGCCAAGCCTCATCATGACACTGCCCAAGTCAGGGTTTCACATAATTGGCAGAGTTGTGCTTCTCCAGAACCTCGGAAAAACGCCGCGCGAAGGCGTCGTCGGCAAGTTGCTTGCGACGCTGGATATCCTGGGTCGAAAGCATGTTCTTCTCGTGCATTTCGAGAAGGTCACCGATGTGCTTCTGGGCCGCGGCGCCGATCCCCGCCATGGTTTCCTCGGCCGCAGTGTCGACCCGGCTGCCAAGCGTGTTGATCTTGTGCGCGACATCCTGCTGTGCGGCCGTCTTGAGCGAATCCTCCAGCGCCTTGTAAAGGACGATGCGCTGTTCGGTATCGATGGTCAGCTTGTTGATCAGCGTGTTCTGCGCAGCGATCTGGTTGTTGAGCGAATCCACGAAGGTCTGGAACATCGAGGTGTAGCGTTCCAGCGTCTGGCTTTCGGCCAGGAGTTCCTGCTCCTTGGCCTGCTGCTCGTTGTATTCGGTCGCAAGTTTCGACCGCTCGCTTTCAAGATCGGTGCGCGTCTTCTGATCGGTCGACGCGGCGATCCTGTTTTCGATGTCCATCAGTTGCGGGTTGATTTCCTCGATCCGCTGCTGCGTCGCCTCGAGCCGGGCCATCGTGTCCTTGCGGCGCTCGATCACCTTGATCAGGCTCGCCTCGGAGGTCTTGTAACGGCTGTCGAGAATGGCCTTTTGATCCTTGAGAATCCCGGTGATCGTGTCGGACTTCTTCAAAAGCTCCTGAAGATTGCCCGACAGGGACATGTTCCTGACACGGTCGGAGCGCATGCGCTGGGCGCGCGCCTTCGAAAAGATCGCAACGAAGCTCTCCATTCCGGAGTAGCCCTTCATGCTCTCGAATTCGGAGCCGAAGACATTCGTGGCGTCCTCAAGGCCGATGATCAGGTCGGCGATGTTGGTTTCCATCACCCGCTGCTGACGGAGAACATCCTGGATCCGGGCGTTTTCGATGTCGAATTCCGGATCGCCGAGTTCCGCATCCGCTTCCGACATCTTCTCGAGCATCACGCCCGATGCCTCGATCTTGGAACGCATCTCGTCCACCACGGACCGTGTCTTCTCGATCTCCGCGTCAAAATTCTTGATATTGGCCATGCCCGACTTCCCCGTAATAGTGCGCCCGACAGCCGACGCTCTGACACCTTAGCCCCTCGCCAACAGGTTTAAACCTGTTTTTCAGCACGGAGCCACGGACCGCAACCAAAGGCCCGTCAGGCAACGTAAGCATGACAGCACACAAAAAAAAGGCTGCCCCGCAGTGGAACAGCCTTTTTGTACAGCAATCGGTTCGCGCTTATTCAGCGGCGGACGGGTCCTTGAGGTAGGCGATCACGTTGGCAACCTCGTCGTCCTTCTTCAGACCGGCGAATGCCATCTTGGTTCCCTTGACCACACCGCGGGGATCCCGCAGGTATTCATCAAGCGCCTCTTCGGTCCACTCGGGGACTTCATTTGCGTGCTCGGTCATGGCGCTGGAGTACTTGTAGCCATCGACGGAAGCGACCGGACGACCCACGATATCCACCAGATGCGGTCCGACGCGGTTCTTTGCTTCGTCCGCCACGTGGCAGGCGGCGCACTTCTTGAACACCTTGGCGCCGGCAACAGCGTCGCCATCAGCAAGGGCTGCGGTCGGCGCTGCAAGTCCCGCCGCCATCACGGCTCCGAACAACATGGAATGTGTAATGCGCATTGACAGTCTCCGTTCGCGTTTGAAGATACGGTGGTTATAGCGCACATGTCTGCAAGGGCAATGCGCCTCAATCTTAATCACGCCCGTCAACGCGCAGTGTCTGCGTTGGTTCCCGGGCCCGAAACAGCCGCCCGCCCAAGCACTTCCCGCTATGTCTCCACGTCCGGGTTCATCACTTCGTCCCAGTGCCGGCGGCAATAGGACACATAGCGGTCATTGCCGCCGACCTCGATCTGGGCGCCCTCGCGCAACACCTTGCCGTCTTGATCGGTCCGGACGACCATCGTTGCCTTGCGGCCGCAGTGGCAGATCGTGCGCACTTCCCTGAGTTCGTCTGCAATGGCCAGCAGCGCCTGCGAACCCGGAAAGAGCTGCCCGCGGAAATCGGTACGCAATCCGTAGGTCATCACCGGGATCTTCAGCCGGTCGGCCGCCCGCGCCAGTTGCCAGACCTGGGTTTCGGTGAGGAACTGGGCCTCGTCGACAAAGGCGCAGGCGATCTCGCCATCGGCCTGAAGCGCCTTGAGCGTTGCGTAAAGATCGTCCTCCTGCCGGAACGGGATCGCCTCGCAGTCAAGCCCTATCCTTGACGCGATCCGGCCGACGCCCGCGCGATCGTCCAGGCTGGCAATCAGCAGGACGGTCCGCATGCCGCGTTCACGGTAGTTGTAGGACGCCTGCAGCAGCAAGGTCGACTTGCCCGCGTTCATGGTCGAATAGCTGAAATAGAGCTTGGCCATGGCGCTCTGCGCTCCTTCATCAAATTGGCAACCGGGGTTGGCGTGGCCGCTCCGCTTCGTTAGGAAGTCTCTTGCCAATCCAAAGCTGCGATTTCCAGTCCGGAGACGCCGCTTTCAACAACCGTTTTTTGCGTCGCCGCGCCATCCCGGCAGCTTTGACGCTTGAGTTGACCGCCCATCGGTGGTTCTTTCATCGAACGGAACACGGGAGATAGAAATGATGACCAAGAAACTGACCCTTGCACTTGCCGCCATGCTTCTGGCGGGAACCGCCACCGCACAGGCCGCCGATCCTGAGGCATGCCAGACCGTGCGTTTCGCCGATGTCGGCTGGACCGACATCCAGGCAACCACCGCCGTGGCCGGTGTCGTGCTCGACGCGCTCGGCTACGAGCAGGAAGTCCAGGTTCTCAGCGTGCCGGTGACCTACCAGTCGCTCAAGAACAAGGACATCGACGTTTTCCTCGGCAACTGGATGCCCTCGATGGCGGCCGACGTGCAGCCCTTCCTCGACGACGGCTCGGTCGAAACGGTCGCGCAGAACCTCGATGGCGCCGGCTACGGCCTCGTCGTGCCGACCTATGTCGCGGAAGCCGGCGTCAAGAGCCTCTCCGACATCGGCAAGTTCAAGGACGAGTTCGACGGCCAGATCTACGGCATCGAGCCGGGCAATGACGGCAATCGCATCGTGCTTGAGATGATCGCCGACGAGGCAAACGGCCTCGACGGTTTCGAGCTTGTCGAAAGCTCCGAGGCCGGCATGCTGTCCCAGGCCGAGCGCGCGCTCAAGAACGAAGAATGGATCGCCTTCCTCGGCTGGACACCGCACCCGATCATGGGCGAGATGGACATCACCTATCTCGATGGCATGGGCGATTCCGGCTTCGGCGCGGCCACCGTGCACACCAATGTGCGCGCGGGCTACACCGAGGAATGCCCCAATGCCGGCACCTTCGTGAAGAACCTCAAGTTCTCGCTGAGCATGGAAAACCAGATCATGGACGCCATCCTCAAGGGAGAGGACGCCAATGAGGCGGCGATGACCTGGCTCAAGGCCAATCCGGATGCGGTCACACCCTGGATCGACGGCGTGACCACCTTCGAGGGCGGCGATGCCGCCGAAGCGGTTTCCGCAAAGCTCGGCATGTAACGAGAGCACCGTGACCCGGCGGACCGGATGGTGCGCCGGGTCACGGCCAATGCGGGGGCAAAGTCATGGATGGCTTCTCGGACATTCTCACCGCCTGGAAAATTCCGGTCGGGCAATGGGGCAGGAGTTTTTTCGACTTCCTGACCGACAATTTCGAATTCGTCTTCGACGCCATTGCGGACACGCTGAAATTCCTGCTCGACGCCATGATCGACGGGCTCATCTGGCTTCCGCCATTGCTGGTCGTCGCCGCCATCGCGCTTCTGGGCTGGCGCATACAGCGGTCCTGGAAGCTCGCCCTGGGCATCGCTCTGGGACTGACCTTCATCATCAATCAGAATCTGTGGGAAGAAACCGTCGAGACACTGGTGCTGGTGATTTCCGCTGCGTTCTTTTCCATGGCCATCGGCGTTCCGATCGGCATCTGGCTGGCTCACCGCCCCAAATTCTATGCCTATGTCCAGCCGATCCTCGATCTGATGCAGACCATGCCGACCTTCGTCTATCTCATTCCGGTGCTGATCCTGTTCGGCTTGGGCCTTGCGCCCGGTCTGCTGGTGACGATCATCTTCGCGTCTCCCGCGCCCATCCGCCTCACCTATCTCGGGATCACCTCGGTTCCAAGACCCATGATCGAGGCGGGCCAGGCCTTCGGCGCGTCACCGGGCCAATTGCTGAGAAAGGTAGAACTGCCCGCAGCGCTTCCGACGATCATGGCCGGGCTCACGCAGTGCATCATGCTGTCGCTGTCGATGGTCGTGATCGCAGCCCTGATCGGGGCCAACGGCCTTGGCAAGCCCGTGGTGCGCGCGCTCAACACGGTCAACATTCCGCTCGGACTTGAAGCCGGCATCGCCATCGTCATTCTCGCAATCATTCTCGACCGGATCTGCCGGGTGCGGATGGGAAGCACCTCATGAGCACCGAAGCCTATCGCGGCTCCGTCCGCATCGACAATGTATCGATCATATTCGGCGACAACACCGCCGAAAGCCTCGCTCTTGCGGACGCGGGACACTCCCGCGCCGAAATCCAGGAACAGACCGGCGACGTGCTCGGCGTGCACAATTGCACGGTCGACATCGAGGAAGGCGAGATCCTGGTGCTAATGGGCCTGTCGGGCTCCGGCAAATCCACGCTTCTGCGCGCCGTCAACCGCCTCAACCCGATCAGCCGCGGCCAGCTCCTGGTCAATTGCGGTGACGACACGGTCGACGTGAGCACCTGCGACGAAAAGCGGCTCATGCAACTGCGCATGGACACCGTGTCGATGGTGTTTCAGCAGTTCGGCCTGCTGCCCTGGCGGTCGGTGGCGGACAATGTCGGCTTCGGCCTCGAACTTGCGGGCATTCGTGACACCGAACGCCGCGAGCGGGTGCGTGAACAGCTGGCACTCGTCGGCCTCTCGGACTGGGCCGACCGCATGGTGGCGGAACTCTCCGGCGGCATGCAACAGCGCGTCGGACTGGCGCGGGCCTTCGCCACCGGCGCCCCGATCCTCCTGATGGACGAGCCGTTCTCGGCGCTCGACCCGCTTATCCGGACCCGCCTGCAGGACGAACTCTTGGAGTTGCAGACCCGCCTGGGCAAGACCATCATCTTCGTCAGCCACGATCTCGACGAAGCGATGAAGCTGGGCAACCGGATCGCCATCATGGAAGGCGGGCGCATCATTCAGTGCGGCACGCCGCGCGAAATCGTCAATTCGCCCACCAATGAATATGTCGCTGATTTTGTCGCCAACATGAACCCCATCGGCATGCTGGCCGCGCGCGACGTGATGACCCCGGGCAAGCCGGACGAAAAGCGCGGCCAGGCTCCGCTTGCGGGATCGGTGACGCCGGACACCCCGCTTGCCGAAGTCATGGACGCGCTGGCAAAGCGCGATGGGACAATCGGCGTCATCGACAAGGGCACCGTGACCGGCTCAATCACCGCGGAAGATATCGTGCGCGGGCTGACCAGGCACCGCCGCTAGGTTTATTCAATACCGTTCCATACGCGCGCATCGCTTCGCCGCAAGCCAAACAGGGAGAATCTGAAAATGGACGCTAAGGGCAAGACCGCCATCGTGACAGGTGGCGGATCGGGGCTGGGCGCAGCCACCGCAAGGGCGCTGGCAAAGGCCGGGGCAAAGGTCTCTTTGCTCGACGTCAACCTCGAGCAGGCCGAGGCCGTTGCGGCCGAAATCGGCGGACGCGCCTTCTCGTGCGACGTCTCGAATGCAGATGCCGCCGAGGCCGCCATCGCGTCATCGGCCGAAGCCTTCGGCGAAGCCCGAATTCTGATCAATTGTGCCGGCATCGCGCCGGCCGGCCGTGTGGTGGGACGCGAAGGCCCCCACGACCTCGACGCATTCCGCAAGGTCATCGAGGTCAACCTGATCGGCAGCTTCAACATGCTGCGACTGTTTTCGGACCGGGCCTCCAAACTCGACCCGCTTGCCGATGGCGAACGCGGCGTGGTGATCTCGACGGCATCGGTTGCCGCCTTTGACGGCCAGATCGGCCAGGCCGCCTATTCCGCCTCGAAGGGTGGCGTCCATGCCATGGCGCTGCCCATCGCCCGCGAACTGGCACGGTTCGGCATCCGGATCATGACGATCGCGCCGGGGATCTTTGCCACGCCGATGCTGCTGGGCATGCCGCAGGAGGTCCAGGACAGCCTCGGCGCGTCGGTGCCGTTCCCCTCGCGCCTCGGTCAGCCCGAGGAGTATGCGCGACTGGCCATGCACATCGTCGAAAATGTCATGCTCAACGGGGAAACCATCCGTCTTGACGGCGCCATCAGGATGGCGCCCAAGTAGGATCATGGCCGAAAGCGCAAAGACGATTCGCGACACCGACGACGAGGCGCGTCTTCTTGCACGGCGCCTCGTCCGTGGTGCGCGCTATGCCGCCATCGGCGTTCTGGAACCGGACACCGGCTTCCCGTTCACAAGCCGGGTGCTGACCGGGACGGATACGGACGGCGCACCGGTCATCCTCATTTCCAGCCTTTCGGCACACACGACAGCCCTGACCGCCGATCCGAGAGCTTCGCTTCTGTTTGGCGAACCCGGCAAGGGAGATCCGCTGGCCCATCCGCGAATCACCCTGCGCACACGCGCCGTCCGGATTGCCAGGGAGGATCAGCGCCACAACGAACTCCGCACCCGCTTCATCAGGCGGCACCCCAAGGCGGCGCTGTACGCCGATTTTCCCGATTTTGCCTTCTTCCGCATGTCGCCCGAATCAGCCAGCCTCAATGGCGGCTTTGGCAAGGCCTACGCTCTCGAAGCCGGTGACCTGATCATCTCCTCACCAGCCATCGCGGACATGGCGGCGCTCGAAGCCAGCGCCATAGAGCACATGAACATGGACCATCTCGATGCCATTGACGGCTATGCAAGAGCCTACGCCAAGTCGAAACGAACCGGATGGAAGCTGTGCGGGATCGACTGCGGCGGCCTGGATCTCGCCCTTGGAGACGAGTTGATCAGGATCGAATTCGATATGCCCCTTGAGGATTCAACCCAACTTCGCGCAAAACTTGCAGAAATGAACCGTTTCGCCTCTCAAAAATGAGGGTATACAAATCATATTTCACAGGTAAAACTTTAGGTCCTTAACATTTTCAGATCGAACTGCCGATTCCCAAGACGGCCAGCTCCGGAAGATCCAGATGATTGACGCACCCAGTTTGGAACGCCACTCGGGCGAGGCTTCAGAATTGCTGTCGGCGATGGCAAATCGCAAGCGACTTCTGATCCTGTGCAATCTGGCCCGGGGAGAAATGCAGGTCGGCGCCCTGGCGGAAAAGGTCGACCTGAGCCAGTCCGCGCTTTCCCAGCATCTCGCCAAGTTGCGCGGGATGCAACTGGTCAAGACGCGGCGCGAGGCCCAGACGATTTACTACACGCTTGAATCGGCCGAAGTCCGACAAATGCTCAAGGCGCTCGAAACCCTCTACAGCGACTGAACTGCCGGCAGGTACGCCGGAGCGCAATCGTGTTTCGACCGGAAGGTCCGGCAGACCCGAAGCATGGACCTGCGCCGGAACTGGGGTGAGTCGCGCAAACTGCCAAGCCCCCTTGAATGAACTCGTTCCCGCCAGGCCGGCCGACGACAAAGATGTGCCGGCTGGCTGATCCGGCTTGCTGGTCCGACACAATGAAAAAACGCCCGCTTCATGGAGAAGCGGGCGTCCCGGACTGGTTCAGAACGAGGCTCAGGGATCAGAATTCTTCCCAGTCTTCCTGTGCCAGCGCTGCGTTGCCGTGGCTTTGCGGCATCGGGGCCGGAGCCCTGGCCGGAGCAGTCGCGCGAGCGGTGGAGCCGGAAGCCGCCGCCATGGTCTTCGCTGTTGCCCGCAGGCTGGCCGACTGGACTGACACCGACTCGTTGATCTGGAAGTTCGAGATCAGTTCCCGCAGCTTTGCCGCTTCGCCGGCAAGTTCCGCCGATGCCGCGTTGGACTGTTCGACCATCGCCGCATTCTGCTGGGTGGTCTGGTCCATCGAGTTGACGGCCTGGTTGACTTCGCTGAGCCCGGTGGACTGCTCCTTGGCCGAGATCGCGATCGCATCCATATGCGTGTTCATCTGTGTGATGAAGCCGCCGATGGTGCGCAGCGCTTCGCCGGCCTTGCGGACCAGGTCCACACCGCTCGAGACTTCCGTCGAGGAGTTCTGGATCAGATCCTTGATCTCCTTGGCGGCATTGGCTGACCGTTGAGCCAGTTCGCGAACCTCCTGGGCAACCACTGCGAACCCGCGGCCGGCCTCACCGGCACGAGCGGCCTCGACACCGGCGTTGAGCGCCAGGAGGTTGGTCTGGAAGGCGATTTCGTCGATCACGCTGATGATGTTGGAAATCTGCTTCGAGCTTTCCTCGATCCGGCGCATCGCATCCTCGGCGCGGTCGACGACCTCGGAAGATTCGATTGCTGACGTATTGGCCTGCGAGGCGACGCCGCGTGCTTCCTCGGTACGCTGGGTCGAATTGGCGACATTGGAGGTGATTTCCTCGACTGCCGCTGCAGTTTCTTCCAGAGCCGCGGCCTGGCGTTCGGTCCGCTTGGACAGATCGTCGGTTCCGTTGGCGATTTCGCGGGTGCCGGTTTCCATCATCGAAACACTCTCGGTGATGGCAGCCATGGTGGCGCCGAGCTGCTGCACAGACTGGTTGAAGTCATGGCGCAGCGCCTCGAAATCGGGAGCGAACGCTTCTTCAAGCTGGAAGGAAAGGTCGCCCTGTGCAAGCCGCTTCAGGCCTACTGCAAGACCGGACGTGGCTTCCTTGAGGCGGGCCGCAGCATCGGCTTCCGCCTTCTCCTGGGCCGCGATGCGATCGGCTTCGGCCTGCTTGCGGTTCTGTTCGGCTTCGGCCTGCAGCTGCCGGTTGGCCAGCGCAGCCTCGCGGAAGATCTGCATCGAGCCGGCCATGCGACCGATCTCGTCCTTGCCGCCGGCGTCGATGCTGACATCGAGATCGCCATCGGCCAGACGTGCGGTGGCATCAGCCAGCTTGCTGAGCGGGCGGGAAACCAGCTGGAAGTTCAGAAGCCCCATGAGCGCCGCAAAGATGGCGACAATCACCGACGCAGCAAGGCTGATGAACTCGACGGCCTCAAGCGAAGCTGTCTGAGCCGCGGCGGCCTGGGCGGAGCGTTGCTGGATCACAGTGTTGATGGCGCCGAGCTGGTCGCTGAACTGGCTCAGCAACTTGGTCCCTTCACCGGTCAGTTCAAGAACACGTGCGAGTTCCACCGTCAGGGGATCGCGCATCAGGTTTATCTGGTTTGCAACCACATCGTTGCGCCAAGTGTAGAAAGTTTCCTTGGCTTCCGCGAAGGCTGCGGACTGATCTGAAGCCTCCGCAGCGATCATGTTCTCAAGCTTCGCCATCTGGGTATCGATGAGCAAGTTGTTCTCATCATAGATCGCGACAAAGTCGCGGTTGCCGGTCAGCAGGAAGTTCTTGAACGCCATGTTGGAGAAGGTCACCTCCCCATTGAGCAGAACCGTTTCCTCGCGAAGTTCGGCCATCGTCTGGCTGTGCTTGACCAGTTCGGTCGTCGAGGTGGCCCGCACATAGATCAGGCCGGAAGCGGCGATGGCGATGAATGCAAGGATGGCAAAAGCCACGAAACCCTTGGCTGTAACGGATATATTCTTGAGCATGATCTCGATCCTGTTGCGTCTCAGACACCTTCCACCGGATTGACCCGGCAGGGGGCGTTACCTCGCGAGCTGCCTATGCGCCTGCAGCGGAACGGCGTTGAAGTTCGGTCAGGTTGACTTCCATGGTCACAGCGCCAATCGGCTGACCATTTTCAGTCAAGGTGAAATTCACCTGACCGCGCCAGATTTTCGCGTCGTCGTCCCACTCGGCCTCGTCGATGAAAACCGCATCGGGTCCGACATCGAAGGTCTTCTGGAATTTTCCTTCGTCGCCCTGCCAGAAATCGCTCGTGATCGAGCTTTGTCCGACATTGAGACCATTCTGGTCCATCACGAAGATCTCGGCATACATGCCCAGCGAACGACCCTGGAGCCGCGCGAGGTAGACCGAAAGCGGATTTGAAAGCGTGGCCGCGATCAGCGGCTTGTCGTCGCTCTCCCGTTCGGCAACCCATTGCGCATCAAGCGCATCGATCTCTGCCTGCGGAAGCTTCTTGAGGCGCTCGTTCTGTGCCTTGACCGAAATCCGTACAATTTCGGTTTCCATC
This sequence comes from Hoeflea sp., assembly GCA_965233445.1. Lineage (GTDB taxonomy): Bacteria > Pseudomonadota > Alphaproteobacteria > Rhizobiales > Rhizobiaceae > Hoeflea. The sequence continues at coordinate 4,056,761 of OZ247491.1, forward strand.
CAGTGGCGCATTTCCTTCATCACGGAAGGAGTGATCAATGCATTGATATCGGGCTTCGGCGCCTCCGCGAAAGCCGGTGTGCCGAAGGCGCCCAGAACAAGAGCAACTGCGGCGGATTTGAGAATAGACATGGGAAACCTCCGTTGGTTTCCAACTTTCTCGCCTGTCCTCATTAAGTCGTGGTTAACGCAGCCTCCGGTTCTCTGCCTATTTATACCCCCTGTTTTTTAGGGGGTCTTCGGCGGCATTTCACATGAAATTTCCGATTAAGTATCTGTTTTTAAAGCACTAATACATAGAAATTTTTTAATTTTTTGTGACCTAAAACGCCGGGTTCGACGTGGACGAATATGAGGCGATGTCGCAAAGTCAGACGGGCGCCATTCGGCGGGAATGGCGCCCGTCTAGCGACAGCGGAAATTTCCGCCATGCCGCCGGTCGACTGCAACAATGCACGGATAAACTTGCATGGGCCTTGCGCAGGTCACATGCGCTTGCAGCGGCACTGTGCCCGTGGCAAAGCATCTCACCGGCACTTCCACCGTGGAGCCATCCTGCCTCGGGCGCACATCAGGGACGCGCCATCAATCGGAGATGCATGTATGCCACAGAAAATCATCATCGATACCGATCCCGGCATCGACGATGCGATGGCGATCGCCTACGCCGTCGCCCACCCCGACATCGAGGTGCTGGCGCTGACCACGATCTTCGGCAATGTCCGCACGCAGGAAGCGACCGCAAATGCGCTGGCCCTGCTCGATCACTGGAATGCGCCGGCCGACGTCGCGGAAGGCGAGAGCGCCCCGATGGCCATTCAGGCCAATGAACCGAGCTATCTGGTCCACGGCCGCAATGGCTTCGGCGGAGTCGAAATTCCCGCATCCGGCCGGTCCGCCCACGCGCTTGATGCCGCCAGCTACATGATTGAAGCCACGCGTCGCCATCCCGGCGAAATCACCCTGTGCGCCGTTGGACCGCTGACCAATCTCGCAAGGGCGCTTGAGCGCGATCCCGAAATCGTTACGCGGGTCAGGGCGGTGGTGGTGATGGGCGGCGCAGTTCATCGCAAGGGCAATGTGACGCCCGTGGCGGAGGCCAATTTCTGGAACGATCCGCATGCCGCAGATGCCGTGCTCGGCGCCAAATGGCCGCTTGTCCTGGCCCCGCTCGATTGCACCATGCCGGTCCTGTTCACGCCGGACTACATGGAAGCGGTGGCGCGCGAGAACCCGAAGCTCGGCAAACCACTGTCGGAGATGGCGGCAGCCTATTCGCGGTTTTACCGCTCCCATCTCGGCCTTGGCGGCTGCGTGCCGCATGATGTGATGGCTATCTCCTGGCTGACCGTTCCCGGCGCCTTCAGGCTGCAGAAAGGTGCGCTTGCGGTGATCACGGAAGGGCCTGCCATCGGCCAGTGCGTTTTCCAGCCCGGCGGCACAAGAAGCCGCGCCACGGTCTTCGACGGACGACCCGACCACCTGGTCATGGTCGACACCGACCCGGGGCTGTTCCTCGCCGATTTCATGACGGTGATGACAGGCCACGCGGCCTGACGATCATCGCTCAAGGCCGCCATCGACTTCGGCCCGCACGGCACTAGGTTGAGCCAGACCAACACCTGGAACCGGATGCAGGACAGACAAATGCGAAGCTTGGGCAATGGCGGACTGGCCATCGTGATCGGCAGCAGCGGCGGCATCGGATCCGCTGTGTCGCGGGCCCTGGCCGATTCCGGCAGTTTCGAGGAGGTGATGGACTTCTCGCGCAGTTCCGAGCCGGCTCTCGATCTTCTTGATGAGGCCAGCATCGAGAGGGCCGCACAGGCGGCGAAGGCGGCCGGTCCCGAGATCCGCCTTGTCTTCGACGCTACGGGTTTCCTGCATGGCGGCAGCTTCGGACCGGAGAAATCCCTGTCCGCGATAGAACCCGGGCACATGGCGCACGCCTTTGCGATCAACGCCGCCGGGCCGGCCTTGCTGATGAAACACTTCCTGCCGCTCCTGCCGCGGACAGGCAAGTCGGTCTTCGCCACGCTGTCGGCCCGTGTCGGCTCGATCGGCGACAACGGACTCGGCGGCTGGTACAGCTACCGCGCCTCGAAGGCGGCGCTCAACCAGTTCGTCCATTCCGCTGCGATCGAACTCAAGCGGCGCGCGCCCGAGGCTGTTTGCGTGGCCCTGCATCCCGGCACCGTCGACACCGGCCTTTCGGGGGGCTTTGCCAAGCAGGGGCTCGAGGTGCGACAACCGGCTGAGGCGGCAGCCCTGCTGATCGATGTCATCGACGGGTTGTCTGCCGATCAGTCCGGCGGCTTCTTCGACTACGGCGGCGCGCCCGTTCCCTGGTAGGCAGGATCCGCATCAAGCGCGGACCGCTGGTCTTTACCGGGCCTTCATCCTGTCCACGCTAGAAATGGTCCATGACGAAACCCGAGACCATCCGCTGGGGCATCTCCGGCACTGGCAGGATAGCCAGACAGTTCGCCGCCGACATCGACCATGCGGCGAACGCGCGGCTGACCGCGGTCGCCGGCCGGTCGGCCGACAAGGTGGAGGCATTTGCCGGCTCGCTGGCCGGTGTCGCCGGTTTTCCTTCACTCGAAGACATGATCACCTCGGGCTCGGTCGATGCCGTCTATGTGGCGACTTCCAACCATGTGCATCTGGATCAGACGCTCGCCTGCATCCGCGCCCGCATGCCGGTGCTGGTGGAGAAGCCGCTGACCGCGAGTCTTAAGGAGGCGCTCGAGATCCGCGCTGCCGCCAGAAGCTCCGGTACGTTTGTGATGGAAGCGATGTGGGCGCGCTACCTTCCCGCGCTGACCGCTGCACGCAGCGCCATCAAGGCCGGTGCCATCGGCAAGGTCAGGCGTCTCGAGGCCGACATCGCCTGGAACGTCCCCTATGATCCGGCGAACCGGCTCTTCGACAAGAACCAGGGCGGCGGAGCGCTGCATGACATCGGCGTCTATCCGCTCTCGCTGACGCGCTTCCTTCTGGGAAGCCCCGGGTCCGTTGAAGGACGGTGGCATGCCGCTCCCTCGGGCGTCGACATGGGTGCACGCATCGTACTGAACTATCCGGGAGCGGAGTGTGTCGTCACCTGCGGTTTTGACCGCGACGGCAACAACCAGCTTGTCATCAAGGGCGATGATGGCGTCCTCGTGCTCGGACCGCTGTTCATCAATGCCAACGGATTTGCGATCTGCAAATCGGGATCTGTCGCCAGTCTCGCGGTTCCTGGCGGCAGCAGCATGCAGGCCCGGGTCCGGCGAAGGCTTTTCCGGCAGATGCCCCTGCCCGGCCTTGCGCACCATCCGCACCGTTTTCAGGGCAGCGGCTTGCAGTTCGAGATCGAGGCCGCGTCGAAGGCGATCCTCTCCGGGTTGCGCGAGGAACCGGACAACACGCTTGATGACACGATTGCCGTGCTCGAAACGATCGATGCAGTTCTCGCCCGGGCACCGCAAACCCGGCCGGTCAGGTGAGTTCAGAACCGGGATTTCGGTTCGAACGCGCCTATTCCGCCATTCAGAGCCAGCGCCAGTTCGGTCAGGTGCAGTGCCCGACGACCAGAAAAGAACGGAACCTCTCCCGTGCCGATTGCTTCGGCCATTGCGGCGATGCCTCGCGCGAAATCGATTCGGGAGGGAAATGCAGAGAGCGATGACGCGGATGGCGGGAAGGGATAGCGGACCGGTTTGCCACGGGTCAGCGTGAGCGGCAGAACGCGTCCTCTCTTGCGTTCGAACCTGCCGGCGAGCCGCTGTAGCAACGGCGGCTTCTCATCGAAGCGGCTCAGATGCACAGGAGACCGGTCATCCCAGAGATCGCCGACCACGATCATTCCCTCGTCACCGACGATGGTCAGCGACCGGTCGCGGGGCGCTGCCAATCCGCAGGTCAGTCGCGCGGTCACGCCGCTTTCGAACGACAGGCAGCCGACCGAAAAATCGGCAGCCAGCGTGCGGCCTTCGGTGCCCGGGCCCTTGTCGGGAAAGGCAAGCGCTGAAAAGGCCTGGCCGCCGGCAACCGGTCCGAACAGCGCCACCAGCCAGGACAGGCCGTAGCCCGCATGCTCAAGCGTGCAGCCCACCTCGAACTCGTGCAGGCCCGGCCATGCTGCGCCCGATCGGGAACGCCAGTCTCGCCAGTTGTCCTTGAAGACCGGGCCGTCCTCCATCTCGGCATAGGCAAGGCGCGGAGTTCCGATCCTGCCGGCTTCGATCAGTTGCGCCGTCAGCCGCAATGCATCCGACAGACCGTTGGCGGGTGCGCCGCACACGGTAAGCCGCTTCGTCTCGGCAAGCTCGATGACCTTGACCGCTTCGTCATAGGTCATCCCCAGGGGTTTTTCGCAATAGACGTGCTTTCCGGCCTCGAGCGCCGAACAATTGAGCGCGAAATGGCTTTCGGGGTTTGTCAGGTTGACGATGATGTCCACACCGGGATCGGAAAGGCATTCGTCGAGCGAGCCGTAGGCCCGGACTCCGTGAAACGTCGAAAACCGGTCGAGACGAGCCGGTTCGCGGTCCCAGGCCCCGGCCAGCATCAGTCCGGGATGGTTGGCGAGCGTCGTCATGTAGTAGTCGGCAACGAATCCTGTGCCAATGAACGCAATCGTGGCCATGCGCCCTTTCCCGGGTGATTGAAGTGACCGGGAGCCTAACCCGCCGGCGTTAAGATGCTGTTGCCTGACCCAGTCGGCAGACCCACCCGATGTCCGGTCAATCCGCGTCGGCCAGGAATGCGGCGATCCAGACCAGCGGCGCGTTCCAGTTGATCGCGATCTCGTTGGTCGAGTAGGACCGGGCATCGTCGACATAACAGGCCTGCGGCGCACATCCCGCGAGAACGGAAATCGCGAAATCATCGGCCGGCTGGCTGTTGGGGCCTCCGGCCATGACGCCCTTTGGCGGACGCGGGAACGAGGGGTCTGTCGCATGGGAAAAGATGTTCGAGTACTGCCGTTCGGCAAAGTAGGACCCGTAGCCGGTTACGTAGGAGATCCCCAGCGCATTGCGCCCGAGCAGGTAGTCCATGCTTTCGCGCACGGCCTGCAGATAGCGCCGGTCGCCGGTGATGTCATAGGCCGTGGCAACCACGATCATGTTCTGGATCATCGAGTGGTTCGACCCCCAGCCGAAGCCTTGCGGCGGATTGTACATCACGCCAAACGCCTCGCCGTTCTGTGTCCGGATGTAGCCCTCGGTAGCGTCGATCACCGAATCCCGGATCCTCTCGAGGTCGGCCTTGCCGAGCTTTGACGGCAGGGAGGCGAGATGAAGACGCCCGAGCGCCGCGGTGCTGCGCCAGTTGAAGCCATCGGGCGCGAACACGGTTCCATCCCAATGCGGGGAGGCCTTGAGCCGATCGAGCCAGGCCTGGTCTCCGGTCGCGATGAAGAGCTCGGAGGCGGCCCAGTAGAATTCATCGGACACTTGATCATCCTGATAATCACCACCGCCGTAGGTGCCGTTGGTCGCAGGGGCAAACAAATCCGGGTGTGCTTCCGCCGCCTCATAGGCACGGATGGCGGCATCGATCAGTTTTTCCGCGTACTCCGGATCAAACTTCGAAAACAGCCGCGCGCCCTGGGCTGCCGCAGCGGCAAGATTGAGGGTCGCGGCCGTGGACGGGCGGTGCAGTACACGCTCGGCACGGTCCCGGTGCGGCATGATCGCGCCCGTGGTCCACGTGTTGCCATGCATCTTGTGATGCGCCATTCCGGCAAATAGTTCGCCTTCGGGCACGACCATCGAAAGAAGGAAGTCGAGCTCCCATCTCGCCTCGTCGAGAATATCCGGCACGCCGTTGCCGGTTTCCGGAATCCGGCGGGCGGCCTCGCTGAGAGCGGCCGATCCACCTCCGGAGTGATGCAGCGCGCGTTCGTAGGTCGAAAGCAGTTGCGCTGTCGCGATGCCGCCATTGACGACGTACTTGCCGAAATCGCCGGCATCGTACCAGCCGCCCGAAACATCGAGCCGGTAATCGCAACTCCACGCTTCGCCATAGACCTTGCGTGCGGTCCGGGTATCAACACATCCGACGGACGTGTCTCCCCGGTTGGGCCGCTTGCCGATATGGCCCGCCGGTCGCGCATACTCTTCGCCGCCGAACTCCGCACCTATGTCGATGCCGCTGCGAACCTTGTAGAAATAGGCAAGCGCATCGGCATAGAGCCCGGAATATTTCCCGTCCGCGATCGAAAAGGGATGGCTCTCGGCACTCTCGACCTTGAGGACGAAACTGTCTCCGGTCCCGTCGAAATCGCTGAAATCGATCAGGTGGGTGTTGAGACCGGACGCCGCATCCCACCCCTCGGCACGGGTCCGGCCGGTGGCCACCTCGTTCCCCGAAGCCGAAATCAGCGACCAGACCACCGGTTCCGTCTCTGACCGCACCAGCGTTGCCCGCTTTGGTCCGTCGCGCAGGTAGACCACCTGATTGCTGCGGATGGGCGTATCGAAATTGCCGTCCACTTCCGGCAGGAAACTGCTGCCGGAGGTCAGCGAAACCGAATGCAGGCAGAACCGCCAGGGCTCTTCGGCACCGCCCAGCTGAAACACGACCTGGGCATTTTCGCGCGTCGAACCCGCCTGGAAAAGCACCATGGCGTCCTGACGCTCGGGGGACAGGCTTCGCACGAGTTCGCCTTCCGGCCTCCACGGCGAGACACCCTCCTGGGCGAGCGCGCGCACGCGACCCTCGGGATCCCCCGAGACGCTGACGCCCAGCCTGTACCCTTCGCCGCTGGAAAGCTGCATCCCGTTGATGCCGATGATCGCGTCCCATGGCTCAACGGTACCGCCCGGAACGGCAGCGCAGAGCGACCCCGGCTGATACTCGAGAGTGACGTTGGGCGTCGCCCACCATTCGCCTTCAAGGCCTGACCCGGACAGGTCGGGATCGGGCATCTGTTGTTCGGCCCGGAGCGCGGCCTGGGAGGCCAGGACCGCAAGACAGGCGGCGAGGCCGGCAATAAGCTTCATCTTCGACATGGGCGTATCCGCAGTTCATGCTGCATCCCCGACATGTGCGGGGCGCTTCCTGTCGGCCGTTGATGGTCGCGGCCTGGCCGGCAATTGTCGACCGGCCCGGGTCAAGAAAGCCTTAACTCCGGGCAAGGCGCCGATGGGATCCTCAGGAGACCGCCCCGACGACGGCCCGGCACAGGTCGTGGGACGGATCGGCAAGGCCGTCGATGACATCGAAGTGGTGCTTGCCCGGTTCCTCCACCATCTTCATCTGCGTCTGGAAGCCACGCCAGATCTCGTAGAGTATCCGGTTCTGCCGAACGAATTCCGGCCGTTCGTCCGCCCCGACCCAGGCCGTCACGGGAACCGCAAGGGAGGGCTGCAGCAGCGCCGGGCTGTGGGTGCTTGCTTCATTCGTATCGATACCCAGAACATCGTTCATGGCAGTCCGCATGATGGGCCTGAGATCGTGAACACCGGAAATCGAAACCACTCCGGCAATGCGCAAAAGCACCGCCGACGGCAACAGCACTTCATCACTGATCATCCGCGTGACCAGATGTCCGCCGGCGGAGTGACCGGTGAGATGGATCGGACCCTCGATCTCCGACGCGCAATATGCAACCGCCGCGGCGATCTCGCGGCTTATCTCGCCGATCCGCGCGTCCGGGCAAAGGGTGTAGCTCGGCATCGCCACGGCAAAGCCGTGCGCCAGCGGACCTGCTGCCAGATGCGACCAGACCGACTTGTCGAAGGCCTTCCAATAGCCTCCGTGCACGAAAACGACCAAGCCCCGCGGTTCCCCTTCGGGAAGGAAAAGATCGACCCGCTGCCGCGCGGTGCCGCCATAGGCCAGATCCAGCCGCGCCCTGCCCGCGCGTTCCAGGGTGCTTCGGAACTCCGCCGCCCGGGCCGACCATCTCGGCGGATAATCTTCGGCCCCGGCAATATGCGCACCGTTGGCATAGGCATCGTCGTAGTCGGCAATCGGGTAATCCGTCACGTCAGGCTCCTTGCTTTTGCAGCATATTTACCGGGCTTCACAAGAAGCGCAATCTTGACCTTAAAGGTCAAATTTTGATCATTTGATAAAAAATTTGACCTTTTGATAAAACGGCTTCATTCTTTCGAAATCGCGGCGATGGCGACACTGAGGAGTTGCGCCAAAGAGACCGCAAAAGATCTCGACAACGAGGGGTCCAGAGAATGACAGCTACCGACATCAGGCCGGGTCGCCTTTCCGACGCGGAATATGCCGAAAACTTTTCCGATCTTCATCCGCCGCTCGATCATCACGAAGCCCTGGTGGAAGCTGACCGGTGCTATTTCTGCTATGATGCGCCGTGCATGAATGCCTGCCCGACATCGATCGACATCCCGATGTTCATCAGGCAGATCCAGACCGGCAACCCGGTCGGCGCGGCAAAGACAATCTTCGATCAGAACATCCTGGGCGGCATGTGCGCCCGCGTCTGCCCGACGGAGACGCTTTGCGAAGAAGTCTGCGTGCGCGAGGTTGCCGAGGGCAAGCCGGTCAAGATCGGCGAACTGCAGCGCTTTGCGACCGACACCTACATGGGACGGGAGCTGCCGCACCCCTTCAATCGTGCCGCCCCGACCGGAAAGAAGGTCGCGGTCGTGGGCGCCGGACCGGCGGGCCTTTCCTGCGCCCACCGTCTTGCCATGCACGGCCACGACATCACGATTTTCGAGGCGCGCGAAAAGCCCGGCGGCCTCAATGAATATGGCATTGCCGCCTACAAATCGACCAACGACTTCGCCCAGCGCGAGGTCGATTGGCTCATGCAGATCGGCGGCATCGAACTCAGGCTCGGTCAGCGTCTCGGCAGCGACTTCCAGATCGGTGATCTTGCCGGCGACTATGACGCGGTGTTCGTCGGCATCGGCCTGCCGTCCGCCTATGCGCTGAACATTCCGGGCAGCGACCTGCCCGGCGTCGAGGCCGCGATCGACTTCATCGCCCGCCTGCGCCAGGCCGATGACAAGTCGACGTTGCCCGTGGGCCAGGACGTCGTGGTGGTTGGCGGCGGCATGACCGCAGTCGATGCGGCCGTGCAGTCCAAGCTCCTGGGTGCCCGGACCGTGTCCCTGGTCTATCGCCGGGGTCGCGAGCAGATGACCGCAAGCCGCTACGAGCAGGATCTCGCTGCCGCCCACGGCGTGCATCTGGTGTTCAACGCGATGCCCTCCCGGATAAACGGCGCCAACGCCGTCGAAAGCGTCACGTTCGAATACACCAGCAGCGAAGGCGGCAAGCTCTCGGGCACCGGCGAGACCTTTGAAATCCCCGCCGACCAGGTTCTTGCGGCCATCGGCCAATGGATGCAGGAAGAGACGGGCGAGCTCGAACTTGACGGAACCACGCTTGCCCGGGAAGCCGGGAACAGAAGCCTCTTGCCCTTCAAGAACGTCTGGGTCGGTGGCGACTGCGCCCATGGCGGCGAGGACCTGACGGTCACTGCGGTCGAGGACGGCAAGATTGCCGCCGAGAGCATTCACAAGACGATTGCGGGTTAAGGAGAACGGACATGGCTGATCTTTCGACCAACTTTCTCGGTATCAAGTCCCCCAACCCCTTCTGGCTCGCCTCCGCGCCACCCACCGACAAGGCCTACAATGTAGAGCGCGCCTTCGAGGCCGGCTGGGGCGGCGTGGTCTGGAAAACCCTCGGCGAGGCCGGCCCGCCGGTGGTCAATGTGAACGGCCCGCGCTACGGGGCCATCTGGGGCCCGGACCGCAGGCTTCTCGGCCTCAACAACATCGAGCTGATCACCGACCGTGACCTCGAAACCAACCTCCGCGAGATCGCCGAGGTCAAGAAGCGCTGGCCCGACCGGGCCATGATCGTCTCGATCATGGTGCCCTGCGACGAGGCGAGCTGGAAGGCGATCCTGCCGCGCGTCGAGGACACCGGGGCTGACGGAATTGAGCTCAATTTCGGCTGTCCGCACGGCATGAGCGAGCGCGGAATGGGGTCGGCCGTCGGACAGGTTCCCGAATACATCCAGATGGTCGCCGAATGGTGCAAGCAGTATTGCCGCCTTCCGGTGATCGTGAAGCTGACGCCGAACATCACCGACATCCGCTATCCGGCCCGTGCTGCCAAGGCGGGCGGCGCCGATGCGGTCTCGCTGATCAACACGATCTCCTCGATCGTCTCGGTCGATCTCGACAATTTCGCGCCGGTTCCGACCATCGACGGCAAGGGGTCGCACGGCGGCTATTGCGGCCCCGCGGTCAAGCCGATCGCGCTGAACATGGTGGCCGAGATCGCCCGTGACCCCGAGACACACGGCCTGCCGATTTCAGGCATCGGCGGCGTCCAGACATGGCGGGACGCCGCCGAGTTCATCGCGCTCGGCTGCGGAACCGTGCAGGTCTGCACCGCGGCGATGACCTACGGCTTCAAGATCGTTCAGGAAATGGCCGACGGCCTGTCGGACTGGATGGACGAGAAGGGCTACAAGACCATCGCCGACTTCCAGGGCCGCGCGGTCCCGAATGTCACCGACTGGCAGTATCTCAATCTCAACTACATCACCAAGGCCCGGATCGATCAGGACCTTTGCATCAAGTGCGGCCGCTGCCATATCGCCTGCGAAGACACCTCGCACCAGGCGATCACCTCGGTGGTGGACGGCGTTCGGCATTTCGAGGTCATGGACGACGAATGCGTCGGCTGCAATCTCTGCGTCAATGTCTGTCCGGTGGATGACTGCATCACCATGGTCGAAATGACCGAGGGAACCGACCCGCGCACCGGTCGTCCGATCCGGGACGATTACGCCAACTGGACCACCCACCCCAACAATCCGATGGCCAAGCAAGCTGCGGAGTGAGCCTGGCTCAGGGCGATCGGAAAGGCTTCGCTTTCAAGGCGAAGCCTTTTCGTTTGCCGGGTTTCGAAACTTGTCCAGCGAAGCCTCGTATCAGAGCGTTTCGGCCGCCACGCCTCACTTTTTCTTCTTGTGCCAGACGGCGCAGTGAATTTTCAGACCGCTCTTCTTGCGCCGAAAACTGTCATAGCTGATCAGCTTGGATCCGTCCTTCAGAGACTGCTCCCGGAACGGTCCGTAGAGACTGCCGACGGCCCACCGAACCTTAATGTTTTCAGGGTTCTCCTTGTATGTGACCCTGTATTCGAAATCCGCGACATTCAGCCCGACGACATTGGTGTCACGGCATTCGATCCTCATGAGCAGCTTGTCTTTCAGCCGCTTCTGGACCACACGCTGCTCTTTGCCGGAGAACCATTCGGTCGTCTCGGCGGAAGCAACGGTTCCCGATCCGATGACCAATCCCGCAACCACCAGAGACAACAAAGATTTTCCGAACATGGGCATTTCCTTCTTTAAGAGGTTCTGATCAACCCGGACAATTCGGGATTGATCGACACAAGATTCTTCTGCAAGCGAAGCTACCGGATTACGCAAGCGTTGCAAGCAATGCCCTCTACACGCAACCAACAGGGACGTCCGATCCATCAGATCCTTCTCACGCCTACGGCGTCCGGCGAACCGAATTGCAAACCGGCCATCATCTGTTTATTAGATTTTGACGGGTTGACGTGTTGGGGGTGTGGGAATGTTCCGCGTTGTATTGCTGATCTGCTTGTGTGCCGTTTTGGGATCCTGCCAGACGATGTCCAAGGAGGAATGCGCAGTCGCCGACTGGCGCGTCATCGGCGAACAGGACGGAGCGGCCGGGCATGAGCCGCAGAGCCGGTTTGCCCGCCACGTCAAGGCCTGTGAGCGCGCCGGGGTCCTTGCCGACCAGACAGCCTGGTACCAGGGATACCAGCAGGGGCTTCCGCGCTACTGCACGCCGCTTAACGGGCTGACCGTCGGTCGCGATGGAAAATCCTATGCGAATGTCTGCCCGCCCAACCTGGAGCCCGGTTTCCGCGACGGCTACGAGCTCGGCAGGACGCATCACCGCAAATCCACCGAGATCCGCAATGCGGAATCGCAGATCCGCAGCCTCGAGAGCGAAATCCGTCAATACGAAGAACAGATCCGCAATGGCCAGACCGACCAGCGCACCGCTGAACGCCTGATCGACAGCAACCGCTGGAAGATCCGCGATCTGGAACGGAACATCGGTCGCATGCAATCTGAATTGCGCGGGATCGAGGCCGAGATGGACGACTTCCGCTACAACGCCTCCTTCCGGAGCTGAGCCGGTCAGATCGAGCGCTGGTTGACGCGTTTCGAGAGTTCCTCGGCAGTTTCCACGCGCTCGGAGTAGCGATCGACCAGGTATCCCGCACGTCCGCGCGTCAGAAGCGTGAACTTGATCAACTCCTCCATGACGTCGACCATCCGGTCGTAGAACGGCGATGGCTTCATCCGTCCTTCGTCGTCGAACTCGGCGAAGGCCTTGGGCACGGAAGACTGGTTGGGAATGGTGATCATCCGCATCCAGCGGCCCAGGACCCGCATCTGATTGAGCGTATTGAAGCTCTGCGAGCCGCCGCTGACCTGCATCAACGCCAGTGTCCGGCCCTGCGTCGGACGGACGCCGCCGATCGGCGCCAGCGGCAGCCAGTCGATCTGTGTTTTCATCACACCGGTCATGGCCCCGTGGCGCTCCGGCGAACACCAGACCTGGGCTTCGGACCAGAGCGACAGTTCACGCAGTTCCAGCACCTTGGGGTGTTGATCCGCATCATCGGCAACCAGCGGCAGGCCGGCGGGGTCGAAAATCCGGACCTCCGCGCCAAGCGCCTCGAGAACCCGCCGTGCTTCATGGGTGAGAAACCGCGAATAGGACCGCCCCCTGAGCGATCCGTAAAGCATGAGCACACGTGGCGGATGGTCCGGCTCGCCCGGCAGAACCAGCCTGTCCGCGTCCGGCTGATGAAAGCTTCCCGGCTGTATGTTTGGCATATCCTTGCTCATGGAGCGGTCACCACTTCGCCGTCTTCCTTGGTGAAGCTGGCGCCGGAAGCCACGTCGAGGAGCTTGAAGACGACCTCCGAAGGCCGGCAAAGGGCCACGCCCTTCGGCGTGCAGACGATGGGCCGGTTGACCAGCACCGGATGCTCGACCATCGCATCGAGAATGGCATCGTCACCGACGGCCGGATCGGTCAGGCCCAGTTCCTCGGCCGGCGATTTCGAGACGCGCAACGCTTCGCGCGGTGTCAGCCCCGCGGCCGCGAACAGGCCGAGCAACTGCGGCCGTGTCCAACCGGTCTCAAGATACTCGACAACCGTCGGCTCCCCGGCAAAGCCGCGGATGATTTCGAGGACATTGCGGGATGTGCCGCAGTTCGGATTGTGGTGGATAACGATGCTCACGGTCTGGCTCCTGGACCTTCTGCCTTTGGTTTCCCCGGCTTAACGCAAGCCGTGCCCGGATGCCAGTTTTATATCAAGATTTCTTGATTTGTGAGTTACCGAGACCGCATGCTCCATCTGGTGGAACGCGCCGGCGTTGATGCCCAGACTGCAGGCCTGAGGCGAAGAAGCGCGGCGCCCTGCCTTGATCGCGAACGGGATCAGGCGCACAAGGATGACCGGTACAAAGGAGTTCACCATGAGCATCGATCTGAGCGGCAGGACAGCCTTCATCACCGGCGCAAGCCGCGGCATTGGCGAGGCCGCAGCTCGCATCATGGCGGGTTACGGCGCCAACGTGGTTCTGGCTGCCCGGTCTTCAGGCGACATCGGACGCATTGCTTCGGACATCGGCGACAAGGCGCTGGCAGTGACCTGCGACGTCGCGCAGTACGGCGATTTCGAGGCTGCCATTGCCAAGACTGTGGAGCATTTCGGCAGCCTTGATATTCTCGTGAACAATGCAGGTGTCATCGATCCGATCGCGGGCATCGCCGAGTCCGATCCCGCGGCGTGGGGTCAGGTGGTCGACATCAATTTCAAGGGCGTTTATCACGGCCTTCGGGCCTCGCTCCCGCGCATGAAGGACAATGGCGGCGGCGTCATCATCAACATCTCCTCCGGCGCCGCCACGGGTGCGCTCGAGGGCTGGAGCCATTACTGCTCGACCAAGGCAGCTGTCCTGTCGCTGACACGGTGTGCCCATCAGGAACATCAAGGCGACAATATACGCGTGGTCGGCCTTTCGCCGGGCACCGTTGCGACCGACATGCAGCGCGCGATCAGGACTTCTGGCGTCAATCCGGTGAGCCAGCTCGACTGGGCGAAACACATCCCGGCGGAATGGGCCGGCGAAGCGATTGCCTGGCTCGCAACCGATGCCGGCAGGCCCTATGACGGCGATGATTTCTCGCTCAAGACCGACGAGGCCAAGCGCGCTGTGGGCCTCATCGGATAGACGACCGATCGGCCCGACACGGGCCATCCCGAACATGTGCGGCGTCTACGGACCTCGGATTGCACGACGAGCCCTCTAGAGGCTTTGCACCCTTGGCTGGGGTTTTGCGGCACCCGCGGGCCGCAGGCCGTCGAGAAACAGCGCTTCGAGATACCTCGCGGCATCCTCGAAGCGTCCTTCCGCGCCACGATCCGGTCCCAGGATAACGCGAACCTGGATGTCGAAATCCGCGTAATGCTGCGTCGTGGACCAGATCGAAAAGATGAGGTGCCGCGGATCGACGGGATTGATCAGCCCCTGCTTCATCCAGCCGCGGATCACCTCCGCCTTCTCGTCGACCAACGGCTTGAGTTCGGTTTCCAGAAGCGGGCGGATATGCGGCGCGCCCTGCAGGATCTCGTTGGCGAACAGACGGCTTTCGCGCGGAAAGTCGCGCGACATTTCAAGCTTGCGCCGAATGTAGGACTGCAGCTCAGGCAGGGGATCGCCGTCGGCATCCAGTTCCTGCAACGGCTCCAGCCAGGTGTCGAGCAGGCGCGCTATCAGCGCTTCATACATGTCCTTCTTGCGGCGGAAATAATAAAGCAGGTTGGGTTTCGACATCCCGGCATGTTCGGCGATCTGGTCTATCGTGGCGCCACGGAAGCCGCGCTCCGAAAAGACCTCCAGCGCCGCATCGAGAATACGCTCTTCGTTCTCGATCTGAATGCGCGTCTTGCGCTGGGTCTCCATCGCCCGTGCCCTCAAGTTTCATCCCCCGCGCCTGACGCCTTTCGGCGGTGACAATTGACCTTGACCGGACAGTTCGCCCTGATAGAGTTTTATCAAACAGTCAAGAATTCGCAACACGGCTTTGTACTGACGGCCCGACCGGCGAACGGGCCATTGACTGAAGGATCGGGAACCCGCGCGTCAGGAGGCGCACCACCAATGTCGAACCGGCTCAACACCACACCGAATGACCTTCGGGCGTTCTGGATGCCTTTCACCGCCAACCGCCAGTTCAAGCAGAACCCGCGGATGATGGTGGCCGCCAAGGACATGCATTTCAGCGCCGCCGACGGCCGCCAGATCCTCGACGGCACCGCCGGTCTTTGGTGCGTCAACGCCGGCCATTGCCGTCCGCTGATCACCGAGGCGATCCGCGAGCAGGCCGGCGAACTCGACTATGCGCCGGCGTTCCAGATGGGCCACCCCAAGGCCTTCGAACTGGCCAATCGCCTGATCGACATCGCTCCGGACAACATGGCCAACGTGCTGTTCACCAACTCCGGATCGGAGTCGGTGGAAACCGCGCTCAAGGTGGCCCTCGCCTACCACCGCGTCAAAGGCAACGGCTCGCGCTTCCGCCTCATCGGCCGCGAACGCGGTTATCACGGCGTCAATTTCGGCGGCATCTCGGTGGGCGGAATCGTGGCCAACCGCAAGATGTTCGGCACGCTTCTGACCGGCGTCGATCACATGCCGCACACCCACATGCCGGAGAAGAACGCGTTCACCCGCGGCGAGCCCGAGCATGGCGGAGACCTGGCGGATGAACTGCAGCGCATTGTCACGCTGCACGATCCGTCGACCGTTGCGGCCGTCATCGTCGAACCCGTCGCCGGATCGACCGGCGTGCTGATCCCGCCGAAAGGCTATCTCAAGCGGCTGCGCGAGATCTGCACCCAGCACGGCATCCTGTTGATCTTCGACGAGGTGATCACCGGTTACGGCCGGCTCGGATCCGCCTTCGGCGCACAGCATTTCGACGTCCAGCCCGACATCATGGTCACCGCCAAGGGACTGACCAACGGCGTCATCCCGATGGGCGCGGTGTTCGTCACGCAGGAAATCCATGACGCCTTCATGCAGGGACCCGAGCACATGATCGAGTTCTTCCACGGCTACACCTATTCGGGCAATCCGATCGCCTGTGCAGCCGCGCTCGGCACGCTGGAGACCTACAAGCAGGAAGGCCTGTTCGAACGCGCCAATGAACTCGCGCCCTACTGGGCCGAGGCGCTGCATTCGCTCAAGGGCGAACCGCATGTCATCGACATCCGCAACATCGGATTGATCGGCGCCATCGAGCTCGACCCGATTGCCGGAGAGCCGACCAAGCGCGCCTTCTCCTGTTTCGTGCGCGCCTGGGAGAAAGGCGCATTGATCCGCACCACCGGCGACATCATCGCGCTTTCGCCGCCGCTGATCATCTCCAAATCCCAAATAGACGAACTGATCGACTGCGTGCGCAGCGTTCTGAACGAGGTCGACTGAACATGCAGATCATCGAAAACGCCATCGGCGGCAAACTCGCCATTTCATCTTCCGAGCGTCGCTCGGCCGTCTTCAATCCGGCGACGGGCGAGCAGATCGCCGAACTGCCGCTGTCCACCGTTGACGAGATCAATGAGGCCGTGGCCAACGCCAAGGCGGCACAGCCGGCCTGGGGATCGATGCCGCCGCTCAAGCGCGCGCGGTTCATGTTCAAGTTCAAGGAACTTCTCGACCGGCACGCCGCCGACATCGCCCGCGAAATCTCGCGCGAACACGGCAAGACCCATGATGACGCGCTGGGTGAGGTCACCCGCGGCATCGAGGTCGTGGAGTTTGCCTGCGGCATTCCCAATCTTCTCAAGGGCGATTTTTCCCGCAATGTGGGACCCGGCGTCGATTCCATCGCCGACCGCCAGCCGCTGGGCGTGGTCGCCGGCATCACGCCGTTCAACTTCCCGGCCATGGTGCCGATGTGGATGTATCCCATCGCCATTGCCTGCGGAAACACGTTTGTATTGAAGCCCTCCGAGCGCGATCCGTCGGCGCCGATGCTGGTCTGGAAGCTGTTCCAGGAAGCAGGCTTTCCCGAGGGCGTGCTCAACATCGTCCACGGCGACAAGCTCGCCGTCGACACGCTGCTCGACCACCCCGACGTCAAGGCGGTGAGCTTCGTCGGATCGACGCCGATCGCCGAATATGTCTATTCGCGCGGCACCGCCAACGGCAAGCGCGTCCAGGCGCTGGGCGGCGCCAAGAACCACATGGTCATCATGCCCGACGCCGACATGGACCAGGCGGCCGACGCGCTGATGGGCGCAGGCTACGGCTCCGCCGGCGAACGCTGCATGGCGATTTCGGTCGCTGTTCCCGTTGGCGAGAAGACCGCCGATGCACTGGTTGCCAAATTGAAGCCTCGCGTCGAGGCGCTGAAGATCGGACCATCTACCGACGAGGCCGCGGAGATGGGACCGGTCGTCACGAAGCAGCACCAGGACAAGGTGCTCGGCTACATCGACCAGGGCGTCAAGGAAGGCGCCGATCTCGTTGTCGACGGCCGCGGCTTCTCGCTGCAGGGCTACGAGAACGGCTACTTCGTCGGCGGCACGCTGTTCGACCGCGTCACCACCGACATGACCATCTACAAGGAAGAGATCTTCGGGCCTGTTCTTTCGGTCGTCCGCGCAGGCAGCTTCGACGACGCGGTCAAGATGATCAACGACCATGAATACGGCAACGGCACGGCGATCTTCACCCGTGACGGTGACGCGGCCCGCGCCTTCTCCGATTCCATCGAGGTCGGCATGGTCGGCGTCAACGTGCCGATCCCGGTGCCGGTGGCCTACCATTCCTTCGGCGGCTGGAAGCGGTCGCTGTTCGGCGACCATTCGATCTACGGACCGGAAGGGGTGCGCTTCTACACGCGGCTGAAAACCATCACCTCGCGCTGGCCGAACGGCATCAAGTCCGGCGCGGTGTTCACCTTCCCGAGCTGAGCCGGAGAGCGACCATTCGAGTCCCGGACAAGCTCCGGGGCTGTCAGACGGACCACAAGGCAGACCAGAGGAACCGATCATGTCCACACCCGCCGCAAATCTTCGCATCAACGCCGACAGGCTGTGGGATTCGCTCATGGAGATGGCCAAGATCGGCCCGGGCGTTGCCGGTGGCAACAACCGCCAGACCCTGACCGACGAGGACGGCGAAGGACGGCACCTGTTCCGCAAGTGGTGCGAAGAGGCCGGCATGAGCATGGGCGTCGACACCATGGGCAACATGTTCATGACCCGGCCCGGCACCGATCCCGATGCGCTGCCGGTCTATGTCGGCAGCCACCTCGACACCCAGCCCACCGGCGGCAAGTATGACGGCGTTCTGGGCGTGCTCGGCGGTCTCGAACTGGTGCGAACGCTCAACGACCTCGGCATCAAGACGAAGCACCCGATCGTGGTGGTCAACTGGACCAACGAGGAAGGCACGCGTTTCGCGCCCGCCATGCTCGCCTCGGGCGTCTTCGCCGGTGTGCACGAGCAGGACTGGGCCTATGACAAGACCGACGCCAAGGGCAAGCGCTTCGGCGACGAGTTGGAACGCATCGGCTGGAAGGGCGACGAGGAAGTCGGCGCCCGCAAGATGCATGCGATGTTCGAACTGCACATCGAGCAGGGTCCGATTCTCGAGGCCAAGGGCAAGGACATCGGCGTCGTCACGCATGGTCAGGGCCTCCGCTGGGTTCAGTGCACGGTGACCGGCAAGGAAAGCCACACCGGCTCGACCCCGATGCCGATGCGGCTCAACGCCGGTCGCGGGCTGGCGCAGATCACCGAACTGGTTCACGAGATTGCCATGGACAACGCGCCCAATGCCGTCGGCGCCATCGGCCACATCGACGTGTATCCCAACTCCCGCAACATCATCCCCGGCAAGGTGGTCTTCACCATCGATTTCCGCAGCCACGAGCTCGATACGCTGAACGGCATGGTCGACCGGCTGATGGCCGAAGCACCGAAACTGTGCGACGCGCTCGGCGTCAGCTTCGAGGCCGAGATCGTCGGCCAGTTCGACCCGCCGGAATTCGACCACGGCTGCGTGAAAGCGGTGCGCGACGCCGCCGAGCGGCTCGGTTACTCGCACATGGACATCATCTCGGGCGCCGGGCACGACGCCTGCTGGATCAACCGCGTGGCGCCGACCGCCATGGTCATGTGCCCCTGCGTCGACGGCCTTTCGCACAACGAGGCCGAGGAAATCTCCAAGGAATGGGCTGCCGCCGGAACCGACGTGCTGATGCATGCCGTCGTGGAAACCGCCGGAGTGGTTGAGTGAGTTTGCATATCGCACAGTGCAAACCTCCCTCCCCCTGGAGGGGAGGGATCGAGGGTGGGGGGCTCATCATGTCACCAAGCTTGAATTCACCCAAAGCTTTGTCGCGAGCCCGGCAGCTTCGCAACACCATAACCGAAGGCGAAAAGCGGCTTTGGCGCGAGCTGAGAGAGTTCAAAAAACTCTATGGAATTCACGTTCGCCGCCAGACACCGATAGGCCCCTATGTTGCAGACTTCGCCATCCAATCGGCAAAACTTGTCATAGAAGTTGATGGAGAGCATCATTTCACGCCATCCGGGATGACAGGTGATGAAAAGCGTGATGCATGGCTGGCAAGCGCCGGATATAGCGTGATCCGCTTCAACACTGGAGAACTGGCGGATTCCTTCGACTTCTGCATCGAAAAAATACTTGGTGAACTGGGGCTTATGAGATGACGAATGAGCCCCCCACCCCTAGCCCCTCCCCTCCAGGGGGAGGGGAATTGCTCAATCACAGGCCGAGGCAATGACATGACCACACCAGCCAACGTCCTGCCGCTTCAGAACAGCGACGAACAGCAGCTTCGCATCGACCTGGCCGCCGCGCTAAGGCTTGCCGCCTATTATGACTGGCACGAGGGCGTCGCCAATCATTTCTCGGCTGCTGTCTCGCCGGACGGGCGCAAGTTCCTGATGAACCCGCGCTGGAAGCATTTCTCCATGGCGAAAGCGAGCGAACTGCTGCTGATCGACGCCGACGATCCCGACACGATGAAACGGCCCGATGCGCCCGATCCGTCAGCCTGGTCGATCCACGGCGCGATCCACCGCCGCGTTCCGCATGCGCGCGTGGCGTTGCATCTGCATCCGCCTCACGCCACTGCACTGGCCGGCCTCAAGGACCCGTCGATCAAGCCGATCGACCAGGTAACCGCGCGTTTTTACAACCGCCTGGCGATCGACATGGAATTCGGCGGCATCGCGTCGGAAGAAGCGGAAGGCGAGCGGATTGCCGCAACCATCGGCAACCATTCCAACGTGATGATGGCCAATCACGGCGTGACGACCGTGGCGCGCACCGTGGCCGAGGCGTTCGACGCCATGTACCATCTCGAGCGCGCGGCGCAGACCATGGTGCTGGCCTATTCGACAGGCCAGCCGCTCAATGTGATGAGTGACGAACTGGCCGAATCGGTCGCGCGCGAATGGGACGTCTACAAGGATGCCGAGATGTCGCACTTCGAGGAAATGAAGCGCGTGCTCGACCGGGACAATCCCGGCTACGCAGACTGAAAAGACCTGAGTTTTGAAAGGCCGCGCCAAGACGGCCGATCAACATAAAAAAACCGGAACAGCAAGAGGACGTGCATCATGAGCACCACTGTCATCAAGAATGGAACCATCGTCACCGCCGATCTGACCTACAAGGCGGACGTGATGATCGAGGGTGGGGTGATCACCGCCATCGGCCCCAATCTGGTTGGCGACAAGACGCTCGATGCCACCGGCTGCTACGTTATGCCCGGCGGCATCGACCCGCACACCCACCTGGAGATGCCCTTCATGGGCACCTATTCGACCGACGATTTTGAAAGCGGCACCCGCGCAGCACTTTCGGGCGGCACCACAATGGTGATCGATTTCGCCCTGCCCTCGCCCGGCCAGTCGCTGCTCGAGGCCATCTCCATGTGGGACAACAAGTCCACACGCGCCCATTGCGACTATTCCTTCCACATGGCGATCACCTGGTGGGGCGAGCAGGTGTTCAACGAGATGGAAACGGTGGTCAAGGACAAGGGCATCACCACCTTCAAGCATTTCATGGCCTACAAGGGCGCGCTGATGGTGGATGACGACGAGATGTATGCCTCGTTCAGCCGGGTCGGCGAGCTGGGCGGCATCGCCATGGTTCACGCCGAGAACGGCGACGTGGTGGCCCAACTCCAGCAGAAGCTTCTGGCGGCGGGCAACAACGGCCCGGAAGCCCATGCCTATTCGCGGCCCGCGGAAGTCGAGGGCGAGGCCACCAACCGCGCGATCATGATCGCCGACATGACCGGCACGCCGCTCTATGTCGTCCACACCTCCTGCGAACAGAGCCACGAAGCCATCCGCCGCGCCCGCCAGAAGGGCATGCGCGTTTGGGGCGAGCCGCTGATCCAGCACCTGACCCTCGATGAAAGCGAATACGCCCATCCCGACTGGGATCACGCAGCGCGCCGGGTGATGAGCCCGCCTTTCCGCAACAAGATGCACCAGGATAGCCTCTGGGCCGGACTTTCGGCAGGATCGCTGCAGGTGGTCGCCACCGACCATTGCGCCTTCTCCACCGAGCAGAAGCGCTATGGCGTCGGCGATTTCACCAAGATCCCGAACGGCACCGGCGGGCTCGAGGACCGCATGCCGATGCTCTGGACCCATGGTGTGTCCACCGGGCGGCTGACCATGAACGAGTTTGTCGCCGTCACCTCGACAAACATTGCCAAGATCCTGAACACCTACCCGAAGAAGGGCGCGGTTCTGGTCGGTTCCGACGCCGACCTGGTGGTCTGGGATCCGGAGAAGTCCAAGACCATCAGCGCAAAGACCCAGCAGTCGGCGATCGACTACAACGTCTTCGAGGGCAAGGAGGTCAAGGGCCTGCCGCGCTACACCCTGACGCGCGGCCATGTCGCCATCGACGACGGCGAGGTCAAGGCGCAGGAAGGGCACGGCAAGTTCGTCAAGCGCCCGCCGGTCACGCCCATCAACAAGGCGCTGTCGACCTGGAAGGAGCTCACCTCGCCCCGCAAGATCGAGCGGTCGGGCATTCCTGCCACTGGCGTGTGATGGCATAAACCTTGCTCCGCCCTTCCGATGGGCGGGGCAAACCTGCATCCGGGGAACACAATGAAACAAAAAGCGGCAACCAATGCCTGAAACCGTCATCTCCGCCCAGAATCTGGACCTCACCTTCCAGACCAATGATGGTCCTGTCCATGCGCTCAAAGACATCACGCTCGACATTGCCGAAGGCGAATTCATCTCGCTGATCGGTCCCTCGGGCTGCGGCAAGACCACGCTTCTGAGGGTGATCGCGGATCTCGAGAGCCCGACCGGCGGAACCGTGACGGTCAACGGCATGACGCCGGAACAGGCCCGTCTCAAGCGCGCCTACGGCTATGTCTTCCAGCAGGCGGCGCTGCTGCCGTGGCGAACCATCGAGGACAACATCGCGCTGCCGCTCGAGGTGATGGGAGTCGACCAGAAAACCCGGACCGACCGCATCCGGAAAAACCTCGAACTGGTCAACCTGGCGGGCTTCGAGAAGAAGTTTCCCTGGCAGCTCTCCGGCGGCATGCAGCAGCGCGCCTCGATCGCCCGCGCGCTCGCCGTCGAGCCCGACATGCTGCTGATGGACGAAC
Source organism: Hoeflea sp. (assembly GCA_965233445.1). Classification (GTDB taxonomy): domain Bacteria; phylum Pseudomonadota; class Alphaproteobacteria; order Rhizobiales; family Rhizobiaceae; genus Hoeflea. The sequence continues at coordinate 4,079,526 of OZ247491.1, forward strand.
CTTTCGGCGCGCTCGACGAAATCGTCCGAGACCATTTGAACGAGCAGTTGCTCAAGCTTTGGGCCAAGACGAAGAAGACCGTGGTCTTCGTCACCCACTCGATCCCGGAAGCCGTGTTCCTGTCGACCAAGATCGTGGTGATGAGCCCGCGGCCGGGCCGCATTCACGAAATCATCGATTGCGATCTGGGCGCCGAGCGGCCGCTCGACATCCGCGAGACGCCCGAGTTCCTGAAGATCGCCCACCAGGTTCGCGAGGGCCTGAAGGCGGGGCACAGCTATGATGAGTAGTCACCCAGCAATCCCGGTCGGGGTCTCGGTGATCTGCGCCTGCTCGCAGGGAGATGCCGCATGAGCGCCTCGCTGATGATCTGGCTGGCGGGCGCCATGGCCATTTTTCTGGCCGCGGCCAGCAGTCTCAGGATCTATGTCGATCGGCCCTCCGTCTGGTTGCTGGCGCTGGCGATCGGGCTCTATTCCGTCGGCAACCTGATGATGGTGCGGCTGATGAAGGAAAGCGGGCTGGCTGTCGCGATGTCGCTGTCGGCGGTTCTGCAACTGGTGCTGATCAATGTGGTGGGCCTGCTGATCTTCGGCGAGCGCCCCTCCAACATGCAGATCGGCGGCATCACGCTCGGGGTCGTAGCCGTCACCATGATCGTCTGGCCGCAGGGGAGGCACGGATGAACGACCGCAGCCTTCTCCACGACAAGATCCTGCCGATCGGAGCCGTGGTGCTTGCCATCATCGCGATCTGGTACGCTGCTTCGGTGTTCCTCAACGCGCCGTTCGAGCGAGACCAGGCCGGACGCGCGGGAACCGAGATCAGCTTTGCCGAAATCCTGCCGCGCACGATGGCGCAGGAACGCCCGGTTCTGCCTGCCCCGCACCAGGTCTTCGCCGAATTGTGGGACACGACCGTGGGCAAGAACATCACCTCCAAGCGCAGCCTCGTCTACCACTCCTGGATCACGCTGTCCTCGACCCTTTTGGGCTTTGCCATGGGCACGGTGCTAGGCGTGGCGCTGGCCGTCGGCATCGTCCATTTCCAGACCCTCGACCGGTCGCTGATGCCCTGGATCATCACCTCGCAGACCATCCCGATCCTCGCCATCGCGCCGATGATCATCGTGGTGCTCAACGCGATCGGAATCTCCGGCCTGCTGCCGAAGGCGACGATCTCGATGTATCTCTCGTTTTTCCCGATCGCGGTCGGCATGACCAAGGGACTGCGCTCGCCCGAAGTGATGCATCTCGATCTGATGCGCACCTATTCGGCCAGTGCGTCGCAGACCTTCTGGAAGCTCCGGTTGCCGTCCGCCGTCCCGTTCCTGATCACCTCCATGAAGGTGGCGATCTCGATTGCGCTGGTTGGCGCCATCGTTGGTGAACTTCCGACCGGCGCGGTCGCGGGCCTCGGCGCGCGGCTTCTGGCAGGCTCCTATTACGGCCAGACGGTGCAGATCTGGTCGGCGCTGCTGATGGCCGCGGCCCTTGCCGGCATTCTGGTCATGACGGTCGACCTGATCGGCGCGCGCGTCAACCGCAGGATGGGAGCAAAACCGGCATGAATGGTCCCTTCCTCGCCGCCATCCTGTTCTGGCTTCTGGCCTGGGCGATCAACATCTGGCTTGCCCGCCTCAAGCCCGAAAGCCGCGTGATTGCGAACGCCATCAACATCATCATCCCGGTTCTGTTCGGCGCCGCCCTGATCGCGCTTTGGGAAGGCGTGACCCGGGGCTTCAACGTGCCGAGCGTGCTGCTGCCCGCGCCCTCGATGATCTGGGGGCGGATCTTGAATTCCACCCATATCCTCTGGGCGGATTTCCAGCAGACCTACCTCAAGGCGGTGATCGCAGGCTACGTGATGGGCTGCGGCATCGGCTTCATCACCGCAATCCTGGTCGATCGCAGCCCGTTCCTGCGCAAGGGCGTGATTCCCGTCGGCAATCTGGTCGCAGCCCTGCCGATCGTCGGCGTCGCGCCGATCATGGTCATGTGGTTCGGTTTCGACTGGCAGTCCAAGGCCGCGGTCGTCGTCGTGATGACCTTCTTTCCGATGCTGGTCAACACGGTCGCCGGCCTTGCCGCCACCGGCTCGATGGAGCGCGACCTGATGCGCACTTATGCCGCAACACGCTGGCAGACACTGTTCAAACTGCGGCTTCCCGCCGCAATGCCTTTCATATTCAATGCGCTCAAGATCAACTCGACTCTGGCCCTGATCGGGGCCATTGTTGCGGAGTTCTTCGGCACCCCGATTGTCGGCATGGGCTTTAGGATATCCACCGAGGTCGGGCGCATGAATGTGGATATGGTCTGGGCCACGATTTTTGTCGCGGCACTGGCCGGGTCGCTTTCCTACGGGCTGATCGCGCTCGCGGAAAGGGCTGTAACTTTCTGGCATCCGTCCTACCGGCGCAGAGCCGGTGCATAACAAGACGGAGCCGCAACCAGAGGAGAATGGCATGAAAAAGACGATCTCGATCACGATGGGGCTGGCGCTTTCGCTGATGGCCGGCTCGGCTCTCGCAGCCGACAAGCTGACCCTTCAGCTCAAGTGGGTCACCCAGGCCCAGTTCGCAGGCTACTACGTGGCCAAGGACAAGGGCATGTATGAGGACGCCGGCCTCGACGTGGAAATCAAGCCCGGCGGTCCGGACATCGCTCCGCCGCAGGTCATCGCCGGCGGCGGCGCCGACGTCATCGTCGACTGGATGCCCTCCGCGCTCGCGAGCCGCGAGAAGGGTGTGCCGCTGGTCAACATCGCCCAGCCTTTCAAGGCCTCGGGCATGATGCTGACCTGCCTTAAGGAAACCGGCATCACCTCGCCGGACGACTTCAAGGGCAGGACGCTCGGCGTCTGGTTCTTCGGCAATGAATATCCGTTCCTGTCCTGGATGAGCCAGCTCGGCATTCCGACCGAGGGCGGCGAAGACGGGGTGGAAGTGCTCAAGCAGGGCTTCAACGTCGACCCGCTGATCCAGAAGCAGGCCGACTGCGTGTCGACCATGACCTACAACGAGTACTGGCAGGTCATCGACGCAGGCATTTCCGCTGACGAACTCGTCACCTTCAAATACGAGGACGAGGGCGTCGCAACGCTCGAGGACGGGCTTTACGTTCTCGAGTCGAGCCTTGAGGATCCCGAAATGGTCGACAAGCTCGCCCGTTTCGTGAAGGCCTCCATGGAAGGCTGGAAATGGGCCGAGGAAAACCCGGATGAAGCCGCCGAGATCGTTCTCGAAAACGATGCCAGCGGCGCCCAGACCGAAAAGCACCAGAAGCGCATGATGGGCGAAATCGCCAAGCTGACCGCCGGAACCGACGGCACGCTCGACGAGGCCGACTATCGCCGCACCGTCGACAGCCTGCTGTCGGGCGGTTCCGACCCGGTCATCACCAAGGAGCCGGAAGGCGCATGGACCTCTGTCGTCACCGACAAGATGAAGTCCATGTAATCACCCGTTTCGGGTAAACTGGACCGGCCGGCTGCAAAGCCGGCCGGTTTTTGATTCGGACAACAGGCCAGGAGAAACCCACCATGACCAACAGGCTTGGCGACATGATCGATCAGGGCCAGGGCAAGGCTCCCGCCGATATCGTGCTCAAGGGCGGCAGGCTGTTCGACCTGACCACCGGCGATCTGCGCGACGGCGACATCGCCATCTGCGGCGATCGCATCGTCGGCACGCTGGACACCTACGAAGGTGTCGAGGAAATCGACATCTCCGGCCGGATCGTCGTTCCGGGTTTCATCGACACCCATCTGCACATCGAGAGTTCGCTAGTCACGCCGCACGAGTTCGACCGCTGCGTCCTGCCGCGCGGCATCACCACCGCGATCTGCGACCCGCACGAGATCGCCAATGTGATCGGGGCGGCTGGCATCCGGTATTTTCTCGACTGCTCCGAGCAGACCATCATGGACATCCGGGTGCAACTCTCAAGCTGCGTGCCCGCCACCCATCTCGAAACCGCCGGCGCGCGCCTCGACATCGAGGACCTTCTGCCCTTCCGCGACCATCCGCAGGTCATCGGGCTCGCCGAATTCATGAATTTTCCGGGCGTGCTTTCGAAGGACCCCGCCGCAATGGCCAAGCTCGAGGCCTTCCAGGGCGGCCACATCGACGGCCATGCGCCGCTTCTTCGCGGGATGGGACTGAACGGCTATCTCGCTGCGGGCATCCGCACCGAGCACGAATCGACCACCGCCGAAGAGGCGCTCGAGAAGATGTCCAAGGGCATGCATGTGCTGGTGCGCGAAGGCTCGGTCAGCCGCGATCTGGATGCGCTGATCCCGATCATCACCGAGCGCAATTCACCGTTCCTGGCTTTGTGCACCGATGACCGCAACCCGCTCGACATCGCCGAGCACGGCCATCTCGACTACATGATCCGTCACGCCATCGCGCAGGGCGTCGAGCCGCTGGCGATCTACCGCGCGGCCTCGATCTCCGCCGCCCGCGCCTTCGGGCTCAGGGACCGGGGTCTGGTCGCGCCGGGTTGGCGGGCCGATCTCGTGGTGCTCGACAGCCTCGAGGATTGCAACGCCCAGATGGTGTTCTCCGCAGGCCGCCGTGTCAGCGAAGATCTGTTCGCCAGCCGCGCGAAGACCGAGCCTGTGGGGACCGACAGCGTGCGCGCGCCGCAGGTCGAGGCTTCCTCCTTCACCGTGCGCAAGAACCGCAGTTCGACCCCGGTGATCGGCATCGTTCCCGGCAAGATCATCACTGAACGCCGCGATCTCGATCTCGCCATCGACAATGGCGAGAAGCAGATCGATCTCGACCGCGACGTCCTGAAGATCGCGGTGATCGAGCGGCACGGCAAAAACGGCAACATCGCCACCGGCTTCGTCCAGGGCTTCGGACTGAAGCGTGGCGCCATCGCCTCGACCATCGGTCATGACAGCCACAACATCTGTGTCGTCGGCGCTTCGGAATCAGATATGGCCCTGGCGGCCAACCGCCTGAGCGAAATCCGCGGCGGTTTCGTCGTTGCGGAAAATGGCAAGGTGGTGGCGGAGATTGCCCTGCCGGTGGCAGGCCTCATGAGCGATCAGCCCTATGAGCATGTGCGCGAGAAACTGATCCCGCTGCGCAAGGCGGCAAGGGCACTGGGCGGCACGCTCGAAGAGCCTTTCCTGCAACTGGCCTTCCTGCCGCTGCCGGTCATTCCGCACCTCAAGATTTCCGATCGCGGAATGATAGACGTCGACGCCTTCGAGATCATCGATCCCTGATCGGGCTTGGCAGTCCAAGAGGGGCTTCGGCCGGCACCGACAAAGGCAAGCCTCATTCTCGCCAGACAGCCGGTCGCCTTGCCTACCCGAGCCTCGCGCAGAACGCGTCGAGCGCCTGCAGGCGAACAGATCCATCCTCATAGGCCGGGGCAAAACCCGGCAGTGTGAGCACTTCGCCGATTTTCAGATCGGATGGGGGCGTCCAGTCGAGCGCATTCCGCTCGAAATTGAAGACAAACAGCAGCCGCTCGCTGCCCTCGCCGCGGACAAACGCCAGGAGGTTCTCGTTGCTGTCCAGAAACGACATCGGCCCGTCAACCATCACCGCATGGGCTTTCCGGAAGGCCAGGGTCTGACGATAATGATTGAGCACCGAGCCGCTGAGATGATCCTGCTGGTCCACGGCCTTGAGACGATGATCGTCCGGAACCGGAAGCCACGGCCGCACGGCGTCTGAGAAGCCGGCATTCACGGCGTCCCGCTCCCACGCCATCGGCGTGCGGCAGCCGTCGCGGCCCTTGTAGGCCGGCCAGAAACGGATCCCGTAGGGATCGACAAGATCCTTGTACTCGACATGGGCCTCGGGCAGTCCGAGTTCCTCGCCCTGATACAGGCAGATCGATCCCCAGAACGAGGCAAGCAGCGTGATTGCGAACCGTGCCATATGGTCCCTGTCGTCGCCCTCCTGGAGCCAGCGGGTCACATGACGTTCGACATCGTGATTGGAAAAGGACCAGCAGACCCAGCCGTCATCCACCACGGACTGAAAGTTGGAAATGCTGCGCCGGAAATGGGTCGCCGAGAATTCCGCGCTCAGCATGTCGAACGTGTAGCACATGTGCAGCTTGTCGCCGCCGCTGGTGTAGGCCGCAACGGTCTTGAGCGAACGGCGGCCGTCCCCGACCTCGCCAATTGTTGTCCGGCCTTCATACTTGTCCAGCAATGCGCGAAGCCGCTGAAGGAAGACCACATTCTCGGGCTGGGACTTGTCGTAGAGGTGATCCTGATAGCCGTACGGATTGACGTCCGGTGCGTCCACCCCCATGAAATTTCCGTCTTCCGTCGACTTTGACAGCGGCGGGTTGTCGCGAAGATGCCTGTCGTGAAAATAGAAGTTCACGGTATCGAGCCGGAAGCCATCGACGCCCCGGTCCAGCCAGAAGCGGAATGTGTCCAGAATCGCATTCTGGACATCCGGATTGTGAAAGTTCAGGTCCGGCTGCGAGGCGAGGAAATTGTGCATGTAGTAATGGCGGCGGACCGTGTCCCACTCCCAGGCGGGACCGCCGAAAATTGACAGCCAGTTGTTCGGTGCCGTGCCATCCGGTTTCGGATCCGCCCAGATGTACCAGTCCGCTTTCGGATTATCGCGGCTCGAGCGGCTTTCCTTGAACCAGCCGTGCTGGTCCGAAGAGTGCGATATCACCTGGTCTATGATGATCTTGAGCCCCTTGTCGTGGGCCAGGCTCACCAGTTCGTCGAAATCCGACAGCAGTCCGAACATCGGATCGACATCGCAATAATCCGAGACGTCATAGCCGAAGTCGGCCATTGGCGACTTGAAGAAGGGCGACAGCCAGATCGCGTCCACGCCGAGAGAGGCGATGTGATCCAGCCGCTCGATAATGCCGCGAATGTCCCCGATGCCGTCGCCGGAGCTGTCCTGAAAGGAACGGGGATAGACCTGATAGACGACGCATCCGCGCCACCAGTCCGATGCAGTTGTCTCGCTCAAGCTCCAGCTCCTTCCGCCACACACGCAGCCTTCGGGTGATTGCACTTCGAATTTCGTTTGGATCAGCAGGTTAAGCCTACAAGGCCCTGCGATGCCAGTGCCTCAGGAAAGGCCACAGGCGAGGTGCAACATGCAGGAACCAGAAAAAGGAGGGCCTGTCAGGCAGCGGGCACGGCCGGTTGGTCTTCAAGCCCGAGCAGGAAGTTGATCGACGGGCGGGATTTCACCAGGTCATCGATCGAGTAGGTTTCCAGAACCTCGAAAAATGCGCCCAGAGCCTTCCGCAAAGCCATGTTCAGGCTGCACGAATCCACCAGCGGACACTCCGTGGCGTCGTTCTCGAAACACTCGGCCATCGCAAAGCTGTCCTCGGTCACGGTGACCACATCGAGAAGCGTGATCTTGTCGGCAGCGCGACCCAGCCGGATGCCTCCGTTGCGTCCGCGCACCGATTCGATCAGGCCGGATTTGGTAAGCGGCTGCAGGATCTTGAACAGGAACAGTTCGGAGACCGAATAGGCCTTGGCAATGTCGCCGATACGGCTCAAATGACCGTCATTGGCCGCGCAATACATCAGCATCCGCACCGCATAATTGGTTTGCCGGGTCAACCGCATCGTCTTGCTCCAATCCCTAGCCGCGTGCTTGTGTTCGCGACAGTCTCCAATTTAGAATGCTTCCAGAAAAAGAAAACCCTTTTATTCATGTTTTTCCGCTTCACACTTCGGCTTGCTCAGGTTCCAAGGCTCTCATGACCCTCCCATCCCAATTCGAAGCCACCAACGGCTTTCCCCGCGATCAGATCTCTTTGGCAAACTGGCGCACCCGGCCCTACAGCTTCTGGGCATTTCGCAATGTCTCCGAAATGGTTCGCTCCGCCCGTATCCGGACGTCGAACCCCCGTCCCCTTCCGCCGCTGGCCACCAATCCTTCCCTGCTGGCGCAGCCAGCCTCGCCGGGCTCCGACCACTCAGTGGCATCCCTGCTCGAACTCGCGCAGGTGGACAGCTTCCTAGTCAGCCGGGATGGCAAGATGATCAGCGAATGGCATGCTGCGGGCGTTGAACGCAGCGATCCGCATCTGGTCTTTTCGATTTCCAAATCCGTCGCTGCGCTGATCGCGGGGATCCTCGAGGATCAGGGCGCGCTCGATCCCGAGACCCCGGTGGGCGACATCGTTCCGGAAATGCGCGGGTCAGCCTACGAGGACGCCACCGTGCGCCACCTGCTGGACATGCGTGTCAGCCTCGATTTTGACGAATCCTATCTTTCACAGGATGCCTATGCCCGCTACCGCCGCGCCATGGCCTGGAACCCCTCGGTTGGCGACGAAAGCGAAACGGCGGGCATGCTCGCCTTCCTCAGGACGCTCGACAAGGCCGACCACGCGCATGGCGGCGACCACGCCTACCTCTCGCCGAATTCCGACATGCTCGGCATCGTGCTCGAGCGCGCCAGCGGAGAGCGCTTCTCCGATCTGTGCGCGCGTCTGCTGTGGGAGCCGATGGAGGCGACGGCCGACGCCTTCATCACGGTCGACAATCTCGGTGCTCCGCGCACTGCCGGCGGGATGTCCTTGCGGCCGCACGACCTGCTTGCAATCGGGCAGATGCTTTTGGACGGCGGCACCGGGCCGCGTGGTCGCATCGTATCGGAACGGTGGATCAGCGACATGCGGACGGCAGGCGACACCGGCGTCTGGGCCCGTGGAACACAGGCCGATTTTCTTCCTCATGGTCGCTATCGCAGCAATTGGTACCAGGTCGGCGGCGATTCCGATGCGTTCCTTGCCGCCGGGATTCACGGCCAGTTCCTTTACTGCGATCCGGCAACGGCGACAGTCATCGTCTGCGCCTCATCGCAGCATGAACCGCAGAGCGACAGCCTCGACCAGCCGATGCTCAGGATGTTCGCGGCACTGGCAAGCGCCGGTTAGTTGATCGCACAAGCGGCCTATTCGAACACGATTTCCGGGGCGGCGCGGGTTCCGGCAATCTCGTCGAGCCGGTTTCGGACCCTGCGCGCGATCTCGAGATAGATCTGCGCATGCGGACCGTCGGCGGCGGTGGCCACCACCGGCTTGCCCGCATCCGAGGTTTCACGGATCGGCATCGCCAGCGGCACTTCCCCAAGGAACGGAACACCGATCCGGGCCGCCTCGTCGCGCGCGCCGCCGTGTCCGAAGATGTCGTGGCGGCAGCCGCAATCGGGACAGAGGAAATAGCTCATGTTCTCGACGATGCCGAGCACAGGGACATTGACCTTGTTGAACATGTTGAGCCCCTTGCGGGCGTCGATCAGGGCAAGGTCCTGCGGTGTCGAGACGATCACCGCGCCGGCCAGCGGCACATTCTGGGCCATGGTCAGTTGCGCGTCACCGGTGCCCGGAGGCATGTCGACCACGAGCACGTCAAGATCGCCCCACGCGACCTCGCGGAGCATCTGGTTGAGCGCCGACATCACCATCGGTCCGCGCCAGATCATCGGCGTATCCTCTTCGACCATGAAGCCCATCGACATGACCTTGAGGCCGTAATTCTCCATCGGCTTGAGCAACCGGCCTTCCAGCTGTTCCGGCCTGCCCGAGATTCCCAGAAGCCGCGGAATGGAAGGGCCGTAGATATCCGCATCGAGCAGACCGACCTTGAGCCCTTCGGCATGAAGCCCGAGCGCCAGATTGACCGAGGTCGTCGACTTGCCGACGCCGCCCTTGCCCGAGGCGACCGCGATGATGGTCTTGACCCCCGGCACCTCGACCTTTCCGCGGCCCTGCGGCTGGCCGCGCGGCGCGCCCTGCTGCGGAGCGGCCTGCGGTCTGGATGCTGCCGGCGGCGGTCCGCCGGCGCCCGGCTCGCGGGATGCGGTCAGCGCGACCATGGCTCCGGTGACGCCGGGAACCGTCTTCGCCGCCCGCTCCGCGGCTTCGCGAAGCGGTTCGAGTTCGCGGGCGCGGGCAGCCGGAACGGTCAGCGAGAAATAGGCCTTGCCGTCGGCAATGAAGATGTCGGAGACCAGCCCGAGATCGACGATGTTGCCTTCCAGGTCCGGCCCCTTGACCGTTTTCAGCTTGGCCAGGATATCTTCCTTGGTGACGCTCACGATGCACTCCAGTCATGGTTCGGTTCGTGCACCTGACATAATGCAGGCGCCACGCCAATAAAATGGGTGGAGACGGAAAAAGGCCGATCAGCCGCGAGACTTTCCGCCGCCCAGCACCAGAAGCGGAACGATCACGGTGAGCATCAGAAGCCGCGCGACATGATGGCTTGCCACGAATGTCGGATCGAGGCCCAGGAGCACTGACATCGCAGCCATGGTTTCAAGTCCGCCAGGCGAAAAGGCGATGAGCACCGCGAGGAAATTCATGCCGGTCAGATAGGCCGCCAGTGCCGCAAATGCGACGGCGAGGACAACGCTCAGGACCGTCACCATCACCCCGGCGCTGAGCGAGCGCATGAGTTCCTGCCGGCCAACACCCGAAAACCGAGAGCCGATCAACGCGCCCAGCGATATGAAGGCGGCCGCGACCAGCCATTGGTTCACCGTTCCATCCACAAGTCCCGTGACGTGCAGCGCGATTGAAACGAGCATGCCACCGATCAGAAAGGCTGCCGGGAGTTTCAACCTCTTGAGAAGATACCCGGCAAGGACGGCAATCAGGGTCATGGCCAGGAACGGAAGCGGCGCGGTCTCTTCCGGCGCAGCGGTTCCGCGCTCCGGGAGGTGGCCGGCAAACGTGATTGCCGCGGGAACGATCAGCGTCAAGGCCAGCACGCGGATCGACTGGACGATGGCGACAGCCTTGAGATCCGCCTTCACCCCCTCCGTCAATCCGAGAACATAGCTGAGATGTCCGGGCGAAGACGCAAGGAACGCAGTCGTCGGATCCATCGACCAGTAGCGGACAAGCAGCGCCCGAGTCGCAAGGATCATCACGATCAGGCTCGCCGCAAGTGACACCAGGGTGATCGGCCAGGCGCGAATGGCATCAAGCACCTCCGGCGTCACCCCCTGCCCGATTGTCAGCCCGAGGATGACGAACACGACGTCGCGCGCACGCTGCGGCAAAGCTTCGGTTCTGATCCCGGCCAGTCCTGCGACGGTCACCGCGGTTGCTGGGCCGGTCAGATACGGCACCGGAAACGACAGCAAGGCAAACACAGCCGCGCCGAGCGCGCCTATCGCCAGAGTGAGTGCAGGCGCCTGCCATGATGCTGGCGGCATGTGGTCTATCTCCTGTGCCTTGGAGCGGGTTCGACGACGACCGAAGAGAGAATCGTCACATCGCCAGGCAACCCTATCTATCAGCACGCACCATCGCCAGACAGTCTTGCGGCGAATAGAGCGGCTTGTATGGTCGGTTCGCATTGTATTCAGTGCAACACCATGACCGGTCGAAGGCTCTGATCGGCCGGAACTGCAATCAGACGGACGTCAACCATGCTCGAGAATTTTCCCGGCCTTGAAGCGGTCACATCACTGGCGGCAGCCTCGGTGCTGATCGAGCTCACCCCCGGCCCGAACATGACCTGGCTCGCAATGGTGTCCGCCTCCGAGGGCCGCAGGCCCGGGTTCGCAGCGGTCGGCGGAGCGGCCCTGGGGCTCGGCCTCGTCGGCCTGGCAGCGGCACTGGGGGTTGCCGGACTCATCAACAGCATTCCCGCACTCTACGAACTCCTTCGCTGGGGCGGCATGGCGTTCCTTTTGTTTCTGGCCTGGGACAGCTGGCGCGAAGCCGAGGCCGAGATCATCACCATGGACCGCGGCATGGCGCGCTACTTCCGGCGAGGACTGATCACCAACCTTCTCAACCCGAAAGCCGCACTGTTCTTCGTGGCGGTGATCCCCGCGTTCATTGATCCTTCCCGCCCGGTTCTGGCACAGACACTTTGGCTGAGCGCCGTCTATGTGCTGATTGCCACGCTGGTGCACGCGGTGATCGTGCTCGCGGCCGGAACCTTCCGCCCCTATCTCGAAAGCCCGAAACGCCAGCAGATCATACGGCGGGTGTTCGCGGTTCTGCTGGCGCTCGTTGCCGTCTGGTTTGCCGTCTCGAGCAGCCGCTAGCGCCGCCCGGCGACGGAAAACACGAAGGGCCAGGCGCAAGGTCGCGCCTGACCCTTGATTGCAGGGCAGCCCCCGGTGTCAGTTCGAAGCGGGCGCCATTGCGTCAACGGTGAAGAACAGCGTCTCCCCGGAGCTGTCGTCCACTCCGTCGTTGTCGGTCACGATATAGGCCTTGCCTTCGGTATCCATTGCCAGCCCTTCGACCTTGTCGACCACAAACCCGTTGAGAGCCTTGAGGTCGGGGAGCAGATCGCGCACCGGCTGCTTTTCAACCAGCGGCAATTCACCGCCCAGCGGCGCTGGCGAAAGATCGCTCATGGCGACCCGGTAGATCTTCTTGATCGCCGCCTTTGCACCGATCTGGTTGTCGCGCTCGATGACGTAGGCGTGTTCGCCATGGATCTCGATATCGGACAGACCGACCCAGCCCGCGTCGGCCGGGGCGTCCAGAGGATAGCGAACCGCGCCCCATTCCTCGGTGCTTGTGTTGTAGGCCACGAGCTTGACCTCGTTGCTTGCATCGTCGTTCCAGGGCCGCTGCACAGGCATCCAGAGCGTGTCGCCGTCGCGGGCGATCCCCTCCATCCCGAAGCGCTTCTCCTGGGCAAGCAGCTCGGCGGGCAACGGGATTTCCTGCTTGATCCGGCCCTCTGCATCCACGTGATAGATGGCATGGGGGATCAGCCTGTCGGTCCGTCCTTCCGAAGCCAGCCAGAACCCGCCATCCCCATCGGTTGTCACACCCTCGAGATCGAGCTTCTGGGCAGTCTGGCCGGCACGGGTGATCTCGACCACGGAGGTGATCCGGGCCGGCACCTGCGTGGCATCGATGGTGAAGATCGACGGCTGGTAGCCGTAGAAGCTGTCATTGACGGCATAGAGGATGCCGTCGTTTTCCGGATCTGCGGCGAGGCCCGAAAGCGCACCCCAACCGATCAGCGTGTCGGCTCCGGCGGACGTGATCTGCGGATAGGCAGCGAGCGCGTCCTGCCGCTCATAGACCATGACGTGACTGCGGACGCCGCCGTCCTCGACGAGGTCCGCCTCGTTGGCCGTGACCAGCAAATTGCGTGACGGCAGGGCGACAATCCCCTCGGGCGCAATGCCCGACGGCAGGATCTGCCTGAGAACCGGTGCCGCCGGGTCGGAGACGTCATACACGCCGACAACGGACGCGCGTTCCGCGCCGACAAAGACGTATGGCACGCCATCAAAGCTGGCAAACTCGATCGATTCGGGTTCCACGCCCTTGGCGTCGGAACGCTTGTCCGGGTAATGACCGGCTTCGATCACCGCATGTTCAAAGGACGTGCCCGAGTCGTAAACGACAGTTCCGTCCTTGTTGAAGATGGTCCAGCCGCGCGAGCCGCCTTCATAGTCGCCCTCGTTGGCGGTGGCGAAGTGGGTGTCGTCGATCCACTTGACTGCATCGGGTTCGCGCTTCCGGTCGGCCTGGGTTTCGGTGAAGCGCAGCGCGCCGCGCTCGTCGGTCAGGTCCACATTCTCGAGCGTGACCGAGCCCGCCGGGAAATGTGACACGACCTTGCCGTCGCGGTCGAGCACGACGATGTGGTTGTTTTCCTGAAGCGTCACCACGGTCTCGCCGAGCCCGTTGATGTCGACGAATTCCGGCTCCGGATCCTCGGGCGCCACCTCGGCCAGGCCGGTCACGTCGGCAAAGCGCAGGGAGGCGCAATCGGCCACGCCCTCGCTGACATCGATCATCGCAACCTGACCGGCCGGCATCTGCGGGATAACGCCCTCATTCAGGTCTTCGTCACGCTCGTTCTCGATCGCGATGACGATGAAGGATCCATCCTTCGACCGCGCGATGGAATCGGGCTGGCCACCAAGATCGCACTCTGCGGCAATCGACTTGCCGTCCAGATCGATGGTCAGGAGCTTGCCGCCGACCGCAACATAGTTCTCGGAGGTGTTGATCGCGGCAAAAGCAGTGGAGCCGATGACGGTCACCGATGTCGGCTCGCCGCCCATGTCGATATTGCCCAAAGGCTTTGGGGTGGTGGGGTCAGTGATGTCGATCATCCCGATCGCCCCGAGCGGGCTGTCGGTGTAGACCAGCCGCAGACCGTCCTCGGTTGCTGCAATGATCTCGGATGAGCTTTCCCGGTTGGCATCCTCGCCCTGCGCCATGTTCTGTGGCGTGGCGAAGGACGCAACACGGTTGAAATTCATGTCCGCCGCCGACGCCGAAGCGGCGATCAGGGCGAGGACGGATGTGAAGCTGAGCAAGCGCGCCATGTTTCAAGTCTCCCGGTTAAAACCAGAAGGATCTGCCACCTCTTCGATTGCAGCTTCATGACGGTGAGATGACAGTTTTATGAAACGAGACGACCCGCATCCGTTGGCCTTCAACCGGACCGGCGGCGAAATCCTGTCCCGTCAGGCAACCGCGTGCATCATCCGCAAACCGATCGAAGGTTTGCTGCGGAGATGTCTGTCCTCGAAGTCTTCCAGGAACTTCGGCTTGGAATAGTAGAACCCCTGCAACCTGTCGCATCCCGCGGCCAGCGCCCGCATCCTGTCGGTCTCGGTCTCTATGCCTTCGGCGACGACCGATTTTCCGTACCGGCGCGAGATCTCCACAACCGCGCTCACGAACACGTCGGTGACCACATCATCGCCCAGGGACCGGATGAAGCTCTTGTCGATCTTGATGATGTCGAAAGGCAGGAGGCGAAGCTGGTTGAATTCCGAATACCCCATGCCGAAATCGTCGAAGGCAATTCGGAACCCGTACGACTGAAGCGCGAGCAAGCGCTCCGCATTGTCGGCATTGCAGATCAGTGAAGCGCTCTCCGTGATTTCGAGAACGATCCGATGCGGGTCGGTGCCGGTTTCGTTGAGAATGTCGAGAATGCCCTCGATCAGATGCGACGAGGTGATCTGCTCGGCCGAAAGGTTCACATTGACCGACACAGGGAGCAGATGGTCGAGGTCCTGGCAGACCTGCCTCAGGACGTAATACCCGACATCGGCGATCAGGCCGGCGCGCTCCGCAGCAGGGATGAAGACATCCGGTGAAATTGGCCCGCGGAGCGGATGGTTCCAGCGCAGAAGCGCTTCGTAGGCGGTGACCTCACCGTCGGAATCAACGATCGGCTGATAAGCCACCCTGAACTGCTTGAGCAGCATCGCGGCGCGGATTTCGCGCACCAGCGCCTTCTCGTTCCTGAGGTCGGTGAGCATGGATTCGGTGTAGATCGTCGAGCAGGCGCGCCCGTTGCGCTTGGAGGCATAAAGTGCCATGTCTGCATTTGCGACCAGCGACGTCCATGTCTTTCCGTGGAACGGGGCCAGTGCGACGCCCACGGAGGCGCTCACGCCGAGCCTTTGGGAACCGATATTGACGCCATGGGCCAGCATTTCCACGAACTCCGAGCATCTGCGATGTGCGAAGGCTGCCGTCATCGGATCGGAATGCTCGACCAGCACCGCGAATTCATCCCCGCCGAGACGTCCGACATGACCGTCGGGAAAACTTGCCGTCAGCATCCTGGCAAAGAAGCTGAGTACGCTGTCACCCGCGGGATGGCCGTGGGTGTCGTTGACCTGCTTGAAATGATCGATGTCGACGAGGAAAATCGCCGCGAAACGGCTTTTCTCCCGGCTGTCGAGCACCGATCTTGCCGTCGCGATGAATTTCTCCCGATTGAGGACGCCGGTCAGGACGTCACTCTCGGTCTGGGCCAGCAGTTCCTCCTGTGCCGTGTGGAGTTGTGCGACCCGAACCCGCAGGGACAGAACCCATATCACCAGAAACAGCGTGACAGTGACAAAGGTCAGACCTGCGACGATCAGAAGGTCCGGATGTGCCGTACGCTCACCGCCGGGCACCGAAAGACCGAGATACTGGTGGCCGGTGACAAGCGCCCCGGTCAGGAGCAAAACCGCCAGTCCGAAAACCAGTTCCGTTGCTTCCTTGGTGCGTCGGCTCTTGAATATGCGCATTGTCTGCTCCGCCAATCGGCAATGGATTTTTCCCTGCCCGAAATGAGACGGAAGAAGGGCCTGATCCATTGGTTCTGCGACAACACGGGCGGAAGACCGCTCAACTGACCCGGAGACGATCCGGAGGGTCAAACACCGCGAACATTTCGCATTTCTCGTTTTGCATCATGCACCTAGCCTTGGTAGCAGCCTCCGGGTTAACCGTTTGCGACACCTCGTACACTCAGTTCAGGTAGGCCAAAACGATGGTTAACGAGGCGCTAACATCAGCCGGAGATCCCACCTTCTGGAACCGGAAGCCCGTAGCTTGCATGGAGCGCTTCCACGAATTGCCGCGCACAGGCCTGCCACGAGAAATCGAGCGCCCTCGCACGGGCATCCGCTCCGGACAGTTCGAGGCAGGCGAGCGCTGCCGACCTCAGGTCCTCGTCGAGGATGCCGGCACGGCTGGCGCCGATGATGTCCCCCGGACCGGTGACCGGATAGGCCGCGACCGGAACGCCGGAGGCCAGCGCCTCGAGAAGCACCAGCCCGAAAGTGTCCGTGCGGGATGGGAAGACGAAGACATCTCCCATGGCATAGAGTTGCGCCAGTTCCCGCCCCGATTTCGCGCCGGTAAAGACCACTTCGGGATAACGCTTCCTGAAGTCGGCAAGCTGCGGGCCGTCTCCGACCACCAGCTTGCTGCCGGGCAGGTCCATCTCCAGGAACGCCTCGACGTTTTTCTCGACCGCCATTCGCCCCACATGCAGAAACACGGGACCCGGCAGTTCAAACGGTGCGGTGTAACCGGGACTGAACAGGTCCGTATCGACGCCGCGCGACCAGATATGCAGATTGGTGAAGCCCTTACCGGCAAGCTCTCTGCGGAGGCTTTCGGTGGCCACGAAACACCCGCGCGCAGAATTGTGAAACTGTCGCATGATCGCGTACATCCAGGATTCCGGGATCGGCAGCCTGGCCGAAACATACTCGGGAAAACGGGTGTGGTAGCTGGACGTGTAGCCGTTGTGCTTTCGCGCCGCACGGCGCGCGAGCATCCCGATCGGGCCCTCCGTTGCGATCTGGATGAAATCCGGAGCCGATTTCGCGATCCGCCGGGCGATCTGCCCCGGGGTTGCCAGTGCGAGGCGGATCTCGGGATATCCCGGCATTGGCAGCGTCCGGAATTCAGCCGGCGAGAGGATGTCGACCTCGATGCCGAAGGCTTCGAGGTCCCGAACGAGGTGTTCGATGGATCGGACCACCCCGTTGATCTGGGGCCGCCATGCATCGGTGGCAATGAGCAATTTGGGCATCGGACGATCCGCCAGACGTGTCGGCCTTTGCCGACACGTTTCGCCTGATAGCCGCAACCACCGGGTTTATCAACAACCCGGAACAGGGGCCTCACTCAAGCCGCGCGGGAAAGCCGTCGGCACGCAGATCCGTTCCAAGACGGTCTTCGAGCAGCTTGGCAATCATCGGAGACTGGGCATTCCCGCCATAGGCCGCCTTGGCCTCGACATAGGTCTGTTCCGTCATCGAGGCCAGTTCCAGCGGCACCCCGAACTCGCGGCCGAACTCCATGGCGAAGCCCAGGTCCTTGAGCGCCAGATCGATGTTGAAGGCGATGTCGTACGAGCCGTTCAGGATCAGCGCGCCCTCTGTCTCGTGCACGAAGGAATTGCCCGACGACGCCTTGATCGCGGCCCAGGCCTGGGCGAGGTCGAGGCCACCGCGCTTGGCGAGCATCAGCGCCTCGCCGCAGGCCTTCAGATGAATGAAGGCGAGCATGTTGGTGATCACCTTGATGATCGAGGAGTTGCCGAGCGGCCCCATGTGGAAGATCTGGTTTCCCATCGCCTGCAGCGCCGGCAGGTGCAGATCGAACAGGTCCTTGTCGCCGCCCGCCAGCATGGTGATCTGGCCTTGCGCGGCCAGATGCACGCCGCCTGTTACCGGCAGCTCCATGGTGCGCACGCCCTTCTCGGCCGCGATCTCCCCGAGCCGCAGGATCTCGTCGCGGCCGAGTGTCGACATTTCGATCCAGGTGGCACCGGATTTCGCCGTCGTCAGCACCTCCCTGAGCACCTTCTCCGACACAGCCGGCGACGGCAGGCAGGTGACGATGGCATCGCAGTCGCGTGCCAGTTCCGCCGGTGTCGCCGCCCAGACGCCGCCCATCTCGACATGGCGCCTGCCAAGCGACGGATCGAGGTCGTTGACCGTGACCTCGAAACCCGCCTTGAGCAGGCTTACGGCCAGGTGGCCGCCAAGGTTGCCCAGCCCGATAAATCCATAGCGCATGATGGAAAACCCTTATTCTCGTATGATTGCCGGATTTGCTCGCGCATCAGCCGTGGCCGATCAGCGCCTTGGTTTCGAGATAGTCGTGCATGCCCCAATCGGCATATTCACGACCATTGCCTGATTGCTTGTAGCCGCCGAAGGGTGCGAACAGGTCCCAGTCCGGGGAGTTGATGTGCACCTGCCCGGCGCGCAACTGGCGGGCGATCCTGCGGGCATGATCGAGATCGCCCGACTGAACGTAGCCGGCGAGCCCGTAGACCGTGTCATTTGCAATTTCGACGGCCTGTTCCTCGCTCTCGAAAGGCATGATCGCGAGCACCGGTCCGAAGATTTCCTCACGCGCGATCCGCATATCGGGTGTCACTGCTGCGAACACCGTGGGCTTGACATAATAACCCTGCTCAAGCCCGTCGGGCCGGTCCCGGCCTCCGGTCACCAGCGTTGCCCCATCCTGGATACCCGAGGCAATCAGCGCCTGGATCTTGTCGTACTGGACCTGGCTGACCACCGGTCCCAGATCGGTCGCAGGGTCCGTCGGGTCGCCTGTCACCATGGCCTCGGCCGCCCGTTTGGCAATCCCCAAGGCCTCGTTATGGCGGTCCCTGGGAACCAGCATGCGCGTGGGGGCATCGCAGGACTGGCCGCTGTTGCCGAAACAGCCCTCGACACCCGATTTCACGGCCGCCTCGAAGTCGGCATCGGCCAGAATGATGTTGGGCGACTTGCCGCCCAGTTCCTGCGCCACGCGCTTGACCGTGTCTGCCGCCGACTTTGCGACCAGGATGCCGGCGCGTGTGGAACCGGTGAAGGAGACGATGTCGATATCCGGGTGACTTGAAAGCACCTGCCCGACACCGGGACCGTCGCCATTGACCAGATTGAACACGCCCGCGGGCACTCCGGCTTCATGCATGATCTCGGCAAACAGGATGCCGCTCAAAGGCGCGATCTCGCTCGGTTTGAGAACGACCGTGCAGCCCGCCGCGATCGCAGGCGCAACCTTGCAGGCAATCTGGTTCATCGGCCAGTTCCACGGCGTGATCAGCCCAGCAACGCCGATGGCCTCACGGACGATCACCGTCGAGCCACGCTTTTCCTCGAACTCGAACATCTCGAGCGCCTCGATCGTCGCCTCGATGTGACCGAGCCCGGAACCGGCCTGATCGGACAGCGCCATAGACGAAGGTGCGCCCATCTCGGCAGTAATCGCCGCTGCGATGTTGTCCATTCGGGCTTCATAGGCGTCGCGGATCCGGCGCAGAAGCGCCACCCGCTCAGCCTTGCTCGTGGCACTGAAGCCGGGGAAGGCAGCCCGCGCGGCCGCGATCGCCCGCTGCGCATCCTTCTGCGTCCCGATCGCAACCTGCGCCACGCTGGCCTCTGTTGCCGGATTGATCACGTCCAGAAAGGATGCGCCCTCTGACGGCTCGACCCATGCCCCGTCGATGTAGAACTGTCCGGTGTTGTAGCTGATGACGATGATCCTTCCTCACACGTAGATGTTGTACGCCGCCCTGATCGCCGCATCGACAGCGGGATCAAGCAGCGGTGTGGTCGAATGTTCGAGGATTCGGTTCTTCCGGGCAATGGCTTTCTGGATCAGATCGGGTTTTCCGATCTCGACCCATTCCTTCGGACTGGTGCGGTCGGCCACGGCCGGATAGACATATTCGGTCTGCATCAGGCTCAGGGTCTGCGGATGGCCGAGATAGTGTCCGGGTCCCTCGAGACAGACCTGCCGCATCGCCTCGATGCTGACGCTGTCCTCGGTCACGTCGATCCCGCGCACGCATCTGAGCACCTGCCCCAGAAGATCGTCCCCCAGAACCAGCGACTCCATGCAGAACCCGAGAAGCGAGGCATGCATGCCGACGGCTTCGTAGACCATGTTGAGCCCGCTCAGCCCCGCCATGGTGTTGGAAATCGCCTGCTCCCAGCCGGCCTGCATGTCGGGCAGCTTGGCGTCCGCGATGCCGGCCGCGGCACCGCCGGGCAATCCGTAGAAGCGATGCATCTGCGCGCAACCTGCCGACAGCAGGGCCTGTTCGCCAGAGCCGCCCGACATGGCGCCGGTGCGCAGGTCCGAGACGAACGGCCAGGTGCCGAAGACCGCCGGGTGACCCGGCGCCATGGCGTTGACATAGACCACTCCGGCAAGACACTCGGCCACCGCCTGCACGATGGCCGTCGCCAGCGGCGCAGGCGCGGTGGCGCCGGCCTGCCCGGCGGAGAGCAGCAGCACGGGCATGCCGGCGCGGATGCAATGCTCCATGGTGATGCAGCTTTCCTCGGCAAACTTCATCGGCGGCACGACGAAACAGTTCGAATTGGAAACGAACGGTCGCGCCCGCCAGGCATCCTCGCCGCCCGCAATCATGTGCAGCAACTCCATGCATCCGGCCACATGGGAGGGATCGGAGAAGCTGGTGCCGACGTGTTTCGTGGTGCCGCCGCAGCAGGCATAGAGCGTGTTGATGTCCATCTCGAAATTGTCTGCCACATCCCGGCAGACCATGGCGCGCTGGAAGAAATGGACATTCTCGAGCGCGTGGGTGATCCGGGCGGCATCGAACAGATCGCGCGCCGTGGAATCACGATAGCTGCGGGTTTCGACATCGACGACATGCACGGCCGCCCCGGCGGTACCGTAGTGAACTCTTGTGCCGGAAAGATCGAGATCATGCGCGGGATCACGTCCGAACAGCACGACGTTCTTGTTGGCGACGGCAAGCATGTCCTCGACCAGGGCACGCGGAAAGCGCAAGCGTCCGTCATCGCCGAGCACCGCTCCGGCCCTGGTCATGATCTCGATTCCGGAGGTCGGGGCCTGGGAAAGACCGATGGTTTCCAGTGCATCGAGTGCAGCCTGATGGATACGGAGCACATTGGCATCGGTGAGCGGCGAATACTGACCGCCGCTCATTCCGGGCCGGACCGGCCTCAGGTTCTCAGCCAGCGGCGCGGTCCGGACCGCGACACGTCCCGCACGCCCGCCCGAGCGGCGGCTTGCCCTTTCGATCGCCGCCGGTTCGGCGACGGGTACGGCCAGAGGATCAAGTGTGACTTCCATCGCGGTCTCCATGGGTCCGAAGCAAATTCCTATTCACATCCGGACGCGGAGTGCGCCGGGATCGTAGAGCGGTTTGAGCGATGCGATTGCTGCATGGCGCTCCCCGGCAATTTCGATTTCGTAGGTCGAGTTGAGGACATCGGCAGTGCTTTCGCCCTCGCAACGCACATAGCCGAGGCCGATGGCACCGCCGAGATGGTGACCGTAGTTGCCCGACGTGATGATCGAGACAATTTCTCCGTCCCGGACAATCACCTCGTTGTGGAACAGCAGGGGCTCGGGATCCTTGAGCTGGAACTGAACCAGGCGACGCGCCAGTCCGGCGTCACGCGCGGCAAGCACCGCATCCCTGCCGATGAAATCGCCCTCGCCGGTCTTGACCGCGAATCCCAGACCCGCTTCCAGAACATGATCCTCGTCGGTGATGTCGTGACCGAAGTGCCGGAACCCCTTTTCGATGCGGCAGGAGTCGAGCGCATGCAGGCCGCACAGTTTCAGGCCGTGATCCGCGCCGGCATCCGTCAATGCCTCGAACACATGCGCGGCCTGGTCACTGGAGACGTAAAGCTCCCAGCCCAGTTCGCCGACATAGGTGACACGGTGCGCACGGGCGAGACCCATGCCGATCTCGATCTCGCGCGCGGTCCCGAACGGATGTGCTTCATTGGAAAAGTCATCGGGGCTGACGGCCTGAAGCAGCGCGCGCGCATTCGGCCCCATCACGCAGAGCACCGATTCCGCTGCGGTGACATCGGTGATCACCACGAATTCATCGCCAAGGTGGCGCCTGAGCCAGGCAAGATCGCGCTGCAGCGTGGCGCCCGGCACCACCAGCAGGAACGCGGATTCCGAGAGCCGGGTGACAGTCAGATCGCACTCGATACCGCCGCGCGGATTGAGCATTTGCGTGTAGACGATCCGGCCGGTTTCGACGTCCATCTGATTGGCGCAGAGCCGGTTCAGGAATCGAACCGCATCGCGGCCCTCGACCCGTATCTTGCCGAACGAGGTCATGTCGAAAAGCCCGACAGCCTCGCGCACCGCCTTGTGCTCGCGGGCCTGGTTGCCGAACCAGTTCTGCCTCTTCCAGGAATAGCGGTATTCGCGCTCCTGCCCCTCATCCGCGAACCAGTTGGCCCGCTCCCAGCCGGCTGTTTCGCCGAACACGGCACCCCGGCGCTCAAGCTGTTCATGGATCGGCGACCGCCGCACCCCGCGCGCCGTGGCTTTCTGCCGGTAGGGGAAATGGTCGGCATAGAGCAGGCCCAGCGTTTCGCTGACCCGATGCTTCAGGTAGTTGCGGTTTTTCTGGAACGGCTGGGCCCGGCGGATGTCCACGTCCCACAGATCGAACGGCGGTTCGCCGTCATTCATCCATTGCGCCAACGCGAAACCTGCGCCGCCGGAGGAAACGATTCCGATCGAGTTGTAGCCTGCGGCGACCCAGTACCCGCGCACTTCCGGAGCTTCGCCGAGATAGTAGCTGTCGTCCGGCGTAAAGCTCTCCGGCCCGTTGAAGAACGTGTGGATTCCCGCCGAGGCCAGCAGCGGCAGCCGGTTGACCGCCTGCTCGAGGATCGGTTCGAAATGATCGAAATCCTCGGGCAGCTGGTCGAAACAGAAATCCTCGGAAATACCGGACATGCCCCAGGGCTTTGCGACCGGCTCGAATGCGCCGAGCAGCATCTTGCCGGCGTCTTCCTTGTAGTACGCGCATTCGTCGGGAACGCGCAGCACCGGAAGACGCGGCAGATCCTCGATGGCCTCGGTGACGATGTAGAAATGCTCGCAGGCATGCAGCGGCAGCGTGACTCCCGATTGCGCGGCCAGGTCGCGGCCCCACATACCGCCGCAGTTGACAACGATGTCCGCGGCGATCGTGCCGGTCTCCTCGCCTTGCTGCCATTGGACACCGGTCACCCGGCCGTTTGCCGTGTCGACCCCGGTGACCTTGACGCCTTCGATAATCCGCGCTCCGTTCTGCCGCGCCCCCTTGGCCAGCGCCATGGCGATGTTGGCCGGATCGCACTGTCCGTCGAGCGGCAGATGCACTGCCGCCTTCACATCCGTGACATTGAGGTGCGGATACATGGCCTTGACCTCGTCAGAGCCGATCTCGTGCACGTCGACATCGAAAGCCCGGGCAAGGGACGCCTGCCGGTAGATTTCCTCCTTCCGCGCCTCGGTCAGCGCAACGGTAATCGAGCCGCATTGGCGCATCCCCGTGGCAATCCCGGTCTCGGCCTCCAGCTTGACGTAAAGATCGGCCGAGTACTTGGCGAGCCGGGTCATGTTGCGCGAGGCGCGCAATTGTCCGATCAGGCCGGCCGCGTGCCAGGTGGTGCCGCAGGTCAGTTGCTTGCGCTCCAGAAGAACAATATCGGTCCAGCCGAGCTTGGCCAGGTGATAGGCCACCGAGCAGCCGGACACGCCGCCGCCGATGATGACTGCCCGTGCCCTGTCTGGAATGTTCCCGCTCACGCCCGAAGCCTCTCATTGGCCGGGTCCCAGAGCGGCTTGTCTTCCTGCACGGTTGCTGAAAAGCGTTCGCCGAAAATCTCGACCTCAAGCCGGGTTCCCGCAATGGCGAGATCCGCCCGCGCCATGCCGAGCGCGATCGATTTTCCGATCCGGTGACCCCACCCCCCGGAAGTGGTTTCGCCGACGACTTCCCCGTCATGCCAGAGGGTCGACATGTAGGGCGCATCGCAATCGCCGGCCTCCACAATGAGGGTCACGAAGCGCTTCTTCGAACCATGCTGCCGCTCCCGTTCGAGAGCCTGCCTGCCGATGAACTCGGCCTTGTCCCATTTGACGAAGCGCTCTAGCCCGCCCTGAAGCACGGTGTAGTCAGTGGAAAGATCGCCCTTCCAGGCCCGGTAGCCCTTCTCAAGCCGCAGCGAATTGAGCGCGAACATGCCGAACGGCTTGAGCCCGTGCGGCTTGCCCGCCTCCATGACGGCATCGAAGATCGCCGGCGTGTCCGCCACCTTGCTGTGGATTTCCCAGCCGAGTTCACCGGCGAAGGACACACGGACAAGCTGGCACCAGATGCCGGCAACCCTGGCGGATTGATGCGTAAGCCAGTGCTTTCCAAGATCAGCATCCGAAATGCCCGAAAGGATCTCGCGTGATTTCGGGCCGGATAGGATTTGGCAGGAGAACTGTTCGGTCACGTCCTCGATCTTCACGCCCAGGCCCTCGGGCAGGTGGGTCAGAAGCCACTCGTGATCATGCAGCTGCGCGGTTGCGGCGGTGATCAGGAAGAAGAAATCCTCGCTCATCGCCATGATCGACATTTCGGAGACGATCCGCCCTTGCGCGTCTGCGAAATAGCCCAGACCGATGCGTCCGGGCTTCGGCACCGCGCCGGTGATCAAGGTGGACAGCCAGTCGCGTGCACCGGGTCCTTCGACCCGGTAGCGCGAGAAGCCGGGCAGGTCGAGAATGCCTGCGGCATCGCGGACCGCCTCGCATTCCTCGCACACGGCGGCAAACCACGGTCCTTCCCTGCGCCAGGTCTGGGTTGCCGCTTCGCTCGTGTCATCATCCGGTCGCGCAAACCAGTTGGCCCTCTCCCAGCCATTGTAGGCGCCGAACTGCGCGCCCAGCGCAGCAATCCGGTCATGCACCGGCGAGAGCTTCTTGTTACGACCCGCAGGCCAGGCATGATGCGGGAAATGCATGGCGTACTCGTGACCATAGACCTCCATGCCCTTGGCGATCGTGTAGTCCTGGTCGCAAAACGCGGTGAAGCGGCGCGGGTCGCAGGACCACATGTCCCATTCGGTCTCGCCCTCCATCACCCATTCGGCCAGCACCTTGCCGGCGCCGCCGCCCTGGCATATGCCGAAGGTGAAGACGCAGGCCTCGAAGGCATTGGGAACGCCCGGCATCGGGCCGATCAGAGGATTGCCGTCCGGCGTGTAGGGGATCGGGCCGTTGATGTTCTTGGTGAGCCCCGCCGTGCCCAGAAGCGGCACCCGCTCGCACGCATCGTTGATGTACCATTCGAGCCGTTCGAGATCGTCCGGATAAAGCTGGAACGAGAAATCCTCCGGCATCGGATCGTCTGGCGTGACCCAGTGTGCCTTGCAGTTGCGCTCATAGGGTCCGAGATTGAAACCGTTCTTTTCCTGCCGGAGATAGTAGGAACTGTCGACATCGCGCAGCAGCGGCAGCTTGTGACCGGCTTCGGCAGTCCAGGCCGCCACCTCCGGCACTTCGTCAAACAGCATGTATTGATGACTCATCACCATCATCGGCACATCGCGGCCGAACCATTTGCCGACTTCGCGGGCATAGTAGCCAGCGGCGTTGACAACATATTCGCAGCGGATGTCGCCCTTGACGGTCGAGATCACCCATTCGTCGCCCTCGCGCCGGGCCCCTGTCGCCGGGCAGAAACGATAGATCTTCGCGCCGAGATCGCGTGCTCCCTTGGCCAGTGCCTGTGTCAGCTGTGCGGGGTCGATGTCCCCGTCATTGGGATCGTAGAGCGCGCCGGTGAGATCGTGGATCTCGGCAAAGGGATAGCGTGACCTGATCTCCTCTGGCGTAAGAATATCCAGATCCATCCCCTGGTAGCGGCCCATGCCGACCACGCGCTGGAACTCCCGCAGCCGCTCCTTCGAATGGCCAAGCCGGATCGATCCGGTCACATGATAGTTCATCGGGTAGTCGACTGCGTCCGCCAGTCCGCGGTAGAGCTCCGCGGAGTAACGCTGCATGTTCATGATCGACCAGGAGGACGAAAACGTCGGCACGTTTCCCGCCGCATGCCAGGTCGACCCTGCCGTCAGTTCGTTCCGTTCGAGAAGCACGCAATCGGTGCATCCGGCCTTTGCCAGATGGTACAGCGCGGAGACACCCACGACCCCTCCCCCGATGATGACAACCCGCGCATGCCCTGCGATCTCACTCACACGCCATTCCCCCAAATCAACCGGTCTGCCGCGAGTATTCCGTCCGAATTTTCAATTCGCAATTCCGCACGCGGACCATTATTGATCGACAAAACCGATTAGCCTGCGCGGCCGGAGCTTCTGGGGGAAAGACAATGCAGATCGAGCAATTGGAAACCTTTCTGGACCTGATGGAGACCAAGAGCTTCAACCGGACCGCGGAACGGTTGAACATCACTCAGTCGAGCGTCTCGGCACGCATCCACACGCTGGAGGCCCTGCTCGGCAAGAAGCTGTTCACCCGGAGCCGGGCCGGCACGCAACCAACACCCGCGGGCATTCGCCTGCTCGACCATGCCCGTTCGCTAAGGCACCAGTGGAACGAGGCGCGGCGCGCGGTGCAGAGCACAGGCAACTTCGATCAGTCGCTGCGCATCGGTATCCAGCACGATCTGGCCTCAAGCCACATCGCCGACTGGGTATCGGGCTTTCGGACCATCCTGCCAAAGGCCGCCTTCTACATCGATCTCGATTTTTCCAACCAGATGAGCATCGACCTGCTGTCGGGAGAACTCGATCTGTCGATCATGTACACACCGAAACACATGCCCGACCTTCATCATGAACTGATCGGCGAGGTCGGGTACCGCCTGATCAGCTCACACGCCCGCCACATGGCTGACATCGAACCGCAAAGCTACGTCTTCACCCGCTTCTCGCCGGCCTTCGAGAAGGTGCACAATCCGCTGATGGCCGAACTTGCCGAAGCGCCGCTGTCGAGCGGACAGAATACCACCGTCTGCGGCCTCCTGTCCTCACTCGGGGGCTCCGCTTTCGTGCTTGAGGAATCCGCCGAAGACATGGTGGCAAACCAGGGGTTCAACTATGTCGAGGACGCGCCGCGCATTCCGCAGGGCGTCTATTTCGCAATGCACTTGCGCAACCGCCATTCCCACGTCCATCGCAGAATGCTGGAGAGTGTTCGCAAGCACCTGGGCGCGGCCCACGACCGCGCCTAGCCCGGTCCGGCGAGCCGGGGGGCAGCAGGGGCGAAGCGCGCAACGGTGATCAACGCTCCCAGGAGCTGATCTGATGCACCGACTTGTCGAGCCAGCCAGGATCGACTTCGACGCCCCATCCGGGCGCATCGGTGACGGTCGCCTTGCCGTCGACGATGTCGTAGGGCGACGAGACGAAGAGACCGTCCTGCCAAGGATAGTAGTCCTCGCCCTCGATCGAAAACTCGAGGTACTTGCCGGCATTCGGGATGGCGCGAAGCAGGTGCATGGTGAACAGCGTCACCATCGACATGTTGGCGGCGTGCGGCGTGCAGGGAAGGCCTGCCTTGTGCGCCATGTCCGCCACCCGCAATGTCCGGGTGATGCCGCCCAGATAGCAGATGTCGGGCTGGACCACGTCCACGACCCGCATGTCGATCATCCGGCGCCAGTTGGGCAGTTCGCAGTCCTGCTCGCCGCCGGTCACGTCGATCGACAGGGCGTCGGTGACCTGTTTGGTCTGGTCATACTCCCAGTAGGGACAGGGCTCCTCGTAATGGCTGATGCCGTTCTGTTCGAGCATCTTGCCGATCTCGATCGCCTGGGCGGGCGAATAGCACGAATTGGCGTCGACCAGCAGCGCCACACTGTCATCCATCGCCGCACGCATGGTCGGCACGATCTCTTCGGTCCGGCCCGGCCATTCATCCTGGCCGCGACCGCACTCCGCCCCGATCCGGAACTTGAAGGCATCGAAGCCGAATTCGTCGCGCAGGCGGCTGAGCCGCGCTGCCTCGTCCTTCGGCGTGATGTCGCGCTTCATCGAGGAGCCATAGGCGCGAATTGAGCCCGGTGTGCCGCCGATCAGTTCGCAGACAGGCTTGCCCTCGATCCGGCCTCTGAGATCCCAAAGCGCCGTATCGAGCCCACCGATCGCGCGCTGCAGGTAGGAGCCGGGGAACTTGTGCTCCTTCTCCGGGATGAGATCCACCAGATACTCGATATCGAGCGCCGACTGGCCGAGCGCGTAGGGTGCGACCTGCCGGTGAAGAACCTGCGCGGTGATATCGGCACAATAGGGCGCCACCTGCCCCCAGCCCGTCTCGCCCCCATCGGTCGTCACCCTGACGAAGCAGACGAACTCGTTGGTGAAGGTTTCAATATCGGCGATTTTCATGAGTACGCATCCGGCTGGAAAATGGGCTCAACGCGTAGCGGATCAATTGGACTTACGATAAGGTCCATTATGGCAAAGTTTTCAGACCAATTCTTTTCATCAGTCGGAGCGGACATGTGAAGACGAAAGCCGGTGCTATTCTCTCCTCGATCCGGATAGACCGGAATTCGGACCGCAAGATCAGCGTGCAGCTCTACATGGGCTTGAGAGACATCATTCTTTCGGGCGGGCTCAGTGGCGGCGAACGACTGCCGGCAACGCGAACGCTGGCGAGCGAACTCGGCGTTTCGCGCACGACGGCGCTGGACGCTGTCGACCGCCTGGTTTCCGAAGGCTTGCTGGAATCGCGCATCGGCGCGGGCACCTTTGTCAGCAACACCCTGACCGGGCGGGTTCAACTCAGCTCCACCTCGGGAAGCAGAAAACCTCTCGCGCCGCCTCGGTTGTCGCCCCTTGCCGACCGCGCCCGCAACCTTTTCGCTGACCGGCGGCGGCTGCCGCACAAGTCGCAGGCCTTTGTCACTGCACTTCCCGCGCTCAATTCCTTCCCCATGGCGCAGTGGCAACGCCTTTCGGCTCGGCATCTGCGCTCCGACCGGGATGCGGTCATGGGCTATGGCAATCCTTACGGCGTGCCGCGGTTGCGGGCTGCGATCGCGTCTCACCTCAATGCCAGCAGAGGCATCCAATGCGATGCCGAGCAGGTTTTCATCACCGGCGGCGCGCAGCAGGCGTTCTCGCTGATCGGCAACCTGCTCATTGATCGCGGCCAGAAGGTCTGGTTCGAAAACCCCGGTGCGATCGGCGCACGCAATGCCTTCATTGCCTGCGGTGCGGACCTCGTTCCGGTGGCCGTGGACGGCGAAGGCATCGTGGTCGCCGACGGCCTGTCCAAGGCTCCGGAATTCAGCCTCGCCTTTGTCACCCCGTCGCATCAGCAGCCGCTCAGCCGCGTGCTGAGCCTGTCGCGACGGCTTGCCCTTCTCAATGCCGCCGAGCGGGCCGACGCCTTCATCGTCGAGGACGATTACGACGGCGACTTCTATTTCGGCGACCAGCCGCTTCCCACGCTCAAGAGCATCGATACGAACGGGCGGGTGATCTACGTCGGAACCTTCTCCAAGACGCTTTTCCCCTCCTTGCGGCTGGGGTTCATGGTGGCCCCGGAAAGCATGGTCGATGCGGTGTCCCGACTGTTCTCCGGAGCCCTGAGCGGCGTGCCGACCTGGCCGCAGGCCGTGGTCGCCGATTTCATCGACGAGGGCTATTTTGCAACCCATATCCGCACGATGCGCCAGCACTACCGGCAGCGCCATGAAATGCTGCATCACCATGCCCGAGGTCTTGAGGACGAGCTCGAGATCCAGCGCGCATCCGCGGGGTTTCACACGGTGGCATTCTTCCGCGACCCCGGCCGCAGGGAGAGCCGCTTCGTCGAAGACGCCGCCGCAGCAGGCCTCACGCTTTCAGGCATTGAGCGCTATTGCCTGACGCCGGTAGACCACAGGGGAATCGTCATCGGCTATGGCGCGGCGAGCGAATCCGAAATACGCTCGGGCATCGAAACGCTGAAGGCGCTCTGCCGCCAGGTTGGATGAGTGTCAAAAATTGGTATGGAAAAATATCTATATTGGATATGCGTTGCAGTCCAATGAGCAGCTACGCTCTTGGGTGTCGACGTGAAATTTCGGCCAATATGCTCTAATTTTCAGAGACTTCACAGGGAGAACACCATGATCAACAAAATTGCAATCGCGAGCCTTCTGGCGGCGACAGCTCTTGCAGCCGTACCGGCACAGGCGGAAACGCTCCGCCTTCTGACCTGGGGGTCCTATGCGCCGGACGATCTCGTCAAGAAATTCGAGGAAAAATATCCCGACATCACCGTGGAAGTGACATTTTCCAACAACGAGGAAATGATCGCCAAGCTTCGCGCGACCGGCGGCGCCGGTTTCGACCTTGCACAGCCGAGCCACGACCGCATCTTTGCGGCCCAGCAGGAATACAACATCTACAAGCCGCTCGACCTTTCGAAGATCGACACGTCCAACATGCAGGACAGCCTGCTTGAGGGCGTGAAGGCCAACACCACGATCGACGGTGAGGTCTACGCCGTTCCGCACCAGTGGGGCACTTCCGGCCTGATGACCAACATGTCCATGGCTCCCAATGTTGCCGCGTGGGGCGACCTCTGCAACCCGGAGTACAAGGGCAAGACCTCGATGCGTCTGCGCCGCACCATCCTTCTGGGCATGGCCTTCGACATGGGCGAGGATCCGTTCGCGGCCTATGCCGATCTCGACAAGTACCAGGAGATCCTCGACAAGGTTTCCGACAAGCTGATCGAGTGCAAGGACAACATCAAGGCCTACTGGAAGGGCGGCGACGACCTTTCGGCCATGATGCTTTCCGGCGAGATCGTCGCATCCGAAACCTGGGACTCGACCGCCTACAAGCTCTACGGCGAAAACAAGGACATCGTCTTCGTTCCGCCGAAGACCGGCGCACTCGCCTGGATCGACACTTTCGCCCTGCCGCGCAAGGGCGAGGCCGATGATGCCGCCTACAAGTGGATCAACTTCGTGCTCGAGCCTGAAAACGTGAAGATGATGTCCGCAAGCACCGGCGCCATCGCAGCGGTCAAGGGCGGCAAGGACCTTCTTCCCGACGACAAGAAGGCTGCGGTGAATGCTGCATTCACCGACGAGGACATCGACAACCTCAAGTTCTTTGCCAACATCCCCCCCGGCGTGGAGGACATGGAAGGCAAGACGCTCGAGAAGATCAAGGCAGCCACCGGCTCCGAATAAGGCCCTGAGATGCGCCGGCCCCTCGGGGCCGGGACACAGGACTGACAGCGGCTGCGTGTTTACCCGATGCGCAGCCGCACCAATCTCGCGGCTGGTGCCGCGCCAGAACCGGGTGCCCGATGCAATCGACAACAGAAAACGATCTGGAATGCAGTGAAGTCGAGAAGCGCTTCGGCAGCGTCCGTGCTGTCGACAACGTCTCCTTCGAAATTCCGAAAGGCTCGTTCTTTTCCATCCTCGGTCCGTCGGGCTGCGGCAAGACCACCTTGATGCGCATGATCGCAGGTTTCGAGACGCCTTCGTCCGGAGACATCAGGATCAAGGGCAAGTCGGTCATCGGCACACCGCCCAACAAGCGCAACGTGAAGATGGTGTTCCAGCATCTGGCACTGTTTCCGATGATGAACGTTTACGAGAACATCGCCTACGGCCTGCGCTGCGCCGGCGCCTCGAAAGAGCAGATCCGCACCAAGGTGCATGACGTTCTTGATCGCATTTCGCTGCCGGACGTGGCCAACCGCGAAATCAGCCAGTTGTCCGGTGGCCAGAAGCAGCGCATCGCCATCGCCCGCTGCATGGTGCTTGACCCCGACGTCCTCCTGCTCGACGAACCGCTCGGCGCGCTCGACCTGAAGCTGCGCGAAGCCATGAAGATCGAGCTCAAGCTGCTTCAGCACCAGTTCGACACCACCTTCGTCTACATCACGCATGACCAGTCAGAAGCGCTGGTGATGTCGGACAACGTGGCGATCATGAACGAGGGCAAGTTCGTTCAGATCGGAACCCCGCAGCAGCTCTACCACAATCCGTCCGCAGCTTTCGTCGCCGGCTTCGTCGGCGACACCAACCGCTGGGCCGGCAAGGTCACGCGGGTCGAGGGCGGCGCGGTCGAAGTCGCCACGGAAGCCGGGCTGACCATGCGCGGATCCGTTCGCGGGACAAGCAAGCCCGGCATGGGCGATGCGGTCAGCGCATTCGTGCGGCCGGAATTCATCACTGCGGCCCGCACGGGCGACATGCCAGCCCCTGTTCCTGCAGGCCACAACGTCATCGGGGGCAAGGTCGACAGCATCCTCTTCAACGGCGCCAACAGCCGGATTCTGGTCCGAGATGCTGCAGGCGAGCTGATCGAGGCGGACGTGGTCCTGACCGGCGGCCCCGAGGACCTCAAGCCCAGGGACGCGGTGACGCTGTCCTGGTCGGCCGATCAGACCATGAGCTTCAAGGCGTGAGGGCGGGCCGATGATGCAGAAGGACATCAAGCGGCTGTCGCTCCTGTTGCTGTTTGCGCCATTCGCGCTCTGGATCGCCCTGCTCATCATCCTGCCGCACATGGGAATGTTCTACATCTCGCTGCGCGAGAAGGTGGCGCCGCGCGTCTATGAGTTCGGCTTCGAGAACTACATCAACTTCTTCAACGAGCCGATCTACTGGAACACGCTGATCCGCACCGGCTCCATGTCGCTTCTGGTCACGGCGCTCGCCCTCGTTCTGGGCTTTCCGATCGCCTATTACATCGCCAAGATTGCCGGCAACCGGACCCGCGGCGCGCTGTTCCTCATGTGCCTGATCCCTCTCTGGGTCAGCGATCTCATTCGTGCCTTCGGCTGGATCCTGCTTCTGCGCGAAACCGGCGTGATCTCGAGCAGCCTGCAATGGGCAGGTATCCTCGGCGAACCGGTCGAGTTTCTCTACAACGACGCCACCGTGGTCGTCGGACTGGTCTACACCGTGATCCTGTTCATGATCGTGCCGCTCGTATCCACGCTTGACGGCATGGACAACGCGATGATCGAGGCCGGCTACAATCTCGGTGGAAACGGTCCCACGGTTCTGCGCAGGATCATCATCCCCTATGCGATGCCGGGTATCGTCGCAGGCTGCATCGTGGTCTTCATGCTGACCGCCGGCAGCTACCTGACCCCGATCCTTCTGGGCGGCAAGAACTCGAGCTGGTTTACCGAACAGATCTATGACCAGTTCATCACCCGCTACAATTGGGAGTCGGGTTCGGCCTTCGGGTTCCTGCTGCTGGCCTTCACCTCGCTCGTGGTCTGGGGCGGACTGAAGCTCTCCGGGCAGACCCTCAATTCGACGGTGGCGAAAAGCTGATGGCGATCAAACCGAACCCCGTTTTCCTGACCAGCTACCGGCTCTACGTTGCGGCATTCTTTGTCTTTCTCGCCGCACCGCTGGTGGCTGCAGGCGCCTTCGCGTTCAACGATTCGCTGTTTCCCTCCCTGCCCTGGCAGGGCTTTACGCTCGACTGGTTCTTCAACGACTCCGAGCCGAAGCTCGGCATGTTTCACGACAGGCGGTTGCTGCGAGGCCTGTATTATTCCTTCGTGATCGCCACCAGCGTATCGCTGCTTTCGGTCTTCGTCGGAACCTGCAACGCCTTCCTCTTCGTGCGCTGCGAGTTCCCTGCCAAGGATTTCTTCTACATCATGATGGTGGTTCCCCTGGTCATCCCGGGCGTGATCCTCGGCATCTCGATCCTGCTGGTCGCCAGCACCATCGCCAACGGCCTCGAGGAGACCCTGTCGCTGGACCTGGGCTTTTTGCGACCGGGCATCGTGCTTGTGGTGCTCGGGCAGTTCTCCTTCATCACCACCATCACCTCACTGGTTATCGTGGCCAGGCTGAGGAAATTCGATCAGTCGATGGAAGAGGCCGCCTACAATCTCGGCGCCAGCAGGGTGCGCGTGCTCAGGACCATCACGCTGCCGTTCCTTTTTCCGGCCATGGCTGCCGCGGGCATCGTCGCGTTCCTGGTGTCGTTCGAGAACTTCAACACGACGCTGTTCCTCGTCGGCTCCGAAGCGCCGCTGACGATCACGATGTATGATCGCATGGTCAAGGTCGGCTCGACGCCGGTCCTCAATGCCGTGTCTTTCTTCCTGATGATCGGATCGGCACTCTTGGCACTGGTATCCATCCTGGTTCAGCGCGACCAGCCAAAGACCTGACCCTTGCCCGCCCGGCCGGATTTCCCGATGCAGACCTATGACTTCATCATTGCCGGCGCAGGCTCGGCCGGCTGCGTCCTGGCCAACAGGCTGAGCGAGAACGGCCGCTACTCGGTCCTGTTGCTGGAGGCCGGCGGCTCGGACCTCAACTTCAAGATCTGGATGCCGATCGGCTACGGCATGGCATTCTATGACCGCCGCATCAACTGGATGTACCAGACAGAACCGGATCCCGGCACGAACAACCGTGTGAGCTACTGGCCCCGAGGCAAGGTCCTGGGAGGATCCTCGTCCATCAATGCCATGGTCTACATTCGCGGCCAGGCCGGTGATTTCGACGACTGGGAAACGCTTGGAAATACGGGCTGGGGCTGGCGCGATGTGTTGCCCTATTTCAAGAAATGCGAAACCTGCACGGACGGTGACGTCGAGTGGCGGGGCCGCACCGGGCCGCTCCACATATCCAACATGGAGCGCGACCTGCATCCGGCTTGCGAAACGTTCATCCGCGCCACCGAAGCCTGCGGCTATGCCCGAACGGCCGACTTCAACGGGCAAAGCCTCGAGGGCGTGGGCCGCTATCAGAACACGGCCCGCTCCGGTTTCCGCATGTCGTCCGCGCGGGCCTATCTGAGGCCCGCACGCCGCCGTCCCAACCTGCATGTTGTGTCGCACGCTCATGTGACGCGCGTGCTCATTGAAAACGGCAGGGCCCACGGCGTGGAATACAGCCAGCGCGGACGGCTCCAAACCGCGCGGGCCGGTCGCGAGGTGATCGTCTCCGGGGGTGCGGTCAATTCACCGCAAATCCTCATGCTTTCGGGGATCGGAGACGCCAACGCGCTCAACGCGCACGGCATCGACGTGCGTCTGCATCAGCCCAATGTCGGGCGTCATCTTCAGGATCACCTGTGCGTCGACCACATCTACCGCGCCAATATCCGCACCTTGAATGACGAACTCGGACCGCTGTGGGGCAAGGTCCGCCATGGGCTGAACTATGTTCTGAGACGCCGCGGCCCGCTCTCGCTGGGCGTCAACCAGGCCGGTGGTTTCGTCAAATCCCGACCGGAACTTCCACGGCCGAACATGCAGCTTTATTTCTCGCCTGTCAGCTACACCAAAGCGGTTCCGGGCAAGCGGGCGCTGATGAGCCCCGATCCCTTCCCCGGACTGATCATGGGCGCGCAGCCGAGCCGTCCGACAAGCCGCGGCCACCTCACGCTGAAATCCGCGGACTCTTTCGACGCCCCGGCGATCCATCCGAACTATCTGTCGACCGATCACGACATGGCCGAGCAGCTTGAGGGCATGAAGCTGATCCGCCGCATTGCAGCGAGCCCCGAGCTTTCGGCAATCATCGACGAGGAAATCCGGCCCGGACCCGGTGTCGAGAGCGATGACGAGATGATCGCCGACATCCGCGCCCGGGCGGGTACGGTCTTCCACCCTGTCAGCACCTGCCGCATGGGTCCCGATGCCACCGAGAGCGTCGTCAACGCGCGCCTGCAGGTGCACGGCATTGGCAACCTGCGTGTTGTCGATGCATCCGTTTTTCCGGCCGTGACCTCCGGCAACACCAATGCACCGACCATCATGGTCGCGGAAAAGGGCGCCGACATGATCCTTTCCGACCAGGCGGGAGTGTGAAATGAGCGCGCCGGAAACAGCCTTCAGCCCGGATTTCAAGCCCCTGCCCTACTGGTGGGACGCCAGTCCGCGGCAGCCTTCCGAAAATGAGGCTCCGCCTCGAGAGGCCGATGTTCTCGTGATCGGGGCCGGGTACACCGGACTGCACGCCGCCGTTCAGACAGCGCGCGCCGGCCTTTCCACCGTGGTCATCGACGCCGAAGCTGCGGGCTGGGGCTGCAGCACCCGCAATGGCGGCCAGGTCTCCACCAGCGTCAAACCGTCGTTCGGGGCGCTTCGCAAGCGTTACGGCGAGGACCTTGCCATCGCCATTCTTCGCGAAGGCCAGGCCTCGCTCGATCATGTCACCGAATTCGTGCGCGCCGAACAGATCGACTGCGATTTCTCGGTGGTCGGCCGTTTCCATGGCGCCCACACCGCCCGCCACTTCGACGTCCTGGCGCGGGACTGCGAAAGCCGCCACCCGGGCTTCGAGACAGGCGCCTACATGGTGGGCCGTTCGCAACAGGGTACCGAACTCGGCACGGAGGCCTATTTCGGCGGGGCGGTTTTTCCGCGCCATGCGAGCCTCGATCCCGGCAAGTATCATGCAGGGCTTCTGCGCGTTGCCCGTGAGGCAGGCGCCGTGATCGTCAGCCATTGCCCGGCAACGGACATCGCCCGGACAGGCGCGAGCTTCGAGGTGACCACGCCCGCAGCGCGCATCCGCGCCGGCAAGGTGATCCTCGCCACCAACGGATACACCGGCAGCCTGGCGCCGTGGCATCAGCGCCGCGTCATCCCGATCGGCTCCTATGTGATCGCCACCGAGGAGATAGCACCTGACCTGATGAACCGGCTGTTTCCGACAAACCGGATCCTGTCGGACACCCGCAAGCTGGTTTACTACTACCGGCCCTCGCCCGACAGAAAACGTGTGCTTTTCGGCGGTCGGGTGTCGCTGTCCGAGACCGATCCGCGCAAGAGCGGCCCTAAGCTTCATGCCGAACTCGTTCGCCTGTTCCCGGAACTGGGGCCCACCCGCATCAGCCATTCCTGGGCCGGCACGGTTGCCTTCAGCTTCGATACGCTCGCCCATTGCGGCGAGGATCGGGGGCTTTACCACGCGATGGGCTATTGCGGTTCAGGCGTGGGGATGGCTGGCTATCTGGGTTCCCGCATCGGCAGATGCGCAGCCGGCCTCGACGCCGATCCCGGCGCCTTCAGCCGGCGACAGTACCAGACGCGGCCGTTCTACACCGGCTCGCCCTGGTTCCTCGCCCCGTCCGTTGCCTTCTTCCGGTTGCGCGACCGGCTGGGTTTCTGATCCGCGAACGAACCGTCCGAGATATTCGGAAAACGATCCAACGGAACTGCGCCGGTCTTTTCACTGACCGGCACAGTCCCTGTTTTGCGTCAGTTTGCAGCCCGTGAAAGCGGGTAGTCGACACTCAGCGCCAGGGGCGGGATCGTCGGCCGCTGCTGGCCGCCGGTCATCTCCGGCACGCGTGTCGATGTGAACAGCACTGTCTCGCGCAACGAGATCAACCCGTCCTGATTGCCGGCCTTGTTGTCCGCAAGACCGCGAAGGCCTTCGAGCAAGGCGGCGGTGAATGCGCCATGACCGCCACCAAAACTCTCGTCCTCAAAGGACTGCTCGGAGCCCGAAGACGATGCGAAGACGACTGCGCCTGTTCCCTCCGTCAGGTTCTGCACCGCGTCATCGGCCACCACACGGCCCTCGGCCGCGCCGGAGTGGCAGATATCGAGAAGCAGAAGCGCATTCTGGTTGAGCGGCCGGTTCTCGAGATAGTTGCGGAACCGGTCCACGCTCATGCCGGTATACGGTTTCTTGAGATCCGCCTCATGGGTGATGAAATAGAGTTCCTGCTCCTCGTCCGTCACCCCGTGACCGGCCAGAAACAGCACGATCGTGTCTTCGGGCGCCGCCTGGTCGAGAAATTCGTTCATCTGGACCCGGACATTGCGTTCCGTGGCTTCGGAGTTGAGGATGATCCGCGTGTTGACGGTGTCGAACAACCCGCCTTCCTGAGCCTTCAGCAACCGTGAGAGTTCCTCCGCATCACGGTGGGCGAAGTTCAGGTTCTGGCTGGATTTCTCATAATCCGAGACACCGACGCCGAAGAACCAGAGAGTTTGTCCCGCCACCCTCTGCTCAGGTTGGGTGCCGCTGTCACGGAGCACCTCGACGGTCTGTGTCTGGATCCGCGCATCACGCCAGACGAGACTCGCCTCGATCACGTTTTCTCCCGGCTTGAGGCTGAACCGGCGGGTGATCCCGAGGGTCTCGTTTCCATCGAAGAAGGCGTCTTCCTCGAAACCTCGCGACTTGAGCACCCTGCGGCCATTGAGCGTGTACTCGATCTCCGGATCCGGCAGATCGACGCTGGTCTTCTCGACACTGAGTTCGAGCGTGAAGGTCTCGTCCGTTGTGGTGAACGCGGGTTGGGAAACGAGCGTCAAGGTGTAGGGGGCCTCGAAGACATCGGCTTCGACATCCGGGCCGGTGTCCGGAAGGCTGTCGCCCCGGGCAACGGCCTCGAGCAGGTTCTGGATCAGTTCGGGGCGCTTGTAGCGATCCGACAGCGCCGAGAATGGCACGTAGTTGTCGCCCAGCGACCAGAACACGCCTTCGGTCCCGTTGAGAGATGCCGAGTAGCCGCCATCGGGCGCATAGGCTATCCATTCGCCGTCGGCCTTTTGCGCGATGGTGAGAACATGCACCATGTTCTTGAGGTCTATGAAGACAATCTCGTTGCCGGTGGTGTGCCCCATCGCCAGGTTTCGCGCCTCATGAACCTCGACATCGCGAAGCGTGTAGGGGAAAACGACCTCCTTGCCGTCAAGCGACACATGGTCCCAGAACCAGTGCAACGTCCGCCCGTCCGAGAGCGCGATGTCATTGGTTGCCTTCGGTGTTTCCGTGCGCAGGACTTCGGCTGTCCTCGGGTCGTGGACATACCACTGCGACTTGTCTGCAAACCAGAACTCTTCGCCGCCCTTTTCCCATTTCAGCCGGCTGAAACGCCCATCGGCACGGAACGTGCGGACTTCGGAGCCGGACTTCGCATCGTAGATGGTCACGATCTGCCCGAAGGTCGATCCCTTCTTGTAGCCGTCCACCCAGGCCGAAGTCACCGCCAGAAGTCCGTTGTCGGCAATGTCGAGATAGACGCGCGGATCGTAGATGTCGCCGTAGCGAACCGGTTCGGAAACGATGTCGAAACTGGTGCGCAGAACCTCGCGCAAGCCCTCGCGCTCATACACGATGATCTCGCTGCGTGGAGAGCTGAAAGGCCCGTCTCCCTCCGGCACAGCGGCAACTACGAAATAGTTTTCACTGTGGTTCGCCTTCGAAAGGTTGAGACCGGTCTCGATCGCCACCGTGTCGACGTAGCTGCGGGTATCGAAGGTGATGATCTGCCCTTCATCATTCGCGGAAACCAGAACGGTTCCGTCCCGTGAGAGCGGCCTCCAGCCGCTGACAGTCGGCCGCTC
This sequence comes from Hoeflea sp., assembly GCA_965233445.1. Lineage (GTDB taxonomy): Bacteria > Pseudomonadota > Alphaproteobacteria > Rhizobiales > Rhizobiaceae > Hoeflea. Next base: position 4,118,912 of record OZ247491.1, read on the forward strand.
GATACGGTGCACCCGCCGTCCGGTTTTCAGGCTCCAGACCGAACTGCCGTTCGCGTCGCGCGAAATCAGCAGATCGGCTTCCTTGACGACCGTTATGTCCCTGCCAATGACGGACTGGCCGCTGATCCGATTGGTCTCCTGGAGGGATCCGGTGTCGTAGTAGACAATCTCGTCATTGACGGCGGCGACAAAGGAATTGCCGTCCGGCGTGAAGCTGCCGACGATCGACTGGCTGTCACGACGACTGGAAACAATCTCCCCTGTGGTGACATCAACCAGCGCGAGCCTGGTCTCGTTCTCAAAGCCATCGGATATCATGATCCAGGGCCTGGTCGGATGAGCGGCCAGGTTGAAGCCGGCGATCGGCATGCGCTGGCGGCGGACTTCCTGCCAGGTGCCGGTATCCCAGACCACCAGTTCATAGTTGTTCGTGATCGCCACCATGTGACGACCGTCGCTGGTCTGGGTGAGGTCGTGCAGCCAGCCCGGGTTCGGGATTTCCTTCAGCACCTGAAGCGTGTTCGCGTCAAAAATGCGCAATGGCGCGCCCTGGGGGGCCTTCGCAGCAATCTGGTCGCCCGAAGCCAGCCAGAGGAGTTCTTCGGAACCGCGGATCAGCGCGATTTTCGTCACGCCCCGATAGGATTTGGACTTGATGTCGTAGACACGCAGGAACCCGCCGCGCTCGCTCCAGGCCACCGCGTCGCTGAACGGGCTCCACGAAATCTCGTCGACAAAATCCGACACCGGAAGCTGCGAATGGACCAGGCCTGTCCTCAGGTCATAGATGTACATCATGTTGGTGGTGGTGCCGGTGCGGTCTTCGAAGGCGGACTTCGCAGCAAGATAGCGTCCGTTCGGCGATATCTCGTTGGTCACGCTTCCGATCGGCAACTGATGCAGGCGTACGCGTCGCTCGAGATCCCACACCTGGATCGGTGAATTTCCCATCACTGCAATCCGCCCGTCGCGGCTCAAGCGCAGTCGGTTGGCGTCGATCCAGCCGTTGGTGGCAATGCGCGGCGCGGAAATGTTGCCAAAGGGACGGATTTCGACGCGCCGGTTTGTCTGCTTTCCGGTATCGGTCTCATTCGTGGCCAGGGGAATGCGAGGACCATATCCGATCGTTTGCAATCTCGCCGGATCGATTTGTTGCTGGTCAACGAAGAAGGTTTTCACCGAGGCCGCGCGGGCCTGGGAAAGCGGCAGGTTGACAGCATCGGTTCCGACACTGTCGGTATGCCCTTCGATCAGGAAGACATAGTCTTCCGATCCCGAGGACTTGAGCAGGTCGGCTGCCGTCTGAAGCGGTGCAAAGCTCTCGGGACGGATGTCGGCCTTGCCGGTTTCGAATTCGACCGAAACTCTCAGACTGTCGCCGAAGCGCTCTTCCCATTTCACGAGGAAGGGATTTTCCGCGAAGTAGCGGTCGCGCTGGTTTGCAAGTCGCAGAGCCCCTGAGATCCGGTTCTCGCGCACTGCAACCCACTTCGTGGAAAAGCCTTCCCGCGTCCGCGCCTGTTCGAGCAGCCGTCCCGCATGGTCGAGCGCTCCCGCGCGGATACGGTTGTCGATGTAATCGCCGAGTATGTTGTTGTTGGCGCGTCCGCTCGTTTGTGAAAGGTAAGTTTCGAACAGCTCCGCCGGCGTGGTGTGATCGCCCACTTCCTCGAGAAAGGTCACATACTGGCGAAGCGATTCGTAGAGATCATCGTTTCGCGGGCTGTTTGCGATCGCCCGCGGCCCGTAATCGCGTGCCTTGTCTTCATCGAGCAGAAAGTTCGTGTGAGCCCATACGAGGGTCTGCAGCACTTCGTGGTTGTACGGAAACAGGGCTTCTGCCTGTTCCAGCATACCCAGTCCGGCATAGAAATCGCTGTTGCCGATGCTTCCGAAAGCCGAGGTGGCCGCTTCCGGTGTGGCTCGGGTTTCAAAAGATTCGCGAAAGATGGTGTAGGCGTTGGTGTAGTCCTGGTAGTCATCGGACAGGATTTTCGCCACGTCGAAAAGGGCAGCCGCGCTCTGGTTCGACCGGCCCCATTGCAGCGCTTCCACAAGTGTCTGGACGCGGGCGTCACGATCGGCGCGCTGTTCTGCCTGCAGCGCGAGACGATTTGTCAGCCATCGGTCAAGCACCTCGTAGGTGCCGCCATTTTCCAGGGCACTGGTGTAGAACCGGTCTGCCGTCGCACGGTCGCGTTTGCTCTGCGCACCGATGCCGCGAATGTAGTCGTAGCCCCAGGGAACGGTGTACTGGTTTGATTCCGCCTCGCTCAGGAACGCCTCGGCACGCCGTTGATCCTTGAGGTCGTTGAGCAGCGTAAAGTAGATGTTGCGAACGAAGATCGGATCATCGGGGCGCTGTGCCATCCCTTCGCGGTACAACTCGAGCGCCTCGTCGATGCGCCCCGCTCCGGCCAGTGCGAACCCCCCGTTGACATAGGCCGTGCTCAGGCTCGGATCGAGGCGGATTGCCTCACGGTAAAGACCGACAACTTCATCGGTAGAGGCTCCGTTGGAGGAGGCAATCCAGGCTCGCCCGAAATATCCGGGTCCGGTCTCCGGGTGTTTCTCGCCAAGCCAGCCGCGGATCTGGGCACGCAGCGAAGCACTTTCCATGTCCACCGATAGCTGCACCAGCTCGCCCAGATCCTTGCCTTCGCAAAACCGGCATTCCAGCGCCTGGCTCGCCGTTGTGGCTGCACCTGAAAAAGCCGTCATCCCGGCAAGCAATGCCATCGAGACCCGGAGCGATTTGAAAGAAAATGAAAACACGGCAGGCTCCTGGGTCTAGTTCGATGGTTCGACTGAAAAGCGGAAGGTCTTGCTCGCGGCATTGCCTTCCGCGTCCCGCGTGGCAACAGTCACGGCATGCGGCCCCGGACCGGGAGGCAATTCGATCTCGGCCCGGAAGGGCCCGCGGGAAGAAAACTGGCTCGAGAGCGCGCCGTCGACGGTGACACTTGCGATCAGGCTTTCGTCCTGGGCATTGCCTTCGATCCTGAACAAGCGGCTCTGCACCTTGATCGGGGCATCGGGCGAGGCCGCATCGTCAAAGCTTTCCAGCGCCGGATTGGTCAGCACGATCAGCGGGGCGGCTGCATCGGAGTTCGCCGGAGATGGCTCGACATGGTCGATGACCAGCGGCAGGTAGACGACATCGGCCTCGCCGCTGACCGCTTCGAAACCGATTCCGCCGGCATCCAGTTCGACATCGTCGAACGCGACGAGCCTGTCGCCGAGAATTTCCCCCAGACGCCTGCCGGGGAAACCCGAGGCGCCGCGAAGTTTCTGGGCAATATCCTCGATGTCGAGCCGTTCCTGGGCAAAAAGCAGGACGTAGTAGTCAGTCCCGGTGGTGTCGTTCAGACGGGTGAAATGAAGCTCGGTAGGACCGGGGAGCAGCAGGCGCGCTCCCGCCGGCGCATGTGGCGAGACATCCTCTCCGCGGGGGAACAGTGCGCCATAGTCTCCGGTGGCATCGCCTCCGATGACATAGATGTAGCCCGGCATGTCGCTTGAAGCCTCGACCCGAAACCGCGTGCCCGAGGGGAGCGCGCGCGTGATCCTGTAGCCGTCGCCGTCACGCGTGGCCGTCAGCTGCTCACCCGACATGTGCAGAACCTTCACCGAACCACCCATGTCGACCACGCGCGGCGTCGGCGGCGGATCGAGCGGAACGACCTCGTAGCCTTGCACGACGAACGCGTTGAAATCCGAGTAGCTCAGCCAGAACAGGCCGTCTTCGCCCCAGTCACGCCCCCAGGAGTTGACGATCTGGAATGCACCGTCACCACGATTGTCGTCATAGCCGATGACCGTCATGGCATGACCGCCGAGCTTTCCGGTATCCAGGGCATAATCGAGGTCTCGCATGAGGTCATATTCCTCTGCGAAGGGACGGTAGGCCCCGTCGCCCTCGTAGCGCATCATGCTGTCGCCAACCATCATGCCGATGACCACGGGATTGCCGGCGGAAAGAGCCCGCCTGGTGGCCACATGCTTGTTGCGCCCCGTTTCCCCCCACAGCCTGTTGTAGTCCTTGATCCGCGCGTCCCCGGCCACCGCCCTTGCGGACGAGTCCGGCACTCTTGTGCAGGAATTTTCATCGTACGGGAATTCACTTAGCGGCGCGACGCCCTGCTCCGACATCAGCCTGAGCGCCTTGTGGATCTGGCTTCCGTTGCAACCGGGCAGCGCTATCTGGTTGAACACATAGGCGGGGGACATCGCCAGGTCACGTGTCCCCGACTCCGCGCCGATTTCCTTGGCCTTGAGCAGCGTTCTGGCGGCATAGGCCGTGGCCCAGCCCACGCAGCTGCCCTGATTTCCCTGGTTTGCCACCGGCGGCAGGTATTGCCGCAAGGACATGGCCGGAGGCGCGCCGAAATAATCGCCGCGGGCCAGCGGCGCCGCCTTGCGAACGGTGGCATAGGCGTCAGGATCAAGAACCGCCCCGAGCCCGAAACGCGGCTGGGTCTGCGACAATGCAGGGCCGGACACCAGAAGGCTTCCGCACAGGACAATGGCAACTGTTTTGAACAGGCGAAACGAAAGGCGACTGAAAACCGGCATGAACGCTGAAATACCCCCCTGATCAATCAGCGTATTTTTAACAATGCATCCCCTCGCCGCAAGCGACCGCTGGCAGAAAATCGTTCCGTATTTTCACCTCCGCTCATATTCTGGCCTGAGTTGTTGCGGTGCCCGTCCGTTTTGTTCACGACGCACCGGCCTTTTCACGATGCGTCGCGACGGCGTGCATATGCATCTGCGGATGTAGTTTGACACCGGGTTCTGCCAAATACCGGGATTAAGTGGGAATACCCGGGAATAGGTGAAAACAGACCGTAAAACAAAGGCCTAGCCGCCAAATACCGCGTCCAGGCCTCTTTGTGCCTTTGACGGCGAGTTTTGCCAAAGGGCTGCCCGAAAAGGCCGGCGCTGCGAAGCGGGCGCGGCGGCTCAGGACGGCTTCAAAGCGGCTTCAAGAAACTCTCTGGCGTTTCAAAGCATTGAAAACATGAAGAAACCGGGATCGGATGCATCCGGCAAGACCGGCCGCAAATGGGCTTTGCCCCGTCTCCAATCCAAACCGAACTTCCAACTTCGCAGGAAGTTCGGCTTCAAAGCCCTAGTAAGAGCCGAAAATATCAATAAAAACAATGTCCGCGAGGTTGGAAGTTCGGTCCTGCGGGGCATCAAATGACCGCGTCGAACTTCCAACCGGAGCACGGCCGTCCTACCGCTCGCGCCATTGATCGATCGCTCTTGGGGTCCCGTCATTGCAAGTTGCGATCTGGCTCAAAATGATCATGACGGATGAGCCGCAGCCGCGGCAATTGAAGCGTTGCCGGACGAACGTTCTATCGGGCGGGCACCGCGCCAGGTCAACATCACGATTTACTCCGCAGCCGCGGCAAGTGCCGTTTAGCTGATAGCCGTACCGGATCAGGTCGGCGAATGTTTTGATGATTATAGGCTGCGTATTTTGGGGCATGGCACGGCCGATCAAAAGAGCGTCGAGAACACCAGCCATCCCGCGACCGCGTTGATGCCGGCGGCCGCGAAATATGCCGGAATTGACGGCCGATACACTGCAGCTGCAGCAGACAGAATGGCAAGTATCGATATTGCTACCTGAATCAATTGCCCCTACCCGAACGGGGTGAAATTAAAAACAACTGAATAATAATTCAAAACGAATCGAAGATGTAGTTGCAACCCTCGATTCCTATGATCGCGACGCTGTAAAATATTGTAGCTATCAATCCCAAATATGAGAACGGATAATCATAGAATTTACTTCTCTCACTAACGTATTTTCCAAATCTCATCATTATCGCGGCGGCTCTAGCCATCATCGCAGTCACCGCCGCACCAATTTGAAAAACATTGATGAAACCAGCGCTAACCGATGCAAAAACAATTGGAAAGCCGAACGGCTCACCATAATACTCAACTATTAGAGCGCCCACTATGAAAAATACTATAGTAGATACAAAAAAATCTATTAGTGCACATAAATAAAACATGTACATTGAAGGACTTCTATCCCAGAATAGAAACTTTGTTATCGCAAAGCTTAGCAAATCAAGGCCATGGCTTGCTAGAGAGACGAGGGCCAGAAAACCAACTACAAAAATGAATGAGAGAATTAGATTTATAGTAGTAGTAAAATTATCAGTCACCAAGGGCCCATATGGGGGGCCCGACCTAATGACTGCCGCCGCTATAAAAATGAAAGTAATAACATATGAAAAAACAAATATCCTTATAGGAACAAGTCTATTATCAATAATGAAGTATCCGATGATTCCTCGAATTAGATTGGTTTCAAATGCGTGCAAATTCAGGTCTTTTCTCCCAAATATGTAATCTGCAATTATCTTTTTATGTGAATTTAAGAAAAACTGATCAATCAGATGACCGGCGGTTACCAATGTAAATATCAACGTTAGAAAATCTTGGGCGTGGCTCAACATCTTTTCATCTCATGGAAATTCATTATCCGAAATTCACTTTCTTCTAATGGGGCCTCCAACCCAGACTACTTTAGCATGAACCGAAATTCGTTCATCTGCAAATTCTCGCGTGACCCGCTCCTGCTCGTAAAGACTGTTATCGGACCTTATCAAAATGTGCCCATCAACCGTCACTTGAAGCCGTTTTACAAGCAGCACCCCGTCCACAGAAATAACAAATACCCCCCCATCATTAACTGCGGAATTATCTATCGAGAAATTCAGTAGGAGGATGTCCCCATCAGCAATAGTCGGCTCCATTGAGTCGCCGCGGGCTTCGATAACCCCCGCTTTCGCCCCCTGTGGAAGATACCGGGCGATCCAGTCACGAGACACCGTGAAATAGTCCTCGACCTCTTGAGACAAAACAACCGCCCCACCCCCAGCCGATGCCTGGATGGCGTAACGCGGAATGGTAATCTGCTGGGTCTGTTTGGCTGTGCCCTGAACTTGTGCCTCAACACCAATCTCGCCGGTAATTAGCCAGTTAATGTCGACGCTTTGGTACTCGCGTAGGCGCCGCAGAAAGTCATAGCTAGGCTCTCGCTCCCCACGGACATAGTTCCCAAGCGTCTGCTCAGCCACCCCAAGTGCCTCCGCAAAATCTGAAATTGTTTGTCCCTTGGGCACAAGGGAGACAATGCGCTCGCCTATTCCGGGCGCAATTTTCCTGGGTCTCGCCATAGTAAATATACAAATGGGGTTTACATTATCCCAATCGTATATATTCTCCCCTCATTCGCAGATAAACCAACCCGGAAAAAGCGGCCTGTACGCCCCTGATTCCGATACCGGAGATCACTATGCACGGCACGACTTCCAGAGTCGATCCAAGGGTGGAAGAGCAGGCCCGCATCAAGGCGCTGCTTTCTCAGGCCGGGATCACACTTGCGGATATCGACCGCAAATACGGCCTTACCGACGGGGCGGCGCGCAATGCCATGCGCGAGCCCAACCAGAAGGGCGAGCGTGCGATCGCCGCTGCTCTCGGCACCAAGCCACATCTTCTGTGGATGACCCGTTACAGGCCGTCCGGTCAGCGGCGATCACCCCAGGATTGGACACGGGTTCCGACGCTCAAGCAACGCCGAAACGAACAGGCGGCGTAGACATGAAACCTGCGCAAACAGACCTCCTTGGAGCACGGTTCGAAGCCCTCTCCCGGCCGCAGATGTCAACTCGCGGCCAGTTGATCCTGATCGCGGTCATCGCGGCCCTGGCGCTCGGCGTCGGCGTCCTGACTGTGCGGGCGCTGATGATCGGCGAGGAGACCCGACAGGCCGAGAGGGTTTGAGGATGCGCCGCCTTTTCAAAAGAGCCTTCGAGGCAATGCGCCGCGCCGGGGAAAAGCCGCTGCCCTGGAGCGCCGATGCTCACGTCTTCGTGGTGACGCTTGTCAGCGTCCTGGCGGCGATCGCGCTGATAATTTTCGTACCGGAGTACCAGCCATGAAATACTACAGCGACACCGAACTCTACGATCTGACCTTCCGGGTGTGCGTGGCATCGGTGAAGGAAGCCTATCCGCACATTCCCGTGGCCGTGATCATCGATCCGCCACACGGGCATTTCGAGGCCTCCTTTGCCCGGCAGATAGCTGTCCATCTGATCATCGCGCGGTTCGGGATTCCCAAGCGCCGCGCTGGAAAAATCGTTGACCGGAAGCGGTGGTCGATTGGCCGCGCTGTGGAAGTGGTCGACCGGCGGCTTGAAGAGCCCGAATTCGAAGAGCAGTACCGGATCATCGCGGAACGCGCCGAGAGCCTGTACCAGAACAAGCTTCTGGAGGTCGCGTAATGGCTGTCTCCAAGAGCATCAAGCTTTCCGATATCCACGTCCCGGAGCGATTGCGCTCGATCGACGAAGACCATGCGCTGGCGATCAATAAGTCGATCGCCGAGCACGGTCTCATAAACCCGATCACCGTACGTCAAACTCCAAATGGAGAGCGATCCTACACGCTGGTTGCCGGCGCGCATCGCTACCGCGCCTTCGAGATGCTGGAAGAGGCAGAGATCGACGCGGTGGTGGTTAAGGCCGACGCCGACGAGGCGGTTCTGCTGGAGATATCCGAGAACCTTTTCCGCAACGATCTATCGGTCATCGACCGAGCCGTGTTCGTGGAGACCTATCGTGACGTCTGGGAGAAAACGCGCGGTGAGATCAAGAAAACCGGACGCCCTCCAAAAAGTAGTGCCAAGTTGGCACTACTTTCAAATTCGCCCGTCGATCTGATAGCCCAAGAGGCCGAGAACGGCTTCTCACAGGTCTGCGCCGACCGTCTCGGCATATCGCGCCGCGCGATTTATCGGCTCAACAGTATTGCCCAGAACCTGCCCCGCGAGCTGCGCCAGCAGATCGCCGGCACGCCGATCGCCGACAACCAGAGCCAGTTGCTCAAGCTCGCCAAGCTGGAGCCCACAAAACGGGCCAAGGCGCATATCGCGCTTCGCGAAAGCAAGGGCGATTTCAAAGCTGCGATGGAACTGATCGAGCCGCCGGCAAAGAAGCAAGATCCCGAAATGCAGGTGATCTCCCGGCTGATTGACGCCTGGGAGCGCGCCAAGCCGGCGACCCGAAAGAAATTCATGGCCCATGCCGGTCTCTCTGCCGCCTCGAACGCGAAGGCCACGGCGAAGGATGACGCATCATGAGCAAGGGCCACCCGGATCAACTCGGGCTATTCGACGACCGGCTCTACCCGGAGCGGATCGAGGCCCAATCGGTCGACCTCGATCGGTTCCGCTCCGAGATCAAGCGGGCCATGAGCCGTGCCATCCGTGAAAGCGGATACGACCGGCACACGATCGCGCTTCGGATGGCGCAGTATCTAGGCCTGCCGAACCTGTCGAAGACCACGCTCGATGCCTACACGGCCGAAAGCAAGGACAGCCACGACATCAGCCTGCTGCGCTTCTCCGCCTTCGTTCATGCGACGAACGCCAAATGGCTGTTCGACGTGGTGGTCGCCAAGGCCGGAATGACAGTTCTGGAGGGCTCGGAGGCGAAGCTCGCCGAGATCGCGCTGCTTCACCAGGAGAAGCGCCAGATCGACGCCAAGCTGAGGAAGCTTCGTGCCCGGCCGATCGAGCCAAAGAGCTGGAGGCGCCGTCCATGAAAGTATCGCTGATAGGTCAGATCGCGGAAGTCGACCGCGAAATCGCGCTCCGGGAGCGGGTGTATCCCGAGCAGATCCGGCGCGGAAAAATGCGGCAGGCGGAAGCCGAGATGCTGATCGGACGGATGCGGGCGGTGCGGGCGAGCCTCTCATTCCTTCAGGACAACGAAGCCGACATCCGGGCGATGGTTGCGGCGCGGAAGGCGGCGCAAGCATGAAGCAGTTTTATACCCTTGCAGAGGTCTCCGACGCGATGGGGATCACCCATGAGGCGGCACGGAAGGCCGCGGCGAACGCCGGATGGAAACACCAGGAAGGCAAAGTCAGAAAGCGGCCCGGGCGCGGCGGTGGATGGGAGTATCACTACTCGCTTCTGCCGCAGGCCACTCAGGCGCGATTGATGATAGCGCATGGCGCGCCGGCCAATGATGGCAACGATCCCGCGGAGGATGCCCGGGCTGGGCTTTGGGCAGGTTATGAGGCGCTCTCGAAGGAACGGAAAGCCGTTTGCGAACTCCGCCTGAAAGCCGTCTGCAGCGTCGCCTCACTGATTGCCGACGGCATGAGCGAGACTGCTTCCGTTTCGTGCGCCACCAAGCAGCACGGCGCCAGCCCGCGCGCCGTCCGAAACTGGCGCGGACGGATCAGAGGGATCGACCGCCAGGACTGGCTTGCGGCGCTCGCGGATCAGTACCAGCCGACCGCCAAATTCACGGATTGCGACCCGCAAGCCTGGGCGGCGCTGAAGAGCGACTATCTGCGACCGGAGGCACCGGCTTTCTCTGCCTGTTACCGGCGCATGAAAACTGCGGCGAGCGATAAGGGCTGGTCGCCAATTCCGACCGAACGCGCGCTTCGCAGGCGGCTCGAAGCCGAGGTGCCGAAGCCTGTCATGGTTGCCGCACGCAAGAAGCGCGACCAGGTCAAGAACCTCTATCCGGCACAGCGCCGGGACCGATCGATGCTTCACGCAATGGAAGCGGTAAACATGGACGGACACAAGTTTGACGTCTTCGTCAGACTGCCCGGCCAGGACAAACCGACCCGCGTGATCCTGCTCGCGCTTCAGGATCTCTATTCCGGCAAGATGGTTGCATGGCGACTGTCACCTTCCGAAAACAAGGACACTGTCCGCCTCGTGATTGGCGACATGGTCAGCCGGCACGGGATCCCCGACAAGTTCCTCCTCGATAACGGCCGGGCCTTCGCCTCGAAATGGATCACCGGCGGTGCACCGAACCGATACCGGTTCAAGGTGCGTGATGAGGATCCACAGGGCCTGCTGACAACGCTCGGCACCGAGATCATCTGGGCGACACCCTATTCGGGCCAATCCAAACCGATCGAGCGCGCCTTCCGCGACCTTGCCGAGGACATTGCAAAGCATCCGTTCTGCGCGGGCGCCTATACCGGCAACACGCCGGACGCCAAGCCCGAAAACTACGCTTCAAGGGCGATCCCGTTTGCGGATTTCAAGGTCCATGTCGACCGGATGATTGCCGAACACAATGCTCGGCCCGGGCGCCGCGGCGGGAACGCTGAGGGGCGCTCCTTCGACGAAACATTCAGCGCATCTCTCAATCAACCGACGACACTTGTGCGCTGGCCGACCGAAGCGCAGCGGGCGCTTTGGCTGCTCGCCGCCGAAAGGATCCGGACCAAGAAGGGCTCGGGAGAGATCGAGATCTTCGGCAACCGCTATTGGAGCGTCGAACTCGGCGCGATCGCAGGCAATCATGTCACTGTCCGGTTCGATCCGGACAACCTGCACCTGCCGATCCGCGTCTACGACGATCGCGACAACCTGATCTGTATCGCCGACTGCCTCGACGACGCCGGCTTCTTCGATACAGGCGCGGCGCGTGACCATGCCTCCAAGCGGAACGCGCTCACGAGGGCGGTGCGGGAGAGCGCGCGACTTCATGCGGAACTTTCCCCGGACGCGCTCGCCGAAATCTACGGATCCGGCAAGGCGGCGCCGGAACCAAAACCCGAACCTCCAAAGTTCAAACGGGTCGCCAATGGCGGTGTGCGACCCGAGCAGCGACCAAGTGCCGAATGGGATGAAGCGGCCGAGGCCGACTTCAGCCGGGCACTCCGGATGCTTGAGAAGAACGTGATCGAATTCCCCGCGAGCGGTGGGGAGAAGCCGGGCCAGTGAGTGGTGGGTAAGGCCCAAAAAAAACGGGCGGGGAAAATCCCGCCCAAGTCAACAAAACGAGGAAACCCTAGATGACGAATGCAGCGAATGCAACTTTGCCTCAAAGCAGCACCTGGGCGCCGCCCGCGCAAATGCCGGATATTACCGGCAACCGGCCCGGCCGCTCTGATGCGGATCTGAAAGCCTGGAAAGAGCTCACCGCCGGCGTGGCTGATATCGGCCAACTCAACGGATGGACAAAGGTTGAGGTCGCAAGCCGGATCGGAATGCCTGATGGCACCTTTAGCGCCTGGTATTCGGGGAAATATGACGGCCGGCTTGAACCTCAGAACGAGAAGGTCAAGCGCTGGCTCGATTCGGTCGAAGAGATGTCGGGGCTTGCTGCCACGGTTCCGGTCAGCCCGGGTTTCATCCTGACACGCACCGCCCAGGACATCACCGAAACCCTGGTCTTTGCCCAAATGATGAATGACCTGGTGACGATCACTGCCGCGGCTGGCACCGGCAAGACCGCGGCCTGCAGGCAATTCGCCAGCACCAGGCCGAATGTTCACATGGTCACGATATCGCCGCACACGAAGACGGTTCACGGCTTGCTGGTCGAACTGGCCGACGCGCTCAACCTCACGCAGCACAACCCCGCCAAGCTGGTCCGAGCGATCGGGAAACGGCTGCTCAACAACGGCTCCGGTTCGATGCTGATTGTGGACGAGGCCCAGAACCTGATCGACAACGCGGTGGATCAACTCCGGCATTTTGTCGATCTCTACTCCTGCGGCGTTGCCCTGGTCGGCAATGAAGAAATCTACTCCCGGTTTACGCGCAGCACCGACGGGCCGTCCTACGCCCAGATCAAGCGCAGGATAGGCAAGCGCCTGAAGCTCGCCAAACCTCGGCCGGAAGACATCAATGCGCTTCTGGACGCCTGGAAGATCGCCGATCCGGATGCACGCAAGGTGCTGATCGGCATTGGCATGAAGCCCGGTGCGCTCGGCCAGATCGACAAGACACTCAAGCTTGCCGGCATGCGGGCCGCAGGCGCCGGCCAACCGGTTGACGCCGACATGATCCGCGCCGCCTGGCAGAACCGCGACGTGGAGGGCCTGTGATGGCAGCCGCTGTTGCAAGGACCTCTCCGATCAGCGGCGAGTTCGAATTGATGGCCAAGCTGGTCGCCGACAACACAAATGAGGACGGGCTCCGGCTCGACCCGGACAAGGCGCGAACGCTGATCAAGCGGCTCAATGCCATCCGGGAAAAGATTGCCCTCCTGGAAGACGAGCTCGGCATCCATCGCATCCTCGAACAGGACCAGGCCGTCGGGGGCATCCTCGGCGACCTGACCCTCGAAGTGATGCAGGACGGCCTGCTCGAAGGCGCGTCCGAGGCTCCCGTCGTCTATCCGGATTTCACGAAAGGAAAGCGGTCATGAGCGAATTCCTCTCCGACCACCTGAAGGCCACCCGGGATGTGCTCAAGGGCCATGCCCACGGCGGCAAGACATTTTCGGCAGACGAGATCGTCGGCCTTGTCGAACACCTGGACGAACTCGCGCGCCTGGCAATTGCCATGGAGAACGATTTGTCCCGATACCGCTGGAACGATCTCGCCAGGCGCGAACGTCCGGTCGAGCCTCAAGCCGCACCGGCCGACAATGTCATCATGTTCACCTGCGTTCGCCGCGAACGGCTCGGACCTGGCAACACGGGCGGCGGAGGCGCCGCGTGAGCGCGGCTGCACCAGAAGATGCCGGGCTTCGGGATCAGGTCAACGCCGTTGACCTGGCCGCGGCGCTTGTCGCGAACCGAAGGGTCGCCATCGGTCTTCCGATCGACCAGATCCGCGATCTTGCGGCGGCGCTTCTGATCTACGACCAGCAGCTCGAAGACGCGAACCGGCACATGGCGGCAATGATGCTTGCCGAGGATCTGCCACCCGCTCCCAAGCCCGAGGTCAAGCCACAAACGAAGCCGGTTCACGTGCCGATTGTCACCGGTGGAAACGCGCAGCTCACCGCGGCACTCGAAGGCCTGGTCGAGGCGCGCTGGCATCTTGAGCAGGAACGCCACAGCGCGGGCGAAAACCTCGCCCGGCAAAAGTTCGAAAAGGCGGCGGTCGCCGTCTGCAATCAAGTCACACCGAAGAAAAGGACATGACCATGACCGAAGCAGTCATTCTGGAAGAACGCGCCCAAGAGGGCATCACGATGGTCAACGGCAAGCCCTACATGGCCGACGCCAAGGGCGCGCTGGTGCCGCTCGAAATGGTAAAGCCCGCCGACAAGCTCGAAGACGAGACGGTTCGCAAGATCATGGGGTTTGCCCGCGATCTCTCGGCCCAGATCGCCCGGTTCCGCGGGCACACCATGACCGACCTCGGCGAATTCGATGCGCTGCTCGACCAGGACTACGGCACGAAGAAGGGCGGGAAGAAGGGCAACCGGACCTATCAGACGATCGACGGCCTCATGCGGGTGACCGTATCGGTGGCGGATTTCGTCGACTTCGGGCCACAGCTGCAGGTGGCCAAGACCCTGATCGACGAGTGTCTGAACGAGTGGTCGGCGGACAGCCGGCCGGAGATCCGCGCCATCGTCACCCGCGCCTTCAACACCGACAAGGAGGGCCAGATCAACCGTTCGGAGATTTTCATGCTCTTGAGAATGCAGATCGAGGACGAGCGCTGGTTGAAGGCCATGGAAGCGATCCGCGACGCGATGCGCGTCACCGGGTCCAAGCAGTATGTCCGGTTCCATGAGCGCAAGCGGATCACTGATCCATGGCAGGCGGTGACCATCGATTTGGCAAAGGCGGGTGAATGATGGTCCTTTCATCCACCCAGCATTTGTTCGCTCCAGCGATCGATCGCCTCTGCCAACTCTTCCGCTTTCGTCGAAGCGTCCCCAAGTATTGCTGCGGTAATTCCATTTACAGTGACTGCGGAGTCGTGGGTAGGCTCAAGCCCCACTTGGGGCAAAGAAATCTCCCTAGGGAAGACATCGCCCAGCATATCGAGCCACGAACGAAAATCAGCGACAGCATTATCCAGTTCTGGCGTGAGCATGTCCTCAGGCATTCCGTTCGCCTCTGTCCAACCAAAATCTCTGACAGAGTTGAAAACGATCCTAAAATACTTCGCGCGAGTTTCTTGCGAGGCACCCTGATCCAGTTTTGCGTCGTTTGCTGCGGTAAGGAGTTCATCGGTGACCCTTGCGAAACGACGAAGCCTCCTCGGCCATCGGTCCCTAACTCGCTCGATTTTCAGACGCACCGGCAATGTCTGAACGAACAAACTCTTGTTGTGCCTGCTGTCAGCCAATCGCTCGGAGTTCTGCATCTGCTGGACT
Organism: Hoeflea sp.; assembly: GCA_965233445.1. Classification (GTDB taxonomy): domain Bacteria; phylum Pseudomonadota; class Alphaproteobacteria; order Rhizobiales; family Rhizobiaceae; genus Hoeflea. The sequence continues at coordinate 4,134,060 of OZ247491.1, forward strand.
GTGTAGAAGGCTGCAAAGACAGCCATAGAACCTGCCACCAAGGTTTCCCATTCCAGGTTTTCAAAGGGACCCAAACCAGAAGCGATCGCCGCTCCTGCGAACCCTCCCATCAATGTGGAGGAGCCCACGAGCAAGAAATCAAGAACACGGAATGTCTTTGTCATCCTCGATTTCTCCGGTGTGCAAGAACGTCACCTACCATTACCGATTGCGCGAGTGCGAGACAATGATGGCGAAGCTCGTCCACGCGCTGCACTGGCTGCCGTGACATGCCCCGTCCCGCCATATTCGAACCGGTTGATCTATTTCGGTGGCGAGATGCGCGCGACATCGAGGACCAGCGCCGGGAACTCGCCCGGCGCATCGAGAAACTCAAACCGAATTCATGGCGACGGATCGAACTGCAGGCGCAATTGGCGCGGCTCACCGTCCAGGCGCTGGAACTGGAGACGACGAATTGACCTTTCTAGTCATCTTCGCTCAACCGACTGACAAACTTGATATCCTTAAGCGGGAGCCCTGTCGCCTTGATGTATTTTCGCCGCAACTCAGTGACGTAATCGAAAATATCTGCAAGGCAGCCTTCATACTCACTCATCAAAATGAGTACATCTTTGAAGGCTACATTTCGATCTTCAATGCTTGCAACCATGGGATTCTGAACAACAGAAAATCGAGCATCGATCGTGGTCTTGATGTGGCTATATTTGGTCATGTGTTCATAGAATTCGGCAGAGAGCAAATCTGCCGCCTTCGCGTAGTTGGTGAGCCTTTCTGGAGAGGACGATACACTAAGTCTCTTAGCAGCTTCGATGATCGTAACGAGATTGTTCAGTATGCCGCTCGGCGAGTCAAAGCGGGACAACACCTCGCGGAGATCGTTTGCTTGCGTCATCAAGGCACTTATCTCGTATCGAAAGCGATCGAGGATCAAAGCATCCTTCCTAAGCTGAACCGACATGAGTTCTCGTTGTCTGTCAGCTTGCCTATTGTCTACCCTCATCATTTGAAAGACCGTCATCAAACCGGCGGCAAGCGCCAGAATTCCGGCAATAATGGCTTGGTAGTCGTAAACCAGTCTCTGTTGCGGTTGGATTTCAGCGAACCAAAGACCGAGTACACATCCCAAGAGGATCCCCGTTCCTACGCTGACAATGAACCAGATGTTGTCTTCTCGCGACATACGGCTTTCCGCGCTCCCAAACTCAAACTCTGCAACCTTACGGCGGCAATTGGAGCGAGTCGATGACTGCACTCGCCATACTCCACATTGCAAAGAAGCAGCTCGGGCTCGATGACGACACCTGGCGGGATCTGCTCGAACGGGAAACCGGCAAGCGGTCGTCGAAGAAAATGAGCGAGGGCGAACGCGGCCGGGTGCTCGACGTGCTTAAGAAACAGGGATTCAAACCGGCCTCGAAGGGCTCTCGAAAAGGACTTGAGGGTAAGTATGCCGGCAAGCTGCAGGCGCTCTGGATCGCCGGCTGGAACCTCGGCCTGATCGACAACCGCGACGATGCGGCATTGTTGGCATTCGTCAAGCGCCAGACCGGGATCGATCACACCCGGTTCCTGCGCTACCACGACGACGCCACCAAGGCGATCGAGGCGCTGAAGGCGTGGCTTGCGCGCGACGGCGGCGTCGACTGGCGCAATGACCGGTTTCTGCCGGACTGGTCGCAGAGCAACGGTTATCGGATCGCCAAGGCGCAACACTCCAAGTTCATTTTCCATCGGCTCATTCTGCCCGAGCGCTCTCTGGTAGATCTCCTGGCTGAGCATGGTTGTGAGGAACCTTGGTCGCTGTCGGATAAGGATTGGATCAGCGCCATGAACATCCTCGGCGGCAAGATTCGTGATGCGAAAAGGCCGGCAAAATGACCGTCCGCGCTTCCGACCACGCCGTCCTTCGCTATCTCGAACGGGTTGCCGGCATCGACATCGAAGAGGTGCGCGCGGCGATGGAGGCCGAGTGCCAAAACCACAACGGGGCGCCATCAGTCAGGATCCGCGGGGCACGCTACCTGCTGCGCGACGGCTGCATCGTTACCGTGCTCGACGGTAAGGTCGTGCCCTACTGGAATGTCCTGCAGGATCTGATGCGACCGAGAGACGGGGAGCCTCGCCGGTGATCCCTGAACCCGCACTTGCGACCGAACTCCGCGAGCTGCTCGGCCGCGACGATTTCGTCCGGCTCGCCGAGAGCTACGGAGGCACGCGGTTGTTCGTGCCGCGACGGACCGCGGAGACCAAGCTGTCCCGCTCGCTTGGGGGCACAGTTGCCGAAAGGCTCGCCGAGCGGTATGCAGGCAGTTATCTCCGCGTTCCTCTTGCCCGCGACGAGCGCGCGCGGCACTATCGGGAAAGCGGCCTGTCGAATGCCGAGATCGCCCGCAAGCTGGGCCTCACCGAAACCGGGGTCGACAAGATCTTCGCCCGGATGGACGGCAAGCCCGAGAAGGGCGCCGATCCGCGCCAGGGCCAACTCTTCCCCCTCGACTGACAGACCGCTTTCGCCTCATGCCCGCCACGGCGGGCATGAGCGTTACCCCCCATGACTGACATCCTGCGTTGAGCAGCCGGGCGATTGCCTGCTGCCCTGTCAACCTGAACCGGTCGGCCCGCGCCGGCCGGTATCTGCGCCGGAGCCAGCCATGCCCGCCTATGATCCGCGTCTAATCCCCTTCACCGGTGGCCACGAGGGCAAGGTGCTTCGTGCCTATCGCGATCCTGTCGGGGTAATCACCATCGGCTACGGTTTCACCTGGGGCTCGAAAGTGTTTCGGGAATGGTGGCTCAAGAAGCACGGCCGGAAGCTGCAGCTCGGGGACCGGATCGCGGAAGCGGACTCATCTGCGGTGCTCAAGAAGCTGATCGACGCCGAGTATTACGGGCCGGTTCGCAAGCATGCGAGCCGGGCCACGCCGCACGCCCAGGCCGCGGCCACCGACATGCTCTTCAATTGCGGGCTGGGTGCTGCGAAATGGACGTGGTTCAAGGCGCTTGTAAGGGGCGATGTTCGAGAAGCCGCCCGCCGGCTGAAGGTGACCGCCACCACAGCAAAGGGACGACGGCTGCCGGGCCTTGTTCGCAGACGCGCCGAAGCCTCCGCCATCATGGAGTTCAACAAATGGCCTGCCTGGGTGAAAGCGCCCAGGTCGAGCGCTGCCTCCGACATCGCGGTATCGATGCCGGCGTGGCGTCTTGGCGAGGACGATTTCAACCAGGGCGTCCGGTGGCTGGTCGATCTGGGCTATCTTTCGGACAAGGCTGCAAACCGGGATCTCGTTGAGGCTGCTGTCCGCCGCTTCCAGGAGGCGCATCCGCAGCTCGACAATGACGGGATACTCGGCCGCTCGACCCTAGACCAGATCCAGCGTGTGATCGATGTCAGGGCGAAGGCCGCCAAGGGCGCAGCCAGCAGCGGTGCCGGCGCCGCGACGGGGGCGGCAGACCGGTCGATCTCAGCCACCGGATACGGCGATCTAATCCTTTATGGCAGCCTCGCGGTTCTTGTGATCGGCGGGATCTGGCTTGCCTGGCGGTACCGGGACGAACTGGCGATCGCGGTTCGTGGCGCGGGCTCGCTCAAGATGGGAGGCCGCGCATGATCGGGTTTCTCGGTGCAGCGCTGATTGTCGCTATCCTTCTGATCTGCGGCCTTGGGTCATTCATCTTTGCCATTGTGTGCTTGCTCGCGGGCAAGGGAAAAGCCGCTGCCATGTCGCTTATGCCCGCGTTCGTTTCATCCGGACTTCTGTTTCTCATCTTGCGGGAGGTGATGCCATGAGTCTCATTGGCGGTATCATTGCCGGCGTCGCGGCCGAGGTGGGAGCGCCTCTTATCAAGCGCGTTCTCGAAAGACGCTTTGGCAAGGCCTCCGGGGACCTTGCCGAAACCGTGATCAAGACCGTGGCGGAGCACGCCGGGGCCGAGCCGATCGAGCTTGAAAAGCTCAACCCGGATGACCTCAAGGAAGCAGTCATAGCAACGGAAGCCCAGATGCCCGAGCTGATCGCGCTCTACACGGCCGGGCTCGAAGGCCAGTTCGCGCTGCTTCAATCCGAAACCCGGGAGGGCTTCTGGCTATCGTTCTGGCGCTACGGCTGGATGTATCTGCTCGCCATCTTCTGGATCTGGCGCATCATCATCGCGCCGATCATCAACCAGCGTATCGGCTCGGGCGGCGGCGTGTTGATCGAGACGGTCGATCTGGCCACGCTGATGACGCTCACCTCCTGGTTCATGGCGCTCTACATGGGCGGACACACCGTCAAGGATCTCGGCCGCAACGTGATCGACGCCGTTCTGAAGCGGGGCCGCAGATCGTGAGCGGCACCGATTTCATGATCGAGCAGGCGGAGGCGCGGGTCGCGCTTGAACGCGACCTGAAGCTTGGTGCGGTCACGGCGCTGGTCGGCGGCGCCGGCTCTCCCGAGTGCAGGGATTGCGGGTCGGAAATCCCGCAAGCACGCCGCGCGGCCGCGCCATGGGCAGAGCGGTGCATCACGTGTCAGGAAACATTCGAACGGGGGCGGCGCTAGGATGACCACAGCCGAAATCTCACAATATCTCGGACTGGCGCTGGCGGTTATCGCGCTGCTCGGCCACGCCAAGGGGTACTTCTCGTCCGGCGAACGGCAGATCAAGACCGACCTGGAGGCCGTCAAGGTCAAGCTGATCGAGCATGATCGTCGCATCCAGGCGGCGGAAGGCGAACTCAAGCACTTGCCGGACAAGGACACCGTCAACGATCTGCGGCTCACCCTCGCGCAGTTGCAGGGAAACGTCTCCGCGCTGAGCGAAAGCATGGGCAGCGTCTCCAGGACCGTCCATCGGATCGACGACTGGCTGAGGGAAAAGAACTCATGAACTACGAAGTCTTCATGGCGGAAGACGCCCGCCTCGTGATCCTCAAGGAACTGGCTCGGCAGACGAACGGCAGCCTGAACGAGGCCATACTGCAAAAGGTGCTCGAAGCCTTTGGTCACATGCGGTCCCGGGATTGGGTACGAACTCAGTTGCGCAAGCTTGAGGAACTCAATGCGGTTACTCTCGTAACCGCCGGATCCGTGATGATCGCATCGCTCAAGCAGGCCGGGCTCGATCATGTCGAACGGCGCAGTGTGATCGAAGGCGTCGCCCGCCCTTCGTTGGGAGCGTGAGGCATGGCGGGGCGCGGGCGGCTTTCCAGTCTTGACCTTCTTCCGGAAGAAGCGCGGGATGATCTGTATTGGGCGATCGGTGAACTAAACCGCCGCGAACGAACTCAAGCCGACATTCTCTTCGAATTGAATGACAGGCTCGAAGCCAAAGGCATCGAAACCGTCTCAAGGTCGGCCTTCAACCGCAAAGCCATGCGGCTCGCCAAGCGCACCATGCAACTGGAGGAGCGCCGTCACATCTATGCCGGCATTGCCGAACGGTTGACGCCCGAGGAAGTCAGCAAAGCGGACATTGTGCTCGGCGAATTTCTCAAGACGCTCATTGACGAGTTGCTTGAAGATGACGGGCTCAACCCGAAGAATGCGATGGAGCTGGCGCGGGCCTACAAGGACACGGTCATGGCACAGCGTCACTCCGCGGAATTGAGAGACAAGTCGGAGGCCAAGGCGAACGCCAAACTGAAGGAAGCCGCCGATAAGGTGGTCGAAGCAGTGGGCAAGGTGAAAGGACTGACTGCCGAAACCGTCAGTGCCATCCATGAGCAGATCCTTGGGGTGAAGGCGTGAGCGCGCCTATCAGCAAGTCTGAATGGGAGAAGCTAAGGCGCGAGAGCACGGAGGCGCTTCCGGGAATCGTTGCTGAGCTGGGCCTGCCAAAGGTGCTCCTCGAGTACCAGGGCGATACGGTGGCGAAGCTCGAAAGCGGCACATCGCTTCTGGTCATCGAGAAGTCCCGGCGGATCGGCCTGACCTGGGGGCTTGCTTCCTATGCGGTGCTGCGCGCTGCCCGTGCGAAGTCGGCCGGCGGTATGGACGCGATGTACATCTCCTACAGCCAGGAGATGACCCGCGAATTTGTCGACGCCTGCGGAATGTGGGCACGCGCATTCAACATGGCCGCGATGGAAGCCGAGGAATTCTTCTTCGCCGACAAGGACGAGAGCGGCGACCGGTCCATCCAGGCGTTCAGGATCCGGTTTGCATCCGGCTTCGAGATCGTGGCGTTGTCCTCGGCGCCGCGAACGCTGCGAGGCAAACAGGGTCTTGTCATCATCGACGAAGCCGCGTTCGTCGACAGCCTGAAGGAGCTGCTCAAGGCGGCGCTCGCCTTCCTGATGTGGGGCGGTCAGGTTGTTGTCTGTTCGACGCACAATGGCGTCGACAACGAGTTCAATACTCTTGTCCAGGACATTCTCGGCGGCAGGCGCAAGGGCGCGCACACGAGGATCGATTTCGACCAGGCGCTGATGCAGGGTCTTTATCAACGGATCTGCCTGGTGACGGGTGAGGAATGGTCGCCGGAAGCGGAAGCCAACTGGCGGCAGGACATCATCGACTTTTATGGGGATGGCGCCGACGAGGAGCTTTTCTGCGTTCCCGCCATGGGATCAGGCTCCTGGTTGACTACGCCGCTGATCGAGGCACGCATGACGGTCGCGTCTGAAGATGCACCGGTGCTGCGGCTCGACCTGCCAGACGACTATCTTCAAAAGCCCGAACTTACCCGCCGCTCGCTCCTGGCACCCTTCATGGAGGAACTTCGCGAAGTACTTGAAGGCCTCGACGAGGAGGCGCTGCATGCGTTCGGCTACGACCCGGCGCGCAAGAAGGATCCAGCCGTCGCAAAGCTCCTGAGGATCGAAAAGGATCTGCGCCGGGTTTCGGCGCTGACAGTGGAAATGCGCCGGGTGCCCTTTGCCGAGCAGAAGGCGATCTGCCGGGACATCATCATGGCGGCGCACCGGCTGGTTGGGGCCGCGATCGACGCCACCGGCATGGGCATGAACCTCGCCGAGGATCTCGGCCGGGAGTTCGGGATCCGCGAAGACGTCGACGGCGCCGGCCTCGTCTGGCAGGTCTCGTTGTCTTCGAGCTGGTACAACGAGCACATGCCGCCGCTTAAAACGGCGTTCGAGGACGACACGATCGCGCTCGCCAAGGATGCGGAACACGTCATTGACCTGAGGGCGGTGAAGATCGTTCGCGGCATTCCCTCGATCCCGCCGGAGCGCGAGGGTGAAGCCGGCAAGAAGCGGCACGGCGACTTTGCCGTTGCCCTGGCGCTTGCCTATTTCGCGAGCCGGATGGAATGGCGCGAGTTCGCCTACCGCGCGGCCGTGCGCAAGCCTTCTCGTTTCGAGCAAAAACCGCAGGCCGACGAGAGCGGCTGGCAAGACCGGCCCGACGAAACCACCGGCGGATTCCGGATGGCTTCGCTGCGCCGATCGAGAGGAACCTTCTGATGGCCCTGACCTGGTATGACGCTTACGGCCGCAAGGTGAACACCTCTGAGCTCAAGGCCGAACAGGGCGGGCCGAGCGTGCGCGGCGTGCGGCAACGCGATGCGCACCACCCGGCGGCCGGGCTTACCCCCGGGCGCCTGGCACAGATCCTGTCGAACTCCATCGTATCGTCGCCGGATGATTACCTGGCGCTGGCCGAGGACATGGAAGAGCGGGACCTGCACTACGGGTCGGTTCTTCAGACCCGGAAGCTGCAGGTGGCTGGCCTCGAAATCACCGTCGAGGCGGCGGGCGACGATCCGGAGAGCATCAGACATGCCGACCTGGTGCGCGAGGTGGTCGAGCGCGACGAGTTCGAGGTCGAGCTGCGCGACATTCTCGACGCGACCGGCAAGGGCTTCTCCTGCACGGAAATCATCTGGGAAACGTCCGAGCGGCAATGGATGCCGAAGCGGCTCGTATGGAACGACGCGCGCTGGTTCGAATTCGACCGCGCCGATGGCGAAACACCGATGCTGCGCGGCGATTCCGGCCCCGAGCCGCTCAAGCCCTATGGCTGGATCTATCATTCGTTCAAGGCCAAGTCCGGCCTGCCGATCCGCGGCGGCCTCGCCAGGGCAGCCGCCTGGGCCTACATGTTCAAGTCTTTCACCTTGAAGGACTGGGCCATCTTCTCGGAAGCCTACGGCCAGCCGCTCCGTCTCGGCAAGTACGGGCCAGGCGCGACGGATGTCGACAAGGACGTGCTGCTCCATGCCGTCGCCAACATCGGAGCGGATTACGCAGCGATCGTACCGGCCTCCATGGCCGTCGAGTTTGTCGAGGCCAATATCTCGGGCACGCATGAACTTTACGAAAGGCGGGCCGACTGGCTCGACCGGCAGATCTCGAAGCTCGTCCTCGGCCAGACCTCGACCACGGACGCCCAGAAGGGAAGCTATGCAGTCGGCAAGGTGCATGACGGCGTGCGTGACGACATCGAGGAGGCCGACGCCAAGGCACTGGCAGCCACGCTCAACCGGGACCTCGTCCGACCGTTGGTGTCGCTCAACTTTGGGCAGCCAAAGGCGTGGCCGAAGATCAAGATTGGCCGCCCTGACGAGCAGGACATCGACAAGCTGGTCGAGAATGTTGCCCGCCTGGTTCCGCTGGGGCTCAAGGTCGGAATGGCGACCATGCGGGATCGGATCGGGCTGCCGGATCCCGAAGCCGGCGAGGAACTGCTCGGCGCATCTTCGAAAGAGCCAAGCCGCGACCGGGATTACTCGCTTGTTGGGAATGAGACGACCAGCGAGGACCAACTGCCGGCAGGATCCCCGGCCGGCTTGACCGCAAAGCGCAAGGCGGCAGCGGACGCGATCGACGCGGCGTCCGACGCAATGGCGGGTGAATGGGAGCCACTGATCGGACCGATCGTCGAGGGGTTGGCCTCCGGGATCGCGGAAGCCACGAGCCTTGAAGAGATCCGGAGCCTCTTTCAAATCCGGCTTGAAGGACTTTCTAGCGAAGAGCTTGGCGAGCAGCTCGCCCGCGCGGTATTCGCCGCCCGCATATCCGGCGAGGCCGGCGAGGATCTCGCTTGACCCTGAAATTCGAACCTGTCCCGCCGATCGACACGATCAGGGCGCTGCGCGCCAGGGGCGGCGCGCTCGACCCGACCTTTTCCTGGCTCGATCAATGGCAGCAGGATCACGCGGCGATGTTCACCGTCGCCAAGTCGGCTGGCTATGACATCCTGGGCGACATCTTCGCAGCCCTCGAACAGGCGCTCTCCGAAGGCAAGACCTTCCGGGACTTCGCGCGTGAGCTGACGCCGCTTCTCCAGGCCAAGGGCTGGTGGGGGCGTCAGCTGGTGACGGACCCTCAGACGGGTGACCTCGTCCCGGCCCGGCTGGGATCAGCGCGCCGGCTCCGAACCATCTTCGACACCAACATGCGCGTCTCCTATGCCGCGGGCCACTGGGCGAGCTTCGAGCGCAACAAGCCGCGCCGGCCGTGGCTTCGCTATGTGGCGCTCCTGGACGATGCCACCCGGCGTTCGCACCGTGCCCGGCACAATCTGGTTCTCCCGGTCGACGATCCCTACTGGGATCACTGGGCTCCACCTTGCGGCTGGAATTGTCGCTGCACGCTCCAGAACCTGTCTGACCGTGACGTAGACCGGCTCAAGCGCGAGGGCGAGCGCCTCGTGTTCGATCCGCCGCCGCTCGACTTCCGGCCGTTCGTCAACAAGCGCACTGGCGAGGTGACACAGGTTCCCGACGGTATCGATCCGGGGTGGGACTACAATCCGGGCAAGGCAGGATGGCGGGCCGTCATGGACGCGGCCGAAGCCAAGATCGGTTCAAGTGAGATCTGACAGCCAAACCAGCAGAAAGCAGCCTCAGGGCCGTTTCACGAGATTAACCCGCACAGCAATATTGCCACGCCAGACGGGCGCGTATACCGTCCGAGGGGCGAATTGCGCCCTACGGGCTTTTAAACCGGCTCAAAAACGATTTCGCCAGGCTTCCCCGCACCTCATCTTCCGGTCCCCGTGACATGCCCGCCGCGGCGGGCATGATCGCAAACCTCCGAAGCCGCCATGGTGCGGCTCATGGATACGCCGCTTTCCCTCCTACTGACATCCCTTGATGCGCAGGCCGCCGGGCCGGTCGCAGTGCTCTCGACAGAGTTCGCTGCCGGCGCCGGTGGCTGGCAGCGCATTCTGCCTGCCGGTGAATTCTCGGCCCGCGACGGCCGCGGCCCGTACATCGTCGGCGATCGCGCGGCAATGGAGCGGATCGTCACTGAGAGCCGCGCCTATCACGGCGAGACCGACATGGTGGTCGATTACGATCACCAGGCGCTGGCGGTTATGGAAGCCGGCAGCGGCAAGACGGCGAAGGCTGCCGGGTGGGTGAAGGGCCTTGAGGTTCGTGACGACGGTATCTGGGCCAACATCAAATGGACGGCAGCGGCCGCCAGCGCGATCGGCGCTGAGGAGTACCGCTATCTCTCACCGGTGATCCCGCACGATGCCAAGGGCAACGTCCGAATGGTGCTCGGCGTCTCGCTCACCAATGTGCCCGCCTACCACATTGAGGCGTTCAGCGCCGCTTTTTCAAAACCAGACAGGAACGATGACATGGACAAGATTCTTGCTGCCCTCGGCCTCGCGAAGGGCGCCTCTGAAGATGACGCTCTCGCAGCCCTCAACGCGCTCCTGAGCGCGAACACCACGCTCGCCTCCGCCCTGGAACTGTCGAAGGACGCCAAGCCAGCAGATATCCAGAAAGCCGCGCTCTCGGTGATCGATGACCGCAGGAAGCTGGTTGTTGCATCCGGCGTTTCGGCCGATGCCAAGGTCGAGGACGCGGTCGCGGCCCTGACCGCGCTCAAGGCCAAGGGTGATACTCGGGGCAATCCGGACCCGTCCAAGTTCGTGCCGATCGACCAGGTCACGGCCCTGTCGACGGAACTGAGGGAGTTGCGCAAGGAAGTTTCCGGGAACGCCGCCGAAACTGCTGTCGGCAAGGCGATCAAGGACGGCAAGCTGGTTCCGGCGCTCCGTGACTGGGGCATCTCGCTCTTCACTGCCGACAAGGCGAAGTTCGAGGAGTTCGTGGGCTCGGCTCCCGAGCTGACAGACCGTCAACTCAAGCCGGTACCAAAGCCCGGCGAGCAGACAGCTGCCCTGACTGCCGCGCAGGAAAACGCCGCGCGCCTCCTGGGCGTCGATCCGAAGAGCTACGGCGAAACACTCAAGGCCGAGGCGGACGCGGCGGCCTGACGCCGTCGCGACGCTCGCAAACCCGCCACTGAAGATCATCGCCGCCAAGGCAAAAGGACCGCACCAATGACCGCACTCGCTGAAGACCGCAACACGCCCCGAAAGCAGGGCGATACCCTGTCGGGACCGCTCGCCGCTTCCGTCGTCGTTTATGGCGGCGCGATCGTCATGCGCAACGCCGCCGGCCACCTGACAAAGGGCGCGACCGCCACCGGCCTGGTCGGCGCCGGCGTTGCCCAGGAGCGCAAGACCGGCGGAGCGTCGGCCGGCGACGAAAGCCTCAAGTATCGCAAGGGCGTCTTCCGCTTCGCCAACTCCGCGTCGACCGACGAGATCACGATCGCCGAGATCGGCAAGCTCTGCTTCGCGGTCGATGACCAGACGGTCGCGAAAACCGACGGGTCCGCCGCCCGTTCGCCCGCGGGCTTCGTCGAGGACGTCGACGCGAACGGCGTCTGGGTCGAGTTCGACGAGGCGCGTGTCCAGTCCCACCTCGCAGGCCTCGCCAACCCGGTCTGACGGCAATGCCGACCGCCGGCCGGCCCTCCCGGTGACACACCCAAAAGGAACCACTTCTCATGCTCGTTAACGCTGAAAACCTCAACGCCCTCCGGGCGGGCTTCAAGACCACCTTCCAGGGCGGGCTTGGCATGGCTTCGACCATGCACACCCAGGTCGCCACCATCGTCCCGGCATCGAACAAGACCCAGAAATACGGCTGGCTCGGCAAATTCCCGAGCGTGCGTGAATGGATCGGCCCGCGTGTCGTTCATTCGCTCGAACAGCACGACTATTCGATCACCGAAAAGCCCTGGGAACTGACCGTCGGCGTCGACCGCGACGATATTGAGACGGACAATCTCGGGATCTACACGCCGATGTTCAGCGAGATGGGCCAGTCCACCGGTGCCAAGTGGGACGAGCTGGTTTACGGGCTACTGAAGCTCGGCTTCTCGACCGAATGCTATGACGGCCAGTACTTCTTCGACACCGACCACCCTGTCCTCGACGAGAATGGCCAAGTTCAGTCGGTCTCAAATACCGGTGGTGGTGCCGGCACACCATGGTTCCTGCTCTGCACCAACCGGGCGCTTAAGCCGATCATCCTGCAGAAGCGCCGCGACTTCGAGTTCGTGGTCAAGGACCGGCTGACAGACGACACGGTCTTCAACAACAAGGAATTCCAGTATGGCGCCGATGCGCGCGGCAATGTCGGCTTGGGCTTCTGGCAACAGGCCTATGGCTCGAAGCAGACGCTGAACGCGGGCGCCTATGCGACCGCACGCGCTGCGCTCTCCGGGATGAAGGGAGATCATGGCCGCCCGCTCGGTCTAATGCCGAACCTCCTCGTCGTGCCGCCGTCGCTCGAAAGTGCGGCGCGCAAGATCCTCAATTCCGAATATGCCGCAGGCGGCGAGACCAACGAGTGGAAGGGCACCGCCGAGCTGCTCATCTGCCCCTGGCTCGCCTGACCGCGCATTTGAAACCTACCGCCGGCGCGACAGCCGGCGGGTCCTTCGAAAGCGGCCGGGATCCCCGGCCTCTTCTCAAAGACCGAAAACCCAGCGAGGACAAGATGGACGATCTTACCAGGATCAAAGGCGTCGGCGCAGCGACGGCCAAGAAGCTGGTCGCTGCCGGCGTCGCAAGCTTCGCGGATCTCGCCGCGCTCAACGCCGGCGAGGAACCGCTTGTCTCGATCGCGCAGTCGGAAGACCAGGCGGCTGGCTGGATTGCGGCCGCGGCCGGCATGGCTTCTGCGCCCGCCAATGCCGAGGGGAAGCCGCTGAGCTCCGATGAAACACCCGAGGCGCAACTGCAGGACGGGGCGCGCCTCCCAGCGGACAGCCGGGTGGGAGACCGGCAGACACTTCAGACCAATACACCCCCCGAGCAGCCCTCCCAGGGCAATGACCAGGACGGGAGCGGCAATGCGGCCGCTCCCGCACAGGCCTCGGTCGGGACGGCTGCGGACTGGGCGAGCCAGATCGAAACGGACAGCGAGCTTGCCGATTTCTGCCCGCATCTCACCGAAGCTCTCAGGACATGGTCGGAAAGCAGTTCGGAGCTGCCAAAGTCGCTGGTCATCACCTCCAAGCGTGAAGGTTTCCGCCGGGCCGGCATCGCCCATCCGCGCGCCGAGACCGAACATGAGTTCGACCGGTTCGATTTCGACGATATCGAACAGATGCTCGCAGAACCCGTGCTGACCGTGAGGCTTGCTTGACCTACGTTACCAAACAGCAGCTGATCGACCGGTTCGGCGAACGCGAGCTTATACAGCTCACCGATCGCCAGAACCGGCCCGCGACAACGATCGATGACGACGTGGTCGACGGCGCGGTCACGGACGCCGAGGCGCTGGTCGACGGCTATATCGGCAAGGTCTACGAGCTGCCACTTTCAAGCGCGCCCGCCGTCCTCACCCGGATCTCGGCCGACATCGCGCGCTACTACCTTCACGGCAAGTCAGCCGACAAGGACGGGCCGGTTCATCGCGCCTACCTTGAAGCCACCGGCTGGCTTCGCGACGTCTCGCGCGGTCTTGTCCAGATCGACGCCGAGGGCGTGACGCTTGCCGCGGCCGGCGGCGGCTCGGTTCGCGCCAAGCCCGGCGACCGTGTCTTCACCCGCGACAGCCTGAAGGACATGTAAGATGGCCAAGGGCATCCAGTTGAAGGTGGAAGACGCGGAGGTCAACCGGGCGCTGTCGAGCGCGCAGCGCGCCTCCGAAAACCCGGGCGCGATCATGTCGGCCGTGGCGGCGTTCCTGGTGACCACCACTCAGCGGCATATCGAGCGTGAAACCGGACCCGACGGTGCCTGGCCGCGCCTTTCGCCCAGGACAGCCAACAAGCGCATCGGCCGGCGCCGGCGCGGATATGAGAACATGCTGCGGGTGAGCGGCCGGCTTTACAATTCGCTGACCGGCGATTCCGGCGCCGATTACGCCCTGGTCGGCTCGAACCTTCCCTATGCCGCCATCCATCAGTTCGGCGGCACAATAGAGCAGCCGGCGCGCGAGCAGGAAATCTACCAGAACTATAATCCGCGAAGCGACACCTTCGATCCGCGCTTCCGTCCGCGCCGCAGTTCCAACTTTGCCCGAACCGTCAAGGTCGGCGCACACACCGTGACGATTCCCGCGCGGCCATACCTTTATCTCGACGACACCGACCGCGCCGAGATCGAGGCGATCGTCGCAGACGGCCTCAAAGACGAGGCAGACCTGAGATGAGCCTGATCGACGACGTCATGGCACAGATCACTGCGATCGAGCCCCAGCCCTTCTCCCTGATCGAGGGCGCCGCCGATCTCGCAGCGATCGACGGGAACCCGCCCGCGTCGCCAGCGGCCTATGCCTTCATCAAGGAAGAGGCGGCCGAGGAGAACACCCGGGCCACCGGGCCGGTGCTGCAGCGCTGCGAAAACGATATCGCCGTGGTGATCATCACCAGCAACGTCACAGACACAACCGGTGCGGCCGCGCTCACGGATGTCGAAGCGCTGAAGCTTGCGGTGCGCTCCGCCCTGGTCGGCTTTGTGCCGCAGTCCGGCGTCGGCGAACCGGTCGAGTATGTGGGCGGCCGCGTGCTGAGGTTCCGCTCGGGATACGTCTGGATCGAACTCGTCTTTTCCGTTGCCAGCTACATCGAGGGGAACCCATGACCGACAAGCCTTACCAGGGCCGCAAGGGTGGCCGCTACGTGCGCGCGTCGCATGACGACAAACCGAAGCCTGTTTCTGAGACCGATCAGTCCAGGGCCAAGAGCGAGGGCAGAAAGCCCGCACCGGAAACCGCCGCCAAGCCGGCCAAATCCAAGGGGAACTGAACATGCCGCGCTATCTTCGCAAACTCGCTCTTCTCGCCAAGATCGAAGCCACCTACGGGACCGATTCCACGCCGACAGGCGCGGCCAATGCCATGCAGGTGTTCGACGTCAGCTTCACGCCGCTCGAAGGCCAAGAGGAAAGCCGCGATATCGTCCGGCCCTACATGGGCAATACCGGCGTCATCCTGACCGGCATTCACCAGATGATCGAGTTCGGCGTCGAGATTTCCGGAGCGGGAGCCGCCGGCGATGTTCCGGGCTATGGCGCGCTTTTGCGTGCCTGCGGCCTTTCCGAGACCGTGACGGCCGAAACGGACGTGGTCTATGAGCCGGTCTCGGATGGCTTCGAGGCGGTCACGCTCTACTACCTGCTCGATGGCGTCCGCCACATCATGCTCGGCTGTCGCGGCAATGTGACGATGGACTTCACCTCCAAACGGATCCCGCGGTTCCGCTTCCGGATGATGGGTCTCCTCGGGACCGTCGCCGACCAGGCGCTCCCTGCAACGACCTTCACCGGGTTTGCCACGCCGGTGCCGGTCTCCGAGGCTAATACCACCTTCAGCCTGCATGGCTATGCGGGTGCCACGGAAAGCGTCTCCTTCGATCTCGGCAACCAGGTCGAGCCCCGGCTCGTGATCAACCACGAGAGCATCGAGATTACCGATCGCCGCGCGTCCGGTTCGGCCGTGATGGAGGCCACCACGCTCGCGACCAAGAACTGGCAGGCAATCGCGCTCGGCCATACCGATGGCGTCCTGGCGCTGGCCCATGGCGGAACCGCCGGCAACATCGTCGAGGTGGACGCCCCCGTGGTGCAGATCGGCCGCTACTCGGAATCCTCAAGCCAAGGGATCCTCAACCACACACTTCCGCTGATGCTCAAGGCTGACAGCGGCGACGACGATCTGACCATCACGGTTCGATAAGGCGCGTTTGAAGGAACCCTGAAACCGCTTCAAACCCGGCTTGAGAACCGGTCCAAGGAGAAGACCATGAAGTTCACGCTCACCTCCAATCATCGCTACTGGTGGCCCGTCAAAGTCGCGATCCCGCACCCGGACAAGGACAAGGCGGGCGAGCAGATCGAGATGGAATTCCGGATGCAATTCGAAACCCTGCCGCGCGATGAGGCCGACAGGATCGCCGAACGGATGAAGGGCGATCCCACCCAGGTGCATGCGGATCTCAAGCGGGTCGCATGCGACTGGGACGAGAACGTGGTCGACGATGACGGCAAGCCGGTGCCGTTCTCCGCCGAGGCGCTCGATCAGGCGTTGCAGATTTCCTGGTTCCGGCTCGCGCTCTATCGGGCCTGGGGCGCGTCGCTGGTCGATGACGCGGCGCGGCTGGGAAACTGAAAGAGGCCGCGCGGAGCTGGGCCATGGCCCGCTGCGGCCGGAATGAGGACACGGCGCCCGCCACGATCGACGAAGACCAGCGCGCCGAGTTTGCAGAACTCGGCGTCAGCCTGCCGGCCGGAGCGGGAAGGAACGAGGAAGATGTATTCGAGATCTGGGACATCAACAGTCGGTCATTCGAGGCGTTTGTCGCGCTTCAGAACCAGTGGCGCGTTCTCGCCGGCTTCGGCTTCGTCGCGCATCTGGGTCTCGACTGGAGTGCAGCTGACCTGCTTCTGCGTCGGCGGTCTCTCGGCGATCGCGAGTTCGAGGATCTGCTCGTGATGGAAGAGGCAGCCCTTGAAATCTTCGCGGAGGAGATTGGCTGATGGCAGCGCCTCCGCTCAATGTCTCGCTGCTGATCACGGCCGACGGCTCGGGTGCGGCGTCTGCGCTCGCGGAAACCCAGCGCGATGTCCGCGCGATCGGCGACGCGGCATCGGGCACGCAAGGCGAACTCGGCAAACTCACCTCCGCCAATGAACAGTCCGCAACGGCTGCCAGGCGCGCCGGGGAAGCAGCCCGTGGACAGGCGGCGGCGGAACGGGAGTTGCGCGCGGCAGTGTCGTCCTTCGCCGGCGTCCGTCCGGAACTGGCCGGAGACAACTATGAGCGCCGGCGCGCCGATATCGAAGCCTATGGCGCGGCGCTCGATCAGCTCAGGGGCAAGTACAACCCGGTCTTCGCGGCCTCCAAGGCCTATGAGCGGGAGCTCGGCGAACTCGACCGGGCTCTCAAGCTTGGCGCTCTGTCGGCCCGGGAGCACGGCTCGGCGCTGGAAGCCCTCAACGCTCGCTATGCCGCGGCCGGACAGGCAAGCGCCGGATTTGCCGATCGCAGCGGGATGGCCCGCATGCAGACCGCCAACCTGGCGTTTCAGATCCAGGACATCGGGACCATGCTTGCGAGCGGCCAGAACCCGTTCATCCTGCTTGCCCAGCAGCTACCGCAGGTGACCATGTATGGCGGACAGCTTGGCGGCGTCATGGGCGCTCTGCGACAGACCGTGGCCGGATTGTTCTCGCCGCTCGGGCTGCTAACGACAGGTTTTGTGCTCGCGGGATCCGCGGCGATTTCCTACTTCACCAGCGCCACCGACGAAGCCGATCGCGCTGCAGATGCGCTCGATGAAGAACTGGATTTGATCAGGCGCGTGGCTGCTGAATGGGGCAAGGCGGTTCCAGAGATCAAGGCCTATGCCGACGAACGTGACCGAGCGTTGAGCGGCGATGAACTGACCAAGGCGACCGCCGCCGCCATTGACGCGCGCTTCGCGCAGGCACGCGCCGACATAGACCAGGTTCGGTCGGCGGTCGGCGAGTTGGTCAACGAGATGTACCGCGCAGGCGAGAGCGCCGGTTCCGTCAACGTCATCCGCGACGCTTTCAACGAGGCTGACCGGGCGGTCCAGGATCTCCGTGAAGCTCAGAAGGAAGGGAGGGACACGGCAGAGGATTCTGATCGGGTTAATCGCGCGCTTGCCAACCTTATGAGCAATGAGTTTGTGGCGGCGTCGGATGACGCCTCTGCCGCCGTCCGTCGTTACCGCGACGCGCTTCAAGAGGCTATCGAAAGGAGCGAAACACTTGCCCGCAACCGCTCCACTCTGAATGACCGCGGCGACATCCCCTTCAGCGATTTCGGCGGCGGCCGCGGCAGCGACCCGCGCGACATCGAACAGGACGACTATTGGCGGTCCCGCTTTTTTCCGGATCCGGAGCGTCCTGATCGCACAAGGCGGACCCGCGGTTCTCGCCGCACCGACGCCGAACGCGATGCCGAGCGGTACCAGTCGATCGTCGCAAATGCCGAGGCCGCGATCGCCGCGCAGCGGCTGGAAGCCGACGCCTACACCATGACGGAACTTGCCGCCGACCGGCTGCGGCAACAGCAGATCCTGCTCAACCAGGCGCGCACTGCCGGCATCGAGCTTGCGCCCGAGGAAATCGAGCGGTTGCGCGAACTCGGAACCACGCTTGCCGAAGTGACGGCCGAGACCGAACGCCAGGGCCAGGTGCTCGCCGATCGGAAGGGAATGTGGGGCGACGTCATCGGCGGGCTGCGCAACGCCGCCCGCGACGGCAAGATCGAGCTAGAGGAACTTGGCGATATCGGCGTTCGTGTTCTCGACCGGCTGATCGACAAATTGCAGACAGAATTGGTGGACGCGCTGTCAAACCTCGGTGGATTGGGCGGCGGTTCGGGTGGTGGCTTCGGCGGGTTCCTGTCCTCGATCTTCAGCGGCCTGTTCGGCGGCGGTCAGCTCTCAATTGCCAGAGCCGGGGGCATAGGTCTTTATGACGACGGCGGCTACACAGGACCGGGCGGGCGTCTGCAGGTCGCCGGGAAGGTGCACCGGGACGAGTTCGTCTTTTCCTCCCCGGCCGTGCGCACGATCGGCGTCTCGACGCTCGACCGCGTGCACAAGGCTGCCAAGAGCGGTCGCGGCTTCGATGACGGCGGCTACACCGGCCCGGCCGGAGCTTTCGCAGCTCCCGGCGCAATGCGGGGAGCAGAGGCCAGAACCGCGCACCTCACCCAGAACATCTATTTCACCGGCGCCGTGACGGAGAAGGAGATCGGCGCGGCCATCGAACGGAGCACCGACGTGGCCGTGTCGCGGGCTCGGGCGGAGTTCGCGTTGACGTTCAAGAAGAACAACCGCGCCGCGACGCTCGACCGATGACGATCACGGTGCTGCCATTCCCGGAACTGCCCTATGAAGAGTTCGACCTCGAACCCATCAACATGCGCGAGGTTTCGCGCATGCAGGGACGCGACACCGAGACCGCCGACTTCGGCACCCCTTATTGGCGGCTCAAGTCGGCGCGAACGCCCTGGCTCACCAGTGCCGAAATCGACATAGCCGAAACGTTCTTCCACCGCGCCTTTATCGGAAAGACGGTTTTCGAGTGTCATGACATCTACCGCCCGCGCCCGTCTGCTTACGGCGGTACACCGCTCTCGGGCACGCGCGCCGGCGGAGGAGCATTCGACGGAACCGCCACTCTGGAAGAGGTGACCGACAGCCGGACCATCGTGGTTAGCGGCCTGCCGGCGGGCTTTCAAATCAATCAAAGTTGTCACGTCGAGATCCGAAAGTCCGAGACTGTTCGCTCCCTGCACCGGATCACGGCTGCGGCTACGGCCGATGCCGGCGGCGAGGTGACGCTGTCGATCGCCTTCGCGCTTGATACTGGCGTCTTCACGGCAGCCAATTCCACCGTCAACTTCGAGCGTCCCTCCTGCCTGATGCTGCTGTCCCTGGGCGCCGGCGTTCCGAAGGCGCGGAGCAATCGCCGTGCAAGCTTTTCCGCTACGGAGATCTTCTGATGCCGGCGCTCGACACAGCCGTTGCCACCCAGGTCGACAGTGGAGCCGTCAAGGTCATCGCGCTGATCAGGATCGAACTCAAGGGCAAAGGCGAAACGCCGGACACGGTTGTGGGGTATCACAACGGAGGGCGGCCCTTCACTTACGGCGGCCTTGAGTATTTGCCGAACCGGTTTCTGGACGCGGAAGGGCTTTCGGCCTCGCTGGGCAACCAGATCAGCGAAGCGGTGCTCTCGTTTTCCAATGTGCCGACCGACAATGCCGATGACGCCATCGCCTCAATCGAGGCCTATGACTACATCAATGCGCCGGTCACCGTGTCCTATCTGTGCGGCGACCCGGCGACCGACGAGGTCCTGGGCGTCCTGGTCACCCATTTCTACGAGATTGACGAGGTCGAGTTCGAAGGCGGTGCGGTGGACGAAAACGGTCAGGCCACGATCACACTCTCAATCTCGCTCGAAACCCTGTCGCGGCGGTACCGTGACCAGACCTACGCCAAGAGATCGCAGGAAGACCAGGCTCGGCACAATCAGGAAACGGACACGGCATTCGAGTACGTCGCCACGTCGCCGACCTGGTCCGAAGAATGGGGCCAGCGATGAACCGGGCGACCGTGGTTTCGGAGATCATCAAGGCCGCGCGGGCGGAGCCCTATGCCTATGGCATCAATGACTGCTTCTTCCTCGGGCTGAAGGTGATCGACGCGCTGCAGGGGACTTCGCATGTCGACGCCTACACGGGCTCTTACAGCACGCTCAAGGGAGCCCAGAAAGCGCTCAGGAAGCACGACCACACTTCTTTAATCACGTTCCTCTCCGAACTGGGCGAGCCTGTTGCCTGGGGCCGATCGCGGATCGGAGACATCGCGATCGTCGAGGTCGATGGCGCCGAGCATGTCGGCATCCATGGCGGCCAGAGCTGGCATTCGATCACCGAAGCCGGGCCAGCGGCGTGGCCGCTTCACTTCGCCAAACGCGCTTTCAGGGTCTGACCGGTCATGGCGATTTTTACAGCTATCGGCGGGTTAATCGCAGGCGCGCTAGGTCTCGGGGGCGCAACACTGTTCGGCGTGTCGGCCGCCTCGCTCATTGGCGGTGGCCTGGCGCTCGCCGCGCAGGTGGCGCTTTCCTACATCAATCGGCCGAAGAAGACACTCAGCACAGCCGTTCAAGGCCAGCTGCAGCTTGGCGGCGACGTGGCCGCGCAGGTGCTGTTCGGCACCGGCAAGACTAAGGGTCACCGGATCTATTACGCCAAGTGGGGCGCTGGCAACCAGAACAATGACGAAGTGTTCGTGCTGGCCAACGACCGCTGCGACGGCCTCGAACCCTATGTCTATTTCTATGGCGAAAAGCACGATCTGATCAGCCAGACGCCGGTCGGCAATGAGCACGCCCGATACACCGTCGACGGCTTCGGCGCGGCATTGGTGGTCAAGTTCTATGACGGGCGGCCCGGCCAGCTTGCCGACAGCGAACTGGTCGCGGCAACCGCGGGACTGGGCAATCCGTGGAAGTCCACAAGCACGGTCGCCGGACACGCCTATGTGGTGGTTTCGCGGACCTGGTCGGCATCGCTTTTCGGCAAGGGACGGCCGGAGTTCGAGTTCGTGTTGCGCGGCTGGTGCATGTACGATCCGAGGCTCGATGACACGGTGTCAGGCGGCGAAGGCAACCACCGCCTGGGCGATCCCGCGACCTGGGAGCACACGCTCAACCCGGCAATTCACCGCCTGAATTTCCAGCTCGGGCTTCGCGGTCTTGTGTCCGGCGATGTCCTGGTCGGGGTCGGCAAGTCGATCAACCAGATCGATGTGGCCATGCACATGGTCGCGGCGAATGTCTGCGATGCCGAGCGAACCGTCGGCGGCAACACGATCCCGACCTATCACAACAACCTGTTTGTCTCGGCCGAGGATGATCACATTGCCGTCCTGCAGATGATGGAAGACGCGATGGCCGGTTACGCGGTCAATCGCGCAGGCCTCGACGGCGTGCTGGCGGGTGCGGCGCAGGTTCCGGTGCTGACTATCACGCCGGCCGACATTCGCGTGGACGCGCCCCGCAAGTCGAAAAACCGGCGATCGGGCTTTGACGCGATCAACATCCTGTCGGGCCAGTTCACCTCGATCGAGGCACACTGGAACCCGGAGAGCCTCACCACTGTCAGTGTTAATGCAGACATCGCTGCAGACGGACGCAAGCGACCGCAGGGCAACGACTTCCTGCAGGTGACCGATCCCGACATCGCGCAGTATCTGCTCAACATTCGCTACCGCCAGAACCGCAAGGCCAGGCAGAGAACCCTGCCGGTGTCGCGCAAGGTCGGCGCGCGCCTCCAGCCCGGCGACTGGGTCACATATGACGGCATCGACTGGCTGATCACGAAATGGGGTTTTGACGAACGGTTCCGGTTCACGCTCGAATTGTCCGAAACCGGCGCGGATGTCTACGACGAGGAAGGGATCGAGGCCGGGCCGGTGGTCATTCCGGTTTCGCCACCGGTCAATCCTTCGTTGGTCTCCACTGTTGCGAATTTCAATGTCACGGCCGGGCTGATCACCGGAACCAACGGTGCACAGATCCCGGCTCTCGAATTCACCTGGGACGATCCCGAAGATCCGACGATCACGGCCGTCCGGATCGAATATCGCAAGGAGGGCACGAGCGCTCCGATGTTGACCGCAACCGCCACCGACGTGGCGTCCGGAGCGCTGATCGTGAGCGCCGGCGTCCAGTCCGTCACCGATTACGAGGCGCGGGCAACGATCGCCACGATCCCCGACCGGCTGAAGACCTGGACGAGCTGGACAACGACCGAAATGGCGACCGTGCCGCTGCAGGTGATCCTCGGAGAGGTAGCGGAAGACCTCGCCGGAACGATCGAGGGCATGCGGGCCGACTACAATGATCTCCGGGCTCTGGTGACCGATCTGGCTGACACTGTCTCCGGAGCGGGGCTTTCTAACCGGTTGACGCTGGGCCGGGTTCAAACCCGCGTCGGCACGGCCGAGGCGACGGTCAAGAGCGAGATCATCACGCGGGCCTCGGAGACGGAAGCACTCGGAGCGCTGATCACCGAGATAGATGCCGCGGTCGAGGAAAACACGGCCAACATCACGACGGTCGATCAGGCCCGGGCGGATGGCGACGAGTCTCTCGCGGAATCGATCAACGCAGTCGACGTGAAAGCCGACGACGCAACCGCGGGCGGGCTGTTCAAGATGGAGGCGTCGGCGGGCTCGGGCGACGTGCTCTCCCGGATCACGCTTTATGCCCGCGCCACGCTTGCCGATGCGTTCGAGGATGCCGGCATGGTGATCGAGGTGGTCACCGCTGGCGGAGATCCGCCGACGCTTTCAAGCCGCGTGCTGATCAATGCCGATCAGTTCGTCGTCACGGACGGCACGAACGAAGGCAGTCCGCTCGTGTTTGAGGATGGCGAACTGAAGCTTGCTGTTGCGCGCATCGGAACACACATCTTCGATCAGGCCGCCAGTGCCAACGGCAAGTTGGTGCTGAAGGGCTCAGGCAGCCTGGCCTCCATCGAGGTGTTCTCCTGATGCCCCGGACCTTCATCGGAATTGACAGCACCGGCGAGGCTTGTCTCAAAATCACAAAGGACAGCTCCGATGATCCGCGCACCACTCTCGATGCCAGCCGTCACCTCTTTCACTACAACTCGAAGGATGAGGCTGTTGCAGACATCGTCGACATCAAACAGGCCATCCATGAGCCGCTATCTTCCAATTGGATTTTTTCGGGCGGTGCTGGAACCTCGGCCGATTTCGTCACCGCCCATCAGGCATACTACGGTCAGTTTGGCGGCTTCGTCGCGAACACCTTTTACGGTCCGGCGGCTTTCCCTGAATTAGACTATGCGTGCCCGCTACTCGACTTCAAGTTCAAGGACGGCGGCGACAAGTTCATCGATATGGAATACGCCTACCGACCTTACACAAACGGGGGCTACTATGCGATCGGCGGGGAACCGGACGTCTTCTACCCTGGCTCTGCGTTTCAAGATGGGCAATACGCAGGCCCCATTGGCGGCAGCGAGTATCGCTTCACCTCGGCAACCGGCTTTTCAAGCGCCCACACTTTCAGCGGAGCCCTTCTTGGTCTGAAAGACATCGATGCCAATGTCGAAAGATACGGGACGTGCATCGTCTGGAACCTCCCCGGTGACAATCAGCCTGTGCTTCAGGCTGCACCCGCGACACCAACACCGGGCGAGAAGGTGATCGAGATAACACCCTCGACGCTTAAGATTGCCAAGCCGGGGTACGATGTTTCGACGGCCACCAAGCAGCAGCTTGCCTTTGCGGCGGAAAAGCGACCGGCAAAGGTGATCGCATCCGGCGACATTCTGATTGCGGCGACCTCGACCACGACGTTCAATATCGGCTTCACGGTCGATGCGACCGTCTATCTCGATGTCCAGTACTATGATGCTGCCGGTGGTGACTTGTATTTCCCGGCGTCGCCAGCCTTGGCCTTCTACGGAGCCAAGCACTACATCAGCGGCAGCACCGTTTACTTCGAGAATGCCGGCGTCGCTTGCCGTGCGCGTTTTGTCGTTGTCGCAGAAGACACGCTCGGACCCAGCTCGGGCAGCAACAACGTATTCCAGACATTCGAAGAGGACGGCCAGAAGGTGGTGCGCCTGCTCGCACCTGGCGCCGGCGACCCGCCGCGGCTCTCTGACATCGTTATCGACAGCCGCTGGCCGACAATGCCGATCCTCGCGGAAGGCTACATCGACGTCAACCTGGCCGGTCAGCGAACTTGGCCTGTGACTTTTACCAATCCAGGTCTTCAGCCCTTCGTCAAAATGTCGGTGATAACGGCTGTCGGAGGGCGTTTGCTGGCGGGGCCGCCCGTCATTCGCTGGCTGATCAGATCCGGTGAAGGTTTCTCCGGTGACACGGTGTTCGCCCATGTCGTGTCCAGTACGCAGGTCGACTTCTGGACATTCCGAGGCAAGGCCGTGAACGCGTTTACAGGAAGCAATGGCAGTCCCTTTTTTGCATGGTTCACCCCACCCGTGGTGGGCATCCGCTATTTCATCTTCGGCATCCCGGTTTAGAGGCGCATCATGGGAGTTCTCAACGTCACAGGCACGGCTTCGGTCACAAACGGATCGACCACCGTCACCATTGCGAGCGGCAATCTGGTTGCGGCCGGAGTGACGGCCGGCCTCTTCCAGCTTGCCGACGGGCGTAGCTGGGCGATCGATACGGTCAACAGCAACACGGAACTTGATCTGAAGCTCCCCTATACCGGCACGACGGCAACCGGGCTCGCCTTCACGATCTCGATCGACAGCGCCGTATTGCCGACAGCCACAAGCAACGCCAACCGGCTGGCAGAGTTGTTGAGCCAGATCGATCCGCTGGGAAGCTTCACGACGTTCTCGAACGAGCTGATGGAGAATGTGGACGCCGCAGAATGGCGCGCGGCGCTTCAGGTGCTCGGCCTGGCCGGAGGTGCTCTGACCGGCAACCTCGGCATCGGCCGGACACCGGCGTATGGTCTCGACGCCTACGCGCCCGGAACGGGCAATAAAACCGTAGCCTCGTCCAATGACAGTGTCGTTGCCGGCCTCAAGACCAACGGCTCGACAAGCGGCCAGGTGGGCACGATCACTTCGCATCCGCTGGAGCTTCTGGCGGGCAATGTGGCGCGTGCGAAACTGACCACAGGCGGAGAGTTGCTGTTGCCCTCGCAGCCGGCGTTCTCCGTCCAGCATGACACTGCATCCGGCAAGACCACCGGCAGCACGTTCATCGGCAAGACAGGTGACGGCACGGTCACCGTATCGACCAACATCGGTTCGCATTTCGACAGTTCGACGGGACGGTTCACGGCACCGGTGGCGGGCACCTATGTCTTCTCCGCATCGGCGATGGTGGCAACCTCGACAAGCGGTCCGGGTCTCCGCTTCTTCAAGAACGGCAGCCCGTTGGGGCCAATCGGCTACCTCTATGGGCTGGCCTATTTCACCGGCTCGCTGGAGCCGCGGGTCTATCTCACCCAGGGCGACTACGTCGATCTTCAGCTTATCCACTTCAATGGCGTGTCCAGCACGCTCGCCCTCGCCATCTTCTCCGGTCAGCTGATCGGCTAGAAAGGATCTCGACATGCCTGATATCACAATCGAAGTCACAGAAGCCGAGCTGCTCGCACTTCAGATCGCCGCAAAAGACCCGCAGGTATTCGCGGACAACGTCGTCACCAACCGTGCCCGTGTCGTAGTCGACGAGCTGGCCAAGACGCCGGGATGGGCAACAGCCAAGGCCGCCGCCGGCGCTTCGGCCGACAAGTGGGCGATCCTTATCAAGGGCAACGAACTGGGGCTGGTGGGCTTCAAGACCGCGGCCACGGTCGCCGCCGAGATTGCAGCCGCCGACGAAGCGCTCGCAGGCGTTCCGCCGACCGCCATCATCGTCAATCCGGACGGGACCAAGTCCGCATCCACCGATCCGAAGCACTATCCGCTTTCGGCCGCACAGTTTGAGACCGCGCTGATCCTCATGGGCCTTGACCGCAATGACGTCGAGCCGGTCATCAACCGGATCTTCGCCGACAACGCTATCGCCCGGGCGGACGCTCTCGGCCGCTGGCGCCGGCTCGAAGAGGTGCGGCGGGACAGCGATCTGATCACCGCCCTCCGGGGACAGCCGGAGTTCAACGTGACCGACGCACAGATCGACACCGCCTGGATGCAGGCAGCGGGCAGACCTATCTTATGAAGATCAGTAGTAATCACGTTAGCGTTGAGACAACTCGTATTTCAATCAAATCTGTATCAGTTTGCCACAAGGCCACGAACCGACTATCTGGGCCAAAAACCCAAATAGTATCAATGCTAAACCAAACTTTGCCGCACCTAAGCGTAGAGATGTTTCTTCACGGCCTTCTCGAAAGAAATCAAGAATTGCGCCTCGCACGGCTTCAACCTCCCTTTCTGTGCGGTCGGCCTGAACCTTGGCTTCCAACGCGATTTTTTTGTTGTCGCTTATCTGCTGGAGCACGAGCATGTTAAATTTTAGCATCGGACCCGTTATCGCGGTCTTGTCGTATATCTCTTTTTCTATTGATGCGTTCCTGACAACTGAAGCTTTTCGTTCCCTTGCTAGGATCTCGGCCGCAATTATGTGTTGCTTAAGCTGTTCTTCAGCTCTCGTGCTCCGACGAATTGCGCTTCCCAATCTAAAAAGATCGGACGAAACAAATAGCACTCCGGCCAAATCACAGAAGAGTCCGAGAGTCGAAAGCCAAGCGATTCCAAACAGCGGAAAGCTGCAAAACTGCAGAAAATCGGCTTCCAGTGTGAGATCAACAACCATCCCTTACCTCACGCTCCCGGGCGGCTGGAGCGTGTGACCGCTCCAAGCGACGGGCCTAGATTGGACTCCCGACCCGTCAGATGCGCTACGAGACAACATCTCACCCGGCCTGCTTTCGCAAGCAAATGCAGGGTGACTGATTCTCTCGGAACACGAAATGAAGGACATAAGGTGCGGGAAGTGTTCTGCCCTGCTTTTCAAGGCCGGACACAACGCCATAGCAAACGATATCGAAATCAAGTGCCGTCGCTGCGGCACCATCAATCATTTGAGACCTCCCGATGTCGCAACACGACAAGTAAGTCGGTCAGAGAGTTCCGATGTTTTGCGGAGGCTAGATTGAAATTTGCATATGTGTTGGATGTGGGCCCCGTGCCAAGCTTGGGAAAATCTTCGGCAGATCACTTTAGTCGAGCTATCCTACGTAAACCTACCTAGTCCCGAACCGCTACAGCAGAGCCCCAAATGAATGACCTTCTTAATGTTTCCTTCGATTTTCAGGCCATGCTTGTTGCCGGGTATTTTGGCTACAAGATATCTTCAATGGGATTGGCAAGGGTACATCGAACAGAAGACTTTCTGCTTCAGGTCCTAGCATTTGCGGTTGTCAGCAAAATTATTAGTGCACTTTCAGTAGTCCTGCTCACGGAAATTCCTGGTTTGATCGAGATCGAGTGGGTTTCTCCGTTCATCACTATGTTTGCGGGGGTCTTGGTTGGAGCATTCTGGAGGAAGTACGGTGAGACACGTTTTTCCAAGCTCATGGAAAATCGGGACATCTCCCGCGATGACCATGAAGCCAGCGTATGGATGTCCATCGCCCACTCCAAATCGCGCTTTACCTTCGTTCAGGTAATGATGAGAAATGGCACCACTTTGGAAAGTGACTTCGATCTGATTCCTCAGAGCCCACCTTTCCCGCCTTTGAAAATTAACGAAGACGGAATTTCCATTTACGTAACAAAAATTTGGCCGAGCGACGACCAAGCCGAACAAGTCTTCGAACCGGTCATCGATAAAGAACTCGGCATCATGCGACTAAGATATATACCCCGAAGCGAGATCGAACAAATTGAATGGTGTCTGAGAAAACGCTGACTAGCGGCCAGGTTTCGCAGGCTTGCTCCCTCCGCCGGATCCAGTCGCGGGAGTTGCTGAGCCGCCTACACCCGTTCCGGTCAGCGGAGTAGCGGAGTTGGTCTTCGGGCCCGAATTTGTAGGTCTGTTAGACATTCTACGGTGCGCCTTTCCATTTTGGTGTTTGGCTATATGCGTTGATTTTCGGAGGTCTGATCTTCCGACATCCGGAATAATAGACTGCCAGATTCTAACGCCAAGCGAAATGCAAACCTATTGCGCACTTAGGGCTGGACAGAACGCGATCGCAAACGATATCGAAATCAAGTGCCGTCGCTGCGGTACCATCAACCACTTGAGGCCGGCCGAGCCCGTGACCGAACGCCAGGAGCGTCGATCAAGGAGCTCAAAGTGTGGCTATACATCCCGAACATGGACCCCCTCTCACCGGGCTCGCCCTCTGCGCAGGCGTTGGAGGACTGGAGCTCGGTCTCCACATCGCAGAACCCCGATACCGCACTGTTTGTTTCGTCGAGCGGGAAGCCTTCGCCGCGGCCACCCTCGTGGCGCGGATGGCGGACAAGGCCCTGGATCACGCGCCTGTCTGGGACGATGTCAAAGCCTTCGACGGCCGCCCATGGCGTGGCAAGGTTTCTCTCGTCACTGGCGGATATCCCTGCCAGCCGTTCTCCGCCGCAGGCCTGCAGCGCGGCAAGAACGACCCGCGCCATCTCTGGCCCGACATCGCCCGGATCGTCCGCGAGGTCGACCCGTAATGGTGCTTCTTCGAGAACGTCGAAGGTCATCTCAGTGTGGGAGCCGCCGAGGTCTTCGAAAACCTTCGCCGCATGGGCTTTAGCGTCAAAGCAGGCTTGTTTTCGGCGCTCGAAGTCTGCGCGGCCCACCACAGACGGCGTCTCTTCATTCTGGCCCACGCCAACCACTACGATCTACACCAACAAGGTGGAGCTGGAGATCTCGTCCGCCGGGATGAAATTGAGGGACGACCCGACCCAGATCGGCTCTCAGGTCTCGATAGGCAAGGCGGCGAGGCTCTGGACCATGATGTGGTTGCTGGTACGGAGCTGGGGCGGCCTGCCGGCGGGCAATGCGACGTCCCTCTGTTCGCACCCGCTCCATTTGAAGTTGGAGCCTGGCGGCAGATACTCGAGCGGCGACCTGACCTTCAACCCGAAATTCTCGGACTGGCTGATGGGCTGGCCCCAGGCATGGACCGACCCCGAGCAGCCGGTAACGGAGTTGTCAGTCTGGTTGCCGCTCATGCGTGACGAACTCTCAAGGCTGCACATTCTGGAGCACCATAAACCTCCTTCAAAGCTAGCCTAAAGCTGCTCTAAGGGGCGCTCAGCGATGGCGGTTCGTGCGCAGATCCGCCATCCTCTCGTCGCATTCGGCCATGCCCATTTCCGCCAAGTACACCAGCAAGGGCTGGTTTATCGCCTTGGCGGCGTCCCTGATCTGCAGGAATTGGACACGCATCTCGAAGAGTTGTTGCAACATTTTTCGCTCCCCAGTTTATCAAACGGGGGCTACGTTACCAAATTCTGCTAGTTTCCCTTTCCGAACCGGAATGTTCCGCTTCGGCCGTCCGCCATGGTTATGGTACCGGTCCCCGATGTCATATTCGGGTTGCGAGTGGCGACCACTGTTGCCACTTGTCCATCGCTGCAAGTCGCCGGCATCGATATTGTCGGCTCCTTTGTAAAAGCATCGTACCTACCTACACAGGTCAAGCCGTCCGGCGTGATCGCTTCGAAGCTTCCACCGTCACTCAGGCTCGCAGTGGCTCGGCCATAAAATGGCGCGCCGTCTTCGAAGGAGCCGCTGACAGGAACACTGATCGACCCGCAGCCGACCAACAGAACCGAAAGGATGGCAGAGTAGAAGAGGTTTTCTTCACCTGTCTGCCCCCGGCCTCCTGGGTTCGGCGCGAACCGGTTTTTCGACGAGGGATTCCGGGAGTGGAAGACTTGAGCAACGAAGATGCATTTCGCGAGCGAACGCCTGCCGCTGCTCTTCCTGATTCGCATCCGCTGCGATAGCGAGAGGAATACCAAAAGGTC
Source organism: Hoeflea sp. (assembly GCA_965233445.1). GTDB lineage: Bacteria > Pseudomonadota > Alphaproteobacteria > Rhizobiales > Rhizobiaceae > Hoeflea. The sequence goes on from OZ247491.1 coordinate 4,164,321, forward strand.
CTAGCAGGAGGCCGGACGCTACGCCAATGGCCATACGCTGACCGACCTTGTCGTCATAATTCAGCGAGGCGAGACGGATCTCTTTGCAGTCCTCGCTTTCCCATTTGGGGTCGTTCATACTTAGCTTTTGGGCGTATTGCGCCGGCTGCGGCGTGCAAGCCGCCAAAGCGGCTGCGGATGCGACCACAATTGTGCTGATTGCACGTCTCATTTTTGTCCCCCCATCGATAGGAGCGCATTAATGCATCTAAGGAGAGAAGAGTCGATACTGGCCAATCGCGGAGGTAGATATCGAAATCACTCCAAGATCGACCGAACCCAAGGCGCTTCATGAAATGAAGGTCCAATCCCTGAAACACGCTTGCATGGCCGGAAAAGTTTCCTAAGGTGTTTGGCCATGCCCGAACAGTATCAGAAATTCCACAGACACCCTGCCAAGCCCGTGCGCACGCTTCAGGATGCGGCCGACGCTAGCCAGATCATTGTGGTGCACTGCGGTCTCTGCCGAAGATTGATCAACTACCTGGCGACCGATCTCGTCCAAGTGTTGAATCCCCTTCGACCCGTCGACGCGCCACCATTTGCCTGCTCCAAGTGCGGAACCGCCAATTACATGAGCGTGAAAGTGAAGACGCCTTCGATCGGCGATTATGGTCATCTCCCCATCAGGCGTCTTCTTGGCGTTCGGAGTGTAACCGAGTGGGGCAATCGGCCCTTGGGAGAAGAGGTCTAATCGGACAGAAAGCCCAAGCGGTGGTGATAGCTCAGGGAGATTCGACGATCGTCAATTGACCGTCGTCAAGCGGTCGCTGAAGCCCCTTCGCCTCGTCCCATGGTGCACCTAGCCAAGTTTCAATTTCGTCAGCCGTGGTGAGAATGACCGGCATCGCTTTTTTGTGCACCGGGGCAACCACATCATTCGGCTCCGTGGTAAGGAAAGCATAGAGGTCGGCTTCGATTTCACCTTCCTTCATCTTCCGCACGCTGGTCCAGCGGGTCCAGATCCCGGCAAAGAAGAACAACGGTCGATCTTCGCTCATAGCAAACCAGGCATTGGGCGTACGCTCTCCTTCCTTTTTGCTGGCTGGATCAGGTTCGGCAAACTCTGTGACCGGGACAACGCATCGGTTTTCTGGGCCCAGCCAACGCCGCCAATGTGGCGACGCGGCGTTTCGCACGTTGGTCACGCCCTTGTCGACCTTCTTGCCTTCGAGAAATTTGGAAGGTGTAGGCATGCCCCAACGAGCCTTTGCCAACTCCCGCTGGCCATCGCCACCCACACGAACGATCGGGGCCTCATAATCAGGATAGATCTTGCCCGGCTCCATATTGCCGGCGTGGTTGGCAACGGCGCGTGTGAACTCAAGGATAGCCTGCGGCCCGCTGCTGATGTTGTAGAGGTTGCACACGATTATCGCCTATCTGTAGCCGAGCATCCGACAGTTGAGGTGAATACCTGTCATCGCATCAACGTAGTCCTGATCTGACCGATCAATGTAATAGGCGATATCTTCGCACATGCGGATGACTTTCTCCACTTCGTTGGGCTCAGCCTCGGCTCGAAGGAACAGATCGGCACGGATCCGCTCCCGCTTCTCAGCCTCGGACCGCTCCTGAAGATAATCGGAAAACAAACCCCACCCCAAGGCCAAGCCGACGACCAAAACGACTCCGCATGCCGCCGTGATGAGTATCTTCAACCAAGTTTCCATTGCGGCATCCTGCCATGTTTCCTGAGAACGCTACGGGGATAAGAGCAGGTCGTCAAACTCGTTGGGTGGAAGGAAAGTGGTGGACAGCAACTAATCGAAATCCGGTGCCGCAGAGTTGCGGACATCGAAGGACACGACCGAAGCGGGGCCGTGAGTTGACTGTCCGGTCTTGAGCGACTGGACTGCAAAATCCGCCATTCTGCTATTGATACTATTGCGATCGCAAAGCATCTCTGCGACGAGCGCTAAAGGCAGACTTCGATTCCGAGAGGTTCCCGTGTCCGACGATCCCGTAGAAGATACCGATTCCACCGCCCCCGCCGCTTCGACCACCGACGTCGCGATCCCGCTCGACGTCATAACGGGAAAGCCCGGCGGCACGGTCACGATCCGCCCCGGCATCACCACTCTTGTCGGGCCCAACGGCAGCGGCAAGACGCGGGCGTTGCGGTCCATCCAAAAGTCGCTTCTGAGCCGCGGCGCGGAGGCCGCCCACGTCCGTTTCTTACCCGCAGGCCGCGCCGGACCGGTCGAGCGGTTCCGAGCGGCCATGGATGTGCCTGGGGTGGGACCAGATGCACACGAGGCGTATTACGGGCATGTAACTTATCGTTCCCAATGGCACCAAATCGAGAGCGTTGTTGGCGACTTAATAAACCTCGATCAGCGCGCGGATTTGCGGATCAAGGTCGAAACGCGGCTGCAACAGCTCTTCGAACGTGGAATCGACTTCCAGTGGAGTCAGCATGGACTCACAATGTCCTTCACCGCCATGTCCGACAGCGCTCGCTATCAGTCCGGGCTTGAGGCAAGCGGGATAACTCAGCTCGTTTCGCTGCTTGCCGCGATCTACGATGACAAGATCGGAACTCTCATCATCGACGAGCCCGAAATCTCGCTTCATCCCCAGCTCCAGGCGTTCATTCTCGAGGAGATGGAAACGATCGCCGGCGACTGGGCCGATTCTGGCAAGAAGCGGATCGTCATCTCGACCCACTCCCCGTCGTTCCTGCTCCTTAATTCGTTCGCCGACCTTTCCGGCATCGTCTTCTTCGGGGGCAATGCCGATTGCCGCCAGATTCATCCCGCCGACGACCTGCTTAAATCGTCGAAGCTTAAGGAATTCGTCGCGCGGATAAGCCTGTCCCATCGGGAGGCGCTTTTCGCCGAGCGCATCCTGCTCGTCGAAGGGCCAAGCGACGAGATCGTTGCGGCACGCGCCGCACGACGTCTCGGCCTCAAGATCGAGGCGCGCAACACCCAGATTCTCCCCGCACTTGGCAAGGGCGAATTTCGCGAGGCAAGGAAGCTCTTTACGGCAATTGGTATGCGAGTAACTGTACTTGCTGATCTTGATGCACTCGCCGACGACAACCGTATTGTGAACGACTTCAGCACAGCGGAGGGCGCGAATGCGATCGCAAACGCTAAGGGCCATACCTCGCTTATCGACCTCGACGGCAAACTGCGGTCCGAACTCGCCCGGCTGATCGCCGAGAACACCGCGACGATTGACGCGGCGGTCGGGGCGTATCCCTACTGGTCGGACAAGCAGGATCCGGATGTAAAGCGTAGGCGCTGTACGCTTGCCTTGCTCCTGACTGCCCCCTCCACATTTACTGGTGAGCTTGGGGGCAAGTTGACGGCGCTGGCCACTCGCTACCACGTGCTGCTCGACGGGCTCGAACGGCTCGGCTGCTTTTTTCTCCGCCGTGGCGCGATCGAGAACTACTACGCCAACACCTCTACCGGCTCAGGCAAGCCCGCATGTGCGAGCGCAGAGGCCGATCGCCTAGGCTCTATGACGCCCGCGCAGTTGACGGACGAGTATCCCGAACTCGTCCGCGCGCTGCGCTGGGCTGCACCCGGACGCGACATCGATGAGAGCGTACTCCTCCGCGGCAAGCTGGCGGCGGCGCTGGGTGCCATTTTCCAGTCTATGGAACCCGGCTCGAGCGATGCTCAGATCGAGACCATGGCGATCTCAGTCCTACCGGCAATCAAGGGACTATTCACCTTTCACAACGCTTCGAGTGTCAACGAGCCTGCGGTGCGCGTCGAACTCCGTTCGAAGATTTTCAACCTGACCGGATTTCCCCTGACCGTTTCGAGGACGGATAACCTCAACAAAGCAGTCGGACAGATCAAACCCGGCTGATCGTCGGCTCAGCGGCGCTCCTTCTTCATCTCGTGGCGAGAGATGGCTCCCGAGCCAAATTGTCCAAGGTGACGTAGTTGCCGGTTACTGGCGGAGGACGCATGAAACGGGAATAGAGAACCTGATTGCCGCCCACGCTCGGTCAAGTGAACGGCAGCTCTGGGGAAGAGGTAGCACCCACCCGAACGACGGAGGTGGGGGCGCAGAGCGTTCGCTAATCTAAATGGCCGTGAACGTCCGCAATGGGCCTGATCTGTCAGTAGATTGATGGATTAATGGTGTGTGGCAAAACCCGGCGACAAAAATTGCAAAACCACGCGTCACGCTACAGCAGCCTCACCCGAAACCCAGAATGACACCCCGGGCACTCCACGCGCCAGTTGGTCCACTGAGCATAAGACCTAACCATCGGCAATAATTGGGAAATTTTGGTAGCGGGAGAGGGACTCGAACCCCCGACACGCGGATTATGATTCCGCTGCTCTAACCACCTGAGCTACCCCGCCGCCGGCCGCCGGTTCCGATCGTGGATCGCAAACCCGCTGGACGGGCGGGATATAAGGGTGGGTCCTGTCCGGTGTCAAGCTTCGAATGGGCTTTTCTTGCCGGTGCTGCGGCCGCACCCGGATCGGGCCTTGCGACGATGTCCGCCGACCCGGCCGGAAAGGCGCAAACCTTGCCATCGCGCGGCATCGGGTCTAAGCCCACGGGGATTGATCCGGACCTTGCAAAACAGGACGTTCCCCAGAATGCAGACTTCTTCCTCCCCTCGTATCGCGGTTGTTGGCTGCGGCTACTGGGGCACCAACCACGCCCGCACGCTGTCCGAACTCGGCGCGCTCGCCGCCGTTGCCGACCGCCATGACGAACGCGCCGGCGCGCTTGCCAAGCGCCATGGCGTCAGCGCCGTGCCGGTCGACGCGATCTTCAGTGACGACGGGATCGACGGACTGGTTCTGGCGCTGCCGCCGCAATACCACGCCGACATGGCGGTCGCGGCGCTTGAGGCCGGCAAGCATGTGCTGGTGGAAAAGCCGATCGCGCTGTCGGTCGCCGATGCGCGCCGCGTCGTCGATGCCGCGGCACAGCGGCCCGAACTGGTGGCCATGACCGGCCACGTGCTCAGGTTCCATCCGGCCTTCGAGGCACTCGAGAAACTGGCCGCGCAAGGCGGGCTCGGCACCATTCGCTACATCCATTCCCATCGCGTGGGCCTGGGAAAATTCCACGCCGAGAACGACGCGCTGTGGGACATTGCCCCGCACGACCTGTCGCTGATCCTGGCGCTGACCGGCGAAAAGCCGGTCAATGTGCGCGGCATGGGCTCGGCCATGCTCAACCGGCTGTCGGATTTTGCCCACCTGCATCTGCAGTTTCCCGGCGGGGTGCGCAGCCACGTCTTCACGTCGCGGCTCAACCCCTACCGCGAGCGCCGGCTTACGGTGATCGGCTCGAAGGCCATGGCGGTGTTCGACGATGTCGCGCCCTGGGACCAGAAACTGGCCCTCTATCACCACAAGCTCTGGGAGGACGACAACGGCTGGCAGTCGGAAATGGTCGATCCCGAGTATGTGGCGCTGCCCGACGGAATGCCGCTGACGCGCGAATGCGAGCACTTCATCGCCTCGATCCGCGATGGATCCGCGCCGCGCACGCCGGTGGCCGACGGGCTTGCCGTGATCGAGATCCTGTCCGAGGGCACCGTGCGCCACGATTGAGCGTCCGGAGGTCCGCAGGCACGTCCGGCAACAGGCAGAAACCGCCTCAGGTCAGCTGTCAGGCGGCAGGCAGCATCAGGTTGGCAAGCATCGCTTCCGCCGCAGCCGAGCGCTCCGACCGGTCGATGAAGCCGCCGCCATACACGCGTGCCTCATCGCCCGCAGCCGAATAGAGCACGCAGGCCTGGCCAGGCGCCACACCGGATTCGCCATCGACAAGCTCGACCGAGATGTCTCCGTCCTGACAGTGCAGCACGGCCGGCCGCGGCGGCCGGGTCGAGCGGACCTTGGCGAAGCAGGCGAGCCCTTCAGGCCCCAGTTCCTCAAGCGCCACATCGCCCAGCCAGTTCACGTCCCTGAGGATCAGGCGACGCGTATCCAGCGCCTCGCGGGGGCCCACAATGACGCGGCGCGAGCGGGCATCGAGATGAACGACGTACAAGGGATCGCCAACGGCGACGCCAATGCCGCGGCGCTGGCCGATGGTGTAATGCACGATACCCGGATGCTCACCCAGCACGCGCCCGTCGATATGGACGATCTCGCCTGCAAGCGCGGAATTGGGCTTCAGCTTCTCGATCACATTGGCGTATTTGCCCTGCGGCACGAAGCAGATGTCCTGGCTGTCTGCCTTCCGAGCCACGCCCAGCCCCATTTCCTCGGCCAGTTCGCGGGTCCGGATCTTGGGCAATTCGCCAAGCGGAAAGCGGACATAGTCCAGCTGGTCCTGGGTGGTCGCGAACAGGAAGTAGCTTTGGTCCCGCTCGGAATCGATCGGACGGTAGAGTGCCCGCCGGCCCGGGTTCTCCGCCGACGGATTGGCGCGGGAACGGATATAGTGCCCGGTCGACAGCGCATCGGCGCCGAGGTCGCGCGCCGTCGCCAGCAGATCGGCGAATTTGACCGTCTGGTTGCAGGCCACGCAGGGAATCGGCGTTTCGCCCATGACATAGCTTTCGGCGAACGGATTGATCACCGCCTCGCGAAAGCGCTTTTCATAATCGAGCACGTAATGCGGGATGCCGAGCGTTTCGCACACCCGTCGGGCATCATCGATGTCCTGACCGGCGCAGCACGCGCCCGCCCGGTGCACCGCCGCGCCGTGATCGTAAAGCTGCAGCGTCACGCCGAGCACGTCATAGCCCTCGCGGGCAAGAAGTCCCGCCACGACGGAACTGTCCACGCCGCCGGACATGGCGACCACCACCCGCGTGTCGCGCGGATCCTTGTCAATATCGAGACTGTTCACTGTATTCCCCGGCATTCAACAGCGTTCAAGGCGCTGATCAAGCGGTTGCACCAACGTCCTTACCGGACCTCTCCCTTATAGGGATTCACACGCCCGCCAACAAGTCCGCCGCGGCAAGCCTTTGGCATCCACCTCCCACCCGCGGCAAAGATTACCGAATCCTTGCCGCCCCCTTAGGCAAATTTTAAAACCCGGGCTGTAGTCTCCGGTCCATAGGTCTTGAGTGTGTAAGAGAGTCCAATGACCGATATGGTACGACCCCGTGTCAAATATGTGATCGGCCCCGACGGGAGTCCGTTGACGATCGCCGATCTGCCGCCCGCCAACACCCGCAGATGGGTGATCCGGCGCAAGGCTGAAGTTGTGGCCGCAGTCCGCGGCGGATTGCTGAGCCTTGAAGAAGCCTGTGAGCGCTATACGCTGACGGTCGAGGAGTTTCTCTCCTGGCAGTCATCGATCAGCGATCATGGCCTCGCCGGTCTGCGCACGACACGAATCCAGCAATACCGGCACTGACGCGGGTCATGCTCGCGCGGCTTGCACGAAACGCAAGCCGGCAGCATCTTTCGAACGCGAACGGCGATTCTCGCGTGCTCGCCCGATAGCCCGTCGCGATGGCGAGACGTGCCGTCTTCAGCCGGCAAGTTCCCGCTCCACCAAGTCCCAGGCGGAAGCCGCCCTACGGGCGTGCCTCCGCATGCCTGTTCCACGCAGCCTGCGCCGATCTTACCGTTTCGCGTTCCGACGTCCCGCCAGGGCGTGGGCGAGCGCCGCCATGAGCGCCGATGCTGCATAGAACCACAGCCCCGGCTGGGAAAAAGCCTGCGCGATACCGCCGGTCTTGGCCGCCACGATCACCAGCGCGACCAGGACCACATCCATGAGCGACCAGCGACTGAGCTGCGGAAGCACGCTGCGTGCAAAGGCGGACTCAAAGCCGTCGCCCAGCGCCTCCGCCGCGATCGCGATCATCTTGATGACCGGAAACACGATCGAGATCAGCGCCACCACGATTGCCAGCACTGCATCGTCACCGGCCCAAAGCGCGGCGACCACCCCGAGAAGCGAAGGCGAACGGTCGAAGAAGTAGAGTGTCTCGAACCGGACCAGTGGAAGGACCACGCCAAGCCCGAAGAAAAGCGGCGCCAGCACCAGGGCCGCCACCAGCATCCATCGCATGTTCGCGCCCTTCTCTCCAGCCCGTGAACTGTTATGCTGCATACCCGGGATCGATGGCAAAAGGCAAACGATGGATATCAGTGAAGAAACCGGCTCGTCAGGCGGGCGGTATGTGGCACGGCTTGACGGCGAAGAGGCCGAAATGACCTATTCGCGGACTTCGGACACCTTGGTCATCATTGATCACACGGGCGTGCCCGACAGCCTGCGCGGCAAGGGTGTGGGGCAGGCTTTGGCTGCGCACGCGGTCGAAGCCGCGCGGGCCGGCGGCTGGAAGATCATTCCGCTCTGCCCGTTCTTCAAGGCCCAGGCGCAGCGCCACCCCGAATGGCGTGACGTGGTGATGTAGTTTCACCTGCCGGTGCTCACGCCGAAAGCCGGGTTCACGCATCCGCGTGAACCCGGCTTTCGGCGGCCATCTGTCAGGGAGGTATCCCCGGTGTCAGACTGCCCGGTTCGACCTTTGCCCGCCGTCCCGCTCCTCGAGCGCGGCGGCCTTTTCATATTCGGCCTGGGCTTCTTCAAGCGCCAGTTCGGCCGCATCGAGCTGCACCTTCAATTCGCGAATTGAGGTTTGCAGGTTGTCGGCCCGCTGACGCGCGGCCTTGGCGAAGGTTGGATAGGCGAAATGGGAAGGATCGGTGTTGCCGGCCTTCTTTTCCTCGGCGGCGATCTGGTACTCCAGCTCTGCAGCCATTTTCTCCATTTCCGCCATCATCAGCTGGATCTGTCCAAGCTGACGTGTTTTCTCATTGACCTGAAATTGCTTCAGGCGAACATGGCTCTCACGCGACTTCATACGCAATACTCCCGTGATGCGAGATCCCGGCTACTGAAACTCGTTACTCCGGCAAGATCGCCGGACCCGTGTACGAAAAATGACCGCGCTGTTAACTTTTTGACCCCGCGGTAACCATTCGTTTACGGGCATGGTTAATATTAGCGGACATGGTTTAAGGCGGAGTAAACGGGAAACATGATTTTTCCGTCCGTTCTTCCGGAGTCCTTTGAATCGTTTGGCGGCACTTCTTCATGTATCGCTTGAACTCGTTCAAAACGATTTTCTGGAAAAAAATCAGGAGTATGTCGATGAAAATTAACAGTTCGATATTGGTTGCCTAATCCGATTAGAATTTGTTAACCATTCCATGGCAGCCTCCAAATCAGGCAACGACTGGATCCGTATCGCGTATTTGGATCAACACGACCTTGCGGCGGCGGAAAAGGGGAAAAATATGCGGGTTCTACTGATCGAGGATGACAGCGCAACGGCGCAGAGTATCGAACTGATGCTCAAGTCCGAAAGCTTTAACGTGTACACCACGGATTTGGGCGAAGAAGGTGTCGACCTCGGCAAACTGTACGATTACGACATCATCCTGCTGGATCTCAATCTTCCGGACATGTCCGGTTACGAGGTGCTGCGGACGTTGAGGCTGTCAAAGGTCAAGACGCCAATCCTGATCCTGTCCGGCATGGCCGGCATCGAGGACAAGGTGCGCGGACTTGGATTTGGCGCTGACGACTACATGACCAAGCCTTTCCACAAGGATGAGCTGGTCGCACGCATCCACGCCATCGTCCGGCGCTCCAAGGGCCACGCCCAGTCGGTCATCACCACCGGTGACCTGGTCGTCAACCTTGACGCCAAGACCGTGGAAGTTGGTTCGCAGCGTGTCCACCTGACCGGCAAGGAATACCAGATGCTGGAACTGCTCTCCCTCAGGAAGGGCACCACGCTGACCAAGGAAATGTTCCTCAACCACCTCTACGGCGGCATGGACGAACCGGAACTGAAGATCATCGACGTCTTCATCTGCAAGCTGCGCAAGAAACTTGCGACGTCCGCCGGCGGCAAGAACTACATCGAAACCGTGTGGGGACGCGGTTACGTGCTGCGCGAGCCGGACGAAAGCGAGATCCTCGAAAGCGCCTGATCGCCGACTTCACGCGCGAAGGCATCATTCAGAAAGCCCGCTTGCAAGGCGGGCTTTTCCTTGTTCCGGTGCGGTGCGGAGACGCTCGAAGCGCCGGACGCGGAAGCTCCTGGCTCAGGCCGCTGCGGCGTAAGGTGCAAATGCCGACGTCAGGCTGCGCCGATCGAACGGCTTGAGCAGGAAATCATCCACCCCGGCACGCTTGCCGACCATCATCTGCTTGAATTCCTTTTCGATCATCAGATAGTGAATGCGCACATCCTTGCCGCCTTCCATCTGGCGTACCGACGAGATCAGGTCCAGCGCACCGGTCATTCCGGCGTCCACCAGGAGGACTTCCGGAAGCTCCGCATCGCACATGATCATCGCTTCGCCGGCGTTGGAGGCTTCGATGACGAGAAAGTCGAGACCTGTGAGGATGCGCTTGGCAACCTTGCAGATTACGGCGGAGTCATCGGCGATCATAAGGCGGCGCATGGCAGCTCTCCTCTTCTGTGTCACTGCGGCATCAGCATCCTGATCCGCCATTGATTGAGGCAAGACTATCAGGCGGTAGCGAAGATTCCGTAATCAGACAGGCTTAATGGAGAGTTGCCAGGGTGTCGGGACGAGACGCCCACCTGTCCCGGCAAACAGCAAGATGCTCCCCGCGCAGGCGGAGGAATCCTGGAACTGGACACGAGCCGCGCGCAAGCGCTCGGGACGAACGGCCTGAGATCGTTCAGGCAGCTTCGGTCTGGGCCCGTTGCGCTGTGAACACCACCTCGTCGGCATTGGCCGAGCAGGACAGGGTCATCCCGGATTCATCGGCCAGCAGGACCGTGTAGTAGGGCTGAATCGAGTGCGCATCGATTGCCTCCTCGATTTCACCGGAGTGGATTTCGAGGAATTTTGGCGGGACGCGGACCATGCGGCCCCGGCTCACCAGACGAAACTTCGGATCGGTTTCCGGCGTTTCCAGCGTGACATCGATCTCGCCGCCGCGCGGAATTGCGCCATAGGCGACCAGAAAGAGGTTCAGCAAGAGCTTGACCTGGTTCTTCGGAATGATCGCGCGCGGACCGTTCCATTTGACCTCGGTCTTCTTGTCGGCCGACACATAGTCGACGACCGCCTTCTCCGCCTCCCCCGTATCGATCGATGCACCCACAGACCCGGATGCGCCGAAGGCCAGGCGCGCGAACTTCAACCGCACCGAGGCATTGAGCGCGCTTGTCCGGATCAGATCCATGGCGTCCGCATCGGCTCCGCCCTCGTCAAGCAGCTCCAGCCCGTTGTTGATCGCGCCGACCGGCGAAATGATGTCGTGGCACACGCGGCTGCACAGCAGCGCCGCAAGATCGGGGCCGGCAAGGGTCAGGTTCTTGTTCTTCGCCATGGAAATCTCCTGTTGCGCGCACGGCGCCGAATCATCTTTCTGCAAAATTGCACCGGAGTCCGGTTACCGCAAGGACAACCACCCGGAAGATCCGTTGGCCGGTGCGTTTCGCATGTCAAACACTCCCGCCCCAAAGACACCACATTTGGTAAACCGCTTATTAAGATCGCTGCGTCACACTGTGATCAATATTTCTTGCGGTATCTGCCGTGCCAACAACGGAGTGGACCTCATGATCGCGTCGCGCTTTCGCTCTCTTGCCAAACTCATCCTGCCGCTTCTGCTGGTTCTCGGCCCGGTTTCGGGTGCGCTTGCACAATCGGGCGCCAACTCATCGCAGTATTCGGCACAGGAGATCGTCGATGCGGGCCACGGCTTTTTCGGCGCCACTTCGGGCGGCCTGGCAAAGGTGGTCGAAAAGGCATTCAATTCCTACGGCCTCCCAAATGGCTACATCCTCGGACAGGAAGCCTCGGGCGCCTTCATTGGCGGTCTGACCTATGGTGAGGGCGAACTGTTCACCAAGAACGCCGGCCAGCACGAGGTCTTCTGGCAGGGTCCTTCGCTCGGCTGGGACTATGGTGGCGCGGGCAACCGCACCATGATGCTGGTCTACAATCTGCCGAGCATTGACGGGGTTTACGGCCGGTTCGGCGGCGTCTCGGGGTCTGCCTATGCCATCGCCGGCCTCGGAATGACGGTCCTCAAGCGTGACGGCGTGCTGGTGGTCCCGATCCGCACCGGTGTCGGTGCGCGTCTGGGCGTGAATGTCGGGTACCTGAAGATGACGGCCACGCCGACCTGGAATCCCTTCTGATCCCCCGATCATGGATTCTGCGCTCGAAGGCGGCCCGCAAGGCCGCCTTTTTCTTTGCCGAAGCCGCTCGAATGCGGCAACCGGCTTGCTGATACCGGTGGGCCATGCTTAAAGCGTCTGCATCTCCTTGAGGGCGGAAGCGCCCCGATCCAGAGGATGTGGACGCGCCGTGATCGAGTTTGCCCTGCTCTTTGCCCTGGGATTCCTTGCCGCCGCTCTCGTGGCGCTCATCGTCGCGCCGATCATTCAACGCCGCATCGTGACACTGACCGAGCGCCGCATTCGGGCAAGTGTCCCGCTGTCCGCAGCAGAGATACGCGCGGAAAAGGACATGGCCCGAGCCGCCTATGCAGCCGACAACGCCCGGCTTTCGATTGACCTCAAGCAGAACCGCGAGGCATTGGCACAATCGACCGCGCACGGAACCCGCCTGAGCAACGAACTCGTCAACCTCCGCGCCGAAAAGCTGACCGCCGAGCAGACCATCGAAGAGCGCGACGCCAATATCCGCGAACTCAATGCCACGATGCATCAGCGCGAACAGGAGATCACCAACCTGTCGGGCAATCTGGGCGCGGCGATCCGTCTTGCTGAAGCGCGCAAGGCCGAGATTGCCTCCAAGGAACAGGCGATCAACCGTCTGGGATCGGAAATCGAGGAACTGCGGATCGATGTCGCCACGCTGGACACCGAAGCCGAAAACTTCAAGGCTCAGATAAAGGAACTGCGCGACGAGCGGCGTGCCTTGCGCGAAAAACTCAAGACGACGGAAGAGACCAATCATGACCTGGCATTTCGGCTCAAGCGCGAGGAAGCCCGTCTGGTCGAGACAGAAGCCAAGCTTGCCAAGACCATCACCAGCCTGACCGACCGGGAGAATGCCCTGGACCGCCGGGTGGCCGAAGTCGAACGCTACAAGGAAAAGAACAAGAGCCTGGTCGAGGAACTCAAGGCCGCCAGGCGCGAACGAACCGCGAGCGAGATCGAGAAGGCCCGCTCCCAGCCGCGCGGCGTCCAGAAGCCGGCAACCACCAACGGTGCGCCGCCCAGGCAGGATCCCGGCTCCGCGGCCAAGACCGCGGCATCATCTGCAACCGCCGCGGCTCAGGCCGAGGCGGCCGATGTCGAGACCGACGACGCACCCGAATACGATCTCACCGACAGCGAGAAGGTCGACCGGTTGCGTGCGCGCCAGGCAGCCCTGACCGAGCGCCTGATGAAGGCCGACACCAACAAGAATGATGCGGCATTGCGCACCGAAATAGCCACTGTCGCTGCCATGATGGTGGAATTGACCGCCGGGCGCGAGGGCGACAGTTCGGCGATTTCAAAAATACTCGAAAGCCGCGAGGACCGGACCGGATCCCGGAACCCCGGCCCCAGCCTTGCGGCCCGCGCCAGGGACCTGATCTCCGCCTCGCAACGGTAGGCATGTCCGCAACCGGATCGGCCCTTCAATTGCCGAGCCGGCCCATGCTTCTCGCCGTGTGCCAAAGTGCGATCCCGCTCGTGGTCGCAACGTTCAGACTGTCGAAGCCGGGCGCCTGCTCGATGGCGAGCGTTCTCACCTGACCGAGGATCTCTTCTGGCAGACCCTCGCCTTCCGTTCCCAGAAGCAGCGCCTGGCGGCGGCCGGGTTCGAAAGTACTGAGGGTTTCCGATCCGCGCGGCGACAGCCCCATCACATCGAACCCGTGCGCCAGGAGTTCGCCGACAAGTTCGGCAATCGATCCTCCACGGCAGAACGGAACCCTGAGCGCCGCACCGACCGACACCCTGATCGCCTTGCGGTACAGCGGATCACAGCAGGTGGCATCGAGCACGATCCCGTCGGCGCCGAAAACGCCGGCATTTCGAAAGATCCCGCCGATATTGTCATGATTGGCAATGCCGCAGCACACTGTGAGCAGCGCATCCCGCGGCATTTCGCTCAGGAACGAACCAAAAGACGCAGGCGGCCGGTGACGCCCCAGACCGAGTACGCCCCGGTGCATCGCGAAACCGACAGCCGCGTCGAGAACGTCCCTGCCCGCCACGTAGACGGGGCAATCCGGGGACAATTGTTCGACCAGCCCGGCGAGACCGGCCATCCGGTTTTCGAGGATCAGGACCTTCTCGACCGTAAACCGGGCTTGCGCCTGACCGCCGGGATCCCGGTCCAGGCCGTCGATCAGCGCCTGCAGGACCACGCGGCCCTCGGCAATGAACTGGTCACCGCGTCCGGCGAGATCACGGTCGCGCATCGACGTGAACTCGGCGATACGCGGATCGGAAGGATCATCGATCCGGATCACATTCTCCGAGCCAGGCCCTTCCCGCGACACGATCAGCGCGCGATCACGACGACATCGCTGACGATCTGGCCGAGCGCCAGGTCGTGAATGATCAGCCGCTGCGATCCGTCCGCCGCGCGGCCGAAGAAGCCGATCCTTGCTCCGTCCAGCGCCACGCTTTCGACAGCGAACCCCTGAGGCAGGGTCGCGACCGCCTCGAGCGGGCCGTCACCCGGCAGCGGCGTGGTCTGGCCGGAGGCGATCTGGCTTCCCGACGCGTCGTCCTGCGTGAATTTATAGACAATTGCGCCCAGCACCGTCATAAGACCGATGAACATGATGCCGATCGACACGGCCAGCAGACGCACCATCTTGCGGCGGACCTTCTCCATTTCCGGATCGAGCGGCTTCTCTTCAAGAGTGTCTTCGTTGATGTGCGACATTTGGATTCCTTGCCGGGCGGACCCTGAAATTGAAGAACGCGACACCGTTTAGCGAAGCCACGCCCGATAGGGAAGACCAGCCGGGCGACGAAACACTTGTGGCAGGCCCCGACGCCGGCGGCAGGCTCGATGCCTGGCTTGCAGAGGCCCTTGGCCCCGTTCTGTCCCGCAGCCGCATCAAGGCGCTGATCGAAACCGGTGCGGTGCAGGTCAACGGCGAGCAGGCAGGCCAGGCGAAACAGAAGATCCATCCCGGAGATGTCATTCGCCTGGCGCTGCCCGAGCCGGAGGACCCGATTCCACAGGGTGAGGACATTCCGCTTGAGGTTCTGTACGAGGATGACGATCTCATCGTCATCAACAAGCAGGCAGGCCTGGTGGTGCATCCGGGCGCAGGCAACTGGACCGGCACACTAGTCAACGCGCTGATTCACCATTGCGGCGACAGTCTTTCGGGCATCGGCGGGGTACGCAGACCAGGGATTGTGCACCGGCTTGACCGCGACACGACCGGTGTGATGGTCATTGCCAAGAACGATCAGGCCCACCGCCATTTGGCCGACCAGTTTGCCGACCACGGCCTCACCGGGCCGCTTGAGCGGGCCTATCAGGCAATCGTCTGGGGCAAGCCACGGGGACTGAAGGGAACCATCGACGCCGGGCTTGGCCGCGCCCGCGACCGGGTTCGCCGGGCCGTCCGCACCGATGACGGCCCCGACGTGCGCCACGCCGTCACCCATTATCTGGTCAGCGAACGCTATGACGAAAAGCCCGACGGCAGTTGCGCGGCCTCCATGGTCGAGTGCCGGCTGGAGACCGGGCGAACCCACCAGATCAGGGTGCACATGGCCCATATCGGCCATCCGCTGGTGGGAGACGAGGATTATGGCGCAGCCTTCAAGACCAAGGCCAACCGCCTGCCCGAACCGCTGCGCGGGATCGTGAACGCTTTCGGCCGCCAGGCGCTGCATGCCTACCTGCTGGTTATCGAGCACCCTGCAACCGGCGAAACGCTGCGGTTCGAGGCGCCGCTTCCAGCGGACATGGCGCAATTGCGCGCCGCCTTTGCGGCGATCTGAACCTCGGCCGATTACGCAAATGTGACCATTGCAGGGCACCCGGGATCTTGAACCCGGCTTTTGCCACAATTAAATGCCAAATAAGCGTACCCGGCCGCGATACGATCCGGGCCGGAAGGCTTGCCGTCAGGAAGCCGTCTATCTCGAGAAAGGGTGCTGTCATGGCCCAAACAAGCTTGCCTACCATTTCCGCTGGCGAGAACGGCCTCAACCGTTACCTTGCCGAAATCCGTCGGTTCCCGATGCTGGAACCTCAGGAAGAATATATGCTGGCCAAGCGTTTCCTCGAACATGAGGACACGAAGGCCGCCCACAGGCTCGTGACCAGCCATTTGCGGCTGGTCGCCAAGATCGCCATGGGTTACCGCGGCTACGGCCTGCCGATCGGGGAAGTGATCTCCGAGGGCAATGTCGGGCTCATGCAGGCGGTCAAGAAATTCGATCCCGAACGCGGATTCCGTCTTGCCACCTACGCCATGTGGTGGATCAAGGCCTCGATCCAGGAGTACATCCTGCGCTCCTGGTCGCTGGTCAAGATGGGCACCACCGCGAACCAGAAGCGGCTGTTCTTCAACCTTCGCAAGGTCAAGAGCCGGATTCAGGCCGTCGAGGACGGGGACCTTCGCCCCGATCAGGTTGCCGAGATCGCCACCAAGCTCAACGTTTCCGAGGACGAGGTGATCTCGATGAATCGCCGTCTTTCGGGTGACGCCTCGCTGAACGCGCCGATCAAGGCCAGTGAAGGCGAATCCGGCCAGTGGCAGGATTGGCTGGTCGACGATTCCGACAGCGCCGAGGACATGCTGGTCGAGCAGGATCAGCTCGAATCCCGGCGCGGCATGCTCAAGAATGCGCTCGACGTGCTCAACGAGCGCGAGCGGCGGATCTTCGAGGCCCGGCGCCTGCGCGACGATCCGATCACGCTCGAGGACCTGTCGGGCGAGTTCGACATCAGCCGCGAGCGCGTCCGGCAGATCGAGGTCCGCGCCTTCGAGAAGGTTCAGGACGCCGTCCAGAAGGCTGCCACGGCGCGCGACAAGGCGCTCGTCTCGGTCGAGGACTGACCGGAAGCTCCGGTCATCCAGGAAAATTTCAGACCCCGGAAGCACTCCGCTTTCGGGGTTTTTCATTGCCGGCCTTGCCGTGATCCACAAGAGTCCCAGTTTTGATCTGCCAGTCCCCTCCCAGCCGGTCCGCAGTCGAGCGAACTGGCCTTGCAGCTTGCTATTCGCAGCGAGCTCACATCCTGTCACAGCCAATCGTGGGGACTGCGGAAAGGCGGTTTGATGTCTGAACCCAGCGAACGCATGCGCGATGCATTTGAGGCCGTTGCCATAGATGACGAGGGACGGGCCTGCCGTGACATCCCGGATTCCGTTTGCCGGGAGGAGCCGCGAAACTTCTTTGTTCATGTCGGATCGCTGGCCCTCACGAAATCTTCAGACGGCCTGATCGATCCCAAACTCGTCCTCAGCTGGCTGCTGACCGAGCTGGCTGCACCGGTGTTCTTCATTGGCCTGCTCGTGCCGGTCCGCGAAGCCGGTGCGCTGCTGCCGCAAATCTTCACCGCCAGCGCGATCCGGCGGCTGCCTGTGCGCAAGTGGGTCTGGGCGATCGGAAGCCTGGTGCAGGGCCTGGCCGCAGCCGCGATCGCCATGTGTGCGCTGACACTGGAGGGCGCGGCTGCGGGCTGGGCGATTGTCGGTGCATTGGCCGTTCTCGCCATCGCGCGAAGCGCCTGTTCGGTGTCCTACAAGGACGTGCTGGGAAAGACCGTATCGAAATCCACCCGCGGCACGGCCACCGGCCTGGCCGGGTCCCTTGCCGCTGCAGTCACGATCGTCTACGCGCTCATTCTCATATCGGGTTTCGTGCCCCGCATGAGCCTCGTTGTCGGAGGGCTGTTTGTGGCCGCATCCTTCTGGCTGATTGCCGCAACCGTGTTTTCGACGCTCCAGGAAGAACCGGGCGCAAATCAGGGCGGCAAGAACGCGCTCAAGGCGGCAATCGAGGACCTGCAATACCTGACATCCGATGAGCAGCTTCGCCGCTTCATCATCGTCCGGGCGCTCTTGACCACGACTGCGCTGGCCCCGCCTTTCATGATTGCAGCGGCAAGCAGCGCCGGTGAAGGCGGGTTTGGCGGCCTTGGATACCTTGTCCTCGCATCGGCAGGTGCCGGCCTTGTCAGCGCCTATGTCTGGGGCCGGCTGGCCGACAGGTCCAGTCGCAAGGTGCTTCTCATCGCCTCGCTCGTATCGATGGTGGTGCTGCTGCTCACCCTGTGGTGTTCACTGGCAGGCTGGCTGTCGGCGCCCGCGATCCTCCCGGTTCTCCTGTTCGCCATCATGATCGCCTATCAGGGTGTCCGGCTGGGACGCTCGACCCATCTGACCGACATGGCGACCGCCGAAACACGAGCGGCCTATACGGCTCTCTCAAACACCATCATCGGGGTGGTGCTGTTTGCCGGAGGGCTTTTCAGCCTCCTCGGGGAGGTCTATGGGGTGACCCTCGTTCTGGCCATCATGGCGGTGATGTGCGCCGCAGCCATCCCCTTCGCGCTGGCGCTTGACGAGGTCCAGGCCGAGTGAGCCATCTGGAAAACGCTCTGCGTCAACCCATCCAGCTCTGCGACCGAAAACGGGCCCTGTCCTTCCCGAAGCGATCTTGAGGACGAAGCCGGGTCATCCTCAAATCGACGCGGCCGGCCAGATGGGTCTGGTCCGATAGCGCTGGCCGTGCGATGAAGCCCTTGTCGGTTGGCCACCACTGGTGCCAGTTTGGATATCTGAGTACGGAGGGAATTTCGGTGTTTCACGGCAAGGTACTGGTCGCCCAGGGAGGCGGTCCCACGGCGGTCATCAATCAGTCCATGGTCGGCGCCGTGCTGGAATCGCGGAAGTTTCGCGCCGTCGAGCTGATCTACGGCGCGGTGCACGGGGTGCGCGGCATTCTCGATGAGGACTTTTACGACCTCACCCAGGAGACCACCCACAATCTGGAGATGGTCGCCAACACTCCATCCTCGGCGCTTGGCTCGACGCGCGACAAGCCGGATTTGAAATACTGCCAGGAAATCTTCAAGGTCCTGAGAGCGCATCAGATCGGCTACTTCTTCTACACCGGCGGCAACGATTCCTCGGACACCGTTCGCATCGTGAACGATGAAGCGCGCAAGGCAGACTACAATCTGCGCTGCATCCACATCCCCAAGACCATCGACAATGATCTGGTCGAGAACGACCACACGCCCGGCTTTCCCTCCGCCGCGCGCTATGTCGCGCAAGCCTTCATGGGCATCAATCTCGACAATGCGGCGCTGCCCGGCATCTATATCGGCGTCGTCATGGGGCGCCATGCAGGGTTCCTCACCGCCGCGTCGGCTTTGGGCAAGAAGTTCTCCGACGATGGCCCTCACCTGATCTACATGCCCGAGCGGACGTTCGAGATCGACGGGTTCCTCAGGGACGTCAAGCAGGTCTATGAACGCTACGGCCGCTGCGTCGTCGCCGTCAGCGAAGGCATCCATGACGCCTCGGGCGAGCCGATCATCTCCAAACTGGCCAATGAGGTCGAACGGGACGCGCACGGCAACGTGCAGCTTTCGGGAAGCGGCGCGCTGGCCGATCTGCTGACGCAGAAGGTCAAGGACGAGTTGAAGATCACGCGGGTTCGGGGGGACACGCTGGGCTACATGCAGCGCAGCTTTGTCGGATGTGTTTCCGATGTCGACCAGAACGAAGCCCGCGAAGTCGGAGAGAAGGCTGTCCAGTACGGGATGTTCGGCGATCGCGACGGGTCGGTGACGATCAGGCGCACCGGCCACTATTCGGTCGACTATGAACTGGTTCCGCTGGAACTGGTCGCCGGAAAGACCCGCACGATGCCCGACGAGTTCATTGATGCATCCGGTCACGATGTTACAGACGCGTTCAGGATGTATCTTCGCCCGCTGCTGGGCAAAGGCATGCCGGATGCCCATCGGCTTCGGCCGAACAAGGTCCCGAAGATCCTGGCCGCCCGGTCATAGCAATCGGCGCGTCAGCGGGTTCCCGGCGTCTGGCGTTCGGCGATGCTTTTTTCCGGAGCCGGCGGAAACGTCGGCTAGGCTCGAAGCGATGTGTGGAGAGAAGTGTGACACGCAGTTTCTTTCGTTGGGCTGTCCCGGCTTTCATCGCGCTCATCCTTTCCGGCTGCTCAGGGGCTGGCTATGTCGCGCAGTCGCTCAAGGGGCACGCCGGGATCCTGGCGGCACGCCAAAGCGCTTCCAGGCTGATCGCCGACCCATCCACACCGGAAGCACTCCGTTCCCGGATGGAAGCGGCCAGTGCGCTTCGGCAATTTGCCAGCGATGAACTCGACCTTCCGGACAATGAGAGCTACCGATCCTATGTCGACATCGGTCGGGACTACGTCACCATCGCCGTCTATGCCGCGCCGGAGTTCTCGCTGACCCCGCGTGTCTGGTGCTTCCCGGTGTTCGGATGCGTGCCCTACCGGGGCTATTTTTCCCGCGATTCCGCGGCGAAGACGGTGCGCGAGCTTCAGCAGCAGGGGCTCGACGTTTATGTGACCGGCATCACCGCCTATTCGACGCTTGGCTGGTCCGCCGATCCGCTGCTGTCGACGATGTTCGCCCAGGACAGGACCTACCTCGCGAGCCTCGTCTTTCACGAGCTCGCCCATCAGCGTGTCTACATAAATGACGACACCGCCTTCAACGAAGCTTTCGCCGTGGCCGTGGAAATGACCGGCGTTCGCAAATGGCTCAACGCCGCAGGCGATGCCGCCGGACTTGCCCGCTACGAAGCAGGCCTCAAGCGCAATGCGGAATTTGTCGCGCTGGTGTCGAAGACCAAGGGCGAACTGGCCGGGATCTATGCCGGATCAGGCACTGCTGAGAAGAAGCGGGCCGAAAAGGCTGCCGCGATCGAAAGGCTCCGCACGCGCTATAGGAGGATGCGCGATGAAAACTGGGGCGGCTACGGCGGATATGACAACTGGGTGGAAGGCCCGGTCAACAATGCCAAGCTCGCGGCGACATCGGTCTACAATGACCTGGTGCCCGACTTCCTGCGCCTGTTCGATCTGTGCGCGGGAGACTATCCGCGCTTCTACGCCGCCGTGGCGCGGTTGGGCAGGCTGTCCGGCGACGACCGCAGGGACGCGCTCGGTTCGGCACAGGGCTGCGGATAGATCGGCCACGAAATCGGCGCAATTTCCCAGGTTTGCTGAGAACAGGAAACGCCCCGACCCGGCGTCCAATACGCTCAGTTCTGCGGCGCTGACTGCTCCCACGCATTGAGCGCCTGGTTGAACACCTCGGTGCCGGTGGCGCCCTTCTCCAGCGTGATCAGCGCCTGCCGGCCGTTGCCGTAGACCACCGGGATGTCGATCCAGTTGCGTTCGCGCATCAGCTCGTTGTTGGCCTGGCGGGCCTCCGCGAGATCGTTGAGCGCCACCATGTAGAAGTCCTGGGTGATCTTGGCCGGCACCGCGATCAGCGGCGCGCCCTGGTCGGCTTCCGTCTGCTTGAACGAGATCCGCTGCAGCTGGTCGATCGAGCCGCCGTCGAATTCCGGCGGCAGGGCAAAGACGATCTCGATCAGATGGCTGGCCGGCAGTGACGGGTCGGTGTTCTGCTTGATCGTCATCAGCGCCGACAGTCCGGTGTCCGGATTGTTGATCTCGCCGCGGATCACCTGCTCGTCGGGACCGTCCCCGCTCGGTTCGCTGACCAGGGTCCAGACCACGCTGCCGTTCTTGACCTCGAGCGCCTGCTGGCCGAGGCGCTCCTCGTAGAGGATCATTTTCTGGGCCACGCCGAGCGGCTGTGAGTCCGGAGCCGCGGCTTCGCCGGGCGCAACGGTGGCGTCGGCGGTGTTTTCCTCGGCAACCGACTCGTCGGCCGGCGTCGTGTCGGAAAGTTCGGCCACCGAACGGCCTTCGATGTTGTCGGCGGGCGCCGGACCGGGCGCCGGACCCGGATCGGTTTCGGTTCCGTCCGGACCCAGCCGCTGGGTGAACTTGTCGCCCTCACCGGGATCGACCAGCGCGTTGGGGTCCGGCACCTCGGGCGCGTCAGGCGCCACGGCCTCCGGCTCGGCCGTCTCGGGCTCGACGGCCGCAATTTCGGTTTCGGTCGCAGGCTCTGCCGGCTCGTCGGTTTGTGCAACCTCGGGCGTATCGGTCTGCGTGGATCCGATCATCGCCATGAAGGTGTCCTTGTACGTCCACCCGGCATATCCGATGCCTGCCAGCGCCAGCAGCAGAACCACTGCGAGCACGGCGCCCTTGCCGCCGCCCGACTGCCGCTTGCCGCGCCGTGATGCCTCCGAAGGCTCCGAAGCGGGACCGAGCCCGAAGGCATCGTCATGGGCATCGCCCAACAGGTCCTCCGGACGCTGCCCGGGGGCCGTCCCCGGCATGGCGGCGGGTTCGGGCGCAGGCGGTACGAACACGGGCGCGGTCTGTGCCGGGGGCTGGCTCTCCGGACGCGGTGCGGCCGCCGCCGGGGGGCGGCTCGCCACGGCTGGTGTCGCCGGCGGCGGGGCAAGAGGCGGGGTCGCCGGCGGCCCGGCCGGATCGGCCACGATGGGGCTGTTCTCGACCATGGATTCGAGCTCGGCCATCAGGGCGTCGGTCTCGTCCTGGTCGGCGGGAAGGGCCTCGGCGTGCTCGCTCTCCACCTCCTCGATCGCATGATCGAGCTTGTCGAGCTGGCGGGCGATCACCTCGTCGGAGGGCTGGGGATTGATGGCTTCGAGCTGACGCCGAATGGCCGCGCGGGCCTTGTCATAGACCCGGGCCCGGTTCTCCGGTGTGTTCTCCGAAAGGTTGTCGACCGCCTTGCGGATGACTGCTACAAAATCGGCCATGTGTTACCCTGAATAAGATCTCTCTAAGCGCCCAAACCGCCGTTTGGCGTTAACCTAGTCCTCAAACGGGTCAGTCACAAGTATCGTGTCGTCCCGCTCCGGACTTGTGGACAACAGCGCAACCGGCGCGCCGATCAGTTCTTCGATGCGGCGGACATACTTGATCGCCTGCGCGGGCAGATCGGCCCAACTGCGCGCACCCACGGTGGTGTCTTCCCAGCCCTCGATCGTCTCGTAGATCGGCGTCACGCGCGCCTGCTGCCCCTGGCTTGCGGGCAGATGATCGAGCCGGACGCCGTCGAGATCATAGGCCACGCAGATCTTGAGCTCCTTGAGCCCGTCGAGCACGTCAAGCTTGGTGAGCGCGATGCCCGTGGTGCCGTTGACCGCCACCGACTGCCTGACCAGCGCCGCATCGAACCAGCCGCAGCGCCGCTTGCGCCCGGTCACCGTGCCGAACTCGTGGCCGCGCTCGCCCAGAAACTGCCCGGTCTCGTCGTTGAGCTCCGTCGGGAACGGCCCCTCGCCCACGCGCGTGGTGTAGGCCTTGGTGATGCCGAGCACATAGTCGAGCGAGCCTGGCCCGAGGCCCGATCCGGCGGCAGCCTGGCCCGCGACGGTGTTGGACGAGGTCACGAACGGATAGGTGCCGTGGTCAACGTCGAGCAGCGAGCCCTGCGCTCCCTCGAAAAGGATGCGCGCGCCGCGGCGGCGCTCCTTGTCGAGAAGCAGCCACACGGTCTCGCGGAACGGCAGGATCCGCTCGGCGACCGCGGTCAGCTCGTCGAGGATCGTCTCGACCGAAATCTCCGGCTGGCCCAGCCCGCGGCGCAGCGCATTGTGGTGGGTGAGCAGCCGGTCGACCTTGGCCGGCAGCGTTTCCATGTTGGCGAGATCCATCACCCGGATCGCCCGGCGGCCGACCTTGTCCTCATAGGCCGGGCCGATGCCGCGCCGGGTGGTGCCGATCTTGGTGCCGGAATTCGACGCGGCATCCTCGCGCAAGCCGTCGAGCTCGCGGTGCAGCGACAGGATCAGCGTGGCGTTGTCGGCGATCCTGAGATTTTCCGCATTGACCACCACGCCCTGGCCGGACAGCCGGTCGATCTCGCTCACCAGCGCGTGCGGGTCGATGACGACACCGTTGCCGATCACCGCCAGCTTGCCGGGACGCGCGACGCCGGAGGGAAGCAGCGACAGCTTGTAGCTGACGCCGTCGATGACCAGCGTGTGGCCGGCATTGTGCCCGCCCTGGAAACGCACGACCACATCGGCGCGCTCCGACAGCCAGTCGACGATCTTGCCTTTCCCCTCGTCGCCCCACTGCGACCCGACGACAACTACATTGGCCATGAAAACCCCTTCGCAAACGGACCCCGACACGGGGGTCCAGAAATCAAAACCCGCGCATGCATACAGAACCGGGCGGTCAAAATCGAGCCTTGCGCGGATCCATAAGGCTTTTTTTGCGTGACAATCTGCATTCGCGGCGGCAAACAGGGACCAGCGGCGCCGCCCCGAGGAGAAATGTGCGCCCGATCCGCCCTCATGACCCCGTGCGGCGCCGCCCGCGCCCAGCACTCAAGCCCCGGACCCATTCCCTTGATGTTTCGCGCCTATTTGTTCCTGACGATCACCGCGATGTCCTGGGGCGCCAATGCCGTGGCCGGCAAGCTTGCCGTCGGCCACATCTCGCCGATGATCCTGACCTCCTTCCGCTGGGGCATGGCGCTGATCATCCTCGCCATGTTCGCCCTGCCCGAGGTCAGGCGCGACGCGAAGATCATCCGCACCCACTGGCCGCTGCTCGCGGGCTACGGCATGTTCGGCTTCGCGGGCTTCAACATCACGCTCTACTCGGCGCTCCAATACACCTCCGCCATCAATGTCGCCATCGAGCAGGCGGGCATGCCGATGATCATCTTCCTCGCCAATTTCCTGCTGTTCCGCATCCGCGTGACCGGCTGGCAGATCCTGGGCTTTCTGCTCACGCTCGCGGGCGTCGCCACCACCGCCTCGAGCGGCAGCCTCGAACGGCTGATCGCTCTCGAATTGAACCAGGGCGACGCGCTGATGCTGCTCGCCGTGCTGCTCTACGGCGGCTACACGGTGAGCCTGCGCTACAAGCCGGTGATGCACTGGAAAAGCATGATCACCGTGATGGCGGCCTCGGCGTTTATAACCTCCCTGCCCTTCGCCGCCTGGGAAGTGGCGACCGAGACCGCGATCTGGCCCGACACGCGCGGCCTCACCGTGGCGGCCTTTACCGCGATCTTCCCCTCGCTGGTGGCGCAGGTGCTGTTCATCCGCGGCAACGAGATCATCGGCTCCAACCGCGCCGGCATCTTCATCAACCTGGTCCCCATCTTCGGCACCATGCTGTCGGTGCTGATCCTGGGCGAGATGCTGCATGTGTATCACGTCGTGGCGCTGGGCCTGGTGCTGGGCGGGATCTGGCTGTCGGAGCGAGGGAAGCGGTAGGGGGGCCGCGGGAACACACCCCCTACTCCGTTTGGAACCAGCTTCGCTACGCGTTCGCTTTGCACCACCACATCGGTCGCTCGCGCTTGAATGAACAACACCCGAAAGCAGACAGATCTCACTCCGCTAGTCTAACGGTAAACCGTTGCCTGGAGCCTTTCAGGGCACGCCACTTTGCTATTGCGGCGCGCTGGATCAGATGGAAACCTGAAATCAGAATTAGTTTGGACGCTCTAAACCCCGTCTCGTCGGGCGCATCCTGACCGACAGAAAAAAGCGAGCTTCGGCACCATATATTTGTTCGCAATTCGCCACTAGCCAATGTTCTATAGTTGTTTGTGAGGAACGCGACTGCGATTCCAAATGCGGTGTCGAAATCTGATCGGGCTGGGCACACTTTAGCAGCACTTCAGTCAGTTCAGCCGTGAGGGGCTTCGGTCCAAGGGATGCGATTATCTTACACGTCTTGGCTGAGACGCGAGTATGCGGCTCGGTGACGAAGCCGTATAGCGGGCCCGGATGCTCTGATCCTCTTATTCGCCAATGCGCGGCGCGGCACGTATCGCTGTTTAGTCGCTTCCCAGTATCGGTTATAGTTTTCGCATGATCGAAAAACTGCCTGATTACCCAGCCCTACAAGCAATCCAGAATGCGCTGTGGCACGTCAGTGACGT
The DNA here is from genome assembly GCA_965233445.1 of Hoeflea sp. GTDB lineage: Bacteria > Pseudomonadota > Alphaproteobacteria > Rhizobiales > Rhizobiaceae > Hoeflea. Next base: position 4,190,300 of record OZ247491.1, read on the forward strand.
CCGTGGCGCAGCCGTCATGATCGGTTCGGGATTTAGTATGAATGCCGAATTGGCCTCCCCGTCAAGCAAAGCGCCCCCGCTCTGGTCGCAGATGGCGGCAGCTATGGAAAAACAGCTCGTCTCCGGAACTTCCGGAACGGACAATCCCTTACGCCTCGCCGAAGAATTTCGAGCACTGCTGGGACAAGCGGCCCTAGACGGTCTAATTCGCGATCTGGTTCCTGACACCGAATGGCTTCCCGGAGAGGCGCATCGCCGCTTGCTAAGCCTGCCTTGGTCGGATGTATTATCGACCAACTGGGATACCCTCCTCGAAAGGGCGAAGGCAGATCTGACGGAGCAGACTTATGATCTCGTCCTGACACCAGAGGACATATCCCGGACGCGCTCGCCACGGATCGTAAAACTCCATGGAACGCTGCCGTCCCATACACCGTTCATTTTTGCGGAGGAAGATTACCGGACCTACCCGGTTAAATTCGCTCCGTTTGTGAACCTCGCGCAACATGTTCTCTTAGAAAACGAGCTTCTGCTGCTGGGGTTCTCTGGCGACGATCCGAACTTTCTTGCTTGGGCCGGATGGGTGCGCGATCAGTTGGGGACATCGGCAAGAAAGATAAGATTGGCCGGGGTGCTCAATCTGTCTCCGGCAAAGCGGCGGTATCTGGAAAACCTAAACGTAACCCCGATTGATCTCTCTCTACTTGTAGAGGGCGAGAGTGACGCAAAGAAGAAGCATAAACTGGCGACCAAGCTGCTGTTAGATAGCCTCCATGCTTCCAAGCCGAAACCGGTCCATGTTTGGAATCGGAGCGCTCGCATCGATGAAAAAAAGTGGAGAAGCCAGGCTCCTACCGAGCGAGTGTCTCATCTCGTCGCGGACTGGAAGGCGGACCGGATCGCGAAGCCGGACTGGCTGATCTCTCCCTTTTATGAACGGTATCGGCTGAGACAAGAGACGATGGACAGCGCTCAAGCCGCGCTAGCCGACTTCAAGAAGCTGAGTCAGGAATTGCAAGGCCGACTGGCTGCCGAGTTGGCTTGGCGGCTCGATGTAAGTCATTATGGGGTACCGGAATGGGCGAGCGAAGTGCTGACCACGGTGCTTGGAGATAAGAATGTCTCTCTATCCAGCGAAGAGCGTCTGCTGATCGCAAGACTGATCTGCTATTCCGCAATTGAGAAGCGCGACGCGCAAGAGTTCGAAGAACTTGCGACGCTGATTGATGGCCTGACAGGCAGCAGTTCAGAAGCGTCAGCTTGGGCCGCCTATCTCAGGGGACTTTGGGGGCGCGACAATCTCGATATCGCCGCCGTGGTCAATGCGTTGCCAGGAATCGTTGGAAGTGACCCAATCTGGATGCTTCGCCGCGCCTCGCTGCAGTGCTTCAGTTGCGATATCAAAGGGGCGGCTCGACTGGTCCGTGATGCCTTGCTGGAAATACGCCGCCGCAGGACACTTGACCGTCGTTCGATATGGTTACTTTCGCGTGAGGCTTGGGCTCAATTCCTTTGGCGCGCTTTGGAGTTTGAATTGCGAGACGAGCAGTATGAGCGATTTGAGGCGTTCGAAGAATGGCCGAGCCGCTACAAGGAGCTGCACGCCGATCCGTGGGATGAACTTAATTCCCTAGATCATGACGCTCGAAGTGATCAGGATCGCGAGCAACGGTACACCCGTGAGGAAAAGACGCACTTTGACCCCGGAAGCTGGACACCAAGGGCGGAACGGGACACGCACTGGGTTGCATCTTGGGTTTCCTCACCTGAATGGACCATACGTCGGTTGGCCGACTGGGTAGGATTGCCATTCGAGTCAGGCCATCGTGATGTCTTGGGAAGCCGACTCAGACGCGTTATGATTGATATGCCGATGCGAAAAGACGGCGCGTCAATATGGCGCGTTTGCACTTATATTCGCTCGTCGGATGGTGATCTCATCAACGGTTGGTTTCGCCGCTTGAATGTGGCCGCGTTTCCCCAGTCTCTGGTTGACGAAATCATTGCCTCCCTCTGCAAGTCGATTGACTATCTCTCAGATACTCTTTCGGACGAGGGAGACGGCTACTTTGTGCGGATCGCGAAACTAGGGGCAATGACTGAGCTATTGTCGCGACTGTCGGTTCGAAGCGAGCAGGAAGTGGCGTCTAAATTGTTCGAACTCGCGATCACGTTGGTAAAGCGCGGCGGGAATAAACATTGGTGGTTATATTTACCGATCAACCACCTCATTACTCGCTCCCTATCCGCGCTCCCCAAGTCGAAGCGTGGCACATTCGTGACACAGATGATCAACTTTCCACTGCCAAGCGAAAGCCAGTTGAATGGAATCGAACGCGATTGGCCGGAATTCGCGGATGAGTTCCGATCAAGCAGTATTGCTTTGGAGCGCCCGACCGGAGATTGGGACAAACGAGTAGCCGAATTGATTGATTGGGTTAGGAAAGACGCTGGCGACGATCGATATCGCGCTGTGTCTAGGCTTTGGCTGCTCCACCTGAAGGGTGTGCTCACGGAGACTGAACGGCAGGGATTTGCTGAAGCGCTTTGGTCCAAACGCACTTCGCCTTCGGGACTGCCGGAAGACACTAACTTCTACCCCGGCGTATTTTTGCAGATGCCGGAACCGAAGTCCGGGATGGCGGTGCCTGCTTTTGATCATGATGTCATCCAGCCGCTGCTGAAAGGCAAAGAAAAACCTGGTACGTGGGAGAGCCTCGCCTATATTGGTTCCGAAGCTGACAGTGGTCGCGCCAAAAGACCTTTCTCATCATCAGTTGCATTGAAGCTTATCAAAAAGGCCAGCAAGCCTTCAAAGACTAGAATCGTTGACGGCGCTTATGAGGCTGTTGTCTTTGGCTTCTTGCCAATCGCTGAGCTTGATGATGCGGCAGCTAAACGGCTTTGGAAGATTTCCTTAGCCGATGGTGCTACGATCGCACTGCAATTCCTGCCGCACTTGGTGAAGCACGATCCGGGGCGACAGGGAGAGGCCGTGGCACGCTTAAAGCGTTTGATGAACTCAAGAGATTTTGATGTTGCTCATAACTCTCTTTTAGCTGTGAGGCAGTGGGCTCTTAGCGAGAATGCCGATACGCTTCCGGCTTCACTCGTGTCCTCTGTGACTGTACTCGTGGCGCTTCGGCGAGATCCAGGGCTTTTTCGCGCGCTCGCTGTTTGCATTGATCTGCTTGCGGCGGGCCGACTGTGCGATGAAGATGTCGAGAATATCTCAGTCGGATTGGCAGAGCTGCTCATCGAGACAAATTATGATGATTGGCGGCAAGGAGATTTCCGGACATCAACTCTCACGTACGTTCGTGCGAATGCGTTTCGGCTGGCACGTCGGCTCAAAGCTGCAGGTTTTGAAAGCGAGGCGATTAACGACTGGATAGAGGCCGGGAAATCCGACCCGGTTCCGGAAGTGCGCTTTGCATGAGACACGCACGATTAGTCTTGCGTTGAGGGTATCACAAGCACATGTTGCATGGCCACTGGGTTGGTTCTGTTTAGAGACGAGAGGGAACTCTTCACCAGCTATGGCTTCCTGTAAGCGGCCGCAAATTGCCTAACTGGCTATCCAAATTAGGGTCCGCTTCTCTCGCCTGCTTCGTTGAAAGCAGTGAGTTGTCTTGAGGCCCCATTCCGGTCCCCCCGAGCCCTCAGGCTACGGGAGGCGGCTGCATTCATCCAGGCATGTCTACCCGCACTAGTCCACGTTGAACACCAGTGGCTTGGCCTGCTTGATCGCCTCGTGGGCGGTCAGCTTGTCAAGCACGTCCTGGCCGACCACGCCGTCGACATAGAGCAGCGCGATGGCGTCGCCGCCGTCCTTGTCGCGGCCCAGGTGGAAGTTGGCGATGTTGACGCCGGCGTCACCGAGCGTCGTGCCCATGTAACCGATCATGCCCGGCACATCGGTGTTGGCGATGTAGACCATGTGCTCGCCCACATCGGCATCCATGTTGATGCCCTTGATCTGGATGAAGCGCGGCTTTCCGTCTGAGAACACGGTGCCGGCAACCGAGCGGGTCTGGCGCTCGGTGGTCACCGTCAGCTTGATGTAGCTGTCATAGACGCCGGTCTTGTCGCGCTTGACCTCGGAGAGCACGATGCCCTTCTCCTTCACCATGATCGGTGCCGAGACCATGTTCACGTCGGCCACCTGCGGGCGGATGAGGCCCGCGAGCAGCGCGCTGGTGAGCGCGCGCGTGTTCATGGCCGCCGTCGAGCCGTCATAGAGGATCTCGATTTCCTTGATCGGGCTCTCGGTCACCTGCCCGGCGAAGCTGCCGAGCACGTCGGCGAGCCGGATGAAGGGCTTGAGGATCGGGGCTTCCTCGGCGGTGATCGAAGGCATGTTGATGGCGTTGGAGACCGCGCCCTTGACCAGATAATCCGACATCTGCTCGGCCACCTGCAGCGCCACGTTCTCCTGCGCCTCGGTGGTCGACGCGCCCAGATGCGGGGTGCAGACGACGTTGGGCAGGCCGAAGAGCGGGCTCTCGGTGGCGGGCTCGGTCTCGAACACGTCGAAGCCGGCGCCGGACACATGGCCCGACTTGATGGCCTCGGCGAGGGCCGCTTCATCCACCAGGCCGCCGCGGGCGCAGTTGATGATCCTCACGCCCTTCTTGGTCTTGGCCAGCGCTGCGGCATTCAGGATGCCGCGGGTCTTGTCGGTCATCGGCACGTGCAGCGTGATGAAATCGGCCTGCGCCAGCAGATCGTCGAGCTCGACCTTGGTCACGCCCATTTCCTCGGCCCGCTCCTTGGACAGGAACGGATCATAGGCGACGACGCGCATCTTCAGCCCGATGGCGCGCGCGCAGACGATGCCGCCGATATTGCCGGCGCCGATGACGCCGAGCGTCTTGCCGGTGATCTCGACGCCCATGAATTTCGATTTTTCCCACTTGCCGGCCTGGGTCGACGTGTCGGCGGCGGGCAGCTGGCGGGCGACCGCGAACATCAGCGCGATCGCGTGCTCGGCGGTGGTGATCGAGTTGCCGAAGGGCGTGTTCATGACGATGATGCCGCGCTTGGACGCGGCCGGAATGTCGACATTGTCGACGCCGATGCCGGCGCGGCCCACCACCTTGAGATTGCCGGCGGCGGCGATCAGCTTCTCGGTCACCTTGGTCGCCGAGCGGATCGCCAGGCCGTCATACTGGCCGATGACTTCGAGAAGCTTTTCCTTGTCCTTGCCGAGATCCGGCAGGTAGTCGACCTCGACGCCGCGATCCTTGAAGATCTGGACGGCAGTGGGAGAGAGTTTGTCGGATACGAGTACACGCGGCGCCATGATGGCCTCCATTGGTAGGATCGATAAAGGGGAATTGGGATCGGGGCCGTGCCCGGGAGTGCGGGCACGGCGAAGGGATATGGCCTCAGGCCGCCTGCGCGAGCGCCGACTTTTCCTGCGCGAACGCCCAGCCGAGCCACGGCATCAGCGCCTCGAGGTCCGAGGTCTCGACGGTCGCGCCGCACCAGATGCGAAGGCCCGCGGGCGCATCGCGATAGGCGCCGATGTCATAGGCCACGCCTTCCTTGTCGAGCCGCGAGACCAGCGCCTTGGCAAAGGCCGCCTGGGCGTCGGGCGCAAGTGCCGTGACCTCCGGATCGGTGATCGTCAGGCACACGGAGGTGTTGGAGCGCGTTTCGGGTTTTTCCGCGAGGTTGGAAAGCCAGGCATTGGCCTCGCAATAATCGAAGATGACCTTCGCATTGGCGTCGGCCCGGGCGACGAGCGCATCGAGCCCGCCTGTCTTTTGCGCCCAGACGAGCGCATCGAGATAATCCTCGACGCAGAGCATCGACGGCGTGTTGATGGTCTCACCCTTGAAGATGCCCTCGATCAGCTTCCCGCCCTTGGTCATGCGGAAGATCTTGGGCAGCGGCCAGGCCGGCGTGTAACTTTCCAGCCGCTCGACGGCGCGGGGGCTGAGGATCAGCACGCCGTGGCCGCCCTCCCCGCCCAGCACCTTCTGCCAGGAGAAGGTGACGACATCGAGCTTGGCGAAATCGAGCTTCTGCGCGAAAGCGGCGGACGTTGCATCGCAGATGGTCAGGCCCGCGCGGTCCGCCGGAATGAAATCGGCATTCGGCACGCGCACGCCCGAGGTGGTGCCGTTCCAGGTGAAGACGACGTCGCGGTCGAAATCAATCTGGCCGAGGTCCGGAAGTTGGCCGTAGGGCGCGGTGATCTTGCGGGCGTCGTCGAGCTTCAATTGCTTGACCACGTCGGTGACCCAGCCTTCGCCGAAGCTTTCCCAGGCGACCATGTCGACGCCGCGGGCGCCGAGCATCGACCACATCGCCATCTCGACGGCGCCGGTGTCGGACGCCGGAACGATGCCGATGCGGTAGTCGTCGGGAACGCCGAGGACTTCGCGGGTCAGGTCGATGGCCTGGCCGAGTTTGGATTTGCCGATCTTGGCCCGGTGCGAGCGGCCGAGAGCCGCGCCGGAAAGCGCTTCGGGCGTCCACCCGGGACGCTTCGCGCAAGGACCAGAAGAAAAACGGGGATTGGCCGGACGCACGTCCGGCTTCGATACTGTCGTCATAATGCTACCCTTCCAGATAGTGGCCCCTCGTTGGGGAGGGGTGTCCCGCTGACCGGGTTAGACCCGGGCCTTTCCGAAGTCAAGCCGCATCACGCGCCGCAAAATGGAAAAGGGCGGGACCATGCCCGCCCTTTCGAAAGCCATGGATCCGTTTCGGCCTACCAGAGCGAGTAGCGAAGACCCGCGCGGACCTCGTGCTTCTCGATGCCGCCATCCTGCGTCATGCCGCCGGTGGCACCGGCTGCCGCCGTGGCCGCATCGAAGTTGAACTGGGTGTCGCTCTTGATCTTCGAATAGCGGTATCCGAGATCGAGCTTCACGTTCTGTGTCAGGTCATAGGAGACGCCGGCCATCAGTGCGTAGGTGAAGCGCCAGTCTTCCTGTCCGGGATTGCTCGTGCCCGCAGGCGCCGCGCCGCAGGGGAAGCCCACCGCCGGCACACAGCGGTTGGTGCTGTTGAGCGTGTTCCAGGTCACCTTGGTCACGCCCGCGCCGGCGCCGACATAGGGTGTAAAGCCGACGAAGGTGCCGAGATCCGCATAGGCATTCGCCATGAAGCCGTACTGTTCGACCGATTGCGTGTCGATGCTTGCGCAGCCCGTACCGGCCGGTCCGCCGACACATGGCGCAGCCGAACTCGTGGTGCCGGCAAACTCGCCCGTGGAATATTCGAATGTCGCGTCGGCGCGCAGATAATCGGTAAAGTGATAGCCGACACCCACCGACCCAGACCAGTCGCTGGACAGGCTGGAGCTGTTGAACAGCCCCGCCCCGTAGCTCACCGGCGGACCGGCATTGAAGATGCGGTAGCCGGTGGCGCCGCCGTCGGTCTTCAGCGAGTAGCCGAGATCGCCGCGAAGATACCAGCCCGAGCCGATCTCCACCGGCTGGGTCACCGGCAGTTCCTTCGCATAGATGATTTCGTCGAGGTCGGCCGCACCCGCGGACACCGCCATCCCGAGGATCGCAAGACAAGACCCCACCGCAATTCGCGTGAACATGACTGATTCCCTTCAATGGGTCCGGAACGGCAGTCGAGCCGCCCGGACAGGTTTGACCCCACTATGGCGGCGAGTGGTTAAGTCGCGGTTAAGCATGTTTGTTAAGCATGTTCGAGATCCCGGAAATCCCGATCCGACGAGAAAGGCCTTGCCGATGCACAACGAAAAACCGCCCGGTCGGGAGACCGGGCGGCTGATGCAAAAGGTGTTTCAGTCTTACTTGTAGACCGGCGGCAGGATCGGAGCCGGCTCGATGTAGACTTCTTCCGGTGCGCAACCGCCGAAGCTGTAGCGAAGACCGCCGCGGGCCTCGTGCGAGGCAAAGCCCTCGTCGTAGCCCGGACCGCCGTTCAGAGCGTAGCCGAACATCTTGCCGCCCGAGACACGGCGATAGCGGTAACCGATATCGGCCTTCAGGTTACAGGTGATGTCCACCGATGCACCGGCCATCAGTGCGTAGGTAAAGCGCCAGGACGAATGCCCGCCGTGATTGACCGTAGGATCGCAAAGGGCCGGGTTGGCGTCGGAGCAGGACGTGTTGCCGAGGCCGCCCCAGTCGACACGGGTTCCACCAAGGCCGGCGCCGCCGTAGAACGTGAAACGCCCGTGCTTGTAGAAGTCCACATAGGCGTTTGCGAGCAGGCTCAGGCCATTGACGAAGGACAGGTCACGCGAGGTACAGGCAACCGCGACGCCGCAGCCACCGCGGGTGGAACCGCGGAAATCGGCATCGGTGAAATAATCCACCGTCACATCCGTACGCAGATAGTTGCTGATCTGGTAGCCGACGCCAACACCCACGCTGTAGGAGGAGCGCAGTTCCGAAGTCGCGAATGGGACATAGTTCGCGTTGGAGCCTTGGAAGTAGTAGGGCGTATCGAGCGAGTGCGAGGCATAGCCGACATCTCCGCGCAGATACCATCCGCTCGCCGCTTCCACCGGAGCGGGGGCCTCCACATAGGGTGCTTCGACAACCGGAGGAAGGAAAACATCCGCGGCCGACGCTGTTCCCGCACCGCCAATCACCATGGCCACACCGGCCAGCAAAATCGTCTTCATGATAGACTCCATCGTCAAGGAACGCGCTGCTGCCCATCTTCGAGACATCACGCTAGCTGCTTTGATCCAGACAATGGCGGATAAAGGTTAAGGTCGACTTAACCACATCTGTTTACCAAGAAATCGGTGAATACAGCACTTTTACAGTACATTCATCGCGGCAGGGCTGCCTCATCCGATGCGTGCGCGAAGCCTGGCTGTTCGCCCCGAAGTTTGGCTTGATCTTTAAATCGGACGAAACGGCGCAGGCTTCCACAGGCAGCACCGGCCGACCGGAAACCGGCACTTCAACGACCAAGACAAATGCCTGAGTGTCGTCAGGCGACGTTGCGCTTTGCGGAAATGACGCTGACGAGCCCATCGACGACGGATTCGATCTGGGTGCGGTCGTCACCCTCTGCCATGACCCGGATCAGCGGCTCTGTTCCGGACGGCCGGATCACCAGCCGGGCCGAACTGCCAAGCATGGCTTCGGCATCGGCGATCGCCGACTTGACGGCGCTGTCGTTGAGCGGGTTGCCGCCCGAATAGCGGACATTCTTGAGGACCTGCGGGACCGGCTCGAAACGCTGGCAAACCTCGGAAACCGGCCGCCCCATGCGCTGCACGCAAGCCATCACCTGAAGCGCTGCAACCAGGCCATCACCCGTGGTTGCGAAATCCGAGAGCACGATATGACCTGACTGCTCTCCGCCGACATTGAAGTCGTGCTTGCGCATATGCTCGACCACGTAGCGGTCGCCGACCTTGGTGCGGGCAAGCGAGAGCCCAATGCCTTCCAGAAACCGCTCAAGCCCGAGATTGGACATCACGGTGGCGACGATGCCGTCGCCGCGAAGCATATTGTCCGCAGCCCAGGACTCGGCGATGACCGCCATCAGCTGGTCGCCGTCAATCACCGAGCCGTTTTCATCCACGATGAGCACGCGGTCCGCATCGCCGTCCAATGCAATACCGATGTCAGCACGCACTTCGTGAACCTTGCGCGACAACGCGACAGGATGAGTGGAGCCGCAATTCAGATTGATGTTTGTGCCGTTCGGTTCCTCGCCGATGGCCACCACGTCGGCGCCAAGCTCCCACAAAGCCGCCGGAGCCACCTTGTAACCGGCGCCGTTGGCGCAGTCGACAACCACCCGCAGGCCGGAAAGCGTGATGTCCTTTGGCAGTGTCCGCTTGGCAAACTCGATATAGCGGTCATGGACCCCATCCACGCGCTTGGCGCGGCCGATCGCGTCAGGACGGGCGAGCTGAAGATGAATGTCCTCGTCCAGCAGATCCTCGATACGATGCTCGAGTTCGTCGGAGAGCTTGAAGCCGTCGGGACCGAAGAGCTTGATGCCGTTGTCCTGATAGGGATTGTGAGACGCGGAAATCATCACCCCGATGTCCGCACGAAGGGAGCGCGTGAGCATCGCGACGGCCGGGGTCGGAATCGGCCCGAGAAGAAACACATCCAGACCGGCTGCCGTGAAGCCGGCCACGAGCGCGTTCTCGATCATGTAGCCCGACAGCCGCGTATCCTTGCCGATCACGACCCTGTGCCGGTGATCGCCGCGGCGAAAAAGATTGCCCACCGCAATGCCTACCCGCATGGCGAGATCAGGTGTCATTGGCGACTTGTTGGCCTGACCCCGAATGCCGTCGGTGCCAAAATAGCGTCTGCTCATGAAGCCCCCGATGTATTCCCGATTCGTCCCAATCCGTCGGTTCTTTATTCCATCACCGATAGGGGAAAATACAATCAGATAATGTTACAATTCGTTTCATCCCCCACGAAAACGGCCGCACAAGGCGGCCGTTTTTGCATTTCAGCGGCAGATTGAGGCGTGATCGCGCGTCATTGCGGCTGCGGTTCCATGCCTGGATCGGGCTCATCGCCCTTCTTGCCGGCACCGCCCTTTTTCGGACCAGCAGTCGGCACCGCGGTGCCGCGGCTCGGAGGCGTGTCGTCTCCGATGTCGCGCGACGGCTTTTCACCGCGGATCAGGGCCTTGATCTCGTCACCCGTCAGGGTTTCATATTCGAGCAGGCCCTCGGCGATGGCGGTGAACTCCTTCTTCTTCTTGGTCAGGATGTCACGCGCTTGCTGGTAGGCTTCGTCGATAAGACGGCGGACCTCGCTGTCGATCTTCTGAGCCGTGGCTTCCGAAACGTTCTTCTGCTGCGCGACCGAATGGCCGAGGAAGACTTCCTGCTGGTTCTCGCCATAGGCGACCTGACCGAGCTCATCGGAAAAGCCCCACTCGGTTACCATCGCCCGTGCGAGCTTGGTTGCCTGAACGATGTCGGAGGACGCACCGGAAGTTATGTTTTCCTTGCCAAAGGTCAGCTCCTCGGCAATCCGGCCGCCCATCATGATGGCCAGTCGCGAAACCATCCACTTGTAGCTCATCGAGTACCGGTCGCCTTCGGGCAACTGCATGACCATGCCCAGTGCACGACCGCGCGGAATGATCGTCGCCTTGTGCACCGGATCGGCGACTTCGACATTCAGCGCCACGATCGCGTGACCGGCCTCGTGGTAGGCGGTCAGCTTCTTCTCTTCCTGGGTCATGGCCGTGGAGCGGCGTTCCGCACCCATCATCACCTTGTCCTTGGCGTCCTCGAATTCGGCCATGGTCACAAGGCGCTTGTTGCGCCGTGCGGCCATCAGAGCGGCCTCGTTCACGAGGTTCATCAGGTCCGCGCCCGAGAACCCGGGGGTACCGCGTGCCAGAACCTTGAGATCCACATTGGGAGCCATCGGAACGTTGCGGACATGAACCTTGAGAATTTTCTCGCGGCCGTTGATGTCGGGAAGCGGAACCACGACCTGCCGGTCGAAACGGCCCGGACGCATCAGCGCCGGGTCGAGAACGTCGGGGCGGTTGGTGGCCGCGATGAGGATCACACCCTCATTGGCCTCGAATCCGTCCATCTCGACCAGAAGCTGGTTGAGCGTCTGCTCGCGTTCGTCGTTGCCACCGCCCAGACCGGCGCCGCGATGGCGGCCGACCGCATCGATTTCGTCGATGAAGATGATGCAGGGCGCATTCTTCTTGGCCTGTTCGAACATGTCACGAACCCGGCTTGCACCAACGCCCACGAACATCTCGACGAAGTCCGAACCGGAAATGGTGAAGAACGGCACGTTGGCCTCGCCTGCCACCGCGCGCGCAGTCAGGGTCTTGCCGGTGCCGGGAGGGCCGACGAGCAGCACGCCACGGGGGATCTTTCCGCCCAGCCGCTGGAACTTCTGCGGATCGCGCAGGAACTCGACAATCTCCTCGAGGTCCTGCTTGGCCTCGTCCACGCCTGCCACATCCGCGAATGTCACACGGCCATGCGCTTCGGTGAGAAGCTTGGCTTTCGACTTGCCGAAGCCCATCGCACCGCGGGAGCCACCCTGCATCTGGCGCATGAAGAAAATCCATACCCCGAGAATGAGCAGGATCGGCAACCACGAAATCAGATAGCCGACGAGTGTGTTGGAACTGTCGACCTCCGGACGGGCATTTATCGTCACGTCGCGCTGGTTCAGCCGGTCGATCAGGTTTGCGTCACCCGGCGAATAGGTCTGAAAGCCGGTCGCGGAGTCACTGTAGTTCCCGGAGATCCGGTCGCCGACAATCGTCACGTCGCGAACGCGGCCCGAATCGACATCCTTGAGAAACTGGGAATAAGCGATTTCGCGACCGCTGTTTCGCTCGGTCGGGCTCTGAAACATGTTGAACAGCGCGATCAGGAGAAGCGCGATGATTGCCCAAAGGGCGAAATTGCGGAAGTTGGGGTTCATGCTCTTCCTCGGTAAACATGGCCTGGAGGCCACCGGCGCGCAGCCGATTTGCAAGTCTCTGAACGTAACATAGGAGCCAAGCCACCTGTTGCCAAGGCTGACAGGCTCCTTTGTCGGCCCTCTCGGTCTCTATGGCTAACGCCACCCGCCTTGGACCGACCACGGGCAGGCGGGAAACGCGCGTTCGCCTGCCAGACGCGTCAGCGCCTGGGCCAGAGGCAGTTCGTAAACCGGCAGCACCCGTGAAAAGCGCCCCGACAGTCGCGTGACGACGAACCCGCCTTCGACCCCGTCTAGCGGGCCGAACAGGTTTGAGGGTGCGCCTGAATCGCGGCTGAAGAAGGGCAAAGCGGCAGGTCCCGCGTCGGGGGACACGATCAGGTCGGAGTTTCGATCCAGGTTGGTGATCCTGTAGCGGCCATCCCAACCTTCTGTTCGGCCCGGAGGCACCCTCAATGCTTCCAGCCTCCGGCGCTCGCGCCGCAGCGAAAGAATGCCGCGCTCGAACCTCAGGAGGGTGCGGCCGACCGTGAGCGCCGACCCGGGCCGGCATCTTTCCAGGAATGTCCGAAGTGCCACCTTGCCGCGCCTGTCCAGTGGACGCACCGCACCGCCGCTCCAGGCGATCAGGGTTTCAAGTGCAAGAAGTTCATGTTTTTTGCCATTTGCTCCATCAAGCAGCACGCGGATGATGCCGTCCTCTCCCAAGGTGCAGGCCCGATCCACGAATGCAGCAGCATCGACTGCCGCCACGATCCGGGACATCGCCATCCGTTCCGCTGGCTCCAGAGAAAAGGGAGTTGCGGAGGTATCCTCCTTCAACGAGCCACGCACCCGCACGCGCTCGAAGCGGTCGTCAAAATTGGATGGATCCTCCAGCCAGTTCGCTCCGGACGCCAAGAGAAAATCACGGATTTCGGCTCGGCTCATCCCGAGAAGCGGCCGAAGCACCCACATGCGACCGTCGAAAAGACTGGCCGCCGGAATGCCGGTCAGCCCGGGCGAGTCCTCATCGGGAAACCGGGCGTGCCGCATGGCAAGCGTTTCGCGCTGATCGTCGAGTGTATGACCGGTCAGCACCGCACCCAGACCAAGCCGCTGTGCGGCTTCACCAAGCAGCCGGTACCGGGCCCGTCTCGCACCGGCCTGAATGCCGGTGCTGGGCTTGTCTCCCTGCCAGCGCAGTGTCTCGTGGCGAATCCCGATTTGCCGGCTGAAGCATTTGACGATGCGCGCCTCTTCAGCAGAGCGGGGACGCAACCCGTGATCCACGGTCAGTGCGACCAGGCGCACGGGCGGTGCAAGGCGCGCGAGCCCGGTCAGCAGCCCAAGCGAATCCGAACCGCCGGAAACCGCGACCCCCAGGGGTCGGTGATCTGAAAGTGATGTCAGGAAATCTTCAAGCGCCACCAGGAGAGGCGGACGCACATCGGTTGCGGACGGCATCGCCCGCTGTACCGTTTTCAGCAACTGGCCAGCTGCTGCTCTTCGCTGACCTTGGCGCGAACGGCGGCGGAAGCGCCCGGATACCGGATCAGAACTTCCCGCAAGGTCGCGCAGGCCGTTTCACGATTGTCGAGCTTGGCAAGCGACATTCCGAGCTTGAGAAGGGAATCCGCACCCTTGTCGGCCTGCGGGTATTTCTTGTGTACGTCGAGAAATGTCTTTGCCGAGTCCTGGTAGCGACCCTGCGAGTACTGCGCTTCGCCGAGCCAGAACATCGCGTCCGCGGCACGCTCGCCGTCGGGATGGGCCGCGACGTAGTCGGAAAACACCTGTTCGGCCAGGGCGTAGTCGCCGGTCAGCATGTGGTTGTATCCGGCCTGATACAAGTCTTCCGGACTGTTGAGCGAGGCGGTTTCCGGCCCTGAGGCGCCGCCGGGCTGGATAATGCCGCCGATCAGGTCCCCGTTGGGATCGATCTTGATGGTGCCGAGGTCCGAGGCAGGTGCACCGGTACCCTGGCCCGGAACGGTCGAGGCCGTGGCCGAGGGATCGGAACCCGACTGGATGGCTCCGCCGGCATCGCCGCGCTGTCCGCCGTTGTTTTCGAGTTCCTGGAAACGAAACTCGTTGTCCTCCTGCATTTGTCGCATCTGTTCCTGCATCTGCAGAAGCTGGAAGCCCAGCTCTTCCACGCGCCCGTTCAGCGACCTGATCTGTTCTTCGAGCTGCCCGATCCTGAAAACCGGATCTCCGGCCTGCGCAAGCCGCACCTCGCCCTCGTAGCCGCCCACAGCCGCTGGCGGCAACGGTACGCTCTGTCCGAAACCCGAAAGCACCGGTGCAGACAACGCGGGCGCTGCGAAGCCCAACATCACTGTCGCAAAAAGCAAATTGCAAATCGTTTTCATCAGCCTGACCTCATTACACCTCGCCGGCGGCGGGCAGTTTCCCCTGTTCCTCAGATACCGCATGGCGAGCCTCCAAATCAACGGACAACCCGGCCAAACTATGGTCGCCAGCGGTCGGGCAACAAAAAAGGCGGCCCGAAGACCGCCTCTTTTCCAGAGATCCGGGTCGCAGACCCGGCTCTTACCTTAGCTTCCAGCGCCACCAAGCACGGTCACCGCGCGGCGGTTTTGCGACCAGCAGGAGATATCGTCACACACCGCGACCGGCCGTTCCTTGCCGAACGAGATCGTGTTGATCCGGTTGATCGCAATGCCCCGCGAAGCCAGGTACTGCTTTGTGGCAGCGGCGCGCCGGGCGCCGAGCGCCAGGTTGTACTCGCGGGTGCCGCGCTCATCGGCATGACCTTCCACGGTGATGCTGTAGTTGGGATACTGGTTGAGCCACTGTGCCTGACGGTCGAGGGTCGAAGCCGCATCCGCACGGATCACCGAGGAGTCGGTGTCGAAGAAGATCCGGTCCCCGACATTGACGGTGAAATCCTGTTGCGAACCCGGCGTGGCATTGCCGGCCAGACCAAGATCGGCGGCATTGTTCGGCAGGGATTTTTTCGACGCGCATCCGGTCAGCGCGAGCGCGGTAAACAGCGCCAGCATTGCGGGGTTGCGGACAAGAGCTTGCATGCGGCCCATGGCCGGTCTCCTTGAAAGTGTTGGTTGACCGTTTCTAACCGACCGCGGTTAATCGGCATTGAAAAAACACGGTTAACATATGCTTATTTGATCGCGCTTGACCCGGGTTTGTACGCAGAATGCGGCGCAAACACGGCGAAAATCCGCCTTTTCCGCGCTGTTTCGCACTATTCGAGCAACGGCGACCAGGCCGGATCGGAGGCAAATGTGGGCGTCGTCACCAGCTGCTCGTTGTATCCTGTCAGGTCGATCGAATAGACCTGCGGCCCGCCTGCCCCCGCAGGCTGACGGAAAAACATCAGCACGCGGCCGTTGGGCGCCCAGGTCGGCCCCTCGTTGTGAAAGCCGGTCGTCAGGATCCGCTCGCCCGAACCGTCGGTGCGCATCACGCCGATCGAGAACTTTCCGCCCGACTGCTTGGTGAAGGCAATGAGATCGCCACGCGGGGACCAGACCGGCGTCGAGTAGGAACCGTCACCGAACGAGACCCTGCGCTGGTTCGAGCCGTCCGCATTCATGATGTAGAGTTGCTGCCGACCGCCACGATCACTCTCGAACACGATCTGGGTTCCGTCCGGCGAATAGGAGGGAGAGGTGTCGATGGCCGCGGTGTTGGTCAGCCGCGTCGTCGCCCGCGACCGAAGATCCATGGTGTAGATGTTGGCGTTGCCGTCCTGCTGCAGGCTCATGATCACCTTCTGTCCGTCCGGCGAGAACCTGGGCGAGAATGTCATTCCGGGAAAATTGCCGACAAGTTCGCGCTGGCCTGTCTCAAGCTGAAGCAGGTACACCCGCGGCTGACCGCCCTCGAACGACATGTAGGTGATTTCCTGCTTGCTTGGCGAGAACCGCGGGGTCAGCACGATGTCGTTGGCATTGGTCAGCATCCGCACGTTTGCGCCATCCTGATCCATGATCGCCAACTGCTTCTTGCGGTCGGTCTTGGGGCCGCTCTCGGAAACGAACACCACGCGGCTGTCGAAGTACCCCTTTTCGCCGGTCAGCCGTTCATAGATGGCATCGGCGATGATGTGGGCGACACGCCGCCAGTTCTCGGGCCGGGTGAAAAACTGCTCGCCGGCAAGCTGCTGCGACGCGAATGTGTCCCACAGCCTGAATTCCGCACGCAACCTCCCGTCAGCCTCCTGGACGACGCGGCCGGTCACCAGCGCCTGCGCATTGATCACCCGCCAGTCCTCGAAGCGAGGGCTGGCATCGGGATTGGAGATCCGCTCGATAAACGCCGCCTTGTCGATCGGAGCAAAAAGCCCCGAGCGCCGGAGGTCCGCCGCAATGACCTCGGAGATCTGTGCGCCGGTCGCATCGTTCGAGATGAAATCCGTGATCGCGATCGGCAGCGGTTCGACATTGGCGCGATTGATGTCGATCTCGACGACAGCACGTGCGGGGCTGGTGGCCAGGAAGGCCAGGCCGGCAAGGAAAGCCATCGGCAGGAGAAGGTATCGGATCATCTGGTTCATGGTGCAGCCTTTCAGCGCCATATCACGCTTTGAGTTCATTTCGGACTCTAGAACATCTGACTTGGGTCAAAGTTCACAA
Source organism: Hoeflea sp. (assembly GCA_965233445.1). GTDB lineage: Bacteria > Pseudomonadota > Alphaproteobacteria > Rhizobiales > Rhizobiaceae > Hoeflea. The sequence continues at coordinate 4,207,308 of OZ247491.1, forward strand.
TGACTTCAGCCCAGGAATCGTATTTTTCAGCCGGAAGCTGGAAGGGTTGGGATTTCAGAACCGCGCGCCGTGCGCTCCCGGCAAGCGTCCTGCGAACGCTGTCGGATCCGCCGGACGCCGAGACATCCGGTTGCCCGATGATGTTGCCGGCCTGATCGAGCCGCATCGTCACCGTCACCCGCACATCGCCGCCATCCGCCATTCCGGGAATGATGTTCCAGTTTCGCTGGATCTGGCCGCGCAGTGCATCCATCTCGCTCAGGCTCAGCGTATTGCCGCGGGTGGTCCGGCTGCCGCCGAGAGCCGCGGTTTCGGTCGAGCGCCTTGCGCCTCCGCCAGCGGCATCCTGCTTGTTGAGAAGCGCGGACACGTCGTCGGCGTTGAAATCACTCTGCTTGGTCGACGCGGTTTCCTGCGCCGCTGCCGGTTTCGGCGGCGCGGGGCGGGCCTGCGGCACCGGACCGGCACTGGGCAGGGCGGCGAACTGCGGCTCGGCCGGCGCTGCCTGCGTGATGGCTTCGGCCACGGGGTCGACCGACGGCTCGGGCGGCAACGCGGCAACCTCCTCGGGGGCGGCCTGCGGTTCGTCCGGTGCGGGGTCGGGCGTCGGCTCGGGGACCGGTTCGGGTGCGGTCACCGGTTCGCTCTCGCTCACTTCCGGTGCAGGGACCGGGGTCGGCGCGGGCTTTTCAGCAGGTTTCGGCGGCGCTTCGGAAATCACTTCGCGGGGGCTCGGCGTTGCAGCCTCGCTCGGCTTGAGATCGACCGTGTTGTCACCCGTGTTCTGCGCATCCGGAACCGGTTCCGGCCTGCTCGTCGGAACCGGCGCCGAGATCTCCGCCAGCGGTGCAGTCTTGTCACCCTGCTGGATCTGGGTCAGTTCCTCGATCGGCACGATGTTGACAGGGAAAGCCTCCACATCCTCGACCTCAAGCGTCTTCGGCGCGGTAAACGACGACAGCGCGAAGCCGAGGACCGCAGCGTGAAGAAGTGTCGATGTCGCGAGGCTTCCCTTCATTGGCGTGCCGTCAGCTGTCCTGTTCCTGAAGCGTGACCAGGCCGAGGTTCTTGAAACCGGCTGCGGAAATCCGCGCCATGACCTTCATCACGGTTCCGTAGTCCGCGCTGGTGTCCCCGCGCACATAGATCCGTTCATCGTACCCGGTCGTCGCAATTGCCTCGAGCTTCGGCACGACTTCCTCGATCTCGATCTCGGTTTCCTGGAGGAAGATCTGCCCCGTCGAATTGACCGAAACCGTGATCGGCTGGGTCTCGGAGTTGAGTGCCTTCGCCTGGGTTTCGGGCAGGTCTATGGGCACGCCCACGGTCAGCAGCGGCGCGGCAACCATGAAAATGATCAACAGCACCAGCATCACGTCGACGAATGGCGTCACGTTGATTTCGCTGACCAGTTGCTTGCGACTGCCGCGGCGGCCGCGACGTGAACCGCCTCCGCGGTTTCCTGCCATCGACATTCCCATACCGGCCTCCTATTCCGCTGCCTGGCGCGCGTTCAGCCGCTCGTCGATCTGGCGCGAAAGAATCCCGGAGAATTCATCGGCAAACCCTTCCATCCGGGCCGACAACTTGCCGGCATCGGAGGAAAACTTGTTGTAGGCAATCACTGCAGGAATGGCGGCGAGCAGGCCGATCGCCGTGGCAAGCAGCGCTTCTGCAATCCCGGGCGCAACCACCGCCAGGTTGGTCGATTTCGATCCGGCGATGGCCTGGAAAGAGGTCATGATGCCGACGACGGTTCCGAACAGCCCGATAAACGGCGCCGCCGAACCGATCGAGGCCAGCGATCCCAGCTTGGATTCCAGACTTTCGGCTTCACGCGCAAGCGTGACATCCATCGCCTTGTCGATCCGCATCTGCAGCCCGATCGGTGATTTTGCGCCCCGTTCGAAGGACTTCTTCCATTCCCGCATGGCGGCGACAAAGATCGCGCCCATGCCGGAGGTCTTCCGGTCCGAAAGCGTGCGATAGAGCTCCTCGAGCGACTGTCCCGACCAGAATATCTGTTCGAACTGGTCGAGTTGGCGGCGGAACTTGCCGAAGGATATCACCTTGTCGGCCACGATGGCCCAGGTCCAGATCGATGCTCCGACCAAGCCGAGCATCACCAGTTTGACGACGAAACCCGCCTGCATGAAGAGCGACCAGAGCGTTACCTCGCTGGTCGCCGCCAGTCCAACCTGTTCCATTTCATACCCTCGAATTCATGCGCCCGGCGGATCGACCGGGCGGCCAGGAGTTCACGTTTGCCGGAAAACCAGAAGTGCGCGATGTTCGCCTCTCACCTCTCATGCCTTCTCGCGGCCAAATTTGGTCAAAGGATGGCGCATCGGATACGCGCAATCCTAACCTCCCCGTTCATACTTGGTTATGGTTAAGGCTTGGTTAGGAATTGGCGGCGTCCGACATCCCCGATCATGCACACCGGCAATGAACGGGCCCGGTTCGGCATCCACCAAGCCGGCCGGGCTGTCGCAGCTTGGCCTTGTCCCGGCCCCGATTGCCGCTCAATCCGGCAGGGTCAGCACGACGGGACCGTTGCGCGTCACAACCACCGTATGCTCGAATTGCACCGTCAGTGCGCGCGGCTCGCCATAAAGCGTCCAGGTTTCGGTCTCCCCGTCATCGGCGAAGACGGCGCCAAGTGAAAGGAACGGCTCGACGGTGAAGACCTGGCCTTCCTCCATGATCCGCTTCTCGTGCTTGTCCGGCCAGGTCGCGATCTCGCTCGGCTCCTCGTGCAGAGAACGCCCGACGCCATGGCTCGCCAGATTCCTGATCAAGGTGTAGCGGTTCTTGCGCGCGAACCTTCCGATCACGTCGCCGATCGCGGCAAGCCGGTTGCCGGTCTTGACCTGATTGATCCCGAGCCACATCGCGCGCTTGCCGTCGCGCAGGAGCCGCGCGGTCCGGGGCGGCATGGCGTCACCCACCCCGAAGGATGCGCCGGTATCGCCGTAGAAGCCGTCCTTGAGAGCCGATACGTCGATATTGACGAGATCTCCTGTCGCAATCACGCGGTCGCCGGGCACGCCGTGGGCAACTTCCTCGTTGACCGAGATGCAGGTTGCGCCGGGAAACTCGTAGCAGAACTCCGGCGCAGACACCGCACCGTGCTTGTCGAGGTACTCCCGCCCGATCGCATCGAGCTCCCGTGTCGTCATGCCCGGCTCCATCGCACCGGCCATGACCTGAATTGTCCGGGCGCAGATCTGCCCGATATGCCTGAGCCCTTCGAGCTCGGATTCACTGGTGACAACCATGGTTCGGTCCTTCCCTGCCTATTGGTCCTGGCCGCCAAGACCCAGTTTCCGGGCCAGGCTCTCCGGCAGGCGGCGCGCGCGCCCGTGGCCGTTGATCACGGCGACAGTCACCTTTGCCCGGCAAAGGACTGCGTCATCGCGCCGGATCTCCTGATCGAGCAGCATCCGCGCGCCGCGCACATCGGCAGGACGCGTAACAACGGTCAGCACATCGTCCATACGGGCCGGGGACTGAAAGTCGATCTCCATCCGGCGCACCACAAAGGCCACGGACTCCAACGGATCTGACGTGCCATGCAAGAGGCCCTGCTCGACGCCCAGAAGCCTGATGAAGTCGGTCCGCCCGCGCTCGAAGAAATGCAGGTAGCGGGCGTGATAGACGAAGCCGGAGAAATCGGTATCCTCGTAGTAAACCCTCTGGACAAGTTCATGGCCGCCATCGATCAAACGGCCTGAGAGCGAAAACGTCATGTCTGAGAAATCCTGTTGATTGGCGTCGGTTGCGTTGCATGAGCCGCTGAGCTGATCCACAACCGCTATCGTCGTTCTGTCATAAATGCGATCTATCAGGATTGAAACCATACCGGCAAAGGAGATGAGTTGATGAAAATTGCGGTACTCGGCGGAGACGGTTTCGTGGGCTGGCCAACCTCGCTCCATCTGTCCAACGCCGGACACGAAGTCCACATCATCGACAACCTGTCGCGCCGGTGGATCGACACCGAGCTCGGCGTGCAGTCGCTCACTCCGATGGATTCGATCCAGGAGCGCACCCGGATCTGGCATGAGGAAACGGGTCGTCGCATCCATTTCCATCTCATCGACCTGGCGCGCGATTACGACCTGTTGAAGAACTGGCTCTCCAAGGAACGCCCGGACGCAATCGTCCATTTCGCCGAGCAGCGCGCGGCGCCCTACTCGATGAAGAGCGACCGCCACAAGAACTACACCGTCAACAACAACGTCAACGCGACCCACAACCTGCTCAATGCCATGGTCGAAATCGGCCTCGATGCGCATCTGGTGCATCTGGGAACCATGGGCGTCTATGGCTATTCGACGGTGGGAGCCGCCATTCCGGAAGGCTATCTGCCGGTCGGGATCGAGACCATGGATGGCGAGACGGCGAAGCAGGATATCCTCTATCCCGCCAACCCCGGCTCGATCTACCACATGACCAAGTGCCTCGATCAGCTGCTGTTCCAGTTCTATGCAAAGAACGATCAGGTCCGCGTGACCGATCTGCACCAGGGCATCGTGTGGGGCACCCACACCGATCAGACCCGGCGCCATCCGCAACTGGTCAACCGTTTTGACTATGACGGCGATTACGGCACCGTGCTCAACCGCTTCCTGATCCAGTCCGCGATCGGCTATCCGCTGACCGTCCACGGCACCGGTGGCCAGACCCGGGCCTTCATCCATATCCAGGATTCCGTCCGCTGCATCGAGATCGCGCTCAACAATCCGCCGGAGAGTGGATCGAAGGTCGAAATTTTCAACCAGATGACCGAAACCCACCGTGTCCGCGATCTGGCGAAGATGATCTCCGGCATGACCGGTGCAGAGATTGCCTGGCTGCCCAACCCGCGCAAGGAAGCCGCCGAAAACGATCTAGTCGTTCGCAACGAGAAGTTCCTGGAGCTCGGTCTTGAGCCGACGACGCTGAAAGAAGGCTTGCTCGAAGAGGTTGTCGATGTGGCGAAAAAATTCGCCTATCGCGTCGACCGGTCCCGCGTGCCTGCGGTGTCGGCCTGGACCAAGGACATTGCCGGCGCGATCAATCGCGATCCCGAGGGCAAGAACCTTCGTTCCGTGTCGTGAGCCTGACATCGACGAACAGGGCCGGGATGCGGCCGGCATCCCCGCCCGCCTACATGCATGCCTTCGTGACGCTGGTCACCAATGCGGACTATGCGAAAGGCGCGCTGGCGCTTGCCCGGTCTGTCCGCCTGACACGCTCGAACGCCGACATGGTGGTGCTGCACACCGGCGGCGTTGACGCCAGCGAGCTTCAGCCGCTTTCCGACCTCGGATGCCGGCTTGTCGCGGTCGACCATCTCCCGCTCTCGGATGCCTTCAACGAGCGACACAGCCGTTCACGGCTCCATTCGGCAGCGCCGTTCGCCAAGGGACGCAAGCCCGAGTTCCATTCGCCGCTCGACAATTTCTGCAAGCTCCGGCTCTGGCAGCTGACCGAGTACGAGACCTGTGTCTTCATCGATGCCGATGCGCTGGTGCTTCGCAACATCGACAGGCTGTTTGCCTATCCGCAATTCTCGGCCGCGCCGAATGTGTATGAAACGCTCGCGGACTTCCACCGGCTCAATTCCGGGGTCTTCGTGGCGCGGCCTTCCGTGCTCACCTTCACCGCGATGCTGGAGCGCCTCGACGAACCGGATGTCTTCTGGCGCCGGACAGACCAGACGTTCCTCGAAAGCTTCTTTCCGGACTGGCACGGACTGCCCGTGTTCATGAACATGCTTCAATATGTCTGGTTCAACCTGCCGGAACTTTGGGACTGGAAGCAGATCGGCGTGCTGCACTACCAGTATGAAAAGCCCTGGGAGGCCGATCATCCCAGATCGGAGAAGCTCCGACCTCTGATCGACCTCTGGCAGGCCTTCTACACCGGCGAAACCATTCCCGACATCTCGGGGCTTCAGAATCCGATCGGTCAGAGCGGATGACGACGCTCGTCTCCGGCGGAACCGGGCTGGTGGGCCGGTATATCGTCAACGCGCTGCTCGAGGCCGGTCATCATGTTGTCGTCGCGGGCCGTCACCGGCCGTCAGGCTCGCTGTTTTCCGAACCTGTCCGGTTTCGGCAACTGTCGCTCCGCGATGATCATGTCCCCACCGGCCTGTTCGATGACGTGCGAACCTTCGTTCACGCTGCCTTCGATCACGAGCCGGGACGCTATCGGGGCGGCGAGGGCGACGATCCCAACGGCTTCCGCGAGCGCAACCTTGCAGGCAGCGTGAGGCTTTTCGAGGCTGCCAGGAAGACGGGGGTGGCCCGCACCGTGTTTCTGTCGAGCCGCGCCGTCTACGATGGCCTGGCCGCGGGAAAAATGCTGACCGAAGATGCGCCCCTCTCACCGACCAGCCTCTACGGGCAGGTAAAGCTCGACTGCGAGGACGCACTTTCAGGGTTGAACGCACCCGGCTTCATGACAGCCAGTCTGCGGTTGACCGGCGTCTATGGCGGCTTGCGGCCCAACAAATGGGACGGCCTGATTGCCGATTGCCTTGCAGACAAAGAGGTGCCGGTGCGCGCCGGCTCCGAAGTCCATGGTGAGGATGTCGGGAAAGCCGTGCGCCTGATGCTCGAGGCCAAAGCGGAGGACATCGGGGGACGCAGCTTTAACGTCTCCGACATCGTCGCAGACACGCGCGACATTCTTGCCGGGCTTGGAGTGACTGGCACATCCCTGCCTGAGGCGGCTGACAGGTCTTCCGTCGCCGTCATGGACACCGCGCAAATACGTGGACTGGGATGGCAGCCCGGCGGGTGGCCGCTGTTCACCGATACGCTTCGGGCTCTGGCGCGGGACACCGGTCTTGGCCTCGCTCCCCATCGGGCGATGCAAAAGGACAGCTAGAGAACGCCGTCATTCCAGATGAGATGTTCGGTCTGTTCCGGCAGGTCCTCGATCCGCCCGGCGAGGAACACCGGCGGCAAGGGCAGGCGCTCGAGTTCGAAACGGGTTGCCGGCACCCATTTGAACTCCAGCCGGTTCGCACCATCGACAATTTCGTGGACGATCCGGCCGTCCGCAATGAACGGAAATGATGGCGGGAGATCCATGAGGTAGTACCAGCCGATTTCGTGCCAGTCGCGATCCTCGAAATGGAAGAAGTTCTCGACCACGAACACCAGTCGGCCGACGCTCGCCTCGACACCGAGTTCCTCTTGCATCTCGCGGGCCAGGGTCGCCCGGCTGTCCTCTCCGATCTCCGCCGTCCCGCCCGGAATGGTCCAGAACGGTTCGTGCACCGCCCGGTGGATCAGCAGATGACCGTCGCGCAGGGCAAGTCCCGCCACCCGAGCGTTGAAGCGCCGTCCGCCATCATCGAACCGGATGGTCCTCCGGCCGCCAGTCATCAGTCATCCTCGAACAGGCTTGCCTGGTTGGCCGCAAGATCCTTGGGCGGATTGAGGCCCATGTGACCCCAGGCCCGGGCCGTCATCACCCGTCCGCGGGGGGTCCGCTGCAAAAACCCCTGCTGGATCAAGTAGGGCTCGATGATGTCCTCAATGGCATCCCGCGGTTCGGAAAGCCCCGCTGCGATCGTTTCGATCCCGACCGGACCGCCGCCGAAATGCCGGGCGATCATGTCGAGATAGCGCCTGTCGAGCTGGTCCAGCCCGATGCTGTCGACCGAGAGCCGGGTCAGCGCCTCGTCGGCGATCTCCCGGGTTACCGCCTCGGCTTTGGCAACCTCGGCGAAATCCCGAACCCGGCGCAGGAGGCGCCCGGCAATCCTTGGAGTGCCACGGGCGCGACGGGCGATCTCGAGCGCGCCGTCATCCGTCATGCCGAGCCCCATGATCCGTGCGCCCCGGCGCACGATCAGTTCGAGTTCCTCCACCGTGTAGAATTGAAGCCGGACCGGTATGCCGAACCGGTCGCGCAACGGAGTGGTCAGAAGTCCCAGCCGGGTGGTTGCCGCCACCAGCGTGAAGCGGGACAGGTCTATCTTGACCGAGCGCGCCGCCGGTCCCTCGCCGATGATCAGGTCGAGTTGGAAATCCTCCATCGCCGGATAGAGGATTTCCTCGACGGCCGGATTGAGCCGGTGGATCTCGTCGATGAAAAGCACATCGCGGTCCTCGAGATTGGTGAGCAGTGCCGCGAGATCTCCGGCCTTGGCAATCACCGGGCCCGAAGTCGAGCGGAAATTCACTCCCAGTTCCTTGGCCATGATCTGCGCCAGCGTTGTCTTGCCGAGCCCCGGGGGACCGACGAAGAGCACGTGGTCAAGCGCCTCGCCTCGCCCCTTGGCAGCCTCGATGAACACCTTCAGATTGGCACGCGCCTCGGCCTGACCGGTAAACTCGTCCAGCGTTTGCGGACGCAAAGTTGCATCCATGTCCTCGCCGCGTTTGTCCGGCGAGATAAGGCGGTCGGCATCACTCATATAAGGCTTTTCCCATCATCCCCGCTCAGTGGCAATCGTCTCGTTTCACAGCGCGGCAGAGGCGTTATCGTGCCAGTTCCTTCAGGCCGAGCCGGATCAGCTTGGCAGAATCGGCGTCCTCGCCCGCGTTCTTCATCGCTGCGGCAACTGCGTTGGCTGCCTGGTCACGCGAATAGCCGAGATTGGCAAGCGCCGAAACGGCATCGGCAACCGGGGCGGAGGCCAGGCCTTCGCCGAGTTCCTGCTTGAGACCGATCGCGCTGCCCGCTTCGCCGGAATAGGCCGGCGCCTTGTTCTTGAGCTCGGCAACGATGCGCTGCGCCACTTTCGGGCCTATTCCAGGCGCGCGCGCCACCGTCGCCTTGTCCTGCAGTGCGATGGCGTTGGCGAGTTCGGACGCAGTCAGCGTCGAAAGCACCGCAAGCGCCACCTTGGCGCCGACACCCTGAACGCTCTGCAGCAACCTGAACCACTCGCGTTCGAGCGCGCTCTGGAAACCGAAGAGCTTGAACTGGTCCTCGCGCACATACGTCTCGATGAAAAGAACCGCCGCCTCCCCCGGGCTGCCGAGCCGTGACAGCGTTCGCGCGGAGCAAAACGCCACGTAGCAGACACCATGCACATCGATAAGCACGTGATCCTCGTCGATCTCTTCAATCGTACCCTTGAGCTTGCCGATCATTGAACTCTCACGGATGGGTGTCGGGTGCGATCACCTCGACACCGGGAAAATAGGTTCTGTAGCCCTGTGGATCGCGCGTCAAAACCGAATAGCCGCGCACCGCCGCATGTGCGCCGATAAGGAAGTCCGGCAGCACTTTCTGCTTCGCCCCTCCCCGCAGCCGGTACAGCCGGAACGCCTGGCCGGCGGCGTAGGCGGCTTCCCACGGCAGGTTCTCGCGCTGGAATTCATCCATATCCAACGCATCCATCGCCGCATCATAGGTTTCATAGCGAACACTGAATTCGGAAAAGACAATCGGATTGACCACCAGTCCCCGGTCGAAAGCCTGCACCAAAGCGGTGCGCGACCACTCCGCCCAGTCCGGATCCCTGACCGCAACATCCACGAGCACATCGGTGTCGACCAATATGCGCATCTCTCAGCGGTCCCGTGTCATCTGCATCAGCCGGTCGGCATCGATCGACTGATCGCCTGTTCCTTCGAGCTTGCGCAGGGCCTGCATGAATTGATCCAGCCGTGCCCGATTGGCCTTCTCGGCCTGCCGGTCCGCCGCCGCTATGATCAACCGTCCGCCATCGAAATCCACCGTGACTTCCGAATTCGGCGCGATACCCGCGCGTTCCCTCAGGTGTTTGGGGATCGTGATCTGGCCTTTTTCGGAAACACGCATCACTCTCTCCATGTAGGAATTTGTCCGAAAATTTCAGACAAGCGTGAACATGTCAAGAACAAATAGTATGGGAGCCGTCATTCCGCCGCCATCCGCCAGGCTGGCGAGGCCCGGTGGTGCGCATGACAGATTGCGATCGCCAGCGCATCCGCGGCGTGATCACTGTCGAAGGTCGCTTTCGGGATCAGCATCTTGACCATCATCAGGATCTGTTTCTTGTCACCGTGACCAACGCCGATCACCGCCTTCTTCACCGCATTGGGCGCGTATTCAGCGACCCGAAGACCCGCCCTTGCCGGCGCAAGCAGAGCGATCCCCCTGGCCTGGCCGAGCTTCAGCGTCGCCGTGGCATCCTTGTTGACGAAAGTGTTTTCCACTGCGGCCTCGAACGGCCGGTAGGTGTGGATGACCCCCTCCAACCCCTCGTAGAGCTGATTGAGCCTGGACGCGAGGTCCAGCTTGTTGTCGGATTTCACGGTTCCCGAAGCGACAAAACGCAGTGAATTGCCGATGCTGTCGATCACACCCCAGCCGGTGTTCCTCAGCCCCGGATCCACACCAATGATTCGAATCGCTTCCGCCATGAGTTAACCCTACCTTTCCGGACGGAACCATTCCATCGAAATGTGAACAAAACAAAAACATCGATTATTGTGATCGGACCGGTTTTGCGATCGGCGGTCGGGCTACCTACATGGGGTTGTAGTTTCAAGAGCTGAAAGAGTTTCCATGACCGCCTTCTCAATCCTCGACCTGTGCCCCATCGTCGACGGTGGCACTGCAAGTGACGCCCTGGAAAGCACCCGAAAGATGGCGAAACGGGCTGAAGATCATGGCTTCACACGCTTCTGGCTGGCCGAGCATCATGGCATGGTGGGCATTGCCAGCGCCGCCACCGCGCTCGTTATTGCCGAGGCCGGCCATGCCACCAGCACGATCCGGATCGGCTCCGGCGGCGTCATGCTTCCCAATCATTCACCGCTGGTCATCGCCGAACAGTTCGGCACCCTGGAAGCGCTGTTCCCGGGCCGTGTGGATCTCGGGCTCGGTCGCGCTCCGGGCACTGACATGAACACAGCCCGCGCCCTCAGGCGTGACCTCGAAGCGGGCGCCAATCGCTTTCCGGACGACATCCTCGAACTGCAGCATTTTCTCGGAGACGCCAAGGACGGAATGCTGGTTGCGGTGCCCGGAGCGGGATCGCATGTCCCGCTCTGGATCCTCGGTTCGAGTGTCTACAGCGCGCATCTCGCCGCCGCGCTGGGGCTGCCCTACGCCTTCGCATCCCATTTCGCCCCCGACATGCTCGAGCAGGCTCTGGAAATATACCGGAGCAAATTCCGGCCGTCCGCCCAGCTGGAAGCGCCTTATGTCATCGCGGCCACCATGGGCGTGATGGCGGACACGGACCAGGAAGCCGACCATCTGTTCACCACCGTCCAGCAGAGTTTCGTCAACATGCGCCGCAATGCCCGCGGCAAGATGCCGAGGCCGGTGGATTCGATGGACGGGTTCTGGAGCGACATGGAACGGATAGCCGTCGAACACACCCTGCGCCACGCCGTTGTCGGCGGCCCGGAAACCGCCCGCCGCAAGATGCAGGGATTTGTCGAAGCGACCCAGGCTGACGAGATCATGATCTCGATGCCGATCCACGCAATCGATGCCCGGCTCAAGTCGGTGGAGCACTTCGGCAAGCTGCGCACCGAACTGCTTGAACGCCGGGCCGCATGAAAAAGAGCCGCCGGTCATCTGACCGGCGGCTCTCTCTAAAAACGCTGTATCGGTTCAGGCCGAAAGTTTGGCCATGGTTTCCTCGTCGACCTCGAAATTGGCGTAGACATTTTGCACGTCGTCATCGTCGTCGAGAACGCCGATAAGGCGCAGAACCGAGGCTGCCTTTTCCTCGTCGATAGGAGCCGTGGTCTGCGGTTTCCAGATCGCGCGAACCGATTGCGCTTCGCCCAGCGCTTCCTCGAGAGCGGTCGACACGTCACCGATGTCCTCGAATGCACAGATGATGACGTGCTCGTCCTCGCTGCTGGTCACATCCTCTGCGCCAGCCATGATCGCCGCTTCCATGATCGCGTCCGCGTCGCCGGCCTCGGGCGGAAAGATGATCTCGCCGACCCGGTCGAACATGAAACCGACCGAACCGGTTTCGCCCAGCGCCCCGCCCGACTTCGTGAAAGCCGCGCGCACCGTCGAGGCGGTGCGGTTGCGGTTGTCGGTCAACGCCTCGACGATGACGGCGACGCCCCCGGGCCCGTACCCCTCGTAGCGCACTTCCTCGTAATTCTCGCTGTCACCGCCGGACGCCTTGTTGATGGCCCGCTGGATGTTGTCCTTGGGCATCGACTGCGATTTCGCGTTCTGGATCGCAAGACGCAGCCGCGGGTTCATTGCCGGGTCCGGCGCGCCCATTTTTGCCGCCACGGTGATTTCGCGGGCAAGTTTGGAAAACATCTTTGAACGCACGGCGTCTTGCCGTCCCTTGCGGTGCATGATGTTCTTGAATTGTGAATGGCCTGCCATGAAGCACCTGATGTTCGCTCTGGTTTGGAATTGGCGCCTTATAAAACCCTTCCCCCGTTTCGTCCAGAAGGGACCAACAGACGAGGTCGAAACATGCCCAGATACGAAATTCCGCTCCTGCCGCTGACAGGCGGCTGCCAGTGCGGAAGGATCCGTTACCGCCTCAATGCACGCCCGCTGGTGTTCTATCTCTGCCACTGCATGGAATGCCAGCGCCATACATCCACGGCCTTTGGCGAAAGCCTCCGATTCGAGCGGGAGGCATTGGACGTGGACGACGGCCTGTCGCTTTTCACCCGCACCAGCGAGTCCGGTGCGCTTCGCGAGGGCTGGTTCTGTCCGGACTGCGGCGTCCGCATCTGGCACGGGACGAGGACATCGCCCGAAATCAACATCAAGGCGGGAACCCTCGACGACACGTCGTGGCTGGCGCCTGCCGGACACATCTGGACCCGATCGATGCAGCGCTTCTTTCGGCCTCATCCCGAAGATCTGGTCTACGAAACCCAACCGGACGACAAATATGCGGCGCTGAGAAAGCGCTGGTCAGAGATGTACAGCCTGACCTGAAAGCGGTCGCCGGGCGACCGGCAGCGGCGCGAGCACAAATCCAGGTCAGGCTAGACCATTTGGTGGCCTTTACCTTCGTCCCGGGCGCGCTACACTTCTCGTATCTTGAAAGACAACTCGCGGAGCCGCTCATGCCCCGGATACACGCCTTTCTGCTTACACTGGCCCTTGGCGGATTTTCCGCAACTTCGCCGAACTTAGCCTCCGCCCAGGAGACCCAGGCTCCGTTCAGTCAGTGCCTTGCCGTGGCACAGGCCCTGCCGGGCGCAACCTATGCCAGCTACAGGCCGGACGAGATGAAGGTCCAGGCGAACCCGGCACAGGCGGGAACCGGCGAGGTTGAGATCATGTTCGCCGGCCACTCGACCTATGTCCTGACGACGCCCGGCGGCGTGACGATTGCGACAGACTACAATGGTTGGTCGGGGCGGGTCTCGATCCCGCGGGTCGTCACCATGAACAAGGCGCATTCCTCGCACTTCACCCTCTCGGCCGACGAACGCATCGAACATGTGCTCAGGGGATGGAACTTTGACGGCACGCCCGCCGATCATGACGTCGTGGTCGACGACGTCTATGTCCGCAACGTCACCACCGACATAAGGGGCTATGGCGGGATGGAAGCCGACGGCAACTCGATCTTCATCTTCGAGGTCGCCGACCTCTGCATCGGCCATCTCGGCCATCTGCATCACCCGCTTGAGGACGATCACTTCGCCGAGATCGGACGGCTCGACATCGTCATGGTTCCCGTCGATGGCGGTTTGACGCTGAGCCATGAAGCGATGACCGGCATCGCCCGCCGCCTGCAGTCCTCGATCCTGCTTCCGATGCACCGGCGCGGCTCCCCGATTTCAAGCTTCATCGAACGCATGGGAGAGAAGTTCGCCACCGATTTCGTCAACTCCGACAGTTTCACGATATCGGCGCGGACCCTCCCGCGTCAGCCCACCATCATGATCCTCAACGGGATCTGAGCAATGCTGCGGCGCAGGCAGGTACTTCAGGCCGGACTGCTGATCGGCGTCGCGATCAACCCGGCGTTCGCGGCAAATGCGGCTGACGAGGACATCAAAGCGAGGCTGTTTGCCGCACTCAAAAGCGCACCAACAGAAAAACAGGCCCGGCAGATCGAGCATGAGATCTGGCAATACTGGCTCGACCTCGCTCCGGACTCCGAAATCCGGGCCATGGTCGATCAGGGCATGCGTCACCGCAGCAGCTACGATTTCGAGGCGGCCGAGAAAGTCCTGGGCGAGGCCGTCGAGGTTGCGCCCTCCTATGCGGAGGCCCGGAACCAGCGCGCCTTTGTCCGCTTTCTCCGCGAGGACAACAGCGGAGCGCTGGCCGACCTGGAAGACACCCTGAAACTCGAACCCGACCACTTCGGCGCGCTTTCGGGAATGTACCATGTGCTCATGCGCATGGGCCGGACACGGGCAGCGCTGTCGGCTCTTTCGCAGGCGGTTGAGATCCATCCCTGGATTCAGGAGCGGCACCTGCTGCCACCGGATCCCGATGCCGTCCGGCCAGCCGTGAAAGGCAAGCAGCAGGACCTCTAGAAGCCCTCACGTGCAGCTCAGCCGATTGACCTGTGCCCGGCGGCACCTTAACGCTTGATCAGGGAAATACGGGAGCGAACGATCATGCTGCGTTGGATCTTTCTGTCAGCGAGCCACGGCGCAATGCTCGCGATTGGTTTCGTCCTGGGGATCTACTTCCTTCCCATCCTGACCGCCCCCGAAGGTCCGGACGACGCGATGCTGGCCGAGTCCGCCCAGGCGGCCCTCTACACGGGCGAATTCAGCCGCGACCTCGAAGGCAGCGACTTCCTGCACTGGGGTGAGGGATCGGTGAGCATCTCGGCCGAACAGATAGCCCATCAGGGCAAACTCGCTCCCGGGCCGGACTACAAGCTCTATCTGCTGCCCGAATTCGTTGAAACCGAAGCCCAGTTCGAGGCTGCTCGGCAGCGTGCGGTTCGTTTGGGCGACATCAAGACCTTTGACGGTTTCCTGATCGACGTCCCGCCATCTGTCGACATCGAGGCCTATACCACGGTCGTGGTCTGGTGTGAAAGCTTCGGAGAGTTCATAACGGCCGCGAAATACCGCTGAAGGCTAACGCCAGAAATCCGGCGTGGTCTCGGCAAGCCTCGGCCCGATCCGCAACGGCGCGATCTTCTCCGCAAGTCCCGTGCGATCGGAGATCTCGACTGCGACACCGCAGAGCGTGGCAGGCCCGGAAGCGACCTCGAACCGGCCTTTGGGTATCCGCGACAGGAAGCGGTTTACCGGTTCCTCCTTGTCCATCCCGATCGAGGAGTCGTAGTCCCCGCACATTCCCGAATCCGACATGTAGGCGGTCCCGCCGTTCAGGATCTGGGCATCGGCCGTCGGGACGTGGGTGTGGGTTCCCACGACCAGGCTCGCACGGCCATCGACGAAATGCGCGAAGCACAGTTTCTCGCTTGTGGCCTCGGCATGAAAGTCGAACACCACCGCATCGGCGATGTCGCCGAGCGGAAAGGCTTCGAGGATCGCTTCGCCGGCAGAGAACGGATCGTCGAGATCCGGATGCATGAAAACCCGACCCATCACATTTGCCACGACGACCCGCGCCCCGCTTCGGGCAATATAGAGATTTGCACCCTTGCCCGGCGTACCTGGAGGATAGTTGGCGGGCCTCAGGAAACGCTCCTGACGTTCGGCGAACACCAGCGCCTCGCGCTGGTCCCAGACATGGTTTCCGGTGGTCACCACGTCGGCGCCGGCGTTCAGGGTTTCCAGGAAAATCTCTTCCGTGATGCCGAAGCCGCCAGCGGCGTTCTCGCCGTTGACGATCACGAAATCCAGTTTGAAATCGCGGATCAGCCCGGGAAGCTGGTCCCAGACCGCGGTGCGGCCGGTTCGTCCGACCATATCTCCAAGAAACAAAAGGCGCATCGGCTCTCTATAGGCCTTGGGAGAACGAACGCAAGCCTTGCTCCGTCAGGATCATCTCAAGGCCGACATCATGCGGTTCGACCGGCACGGCCTCGCATTGCTGGCAGGAAAACGCCGCGCCAATCAGCCGGGGCTTTTTTCCCTTCGCATGCAAACGCGCGATCGCGCGGTCGTAATGGCCCGCACCATACCCGAGCCGGTTGCCCTGCGCGTCGAATGCGGACAACGGCATCAGTACAAGATCCGGATCCAGCACTTCCGCCTCCGGACCGGGGCCGGATGTGCCGAAACCGGTATCGACCAGCGGCGCCTCGCGCTCGAAAGCCCGGAACGCGATCGTTTGGCGATCAAGCACAACCGGCAGGCAAAGCCGTGCTCCACGCTCCCGGAAGCGGGCCATCAGCGGTCTCAGATCCGGCTCCGAACGAATGGGTAGATAGGCCGCGACCACTTCACCCGGAAGAAATTCGATCGCCTCGGCGGCGTCGGCCATCGCAAGGCTCATCTCGATGCGGACATCCCCGCCGAGCCCGTCGCGACGCGCGAGCATTGCCTGCCTGGCTCTCTGTTTTGCCGCCATGTCCACTCTTTGCTTTCCGTCGAGTTCGATCATCGTCAGTTGCCCGAGGCGGGTTGCTGCAGTCAACCGCCAAGGGATCTGCATGGCCCGCAAGCAACAGGATTCCCCGGCAATCATCGACTTGTGTGCACCAGAACGGGACAGCCGAAACCTTTCGTCAATCACGGGGCGAAATTCGCTTTGCACCACCCCGCATGCTGCGTCATGCTTGCCGAAGCCATTTAAAATTATTTGCTTTCCAGTCGAAAATTGCGCGCCATGACAGATCCCTGCCAGAGCCTTACCCATATTGAGAAAGTCTGCCTGCAGATGCTTGCGCATGGCAAGCCGCTCACCAGCATTGCCGAACATTACGACAAGTGCCCGCAAAAGATCGACGGGTTTCTGGAATCGGCGCGCCGCAAACTCACCGCCAGCACGAATGTGGAAGCGGTCGCACGGGCAATCCAGCTCGGCCTGATCTCCTGAAGCATCATAACCGCTGTAGAGCCGGGCCTGCACTTTCACTCCCCGGCATTGGCAGCAGTTAGACCCGGGCAGCCTCGGTCTCGTCGATCCCGCCGAGAAACACCCGGATCGCCAGGCTGAGTCTGCGGTCGTACTCCTCCTTGCGTTGAAAATGCGGCTTTGAAACCACGAGATGCTCGAAAACGCTCTGGTGCGCCATGTCGGCCATCAAGCGAGCTGCCGCTTCTGTGTCGCTTATCCGAACCTCGCCGCGCGCGACCGAACGATCGAGTTCGTGGCGAACGATCTCGTAAAGCGCATAAGGCCCCTCCTGCAGGAATTCGTGCGCGAGCTCCGGTTGCCGTTCGGCTTCCGTAATCACGGCGCGCAGGATCGCAAGGGGCAGGAGATCGCTGAATTTTTCATCCGGTGGCGACAGGAGAATGCGCAGACGCTCCGCCAGCGGCTGGTCCTGTTCGGCTTGCGTCAGCGGACGGGTCATGCGGTTGCGCATGCGACGGATCATCGACGCGAAAAGCGCAGCCCGGCTCTCGAACACATCATACAGCGTTCGCTTCGACATGCCCGCTTCCTGCGCGATCACCTCCATGGAAGCGCCGGCGAGACCCTGGGCGAGCACAATTCTCTCGGCCGCGTCGATGATGATAGCCTCACGTTCGGCCGGATCGAGCTGCTTCGGCCTTCCACGTCCACGGTACGTGCCAGGACAACTGGACAAGATTCAAACCTCCCATGCGGATTTTTCCGCAACCCGCTTGCGCAGTGCAGCAAAACAATTATAAAACCAGCGGGTTTTCTTAATATGCCTGAGCCCGAGTTTCGCCAAGCGCAAAATCCAATTCAACGGAGAATTCGATGAGGTTAACGCCTTATGCCCTCTTCATGTTCCTGATGCCCGCCTTGGCATCCGGGGCTCTGGCCCAGCAGCAGGAGCGGCCGCCGGCCCCCGTAACGGTCGTCACGGTGGAGGCGCAGACAGTGACGGTCACCTCGACGCTGCCCGGCCGCGTCGTGGCCTCCGGCGTCGCGGAAGTCCGCCCGCAGGTCAACGGCATCATCGTCGATCGGCTCTTTGACGAAGGATCGACCGTGGCCGAGGGCGATGTGCTCTACAGGATCGATCCGGCCACCTACAACGCCCAGGTCGTTGCCGCAGAGGCCGCCGTCAACCAGGCGCAGGTCAGCCTGACCTCGGCCGATCGCGAACTCAGGCGGATGGAAAGACTGCGCGAGAGCAATGTCGCCAGCGACCAGGCGCTCGATGCGGCCAAGACCACAAGGGACACGGCCGAAGCTGCCCTGCAGGTCGCCAAAGCCCAATTGCTCGCCGCCCGGATCGACCTTGATCGAACCACCATCCGCGCCCAGATTTCGGGCAAGATCGGCCTCTCGCAGACGACCCAGGGCGCACTTGTGATTTCCGGGCAGACATCGCCGTTGGCGGTCGTCCGAAAGCTCGACCCCGTCTATGTCGACGTCGCACAGTCGGCCGCCGACCTTGTCCGCTGGAAACGCATGGGACCGGTGGGCGCCGGATCCGACATGGACACCAAGGTCCAGCTGACACTCGCCGACCGGACCGCCTATGACCACACCGGTGAACTGACGGCCGCAGAACCCAATGTGGACGAGAGCACGGGTGTCGTCACGCTGCGCCTGCAGTTTCCCAATCCGGACGAAATGCTGATTCCGGGGATGTATGTTCAGGTCGAGATGCCCCAGGGGGTCGTCCAGGATGCAGTCCTGGTCCCACAGGAAGGGGTTTCACGTGACCGCCGCGGCAATCCGACTGCGTTGATTGTCGGCACGGACAACGTCGTCGAGCAACGGGAACTGACGATCATCGGCGATCGCGGATCGAACTGGATTGTCACCGAAGGACTTCAGAGCGGTGACAAGGTGATCGTGGAAGGCCTGCAGAAGATCGCGGTCGGCGCCGCTGTCGCCCCGGCCGAACGCGCTGAAGAGCCGGTTCAGAACTGACATTGGAGTAGCCGACATGGCGCGTTTTTTCATCGACAGGCCGATCTTTGCCTGGGTGATCTCGATCATCATCATGGGGGCCGGTGTCCTGTCGATCCTGACCCTGCCGATTGCGCAGTACCCCCAGATCGCACCGCCGACGATTTCGATATCAGCGAACTATCCCGGGGCATCCGCGCAAACTGTTGCCAACACGGTGACGCAGATCATCGAGCAGCGGCTGACCGGCCTGGATGGGCTGCGCTATTTCTCGTCGAGCTCCACGTCCGCGGGAACGGCCTCGATCACGCTGACCTTCGAGACGGGCATCGATCCCGACATCGCCCAGGTTCAGGTTCAGAACAAGCTCTCGCAAGCGCTCACGCTGCTGCCTGAAACCGTGCAGCGTCTCGGCGTGACGGTGCAGAAATCATCGGCCAGCTTCATGATGGTGATTGCGCTCATCTCCGATGATGGCACGCTCGACCAGACCGACCTTGCCGACTATCTGAACACCAACCTCGTTGACGAATTCAGCCGCCTGGAGGGCGTCGGCGAAGTGCAGGTGTTCGGTGCAAAATACGCCATGCGGATCTGGCTCGATCCCGTCAAGCTCGCAGCCTATGGCCTGGCGCCGAATGACGTTGTCGGTGCGGTTTCGGCGCAGAATGCGCAGATCTCGGCTGGCGCCTTCGGCACCTTGCCTGCTGTCGAAGGTCAGCAGCTCAATGCAACAATCACCGCGCAATCACTTCTGACGACGCCCGAGGACTTCGAGGCCATCGTCATCCGCGCCGCCACGGATGGCGGCCTGGTGCTTCTCAAGGATGTCGCCGAGGTCGAGATCGGGGCCGAGAATTATGCGACCATCGCGCGCTTCAACGGCAAGCCTTCCACCGGCATGGCGATCCGTCTCGCTGCGGGGGCGAACGCCCTCGACACGGCGGAACTGGTGAAGGCAAGGATCGAGGAAGCTTCGGCCTTCTTCCCCGAGGGAGTGAGTTATGTCATTCCCTACGACACGACACCGTTCATCGAGATCTCGATCGGCGAGGTGATCAAGACCCTGATCGAAGCCATCGTGCTCGTGTTTCTGGTCATGCTGGTGTTCCTCCAGAATTTTCGCGCAACCCTCATTCCTACGCTGGCTGTGCCTGTGGTTCTGCTTGGAACCTTCGGCATTCTCGCCGCCGCGGGCTTCTCCATCAACACGCTGACAATGCTCGCCATGGTGCTCGCCATCGGGCTTCTTGTGGACGACGCGATTGTTGTGGTCGAGAACGTCGAGCGCATCATGGAGGAGGAAGGGCTGAGCCCGGTCGAAGCCACGCGCAAGTCGATGGGCCAGATCACCGGAGCTCTGATCGGCATCGCCCTCGTTCTTTCGGCAGTTTTCGTGCCGATGGCCTTTTTTGGCGGATCGACCGGCGTGATCTACCAGCAGTTCTCCATCACCATCGTCTCGGCAATGGGGCTTTCCGTCCTTGTTGCGCTCACCCTCACGCCTGCGCTCTGCGCCACCCTGTTGACCGCGAAGTCTGCCCATCACGCCAAGCGCGGCCCTGCGGGCTGGTTCAACCGGGCGTTCGAACGGATCAGCGGTGGCTACGGCAGCACCGTCGGCTGGATCGTCCGCCGCCCCTTCCGTGTCGGCGTGATCTATCTGGGTCTGGTCGGGCTCATGGCATGGAGTTTCGTGCAAACCCCGACAGCCTTCCTGCCCGAAGAGGATCAGGGCATTCTGCTGGCGCTGATCCAGGCTCCGACCGGCGCCACGGCGGAACGGACACAGAAGGTGCTCGAGAAGGTGGAGAGGCACTTCCTTGAGAACGAGACCGAAAATGTGGAAAGCATGTTTGGCGTCGTCGGCTTTTCCTTTTCGGGCCAGGGACAGAACATGGGGCTCGCCTTCATTCGCCTGAAGGACTGGGAAGAAAGACAATCGCCAGCGCAGAGCGCACAGGCCATCGCCGGCCGGGCCTACCCGGCCCTGCTGGGCATCCAGGACGCCATGGTTTTCCCGATTGTCCCGCCTTCGGTCCCCGAACTCGGAATCATGAGCGGCTTTGACTTCTATCTGGAAGCCAGGGACGGTCAGACCCATGAACAACTGCTCGCTGCGCGCAACCAGATGCTTGGGATGGCTGCGCAGAGCCCGCTGATCGGGTCCGCGCGTCCCTCCGGCCTCGAGGATGCGGCACAGTACCATCTCGATATTGACTGGCGCGCGGCCGGAGCGATGGGCGTCTCCGCGTCCGATGTGGCCCAGCTCCTCCAGATTGCCTGGGCCGGAAGCTATGTGAATGACTTCATTGACCGCGACCGCATCAAGCGGGTCTACATTCAGGGTCAGGCGGATTCCCGGGCCCTTCCCTCCGATATTTCGAAGTGGAAGGTCCGCAATTCCAACGGTGCGCTCGTGCCATTTGCCAATTTCGCCGAAGGCAGCTGGACGTTCGGGCCGCAGGGGTTGAACCGCTACAACGCGGTCAATGCGATGCAGATCCAGGGGTCGCCCGCCGCCGGCGTGACAACCGGCGAGGCCATGGCGGAAGTCGAGCGACTTGCCGCCCAATTGCCTGGATTCGGAGTGTCGTGGACCGGGCTGTCGCTTGAAGAGCGTGAATCCGGCAATCAGGCGCCCCTGCTCTATGCCCTGTCGCTGGCAGCAGTCTTCTTGTGCCTGGCGGCTCTTTACGAAAGCTGGTCGATCCCGTTTGCCGTCATGCTCGCCATGCCGGTCGGCATTCTCGGCGCGCTGTTGTGGACCCTGTTCGGCGGCTATCAGAACGGCGTCTTCTTTCAGGTCGGACTGCTCACCGTGGTGGGGCTCACCGGCAAGAACGCGATCTTGATCGTGGAATTCGCCCGGGAACGCTACGAGGCCGGTGAAACGCTTTTCGAGGCGGTGCGTGAAGCCGCACGCCAGCGCTTTCGCCCGATCATCATGACATCCATGGCTTTCTCGCTGGGTGTTCTGCCGCTGGTCATCAGCACCGGCGCGGGGTCTGGCGGACGCAACGCGATCGGCACCAGCGTGCTTGGCGGCACGATCTCGGGGACGGTTCTGGGGATCCTCTTCGTTCCGTTGTTCTTCGTGCTCGTTACCCGCCGGCGCAAATCGTCTCAGCAGCCTTCCCAGGCGCCCGCCGAAACCTGATTTCGGCGGATGTCCGTCCACCTTACGGGACCGCGCCGGAATCGGCTCCGGATTGCCGCGGAGGCCGGACATGACAGGAGGGATCGGAGCAATGACCCGGTCGCCGGTTCAGTGAACCAGGGTGACAGCCAAAGCAGGAAGGAATGTGCGATCCACGGCGACCGATGGATTTTTTCGATCCCGGGAACCTACAACGTAGGTGGGCGCCATATGACCAGGCCCACGAGCCCGGTCAGGGACAGCTCCCTTAGGATCAATTAAGGCCCCGGGGATTGTGTATCCTGTCGGGAAGCGCAGACCGCAGCCCATATATAGGGTATCTACCGGCTACGACCAAACACCAAATTCAACAATGGCATTTTCACCCGATGGGGTGATTGAGACGCCCCGATCCCCCCGATAATCCTGAGCCATGAGCGGACCTTTTGTTCCGCGGTCGCCGCTCCGGGCCGTCCACTTCATCAAGGCCGGCATGCTTGTACGGCCACGCCCATCTCCCGGATGGCGAGACCGTCCTGGAGCGGACCGGCCTGGTGAGTTTTCGCGTGCAGGGGATTTGACATGACCAGAAAATTTTTCGTTTCCGGGGCCTTTGCGCTCGCGGTTCTTCCGGCCATCAGCGGCTGCAGCCCTTCAGCAAAAGGCGGTGCGCCCGGTGCCGGGGCGCCGGGAACCCTAACTCCCCCGTCCCTTCCGATCGCCGCGTCCGGAAAGGCACTTGCGTTCCGTGCCAACGCGACCAACACCGCTTCGGTCAACTCCTACACCGGACTGCCGCAATCACAGCACCAGATCACCCAGGCAAACATGATCGAAAGATCGTCCCCCGGCGGCATCCGGATTGACGGGTCGGTGGACCAGGATCCAAACCCGGTTCCCAATCAGGGAGCCAACGCGGCGCTGGTGAACGCGAGTTCTCCCGACACGCTTGCAAACGGCACCGCAATAGCCGGAATGAACAACGTCCAGGGATCTGTCTATTTCGAGAACGGAAACTTTGGCGACGCGCAGGCGTCCAGTGACAGCGCCAACCTGTCGTCGGTGGGTGTCTACAATGTGTATGCCAACAACACTTTCGTCGAGCAGATCGTCATGAGGCATGGCACGACGATCCGCTATCAGGAAGGTGCAGACGGCGCGGGAACGGCGACTTATGCGGTGGGCTACATCGGCAACAACACCACCAACATGCCGGCCGGAGGCACAGCCACCTACAAGGGTTTCCACGAAGGCGGAACGTCGGTCTATGACGACAACGGAACCATGCGGCAAATCGGGCTGAATGGCGGCACCGTCCGCCTGACGGCAGACTTTGGCGCAGGCACGGTGAAGGGCGGCATCTCGAACGCCCAGCTCGTCACCTACACCAACCAGATTGCCGTCCTGAACAACCAGGTGACCGGTCTGAACATAGACGCCAACATCACCGGCTCTGAATACACCGGAACAGCTCAACTGGTTGACGCCAACAACAATGCTGTCGGCACCACGACAACCAATGAAGCCATCGGGGCATTCTTCGGGAACGGAGCGGCCGAAACCGCAGCGGTCTACATGATCGAGGGCAACGCCCAACTCGACGGGCAGAACCGCGATTACATCATGTCTGGCACGATCGGCGCTGTGTTAGACTGATCGATGCCTGATCATGTTGCCGCCTATTCGCCCGAGCCGGGAGTTCGGCACCGGGCGGTTGGCCCCAATCCGCGCAAAATCATAAGGAGACCATCGGCAACCCGTTTGCTGATGGTGCTCCTGTTTCTTTGTTTCGGTCCAGGCACCGTGCGGGCACAGTCCGCCTTCCAGACGGCAGAAGCGCTGGTCTCCAGCGGGAACTACGAGGCGGCCAAGTCGCTGCTCGAAGGCTCACGGTTTGCAGGTGCCGAAGCCGTTCCCGCCGCCTACCTTCTGGCCGTCGTCTATGCGCGAACCAATCGGCTGGCCGATGCTGAAAAGCTTCTGCGCGAGATCCTTTCGCGCGAGCCGGAAATCGATGCGGTCCGGATAGAGCTGATCAAGATCCTCGCGCTGCAGGGAAAGCGGCAAGGCGCGGGCTATCACCTCAACAGGCTGACCGAGACAGCTGATCTTGCGCGTGACAAGGATCAACTGGACCAGCTCGCCCGTCGCATCGGTGTGTCTCAAGGCTTCTCGCTTTCGGGCTATTTCTCCCTCGCGCCATCCACGAACATCAATGATGGCACGTCACAGACAACCATCATGATAGGCGGCTTGCCTTTCGCGATCGCCAACACCGCCCGCGAGCAATCCGGGATGGGCGTGAGGTTTGGAGCCGTCGCCGGCTATTCGCACGCCCTCACTGAAAACACGTCTGCATACGCATCTCTGTCAGCGGGCTTGTCAGACTATTCGAACGATCAGTACGACAAGCAGCAAGCGGAACTCAGGACGGGCCTGCGACATGACCAGCTCCGCTACGCGCTGCAGATGGAAGCCATTGCAGACCGTCACTGGCAGAACCGCAAGGGCCGGAGCCTGGGAATAGGTGGCCGAGTGTCGGCAAAGTGGAACGTCTCGAAAGGCTGGTGGCTTTCTGGCGAAGTCATCCAGATGTACCGCACCTATGACGGGATCAGTGCCGCGGACGCCAGGACCACCCGTGCCACGGCGGCAATCCGACATGCATTCTCGCAGCGGCTGACGATGTCGGTGGGCGGAAGCTTCGAAAGGGAAACCGTTTCCGCCAGACCCTGGAACTCCTATGAAAGCTCGTCGGGCACACTCGGAATCGAGATGCCGCTCGCCTACGGCATCCGGGTCAAGGCGACCGCTACAGCCGGAACGCGCGATTACGAGGATCTCTTCCCCGGCCTGAGAATTGCAAGGCACGACGCGTTCTGGGAGCTTCGGGGAAGCTTTACCAAAGACAATTTCCAGATCGCCGGCTTCGCCCCGATTGTCACGGTTTTCAGCAAGGAGCAGCGCAGCAACGTGGCTCTTTACCAGCATCAGAGCAATGGCATGGAACTGACCTTTACAAAGGCCTTCTGAACTCGGAACCGATGAATGCCGCTTCCGTTTCTTGCCTTCACCAAGACGTTCAATCGAACTTGTGGACACGTATACCTAGTGTAATATCCCGCCGACCAGCAGTGCAAGGAAATGGCGTCCGTCCATGAGCAACACCGGTGAGGCGGCCCCTCTCGATCAGGCAATCGAAGCCATCTATTCCTATTTCAAGGGTGACCAGGAATTCACCGAGTTCATGAAGGACCTCGAGGATTTTCTGGCGGTCGGCGAAACAGGGCATCCGGTTTTCACCGGAGAGATCGGCAGGCATTTTCATATCGCTGCGGAACTCGCCCAGGTGATGTCCCCGGCTCCCGAAGCCAGGTACCGGTCACTTGTCGAGGGCCCGGCGCTGAAGATCGTGATCGACAGGGCGTTCCGGATCGTGGCGCAATCCCGTGAGGCAAGACGGGTCTTTGGCTATATCGACGGACATGCCGTCACGCTGGATACGAGGAACGAGATCGGGATCTCGACCGGCACCACCAATGTCGCACCGGCTCAGAACGAAAGATTGCGAGCCAGTTTGAGCGCACCGGTGCTGACCAGCGTTGCCGACCTGTTCGCGCGAGCCCCCTCTGACGACCCTGCAAATCGCAGGTTCGTCAGAAGCGGCAGCGAAACCGGCTTCGTCTCGCTCGTTCTCGACAGCACGCTGGATGTCGTGGTCGTCACCCTGCCGGTCACGACCACGGGCAGGCCGATACCGATAATTCTCAGCGACAGCCTTGGCCTTTCGCCCTCGGAGATCGAGGTGCTCGAGCTCATGACCACCGGCAAGTCCAATGTGGAAATATCCAAGGAACGGCATCGCTCGCTCGACACGGTGAAAAGCCAGGCCCAGGCGATTTTCCGCAAACTCGGAGTCACCTCGCGTGTCGAGGCCGTGCAGGTCGTCAACGACCTTGTCAGTCTGGCGGCCTTGTCGGGCGGTCCTGCAGAACTCACTCCTGCGACGACAAGTCCGCCGTCTGATTTTCCCTTTGCGCATGACAGCGGGGTCTGGCGCGAGGCCAGGAGGGACGGCCGGCGTATAAGCTACGTGCACTACCCGCTCAATCGAAACCGGGCATCAGGCACGCGGCGGCGCCAGGTTCTGATGTTCCATGGACTGCTGCAAAGCCCTGAACTGACCTTGGATATGCGACATCGGCTTCAGACATCCGGCATCGAGTTTCTAGGAGCCTCCAAACCCGGCTATGGCGGAACTGACAGGTCTGCGGAAGGCAACAGCTTCATGCGATCGTCGATCGGCGATGCCCTGCACATATGTGATCTTCACGGTGCTGACCGCGTGATCGTGTTCGGTCATTTGTTCGGCGCCCATGCAGCGATCGAATTCTGTCTTTCAAACCCGGACCGGGTAAGCGGGCTGGTTCTGTGCTCCGCCTATTTCCCCCTGCAAATCGCTGATCATCTTGTGCCGGTGGGCGTTCTGCAGAAACTGGCGATGTCCAGCGGCATTGCGTCCGCGGCTGCCCATCAGTTCATCGCACTGACGGCCGTGGCCTATCTTCGCTATGGCGGATCGCACCGCTACCTTTCGGCATTGGCCGAAAACAGCCCCGGGGACCGCGAGGCGATCAAGGACAGGGAAATCTACAGTCTGCTGCGCGCAGGAATCCGTCACGTCACGGGCGGCGGCGCATCGGCTTTTCTCGCGGACACCTCTTCAAGCAATATGGACTGGAGCCACCTGCTCCCTGCACTGAACGTACCGGTGTCGGTCTTGCACGGAGACAGCGATCCAGCCGTCAATCCGCACCTGGCCAGGCTTGCCGCCGGCCGCATCCGCAATGTGCGCCATCAGGAAGTGCAAGGCATCGGCCAGCACATTCTTCATGCCCGGCCCGAAATCGTTGTTGCCGCTTTGAATGAGATGATCGAGGCACCCGAAACATGATCCGGACCGGTGGTGAGCCTTATGCCTTGGCCGCGAGCTTGCCGGCGATCTCCTCGATCCTTCCGGTAACTTCGGTGAGTGCGGCTGCGAGGTCCTTGTCGGTTTTCTCGACCTTGGTCAGCGCATTGTCGCGGGTTTTCTTGAGCGTTTCGACCTCGGCCTCAAGCCCGCGCATTCGTCGTTGCAGCTCATGCAACTCATCCATCACCATGATCCCGGCCATGACCGTGATCCGAAGGTCGCCGATTTCCCCGAACTGCCCCTTGAGATGCCCGACATAGCGGTCAAACTTTGCCGCGAGGTCTGTAAGGTGCTCCTCCTGCCCTTCTTCGCAGGCCATACGGTAGGTCTTGCCGTCGATGCTAACTGTGACCTGCGCCATTCAAACCCGCCCTGTTCTGTCTCTGTCTGGTCTTGAGGAAAGTTCTACCGGTCCAGAACGGCCCGGATCGTTTCCATGGCTGTGACCAGACGACGCGACACTTCGCGGTTCGCCTCCTCCAGCCGGTTGGCACGATCCTGGGCGCCGTCGAGCTCCTGTGCGATACGGGCCCTGTCCTCGACCATCCGGTTCAACTCCGCCTCGGCCTCGGTTGCACCACGGCTCGTCTCGACCTGTCGATCAACCTCATTGTCAAGCTGATTCAAGGCCTTGTTCAAGGCCTCCAGCGCAGCTTTGACGGTCATGTCAGAGGTCATCGGCGATTTCCCAGGATCAGGTGCACAAGCCGAATCGCTTGAATTCCGGATACTTGTGGCCGATAGCTTACCCATCAGCCGAACACGGCGTCAACAAAACCGCTTACGTGGTCCCCAGCCCTGTGGCGTTTTGGCCTTTGTTGACTCCGCCGAAGCAACTGCTATGTGTGCGCGGCCTTCGATCCGGTCCGCTGACGGCCCGGGTCAGACCTAATGCGACAAGGCGGGACCGTCATGACTTCACGCGAAAAACACGACCGGATGGCAAACGCAATCCGGTTTCTCTCCATGGATGCCGTGGAAAAAGCAAACTCCGGACACCCCGGTCTGCCGATGGGCGCCGCGGACATCGCCACCGTGCTGTTTTCGCGCTATCTGACATTTGATCCGAAGAAGCCGAACTGGCCGGACCGCGACCGGTTTGTGCTCTCTGCCGGCCACGGATCCATGCTGATCTACTCGCTGCTGTATCTGCTCGGCTATGACGGCATTTCGCTCGATGACATCAAGAATTTCCGCCAACTCGGGTCGCCCACCGCTGGTCACCCCGAATATGGCCACGCACCGGGCATCGAGACCACCACCGGGCCGCTTGGCCAGGGTCTCGCCAACGCTGTCGGAATGGCAATTGCCGAACGCAAGCTCGCCACCGAATACGGCGACGGCCTGGTCGATCACCACACCTATGTGCTGGCCGGCGACGGCTGCCTGATGGAAGGCATCAGCCAGGAGGCCATCACGCTCGCGGGCCATCTCAAGCTCAACAAGCTGATCGTCTTCTGGGACAACAACTCGATCTCCATCGACGGCGCGATTTCGCTCACTGATTCCACCAACCAGCCGGCGCGCTTTGCCTCGGCAGGCTGGAACACGATCGAAATTGACGGCCATGACCCGGAGGCCATCGCACAGGCGATCGAGACTGCAAAGGCGTCCGACAAGCCGACCCTGATTGCCGCGAAAACCGTGATCGGTTTCGGCGCGCCCAACAAGGCCGGAACGAAAGCCGCGCATGGCTCGCCTCTCGGCGACAAGGAAATCGCCGGCGCCCGTGCAGCACTTGGCTGGTCCGAGGATCCGTTCGTGGTGCCGTCCGACATCCTCGACGCGTGGCGTCTGGCCGGCTTGCGCTCTGTGAAGGACCGCAAGGCATGGGAAGCCCGGCTGGCCGAATCCGAAAACGATGTCCGGATGACATTCGAGCGCCGGATGAAGGGCGAACTCCCGGGAGGTCTGGCTCCCGCGATTGATGCCTACAAGCAGAAGCTTTCCCAGGATCTTCCGACGGTGGCCACGCGAAAGGCCTCGGAGATGGCCCTGGAAGTGATCAACGGCGCCGTGCCCGAAACACTCGGCGGTTCAGCCGACCTGACCGGATCCAACAACACCCGCACCAGCCAGACAGCCCCGATCACGCCGGATGATTTCTCCGGCCGGTACATCCATTACGGCATCCGCGAACACGGCATGGCGGCGATGATGAACGGCATCGCGCTGCATGGCGGCCTGATCCCCTATTCCGGCGGGTTCCTGATATTCTCCGACTATTGCAGGCCTTCGATCCGGTTGGCGGCGCTCATGGGCATCCGCGTGATTCACGTCCTGACCCACGATTCGATCGGCCTGGGCGAGGACGGCCCGACCCATCAGCCGGTCGAGCACATGGCTGCGCTCAGGGCGATACCCAACCTCCTGATGTTCCGCCCGGCAGATGCGGTTGAAACCGCCGAATGCTGGCAGCTCGCGCTCGAACAGGGCAATCGTCCCAGCGGCATCGCCCTGACCCGGCAAAACCTGCCGACCGTGCGCACCGACTACACCGAGGAAAACCTCTGTGCCTATGGCGCTTACGATCTCGTGTCGGCGAGCGATGCCGAGGTGACGATCTTCGCTTCGGGCTCCGAGATCGAGATCGCGCTGGAAGCGCGCAAGACCCTGGAAGCCAACGGACACGCCACGCGCGTCGTCTCGGTCCCGAGTTTCGAGCTGTTCGAAGAGCAAAGCCCGGAGTACAAGAGTGCTGTTATCGGGGACTCGAAGGTCAAGATCGCGATCGAGGCCGGCATCCGTCAGGGCTGGGATCGCTTTATCGGCAATGACGGCCTGTTCATCGGCATGACCGGCTTCGGCGCTTCGGGCCCCTACAAGGAACTCTACGAGCACTTCGGCATCACCGCCGATGCGGCCGTCGCCGCGGTCGAAGCCCGCCTACATGACAAGGCCTGATCTTGAACAAGCAAGACAGGCCCCTTCTGACCCAGGATGGAGAGAAAGCATGAAGACCAGGATTGCCATTAACGGATTTGGCCGCATCGGCCGCAACGTGGTGCGCGCGATTTACGAATCAGGCCGGCAGGACATCGACATCGTGGCGATCAACGACCTCGGCCCGGTGGAGACCAATGCCCACCTGATGCGCTGGGATTCGGTCCACGGCAAGTTCCCCAAAACCGTCGAGGTCGACGGGGACACGATCCGCATCGAGGGCGGCGATTCCTTCAAGGTCTTTGCCGAGCGCGATCCGAAGAACCTGCCCTGGGGTGATCTCGGCGTCGATATCGTCATGGAATGCACCGGCATTTTCACGGCGCGCGATAAGGCCGCCTTCCATCTGGAAGCAGGCGCCAAGCGGGTTCTGGTGTCCGCACCGGCATCCGGCGCCGACAAGACCATCGTCTACGGCGTCAATCACGACGCGCTGACCAAGGACGATCTGGTCGTTTCCAACGCGTCCTGCACCACCAACTGCCTGGCGCCGGTTGCCTATGTCCTCAACAATGCCATCGGCATCGAGAAGGGGATGATGACCACCATCCACTCCTACACCGGCGATCAGCCGACGCTCGACACCATGCACAAGGATCTCTACCGCGCACGCGCTGCGGCAATGTCGATGATTCCCACGTCGACCGGTGCGGCCAAGGCTGTCGGTCTCGTCCTGCCCGAACTCAACGGCAAGCTTGACGGCATGGCAATCCGCGTCCCGACGCCGAACGTCTCGGTGGTCGACCTGAAGTTCATTGCCAAGCGCGAGACCTCCGCCGACGAGATCAACTCGGCCATCCGCGACGCCGCCAACGGCCAGCTCAAGGGTGTTCTGGGCTTCACCGACGAGCCGAACGTCTCTGTCGACTTCAACCACAACCCCCATTCCTCGGTCTTCCACATGGACCAGACCAAGGTGATGGACGGCACCCTGTGCTCGATCCTGACCTGGTACGACAATGAATGGGGCTTCTCCAACCGCATGGGCGACACGGCCGTTGCAATGGCCAAGCTGATCTGACGACCTGGCCCAGCAGCAATCCCAGTCGCAAGCCGCCACCGTTTGTCAGAACGGTGGCGGTTTTGTTTTCAGGATCTGGTATGCAAAAACATTGCCGATCATCAATTTGACATTCTGCCCCGCTCATACTCCGCGCCAAGGCAGTTGCCTCTTGAGAAGCCGGCACAAAACGACAAGGACAAAGGGTTGGACACGTTCTATCTGGTGACGCTCGCCTCCATGGCACTCATTCTCGTCGCCGCGTTTTCCAGCCTGCTTGCAGAGCGCTTCGGAGCCCCGTTGCTGCTGCTGTTCCTGCTCATCGGTCTGCTGACGGGTGTGGATGGGCTGGGGATCGATTTTTCAGACAACAACGCCGCATTCATGGTTGGCTCGATCGCCCTTGCCATAATTCTTTTCGATTCAGGCTACGGAACATCGCTGCAGTCCTTCCGGCAGGCATCAGCCCCGGCGCTCACCCTGGCGACGCTCGGCGTGTTGCTGACCGCCGTTCTCTTCGGTGTGGCGGCCCGCTATCTGCTGGGCTTCACGTGGCTCGAAGGCCTGCTGCTCGGCTCCATCGTCGCCTCCACCGATGCGGCCGCAGTGTTCTTCCTGCTGCGCACGGGCGGCATCAACATTCGCGACCGGGTCCGCTCGACCCTTGAAGTGGAATCCGGGACCAACGATCCCATGGCGATATTCCTGACCAGCGCGCTTGTCGGCATCGTGGTCAGCGGTGCGGATCTCGAGCGTGCGGGGACGGAACTCGTCGCCTTGTTCGCGTCTCAGATCGGGCTCGGCTTCATCCTGGGGCTGCTGGGCGGAGCGCTGATTGTTTTCATCATTGGCCGGGTCCCGGTTGAGCGGGGCCTGGCGCCAATCCTCGTGTTGACCCTTGCCCTGGTCGTCTTCGCAGCGGCGTCCGTGCTGGGAGGCAGCGGTTTTCTTGCGGTTTATGTGGCGGGTATTTATGCGGGCAATCGTAAAATCGAGCCCAAGGTCTCGATCGTCCGCTTTCAGGAAGGAATGACCTGGCTGGCGCAGATCATCATGTTCCTTGTGCTCGGGCTGCTCGCCACGCCCTCCCAGTTTCCGCAGATCTTCCTTCCGGCCGTCGGGTTGGCGATCTTTCTCGTCTTTGTCGCCCGGCCGCTTGCCGTCTGGCTGTGCCTGCTGCCCTTCGACTTCACCCAGCGGGAGACCGGGTTCGTGGCATGGGTCGGCCTTCGGGGCGCCGTCTCGATCCTGTTGGCGATCCTCCCCATTCTCGGCAATCTCGAGAACGGACAGCTTTTCTTCAACGCCACCTTTATCGTTGTGATGGTCTCGCTTGCCATTCAAGGCTGGACCATCAAGCCGATGGCCCATCGCCTGGGCCTGATCATCCCGCCGCGAACCGGAGCCATCGACAAGCTCGAACTGGATCTCCCGGGAACCGCAAATCATGAATTGCTCGCCTACAGGGTGGTCGCAGACAGCCCGGTCTTGCGCGGAGAGCGCATCCCGCGCTGGGCAAGGCCGTCACTCGTCATCCGTGATGGCAGGTCAATGCGGTACCAGTATGCCGGCCGGCTCCGCGAGAATGACCAGGTCTATCTCTTCATTGCGCCGGGCTTCTCGCGCCTGCTGGATCGGCTGTTCGCGTCTCCTTCGCCTGTCGGCGATGATGACAACGAGTTCTTCGGCACTTTCACGATCAACCCTGTCCGAAAGGGCGAGGAACTCGACGCGGCCTATGGTCCCGGCCTGCTGTCGGAATCCGAAAAAGAACTTTCCATAGCCGAACTGATGGAACAGAGGCTTGGTGGGAAACCGGATTACGCTGACAGGGTCAAGATCGGACGAATTGTCCTCATCGTGCGCGACACCGACGACAGCGGCATAACAACCGTTGGCATCTCGCTGGAACCCGTGACGCCGGCGACGCGCCTGCCGCTGTTCCTCAATCTGAGGGAACTTGTCCAGATATGCCGGGATTTCATCCGTCGGCGTCACAGCTGAGATTTGAGCAGGGCTGTTTCCGCGCCGCCTTGCGTCGTGACGCATCCGGTGTAATCTCCGCGCCGAAACCGCCTGGCATCAACGCGACGAATGGAATGTGAAATGACCGCCTTCAAGACACTTGACGATCTGAACGACCTTTCCGGCAAGCGGGTGCTGCTGCGGGTCGATCTCAACGTACCTGTGAAAGACGGGAAGGTTACCGATGCGACACGCATCGAGCGGGTGGCTCCGACCATCCTCGAGCTTTCCGGCAAAGGCGCACGGGTCATCCTCCTCGCGCACTTCGGCCGCCCCAAGGGCGAAGTCGTCCCCTCGATGTCACTCGAACCGATCGCCGGCATCGTCGAAAGCGTGCTGGATCACCGGGTCCATTTTGCGGCCAACTGCATTGGCGAGGAAGCCCGCGATGCGGTCGCAAAAATGCTGGACGGCGATGTCCTGCTTCTCGAGAACACCCGCTTTCATGCGGGCGAGGAGAAAAACGATCCGGCATTCGTGAAGGAGCTTGCGCAGAACGGCGATATTTTCGTCAATGACGCGTTCTCGGCGGCCCATCGCGCCCATGCATCGACAGAAGGTCTGGCGCACCACATGCCCGCTTTCGCCGGTCGCACGATGCAGGCCGAACTGGTGGCGCTCGAGAAGGGCCTCGGCAATCCGGACCGGCCCGTCGTGGCGATCGTCGGTGGGGCAAAGGTGTCGACAAAGATCGATCTCTTGAAGAACCTGGTCGGCAAGGTTGATGCACTGGTGATCGGCGGGGGAATGGCCAATACCTTCATCGCGGCGCGGGGGAATGACGTCGGCAAGTCGCTGTGCGAGCACGATCTGGCAGAGACCGCCCGGCAGATCGAGGCGGAGGCTCAGATTTCGGGATGCGAGATCGTGCTCCCGAGCGACGCCGTGGTGGCACGGGAGTTCAAGGCCGGCGCCGAAAATGAAACCGTTCCGGTCACCGCCATTCCTGCCGATGCCATGATGCTGGATGTCGGGCCGAAATCGGTCGAGGCGATCAATGCCTGGATCACCAAGGCCGATACGCTGGTCTGGAACGGCCCGCTCGGCGCTTTCGAGATCGAGCCCTTCGACGCAGCAACCGTATCGGCTGCCCGGCACGCAGCCCAACGGACCCGGGAAGGCCTCCTGGTCTCCGTGGCAGGCGGCGGCGACACCGTGTCTGCGCTCAACCACGCCGGGGTGCTCGATGCGTTCACCTACGTCTCGACCGCCGGCGGCGCGTTTCTTGAGTGGATGGAAGGCAAGCCCCTGCCCGGCGTCAAGGTTCTCATGAGCTGAGCCGGAACCGGCAGTCCCGCCGGTTAACCCTCTCGCCATTTCTCCAAGCCTTTTAAACGATTGAATATTTTTCAATCGATTCAAGCTTCTTGTCGCCTATTTTCCCCCGCCGATCCGATCTGATAAAGCCTCTGGCAAGATTATGGATCAACGGGAACGAAACATCATGAATGCAACCATGACAAAGCAGATGGCGGAGAAGGACGGGTTCATTGCGGCCCTTGATCAGTCGGGCGGATCGACACCCAAGGCGCTGGGGCTCTATGGCGTCAAGGAAGATGCCTACGCGAACGAGGAAGAGATGTTCGCGCTCATTCACGCCATGCGGTCCCGGATCATCAAGTCTCCTGCCTTCACCGGCAAAAAGGTGATCGGTGCGATCCTGTTCGAGCGGACCATGGATGGAGAGATCGACGGCATTCCCACCGCCGAATACCTTTGGGAAAAGCGCGGAATCGTTCCCTTTCTCAAGGTCGACAAGGGCCTGATGGCCGAAGCAAACGGCGTTCAATTGATGAAGCCGATGGACAATCTCGACACCCTCCTCAAACGCGCGGTCGAAAAGTCCGTTTTCGGCACAAAGATGCGCTCGGTCATCAATGCCGCGAACAAGGAAGGGATCGAGGCCGTCGTCGCACAGCAATTCGAGGTCGGCAAGCAGATCCTTTCTCATGGCCTGATGCCGATCATTGAGCCGGAAGTGAACATCAAGATCAAGGACAAGCAGGAGGCGGAAGCGCTTCTGCTGGCCGCGATAAGATCGCACCTCGATACGCTTCCTGCCGGCAGCCAGGTCATGCTGAAACTCTCGCTGCCGACACTGGCCGACCTCTACAAGCCATTGGTCGACGATCCGAGGGTGATGCGGGTTGTGGCGCTGTCCGGCGGCTATTCCCGGGACGAGGCCAACAGCCTGCTGGCCAAGAATGCCGGGGTTATCGCCTCGTTCTCGCGCGCCCTGACGGAGGGACTGTCGCAGGATCAGAGCGATGACGAATTCGACGCGAGGCTGGCAGCCACGATCAACAGCATTTTCGAGGCGTCGCGCAAGCCCTGAGCGGACGACCAGGATGTGACTGCAAAACCCGCCGTGGCGACACGGCGGGTTTCATTTTGCCGCTGCCCGGCCTATTCAGTCCTCATCCTTTCAACCAGTTCGGTGAACGGGCATGAACAATTTTCTTGCGGGCCTGACCAGTTGGATGCTGCTGCCGGTTGCTGTGTATCACGGACTTGGCGTCCGCAAGATCGCGCCCCGGATGCCGCCGCCGGCGGGCCATCCGAGGGGCCAGGTCGGCGAAGGCGCCCCCGGCTTGCGCCTGCTGATCATTGGCGATTCCTCGGCTGCAGGCGTCGGTGCAGACCGGATCGAGGACACGCTCGGCCCGCAGCTTGCCACTGTTCTGCACGAGGCAACCGGCAAGACCGTAGCCTGGCGCAATGCCGGTGCGAACTCCGCGGTTTCGGCCCATGTGCGCGATCACGTCGTCCCCAATGTCGAGGAACGCGGCTTTACCCATGTGGTGATTGCCATCGGCACCAACGACGCCAAGAACTTCAACACCCGGATGCGCTTCAAGAAGGGCTTTGGAGGCCTGCTCTACGCGGTGCACGCGCGCTGGCCGGAAGCCCGGGTCTACTGGTCACCGGTGATCGACCTGAACGATGTGCCTGTCCTGCCGCCCGCGCTGGGCTTCATCCTGGGGCTCAGGGCGCAAATCATCAACGCGATGGGTTTTCAGCTATGCAGGGAACGGTATGCCACGGCACTCGATCCGTTGCCGGTGGAAGGGCCTGAAGGCTTTGCCGCAGACGGCTTCCATGCAAATCATCTTGGCTACAGGCATTGGGCCGAGCACATAGCCCGCGTCATTCTGGCCGAAACACCAGCGCCATCATCATCGCAACCACGAGGATGATGGCTATTTTCCACGCATCCTTCCGCCGCCTGAGGCCGGGAAGCCCGAAGGGCTTGATCAGATGCACGGCCATTGCCGCAAGAACCAGTATCAGTAGAGCTTTTATCACAATCCATCACGCCTGTTTTGCAAACCAGCCATACACTTGTCATGATCAGGGTCAATCACCCCGACTCATATGCCTCCCGCAGTCACGTTGAACACCGGCTTTCGATGCCCTCCGACGGACAACAATTGGAAAAGCCATGACCCGCAACCTTCTCCCCGTCCTGTCGCTGCTGCTCGGCACCGCATTTCTGCTGGCCGGCAACGGCCTCCACGGCCTTCTCCTGCCCATGCGCGGATCGGAGGAAGGTTTTTCGCCAACCTCGCTTGGCCTTCTCGGCACGGCCTGGGCCAGCGGCTTTGTTCTGGGCTGCATCTTCTCGCAGCGCCTTGTCCGCCGCATCGGACATGTGCGCGCCTTTTCCGCCTTTTCGGCGTTGATCGCGATCATCGCGCTTCTCACCGGACTCCTGGTCGACCCGATAAGCTGGGTGCTGCTGCGCGTGATCACGGGCTTTGCCCTGGCGGCGGCGTTCATGATCATTGAAAGCTGGCTCAACGAGCGCGCCACCAACGAGACCCGCGGGCTGATCTTCTCGCTTTACATGACAGTCACCTATGTCGCCATCGTTGCGGGTCAGATGAGCATTGCGCTGGGCGATGTGACCCAGACCACGTTCTTCATGATCGCCGGTATTCTCTACTGCCTTGCGCTGCTACCCACCGCGGTCTCCACGGCCACCAGCCCGGCGCCGCTCAAGGAAGTCAAGCTCGACCTCAAGCTGATCTACCGCAACTCGCCTGTATCCTTCATCGCGATGCTGATGATCGGAATCGCCAACGGCGCCTTCGGGACACTGGCGCCCGTCTTCGGGGCCAGTGTGGGGCTCGCCACGATCACCATCGCGACCATGATGTCCGTGACGATCTTCTCCGGCGCGGTAATGCAGCTTCCGGCCGGGCGCATGTCGGACCGGATGGACCGCCGCTACGTGCTTGCGGGACTGGGTGCCATTGCCGGCATCTCCGGATGCCTGATCGTGCTTCTGAAGCCGGACAACATCGGTATCCTTTTCGGACTTATCGCTCTCTATGGTGCGATGTCCTACACGCTCTACCCGATCATCGTTGCCCATGCGAACGACTTTGCAAGCAGTGACCAGTTCGTCACGGTTTCAAGCGGCCTGCTGCTGCTTTATGGCATCGGCACCATCGTCGGCCCGTTGATCGCCGGCGTCACCATGGCCTACAGCCCTTACCTGCTGTTTGCGGTCACGGCCGCTGCCCATGTCGGCGTTGCGGCCTATGCCATAGCCCGAACACGCATCCGCGCGGCCGTGCCGGATGCGGAGAAGGAGAGCTTTGCCTCGACCCCGTCGGCCCGTGCAGCCACACCGGAATCGATCAATCTGGACCCGCGGGCCGCGACCGAGGACTGATCGTTCCTGACAGACGTCGGATCAGCCGGCGTCCAGCACGATCTTGCCGATGTGCTCGCCATCCTCCATCCGCTGATGGGCGGCAGCGGCCTGCTCGAGCGGGAAGATGGAATCCATCACGGGCAACACCTTGCGCTCGTTGAGAAGCGGCCAGACCTGATGCCGCAGTTCGTCGGCAATTTGCGCCTTGAAGGCGACGGAACGCGCACGCAAGGTCGATCCCGTGTGGGTCAGGCGCTTCGTCATCAGCAATGAGAAATCCGCTTCGGCCTTCCGTCCGTTGAGGAAGGCAATCTGGACGATCCGCCCGTCGACCGAAGCGGCCTTGTAGTTGCGGCTGATGTAGTCCCCGCCGACCATGTCGAGGATCAGGTTGACGCCATTGCCGCCGGTCTCCTGCTTCACCGCTTCGACAAAATCTGTCTCCTTGTAGTTGA
The DNA here is from genome assembly GCA_965233445.1 of Hoeflea sp. GTDB lineage: Bacteria > Pseudomonadota > Alphaproteobacteria > Rhizobiales > Rhizobiaceae > Hoeflea. The sequence continues at coordinate 4,245,348 of OZ247491.1, forward strand.
TCGAAAGGTCTGCACCGAGCGCGCGCATCGCTTCGCACTTGGCCTCCGAACCCGCAGTCGCGAAAACCCGCGCACCGAATGCCTTGGCCAGCTGGATGGCAGTTGTGCCGATCCCCGACGTTCCGCCATGCACCAGGAAGCTTTCGCCGGCTTTCAATCCACCCCGCTGAAAGACATTGTGCCAGACCGTGAAATAGGTTTCAGGCAGCGCGGCGGCTTCCATCAGCGTCAGGCCGTTGGGCGCAGGCAATGCGTTGGTTTCGTCGACCGCGCAGTATTCCGCATAGCCGCCTCCCGGCACCAGTGCGCAGACCTTGTCACCCGGCTTGAAGCGGCTGACGGCGTCGCCGACTGCGACGACCTCGCCGGCGATTTCCAGGCCCGGGATGTCCGAGGCGCCTTCCGGCGGCGGATAGGCGCCCTGACGTTGCAGACAGTCAGGCCGGTTCACGCCCGCAGCAGCCACCCTGACCAGGATCTCGGTGCCGCCCGGGGCCGGTTTGTCGCGGGTAGCCGCGACGAGCACTTCCGGCCCGCCCGGCTTGCTGATTTCGATCGCGCGCATCCTGTCATTCTCCTTCAGTTGCTTTTCCGAGACATAGGGTTGGGCTAAACTGCGAACAAGGCGTCAATGAGTGGGTCCGGCTTCCGAGCGCCGAACCCGCCGATTAAGAAAGGCCATGCAATGTTCCAGGACGACGAGCTGCCCAAACCCCGCAAGTCCCACGAAATAGGCTGCGACCTCACATTCCTTTCAGCTGCCGAACTCGATGAGCGAATCGCCGCCCTCAAAGAAGAAATTGCGAGACTTGAGGCGGACAAGGCAGCGAAAACATCAAGCCGCGCCGCGGCAGAGAGCTTTTTTCGTTAGAAATATTTGTGGAATGACAGCTGCTTACGGCTTTCTATTGCAATGTTAAGCTTCGGTTAAGCTTTACAAGTGTTTACTATGAACATCCGGCCTTGCTGGATTTGACGATTTGGCCTCCGGCCTGATCGTTTGACGCCTCCCTGTTAAACTCTTGAGAGCCGCACATGCGGCTCTTTTTTTGTCTCGATCTGACCCCCAGGTGGTCAGCGCGGGATTTTTTCCTATATCTTTTACATATGCCGGCTCGAGACGAGGCGGTGCTGCCCATGAATTGTCCCAAAGCATGACAGCATGCTTTGGGCACTTGAGCGGATACGACCCATCCGCAGAAACTGGAAAAGGCGAAGGCCTCGTTGCAAACCACATGCGAATGCGGCGATTTTGGCATTAACCTTTTCTTAACAATGCGCTTGCTGCAGAGGCCGCAACTGGGCAAGGTGTCCTCATTCGATGGTGACAGCGACGTTAGAATATGGCGTACGTTGAACCGCCGACCGGCAATTGTATTTTGTAATCAGGATCTCGCGGCATGACTGAAACAAGCCTCAACACCGTCAATCTCGCAGACCGGATGGCCAACTCGGCCCAGTTCAAGGCGCTTTACGCCGAGGGCATGGCGCTGGTCGAGGAAACCGCGAATTACCTCGATGGCCCTGGCCGCACGGCGTCCAAGGCGCTGCCCCGGCTTGCCGCTGTGCTTTACGCTGCGGAATCGATGCGCCTGACAACACGGCTCATGCAGATCGCCTCCTGGCTCCTGTTGCAGCGTGCGGTCAACAATGGCGAGATGAACCGCGATCAGGTTCTGGCAGAGAAGAGCAAGGTTCGGCTCGACAGTTTCAATTGTGATCGCAGCGCTCCGGGCTGGGCCGATCTGCCCCAGGAATTCCGCGATCTTGTCGAACATTCGCTCCGGATCCAGAACCGTGTCTCCATTCTTGACCGTGAGATCTATCGTCCGAACGAGGCCGCGTCGCTGCGGCCGGACAATGAGAACTCCGTCCAGGCCCAACAGAACCTGCTGCAGACGGTCTTTAACAAGCGCTAGGCGATTTTCAGCACCGCACGCTGCCGGGCGTGCGACAGGCGTTCCCCACAAGCCTGAAACCAAAGCCCGCTTCGGTCAGCCGAGGCGGGCTTTTGCGTGGCTGCGCGAACAGGCGCCAGCCCGCGATCCTGACGCCAACGCTGCGGCCGCCGGTTCCCGGCCACCCCCGGGGACGAATGGGGCTTCTCATGACCAAGGCAACAAAAAACCCGCCGGTGCGATCCCGGCGGGTTCCGTACGTTCCGGCGTGACCGGAATGATTACATGCTGAGACCTTCGAAGCGCTTCTTGAACTTCGAAAGCCGGCCGCCGCGGTCCATCAGCTGCTGGTTGCCGCCGGTCCAGGCCGGATGCGACTTCGGGTCGATCTCCAGGTTCATGGTGTCGCCTTCGGCGCCCCAGGTGGACTGGGTCATGTATTCGGTGCCGTCGGTCATCACCACCTTGATCATGTGGTAGTCGGGATGGATGTCAGCCTTCATCTTTTTCGTCCTGCCGTTTGAGGGCCCTGCACAGCAAATCATGCGGCATTTTGGCCAAACACATGAATGAAGCCGATGTCCTTTCGGGCAACGGCTTCCCAATTCGATGGCGAGCCTATACATGAAGGCACAGCCGATAACAAGGGCTGCAGCCGTTTTTGCGGCCGGGCTCGAGACAGCATGCGCATGATCCAGGAGCAGACGTGGCCGATCGATCGAAGACACCCGTGACGACCCGGCGTTCGGTGCGCCCCCTCTCCCGCCTGCTGCCCTACATCAAGCGTTACCCCCGGCTGGTTTTCGGTGCCCTCGCATTCCTGCTGATGGCGGCTGTGACGACCCTCAGCCTGCCAACGGCCGTCCGGCGCATGATCGATCACGGCTTCTCGGCCCAGGACGCCGGCTTCATCAACAGCTATTTCTCGATGCTCGCCGGCATCGCCGCCCTGCTCGCAATCGCATCCGCCTGCCGCTACTATTTCGTCATCACACTGGGAGAACGAGTTGTCTCGGACATTCGCCGCGATGTGTTCGACCATGTCACCCGGCTATCGGCCTCCTTCTATGACGCCAACCGTTCAGGCGAGATCGTTTCCCGGCTGACAGCCGACACGACCCTCATCAAATCCACGGTCGGCGCCACCGCGTCGCTTGCGCTGCGCAACACCATTCTATGCCTGGGCGCCGGCGGCATGATGTTCATAACATCGCCCAAGCTCTCGAGCCTGGTGCTTGGCGCAATCCCGCTGATCGTCTTCCCCTTGGTCGGGTTCGGCCGAAAAGTTCGCAAACGCTCCCGCGAGGCCCAGGATACTCTGGCCGAAGCCATGACATTCGCCGGTGAGGCCATCGGCGCCACCCGCACCGTTCAGGCCTTCAACACAGAGGCTGCAGCACAGGCGAATTTCAGCGGCGCGGTCGAGACGGCATTCAACGCGGCGCGTCGTTCCATCCTGGCACGTTCGATCCTGACCGGGTTCGCAATCGCCATGGCATTCGGATCGGTGGTGGCGGTTCTCTGGTACGGTGCACAGTCGGTTCTCACCGGTGAGATGTCTCCGGGCACCCTGGGTCAGTTCCTGCTCTATTCGGTGTTTGCGGCAGGCAGCCTCGGCGCGCTCTCGGAGGTCTGGGGCGAACTCTCCCAGGCCGCGGGCGCGGCCGAGCGGCTGAGCGAATTGCTCGACGAAGTGCCCGAGATCCGGGCGCCCCGAAACCCCACCCTCCTGCCCAAGCCGCCAATCGGCGACATTCGGTTCGACAATGTCGAGTTCGCCTACCCCGCCCGCCCCGACACCTCGGCACTTTCGGGAACGAGTTTCCATGTCCATCCCGGCGAAACCGTCGCGGTCGTGGGAGCATCCGGCGCCGGAAAGTCCACCTTGTTCGCGCTCATTCTCCGCTTCTATGACGCAACAGGGGGCGCGATTCTCGTGGACACGGTGGATGTGCGCAAGGCCGATCCTGCCGACATCCGCGCCAGAATTGCACTGGTGCCGCAGGACGTGACGATCTTCGCAGGCAGCGTCGGCGACAACATCGCCTTTGGCAAACCGGGCGCCAGCCAGGGCGAGATCGAGGCCGCAGCCCAAGCCGCGCAGGCCCACGACTTCATCATGGCGCTCGACAAGGGCTATGCCACGCCGGTGGGCGAGCGAGGCATCACCCTTTCCGGCGGCCAGCGCCAGCGTGTCGCGATCGCCCGCGCGATCCTGCGTGATGCCCCCATCCTCTTGCTCGATGAGGCGACGTCAGCCCTCGACGCCGAAAGCGAAACGCTGGTGCAGAAGGCCCTTGAGGGCCTGATGCAGGATCGCACCACCATTGTCATCGCCCACCGGCTTGCCACCGTCTTGAGGGCGGATCGCATACTGGTGATGGACAAGGGCCGCATCGTTGAAGAAGGCACACATGCCGAACTGGTGGCGCGCGGAGGGCTCTACGCCAGGCTCGCCCGGCTTCAGTTCGAACATGGCGCCGAAGCGCTCTCGCTTGGCTCGTCCCCGTCCGATGGCCTTGCGACCGAGAAGACGGCCTGACCGTTCTCCGGCTAACATTTCCATGGAATGATCTTGTGAAAGCTGGAAAGCTGGTGTAATTTCAGCGTGTTCGTCTGGAAGCCACGCGCGGGGTGGGACCTAATCGCGGGCTATAACAGGGACATTCAGAAGGTGTATCCACTATGCGGAATAACGCGGAGTGGCGGACCCTGCTTCTTGCGGGCGTTTGCTATGCTGTGTGGTTTTTGCTGGCGTTTGGATGGGCTGAGCTCCCGGACACATTCCGTGTCCTGTTTTTGATTCCTGTCATCACGCTGCACTCCTCGCTTCAACACGAGTTCTTGCACGGTCACCCGTTTCGGAACCAGAAACTCAACGATCTCATCATATCACCACCAATTGGGGCGCTGGTGCCTTACCTGCGCTTCAAATCCTGCCATCTTACCCACCACATCAATGAAAACATCACCGATCCCTACGACGATCCCGAGAGCTATTACCTTGATCGGGAGGTCTGGGCCTCGATACCGGGATGGTTCAAGCGCGTGCTCACGGCAAACAACACGCTTGTCGGCCGGATCACGCTCGGACCGGCGCTTGCATCCATCGGCTTCGCCCGGAGCGAATGGCGCCGCAGCCGCGCAGGTGATTCGGCGATCGCGGCAACATGGCTCCGGCACATGCTTGCCGTGGCGATCCTGTTCTATCTGATCGCCAATTATGGAAGTCTCCATCCTGCGGCCTATCTGATCGCTGCCTATTTCGGCATGGGGTTGCTGATGGTTCGATCCTTCATCGAGCACCAGGCGACCGAAAAGGCCAATCAGCGCTCCGTGATCGTCGAGACCAAGGGGCCTTTGAGCTTCCTGTTTCTCAACAACAACTACCATTCGGTGCATCACGCGTATCCATCACTGGCCTGGTACCGGATACCGGCATTCTTCCGGGAAAACCGGGCGCGGTTCCTGCGCATGAATGGCGGCTATCGCTACGAAAGCTACTGGGAAGTGTTCAAGCGTCACGGGCTGCGCACCAAGGAGCCGGTCGCATACCCCATGGAACCACGGCGCAAGCGCCGTCCAGATCCGGCCTGAGATGACGGGATCTGATTTGCCAAATGGCGGCGAGGGCGGCGACAACCTGGCCTCGCCGCCCTTCGCGTCGCTTCCGATGTATGATTGGCCGGAAATCCGCGAGCCGACCGACGCGCTCTGGAATGCGGTCCGGTTCCAGCTGGAAAAGCGGGGCATAAAGGCTCCCGCAGCACTCGAGCGTGACCTCGACATCGAATCTCAGTGGACCGCACCCGGCCTCGTTCTTTCGCAGACCTGCGGCTTTCCCTATGCGAATTTCCTCGCCTCAAGGGTCACCCTGATCGGCACACCCAGCTATGCGCTTACGGGCGCGACGGCCGGCCATTATCACAGCGTGCTCATCGCCCGGAAATCGGAGGCGCCTGCGAGCCTCGCCGAACTGCGGGACCGGCGCATGGCCTTCAACATGTCGCATTCCCAATCGGGGTTCGCTGCACCGATCCGGCTGCTCTCCGCCAATAAAGTGGTCTGCGAGGCCACCCCCGTTGAAACCGGTGCGCATCGGGCGTCGGTGCAGGCGGTGGCGAACGGGCAAGCGGACTGGGCGGCGGTGGACGCAGTGGCATGGGAACTGGCCAGGCGTCATGAACCGGCCGCCCGCGCGCTGGAGGCTTTTGGCCGCACCCCGCAAACCCCCGGCCTGCCACTGATCGCCAGCGGCGGCATGGCAGGCCGTGCCGAGGCAGTCACGGATGCGGTGGACGCGGCCATCCGCACTCTGGATCCGGCGGTGGCCAAGGCACTGAACCTCACCGGGTTCGTGCGATCAGAACCGAAGGACTATGCCCCGCTTGCCGCAACTCTGCCTATCGCGGAAACGCTGCCCGCACTCGCAACCCGCTGAAAAGTTCAGCCGACGGCCGCCGATCAGCGCTCGGTGAGCTTGAGCTCGATCCGGCGGTTCGTGGCCCGTGCCTCGTCGCTGTCGCCATCCGCGATCGGCTGGAATTCCCCGAAGCCGGCGGCCACCAGACGGTTTGCCGGCACACCCTGATCGATCAGATACTTGACCACCGATGTCGCACGCGCTGTGGAGAGCTCCCAGTTGTCGGCATAGCGCCCGGTTCCCGAAAGCGGCACGTTGTCCGTATGCCCGTCGACGCGAAGGACCCAGTTGATCTCCTCGGGAATCTCGCGCGACAACTCGTTGATCGCGTCGGCAAGCTTTGCCATCTGGTCCTGACCGGCCGGGTTGAGTTCGTTTCCGCCAGACGGGAACAGCACTTCAGACTGGAACACGAAGCGGTCGCCCACCACGCGAACATCTTCGCGGCTGGCCAGGATTTCACGCAGCCTGCCGAAGAAATCCGACCTGTAACGGTTGAGTTCCTGAACCCGTTGGGCGAGCGCCACATTCAGGCGGCGGCCCAGATCGGCGATCTTGGCCTGGGTGGCCCTGTCCTTGGCTTCGGAGACTTCCAGCGCGTCTTCAAGCGCAGCCAGCTGCGAGCGAAGCGCAGAAATCTGCTGGTTGAGCAGTTCAACCTGGTTGAGAGCGCGTTGCGAAACCTTTTTCTCCGCATCCAGCGTTTCGGACAGCTCTCCGATCCGCGCTTCCGCGGCTTCCGTCGCACCCGAACCGCTGTCGAGCAGTTGCTGCAGCCTCGACCGGTCGGCCTCCGATTCGGACAGGGAGGCCTGCAGATTGGCGAGCGTATCCTCCAGATCCTGCCTGCCGGACCGCTCCAGCGCGAGAAGCTGCGTCAGCTCATTGATCTGGCTGTTGAGGCGATTGAGTACCTGGTCTCGCCCGGAAATCTCCCGCGAGAGAAAGAACTGGGCGAGCACGAACACCGTAAGCAGGAACATGATCGCCAGAAGCAATGTCGAAAGCGCATCGACAAAGCCTGGCCAGTAATCGACCGAGCGGTCGCGCCGCCGGTTTCGCGCCAGAGCCATGGCCTACTTTTCCCCGATCTTTTCGGCGAGCTTGTCCAGTGTTTCGCGCAAGCGCAGCGATTCCGCCTGCTGCGCCTCGATCCAGTCCCGGAGCATCTGCTGCTCCCCGCGCATGTTCTTGACCAGTCCCTGAATGCCTTCTGCAAGGCTCGCCATCGCCGCCGTGGTGCGTGGGGTCATACCGGAATCCTGTGACATCTTCTGCATCCGCTCGGTCAGCATGCGGATTTCTTCTGCAGCCCCCGCACTGCCGGCTTCCGCCTGGACCGTGACGCCGGAATCCAGATCTGTCATCGTCGACAGCCAGTTTTCGAGTTCTGTGTAGAAACGGTTCTGCGCTCGCCCCGCCTGCAGGTCGAGGAAGCCGAGGATCAGCGACCCTGCCAGACCGAAGAGCGAGGAGGAAAATGCCGTTCCCATGCCATCGAGCGGCGCGGACAGTCCGGTCTTCAGCGTGGAAAGCACGTCCTCGGTGCCGCCGCTGCCAGGATTGAGCGACTGGATGACCTGGTTGATCGAACCGATGGTCCCAAGCAGACCCCAGAACGTGCCGAGCAGTCCGAGAAAAACCAGCAGCCCGATCAGATAACGAGAGGTGTCCCGGGACTCATCGAGCCGTGTAGCGATCGAATCGAGGATCGAGCGCAGCGACGAGGTCGAAAGCGCCATTTCCTGACGGCGGCCGATCAGTGCCCGCATGGGCGCGAGAAGCACCGGATCACGGCCAACCTTCTCCGCATCGCCGGTGGCGCGCAGCGAGTTCACCCAGCGCACTTCGGGCCGAAGCCTCAGCACATGCGTGAAAACGAGCAGCACGCCCACGGCCAGCACGCCGACGATCAGCCCGTTGAGACCGGGATTGGCCATGAAGGCCGTCTGGATCTGTCGATAAAGGATCGCCGCGACAAATCCGGACAGGATCAGAAAGATCGCCATGCTCCAGAAGAAGACGAGCGGGCTGGACAATTTATGCGGGTCCGCGCCGCTGCCATCTTCAGAGATGCCCCATCCAGACAATGTCAGTTTCGCCATGCCCTGTCCGTCCCGGCCTTTGTCCCAAATCATTGTTCGGGCTGACACTAGCCGATATTGTGGCGGAATTGAAAGCGAGCATGTGAAACAGGGTTAGCCCGTCTGGCTCAACGCGCCGGAACGGGCCTCTGTACCAGATCGAGGACGCCCTTGAGCATGTATTCATTGCCGGCTGCAATCGATCGCGTGCCGAACATGTCGGTTCCGCCGGTCGTGTCGGCGACAAACCCGCCGGCCTCGCGGATCAGAACGATGCCGGCCGCCATGTCCCAGGCTTCCAGCGGCTTCTCCCAGAAACCATCGAGCCGTCCGGCTGCCACGTAGGCAAGATCGAGAGCTGCAGCTCCCATCCGCCGAATGCCGGCGCATTCGCCCATCACATGGCGAAGCTCGACAAGGAAGCTGCCGTGGTGGCCGCGCCCCAGATGCGGAACGCCGGTGCCGATGACGGCATCCGAAATCGCCTTCCGCCCGGCCACGCGCAACCGGCGGTCGTTCAGGAAGGCACCGCCGCCGCGTTCGGCCGTGTAGAGTTCGTCCGTCGCCGGATTGTAGATCACCCCGGCAACGATCTCGTTGTTCCGCTCAAGAGCCACGGAGACGGCAAAGTGCGGGATGCCGTGAAGAAAATTCGTTGTGCCGTCCAGCGGATCGACGATCCAGCGGTGCGCACCGTCGGTTCCCTCCATCTCGAGGCTCTCTTCACCCAGGAACCCGTATGTCGGCCGGGCGCGGAGCAACTCCGCCTTGATGATCTCCTCGGCCTTGCGGTCGGCCTGGCTGACATAGTCACCCGGCCCCTTGAGCGAAACCTGAAGGTTCTGGACCTCGCCAAAATCACGCGCAAGGGATCGTCCGGCCTTGAGCGCGGATTGCACCATCACATTGAGCAGGGCGGAACGCGCCATCTAGATCATTTCCTGGTTTCAGGCTCCGGGTTCGGACCATGCCGCCCAAGGAGCAGCCGGACCGAACTGGCCTGGATTTAAACGGTCAATCGGCGCGGCGAAGGTAGGTCAGTTCGTTGGTGTCGACCACGACGCGCTCACCCGACGAGATGAAAGGCGGCACCAGAATCCGGACGCCGTTCTCGAGCACCGCCGGCTTGTAGGACGAAGCCGCGGTCTGTCCCTTGACGACCGGATCGGCCTCCGCGATCTCGAGCGTGACATGGTCCGGAAGCGCAATCCCGATCGGCCGCTCGTTGTACAGTTCGACGGTCACCATCATGCCGTCCTGAAGAAACGCCCGGCGGTCGCCGACAAAGTCCTTCTGCAGTTCCAGCTGTTCGTAGCTCTCCAGATCCATGAACACCAGAGCCTCGCCCTGCTCGTAGAGAAACTGGAAGTCCTTCTGCTCAAGCCGGATCCGCTCGACGGTTTCCGACGCCCGGAAGCGCTCGTTGAGCTTGGTGCCGTCGATCAGGTTCTTCATTTCAACCTGGTTGAACGCACCGCCCTTGCCGGGCTTGACCGCATTGGTTTTCACCACCGCCCACAGGCCGCCATTGTGCTCGAGCACGTTGCCGGGACGAATTTCATTGCCATTGATTTTCATGGGAACATTCCGCGTCGATCTTTGCCCGGGCCGACATCCGGCCCAGTTTTGCGGCTTCAAGACCACAATTGGCGCTGGTTTTCAAGCCCGGGCGCTTCCGGACCTGAAAAAGCCCTGCTTTCACCGCTTGCCAAACGCGTTGGCCGCCTCGATGGCCTGGCGTTTTTCGTCCTCGGTCAGACCCTGATAGAAGTCGTCAAGGGCACGGTCATTGTAACCGGCGCGGCGCGAGAGGATGTACCACTTGCCTGCCTCCACCGGATCCCCCTTCGTGCCGATGGCATTGATGTGCAGAACTGCCATCCGGTTCTGCGCCACAACGTTTCCGCCATTGGCAGCGATCTGCATCCACCGGAATCCGCCTTCGTAGTCCTTTGCGCCACCGATCCCGTCGATCAGCCAGATCGCGTAGTCGAGCTGGGCAGTGTCAAACCCGGCGCGCGCGGCCTTCTCCATCCAGTCCCGGGCGCGGGCGCGCTTTTCGTCCGGGATGCCGACGGTGTTGGCGTAGATCTGCGCCAGCGCATACTGGGCGTCGGGCACCCCCTTCTCGGCAGCCTGCTCGAAGTAGGGCAACGCCTCGAGAACACCGGCATCGCCGGGTTTCGCCGAGACAAGGATCTGGGCATGATTGAACTGGGCAAAGGCATTGCCTGCATCTGCCGCCTGCTTCATGAGTTTCTCGGCCCGCTCGCGATTGGCTTCCACATAGCGCCCTTCAAGCAGCATCACGCCGAACTTGAACTGGGCCGCCGCATCGCCGCCCCTGGCCGCCTGCTCATACCAGAACGCCGCATCGTCCATGTTGCGCGGCACACCCAAACCGCCTGCGAAAAGTTCGGCAAGCAGGGTTTGCGCTGCCGGATCGCCCAACTGGGCGCGGGGCAACGCAAGCTCCATTGCCGTGAGATAGTATCCGCGCTGAAACGCCCCGAAGGCGCTCTCCATTGCATCGACATCGGATGAGGCAGGGCCTGCGAGAGGGCTCGCCACCGGTGAAGGCAGGGTCGGTTCGGTCTCCGCCCCTCCTGCTTCGGATGTCTGGGTCGAGGCTTCCGGGGACGCGTCTTGCGCAAAGCTTGGACCGGCAGCCAGCGTCGCGGCCATCAACAGCATGAGCGGCACTGAGCGCAACGAAAGCTGCACCCGACCGCCGGGCTCGAGGAATGATCTGGATACGTCTGCCATGGCGGCCATTATGAACTGAACCGTGGCGCTTTTTCGTCAAGAACGGCGTTGATCTCCGCCACGAGCCTGGGGGCTTCGGTGGGTTCGGCAAACACCGCCTTCCCGAAAGCGATGAATTCGGCGCCCGTCGCAGCCATCGCCTCGACGAACGCGATGCTGGTCCCGCCCATCAGCACGCAGGGGATCTCGATCATGTCGGCCCACCACTCCGCCAGCGCCAGGTTCTTCGGATGCGGCTCCGGCTTGATGTCGCCGCTCACCGAACCGAACATCAGATAGTCCGGCTGCGCCTCCCCGATCGCCAGCGCAGCGTGGCGTTCACGTGCGTTTCCGCCGCCGACGATGAGCGCAGGCGCGTGGCGCGCAACGGCTTCGCCCATTGCCTCGGAACCGGTCTCCAAATGCAGCCCGTCGGCGCGGACGCGCCCGGCAACCCGTGTGTCGCCGGCGACCAGCGCAGCCGCGCCGGCGGCCTGAACCACGGGCACGAGTGCCTCGCAGCGCCGTTGGAAGCTTTTGTCGTCGAGACCGTGTTGCGGGATGATGACCGAGGCCACGTCGCCGCCACGCAATGCGTCGGCAACGATGGCGCCGAGCTCACCCGGATCGGCGATGTCGGGCGTCACGAGAACAAGTCGGCAGCGATTGGCGGCATCGGTCATGAAGCATCCTGTCGGAGTGGCGTAATGGTCATGTCTGACCATATGGCCAAACAACTGCAAACGGGATAGACCGGCGCGACGGAAGGATCAACTGCGCCAATGATGACAGACCCCATCTTCTACGCCGCGGCCATTCCGGCCGTCTTTCTGGTGGGTTTGTCCAAGGGCGGGTTCGGTGGCGCAATGGCTCTGCTCGGCGTGCCGCTGATGGCTCTTGCCATACCGCCGGTACAGGCAGCCGCAATCCTTCTGCCGATCCTGATCGTCATGGACGCCGTCACGCTCTGGACCTGGCGCAAGCACTGGGATCCGACTACCCTCAAGATCATGGTTCCCGGCGCAGTCATAGGGATTGCCATCGGCTGGGCGACGGCAGCCTGGATCACCGATCCGGTCATACGCCTGATCGTTGGCTGCGTGGCGCTCTGGTTTGTCGTCCGATATGTGCAGCTTACGCTCGCCGCCAGGCGGCGCGACGAACCGCCGGCGCCGCACGGGCACCAGCCGGTCAAGGGCGTGCTCTGGAGCACATTGGCGGGCTTTACCAGTTTCGTCTCCCACGCAGGAGGCCCGCCCTATCAGATCTACACCCTGCCGCTCAGGCAGGATCCGAAAACCTATACCGGGACCAGCGTCAGGTTCTTCGCCATCGTCAACGCCATCAAGCTGGCCCCCTATTTCGCCTTGGGGCAGTTTGACGCAACAAACCTGTCGACATCGCTGGCACTCGCCCCCATCGCCCCGATCGCGACGCTCACGGGCGCCTATTTCGTCAGGCGCATGAAGCCGGAAGTCTTCTATCCGTTCATGTACGCCATGGTTTTTCTGACTTCGCTGAAACTGATCTGGGACGGGCTGCAACACCTGTTGGCATGATGACAGCCAGCCCGGGAGGTGATTTGATGACCTGCACGGCATCACCACGTGAGAGGGGACCAGAAGCTTGAACGCCAACCCTTATGAAACCGACCTTGACCCGAACCCGGCAAATTATCAGCCGCTGACACCCTTGGCGCATCTGGAGCGTGCGGCGCTCGTCCATCCGGATCATGTGGCGGTGATCCATGGCCGATTGAAGATGACCTACGCCACCTTTCTTTCACGCTCCAGGCAACTGGCGAATGCGCTGGCGGGCGAAGGCATCGTCAAGGGCGACACGGTCTCGGTGATGCTGTCCAACACACCGGCCATGCTCGAGGCCCATCACGGCGTTCCGATGACCGGGGCGATCCTGCACTCGATCAACACCCGGCTCGACGCCGCGGCAATCGCCTTCCAGCTGGATCACGCCGAGACGAAAGTGCTGATCGTCGACCGGGAATTTTCCACTGTCATGTCGGAAGCGCTCGGACTGGCAAGCGTGAAGCCGCTGGTCATCGACTACGACGACAGCCAGTATCCTGACGACGCGCCGTTTCCGAAGGGCGACCACATTGGCACAGCCGATTATGAGGCCTTTGTGAGCGGTGCATCCGCGGACTTCACCCGGAGCGGGCCTCACGACGAATGGGATTCGATCTCGCTCAACTACACCTCCGGGACCACCGGAAATCCGAAGGGCGTGGTCTATCACCATCGTGGCGCCGCGTTGATGGGATACTCCAATGTCATCGCATCCGGGATGGGCCGTCACCCGGTCTACCTCTGGACGCTGCCCATGTTTCACTGCAACGGCTGGTGCTTTCCCTGGACACTGAGTGTCGTGAGCGGAACCCATGTCTGCCTGCGCTGGGTCCGCGCCAAGGCGATGTATGATGCCATTGCCGACCACGGCGTCACCCATCTGTGCGGCGCTCCTGTCGTCATGTCGACCTTGCTGAATGCACCCGAAAGCGAGAAGCGCGACTTTGCGCAGACCGTCAGCTTCAACACCGCAGCCGCGCCGCCGCCCGAGACCGTGCTTGCGGGCATGGCCGACGCAGGCTTCGAGGTCGTTCATCTTTACGGCCTGACCGAAACCTACGGGCCAGCCGTGGTCAACGAATGGAAAGCCGAGTGGTCGGAGCTCGACCGGGCTGCCCGTTCGACAAAGAAGGCTCGCCAGGGCGTGCGGTACCCCGCACTCGAGGACCTTTGCGTGATGGACCCGGAAACCATGGAAGCCGTCCCTGCGGATGCGGAAACCATCGGCGAGGTCATGTTCCGCGGCAACATCGTCATGAAGGGGTATTTGAAAAACCCGGACGCCAGCGCGGAAGCCTTCCGCGGCGGATGGTTCCACTCGGGCGATCTCGGCGTGATGCACCCCGATGGCTACATTCAGCTCAAGGACAGATCCAAGGACATCATCATTTCCGGCGGCGAGAACATATCGTCGATCGAGGTCGAGGACGCGCTCTACAAGCATCCCTCGATCACGGCGGCGGCCGTGGTCGCGCGACCGGATGAGAAATGGGGCGAGACGCCTTGTGCCTTTGTCGAACTCCGCCAGGGCGCGTCGCTGACTGAAGCCGATGTCATCGCACACTGCCGCAGCCTGCTTGCCCACTTCAAGTGTCCGAAGACGGTCATCTTTCAGGAGGTCCCCAAGACCTCGACCGGAAAGATCCAGAAGTTTCTTCTCCGCGACCTGGCAAGATCGCTTCGGTAAGCAGGAGTTCAGAGAGCTCCGCAGTGAATTGACGCCGTCTCAAATCTCTTCAGGGGCCGGATGGCAAGTGCTGCCCCGGCCATCATCAATGACTTGCCGGGGAAATCTGTTTCCCATAGCTTGATCAGATGACCATTGACACTTTCCAAGCCATCGCCGACCCCAACCGGCGACACCTTCTGGAAGAGTTGCGGCGCCGGCCGCAGACTGTCAATGAACTTGCTGCAGGCCTGCCGATCAGTCGTCCTGCCGTCAGTCAGCACCTCAAGGCACTCCTCGACAGCGGTCTCGTCACCGCGGAAAACCGCGGCACCAGCCGGATTTACGCGGTCAGGACAGACGGCTTCATGCACATCAATCTGTGGGTTGACCAGTTCTGGTCGTGAAATTCCGGACGCACATGCAGACGATGTGCGTGGCGCAGGCAGCGCCGGCGGTCGCTTTTGCTCCGGGACCTCGCCCGTGACCTGGTAAGGCGCGGGAACAAATCCCGCACCTTGTCACGAGCCTGTCATCTCAAAATGATCAGTGTCGGGTGTCGGATTTGAGACGATTGATCTCATCCTTGAGACGGAGTTTGCGGCGCTTGATGTCCACAATGGTCTGGTCGTGGGCGGAAGGCTGGCTGAGCACGGTACGGAGTTCGGCTTCCAGTTCACCGTGCTTCTTTTCAAGCGATGCAAGATGAGCGTCAATCGACATGGGCGACTCCTTTTGTAGGACGCACCGACGCCGAAACGCCGGAGCGTTGGGTTCTAGACACCCCGGAGTGTGCCACGGCTTTTTCCGTTTGTCGAAGGCGATTCTTGAATGGGGATAACTTCCCGTTACCATCTTATTTGTGATACTAGCCCCGAAACGACAAGAAGGTCGGGCAGGTGCGCCGACAGGATGGTTTAGACGGGATAACTGCATGTCCGATCAGGAACAGGCTGAGCTTCGCATGCTGGTGGCACGGTTGCGGCACGAGCACGAAGACTTCGATGTCGCCATAAATGCAATGATCCAAACCGGATGCGATCAGCTCCGGATTCAGCGCATGAAGAAGAAGAAACTGGCGATAAAGGACAAGATCACCGAGTTCGAGGACCAGATAATACCCGATATTATCGCGTGAACGGCGGGAGCGGAGCATGACCCTGACCCAGACGCCGAAGGTCGCCGTGATCATGGGCAGCCAGTCCGACTGGCCGACAATGAAACACGCAGCAGATACGCTCGTGGAACTGGGCGTCGCCTGTGACCGGCGAATCATTTCCGCACACCGCACACCGGACCGGCTGGTGTCGTTCGCCAAGGGAGCGAAGGACGAAGGCTTCCACGTGATCATCGCCGGCGCCGGCGGCGCCGCCCATCTTCCGGGCATGACCGCGGCATTTACCGCATTGCCGGTCTTCGGTGTTCCGGTGCAATCCCATGCCCTTTCAGGTCAGGACAGCCTGCTCTCGATCGTCCAGATGCCCGCCGGCATTCCCGTCGGCACTCTTGCCATCGGCAAGGCGGGCGCGGTCAATGCGGCCCTTCTTGCCGCCGCCGTGCTTGCCTTGTCGGACGCGGATCTTGCGCAGAGGCTCGAAGCGTGGCGGCAGGCACGCACCGACGCGGTCGCCGAACACCCGGATGAACAGTGATGACACAGACACCGCTCAAACCCGGTTCGACGATCGGAATCATCGGCGGCGGCCAGCTTGGCCGGATGCTGGCCATGGCGGCGGCCCGCCTGGGCTACAAGACCGTCATTCTGGAACCCCAGCCTGACGCCCCGGCGGCACAGGTGGCAAACAGTCAGATCGTTTCCGCCTATGACGACCCGACGGCGCTTGAAACGCTGGTCAAGCTTTGCGACGTCGTTACCTACGAATTCGAGAATGTGCCGGTGGCCGCAGTCGAGTGGCTGGAAGAAAGGATCCCTGTCCGTCCGGGCTCGAAGGCCCTGAAGGTGGCGCAGGACCGGCTTCTGGAAAAATCCATGGCGCGCGACCTCGGCGCCGAAACGGCGGCCTTCGCGTCCGTCTCGAGACGCTCGGACCTTGATGACGCCATCGGGGCCACCGGCCTGCCGGCCGTGCTCAAGACAACCCGTCTCGGATATGACGGCAAGGGTCAGGCAAACATCACCCATCACGATGAGGCCGAAGTGGCCTTTGAAAGCATGAATGGCCAGATGGCGATTCTCGAATCCTTCGTGCATTTCCAGTGTGAGGTCTCCGTGATAGCCGCTCGGAGCCTGTCCGGTGACGTCGTTGCCTATGACGTGGCCGAGAACGTGCACCGCAATCACATGCTCCATACGTCGAGCGTGCCTTCGTCACTGGGGCCCGAAGCTCAGTCCCGCGCACTGGAGATCGCCTCGGCGATTGCTGCACATCTCGATTATGTCGGCGTCCTGGCGGTGGAGTTCTTCGCCGTACGCGATGGTGACAGACACCGATTGCTGGTCAACGAGATCGCGCCACGGGTGCACAATTCTGGCCACTGGACCGAGGCCGCCTGCACGGTTTCCCAGTTCGAGCAGCATATCCGCGCGATTGCCGGTCTGCCGCTTGGCGACGGCGCCCGGCACTCGGATTGCGTGATGGAAAACCTCATCGGCAGCGACATCGATGCCATCGGGCAGATCGCCGAAGACCCCAACGCGATGATTCATCACTATGGCAAGGCCGAAGCGCGCCCGGGCCGCAAGATGGGTCATGTCACGCGAATACAACGCAGGACCGATTGAGCCGGCCCGCAAATCACGGGAAAGCCGCCCGCCGCGGTTGACAAGATTTTCGCAAGCCGGTACATGGCTGCCAACCGATGCGCGCCCCCGGCTGGCGCGCTTTTGATTGACTGGGCTTTGCCCAAACAACCCGCGGATCAGAACAATGAAGATCAAGAATTCGCTCAAGGCGCTCAAGACCCGTCACCGCGACAACCGCCTGGTCCGTCGCAAGGGACGCGTTTACATCATCAACAAGCAGAACCCGCGTTTCAAGGCTCGCCAGGGCTGAAGCTGCGGCCGCTTGGCCTATCACTGAAATTTGCATTTGATCTTTGGCGCTGACGGACTAACTTTCCGTCATGCGCCATTTCACGTTCAAAGCCCTGACCGTACCAGCAGCATCGGTTCTTGCCGCCACGCTGGCCTTTGCGACACCCGCCCCTGCCCAGGAGCAGGCGGCCGCCGAACCCGCGGCAACCATGCCGGACGAGGCCGTTGCCCCCATCGACCGGCTGTTTGCCGAGCTCAAGCGCGAAAGTGATGCCCGCAAGGCGGAGCGTATCAGCCAGCGGATCTGGGCCCGCTGGCGGGATTCGGGCAGCGCCACTGCCAATCTTCTGATGCAATGGGCGGACAAGGCCGTGGCCGACAAGAACAACAGTCTGGCACTCGACCTGCTGGACCAGGTGGTGGTGCTGATGCCCGACTTCGCCGAAGGGTGGAACCGCCGCGCCACCCTGCACTACACGATGGGAAATCACGCCAAATCGATGGCTGACATCAACCGCGTGCTTTCACTCGAACCCCGACATTTTGGCGCCATGGCCGGAATGGCCGCAATTCTGGATGCGGCCGGAAACGACGCGCTTGCGCTGCGCGCCTGGGAGCAGATGCTTCAGGTCTATCCGGCCAATCACCAGGCACAAGAGAAGGTCGGGGAACTGGCGGACAAGCTTGCCGGAAGCAAGACCTGATCACCACGCAAACCAGCCCTTCAAGCCACGGACCGGCGCCTCAGTGAAGATCGGTCCAATTCGAGGTTGTGCTTCCGATGCCCCCGTTCAGCTTTCGCATCGTTTTTCTGATCATCCTTGTCCTGATCGCATTTCTCCTGATCGGCCTTGCGCTGTGGACGCAGGTCAAGGCGGCGGAGATCGAGAAGCAGCATCCGCCGGTTGGCGAGATGATCGACGTCGGCGGCTATGCAATACACGCCGTTCATGTCCCCCGACCGGAAGGCGCCGACCTGCCTGCCCTTGTCTTCATTCATGGAGCCAGCGGCAACCTGCTCGATCAGATGACGCCCTTCCGACCCAAGCTCGAAGGACGAGCGGAGATGCTTTTCATCGACCGTCCGGGGCATGGCTGGTCGCAGCGGGGCGGCCCCGCCAACGCGACGCCTGATGGGCAAGCCGCTGCCATCGCACGCGCAATGGAGATCAAGGGAATATCGCGGGCGATCGTTGTCGGGCATTCCTTCGGAGGCGCGATTGCAGCGAGCTTTGCGCTCGAGTACCCGCAAATGACCGCCGGACTGGTGTTCTTGGCGCCGGCGACGCACCCCTGGCCCGGCGGCGTGAGTTGGTACTACGACCTTGCGTCGGTGCCTGTCATCGGCTCCTTGTTCACACGGACCCTTGCTCTTCCCGCGGGCATGACACGGCTTGAAAGCGGCTCGGCCTGCGTGTTCGCACCCAATCCGGCTCCGGACGACTACATCACGGCAACCGCGCCCGCGCTGGTGCTCAGGCCGGCAGCATTTCGCAACAATGCAATCGATGTCGCCAATCTGAAGCCCTACGTGACCAAGGCGTCTCCACGCTACACCGAGATCACGGCGCCGACGGTGATCATCACCGGAGACAGCGATTCCGTTGTGCTCGCCCACATTCACTCGGAGGGTCTGGCGCGCGACATCGAGAACTCGAAGCTTCTGTGGCTCCGAAATCTCGGGCACAAGCCGGACCACGTCACGACCGACCTGGCAGTGCGCGCCATCGAGAGCGTCGCGGGGCTGGATGTGGATCTGGACGCCGCGGCGCGCAAGGCGGAAGCCGCGATCTCCGACGACAACGCATCCTGCCCGTAGAAACCGAGAGGCGGAAAGCTTCCCGGCCGCCCCCGGCAATCACCGAACCTGATGTCAGTGGCCGGTCATCCCGTCCGACCCGATATAGGCGATCCGCAACATGTTGGTGGATCCGGGCGTTCCCAGCGGGAAACCTGCCGATATGATCAATCGATCGCCGGGCTTGCCGAACTGTTCGGTAAAGGCAATGCGACAGGCACGGTTGACCATGTCGTCCATGTCCGTCGCATCCTCGGTCACCACGCAGTGCAGTCCCCAGACGATCGAAAGCCGGCGGGCTGTCTGGATCACGGGAGACAGTGCAATGACCGCCACCTGCGGCCGTTCCCGCGCAGCCCTGAGCCCGGTGCTTCCCGAGGACGTGTAACAGACGATCGCCGAAAGATTGAGGGTTTCAGCGATCTGCCGCGCCGCAAGCGATATGGCGTCGGCTCCGGTAGCATCGGGCTGTGGGCGCTGCGAGTAGATGATGCCCGGATAGTTGGGGTCGATTTCGACCTTGCGCGCGATCGCGGCCATGGTCGAAACCGCCTCGACCGGATAATCGCCAGCGGCCGATTCGGCAGACAGCATGACCGCATCGGCGCCTTCGAAGACCGCTGTCGCGACATCGGAGACCTCGGCGCGGGTCGGTACGGGTGCCGAGATCATGGATTCCAGCATCTGGGTGGCGACCACAACGGGCTTGCCGGCCTTGCGGCATGCTCTGGTCAGTTGCTTCTGAATGCCGGGGACCGACTCGATCGGCATTTCGACACCGAGATCGCCACGGGCAACCATGAGCGCATCGGACAGTTCGATGATCTCGTCGATTCGCTCGAGCGCCTGAGGCTTTTCGATCTTCGACATCAGCCCGACACGGCCGCGCGCGATTTTCCGCACTTCAGCCAGATCCTCCGGACGCTGGATGAAGGAGAGCGCCACCCAGTCGACATCATTGACCTGCAGCACCGCATCGAGATCGGAGCGGTCCTTTTCCGTCAGCGCGCCGACCCCGAGCGTGGTGTCAGGCAGGCTGACGCCCTTGCGGTCCGAAATCTTGGTTCCGCTCACGACCTCGCAGACGATCGATGTCGTGTCGGATTCGATCGCAAGCAGTTGCAGCCGTCCGTCATCGATTAGCAGACGGTGGCCCGGTTGCACGGCTTCGAGAATTTCGGGATGCGGCAGATAGACCCGTTCGGCGTTGCCCGGCTCGTCACGGTTGTCGAGCGTGAATGTCTGGCCAGGCTTGAGCGTGACACTGCCGTCGGCGAATTTTCCCACCCTGAGTTTTGGCCCCTGAAGGTCGGCGAGAATGCCGATCGGCCGCCCGCACATCTTCTCCACCGATCTGATCCGCCCCACGAGGGTGCGCATGAGCTCATGGCTGGAATGGCTCATGTTGATGCGGAAAAGATCCGCTCCCGCCTCATGCAGTTTCTTGATCATTGCCTCGTCGGACGACGCCGGTCCGAGAGTTGCGAGGATCTTCACCTTACGATGCCGCTTCATCAATTGTTGCTTTCCTGAACTTCCGGGGCGTCCGAAAGCTGGACCATCCAGCTGCCTTGCCGCCCGGTGTCGTATTCCTTGAAGCCGACCCGCTGAAACCCGCGCGCAAAGCAGTCTTCCACGCCGACAATTCGAAACTCGTTGTCGGCCACGCACATGTTGATGTCCCCGGCCCAGCGACCGCCTCCGCCTGCATCCTCGGCATAGAGGTAGTAGTAGCGCGATCCCAGTTGCCCCTCGATCAGGGTGGCGCAGGAATTGGCGGGAATTTGCCACCAGCCCTCCGTCACCCAGCCTTCGGCAGTCCTGTATCCGATCGCGCCGCCCACGAGCGACTGGGTTCCGTTGCAAACCCGGAAATCCGCCTTCGCCTCATTGGCCGAGACAAGCAGGAGCGCGCCGGCGGCCAGGGCCGGCAGGACGAAGAGTCTCGAAATGGACGGATAGGCTTTTGACAACTTTCGAAACATCGATTCCGGTCAGTCTCCGCTCAGAACGTCTGCGTTGGTTTTTGCGCCGGAGACCGGTGAAAGTCAACGAAGGACAAGGCACTAAAGTCAAACGACGCAATGCTTGCCGAGCATACAGAATGCCACACGCCTGTGAAGCCCGCCGGAGCAGTTGCCCGCGGCATCTCACTGTGCGAATGATCCGGCTCTTTTGTTTCACCAGTTCCGGAAACCGCCATGTCCGGCTTCAATCCTTTCGAGATCATTCCCGGCAACCCGCATCCCGCGCTTGTCATTCTCGCCGACCATGCCATGAACCGGGTCCCCCCGGAATATGGAAACCTGGGGCTGCCGGCAGAAGCATTCGCGCGCCATATCGCCTACGACATCGGAATCGAGCCGCTGACGCGCGGACTGTGCGAACGGCTCGGCGTTCCCGGAGTGCTGGGCTGTTTCTCGAGACTGCTGATCGATCCCAATCGCGGTGAGGATGATCCGACGCTGATCATGAAACTGTCGGATGGAATGGTGATCCCGGCAAACCACCCCCTCTCCCAGGAGGAACGCGAACGAAGGTTGGCGCGGTTTCATCGCCCCTACCACGAAGCCGTCGCGACGGTGATCGCCGAGACGGGCCGCAAGGCCGGCAAGGCCCCTCTGGTGATTTCGATGCATTCCTTCACGCATGCATGGAAGTCGGTTCCGCGCCCCTGGCATGCAGGCGTACTGTGGGACACCGACCCGCGTGCGGCGCATGCGCTCATTGATCGGCTTCGAGCTGATTCCGCCCTGGTCGTGGGGGACAACGAACCCTATGACGGCGCCTTGCGCGGTGACACCATGCACCGGCATTGCTCCACCACCGGTCTCGCCCACGGCCTGATCGAGGTCCGGCAGGATCTGATCTGCGATGCCGCCGGCGTAGAGTCGTGGATCGACCGGCTGGCGCCCATCCTGGCGGAAGTCAACGATCTCCCCGAGATGCACGAGATCGAGCTGCACGGTTCGCGGGTGGTTTGAACGGGGCGAAGCAAGATTGGATAATCTGAGCGAATTCCGCAATCGCCCTTGACCCCGCCGCAGGCTTTGGGCACTTGAAGCGCTTACACAAATCACCCCACACCATCGGTCCAGGAGTGTCCCATGTCTGATGCCGGCGCAGTCGCCCGCGACCAGCTTCGTTCCTTCGTTGAACGCATTGAACGGCTGGAAGAAGAGAAGAAAACAATCGCTGACGACATCAAGGATGTCTACGGCGAGGCCAAGGCGATGGGATTTGACGCCAAGGTATTGCGCAAGGTCGTTGCCATCCGCAAGCAGGACGAGAACGATCGCCTCGAACAGGAAGCGATTCTCGACACCTATCTGCATGCGCTCGGAATGGCGCCTGAGCCCGAAGGCGCAAGCTGAACCGGCATCAGCGGCGCTCCTTGACCCCTTCCGGGGATCGGAGCGCGGCCTGGCTGATCATCGACCTCGGGCAGAAACGGCAGGCTAGTTGCCGAAGCGGGCGACCGAGATGAAGTTCACCGCCGAGCCCGTGAACTGATTGTGCGGCAATTCACCGCCATCGCGTGCAAAGCCGTCGGCATAGACCACTTTCGGCGCCGCCCTGAGCTGGGAAGACACGAAATGCTTTGCGCTGGCCTCCGGCGTAGGCATTGCCTTGACGCGCTCACGCGCAAGCGCCCATTTCGAAATGATGGTTTCAGTCAGTTTCGGTTCGGTCCGTATCGACGCGCGCTGAGGCTGTCCTGCGGCAGATTCGGCATTCGGACGGTTGCCCTTTCGCGTCGTGACCGGGCTTGCCGGTGCGGGGCGGCCGCCGCGCAGGGCCGGAGCAAGGGAAGCAACCTCCACTGCAGGGGGCGTATCCTCGGCAATCCGGTCACCCGGCCGGGTTCCGGGTCGTCTGATTGGCAGCGGCACGAAGTCGTCGCCGCTCGGCAGCATGGCCAATTCCGTCCCCTCAGTCACGGCATCAGCCCTGACGAGGCTCCGGCTCGCAATCTCCCCGTCCGCGACGGTCTGCGGCTGCTCGGTGGCTGCCGGTGCGGTACCGGCCTGCAATCTTTCCCGGATCGAATCAGGTTGATCAAGTGCAGCGACTTCGACCGGCGCCGGGTTCTCGTCCTGGCGCGAAATGGCGCGCTCCGCCAGCAATTGAGGCACAGGCGCACGGATCCCCGAAAGGTCAACGATCCCCGTGGTGGTTTCCGCCACCTCGGCATTTGCCGCCGCGGCAAATGCGTTGACCTCTTCCTGACCGGGCAGCACCGGCTCAGGTGGGACGAGCGCGGCCACCACGGCGGGCTGCTGCTCGATAACTGGACGCGCGACAGGGATCGGTGCACGCACAGGCAGTTCAGGAAGATTGGGGCTGGTTTCAGGCGCTGCGGTATCGAACGTCCCGGGCAGCGCCGCGACCTCCGTACGAGGCGGAGCCGGCACCGGTGTCGGCGCCGACGAAATTGCATCTGGCTCTTCATCCTCGTCGCCACCACCGAAGAGGGCTGCAAGCAAGCCGCCGCCGGAGCGTCCGGAATTGGAGCCGCCGCTCGATGAGGAAACGATTGCACCGCCGCGAGCCTTGTACTCGGCCATCGCCACCTTGTAGCCGGGCAGCGGCTTGCCATCGGGCGGAAGGTGAAGTGTCTTGCCATCCGGGAACAAGCGGGTGAGTTCCTGTCGGCTCATTCGCGGCCAGGCGCGCACGCTCGCAACGTCGAGGTGGATGAACGGGGATCCCGACTTCGGATAGTAGCCGACACCGCCGCCCTGCAGCTTCATCCCGACATCACGAAGCTTGGACAGCTTGACGCCGGGAATATAGAAATCCATTGCCGTGCCGAGCATGTGCTGGCTTTTCTTGGCCTGGCCGCCTCGTGTCCGGCGCAGCATATCGTTGGTCGCCGGCGACCGGTAGGCGGACACGACGTGAATGTAGTCACGTGCATTCGTCTGCTGGTAGACCTCCCAGATGAGATCGAACAATCTGGGTTCCATCTTGGTGGGCTCGTTGCGCCGCCAGTCCCGGAGAAACCGGTTGAGCTTGTTGAGGCCGGCCTGATCGTAGCGTCCATTGCGCTTGAAAACGATCTCCGCCCGCTCCTTTGTATGAATATAGTACAGTTTGAGAGAACGGGTTTCCGCGGACGCCGCCATGGAAGTGGCCAATACGCCGGCCAGCGTCAGAAGAACGGCCAGCAGCACACGCGACATCGCACGAACTTGAAGTCCGCGCCGGATGCCGCTTGCTGTACTGTTTGCTGTCAAATCCTGACCCGAAACTGCTCTCACTGTCGCCAATGCTGTCCCCAGACGCCGGAAAAGCGATAATCCATCACCATTTGATAGGCAATTGCGGTAACACAATGGCATCCGCGCCATTGATCGCCGCTTGCTACCTTATAGTGAACAAACGCTTAACAAGGAATGAAGCAGATCAAGTCGACAACAGAACTCTTCAGGTAACCGGCGACGGTCCGGACCCGACCCGTCCGTTCAGGCTCATGCAGCCTCGCGAACAGGATCATCGGGATCGATGGAATAGTCCTTGAGCTTGCGGTAAAGAGTCGATCGCCCGATCCCGAGACGCCGTGCGACTTCGCTCATCTGGCCACGGTAGAACGAGAGCGCGAAGCGGATGAGCTCCTCCTCGATCTCCGCAATGGTGCGCACTTCGCCGTCCAGCGAAACAGCATCCACCGCCGGCCGAGCCGGTTCCGCAACCGGAGTTTCCGCTGAAACCGTGATCTCACCGTCTGAGAACTGGGCACTTGCACGCTGGCGCGCAGGGACTTGTTCCGCAACCGCGACCGGAGAACAGGCAGCGGCCTCCTCCAGATTGTCCAGCTGGAAGCCCGGCATCTGGGCCTCTATCTGGGGGAACAGCTCACGGGTCAGCTTGCCACCGTCGCTGAGCACCACGGCGCGATGGATCGCGTTTTCAAGTTCGCGGATGTTGCCCGGCCAGTCGTGGGCGGTCAGCAGCGCCATTGCATCAGGGGCAATGCCGGCAATCTTGCGATTGAGCGCCGCCGAAGAAAAACGCGCAATGAAATGACGAACCAGCTGGGGAATGTCCTCCTTGCGCTTGCGCAACGCGGGAACGTGGATCGGAAAGACATTCAGGCGATAGTAGAGGTCTTCACGGAATCGGCCGGCCTTGACCTCGGCGATCAGATCCTTGTTGGTCGCCGAGATCAGGCGCACATCGACATTGCGCGCATGACGCGCGCCGATTGTCTCGATCTCGCCGGCCTGCACGGCCCTGAGCAGCTTGACCTGAATATCGGGCGCCAGCTCGCCGATCTCGTCAAGAAACAGGGTGCCGCCATCGGCTTCCGCGAATTTCCCTGCATGACGCTCGGAGGCTCCGGTAAACGCTCCCTTCTCATGCCCAAACAGAATGCTCTCAACCAGATTGTCGGGAATGGCGCCGCAGTTCACGGTCACAAACGGCTTGCTCCGGCGAGAACTCTCCGCCTGGATGGCACGTGCGATCATCTCCTTGCCGACACCGGATTCGCCTTCGAGAACCACCGGAATGCCCGATCCGGCCGCCCGGCGCGCGAGTGAGAGCACCCGGTCCATGGCCGGGCTTGCAGCGACGACTCCGCCGAAACCCGCACCACGGCCGCCCAGTCGGGGAGCGACCGGACTGCGCGTTGCCTTCATCGCATTTTCGAGCGAGAGTTTGAGCCGTTCCGGAGAGACCGGCTTGACCACGAAGTCAAAGGCCCCCGCGCGCATCGCCTTGACCACCATTTCTATCCCGCCATGGCTGGTCTGAACCACCACCGGAACCGACAGCTTGGCGACACCGAGACGCTCCAGCACCTCCAGACCGTTCATCCCAGGCATCATCAGATCAAGCACCACCGCGTCGATCGCGGGGCCGTTGCCCATGAGACGGTCGAGCGCATCACGCCCGTTATCGAACATTTCACACGCATGGCCGGCGGCTTCTCCCGCCGCCTTGAGCAACCGGCGCTGGACCGGATCATCTTCAACAATCAGAATTCGACTGGACACGGAATGCTTCCTTGTTTTCGACAAAACGGACGGTTCGATATCGCCGGAAAGCCACAGTGCCCGTGAAACCTGAAAATCGGATTTCGGGAAAAGATTGCATTTTAACCGCCGCTGCCCCAAAAACCGGTTGATCGCCAAACCCGCCGGAATTCGAAAGCGAGACCCCATGCCCATGACCTATCCGGACGTCACACCCGTTCATTCAGCAATGACTGCGGGAAGCACGAACTCGGGCCTCGGAGACTTGCCCGACTGGAATCTCGGCGATCTCTACCCTGGTGCGGAATCGCCGGAATTCAAATCCGATATGGCTGCTGCGCGGGAGCGCGCCGCTAAGTTTGAAGCTGTCTGGAAAGGCCGGCTTCAGGAAGCTGCGGGCAAGACCGGCGAGGAAGGCCTGGGGGCGGCGATAGAGGCCTACGAGCAGCTTGAAGAGCTGATGGGCCGGATCATTTCCTATGCCGGCTTAACCTACTTCTCCGACACCTCCGATCCGGCGAATGCAAAGTTCTACGGTGATGTTCAAAGCGCGATTACCGACATCAGCGCGCACCTGCTTTTCTTCGCGCTCGAGCTCAACCGCATCGACGACGGGGCAGTTGATACCTGCCTTAAGCAGGATCCGCGCGCCGCACGTTACGAACCCTGGATCCGCGACCTCAGGCTCGACAAGCCCTATCAGCTCGAAGACCGGGTCGAGCAGCTCTTTCATGAAAAATCGGTGACGGGGCGCACGGCCTGGAATCGCCTGTTCGACGAAACCATGAGCGACCTGACATTCGAGATCGACGACAAGAAGCTTTCGCTCGAAGTCACTTTGTCGCTGTTGCAGGATGCCGACGGCGAACAGCGGAAAAAGGCCGGCAAAGCACTGGCCTCCACTTTCAAGGAGAACCTGCGCACCTTCACGCTGATCACCAACACGCTGGCCAAGGACAAGGAAATCTCCGATCGCTGGCGCGGCTTCGAGGACATTGCCGACAGCCGCCATCTCGCCAACCGGGTGGAACGCCCGGTGGTCGACGCCCTCGCCCAGGCCGTCCGCGAGGCATGCCCCCGGCTGTCGCACCGCTACTATGCCATGAAGGCGCGCTGGCTTGGCCTCGACAAACTGCAGTTCTGGGACCGCAATGCGCCGTTGCCGGAAACGCCGCGCGAGACCATCCCCTGGGATGATGCCAAGAACACGGTCCTTTCCGCCTATCACGGCTTTGCGCCGGAAATGGCTGACATCTCCCGGCGCTTCTTCGACCGGAGCTGGATCGATGCCGCGAGCCGGCCGGGCAAGATGTCGGGCGCTTTCGCTCACCCCACGGTCCCCTCCGTCCATCCGTACGTCATGGTCAATTATCTCGGCAAACCCCGCGATGTCATGACGCTGGCGCATGAGCTCGGCCACGGGGTGCACCAGGTCCTGGCCGGGGCGCAAGGCGCACTGATGGCATCGACACCCCTGACCCTTGCCGAAACGGCCTCCGTGTTCGGTGAGATGCTGACCTTCCGGGCCTTGCTCGAACGCACCACGGACCGCCGCGAGCGCAAGGCCATGCTGGCGCAGAAGGTGGAGGACATGATCAACACGGTCGTGCGCCAGATCGCGTTTTATGAGTTCGAGCGCCGGGTTCACACGGCGCGCCGGGAAGGTGAGTTGACGTCTGAGCAGCTTGGCGCGCTCTGGCTCGATGTCCAGTCTGAGAGCCTGGGGCCCGCCGTCGAGCTTTCCGAGGGATACGAGACCTTCTGGGCCTATATCCCGCACTTCATCCATTCACCCTTTTACGTCTACGCCTATGCGTTCGGGGATTGCCTCGTCAATTCTCTCTACGCGGTGTACGAGAAGACGCCCGAGGGCTTCCAGGATCGTTACTTCGACATGCTCAAGGCCGGCGGCACCAAGCACCATTCGGAGCTGCTCAAGCCTTTCGGCCTCGATGCATCCGATCCGGGCTTCTGGAACCGGGGCCTCGGCATGATCGAAGGTCTGATCGACGAGCTGGAAGCGATGGACTCCTGAGATCGCCGTTTTTGCTTTATTGTAACAGGGAAGTATGATTAAGCCGCGCAAACCTCGGCATGTGTCACACGGGTGGCAAAGCCAACAGCGAACGGAGAATTGCGATGGCTGATCAGGACTATCCGGTTTACGGCGAAATCACCGGCCCCATCGTGATGATCGGATTCGGCTCGATCGGCCGCGGGACGCTCCCGCTGATCGAACGCCACTTCAAGTTCGACAAGAGCCGCCTGGTCGTGATCGATCCGCGCGACAATGATCGCGAACTGCTCGACAGGCACGGCGTGCGCTTCATCCAGGAAGCCGTCACCGTCGAGAACTACCGGGACTTGCTCACCCCGCTGCTGACCGAAGGCGAGGGCCAGGGGTTTTGCGTCAACCTGTCGGTGGACACGGGATCGCTGGATCTCATTCGGCTGTGCCGCGAAATCGACGTTCCCTATATCGACACGGTGGTCGAACCCTGGCTCGGCTTCTACTTCGACACCGAAGCCTCGAATGCCTCGCGCACCAACTACGCACTGCGCGAGACGGTCCGCAAGGAAAAGCGCAAGAAGCCAGGCGGAACGACGGCAGTGTCATGCTGTGGCGCCAATCCGGGCATGGTTTCCTGGTTCGTCAAGCAGGCCCTGGTCAATCTCGCAAACGATACCGGCGTCGCCTTCGACGAGCCCGCGCAGGATGACCGCGAGGGGTGGGCGAAACTGATGAGCAGCCTCGGCGTGAAGGGAATCCACATCGCCGAACGCGACACCCAGCGCGCCAAGTCGCCCAAGCCGATGGATGTGTTCTGGAACACATGGTCCGTGGAGGGATTCATTTCGGAAGGTCTGCAGCCGTCGGAACTGGGCTGGGGCACCCACGAGACATGGAAGCCGAAGAACGCCAAGAAGCACAAGTCTGGCTGCAAGGCGGCGATCTATCTCGAGCAGCCCGGCGCCAACACGAGAGTGCGCACCTGGTGCCCCACTCCGGGGCCGCAATACGGCTTCCTCGTCACCCACAACGAGTCGATCTCGATCGCTGATTTTTTCACCGTCACCAGCAAGAAGGGGAAGGTGAAGTACCGCCCCACCTGTCACTACGCCTACCATCCGGCCAATGACGCTGTGCTGTCCCTGCACGAAATGTTCGGCAATGGCGGAAAGGCGCAATCGCAGCTGCATGTGCTCGACGAGAATGAACTCGTGGACGGTGTCGACGAACTCGGCGTGCTGCTCTACGGGCACAAGAAGAATGCTTACTGGTTTGGCTCTCGCCTCTCGCTCGAGGAAACCCGGCGCATCGCGCCCTACCAGAACGCAACAGGTCTGCAGGTTACCTCGGCCGTGCTCGCCGGCATGGTCTGGGCGCTCGAAAACCCGAATGCCGGCATCGTCGAAGCCGATGAGATGGACTACAGGCGATGCCTGGAAGTTCAGATGCCCTATCTCGGACCGGTTGAAGGCCACTACACCGACTGGACGCCGCTCGACGGTCGTCCCGGCCTGTTCCCGGAAGACATTGACGAAAGCGATCCCTGGCAGTTCCGCAATATCCTGGTGCACTGATCACGGGCCGAACGGTCCCAGCGCTCTCGATGCCCGGGGACAAAAGCCGGCAAGGCGCGCGAGCGCCTTGCTTTCGCCGTGACGGCGCGTCATGCTTGACGCTCATTACTTGCTTGACGACGGCACGAGGGGAATCCGCGCCATGAACACACTTCGCATCATCGCAGTCAGCGCCCTGGCCGCCCTGCTCGCCGCCTGTCAGTCGGCAACCTATACGCCGCGCCCTATCCAGCCCCAACCGCAGGGGATCGAGGGACAGTGGACAGACCCTAACGGCATCATCTCCAGCTTCGTCAACGGCCGCTTCGAGACACGGACGACCGACACGAATTCGCTGCTCGCCGAAGGGACCTACCGTTACGTGTCCGACCGGATTGTCGAGATCGAATTGACATCGCTGCTCAGACAGACGAATTCGCGGGTCAACTGTGCAATGGCCAGCCCCTCGCAGCTCAATTGCACATCCTCCACCGGATCCCAGTTCACGCTGGTGCGCCGTATCTGACGGCCACAACACCGCGACGATTGAAGGTTCGGGAGGGGCCGGAAACGATGGCGATCTACTTTGATGAACGGGAGACGCGCACGCACGCAGATCGCGAGCGGGAAACCTTTGACGCGCTCCAGTCCCTGCTTGCGCAAAGCCTGACGCGGCTGCCCGCGCTTTCCGATTGGCTCGGCAATCCGGATCCGCGCGAAATCACCGACCGCAATGCCCTGGCGAACCTGCCGGTCCTGCGCAAACCCGACCTCATGGAAATGCAATCCGCTAATCCGCCCTTCGGCGGACTGGCGACTGTCGATGCCTTGAAGGGCAACCGGGTTTTCATGTCGCCGGGCCCGGTGTGGGAACCGCAGGGGTTGGGCGCCGATCCGTGGCAGGCTGCCCGCGCGCTGTTTGCCGCAGGCTTCCGTGCCGGAGATGTCGTCCACAACAGCCTTGCCTATCATATGACCCCGGGCGGTTTCATTCTGGACGAGGGGGCGCGGGCGCTCGGATGTCTGGTTCTTCCTGCAGGCATCGGCAACACCGAGGCGCAGGTCGAAGCTGCAAGGTGGCTCAAGCCCTCCGGTTTCACCGGCACACCGGACTACCTGAAGATCATTCTCGAAAAAGCCGACGAAATGGGCATCGACCTGTCGTCGATCACGCGCGCGCTGGTATCCGGCGGCGCGCTGTTTCCGTCGCTGCGGCAGTATTACGCGGATCGCGGAGTAAGCGTTCTGCAGTCCTATGCCACCGCCGATCTCGGCGTGATTGCCTATGAGAGCGCCGATGACCAAGGCGAACCGTACCCCGGCATGATCGTCAGCGAAAACATGATTGTGGAGATAGTCAGACCCGGCACCGCTGATCCCGTGCCCGAAGGCGAGGTCGGCGAACTCGTCGTCACCACCCTCAACCCGGGTTACCCGCTGATCCGCTTCGGCACTGGCGACTTGTCAGCGGTTCTGCCGGGCACATCACCCTGCGGTCGCACGGGCATGCGAATCAAGGGATGGATGGGGCGCGCGGACCAGCGCACCAAGATCAAGGGCATGTTCGTGGATCCCAGGCAGATCGCCCAGTTGCTCAAGCTTCATCCGGAGGTTCAGCGCGCAAGGCTGGTGGTCAGCCGTTCTAATGAACTCGATGAGATGGTCTTGATGGTCGAACCTGCGGACGGTGCGGAACCGGATACGGCAGGGATCGAGAAATCACTCGCCTCGGTGATCAATTTGCGCGGCAGCGTAAAGGTCGCGGCCCCGGGAAGCCTTCCGAACGATGGCAAGGTGATTGCGGACGAACGGGATTATTCCGCCTGAAACGATCCGAATTTCAGCTTGAACAACACCACGGCTATTGAAGTTCCGGACCGATAGTGAAACCATCCTTTCCAATCGCCGAGACACCCTGACAACAAGGGTGCCGGCGCTTAACGAGCACCGAAAACAGGGAGCAGTCCATGAATAAACTGATCAAGCGCGCACTCTTGTCCGCGTCGGCGCTGGGCCTGAGCTCAGGCGTCGCGCTGGCGGACTTTACGCTCGACATCCTGCACATCAACGATCTGCACTCGCGGATTGAATCGATCAACCGCTTCGATTCAACCTGTTCCAGCGAAGACGAAGCCGAGGACAAGTGCTTCGGTGGCGTTGCGCGGGTCAAGACAAAGATCGATGAACGCCGTTCAGCGCTTACCGATGCCGGCGCCAATGTGCTCGTTCTTGATGCCGGAGACCAGTTTCAGGGTTCGCTGTTCTACTCGACCTACAAGGGCGAAGCCGCTGCGGAGTTCATGAACGGTATCGGCTTCGACGCCATGGCTGTCGGCAACCATGAATTCGATGACGGCCCAGAGGGTCTGCGCGACTTCATCGACATGGTGGAATTCCCGGTCATTTCCGGCAACACCATCAGCGGCGCCAATTCGGTGCTTGGCGATCGCATCAAGCCCTATCTGATCAAGGAAATCGGCGGCGAGAAGGTCGCGATCCTTTCCGTGCTCGCCGCTGATACGGTTGAAACGTCGTCCCCTGGACCATCGGTGCTCATTCTTGAGGAAATCGACTATCTCAAGGGCGCTGTCGCGGAAATCGAGGCCGAGGGCATCAACAAGATCATCCTGCTCTCGCATGTCGGTCTGCCGATGGATGAAAGAATTGCCGCCGAGGTCGACGGCATCGACGTGATCGTCGGCGGGCACAGCCATACGCTGCTTTCCAACACCCAGGAAGACGCGGCCGGACCCTACCCGACGATGGTGCAGAACCCGTCGGGAACCGATGTCCCGATTGTTCAGGCCTATGCCTATTCCAAGTATGTCGGCGAAGTTCAGGTCACCTTCGATGACGAAGGCAAGGTGATCAGCGCCGAAGGCGAGCCGCATCTTCTCGATGCGTCCGTGACGCCGGACGAGGCTTTCCTGGCGCGCGTTGCCGAACTCGGCGCGCCCATCGAGGAACTCAAGACCAAAGTCGTGTCGGATACCACCGACATGATCGAGGGCTCGCGCGATGTCTGCCGCGCCATGGAGTGCTCCATGGGCAATCTCGTGGCCGATGCCATGCTCGACCGCGTGAAGGACCAAGGCGTCACCATCGCCATCCAGAACGGCGGCGGTCTTCGCGCCTCCATCGATGCGGGCGAGATTACCATGGGCGAAGTGCTGACCGTGCTCCCGTTCCAGAACACGCTTGCGACATTCGATCTCAAGGGTTCGGACGTGATCGCGGCGCTCGAGAACGGCGTTGGCCAGATCGAGGAAGGCGCAGGCCGGTTCCCGCAGGTCGCGGGCATGCGCTACACCTTCGACAAGGACGCAGAACCCGGCTCTCGCATCGTTTCTGCCGAGGTCAAGACGGATGACGGCTTCGAGCCGATCGACCCCGAGGCAACCTATTCGGTGGCGACCAACAACTACATGCGCGGCGGCGGGGACGGCTATTCCGTTTTCCGGACGGGTGGAATGAATGCCTATGACTACGGCCCGGGCCTGGAACAGGTCGTCGCCGATTATCTGGCAGAAAATGCACCCTACACTCCCTACACCGACGGACGCATAACGATGGCCGCGGCTGAAGCCCCGGCTGCAACCGAGGAAGCAGCTCCCGCAGAGGAAATGACCGAAACGGAAGAGGCTCCGGCCGAGGATGCGACAGCGGCAGAGGAAGCCACCGCACCGGCAGAAACACCGGTTCAGGTCCCTGATCCGCTGCCGGGCGTGACCGAACTGACCACGACGGCGCCGGTGATCGAACAGGAAGCGCCGGCGGCAACCGAGACGGAAATGACCGGCAAGGAGCACGTGGTGGCAGCCGGTGACACCCTGTGGGATCTCGCCAGGACCTACTATGACGATGCGACGATGTGGTCGAAGATTGCAGAAGCCAATCCGTCCGCAAATGCATCCAATCTTGAGGTTGGCTCCACACTTTCAATCCCCGAGATGTGAGCGGGGACTGCATCAGATGAATGGGACCCGGCTTGCCGGGTCCTTTCTTTTTGACAACGGTGCACGAACAGACCCTGCCCGTGGTTTGATTTGACGTCCTATGCTCCTATGTTGCACTACATCCGCATTCGCCGCCCGGGGCAGAAGTTTTCCTCGAGGACGGATCCAATGAGCCTGGGAGAGCGTAGGCTGTAACAAGCCCGAACGCCTCGCGATGGACGAGTGCAAACGGGTATCATGCGCGCTGATGCCTCGACGAACCGAACGCGAGCGCCGCAGAGACAATGAAATGGATGCAACATTGAACACCCATGTGATGTTGTCCGACGAGACAAGCCGGACAGTCGGAGATCTTCCGCCCGAACACCCGCCGGTCCGAATTCAGAAGGTAGGGGTATTGCTTGTCAATCTGGGCACTCCGGATGGGACGGACTACCGCTCGATGCGGCGCTACCTCAAGGAATTTCTCACCGACAAGCGCGTCATCGAGTGGCCACGCGCGCTCTGGTACCCGATCCTCTTCGGCATCGTTCTGAACACCCGTCCGAAGCGGGTCGGCAAGGCCTATGAGGAGATCTGGAACAACGAACTCGACGAAAGCTATCTCAGGACATACACGCGCAATCAGTCAGACATGCTGGGCGGAGCACTCTCCTCGCACCCGTCCGTCATGGTTGATTGGGCAATGCGCTACGGTCAGCCGTCCATTCCGGACAAGCTTCAGGCGCTCAAGGACGCAGGCTGCGACCGCATCGTGCTGTTCCCGCTCTATCCGCAATATGCGGCTGCGACCACGGCCACCGTCAATGACAAGGCCTTCCAGGCAATGATGGACATGCGCTGGCAGCCGGCCTTGAGAACGGTCCCGCCCTATCACGACGATCCGGCCTATATCGAAGCCATCGCCCACTCGATCGAGACCCATCTGGCAAGCCTCGACTGGGAACCGGAAATGGTGCTGGCATCCTTTCACGGCATTCCGCAATCCTATTTCCTGAAGGGCGATCCCTACCACTGCCAGTGCCTCAAGACCGCACGCCTGGTGCGCGAACGTCTCGGATGGCCAAAGGAAAAGTTCATGCCGACGTTCCAGTCGCGCTTCGGCCCCGAGGAGTGGCTTCAGCCCTACACCGACAAGACGGTGGAAAAGCTGGCGCAGGACGGGGTCAAGCGGATCGCGGTGATCAATCCGGGATTCGTTTCGGACTGTCTCGAGACCCTTGAGGAGATTGCGGGAGAAGCGGGCGAACTGTTTCACGAGAACGGCGGGGAACACTTCACGCATATCCCCTGCCTCAACGACAGCCCTGCGGGTCTGAGTGTCATTGAAACCATCGTAAGGCGCGAGCTTCAGGGCTGGATCTGAGCTTCCCCCTTTGAACACACGCGGTTCCCGCATCTCACCGCGGACAAGATGAAACAGGCCGCCCACGGGCGGCCTTTTCTTGAACAGCCATCAGACCTGACAATGCCGGCAAGATAATCGACAAAGGCAATTGCAAGCCTGCTCGGAATTACCTACGTCTTGTTCCGGGCCAGCCGGACGTGCGGACCCCCTGTCAGATCTGAGGAGGTTGCCCGTGCTGGGACTGGATATCACCATCATCGTCATTCTGGTTGTCGTGCTCCTGGTGCTGGTCTCCGGGATCAAGACCGTGCCGCAAGGCTATGCCTTCACCATCGAACGGTTCGGCCGCTACACCAGGACACTCACACCCGGCCTCAACCTGATCGTTCCGTTTGTCGACCGCGTGGGGCGCAAGATGAACATCATGGAACAGGTGCTCGACATCCCCACCCAGGAAGTCATCACCAAGGACAATGCCTCGGTCGCTGCTGACGCGGTTTCCTTCTATCAGGTCCTCAATGCAGCCGAAGCCGCCTATCAGGTCTCGGACCTGGAGCAGGCGCTGCTCAATCTGACCATGACCAACATCCGGTCCGTCATGGGATCGATGGACCTCGATGAACTGCTGTCCAACCGGGACGCCATCAATGACCGGCTCCTGAGGGTGGTTGACCAGGCCGCCGCTCCCTGGGGCATCAAGATCACCCGTATCGAAATCAAGGATATCGCGCCACCAAGGGATCTGGTCGAGGCGATGGGACGGCAGATGAAGGCCGAGCGCGAGAAACGTGCGGAGGTGCTGGAGGCGGAAGGTGCCCGAAACGCCCAGATCCTTCGTGCGGAAGGCGCCAAGCAATCGGCAATCCTCGAGGCGGAGGGCAGGCGCGATGCGGCCTATCGCGACGCCGAGGCCCGTGAGCGTCTGGCCGAAGCCGAGGCCAAGGCCACGGTTCTGGTCTCGGATGCGATTGCCGATGGCGACGCTGCGGCCATCAACTATTTCGTGGCGCAGAAATACACCGAAGCGCTCGGCAAGATCGCATCCGCCAACAACCAGAAGGTCATTCTGATGCCTCTGGAAGCGTCGTCACTGATCGGCACGCTCGGCGGCATAGGCGCGATATCGAAGGAAGTCTTCGGTCCGGATGCCGGAAGCGAACCATCGAGGCGGGGAAGCGTTCCCGCGCGGCCGCGCGCCTCCTCGACCGGGTCATCCGCCCAGACCCCATCCACTCAGACCGCGCCCCCATCCGGAACTCCGTTCGGCGGTGACCCGGAGCCAAATTCGTGATCCGCGCCATCGCGCTCGAACTGGGCCCGTGGACGTGGTGGATACTCGGCCTCGTCTTTCTCGGGCTCGAAATCCTCGTCCCGGGCGTCTTCCTGCTCTGGATCGGTCTTGCCGCGCTCGCGCTCGGCGCCCTGTCGCTGATGATGTGGGACATGGCCATATGGGGATGGCAACTGCAGTTGCTCGTCTTCGCGATCCTTTCCGTCGTCTTCGCCATCATCGGCCGCAGGGTATCAAGTGCGGCCGGGGAGAGCGATCAGCCGATGCTCAACCGGCGAACCGAGGGTTTCGTGGGCCGCACGGCCACGCTCGAGGAACCGATTACCAACGGTCAGGGCCGCATACGGCTTGATGACACGACCTGGATTGTCCGTGGACCGGAGCTTCCGGCCGGCGCCAGGGTGCGCATCGTCGCCGCACAGTCAGGCAGCCTGACGGTCGAGCCGGCCTGATCCCGAGAGTGCCTGTCAGGCGACGCCTATCCTGAGCAGATCGTGGAAATGGACGATCCCGATGGGGGTCTGATCCGCATCCGTCACGATCAGCGCGCCGATCGAGTTCTTGTTCAGAATTCCCATCGCCGTACTCGCCAGCGCGGTTGGCGCGATGGTCTTCGGATTCCGCGTCATGATCGCATCGATGGGCTCGTCGACCAGGTTCCGGCCAAGGTTTCGGGCAACGTCGCCATCGGTCACGATCCCGACCAGCTTGCCATCCGTGTCCGTGACGCCAACGCAGCCGAACTTGCGCAGCGAAAGGGTCATGATCGCATCCGGTGCAGACGTGCCGGTCGGCACCAGCGGCACCGAATCGCCGGTGTGCATGACATCGCCCACATGTGCGAGGTTGGCGCCCAGTTGCCCGCCCGGATGGAAGGTATGAAAATCCCCCGCCGTGAACCCCCTTGCTTCCAGAAGCGCAACGGCCAGCGCATCGCCCAGGGCCAGTTGCATCAGCGTCGAGGTCGTCGGCGCCAGTCCGTGCGGACAGGCCTCCTGCTCGCGCGGCAGTGCGAGAACAATGTCCGCCTCTCGCGCCAGCGTGGAATTCACCCCCGACGTAAAGGCAATCAGCGGGATCTGGAACCTGCGCGAGTATGCGAGAATGCCCTTGAGCTCTGCGGTCTCGCCCGACCAGGACAGAACAATGATCGCGTCGTTGCGGGTGATCATGCCCAGATCGCCGTGATTGGCTTCTGCGGGATGAACGAACTGCGCCGGCGTTCCGGTCGAAGCCAGTGTCGCCGCCACCTTGGCGCCCACATGTCCGCTCTTTCCGACCCCCGTGACGATCGCCCGGCCGGAAATCGAATCGAGCGTTTCAACCGCGCGCGTGAAAGGCTCGGAAAGCCCGTTTTCGAGAGCGGCAGCCAAGGCATCGAGCCCGGCTTTTTCGGTCTTGATCGTGCGCCCGGCCGAACGAAGGATCTCCGCGGCGGGGTAATCCGGAAGTATTTTCTTCATGCGCTGGCCATATCGCTTTGCGCGAATTCTGTCCATCGCGGACATGCATGCCCAAACGGGCGCGGCCCGGAAACCTTACGTTAACCACATGTGTTTACGGTTTGAAAAGAATTGGACCGGTCCGGACACACAGACGCATGCGCCATCGTGACAAAAGAGTGAGGTTCTCCTCGGCGGCCAGCCGCGCTGGACGTTGCGCAGGCATGACCGCGTTTTGCCTTCTGGTGGGCGCGGTTTCCGCTGAGGCGCAAAGCGCGGGCGAGCGCGAGGTTCCGACGGTCGAGAGGCTCCCTTTGCGCGGCACCACCACGCAGCGGCAAGCGACCGGACCCTACAGGCCGGACACGCTGTATGGCGCCCTGCCCGGCGCAACCCAGGCTGATCGCGACGGCATAGTCGCCACCGGCAGCGACGATGAGGAAAGCAACGCAGACGGCGCGACACTGTCGGAGATCACCACCGGCACGATCGGGGCCGGCGAAGCAATCGACGAGGCGGATGCCGAATACTCGGCGAGCCTTGCGCGGCAGAACCCGCGCGCACAAACGGTCGACGAACTGCCGGTCTCCGCAGTCAGCGGTGCTGACGCAGTCCCCGGCTTCATGATCGGAACGCTCACGCTGCGTCCCACCCTGAGCGAGCGGATTGTCCGGGAATCCGTCAAGGGCACAGGCTTCGCGACCAGCCGTATCTACAGCGAAACCACCCTGTCCGGCATTCTGGAAAGCGACTGGTCGCGCCATCAGCTTTCGGTTACCGGTTCGGGGACCTGGCAGGAGAACCTCTCGGGCACCGGCACGGAATCGCCGAATGCCAACATTGATGCCGCTCTGCGGCTTGACCTGTTCAACGACATCTCCGCGACACTCGGCGCAGGCTACACCTACACGCAGGAGAGCCGCACCGATCCCAACGCGATTTCCGGGGCCACCACACAATCCGGCATTCACGAGACGCGCGCGAGCCTCGGCCTGCAGAAGGATCTCGGCGTCCTGCGAGGAACCACCACGCTTGAGGTGACCCGCACGATGTACGGCGACGCGACACTGGCAAGCGGGAATGTCTTGTCCGCCGATGATCGCGATACGCTCGGCGCGGAACTGACGGCACGCCTCGGCTACGCGATATCACCCGCGCTGATCCCCTTCCTGGAGGCCTCCGTTGGACGGGAAAAATACGATCAGAAGGTCGATTCGACAGGTGCGCAGCGCTCGTCGTCCACCTACGGGCTGCGGGCCGGCGCGGAGATCGATCTCGGCGAGAAGCTCTCCGGTGAAATCGCCGCCGGCTATCTCATGCGCTCGCTTGACGATCCGAACCTGAGCGACATTTCCGGCTTGACCCTGGACGGAAGTCTGGCCTGGTCGCCCCGGCGCGGCACCAGCCTGGACCTCGGGGTGGCGACCACGATCGAAGCGGCGACAACCGCCGGGGAGTCCGGTGCAGTTCTCTACGAGTTCGACAGCACGCTCACGCATGAACTCAACAGCGCGTTGCTGGCCCGCCTTGGTACGACCCTCCAATACCGGGCCTACGACAGCGGATCGAACCGCAGCAACCAGCGCGGCTACGGCGCATCGGCAGGCCTGACGTGGAACATCAACCGCTATCTCGACCTCGAGGCTGACGCCAGTTACGAGCGAACCGAGGAACCCGGCAGCGCGAACGAGGAAACCACCCGCGTCGGGGTTGGCCTGCGGGCGCGGCGCTAGCGGCCTGAACCTGGGAAATGACCCCGACGCTGTCTTTCACGCGTCGAGGTCCTGTCGTGTCGGCCTCTCAGGCGAACGGCTCAGGCACGCCCGATCAACCGCTTCAGTTCATCCGCAACCAGCGGCTTGATGTCGGAGCGGTCGAGCGCATAGGCGACATTGGCGAGGATGAACCCGTCCTTCGAGCCACAGTCATAGGTTTCGCCATCGAACGGATAGGCCGCGAAGGGCTGGGCGTCCGCGAGCTTCAGCATCGCATCGGTGACCTGGATCTCGTTGCCCGCACCGCGCTCGTGCCTTGAGAGGATCTCGAAGATACCGGGCTGCAGAATGTAACGTCCGTTCATGAAGTAGTTCGACGGCGCGGTACCCTTTTCAGGCTTTTCCACCATCTCGGTGATGCGGAAGCCGCCGTCCACATCCTCGCCCTTCCCGACAATCCCGTATTTGTGCGCAAGGTCCGGGTCGCACTGGCCAACGGACACGATGTTGCCGCCGACCTTCTCATAGAGCTTCACCATTCCCGACATGCATCCGGTCTCGGCGCGCATGATCATGTCCGGCAGCAGCAATGCGAAAGGCTCGTCGCCAACGATGTCCCGGGCACACCACACCGCGTGACCAAGGCCGAGCGGTGCCTGCTGGCGGGTGAAGCTGGTAGCGCCTGCGGCCGGCAGCATGTCTTCCAGTGTCTTCAGTTCCGCGGTCTTCCCGCGCGATCGGAGCGTGTCCTCAAGCTCCGGCTGGATATCAAAGTGGTCCTCGATGACCCCCTTGTTCCGCCCGGTGACGAAAACGAAATGATCGATGCCGGCATCCATTGCCTCTTCGACGACATACTGAACAACCGGTTTGTCGACCACAGTCAGCATTTCCTTGGGAACGGCCTTTGTGGCCGGAAGAAAACGGGTCCCGAGGCCGGCGACCGGAAGAACTGCTTTTCTGATTTTTTTCGTCATCGTCATCTATTTTCCCTATTTCTAATAAATGGTCGGTCGCATGGTGATGTGGTTGAAACGCCTGTCCAACCGCCCCACGCAGAAAACCGGCGCAATTCGCGTCTACCAAATTCAATATGGTAAACGATTTGTTGACGGCTAGTGGCTACGCTTGCGGGTCAGCCACCTAACACGGTCCCAACAGCAGGATGTTTGGAACATGGTCCGATCACCCCTTCGATTCGTTTGCGCCGCGGCCCTTGGCCTTGCGGCCGGTATGTCAGCGTCGCATCCGGCTTATGCCGATGCCGGTTTCCGCCAATGGGTTGCCGACTTCTACGGTACCGCAGCCAAGTCGGGCATCACCCAGCAAACCTACAACATGGCGTTCCAGGGCGTAACCTCCCCAGACCCGAGCGTCCTTGAAAAAGCACGCTATCAGCCCGAATTCACGACCAAGATCTGGGATTATCTCGATTCCCGCGTCAATCCCTACACCATCGCCAAGGGCCGGGAGATGCAGGCCCGTCACGCAAACACCCTTGCAGCCATCGAAAGACACTTCGGTGTCGATGCCTCGGTGCTTCTCGCGATCTGGTCGATGGAATCGAACTACGGCGAGATCCTGACCAAGACCGACCGGCTCCACTACGTCCCGCAGGCATTGGCGACCCTGGGCTATGCCGACCGCAGACGTGCCAAGTTCGCCCGTCAGCAGCTCGTCGCGGCACTGAAAATCCTTCAGTCCGGCGATATAACCGCTCGCCAGATGACCGGATCCTGGGCCGGGGCCATGGGCCACACCCAGTTCATTCCGACGAGCTACCTCGCCTTCGCGGTCGATGCCGACGGCAACGGGCACCGTGACATCTGGAACTCCATACCCGATGCGCTGGCGACCGCCGCCAACCTCTTGAAGAAGAATGGTTGGCGCACCGGCGAGACATGGGGCTACGAGGCTGTGGCTCCGAGCAACGGATCCCGTTACGAAGGCCAGACCAAGACCCTTTCGGAATGGGCTGCGCTCGGCTTTGCCCGGCCCGGAGGCAAGGGATTCCCGGCCGGCGCGCGCCGCGCGGAACTCAAGATGCCCGGCGGCGCCTCCGGTCCGGCCTTCCTGATGACCCGCAACTTCTTCATCATCAAGCGCTACAACAACTCCGACAGTTACGCCCTGGCAGTCGGTGTCCTCGCTGACGAGATCGCGGGCTATGGCGGTGTCGATCAGCGCTGGCCGCGCCCCGCAGGTGCACTGGATGTCAAGGAGAAGTTCGAATTGCAGACCCGCTTGAAGCAGCTCGGCTTCTATGACGGCGAGATCGACGGCAACATAGGGTCCGGGTCTCGTGCCGCGATCGCCGCGTTCCAGGCCCGGGCAGGGTTGACTGGAGAGGCGCTTCCGACGCAGAACGTACTCGAAGCGATCCGCCGCTACAGGTAGCTCGGGAGCGGCAGGATCCGCCAGGTGCCGGGCCAATGACGACCGGAACCGGAACGGAGATTGCAGATCTTGCTTACGCGACCAATTGCATTTGTTCTCCTGGCCGTCGCGCTGCTTGGCGTGGCGCCGGTAATCCTGTCTGTCCAGACAGCCACGCCGGCCATCGCGCAGGAGCGGAAATCCCTTCTGCAGTTGCTGTTCGGCGGCGGGAACAGCAAACCGGCCAAGCCTGAGCCGGAGCGCACGAGCCGGGTGAGACAACCCCAGCGCACCACCGCACCTGCGGCACCCCCGCCCCCCAAGGTCGAGAAACTGGAAAATGCGCGGAAGATCCTCGTGCTGGGGGATTTCATTGCCAATGGCGCTGCGGACGGGTTGCGCGAGGCCTTCGCCGAAGCTCCCGGGGTTGTCATAGTCGACCGGACCAACGGCTCCTCCGGACTGGTCCGCGACGACTACTATGACTGGATCGGGGAGACCCCGGCAATCTTGGAAGAGGTCCAGCCATCGATCATTGTCGTCCAGATCGGATCCAACGACCGCCAGCAACTCGTCGTGGACGGGGAACGCGAAGCCGTTCGCTCGACCAAATGGCAGGCCGAATACGAACGGCGGACAAGGGAATTCATGTCGCGTCTGCGCGCGACCAACACACCCGTGCTGTGGGTCGGCCTGCCGGCCTTCCAGTCGCCCTCGATGACCACCGATATCGTGGCGCTGAACGGGATCTACCGAAAACAGGTGACGTTGGCAGGAGGTGAGTTCATCGACATCTGGGACGGTTTTGTCGACGAGGACGGCAAGTTCATCTTCACCGGATCGGACATCAACGGCCGCCAGGTTCGCCTGCGGGGATCGGACGGCATAAACGTCACGCAGGCCGGGCGTCGAAAGATCGCGTTCTACATCGAGAAATCCGCGCGCAGGCTGCTCGGCGACGCC
This sequence comes from Hoeflea sp., assembly GCA_965233445.1. Taxonomy (GTDB): domain Bacteria; phylum Pseudomonadota; class Alphaproteobacteria; order Rhizobiales; family Rhizobiaceae; genus Hoeflea. Next base: position 4,288,178 of record OZ247491.1, read on the forward strand.
GCTGCGGCCGGTGTCGCCACGCTCGGGCCGGAAAGCCTGCCGGAGATCTTCATGCCGGCCGCGCCGGGCGACGCGCCAGCGGCAATCATGCGAACACGGCCGGTGGCCATGACCGATCCGGATCTGGACGGCGGATCGGCGCTTCTCAACGAGATGCCGGCGACAGCGAGCCTCGTCCGATCCCCGCGAGACCAACTCGTCATTGACGGAACCCTGTCCGAAGCCCCGGAAGGAAGGGCGGACAATTTCGCCTGGCCGCGAACCGACCCGTAGCAAGCGACAAGGCTGGCTGCGCCGAATCGGTCTCACTCGGGTGGCAACCACATTCATCATGTCAGAACGTGCCGAGCGCGTCCGATCGGATTGCCGGGATTTTCACGCAAGTCGGTTCGTGGCGACCGGGAACAGTTGCCAGCTTCCCTTCTCAGCGGGGCAGATCCGTCACACCCATAAGGCTCAGATCGATGGCGCGGGCGGCCTGCCGGCCTTCGCGGATCGCCCAAACAACCAGGCTTTGACCGCGGCGCACGTCGCCTGCCGCCCAGAGCTTGTCGACGGAAGTCTGATAATCGTCCTCGTTGGCGGCAACATTGGTCGAGCCGCGACGATCCTGGTTGATCGTCAGCTTCTCGCCGAGTTCACTGATCACGCCGGTATCGTAGGCGCCCCGGAACCCGATGGCCACGAAGACGAGATCGGCCTTGATCAGGAATTCGGTTCCGGCGATCGGCTTGCGCTTCTCGTCGACCTGGCAGCACTTCACGGCATTCAGGATGCCATTCTCGCCGACCAGTTCCAGCGTACCAACCTGGAACTCCCGCACGGCGCCCTCGGCCTGCGAAGAAGAGGTGCGCATCTTGGTCGCCCAATAAGGCCAGACCGCAAGCTTGTCTTCCTTCTCGGGCGGCTGCGGGCGAATGTCGAGCTGGGTCACGCGGACCGCCCCCTGTCGGAAGGCGGTGCCGACGCAGTCGGATGCGGTGTCGCCGCCGCCGATCACCACCACATGCTTGCCGCCGGCGAGCACGGGCTCGGAGGGCCAACCGACATTGTCGATGCTTTCGCGCGCCACCCGCTTGTTCTGCTGGACCAGGTAGGGCATCGCATCATGCACGCCGATCAGGTCCGCACCCGGAATACCCGCATCGCGCGGCTTTTCCGAACCACCGCAGTAAAGCACGGCATCATAGGTGGCGAGGAGCTCGTCGACGCTCTTGTCGACGCCGACATTGACGTTGCAGAAGAACGTCACGCCCTCGCCTTCCATCTGTTCGACACGCCGGTCGACGAAGTGCTTTTCCATCTTGAAATCGGGAATTCCGAAACGGAGCAAACCGCCCGGACGGCTTTCGCGTTCGTAGACATGCACATCATGTCCGGCCCGGCCGAGCTGCTGTGCGGCGGCCATGCCCGCGGGACCCGATCCGATGATCGCAACCTTCTTGCCGGTCTTGGAAGTGACGGGCTGGGGCACGATGAAGCCCATCTCATAGGCCTTGTCGGCGATTGCCTGCTCGACTGTCTTGATCGCGACCGGCGCATCCTCGAGATTGAGCGTGCATGCTTCCTCGCACGGCGCCGGGCAGATGCGCCCGGTGAATTCGGGGAAGTTGTTGGTCGAATGCAGGTTGCGGATCGCCTCTTCCCAGTTGCCGTTGTAGACCAGATCGTTCCAGTCAGGGATCTGGTTGTGGACCGGACAACCGGTCGGACCATGGCAGTAGGGAATGCCGCAGTCCATGCAGCGCGCAGCCTGCTTGGACACTTCCTGGTCGCTCATGCGGATGGTGAACTCGCGGAAATGGCGAATCCGGTCGGAGGCCGGCTGATACTTCGCCGTCTGCCGGTCGATTTCGAGGAAACCTGTTACCTTGCCCATATCGCTGTCCTGTCTACCTGAGTACCACGGCCGTTCCCGACGCCGAGACCATCAGCATCGAGGAATTCCCGCCAGCGGAAATGTTTTCATAATCGAGGTCCACGCCAATGACCGCATTTGCGCCCAGCTTCGCCGCCTCATCCTGCATCTCGGCAAGCGCAATCTCACGCGCCTGACGCAGGGCCTTCTCGTACGAACCCGACCGTCCGCCGACGATATCGCGAATCCCGGCGAAGATGTCCCGGAAAATGTTTGTTCCCAGAATTGCCTCGCCGGTCACGATACCCTTGTAGTCGGCTATGTCGCGACCCTCGATCGTGTTCGTGGTTGAGGTGATCATACCGCTCATTCGGCTGCCACTCCAACCCGCATGCGTTCCATTTCCTCAAGCGCACGGCGATACTCGACCGGCATCACCTTGCGGAACTTGGGGCGATAGTCCGCCCAGTCGTCAAGGATCTCCTTGGCGCGGGTCGACCCGGTGTAGTGCATGTGGTTGGAAATGAGCTGGAACAGGCGTTCCTCATCATGCCGGGTCATGTCACCGGAGACATCGACACGGCCCTTGTGCGCAAGGTCGCCACCATGATGGTGCAGCTTCTCGAGAATGTCGTCCTCTTCGGGAACCGGCTCCAGCTCGACCATCGCCATGTTGCAGCGGCTGGCGAAATCACCGGCCTCGTCAAGCACATAGGCTACGCCGCCCGACATGCCGGCCGCGAAGTTGCGTCCGGTTTCACCGATGACGACGACAAGCCCGCCCGTCATGTATTCGCAGCCGTGGTCCCCGACTCCTTCGACGACCGCGATGGCACCCGAGTTGCGAACGGCGAAGCGTTCCCCGGCAACACCGCGGAAATAGCATTCGCCCTCGATGGCCCCGTAAAGAACCGTGTTGCCGACAATGATCGACTTCTCGGCAACGATCGGCGAGTTTTCCGGCGGGCGCACGATGATGCAGCCGCCCGACAGTCCCTTGCCGACATAGTCGTTCGCGTCGCCGGTCAGATCAAAAGTGACGCCGTGAGAGAGGAACGCCCCGAAGGACTGCCCTGCCGTTCCGGTCAGCTTCACCGAGATCGTATCCTCGGGCAGCCCCTTGTGGCCATAGCGCTTTGCGACCTCACCCGACAGCATCGCGCCGGTGGACCGGTCGACGTTCTTGATCTCGACGTCGAACTCCACCTTCTCGCGGTTTTCGAGCGCCGGCTTCGCCTTTTCGATGAGCTGGCGGTCAAGCACGTCCGCGATCGGGTGCACCTGCCGCTCTGTCCAGTAGGTCGCCTCCTTCAGCGCTTCCGGCTTGTAGAAGATCCGGCTGAAATCCAGGCCCTTGGCCTTCCAGTGCTCGATCATGTCCTCCTTGGCCAGGAGCTCCGACTGCCCGACGATATCGTCGAGCTTGCGGTACCCCATGGCAGCGAGCCACTCCCGCACTTCCTCGGCGACGAAGAAGAAGTAATTGACGACATGCTCAGGCGTGCCCTTGAAGCGCTTGCGCAGGACCGGGTCCTGGGTTGCGACGCCGACGGGGCAGGTGTTGAGATGACACTTGCGCATCATGATGCATCCCGCAGCGATCAGCGGCGCTGTCGAGAAGCCGAACTCGTCGGCGCCGAGCAGGGCTCCGACGATCACGTCCCGCCCGGTCTTGAGGCCGCCATCGACCTGCAACGCCACACGGGAACGAAGCCCGTTGAGAACGAGTGTCTGGTGGGTCTCCGCAAGACCGATCTCCCACGGGCTGCCGGCATGCTTGAGCGACGTCAGCGGAGACGCTCCGGTCCCGCCGTCATAGCCGGAAATCGTGATGTGATCGGCACGGGCCTTGGCCACGCCGGCGGCCACCGTGCCGACGCCCACTTCCGACACCAGCTTGACCGAGATATCGGCCGAGGTGTTGACGTTCTTCAAGTCAAAGATCAGCTGCGCAAGATCCTCGATCGAATAGATGTCATGGTGCGGAGGCGGCGAGATAAGCCCGACGCCCGGGGTCGAATGCCGGGTCTTGGCGATCGTCGCGTCAACCTTGTGCCCGGGCAGCTGGCCGCCCTCGCCTGGCTTCGCGCCCTGCGCCACCTTGATCTGGATCATGTCGGCGTTGACCAGGTATTCCGTGGTGACGCCGAAGCGTCCCGACGCAACCTGCTTGATCGCAGACCGTTCCGGATTGCTGTCCCCGTTGAGCAGCGGCAGATAGCGGTCAGGCTCTTCGCCGCCTTCGCCGGTGTTGGACTTGCCGCCGATCCGGTTCATCGCGACCGCCAGCGTGGTGTGCGCTTCGCGGCTGATCGAGCCGAACGACATCGCACCGGTCGAAAACCGTCGAACGATGTTGGCTGCCGGCTCCACCTCGTCGAGCGGCACCGGCTGACGACCCGTGGCTTCGGCGGTCTTGACCTTGAACAACCCGCGGATCGCGTTCATCCGCAAGGTCGACCGGTTGACCATCTCGGCAAATTCCCGGTAGCGATCCTCGGCATTGCCGCGAACCGCGTGCTGCAGCGAAGCCACCGCATCGGGCGTCCACGCATGCTCCTCGCCGCGGATGCGGTAGACATATTCGCCGCCCACTTCCAGCGAGGTCGCGAGCACCGGGTCGTTGGAGAATGCCAGCCGATGCCGGTTGGTGGTCTCCATCGCAACTTCATCGAGGCCCACGCCTTCGATCATGGTCGCCGTACCGGTGAAATAGGTGTCGATGAAATCGCTCGACAGGCCGACGGCATCGAAGATCTGGGCGCCGCAGTAGGACTGGTAGGTCGAAATGCCCATCTTGGACATGACCTTCAGGATGCCCTTGCCGATCGCCTTGATATAGCGTGTGACGACTTCGTAGGGATCGACTTCCGGCGGGAACTCGCCACGGCCGTGCATGTCGAGCAGCGTATCGAACGCCAGATAGGGGTTGATCGCCTCTGCGCCGTAACCGGCCAGGCAGCAGAAATGATGCACCTCGCGCGGCTCGCCGGATTCGACGACGAGGCCCACGGACGTCCGCAACCCCTTGCGGATAAGGTGATGATGCACCGCAGCGGTGGCGAGAAGCGCCGGGATCGCGATCCGGTCCGGCCCGATCTGCCGGTCCGAGAGGATGATGATGTTGTACCCGCCGGTCACAGCCTCTTCGGCACGGTCGCAGAGCCGTTCGAGTGCGGCCTTCATTCCGTCGGCGCCCTTGTCGGCCGAATAGGTGAAGTCCAGCGTCTTGGTGTCGAAGCGATCCTCGGTATGCCCGATCGAGCGGATCTTCTCCAGATCCCCATTGGTAAGGATTGGCTGACGAACTTCCAGCCGCTTCTTCTTTGCTGCACCCTTGTGATCGAGAAGATTGGGGCGCGGGCCGATGAACGACACCAGGCTCATGACCAGCTCTTCGCGGATCGGGTCGATCGGCGGATTCGTGACCTGGGCAAAGTTCTGCTTGAAATAGGTGTAAAGCAGCTTGGACTTGCCCGACATTGCCGAGATCGGTGTATCGGTGCCCATCGAGCCGATGGCTTCCTGGCCGGTCGTCGCCATCGGTGCCATCAGGATCTTCGTGTCTTCCTGCGAATAGCCGAAGGCCTGCTGGCGGTCGAGAAGCGAAACGTCACGCCTGAGCGCCCGCGGCTCCACGGGCTTGAGATCCTCCAGAATGAGCTGCGTCCGCTCGAGCCATTCGCGATAGGGGTGCTTCGCGGCAAGCCGCGACTTGACCTCCTCGTCCGAAATGATCCGGCCTTCTTCCATGTCGATGAGCAGCATCTTGCCCGGCTGCAGCCGCCACTTGGTGAGAATGTCCTTTTCATCGACAGGAAGAACCCCAGCTTCCGATGCCATGATCACGCGATCGTCGCTTGTCACGATGTAACGCGCGGGCCGAAGTCCGTTCCGGTCGAGCGTGGCGCCGATCTGCCGGCCATCGGTAAACGCCACGGCGGCCGGGCCGTCCCACGGCTCCATCAGGGCAGCATGGTATTCGTAGTAGGCCTTGCGGTCCTCGGTCATCAGCATGTTGCCGGCCCATGCCTCGGGGATCAGCATCATGACCGCGTGGGCCATCGAATAGCCGCCGCGGATCAGGAATTCGAGCGCATTGTCGAAACAGGCCGTATCCGACTGGCCTTCGTAGGAGATCGGCCAGAGCTTCGAGATGTCATCGCCGAAAAGCGGGGAGGATACGGAGGCCTGTCGCGCGGCCATCCAGTTGACGTTGCCGCGCAGCGTGTTGATTTCACCGTTGTGGGCGACCATCCGGTAGGGATGGGCAAGTTTCCACGAAGGAAAGGTGTTGGTTGAAAAGCGCTGGTGCACCAGCGCAACCGCGGATTCGAAACGCGGATCCTTCAGGTCCTTGTAGTAGGCATCCACCTGGTAGGCGAGAAACATGCCCTTGTACACAATGGTCTGCGTCGACAGCGACACGAAATAGAAGCCATCGTCCCGTCCGTTCGTCTCGCCGTAGATCCTGTTCGAAATGACCTTGCGCAACACGAACAGCCGCCGCTCAAGTTCATCCTGGCTTTCGACCCCCTCACCGGCGCCGATAAACACCTGAACGTGGGAAGGCTCCGTCGCGGCGATTTCTTCGGCCTTGGACAGCGAAGAGTTGTCGACCGGAACGTCGCGGAAGCCGAGCAGGACCTGTCCTTCCGCCGCCACGACTTCGGCGATGATGTCTTTCTGATGCTGGCGCACGGTCTCGTCGCGCGGCATGAACAGAAAGCCGACCGCGTACTTGCCGGCTTCCGGCAGCGTCACGCCCAGATCCGCCATTTCCTCGCGGAAGAAACGGTCCGGAATTTGCACCAGAATGCCCGCGCCGTCGCCCATCAGGGGATCGGCACCGACAGCGCCGCGATGGGTAAGGTTTTCGAGCATGAAGAGACCGTCGCGGACGATCTTGTGGGATTTCTCGCCCTTCATGTGGGCGACGAAACCGACGCCGCAGGCATCGTGCTCGTTGCGCGGATCGTAAAGGCCCTGTTTTGCGGGCAATCCGAAGGCATGTGCCGAGGTCTGACTGGTTTTGGCGCGAGCCTCACCAGTTGCCTGTGCCATCACAGATGGTGCTTTTCCTGCCATCTTCATTCCTCCTTCATGGCCGCCACAGCGGTCGATTTCCGGCGCATCGCGTTGCAACCGCCGCCGCTGGCCGCGCTTGCGTTCCCGATAGACATGTCATCTGGCTTCGCGCACCGTTTTGGCCGCCCCCGCAAACCTGCCGGACGCGGCGCGCATTTGTATCATGCAGAGGCGATACGGTCACGTGGGCGCAATGGATCGCCCAACGCCCGTTCCCTTGTCTACACCTCCGGTGCCCGCCCCGGTCCCAGCCAGATGACCAGATCAGACACAAATAGGACAGTAAGGCTGTCCTATTTCGTGTACTCTATGGCAGAATGTACCGTTGGACGCAAGCCGGAGCGGTTAAAAAACAGCACCCATACGACTGATAATTCCTCGTCATGGCCATCTGACGTAATATTATTGCTCACAGCACCAAATCGGAGGTGCATTGATGTGCGGACAGGCATATGGCGAACGGCGCGTAGGGATCGCGAAAACGCCAAGGCCGAACTCCCTTGACCCACTCCGCTTTGAATCTCCCCCTAAATCATGCCATAGCCGGACAAACTGAATTTCCGGAGATTTCACAATGATTTTTACCTCGGACAATTGGGCCGGCGCCCATCCGGCAGTTGCGGCATCGCTGAACGCTCATGCTGCGGGTTTTGCCCCCGCCTACGGCACAAGCGAGCTCGACCGGAAGGTCGAAGCAACGTTCAACGAGATTTTCGGACGTGAAGTCGCCGTCTTCTTCGTCGGGACCGGTACCGCGGCCAATTCACTTGCCCTGTCCTCGGTCAACCGGCCCGGCGGTGTGGTCTTCTGTCATCACGACGCCCATGTCATCGCCGATGAATGCGGTGCACCGGAGTTTTTCAGCCAGGGCGCACGCCTTGCTCCGGTTTCAGGCGCAGACGGCAAGATCGATCCGGCGGCGCTGGAAGCCGAAATCGCGCGGTATCCGAAGGAGTTCGTCCACGCCGGCCAGCCGATGGCAATCACCCTGACCCAGGCGACGGAAGCGGGCACGGTGTATCAGCCAGACGAGATCCGCGCGATTTCTAAGATTGCGAAGGCACATGACCTGCCCTTGCACATGGACGGAGCGCGCTTCGCCAATGCACTTGTGTCCCTCGACCTTTCTCCGGCAGAGATGACAGCCGATCTCGGTGTCGACATTCTTTCCTTCGGCGGAACAAAGAACGGATGCTGGTGCGCTGAAGCACTTGTCTTTCTGGATCCGGCGCTGGCGACACAGGCCCCTTTCATCCGCAAACGTGCAGCCCAGCTGTTCTCGAAAAGCCGCTTCATAGCCGCCCAGTTCGACGCCTATTTCGAAAATGACCTGTGGCTCGAGATGGCGGGCCATGCAAACCGCATGGCGGCACGGCTGCAGGACGGCCTTCTTGCCAGCCGGAATGCCCGACTGGCCTGGAAATGTGACGCCAACGAAATCTTTCCGATCATATCCCAGGCGAAGGCGGCGACACTCCGGAGCGAAGGCGCCATGTTCTACGACTGGAATCCGCCCCGCCCACACCGGGATCTGGTCGCGAAAGACGAGGGCATGTTCCGGCTCGTCACAAGCTTCGCCACAACAGAAGCGGATGTCGATCGCTTCATCGAAGTCCTTGGCTGAATACATCGGCTGAACAAGTATTCATCGCCACTTCGGGAGCAATTCCCGCCTGTCGGGTGTTCACTTCCGCCTCACGGCCAAGTGATGCCGGATAACGCGCGCTTGATTTCCAAGTGATGCGGCATTTTGTCATGGTTCTCCTGCCGGAACGAAAACAGCGACCGGCAATGGTTTCAAAACACCTTGAAGGAGAACAGCATGTCGCAAAAATCACTTATCGGCGCATCCGCGCTCGCCGGCGCAGTCGCCATGGCTATCTCCGGCGCAAGCCTGGTTGCCTCCACGGGTGACGCTGCTGCAGCCACCGAGAAATGCTACGGCATTGCTCTTGCGGGCAAGAACGATTGCGCCGCAGGCCCGGGCACCACATGCGCCGGCACATCCAAGGTCGACTTTCAGGGCAATGCCTGGAAGAGCGTTGAAGCCGGAACCTGCACGTCCATGAGCGTCGAAGGCGACCGCATGGGCTCGCTCGAGCCGCTCGACCGCGACCTTCCGGCCTGATCCGCAACACTTCGAAACGGGACCATCGGCATGACACAGTTTGCCTCAAGCACACCCACCTCCGAAGGTTTCCGGTTCCCGAGCAAGCCGCTTCCGCCTCGCGCGGGAGCGGGACTGAAAACCGGGCATATCGACGCGATTCTGTCCGATGACTACCGCATCGGCTTTCTGGAGGTTCACGCTGAAAACTACATGGGCGACGGCGGGCCAGCGCACCGCGCATTGTCAGCAATTCGCGCCGAATTTCCGCTCTCCGTTCATGGCGTCGGCCTGTCTATCGGCTCTGAGAGGGGCATCGATCCCGAACACCTTGACCGGTTGGCGCGCGTCGTCGAACGCTATGAGCCCGGCATGGTTTCCGAACACCTTGCCTGGTCCAGCCACGACGCAGGCTATTTCAACGACCTTCTGCCCCTCCCCTACAACGAGAGGACCCTCAATCTGGTCGCCGGTCATATCGGCCAAGTGCAGGACCGGCTCAAGCGTCCGATCCTTTTGGAAAATCCCTCGACCTATGTCGCGTTCGAACAGTCGACCATGAGCGAAACCGACTTCATTCGCGATGTCGCGCGCAAGTCGGGTTGCGGATTGCTGCTCGACATCAACAACGTGTTCGTGTCCGCCACCAACCACGGCTGGAAGCCGCTTCAGTATCTCAAGGATTTCCCGCTCGAACTGGTTGAGGAGATCCACCTGGCAGGACACGCAGAGGACACCGATGATGAGGGCGACCTCCTGCTAATCGACGCTCATGACCGCCCTGTCGCCGACCCTGTCTGGAGACTTTACGAGATCGTCATCAGCCAGGCGGGTCCTCTCCCCACGCTGATCGAATGGGACAACGACGTCCCGGAATGGCCCGTCCTTCGCCATGAGGCCATGCTGGCGGAAGAGATCCTTGACCGGATGGGCCCGGCGTCCATGCTCGGATCGCGTCATGCAGCCGAGTAATCACATGCATGGCACCAGCCAATCCGGGTTCGGGGACGCGCTTCTCGACCCTGACCAGCCGCTGCCCGCGGGAGTTGTCGGCCCCCGTGGAAAGGCAGCGGCAAAACGGTTTGCCGTGTACCGGAACAATGTGACCGTCAGTCTCATAAATGCGCTTGCGGACATTTTTCCCGCCGTCGCGCGATTGGTCGGAAACGATTTCTTCCGCAACATGGCCCGCATTTATATTGCCCAGCAGCCGCCTCAGTCGGCGTTGCTGTTTCAGTACGGCCAGGGGTTCCCCGATTTTCTCGCGCGCTTCGAACCGGTCGGCAAGCTTCCCTACCTCCCCGACATCGCCCGTCTCGAACGGCGATGGCTGGATGCAACACACGCCGCGGACATGGACCCGTTGCCACCCGCATCGCTGGCTTCCGTTTCGCCCGAAGATCTTGAGCGCGTGTGTTTCACGCCACATCCCGCAGCCCGCATCGTGGAAAGCCGTTTTGCGGCCGTGTCGATCTTCTCGGCAAGCCGGGCGGCACAGCCACTCGACAGGATCAGAGCCTTGAAACCGGAGACAGGCCTGATCACACGGCCGCACCACGAGGTTCAGATCCGGCTGTTGCCCGAGGGCGCAGCGCCGTTCTTCCAGGATCTGCTCCAGGGCAGGTCGCTGGGTCATGCGGCAAACCGGACACAAGAGCAGAACCCGGAGTTCAATCTGGCGGGGGCAATCTCGGCACTGCTGGAATCGGGTGCGTTCACGCATCTCCGACTTGAGGAAACCACCACCGCGGAGACGCAGACATGACCTCGGCAATCAACACCCTGACAGCCCTCCACACTCGTATCTTCGGCGTTCTTGAGCGCGCCGCGGACGCATGGTTGCTGGGACTGCTCGCGCGCTTCGCCTTTGCCGCCGTGCTGTGGGGCTATTTCCTGAACTCGGCGAAAACCAAGGTCGGGGAAGGACTGGCCGGCTTCTTTTCGATCCAGCCCGGAGCCTATTACCAGATCGCCTATCCAGCCGTGGAAGCCGCCGGCGGCGACATAGGCGCGGTCTCGTTCTTTCCTTGGGGCCTGATGGTTGTCCTGGGAACCTACGCGGAGTTCATTCTTCCATTCTTGATCGTCATCGGCCTGTTCTCCCGATTGGCGGCCCTGGGGATGATCGGATTTATCGCGGTTCAGACCTTTGTTGACATCACGGTCCATCAGATCGGTGCCGAATCCGTGGGCGCGCTGTTCGACAGGTTTCCCGATGCGGTGATCGTCGACCAGCGGCTCTTGTGGATGGTGCCGCTGGCGGTGGTCGTCCTCAAAGGTCCGGGGCTTTTCTCCCTGGACGCTGTTCTTGGCCGGCGGCGTCACACCACATCGACACCGGTGCACGCTCAAGCCTGAGCTGTCCAAAGCGTCCGACAGCCACAGACAGAAATGGCGCCCGGTCTCCCGGGCGCCACATGATCGGCAACGAATGATGTGCCGATCAGGCCTGACTGGCTTCGATCTGCTTCGGCTTCGATCCGGTTTCGTTCGAGATCGCGATCTTGCGGGGCTTCATGGCCTCGGGAATTTCGCGAACCAGATCGATGTGGAGAAGACCGTTGCGAAGTGAGGCACCGGTGACCTCGACATGTTCGGCGAGCTGGAAGCGGCGCTCGAATGCGCGCTTCGCGATACCACGGTACAGAAACTCACTGTTCCCGGCATCATCCTCGTCGGCCTTTTCGCCCTTGACGGTCAGTGCATGCTCCCGTGCCTCGATCGAGATTTCCGTTTCATCGAAACCCGCGATCGCCATGGTGATGCGATAGGTGGTCTCGCCGGTACGCTCGATGTTGTAGGGCGGGTAGGACTGGGTCTGGTCGGGCTGTGCCAGGCTGTCGAGCATGGTCAGAAGACGGTCAAAGCCGACGGTGGAACGGTACAGTGGTGAAAAGTCAACGTGACGCATAAGGGGTCCTCCTTCAGAGCGACATTCGGTTTTGCGTTTTGGTCGATGGCATGCCCCGCAACGGGCGGCATCCTGACCAGCGGACCCGTCTATCGGCGTCCGCAACGATAATGTGGGAACTGGTTTGGGCCGGTTCAAGATCTTTGTTCGTTCACGCGTTGCGAGGCCCACCGGGCATTGAATTGCTTTTCCGGCCCGCCCGGGAGAACGCCGGAACAAGGCATTCATCCGCCCGTGATCTTGCCTTGTGCACGTCCACACCAGCCGCGCGCACGACCGGAACGGATCCATCAAGATCCGGCAATCACGCGCGAGGAAGATGTGGCAGGGTCCTCTTTTCCTTTTGACCTGTGCCCGGCGAAGCCCTAAGCGATGCGGAATGAAACAGGATGCAGCATTGCTGATCGAAACCGAGGGAAATCCGGCTCCGGACAATCATGTCGCGGGCTGGTTTGAAAGCGCGGGCGGAAAGCGGCTGCGCTATGCGATCTTCAAATCCCGGTCGGTGCGCGCCCGAGGAACCGTGGTTCTGCTTCAGGGTCGCAACGAATGCATCGAGAAATACTACGAGACCATCCGGCATTTCACTGCGCGCGGGCTCTGGGTGGCGACATTCGACTGGCGCGGCCAGGGACTTTCGGACAGGTTGACCAGGAACCCGCTTCGCGGACATGTGCGCCGGTTCGAGGATCTTCAGGCTGACCTCGCCATCTTTCTGGAGACCATCGTTCTGCCTGAAACCCGGTTGCCGTTCTGCATGCTTGCGCATTCGATGGGTTCGCTGGTGGCGCTGTCGATGGCGCCCCAGCTGGGCAACCGTATCGAGCGCATGGTGCTTCTGGCGCCGTTCGTCGAATTGTCCAACCAGCGGCTTCCAAGCTGGATGATCCGCGCAATCGCAGGCCTGTTCCGCATGGTGGGCCTGGGCTGGCTGGGCACCGGAAGGGACCGGTTTCCACGCAAATTCGAAGACAATGCGCTGACGACCGACCGCGCCAGATACGCGCGTAACATCAACCTCTACACGCAGCATCCCGAATTGCGCCTCGGGCCTCCCAGCGCCTCCTGGATTTCACAGATGCTGCGAACGATGAAAAAGGTGACGCGCTTCGAGCATCTGCACAGCATTCAGGTGCCGACACTTCTGATTGGGGCGGGAAACGATCCGATCGTCTCCGCACGTGCCGTGGAGGAACTGGGCAACCGGTTTCGTGCCGGGCGATCGATCATCATCGACGGGGCACGCCACGAACTCCTTCAGGAGGCTGACCGCTACCGCCTGGCGACGCTCTCGGCGATTGACGCTTTCATTCCGCCCGACCAGGAGACCGAGCCGGAAGAATCTCCGCTCAACCAGACCGGTTGAGCAATTCCAGGGCCTCGGCATGCAATTCGGGAGAACCGGCGGCGATGATGTTTCCGCCGTTTTCCGGCGATCCGCCGCTCCAGGTCGTCATCCTGCCGCCGGCCTGCTCGACCAGCGGGATCAATCCGCCCACATCATAGGGTTTGAGATCGCTTTCGACCACCAGATCGATGTGTCCAGAAGCCAGCATTGCATAGGCATAGCAATCACACCCGTAACGGGCGAGCCGAACGGATTGCTCGACCCTCCGGTAGGACGGAGCAAGGTCATCGGAAAAGATGAATGGCGATGTCGTCATCAGGATCGCCTGATCGAGCTTGACGCCCGTCCGGGTCCGCATCAATGACAGCTGGCCGTTGCGCCGGACCATCGCATTGCCGGGCTCTGCGACAAACCGCTCACCGGTAAACGGCTGATCCATCATGCCCATGACCGCCTTGCCGTTATGGTAGAGGCCGACAAGGGTGCCCCACACCGGCAATCCGGAGATAAAGGCGCGGGTTCCGTCGATGGGATCGATGACCCAGACATACTCCCGGTCCAGGCCGATATCGCCATGCTCTTCACCGAGAATGCCATGCTCGGGGAACCGTTCGGAAATCAGGGCCCTGATCGCGTGCTCGGCGGCGCGATCGGCCTCTGTTACCGGATCGAAGCCCGCAGCTTCCTTGTTGTCGATGGCCACCGGCATCCTGAAGCGAGGAAGCGTTTCTGCGGCCGCAGCTTCGGCGACCGCTTCAAAGAATGACAAATCGGGAAGCACCGTAGACTCCATGGGCAGAGGGAAGTTGTTCAATCTCGGTTGAGACGGAGATCCCGGTCACCTCGACCGACGCTCGGGCAACCGGTTCCCTGTCGTGGCGCGGCCACTTCAAAAAAGCAAGGGTGAACCCCGAAAGGGCACCGCTCTTCGCGCTTGCACAATTTTCTCCGATCATCCGCTTGACATTTGTGCAGCGCAACATTAGTGTTTCCATCACAGTCCTAGACTGTAAATGCCCTCCTTGGGCGTTTCCTCCCTAGACTTTGCCGCGCCTCGAGCGCGGTTTTTTTTGGTCTGTGGGCCGGCCAGGCCTGAATGGTCTCAGGCACAGCTGCCGACAACAGGCGGCTATTCTGCCGCCAGACGTCCATCCGTCAGGTCGTCACGCACATATGCCATCATCCTGGCTGCGAAATCATTCAGGTCGGCTTTCAGAAGGTCAAATCCGGCTGTTCTTTCAAGCGTGCTTTCGTTGACATAAAGACCGCGGTTGATCTCGATTTGCAGCGCATGCAGCCCTCGCCCGGGACGACCGTAATGCTCGGTGATGAACCCGCCGGCGTAGGGCTTGTTGCGCACGACGTGATAGCCGAGCGACGAGAGCAGCGACACCGCAACACGGGACAGATCATGCGAGGCGCTGGCGCCATATCTGTCGCCGATGATGATATCCGGCCTGCGCGTGCCACCGGCGATCCTGACGCTGGCCGGCATCGAATGGCAGTCGATCAGGACGGCCCGGCCGAACAGCACATGCGTCTGGGCGATCAACTTGCGAAGGTTGACATGGTAGGGACGGTAGACCTGCTCGATGCGCGAAAGCCCTTCCTCGACACTGAGCCTGCCCCTGTAGATGTCCATGTTTTCGGCAACCAGGCGCGGGATCGTGCCCAACCCGCCGGCCACACGGAGCGATCCGATATTGGCGTAGGACGGCAACGGCCCGTCGAACATTCTCGGATCGAGTTCATACGGTTCGCGGTTCACATCGAGCCAGGCACGGGGGAAGTTGGCCACCAGCATCGGCGCTCCCTGCTGGACGACCCCGGAGAACAATTCGTCGACATAGTGATCCTCGGACCGCCGGATCGACTTCCGGTCAAGCCTCGACTGGTTGAGGAACACATCCGGATAGACACGCCCGGAATGCGGCGAGTTGAAAACAAAGGGCTGCGTCTGCTGTGCCGGGCGGAGGATTTCGAACGGAACGGGCGCTTGCGAGAGTCCGGCCACGCCACCGCGAGTTGCCCCATCCCCTTCAAGCATGTCTGTTCCTTCGTCCCGTGCCGTATGGTGCAGCACATTGCCAGTTGCCCCGGTGGCTGTCCAGTCGCGCGGGATGCCGACCGCAAAAGCGCCATCATTCACTGGATGTTTACTGGGATGCCCCATATAGGATCGAGACAGAGTTCCATGTGCATGATGACAGGTTTGGAAACACGATGACTCCCAAGATTCTTCTCGCGGAAGACGACAACGACATGCGCCGCTTTCTGGTCAAGGCGCTCGAAAAGGCCGGTTACGAGGTCCGCTCGTTCGACAATGGCGCCAGCGCCTACGACCGCCTGCGCGAAGAACCCTTCACCCTGTTGCTGACCGACATCGTCATGCCGGAGATGGACGGCATCGAACTGGCGCGCCGCGCCACCGAACTGGACCCGGATCTCAAGGTGATGTTCATCACCGGTTTTGCCGCGGTTGCGCTCAACCCTGATTCCAAGGCCCCGCGCGACGCCAAGGTGCTTTCGAAGCCTTTCCACCTCCGCGATCTGGTCGACGAGGTCAACAAGATGATTGTTGCCGCCTGACCGCAGTCGACACACGGCGGCTTCGCCATCAGGGACCGCGCCTGCATCCGCGCAAAAACCCTCCATACCGCATCCGCTGCACGGCTTTGAGACCGCATCCATGCGGCCTCTGCAGGCAAAATCTGCAAAGCGGAAAAACACATTCTTTTCGTGTTGACGCCAGTGGGCTTTTTGTGGTGTATGCGCCCCATCAGATGGGCGTGTAGCTCAGCGGGAGAGCACTACATTGACATTGTAGGGGTCACAGGTTCAATCCCTGTCACGCCCACCATCTGCCCCGGCCGGTAGCGGTTCGAAACGTGCCACTGGCGTCTTCCGGCACAGAGCGACTTCCAGCAGCCTGGTCATTGTCCACTGAGCCGCGGCCGGATGTGACTTGGCCGGCCAGCTTACCCCACTCCGTTTTCCAGGCTTTTCGGATCAGTCGACTGCAGTTCAGTCGGACCTGGTCTGCAATCGGAGGCGTGGCGCCATCCACCAACTTATGATCGGAGTAACGATCAGGGCTGCGACGATCACGGCCGGAAGAAGGTAGGGCGCGTAGGCACGCAGGGCTTCGACGCTCAACACGATGATAGCGCCGGTACCGAAGATGACAGCGTTGACCATGAAGGAAAGCATCAGGGTCATGTGCGAACGTGTTTTCATGGCTTTCTCTCCTTGACGTTGTCTCGCTCAACGGAAACCCGCCTCGAATGTTCCGCTACGGAAGCTTCTCTCGGCCGCACACCGGGCTCTGGCTGTCAGGTGAAGCTCGAGAGCCTTCAACTCTGGCTCCGCCTGACGTCCGCAGTTCCTTACAGCCCATGGCTTCATCTTGACGCAGGGCGCGGACGGCAAAGCCCAAAAATCTCAATCTAATGGATTTAATTGCTGGAAATCGGCACAGAAATCATTCATTGCTTGGGCACCGAACCATGACACAGCGTACAGGTGTCGCGCCCTTTCACAGCGTTTTATCGTCCCGGAACCCAACGATGATCACCAAGTCCGCCATTGCCGATCTCCCCTCGCCGGCGCCACGCAGTGCTGATCCCGATGCGCTTGCTGCGGAAATAATCGAGCGCCTGACCTACTCGATCGGCAAGGATGCCAAAGTCGCCAAGCCGCATGACTGGCTGACCGCAACAATCCTTGTCATTCGCGACCGGGTTATCGACCGCTGGATGGAATCAACGCGCCAGACCTACGAAGCCGGCGGAAAGCGGGTGTACTACCTGTCGCTCGAGTTCCTGATCGGCAGGCTCACGCGCGATGCGGTCTCCAATCTCGAGATGCTTGACGAGGTCCGCGCCGCGCTTCACTCGCTCGGCGTCGATTTCGATGCGGTCACCAGTCTCGAACCCGACGCGGCGCTCGGCAATGGCGGCCTGGGGCGACTGGCTGCATGTTTCATGGAGTCCATGGCAACCGTGGATGTGCCTGCCTATGGCTACGGGATCCGGTATGTCCACGGTCTCTTCAGGCAGCAGATGAGCGACGGATGGCAGGTCGAACTGCCGGAAAACTGGCTCGCCAATGGAAATGCCTGGGAATTTCACCGGCGGGAAAGCGCCTATGAAATCGGGTTTGGCGGATCGGTCGACAGCATCGGCACCGACAGCGTCGGTACGCAGCGTTGCGTCTGGAAACCGCAGGAACGCATGATGGCGGTTGCCTATGACACGCCGGTCGTCGGCTGGCGCGCCAAGCGGGTCAACACGCTCCGGCTCTGGACCGCACAGCCGATCGATCCGATCCTGCTCGATGCATTCAACGCCGGCGACCACATCGGCGCACTCCGCGAAAGCAACAAGGCTGAAGCCCTCGCCCGCGTTCTGTATCCCGCCGACCAGACGCCTGCCGGCCAGGAACTCAGGCTGCGCCAGGAGTATTTCTTCTCGTCCGCATCGCTGCAGGACATCCTGAGGCGGCATTTGCAGGAATATGGCGACCTGCGCTCCCTGCCCGACAAGGCGGCCATCCAGCTCAACGACACCCATCCAGCCGTCTCCGTCGCCGAACTGATGCGGTTGCTCATCGACGTCCACCGCCTCGACTTCGACAAGGCCTGGGACATCACCCAGAGAACGTTCAGCTACACCAACCACACATTGTTGCCCGAGGCGCTTGAGAGCTGGCCGGTTCCCCTGTTCGAGCGGCTCTTGCCGCGTCACATGCAGCTTGTCTACGCCATCAATGCCAAGATCCTGCGCCAGGCGCGCCAGGAGCGAGGCTATGACGACGAACAGATCAGGGCCGTCTCCCTGATCGACGAGGGCGGCGACCGCCGTGTGCGCATGGGCAATCTCGCCTTTGTCGGCTCGCACTCGATCAACGGTGTCTCCGCACTTCACACGGACCTGATGAAGCAGACCGTGTTTTCGAACCTGCACGGTCTCTACCCCGACAGGATCAACAACAAGACCAATGGGATCACGCCGCGGCGCTGGCTGATGCAATGCAATCCGGGTCTCTTCGAACTGATCCGGGAAACCATCGGCGACAGCTTCATGGATGACGCCGAGGCCCTGTCTGCGCTCGACGCCTATGCCAGGGATTCAGCTTTCCGTGCCCGTTT
This sequence comes from Hoeflea sp., assembly GCA_965233445.1. Lineage (GTDB taxonomy): Bacteria > Pseudomonadota > Alphaproteobacteria > Rhizobiales > Rhizobiaceae > Hoeflea. The sequence continues at coordinate 4,306,639 of OZ247491.1, forward strand.
TGCCGGGATCAAGCGCGACAACAAGGTCAAGCTCGCCAATCTCGTCTCGCGGCGCATGGGGATCAAGCTCGATCCCTCGGCCATGTTCGATATCCAGATCAAGCGCATTCACGAGTACAAGCGGCAATTGCTCAACATCATCGAGGCGGTGGCGCTCTACGACCAGATCCGCTCCCACCCCGAACGCGACTGGGTGCCGCGCGTGAAGTTCCTCGCCGGCAAGGCCGCGCCGAGCTACCACAACGCCAAGATCATCATCAAGCTCGCCAATGACGTCGCCAGGGTCATCAACAACGATCCGGCGGTGCGCGGTCTGCTGAAGATCGCCTTCATTCCGAACTACAATGTCTCGCTCGCCGAGATCATGGTGCCTGCCGCCGATCTTTCCGAGCAGATCTCGACGGCGGGAATGGAAGCCTCCGGCACGGGCAACATGAAATTCGCGCTCAACGGCGCGCTGACCATCGGGACCCTCGATGGCGCCAATGTCGAAATCCGCGAATGCGTCGGCGAGGACAACATCATCATCTTCGGCATGACGGCCGATGAGGTTGCGGAGCGTCGCGAAAGCGGCCACGAACCGCGCGCCATCATCGAGGCCGCCCGCGAGCTTTCCCAGGCACTGACAGCAATCTCGTCGGGTGTGTTCAGCCCCGACGATCGCGACCGCTACTCCGATCTCATCGCCGGACTGTATGACCATGACTGGTTCATGGTGGCCGCGGATTTCGAGGCCTATGCCGAAGCCCAGCGCCGCGTCGACGCTTTGTGGGTTGACGAGGAGGCATGGTATGGCCGTACTATCTTGAACACCGCACGGGTGGGATGGTTCTCTTCGGACCGGACCATCCGGCAGTACGCAAAGGAAATCTGGAAAGCCGGCCCATGAACTCAAAGGGAACCGCGCGCGACGCCGAACAGGCAGAAATGAGCCTGCCGGCGGACCAAGCCGAAGCGATCGCTTCCGGAGCGCATGGTGACCCTTTTGCCGTCCTGGGCATCCATGAAACCGTTGATGGCTTCCTTGCCCGCACTTTTGTCCCCGGCGCCGAAACCATCGCCGCGCTCACCCTCGATGGCGCAGCCGTCGGGGATTTGAGCCAGGGCGCGGTCCCCGGGCTTTTCGAAGGCCGGGTTGATATTGCCGAACGCCGACCCTTGCGTTACCGGGCCTCCCGCGGAACCGACACCTGGTTGGTCGACGATCCCTACAGTTTCGGACCGGTCCTCGGTCCAGTGGACGACTATCTGATCGCGGAGGGCTCACACCGGCGCCTGTTCGACCGCCTCGGCGCACACCTGATCGACCATGACGGCGCGGAGGGAGTCCACTTCGCGGTCTGGGCGCCGAATGCCCGTCGGGTGTCGGTTGTGGGGGATTTCAATGCCTGGGATGGACGCAGGCATGTGATGCGCCGCCGCGCCGACGTCGGCGTCTGGGAAATCTTTGCTCCCGGCGTGAAGCCCGGGGCTGCTTACAAATACGAGATCATCGGGCCCGACGGCGAGAGATTGCCGCTCAAGGCGGATCCTTTCGCCCGCAGATCCGAATTCAGACCGGCCACCGCATCGATTGTCGCATCCAGTCCGGATCGTGAATGGGGCGATCAGGCCCATCGCGATCACTGGGCGAATGTCGATGCCCGGCGGCAGCCCATGTCGATCTACGAGGTCCATCCCGGCTCCTGGCAGCGCCACTCCGACGGAACGTTCCTGTCCTGGAATGAACTCGCCGACCGGCTGATTCCCTACTGCACGGAAATGGGCTTCACCCACATCGAATTCCTGCCTGTCTCCGAACACCCTTACGATCCCTCCTGGGGTTACCAGACCACCGGATTATACGCCCCGTCGGCTCGGTTTGGCGAGCCGGAGGGCTTTGCGCGCTTCGTGGACGGCGCCCACCAGGTGGGGATGGGCGTCATCCTCGACTGGGTTCCGGCACATTTTCCCACCGACGAGCACGGGCTTGCAAAATTCGATGGAACAGCGCTCTACGAACACGCCGATCCTCGCCAGGGATTCCACCCCGACTGGAACACCGCCATCTACAATTTCGGGCGACGGGAAGTTGTGTCGTTTCTCGTCAACAACGCCTTGTTCTGGGCGGAGAAGTATCATGTGGATGGGCTGAGGGTGGATGCCGTGGCCTCCATGCTCTACCTCGATTACTCGCGCAAGGACGGCGAATGGGTCCCCAACCGGGATGGTGGCCGCGAGAATCTCGAAGCGGTCGAGTTCCTCAGGGAAATGAACAAGGCCGTCTACGGAAGCCACCCGGGCATCGTGACCATTGCCGAGGAATCCACGTCTTGGCCGAAAGTGTCAGCGCCGGTCCATGAGGGCGGTCTCGGCTTCGGCTTCAAGTGGAACATGGGCTTCATGCACGATACGCTCAGCTACATGAGCCGCGATCCGGTCCACCGCAAGCACCATCACAACGAGATGACGTTCGGGCTCATGTATGCGTTCTCGGAGAATTTCGTGCTCCCGCTCTCCCATGACGAGGTCGTGCATGGCAAGGGTTCGCTGCTCGCCAAGATGCCGGGTGACGAATGGCAGAAGTTTGCCAACCTCCGGGCCTATTACGGCTTCATGTGGGGCTATCCGGGCAAGAAGCTGCTGTTCATGGGACAAGAGTTTGCTCAGCGCGGCGAGTGGGCCGAATCGCGGCAGCTGGATTGGGATCACCTCGATGACCCGCGCCATCATGGCATGCAGGACCTGGTGCGCGACCTGAACCGGCTTTACGCCGGAACCCCGGCGCTCCATGCACGCGATTGCGTACCGGAAGGTTTCGAATGGCTGATCGCTGATGACGCGGCGAATTCGGTATTTGCCTGGGCGCGCCATGCACCAGACGAAAAACCCGTCGTGGTGGTCACCAATTTCACGCCCAATCCGCGAACCAGCTACACCCTGCCCTTGCCGGAAGGCGGACAGTGGCGAGAGATATTCAACTCGGATGCAACAAATTACGGCGGCTCCGGTCAAGGCAACATGGGAATGGTGAAAGCGCGTTTGGAGGACGGACGCGCGGTCGCCGACATCACGCTGCCGCCCTTGGCCACGCTGATGCTAACACCGGAATGAGCCGGTGGTAGATCCGGAAACGGGAGGAAAATATGGAGCAGAAACGAGTCCAGCCCCTGGCGCGTGACGCCATGGCCTATGTTCTGGCCGGTGGACGCGGCAGCCGGCTGAAGGAACTTACGGACAGGCGTGCAAAGCCCGCCGTCTATTTCGGCGGCAAGACGCGGATCATTGATTTCGCGCTGTCCAATGCCCTCAACTCCGGTATCCGGCGCATCGGTGTGGCAACCCAGTACAAGGCCCATTCGCTGATCCGGCATCTCCAGCGCGGCTGGAACTTTCTGCGCCCCGAGCGGAATGAGAGCTTTGACATCCTGCCGGCAAGTCAGCGCGTGTCGGAGACCCAATGGTACGACGGCACGGCCGACGCGGTGTTCCAGAACATCGACATCATCGAGAGCTACGAGCCCAAATACATGGTCATCCTGGCCGGAGATCACATCTACAAGATGGACTACGAGTTGATGCTGCAGCAGCACGTCAATTCCGGCGCTGATGTCACGGTCGGCTGTCTCGAAGTGCCGCGAATGGAGGCGACGGGCTTCGGCGTCATGCATGTCGACGAAACCGACAGGATCGTCGACTTCATAGAAAAGCCCGCCGATCCTCCGGCGATGCCGGACAAACCCGACATGGCTCTGGCCTCGATGGGCATTTACGTCTTCAACACCGACTTTCTGATGGACGAGTTGCGGCGGGATGCGGAAACGCCCGGATCGAGCCGCGATTTCGGCAAGGACATCATTCCCCACATCGTCAACAACGGCAAAGCCGTCGCCCACCGGTTCACGGAATCCTGTGTCCGCGAAACGCCGGAGCACGATGCCTATTGGCGCGACGTCGGCACGGTGGATGCCTATTGGCAGGCCAATATCGACCTGACCGACATCCTGCCGGATCTCGATCTCTATGACCGCTCCTGGCCGATCTGGACCTATGCGGAAATCCGGCCACCCGCAAAATTCGTGCACAACGAGGACGGCCGCCGTGGCATGGCGCTTTCATCGCTTGTGTCGGGGGACTGCATCATCTCGGGCGCCGAACTCAACCGGTCCCTGATCTTTTCCGGCGTGCTGTGCAGGTCCTATTCGAAGCTGAACGAGGCGGTCGTGCTGCCCGAATGCGTGATCGGCCGCCATGCGGACCTGTCCCGCGTCGTCATCGACCGTGGCGTGAAGATACCGGCGGGTCTTGTTGTCGGAAAGGACCCGGAACTCGACGCGAGCCGGTTCCGAAGAACCGAATCCGGCATCTGCCTGATTACCCAGGACATGCTGGATCGCGCAGGGTTGATCTACGAATGAAGATCCTGTCCGTCGCCTCCGAGGTCTACCCGCTGATCAAGACCGGCGGTCTTGCCGATGTGGCCGGTGCGCTTCCTGCCGCCCTTGCCGCCCAGGGCGTCGACATGCATGTGCTTCTGCCGGGCTACCGCCCGGTCATGGCAAAGCTGGTCAATCCCGTCAGGCTGTTGGAGTTCGATGATCTTGTCGGCGCCAAGGCAACGATCCTCGCCTGCAGGCTCGATGGCATCCAGTATCTTGTTCTCGATGCGCCGGAACTCTTCGACCGCGACGGCGGACCCTACACCGATGCTTCCGGCAAGGATCATCCGGACAACTGGCGCCGCTTTGCAGCCCTCAGCCGTGCGGCGGCCATGATTGCAGAGACAGGCCTCGATGACTGGTTTCCCGATATCGTCCATGCCCATGACTGGCAGGCGGGCCTCGTTCCGGTCTACGTCAGGCACAGCACCGCTTCGTCCGTCCCGACCGTGATGACCGTTCACAACCTGGCTTTTCAGGGCCAGTTCAGCCCGGCCATTTTCGCCGAACTCGGCCTTCCCCAATCGGTGTTCACGATGGACGGCATCGAGTATTACGGCGACGTCAGCTACCTCAAGGGCGGCCTGCAGCTGGCTTCGGCCATCACCACGGTAAGCCCGACCTACGCGCAGGAAATCCGCACGCCCGAATTCGGCATGGGACTGGAAGGCCTCATCAACGCACGCTCCGCCGATCTCCACGGCATTGTCAACGGCATCGACACAGATGTATGGAATCCGGCAGCAGACCCGATGATTGCCGCAGGCTATTCCCACGGCAAACTCAAGCAACGCCAGATCAACCGGAAGGCGCTGGCCGAGCGGTTTGGTTTGGAGGATGCACCCGGCCCGGTCTTCACCGTGGTCAGCAGGCTGACCTGGCAGAAGGGCATCGATGTGCTTGCCGAAGCCGCCGACGAGATCGTCGCCATGGGAGGGCGGCTGGCCATCCTCGGGGCCGGAGATCCGGCACTCGAAGCAGCCCTCAAGGATGCCTCCGAGCGTCATCGGGGCAGGATCGGCGTGGTTATCGGCTATGACGAAGCCCTCTCCCACCTCATGCAGGCCGGTGGCGACGCGCTTCTTGTGCCATCACGCTTCGAACCCTGCGGCCTGACGCAGCTTTGCGGCCTTCGCTACGGCAATGTCCCGATCGTGGCCCGGACCGGCGGACTGGCCGATACGATCATCGACGCCAACGAGGCCGCGAGCACCGCGCGCGTGGCCACGGGCTTCCAGTTCTCCCCGGTGACGAGGGACGCATTGCTGCAGGCGGTTCGCGCCGCTGTCAGGGCTTTCGCACAACCGAAGATTTGGAACAGGCTGCAGGACCGTGGCATGAAATCGGATGTATCATGGGAACGCAGTGCCGCGCGCTACGTTGCACTTTATTCCGACCTTCTCGCCGCGCATACCGACACAAGAACCGAGTGACGATTGATGATCAAGACCGTAGAAATCAGCCCCTTCAAAGATCAGAAGCCTGGAACCTCAGGGCTCCGGAAGAAGGTTCCTGTGTTTCAGACCCCCGGCTACACGGAGGCCTTCGTCCAGTCGATTTTCGACAGTCTCGAAGGGTTCAAGGGCCAGACACTGGTCGTCGGCGGAGATGGCCGCTTTTACAATCGCGAGGTGATCCAGACCGTTCTTCGCATGGCGGCAGCGAACGGTTTCGGCCGCGTTCTGGTTGGGAAAGGGGGCATCCTGTCGACGCCCGCAGCGTCCCACGTGATCCGCAAGCATGGCGCTTTCGGCGGGCTGATCCTGTCTGCAAGCCACAATCCCGGAGGGCCCAAAGGCGATTTCGGGATCAAGTACAATGTCGGAAATGGCGGCCCCGCACCCGAGAAGATCACGGACGCGATCTACGCCCGGACACGGGAAATCGACCGCTACAAGATCGCCATGTTCAACGACGTGGACCTCGATGAGACCGGGACCTTCGATGCGGACGGGCTGACCATCGAGGTGATCGACCCGGTTGCCGACTATGCCGAGCTGATGGAGAGCCTGTTCGATTTCGATGCGATCCGTTCGATGATTGCATCGGGATTCAAGGTCACGTTCGACGCGATGCACGCCGTGACCGGCCCCTACGCCAGGGAGATCCTGGTGCAGCGTCTTGGCGTCGAGCCTCGGCATGTGCTCAATGCCGAGCCGCTTGAGGATTTCGGCGGACACCATCCCGACCCCAATCTTGTGCACGCGAAAGCCCTCTACGACACCATGATGGGCGAAGACGCGCCCGATTTCGGCGCGGCATCCGACGGTGATGGCGACCGCAACCTGATCATCGGCAAGGGCATCTTCATCAACCCATCGGATTCGCTGGCCATGCTGGCGGCCAACGCCCACCTGGCGCCGGCCTACAGCAACGGCCTGAGAGGGATCGCCCGCTCGATGCCGACCAGTGGAGCGGCTGACCGTGTTGCCGAGAAACTGGGCGTGGAGATGCACGAGACCCCCACGGGCTGGAAGTTCTTCGGCAATCTGCTTGATGCCGGGCGCTGCACGATCTGCGGCGAGGAAAGTGCGGGAACCGGCTCGGATCATGTCCGCGAGAAGGATGGCTTGTGGGCCGTGCTGCTTTGGCTCAACATTCTGGCCGCACGCGGCCAGAGCGTGAAGGAGGTGGTGCATGACCATTGGGCGACCTATGGACGGACATTCTACTCCCGCCACGACTACGAGGGCATTGAAACGGACCAGGCGCACGGATTGATGTCGGCACTCGAGGACAAGCTTGGCATATTGCCGGGAACCTCGTCGAATTCCCTCACGGTGGAGCGCGCAGACAGCTTTTCCTATCACGATCCCATCGACGGCTCGGTCAGCAGCAATCAGGGCCTCCGGATCTTTTTCGAAGGCGGCGCGCGCCTCGTTTTCAGGCTTTCCGGCACCGGAACCTCCGGAGCAACGCTCAGGGTCTACATGGAGCGGCACGAACCCGATCCCGCGTTGCATGACCAGGAGACACAGGAAGCACTGGAACCGGTCATTGCAGCGGCTGAAGCCATTGCGGAAATCCGGAAACGAACCGGCCGCAACGCGCCGACTGTCATCACCTGATGGGCAATACCGGAGACGATCTGACACCGATGCGGCTTGGGGCTTCCCTGACACCCTCCGGCGCTCGGTTTGCCGTTCATGCGCCCGGCGCGGAAACCATCAGCGTGTGCATCTTCGATGCAGCCGATGCCGAAACATCACGTCACCAACTGACCGCCGGCAAGGACAGTCTCTTTTCCGGCACCGTTGACGGACTTAAACCCGGAAACCGCTACGGATTTCGCGCCGACGGACCGTGGTCTCCCGAAACCGGCGACCGTTTCGATCCGGCGAAACTGCTGGTGGATCCCTACGCGATCCGGATCGATCGCCCGTTTGCATTCGACCCTCGGTTGGCTGCGTTTGGCGAGGATACCGCGCCGCTGATGCCGAAGGGCGTCATCGAGGCGCCTCTGCCGCCTCTCAACCCGGACCGCCCGTTCTTTGCGCCCGGTGGATTGGTCTACGAACTTCCGGTGCGGGCCTTCACCATGCTGCATCCCGAAGTGCCCGAAGAGGACCGCGGCACGCTCAAGGCACTGGCTCATCCGGCAGTCCTGGATCATCTCGTGTCGCTCAATGTCGGCGCGGTGGAGTTGCTTCCGGTTGCAGCCTGGATCGACGAACGTCACTTGCCGCGCCTGGGGCTCGCGAATGCCTGGGGGTACAACCCCGTCACCATGCTGGCGCTCGACCCCCGGCTGGCGCCCGGTGGCATCGCCGATTTGCGGCTGGCCGTCGAGGCCCTGCATGGCAGGGGCATCGGCGTCATGCTCGACGTGGTCTACAACCACACCGGCGAGAGCGACAATGACGGGCCGACCCTGTCGCTTCGAGGCCTCGCGAACTCGACCTATTACCGTCACGAACAGGACAATCCCGGTCAACCGGTTAACGACACCGGATGCGGCAACACGCTCGCCTGCGACCGGCCGGCGGTTCAGGAACTTGTGCTGACAGCCTTGCGGCACTTTGTTGTCCAGGCGGGAATAGATGGGTTCCGCTTCGATCTGGCGCCTATTCTCGGTCGCGGCGACGACGGCTTTTCGCCCGACGCCAAGCTCTTGAAAGCCATCATCGACGATCCGGTTCTCCATGACAGGATCATGGTCGCCGAACCCTGGGACATCGGACCGGGCGGCTATCAGCTGGGCAACTTTCAGCCGCCGTGGCTGGAGTGGAACGACCTCGCCCGCGACGACATCCGCCGGTTCTGGCGTGGCGATACGGGCATGACCGGAGCCCTCGCGACCCGTCTGTCGGGGTCATCCGATGTCTTCGGCCACGAGCGCGCCCGGAAGACGCGCAGCGTCAACTTTGTCGCAGCCCATGACGGCTTCCCGCTCGGCGACCTCGTCACCTATGCCCACAAGCACAACGAGGCCAATGGCGAGGACAACCGGGACGGCCACGACGCCAATCACTCCTGGAACAATGGCGTCGAGGGCCCCAGTGACGATCCGGAAATCCGCAAGGCGCGCAATGCCGATGCCAAGGCCCTGATTGCCACGCTTTTTGCATCGAGGGGGACCCTGTTGCTGACCGCCGGCGACGAGTTTGGTCACTCCCAGAAGGGCAACAACAACGCTTACGCCCAGGACAACGAGATGACCTGGCGCGACTGGTCGGAATTGGACCGGGAGCGGCTCGACTTTACGAAGGCCTGGTCCGCCCTGCGAACCAGGTGCCCCTCTCTGTCCGGCACGGCATTCCTTCAGGACGCCGACGGATCCGGCTTGCCCGACCAGGTTCGGTGGATGACACCGGACGGGCGGGACATGACGCCGGGAGACTGGGAGAACCCAGAGCTCGATGCATTCCTGATGGTGCTGGGCGCGCCGGGACAACGTCTCGCCGTTCTGTTCAACCGCGGCCACGACCCCGTAAGCCCGCAGCTTCCCGCTCCGGCCGAGCGATGGACCGTCGCTTCTCCGGGATTGTCCGAGGATGGAATGGCGCCGGGGCGCTCGGTGATCGCGTGGGAGGAAACGGCGCCCGATCGCTGAGTCCGCCTGCAATGATCTGACATCGGGACAAATCGGCATTTGACGAAAATTGGCAATGGACTGGCTGCTTGTTGGCACTATGGTTCGCCGAAGGATCAATCAGTTGGAGACCGATGTGCCGCTTGAGATTTCCATAGCCGACGTGGACGGGCTTGTCGGCACCGAACTTGGCGTGTCCGAATGGATCGATGTCCCGCAAACGCGCATTGACGCCTTCGCGGAAGCCACCGACGATCATCAGTTCATCCATGTGGATCCCAAACGCGCAGCAGATACGGCCTTCGGCGGCACCATTGCCCACGGTTTTCTGACAGTGTCCCTGCTGTCGGCCATGCATGCGGACTGTGTTCCGCGTCTGCGCGAACCGAATGTCGGCATCAATTTCGGCTTCAACAAGCTCCGCTTCATGGCTCCCGTCCCCTCGGGAGGCCGGGTGCGTGGACGTTTCGTGCTGAAGGAAGCGCGCATGCGCGGACCCGGGCTGCTGATGACCACCTATGACGTCACGGTCCAGATCGAGGGCGGCAAGAAGCCTGCCCTCACCGCGACCTGGCTCACGGTCATACAGTTCGACCCGAAGGATCTGCCTGCAAAGCCGGATTGAACCGGAATCCCGTCCCGCGGAATGAAATCAGGCCAGGCAATCCTTTGCCGCTTCATTGAGAAAGCCGAACGCGTAGGCCGAAAACGACCGCCAGAATTCGACCCGGTACTCTGTCTCGCCGGCGCGATAAATAACCACCTCGATCTTGCCGAGAATCGTCCGCGCCACGGCTCCGACCGGAAAAACGGTTTCGCCGAGATCCTGTGGGCACCCGGCCTCAAGCGTCGCTCTCGCACCCTTTCCGCTGACGAGAAGCGCTGCATTCCTGTGCGAAACGTCGACCGCGCTGTGCAGTGCCTTGCACTTGGCCAGATCGACCAGCGGATCTCCGGCCTCGTCGATGATCAGCCATTCATCTGGACCGAGCCAGAATGCCAGTCGCCCCTTCGCGGTCTTCGCCGAAGTCTTCGGCTCAAGCGGCAATTCGAGCCCGAGGGATTTTGAAAGCGCCGCTGCATCGGCGGCATTGGCGCGAAGCGATACGCGAAACGCGGCCTTTGCAGGTGTCACGGTTACGCCTGCTGCACCTCCGGTACGGCCGGCGAGCGGTTCGATGCGGGCCGCTGTTGCTGTCTGAGCGGATTTAGCCATTTACGCGCCCTCCTTCCAGGTCGAAAAACACGGTGTCGGTGACCTCAACCTCGATGGTCCGGTCCGGCATCGGCACATACAGCGTTTTGCCCTTGAGCGCGCGGCCATCGGCAACGAGCGCCATGGCGATCGAGCGGCCGCAATTCTCCGACCAATAGGAGGACGTCACATGCCCGATCATGGTCATCGGCACGCGCTGGTTCGGATCGGCAACGATCTGCGCACCTTCCTCGAGAACGGTTTTCGCATCTTTGGTTTTCAGGCCCACGAGCTGCTTCCGGCCAGAGGCGACCAGATCGGGCCGCTTCATCCCGCGAATGCCGACAAAGTCGGGCTTGCTCTTGGCGACGGCCCAGATGAGACCGGCGTCGTCCGGCGTCACCGTGCCGTCGGTGTCCTGACCGACAATGATGTATCCCTTCTCGGCGCGCAGGACATGCATCGTCTCGGTGCCATAGGCACAGGCACCGAGAGCTTCCGCCCGCTCCCAAAGAGCCTCCCACACAGCCGCGCCGTAGTCGGCGGGTACATTGACCTCGTAGCCTGCTTCACCGGTGAACGACATCCGGAAAAGCCGTGTGGGCACGCCGCAGATCCTGCCCTCGCGCACGCTCATGTGCGGCATCGCCTCGTTGGAAAGGTCGATGTCTTCCACCAGCGGCGCAACGATCTCGCGCGCCTTTGGTCCCTGAACCGCGATCACGGCCCACTGCTCCGTCGTCGAGGTGAGCCAGACCTTGAGGTCGGGAAACTCGGTCTGCAGGTAGTCTTCCATATGGTGCATCACACGTGGCGCCCCACCGGTGGTGGTCGTCACGTGGAAACGGTCCTCGGCGAGCCGGCCGACCACGCCGTCATCATAGATAAAGCCGTCCTCGCGCAGCATGATGCCGTATTTGCAGCGGCCCGGCGCCAGCTTCTGCCAGCCGTTGGTGTACATCAGGTCGAGGAACTTCGCCGCATCCGGTCCGACAACTTCGATCTTGCCGAGCGTCGACGCATCGAACATGCCCGCCGCTTCGCGAACGGTGCGGCATTCGCGGTTGACGGCTTCGTGCATGTCCTCGCCCGCGCGGGGATAGTACCAGGCCCGTTTCCAGTGACCGACATCCTCGAACACCGCACCGTGCTTCTCTTCCCAGCCATGCATCGGCGTGCGCCGCGACGGGTCGAACAGGTCGCCCCTGGAGTGATTGACGATCGCACCGAACGTCACCGGCGTGTAGGGAGACCGGAAGGTCGTAAGCCCCACCTGCGGCAGCTGCTTTCCGAGCATCTCCGCGGCGATAGCCAGACCGTGGATGTTCGACGTCTTGCCCTGATCGGTCGCCATGCCGTTGGTGGTGAAGCGCTTGACATGCTCGATGGAATGCATGCCCTCGCGGACGGCGAGCCGGATATCCTTGGCCGTCACGTCGTTCTGGAAGTCGACGAATGCCTTGACGGTGGTGTCCGGGCCTGCGCCGCCCGCCGAGCCCATCATGCTTCCCGACCATGACGTACCGGCTTCGGCTTCGGGTGCCTTCCAGCGGGACTTTGTCTTGACACCGGCGGCCTTGGCGGCATCCAGCCCGGCCTTCGCCGCCCCTTCGATCGCGTCATCCAGGTCATCGACGCCATTGCAGGCGCCAACGCTGACACAATCCTGCACGTTCTTGCCGGGCAGAAACCGCTTGGTGTCCTCGTCCCAGACCACCTTGCCGCGCGACTGCGAATACATGTGCACGGAAGGCGTCCAGCCGGCCGACATGATCAGCGCATCGATGGGGATGGTGCGCGTTGATCCACCGGATGGCCTGCCGACCTTCATCGATTTGACCCGCAGGGCGCCCGAGGTGTCGAGCACGGACTGGCCAGCCAGAACCTCGATGCCAAGCTCCTTGGCGCGCGCCACCAATGCCGGATCGGGGTCGGGCCGCACGTCGACGATCGCCGGGACGGAAACACCCGCGGCCTTCAGGTCGAAAGCGGCCGCCCATGCGGAATCGCAAGCCGTGTAGACCCCGACCTTCGCGCCGACTGCGACGCCGAAATGATTGAGATAGGTGCGGGCGGCCGATGCCAGCATGATGCCGGGCCGGTCGTTGTTCGCAAACACCATGTGCCGCTCGATCGCCCCGGTGGCAATGACAACCTGCTTTGCGCGCACCTGCCAGAGCCGCTCGCGCGGCAAGGACGCATCGGGACGCGCAAGATGTTCGGTTACCCGTTCGATCAGACCGACATGGTTTTGCGCCTGGTAGCCGAAGGCCGTCGTGCGGGTCAGAACCCGCGCGTTCGGCATCGCCTGCAGTTCCCGCGTCACCGCCTGCGCCCAGTCCCACCCGGAGTTGCCGTCCACCCTTGCATCGATCTCGTGGTGAAACGCGCCGCCGGTTTCAGGCTGCTCGTCACACAGGATCACCTGCGCGCCGGCATGTGCCGCCGCAAGGGCCGCAGACAGTCCGGCAGCACCGCCGCCGATCACCAGCACGTCGCAGTGAACGAAGTGATTGGCATAATGATCGGGGTCCGGCTCGCTTGGCGCAACGCCGAGACCGGCCGCGGCCCTGATAACGGGTTCATAGACTTTCTTCCAGGCGGCCTTCGGCCACATGAACGTCTTGTAGTAGAAACCGGCCGCAAAGAACGGCGAGGCGTAGTTGTTGATCCCGCCCACATCGAAACCGAGCGAAGGCCAGCGGTTCTGCGACTTTGCCTGAAGCCCGTCAAACACCTCCTGTACCGTCGCCCGCACATTGGGTGTCCGCCGCGCAGTGTCGCGCGCGATATCCATCAACGCGTTGGGCTCTTCCGGCCCTGCAGAAAGCATGCCGCGCGGCCGGTGGTACTTGAAGGAACGACCGGTCAGGTGAATGCCGTTGGCAAGCAGTGCGGAGGCAAGCGTATCCCCCTCGACCGCCGCCAGGCTCCGCCCGTCGAAGCTGAAGCGAACTGTTCTGGCAGGCGTCAGCCGGCCCTTGCCCTTGATCCGGTTTGCGCCCGTCATTTTGCTGCTCCCGCCACGCGCACCACGCCATCATCCGCGCGGGCAACGTCCACGCGCGGCTCGCCCGCCTTGTAGGTTGTCACGAACCTGTCGCTCACCGTGTCCCGCACCGCGTTGAAGAAGCGCGCGCAGCCGTGAATGTGGCGCCAGCGCTCATAGGCGACGCCCTTCGGGTTGTCCCGAATGAAGAAGAACGCCTCGAATTCCTCGTCGCTGATCGCGGAGATGTCTTTCGGACGCTCGATATGCGCCTCGCCGGCGTTCCGGAACTCCAGTTCGGGCCGGTCTTCCCGGCAATAGGGACAATGGATCAGAAGCATGGCTTGGTCCTTGGTCAGATCTTGTACTTGATCACGGCGGTTTCGGCGTCGCCGGTATTGGGCGTGCCTTCCGGCTCGATAATCAAGAGATGGGTTTCCACATCGGCCCGGGGACAATGTTCGACACCTTTCGGAACGACGTACATCTCACCCGGCTCAAGCACGACATCTCCATCGCGCATCTGGATGGTCAGCCGCCCGGACAACACGAAGAACAGATCATCCGTATCCGGGTGTGAGTGCCAGTTGAACTCGCCCTTGACCTTCACCACCATCACATCGTGGCCATTGAAGCCCGCGACAATTCTCGGAGACCAGTATTCGGTGAACGTCGCGAGCTTTTCGCTGAGCTTGATTGGTTGGTTCGACATCGGCGTAGTCCTAGTGCGCCACAGCCGCGGCAGCTGCTTCATCGATCAGTCGTCCGGTCCTGAAGCGCTCGAGTGTAAACGGCGCATTGATCCTGTGCGGTTCGTCGCGCGCAATCGTGTGGGCAAAAACGTGGGCGGATCCCGGGGTCGCCTTGAAGCCGCCGGTGCCCCAGCCGCAATTGACGTAGAGGCCCTTCACCGGGGTCTTGGCGAGGATCGGCGAACGGTCGGGCGTCACATCGACAATGCCGCCCCACGACCGCAGCATCTTCATCCGGGTGAACATCGGGAACATCTCGCAGATCGCGTCGAGCGTATGGCTGAGAATGTGCAGTCCGCCGGTCTGCGAATAGGAGGTGTACTGGTCGGTGCCGGCACCAATCACCAGTTCCCCCTTGTCCGATTGCGAGATGTAGGCATGCACGGTGTTGGACATCACCACGCAGGGGAAGACCGGCTTGACCGGCTCGGAAACCAGGGCCTGCAACGGATAGCTTTCCAGCGGCATCCGCACGCCGGCCATTTCCATGATGACGGAAGTGTGCCCCGCCGCCACGATCCCGACTTTCTTTGCGCCGATGAAACCGCGGCTGGTGTCAACGCCCGAGACGGAACCATCGTTAGCCCGGCGCACGCCGGTCACTTCGCAATTCTGGATGATGTGGACGCCCATCGCCGCTGCCGCACGGGCATAGCCCCAGGCCACGGCATCGTGCCGGGCGGTTCCGCCCCTGCGCTGCAAGGCCGCACCCATCACCGGATAGCGGGCCGATTGCTGGATGTTGAGCGGCGGGCAGTACTCCTTGGCCTCTTCCGGCGTCAGCCATTCATTGTCGATACCGTTGAGCCGGTTGGCGTGGATGTGCCGCTTGAACACCTGCACGTCATGCACATTGTGCGCCAGCATCATCACGCCGCGCGCCGAATACATGACATTGTAATTGAGGTCCTGCGACAGCCCGTCCCACAGCTTGAGTGCATGATCGTACAGGCCCGCACTTTCATCGTAGAGGTAATTCGAGCGGATGATGGTGGTGTTGCGTCCGGTGTTGCCGCCACCCAGCCAACCCTTCTCGATCACGGCAATGTTGGTGATCCCGTGCTCCTTGGCCAGGTAGTACGCGGTTCCAAGCCCGTGCCCGCCCGCGCCGACGATGATCACGTCATAGTCCTTGCGGGGCTCCGGGGAGGTCCATTGGGCCGGCCAGCCCTTGTGCCCGCGGAGGGCCTCCCGGGCGACGGCAAAAGCGGAATACTTGCGCATGGCGATGTGACTCCGGATGGTTGCCATGGAATTCAGGCATTGGGTTTCAGGAACGTCGTTGCCGACAAGCAAGAGCAAATTTGCCGGTCGCGCATCGGCTGCTTTGCGACTTCCAAGCGGCATTCAGTGTCGCAGCGGGCAATGGCCACTCCGGCGATCCTGTTCTTGCAACCCCGGCCGGTGGTGCTGCAACCTTGGAGCCCCCGACCCGTAGGCCAGGTCCGAAAAAATACGCCGCCCCAGTCGGTGTCAAGCGGCAAGGGGACTGGACTTGGGACGCCGAAACTGGTATTGCCCCTCTCAATCGTAAAGCCCCTGGCCGAACGAACGTGAATTGTTTGTTCTGAACAGGCTGCTTCAGCCAACCGAAAAACTCGAAGGAACGGGATTAACGTGCAGGTACTTGTCCGCGATAACAATGTCGATCAGGCGCTCCGCGCTCTCAAGAAGAAAATGCAGCGCGAAGGCATTTTCCGTGAAATGAAGATGCGTGATTTTTACGAGAAGCCGTCGCAGAAGCGCGCTAGAGAGAAGGCCGAAGCTGTTCGTCGCGTCCGCAAGCTGGCCCGCAAGCGCGCGCAGCGTGAAGGGCTCATCGGCGGCGGCCGTCCGGCATCGCGCTGATCCAGCCGTTTTTTTGCCCCTTTGGGGTTGCATGAATGCGAGGCGGGGACGAAAATTCGTCTCCGCCTTTTTTCGCGCGCGGCTCTCGATCGGTGGAACATAACGCCAGGACAGGGCTTGAAGCAGGCTTGGCACGAACGGTGCGAAGACTGGCGCGGGGGGCGCAATTTGAAACGGTGCGGATGACTCCGACCGGGTGCATGGGACACAGGTGATGCGGTTGACTTCGGCAATCAGGACAAGTGAGCAAGCAGCCGGGGGCAAGCATGTCTGGTTAATGGCTGCCGTCGTTGCAGTGGCCCTTGCAGGCTGCAGCACGACGTCGCCCGTTGATACCATCCAGATCGACCGTTCACAGGGAACCGAGGAGAATATCGCCTCGCTGACCGAGGTGATACGCCGAAATCCGAGTGATCCAGAGGGATACAATGTTCGCGGGGCAGCCTATGGGCGTTCCGGCCAGTTCCGCAACGCGATGGATGACTTCAACCGCGCGATCCAGCTCAATCCCTCGTTTTATCAGGCCTATGCGAACCGCGCCCTCATAAACCGTTCCATGGGCAACGCGGCAGAGGCTGCCAGCGACTACAACCGGGCGCTCCAGATCAACCCACGCTATGACGTCGCCTATATCGGCCGCGGCAACCTGTATCGGCAGGCCGGCCGCAATTCCGAAGCGATGAATGATTACAACCGCGCCATCAATCTCGATACCACAGACCCCCGGGCGTTCCACAACCGCGGCTTGATCAAGCAGTTGCAGGGCCAGCACGCCCAGGCGATCGAGGATTTTTCGACGGCCATTTCGTTGGCTCCGAATTCGCCCGAGCCCTACAATGGCCGGGGCATATCCTACGTGGCGCTCAACGACGACGAAAACGCCTTCAGCGATTTCAACCGCGCCATCGAACTTGACCAGCAAGTCGCCGAATCCTGGGCAAACCAGGCATTGATCTACGAGCGCCGCGGTGACAAGACCAAGGCGAAGCGCGCCTACGCCCGGGCGGCACAACTCGATCCGAAGTATCGTCCCGCCATTGACGGGCTGGCCCGAGTTCGCTGAATTTCGTGCAGGGCGCGCGTCCAGCAACCTCTTGAAACAGGTACCCGGACCACTTTTCTGACCGCCCCTAGACCTGGCCGGACGGCCAGTTGCGGTCGCTCAAGCGGCATGACCGTGCCACCTTTCTTGCGACCCTGTTTCCATGCTCCAGCCATCATCCCGCTGCAGATGACAGCGACAACACCGGAACCGATCGACCACATAACCGTTGTGACCCGAACCCAACACGCACAACTTCGGAAAGTGAGGTCATCATGATCATCAACAAGAAAATCGCCGCCACCGCATGCGTCGCAACCGCGCTCGCCCTGGGTGCGCAGACACAGACCGCCAGCGCCGACAGCGTGGAGGCCGGCCTGCTGGAATGCGTCGTTGAAGGCGGAACCGGTTTCGTGTTCGGTTCATCCAAGGACCTCGCCTGCGAATTCATCCCGGCAGACGACAGCGAGGCACGCGAGCCCTATTTCGGTGTCATCAACAAGTTTGGCGTCGATATCGGCTTCACCGACGCGACATTGATCCAGTGGCTGGTCCTGGCCCCGACGACGGACTACGAATACGCGCTCGGCTCGCTGGCCGGCGACTATCGCGGTGTCTCAGCCGAAGCCAGCGCAGCCGCAGGCGCAGGCGTCAACGTTCTCGTCGGCGGGTCGAACGATACCCTGTCCCTGCAGCCAGTGAGCGTTCAGGCCCAGGAAGGCGTGAACATCGCCGTTGGCGTTGCCGAACTCGAACTCCGGTCCGTTGCCAACTGAACGCCGGAATAGCATGGTTCAACAAAAGAAGGCCCGGCTTGATGCCGGGCCTTTTTGTTTCAAGTCAAGAATCACGACGCCTGTCAGTCCTCGATGGCCTTGACGATGTCGTCGGTCATCTTCTTCGCGTCGCCCAGAAGCATCATCGTGCCGTCCTTGTAGAACAGCGTGTTGTCGATGCCGGCATAGCCGGACCCGAGCGAGCGCTTGACGAAAAGGCAGGTCTGCGCCTTGTCGACATCCAGGATCGGCATGCCATAGATCGGCGAGGACTTGTCATCCCGCGCGGCCGGGTTGGTCACATCATTGGCGCCGATGACATAGGCCACATCGGCCTGCGCGAACTCGGAATTGATGTCTTCCAGTTCGAAAACCTCGTCGTAGGGGACGTTGGCTTCCGCCAGCAGCACGTTCATGTGCCCGGGCATGCGTCCGGCCACCGGATGAATGGCATATTTCACCTCGACACCGTGTTCCTTCAGCTTGTCGGCCAGTTCCCGCGTGGCGTGCTGGGCCTGCGCCACGGCCATGCCGTAGCCCGGGACGATGATGACCTTCGACGCATTGGCCATCAGGAACGCCGCATCATCGGCCGATCCCATCTTCACCGTGCGGTCGATGTCGTCGCCTCCCGAAGCTGCGGTTTCGCCGCCAAAGCCGCCGAGAATGACCGAGATGAACGAACGGTTCATGCCCTTGCACATGATGTAGGACAGGATTGCACCCGACGACCCGACCAATGCGCCGGTGATGATGAGCGCGAGGTTGCCCAGGGTGAAGCCGATGCCGGCAGCCGCCCAGCCCGAGTAGGAATTGAGCATCGACACAACGACGGGCATGTCGGCGCCGCCGATCGGCACGATGATGAGAACTCCGAGCACGAGCGACAGGACGACTATCAGCCAGAAGACCGTATAGCTTTCCGTGACCACAAGCGCAGCGATGAGAACCACGATACCGATTCCAAGTGCTGCGTTGATGACGTGGCGCATCGGCAGCATGATCGGCTTGCCGGACATGCGGCCGTCGAGCTTGAGGAACGCGATGATGGAGCCGGTGAAGGTGACTGCACCGATTGCCACGCCCAGCGACATCTCGATGAGCGCCTGGGCATGGATTTCACCCACCTCGCCGATACCGAAGGCATGCGGGGAGTAGAGCGCGGCGGCCGCCACCAGCACGGCAGCCAGGCCCACAAGACTGTGAAAGCCCGCCACGAGCTGCGGCATCGACGTCATGGCGATCTTGCGCGCGATGTAGGCACCTCCGCCGCCACCGATGGCAAGACCCGCAATGATCATCACGAAGCCGCCGAACGACGGTTGGGCGAGCAGCAGGGTGGTGATGATGGCGATCGCCATACCGACCATGCCGTACATGTTGCCCTGACGGGAGGTCGTGGGATGCGAAAGCCCGCGAAGGGCCATGATGAACAGCACACCCGAGACGAGGTAGGCGAATGCGGCGAAATTCTCAGACATCAGCCGGCCCTCACTTCTCTTTTTTCTTGTACATGGCCAGCATGCGCTGGGTCACCAGGAAGCCGCCGAAGATATTGACCGAAGCCAGCACCAGCGCGACGAACCCGAAGCCTGTCGCCCATCCCGAAAGCGATGCGCCGACCGCCAGAAGGGCGCCGACCACGATCACCGAGGAAATTGCATTGGTCACCGCCATCAGCGGCGTATGCAGCGCCGGCGTCACTGACCAGACCACATAGTAGCCGACAAAGATCGCCAGCACGAAGATCGCCAGGCGAAACACGAACGGGTCGATTGCGCCGCCGCTTGCGGCGTGCACCGCCGCAGCCACACCGTCTCCGGCAGGGCCGGCATTCTCCGCCGCAGTTCTAACGGCGGCTACCGCCTGCTCGAGATTCTCAAGAGCGGTGTCAAGTGCGGAACCTGCCATCACGCTTCCCCCTTGTTTGTGTCACCGCCGAAAGCGGGATGAACCACTGCGCCATCGTGCGTAAGCGCTGTTGCCTTGACCAGCTCGTCCTCGAAATTGACCGAGACCGACTTGCTTTCCTTGTCGATCATGGTGTCGAGGAACGTCAGCAGGTTCTTGGCGTACAAGAGCGACGCACTGGCTGCTATCTGGCCCGGCATGTTGAGCACGCCGATCACGGTCACGCCGTCGATCGTCACGGTCTCGCCGGGCTTGGAACCTTCAATGTTGCCCCCACGCTCCACGGCCAGATCAACGGCGACCGATCCGAGCCGCATGCTCTTGATCATGTCGCGCGAAATCAGCTTCGGCGCCGGACGTCCCGGAATGAGGGCGGTGGTGATAACAATGTCCTGCTTGGAAATGTGGTCCGCAACGAGCTTGGCCTGCTTGGCCTGATACTCCTTCGACATTTCCTTGGCGTAACCGCCGGCAGTTTCCGCCGCCTTGAACTCGTCATCCTCAACGGCGATGAACTTCGCTCCGAGCGAGGCGACCTGCTCCTTTGCGGCAGGGCGGACGTCGGTGGCCGAAACCGCTGCACCGAGCCGGCGGGCTGTCGCGATTGCCTGAAGTCCAGCCACACCGGCGCCCATGACGAAAACCTTGGCTGCCGGGACGGTTCCCGCTGCAGTCATCATCATCGGCATGGCGCGGTCGAAGGCATGGGAGGCCTCGATCACGGCCTGATAACCCGCGAGGTTTGCCTGCGAGGACAGAACGTCCATGGACTGCGCGCGGGTGATGCGAGGCATAAGCTCCATCGCGAATGCCGTAACCCCTGCCTTTGCGAGGGCCGCAACGGCCTTCTCGTTGCCGTAGGGGTCCATCTGCGCCAGAACGATCGCACCTTTTTTGAGCGATTTCATTTCTGTTTCCGACGGACGGCGCACTCTGAGAACCACATCCGCCTTCTTGGCTTCGGTCGCAGTTCCCGTCTTGGCGCCGGCGGCGACAAAATCATCATCCGAGATCCGGGACTTCTCTCCGGCGCCTTTTTGCACAACGACGTCGAGCCCGAGCGCAACCATCTTCTTCACTGTCTCTGGCGAGGCAGCGACTCTTGGTTCGAGCGGATCTGATTCTTTGGCTACAAAAACAATGGCGCTCACGCGAGCCCCTCCTCTGGCAGTCGTGATGAGACGAAGCGGATCAGCTTACCCCGACCCGATTCGCTAAAAAGGCCTCAGCGCGCGAGAAAGCTGCCGCCGATGCTGAGCACCAGAAACAGGAGGAAGCTCGAAATGCCTCCGGCCGCGGTGAAGAAGAACGCCGCCATCGAGATCAGCAATGCGATGATGACAATCGAGCCGTATTTCGCGCCGGCAAGAAAGATCGCGTAGGTTTTTTCGTGTTCGGAATAGTCCATTTCGGCGCCGGTCTCGACAGGACCGCTCATCTGCTCAGCCATGCTGTAACTCCCATAGTGGCAATCGAACGAGGGATTACACAAACCACCGTGAATGTGCAATGGACAACACGCCGGGGTGTGGAAGCAATCAAGGCGTGTTTTTGCCCGAATTGCCCCCGTCCGGACAAAACAGAAGATGGGAAAACAGCTATCCGGCCTGCTGAAGCGCGTAGCGGGCGGTAGGCCTGATTGTCAGCGGTGGCATCATCAGTTCGCTGCGCGGCGCGAACATCAACTTGCGCTCACTGGGCTGCGAACTGAAGAACGGAAACCGCTTGAACAGGGTGCGCTTGAGCTCGTGCGCATTGGCCCCGTGCAATTCGATATTGCTGTTGTAGCGCTCGAAATAACGCGGCTCCGTCAGTTCGATCGACTGGAAGATCCGCTTGTAGAACGCCCTGTGGTTCGGCTTGATCACGGACAGGCAATAATCGACATCGAAATAGACGGTCGCCATTGTGGCCACCCGAAGCGTGAGATACGGCAAGGCCGGATAGTCGCGCATCAGTTCCGGGTCGGCTGCAAACCTGACCGGGTCGATGAATGTCTTTCCCGCATCCAGAAGAGGGTTCATGACATCCGGAAAGTGTGACACAGCCACGCTGTCGCGTTCGGCGGCGGTCACGTGATGGACGCGGATCGTCGACACCAGCTGCTCGTCGAAGAAGATGCCGAGCACATGCGCGTTGGGCTTGAAGTCGAGTTCATCGATCAGAAGCGGCCCCGACTGCGGGGCCAGGCCGACTGCGGTGAAGGCCTTGAAGCGCAGGCGGGCGACGTCCTCGAGGTCGTCGGCATTGTCGATCCGCCTGTACTCGATGTTCTCAAGGAAGCGAATGACACTGTCGCTGAACCCCTTCAACTTCTTGCTGTCCGCGACAGTCATCAGTTTCGCATCCCCGCAGTTGAACTCGGGAAAACTTTATCGTTAAAATTCGGTTAATCAATCAAATAGCGCTCTAACGACCTTATTAACCTGCCGTTATGGTTAACAAAATCGGAAAAGGGCGCTGCACGGCGATTCAACGCCAGAAAAGCACCCGCAACAAATAATGGTTCGACGATGGGGACAATTCAGCTGACGGCCCGGCGGTTTGATCGCCCGTCTTGCCGCTTGTCAGGCGCGAACGAGCGCAGGCCGTGGCCTGGCCCGTCTTGCGGAGCGTGAAAGACGGCTCGCCAGTTCGGCAAACACCCCTTCCCGGATCGGGGCCCCGAAGATGTAGCCCTGAATGATATCCGCGCAGTTGTTGTCACGGATCGTGGTCAGCTGATCTTCGGTCTCAACCCCTTCGACAATGATCTCGAGGCCAAGTTCCCGGGACAGATTGACCACGCCACGCAGCAGCTTGAGTTTTTGCGGGTCTTCGGTGAGGTTGCTGACGAAGGAGCGATCGATCTTGACCTTGTTGAGCGGCAGCAGATTGAGATAGCTCAGGCTCGAGTACCCGGTCCCGAAATCATCGATGGCGATGGGCATTCCCATCCCCCGCAATTCGGACAGAATGGCCCGAGCCTTGTCAATGTCATCCATCAAACCGCTCTCTGTCACCTCAAGCTGCAGACGTTCCGGCGCCAGGGCGTAGCGGTCGAGCGCGTCGGCGATGACGGAAACGATCGTGCGGTCTCCGAGATCATGCGCGGAGAGGTTTATCGAGACAAACATTTCCTCTGGCCAGGTGGCGCAAACCTTCACCGCCTGAGCGACCACACCGTGGGTCAGCTCGCTAATGATGCCCATTTCTTCCGCAAGAGGAATGTAGACCGCGGGTGACACCGGACCGAACTCCGGATGGTCCCAGCGAGACAGGGCTTCCGCACCGACGATCCGCGTCCCCTCGGGATTGAACATCGGTTGATAAACGAGGCTCATCGAGTGCGTTCTGATCGCGTCGCGAAGGTCGGCCTTGAGGCGCTGGCGGCGGACATACTCCTGATCCATCGATTTCTCGAACAGGCACCAGCTGCCCTTGTCGCGACGCTTTGCTTCATACAGGGCCAGATCTGCCTGAATGTGCATGTCCTCGATCTGCGCATCTGAGGTCCGGGCCATCACCACACCAGCGGAGAGACTGATATAGAGCTTGTGGCGATCGATCACATAGGTGCCGCCCAGCGTGTCGACGACCTCATCCATTGTCGCCCTGAGATCAGCCTCGCCACCAATATCCGAGAGGAAGAGCACGAACTCGTCGCCCCCGAACCGCGAGACGAGAATTTTCTTGTTGGCAACGGATCTCAGCCGTGCGGCCAGGGCGCTGAGCAACTTGTCGCCGCTGATGTGACCCATCGTATCGTTGACATGCTTGAAGTCGTTGATGTCGATGACTGCGAGAGCCGAATTCTGGTCAGCTCTTGCCTTGCCGATCTTCTTGGCGACCAGTTCACGGAACCATGACCGGTTCGGCAATCCCGTCAGATTGTCAAACCGTGCCAGTTGCAGGATCCGCTTTTCAGATTCGATCCGCGCGGAAACATCCTCGAACGTCAGCACCACGCCCTTTTCGCCACGATGCCTGGCGCTGAATTCAAGCCATGTGTTGGCGTCCGTACGCATCAGCGCCCTGTGCTCGCGCCCGGCGATCAGGTCCGTGAGGGTTGCGCTGATGTCGGCGAAATATTCACGCGGAATGAGACCGTGTCGAGTTCCGAGCCGAAGCGCGGCCTTCAGTGCGCGGCCGCTCAGATTGACGTGGGAATCAATATGGAAGAATTCGCGGGCCTTGAGATTGGCAACTTCGATCCGGCCTTCTCCGTCAAGCATGAACAGGCCATGCGACATGTTGTTGAGCGCCGTATCGAACCGCTCCGCGAGAATCGCGGTCTTTCTTTCCGCCGTCACGGAGTTGAACAGAAAATCCCGAACCCCGTTGGCCATGGAGCGCGTTGTCAGGAACAGAGGCAGGAGAAGCAATCCCATCAGGATCATGTAGGGATCATGCGCCATCACGAAGCCTGCCATCATCGGCAGGCAGGCCGCGAGAACAATCATGTCCACGTTCAGCCGCGAGCCGAAATTCCGGCCAACGACTGCGATCATGGTGGCCAGTGTCACGGACACCGAAACCATCTCCGCGAACGGATCCTTCGCGACGACAAGCGAATGCGCGCAAACCGTGCCCAGCGTGAACGCCGCCACCAGCGAACCGACGACATAGCGCTTTTCCCAGCGGAGGGTGTCCTGAAGCTTGAAGTGCGCTTTGTCGAGGCGGTCGAACCGCATCATGTCAAGGTTGCGGCAAAGCCATATCACGAACAAGGCCATGCTGGCGTAGAGATAGAATGGGTCGTTGATCCGGAAATAGATGGAAGTTGTCGTCACCACATGCGCGATCATGCCGGCAAAGAGCGTGCCTCTTTGCTGATACAATGTGGCCACGAACGAGAGCCGGACATCGTCTGCAAATGCTGTGCTGTTTGACGAATGCATGAACGCCGCCTTGATTGGTTAGCGTCATGACTTATCGCAAGGAGATTAAGATTGGATTTAACGGTGGTCCGAATTCATACATCCCAAGATGACTATTGGCGGACTGGCGACGCTGCGACGGGCATCATCGGCACCAACGCGGCATGACCGCCCCACTACTCGGCTGCGACCGCAGACACCTTATCGCGCGAAGCTGTTATCAACTGTTTAATTGCATTTCTTTTCTCGAGATGATCTTCCGCATTGGCTTTTTTTACGTGCCCATAGCCCCGAATACTGAGGGGGTAGGAAAGAAAATCGGCCATCACGTCTGCATTTCCGGCAAGCAACCGCTGCCGGGCAAAATCCAGATCTTCCAGAAATCCCGAAATGAGTTGCCGCTCCATCTTGCGTTCGGCTGAATAGCCGAACAGGTCGAACGCTGTTCCCCTGAGTCCCCGCAGTCTGGAAAGGAGAGGAAACAGTACCGCCATTCCCCGACCAAACGAGGATTTGACGGGGTGACCATGCCGGTCCTTGCGGCCCAGAACCGGCGGCGCCATATGGTATTCCAGCTGCTCGTAGCTCTCGAATTGTCGTGCCAACTGGCGCCGAAAGCTCCCGTCGCTGTAAAGCCGCGCAACTTCGTACTCGTCCTTGTAGGACATCAGCTTGAAAAGGGACCGGGCAGCTGCTTCTGACACCGCCCCCGGAGCGCCGGTGACCCGGGTCTCCGCCTCGATCAGCGGCTTGAGACTGTCACGGTATGTCTGCGCCCAGTTCTTGTTCTGGTATTCAGAGAGAAACGCAGCCCGCCGATCGATCAAGGTGGTGAGGCTTTCTTCGGCAGCATCATCTTCCGCCTGGTCCTGGGTTGCCAGGAGCGCAAGCACGGATTGCGGATCATGGCCTGCCTTTCGGCCCCAGCGGAACGCCTCCACGTTCATCGCCACGGCAGCTCCGTTCAGGCGGATGGCTTCCTCCACGGTTGCGGGGGCCAATGGCAGAGCGCCTTTCTGCGAGGCCATGCCCAGCATGAACATGTTGGCTGCGATCGCATTGCCGAACAGGCCGGTGGCAACGCGTGTCGCATCGAAGAAGGTTGCCTGCTCTTCCCCCGCAGCCTTGATGATCGCCCGCTTGAGACGCTCCGTCGGAAGGGAGAAGTCGACGTCACGGGTGAATTCACCCGGCATCACCTCGTTCGTGTTGACCAGGACCGAGGTTTCGCCTTCCCGCACTGCCGTGAGCACCTTTCTTGACCCGGAGACCACCAGGTCACACCCGAGAATCAGGTCCGCCTTGCCGGCTGAAATCCGGATGGCGTGAATGTCGGCTGGCGTGCTTGCAATTCGGACATGGGAGAACACGGCCCCGCCCTTCTGTGCCAGACCGGCCATGTCGATCATCCCGCAGCCCTTGCCTTCGAGATGCGCAGCCATTCCGAGTATGGCGCCGATGGTGACCACGCCCGTTCCCCCGACCCCGTCGATGATCGAGGCCCAGCCATGATCAAGCGGCGCGATCTGCGGCGTTGGCAGCCCGTCCAGCGGATCCCCGAAAGTGCCCCGGGAATTGCTGCCGGCCTTCTTGATCCGCGCGCCATGAACCGTGACAAAGGACGGGCAGAATCCCTCGATGCAGGAGAAATCCTTGTTGCAGCCGGATTGATCGATCCGGCGCTTGCGGCCGAACTCGGTCTCGATGGGCTGGATGGACACGCAATTGGACTTTACGCCGCAGTCGCCGCACCCCTCGCATACGAGTTCGTTGATCACCACCCGCTTGTCGGGATCCGGATAGGCACCGCGCTTGCGCCGCCGCCGCTTCTCCGCAGCACAGGTCTGGTCGTAGATCAGGACCGAGACCCCGGGGACATCGCGCAATTCGCGTTGCACGTCATCCATTTCCGAACGGTGGTGCATGGTGATCGCCGCGGGCCAATCGACCCCTGCGGGATACCGGTCCAGATCGTCGCTGACGAGCGCAATCCTGTCCACGCCCTCCGCGCGCACCTGGCGCGCAATCGCGTCGGCGGTCAGCCCGCCTTCATGGGCCTGGCCGCCGGTCATGGCCACGGCGTCGTTGTAGAGGATCTTGTAGGTGATGTTGGCGCCCGAGGCGATCGCGAACCTGAGCGCCAGAACGCCGGAGTGGTTGTAGGTGCCGTCACCCAGGTTCTGGAAAATGTGGTTCCGGGTGCTGAAGGGCGCCTGCCCGACCCATTGTGCCCCCTCACCGCCCATCTGGGTGAAACCGGACGTGTCCCGGTCCATCCAGAGCGCCATGAAATGACAACCGATGCCGGCCGCCGCGACAGATCCGTCGGGAACCTTGGTCGAAGAGTTGTGCGGACATCCCGAACAGAAATAGGGCGTTCGACCGGCAACGTCGGTGCTTTCCGCCAGCATGCTCTGGAACTGTCGGATGCGCTTGACCTTTGCGTCAATGTCCTCGGCGTGGCCGATCACCCGAAGAACCCGCTCGCCCACCGCAACCGCGATATCGTTCGGGTCAAGCGCACCCTTGACCGGGAAAAGCCAGTCGCCGCGCTCGTCCCGCTTGCCCACGACAATTGGTTGATGCGCCTGACCGTAGAGCGCTTCGCGAAGCTGGCTTTCCAGCAGCGAGCGCTTTTCCTCGACCACGATCACCATGTCCAGACCGTCGACGAAGGCGGCCATGTCTTCGCGATCGAATGGCCACGGGCAGGCCACCTTGAACAGACGCAGGCCAATCTGGCTGGCCCTCGCCTCGTCGATCCCCAGGTCGTCCAGCGCCTGGCGAACGTCGAGGTAATTCTTGCCGACCGTCAGAATTCCGATCCTGGCCTTCGCCCCGCCGGAATAGATGATCCGGTTGAGCCCGTTGGCGCGGATATAGGCGCTGGCGGCATCGCGCTTGAACTCGTGGAGCCGCATCTCCTGCCCCAGGAAATCCAGGTCATTGGCACGAATATTGAGGCCACCCGACGGCATCGGAAAATCCGGAATCACGATCTTGATCCGGTCCAGCCCGGCTTCGACCGAGGCCGTCGATTCGACATTGTCCTTGACGCATTTGAGCGCCGCCCATGTTCCGGCGAAACGGGACATGGCAAATCCGTGAAGACCGTAATCGATCATCTCCTGCACGCCGGCGGGATTGAGGATCGGAATCATCGTATCGACGAAGTTGAATTCGGTCTGATGCGCATTGGTCGAGCTTTCGGCGGTATGGTCGTCGCCCATCAGGGCCAGGACGCCGCCATGGCGGGCTGAGCCGGCGAGGTTGGCGTGCCGGAAGACGTCGCCCGAACGGTCGACGCCCGGCCCCTTGCCGTACCAGAGCGAGAAGACGCCGTCATACTTGCCGGTGCCGTCGAGGCCGCTTTGCTGCGTACCCCAGCAGGCGGTCGCCGCGAGCTCCTCGTTCAACCCCGGCTGGAAGATGATGTTGCGGCTTTGCAGATGCCTCTGGGCGCGGGCGATCTGCTGGTCGAGCCCACCCAGCGGTGAACCGCGATATCCGGAGATGAAGCCGGCGGTGTTCAAGCCCGCACGTCGGTCTCGCTCGTGCTGCATCATCAGCAGCCGGACCACCGCCTGGGATCCGGTGACGAAGATCCGCTCCTTGTCGAGGTCGAACTTGTCATCGAGCGATACGTCGTGAACGGTCATCAGATACCTCCTCCAGGTGGACTGCCTTGCGGCACCCGCCGACGCCGAGCGTGCAGCTATCGTTCAGTCAGGAAGCGCCAGCGTTCGGCCCACACCATGGATATTTGAAGTCTTGGGGGCGGCGGTCAATCGAATTCGTGCGACCGGGCGAAGTGCGCAATGCCGTGCCGGGCTTTGGACCTTGCCCGCAACAAACTGTCGCACCCTGACCCCGGATCGACAGATTACTTTCCTACCGAATGCCCGCCATCCACGGTGATGGTGCTTCCCGTCATGTACCTGCTTGCTTTGGACGCCAGCAGCAAAATCGCGCCGGCAAGATCAAGTTCGTCACCAAGCCGCCCCATCGGCGTCTGTGCCGCCATGATCTTCGCGCCGGGTCCCCTCAGGAAAGGATCGGTCAAGCCGGTCTCGAACCAGCCGGGCCGGATCTCGTTGACGCGAATATCATGCTTTGCCCATTCGATGGCCAGCGAGCCGGTCAATTGGCTCAGCGCTGCCTTGGATGCGCTGTAGGCGGCGATCTGGCGAATCGGCCGGTCCGCGAGAATGCTCGAGATATTGATGATCGAGCCCGCACGCCGGTCACGGATCATGCGCCGCGCCGCTTCCTGGGCGACCGCAAAGGCGCCGTCCAGATTGACTTCCATGACGGATCGCCAGGCTTTCGGCGACAGTGCGATCGCCTTGTCGCGATGGGCGATGCCGGCATTGTTGATCAGGACGCCGACCTCCCCGAACTCCGCTTCGGCACGGTCGAATGCGCCGCCGATCATTTCCTCGTTGCAGACATCGAGGTCAACCGCAATGGCTGCACCGCCCTCCGAACGGATCTCGGCGGCTGAAGCTTCGGCGCGCTCGAGCGCGATATCCGCCAGCACCACTTTGGCGCCGTTGCGGGCGAGGGTTCGGGCCATGGACAGGCCGATACCGCTTCCCCCGCCCGTAACCAGAACGACTTCGCTGGAAACATCGAACAATTCACTTGCCAGCACAGCGCACTCCCGTTGGCTCAAAACCGTTGCGCAACGGTATAGACAGATGGATCGCCGGACGCCACCAAAGGCTATGCGAACAACTGGTAAAATAAGTGCACCACTCGTTGCCTTGCGCGCATTTTTGCTGATATGGACTTTTCCGGCACGGCATTGGTGATAATGATGCCCACAAGGGAACGGTGATTGTTCGCACTCCGGAAAATCGGAGGCCGATTGACCGGGAGGACACTATGGGAAGTCTTTTGATGTTGAGCCGGTTGATTGACCGGATCAATGGGTTTGTTGGCCGCAATGTGTCCTGGCTGGTGCTTGCGGCAGTGCTGATCAGCGCAGGCAATGCGACGATCCGCAAGGCGTTCGACATGTCCTCGAATGCCTGGCTCGAAGTGCAATGGTATCTCTTCGGCGCGGTGTTCATGCTCGCTGCCGGGTATACCCTGCGCAAGAACGAGCATGTGAGGATTGACGTGATCGCGGGCAATCTCACCAAGCGCACCCGCGACTGGATCGACCTGCTCGGCCATTTCTTCTTCCTGCTCCCGTTCTGCTTCATGATGACCTATCTCGCCTGGCCCTTTTTCTGGCGCTCCTTCCAGTCGGGAGAAATGTCCAGCAATGCCGGCGGCCTGATCATATGGCCGGCCAAGTTGAGCATTCTCGTCGGCTTCATCCTCCTGACGGCGCAAGCATTTTCTGAAATCATCAAGCGCATCGCCATTATTCGGGGCGACATTGAAGAAGAGCCCGGACATGACCATTCCATGCCTCCGCAGGTAGAGGCCGCGTCGGAAATGAAGGGCAGAAACGATGCTTGACCTCATAGCCCACAATCTCGCGCCGATCATGTTCATCACCGTGATGGCCATGCTGCTGCTCGGCTATCCGGTTGCCTTCACGCTTGCGGCCGGCGGCATGTATTTCTTTGTTGTCGGCGTTGAACTGAGCCACATTTCACCGGAAATCCGCCTTTTCTGGCCGCTGGCTCAGGCCAACATGAACCGTGTCTTCGACATCATGCGCAACGACACGTTGCTCGCCATTCCATTCTTCACCTTCATGGGGTTGCTGCTCGAACGGTCGCGGATGGCCGAGGACCTCTTGGACACGGTCGGGCAGCTTTTCGGCACCATGCGGGGCGGCCTCGCATTTGCCGTGGTGGTGGTTGGCGCGCTGCTGGCCGCGACAACGGGCGTGGTGGCCGCATCGGTGATCGCCATGGGCCTGATCTCGCTGCCGATCATGATGCGCTACAACTATCACCCGGGGCTGGCGGCAGGCACGATCGCTGCCTCGGGAACCCTGGCCCAGATCATTCCTCCGTCGCTGGTGCTGATCGTGATGGCCGACCAGTTGGGCCGTTCCGTCGGTGACATGTATGTCGGCGCCTTCTTCCCGGCCCTGATCGTCGTCGGGATGTACTGCGCCTACATTCTTGCAATCACCATCCTGAAGCCGGAATGGGCGCCGGCCTTGCCGCCGGAGGCGCGACCGCTGGGCGACGGTGGCGCATCGCTCTATATCATTCTCGGCATTGCCGCCCTGCTGTTCGTGGGCTGCTATTATCTCGTCTTCGATCACCTGCGCTACGAAACGCGGGTCGTGTGGTCGGCTCTCGTCGCCACGATCCTGCCCTATGCTTTTGCGCTTCTGAACCGGTCCATGAACCTCGGCTATCTTTCAAAGATGGCAGAGCAGGTGGTGATCGTGCTGATCCCGCCGCTTGCGCTGATCTTCCTGGTTCTCGGCACCATCTTCCTCGGAATCGCAACGCCGACCGAAGGTGGCGCCATGGGCGCAACCGGCGCGCTGGCGATGGCGTTGATGAAGCGCCGGCTCGACCTCAAGACGCTTCTGCAGGCGCTCGATTCGACCGCGAAGCTGGCGACCTTCGTGATGTTCATCCTGATCGGCGCCCGTGTGTTTGCACTTACCTTCTACGGTATCTCTGGCGATATCTGGGTCGAGGAATTGATGCTCGCGCTCCCGGGTGGCGAGAACGGATTCCTTATCACGGTCTCCATCATCGTCTTCATTCTGGGCTGCTTCCTCGATTTCTGCGAGATCGCCTTCATCATGGTGCCGCTGCTCGCGCCGGTCGCCGAGAAACTCGGCATCGACCTGATCTGGTTCGGCGTGCTTCTGGGCTTCAACCTCCAGGCAAGCTTCCTGACGCCGCCGTTCGGGTTCGCCTTGTTCTATCTGCGCTCAGTCGCACCGATCAAGGCCTGGTACGACAAGACCACCGACCGCATGGTTGAGCCGATCTCGACCAAGGCGATCTACACCGGAACGCTGCCGTTCATCGTCATTCAGGTGATCATGCTCGGCCTTCTGATAGCGTTCCCGGGCCTGGTGACCCACTACAAGACGCCTCCGGTGATCATGGATCAAAGCGACATCGATCAGGAGATCAACAACATCGGTGGCGGCGGCTTCGGTCTGCCCGGGTCGGGCCTGAGCCTGCCCGGAGCGCCCAATCTCGGCGGACCTCCGGATCTCGGAACGTCGGAGGAGCCGGCAACAGATGGCGCCATTCCTGCGCCGGGCGGTCTCCCCGCACCGGGTGGTCTGCCGGCACCCGGCGGCGCGACGGGGTTGCCGAACTTCGATTGAGGCCAACCCTCAGCCCGTAACGAAAACGCGGAACCCGGCGGTCAAGACCGCCGGGTTTTCTTGTTGGCATCCAGCGCCACCACCGACGCCGTTCCGTTCGCGTTGATCCCAAGGACAAGGGCTATGGAGAAGGTGCGTGCCGGCACCGCATGGGGGAATGCGCCCCTTCGCCATGTGTCGTCTCGCACTCCAACGTCTGAACACTGAAGTCACTTGCCGGTCGGTCGAAGGCAACCACGTTGTTGCTGCCTGCTCCGGCGGTTGCGCACCCTGAGGAAACGAAAAACCCCCGATGTTCCTGCGAACACCGGGGGCCTTGTACGCCTGGATTGATCCGAGACAGCTTAGAGCTTGCCGCCCCGCTGCTGGATCATCATGAAGGTGTCCATGTTGTACTCAGCCAGCTGGAACCAGAGGTAACCGTCACCGCGGTAGCCCATGTAGCTGTCATGGATCTTCTTGAAGGTCGGGTTCTCGGCGCCGATTTCCGCGTAGACCTTGTTGGCTGCATTGAAGCAGGCTTCAAGGATCTCGAGGCTGTAGGGACGAAGCTTGGTGCCTTCGGAGACGAGCTTCTTCAGAGCCGGCGGGTTCAGGGTGTCGTAACGCGCCATCATCACGTTGTTGGCGAGTGCCGATGCGTTCTTGATGACGCCCTTGTAGGCGCTCGGGAGCTCATTCCACTTGTCGAGGTTGATGAGGTTCATCAGCGTCACGCCGCCTTCCCACCAACCGGGATAATAGAAGTACGGTGCAACCTTGTTGAAGCCGAGCTTCGAGTCGTCATACGGACCCACGAATTCGGCAGCGTCGATCGTGCCCTTCTCCAGTGCGGCGTAGATGTCGCCGCCCGGAATGTTCTGCGGAACGACGCCCACTTCCTGGATGATCCGGCCGCCAAAGCCGCCGATTCGGAACTTGAGACCCTGCATGTCGGCAACTGTGTTGATTTCCTTGCGGAACCAGCCGCCCATCTGGGCGCCGGTGTTCCCGGCCGGGAAAGCAATCATGTTGTTGCCGGCGTAGAAGTCGTTGTTGAGCAGATCCAGACCGCCGCCCTCGTAGAGCCAGCCATTGGTCATGCGCTGGTTCAGACCGAAGGGAACGCCCGTACCGAACGCCCAGGTCGGGTCCTTGCCGAAGAAGTAGTAGGATGCGGTGTGCGCCATTTCGATGGTCGCGTCGCGAACGGCATCGGCGCCTTCAAGCGCGCCAACGATTTCACCGGCGCCATAGACCTGGATCTCGAAATTGCCATCGGTGGCTTCGCCGACGGCTGCGGCGAACACTTCAGCGGCGCCATAGATGGTGTCGAGCGCCTTCGGGAAACCCGAGGAGCAGCGCCACGTGATTTTCGGCATTGTCTGTGCGATGGCCGGAGCGGCCAGAGTGGTCGCTGCAGCAGCGCCCGCACCCGCAACACCAGCCTTCTTGATAAAGGAACGACGGTCCATGAATACCTCCCAGTTGAACTTCAGCCCCGGGACACTGGATGTTTCCATGTTGCGCCCCGGCGACATGCGAAGACATAACCATGTTGCGATATGGCTTTCAAGCGAAAGCCGGAGATATGAAGTCCAATGGTCAATTTTTTTTGCCAGTTGTTAACGCGCGTTGATTGGCGATGTGGCAGTGCCTGACAAACAGGCATTTTTCACGGGTTGAATTGACAAAACCGGGGACAGCCGCGACAAACTGGCACCCAGGTGAAAGGGCGCGAGCGCCCCGAATTCAAAGGATTTCAGCCATGCATCATGGTATTGTGGCGATACCTGCCGATATCCGTGCCTTCGACGGTTACACTTGGCACGCCGCTCCCGACCAATATATCCGCGCCGCCGTCAATGGATCGGGAGTGCTGCCGCTGGTGGTGCCGGCGCTTGAGGATGACACCGATATCGACATGGTTCTCGACCGGGTCGACGGCGTTCTCATCAGCGGCTCGCGGACCAATGTCCATCCTTCGCTGTATGGCGAAACCGAAACCGAAAGCCATGGCCCTTTTGATCCGGCGCGCGACAGACTGACGATGGCGCTCATCCGCCGGACCATCGAACGCGGGATCCCGCTTCTGGCCATCTGCCGCGGCATTCAGGAACTCAACGTGGCTCTGGGCGGTTCGCTGGCCACTGAGATCCAGGAATTGCCTGGCCGGATGGACCATCGCAAGCCCCAGACCGAAAACTGGGACGAGGCCTTTGCGATCCGGCATTCGATCAAGGTCAAGGAAGGCAGTTGCCTCGCGGCAATTCTCGGCAATGGAGAGGTGCAGGTGAACTCGCTTCACCGACAGGCAATCTCAAGTCTTGCTCCGCGGCTCGCGGTCGAGGCCGTGGCGGAAGACGGAACCATCGAAGCCGTAAGCGTCATCGACGCGCCGGGTTTTGCCATCGGCGTCCAGTGGCACCCGGAATACTGGGTCGGCAGCGATGACGTGTCCGACCGGATTTTCGGCGCTTTCGGCCAGGCCGTGCGCGAACACAGGCAGAGACCAGCCGAAGCAGCCGAATAGTCAGCGCTCCAGTCCGACCTGCCTGGCTGGCGTTCCGCTCAGCCCCGGCGGTTCAGGTGCGCGCATTCCGGAACGGGCGTGATCGCCGGGCGGCCATCGAACCAGGCGGCAAGATTGTCCACCACCAGATCGGCCATGGCATTTCGCGTCGAGACCGAGGCAGAGGCGACATGCGGCAACAGGCACGCATTGGGAAGATCGATGAGCGCCTGGGGCACGTTGGGTTCATGGGCGAACACGTCGAGGCCCGCGGCAGCGATCCGCTTCTGCTCAAGCGCCGCGATCAAGGCCGGTTCGTCGATCGTCGAACCGCGCCCGACGCTGATCAGCACACCATCCGCCCCGAGGGCATCCAGCACCTCGGCGTCCACCGCATTGTCGGTGGCTGCACCACCCGGCACCACGACAATGAGAAGGTCGACCGCAGTCGCGAGCGACAGCAATGTTTCGTGCCAGGGATAATCGACATCCGTGCGCTTGTTGCGGGTATGGTAGTGGATGCCGACCCCGAACGCCTCGAGCCGCCTTGCGATCGCGAGCCCGATCCGCCCGAGCCCGAAGATGCCCGCCGTCCGGCCTCTCAGCGTCAAAGGCGTGAGCGGATAGGCCCCTTCCGCGGCCCAGCGACCCGCTCTTAGGTAAGTTTCGGCTTTCGGAAGCTCGCGGAGTGTGTTCAGCACCAGTCCGATGGTGGTATCCGCGACCTCGTCGGTAAGCACATCGGGTGTATTCGTGACCATGACACCGACAGAGGCGGCATGGGCCGCATCGACTGCGTCATACCCGACTCCGAAATTTGCGATCACCTCGAGATTGGGAAATGCATCGATGAACGACGCCGGTATTGCGGTCATTGCGGCGATGCCGCGAATGCCAGCTCGCGCGCCTTCATCCATCAGTGCGGGATCGGCCTTGTCGATGAAAACCGGCTCGAATTCACGCTCCAGCCGTTCGCGGACCCGAGGATTGACCTTGCCGGGGACCAGGACAGATCTTGACGTTTCGGCGTTCATTGCGCCACCCCCTGCCGGCCGGCGCCGGGGTTGAGGGGTGATGTGGATTGCCGGATCCGCATTTCCGGCTTGATCAGATGGAGACCGTCGGCCTCGCTTGAGCCGTTGAGCTTGTCGAGCAGCGCGCGCGCCGCAAACCGGCCCACTTCGGATTGTCCGTTCCAGACTGTGGTCAGGGCCGGAGTGGCGATCGCCGCCTCCTCGAGATCGTCATAACCTGTCACGGAGATATCCTTTCCTGGTGCTAGACCCGCCCGTGCGATGCCGTTCATCAGCCCGATGGCGACCAGATCGTTCCAGCAGACGGCGGCCGTGGGCTTGAGCGGATTGGCGAGAAAATTCACTGCGGCCTCGAAGCCGCTCTGCTTGGTGCGCGGTCCGGGAATCCTCAGTGCGGGATCGACCTCGAGCCCGGCCTTGCGCAAGGCGTCCGCGTAACCGGCATACCGGTCCCGTCCCGTTGAGGTGTGATCGGTGCCGCCGACCATTGCGATTCGGGTGTGCCCGATGCTGATCAGGTGATTGGTGGCCAGCGCGGTGCCGTAGGAATCATCGCCCCTGAAAGTGGGAACATCGATCTCGGGGACGGACCGTGCGATCAGGATCGCGGGCATGCCATTGTCTTCGGCGAGGCGTATGTCAGACGCTGGCGTCCCGATGGCCGGCGACATGATCACGCCGTCGCCTCCCAGTTGCAGCAGAGTCTCGATGAAGTTGCGCTGCTTCTCGACCGAATCGTAGTGGTTTGACAGGATGAATGTCTGCCGGCTGCGATCCAGTTCGGTTTCGATGGCCCTGAGAATTTCGGCATAGAACGGGTTCATGATGTCGTGAACGACGACACCGACAATGCCGGAGCGTGAGGTTCGAAGCGAGGCGGCACGCCGGTTGTAGATGTAGCCCAGGCTTATCGCCTTTTCCTTGATCCGGTCCCGCGTTGCGTCCGCCACCAGCG
The DNA here is from genome assembly GCA_965233445.1 of Hoeflea sp. GTDB lineage: Bacteria > Pseudomonadota > Alphaproteobacteria > Rhizobiales > Rhizobiaceae > Hoeflea. Next base: position 4,343,211 of record OZ247491.1, read on the forward strand.
GGCTGTCACGCAGCGCAAGCGACACGGTTGCCGTCGACAACCCAAGCGCTTCCGCGATCGTCGAGAGTTTTACCTTTTGCGCCAAATACCGTCCCCCCGTGGCGGAGCGTTAAACTCCAATTCAAACTTTTAAACAAGGCTAAAAGCTTTAAAGGGAACTGGCAATCAGTCTGTGGACGGCACGATCAAGTCTTCCGGGGAAAGGTCGCCTTCCTCCTCCATGGCCCGGTCACGGCCGGTCTCGTCATCGATGGAGGCCGCGGTTGCTCTCAGGGTGGTCGCGATGTTGGCGTCCATGGTCGAAAGCAGGTCCAGAAGATCGGATATGTCTCTCTTCTTCAATCCGGCGAAGGCGGCTTTCTCGGTCCGGCGCTGCGCCTTGCGCACCGCCTTGATCTTGTCCCGGCCGGCGTCGGTCAGGAAAACCAAGAGCATCCTGCCATCGTCCGGAGAGGTTTCGCGCCGCACGAATCCCTGTGCCGCCAGCCGGCCGATCGTCTTCGTGATCGTCGGCGCCTTCACGCCAAGTCTGGCTGCAATTGCACCCGGTGTCTGCCCGTCGCTGTCGTCAAGGATCAGCATGACGCTGTCCTGGCCGGCATAGAGGCCGAGATCGAGAAGATGGCGTGAGAGCGCAGTCCGCGCGTTGCGGGCAACCTGGTTGATGAGGGCAAGCGCCTCGGCCTGATTTTCGCGCTTCGTCATCCTGGATTTCTGCTTCTTCTTGGAGGACATGGACAACTCCTTGTTGCAGCCTCTACTCCGGGTTTCCCAACGACCCGTGACATGCCACATCCATATCACTAGAAAAGTGACAATACTGACTCAAACCCCTGTTCAAACCCTAAACAAGCTTTGCCGGGAAAACCACCATATGACAGCACAATCGGAAGCGATCGCGATCCTTCCTCTCGGCGCCCACGAGCAGCACGGGCCGCACCTTCCCTTCGAAACGGACACGGTGATCGCGGGCGCGGTCGCCCAACGGCTGGCAGACGCGGCGCCGTCCGGGATCCGCGTTGAACTCTTGCCGGTGGAGACGGTCGGCTATTCCGTCGAACACATGGATGTCGACGGAACCAGAAGCCTGCGGTTCGACGAAGCCGTTCAACGCTGGATCGGCATCGCTCAGGAGTGCGCGGACCGGGGCATCCAGAAACTGATGCTGCTCAACGCCCATGGCGGCAATTCTCCGCTCATGACCATCGTTGCCACAGAGGCACGGATTCGGTTCAACATGCTGGTGGTCGCGACGAGCTGGACCCGCTTTGGGGTCCCGGACGGCGTGATTTCACTGGAAGACAAGGCTTTCGATATTCATGCGGGCGAAATCGAAACCTCTGTCATGCTGGCGCTGCGTCCGGATCTTGTCCGCACGGAAAAGCTGCTGGATTTTCCTTCCCGGCAGATGGATCTTGTCGAACGTTTCAAACATTTGCGCGCCTATGGGCCCCATGCTTTCGGCTGGAAAATGGCCGACCTCAACCCCGATGGAGCCGCCGGCAACGCGTCAAGGGCAACAGCCGCAAAGGGAGAAGCCCTCCTGTCCCACGCCGTAGGCGGGCTTTGCGAATTGCTGCGCGACATGTCCCGGTTTGATCCCGACGAGTTGCGCTGATACGCAGTCGGCTACGCGGCTTCCGGGACCACGGGTGGGTATCGAGACACCTGCGGTTGATTTTTCTTCGCCACACCTATTTGATCGGGTCAGTCTTTTCGGGGCTGGCCGATCCAACGCGAGGAAAGCTTGAGCATGGACAGACCCCGCACACTTGTCATCGGCGCCGGTCTGGCAGGGTTGACCGCTGCACGGCACCTTGCCGACGCAGGCCATGACGTTCTGATCATCGAAAAATCCCGTTCGCCCGGAGGCCGGATCTCAACCCGCCGCAGCGATGCCGGGGAATTCGATCATGGCGCTCAGTACATGACGAGCCGCACACCGGAGATGAACGCCATCGTGAACCGTCTTGCCCAGGACGGGACCCTGGCCCCGTGGAGACCGGATGGCAAGGACAGCTCCAGGCCCTGGTGGGTCGGGAAACCTGGGATGTCGGCTTTTGGAAAGGCGCTCGCCGAAGGTCTCGACATCCGTCTGCGCAACCGCGCGCTCAGCATTGCCGGCACCAGTGGCGGCTACCGGGTGGAGGTCGAGACTGCGGAAGAGGAAACCTATTCGATCTCGGCAAAACGCATCGTCGTCGCGATCCCCGCCACCCAGGCCTACGCGCTCCTGTCGCCGGTTGACCCCTCATTCCTGGCGATCAGCACCGTGGAAATGGCTCCGTGCTGGTGCGCCATGATTGCGTTCGAAGAGAAGTTGGACACGATACCCGATTTGATCCGCGGCGAACCATCCGACATCCTGTCGTTTGTGAGCCGAAACAGCTCCAAGCCGGGTCGAACCGGAGAGACCTTCGTGCTGCACGCGTCTCCGGAATGGAGCCATGCGCATCTGGAAGATGACAAGCAGTCGGTCAGGGAAGCGTTGCTGGGAGCGATGCAGGGCATGATAGGCGATCAGTTCCGCTTGCCGCAGCCGGTTCATGTCGACGTCCATCGGTGGCGCTACGCCCAGACCCGCACGCCCCTTGGCACACCCTTTGTTGCCAATGCGGACTCGAGCCTTCTGGCTTGCGGCGACTGGTGCATCGGCGCACGCATCGAGGCCGCCCACCAGTCCGGTCTGGCGGCGGCGCGGCACATTTCGTCGCTTTGAAGGCGTCGACTTGAGTGGCGCAATCGACGCAAACAACCTATATGACCGTTTCGAGACCCAATCCCGACAAGGCCATATGACCATGAGCGAAACCGCCGCCCCCATTCCCGTGACAGTGCTGACCGGCTATCTCGGCGCAGGCAAGACCACCCTGCTCAATCGCATTCTCACCGAAGCCCATGGCAAGCGCTACGCCGTGATCGTCAACGAGTTCGGCGAAATCGGCATCGACAACGATCTCATCGTGGAATCCGACGAGGAAATCTACGAGATGAACAATGGCTGCGTCTGCTGCACGGTCCGGGGCGACCTGATCCGGGTCGTGGAAGGGCTGATGCGGCGTCCGGGCCGGTTCGACGCGATCATCGTGGAGACCACCGGTCTTGCCGACCCCGCACCGGTGGCGCAGACCTTCTTCATGGACGAGGACGTGCGCGCCAAGACCCAGCTCGATGCAGTGGTCGCACTCGTGGACGCACGGCATCTGCCCGCGCGCCTCAAGGACAGCCGCGAGGCGGAAGACCAGATCGCCTTCGCCGACGTGGTGCTGCTCAACAAGACCGACCTCGTATCGCCCGAAGAGCTCGAGGCCGTCGAACGCACCGTGCGCGCCATCAACCCTTCGGCCCGCATTCATCGCACCGAACGGGCAGCCGTGGCGCTCGACGCGGTGCTCGACCGCGGCGCATTCGATCTCAAGCGCGCTCTCGACAACGATCCCCATTTCCTCGACCACGATGACCCCGATCATGTCTGCGGCCCCGATTGCGATCATGATCACCATCACGACCACAGTCACGACCACGGTCACGATCATCATCATCACCACCATCATGATCATGACCACGTCGCACCGGCTGCAATCCACGACCTGACCGTCGAGTCGATCTCGCTGCGCGCCGGCCCGCTCAACCCAAAGCGGTTCTTTCCCTGGATCGAAAAGATCACCCAGATCGATGGACCCAACATTCTCAGGCTCAAGGGCATCATCGCTTTCGAGGGCGACGAGGACCGCTACGTTGTCCAGGGCGTCCACATGATCGTCGAGGGCGACCACCAGCGCGCCTGGAAAGAGGGCGAAAAGCGTGAAAGCCGCATCGTCTTCATCGGCCGGGATCTCGACCGCGAGAAGCTCGAACGCACTTTCCTCGCCTGCCAGGCCTGAGGCGCGCAATCATGCCGACAGTCGCTCCCGTCGATCTTGACGATCATTGCCTTGCGGTAACCTTCCTTGAAGAGGTGCCGGTCTTCGCCCTTGCCTCCGGACTGGTGGTTCGGCTCGACCACGGCACGCACCGTCATGAACTTCATGACGGATTGCTTGCCGCAACCCGGTCCTGGGATGGCCAGTCGCTGATCTCGGGCGGAGAGGATGGCAAGGTCGTGCAACTGCGGGCAGACGGAACCGAAGTTGAATTGCGCGGCCCCGGCCGCAAATGGGTGTCCGCGGTCGCCTCCGGTCCCCAGGGTGCAGTCGCCTTTTCCGAGGGCCGCACCGTGACCGTTCTGCTTGCCGACAAGACCGAGCGGACGTTCGAGGAAGCCAGGACCGTCGAAGGTCTCGCCTTTGCTCCGAAAGGTCTTCGGATCGCGATGGCGCGTTACAACGGGGTCTCGCTCGCCTTTGTGAACGGCAATGCGCCCGCCCTCGATTTCGAGTGGAAAGGCGCCCACAATCAGGTGACTTTCAGCCCTGACGGCCGGTTCCTGGTCACCGCCATGCAGGAAAACGCGCTGCATGGCTGGAAGCTCGATGGCAAGCCCGGCGGCGAGCAGCGTCACATGCGCATGACCGGCTACCCCGCAAAGGTCAAGTCACTGTCCTGGTCGAACAAGGGCAAGTGGCTCGCGTCCTCGGGAGCCCCTTCGGCGATTGTCTGGCCCTTTTCCGGCAAGGACGGTCCGATGGGCAAGGCGCCGCTCGAACTCGGCCAGCGTGCCGACACCATGGTCACCTGCGTTGCCTGCCACCCGGTCGAGGACATGGTGGCCATCGGTTTCGGCGACGGCATGGTGCTTGCGGTCCGCATCGCGGACAGCAAGGAGGCACTGCTGAGGCGCCCCGGCAAGGGCGCCGTCACGTCAATGGCCTGGAACAAGCCGGGCCGCCTGCTCGCGTTCGGGACGCAGGCAGGCGACTGCGGTGTGGTCGACATCGCGGGCTGAAGGCCGCTTTCTTCAGGACCACGACAGCTCGAGCTGCGGCCGTCCATTGGACGTCCGCTCTCGGCTGACGCCGGTTTCACCGATCACGCCGTTCACGCGCTTTCTGAACGACGAGAAGCTGTCGAACGTGACCACGTCCACGGCTTCATCAAGATCGAGCGACACACGGTAGTTCCCCGGCGCCGAGGTGAGAGCCTGAATCCCCAGCACACGCGCGCTGAACGGCTGGCCGAGATAGGCACCGGTCACCCGTGCACCCGGCATCAGCCGCTCCGGACCGGCCCTGTTCCCCAAGGCGGCATGAAGCGTGTTCCAGTCCTTGAACCCGTGCTGGGCGGCAACGAGTTCGAGCGCTTTCGAATGGTTGATCGTGTCTCCATTGGCCCCGAGGCGGGCGCGAAGACGGCGGGCCTGATCCTTGAGGGAATTCAAGTCGGGCAAAGGCGTGGCATCACGCATGGCAGTTCTCCTGTCATGACATGCTGATATCGAAGCGGTGCCCGCATTCCACTGTCCGGCATGTCATCGAAAAGGTGACTGCTTGAAAGCTGGAGGCTTCACCATGGCAAATCTGCCCGCGGACGGCCGGGGCTCCAGACCCGAAGGCTCCGAGATAGGGATCCCGCCGCGCATTGTCAATCGGGGGGAACAAGGCGGACATCTCCGCTTTTCGGATGCCGCCGCCGGGCACGCTTTCAGCCTGGCCGGGAACCTATCTGTGCCACAGACGTTCCGTATGCAATGCAAGGAGATAAGATGTCCCGAGCCACGCGTTCCCGCCCGTTTTCGCCGACCAGGCGTCATCTTCTCGTTGGCGGGTCGGCAGCAGCGCTTGCGGCCTTCGCACAATGGCCCGGCGCCGCATCAGCCGCGGAACTCGATCCTGAGGGCTTTCTCGCACTTTCAGAACGTCTGACCCGTAAGGATGACCTGTCAGCTGACATCGCGGCTTCGATGCTCGAAGCCTTCAGGGCGACCGGCAGGGTCGAAGACCTCAGCGCACTTTTGAATGGCTCCGACAATCAGGATCTGGCGAACGAAATTGTTGCCGCCTGGTACAGTGGCGTTTCGCCCGATCCCGACAGCAACGATGTCCTGACCTACACCGACGCTCTGATGTGGCAGGCCATGAGTTTTACCAAGCCGATGGGCTACTGCGGTGGGGCAATGGGGTACTGGGCCGAACCTCCAGCCGGCTGACCCCCCATCCCCACCGCCCGCCTTTCGACCACCGGGAGCCAGATTTATGGCCAATGACATTTCTGCAGACATTTTGATTATCGGAACCGGTGTGGCGGGAGCCACCGCCGGCGCAAAACTCGCAGCAAGGGGGCTGAAGGTCGCCTTTCTGGAATCGGGAAAACGTATCGAGCGCTATGATGCGGTCGAGAGGTTCTGGAATGCCAAGATCAAGGTCCCGGAGTCGGCCTATCCCAACGATCCCGAAGCATCCCATCCGCTGACCCACCGGATCGAGGACTTCTATCAGCAGAAAGGTCCCGAACTGTTCAAGTCGACCTATATCAAGGTCGTCGGCGGCACGACCTGGCACTGGCTCGGGACAACCCTTCGCAACCTTCCTTCGGATTTCCGGATGAAAACGCTCTACGGCCATGGCGTGGACTGGCCGATCACCTACGACGACCTTGAGCCTTTCTACCTTGCCGCCGAAAAAGAGATCGGCGTGGCCGGCAATTCCGGCGAAGACTTGGGCTCGCCCCGGTCAGGCGACTTCCCTATGCCGCAGATCCCGATGACCTATCTCGACAAGCATTTCGCATCGGCTCTGGATGGCACGCCCTATCAGGTGCGTTCGACGCCGCAGGGCCGGAACTCCGTCTACCGCGCCGAACGTCCCGAGTGCTGCGGGAACAATTCCTGCATACCGATCTGCCCGATCCAGGCAAAGTACGACGCAACGGTTCATGTGGCCATTGCCGAAAACGCCGGTGCTGTCGTTCATGCTGAAACGACCGCCACCAGACTGAATGTGGGGGGTGACGGAAACATCGCCTCTGTCGATTTCCGGCGGGCTGACGGCAGTAGCGGGACCGCCTCCGGCAAGGTCGTCATCGTCGCCGCTCATGCTCTCGAAACGCCGCGCCTTTTGCTGAACTCGGCACAGGAGAATGCCCCGAACGGTGTCGCCAACAGTTCGGATCAGGTCGGACGCAACCTCATGGATCACCCCACGCGTCTAAGCTGGGCCGAAGCGGCGGAGCCGGTCTACCCCTATCGGGGTCCGCTCTCGACCTCGGGAATAGAAAACCTCCGCGACGGCGATTTCCGCAAGCAACGCGGTGCCTTCCGCATCGAAATCGGCAATGACGGTCACAGCTGGCCGACAGGTGCGCCGACCACCACGGCCGCGGGGCTTGCAGCAAAGGGTCTGCGCGGCGAGGAACTGGATGCTGCCCTCAAGGACGCCACATCGCGACAGATCCGTGTGGCTTCGCTGGTGGAACAATCACCTGATGCTGAAAACCGGGTCACCCTCGACCCGGACAAACGCGACGCGAACGGCGTTCCCCTGCCGCAGATCCATTACGATTTCGACGAGTACACCCGCAGCGGACTTGAAGCGGCTGAAAAGGCCCACGACGAGATTTTTCAGGCGCTGGGCGCAAGAAACATCCGACACTCGCCGGACATTCAGGGGGCCGGGCATATCATCGGCACCGTCAGGATGGGCGCCGATGCTTCGAGTGCCGTGGTCGATGCCGATCTACGCAGTTTCGACCACCGGAACCTCTTCCTCCTTGGCTCGGGCACCTTCCCGACTTCGGCTACGGCAAACCCGACACTGACCATCGCCGCACTGACGCTGCGCTCCGTCGAGGCGATTGCAGCGACGGTGGAGTGAGGCGCGAACGCAGCTTCGTTCATGACAGGCCGATTGAAAAGCTGTGCCCGCCCTGCGCCGTCCGGCATGCGGTCGGAAGCGGCGACTGATTGACGGCTGAAAGCTTCAGCATCGCATTCGCACCCGGGGGCCGCCGGGGCAGACACTCAATGCGTGACCGAGGCCCCGAGCGCGGCTTCACGAAATTCCGTCGGGCTGACGCCGACGCGCTCGCGGAATGCCCTGTTGAACGGTGCAAGCGAGGCATAACCGAGGCTGAAGGCGTGCTGTATGATCTGCTCGCGTGCAAGCTCCGGATCCGAGAGCCGGCGCTTTGCCTCCGCAATGCGGTAGTCATTCACGAAGGCCGCAAAATTTCGATAGCCGAGACCGCGATTGATCAGCTTTCTGAGCCTGTGTTCGGGGATCCGAAGCTTGCCCGCAAGACCGCCGATGGTCAGCCCCGGTTCAAGATAGAGCCCGCCATCCATTGCCTTGATCACCCGCTCGAGTTCCAGCCGGTCAGCCCCTGACAACTCGCTGGACCCAAGTCGCGGCCGCAATCCGTTATCCGTCCGCTCGAACAGGCCCTCCTTGAGGCTGGTAAGCCAGTAGGAGAACCCCAGCGCGAGCAGGAAATAGACCGAGGAGTAGACAAGGCAAAGTGTTGCGGCGAGTGGCGCATCAAGACTGATGAGACCCGTGGCAAAGACGAACAATGTGAATGGCGGCACGGTGAAGGCGAGCGCCAGGCTGAAGCTTCGCCGATCGTCGACCAGATCGCTCGAACGGTGCCGCAGCGCGGTATGGATGATGAGTGCCAGGAGCACCACGTTCAGCCCGACCAGCGCAACGGTGAACCACCAGCGGGCATCCCCCGGCGCAAAGGACGCCCCGGCAATGAGGGGGATCGACGCTGTCAGCGGCAGAAAGCAGGTTGGCCGCCATCTGAACCGGTCATCGAACAAGGCCTGGATGAACCACCAGAGCGCTATGAAGTGAACCTGCTGAAACCCGATCACCACGAAATCGGCCGGAGCAAGCACCTCGATCATCGGCGGCGCGTTGAGAATGATCTCCACAAGACCGGTGACGCCGAACAGGATGCCGGTCGCGCACAAGGACCCGAACTCCGGCCGCTGCACGAAACGGATAATGATCAGCAGCAGGATGCCGAAGGTTCCCCCACGCAATATGAGATCGATAAATCCGGCGGTGGTGAGTTCGATTGCCATGTCGAGATCCGCAAAGGCGCCGCAGCCGCTACGAGGGCTGGGCCAACTATCTTCCCAGATAGGGATCTGGCGCGTTTCAGTCCAATCGATTTCGGAAGATTCCCGCCGGAACTGAAATCGATGCTCCATTTTTCAAAGCTGAGCGGAAGGCCGAACAGTCAATTTCCATGTTCAAGCCATCACCGGAACCGCTCTGCCCCCGGGGCGGACCTTCGATGCCGGATATGACTTTTCAACAGTCCCCAAGGAGAAGAAAATGACCAGACTGACCTTCGCAGCAGCCCTCGCCGCAGCCGCCTTGCTGCCGCTCCACGCTTCCACTGCCCTCGCGCAGAATGCCGATGCCAAAGCCGAAATCTGCGCCGAGGCGCCTGCCAAGGCCGCAGGTGCGGGCATCGATTGCACCGCAACTTCGGATATCGGGACGGCTCGCGGCGATGCGGCCAAGTCCTACCCTGACGGACCGGTCACGTTCAGCAACGGCGTCGTATTCTGACCCTGCCGCAGCCGCACCGCGCCTGCCTCAGGCGCGGTGCTGAATGCCTGCCTGGCAAAACCTGCGGAAGGCCCTCAGGCCACCTGCTCCCAGCACATGATGCCGAGATCTTGGTCGATGGGCGCGTGCCGTCCTGCCGCAGTCAGCAAGCCGGCCGCGTCCCCAAGATAACCTTCGACAAGCTCGAGCCCGAGGAAACGCTCCCGCTCGACCGGCCCGGGCATCAGCAGACCCGCCGCCTTTTCGGAGGCAAATCCGAACCTCTTGTAGTAGGGCGCGTCGCCGACCAGCACGATGGCGCCATGCCCCTTCGCGGCGGCCAGGCTGATTGCCCGGCGCATCAGGGCCGAGCCGATCCCGAGGCCTGCCATTGACGGATCCGCGGACAAGGGCCCGAGAAGCAGCAACGGCTTCGCACCGGCTGTGACGTCCCAGAGCCGCACCGTGCCGACCAGATTGCCGCCCATGTCGCGTGCGACCAGCGCCAGTCCCTCCGAGGGGAGCCTGCCGCGACGCAGCATCTCCGAGGACTTCCGCTTGCGCTCCGGCCCCATTGCGCGGTCGAGCAGGGCCTCCCGCGCCGCAAGATCGGCGGGCAGCTCGGCATCAAGGATGAAATTCTGCGACGATGAAACGGGATCGATGAAGGTCATCGGAAATTCCCCCACTGAAGCGAAACCTGAAATCCGGACGTGAGGCCGATCCCCGGGCGTCCGATGGAGCCCGGGAAACCGCCGAGTGAGACTGCGGAAGGATCAGATGACGTAGGATCGCAACGGCTCGAAGCCGTTGAACGCAACCGCCGAATAGGTGGTCGTGTAAGCGCCCGCGCCTTCGATGAGGATCTCGTCGCCGATGGTCAGCGAAACCGGCATCGGATAAGGCGTTTTCTCGTAGAGCACGTCGGCGGAATCGCAGGTCGGGCCTGCCAGCACGCAGGGCTCCATCGCGTCATTGTCGCGCGGAGTGACGATCGAGTAGCGGATGGCCTCGTCCATTGTCTCGGCCAGACCGCCGAACTTGCCGATGTCGAGAAAGACCCAGCGGACCTCATCCTCGTCGGACTTGCGCGAGACCAGAACGACCTCGGCCTTGATCGCGCCGGCGTTGCCGACCATGCCGCGGCCCGGCTCGATGATGGTTTCGGGAATCTGGTTGCCGAAATGCTTGCGCAGCGAACCGTTGATCGCCTGGCCATAGGCCTGCGCGGTCGGGATGTCCTTGAGATAGCGGGTCGGAAAGCCGCCGCCCATGTTGACCATCTTGAGATGAATGCCCTGCTGCGCGAGCTTGTCGAACACCCGGCGTGCATCGGCGAGCGCGGAATCCCATGCATCGAGCTTGGTCATCTGGGAACCGACATGGAACGAGACGCCGTGGGAAACGAGGCCGAGCTGGTGCGCGTAGACCAGCACATCGACAGCCATCTGCGGCACGCAGCCGAACTTGCGCGACAGCGGCCATTCGGCACCTTCGCCGTCGGTCAGCACCCGGCAGAACACGCGTGCGCCTGGAGCAGCGCGGGCAATCTTTTCGACTTCTTCGTGGCTGTCGACGGCAAAGAGCGAGACACCCAGCGCATGGGCCCGGGCGATATCGCGTTCTTTCTTGATGGTGTTGCCATAGGACACGCGATCGCCGGTCGCTCCGGCCTTCATCGCCATTTCGATTTCAGCAACCGATGCGCAATCGAAATTGGAGCCGAGGCAGGCAAGCAGCCGCAGGATTTCCGGGGCCGGATTGGCCTTCACTGCATAGAAGATCGAGCTGTCGGGCAGCGCCTTGCGAAACGAGACGAAGTTGTCGCGCACGACATCGAGATCCACCACGAGGCAGGGACCATCGGGACGGCGGGTGCGAAGGAAGTCGAGAATGCGTGCAGTCGTCATCGGGTGCTCCGTTCCCGGCCCGCTTCCGGGCCATATCTAGACAGAGCATCGTACGGCCACAGCCCGAATCCGGCCTTTGGAGGCACCGGATACCGGCATGGACGCTTGATGCGTCGTTGACCCGCGCCTTGCAGGGCGAAGATCCGCTCTTGTCTGCCTTGGATTGGAGGGAGAACCCGACCGCACTTCCGGCAATGAAGGTGTGCCTCTTCAGTAACCCCGGCGGTTGGAATGCCGGCAGACACCAGAAAGGCCCGCACCGTCGTTGCTTCAAGATGTCCTCGCTCATCCGGATGGTCGGACAAACGACTGGAGGGGTTAGTTCCAGGTACCTTACCGAGACCTCACCATATCGAGGGTCGGCGGACACCCACAGGCACGTGCGACTTTGGGCAAGACGCATGTAGATTCTTCCGCTGTCGCAATCAAGTGTTTTCTGCTGGCGCCCTTGAAAAAACAGGTTCCTGAACGAATATCGGGGTGCTGTTCGATTTCTTGAGACAGTCCCTTGCCGCCCAGAAGCGGTGCCCAGCCGAGAGAACCGCCAGATGGATACACTCACACGCATTCGCGCCTTCATCGACGTCGTGGAAGCCGAGGGGTTTTCGGCCGCCGCCCGCAAGGTCGGCCGCTCCAAGGCGCTCCTTTCAAAATATGTCCGTGAACTCGAGGACGATCTCGGCGCGCTTCTCCTGAACCGCACGACACGGCAATTCTCGCTGACCGAAGCAGGACATACCTACTATCGAACCGCTTCCGACATCCTCAAGGAAATCGACAATCTTGCGGACCTCGTGCGTGAGGGCTCGAAAGACCTCAAGGGCCGGATCCGGGTGTCCGCACCGCGCACCTTTGCCGATGCTGCCGTGGGAGCGTCGCTGATCGACTTTGCAGCCGCGCATCCGGACGTGACACTTGAGATCATCTCGGATGATCGCTTTGTCGATCTTGTCGAGGAAGGTTATGACGTCGCCATTCGGATCACGCGGCTCGAAGACTCCGGTCTGATCGCACGCAAGCTCTCGCCCTTCACCCTGGTGACCTGCGCCTCTCCGGAGTTCCTTCAGCGCCACGGGCCCATTGAGCACCCCTCGCGGCTCGCCGAGGTGCCTTGCGTGGTCGACACCAACGGGCGCTTTCTCAACAACTGGCGCTTTGAAGACCCCGATGGCTCCTCCTTCGCAGTCGCCGTTTCCGGCCGGTTGGAGGTCAACAGTCCACTGACCGCAATGCGGGCGGCGGAAGCAGGCCTGGGCGTCGCGTTCCTGCCCGATTTCGTCCTTGGCGAACGCTTCGGCTCAGGCACCCTTGTGCCGATCCTCGAGAACTTCATGCCGACCGATCGCGGCATCTACGCGATCTACCCGCACAGACGCTATCTTCCGGCCAAGGTGCGCGCCTTCGTCGATTACCTCACCCAATGGTTCAAGACCCACACGTGAGGTCATTTTCACTCAAGCTTGCCGGTGCCAAAATTATGTCCACATTGGGTGCAAATCCCTTCCCACGAACTCAACCGACAGGTCGGACAGGATCATGAACCTCTCTAGGAAAAGCCTGGCGGCGCTGGCAATTCCGGCGGCAATGATGGCGCCCGCCACGGCCTTTGCGCATCCGCATATTTTCGCGGAAGCCCGGCTCGAAGTGGAGACAACCGAAAACGGCCAGATTTCCGAATTGCGTCATGTCTGGCGTTTCGACGAGGTGTTCTCATCGAGCGTGATGCTCGATTTCGATCGCAACGGCGACTTCGTTCTCGACAATTCGGAACTTGCGAGCATCAGCGAGGTCGTCACGGATTCGCTTTCGGATTTCGACTACTACACGTCCCTGACTGTTGATGGCGCGGACGGCTCCATCTCCCTGCCCGACCCGATAAAGGTCTCGTTCCAGGATGGGCAATTGCTGATGTTCTTCGCGGTCTTGCCGAAAGAACCCCTGCCGCTCGACGGCACCATTGCCGTCGGCGTCTTCGATCCCACCATGTATGCCGCGATCGAGTTCACGACGGATGAAGACATGGTGGTCACCGGCGCTTCGGCAGACAAATGCACAAGCCGTGTGGTGCGCCCCGATCCCGACGAGGTGATCGCCCAGAACCAGGGCAGCCTGACCGAAGCCTTTTTCAGTGACCCGACGGGCAACGACATATCCAAGCTTTTCGCCACCCGGCTTGAACTGGATTGCAAGTGATGCCTTTGAAAGGGCCTGCCAGATTTGCGGTTCTGCTTGCCCCTGCGGTGATTGCCGGGCTGGTTCTTGCTGCAAGCGCAGCACATGCTCAGTCGTCGCTCGGCATTGGCGCCGCCGAGCCGTCGATCGCGCCCACAGGGTTTGGCGGCGGGCTGATCCAATGGGTGAACCAGCAGCAGCAGGATTTCTTCCGGGCGCTCACAGGTGCCCTGAAATCGATGAAGACCGATCCCTGGCAGATCTGGTGGCTCATCAGCATTTCGTTCCTGTACGGCGTGTTCCATGCCGCGGGCCCCGGTCATGGCAAGGCGGTGATCTCATCCTACATGATCGCCAACGAAGTCGCGCTCCGGCGTGGCGTGGTCCTGTCGTTCCTGTCGTCCTTCCTGCAGGCTGTGACCGCAGTCATCGTGATTGCGGCGGCCTATTTCGTTCTGCGCGGCCTTTCGGTGACCATGACCGAGACCACCCGGTTTCTCGAGATTGCGAGCTATGCACTGATCGCCGCTTTCGGCTTCTGGCTGATTGTCCGCAAGCTCTTGTCAGTCCGGATTGAAAGACCCGTCGTGCTTGCCGCAGCGGGTCATGGTCATGCCGCCAGTCACCATCATCACCACGGACACGAACACCACGCCCATGATCATCCCCACGGGGATGATATTTGTCCGACTTGCGGCCACTCCCACATGCCGGACCCGAAGCATCTCTCAGGTGATGACTTCAGCCTGCGTGAAGCCTGGAGTGCCGTGATCGCGGTCGGGCTCCGGCCCTGCTCGGGCGCCCTGATCGTCCTGACCTTCTCGATGCTAAACGGCCTCTGGCTGGCCGGTGTCGCTTCCGCATTCGCAATGGCGGTCGGAACCGCCATCACCGTTTCGGCACTCGCCACACTCGCGGTCAGCGCAAAGGGTGCGGCGGTCCGCTTTGCAGGCGCATCGATGGGGAACCGGGTCAGCACCGCGATCGAGATTCTCGGCGCGGTACTGGTTCTCGTTCTCGGGCTTGTGCTGCTCACGGCAGCGCTGCAGGCCTGATCCGAACCGCTATTTCGTTTCGTCCGAATCCCTGCTTTGCCGCTTGCTCCTGAGCCAGAACACGGCGAAGAAGGCGAGCACGAATGCGATCGCCAGGGCATAGGACAGCCACGGCGACACTTCCGACAACGCCATCATCATGGCGGGCATGAAATAGAACACCAGCCCCGTTGCTCCAAGGATAATCGCGGCCGCAATCGCCGCAGACTTGCCGGACGAGGACGGCCCGCTCACAGCGACCACCCCCCGTCGATGGCAATCGCCAGGCCGGTGGTAAAGGCGCTTTCATCCGATCCGAGATAAACTGCCAGAGCGGCGATTTCCTCCGGCGTGCCGATCCGCCCCATGGGCTGGCGCGACACGAACTGCGCCTTGGCCGCTTCCGCCCCGCCTTCCATGGTCGCTCCGAGCGCCGAGACCCGGTCTTCCCATGAGGGAGAGTGCACCGTGCCCGGGCAGATTGCATTGGCGCGGATCCGCCTGGAGACGAAGTCAAGCGCCACCGATTTCGTAAGGCCGATCGTCGCTGCCTTCGTTGTCCCGTAGGCATAGCGTGCCGGGGCCGACTTGAGCGACGAGGCCACGGAGGACAGGTTGACGATCGACCCAGAGCTGCCCTGCCGGTCTGCCCGCGCCACCATGCCCGGCAGGAAGGCCTGCACAGTCCGGTGCATCGACTTGACGTTCAGATCCCAGGAAAAATCCATGTCCTTCTCGGAGGCATCGAGCACCGTACCATGGTGCACATAGCCGGCCACATTGACGAGAATGTCGATTTCCCCGATGCGCGCCGCATAGGCATTGACGGCGTCGGTCGACAGCACGTCGAGGCTGGCGAGATCATGAGCGCTCGATCCCTCGAGCTTCGCCTTGTCGAGATCCGATGCGTAGACCTTTGCGCCCTCTGCGACGAAAGCTTCGGCGATGGCGCGTCCGATGCCCTGCCCCGCAGCCGTCACCACCGCGATCTTTCCTTCAAGCCGTCCAGTCATCGTTTTCTCCCTTACTGTCGTCCGGCGTGTGATCGATTTTCATCGACATATGTAGCATGGTCCGGCTGTTCTCGATCTCTTTGCGGTCAATCACAAAACCCAGCTTCCTGTACCATTCAGCCGCCGGGTTGCGACTGTTTGTTATGAGCCCGATCCTGCCCACACCCAATTCTGCGGCCCGCTTCAGCGTCGCCTGCATCAGCGCCGAACCGACACCCGCGCCTGCCACTGCGGGATCGCTGGCAATCGATTCCAGGAAAAGCTCCTCCTCGCGCAGACGCAGGATCAGCACGCCTGCGATCCGGCCATCGCGCTCGTCGAGCCAGACCTCGCACTCACGCATGACAATCCCGTAGTCCCAGGAAAGCGGGATCGCCCGAGCCCCGATCACCTCCTCAGTGCGTACATAGGCAGCTTGCTGAAACGCCTCGATCCGGGCTTGGTCCGTGGCAACTGCCCGCTTCAGGCTCTTCATGCAGCCTCACTGCGAAGAGCTTCAAGGCGAATGATCTGCTTCCCGTCCGGATCGAAATTCGACGGATCGAGCCAGGCTTCAAAGGCCTGCTTCAGTTTGGGCCATTCGCCGTCAATCATGGAGAACCAGGCCGTGTCGCGATTGGCGCCCTTGGAAACGATGTGCTGGCGGAAAACGCCCTCGAAGTGAAAGCCGAGTCTTCTCGCAGAGATCTTCGATGCCTCGTTGAGATTGTGGCATTTCCATTCGTAACGGCGATAGTCGAGATCCTCGAAAACATGCCGCGCCAGAAGATAGTGCGCCTCCGTCGCCATCGGCGTCCGCGCCATTGCCGCGCCATGCGCGACCGATCCAACCTCGACCACGCCATTGGCGGGATCCGGCCGCATCAGAGATGCCATGCCGACAACGTCACCTGACCGGCGGCTGCGGAAAATGCAAGGAACCCATCCCAGCGTCCGCACCGAGTTTTCAAGCCAGTCGCTCAGCTCGGAAGGTTGGCGGTAGGGGCCGTTGGGGAAGAACCGGATCAGGTCGCTGACCCCTTCGCCCCCGAGCGCATCCCACAGCGTCGTCTCGTGAACCTCCCGGAGAAAAGGCTCGATCATCACATACCGTCCGGTCACGGCAAACGCCGCCGGAGGCTGGCGGGGTGTCCAATGGGTCAAATCGCGCATGAAAAGGCCTGAATTGAATTTCGCGCCGGGATAGGACATGACTTCAAGTCACAAGACAACCACCCGCACAGGAAATTTAACGCATGATACATCCCGTCGCAGCCTTCGACCGGATCGGAGAGGAAAATGCCTTCGCCGTTCTCGCCCGAGCAACCCAGCTTTCAGCGCAAGGCAGGGATATCATCAACCTCGGCATCGGCCAGCCGGACTTCAAGACACCGGAACACATCGTCGAGGCGGCAATCAAGGCATTGAGGGATGGCCATCACGGCTATACGCCTGCCGCGGGCATTCTCGAGACCCGGGAAGCGGTTTGCCGGCGCACCCATGCCATGACCGGTGTCGAGGTTTCGCCCGACAACGTCATGATCATGCCGGGCGGCAAGCCGACCATGTATGCGGCAATCCGGATGCTGGGCGAACCGGGCGCGGACATTCTGTATCCCGATCCGGGTTTTCCGATCTACCGGTCGATGATCGAGCATGTGGGAGCAAACCCTGTCGCCGTTCCGGTGCGCGAGGAGAACGGCTTCGCTTTTTCGGCTGAGGAAACCCTGTCGCTGATCACGCCGCAGACGCGGTTGCTCATCCTCAACTCGCCCGCCAACCCGACCGGCGGCGTGACGCCCAAATCCGAGATCGACAGGCTGGTCGCGGGGCTCGCCGACCATCCTCACGTCGTGATACTGTCGGACGAGATCTACGATGTCATGACCTATGACGGGGAGAGCCATACCTCGCTCCTCACCTATCCTGAACTCCGCGACCGGCTGATCGTGCTCAATGGATGGTCGAAGACCTGGGCCATGACCGGCTGGCGCATGGGCTGGTCGATCTGGCCCGATGACCTGATCGGATATGTCCGCAAGCTTGCTGTCAATTGCTGGTCCTGCGTCAATGCACCTTCGCAGTTCGCCGGCATTGCGGCGATCGACGGACCGCAGGAGTCCGTCGACGAGATGCTGGCGGCCTTTGACCGTCGGCGAACCCTCGTGACCGATCGACTCAACACATTGCCGGGGATCTCCTGTGTGCTGCCAAAGGGTGCTTTCTACGCGTTTCCGAACATTTCAGGGACCGGCTGGAAGGCCAAGCCGCTCGCCAGCGCGCTTCTCGAAAAGGCCGGCGTGGCGCTGATCGGCGGACCGGATTTCGGCATTCTCGGCGAGGGATACATACGGGTCTCCTGCGCAAATTCCGAAGCCAACATCGATGCGGCGATCACAAGGCTTGGGGACTTCCTGGAGACGGAGAAGAACTGACACCGGCGATGGAATGCCACAAAAGGTAAGGGCGGCTTTCGCCGCCCTTTTCGTCATGCCGTTCTTGGGAGGAGTGAATAGGCATGTCTGATGATCAGGATGCGGTTATTTGGTTAACCGAACCTTAACATCAGGTAATCGATCCTCACCGGTATGTTTATACATTCAGCGCTCAAATAAATGGGTTGCCTGTCACTGCCTGAATGAAAACACCGAGCACAAAAAACACGTAGAGCACGGCAAAAAACATAACCGGACGCCGGTTGTACGCACCGAACAACGAAGCCGACACGAGAGCAACAGCCGGGATTACGTGCATGGCGTGCGTGGCAAAGAAATGCGCCACCCGGAGGTCGCCTCCGTCACGTGCCCAGCCCATCAGGGCGAGACCGCCCGCATCATTGGCCGCCCCTCCGACCCAATGGCTGCCGACGGATGACATGTATCCCGCCGAAACCAGTGTCAGCGGAAGGGTGAGCGCAAGCCCGAGAACGAGACCGGCCTTCAGGGCGGGCTTCAGGTCCGCCTCCCGATTGCGGTGGATTGCATAGGCCTGCACCGCTGTCGCAGATGTCAGGATCGTCGCCATCAGCCCCATCACCGGATACAGAAGGACAAAGAACGGCTCCTGGGTGTTGAAGTGAGAGGCAACTCCCAGATAGGCGGCCGCGCCGATCCAGACGATTTCACCGATGATGGCCACAGCGACGACGACCTCGAAGATCCGGTTTGCCCGCGAATCCCGCAAGGATACAGGGACATAGCGAGCGAAGAAGGCAAGTGTCAGAAGGTAGACGGCCAGGGCAAATTCGAACTTGAGCGGCTTCTGCCAGACGCTGACGCCGTGAAACAGGCGGTCGTCCAGCGATCCCGCAACAAAGGTCGGCACCATGGCAAGGAACATGAGCATCCCGAGGCGGGCGTAGAGCGGGGAATCCGTCACCAGCCGCGAAGGGCCGACCGAGCGCCAGAACGACATGGACGGAAGCTGCCGGGGAACAGGCGTATAGTCGATCGAAGTCATTGGGTAGCGCCCTTTCAGATTGCGGGTGAGGAGGAGCGGGGAAATGAACGGACGAGACGAAGCGCCTGGAAGACGAGGAAGCCCACCGGTCCGAAGAGGAATGTCAGGATCAGGCAGGGAACCACGAGAAGGAACCTGATCTTCTCCGCCCGTGCGGTCCGCACCTCCCAGGCTCCGACAAACAGATCGAAGGCCAGATAGTGGATCCATCCGGCGAGCAGCAATTCGCGCGACTGAAACAGCAGCGCGACGTTGTCCAGCGAGTCGAAGCCGCCCTCGGCTGCCGACCAGTTCGCGAGAACCAGGCCGGCATACACAACCGACAGCGCCAGCGGCACGGCAACGGAGGCAATTCGGTCTGCCAGCCGTGGAGCGAAAGGGCTTGCAAGAAGCGCGAGCCAACCAGCCATGGCCACGGCTCCGGCGATGGAGAAGAGAGTTTCGAGCATCTGACTGACTCCGTCTTTACAATGTAAAGATCAGCTTGATCGAGAATCTTGTCACTGTCAAGTTTGCTTTGACATTCTCTCCCGCCGGCAGTACTCCTCGGCCATGAATGACGTGATCAAACCCGGCCCGACCGCAGATCCCGCGCCCCGCGCGCCCTATCATCACGGCGATCTGCGCGCGGCACTTCTCGATGCAGGCGAAGCGGAACTGGGCGAGAAGGGCATCGAGAAGTTTTCGCTCCGCGGCGTCGCCAAGCGGGCAGGCGTATCCCATGCCGCGCCCGCACATCACTTCGGCGATACCAACGGCCTCCTGAGCGCCCTCGCCGCACGCGGATTCCACATGTTTCTGGAGCGGCAGCAGGATTTCAAGCGACGGGCAGGCGCCGGTCCGGACGAGCAGATCAAGGCGGCGACCCTGGGCTACGTCAACTTTGCGCTCGAAAACCCGGCACTGTTCCGGCTGATGTTTTCTTCGGATCGCACGGACTTTGATTCAGGAGAGCTCAAGGACGCCGCGACTGCGGGCTACATGGCGCTGGTTGCCGATATCGAACACCTGACCGGCGCCGATCCGCTCGAGGATGCAGACGCCATGCTGCAGGTTTCAGCCACCTGGGCATTGGCCCATGGAATGGCGGATCTCTTGTGCTCCGGACGATTGAAAACCATCGGTCAGCTGGAGCCGGCGTCCCGCAATGCCCAGATCGCGGCAATCATGGCGCGATTGCTCGATCTGGAGACTGACTAGGGCTCTGGCTTGCCGCCGGTCACGACGCGGCCGAACAGGCACCTATGCCAGTCTGGCGGTCAGCAGCTTCACTCCGGCAAAGCCGAATGCCAGCGCGAAAGCGGTCTCGAACCAGCGTGTCAGCCGCACATAGGTTGCGGCAATCCGCGGCCTCGAAAACAAAAGCGCGTAGGCGGAGAAAACCACCATGCTCTGCACCCCGACGACCAGCACGACCGAAGCAATTTCAAGCGGTGTTGCGCTCGCCGGGACCCCCACGGAATAGAGCGCGCCGAAGAAAAGAATCGCCTTCGGATTGGTCAGATGCATCGCAAATCCCTTGCCGTATGCCCGTTTCGGGCTGGTCGAGGAGACGGAACGGAAGGTGGTCTCGGTCCGTCCCGTTGCTTTGCGTGCGCTCAGGTATCCAAGATAGAGCAGGTAGCCCGCACCGAGATAGCGCAACACCTCGAAGACCCATGCATTGGCCTGCATCAGTGCGCTCAGCCCGAGGGCTGCGGCGATGGACCAGGTCCAGGATCCGGTGCTGATTCCCGCCACCAGCGCCAAAGCCTGCGGACGCCCCTGCGCCATTGCAGTGCCGGCAATGGCGAGCGTCGAAGGCCCCGGACTGGCAACCGCGAGAAAGGCGGCGCCGAGAATAAGCAGGTGGTTGATCTGGTCGGTCATGGTCCGAGGAGAATGTCACCAGTCCAGCAGGCGCACAACGCCAAAGCCCATGACTTTTGCTGACATCAGCCATCACCGGAAGGAATGATACCGACCCCGCCCTGAACGAAAACGGGCCGGGACACGTTTCGCGCCCCGGCCCGGAAACATGCGGTCTTGCAACACCTATCGCGTCACGATCTCCGGCCCCATCAGGCTGTAGGGCAGCCATGTGGACAGCACCGGCACGTAGGTGACGAGGATCAGGAATGCGAACAGCACCGCCACGAACGGAAGCGCTGCGCGCACGACCTGCACAAGGCTCATGCCGGTGATGCCCGACGTGACGAACAGGTTCAGTCCGATCGGCGGCGTGATCATGCCGATCTCCATGTTGACCACCATGATGATGCCCAGATGCACCGGATCCACGCCGAGTTCCATGGCGATCGGGAACACCACCGGCGCCACGATCAGCAGCAGCCCCGATGGCTCCATGAACTGCCCGCCGATGAGCAGAAGAAGGTTGACCGCGATCAGGAAGGTGAACCAGGTGAAACCGTAGCCGAGCATCAGTTCGGTGATCGCGTCGGGAATGCGCTCGGAAGTCAGCACGTGTGCGAACAGCAGCGCATTGACGATGATGAACATCAGCATGATTGTCGTCTTGGAGGCGTCGACCATCACCTTGCGGGTGTCTTCGTTGATGAACGCCCGACCAAAATTCCGCCCCATCAGCTTGAGGTTGCGACCCCAGATCGGGAACCCGGCCATGATCGCCGACGGAACACCGGCGATCCCCTTCTCGCCGCGCCAGGCGGTGTAGGCGATCATCAGCACCAGCGCGATGACGAGCCCGAGATTTGAACGGTCGGCGAAAGTGATCGTCTCGGATTCGTTGGTCGCGAAGAACGACAGGATCATCCAGACGAAATAGAAGGCCAGCGCATAGACAACACCGGAAAAGCCTGCACGGGCGGCGCGCGAGTCCGTGTCGTTGATCCAGCTTATTCCGGCCATCGGTCCCATGTCGCGGTAGATGAACACGGCGATGAAGAACGAATAGACCGCTGCAACGGCGGCAGCCTCGGTGGGCGTGAACACCCCGCCATAGATGCCGCCGATGATGATGATGATCAGGAACAGCCCCCAACCGGCTTCCTTGCCGCCATTGAGGATCTCGGAGACCCCGCGCCAGGGTTCTGCCGGCAGACCCTTGATCCGAGCCACGATGTAGATCGCGGTCATCAGCATCAGTCCGGCAACGATTCCCGGGATCACGCCCGCCAGGAACATGCGCCCGACGGACACGTCGGTCGCAGCCGAATAGACGACCATCACGATCGACGGCGGGATAAGGATGCCCAGGGTCCCGGCATTGGCAATGATCCCGGCTGCGAATTCCTTCGAGTAGCCGACCTGCCGCATCCCGGCGATGGCGATGGTGCCGATGGCGACCACGGTGGCCGGCGAGGACCCGGACAGGGCGGCGAACAGCATGCAGGCGAGCACGCTCGCCATCGCGAGGCCGCCGCGGAAATGCCCGACGGTCGCGATCGCAAACCGGATGATCCGCTTGGCAACACCACCGGTCGACATGAACGCGGACGCAAGCACGAAGAACGGGATGGCGAGAAGCGTGTAGTTCTGTGACGCCGTGAACAGCTGGATCGCCACAGACGACATCGAGTCGTTGGAGAAGAATGCGATCAACAGGATCGAGGAAAGTCCCAGCGACACAGCCACCGGCACGCCGACAAAGAGAAGCCCGAGGACGAGCACAAACAGGATAGCGGTTTCCATGACGGATCAGTCCTTCAAAATGCCGCGGTTTTCGGCAACCAGATCTTCGGCCTCATGACCGGCAATGACCATTTCGCGCTCGCCGCGCCAGATCGCCACCATCGCCTGCAGGGCGCGGAAGCCGAACAGACCGAGACCGATCGGCAGGATGAGATAGGCGATCCAGCGCTGAACCCGTTCCTTGAGCCCAAACGTGTCCTGCATCCATTCCGGGTACCGCAGGTCATCGAGCCCGATGCCCACCTGGTACATCTTCGACCAGTAGAGCATCGCCCCGCCCTGGGTATCGACACCGAAAACTCCGAGCCAGGCCGAGTTGATCAGGATTGCGGCATAGAGAAAGGCGCAGAATGCGCCGAAGATCGCGAAGAACCTGAAGAGCTTCTTGGGAAAGAGCCGGAGCAACGCATCCACACCGAGGTGCATTCCCTGCTTGAGGCCGTAGCTCATCCCGAAGAGAATCAGCCAGGCAAACAGGATACGGGTGAATTCGAGCGCGCCCGACCATCCGCTGTTGAACCCGTAGCGCGCCACCACCTGGGAAAAGGAGACCAGGGTGATCAACGCCAGAATGATGGCCAGCACCGTTTCCTCGAAACGGGTCACCGAGTCCGGATTGCGCCGTTCGGCAATCCAGAACAACGCGATCACCGCTCCCATGATGAGATAGGGAAGTATTGCAGTCATGTGATCCCCCAGAATGCAGCTATCGCCGGCATGCAAGCCCTTGCTGATAGATCCGCCTCAAGACCGGAATTGAAACCCGGCCAGGCCCCTCGCCCCGTCGCCGACGCAGTGCAGCCGGCACCGGGTGATCGGACCCCGGGACCAGAACGCCCCGGGGTCCGACCGTTTGAGTCAGGTCAGTTGGTCGCGTTCGAAGCTTCCGCTGCAGCGATCAGGTCAGCCCCGATATCGTCCTCGAACTTGGTCCAGACCGGCTTCATCACGTCGACCCAGGCCTTGCGCTGCTCGGCCGAGAGTTCGCGGATTTCGCCGCCGGCGTCCAGGATGTTCTGGCGGTTTGTCGCTTCCTGGGCGGCCACCGATGCGTTGGCTTCGGCGGTAACCTCGTCAACGATGGTCACGAACTGCGTGCGCACGTCTTCATCCAGGCTGTTGAGCCATTCGGTCGAGGTGACGAGCAGATAGGCGAGAAGCTGGTGGTTGGTTTCGGTGACGCCGTCCTGCACCTCGAAGAACTTCTGGGTGTAGATGTTCGACCAGGTATTTTCCTGACCGTCGACAACGCCGGTCTGAAGCGCGCCATAGACTTCCTTGAAGGCAAGCTTCTGGGCCGAAGCGCCGATCGCCTCGATCATCGCAACGGCGACGTCGGAGGTCTGAACGCGGAACTTGAGCCCGTCGGCGTCGCTGGGAACCATCAGAGGCTTGTTGGCCGAAAACTGCTTGAGGCCCGACGACCAGTAGCCAAGACCAGTGTAGCCGACATCTTCCATGACGGTCAGCAACTGCTTGCCGTCTTCCGAAGTGGTGAAGGCATCGACCGCCTTCAGGCTGGCGAACAGGAACGGCAGGTCGAACAGCCGGTACTTGAGGGTGTAGGCCTCGAACTTCGACAGCGACGGTGCTGCAAGCTGCACGTCGCCGAGAAGCAGGGCTTCGAGCACCTTGTCGTCGTCGAACAGCGTGGAGTTGGCGAAGACTTCCATGCAGGCCTTGCCGTTCATTTCCTCGTTGACGCGGTTGGCGAGCAGCGTTGCGGCATCGCCTTTCGGATGGCCGCTGGCAGCCACGACGTGGCTGAACTTGATGACCATTTCGCCATCGTCGCAATTGGCCGACGCAGCGTTTGCGCTCATGACAAGGGCGGCGGCCGATACGGCGCCGAGAAGATATTTTTTCATAAGGTGTCCTCCACTGGGCATAGGCCCGTAACAGAATGATGAAGCGGGGACGACAGGAAACCTGGATCGGGATGCTTGTTGCAAGCCCTCCTCCCGGCGATGACCTCCCGTCCATCGCATTCGACATCAAAGCCAAGCAACATGCGTGCCAACCGTCACATCGTGCAGGATTCAGCTCCAAATGCGGGGTTCAGAGGCAGCACCACCGTCGAGTGCCACCCGGATCGAGACCGTATGGGCGTGGAAGTACCCATCGCAAGACTGCCGATGTGTCGCCTACGACCCATCGGAGGTGTCGTCCGTGGAAATGCCCAGACGGCGCATCTTCTCATAGAGCCCCTTGCGGGAAATCCCGAGGTTCTCGTAGGTCGATTTGAGAACGCCGTCGTTTCTTGCGATCTCGGCGGCGATGACCGCGCGCTCAAAGGTATCCATCCGTTCGGACAGGCTCCCCGACCCGGCATCGACCACCGCCTCCGAAACACCGCCGAAACCGGCCCACATTCCCAGAACGAAGCGGTCCGCGACATTGCGCAGTTCACGCACATTGCCCGGCCACTCATGCGACAGCAGCCCCGCTTCGATCTGCGGCGTGATGTCCGGAATCTCGCGCCGGTAACGCGCACGGGCTTCACGCGCGAGGTGGAAGAACAGGAGCGGAATGTCATCCTTCCGCTCGCGCAAGGCGGGGATGGCAAGCGTTATGACATTGAGACGGTAGTAGAGATCGGAGCGGAAGGACGGCGTGTTGGCGAGGTCCGTCTTTGTCGCCGCGACAAAGCGAACGTCAAGCGATACCTCCCGGTTCGACCCAAGCCTTTCGATCGTCCTGGTTTCGATCGCGCGCAGCAGCTTTGCCTGCAGGTCAAGCGGCATGGATTCGATCTCATCCAGAAAGATCGTGCCGCCGTCGGCGTGTTCCAGCTTGCCGATCCTGAGCTTCTGGGCGCCGGTGAAGGCGCCGGCTTCATGGCCGAACAGTTCGGACTCGAAGATATCGGCCGGCAGTGATGCGCAATTGATGGCCACGAAGTTGGCTTTGCGTCGCGGACCGAAATCATGCAGCGCCCGCGCCACGACCTCCTTGCCGGTTCCGGTTTCTCCGGTGACCAGCACATCCGCATCGGTGTCGGCCACCGCGGCGATCTGAGCGCGCAGCTTCTGGATCGCGGGATTGCGCCCGACCAGTCGCGCCGAGAGGTCGTCGCCTCCTTCAAGCGCATTGCGGAGCGACCTGTTCTCAAGCACCAGGCGGCGCTTTTCCAGCGCCCTTTCGACCACGGAGAACAGGCGGCTTGCAGGGAATGGCTTCTCGATAAAATCATAGGCGCCAGCCCGCATTGCCTCAACCGCAAGCTGGACATCTCCGTGCCCTGTAATCAGCACGACCGGCATCGTCGGATCGATCGCCAGAACCTGGCGCATCATCGCCATGCCATCCATTCCGGGCATCCGGATATCGGAAACCAGCACGCCGTAAAGGCTCCGCAGCGGCAGATCCGCCACCGCTGCGGCGGAGGCATGGCAGACCACATCGAGCCCTTCCAGTTCGAACGACTGCTTGAGCGCGTGGCGCAGATCGGCATCATCGTCGATTAGATGGATGACGCGATCCTGTTCTCTCAACGAGACACTGTCCTGCAAGACTGACCTCCCTCGCCACCCCGGTCAGGCCAAATGCCGGGCCGGATCGCTTGCTGCCGATCGCTCAGCGCGTTGCGGACTGAAAACCACGCGATGCCACGCTTGTCCAGCATCAAACCGTTTCGTCGGTGACGGCATCGTTGACCTTGCCATTCATCGCCCCGGGACCATCGGATCTCAGTCTGATCGTGAAAACCGCCCCGCCTTCCGGACGGTTCCCGGCCTGGATCGAACCTCCGAAATCGCGAACGATGTTGTCGACAATCGACAGTCCGATTCCGATCCCTTCCCCGAGCCCCTTGGTCGTGAAGAACGGATCGAAGATACGGGACACCTCGTCCGGCGCAATCCCGGGACCGTTGTCCGCCACCGAAACGACCACCAAACGGTCCTGTCTTTCTGCCGTGATCTCGATCACCGCATCGGTGGTGTCCGACAAGGCATCGATGGCGTTGTTGATGAGATTGACGAACACCTGGCCAAGCCGGATCCGCCCGCCGAGCACTTCCAGCCCGTCCAGTTCCGCTCCGACCTGTATGGCAACCCCTTCGGCCCGGGCGCGCGGACGCGCAAGCAGCAGCGCTTCCTCGACGATTGTGCCCAGAGGCACCGGGCCGACTGTCGTGTTCGGCTTGCGTGAAAACGACAGCAGCGTGCGCGACAGTTCGGCCATCCGCTCCACCAGAGCGTTGATGCGGGTCAGATTTCCCGAAACTTCATCCGTGGCGCCACGTTCGAGGAACCGCCCGGCATTGTCGGCGTAGGACCGGATCGCTGCCAGCGGCTGATTGAACTCGTGGCTCAAGGCTGCTGACATCTGCCCGAGCGCGGCCAGCTTTGCCGCCTGTACCAGTTCCGCCTGCGCCCGCCGAAGCTGTTCTTCGGCTGCCCGTCGCACATCCACCTCGTGACTGAGCGAACGGTTGGTGACAGACAGCGCCCGCGTGCGGTCACGGACCACCCGCTCAAGCCGGAGTGCCGTGGCCCTGTCGCGGCGCGCGCGCACGGTCGCAATCTCACTTCGTCTGAGCGCCAGCAGGGCAAGCACCCCGACAAGCAGCGCGGCGAGGGTGGCGATCGCCGCCGCATTCAGGCGCGCAGCGCCCACCGGGGCCGGGTCTGCCAGGACGTGAAGATCCCACCCGAGCAACGGCAGACGCCGTGTCAGGTCGAGCCGATCGCTCCAGCTGCCGTCAATCAGGTAACGGCCCTTGCCGTCGTGGATCTCGTCCATCTGCCTGAGCCGCCAGTCCTCGTCATTGGCGAGAAACACCGTACCGTCGGCATCGCTGACGAAAATCCGTCGGGCAGACAGGGCCCACGCCGCCTCCACACGATAGAAGTCGACATAAACGATCACGACGCCCGCAAATTGTCCGAAACGGCGCACGCCCGAAGAGAAGGCATAGGTTCTTCGCGCCTCCCCAATGGAGATCGCCGCCCTTCCGAGACGGCCCTGACGCGCTGCCTCGATCAGCTGCGCCAGTCCCTCGCCGCTTTCCACGAAATCGCCGCGCGCATAGGCCAGAACCTCGCCGTCGGGGAAAAGAAACGCCACATCGAGCGCCGCCGACATCCCTGCGATTTCATCGGCGGCGCGGCGCGCCTCCAGGGAACGCGGATTGCCGTTCGCATCCCTGAGAAACAGGGCGCCGATCGACGACTGGCGCGACAGCAGAGGCGGCATCAGCCGATACTTGTCGAGAACGCCGGAGAGGGTCTCCGCCTGCACGGCAAGCGTTTCGCCCGCTTTCTGCATGACATCTGTCTGGGCGCGGTCGCCGGCTGCCTTCACCGACCAGAACACGGTCACGGCGGCGATCATCGCCCAGGCCAGGAACAGCCCGGTGCGAATCCTTCGAAAACGTCGTTCAATTGCCGGGCGCGATCGCATGGCCCGACATTAGCTGCTTTGAGACTACGGGCAAGCACCGCCTCGGGGTGACGTGCAGCCTGTCAGGCGGGCCTCAGTCCTTGGCGGCTGCGACCGTCGCGTCGATATGATCGACCAGAGGGTCGGCGAGACCAAGCCGGCCGGCCAGCAGATCGAGAAAACCGCGTTCGGCGCGCGTGTCCGGATCGATCGCCAACCGTGCGGCGGTGAACATTTCCACCTTCTCGGCCTCTGTCCTGGCGGAAGCCACGAAGGAATCCATGTCCACGGGTTCCGCAAGCGCCCTGTCGAGAAACGCCACCGCATCATCGCCCAGACCGGAAAGCGCCAGCTTGTCATGGATGCGCGCGCGCTCCGCGTCGTCCACATGCCCGTCGGCACGGGCAGCCGCAATCATCACGCGGACCAGGGAAAGCGCGAAGTTGCCGTCAACGGCTTCAGGCTCCGCTGAAAACTCCGAATCCGATGGCGGCGCCAGCAGGTCCGGTTCACGCTTTGCGCTGTCGGCCGGCGCCTTGCCCGCCTGGTAGTTCTTCCAGGCCTGGTAACCGAGACCCGCAATGGCGGCCATGCCGCCCACTTTCAGGGCCGTCCCACCCAGCGAGCGACCGGTCTTTGTGCCGAGAAGAACAGCGACGATGGCGCCGGTGGCGAGCGGGTTCTGCTTGGCGAGATCGCCGGCCTGGCTCGCCTTCTCTCGCACCGTGCCTTGCGTTCCGGGCACATTGGAACCCAGAAATTGGTCAAGCAGGGTCTTGGGGTCGAACATCGGACATCTCCACGTCAAATCGTTGCCGGGCGCGTAATTCGCCGTCACCAAGGAGATAGGAATGCCGTCCCGCGCTTTCAAACATCACGCGGCATGTGACCCGGAAAAACCGAAATGCGTTCCGCAGGACAGATCCGGCCCGCGGTGAACCCGCCTCAACCGGCCAGCATGCAGGCTTCCGAGGCAAGCCGGGCAATACCGTCCCAGTCCTGGGTTTCGATCAGGGCTGCGGGCGTGACCCACGAACCGCCAACGCAGATGACATTGGGGAGCGAGAGGTAGTCGCGCGCATTCGCGGGACTGATGCCACCGGTCGGGCAGAACTTCGTTCCGGCCAGCGGCGAGGAAAGCGACTTGAGATACTCTGCGCCGCCGGCCTGCTCGGCGGGGAAAAACTTCAAGAGCTCGTATCCCTCTTCGCGAAGCGACATGACTTCGCTTGCCGTGACCGCGCCAGGGAGAAGCGGGACCTTGGACTTCCGCGCCACATCCAGAAGCTCCATCGTGGTTCCCGGAGACACGATGAACTTCGACCCGGCATCCTCGGCCTCGCGAAACTGGCGGGCGTTGAGAATGGTGCCGGCTCCGGGAATGGCGCCTTCGACCTCATTTGCGACAGCGCGGATGGCTTCGAGCGCGACAGGCGTCCGCAAGGTGATCTCGATCGCCTTCAGGCCGCCTTCGACAAGCGCGCGCGCCATCGGCACCGCGGTGGCGACATCATGTATGACCAGAACCGGAACGACCGGCTGCTGCTCGAGAATGGAAGTGAGGACTTGGGTCTTGTCACCCATGACGCTTGTCCTTTCGCATCAACAAAATGGTGTCATCGCATAGCCTTTCGAGGCATGCTTGTCCACGTTTCAGGTCCGCTTGGTTGCGAGCGCACCCGATTGCAGGTGATTGCCTGCGCCGTGCGGACGCGCTATTCCCGCAGCCAGTGACGATCAGGACAACAAGCACCACCACCATGACCGGTTCAGACACATCCGCCGAGGCGAACTCGGCAACCTCCAATCAGCCTGTCGTCGTTGCGGCATTGTATCATTTCGCCCGGCTTCCCGACCACAAGGCATTGCAGGCCCCGCTGGCGGACCTCTGCGACAGATCCGATGTGCGCGGGACACTGCTGCTTGCGCGTGAGGGCGTCAACGGAACCATTGCAGGCTCGCGTGCCGGCATCGATGCGGTGCTTGCACATCTGCGCGCTGTTCCGGAACTGGCTCCACTCGAGCACAAGGAAAGCACCGCCCACAAGATGCCCTTCAGGCGCATGAAGGTGCGGCTCAAGAGCGAAATCGTGACCATGGGCGTGCCGGATATCGATCCGCTCGAGGGTGTGGGCGCCTACGTGGATCCAAAGGACTGGAATGCGCTGATCTCGGACCCGGACACCATCGTCATCGACACGCGCAATGACTACGAAGTGGGGATCGGCACCTTCAAGGGTGCAGTCAATCCGGAAACCAGCACGTTCCGAGAGTTTCCGGACTGGGTCGAAAAGGCCGGCATCGAGGACAAGAGCAAACCGATCGCCATGTTCTGCACCGGCGGCATCCGCTGCGAGAAGGCAACGGCTTTCATGCGCGCCCGGGGTTACGAGAATGTCTACCATCTCAAGGGCGGCATTCTGAAATATCTCGAGAACGTTCCGGAGGAGGAAAGCCTCTGGGAGGGATCCTGCTTCGTCTTCGACGAGCGCGTGGCGGTCACCCACGGGCTTCGCGAGGGAGACGAAATCCTTTGCCGCGCCTGCCGCAATCCGGTTACCCCGGAAGAGCAGGCATCCCCGCTCTACGAGGAAGGCGCCTCCTGCCCGTACTGCTATCACGAGCGCACCGAGGAGGACAGGCAACGTTTCCGGATGCGGCACCAACAGATGCTCGCCGAACGCGCCGCACACGCCGGCAAAGACCGATCATGACCGACGCGCGCCTCTCGGTCACGATTGTCGGTGCAGGCATTGTCGGCATTGCCGCTGCGGCCCTGCTCTCGGAAGCCGGGCACGCCGTCACCGTCATCGACAGGTCGGGCATCGCCGAAGAAACCAGCAAGGGAAATGCAGCGGCGTTTGCCTTTTCCGACATCATGCCGCTCGCCTCGCCCAAGATCATGACGAAAGCACCGAGGTGGCTGCTCGATCCCCTGGGTCCGCTGTCGATCCGGCCGTCCTACCTGCCCCGCCTTGCACCCTGGCTGTGGCAATTCTGGAAGGCGAGCATGCCGTCGCGTTTCGAGGCTTCCATATCGGCGCAAAGCGCCCTGATGCGTCTGGCCGAGACCGAGATGATGGCACTCGTCGAGCGCGCCAGCATTGAAGCCATGGTCCGCCACGACGGATCTTTGGAACTCTATGAAACCGAGGCGGAATTGAAGGCCGCCGAACCGGGATGGCGCAGGCGCGCTGAGGCAGGAATCGTATTCGAACATGTGCGCGGCGACCGGCTGGCCGAACTGCAGCCCGGGCTGTCACGCCAGTTCGTGGCCGGTACCTTCGTGCCGGACTGGAAAACCGTTTCCGACCCGCAAGCCTTCGCTCACGCACTTTGGG
This sequence comes from Hoeflea sp., assembly GCA_965233445.1. GTDB lineage: Bacteria > Pseudomonadota > Alphaproteobacteria > Rhizobiales > Rhizobiaceae > Hoeflea. Next base: position 4,374,592 of record OZ247491.1, read on the forward strand.
CCTATGCCGAGCGTCTTGGTGCCGTCTTCGTGAGGGACGAGGTTGCCGCGATCGAAACCGTCGGCCGCAGCCCCTCGGTCAGACTGGGCAACGGCACGTCCCGGCAATCGGATCGCCTGGTCCTTTGTGCAGGGGCCTGGTCGGCGCGGCTGCTGAAACCCGTCACCGGACTTCGGATTCCGCTTGAGACCGAACGCGGTTACAACACCACACTGCCGCCCGGAGCTTTCCCGCTCAACCGGCAACTGATCTTCGGAAACCACGGCTTTGTCATCACCCCGCTGGAGACCGGTATCCGTGTCGGCGGGGCCGTCGAACTCGCGGGTCTTGATCTGCCGCCGAACTTTGCCCGGTCCAAAACCATGCTCGAGAAGGCAGCCCGGTTCCTCCCGGGCCTCAAGACCGACGGCGGAACCGAGTGGATGGGGTTCCGGCCGTCCATGCCCGACAGCCTGCCGGTCGTCGGCAGCTTGCCAGAGAATTCCGCTATCCTGCTTGGCTTCGGCAATGGTCACCTTGGGCTTACGCAATCTGCGGCCATGGGCCGGCTGCTCGCCAATCTGGTGGACCAGAAGCCCCCTGCCATTGACATCGCAGCCCTCCGCCCCGACCGTTTCTGATCCCTTCCGTTTCGGAGTTTGTCATGTCGCGCAACCGCTTCTTCTGCATTGACGGCCACACCTGCGGCAACCCGGTCCGGCTCGTCGCCGGTGGCGGCCCGCAACTCGACGGCGCAACCATGCTCGAGCGTCGGGCGCACTTTCTCAAAGAATTCGACTGGATCCGCACCGGGCTGATGTTCGAGCCGCGCGGCCACGACATGATGTCCGGCTCCATTCTCTACCCGGCCACGCGCGAGGACTGCGATATCGCGATCCTGTTCATCGAGACCTCCGGATGCCTGCCGATGTGCGGTCACGGGACCATCGGAACGGTGACGATGGCAATCGAGAACGGGCTGATCGCCCCGAAAGAAGACGGCGTTGTCAATCTCGACACGCCGGCGGGCAAGGTTGTGGCACGCTACAAGCGGGACGGTCGGAAGGTCACCGAGGTCAGGCTCACGAATGTCCCCGCCTATCTCCACGCCGAAAAGCTCACGGCCGAGTGTCCCGGCCTCGGCGAGATCACTGTTGACGTGGCCTATGGCGGAAACTTTTATGCGATCGTCGACGGCCAGCAGAATTTCCGCGATATTGCGGATGTATCGGCAGTCGATCTCGTTCGCTGGAGCCCTGCGCTCCGCGCCGCATTGAACGCGAGGTACGAATTTGTCCATCCGGAGAAGCCCGACATCAAGGGGCTGAGCCATATCCTCTGGACCGGCGCGCCGACGGTCGAGGGCGCCACGGCGCGCAATGCGGTGTTTTACGGTGACAAGGCAATCGATCGCTCGCCCTGCGGCACCGGCACCTCGGCGCGAATGGCGCAATGGGCTGCCAAAGGCAGGCTGTCACCCGGAGATGATTTTGTCCATGAGAGCATCATCGGATCGCTTTTTCATGGTCGTGTAGAGGCTGCCGCCGAGGTTGCGGGCAAGCCGGCCATCATTCCCTCGATCGCCGGCTGGGCCGTGGAAACGGGCCTGAACACCATCACCATCGACGATGAGGAAGACCCCTTCGCCCATGGCTTCGTGGTCCGCTAAAGCCCGTGGTGCACTGACACAAGCGCCTTGTACCAGTGGCCTGACTGCTTGATGGTCCGCTCTTGCGTTTCGTAATCCACATGAACGATGCCGAAGCGCTGCGAATAGCCTTCAGCCCACTCGTAATTGTCCATCAGGCTCCACGCGAAATACCCCTTAAGCGGATAGCCTTCATCGATCAGATCGGCGGCGACGTTCAGATGGTCCGACAGATAGGTGAGCCGCATGGTATCGCTCACGGCTCCGTTCTCGACGCCTGTGTTGTCGGCGGCGCCGTTCTCGGTGATGTAGAACTCCGGCATCTGGTAGCGTCCGTAAAGATAGCGAACCACATGCGACAGACCCGCAGGCTCGATCTCCCAGCCGATGTCGGTCTTCTCCGGTTTGACGGCAGGTGCCGGGGCAACCCTCGGGAACGCCTCGTCCGGCGCATCGGCCACCCGCATCGGCGTGTAGTAATTGAGCCCCCAGAAATCGATCGGCTGATGAATGGCCTCCAGATCGCCGGGCTTGATCCGCGAAGCGAGGTCGGGACAGTTCTCGAGCACCGAAGCCGGATAGGCGCCTTCGAAAACCGGGCCGTAGAAGACGCCGTTGTGAAAGTCATTGCCTCTTTCGACGGCTCTTGCATCGGCGTCGCTGTCGCTCGCCGGCATCACGCTCATCGGATTGAAGACGATACCGGCCTCGAGACCCGGCCGTTCCGCCCGGATCGCCTGCATCGCCTTTCCATGCGCCAGATTGGTGGTGTGGACCGCCGCCATTGCCGCCGCCATCGACCGTTCACCCGGCGCATGAACACCCAGCAGGTGGCCCATATAGACCATGCACCAGGGTTCGTTGAAGGTGACGACGGTGTCGAGACGGTCGCCCAGCCGCGCCATCACCAGCTGCGCGTAGTCGGCGAAGGCGCTCGCCGTATCGCGATCCGTCCAGCCGCCGCGCCCGGCGAGCGCAATCGGCAGGTCCCAATGATAGAGCGTCGAAAAGGCCTTGATCCCGCGCGCTTTCAGACCGTCGAGCAGACGCGAATAGAAATCGATGCCCGGCTCATTTGCAGCTCCGCGGCCATCAGGCAGAATGCGCGGCCAGGCGATCGAAAACCGGTAAGCGTCGACCCCCAGTTCCGCCATGAGATCGAGATCGGCATCGAGCCTGTGATAGTGATCGCAGGCCACGTCGCCGGTGTCGCCGCCCTTGACCCGCCCGGGCATGTGCGAAAAGGCATCCCAGATGGAAGGCTTGCGGCCATCTTCCATGGCGGCGCCCTCGATCTGGTAGGAGGCGGTCGCCGTTCCGAAGATGAAGGGCCTCGGAAAGCGTTTGGCAAGCGACTGGATTGAGGTTTCGATGCTCATGCTGTTGTCCGTCATGGTTTTTGATGCGGCCATTGCCGCGACCGTCACCCGAGACGGGCGATGAAGCTCTTGATCACGTCGGCCAGTATCACCGGTTGCTCGATGCAGGGCAGATGCGCCGCACCGGGAACTTCCTGATACATCGCGCCGGGAATCAACCGTGCGAGATCGCCGACCAGGGACGGCGGTGTCGAGCCGTCCTGGTCCCCCACCACGCAGATGGTCGGAACGTCGAGCGCAGCACTCGAGTCGGTGAAATCCGCGTCACGTATCGCCGCGCAGGTGCCCGTATACCCCTCCACCGGCGTACGCTCCAGCATCAGCCGGTACCCGCAGAAATCCGCATTGTCCGCACTCCGGTACTCGGGCGTGAACCAGCGCTCCAGAATGATGTCCGAGATGCCGGCGATCCCCTGATCGTTGATCGCGGCAATCCGGGCATCCCACATGTCCGGCGTACCGATCTTGTGGCCGGTATCGCAGAGGATCAGGGCACGCACGAGGTCGGGCCGTTTCGCCGCCAGGCCCTGGGCGATCATGCCGCCGACCGAAAGCCCGCAGATAATGGCGTTCCGGCTTTCGAAATGGTCGAGCAACGCCGCAAGGTCGTCGATGTGATCATCCATGGTGATCGGTCCGGCCCCTGATTCGGAGAGACCATGGCCGCGCTTGTCGTACATCAGCAGTCCGAAGTCCCCGACCATGCGCACGATCACGTCGCGCCAAATCCGGAAATCCGTTCCCAGCGAATTGGCAAAGACGATGGTGGGCTTGTCCGGCGCAGCACCAATCACCTGGTGATGAATGACAACGCCGTTCAGGCGGGCAAATTGCATGTTTCGAATTCCTTCAGGGCTTATGTGTCAGGGTGCGGCCTGATGTACGCCACTGAAGCCCGGCACGCAAATACGGCACAACCGGGATGGTGGCGGCCCGGTTTCTCAGGCCGCCACCTGGCTTTGGAGCCGATCGTCACACATAGCGGTTGACGATGTTTTCCAGATACTCCTGCCGTCCCGACTTCGGCTCGGGGTTGATGTCGGCCTTGCGCACCCATTCCTCGATCTCTTCCAGCGAAAAACCGCCCTCGAGCATCTTCCTGGCTTCCGGGCCCGACCAGCCCTTGTAGCGCTCCTCGACGAAACTGGTGAGCACACCGTCCTCCACCATGCGCGCTGCCGCCTTCAGGCCACGGGCGCAGGTGTCCATACCGCCGATATGGGCGTAGAGCAGATCCTCGGCGTCGAGCGACTGGCGCCGCAGTTTCGCGTCGAAATTGGTGCCGCCGGTGGTGAACCCTCCCCCCTTCAGGATCGCATAATAGGCAAGGGCGACTTCCGGCACGTTGTTCGGGAACTGGTCGGTATCCCAGCCGGACTGGTAGTCGTTGCGGTTCATGTCGATGGACCCGAAGATTCCAAGCGCCTGCGCCAGTTCGAGTTCATGCTCGAAGGAATGTCCGGCGAGGATCGCATGGCCCTGCTCGATATTCACCTTGACCTCGTTTTCGAGGCCGTGGCGCCGGAGGAACCCATACACCGTGGCAACATCGTAGTCATACTGGTGCTTGGTCGGCTCCTGCGGCTTGGGCTCGATCAGGATCGTGCCTTCGAAGCCGATCTTGTGCTTGTACTCGACGACGAGGTTGAGCATCCGGCCAAGCTGCGCATCCTCGCGCTTCAAGTCGGTGTTGAGCAGCGTCTCGTATCCTTCGCGCCCGCCCCAGAGCACATAGTTCGCGCCGCCAAGCTTCTGTGTCGCATCCATGCAGGTCTTAATCGTCGCGGCGGCGAAGGCAAAGACATCGGGATCTGGATTGGTTGAAGCGCCCGACATGAAGCGGCGATTGGAAAACAGGTTCGCCGTCCCCCACAGAAGCTTGAGGCCGGTGGCCTCCTGCTTCTCGGCGAAGTAATCCACGATCTCTTCGAGGTTTTTCGTGTTCTCCGCGAAGTTCGCACCTTCCGGCCGCACATCCGCATCATGGAAACAGTAGAAAGGTGCGCCGAGTGCCGAGAACATCTCGAAGGCGACATCGGCCTTCAGTTTCGCCCGACCCATTTCGTCCTGCGGATACCATGGCCGGTCGAAAGTCCGGCCGCCGAACGGATCGCCGCCCTCCCAGGCCAGCGAGTGCCAGTAGGCGATGGCAAAACGCAGATGGTCTGCCATCCGCTTGCCCATGACCATCTCGTCGGGGTTGTAGTGACGGAAGGCAAGCGGGTTTTCGCTCTCCGGTCCCTCGTACTTGATTTTCGTGATGTCTCCGAAAAAGCCGGTGCTCATGACAATGCTCCTTTGATTGCAGGATAGAGGGCGCGATACTTGCGATAGGCCTCGTCGAAGGCTGCGGAAAGTTCGCGATTGGGTTGAATGGTCTGCTCGGTTTCGGGTGGTGTGCACACATCGAGCGGTTCGGCATTCTCCGCCGCGATGAGACCAAGCCGCGCGGCCCCGAACGCGGCGCCGAAATCGCCGCTTTCGGGAATGTCGACCGGCAGGTCGAGGACCGTGGACAGCACTTCCAGCCAGTAGTGCGATCGGGATCCGCCGCCAATCGCAGTCACCCGCTCGAGCCGGGTTCCCGCATGGGCAAGCGCTTCGAGGCTGTCGCGGAAGGCGAATGCCACGCCCTCGACAACCGCCCGGGTCAGCGCTGCACGGTCGGATTCATGTCCGAGCCCGACAAAGCTGCCGCGAATAGACGCATCATTGTGCGGCGTGCGCTCGCCCGAAAGATAAGGCAGGAACAGAACAGACCCGGGGGCCACAAGGCTGCTGCCGAGTTCCGCCGTCAGATGGGCAGGGTCGATTGCAGTCACGCCGGAAAGCCAGTTCAGCGAATCCGTCGCCGAAAGGATGACGCCCATTTGGTGCCAGGTTCCCGGCAGCGCGTGGCAAAACGCATGAACGGCGCTGTCCGGATTGGGAAGATAGCGGTTGTTGGCCGCGAACAGCACGCCGGACGTCCCGAGCGAGGCGAAGGCTCGGCCATCGGCAATCGTGCCCATGCCGCAGGCCGAGGCCGCATTGTCGCCTGCACCCCCGGCAATGGGAATACCGGCGGGCAGCCCGAGTTCGGCAGCGACCGCGGCGCGCAGGCTGCCGCCGCGCTCGGATCCTTCCACCAGCGCCGGCATCTGCGACCGGTCGAGCCCCGTGGCTGCCAGCAATTCGTCGCTCCAGGCACGCGCGCCGACATCGAGCCAAGACGTGCCTGCTGAATCCGACATTTCCGAAATCGGCTCCCCGCACAGCCACAGCCTGAGATAATCCTTCGGCAGAAGCACCATGGCCACGCGCGCGAAATTTTCGGGTTCGTGCTCGGCCATCCATTTGAGCTTCGGCGCGGTGAAGCCGGGAAACACGATGTTGCCCGTGAGCTTCCTGAAGCGCGGATCATGATCCAGCGCCGCCGCTTCGACATGACTGCGCGTGTCGTTCCAAAGGATGCAGGGCCGGATCGGCTTTCCGTCGCGATCGAGCGCGGTGGCGCCGTGCATGTGCCCGGAAAGACCGATGCCGCGAACCTTGGAAAGTTCGCTTGCATGGGTCTTCGCAAGGGAAGCGATGGCTGACCGCGTCGCCGCAATCCAGCTGTCGGGGTCCTGTTCCGACCAGCCCGGGTGCGGGCGCTGCACAGTCAGCTCCGCGCTCGCGGAACCGACTGCGGCCTGCTTGTCGTCGATAAGCAGCGCCTTGACGGAGGATGTTCCGAGATCAAGTCCGAGATACATTGGAAACGGTCCTTTCATTGGGGTGAACGGAAGGCTGCCTCTTGGCGCTCCTGGCGGCAACGGTCACGGCAGGTTGTCCTTGAGAAACACGTCGATACGGATGCGCTCCTGGGCGCTGAGCGGATCGACGCCATCGGCCCTGGCCTTCAACACGCGGATGGCGCTGCGGACTTCATGGCCGCAATCCTGGTTTATGATCGCGTCGAACACGCCATCGCTGAGCGCCCGCCGCGAATGGGCGGTGAGTTCGTGACCAACCACCGAAAGCCGTCTTGCAGGATGCCTCGAAAGGGCTTCGATCAGCCCGCGGTTGCCTGCGCCCAGATTGTAGACCGCAACGATGTCCTTGTTCCGGTCAAGCGCACGCTCGACTTCCTGTTCGACCCGGGCTCCATCGTCATTTGTCTCTATCGGGCCCACAATGTTCAGGTGTCCGAACTCGGATTCCAGCACCTCCGCGAAACCTCGGGCGCGCTGCACGTGATCCGACAGGGTCATCGATCCTGCAACAATCAGGACCTTGCCTTGACGCCCGCTGCAGAACCGGCCGATCAGGCTGCCGGCGGTGCGTCCGGCGGCCACATTGTCGATGCCGGAGAAGTGGGTTCGCTTTGATCCCGGCAGATCCGACACGAGCGTTACCACGCCCACCCCGGCTGCAATCAGCCTGTCGACGGCCGCACGAACGCCCGGGGTGTCGGTGGCAACCAGCGCGACGCCGCACACACTTTCAGGGTCGATCTTCGACAGCGTGCGCTCCAGCGCCGATGGATCGAACGGTGGCACGCGCTCGATCCGGATCGAGGTCCGGTCAATCATGGACCTGGCTTCGGCCGCGCGGATCTCGGCCTCAAGGTTGCGCATGAAGGAATTGGGACCGCCGGGCACGATGAAGGCCAGCGGATAGATCCTGCGCTTTGCAAGATTGGCGGCCGCCACGTCGCGAACATAACCCAGCCGCTTGATCGCGTCCTCCACCTTTTCGATGGTCTGGCGACGCACACCCGGCCGCCCGTTGAGAACACGGTCCACGGTCGCCAGGCTCACTCCCGCTTCACTGGCAATATCATGTACTGTCGGCCGCATCGGCTCCTCCCGGGCCACCTCATAGATCAGTTTTTGAGGTACGTAAATCAGAAATACTCGGCGATCGGGGCGCGACTTGAGCAAAATGCAAGCCGGTCCGCCTCCCATGCCGTACGGCCCAATACTTGACGCCATCGGCGCAATATGGCCTAAGGCAGCGCTTGCCGGTCAAGGCCCGCGCCGCTTCAGGCTGCGCCGTGACCGGCGGATTGCCGCGCGCTCCGGCGCGGACGGGCACATCTTCAAAACGGACCTGAAAGCAGGCAGACACATCATGGCCAATTCTGCACCACGGGTGCGCATCGCACCGTCTCCGACCGGCGAACCGCATGTGGGCACAGCCTATATCGCGCTGTTCAATTATCTGTTCGCCAAGAAGCACGGGGGCACTTTCGTTCTGCGCATCGAGGACACGGACGCCACGCGCTCGACCCGGGAATACGAAGAGAAGGTGCTCGACGCCTTGAAATGGTGCGGCCTCGAATGGGCCGAAGGTCCGGACGTGGGCGGCGACTACGGCCCCTACCGCCAGAGCGAGCGCAAGGACATTTACCGGCCCTACGTCGAGAAGATCGTCGAAAACGGCCACGGGTTCCGCTGCTTCTGCACGCCCGAGCGGCTTGAGGAAATGCGCGAGGCGCAGCGCGCTGCCGGAAAGCCTCCGAAATATGACGGCCGCTGCCTTCATCTCAAGGCCGAGGAAGTCACCGCACGGGTCGAGGCCGGCGAACCGCATGTTGTCCGGATGAAGATCCCGTCGGAAGGGTCATGCCGCTTCGTCGACGGAGTCTACGGCGAGGTCGAGATCCCGTGGGACGCGGTCGACATGCAGGTTCTGCTCAAGGCCGACGGTATGCCGACCTATCACATGGCCAATGTGGTCGACGATCACCTGATGAAGATCACCCATGTCGCCCGCGGCGAGGAATGGCTCGCCTCGGTGCCTAAGCATATACTTATATACCAGTATCTCGACCTCGAGCCGCCGGTGTTCATGCACCTTTCGCTGATGCGCAATGCCGACAAGTCGAAACTGTCCAAGCGCAAGAATCCGACATCGATCCCCTATTACGCTGCCCTGGGCTATCTGCCCGAGGCGCTGATGAACTTCCTGGGGCTTTTCTTCATCCAGATCGCCGAAGGCGAGGAACTGCTGGATATGGATGAACTCGCTTCCAAGTTCGATCCGGAGAACCTGTCCAAGGCAGGCGCGATCTTTGACATTCAGAAGCTCGATTGGCTCAATGGCCGCTGGCTGCGCGAGAAGCTTTCCGAGGACGACTTCCTTGCCCGCGTCCAGGCCTGGGCAATGCAGGGCGACCGGCTGATGTCCGGACTGAAGCTCGCGCAAAGCCGTGTGCAGACCTTTGGCGAACTGCCTGACCTGACCGGCTTCCTGCTGAAATCGGACCTTGGCCTCAAGGCCGAGAATTTCGATGGTTTGAAGAAACTCGACTACGCCGCCTGCCTTGAGATCATCCGCGAGGTTGCGCCGGCACTCGAGGCGTTGCCCGACTGGACCGCCGAAGCGATCGAGGCCGAACTGAGAGACCTCTCAGAAAGCTCGGGGCGCAAGCTCAGGGTGATGCTGCCGCCGCTCTTTGTCGCCATGAGCGGCTCGCCCCGGTCATTGCCGCTGTTTGATTCCATGGCCATCCTCGGGCGCGCCATGGTGCGCCAGCGGCTCAAGGTCGCCGACCAGGTCCTTGCGGCGGCGACGGCAGCCTGACCCCGACAACAAATCAAATCGACCCCATCAGAGCGGAAACGACCAGACATGAGCCAGACCCCTGAAGAAACAGGCCTCTCCTCCGATCAGGCGGAAGTCCGTGCTCAGAAACTTGCCAGGCTTCGCCAGACCGTGGCCGAAGTCTATCCGGCGCATTTCCACCGCAGCCTGACCAATGAGGAACTGAGCGAGAAATACGCGGACATCGAGCCCGATACGCTGACCGGCGATATCGTGACCGTGGCCGGGCGGGTCTATTCATCCCGCAACTCCGGCATGTTCATGGATATCCACGATGCGTCGGGAAAGGTGCAGATCTTCAGCCACAAGGACACGACGCCGGAAGCTGCGCGCGATCTTCTGCCGATGATCGATCTCGGCGACATCATCGGCGTGACCGGCGAAGTCCGCCGGACCAAGCGCGGCGAACTGACCGTCAACGCCCATGAAATCACCATGCTCACCAAGTCGCTGCTGCCGATGCCCGAAAAGTGGCACGGCCTGTCCGACATCGAGCTGAGATACCGCAAGCGGCATCTCGACATCCTGTCCAACCCGGATTCCAAGCTCAGGTTTCAGCAGCGCTCGAAGATCGTCTCGGGCATCCGCCGCTTCATGGAAGATGACGGCTTCATGGAAATCGAGACGCCGATGCTGCACTCGGTCTATGGCGGCGCCACCGCCGAGCCGTTCAAGACCCATCACAACACGCTCAAGCTCGACATGTATCTCAGGATCGCGCCCGAGCTCTACCTGAAGCGGGCGCTGGTTTCGGGCCTGACCGACAAGGTCTTCGAGGTCAACCGGAACTTCCGCAACGAAGGCGTGTCGACCCGCCACAATCCCGAATTCACCATGCTCGAATGCTACTGGGCCTATGCCGATTACGAGGACATCATGGATCTGGTCGAGCGCTTGTTCGCCCGGCTGGCCATGCAGATCCACGGCAAGACGGAATTCATGTATGGCGAGACCGAAATCTCCTTCAAGGGACCGTTCCGCCGGGTTCCCATGCCCGACGCGGTCAAGGAGGTCACCGGCATCGATTTCCTCGCCATGAGCACCGACGAGGAAGCCCGCGCGGCAGCAAGAACAGCCGGATTCACGGACGTCGAGGACGACTGGACCTGGGGTGAATGCCTGGCCTTCATCTTCGAGGAAAAGGTCGAGCCGACGCTGATCCAGCCGGCCCATGTGACGCATTTCCCGAAGGATATTTCACCCTTTGCCAAGGAGGTTCCGGGCGAGCCCCGCCTCGTTGAGCGGTTCGAAACCTATTGCAACACCTGGGAACTGGGCAACGCATTCTCGGAACTCAATGATCCCGAGGAACAGCGCAGGCGCATGGTCGAACAACTCGAGCAGGCCCATGCCCGCGGCGAGATCGAGAAGCAGCTGGATGACGAATTCCTTGACGCCATCGACCAGGGCATGCCCCCGGCAGGCGGCCTGGGTATCGGCGTGGACCGGCTGGTGATGCTGCTCACGGATGCGCCGTCTATCCGCGACGTGATCCTCTTCCCTGCGCGCAAGGGACGGGTGGAGTAGTCAGGGCCGGCTTTCCAGTCACCGGCTTTCCTCCAACGGCTGCAGCGCAGGAACCTCAGCGTCTTCCGGATCTTTCCGGCGGCTGCTGCGGTTTTGATCCCGGAAGGCCGGAGGGTGGCCTCAGTGGCCTGAGGGCCTGGCCGGTTCCTCGTGAGAGACCGTCGCAGCCTCTTCGTCGACGATGTCCCCGTCACAGCCTTCAACCAGTTCAATTTCCCGGCTGATGGCTTCCAGATCGATAAGGCGCATGTCGACGCGCGTGCCGAAGAACAGCCCGGCACCGGTCGGCAGAGATTGAATGTACCGCACTTCCCACGGCCGCCCGGTCGCCATCGTCCTGGATGGATTGGGCGCATGCACGATTTCCGCGCCGATTGCGGCACCGCGCAACTCGGAGCGCTCGGTGGGGCCATGCTCGTCCATCACCTGAACGATCACCAGGTCGGGGTGTTCGGTCTCGGCGAGATGACGTGCAATCCGCATTCCGGTGCGAACCCTGTCGTTCGGGTTTGCGTCCGATGTGGAGATGATGGAGATCAAGCGCTTCTCTTCGCCGCGCCGGAAATCGGATCGATAGACCGTCTTGCAGGAGCCGGTGATCTCTTCGGTATAGCCTGGAATGAGGTGCGCAGGTGCAAAGACCAGTGCCGCAGTGCCCGAAACGCCCAGGACAAGCAGAAATCCGCCGGAGAGCAACGCAAGCTTTCGAGAAATCCGGAAAGCATGGAAAAGACGGTGCTTCTTAGCAGCCATACCGATAACACCCTTGACGCAGAACAATGAGGAAGAGCCTACGCCGATAGGCTTTCCCAAGTGTTAACTATGATCCTCGCATTTGTTGCACCGGCTAAAAATTTCGCACTGCAGCATGCGAAAGGCGCTGCACTCAGCCTTCCATCGGCACCGTGAAGCGGCGATCGATCTCCCCTTCCCTGCCGGGAATGCGGATCTGCATCGGCGATCGTTCCCGCCGCGCGATGACCTTCCCGCGTGCCATGACCATCAACCGTGTCGCGCGAAGCCGGATCGCCTCGATCGGATTTCCCGCGTCGAGAACAACCAGATCGGCACGCTTGCCGACCTCAAGACCGTAATCGGAAAGGCCCATGATGGCAGCGCTTTCTGTGGTCACCATGTCATAGCATTTCCGCATGTCGTCCGGGCTCGTCATTTGCCCGACATGCAGGCCCATGAAGGCAACATCGAGCATGTCGGCGGTTCCCAGCGAATACCAGGGATCCAGCACACAATCCTGCCCGAAGCCGACCCGGATTCCTTGCGCAAGCATCTCCCGGACCCGGGTCATGCCCCGACGCTTGGGATAGGTGTCATGCCGACCCTGCAGCGTGATGTTGATGAGCGGGTTGGGAATGGCGGCAACCTCTGCCTCGGCGATCAGCGGAAGCAGTTTCGAAACATAATAGTTGTCCATGGAATGCATCGAGGTCAGGTGCGATCCCGCCACCCGCCCCTGCAAGCCGAGGCGCTGCGTCTCGTAGGCCAGTTGCTCGATGTGCCGCGACATCGGATCGTCGGTCTCGTCGCAATGCATGTCCACCATCAGGCCTCGGTCCGCGGCCATCTCGCAAAGCTCCGTCACCGAGGCCCGCCCGTCGGCCATGGTCCGCTCGAAATGCGGGATGCCGCCGACCACGTCGACACCGAGATCGAGCGCGCTGATTGTGTTCTCGCGGGCGCCCGGTGAACGGTAGAGCCCGTCCTGGGGAAACGCGACAAGCTGCAGGTCGATGTAATCGGCCACCTGCTTTCGAACCTCGAGAAGCGCTTCCACCGCAAGCAACCGGTCGTCGCAGACATCCACATGGGTCCGGATTGCCAAGAGCCCCATCGAGGCGGCCCAGTCGCAATAGGCAAGCGCCCGCTCGATCACCGCGTCGTGGGTCAGGAGCGGCTTGAGTTCGCCCCACAGCGCGATCCCCTCGAGCAAGGTCCCCGAGGCATTGATGCGCGGCTGACCGTAGGAAAGCGTTGCATCCATGTGAAAATGCGGATCGACGAAGGGCGGAGAAACCAGGTGACCGGCAACGTCGATGGTTTCACCCGCGTCACCGTCAATCGACGTCTCAATGGCTGCAATGCGTCCACCCTGAACGCCGATGTCCGCGCGGGATCCGTCCGGGAGGACGCCGCCCTTCAGCAGTATGTCGAAACTCATCTCTCGCCTTTCTGATAGGGGATCATCAATGCCTTGGGATAGGTCGCCCGGCGGGCGACCACCACCAGCGCCACGATGGAGAGAACGAACGGCATCATCAGGAAGATCTGATAGGGAATGACGCCGCCGGTGATCTGCTGCAGCCGCACCTGATAGGCGTCGAACGCCGCAAAAAGGATCGCACCGACAAGCGCCTTGCCCGGACGCCATGAGCCGAAGACGACCAGAGCGATTGCAATCCAGCCGCGTCCGTTGATCATCTCGAAAAAGAACGAGTTGAACGCCGACATGGTGAGGAACGCGCCGCCGATCGCCATCAGCGCCGAACCGGCCATGACCGCGCCAATGCGGATCGCACTGACCGAGATGCCCTGCGCCTCGACCGCCGATGGGTTCTCGCCCACGGCGCGGACAGCCACGCCCACCGGTGTCCGGTAAAGCGTGAAGGCAACCACTGCGACCGTCAGGTAGGCCAGATAGGTGAGCGGTGTCTGGTTGAACAGCGCCGGACCAAGGATCGGGATATCCGAAAGGACCGGGATCGCCAGCGGCTGGAACGCCTCGATCTTGGGTGGGGATGTCACTTCCGGGAGCAGGATCCGGTAGGTGAAGTAGGTCAGGCTCGTCGCCAGAAGCGTGATTCCGATCCCGGTGACATGCTGGGAAAGACCGAGGGGCACCGTCAGGAAGCCGTGCAGCAGACCGAACATCGCACCAGTCATGGCTGCCACGAAAACGCCGGTCCAGAGATCGCCGCCCATGTAGACGGTGAACCAGCCGGTAAAGGCGCCGGCCACCATGATCCCCTCGATGCCGAGATTGAGCACCCCCGCACGTTCGCAGATCAGTTCGCCCATCGTCGCGAAAATCAGCGGCGAGGCGATCCGGATGGCGGCAACCCAGAAGCTGGCGGTAAACAGGATTTCGATGGCCTCGTTCATGTCACCTCCAGCGCACGCGATAGCGCATCAGCATGATCGCCGTGACCATGGTCAGGAGCGACGTCGCCACCATCACATCTGCGATATAGCTCGGCACGTTGGCGCTGCGGCTCATCGCGTCGGCACCGACAAAGATGCCCGCCACGAAGATCGCCGCGGCGATCACCCCGAGCGGATTGAGTAGCGCGAGCATGGCAACCACGATGCCGGTGTAGCCGTAGCCGGGAGACAGATCGAGCGTCAGGTTGCCCTTCAGACCCGCCACCTCCGAAAAGCCCGCGAGTGCTGCGAGCCCCCCCGAAAGAAGCGCTGTCTTGACGATCACCCTGTTGACCGGAATGCCCGCAAAACGGGCGGCCTCGGCGTTGTGTCCGACAGCCCGCATCTCGTAGCCGAGCACGGTTTTCTTCATGATCACCCAGACCACAACGGCTGAAACGATGGCCAGAACGAACCCGAAGTGAAGCCGCTTGCCCTGGATCAGCCGCGGCAACTGCGCCTCGCTGACCACCCGGCGGGACTGCGGCCATCCAAGCCCCATGGGATCCTTGAGCACCCCCTCGAGCAGCATGGAGACAAACAGAAGCACGATGAAATTCAGAAGCAGCGTGGTGACGACCTCATCGACCCCGAACCTGGTCTTGAGGATGGCGGGTCCGAGAAGCGCCAGCGCCCCGGTGAGCATGGCGGCCACCATCACCAGCGGGATAAGCCCGGCTGACGGGAGCGTCACGGCGCCGGTGCCCAGAACCACCGTCATCACCGCGCCCAGATAGAGCTGGGCCTCTGCACCGATGTTCCACAGCCGCGCCCTGAAGGCGACCGCGACCGCAAGCCCGGTGAAGATCAAGGGCGTTGCCCGGGTCAGCGTCTCGACGAGCGCGAACTGGGAACCGGCAGCTCCCTTGAACACGAGATAGAAGACCGTGAAGGGCGATGCGCCGGCAATCATCACCAGGATGGAGGATATGAGGACCGTCGCACCGATGGCCGCGACCGGCCAGAACACCGTTGCTGTCGCAGAGGATGCCGCCCTTGGCTCAAGCCGCATGGTCGTGATCTCCGTCCAGCCCGTGACCCGCCATCAGCTCGCCAAGCTCCATCACCGAAAGCTCTCCCCGCTTCGAAGGGGCGGACAACTGGCCGCGATGCATCACGACAATGCGATCCGAAAGCGTCTGTATCTCATCAAGGTCCTCGGAAATCAGAAGCACCGCCACACCCCGGTCACGGGCTTCGATGAGGCGGGCGTGGACATAGGCAACGGCGCCGACATCGAGCCCGCGGGTCGGCTGGCTGGCAAGAATGATGTCGGGGTCGCCGTCCAGAGCGCGTCCGAGGATGAGTTTTTGCATGTTGCCGCCCGAAAGCAGCCGCACCCGTGCGTCGGGAGAGGGACACTTGACGTCATAGGCCTTGATGATGCCTTCCGCGAACTCCCCGGCTGCCTTCCAGTCAAGGAAGCCGAAGCGCGAGAACCGGGAGCTCCGGTAGGCTTCCGAGATGACGTTCTCCGCCACGCTCATGTCCCCGATCATCCCGGTGGCATGCCGGTCCTCGGGTATCCGGCCAAGACCGTTGTCGAGTGCTGCGCGCGGCGACCATGACCGGGCGGCAGTTCCGTGAACGACGATCTCGCCCTCGCGCGCCTCCAACGTTCCGGCCATGAGCGCCGCAAGGGCTGCCTGGCCGTTTCCGGAGATGCCGGCAAGCCCGGTGATTTCGCCGCCGCGAAGTTTCATCGAGACCCTGTTCAGGGCGGATCCGCCAACGCCGCGGGCCGAAACCTGCCTGAGTTCGAAAAGCACCTCTCCCGGGCTCGGCGGTCCGATCTCGTTGACGGGCAATTGTCCGCCCACCATCAGTTCCGCGAGCTCCCGCCGCGTGGCCTCGCTGGTGACCCTCTCGCCCGCGAGCTTGCCTCCGCGCAGCACGACGACGCGATCGGCAACCGATTGCACCTCGCCGAGCTTGTGCGAGATGAAGATCACCGAAAGACCCGCAGCCACCAGCTTCTTGAGCGTGGCGAACAGCGCCTCGGTTTCCATCGGCGTCAGCACCGCGGTCGGCTCATCGAGGATGAGAATGCGTGCTTCGCGATAAAGCGCCTTGAGAATTTCGACACGCTGCCGCTCACCGACCGACAGATCCGAAATCTGGCGGTCCGGGTCAACTTCCAGCCCGTAATCGGCCGACAGCGCGCGGATCTTGTCCCGCGCCGCGGCCTTGCCGAGATTGAGCGACCAGAGCGGACGAGTGCCGAGCACGATGTTCTCGACGACGCTCATCTGGTCGGCAAGCGTGAAATGCTGGTGCACCATGCCGATGCCCGCGGCCAGTGCCGCATTCGGGTCACCGGGTGACAACGGGGCTCCGAACGCCTCGATACGCCCCTCATCGGCCGTGTAGTGGCCGAAAAGAATGTTCATCAGGGTCGTCTTGCCCGCGCCATTCTCTCCCAGAAGCGCCACGACCTCGCCACGCCGGAGCGACAATGTGATCGCATCATTGGCAATCAGCGCGCCAAACCGTTTTGTAATGCCATCGAGGCGGAGAACAGTCTCCGCCTCGGGCGTGCCGTTCGGCTCCATTAGCTGGACTTGGGCTCTTCGTCGTTGATCTCGACCACGAATTCACCGGACTTGATGGCGGCTTCCCGCTCAGCGACCAGCGCCATTGCCTCTTCAGGCACTTTGCCCTCGAAGGTGCCGAGCGGCGCCAGCGAGCATCCGCCTTCCTTCATGAAGGAATAGACGCCGTAGTTCTCGGCCTTGAACGTGCCGGCCTTGACCATCTCGATGGCGTGGTCGAGCGTCGGCTCGAAATGCCAGATCGCCGATGCCACCACCGTTTCCGGGTAATCCGACTGGGTGTCGATCACGTTGCCGATCGCGAGGATGTCGCGCTCCTGCGCGGCGTCCGAAACGCCGAAACGCTCTGCATACATGATGTCGGCGCCCGCATCGATCTGCGCAAAGGCTGTTTCCTTTGCCTTCGGAGGATCGAACCAGGAGCCGATGAACGCGACCTGGAACTTGGCCTCCGGCGCGGTCTCGCGGACGCCGGCCATGAAGGCATGCATAAGCCGGTTGACCTCCGGGATCGGGAAACCGCCGACCATGCCGATATTGTTGGTCTTGGTCATCGAACCGGCGATGATGCCGGAGAGGTAGGAGGCGTCCTGAATGTAGTTGTCGAACACCGCGAAGTTCGGCGTATCGTCCTGAGGCAGGAAGCTCGAACCCATCAGGTAGGCCGTTTCCGGATAATCCCGGGCCACCTGCCGTGCAGCCTCTTCCACCGCAAAGACCTCGCCGATGATCAGGTCATGCCCTGCTTCGGAATACTCGCGCATGACGCGCTCGTAGTCGTTGTTCGAGGTATTTTCGGAAAACACATACTCGATGTCGCCGCGTTCGACGGCTGCATTGGCGGCCTTGTGAATGCGGCTGACCCACTGCTGTTCCACCGGGACGGTGTAGATCGCGGCGACCTTCAGCGGTCCATCGGCGCGTGCGCGGCCAATGAAACCAGGCAGTGTGAGGGCGGTAGCGCCCGCTGCAGCACCGGCAAGCAACTGGCGACGATTGAGATGGGTGGCAATGCTGGAAGACACGATTTTGGGCATGGCTGACGCTCCTGTTGAACTTTGATTTTGGCTGTACCCGTCATTATTTTTGACCAAACGATAAAACGCCCTTGCCGGCTTGGCAAGTCAAAGCCGTGACCAATTGTCACTGCGCTCGCAGGAGCTTCCTCTCGCTTCCAAATCGGGTGCGTCGCAAAGCCCCATGGAGCGTCATGGGTCCAATGGGTCCGCTCTTCAAGTCTCAACCTTCCCCGTCCACGGCTCCCCGTTACTTCCGCATTGCCAATTCCGCGATCGGAGGCAGGCCAGTCATCTATTGGGGTTGCGCAAGTGATCCGCAAAGGGACAGGTTATGAAAGGCGCACGGCCCGCCGGGCCCGGGCGCCATCCCTTCCAACCTGGGCAAACCGAAAGGATCCTGTCCCATGGCCGCTGACGAATCGCCCCGCCTGCTGGCGCTCAACTGCGGGTCTTCATCCATCAAGTTCGCCCTTTTCACGCTCGGTCTCAAGAAAACGGCATCCGGTATGATCGAAGCCATTGGTGGCCGCGAGGCCCCGCGCTTGAGAGTGGCTGGCGAGGAGACGGAAACCTTCGGCGACCCGGGCCAGGGCCATGCCGATCTTCTCCCGCGGCTTATCGATGAGGTCATCGTTCCACGGGGCGGGCTTATCACCGGGGTGGGGCACCGCGTTGTCCATGGCGGCGAGGATTTCGACGCGCCTGTGCGCATCGACCAGACAACACGCCAGGCCCTTGCACGGCTCTCGCCTCTGGCGCCGGCACACCAGCCGCACAATCTGGCCGGCATTGATGCCGTGTCGCAAAAGCTTCCCGGCGTGACCCAGATTGCCTGTTTCGACACCGCCTTCCATGCAACGGTCCCACGGGTGAGGCGCGAGATGGCGCTGCCGCGCGCCTATGCCCGGAAAGGCCTGCTGCGCTATGGCTTTCACGGATTGTCCTACCAGCATGTGGCCGCCAGCCTTCCCTCGCTCGGTCTCGCCGAAGGACGTGTGATCGCCTGCCACCTGGGCAACGGAGCCTCGATCTGCGGCCTGATCAATGGCCGGAGCTCCTGGACATCGATGGGATTTACCCCCCTGGACGGACTGATGATGGGGCAGCGCCCGGGACGGCTCGACCCTGGTGCCGTGCTGTGGCTGATCGAGCAGCAAGGGGGCGACATCGCCGCCGTCAACACGCTGCTGAACAAGAATTCCGGCCTCGCCGGGGTCTCGGGAGTGTCCGGCGACATGCGAGTGCTGATGGAGAGCGGCACGGATGACGCCCGATTTGCCATCGACATGTATGTCGACCGGCTCGTCGAGGAAATCGGCTCGGCAGCAGCGGCGATCAATGGCTGCGACGCGCTGGTCTTCTCCGGCGGTGTCGGCGAGAATGCCAGCGCGATACGCGCCATGGCGATCGAGCGGCTGAAATGGCTCGGTTTCGACCTCGACCCGGATGCTAACCTTGCTTCCGCGCAGTGCATCACCCGCCACGCAAGCAGACCGAAAGTCTTCATCGTCAGGGCCGACGAGGAACTGGTCATCGCCCGCGCCATGGCGGAACCGGACGGGGTCTGACGCGTTTTGAACACGCTTCCGGCCCGATGTCGGGCCTTGCACGGCATTCGGTTTCGGGGTCAAATCCGGTCATGAGTTACCATCGTCCCAGTTTCACTCTCGGCGTCGAGGAAGAGTATCTTCTTGTCGATCAGGAAAGCCTCGACCTTACCGCCGCGCCTGACGACATGATGCGGCAATGCGCCGAGGAACTCGAGGGCCAGGTCAGCCCCGAATTTCTGCAATGCCAGATCGAGGTCGGCACGCGGGTCTGCCGGACGGTGGCCGAAGCCGGCGCGGACCTGGCCCACCTGCGCACGGAAATCGCCCGCATTGCCGGCCAGTACGGACTCGCACCGCTGGCGGTGTCCTGCCATCCCTTCGCCGACTGGCACAAGCAGCACTATACCGACAAGCAGCGTTACCACGAGCTTGAACGTGACATGGGCGGTGTCGCGCGCCGGATGCTGATCTGCGGAATGCACGTTCACATCGGTATCGATGACGACGAGGCCCGCATCGACCTGATGTCGCAGCTGCCCTATTTTCTCCCGCACCTGCTCGCGCTGTCGACCTCCTCTCCCTACTGGAAGGGAGACGACACCGGCCTGAATGCCTACCGGCTCACGGTCTTCGACAACCTGCCCCGCACCGGACTGCCCCCGCGCTTTGCCTCATGGTCGGAGTACAAGCGCTCGGTACAGATCATCATCGACAGCGGCCTGATCGAGGATTGCACGAAGATCTGGTGGGACCTGCGGCCTTCCGACAGGTTTCCGACGCTGGAATCGCGGATCTGCGATATCTCGCCACGGCTCGATGATACCCTTGCCATCGTGGCGCTGACCCAGTCGATCACCCACATGTTGTGGCGGCTGCGCACGAAGAACCAGCGGTGGCGTATCTACGATCGCTTCCTGATCGGAGAAAACCGCTGGCGGGCACAGCGTTACGGTGTCTCCAACGGCCTGATCGATTACGCCAAGGGCGAAGTCGTCCATTTTTCCGAATTGCTGGAGGAAATTATCGAACTGGTTCGCGAGGACGCGGAAGCACTGGGATGCTGGGACGAGGTTCAGTCCGCCCGCCGGATCGTGAAACAGGGCACCAGCGCCGACCGGCAGCGCTCGGTGCACGCCAGCGCAATCGCCTCAGGTGCGAGCGCGAAGGAAGCGCAAAGGGAAGTGGTCCGATCCCTGATAACGGAATACGCGGCAGACCTGGAAAACCATCTGCCCCGGCTCGAACCTGCCCGTCAGGAGAACTGAACCGACTGACCGGTCCTCCCCCGCAAGACCACCTTGAACAGGATCCCCAAATCGGAGACAGGCGTCGTCAGGTGGCAACCTGACCTTCCACGCTGTCCTTCCCGGACTCGTCCGCGGATGTATCGTCGTCCTTCTTCACCCGGAAAACCGCGAGATAGAGGGCCGGCGCGAAGAACAGCGTGATCACCGTCCCGGCAATGATGCCGCCCATCATCGCATAGGCCATCGGTCCCCAGAAGATCTGGCGCGAGATCGGGATCAGCGCCAGGCTGGCCGCAGCTGCGGTGAGGACGATTGGTCGGGCGCGCGCGTCCGAAGCTTCGAACACCGCGGTCCATGCCGATTTTCCCTTCGCGCGCAGCACCTCGATCTCGTCGATGAGGATGATCGAATTGCGGATCAGGATACCGATCAGCGCCAGAACACCCAGGATCGCCACGAAGCCCAGCGGCGCGCCCGAGGGCAGCAGCGCTGCAACCACGCCGATCAGGCCAAGCGGCGCCACGCACAGAACGACGAAACTCAGCCGGAAGCTCTGAACCTGCATCATGATCAACGTCAGCATGATCAGGATCATCAACGGAACCACCGCCGCGATCGGCGCCTGGCTCTTTTCACTTTCGGCGACCGCGCCACCGACCTCGACCCGGTAACCGAGCGGCAGGGTTTGGCTGAACGCGGCCACATCGTCGGCCAGTGCGGCAACGATGGTGGCAGGCTGATCCTTGCCGGAAATCGCTGCCTTGATCGTGATAGTCGGCATCCTGCCGCGCTGATGGATAACGGGTTGTTCGGTGCCGTAGCTGAAGGTCGCGACCGTCCCGAGCGGGATCGTGACCGTGCCCTTGCCCGAAAGCTGCAGTTCCGAAAGCGCCTCAACCGACTGACGCGATGCCGCGTCTCCGCGTGCGGCAATGTCGATGAGATAGGCTTCGTCGCGCAGTTGCGTGACGGTCGACCCATCGTAGATGGCGTTCAGCGCCGAGGCGATATCCCGTTGGGTGATGCCCAGTTGCCGGGCCTTGTCCTGCAGGATCTCGACCCGGACCACGCGGGCCGGCTCGTTCCAGTCCATCAGAATGGCATCGAGCCTTTCATCCGTGGCGATCACGGCAGTGAGGTCACGCGCCCTGTCCCGGAGTTCCTCGATGTCCGGTCCCGAAATCCGGTACTGCACCGGACGTCCGACCGGCGGTCCGATCTCGAGCAGCTTGACGAAGATGTCGACCCCTGGGAAATGGTTGGTCGCGACCTCGGTCAACTGGGCCCTGAGCGCGTTGCGCGCCTCGATCGATGGCGTCTGGATGACAATCTGGCCGACATTCGGCCCCGGCGTCTCGACATTGTAGGAGAGCAGGAACCTCGGGGCACTGCCCCCGACATAGGTTGACCAGAACGACACGTTCTCATTGCCCTCGAGATAGCCCTCCATCCGCCGCATCTCCGCCGAGGTCAGGGAGATCGAGGCGTTTTGCGGCAGGGTGAAGTCGAGGATGAGTTCGGGACGGTCCGAATTCGGGAAGAACTGCTGTTCGACGTAGCGCATCCCGAAGACCGAGGTACAGAAGACCAGGATGGTCGCGACAATGGTGAGCCAGCGGTGGCGCATCGACAGCATCAGCAGGGAGCGGAACCCGCGCCGCACCCTTCCGGCCTGGACATTTTCATGCTTCATCTTCGCAGGCAGGAATGTCACGCCGAGCAGCGGTGCGAACAGAACCGCGACCACCCAGGACACCAGCAGCGAAACCGCGATCACCACGAACAGGGAGAACGTGAACTCGCCCGCTGCGGACGAATTGAGCCCGATCGGTATGAACCCGGCAACGGTGACCAAAGTCCCCGTCAGCATCGGAAAGGCAATGGACGTCCACGCATAGGAGGCCGCCTTGCTCAGGTTTTCGCCCTTCTCCAGCCGGGTGATCATGGTTTCGATGGCAATCATCGCATCATCGACAAGCAGTCCCAGCGCAATGATCAGCGCGCCCAGCGAAATCCTCTGCAGCGTGAAGCCGGTGTAGTGCATGAAGACGAACGTGATCGCCAGAACGAGCGGGATGGTCATCGTGACCACCAGCCCGGCGCGGATCCCGAGCGAGATGAAACTGACAGCCAAAACGATCAGGACCGCCTCGAGCAGCGCCGTCAGGAACCGTCCGACGGCCTCTTCCACCACCGCAGGCTGATCGGCCACCTGGTGGATCTCCACCCCGATGGGCAGTTCGGCCTGGGCCTTGGTGATCACGTCGCTGAGTTCGGCACCAAAATCGATGATATTGGCGCCTTCGCGCATGCCCACGGCGAGACCGATCGCCTCCTCTCCGTTGTAGCGGAACAGGCGGCTGGGCGGTTCCTCGTAGGTGCGGCGGATGTCGGCCACGTCGGCAAGCCGGAAGAAGCGGTCGCCGACCCTTAGATTGATGTCCTCCAGGCTTCGCGTTCCGGAAAACTGACCGCCGATCCGCACCAGCACCCGCTCCGCGCCGGCGTCGATCACGCCTGACGGTATGATGGCGTTCTGCTCGGCCAGGGTCGCCTGCACCGCTTGCTGGTTGAGCCCCAACGCGGCAAGGCGCTCGGTGGAGAACTCGAGATAGATCACCTCGTCGCGGGTGCCGAACAGCTCGATCTTGCCCGCGTCGGGAAGCGCCTGGACGGCACGGCGCACCGTTTCCGCATAATCGCGCACCTCGCGGGGAGAAAATCCGTCGAATGTGAAAGCATACAGATTGCCGAACACATCACCGAAATTGTCGTTGAACTGGAAGCCGGCGAACTCGGCGGGAAACTCCGGCCGAATGTCGGCCATCATGTTGCGCACACGCTGCCAGACCTGTGAAAGATGCTCGCCACGGGTGGTTGGCAGGAGTTCCAAATACACGATGCTCTGGCCGGGTCGGGTCACCGAGCGGGTAAAGTCGAGCTCGTCCAGATCCTCGAGTTTCTTTTCGATCCGGTCGGTGACCTGTGTCAGGGTTTCGCGGGTATCGGCGCCCGGAAGTGCGGCGCTGATGATCATGGTCTTGATGTCGAAATTGGGGTCTTCCTCACGTCCGATCGAGACGTAGGAGATCACGCCTGCAACCATCGAGATGATCATCAGAAACCAGACGAAAGACCGGTGTTGCAGCGCCCAGTCGGACAGGTTGAACTTGTTCATTGGGATACCCGCTGACCAACAACCTGGCCTTGCTCAAGTGAGTTGACGCCCTTGATGATCACCTCATCTCCGGCCTTCAGTCCGGAGGCGATGATTGCGAGCGCATCATTTGTTTCTTCCACAGTGACCGAACGCCGGTCGACCGTGTTTCCGGTTCGATCGACAACCCATACGGCGGGAGGATCGAGCAGTGCCGAGGCGGGAATGGCGATCCTCTTGTCAGTGCCACGAGCCGGTTCGACCCGGGCCAGCGCTCCCAACCGGAAGGCGGAAGAAGGATCATCCAGCGCCAGATGCAGTCTCTGTGTACGGGTGCTGCGCTCCGCGACAGGATCGATACGGGTCAGGACCGCCTCGGCCTCGACGGTCTCGTTTGCCAGCAGCCGGATGCTGAACCTGTCCCCCATGGACAAGAGGCCTGCATCCTCGTCGGAAACGTCGATGATCACTTCGCGCTCGCCGACATCTGCGAGCCGAAGCACGGTCTGACCGGCGGAAAGGGTGGTTCCCGCTTCCGCCAGGGTTTCGGTGACGACCCCATCGAAGGGTGCCGTCAGCGTCGCCAGATCGAGCATGTCCTGCGCGCTGGCTCTGGATGCCTGCGCCTGTTCGAGCCGGGCCTCGGCGGAGACAAGCGCACGCTCCGCATCCTCCAGCTGGCTGGCGCTGGCGACGCCTCGTTCTGCCAGTTGCTTGATCCGGTCGCGGGCGCTGGATGCCGAGCGCAGCTGGGCCTTCGCGACGACGATCCCGGCTTCCGCGCTGCGCAGATCGGAACTCAGGTCTTCATTGCTCAACTGCGCAAGTTCATCGCCTCGCGCCACAACCGCGCCCACATCCACAGGTCGCGCCGCAACAGTGCCGATCATCGGAAAACCGAGATTGACCTCGGTCTTGGCCACCACAATGCCGGTGTAGCTCAGCGGAATGCCATCCACCGTATCGACAATCATCGAAACGACCGGGCGCGCTGCATCCTGGGCCAGCGTGGCCGTTGAAAAACACATCGCCAGGGCAAGGGCCAGATGTCTCATTGCTCCGCCTCCGCGCGTCGCACAATCCGGCCGGGATACAGCAGTTGCGCGCCTCTGGTCACGATCAAGTCTCCATCCTCGACACCTTCGGCCAGCAGGACTTCGCCGGTCGCATAGCGCTCGACCTCCACATTATGCAGCGAAACCGTCATGGTTTGCGGGTCGACCTTCCAGACGGCCGGACCCTCTGCCGAGGCAGTCACCGCATCGAACGGGAGGTTGATCAGCTGACCCTGGCTGCGTGTGGCGGTCCCGCGCACCGGATCGCCGTAGGTGATCTCGTCCGGAGGATTGGGAATAGCCACCTTGACGGCAACGGTCCCGGTGCGGGCGTCGACCAGCGGCGAGATCTCGGAAACCACGCCCCCGAAAGTGTCCAACGGCGACGACAGGCGCGACAGCTCGATCACAGAGGGCGCCCCCTCGATCAGCATCGCTTCGGAAAACTCGAAAACAGCCTGAAGTCCATTGTCCAGCGCAAGCTCCAGTGCCGGCTGTGCGGCACCGATGATCTGACCCGGCTCGATCATCCGCTGGATCACCGTGGAGGACGAGGGAGCGCGCAGCACGGTGTCGAGCAGGGCCTTCCTGGCACGGTCGAGTTCAGCTTCGGCTTGGGCCAGGGCGCCTTCGGCGGCGCGCAGCTGGTCTTCGGCGGCATCCCTGACCGCGCGGGTTCCTGCTCCGCTGGTGAGCAGCGACTCTGCACGGTCGAATTCTTCTCTTGCCTGAACATGATCTGCGCGCGCCGTGACAAGTCCGGCTTCGGCTGCGCGGACCGCAAGCTCCTGCTGAATGGAGTCCAGTTGAGCCAGCGCTTCCCCCTGCTCCACCTTTTCACCCAGTTCAGCCATCACTTCGGTGACACGCCCACCGATGGGAAATGCAGCCATCAGCGACTGGCTTGCCTGTATCTCGCCGGTGAGCGAAGACCGACGCAGCTCCGAGGTTGCCTCGGCCTCGACGATCACCACCGCCAACGGTTCCTGCGCCGTGGCCGGAACCGGCATCGCGCCGCTCAGTGCAGCCAAAATGACCAGCAGGCCGATCCGTGACTTGGCCATGACATACCACCCCGGTTAGGTTTCCACGGACTCCATACAACGTCACCGGATCGGAAACCACCACCAAAAGGCGGCAGGAAGACGCAGGCCAATGCCCTTTGATTGACGGGGCCGGCCGATGTGGACACCTGGCTTTCCGAAACAGAAAAGGGCGCCAGATGCTGGCGCCCTTTCATGCGTAAGGCACCGGAAAACCGGTGATCCGGAACCTTACTGCATCGAAGCCTTGACGGCTGCAACGTCGTCAGCCGTCATCTGGCCGTTGGTGACCACCTCGCCATCCTTGATCTGCCAGAGCCGGAACGGGCCGGAAATGTCGCCATACTGGTCGAAGCTGACATTGCCGATCACGCCCTGGTAGTTGATCGCCTTGCCCTCATTGATGAGCGCGAGTGCCTTCTTGAACTCTTCTGGTCCGGCATAGATGGTCTCGCCTTCCGGATCGACCACCGAGCGGATGGCGTCGCGGATCGCATCCGGCTCGGCCTTGCCCGCCTTTGCAACGGCCAGCCCGACGATTGCACCCGCATCGTAGGAGCGGTCGGCTGCCGGAGCCGATGGCGCGATGCCGCCCGAAAACTCTTCGTAGTTCTCGTAGAAATACTTGGTCGATTCCGTTTCGGTCGTGCCCGAGGAGGTGCCATAGGCGCCCTCAAGATACTGGGCGCCGACCGCCTCGATGAAGTCGGTCGAGTTCATCCCGTCATTGAGCAGGAACTTCTGCGGGCCGCCCTGGCTGACCCAGGCACGGGCGATTGTTGCCCCGTCGACCGGGTAGGAGATCAGGTAAAGCGCTTCCGGCTCGCCGCTCATGGCCGAGGTGACTTCGGCGGAATAGTTGGGCTGGTTTTCATTGTAAGGCGTGACCGAGGTCAGCTCTCCCCCGAGCGCCTTGTAGGAGGCCGAGAACTCACGCATCAGGTTGACGCCGAAATCATTGTTGACGTGAATGATCGCGAGCTTGGTCAGGCCTGAATCCATAGCGTATTTGGCAGCCGCGATTCCCTGTAGCGCATCTGACGTGATGGTGCGGAAGAAATAGCCGCCGGTCTTGCCGTCGCGCGAAAGCTGCGTCAGCGTCGGGCTTGAGGACGCCGGCGACACCTGAACCACGCCCGCCGCGGCCGTCACCGATGTCAGGATCGGGATCGAGACGGAGGAGATGATGCCGCCGATGACAACCGGCACTTCCTTGATGTTGACGAGCTGCGTGGCCTGGTCGACTGCGACGTTGCCCTGGCTCTGGCTGTCGCGGGTGTCGGTCACCAGATCGCAACCCAGCACGCCGCCGGCCTCGTTGATGTCGCGGAATGCCATTTCCACCGATTTCGCGCCGGCCTGTCCATAGGCACCCGCCGGTCCGGTCAGTTCCATCACCAGGCCGATGGTGATGTCGCACGCATGGGCGCTGAGCGCGCTGGCGCAAAGCAGGGCGGCAGCGACGCCCGATGTCTTGATCATGTTCATTCTCGCTCTCCTTGTTATCGGGCCTCTCTCGCCCTTTGTTTAGTCTTCCGTAATCCAGGTCTCCTGGAGATGGCGCCAGACGACGCCCTCCGGAGCATCCCCGTCCGCGCTGAACAGCGCGGAGGAGCGACGGGCGGTCTTCTGTCCGTCGATCAGCTGGTGTTCGTCGTAGATAACCAGCGCCGCATCCGGTCCGACAAGGCGCGCCTCGATCAGATCCACCCGGATTTCAAAGCCTTGAGCGCGCTTGCCGCGCGCGCCCTTGAGCATGGTCTTGACCTGGGTCGCATCGATCATGCTGCCGTCGGGTTCGACCATGCGCATGTCGCTCGCAAAGGCACGCTCGGAAGCCTGCATCTCGGTCTCGGGCGCACGCCCGGTGAACCACTCGACAAAGAACCTGTGACGGTTGATGACCTCGGCCTTGGCTCTCTCGATCAGATCCACGTCTCAGTGCCCCGCCGTGTTGAGGTTGTACTTCATCACCGAGCCGTGCCTGCCGTTGCGGTCTCGCTCGAGCGTGTAGACATCGCCGGGCACCGGGTTGGACCGTGCGAGCACGGCATTGATCCGGCCAAAATCGTCGCTGGTCAGCGCCAGGTCCGGAATGGCGAGGTTTCGCTCCATGTGATTGCGATTGCGGGCGCCCACGATCACGGCAGCAACGCCGGGCCGTTCAAGCACCGCGCGGCTTGCCACCGAAGCGATATCCGTGCCGTGCGCCTTGGCGATTGAATCGAGCACTTCGAGCAAATCCTGAAACAGCGCCCAACCGCCGAATTCGTCGACAATCAGCTTGTACTTGTTGATCGACCGGTTCTCGAAAGGCGGCTTCGGCTCCGGTGTTCCGAGCATGCGCTCCGAAAACAGCCCGCCGCCGACCGAGCCGTAGCACAGGAGCTGCACACCGGCTTTAGCGGCAGCGGCGGCAAGCGAACGCTGCGGTCGGTCATCGACAAGCGAGTATTGAACCTGCATCGACACCAGAGGCACACCGGCATCCAGAATCCGCTGCATCTGGGCCGTATCGAAATTGGTGCCGCCGATATTGGCAATCTTGCCCTGCGCCCGCAGGTCCGAGAGCCAGCCCGCGACCTCGACCTGACGGTCGATTTCGTAGTCCCACCAGTGGAACTGCACGAGGTCGAGCCGCTCCATCTTGAGACGACCAAGCGATATGTCGATCGCCTTGGCGACATCCTCTCGCGTCAGCGTCGCGAGATTTCCCAGATCGGGCACAAACTTGGTGTGCACCTTGATCCCGGACAGCGCTTCGGCGCCGCGAACCCGTTCATATTCGGCACGGAAGTCGCCGATCATCGCCTCCACACCGGTGTAGATATCCGCACAGTCGAAGGTGGTGATCCCGGCATCGGCGAAGGCGATCATGTCCTCGATACCGGCATCGCGGTCGACCGCCCCATGGCCGCCGGCCAGTTGCCAACCGCCCTTGATCACCCGTGTGATCCGGTGTCCCGGCGCCAGTTCAATTGTTTGCATCATTGTCTCCCAGGGGCACCGCAGTCGTATCCGAATGGTTGAATTTGCGCAGCTTCGTTCGGGTGATCTTGAGCCGCGACGGGCAGTTCGGATCCGGGCAGGCGATCTCGGCGTCCGTCGTCATCCAGTCATTCCCGTCGGTCGGACGCTGCTTCGCCGCAAGCAGCGGCAGCACGGAGGCGAGCGAATAGATCGAGATGCCCTGATCGGGCGGCAGATACAGCATCTCGCCACGCAGCTCGAACCAGTCGCCGACATTGGCGCCGCACCAGATCTTTGCGCCCTTAGGCGCAACAACCTCGACCTTGAGATCCCAGAGCTCGAAGCCCTCGTCCTTGTTGCCTTCGCTGCTCATGCGGCGTCCCTGTTCTGTCGTTCCCAGAATTCCGGGCTCGCGCGCTCGAGTATGGCGAAAGCCTGGTTGATGTCCGCCCTCAATTCGGATGAAACCCTCTCCGGGTCTCTCTTGTCGATCGCAGACAGGATTCCGCGATGATAGAGCGTGGCCGAAAGGTCGATTTCGGGACTGTGCAGCCGGGCTGCGGCACGGACGTAAGGCCCCGCCTGCATCCACAGGCTTTCGACGATCGGCAGCAGCACCGGCGAACCGGCGGCGTTGTAAAGCTGAAAATGGAAGGCATGGTTGAGCGACGCGATTTCCCGCGGATCGCGTGTCGCCTCATACGCGTCCGTCAGCTGTTCGAGCTGAGAGATGTCGGCGCTGGTCAGGTTTGCAAGCGCCCGCGCCGCCAGCTCACCCTCGATCAGCGCCCGCGCCTGCGAGATGTCGTGCGCCCGCGCCAGCGTGATCAGAGGCACCCGAACCCTTCGGTTGGCCATCGCCTCGAGCGCGCGTTCGGAAACCAGGCGCGCGAGCGCTTCCCGCACCGGCATGGAGCTCACCGACATGCGCCGCGCGATGTCGCCCGGCAAGAAGACCTCACCGGCGTCGAAACTCCCCTGGATCAGGGACAGCCGGAGTTGCCCGTAAATTCGGTCCTGCACAGTTTCGCGTTCAACCGGCTCGAGTTGATCGAGACCAGGACCATCAGTCCCTGGGCCGGTACGAATGCTCATCTCCCGTGCACTCCCTTGTCCGTTGACGTCTTTACAATAGACGCCGATCATGATCATGTAAATGATAATTGATAGTTGATCAACTTTGGCTGAGCAGATGTCGGAACAGGAGCGCCCCCCGATCCTCGTCGCGAAGGATGTAACAAAATCCTTCGGAGGTCTGTGTGTCGTCAACTCGATGTCGCTCGACCTGGGAGATCGCGAAATCTTGGGCGTGATCGGTCCCAACGGAGCCGGCAAGTCGACACTCTTCAACCTGCTCGCCGGCGCCATTCCGCTCGACGGCGGCAGCATCCTGCTTGACGACAAGGACCTGACCCACGCCCGGCCGGAAGCACGGATCGGCGCAGGTCTCGGCCGGACCTTCCAGATCCCGCGACCTTTCGCCCGCATGTCGGTGCTCGAAAACGTGATGACCGCAGCCCAGAAGCAGGATGGCGAGCGCATGTTTGCGGCGCTGACCACACCGTGGCGCGTCGCCACCCAGGAGCGCGCCAACGCGGAGCGCGCGCGTGAACTTCTCGATTTCGTATCCCTGTCCCATCTCGAGGATCAGCCGGCCTCGGTCCTGTCGGGAGGCCAGCGCAAGCTGCTCGAACTCGCACGCGTGCTGATGGCCGAGCCGAGGGTGATCCTGCTTGACGAGCCGGCCGCGGGGGTCAACCCGGCATTGCTCGACCTGATCATCGAACGGATTGCCGACATCAATGCCCTCGGCATTGCCGTTCTGCTCATCGAGCACAACATGGAAATGATCGCGCGGCTCTGCCCCCGCATCATCGTGATGGCGGCCGGCAAGACCCTCGCGGTCGGATCGCCCGCGGAGGTTACCAAACGCGCCGATGTGGTCGATGTCTATCTCGAAGGAATGCCCGCATGACCGCCCTTTCCGTGGAAGGGCTGAAGGCCGGGTACGACCCTGACCTCGCCATCGTCAAAGGCGTCAGCTTTTCCGTCGACTATGGCGAAGCCGTCTGCATCCTCGGCCCCAACGGCGCCGGAAAGTCGACCATGATAAAGGCCATCGCCGGGCTTGTGCCGATCCTCGGCGGATCGGTGCATCTGGGCAAGAAGCCCGTGACCGGGCTCCCCCCGCACACCTTGGTTCGCCAGGGGCTTGGCTTCGTACCGCAGACCGAAAACATCTTCACCAGACTGACCATCCTCGAAAACCTTCAGATCGCAGCCCAGCTTCTGCAGGCAGCCGATCGCCAGACGCGGATCGACGCGATGCTGGAGATGTTTCCCGATCTGGGCAGACGTCCGGGCGAACTCGCCGGCGCGTTGTCTGGCGGACAACGGCAGATGCTCGCCGCCGCCCGTGCGCTGCTGACCGAACCCGAAGTCCTCGTGCTCGACGAACCCTCGGCCGGACTCTCGCCGAAACTGGTCGGACAGGTGTTCGAGACGTTGCGGCAGATCTCGGATGCCGGGGTCACCCTGGTTCTCGTCGAACAGAACGTGCGCGCTGCGCTGGTGCTGACCGGACGGGCCCTTGTCCTGGTCGACGGACAGCTCGCGCATGACGGACCGACCGACGATCTGCACGACAACAGGCTGTTGGGCGAGCTTTTTCTTGGCCACAGGGCAAAGGGGGCTTCGGCATGAATCCGCAGGCCTTCATCGACGGGCTGATTGCCGGCTCCACCATCGGTCTCGGTGCGATCGGCCTGACGCTCGCCTATTCGATCCTCAGATTCGCCAACTTCACCCATGGCGACTTTCTCGCCTGGGGCGCCTATCTCACGCTGACGGTCTCGGGCCTGCTGGGCGGGCTGGCCGCGGGTCTCGGCGCGCCGGTCCATCCCTTCAGCTTCGGCTGGGGCCTGCCGCTGGCCATACTCGGTGGCGCAGCATTGACCGTCCTGCTTGCTCTCGGCCTCGACCGTATCCTGTTCGGCCGGTTGCGCGCCCGTGGCGCGGACGTGATCATCATCGTCATGGCCAGCTTCGGCGCATCAATGGCGTTGCGCTCCCTGCTCGAATTCATCTTCACCGCAAAGCCGGTCTACTTCACCAACGCGCTTCAGATCGCCAAGCCGCTGGGTCTCGGAATGCGGGCCACGCCTGACCAGTTGCTGGTCATCGGCATGACGGCCGTTCTCGTGCTCGTCCTCCACCTCCTGGTGACGCGAACCGCCACCGGCCGTGCCATGCGGGCCGTTTCCGAAAACCCGGCGCTCGCCGGGGTCTACGGAATAGACGTCGCGCAGGTTGTTCGCATCACCTGGGTGATCGGCGCGGGACTTGCCTGCATTGCCGGTGTCATGGCCGGGCTTCTCGTCCAGATCCGCCCCTATATGGGCTTCGACCTGCTTCTGCCGCTGTTCGCCGCCGCCATTCTCGGCGGCATCGGATCCATCCCCGGCGCCATGCTCGGCGGCCTGATCATCGGACTGGCCGAGGCATTCACCGTGCAGATCATCGGGGCGGAGTGGCGCGCAGCGGTCTCGTTCATCATCCTGGTTCTGGTGCTCATGCTCCGGCCACAGGGCCTTTTCGGCCGAAAGGAGGCATGATGGAACTGGTCGCTTATGCCGCCTTCTTCCTCACCGTGGCGATGACCTACGCCATCATCTGCCTGGGCCTCAACGTCCAGTGGGGCCAGACCGGGCTGTTCAATGTCGGGGTGGCGGGCTTCGTCGGCATGGGCGCCTATGTCTCGGGGGCGCTGACAACGCCGGAGACGATCGATCGCATCGGCGGCTTCGATCTCCCGATCCTGGCCGGCTGGGCTGTGGCGATGGCAGCCGGTGCAGTGCTTTCGCTGGCCGTGGGACTGCTCACGCTCAGAATGCGCGCCGACTACCTGGCGATCACCACCTTTGGCATCGCCGTTGCGCTTCAGTTGGTGTTTCAGAACGCCGAAAGCCTGACCGGCGGCGCCTTCGGCATGGCGTTCATTCCGCGCCCCTTCGCAAGCGTGCAGGGCGAGGCAATCCTCTTCAATCTTGCCAATCTCGGGGTCACCTGCGCCGTGGTGCTGGTGCTTTACCTGCTGCTCGAACATCTGGCCCGCAGCCCCTGGGGACGTGCACTCCGTGCGGTTCGCGAAGATGAGTTGGCAGCCCAGGCGCTGGGCAAGAATCCGGTCTTTCTCCGGCTTCAGGCCTTTGCGCTCGGTGGCGCGATCATGGCTCTGGCGGGTGCGGTCCAGGCGCATTTCATCGGCTTCATCGCTCCCAACAACTACCTGCCGATGATGACCTTCCAGGTCTGGGCGATGCTGATCGTCGGAGGCTCGGGCAACAACCGCGGCGCCATTCTCGGCGCGGTGCTGGTCTGGGCGATCTGGGCATTGTCGGGCGCGCTGATCTCCGAGCTCTTTCCGGCCGATCAGCAGGCCCGCGCAGCGTCCCTGCAGATCGTCATCATCGGCGTCATGCTGTGCATCATTCTTCTGTGGCGGCCGCAGGGCATCCTGCCCGAAATCCGCTCCGTCTCGCGTCACCTGGGACGCCGCAACAAGGATCAGTAACCATGCAACCCGACCGCAAGGATCTCGCCCCCGGACTTTCCATCAGCCGTATCCTGACAGGCCTCTGGCAGGTGGCGGACCAGGAGCGCGACGGCAAGCAGATGGACCCCGTCGCCGGCGCGGCTTCGCTCACGGACTACGCCAATGCCGGCTTCGACACCTTCGACATGGCCGACCACTATGGCAGCGCCGAGTTGATTACCGGCGAGATGCTCAGGCGATGGAAGAGTGAGACCCGGCCGAAGGCCTTCACCAAATGGTGCCCGGAGCCCGGACCGATGACCCCGGACATCGTCCGCGCCGGTGTTCAGGACCGTCTGGATCGACTGGGTGTGGAACGGGTCGATCTGCTACAGTTTCACTGGTGGAGTTTCGAGCATCCGGCCTGGCTCGACGCCTTGCACGAGATGACGAAGCTTCGCGCCGAAGGATTGATCGGCGAAATCGGCGTCACCAATTTCGACGCGGCCCATCTCGATCTGGCGCTCGCCGACGGCATTCCGCTGGTCTCCAACCAGGTGTCATTCTCGCTGATCGACCGGCGTGCGGCCGGGCGGCTGGCCGACACCTGCCGCAAGCATGATGTCCAGCTCCTGGCGTATGGAACCCTGTGCGGCGGTTTCCTCTCGGACCGCTGGCTCGGCAAGGCCGAGCCCGACGCGGTCGCCGACTGGAGCCGCTCCAAGTATCTGCGTTTCATCAAGGCGGCAGGCGGCTGGGACGTGCTGCAGACGATCCTGCGCGCCGCCGGCGGCATTGCCCGCAAGCACGGCGTGTCGATCTCCAATGTCGCCACCCGCTGGGTGCTCGAACACGCCCACGTGGCGGGCGTCATCGTCGGTGCGCGCCTTGGCGAGAACCAGCACCGCGATGACAATCTCAAGCTCTTCCAGTTCGAACTGGATGCCGACGACCACGCCATGCTCGACCGCGCCTTTGCCACGGCCAGCCCGATCCCGGGCGATTGCGGCGACGAGTACCGCGAACCGCCGTTCCTGACGGCCTCCGGTGATCTGAGCCATCATCTGGCAAGCATGCCCACGGCGATGGAGGCGGTCGATGATCCTGAAGTTCCCGGGCGGGCCCGGGTGTTTTCCGGTTCGCTTTGGGAGCCGATCGCGGGCTATTGCCGCGCATTGCGCGATGGAGACCGCATCGTTGTTTCGGGCACCACCGCCACCCACGGCGTTGACCGGACGGTCGCCCTCGACGACGCGGGCGCCCAGACAACCTACATACTCGACAAGATCGCGGCCTCGGTGCGCGCGCTTGGCGGAGATCCGAAGGACATTCTGAGAACCCGCATGTATCTGCGCGGCGACGAGGATGTCGAAGCCGCTGCCCGTGCACATGGCTTCCGCTTCACCACCAACCCGCCTGCCAACACGACCTTTCTGGTCGGCAACCTGATCGGGGATTTTCGTGTCGAGATCGAGGCCGAGGCAACGGTCAGACCTTCGCGAGGAGAGTGAACGACGGCAAGCGTTGCGTCTACCATTGGGGAACGACGCAATTTCCGGCACATGAATCAAAGCCGCCGTTCATACGCATCCGTATGAACGGCGGCTCATTTGCCTTGGTCTGAAGGATCGGACAACTTCTGCAAGCCCGATCGCTGCCGGCGCCGCCGATCCCGGCGCTCAGCCCGTCCTCAACTCTGGTCAGCCCGGTTAAGGACAAAATCGAAACTGGACTTCCACTGCGTGTCCCCGGCATCCCCGGGAACATAATCCGACATCAGCGATCCCTTGACCCCGAAGACCGCATCGGACGTCAGCCAAGGATCATCCGCCACGAAAGTGTGGGTGACGACCGTCTCGTAGCCGTCTGCCGAAACGATGAAATGCATGTGCGCCGGCCGGTTCGGATGGCGGCCAAGGGCTGAAAGCATCTGCCCCACCGGCCCGTCATCCGGGATCGGATAGGACACCGGCCGTATGCCGCGAAACGCATAGCGGCCGTCTTCACCGGTTATGAACACGCCGCGATTGTTCCATTTCGGCTGAATGTCGGGTTGCTGGACATCATAATAACCGTCTGCATTGTCGCACCACACATCCAGCGTCGCGCCGGAGACCGGTTTGCCGTCGAGGTCTATGATCCGGCCTTCGAAAAGGCAGCTTTCGCCCTTGCCGTCGAGCGAGATGTTGTCGCCCATGTTGCGCACCGGCGCGTTCGCAACATGGAACGGGCCCAGAACCGTGTTTTCTGTCGCACCCGATGGCCTGCGGTTGTTGATGGCATCAACGAGCATCGACATTCCGAGCACGTCCGACAGCAGGATGAATTCCTGGCGGTTGCCGTCGCACATCTGGCCGGTGCGGGTCAGGAAATCGATGGCCACGCCCCATTCCTCCTGGGTGAGTTCGACATCCTTTGCAAAGGCATGAAGATGCCGGACCAGCGACGCCATCACCTTGCTCAGACGCGGATTGACGTCCTCACCGACACGGGCATTGACGCTCTCGACCGAGGCGGCCTCCGTGAAATAGTCGATCCCCTTCGCGGTGCTCATGCCATCTCCTCCTTTGCCTGCGCGGCGCTCGCCGTATCCCGGTCAAGAACCGAGCTCAGCGCCCGCATCAACTCACCGGCCGGATCTGCTGGCAGAGTGTTTGCACGCCAGGCCACATGGTGATCCGGACGGACCAAAACGCAACCGCTCTCCTCGGTCTCGCGCGACGTGGCCCAGTCGCCATGATGGTCGACCCACTTTCGGCGCGGTCCGATGACATGCACTTCGACGGAGACGCCGAGCGCGTCTCCGACAGTCTTGGCAGCCTCGACCCAGCCCTCGCCGGAAATCCCGGTCAGGAGGGTGAAACGGCCCTTGCCGGCAAGATCCAGGGTCGAGTGGCGCTTGCCGTCATCATCGTAAATCCACGCATGGGGCAGGCGAGCGCCTGGCCACGTCGTCGGCTGGTAGTGCAGTTCCGGATCCTTTGAGAACTCCGGCTCGGGCTGGCCGTCGGTGACTGCCGCCGCCGATTTGTATCGTTGGTTCATCTCGACGCCATGGGCGTCGAATTCATACTTCTTGAAGGCCAGCGCCTTGCGCAGCGTTTCGCGCTGCTTCTCCGCCGCATCGGTCGCATCGCAACGCGCATCCATGGATGCCTGGATCTTTTCGATGTCGGTTCCGCCATCCATGCCGAGCGCTTCGAAAATGGGACCGAATTCCCCGATCGACTGGTTCGCCCGTGTCACGATCTGCTTGGCAATCGGTGCGCGTTCCTCCGAATAGGTCTCCAGGAGGCCCGCGCCAGCCTGACCCTTTATGACTGCCGCCAGTTTCCAGGCCAGGTTGAACCCGTCCTGGATGGAGGTGTTGGACCCGAGGCCATTGGATGGCGGGTGCCGGTGCGCGGCATCGCCCATGATGAAGACACGGTCCTTCTGCATGTGCGTGGCGTACATGTTGTTGACGGTCCAGGTGTTCGCCGACAACAGTTCGATCTCCAAATCAGGATCGCCGACCAACTGCCGCGCCACGCCGGTGGCGATCTCCTCGGTCACTTCGGGTGCGGGTTCATTGATGTCGTATCCCCACACGATCAGCCATTCGTTCCATGGCCTCACCATGCGCACCAGACCCATCCCGATGCCGCCCACATCCGCGCCGGGCTGCATCACCCAGTAGAGGACCGACGGCCGATGGGCGACATATTTGGAGAGGTCGGCGCGGAACAGGATGTTCATCGATCCGCCCACACCCATCTGCCCCTCGAACGGCAGGCCCAGATGGTCCGCGACCTTCGAGTTTCCGCCGTCCGCGCCAATGAGATATTTCGAGCGAATGGTGAATTCCCTGCCGGTCAGACGGTCAAGGCAGGTTGTCGTCACACCTTCTCCGTCCTGGACGTGCGAACGGTATTCGGTCGACATGCGGGCCTGCGTGCCGCGCGAACAGGCTGTCTTGAACAGCAGCGGCTCCATCAGCGTCTGAGGAAGGTCGTTCATCATCGTCGGCGAGGACAGATGGTGCTCGGCTCTCGAAAGAGGGTGACTGCCCCAGCTTTTCATCCGGCCGATTTCCTCGCCCGCCAGGCTTTCGCAAAAGACGTTCTCGCCCATCAGGTCCTGCTCGG
The DNA here is from genome assembly GCA_965233445.1 of Hoeflea sp. Lineage (GTDB taxonomy): Bacteria > Pseudomonadota > Alphaproteobacteria > Rhizobiales > Rhizobiaceae > Hoeflea. The sequence goes on from OZ247491.1 coordinate 4,412,108, forward strand.
TGCAGTGCATGTAGGCTTCGGCCTCGACCTCCGCTCCGAGATCCCGCAGCACTTCCATCGTGCGCTGGTTGGTGATGTGGGCCCGCGGGGTATTGGCGAGCCAGCGGTAACGGTTGATCACCATGTTCTCGACACCGTAGGAAGACAGCAGTGCCGCGGTGGCCGAACCGGCCGGCCCGGTTCCGATGATCAATACATCCGTTGTGATGTCCGCCATGATTATTCCTCCCTTGATGAACTGGACTGGCCGGCGCGCTCTACGCCTGAAAGGCGCCGCCGGATCGGAAACAACTGTATGCCGCTCTTGTCGCTGATCAGCCCCCACAGCCCGCGTGGCGCGAACAGCATGATGACGATGCCGGTGAGACCAAGAACGATGAGATACCAGGACCCGTAATCGGCAAAAAGCGTCTGCAGGGCAAAGAAGACCAGCACCCCGATGATCGGTCCTTCGATGGTTCCGATCCCGCCGATCACGACGATGAAGATCACGAACGCGGTCCAGTCAATCACCGAGAAGGCGCCGTCCGGACTGATCCGGCCGTTCTGCAGGAAGATCAGGCCACCGGCGAGCCCTGTTCCGAAGGCGGCGATCAGAAAGACGGCCCACTTCATGCGCGCGGCATCGACGCCGACGGATTGGGCCGCCTGCATGTTGTCGCGCACGGCTGCAAGCGCCAGGCCGCGCTTGGTTCGCAGCAGCCAGTAGATCCCTCCGATGGTCGCAACCACCAGCGCCAGGGCCAGCCAGTAGGCGAGAATGTCGCGTGCTGCCGACGCGCGAACATCGAAGATCGCCTCGATCCACTCGGCACCCCACATCGCATCACGCGCATCGCGCGGAAGCGATGTGCCCGTGCCGCCGCCGACCGCCCGCCACTGGGCCACGACAAGCCGCACCACCTCAGCCACCACCCATGTGCCGATGGCGAAATAGGCGCCCTGGAGCCTGAACGCGAAGAACGCCGTCGGGATTGCAAGCACCAGCGCCCCGACGCCCGACAGCACCAGCGCGGCGATCGGGTTCCAGCCTGCCAGAATCACGGCTCCGAAAAGCATGTAGGCGCCGAAGCCGACAAAGGCCTGCTGTCCGACGCTCACCAGTCCGCCATAGCCCGCCAGCAGGTTCCAGAACTGGGCCAGCACCAGCATGGTGAAGATGAAGAACAGATCCTGGATCAGCCCGCGATCGGCGAAGGCGGGCAGAATGATTGCCGCAAACACCAGGCAGACCGCCACGATCGCGGCATAGGTGGACGTTCGCGTGCGGGTCGTGACGGTGTAGGAATGTGCGCGCATCAGTCAGTCGCCCTCGGAAACAGTCCCCGCGGACGGACCAGAAGGACCAGCAGGAATGCCAGATGTCCGGCAAGGATTTGCCATTCGGGATTGATGGCGGCGCCAAGTGTCTGCGCCACGCCGATGATGATCCCTCCGGCAAGCGTGCCCCAGAGCGATCCGAGACCGCCGATGATGACGGCTTCGAAGGCATAGATCAGTCGGGCCGGGCCGATGGACGGATCGAAGTTCGAGCGCGTCCCCAGATACAGTGCCGCGATGGTGACCACGATCATGGCGATGCCGGTCGCCTGCGCGAAGACCCGTTGCGGCTTGATGCCCATGAGGCTTGCCGTCACCGGATCATCGGAGGTTGCACGGAAGGCGCGCCCCAGCGAGGTGCGGTAAAACAGCCATTGCAGCGCAAGGATCACCCCGATGGCCGAAAACAATGTGAGAAGCGGCATCACTCCGACCGTCACCGGACCGATCGGCAGGGAGGCCGTTTCAAGCGAGCCTGCAGGTATGCGGCGGCTGTCTGCCGAAAAGCCTTCCTGGAGCGCGTTCTGGATCACCACGGAAAGACCGAAGGTGACAAGCAGCGGCGGCAGGATGTCCGGACCGATCACCCTGTTGAGCACATGGCGCTGCAGGCCGTAGCCGACGGCAAACATGACCGGCGTTGCGACGAGAGCGGCAAGGAAAGGATGCAAGCCGAGCATGGTGACGATCACGAGCAGGAGATAGGCTGCAAGGACGATCAGATCTCCGTGCGCCAGGTTGACCAGCCGCATGATCCCGAACACCAGCGAGAGGCCCGCTGCAAACAGCGCGTAGAGCCCTCCCAGCAGGATCCCCTGCACGATTGTGTCCACCCAGATCATTCACCAACTCCGAAATAGGCCTTGTGAATCGCCTCCCGGCTCAAATCGCCGGGCGTCCCTTCGAGGGTCACCTTGCCTTCCATCATGCAGTAGACGCGGTCGGCGACCTTCAGCGCCTGGCCGATGTCCTGTTCGACGACGATGACGGAAGCGCCGGCTTTCCGGATTTCGGGAAGCGCCGCATAGATGTCTCGAATGATCACGGGCGCGAGGCCGAGCGAAAGCTCGTCGCACAGCAGCACCCGCGGGTTGCTCATCAGCGCCCGGCCGATGGCGACCATCTGCTGCTGACCGCCTGACAGGGCGTTTCCGGGCGTCTTGCGGCGCTCCTTGAGCATGGGGAACATGGCGTAGACCGCATCGAGATCCCAGCGGCCGTTGCCGCTGCTGCGATAGGCGCCGATCTGGAGGTTCTCTTCCACGCTGAGCGAAGGGAAGAGCCGGCGACCCTCGGGCACCATCGAGATGCCGCGTTCGACGATGTCATCTGCATGAAGCGCCCCTATCGGCTGACCGTCGAGCATGATCATCTCCGGATCCTGGCGCAGGACGCCGGAGAGCGAGCGCATGAGGGAAGACTTGCCAGCCCCGTTGGCGCCGATGATGGCGACGCATTCGCCCTCATCGAGCGTGATGTCCACACCGAACAGGGCCTGGAAGTCGCCGTAATGCGCGGTCAGGCCGTGGGTTTGAAGAAGCGCCATCAGACCTCGATCCCGAGATAGATTTCCTGAACGTTGCTCGACGCCATGATGGCTGCCGGTTCGCCCAGTCCGATTATCTTGCCGAAATCAAGCACCAGCAGTCGCTCGACCACGCGGTTGAGTGCATGCAGCACATGCTCGATCCATATGATTGTGACGCCCTCGCCGTGCAGGGAGCGGATCGTCTCCACCAATGCGATGCACTCCCCTTCGGTCAGCCCGCCGGCGATTTCATCAAGCAGGAGCAGCTTCGGGTTGGTCGCCATCGCGCGGGCCAGTTCAAGCCGCTTGCGCTGCAAGAGCGACAAGCTGCCGGCAAGAACATTGGCCGATCCGATCAGTTCGGTGCGCTCGAGAATGTCCACGCATCCCTGCTCGGCCTCGCGTTCGCTGCAAGGGCGGCCGTGGGTTGCCGCCACCAGAAGGTTTTCGAACACGGTCAGCTTGTCGAAGGGCTGCGGGATCTGGAAGGATCGTCCGACCCCGGCGATGCAGCGCTGCATCGCCGGAACCCTGGTCACGTCTTCGCCCATGAAGCTGATCGAACCGCTGTCGGAACGAAGATTGCCCGTGATGAGATTGAACAGGGTCGACTTGCCTGCCCCGTTCGGACCGATGATTCCCAGGGCCTCACCCGGCGGAACCTCGAATGTCACATTGTCCGTCACCGTGAGCGCGCCGAAGCTCTTCGACACGCCCTCAAGTTTCAGGATCGGTTCCACCGGACTGATCATGGATGTGTCTTTCAGACCATTTTTGCGGTCATTTCGACCAGCCGCTTTGCCTGGTGGGAAACCGATGCCTTGCCCTTGTCGCTGATTTCGCCCGGCTCCATGGAGAAGCCGTAGGGATTGCCGCCGGTCTCGAACAGGCTGCCGTCGGTGTATCCCGGGGCAACGATGATGGCGCCCCAGTGCATGACCGTCGTGTAAAGACCGATCAATGTGGTTTCCTGGCCGCCATGCGGATTCTGTGCGCTGGTTGTTGCGGTGAAGGTCTTGTTGGCGAGCTTGCCCTCCATCCACAGCGGACCGAGCGTATCGATAAAGGCGCGAACCTGGCTCGGTGCCGATCCGTAACGTGTCGGCACGCAGAAGAGGTAGCCGTCAGCCCACAGCATGTCGTCATGGCTGATCTCTTCGATGGACGAGGCCCGTTCCACCTGGGCTTTCCAGGCATCCTGGCCTTCGACCACCGACTTGGGAGCGGTTTCTGCAAACCGGCGCAACCGGACTTCGGCGCCGGCAGCCTTTGCAGCCGCCTGAGCGACTTCGGCGACACCATGGTTGGTGCCGTATGTGCTGTAAAACGCGACCAGTATTTTCGCAGTTGTCATGCCTGTCTCCTTTGAGAACATTGCCGGGGCGGATGCCGCCGGCGGGATTGTGCCGCTCCGCCTTGCGGGGCGGCACGGTTCATGTTCAGGACAGCGGCTCCATCACACCCTGTGTCGGTATGTTCGGGGCTGTCTTGTTGTCGACGACCACAAGTTCGAAGGTACCGTCATCCTTGCGGCGCCACTGCCCGCCGACCAGCGGCGTCTTGCAGACGTTCTTGGCGGCGAACGGCGGAACGCCCTCGCCATTCCAGGCAACGCGCCCGACGATGGTATTGACGTCGCTCGATGCGATCGTCTCGGCGACACCTTCGGGATCGGTCGGGTCTTCGGCCCGCTTGATCACGTCCGCCGCCATTTCGAACAGCGAGTGGACAAAGCCGATCGGCTGCGTCCAGGGCCGCCCGGTCGCCTCGGTGAAGGCGGCGGCAAGTTCGCCACAGCTCTGGCCTGTCAGCGACGATGTGAACGGATGGTTTGCCGACCACCAGACCTCGGACGAGAGGTTGTGACCGGACTCTCCAAGCGTTTCCACTGACTGCGGGAACAGGATCGCCTTAGCGACGGTGATTGCCTTCGGCGAGAAGCCTTGCTGGATGGCCTGGTTCCGGAACGTTGTGAAGTCCGGCGGGATCACCACGCCGGTGACGATGTCGACATTGGCCTGCTTGAAGGCATTGATCTGGGCCGTGAAATCATCGGTCAGGTTCTGAAACCGGCCCGGATCGACGGTCTCGTAGCCTGCGGCCTTGAAGCCGGGCGCCACACCGACATTCGGATCACCCCAGGCGTTGCCGTCGGCATCGTTGGGGAACAGACCGCCCACGGTCTTGTTGGTGTCGAGCTGGTTCCACATGTTGGTGAACACGGCGATGACGTCTTCAAGACCCCAGAAGTAATGGTAAGTGAAATCGAACGGCTTCCAGCTTTGCGGATCGCCGGGATTGCCCTGCTGGCCGATGAACCATGGCTGCCAGGGCGCCTTGGTCGAGATCGTCGGCACGCCCTCGCTTTCGCACACCGTTGAGACCGGGTTCGTGGTTTCCGGCGTCGAGGCCACCAGCATCAGGTTGATCTCGTCGTCGATGATCAGTTCTTGCGCGACATCGGCGGCGCGATTGGGGTTGGACTGGCTGTCCTTGACGATGACTTCCACATCCATGCCCTGCTCTGACACATAGCGGTTGAACATGTCGATGGTGAATGCGTCCGCCTCTGCAAACCCTGCCAGAGGTCCGGTCTGCGGGCTGACATAGCCGATGCGGATCTTCCTGTTCTGCGCGATGGCCGGCATGGCCAGCCCGCCTGCTGCGATAACCAGACCGCCGGCGGCGGCTGTCTTGAGAATGCGTCTGCGTGAAATCATCTGCTTATCCTCCCATGGACGTTTGCTTCAGTCTTCGGGCCTCTGCCCCTCCCAGGCGGCCTGCAGCAGGGCGCGAATGTCGCCTTGCGTAAATGGCCTCGGATTCTCGTAGGAATTCTGCACGGCTATCTCGGCCGCCTTGTCCAGGTCCGCCTCGCTCAGTCCGAGATCGGACAGCCGCAAGGGTGCGCCGGCCGCCTTGGCGAAATCCCAGAGCCCGCCTCCGGGGGTAGACCCGAAGATCTCCCGCATCGGCGCCAGCGCGTCTGTTCCCGCGGCGTTGAAATTGGTTGTGTGCGGCACCAGGATGGCATGGGTTTCGGCATGGGGTGTGTTGAAGCTCCCGCCGATCGTGTGCGCGAGCTTGTGGTGCAGCGACATCGCCACATATCCCAGCGCCGTCGAGCACAGCCAGGCCCCGTAAAGCACCAGTGCACGCGCCTCCGTGTCGCGCGGCGCATCGCGCAGCACCGGCAATCCGGACTTGAACGCCTTCATGGCCTCCACCGCCATCAGGCTCGTCACCGGATTGGCGTCCGGCGCATAGAGCGCTTCGACCGCATGTGCGATCGCGTTGAGTGATGACGTCACCGTCATGTCCGCGGCCAATGTCAGTGTCAGATCGACATCATAGATGACCGTTTCGGGCCGGATCGAGGCATCGCGGCGCGTGGTCTTCCTTCCCTCCCGCGTCTCGCCCAGAATGTCGGTCATTTCCGAGCCGGCATAGGTCGTGGGTATCGCGATCTGGTTGACGCCGGTTCGTGTCGCAATCGCCTTGCCCAGTCCGATCGTCGAGCCCCCGCCGATCGCAACCACGCAATCGGCCCCGCTCCGATTGAAGACGTCCAGCGCCTTTTCGGTGACCTCGACCGGCGTATGCATGGCGGCCTCGCAGAACGTCCCTGCCGACAATCCGCCAAGACGGCTTGCAAGCGATTGCGCATCATCGGACTGGTTCGGCGTCGAAAGCACCATGGCCTTCTTGCCGCCAAGGCGCTCCACCTCGTCGGCCGTGCGGGAAAGCGTCCCCGAACCGAAGACGACGCGGGTGGAAATGCCTGGAAAGGTGAAGCCGTCGGTCGGCAGTTTCATGTCGTGTACTCCGGCGTGTCGCGACCTTCGGCAACCGCTGACAGGAGGCCCGAAAAGGCCTTGATTTCATCATCGCAAACCAGATGCTCACGACCGGGGAAAACATCCGAATGCACCCGAGCGCCCCCGCGGGTGAACGCGTCCCGCGCCTTGTTCCAGGCCCACAGTGGCACCCAGGGGTCTTCATCCCCGTTGGAGGCATAGACCGGGATCGATGCGACGAGGTCTTCCGGAAGCCCGGTATCCGACGCGCCGACCCTGCACCCGGTCAGAAGTGCCGCGGCATCGGCCCTGCCGCCACGCAGCAGGTATTCAGTGGCTAGGCAGGCGCCTTGCGAAAACCCTGCAATGACCAGCGGCCTTCCGGACATCTTTCCCGCCACGGACGCGACCTCGGTTCGCACCAGTGACAATGCATGATCAAGCTGGTCGGCGGTGGCCGGGGTCATCCCGTCCACCGCCTTGGCGTCATACCAGGCTGAATTCGGCGCCTCGGGCAGGACAAAATGCACGTCTGACGCATCGAGCCTCGAGATCACGTCCGAGACCATCTGCGCGGCGCTCTGGCCGCGACCATGCAGGAAGAGGCAGACCGCCCGCGCGGATCCGATCGAAGCCCCTGATGTCAAGCTCTGCGCCATCACTCAGCCTCAGGCGTTCTGGAAGCTGGCAGGCTCAAGACCGGCCATCAGCTCTTCACGGCGGTCCTCGAACCATGGCGGGAAGACCAGCGTCGTGCCGATCGCGTCGGCCGGCTCATCCTTGGCCCAACCCTCCGGAACGGTCCAGGCAAGCTCGAACAGCGCCCCGCCCGGCGAACGGACGTAGCAGGACTTGAAATAGTTCCTGTCCTTCTGTTCGGAGATATCGGTAAAGCCCAGGCCTTCGATATGTGCCCGCAGCTTGAGCTGGCTTTCCTCATTGCCGGTGTTGAGTGCGAAATGATGAATCGTACCGCCCGAGAGTGTCCATGTTCCCTGCGGCTGGTCCGTGATCTCGGTGACTTCCACAACGCTTGTCGGGCCGTTGGCATTGGGCACCTCATAGGCCATGCCGTCGGCGTCATCCGCCATCTTCTTGAGCGGCAGCGCGATGGTCAGGAAGTCATCCATGGCATTGCGATCGGTGACGGCGATCACACCGCCGTAAATTCCCTTGATGGCGTGCTCGGTCGACAGCCCCTGTGCCTCGTTGACGATGGGTGCGCGGTTGTCCGCAGGGTTTTCCACCAGCTGCAGTTCGATGCCGCAGGGATGCGTGAATTCGACCCGGTCGATGCCGAAGCGGTTCGTCTTGCGCGCAGCGATACCGTGCTCGCCGAGACGGTTGACCCAGAAGTCCGATGCGCCGACCGGGATCGACTGCTGGACAACCTTCGACTGGTTGGTGCCCCTGCGTCCGTAGATCCCCGGCTTGCGGAACGGAAAGGTGGTGATGATCGTCGATTCGTCGCCGTTCCTGGCACCGTAATAGAGGTGGTAGACCGGAATTGTCCCGTCGAAAAGCACGGTCCTCTTGACCGAGTACAGGCCCAGCACCTTCGTGAAAAAATCGTAGTCTTCCTGTGCACCGTCGGTGCTCATGGTCAGGTGATGATATCCGCTGATTTGCGACACTGTCTCTCTCCCAGGTTTCATGTCTGTTGCTGATGGTGATCTTTGGCCAGCGTGAAGGTGAAATGGCAGACCAGCCCTTCCTCCTCCGAACCGCTGAAATCGGCCAGAAGCGCCGGGTCGACCGCGAACAGGGGATCGGCGCCGATGGCGGCATCACTCCTGTCGAAGACATGGGTGATCAGCGTCTGGTAGCCCGACGCGGAGATCCGGAACTGAAGATGGGCAGGCCGGACCGTCGGAAGACCAAGCCGGCGCAGCAGTTTTCCGACCGGCCCGTCATCGGGGATGCGGTAGCCGCGCGGACGAACCGTGGCGATGCGCACGCTTCCGTCCAGACCCGTGGTGAAGGTTCCGCGCAGGTTGAATTCGGGCTGCACGTCGGGCGCCTGGTTCTCGTAGACACCGTCGCCATTGGCATGCCAGACCTCGATGCGGGCGCTCGGAACAGGCTTTCCCTCGCAATCCGTGAGCTGCGCGGTAAACACGAGCGGACACCCCTTGCCGTCAAGGCAGATGCTTTCGCGGTCGGCGCGGCGCGGCGCGCCCGGGCGGTAGAACGGTCCGGCAAGCGTGTTCGGAGTAGCCTTTTCCGGAAGCCTGGCATGATGCCGCTCGAAGGCGCTGGTCAGCCCCAGAACATCGGCGAGCAGCACCCACTCCTGGCGGCGCTCCGAGCAGGTTTCGCCGACTTCGGTGAGAAAGCCGATAAGCCCCTGCAGTTCCGCGCGGCTCATGTCCGTTCTGTCGGCAAGGTCTGCAAAACCGTGAAGAAATTCGCTGATGAGGAAAGCCAGCCGCTTGTCCGGAGCATCGTGAAGCCGCTCGGCAAGCGCATTTGCCGCGCTCTTCATGGTGACATCAGTCGTGCGGACATCCATCCCTTGCTCCTCCTCGACCGTGATTATAGGAGGCGGAGAAGCGCTCTCTATTATTTCTTTCCGACTTAATATAACATTTTGATATGAAATTTGACGAGAAGCACCTTACCCAGCTGGCCGCCGTCGTTGAAACCGGCAGCGTGACCGAGGCATCCCAGTTGCTCGGCCTGTCCCAGCCCGCCGTCTCCAGGACGTTGTCGACCCTGGAGAAACGGGTCGGCGACCCCCTCTTCAAGCAGGGCAAGCGGCCGCTCGAGCCAACCGTGATCGGCCAGCAGCTGGCGGAGCATGGCCGCGTGATCCTCGAAGCGTCGCGCCGTGCATCGGAAACGATACTCGGATTTCGGGCAGGCTCGAACGGCACGGTCCGCATCGCCGGCGTGCCGTTTTTCATGGACGCCTTCATCAGCCGCATGATCGGCGAGTTCCAGGACCGGGAACCGGACATCCGTGTCGACCAGTCCTATGGAAACCTCCCCGATCTGGGCACCGGCCTGGTCGCAAACCAGCTCGATCTGGCCATATGCCCGCTCGGCCTCGTGGATGCGGCAAAGGGCCTGACCTTCACGCCCATCCTGCCGGGCCGCAACATCGTGGCTTGCCGGGTCACGCATCCGCTGCTCAGTCGCCGCCGCCTGAGCACCAGTGACCTGATCGATTACCCGTGGATCGCGCCCCTGCCCGGATCGCCGCTCCTGGCCGACCTTCATGCGATCCTGCTGTCGATCGGCATGACCGAAATCAGCATACGCTACTCGGGCGGCTCATTGCTGTCGGTGTTCAACTATCTTGAGGAAACCGATGCCCTCACCGTGCTTCCTCATTCCGTCGTCTTCGCCCACCGCAGGGACCGCAAGGTCACCGTGCTGCCGGTCGAGATCCCGCAACCGACACGAACGCTCGGCATTCTGCGCCTCGAAGGCCGCCCGCGAATTCCCGCAGCCGAGAAGCTGGCCCGCCACATCTCGACACGCTTCGATGACCTGCGCCAATTGATCAAACGCCATGAGGACGCCGTCGTGTGGGGCAACAGTCCTCCGTAAGATCGCGCGTGCTCGAACGAATGGGCTGCCGGGGGCGTGAATGTCAACGGGATCGCAGCGGGTTGCATTTCGGTCGGGACTATGGCGGAACACAGCCGGATCCGGAGCATGAGCTGATGTCGCGTGTTCCCGCTCCGCGGCGGAGCAAACCGGAAGCGATCAGGGAACCGGGCGCCTTCCTCTGCAGCGACCTCGCGCCTTTCATGCACGGCTCTGTCCTTCAGATGGAAGGAGGCTGGATCGTGCGGCTGGCCATGCGCCGTTCGCGCAAAATCGACGCCGTTTCCCTCGAAGCAAGAATGGTCACGTGATGAATTGCTAGCCCCGCCTTTCACGCGGTCCGTCGAAAAACGCATTCATGCGCTCGACAGCCTCTGGACTTGTCTGCGTCAGTGCGGCGGCCAGGGATTCGGTAAACAGACCTGATGCGGGCGGCATCTCCCCGATCTGGGCCAGCGCGAGCAAGATCATGCGGTTGGACAGGGGTGCATTGGTGCTGACCTCGCGTGCATACTCCATCGCGTCCTCCTGGACGCGTCCGGGTTCCGACAGTCTTTGGCACAGGCCGATCGATATGGCCTCCGCGCAATCGACTTCCCTTCCCGACAGCATCATCTCCGTCAGGCGGCTCACTCCGATCAGCCGCGAAACCCGCACCGATGCGCCGCCTCCAACGAAAATGCCCCGGCGCCCCTCCGGAAGACAGAACCTTGATGCCGGATCGGCAAATCGGACATGTGCTGCGGACGCCAGTTCGAGCCCTGCCCCGATCACATAGCCCTGGAGCGCGCAAATCACCGGGATCCGGCTGTCGCTTACGGCTTGGGTCGCCCGATGCCAGTGCGAAGAGATATTCATCACTTCTTCAGGAGAGCGGCTTCGGTGTTCCGACAGATCCAGGCCCGCGCTGAAATGGTCTCCTTCCGCCTTGATCAGGACGGCTTTCCATTCCTTCGGCGGCGCGGCGAAAACATCCCCGACCACGGTAATCATCTCCTCGTTCATGGCATTGCGCTTTTCGGGCCGATTCAACGTGATGACTCCGATGCTCTCGGAGGATTCGACGCGGATAAGGGAGGAATTGGGAAAGCCGGAATGGTTCACGATTTCACACTTGTGGTTTGCGGGCGTGCATCGCCGGTTGAAGAAACCCCTGGCTGTACCGCGGGATGTTTCGGGTCGCGATAACTGCCGGAGGTGCTGATAGCCTGCTTGACAAGGTGCCAACCATGTGACCAGATTTTACGGTACTGTAAAAGAAGGTGCGTTGTGAAGCAAGACGTTGAAATTCCCTACGGAGCCTATTGGAGCACCCCTTTCGTCCGCTGGCAGGGAGCGTTTGCCAATCAGCACAGCCTTGAACTCGCCGCGGAAGTGGCGCGTCGCGAGCTGGACAGGCGTCGCATCGATCCGACCCGGATCGAATATGGCGTGCTGGGCATGACGGTGCCGCAACGGGGAAGCTTCTACGGCCTGCCATGGCTGATGGGCATGATCGGCGCGGAATCGGTCGCCGGCCCGACGATCAGCCAGGCCTGTGCGACGGGCGTCCGGATTCTGGCAACCGCGTATGACGACATCCTGGCCGGCCGCTCCGACAGTGCCCTGGCAATCGCTGCCGACCGTGTTTCCAACGGGCCACACATTGTGTATCCGCGACCCGAGGCACCCGGTGGCGCCGGTGACTACGAGAACTGGATTCTCGACAATTTCGGTTCCGACCCCTTCGCCGGATGCGCAATGGTCGAGACCGCTGAAAACGTGGCCAGGCGTTTCGGCATCTCCAGGGAAGCCCAGCACGACCTGGTTCTCACCCGGTACGAGCAATACCAGCAGGCGCTGCAATCCGACCGGGCGTTCCAGAAGCGCTTCATGACCCTGCCGTTCGAAGTTCCCGGTGGCGGTCGCAAACGCTCGGCGGAAGTTCTTGAAGGCGATCAGGGAATCTACCCGACTTCCGCTGAAAAACTGGCCGGCCTTGCGCCGGTGATCGAGGGCGGCACTGTGACTTATGCCGCGCAAACCCACCCGGCGGACGGAAACGCAGCAATCATTCTGGCAAATGAATCGCGCTCTTTGGAACTGTCGGCTGACCCGAGGATCCGGATCACCCCGGTTGCGTTCGGCCAGAACCGCGATGAAATGGGCTACATGCCCTCCGCCCCCATCGGGGCGACGGAAACTGCCCTCAAGGCCGCGGGAATCGGAATTGCCGACATTGCGGCGATCAAGTCCCACAACCCCTTCGCGGTCAACGACCTGGCTTTTGCCAAGGCGTTCGGCATCGATGTGGCCTCGATGAACAATTACGGCTGTTCGCTCATCTGGGGGCATCCGCAGGGACCAACCGGTGTGCGTGGCATGATCGAGCTCATCGAGGAACTGGTCATGCGAGGCGGGGGCTACGGCCTTTTCCAGGGTTGCGCGGCGGGGGACAGCGCGATGGCAGTGGTTCTCAAGGTCGAGGAACGCGGCAAATGAGCGAGCTTCCGAACGTGTTTCCGTCCGTGGTCCATATGCTTCATGAAGCGGCGGCCGCACACCCGGACAAGGAGGCTCTGGTCTGCGAGAACGAGCGCCTGAACTATGGGCAGTATGCCGCAGCGGTGGCAAGTCTCGCGGATGAACTCGACGGTCTCGGCGTCCACGGAGGCCGTATCGCGATCATCATGCCCAATTCCGCGGACTTCGCGATCGCCCTGTTTGCGGGGCTTGCCGCCGGTGCGCAGACCTCGGCGCTGAACCCGCTCTATACGGAACACGAGCTGAGGGAAATCCTGTCAGACTGCCGTCCCGCCGCGATCCTTGCTGCTCCCGACGTCATGGACAAGGTTGCCGCTGCGATCGACAGACTCGGGCTCGCTCAACCGATTGCCGTGGGTCCGGGAGCGAGGCGACTTACCGATCCAAGGGCCGCACGGCCGGCAGGCGGCGCGCCCCGGCTGGCGTTGCCGGATCCGGAATCGCTCGGGATCCTCCAGTACACCGGAGGAACCACCGGCAAGCCCAAGGGGGTGGACATTACCCACCGCTCGACCGCGATCAATATCTCTCAGCGCCAGGCGCTTGTCCCGATCACCGGGGAGGACCGGATCCTGGTCATGACGCCGCTCTACCACGTTTATGCCAGTTCCATGGGCCTGTTCGCTTCGGTCTACGCGGGAGCGACACTGGTGATTCTGCCCAAATACACTCCCGAAACCGCCCTGCGCGCGATCGACCGCGAGCGGATCACCTTTTTTGCCGGCAGCCCGACGATCTATCACGGCCTGCTCGCATCCTCCCGGATGCAGGAGACCGACTTTTCGCAACTCAGCCTCTGCTTTTCGGGAGCCTCCGCACTTCCGGCCGAAACCCTTGCCGAGTGGGAGCGCCGAACCGGATCCGTCATCTGTGAAGGCTTCGGACAGACCGAGACAGGACCGGTGATTGCGGCCAATCCCCGCGACGGCATCCGGAAGGCCGGTTCGGTGGGGCAGATCCTGCCACGGACCGAGGTTCAGATCGTTGACGCCAAGGATGGAAACAGCGTCCTTTCCCCCGGCAAAATCGGAGAGATAAGGGCACGCGGTCCGCAGATGATGCGCGGCTACCGCAACCGGCCGGAGGAAACCGCCGAAACGCTCCGCGACGGCTGGGTCTATACCGGCGACATCGGTTTCATCGACAGCGAAGGCTACCTCAACATCCGCGATCGCAAGAAGGACATGGTCATCGTTAGCGGGTTCAACGTCTATCCCCGCGAAATCGAGGAAGCCCTCTACGGGTTGAGCGGTGTCGTGGAGGCGGCGGTCTTCGGTGTCCCTCACCACCGCAAGGGAGAAGCTCTGCATGCCCACGTCGTGGCGCCCGGACTGACGGTCGAAGACATCACCACGCATCTTTGCGAGCGACTGACGCGGTACAAGCTGCCGAGCCATGTCGAGATTGTCGACCTGCTTCCAAAGACCACGATCGGGAAGGTGGACAAGGTTGTCCTGCGCAAGTCCGCGCTGGCAGCCAGGAACGACTAGGAACAGCTGAACAGGGAAGGACCCAGCTATGAGAATATTGAAATCCATGTTGTGTGCCGTTGCCGGACTGGCGATGCTCGCACCGGGAACCGCCTCGGCGGAGACCGTGCTCAAGGTCGGCACGTTCCTCGCACCTCAGGGTGTGTGGCACGGACCGCTCGAACACTTCATCGAGACGGTCAACGCCAAGGATGGCGATGTCAGGCTCGAACTCGTTGCAGACCCGTCTTCAGTTAGCCCGTTCCAGCTCGGCGATGCGGTCTCGGGCGGCGTCGTCGACATCGCCTATCTCTCCGGCGCCTTTTACACCAATCTGGTTCCGGAAGCCGATGCAAACAAGCTCTTCAACATCCCGGTCGCCGAACTGCGCAGCAACGGCGCCATGGACCTCATCGACCAGATCCACCGGGAGAAGATGGGCGCGGTTTTCCTGGGCAAACTGGGCGACGGTATCAAGTATCACGTCTACACCAACAAGGAGAGCAGCGAGCCCCGCTTTGACGGCTGGAACATGCGCGGAACTCCGCTCTACCGTCCGTTCATGGAAGAGCTTGGCGTCAACGTGATCCAGATGCAGGGATCGGAAGTCTACTCCGCCATGGAGGGAGGCGTCGTCGATGGGTATGCTTGGCCCCTGTGGGGCATCGGTGACCTCGGCCTTCTCGAAGTGACCAAGTACCGCGTCGAGCCGGGCTTCTACAACGCGGAAATCAGCCTGCTGTTCAATGAAGACACCTGGAACGGCCTCACCGAAGATCAGCGCGCGATGCTGCAGGAAGCGACCATCGAGACTGAGGAATGGTTCATCGACTATCGCAACAACATCGATCAGGAGCAGCGCCAGATCCAGGAGGATGCCGGGATCGAAGCGCTGACATTTTCAGACGATGAGAGCGAGGCCTTCGTCGCCACGGCGGATGAGGCAGGATGGGCAGTGGTCCTGGAAAATTCACCCGAGAACGGGGCGAAGATCAAGGAACTGACCTACCGCGAAGAGCAGTAAGACCCGACATGATGCACCTGATCGACAGCGCTATGGGGCGCATTTGCGATGCTTTCGGTTTCGCTGCGAGCCTGGTGATCGCGTTTCTGGCGTTGTCGGTCGGAGCGGAAGTGGTTGTTCGCAATCTCGGGCTGCCAGCCTTCGGCTGGACGCTCGAGATGTGCGAATACGGCCTGCTTCTGGTCAGCTTTCTCGGAGCGCCATGGGTGCTTCGCAGACAATCGCACATAAGTGTCGACGTCGTGATCAGGCAGGTTTCGCCCGGGACGCGGCGTGTCCTTTTGACGATTGCCGATATCATCGCGGCGACCGCTTGCCTTGTGCTCGCCTACTACGCGGCGATGGCGGCATCCGATGCCTACCAAAAGGGCTCCCTTCTCTTCAAGTATCTGGTCGTGCCTCAATGGATCATCTTGACGGTGCTGCCGGTCGGCATGGCGATGCTGGTGATCGAGTTCCTGCTGCGCCTCTGGCGGCGCTTTTCACGGGACGAAGATGTTTCTTCAGGGGCGGAAAGCGCATGAGCGGCCTTGGTTGGGAAGTGATGCTGTCCATCATGGGAGGCCTGCTGGTTGCGCTGATGGGGATCGGCGTTCCGGTTGCCTTCGCGTTTCTCGCGCTCAACCTGCTGGGCGCCTTCTTCATTCTTGGCGGGGAATCGGGGCTCAGGCTGCTTGCGCTGAGCACGACCGAGGCGGTGACCTCGTTCGCTCTGGTGCCGATCCCGCTTTTCATCCTGATGGGTGAGATCCTGTTGCATACCGGGCTCGCGACGCGTGCCATTCATGCCATCGAGCGTCTTATTACAGGCGTGCCCGGGCGCCTGTCGCTTGTGGCCGTGGTGAGTGGAGGCGTGTTCGCCTCCCTGTCGGGATCCAGCATTGCCAACACCGCGGTGCTTGGCCGGGTGCTGCTGCCCGATATGCTCCGGCTGGGGTATCATCCATTGTTGAGCGTCGGACCCATACTTGCAATCGGCGGGGTCGCCATGCTGATACCGCCCTCGGCGCTGGCTGTGCTCTTCGGAAGCCTCGCCGGGATCTCGATATCGCGGCTTCTGCTGGCCGGTATCGTTCCCGGACTGCTCCTGGCAATGCTGTTCTTCTTCTTCATCGTCGCCGTGTCGCGACTGAGACCGGACATGGCGCCGGTCCAGCCCGAGGAAGCAGAACCTTTCGCATCGCGGTTCCGGCCCTTTCTGATCTATGTGATGCCTCTGATGGCGATCGTTGTCGTGGTGGTCGGAAGCATTCTCGGCGGCATTGCCACTCCAACCGAATCTGCGGCACTTGGGAGCATTGCAACCGTCATCGTTGCTGCCTGCTATCGATCCCTGTCATGGAGTGCGATCCTGAAGGCGCTCTCGGGAACCGCAGCGACGACCGCCATGATCTTCATCATCATCAGCGGATCGATCGCGTTTTCGCAAATTCTCTCGTTTTCCGGAGCCACGCGACAACTGGTCCAGGTGGTGACCTCCATGGACATCCATATCGGAACCCTGGTGATCATGATGCTGCTCGTCGCGCTGCTGCTGGGCATGTTGATGGACCAGATCAGCATCATGCTGATCACGTTGCCGTTCTTCATGCCGCTGATCAATCTCGGCGGCGTGGATCCGGTCTGGTTCGGGGTGATGATGCTGATCGCGCTGGAGGTGGGGCTTATCACGCCACCCTTCGGCCTGCTCCTTTTCATCATGAAGTCGGTCGCGCCGGAAGAGGTCACCATGCGGCACATCCTCGCCAGCATCTCGCCTTACATCGGCATTGAAGTCTTAGGGCTTCTGCTGGTCTTCATGTTTCCGGTTCTCGCACTCTGGCTGCCGGGATTGATGTAGATGCTCACCGGTCTTGAATCCAAATCCGCTTCCCCGATCGAGGAACGCTTCACGCTCGAAACCGGGAAGGTCCACCTCACCGGAACGCAGGCACTGGTCCGCGTTCTTGTTGATCAGCGCCGACGCGACATCGCCGCGGGCATCGCGACCGGCGGTTTCGTTTCCGGGTACAGAGGCTCGCCTTTGGGAGGGCTTGATCATCAGCTGTGGCGATCCTCCGGCATCCTTGATGAACACGGCATCGTCTTCGAGCCGGGATTGAACGAAGATCTCGCCGCCACCTCGGTTTGGGGATCGCAACTGACCGCGCTGAATCCGGAACGTACCGTCGAGGGGGTATTCGGCCTCTGGTACGGCAAGGGTCCGGGCGTCGACCGGTCCATGGACGCGATCAAGCATGGCAATGCGGCCGGCACCAGCCGGTGGGGCGGCGTCCTGGCCGTGGCCGGAGACGATCATGGCGCATCGTCGTCGACCCTCGCGCACCAATCCGACCATGCCTTCATCGCCGCGCAGATGCCTGTTCTTTCGCCGGCGGACGTCAGCGAGGTCTACCGGTTCGGCCTGCTCGGGTATGAATTGTCGCGCCATTCCGGTCTGTGGGTCGGGATGACCGCACTGACGGAGGTCATAGAAGGCTCCGCCTCGATCGACATTTCGCCCGGTTCCATCTCGTTTCCGCAACTTGACGATCCCGGTGATGTTCACATCCGCTGGCCCGACACGCCCATCGCGATGGAAGCGCGGTTGTCGGGGCAACGGATGGAGGCCGTCGCCAGATTCGCTGCAAGCGGAGCATTCGACAAGGTTGTCTCAAGGGCCAGGCATCCACGGCTCGGGATCGTCGCGCCCGGCAAGGCGGCGCTCGATGTCGTGGACGCACTTCGCATTCTTGATCTGTCGTGCGACGAGGCCGCAGACCTCGGCATCAGCATCTACAAGCCGGGTCTGACCTGGCCGCTGTGCCGCGTCGGGCTCGAGGGTTTTGCGCGTGATCACCCGAAACTGCTCGTCATCGAGGAAAAGCGGCCGGTGGTCGAAGACCAGATTGCACGCTTTTTCTATGGAAAGTCGTCGGCCCCGGTGTTGATCGGCAAGCAGGACGAGGCCAACCGGCCACTGATCCCGCAGACCGGCGTTCTCGATACCGCGGGGCTGGCAGTTGTTCTGGCCGAACGCCTGCTGGAGCAGAGACCGGACCTCGAGCAGATCGCAGGCAGGCTCCAGTCGCTCAGGCAGAGGATGGCCTCGCGTCCGGCACCGGCGGCTCCGGAGCGGCCGCCCTACTTCTGCGCCGGATGCCCACACAATACATCGACCCGTGTTCCCGAAGGAAGCAACGCGATGGCCGGCATCGGCTGTCACGGCATGGCAAGTTGGCTGCCCGACAGGAAAATCACGTCCATGACTCACATGGGCGGAGAGGGAATGCACTGGATCGGACAGCAGCCGTTCACCAGCGAGAAGCATCGCTTCCAGAACCTCGGTGATGGCACCTACGCCCATTCCGCGTCCTTGAACATCCGTGCGGCCGTTGCCGCCCGATCCAACATCACCTTCAAGATCCTCTACAACGATGCGGTAGCGATGACAGGCGGGCAGCCGGTCGAAGGCGGCCTCAGCCCGGTACAGATCATCCGGCAGGTCATGGCAGAGGGCGTCGAGAAGGTGGTGGTCGTCACCGACGACGTGGAGCGATACCGCGGAAAGGGCGATCTGCCGCGTGAGGTCGAGGTTCATGACCGCCGCAAACTGGACCATGTCCAGAAGAACCTGAGGGACATCAGGGGCGTTACCGTGCTTCTGTATGATCAGGTCTGCGCCACCGAGCTTCGCCGCCGGCGCAAACGGGGAGAAGCCGAGCGTCCGGATCTGCGTGTGGTGATTGACGAACGGGTGTGCGAGGGATGCGGCGACTGTCACGCGCAGTCGGGCTGCATCGCCATCGAACCGCTCGAGACTGCCCTCGGTCGGAAGCGCCGGATCAATCAGTCCTCCTGCAATCTCGATACATCCTGCCTGAACGGCTTTTGTCCGAGCTTCGTGACCGTGAGCGGAGCGACTGGAACGAAGAAGACAGGAAACGCTGCCGAAATCCTTTCGGGAACCGAAGCCGTGCCGGAGCCCGAGATCCCGACGCCGGACCGGCCCTACAACATTCTTCTTCCCGGAGTGGGCGGCACGGGGATCGTCACCATTTCGCAGATCCTTTCGACGGCTGCCCACCTGCAGGACTTTCACGCCACATCCCTGGACATGGCGGGACTGGCACAGAAAAACGGCGCGGTGACAAGTCACGTCCGGATCTCGGCCCGCAACGACATCGCTGCCGCAAAAATTCCCGCAGAAAGCGCCGACGTGCTCATCGCCACCGATGTCATCGTCGCCGAGGCTCCGAATGTGCAGGCCACTCTCTCGGCGGCACGCACCAACATCATCGCCAACACCGACGTGATGCCCACCCTGTCATTTGTTTTCGACGGCAATTCGAAGTCCGGCGTCGATCACCGTCTGGAGCGCCTGAGACGCGTATCGTCATCGCTTCAGACGATTTCCGCCGAACATGCCGCGGTCGAGCTTTTCGGAGACGGAATTGCCAAGAACATGATCATGCTGGGCTATGCATGGCAGTGTGGCCTGATCCCGCTTGAGCGTGAGAGCATCCAGCGCGCCATCAAGATCAACGGCGCGGCCGTCAAGATGAACCTCGATGCCTTCGAGGCGGGCCGTCGCCTGGCCGTTCAACATCCCGAGGACCGGTCACGGACGACGAACCGGACGTCACTCGACGAGACCGCCATGATCCGGGAATTGACGCGATACCAGAGCCGGCGCTGGGCCGAACGTTTCAGCTCGTCCCTTGAACCGCTGCGGCAGGCCGAAGCCGCCATGGGCGCCAAGACCGGCCAACTGACCGGCACAGCGGCCCGTTCGTTGTTCAAGCTGATGACCTACAAGGACGAGTACGAAGTTGCCCGCCTGCATGCCGACGGTCACATGAACGATCGTCTGCGCTCCATGTTCGAGGGCGATCTGAAGATCACCTACCATCTCGCTCCTCCGATGCTCTCGAAAACTGATCCGGCGACCGGAAAACCGAAGAAGATCGCGTTTGGCTCATGGATCCGGCCGGTGTTCTCGTTGCTTGCCCGAATGCGGTTCCTGCGGGGTACGCGGCTGGATCCCTTCGGCTATGCCGAAGAGCGCCGCGAGGAGCGCAATCTGATTGTCCAATTCGAGACCACGATCAGGACCGTCGCCGAAAGGCTTGCGGACATCGATCAGGAACCGGCGCAAAGGCTCCTGGCCCTGCCCCAGGAAATCAAGGGTTTCGGGCATGTGAAACACGGTTCTGTTTTGCGTTACCGGAAGGAGCATGAGCGACTGCTGGCTTCCTTGATGCCGGAACGCATTCGTGAGGAAACGGATGGCTAGAAGCGCAAAAGCCGGAAGCCCCCGCGCAACCGGGAGAAACTCTGCGCGCCGTGAACTGATCGTGCAGCGCGCGGCCGAACTCTTCGATGAGCGTGGTGTGACGCATACGTCATTCGAGGAGATCGCCACGGCCATCGGCGTCAAGCGCGAGGCGCTCTACTACTATTTTTCCGACAAGATCGACATCCTCCTGGAGATAATCTACCCCGAAAGTGTCTCGCTGGATGACGGATTTCAGCGCATCATGGCTCTCGATGTCAGCGTCCGGGACAAGCTTGTTCTCGCGATCGAAAACCATCTTCATCGCTTCAATCCGAATTATCTCGAGATGGTTCTCAGTGTGCGGCGTCTCGGGGGACTGAAACCGGATTCGCGCCTCATGCCTTTGCTCAGGACCTGGCGGCGGTACCAGCGAGGCTGGATCGAACTCGTTCTGGAGGGCCAGGAGAGAGGCGAACTCCCTGCTCACCTCGATCCAAAGGTGGTGGCTTACGCCATGCTTGGCATGTGCAACTCACCTTCGACCTGGTTCCGCCCCTCGACGAAACTCTCGATCGACGATCTTGCGTCAACTTTCGTCGAACTGCTTCTCAATGGAGTTCTGGTGTCCGGCCAAAGTCCCCGGATACAGGCCTCCGGTCCGGACGCTTAGCTCGAGGCCATCCACGGACTGCCGATTGTTCCTTGATCCAGAAGGCCGTGAAACAACCTATTCAAAGGAGCCGAAAATGGATGTTGCCTCTCAGATCGCGCTTGTGACCGGCGGCGGCAGTGGCCTCGGTGCCGCGACCGCCAGACATCTTGCGCGCAAGGGCGCGAAAGTCGCAGTGGTGGACCTCGACAAGGCCCGTGCAGAAGGCGTCGCCGGCGAGTTTGGCGGATTGGCCGTTGCAGCGGACGTGACGGATCGAAATTCGGTCGAAGCGGCGTTCGGGATTGTGGCTCGTGAGCTGGGAGGCGCGCCGCGCATCGTCGTCAATTGTGCCGGGATCGGGAACGCGGCAAGGATAGTCGATCGTGATGGGAACCTGTCGCTCGATCTGTTCGAACGCATCATTCAGGTCAATCTTCTCGGCACTTACATCGTGTTGAGTTTCGCCGCACGGGCCATGGCAAAGCTCGACGTCCTCAATGAGGATGGAGAACGTGGCGTGGTCATCAACACCGCGTCCGTTGCGTGGGAAGACGGCCAGATCGGCCAAACGGCCTATGCAGCATCCAAGGGCGGTATCGCATCCATCACCCTGCCGGCCGCAAGGGAACTGGCGCGGGACGGCATTCGTGTCGCGACGATCGCGCCGGGTCTGTTCGAAACTGGCATGACAGCGGGTCTGCGGGACGATATCCGGGCCACCCTGTCAGCAAGCGTTCCTTTTCCCCAAAGACTTGGACTGCCGCAGGAATACGCGCAGCTGGCAGAAAGCATCGTGACCAATCCGATGATAAATGGCACCGTCATCCGGCTGGATGGGGCCATACGCCTTCCGCCCAGATGAGACATTCGGATGCCAGCTGACGCAACGGCGGCTTGATTGAATCCATTCTGAGAAAGCTCGGCCCTTCCCCGCAGGAAGTCTTCGGAGAACCGGACCCTTACCGACAGAACTCCGCGCGGTGCCGGTCATCGACGGGCCACATCGCCTTGCCGACCAGACTTCAGAACCCGGCCGGTCTCCTCGCGGCCCCAAAAACCGAAGCTCGGAGCAATCCGCATCAATCGCCCGTTGTTCGAACTTTGCTGACATTGACATGCCACTGCCGCGAAATCGAGTGGCCGTTCTCCACCGCATGCGTTGCATGGGGTGCGCTGCTGGAAATCACTTCCGTCTCCCCGGCTGAACTTGCCCTGCCGCCGTTTCCTGCCATTCCTTCGCGTAGGCCCCGAACCCCTCGGGAGCATCGACCGGATGTATCTCGGATTGAAGCGGTCCGAATTGCCTTGGTTCGCACAGCAGGGCGGAGCCTGCGCTGGTCCCGGTGCCGCCGGCGGCCGGGATGACGGAGCGGCCGGTCGCCGCGGCCAGCATGCGGCGATAGGCGTCGTTCGATGCGAACGGGCCCTCGATGATCGCCGCGCCATCGGCGCCAATGATGTCGAGGCATGTCGCCGTCATCATGGCAAGGTAGAACGACAGGACGGCGTGGCGCTCACCCGGCATCAGATCCTCTTCCGCAACCGTCCACCGGTGCCGGCATCCCTGGAACGGGCCGGAGCGGCTTTCGACCGCCGGAAGCAACATGGCCCGTTTCGCAACGACCGCAAGCATGTCGTCAGCTGAACACTCCGCAGCTCGGCCCCTCATCGCCACCTCAAACTCGCGGCCGCCCATGAAGCGGGCCGACGGCACGGGATCTCCAAACGCGTTGACATTGATCAGTGTGTCACGCGACGGATCGAGCCGGACATTCGAGCCACCGATCGCCATGCAGATCACCCAGGTTCCGGTCGAAACCACCGAGAAAGGCGGTTGGCGAGAGGCAAGGTAGGGGTAGAGCGAAGCATTGGAATCGTGAATTCCGCAGATCACCGGCGTTTCCGGCGAGAGGCCGGTCAGAACAGCGATCTCGTTCGTGATCATCCCCAGCCGGTCGACGGCCTTGTGCACCGGCGCCATCAGTTCGGCCCAACCGCACTTGTCGACCAGCGAAGAGAAGGTCTTGCCGTTAGGATTCCAGAGATCGGTATGGCAGCCGAGAGATGTCGTCTCCGTCGAAACCACGCCACTGAGCCGGTACGCCCAGTATTGCGGATATGTCAGTATTTTCGCAGTGCGTTCGCGGATCTCCGGGAAGCTCGCAAACTGCCAGTACAGTTGGGCGCCGAGGTTGAGCCCCATGGGCAGCCGGGGAGATCCGGTTTCCTCGAACCCCGGCCGGACGTTGTCATACTCGGCAGCAAGCTGATCGGGACCATCATGCTCGTAGTCGAGAACCGGTGCTGCCAGTTCGCCGCCGGCGTCAAGCAGAACGGCCGAGGCACCATGTGTCGTCACGGTGATGGCGCCAATGCCGTGTTCGGACTGCAGCGCCGCGAGACTGGCGATGATGAATGACCACAACGCCTCGATATCGTAGTGGGGGTAGGGCTGAGCGTCGATCACCCTGTTGGGTGTTTGATGGACGGCCACCTCTTTCAGGCTGACCAGATCAACCAGCGCCACCTTGGCATTGGTCTTGCCGATGTCGATGACCGCAATCTTTCGAGCACCCGGCACGCGTCACTCCATGTGAAAGACGGTTTCGAGCGGCACTGCGACTGGCTCGTTGTCCGGTTTTGTCTCCATGATGTCGGCCATGTGTGCCCACCAGCTCTTCATGACCGCCTCGTTGGGAAGGTCATCCATCGTGTGGCCTGCCGGGCGCCACAGCACGGCGAACAGAATATCTGTCTCTTGGTCCAGGTGGATCGAGTAATCCGATACCCCCGCCTGTTTGAGAAGGGCCACCAGCTCGGGCCATATCTCGTCGTGGCGCTTGCGGTATTCCGCTTCGCAGCCAGGTGCGAGCTTCATCTTGAACGCGTATTTTTCCATGACGGTCATGCGCGACGCTCCCGAAGCATGCGGAAGGCGATCGGCAGCGCGATCACGAAGATCAGCAATGCACCGATGAAGATCGACATCACGATGCCCGGAACATTGAGCAGTCCCAGACCGAACGTGACCAGCCCCATGATGAAGGCCGCGAGCACGACGCCGAGGATGCTTCCCGCGCCGCCAAGGATCGAAACGCCGCCCAGGACGACTATCGTAACGACTTCGAGCTCCCAGCCGAAGGCGATCGAAGGCCGGGTCGAAGCCAGGCGCGATGTCAGAAGGACGCCCGCGACACCCGACATCAGGCCCGTGAGGCAGAACAGGATGAACTTCACCCGTTCCACGCGGATACCCGAAAAGCGCGCGGCAACCGGGTTGTTGCCGATAACGAAGACATGACGGCCGAAAGTGGTGCGGTGAAGAAGCACGTAATATGCAACCGCGCAGATCAGAAACAGGACAAATTCGAAGGACACCACCCAGAAGACATAGCCCTGACCGAAGAAATCCAGCGAGTCCGGGTAGCCCTTGAAGGCCTGGTCGCCCAGGACGATGTAGGAAATTCCGCGGAAGAAACTCATCGTCCCGATCGTCACCACGATCGAAGGAAGCCCAAGCCTTGTCACCAGAAAGCCATTGAAGGCGCCGCAGATCAGCCCGGTGCAGATACCGATCAGCACCAGACCGGGGGTGCCGACGCCATATTGCAGCGCGATTCCCATCATGGTCGAGGCGAGCGCCATGATGGATGCGACCGAAAGATCGATCTCCCCGGATATGATGAGAAGGGCCATGGCCAGGGCAATGATCGCCTTTTCCGTGAATGTGAAGGTCATGTCGGAGATCGACCAGGCCGACAGGAAATAGGGAGAGAGAAGAGAATTGAGAATGAACAGCCCCACCACCACCACTGCCAGGAGGGCCGGCCACGACAGGAGAGCGGTCTTGAGTGGCGAATCGAGGCGGTCGGGCATGCGCTGTGTGTTTGCAGTCGCCTCGGTCATGCCGGTTTCTCCGCCTGCTTCAGAATGAGCCTTCCGCCCTGCTTTTCAGTCCTGCCGTTGAGAATGACGGCGATGATGATGGCCGCCCCCGATATCGCCATCTGCCAGAATGGCGATATGTCGATGACAGGCAACGCTCCGTTGATCACCCCGATGAAAAGAGCCCCGAGAATGGCACCCGCGACGGTCCCCACACCGCCGGCGATCGATATGCCGCCGATGACGCAGGCCGCGACGATGGTCAGTTCATAGCCGCGCGCGACCTCGACCGAGCCGATGACATAGCGGGAAACCCAGAGGTAGCCGCAGAAGCCCGAAAGCATGCCCGATATGCAGAAGGCGACGAATTTCGTCCGCCCCACGTCGATCCCCGCATAGACGGACGCGGCCGGGTTGACCCCGATGGCGTAGATGGCACGGCCGATTGATGTGCGCGTCATCATCAGGAAGAATCCCGCTGCGACGATGATCGCGTACCAGGAGAGCAGGTGCAGGCCGAGGAACTGGTAGCGCGTCAAAGCCACGAAGCTCGGGGTGAAGGCATCGGCATTGACCCATTGTCCGCCCGCGATGACGAAGATGAGACCCCGGTAGATCGTGAGCGTACCGAGTGTGACGACGATCGCCGGAATGCCGAGCAACCAGACAAGCACCCCGTTGAACGCGCCGAGAACCAGCCCGCAGAAAGCCGCAAGCAGCATGAGAACGGGCACCGGTATCGCGGGAAACGCGGCATTTGTCAGCGCGACGATCATTCCGGAGAGCGCGAGATTGGATGCCATCGACAGGTCGATCGACCGCGTCAGGATAACCGCCATCTGGCCCAGCGCCAGAATGATGAGCATGGCGGAATCATTGAAGATGCCGCCCAGCCTTTCGGGTGACGCGAAACCCGGAGCGCGGAGATTGGTTGCGACGATCATCACCATGATCACCGCTGCGAGCCAGAACTCGCGGGAGCGGACGAGCGATTTCATGAGGCCTCCCTGATACCGGAAGCCGTGCGCACGAGAACCTCGGCCTTCAGGTCTTCGGAGTTTTCGAGTTCCGCCTCGATCCGGCCTTCGCGCATGACGATGATGCGGTCGCTCATGCCCATGATCTCCGGAAGTTCGGAGGACACCATGATGACCGCCAGTCCCTGCGCGGCAAGTTCGCCCATGAATTCGTGGACCGCCGCCTTGGAGCCGATATCGATGCCCTTTGTGGGCTCGTCGAGTATGATGACACGCGGCTTGGTCGCGAGCCACTTCGCAACGACAACCTTCTGCTGGTTGCCGCCCGACAGCTCCGCGATGTCCTGATCGAGTGACGCGGCCCTGAGATCGAGCCGTTCGGTGTATTGGCGGGCCAGACTGAACTCCTCCGCCAGGCGCAGAAAGCTGTTCTTCGACGTCTTGGAAAGCGACGGCAGGGTGACGTTTTGAAAAATTGGCAACCCGAGCACGGCGCCCTGCTTGCCGCGGTCTTCCGGCACATAGACGATGCCCCTGGAAACTGCGTCGGCAGGGCTGCGGATCACCGCGATCTCTCCGCTGATGCGGATCGCGCCCTTCGAGGGTCTGGTTACCCCGAACAGCGCCTGCATGACCTCCGACCGGCCCGCTCCAACGAGACCGTAAAAGCCAAGTATCTCACCTTTGCGAAGGGTGAACCTGATATCGGCGAACTCGGTCGGGTGACAGTAGCCGGAGACCCGCAGGACTTCGTCTCCGAGTTCCACCTGTTTCTTGGGAAACACCTGATCGACCGATCGGCCGACCATCATGCGAACGATCTCGTCCTGGCTGATATCGTCAAGCGATCCGCTCCCGACCATCTCGCCATCCCGGAAGACGGTGTAGCGGTCGGCGATGCGGTATATTTCATCAAACTTGTGAGAGATGAAGAGGATGGCCTTGCCGTTGCGCTTGAGCAGTTCGATCAGTTCGAACAGGTCCTCGATCTCCTTGAAGGAGAGAGACGCTGTCGGCTCGTCCATGATAACGATATCGGCGTCGATGGACAGTGCGCGCGCGACCGCGACAAGGTGCTTGTTGGCGATCGAAAGGTCTTTCAGCCGGGCTTCCGGTAC